>NZ_JBSSBX010000001.1:2210000-4711025 GCF_054059235.1 Sphingomonas sp. UYP23
GTAAGCCTGTGAAGCGATCTGGTAATGGGTCGTGGAGGTATCGGAAGTGCGAATGCAGACATGAGTAGCGATAAAAAGGGTGAGATGCCCTTTCGCCGAAAGACCAAGGGTTCCTGCGCAAGGCTAATCCGCGCAGGGTGAGTCGGCCCCTAAGACGAGCCCGAAGGGGGTAGTCGATGGGAACACGGTTAATATTCCGTGACCTGGTGGTGTGTGACGGATCTCGTGTGTTGTCTTCCCTTATTGGATTGGGAAGGCTTCGAAGAGGTCCCAGGAAATAGCCCCACCGTATAGACCGTACCCGAAACCGACACAGGTGGTCAGGTAGAGTATACCAAGGCGCTTGAGAGAAGTGTCCTGAAGGAACTCGGCAAATTGCCTCCGTACCTTCGGAAGAAGGAGGCCCCAACTAAGCGCAAGCTCTGTTGGGGGGCACAGGCCAGGGGGTAGCGACTGTTTAGCAAAAACACAGGGCTCTGCTAAGTCGGCTTCAAGACGACGTATAGGGCCTGACGCCTGCCCGGTGCCTGAAGGTTAAGTGGAGGGGTGCAAGCTCTGAAATGAAGCCCAGGTAAACGGCGGCCGTAACTATAACGGTCCTAAGGTAGCGAAATTCCTTGTCGGGTAAGTTCCGACCTGCACGAATGGCGTAACGACTTCCCCACTGTCTCCAGGACATGCTCAGCGAAATTGAATTCCCCGTGAAGATGCGGGGTTCCCGCGGTTAGACGGAAAGACCCCGTGCACCTTTACTGCAGCTTCAGAGTGGCATTAGGAAGAAACTGTGTAGCATAGGTGGGAGGCTATGAAGCGTTGGCGCCAGCTGACGTGGAGCCATAGGTGAAATACCACCCTGTTTGTTTCTGATGTCTAACCTCGATCCATGAAACTGGATCAGGGACCCTCTGTGGCGGGTAGTTTGACTGGGGCGGTCGCCTCCTAAAGAGTAACGGAGGCGCGCAATGGTGGGCTCAGGACGGTTGGAAACCGTCTGTTAGAGTGCAATGGCATAAGCCCGCCTGACTGCGAGACTGACAAGTCGAGCAGAGACGAAAGTCGGTCATAGTGATCCGGTGGTCCCTCGTGGAAGGGCCATCGCTCAACGGATAAAAGGTACGCCGGGGATAACAGGCTGATAACCCCCAAGAGCTCATATCGACGGGGTTGTTTGGCACCTCGATGTCGGCTCATCACATCCTGGGGCTGGAGCAGGTCCCAAGGGTTTGGCTGTTCGCCAATTAAAGTGGTACGTGAGCTGGGTTCAGAACGTCGCGAGACAGTTTGGTCCCTATCTGCCGTGGGCGTCGAAATTTGAGAGGAGTTGACCCTAGTACGAGAGGACCGGGTTGAACATACCTCTGGTGTACCTGTCGTTCTGCCAAGAGCGCAGCAGGGTAGCTATGTATGGACGGGATAACCGCTGAAAGCATCTAAGCGGGAAGCCTCCCTCGAGATAAGATTTCATAGAGCCGTCAGAGACCATGACGTTGATAGATCGGATGTAGAAGTGCGGTAACGCATGGAGCTAACCGATACTAATTGCTCTATTCGCGCTTGAGAGTCCCACCATCAATGACAATCCTGGGTAACCAGCACGTCACAGATGGCGGATGATCAAATGCAACGCCTGATTAACAACTACCATCTTCAGATTGTCGTAAACGTGCACCGATTTTAGGAGCTCCGCCGCAAGGCGGGGCTTCCAGAGAACCCGAACCTTTTGCTGTTCACTGGCTCCATTGCTTGGTGGCTATAGCGTCAGTGCCCCACCCGATCCCATCCCGAACTCGGCCGTGAAACCTGACTGCGCCGATGGTACTATCGCTTAAGCGATGGAAGAGTAGGTCGTCGCCAGGCATTGAAGCCGGTGAACACAAAACGTTCGTGTCTCTCATGAGAACCCATCACATGTCATCTAAACCCCGCTCGCGCTTGCGAGCAAAACACACAACACCCTGTCGCGGGGTGGAGCAGCCCGGTAGCTCGTCAGGCTCATAACCTGAAGGTCACAGGTTCAAATCCTGTCCCCGCAACCAAACCGACACACCAAACCGTCTCAGGATCTCCCGAGGCGGTTTTTTTGTGCCCGCTTGCCGCGGTCGGCGCTCGAGCCCAACCAAGGCTCGCGGACCCGACATCGCCGTTCGCCAGCACCGGGAAGCCCCGTCCAGACGCAAACCGAACTGGCGGGTCGCCGCGGGGCGCGATAGAGCGTGGCGATGGCATTTTCCCAGCTTCCCACCGTCGACCGCCGCACGTTGTTGATTGCGGGCGGGGCGGGGATTGGTTTGGTCGTTGCGTGGCAATTGTGGCCGCGTAGCTATGCCGGCAATCTGACCGCCGACCCGGGCGAGACGATCTTCGGCGCGTGGCTCAAGATCGGTGATGACGGACGAGTCATCGTCGCGGTGCCGCAGGCCGAGCATGGCCAGGGCATCTATACCGCGCTCCCGCAGATCGTCGCCGACGAGCTCGGCGCCGATTGGCGCACCGTCGGGGTCGAACCTGCGCCATCGAACCCGCTCTACGCCAATCCGTTCGGCGCCGAACAACTGTTCGAACAACCCGATAACGGCCTGCTCAAACAGTGGCGCGATGGCCATGCGGTGCGGCTCGGACTGACGTTGACCGCCGGGTCGAGTTCGGTGCGCAGTTTCGAGGACCCGTTGCGTACAGCCGGGGCTGCGGCGCGCATCCTGTTGTGCAAGGCAGCCGCAGCGCGATGGAAGATCGATTGGCAGGCATGCAGCACCGCCGAAGGCTTCGTTTCCCATGGCAAGGACCGACTGCGCTTTGGCGACCTCGCCGCGGAAGCGGCGCGCGATTTTGGCAACGCGGCGCTCCCCGATCCGCTGCCGCTGCGCAGCGATCCTGCCGGGCGGCTGTCGGGCCAGTCTTTGCCGCGGCTCGATGCGCCCACCAAGATCGACGGGTCGGCGACGTTCGCCGGCGACGTGCGGTTGCCCGACATGGTCTATGCCAGCATTCGTCAGGGACCGGTCGGCGACAGCACATTGGTGCGCGTCGATCGTGCGGCGGCGGACCGGATCAGCGGCGTGCTGCAGGTCGTCACCACCGATCGCTGGGTCGCCGCGATCGGCAATAGCTGGTGGGCGGCGAACCGCGCGCTCGACGCACTCGCACCGCGCTTCGAGACCAAGGGCCCGGTTGTCTCGACCGCGAGCATCGACGCCGCTCTGAAAGCCGCGCTTGCTCAACCGGGAACGCGAATGATCGAGCAGGGCAATGTCGCCGCAGCATTCGAGGGCGCACGGCTCGTCGCTGCCGAGTATCAGGTCGGGCTCGCGCCGCACGCCGCACTCGAGACGATGACCGCGACCGCCCAGCTCAGCCACGGACGGCTCGAACTGTGGTTGCCGACCCAGGCCCCCGGCATCGCGCGCGCCGCGGCGGCCGCCGCCATCGGGCTCGCCGAGGCGGCGGTCCTCGTCCATCCGATGCTCGTCGGCGGATCGTTCGGCGCCAATCTCGAGACGCACTGCGCGGCGCAGGCGGCGGTGCTTGCGCAGGCGATCAAACGCCCGGTCCAGCTCGTCTGGAGCCGCGTCGAGGATCTGCTGCACGATCGCTATCGCCCGCCGGCGCGCGCACGGATGACGGCGCGGCTCGGCACCAACGGGCAGATCCTCGGCCTGTCCGCCAAGATCGCCGCGCCGGCGACGGGGCACGCGCTCGCGCGCCGCATGTTCGCGCAGGATCGCGGCGTCGGCGCGGCGCTCGCGCTCGCCGGATCGGCCGACCCCTATGCGGTCGCAGGCGCGATGCCGGCCTATCGCATTCCGGCCTTCACGGTCGATCATCACCCCGTCGAGATCGGTGTGCCGACCGGACATTGGCGCTCGGGCGCGCACAGCTACACCAGTTTCTTCACCGAATGCTTTCTCGACGAGCTCGCGCATGTCGCGGGGACCGAGGCGCTGTCGTTCCGCATCGCCATGCTCGGTGGTGACGCGCGGCTAGCGCGCTGCCTGTCGACCGCGGCGTCGCTTGGCGGTTGGGAGGGCGGCGTTGCGGGAAGCGGGCAGGGGATCGCGTGCCACAGCTTTCGCGGTAGCCATATCGCGGTACTGGTCGAGGCGCATGTCGGCGAGGGGCAGGCGGTCAGCGTCGACCGTATCGTCGCCGCAGTCGATTGCGGGCGGCAGATCAACCCCGACCTCGTCCGCCAACAGATCGAGGGCGGCCTGCTGTTCGGCATGGCGGCGGCGACCGGCTGTGCGACGGGCTTCAAGGACAATCTCGCGACCGCGCGCGGGCTCGGCGCGCTCGGCTTGCCGCGGCTCGCCGACACGCCCGATATCACCGTCGAACTCGTCGCGAGCGAGGCGGATCCGGGCGGGGTGAGCGAACTTGCCGTACCACCGGTCGCGCCAGCGATTGCCAATGCGCTGCAAGCCGCTACGGGCTATCGGCTGCGGAGCTTGCCGCTATTGCCCGGAACCGTCTGATGCTGCCTGCCAATCATCCCCCGATTCCCGCACGCAAGGTCGGCGTGCTGCTGACCAATCTTGGTACGCCCGATGGCGCCGACACCAAGTCAGTCAAACGCTATCTCGCCGAATTCCTGTCGGACCGGCGCGTGGTCGAGATCCCGCCGTTGATCTGGCAGCCGATCCTGCGCGGCATCATCCTCAATACCCGCCCGCAAAAGTCCGCCGAGGCCTATGCACAGGTGTGGAGCGAGGACGGATCGCCGCTCGCTGCGATCACCAAGGCGCAGAACAGGGCGCTGCAGGGCGCGTTCGGGCCGGGCGTGATGGTCGATTGGGCGATGCGCTATGGCAAGCCGTCGATCCCCGAGCGACTGCAGGCGATGAAGGACGCCGGGTGCGAGCGCATCCTCGTCGCGCCGCTCTATCCGCAATATTGCGGCGCGACGACCGCGACCGCCAACGACAAGGCGTTCGAGGCGCTCGCGAAGATGCGCTGGCAGCCTGCGCTGCGGACGTTGCCGCCCTATCACGACGATGCGGTCTATATCGATGCGCTTGCGCGCTCGATCGAGGCGGGCGTCGCGGCGCTCGATTTCGAACCGCAGGCGATTGTCGCGAGCTTCCACGGCATGCCGCAGCGCACGCTCGAACTGGGCGATCCGTATCACTGCCATTGCCAGAAGACCGGGCGGCTGCTCGGCGAGCGGCTCGGCAAGCCGTTGATCGTGTCGTTCCAGTCGCGCTTCGGCCGCGCGAAATGGCTCGAGCCGGCGACCGACATCACGCTCGAGGAATTGCCTGCCAAGGGTATCACCCGGATCGCGATCGTCGCGCCAGGCTTTTCGGCCGATTGCCTCGAGACGCTCGAGGAGCTCGCGATCCGTGGGCGGGAGAGTTTCGAGGAAAAGGGCGGCACGCATTTCGCCTATATCCCGTGCCTTAATGCCAGCGACACCGGTATCGAAATGTTGCGCACTTTACTCGCGCGTGAACTTGAAGGCTGGGTGGCCGCCGCTTAGCGTGCGCCCCGGACACAGATCCTTTGAGGAGAGTAGAATGGCACGCGTCGCGATCGTAACCGGCGGAACCCGCGGGATCGGCGAGGCGATCAGCCTTGCGCTCCAGGATCACGGGATGACCGTCGCGGCGACCTATGCCGGCAATGATGACCGCGCGCGCGAGTTCACCGAACGCACGGGAATCGCCGCCTACAAGTGGGACGTCGCCGATTACGACGCCTGCCAGGATGGTTGCGCACGCGTCGCCGCCGATCTCGGGCCGGTCGATGTGCTCGTCAACAATGCCGGCATAACGCGCGACGGCACGATCATGAAGCTCAGCTACCAGGCGTGGAAAGAGGTGATCGACACCAATCTTGGCGGGTGCTTCAACATGGCCAAGGGCGTGTTCCCGGGTATGCGCGATCGCAAATGGGGGCGGATCGTCAATATCGGGTCGATCAACGGCCAGGCCGGGCAGTACGGCCAGGTCAATTACGCTGCGGCGAAATCGGGCATTCACGGCTTCACCAAGGCGCTGGCGCAGGAGGGCGCGCGCGCCGGTGTGACGGTGAATGCGATCGCGCCGGGCTATATCGATACCGACATGGTGGCGGCGGTGCCGGCCGAGGTGCTCGAGAAGATCGTCGCGAAGATTCCGGTCGGGCGGCTGGGTCAGGCGAGCGAGATCGCGCGGGGCGTTGCGTTCCTGTGCTCGGACGAGGGTGGGTTCGTGACCGGCTCGACGCTGAGCATCAATGGCGGGCAGCATATGTACTGACGGGCTAGGGGATCCCCGCAAAGGACGACTTTGCGGGGATCCCGCAGGCGCGGCCACGCCCGCGCCGATCGCGCAAAGTGCGAGCGCCCGGCACGGCGAGAGGACGGGGCTAACCCTGATCCGGCCGACGGTTTTGCCGACGGCGTTGCTAGGCAGACCGCGTGCCAAAGAAAGAGGCCGGCCTCCTCGAGGAGAAGCCGGCCTCACACCCTCGCTGCGTGCCACGAGGGTAACCCTGTCATCGTCCAGCGCCGGCGGCAAAACCGCCGTCGGTCGGATTCGCCCGAGGGGGCGGCCCGCCGGCCGTGCCGAATGCTGCGGGCTATGCCCGCACTGGCGCGGTCGTCGCCGCGTCTGCACTCGTCACCGGCAGCGCTGCCCGTCCTTCTCGATCGCGCGGCCGGCAAGCGCGCCGCCGCCTGCGCCGAGTACGGTTCCAAGCGTCCGGTCGCCGCGGCCTGCGATGGTGTTGCCGAGCAGGCCGCCCGCAATCGCGCCGAGGATCGTGCCCGTATTGCCGGAATTGCAGCGCGACCGGTTGTAATAACGGCGCCCGTCGTCATAGCGGCGTCCGTCTTCGTATCGGCGCCCATCGTCATAGCGGCGGTCGTCGCGATAGCCGCGGCGGTCCTGATAGCCATCGTCGCGATTGTAGCCGTCGCGATAGGCCTGGGCATAGGCGTAGCCCTGATCGTCATAGCGCTGCGCGGCAGCGGGAGTGGCCGCCAGCCCCGAGGCAGTCATGGCAATCGCGGTAGCGGCGAGCGTCAGCTTCTTGATCATGGTGCGTCTCCTGATAGGCGGTGGTCCAATGATGTCGTTATGGCGACTCGCTGCTGAGGCGACCCTGAATGCGCTTGTTAGCCACCGTTCATCGCAGCGACGGACCGAAACGCGGTTGCGCGCGCTGCGTGCCTCCCGCAGGGGCGGGGGATGCGAATTCTGTGGTCGGTCCTATTGTGCGTCGTTCTCGTTCCTGACTGGATGGGCGCACAGCGGCGCCCTGTGTTCGATCCCACCTATCCCTTTCAGGCCGAGCCGGTCGAACTCGACTTCGCCGATCCGCACGCCACGCGCGTAGGAGATCTCGTATGGCTCGGCGGGATCAAGCTATCGAGCGGCGACCCCGCCTTTGGCGGCTTTTCGTCGCTGCACGTGGCGGGCGACCGCTTCACGCTGCTGAGCGACGGCGGCGATGTCCTGCGCTTCACGATGGGGCGCGACTTCCGGCCGCATCAGCGCAACATCACCACGCTTCCCGACGGCCCCGGGCAGGGGTGGAACAAACGCGACCGCGACAGCGAATCGATGAGCGTGGATCCCAAGACCGGCGATGTCTGGGTCGGGTTCGAGAGCTACAATCAGTTCTGGCGATACGATTCGGGCTTTCGTCGCGCGCTGGAGCATGTCGCGCCGCCGGTGATGAAGAACTGGCCCGAAAATGAGGGCCCGGAGGCGATGACGCTGCTGCCAGGCGGCGGGATGGTGACGATCGACGAGACGACACCCTGGCCCGATCAGCCCGGTCGCGGCGGGATCGTTTTCTATGGCGATCCGGTCAAGCAGCCGCGCCGGGGCTTCCGCTTCAACTTCATCCCCCCTGAGGGGTATGACGTCACCGACATGACGGTGCTGCCCGACGGGCGCTGGCTGATCCTCAGCCGTCGCTTCGCACAGCTGCGCTTTTCGAGCACGCTGACGATCGTCGATCCCAAAAAGGTTACACGCGGCGCAGGCGTGCGCGGGCGCGACATCGCGACGATCGCGGCACCGCTGCTGCACGACAATTTCGAAGGGGTCGCCGCCACGCGCGAAGCGGGCACGACAATAGTCTGGCTCGTCTCGGACGATAACCAGTTCGCGCTACAGCGCAGCCTGCTGTTCAAGTTCAGGCTCGATCCGGTCGGGCGCCCCAACAGCGATGGGAAGCCCGACCGAAGCAAAGGGTAGGTTAGGCGGCAGCCTGCGGCGCAGCGGCCGTCAGCTTCTTCGACACGTCGCGCTTGAGGCGACGCGCGCGCAGCGAGAGCTTGTCGTTGGTCGTCTTAACGAGCCAGTTGTCGAGCCCGCCGACATGCTCGACCGAACGCAGGCCGTGCGCCGAGACGCGCAGCTTGACGCTGGTGCCGAGCGCGTCGGAAATCAGCGTGACGTTCTGCAGGTTCGGCAGGAACGTGCGCTTGGTCTTGTTGTTCGCGTGGGAAACGTTGTTACCCACCATCCGGCCCTTGCCGGTCAGTTCGCAGATGCGCGACATCTTGAATTCCTGAATACCAGATTGAGCCGTGAAGCAGCTCGTGAAGGCGGGGCGCATACCGAACGTAAGGCCCTTGGTCAACCGTATGGGGCGATTCGTGGGGCGTTCGACACGACTTGCAACCTTCAGGACGACACCGCGTTGGTTACGGTAACGATTCGAATGCCCTGTTGGAGAAGATCATGCGGTTTCTATTGGCTCTGGTCGGGCTTGCTGCCCTTGTCGTGATCGCGCTCGTATCGCTGGGTATGCTCAAGATCGATACCAGAGCGGGCTCGCTGCCGTCGCTCAGCGTCAACGGCGGCAAGGCGCCCGAGGTCACCGCCAATATGGCAACGGTCGAATTCGGCAGCGAAAACAAGGCGATCGAAGTTCCGACGGTGACGACGACGACCAAGACCATTTCGGTCCCGACGTTGCGCGTCAACAAGCCGACCGGCGCCGACGGCAACAGCGTCACCACGCAGTAAGTAGCGATTTGCGGCTGAGTGGGGCATGGGGACGGTCGTGATCCCCATGCCCCTTTTCATGCGCGCCGCGCTCGATGCCGCCGCCGCCGCCGGTGCCGCCGGTGAAGTGCCGGTCGGCGCGGTGGTGGTGCTCGACGGCCGCATCATCGCGACCGCGGCGAACGCCCCGCGCACGCTCCACGACCCGACGGCGCATGCCGAGATGCTGGCGATTCGCGCCGCCGCTGCAGCGATCGGCGACGACAGACTGCAGGCCTGCGATCTGTGGGTCACGCTCGAGCCGTGCGCGATGTGCGCCGGGGCGATCGCGCATGCCCGGATCGCGCGGCTCTATTACGGCGCGAGCGACGCCAAGGGCGGCGCGGTCGAGCACGGCCCGCGGCTGTTCTCGCAAAGCACGGTGCATCACCGGCCCGAGATATTCCCGGGGATCGGCGAGGGCGAGGCAGCGGCGTTGCTCAAGGCGTTCTTCGCCGAGCGGCGGTGAGAACCGCTAACCGTCACCCAAGCTAACGTCACCCCAGCAAAAGCTGGGGTCTCCGGCGTGGGGCACCGCGCGAGCATCCCGAGACCCCAGCTTTCGCTGGGGTGACGGACGGCGGGGCGGGGTGCTGGATGGCGGGTAGCGCCGCGCCTAGCGCAGATCGGTATCGGCGATCGGCACGATCTTGATCTCGACCCGGCGATTCGCCGCCTGGCCTTCGGGCGTTTCGTTCGAGGCGATCGGCTGCGCCTTGCCGAATCCCTTGGTGCCGAGGCGCGCACGGTTCACGCCATGCCCGGCAAGATACGCCGCGACCGATGCGGCGCGGCGCTCGGACAGGCGCTGATTGTACGCATCCGAGCCGACCGAATCGGTATGGCCATAGATATCGACGAAAGCGTGATCATGCGCGCGGAGCACGCCGGCGATCTGGTCGAGCGTCGGCTGGAAGCCGGGTGCGACCGCGTCGCTCTTGTACGCAAAGCTCAGGCCCGACGGGATGCTGAGGATCAGATCGTCGCCGCGCCGCGTCAGCTGGATATCGGTGCCCGCGGTCCGCGCGCGCAGCTCGGATTCCTGCTCGTCCATATAGCCGCCGATCGCCGGGCCGACGATGCCGCCGATCCCCGCCGCGGCGATTTTTGCAGTGCGCAAACGGCGCCCGCCGATCAGATCGCCCAGCAGATAGCCGCCGAGTGCGCCATCGATCCCACCGACAGCCCCACCGACTGCGGTCTCCGATACGGACGGCAGCCGCGGGGCGCGATCGGTCGCGCACGCGCCCGTCGCGAGCAGCGCACCCAGCGCTGCGGTGGTGGCCAGGGTGCGGACGGTAGTCATTCTGATATCCCTCTGGTGCAGCCGTTGCGGGCCGATACGGCCGAACCAACCCGGCAGACGCGGGGGGCTGTTCCGCTTGCGCACCGACGTCGAATTCGCCGCTGGGGCTTTAACGGGTGCGAGAACGGTTGTGCAATGAACCGATTCGCGCGAAAGGTGCGCGGCGCCATGCACCCGCTTCCCCCCTTTCCCTGGATCGACGTCGCGATCATCGCCGTGTTGATTATCGTCAACGGCGTCTTCGCGATGTCCGAGCTCGCTATCGTCTCCGCGCGCAAGGCGCGGCTCGAGGCGATGGCGCGCGTCGGCGCGCGCGGTGCCCGCACCGCGCTCGCGCTCGCCGCCGATCCCGGCAAGATCCTGTCGACGACGCAGATCGGCATCACGCTGATCGGCATCCTCTCTGGCGCCTATTCGGGTGCGAGCCTGGGCGGCCCGGTCGCGGCGCGGCTCGGGTTCCTCGGGTTCGGGACCGAGGCGACGCAGTCGCTCGGTTTCGCCCTCGTGATCGGCATCACCACCTACGCCTCGCTGGTGATCGGCGAACTCGTTCCCAAGCAGATCGCGCTGCGCGCGCCCGAGCCGCTCGCCGCGGTGATGGCGGGTCCCGTGCTGCTGCTCGCGCGCCTCACCGCGCCGCTGGTGTGGCTGCTCGATTCATCCTCGGGGCTGCTGTTCCGGCTGATGGGATTGAAGCGCGAGAGCGAGGAGCATGTCACCGCCGAGGAGCTCCATCTGATCGTCGCCGAGGCGAGCAAGTCGGGTATCATCGAGGAGCATGAGCGCTCGATCATCTCGGGCGTGGTGCGCCTCGCCGATCGGCCGGTGCGCGAGGTGATGACGCCGCGCACCGATATCGAGTGGATCGACGCGACGATGGACGATGCCGGGATCCGCGCCGCGCTCATGCTCGCGTCGCACAGCCGGCTGCCGGTGACCGAAGGCTCGGTCGACACCGTGATCGGCGTGGTGCAGGCGCGCGACATCGCGGTCGCCTTGCTGCAGGGCGGGGCCTTCGACCTGCGCGCGCTGATGCGCCAGGCGCCGGTCGTGCTCGACCAGATCGATGCGATGGACGCGCTCGACGCGCTGCGCCAGGCCGAGGTGCCGATGGCGCTGATCCACGACGAATACGGGCATTTCGAGGGGATCGTCACCCCCGCCGATCTGCTCGCGGCGATTGCCGGCGAATTTGCCTCGGACACCGACCCAGACGATGCACCCTCGGTGGTGACGCGCGACGACGGCTCGCTGCTGGTCGCAGGCCAGATGGCGGTCGATGCGCTTGCCGAGCGGCTCGGCATCGATCTGCCCGAGGGGCGCGATTACGCGACTGTTGCCGGGTTGGCGCTGGCAGTGTTCCGCCATCTGCCGGGCGAGGGCGAGAGCTTCGTCGAGCAGGGCTGGAAGTTCGAGGTGGTCGACCTCGATGGACGCCGCATCGACAAGCTGCTGGTGAGCCGGGCGCGCGAGGCCGGGTTCCGGTTGGGCTAGGGACGCCGCGCACTACCCGCTGGGTGCGGGATCTGGCGCACGGCATGCACCGTGCTCGCTCACGAACGGAGGGAATTGGTGGACTGCGGACAGGCAGGTATTTGGGCGAATTGGCGAAAAGCGGACCGTCTAACTACCTCGGGTCACTTCCCATCGGAAAGTGAGGGCCTTCCACTACGGTCGCTTGCATGTCTGCCCACAAGGCAGACTTGCCATGCTTGATCAGTTCGCAGCCTTTGAGCAATCCGGCATCCATGATGCCCTGCGACTCATTGATCACCTTCAATGATGCGGGTCGAACAAAGCGATAGCTGTGATCATGCGCGGAAAGGGCGAAGGCGACCGCCTCTCGATACCCTAATTCCGTCATAGGCAAACGCTTCTCGCGCATGATTGCGTCGATCAGTGTTAGACCGAACATACACCGGACTGCGCCGGAGCCGTTTCGCGAATCCGTCAGCCGCACGCGCACAATCGGCGGGGACGTTGAGTCTGCGCCCTCAATTGCCCACGCAAATTGATCCTGCCGCTGCAAGCCAGCAGGGCTACACGAAGCGATGAGCACCGCCATCAAGACGGGAAGAGCGGATAGGGAAGGAGAGCTCGCCACAAGCGGTATGGTGTCAGGTTCCTTCCGCCCGGTCGATGTCCGCTTTGTAGCACGCCGAAATGGCGTTCCTACGACCGACTTTGTGAAGGAAATCGGATGCCGTGAGGCGTACGATATCCTCCAAAGCAGGAAGCCGCGGGCCACGTGTACTGGCTATGGGGATTTCGAGTTTGGCCCGGCTGTGCGGCGCGTGTGACGGCTGTCGAGGCGCGTATCGGCGGCCGAGATCATGGTCCCGAGGGGCAGTGTCCGGGGTGCATCTTGCCCATGATCGCAGGTTGAAGGTGCCGCTGATGCAGTCGGTGATGTTGCCAGCACGAGCGGCAGCATCGCCGGAACCGCAAGACCTGCGTGGCGGGATGAAGCTGAGCCATGCGGGGTCATGGCGTGGTCGTCCCGGTCGATGCGGTGCTCTGCGGCGGTGCGCGCGGCTGCCGCCAGCGTTCGAAGGTCTCTATGACGACCATGTGCCCGCCGCAGCATGGACATGGCGGTCGAACGTCTTCCGGCCCGGTCGGCGCATCGGTGATGGCCGGCGGTGCAACGCCAAGTAGCTCACGGATCCGCTCGAGCTGCCCCTTGCGGGTGGCACCGGCGAGCAGGCCGTAGTGACGGATGCGGTGGAAGCCTTTTGGCAGGACATGGAGCAGGAAGCGGCGGATGAACTCATCGGCCGCGAGCGTCATGGTCTGCTGGCGGTCGGCTCCGTCTCGGCGGTAATCCTTGTAGCGGAACGTCACGCCGGTCTCGTCGAAGCGCAGCAGCCGGCCGTTCGAGATCGCCACCCGGTGGGTGTAGCGCGACAGATAGGCGAGCACCGCCTCTGGTCCCGCGAACGGTGCTTTGGCGTAGACGACCCAGTTCTTCTTCCGGACCGGCGACAGGTGGCGCAGGAACGCACGCCGGTCGGCGAGATGGCCCATGCTTCCGAAGAAGCCGAGCCGCCCGGTGTCGCGCAGCGCCATCAGTCGGGTGAGGAACAGGCGGCGGAACAGCTTGCCGAGCACGCGCACCGGCAAGAGGAACGCCGGGCGCGACGACACCCAGCGGCTGCCGTCGGGCGACAGCCCGCCGCCCGGCACAATCATGTGGATGTGCGGGTGATGGGTCATCGCCGATCCCCACGTATGAAGGACAGCGGTGATGCCGATGCGTGCGCCAAGATGCTTGGGGTCGGCGGCGATGGTGGTCATCGTCTCGGACGCCGCCTGGAACAGCAGGCCGTATAGCGCGGCCTTGTTCTGGAGGGCGATATCGGCGACCTCGGCCGGCAGCGTGAACACGACATGGAAGTAACCGACCGGGAGCAGGTCGGCCTCACGCTCGGCCAGCCAGGCGCGCGCGGCGGCACCCTGGCACCGCGGGCAGTGTCGGTTGCGGCAGCTGTTATAGGCCACCCGCCAATGCCCGCAGTCGGTGCAGGCTTCGACGTGACCGCCCATGACGGCGGTACGGCAATGTTCGATCGCCGACATGACCTTCAGCTGGTGCAGGCTCAGGTGCCCCGCATGCGCCGTTCGATATGCGGGACCAGCGCCGCGAAAGATGTTGGCGACCTCGAGGGAGGTCCGCACGAGGGCGTCAACCGGGCGGCGTCTTGCCCTCCATGAGCGCCATCAGCCGGTCGAGCGGGCTGGTCACGGCGCGGATCGTGCGCGTTGCGACCTTGGTGTAGAGCGCGGTCGTCTCGAGCTTGCTGTGCCCGAGCAGCACCTGGATCACGCGGATATCGACGTCCTGTTCGAGCAGGTGAGTGGCGAAGCTGTGCCGCAGCGTGTGCGGGCTGACGCGCTTTCGAATCCCCGCCGCCTCGGCCGCCTCGCAGACCGCGCGGTGCAGTTGCCGGGTCGAGATCGGGTCGGTGTAGCTGCGCCCTGGAAAGAGCCAGCCGTGCGGCAGAAGGACACTGCGC
This sequence comes from Sphingomonas sp. UYP23, assembly GCF_054059235.1. Classification (NCBI taxonomy): domain Bacteria; kingdom Pseudomonadati; phylum Pseudomonadota; class Alphaproteobacteria; order Sphingomonadales; family Sphingomonadaceae; genus Sphingomonas; species Sphingomonas sp. UYP23. Next base: position 2,224,301 of record NZ_JBSSBX010000001.1, read on the forward strand.
CGCTTGCCTTCGCGCCACCACAGCCGCAGCAGCTCGAGCAGCTGCGGCGACAGCATGGCGTTACGATCCTTGCGGCCCTTGCCCTCCTCGATCCGGATCAGCATCCGCTTGCTGTCGATATCGTCGGCCTTGAGGTGCGCGACCTCCGACACGCGCAGGCCAGCGCCATAGGCCACGCCCAGCGCCGCCCGGTACTTGATGCCCGGTGCCGCCTCGAGCAGCCGTCCCACCTCATCGACGCTCAGCACGTCGGGCAGCTTCCTGGGACGACGCGCCAGCACCAGCCGCCGCGACAGGTCGGGTCGCTCGAGCGTCACGTCGAACAGGAAGCGCAGTGCCGATACCGAGCCGTTGATCGTGGACTCTCCGACACCCTGCTCGCGTTGGTGAAGCTGGAAGCGGCGCACATCCTCGGCGGTCGCGGTATCGGGCGAGCGCCCGAGGAAAGCCGCGAAGGCGCGGACGTGGCGGATATAATCATGCTGGGTCCGCGACCGCATCGCGCGCATCGCCATGTCGTCGAGCATCCGCTGACGCAGCGGGGTGACGGGTCGTTCGATCGGTACAATCGCCATGATCAAGTTCCTTTGGTTGAAGGAACTCCATCGTCTGCCGCCGCTGCCGCCGGGCCAAACCTCACCGCAAAGGCGCTACCTCACCACCAACACCAATGCCGCGCAGCGGCTTCGTGCATTGGTCGTTTCCCGCCTTTGGTGTCATCCCCGCGAAGGTGGGGATCCATAAGGGCGACGATCTTTCATCTTGGCCCGCGTGGCGACAATGGATTCCCGCTTTCGCGGGAATGACGGCATGGGGAGCAGCAATACCCACGGCTCGTTCAAACCAATTCTGCGACCGCTTACCCGCTGGATCGCGTAATGCTGTCCTACATCCCGGCTGTCATGGTATACCCGTGACGCTCTTTGAAATCGTCAGCCTGCAGGCACGCGGATCAGCGCAAAACCGGAAACGATCGCCGCTGTGCCACCGCGTCTTGGGGTCAATCGAGTCAAGCATCCGGCCTGGACCTCGACACCCGCAGCGCCAGCCGGGCGCAATGTCCGTAAGGGGGCGTAGCCGCCGCTCGATGACCACAATCCTCCCCTTGGCGGGGAAGGATCGCAGGAAAACGATCGGGGATCGCTGTCAATTGCGGGTGGCGACGAAGCCGACGGGTTTGCATCCTGGATGCGCTGCACAGCGAAGGCGTCCGCCCCCTGGCACGTTTACCCGCCCAACTTCCCGAACGCCGCTTCATAGCCCGCGCGGTCGCCCGCGCTCAGCAGCGTCGCCTGTTCGATCCAGCGGTCGCGCGTCATGCGGCCCTTGAAGACGCCAAGCCTGGCGTCGAGCGCGGCCGCCGCGTCGGGGGTCAGCGCGGCGATCTGCTCGACGCGGGTGATGCCTTGGTCCGCGAGCGTCGCGGCGAGCTTGGGGCCGAGCCCCTTGATCTGCGTAAGGTCGCTCGCGATCGGCGCCGCCGCGACAGGTGCCGGAGCCGGAGCCGGAGCCGGGATAGGCGTAGGAGCGGGCGCTGGAGCCTGCGGCGGAACAGGGATCGGGGCAGGAATCGGCGCGGGCGCCGGAGCTGGCGCTGCAACCGGCGCTGGAGCCACGACCGGCACCTCGGCGGTCGGTTCGCCCGCGCCATCGGCCGATTTCGGCACGTCCGCCGAAACCGCCGGCGTCCCGTCGAGCGAGACGCTCCCCGGCTCCGCCGTCGCGCCATGTTCCTCGGCGATCGCGAAATTCTCTTCGACCTGCTTGGCCGCGGCCTTGCGGCGGCGGTGGAGCAGCGCGCCGTACCACAGGATCGCGAGCGCGGCGGCGGCGAGCGCGACCATCAGGATCACATGCGAAATGGTGATCGGAACCATGACGTCGATCGCCTGGTTGGGGTTCTGGGGGCCGGAAGACATACGCTACTCCTGAATTTCACGAAGGCTAGCGCAAGAGCTCAGCCCGCGTCGCGCGCAATCTCGCGCCATCCGATGTCGCGGCGGCAGAAACCGCTTGGAAAGACGATCTGATCGACCGCGTGATACGCCGCGGCCTGCGCGGCGGCGAGGGTATCGCCGAGCGCCGTTACCGCCAGCACACGCCCGCCCGACGCGACGAGCTGCCCGCCGTCGAGCCGCGTTCCCGCCTGGAACACGCGCGCGCCGGTCTCCTCGGCTTCGGCGATATCGTCGATCGCTCCGCCACTCGCCGGCGTGCCGGGATAGCCGTTGGCGGCAAGCACGACGGTGAGTGCGGCCTGCGCGACCCATTTCGCCGGCCCGCGGTGCCCGAGCGTGCCGTTCGCCACCGAAAGCAGCACTTCGAGCAGATCCTCGTCGAGCCGCGCCATCAGCACCTGGCATTCGGGGTCGCCGAATCGGGCGTTATATTCGATCAGCTTGGGGCCGTCCGCGGTGAGCATCAGCCCGGCATAGAGCACGCCCGAGAAGGGGGTTCCCGCCGCCGCCATTGCCGCGACGGTCGGCCTGACGATCTCGTCGATCGCGCGGGCCTCGAGCTCGGGTGTCAGCACGCGCGCCGGGCTGTACGCGCCCATGCCGCCGGTATTGGGGCCGGTATCGCCCTCGCCGACGCGCTTGTGGTCCTGCGCCGATCCGAAGCTGAGGATGTCGGTGCCGTCGGTCAGCACGAACAGGCTGGCTTCCTCGCCCTCGAGGAATTCCTCGATCACCGCTTCGCCGCCACGCGCGCCGAACAGATCGGCGAGCGCGCCTTCGGCTTCCTCGCGCGTCATCGCGACGGTCACGCCCTTGCCAGCCGCCAGGCCATCGGCCTTGACCACGACGGGCACACCGAAGCGATCGAGCGCGTGGCGCGCCTCGGCGCGGCTGGTGGCGTGGACATAGCCCGCGGTCGGGATCCCGGCGCGGTCGCACAGCGCCTTGGTGAACGCCTTCGAGCCTTCGAGCTGCGCCGCTGCTTTGTCCGGCCCGAACACCGCGACACCGGCGGCGCGCAGGCTGTCGCCGAGGCCGTCGACCAACGGCGCCTCGGGGCCGATCACCACCAGTTCGATCGACTGCTCGGCACAGAACGCCACGACCGCGGCATGATCGGTCAGCTCGAGCGATACGATCTGTGCATGCGCTGCAATGCCCGGATTGCCGGGTGCGGCGAACAGTGTACGCAGGCGCGGCGATTGCGCGAGCTTCCAGCTCAGCGCATGTTCGCGACCCCCCGAGCCGATCAACAGGACATTCAATGGCGGACCCTTTTCTAGAGATTGCGCGGCGCGAGGGGATGGGCGCCGGGTTGGGCGGCCTCGTAGCCGAGCCGGCTGCCGGCTACAACGCCGCGCCGATGAGTGTCGGGGAACTCGCCGGAAAGCTCAAGCGCGTGGTCGAGACCGAGTTCGGCTTTGTCCGCCTGCGCGGCGAGATCTCGGGCTACAAGCGCGTCGCGTCGGGCCACGCCTATCTCAGCCTCAAGGACGACAGCGCGGTCATCGACGGCGTGATCTGGAAGGGCAATGTCGCGCAACTGGGCTTCACCCCGCAGGACGGCGCCGAGGTGATCGCGACCGGCAAGATCACGACCTACCCCGGTCGCTCCAAATATCAGATCATCATCGACCGGATGGAGCTGGCGGGCGAGGGCGCGCTGATGGCGCTGCTCGAGAAATTGAAGGCCAAGCTGGCGGGGGAGGGGCTGTTTGCCTCCTCCGCCAAGAAGCCGCTGCCGTTCTTGCCCGCGCGCATCGGCGTCGTGACCTCCCCGACCGGCGCGGTGATCCGCGACATCCTCCACCGGCTCGAGGATCGCTGCCCGACGCACGTGCTCGTCTGGCCGGTCAAGGTACAGGGGGCAGGCGCGGCCGAGGAGGTCGCGCGCGCGATCGCCGGGTTCGATGCGATGTCGCTCGGGGACCGGCCCGACCTCGTCATCGTCGCGCGCGGTGGCGGCTCGATCGAGGATCTGTGGGCGTTTAACGAGGAGGTTGTCGTCCGCGCGATCGCCCAGTGCAGCATTCCGCTGATCTCGGCGGTGGGCCACGAGACCGACACCACGCTCGCCGATTTCGCCGCCGATCTGCGCGCACCGACCCCCACCGCCGCCGCCGAAATGGCGGTGCCCGTGCTCGCGGATCTCCGCCTCACGCTCGCCAGTCACGGCACCCGCACCGAGAAATGCGCGCGGCGCTATGCCGAGCGTGGACGCGAGCGGCTCGATGCGCTGGTCCGCGTCCTCCCGCGGCGCGACGCGCTGCTCGGTCCGCAGCGCCAGAAGGCCGACGATCTCGGCGCGCGGCTCGATCGCGGGCTTGAGCGCCGCGTCGTCGTCGCGCGCGGGCAGCTCGATCGCTCGGCGGGCGCGCTGCGGCTCTCGACGCTCGACCGCCAGCTCGAGCGCGGGCGCGACCGGCTCAGCGCGACGTGGCGGCTGGTCGAATCGCTCGGGCCCAACGCGATCCTCGACCGCGGCTATGCCTTCGTCTCGGCCAGACCTTCGGGCGCGGTGGTCGGCTCGGCAAGCGCCGCGCGCACTGCGGGGACCGTCACGCTCCACTTCCGCGACGGCGAGGTCGACGCCAAGGTTGAGCGCAGCGGCGCCAAGGCATATGCTACGTCCACGCCCGAACAGCCCACCCTCCTCTAGAACGAGCCGCGCCATGTTGATGTCCAATACCGATCGTCCCGCGCGGCTCCACTTCATGGCGAACGGGTTTCGCGTACTGGCACCGGGCGATCATGTCGTCTGCGCGGTGAGCGGGACGCGCATCGCGCTCGACGATCTGCGCTATTGGAGCGTCGCCAAGCAGGAGGCCTATGCCAGCGCGGCGATCGCGACCGAAGCGATGACGCCCGCATGAAGGCCCGGGGGGGCATTTCCACCATCCTGCACCGCGCCGCCGCACTCGTTTTGCTGATCACGCTCGGCAGCTGTGCGACCACGCCTGATCCCGCAACCGTTCAGCGGGTCACGGCGCCACCCGTACGCCGTCCCGCCACGCCGCAAGTGCAGCGCGCGCCGGTGCCGGTGAGCTTCAGCTATTCGGGATCGATGATCCAGGGTGGCATCGTCATCGGCATCGCGCCCCTCGGTACCAGCATGCTGAGCTTCAACGGCGCGGCGATTCCGGTGGCAGCCGACGGTCGCTTCCTGATCGGCTTCGACCGCGATGCCGGGCCGAACGCGAGCCTGGTTGCGACGCTCGAGGACGGCCGCGTCGTGCGCGATACGCTGACGATCGCGCCGCGCGGCTGGGACATTTCGCGCCTGTCGACGCTCCCCAAGATCCCGTTGCCGCAACCCGAATTCGACCGGCTGCGCCCCGCCGAGCTCGCGCAGATCGCCGCCGCGCGCCGCGTCCAGTCGGATTCGCAAGGCTGGCGGCAGACCTTCCTGTGGCCGACCACCGGGCGGATCTCGACGCTGTTCGGCTCGCAGCGGATCTACAAGAATGGTGAGGCCGGATCGTACCATTCGGGGCTCGATGTCGCCAAGCCACAAGGCTCACTGATCCTCGCCCCTGCCGACGGCGTGGTTATTCTGGCCGCAGACCACCCTTTCACGCTCGAGGGCAATCTGCTGATGATTGATCACGGCAATGGCCTCAATACGGCATTTCTCCATCTTGCGCGGATCGACGTACGCGTCGGCGAGCGCGTGCGGCGTGGGCAGCCGGTTGCGCTGTCGGGCATGACCGGGCGCGCGACCGGACCGCATCTCCACTGGAGCCTCAAGTGGCGCGACGCGAAGATTGATCCGCTGCTGGTGGCGGGGCCGATGCCGCGTTCGGAATGATCGAAGCGCGCTAAAGCGGCGTTTGTGGCGCCAAACCGGATACATTTGGTATAGTGTTGCATTGCGGCGACACTTGGAAAAGTTCCGTCGCGGCCTCTTTACAATATTCCGGCCACGTTACAGTCTCTCTCCATTACGACGACACGGGGGGTCCGTAGTCGTCGACGACACCGATGCCACGGGCATCAATGGGGAAAGTTTTTCGATGCAGTCCATGCAATCCCGCGCAGTCGCGCGTCTTCGTTCCACCGCCGCGCCCGTCGCCTTGCTGATCGCGCTTTCGGCCGGTCCGGCGTTTGCGCAGACCACCGCGCCGCTTCCGGCCGATCCCGCGCCGACTCAGTCCGCCGAAGAAGGCAAGGACATCGTCGTCACCGGCTCGATCTTCCGCCGCACCAACACCGAGACGCCGTCGCCGGTCACCGTTCTGACAGCCGAGACGCTGTCGCGCGCCGGCATCACCAACATCAACGATGCCGTGCGCTCGATCTCGGCCGATGGCGCCGGTTCGATCTCGACCGGCTTCACCAACGGCTTCTCGGCCGGCGGCGCTGCGGTGTCGCTGCGCGGCCTCGGCGTCTCGTCGACGCTGGTGCTGATCGACGGTCTGCGCTCGACCAACTTCCCGCTCAACGATGACGGCCACAACGCCTATGTCGATCTCAACTCGATTCCGTTCAGCGCGGTCGAGCGGATCGAAGTCCTCAAGGACGGCGCATCGTCGAGCTACGGTGCCGACGCCATCGGCGGCGTCGTCAACATCATCATGAAGAAGCACTTCACCGGCCTCAGCGGCACGGTCGAGGGCGGCGTGACCGAGAAGGGCGACGGCGCCCGCTATCGTGCCAACCTCACCGCCGGCTATGGCGATTATGACGCCAAGGGCTGGAACGTCTACATCAACGGCGAATACCAGAAGGACCAGCCGATCGGCGCGACGACGCGCGGCTTCCCGTACAACACCAACGATCTGAGCTCGATTGGTGGCCTCGACAACAACACCGGTGACAGCTCGCTGACGACCGCGTCGACCAATGCCGTCGTGCGCCGTGCGCCGCAGACCGATCTCAACAATCCGTTCGCCGGCGGTGTTGCCGCGGGCACCTACACGCTGCTCGGCGGCACTGCGCAGTGCACGCGCGGCACCTTCACCGTCGCCGGCGCCGCTGGCGGCACGGGTTGCAAGCACGACTACGGCCAGGAATACGGCACGCGCTACAACGACATCCAGCCGTCGCAGGAGCGCTACAACTTCTCCGGCCGCGTGAGCGTGCGTCTCAGCGACACGATCGAAGGCTATGCCACGGGCAGCTATTCGCACAGCCAGGTCACCATCGGTCGTTCGCCGAACAGCATCCGCCAGACGCAGCCTTACGGTGCTTCGCCGACCCAGTCGTCGAGCAACCCGGGCATCGTCCTGCCGGTCTACATCTGCTCGAGCGGCGTCAACTGCGCGACTGCGGCCGACCGCAAGCTCAATCCGAACAACCCGTATGCGGCCGCTGGCGCGCTCGATCCGGCCAACAACGCAGCGCGCATCTATTATGCGTTCGGTGACATCCCCTCCTACTCGATCCGCAACAACGAAGTGATCCGTGGCGCGGTCGGCTTCAACGGCGACATCGCGGGGGATTATCACTGGAAGGTCGACGCGGTCGGCGCGCGCGACAATTTCTCGCTCGAAAATTACGGCGTTCTCGACATCGCCGGACTGAAGAAGGCGATCAACACCGGCGCCTACAACTTCGTCGATCCGTCGCAGAACAATCAGGCCGTCCGCGACATGATCGCGCCGACCTACACGACGCCGTCGCATACCTCGCTGATTTCCGTCGATGCCTCGGTCGCCAAGGATCTCTTCGCGCTTCCAGGCGGCAATCTGCAGGTCGCCGTCGGTGGCCAGTTCCGCCATGAAACCGAAGTCAACAACAGCAACAACCCGGGCCTGACCAAATACGCCAACACCTCGGCGGCCTTCGGTACGCATGACGTCTTCGCGGGCTATTTCGAAGTCAACGCGCCGATCCTCGATACGCTCGAGGTCAATGGTTCGGGTCGCTACGATCACTATTCGGAAGGGTTCAGCCACTTCTCGCCCAAGATCGGCGCCAAGTGGACGCCGATCAAGCAGCTCGCGATCCGTGGTACCTATTCGAACGGTTTCCGCGCACCGACGTTTGCGGAAAACAACCCGCAGTCGAGCTATGCCGGCTTCGTGACGGTGACGCCGCCCGCAAGCTTCCAGCTGGCGCATGGTGGTCTCGTCACCGGTGGCAACACCAACCCCTACGCCCAGGCCTACAGCCTTGGTTCGGGCGCGACCGGCAACCCCAATCTGAAGCCCGAGAAGTCGCGGAGCTTCACCGCCGGGATCGTGGCCGAGCCAGTCCGCAACGTCAGCTTCACGGTCGACTATTACAACATCAAGAAGACCGACGTGATCGTGACCGGTCCGGATGCCGGCATCGCCCGCGCGAACTATTTCGCCGGAACCGCGCTGCCTGCAGGCTACACCGTTTCGGCGGTCGATGCGCCCGATCCGCTGTTCCCGAACGCGCTGCCGCGCGTGCTGATCATCAACGTGCCGTTCGTCAACGCCGGCTCGGTAACGGTCTCGGGCCTCGACTTCGGCGCCAACGTGCGGGTGCCGATCTCCGAGAACGTGCGGTTCACCAGCCGGCTCGATCTTACCTATCTGATCCAGTACGACCTCAATCCAGGTAACGGCAGCAAGATCCAGAAGTATGCCGGTACGCTTGGACCTTACGAACTGTCGTCGGGTGCGGGCACCCCGCGCGTGCGCGGCAACTGGCAGAACACGATCGAGTTCGGTCCGGTCTCGCTGACCGCGACGACCTATTACGTGTCGCGGATCAAGGAAGTCGCTGCCGACGAAGGCGACGACATCTCGTGCGCAGGCGGTAACCTCTACGGCACCGGCCAGAACTTCTGCTACATCAAGCGGTTCATCTATGCCGACGTGAACGCCGTCTTCAAGGTGAACGACGACTTCACGTTCAACTTCTATGTCGGCAACATCACCGGCGAGAAGGCACCGCTGGCACCGGCGTCCTACTCGGGCGCGAACTACCTGCCGACCTGGCACATGGCCGGGATCGTCGGTCGCAGCTTCCGCGCCGGGGCGAACTTCAAGTTCTGATCTAGCCTCAAATCTGCAAGGGGCGGTTTTCGCTAGATAATCGCCCCTTTTAGGTCCGGATCGGTTTTATCAAGAGATTACAGGCTGTTGCCTTTCGGTGACAGTCCGTAACCAAACCGACTTATCGGGTTACAACCCGACTTTACAGCGGTTCAGCACAGCTTCATCCACTGCACATGTCTCGGGGGGCCGAGCGCATGTTCGGTTACGAGACTTGCCATCTACGCGGCACTGCGAGCGATCGCGGTGCCGTGTTCAGCAAGGAATCGCATGTGACTCAATCGACTTCTATCGTCCGCAAGACACGGCTGCTTGCCGGTGCCGCCTCGAGCGTCGCGCTGCTCGCTTTCGCCGTCCCCGCTTTCGCGCAGGATCAGGCCCCGGCCGCCCCCGCCGCCACGCCAGCGCCGCTGCCGGCTTCGCCGCCCGTCGAGGATACCAATAACGGCCAGGACATCGTCGTCACCGGTACGCTGATCCGCAACAGCGCCGCTGCCGGTGCCGCACCGATCAACACGCTCACCGCGCAGGATTTTGCGCTCCGTGGCCAGAACACCATCGCCGAAGCGCTGCAGACGATCCCCGCCAACGGCGCGGGCACGATGACGCGCGCCTGGAACAGCTTCGGCTTCGCGACCGGCGCGACCGCGGTGTCGCTGCGTGGTCTCACCACCGGCAACACCCTGACGCTGTTCGACGGCCTGCGTTCGGCAATCTACCCGCTCGGCGATGACGGCCAGCGCAGCTTCGTCGATCTCAACACCATCCCGCAGTCGATCGTCGAGAAGGTCGACGTGCTGCAGGACGGCGCATCGGCAACCTACGGCGCCGACGCGGTCGCCGGCGTCGTGAACGTCGTCGTCAAGAAGCAGATCGTCGGCCTCCACGCCAACGCCTCGGCCGGGATTTCCGAGCGTGGCGACGGCAGCGAGAACCGCGTCGATCTGACCTATGGCTACGGCAAGCTCAGCGATCAGGGCTTCAACGTTTATGCCAATGTCGAATACCAGCAGAGCAACCCAATCTACGCGCGCGACCGCGGCTATCCGTGGAACAGCAACAATTACAGCGGCATCTGCAAGGCTGGCGGCGGCACCTGCCTCCCCAACGAGACCGTCAACGGCATCCAGGCTGATGGCAGCTTCAACGGCCTCGGCACGACCAGCGTTCCGGTCGTCCGCGCCTATCAGAACGGCAGCGCGGTTGCCGGCTCGCAATTCCAGTTGCTCAATCCGAATGCTGGCTGCCGCAACCTGACCGCGATCACGCTGACCCCGGCGCAACAGGCGCAGGCCGCAGCCGCGGGCACGCCGACCGGTTCGCAGATCTGCGGGCAGGACCTGATCAACCAGTATCTGATGGAAATTCCGAAGCAGCAGCGCTTCGGCGCCACGCTGCACGGCACCGCGAACATCGGCAGCCAGGCGCAGGCCTATGTCATGGGCAATTTCTACGAGACCCAGTCGAGCAGCAGCATCGCGCCGCTCGCCTTTGCCGGCCAGACCGCAGCAGGCGGCACGCAATACACGCTGAGCCCGGTTCTGCTGCCGGCGTTCGTCTGCCCGCGCGGCACGACCGTCGCCTGCACCGCGGCCAACGGCACGCTCAACCCGAACAACCCGTTCGCGGCGCAGGGCTATCAGGCGCGCGTCAACTATCGCTACGACCAGCCGCGTGAGACGCAGACCGATGCGAAGACCTATCGCTTCGCCGCCGGTATCGCGGGCACCTTCGGCCAGGGTTGGCACTACAATGCCGACGCGACCTATTCCGAAGTCGATCTGAAGGTCACCAACAAGGGCTATCTCAACGCGCAGCGCCTGCTCGACGTGATCAACGACGGCTCGTTCAACTTCGTCGATCCGTCGCTCAACAGCCAGGCGACGCGCGACTATATCGCGCCGGTCAACAACAACCTGTCGACCTCGAAGCTGTGGCAGGTCCAGGGTACGCTCTCGAAGGCGTTCTTCACGCTTCCGGGCGGTGATCTGACGACCGCGGTCGGCGTCGCCTACCGGCACGAATCGGTCAACAACCCGAGCGCCAATGCCCCGAACGAGATCAACCCGGCGGATCGCTATTACAGCATCAACTCGGTGAGCACGGTCGGCAGCCGCAACGTCAAGTCGGCCTTCTTCGAAATCGACGCGCCGGTGTTCGACATGCTGACGCTCAACGGCTCGGGCCGCTATGACGATTATTCGTCGGGCCAGAGCAACTTCTCGCCGAAGTTCACCGCGATCTTCAAGCCGATCGAGCAGGTGCGCCTGCGCGGCACGATCTCGCGCGGCTTCCGCATCCCGAGCTTCCAGGAAGCCTATGGCCAGCCGACGACCGGCTATATCACTGCGAACGTGCTGGCATCGCAGCCGGGCGGCGCTGCGTACATCGCAGCCCATGGCGGCAATTCCTACGCAACGCTGCCTTACAGCTATGGCCTGACCTCGTCGGGCAACCCCAACCTCAAGCCCGAGCGTTCGACCAGCATCACCAGTGGCATCGTCATCGAGCCGACGCGTCGCCTGTCGTTCACGGTCGATTACTACCATATCAAGATCAAGGGCCTGATCGGCGCGCCGGATTATTCGGGTGTGGCAGCGGCCTATTATGCGAACAACGGTGTCGTGAACCTGCCGGGGATCACCGTGAAGCCGGGCGTTGCCGATCCGAGCTTCCCGACCGCACTGCCGCAGCTCGGCTTCATCCAGTATCAGTTCGTCAACACCACGTCGCAGACGACGTCGGGCCTCGATTTCTCGGGCACGGCACGGCTTCCGCTGGGTCATGGCATCAACCTGACCAGCCGGATCGACGCGACCTACCTGATCAACCTCGAGCAGGTCACGCCGGGCGGCTCGGTCCAGCGCTTCGACGGGTCGCTCAGCCCCTGCAACATCACGTCGTGCTCGGGTGCGCCGAAGTGGCGTGGCAGCTGGTCGAACACGCTCGACTTCAACGGCAAGGGCTCGATCAGCGGCACCGCCTATTACACGGGCGGCTATAGCATGGCGTCGGTCGATTACGGCGGCAACCCCGACAGCTGCACCGACAGCATCGGCGCTTCGGTCTATGCCTATTCGGACGGCACCCCGTACAAGTGCCGCGCGCGGCGCTTCATCGACGTCGACATGACGGGGACGATCAAGGTCAACAACCGTTTCACGCTGTACGCAAACGTGCTCAACATCTTCGACGTGAAGCCGGACTTCAATCCGGGCCAGACCTACGACGCGGGCTTCGGCTACAACGTCGCCTGGGAAAGCCAGGGCTTTATCGGCCGCTTCGTCCGCTTCGGCGCGAAGGTCGACTGGTAAGCGACACCCCTGCAAAGGGCACAAGACTGGGGCGGCTCCTGAAAAGGAGCCGCCCCTTTTTGCGTCACTCGACTACGAGCTCGAGCTTCCCATCGCCTTCGTCGACCCGCACCGTCGCGCCGTCCTTGACGCTGCCGCGCAGGATCAGATCGGCGAGCGGATCCTGCAGATAGCGCTGCACCGCGCGCTTTAGCGGTCGCGCGCCATACACCGGATCATAGCCGACCCGTCCGAGCCACAGGCGTGCCGCATCGGTCAGGTCGAGCGCCACCTTGCGCTCGGCGAGCAACGTCGCGATCCGCTTGACCTGAATGTCGACGATCGGCGCCATTTCCGCCTGGCCGAGCCGGTGGAACAGCACGATCTCGTCAAGCCGGTTGAGGAATTCCGGGCGGAAGTGGCCGCGGACGATCTCCATCACCTGCGGCTCGACGCTCGCGACATCCTCGCCTTCGCCGAGCGTCGTCAGCACCTGGCTGCCGAGGTTCGAGGTCAGCACGATGATCGTGTTGGTGAAGTCGACCGTGCGGCCCTGACCGTCGGTCAACCGCCCGTCGTCGAGCACCTGCAGCAGGATGTTGAAGACATCGCCATGCGCCTTCTCGACCTCGTCGAACAGCACGACCTGGTACGGCCGCCGCCGAACCGCCTCCGTCAGCACGCCGCCTTCCTCATAACCGACATAGCCCGGAGGCGCACCGATCAGGCGGGCGACCGCGTGTTTCTCCATGAACTCGCTCATGTCGATGCGGACCATCGCGGTCGGATCATCGAACAGGAATTCGGCGAGCGCCTTGGTCAGCTCGGTCTTGCCGACGCCGGTCGGCCCGAGGAACAGGAACGAGCCAAGCGGCCGGTTCGGATCCTGCAGACCCGCACGCGCGCGGCGCACCGCGGTCGAGACCGCGCGGATCGCATTCTGCTGGCCGATCACGCGCTTGCCGATCGTCGCTTCCATTGCGAGCAACTTGTCGCGCTCGCCTTCCAGCATCCGCTCGACCGGGATCCCGGTCCAGCGCGCGACGACCCCTGCGATATCCTCAGCGGTCACTTCTTCGCGCAGCATCGCGCCTTTGGTCGCGCCCGCGGCAGCATCGAGCTGGCGCTGCAAGTCGGGGATGCGCCCGTAGGACAGCTCGCCCGCCTTTGCGAGATCGCCGGCCCTTTGCGCCTGTTCGAGTTCGAGCCGCGCGGCGTCGATCTGCTCCTTGAGCTTCGCCTCGGCCGAAATCTTGTCCTTCTCGCTTTGCCAGCGCGTCGTCAGTTCGCTCGACTGCTGCTCGAGATTGGCGAGTTCGCCTTCGAGCTTGCCGAGCCGGTCGCGCGACGCCTCGTCGGTTTCGCGCTTCAACGCCTCGCGCTCGATCTTGAGCTGGATGATCCGCCGGTCGAGGATCTCGATCTCCTCGGGCTTGCTCTCGACTTCCATGCGGATGCGGCTGGCAGCCTCGTCCATCAAATCGATCGCCTTGTCGGGGAGGAAGCGGTCGGTGATGTAGCGGTTCGACAGGGTCGCCGCCGCGACGATTGCCGCATCGGTGATCCGCACGCCGTGGTGCAGCTCGTATTTCTCCTTCAACCCGCGCAGGATCGAGATCGTGTCGGGCACGGTCGGCTCGCCGACGAACACCGGCTGGAAGCGGCGCTGGAGCGCGGCGTCCTTCTCGACATATTTGCGATATTCATCGAGCGTCGTCGCGCCGACACAGTGCAGCTCGCCGCGCGCGAGCGCGGGTTTCAGCAGATTGCCCGCATCCATTGCGCCCTCGGATTTCCCTGCGCCGATCAGCTGGTGCATCTCGTCGATGAACAGGACGATGTCGCCCTCGGCGGCCTTCACCTCGTCGAGTACGCCTTTCAGTCGCTCCTCGAACTCTCCGCGATACTTCGCGCCGGCAATGAGACTGCCCATGTCGAGCGACATCAGCTTGCGGTCTTTCAGCGTATCGGGAACGTCGCCATTGGCGATGCGCAGCGCGAGCCCCTCGGCGATCGCGGTCTTGCCGACGCCGGGTTCGCCGATCAGCACCGGATTGTTCTTGGTACGGCGCGCGAGGATCTGGATCGTGCGGCGGATTTCCTCGTCGCGACCGATCACGGGGTCGAGCTTGCCGTCGCGCGCCGCCTGCGTCAGGTCGCGCGCGAACTTCTTCAGCGCGTCGAACTTGTCTTCCGCGCCCGCGCTGTCAGCGACGCGGCCATTGCGCACCTGCTCGATCGCGGTGTTGAGCGCTTCGGGGGTGATGCCCGCGGTCTTGAGCGCCTTTCCTGCCACCGTGTTGAGCGATAGCGCGAGCGCGACGAGCAGTCGTTCGACTGTGACGAAGCTGTCGCCCGATTTGGTCGCGATCTGCTCTGCCTGGTCGAGCACGCGCACCGCGTCGTTATCGAGCCCCGGCGTCTGCTGCGCACCGCTGCCCGAGACTGCCGGGATCTTCGACAGCGCGAGATCGGTCTCGGTAACGGCACGCTTGGGGTCGCCGCCGGCCGCGCTGATCAGCCCCGACGCCATGCCCTGCTCATCCTCGAGCAGCGCCTTCAACAGATGCTCGGGTGCGATCCGCTGATGGCTCATGCGGATCGCAACGGTCTGCGCCGATTGCAGGAAGCCTTTGGCGCGGTCGGTGAATTTCTCGATATTCATGTGGAAGTGTCCCTCCTTCTTCCGGCTCGATGTAGTGTTGCACATTTGCAACACAAGAGGCGGCGGCGTCGCGATCCTGTGTTTGATGCCTAGCCGTAACGAACGTCATCGGCTTGCCACGGAATTTACGTATTTCCGCAACGCAGCATGGTTAGGCACCGCCGCAGGGCGCGGGGAGTAGTGCCTCAAAAACGATCATATCGGGGACCTCATCATGCGCCGTTTCACGCTTTGCCTGCTCGCGGGCGCCGCCCTTGCATGGCCGCTCGCCGCCTCCGCGCGCGACGGGGCGATCGCGCCGGCGCCTGCACCTGAAGCCCCCGTACCCGATGCCGACCCGGTCGCAGACGATGCCGGCAACGACATCATCATCGTCGGCAAAGGCCAGACGCGGCAGGTCCAGCAGCTGGGGCAAGCCGATATCGCGATCCTCGCGCCGGGCACGAGCCCGCTGAAAGCGATCGCCAAGCTGCCCAACGTCAACTTCCAGTCGGCCGATGCGTTCGGCGCGTATGAATGGTCGCAGCGCGTCTCGATCCGCAGCTTCAACCAGAACCAGATCGGCTTCACGCTCGACGGCATCCCGCTCGGCGACGGATCGTATGGCAACGCCAACGGCCTCCACATCAGCCGCGCTATTTCCTCGGAAAATATCGGCCGCACCTTGGTGTCGCAGGGATCGGGCTCGATCGGCGCGCAGGCGACCAACAATTTGGGCGGGACGATCGAATTCTTCTCGAGCGATCCCAAGCCGACCACCGCGCTGACGCTCAACACCAGCTATGGCAGCGAGAACACCGTGCGCGCGTTCGGGCGGTTCGACACCGGCGTGCTCGGCGAGAACGGGCCGAGCGCCTATGTCTCGTATGGCTTCCTCGATACCGACAAATGGAAGGGCTTCGGCGTCCAGCGCCAGAACCAGGTCAATGCCAAGTTCGTGGCCCCGGTCGGCCCGGTGCGGCTGGTCGGCACCTTCGATTATTCGGACCGGCGCGAGCAGGACTATCAGGATCTCTCGCTCGATATGATCAAGCGGCTCGGCTACCGGAACGACAATATCGCGAACAATTTCCCGCTCGCGGTGCTGATCGCCGATACCGGCGCGAACAGCGGCTACACGGGTGCGCCGAAGCTCAATCCGGCAGCGGGGTCGGTGACGCCCGCGCCGTATGCCAATGCCGACGACGTCTATTTCGACGCGGCAGGCCTGCGCCAGGATTACCTCGCCTCGCTTGGCGTCGAGACCGGCAAGGATGCGACCGTCCACGGCGCATTGAAGGCCTATTACCACGCCAATCACGGCCAGGGCCTGTGGTTCACGCCGTATGTCCCGTCGCCGTCGGGCGTGCCGATCTCGGTGCGCACGACCGAATATGACATCCACCGCAAGGGGGTGTTCGGTTCGCTCGGTACCAAGCTCGGCTTCAACGACCTGACGGTCGGCGGCTGGTACGAACTCAACGATTTCCGCCAGGCGCGCCGCTACTACGCGCTCGACAGCCGCACCACGCCGACGCGCAGCGCGCGCGAGTTCCAGTACCTCCCGTTCGCGACGCAATGGTACAACACCTACCAGACCGACACCGTGCAATATTACGTGCAGGACAAGATCGCGCTCGGTGATCTGACGGTCGATCTCGGCTGGAAGGGCTTTGCCGTCACCAACAAGGCGACACCAATCGTATCGGGCGGGCTTGCCTCGGGCCGCATCCAGGTAAAGGACTTCTTCCAGCCGCACGCCGGGCTTAATTACAAGATCGGCAGCGCGTTCGAACTGTTCGGCGATTTTACCGAGGTGACGCGTGCGTTCGTTTCCTCGGCCACCAGCGGCCCGTTCGCGACGACGCAGGCGGGCTTCAACGCGCTGCTCACCACCAACAAGCTCAAGCCCGAATCGTCGGACACGTTCGAGGTCGGCGGGCGCTACCATTATCGCGGTGTGACAGCCTTGGTTGCGGGCTATTATGTCGATTTCTCGAACCGCACGCTGGCGCAGAGCGTGGGAGCGGGGATCGTCGGCAACCCGCCGATCCTGTCGAACGTCGGTTCGGTGCGCGCCTACGGGCTCGAGACCGCGCTCGAGGCGAAGCTCGGCTACGGCTTTGGTGTCTATGGCTCGTACAGCTATAACGACTCGACCTATCGCGACAATGTGACCGTCGGCGGGGTGGTACAGGCGATCCGCGGGAAGCAGACCGTCGATACGCCCAAGCACCTGATCAAGGGCGAGCTGACCTATGACAAGGGCATCTTCTTTGGCCGTGTCGGCGCGGATTATATGAGCCGCCGCTACTTCACCTACACCAACGACCAGTCGGTGCCCGGCCGCGTGCTGGTCGATGCGACGATCGGCGCGCGCGTGACGATCGCCGACCGCAAGTTCGAGATCCAGGCGAACGCGACCAATCTGTTCGACAAGACATATGTCTCGACGATCGGATCGAACGGCTTTGGCTATAAGGGCGACAACCAGACGCTGCTGGCGGGTGCACCCGCGCAGTATTTCGTGACGATCAAGGCAGCGTTCTGAACGGCTTTGTTGCATAATTACGCGAGAGCATGACCGACGTTTTACTTGAAGATGTTATTGGATGCGGACGGTCACCGGCGTTCCTATTTCGGAGAACCGATTGAGAATTGCAGCACGGACTTTGAGCTCGGTAATCTGACGATCGAAGGTGCGGGCGACAACGCGCTGGCCCAGGAGTTTGAAGCAGTGCATTTTGGTCTCGACCAGACTGCGGCGATGATAGCCGCTCCACTTTTTCCAGATTGCGCGACCAAGCCGCTTTGTCGCGCGTAGCGCTCCATTGCGTGCATCGACGCCGGGACCGCCTTCTGCCCATGGTTGCCCGTTGCGGCGGACCGGGATGACCGCATCGGCACCGCGCCCGGCAATAGCGGCATGGCAGTCCCTGGTATCATAAGCGCCATCTCCGCCGACGCTGAGTATCCGCTCGTCTCCGGGAATTTGCGCCAGGAGAACGGGCAGCGTCGGTGCGTCACCAATGGCATTCGTCGTGACCTCAATGGCCCGGATATCCAGCGTCCCAGCATCAATCCCGAGATGCACCTTGCGCCACTGGCGACGGTAGGACGGTCCGTGTTTGCGCGTCTTCCACTCGCCTTCTCCCGTCATTTTGATCCCGGTGCTGTCGACCAGCAGGTGCAGTCCGCCCGAGCTGATCCGCCCGCCGAGGTTGACCTTCAACGTCTTCTGCCGTCGGCACAGCGTCGTATAATCCGGCACCGACCAATCCAGCCCCGCCATTTTGATCAGGCTCGAAACCAACCCCGTCACTTGCCGCAAAGGCAGGTTGAACAGCGTCTTCAGCGTCAGGCACAGCTCTATCGCGCTGTCTGAAAACCGCATCGGGCGACCAGGGCGACCACACGGCTTCGAAAGCCAGTGCATCTCCGGATCAAACCATATTTCCAGCGACCCACGCCGCTTCAGCGCCGCATTATACTCAGGCCAGTTCGTCGTACGATACACAGGTGCGGCAGGTTTGGGCATTACGCCTATCTATACCGCTCGATTCCCTGCGTGAATCCCCGCCATCAGTTTTGCAACAAAGCCGATCAAAGGCATGTTCGCGGTCATCGCGGTCACGACCTGGGCGCATCTCATCGCCGTGGTCCCGCGCGCGTACGGGAACCGCACCGTTTTCGCGGCGCATCGCGGCAAACTGACGGTCGCGCCGATCGCGCTGATCGCGACGCTGTTCCTCTCGCCGATTGCGTTGGTCGCGGCGAGCGTGCTCGCGGTGTTCTGGGACATCTATCATTCGGCGATGCAGAATTTCGGCTTTGCGCGGATCTACAACATGAAGGCGGGAAATCCACCCGAGGTGCTGCGCAAAACCGATCTTCGGCTCAACACCTTGCTCTATGTCGGCCCGCTCGCGGCGGGGGCGGCGCTTGCGACGCATCTCCAGATTCTTGCAAAGTTCGACAACACCGCGCTTGCCACCCTGGCCAGCCTGCCGGGTGTGCTCGCCGGCTACAATGATGGCATCCGGATCGTCGCGGTGCTCGCCTATGTGACCGTGCTCGGCTGGACGGTCGTTGCGTATCGCCGCGCAATCCGAGCGGGATACCGCCTGCCGGCGCACAAACTGGCGACGCTGGTCGCGACGGGCACGGTGTCGATCATCGCCTGGGGCTTCACGCCGCCGATCGTCGCGCTGGCGGTGATCAATCTCTACCATGCGGTGCAATATTTCGCGCTGGTCTGGGTCAAGGAGGGCGGTCGGATGACGCAAGCGTCAGGCGGGCGAGAGGGCCGCGCCATGCTGTATTTCTGGGGCGGCAGCATCCTGTTCGGCCTCGCCTATGCCGCCGCGGCGACAGGCAGCGTCCGGGTCTTCCTGGCGCCGTTCATCGCCTGCTCGTTGCTCCATTTCTGGTACGACAGCTTCATCTGGTCGGTGGCGCGCAAGCACGTCTAGCTAAATCCCTGCAAGGCTGCTTTATTCGCTGCCGAGAGGGGATCCGAATGCGGACCATAAGGGCCGGGGCAGCATGGCTGGCGGCGATGATGCTGGCCGTCGCGATCGGGCTGGCGGTGTGGGAGCCGTTTGCCGCCGTGCGCGTCGTGGCGCCGCCCGAGCAGCGCTATGACAGCGTGATCGCGCGCGATCGGTTCGGTGTCCCGCACATCTTCGGCAAGACCGATCCCGATGTCGCGTACGGCGTCGCCTATGCCCATGCCGAGGACGATTTCGCGACGCTGCAGGAAGCCGTCGCGATGGCGCGCGGGCGGCTCGGCGCGATGACCGGCGCGGATGGCGCCAAGGTCGATTACACGCTGGCGCTGCTCGGCGCGCGCGAGACCGCGCGGCGCGATTACGACAAGCAGCCCGCCGATGTCCGCGCCTTGCTCGATGCCTATGCCAGCGGGCTCAACGCCTATGCGCGGCGGCACCCCGGCGAGATCCGCCTCGCGCGGCTGTTCCCGGCGAACGGCGAGGATATCGCGACAGGGTTCGTGCTCCGCACGCCGTTCTTCTTCGGGCTGGACCAGACGCTCGGTGCGCTGTCGGGCGACAAGCCGCTGCCGGCCGAGACCGCAGGCGCGGTGCCCGACAGCCCCGATCCGAGCGCGCTGCCCGCGACCGGCGAAGCGATGCCCAATGGCTCGAACGCCTTCGTCGTCGCCCCCAGGCGCTCGGCCGACGGCTTCACGCGCGTCCTGTCGAACTCGCATCAGCCGTGGAGCGGACCCGTCGCCTGGTACGAACTCAGCGTGCAATCGGGCACCGGCTGGCATTTCTCGGGCGCGACCTTCCCGGGCGTGCCGTTCCCGGTGCTCGGGCATAACGAACAGCTTGGCTGGACCAACACCGTCAACCGGCCCGACCTGACCGATGTCTACAAGCTGGTGCGCAATGCTGACGGGACCGAATATCGCTTCGACGGCAAATGGCTCCCGCTCGAAGCACATCGCGTGTGGCTCAAGGTGCGCTTCGGGCCGTTCGTGCTGCCGATCCCGAAGACGGTCTATCGCGCGGTGCAGGGGCCGGTGATCGTCAACAAGAGCGGGGCGTTCGCGATCCGCTATGCCGGTGCCGACCAGCTCCGCATGGTCGAGGAATATTACCGCCTGACGCGCGCGCGCGATTTCGGCGAGTGGCAGAAGGCGCTGGCGATCCAGGGCGTGCCCGCAACCAACTTCCTCTACGGCGATGCCGCGGGGAACATTGCCTATGTCTACAATGCGAGCTTTCCCAACCGGAAGCCCGGGTTCGATTATCGCCATGTCCTGCGTGGCGATACGTCGCGTGATCTTGCGCCGGGGACGGTGCCGTTCGCACAAGTGCCGCGCAACGTGAACCCGGCCTCGGGCTTTCTCGCCAATGCCAACAACACGCCGTTCCAGGCGGCAGGGGCGCGGTCCGAGCTCAAGCCCGGCGACTATTCGCCGCTGCTCGGGATCGAGACCGACACGACCAATCGCGGCACGCGTGCGGTCGAACTGCTCGGTGCCGATCCATCGATTTCGGCCGATGATCTGCTCCGCATCAAGTTCGACACCGGCGTCAGCAAGCTGAGCTGGGCGGCGAAATGGTATGGCGATGTCATGCGGATCGATCCCAAGGGCGATGCACAACTGAAGCAAGCGCTTGGCCTGCTGCGCGGCTGGAACTGGGATTTCGATGGCCATCACAGTGGCCAGGCGCTCGCGGCGATTTTGCTGCGGACGGGGCAGAAATGGCACTATCAGCGCCGCCCCGAGCTCGATCCGCGTGATGCGCTGCTCAAGGCGGCGGCGTATCTCCAGACGCATTTCGGCACGCTCGATCCGCCGCTCGGCACGCTGCTACGGTTGCGCCACGGTACCGTCGATCTCCCGCTCGACGGCGCGCCCGACGTGCTGCGCGCGGCCTCGACCTGGGACGAGGCCGATGATGGGCGGCTCGTCGTCAAGCATGGCGACAGTTTCATCATGGACATGGCGTGGGACAAGGCCGGACGCGTCCGCTCGCAGTCGATCCAGCCGTACGGCGCGGCGACGACGCGGCCGGATTCGCCGCATTATGCCGATCAGGCCCCGTTGTTCGCGGCGCACAGGTTCAAGCCGGTGCTGTTCTGGCGCGAGGATCTCAAGCGCAACGTCGAACGCGTGTATCGGCCCTAGTTCCTCCCCTCCCTTCCAGGGAGGGGAGGATGAAGCGCTTACAAACCGCCGAGGAAGCGATTGCTACCGCCAGAGCGCTGCTATAGCTTCGCAGCACAGTCCTGTTTTCAGACGCTATTCCCGGGGGATCTTCATGACCGTCAAGCTGCTCGCGCTCTCTGGTGTAGCGCTCGCAACCTTTGTCACGCCGAGCTTCGCGCAGACCGCGCCCAAGCCCGTGCCGGTTGCAGACCTCGTGAAGCAAGTCGACATTCCCTATAGCGAATTCCGCCTGCCCAACGGCCTGCGCGTCATCGTCAATACCGATCGCAAGGCGCCCGTCGTCGCGGTGTCGGTGTGGTACAATGTCGGGTCGAAGTTCGAGCCAAAGGGCAAGACCGGCTTCGCGCATCTGTTCGAGCATCTGATGTTCAACGGCAGCGAGAACGCGCCGAAGGACTATTTCACCTACACCAAGGCGATGGGCGCGACCGATCTCAACGGCACGACCTATTTCGACCGTACCAACTATTTCGAGACGGTGCCGGTCGCGGCGCTCGACCGCGCGCTGTTCCTCGAGAGCGACCGGATGGGCTACCTCCTCGGCGCGATCACGCCGGCCGTCGTCGACGAGCAGCGCGGCGTCGTCCAGAATGAGAAGCGGCAGGGCGACAACCAGCCTTACGGGCTCGTCCAGTACAAGCAGACCGAGGCGCTGTTTCCTGCGACGCATCCGTATGGCCACACCACGATCGGCGCGATGGCGGATCTTGATTCGGCGAGCGTCGAGGATGTGAAGAACTGGTTCCGCGGGCATTACGGCCCGAACAACGCCGTGCTCGTGCTGTCGGGCGATGTCGACGTCGCCACCGCGAAGACGCTTGTCACCAAATATTTCGGCGCGATCCCCAAGGGGCCCGAGAGCGTCGTCCCGACCGCCGACGTCCCGACACTCGCCGCGCCGAAAAGCGAGGTGATGAAGGACCGCGTCTCGAACACGCGGATCTACCGGATGTGGGCGGTGCCCGGCATCAACAACCCCGATGCGGTCGCGCTCGACGTGACCGCCGGCGTGCTTGGCGGGCTGTCGAGCAGCCGGCTCGACAATGCGCTGGTGCGCAAGGAAAAGCTCGCGGTGCGCGTCTCGGCGAACAATGAGAGCTTCGCGCAGGTCGGCATGTTCATCGTCAGCGCCGATGTGCGCCCGGGCGTTGATCCCGCGCTCGTCGCCAAGCGGCTCGACGAGATCATCGCCGACGTCATCGCCAACGGCCCCACCGCCGACGAGGTCGCGCGTGTCGCGACGCGCGATGCCGCAGGGCGGATCGCCGGGCTCGAATCGACCGGCGGGTTCGGCGGCAAGGCGGTCGCGCTCGCCGAGGGCGCGCTCTATGAAAACGACCCCGGCTTCTACAAGAAGCAGCTCGCCGAACTCGCCGCCGAGACGCCCGCGCGCGTCAAGGCCGCCAGCGCCAAATGGCTGACGCGCCCGGTCTATGCGCTGACCGTCGTGCCCGGCGCGCGCGACGCCTATGTCGAGGCGACGCCGCCGGTGAAGGTCGCCGCCGCACCCGAGGCGCCCTTCAAGGGGACGCGCGGCGACTTGCCGCCGGTCGGCACGCTGTCGAGCCTGGTCTTCCCCAAGGTCGAGCATGCCAAGCTCAAGAACGGCATCGAGCTCATTTATGCCTATCGCAACGCCGTACCGATCACGCAGGCGTCGATCAGCTTCGACGCGGGCATCGCCGCCGACGTGCCGGGCAAGCTGGGCACGCAGGCGCTGACGCTCGACATGCTCGACGAAGGCACGCTCAGCCGCGACTCGATCGCGATCGCCGAGGCCAAGGAACGGCTTGGCGCGAACATCACCAGCGGCTCCGGCGCCGACCGCACGAGCGTCGGCATGTTCACCCCGAGCGCCAATCTCGCAGCCTCGACCGAACTGCTCGCCGATATCGTGCGGCATCCCAAGTTCGATCCGGCCGAAGTCGCGCGGCTCAAGAACCAGCAGCTGTCGCGGATCGCCGCCGAGCTGACGAGCCCGCAGGGCCTCGCGCTGCGCGTCTATCCCAAGCTCGTCTACGGCGCGGCCTATCCGTACGCCAAGGCGCTCGGCAGCGGCGACGCCAACGCGGTGGCGGCGCTGACGCGCGACGATCTGGTCGCCTTCCAGCAGGCCTGGATCCGCCCCGACAAGGCGAAGATCTTCGTCGTCAGCGATCGTCCGCTCGCCGAGATCAAGGCGGCGTTCGACGCGCGCTTCGGCGACTGGACGCCGACCGGGCCGGCCGGCGTCAAGGATTTCAGCGTCAAGACCGCGCCGTCCGCGCCGAAGATCGTGCTGATCGACCGGCCCGATTCGCCGCAATCGTTCATCATCGCAGGCGCGCCGACGCCGCTCGTCGGCACCGACGATCTGCTGCCGGTGATCACCGCGAACGACACGCTCGGCGGCGATTTCCTGTCGCGCGTCAATATGGACCTGCGCGAGGCGCGGCACTGGTCGTACGGCGTCAACGGATCGTTCCGTCGCGCGCAATTCGACACGCCGTACCTGCTCGGCACTGGCGTCCAGGCCGACAAGACCGGCGAGTCGATCGCGTCGCTGCGCACCGACTTCGCCGACTTCCTGACGACCAAGGGCATCACCGCCGATGAGTTCGACCGCACCATCACTGATGCGATCAGCTCGCTGCCGGGCAATTTCGAGACGTCGGGCGCGGTGCTCAGCGCGATCCAGTCGAACGACCTGTATCGTCGGCCCGACGATTATTATGCGACGCTGCCGCAAAAATATCGCAGCTTTACCGCAGGCCAGCTTGACGCTGCGGCACGCGCGGCGCTCGACCCGAAACGCTTCGTGTGGATCGTCGTCGGCGATGCGGCGAAGGTCCGTGGTCAGCTTGACAGCATCGGGCTGCCGGTCGAGGTGATCCCAGCGGCGTCCGTGGCGGACGTGCGCTAGAAATTATTGTCAGGAGACACATCATGGCTGCAGTTGATGGGACGTGGGATACGATCGTCAAGTCGCCGCTCGGCGACCAGAAGGCGACGCTGACGGTCAAGACCGACGGCACCAGCTGGACCGGTTCGCAGAACGGCGCGATGGGTTCGGTCGAGATCACCGACGGCACGGTCGAGGGTGACACGATCAGCTGGAAGATGTCGATCGTCGTGCCGATGCCGATGACGCTCGATTGCAAGGCGACGGCCGAGGGCGACACGCTCACCGGCACCGTCGGCGCCGGCGCGTTCGGCAGCTTCCCGATGACGGGTACGCGCGCGGCGTAAGCCGTTCGTTCGAACGTTGCAGACGGCCCGTACTCCCGAGGGAGTGCGGGCCGTTTTTGTAGGGTGCGAGCGTCACCCCGGCCTTGTGCCGGGGCCCACCGTGCCGCACACTTTGCCCTGCCGGGAATGCGGCACGGTGGACCCCGGCGCGAGGCCAGGGTGCCGCGATGGAGTGGGACATGAAGGCACATTGGATGTTGGTCGCAGCATTGGCTGTCTTGCCCGTTACCGCGCACGCGCAATCCTATGACGAACGCCCCGCCAAGCTCGTGCCCCCGAGCGAAGGCTTCAACTATGAACGGCGCATCGTCGAGATCCCGATGCGCGACGGGGTCAAGCTCCACACCGTCATCCTCTTGCCTAAAGGCGCGCACGACGCCGGCATCCTGATGACCCGCACGCCGTACAGCGCCGACGGGATGACGGGCAAGGGCGGCAACAATGCCGATCTCGCGACGAGTCTCACCGGATACGACAACGCCACCGACGTCATCGTCGATGGCGGATACATCCGCGTCGTGCAGGACGTGCGCGGCAAATACGGGTCGCAGGGCATCGCGATGATGAACCCGCCGCTCCACGACACCGCGCTCAACCCGACGCATACCGATGATTCGACCGACACCTACGACACGATCGACTGGCTGGTGAAGCATCTCCCCGAGTCGAACCGCAAGGTCGGGATCCTCGGCATTTCGTACGACGGCTTCCTGTCGCTGATGCCGCTCATCGACCCGCATCCCGCGCTCGCGGTGGCGGTGCCGGAGAACCCGATGGTCGACGGCTGGCGCGGCGACGACTGGTTCCACAATGGCGCGTTTCGCGTCGGGATCGACTACATTTGGGAGCAGATCGCGACACGCGACAATTCGTCGCCCTACGCGCGCACCACCTATGACGAATATGACGCGGTCATGCGCGCCGGCTCGACCGGCGCGCTCGCCAAGGCGCACGGGCTCGACCAGATCGGCTTCTGGCGCAAGATCGCCGC
Organism: Sphingomonas sp. UYP23; assembly: GCF_054059235.1. Taxonomy (NCBI): domain Bacteria; kingdom Pseudomonadati; phylum Pseudomonadota; class Alphaproteobacteria; order Sphingomonadales; family Sphingomonadaceae; genus Sphingomonas; species Sphingomonas sp. UYP23. Next base: position 2,250,086 of record NZ_JBSSBX010000001.1, read on the forward strand.
GCACCCGGCGTATGACAGCTTCTGGCAGGCGCAGGCGATGGACCAGGTGCTCGCGCGCTATCCGCTCAAGGTGCCGGTCATGCTCGTCCACGGATTATGGGATCAGGAGGATATCTACGGCGCGACTGCGGTCTATCGCGCGCTGAAGCCCAAGGATACTGCCGGGAACATGGTCTATCTGACGATGGGCCCCTGGTATCACGGCCAGCAGATCGACGACGGCAAGGCGCTCGGCGATATCCAGTGGGATCAGGACACCGCCAAATGGTGGCGCCGCAATGTGCTCGGGCCCTTCCTTGCGCATTACCTCAAGGGTACGCCGATGGACGTCGCGCCCGTCACCGCGTTCCAGAGCGGCACCAACCAGTGGCAGCGCTTGCCGAGCTGGTCGGCGCAGCCGGCGATGACCAAGCTGTTTCTCCAGCCCGGCGACGCGGTCGGCTTCGCGCCTGCCGCCGGGCCGGCGCAGACGGCGGACTATGTCTCCGACCCGGCGCATCCGGTGACCAACGTGCCACGTCCGGTGCGGCCGGTGAGTTACGAGGACAATCACTGGAAGGCGTGGCTGGTCGGCGACCAGCGCATCGTCTCGAGCCGCCCCGACGTGCTGACCTTTACCGGCCCGGTGCTGACGCAGTCCGTGACGATTGCGGGGCAACCGGTCGTCCATCTCACCGCGGCGACGAGCGGCACCGACAGCGACTGGGCGGTCAAGCTGATCGACGTCTATCCCGACCAGGTGCCGAGCGACCCCAAGATGGGCGGCTATCAGCTCGCCGTCGGCATGGACATCTTCCGCGGGCGGTATCGCGAGGGGCTCGACCATGCCGTCGCGCTGAAGCCCGGCGTGCCGCTGGCGTATAGCTGGGCGCTGCCGCAGGCGAACCATGTGTTCCTGCCGGGGCACCGCATCATGGTGCAGGTCCAGTCGAGCTGGTTCCCGCTCTATGATCGGAACCCGCAGAGCTTCGTGCCCAACATCTTCTTCGCCAAGCCGGCGGACTACGTGAAGGCGACGCAGCAGGTTACGGTGAGCGGGCCGGACGAGAGCTATATCGCGCTGCCGGTGGTGCCCTAATCGCCCGCGTCGCGGAGAGGGCAAGCGAGGCGAAGCCGAGGCGCGGGAGAGGGGCGTGAGCGTCGCGCTTGCGGCACGCTTCCTCTCCCCGCAAGCGGGGAGAGGGACAAGACCTTACCGCCCCAATCTCGTCACATGCCCCATCTTGCGCCCCGGCCGGCTTGCGCCCTTGCCGTAGAGGTGCAGATGCGCGCCGGGCTCCGCCAGAATCTCCGCCCAGCGATCGGCATCGTCGCCGATCAGATTCTCCATCGCCACCGTGGGCGCGGTCAGCGCCGTGTCGCCAAGCGGCAGCCCGCAGATCGCGCGGATGTGGTTCTCGAACTGCGAGCAGACCGCGCCCTCGATCGTCCAATGTCCCGAATTGTGGACGCGCGGCGCCATTTCGTTGAACACCGGCCCGTTAGCACCGGCGAAGAATTCGCACGCCAGCACCCCGACATAGTCGAGCCGATCGGCGATCCGCCCGGCGAGCGCCGCTGCCTCGCCCCACTGCGCTGCGATCTCGGGCGGGGCAGGGAGCGTCGAGGTGGCGAGGATGCCGTCGGCGTGCTGGTTCCACGGCGGCGGATAGCTCACCATCTGCCCGTCGCCGCGGCGCACCAGCAGGATCGAGAATTCGTGGCTGAACGTGACGAACCCCTCGAGGATCGCGGGCCGCTGCCCGATCGCATCCCAGGCCGCGTCGATCTGGTCGGGCGCGGTGATGCGCACCTGGCCCTTGCCGTCATAGCCCATCCGCAGCGTCTTGAGGATCGCGGGCGTGCCGATTGTGGCGATTGCCGCTGCAAGCTCGGCGCGCGTCTCGACCTTCGCCCAAGGCGCGGTCCGCCCACCGATCTCGGCGACGAACGCCTTTTCGATCGCCCGATCCTGCGCGATGCCGAGCGCGGCAGGTGCGGGGTGGACCGGGACCTTGCCCGCCAGATAGGTGACCGGCGCGAGCGCGATATTTTCGAACTCATAGGTGACGACATCGGCCGCCGCGGCGAATTCGTCGAGCACGATATGGCTGTGATAATCGGCGCGGATGTAGCTCGACGCCGTCTGCGCGGCGACGGCCTCCTCGTCGGGTGCGAGGACTCGCGTGTGATAGCCGAGCTGCGCTGCGGCGACCGCGAGCATCCGCCCGAGCTGCCCGCCGCCGAGGATGCCGATCGTCGAGCCGGGGGGGAGGGGGGTCATGCGCGCGGTTCCGTTGGGTGAGGGGAGGTCGTGGTAGCGGGCCTCCCCGCCCTGGAAGGGAGGGGAGGAGACAGGAAGCAGCCGTTGAGCATCATTCCGGATCGACAGCGACGCCATCGGTCTGCGCCGCGCGCCACGCCTGCAGCCGCGCGCTCAAATCCGCATCCGACAGCGCCAGAATCGCCGCCGCCAGCAGCGCCGCATTCTTCGCACCCGCCTTGCCGATCGCCAGAGTCCCCACCGGAATCCCCGCGGGCATCTGGACGATCGAATAGAGGCTGTCCAAGCCCTTCATCGTCTTGCTCTCGACCGGCACGCCGAGGACCGGCAGATGCGTCATCGCCGCCGCCATCCCCGGCAGATGCGCCGCACCGCCAGCACCCGCGATCACCACCTGCAATCCGCGCTCGGCCGCGCCCGTCGCATAGTCGTACAGCCGCTGTGGCGTACGGTGCGCCGAGACGACCCTGGTTTCATACGCCACGTCGAGCTCGGCCAGGAGATTGGCGGCGTGATGCATCGTCTCCCAATCGGACGTGCTGCCCATGATGATGCCGACAAGGGGGGACGCGCTCTGTGCCATCGCGCCGGACTAGCGAGCGGGGTGGCGCAGGGCAACCATTCCCGCCGTCATATCGCTAGCGGAACTTGTTTGGCGCGGCGCGGGTTGGGCGAATCCATACAGTCATATCGGATACACGCCATGACCCGTTTTTCGACCATCTCGTCCATCGCGCTCGCAAGCGTGCTGGCTTTCTCCGCCCCCGCTTTCGCCGAAGGCAAGCACGACCGCGCCGAACAGGCGATCGCCGAAGCGCGCGCCAAGATCGACGCCTCGGCCAAGGTCGGCGCGACCGCCGAGACGCCGCGCCTTCAGGCCGACGCGCAGGCGCAGCTCCGCGCCGCCGAGGAGCATCTCGCCGCCGGCAAGAAGGCCGAAGCGATCGACGACGCGCATCGCGCCTCGCAGCTCGCCGACACCGCGCTCGGCCAGGCGCAGCGCGCGCACAATGATGCAGCGCACGCTGCGACCACGAACGCCCGCAACGTCGCGGCCGATGCGCAGGCCGATGCTGCCGCCGCCAATGCGCGCGCCAATGCCGCCGAACAGGCTGCTGCCTCGGCTGCTGCCGACGCCGCAGCGGCACGCTCGGCCCCGCCGGTCGTCGTCCAGGCGCCTGCGCCAACCACGACGGTGACGACCGAGACCACCAAGACCGCGGCGCCGGCCGTGCGTGCCGCGACGACCAAGCGCGTCGTGCGCAAGGCGACGACGACGCGTCGCGCTGCGCCGGCCCGCGTCAGCGAGAAGACGACGACGACGGTTACGACGGGCCAGTAAGTCCCGCTCCCTCCCCCGTGAACCGGGGGAGGGGGTGTGCGAGCGACAATGTGTGCGAGCGACACATTGTCGCTCGCACACCAGTCTTCTTCAGGCTGGTGGTGGAGGGGGCCGACATCGAGCGCAGCGCGCGCTGCTCCCCCTCCCCGTTCCGAGGAGCCGCTAAGCGATCAGCGCTCGCTCAGATAATACCGATCGGTCGCCGCCAGCGAATCGTCGAGCTCATAGACGATCGGCTGCCCGGTCGGGATCTCGAGCGTGGTGATCTCGTCATCGGGAATTCCCGAGAGATGCTTGACCAGCGCGCGCAGCGAATTGCCGTGCGCCGAGATGACGACGCGCTGCCCGTCGCGCAACGCGGGCGCGATGCGCCCCTCCCAATACGGCAGGACGCGCGCGATCGTGTCCTTCAGGCTTTCGGTGTCGGGGATGGCGATCCCCGCGTAACGGCGATCCTTCGACAGATCATATTCGCTGCCGGCCTCGAGCGGCGGGGGCGGGATGTCGAAGCTGCGGCGCCAGATATGGACCTGCGCGTCGCCATGCTTGGCGGCGGTCTCCGCCTTGTCGAGTCCGGTCAGTCCGCCATAATGCCGCTCGTTGAGGCGCCAGTCCTTCTCGACCGGCAGCCACAACCGTCGCATCTCCTCGAGCGCCAGATTGAGCGTCTTGATCGCCCGCGTCTGCAGCGAGGTGAAGCAGAGGTCGAAATCGAGCCCCTTCTCCGCCATCAGCCGTCCGGCGGCGCGCGCTTCTTCGACGCCCTTGTCGGTCAGGTCGACGTCCCACCAACCGGTGAAGCGATTCTCGAGGTTCCAGGCCGACTGGCCGTGGCGGATCAGGACGAGGGTGGGCATCTGGGTCTCCTTTGCGAGGGGGCCTAGATTGCGTCGATCATGTCGGCAAGCACTTCGAGGCAGGCATGCGCCAGCGTCTTCGAGCGCGCACCCGACCAGCCGAACTCGGCGTCGGGGTTCGGGTCGTGGTCCTTGAACGGCATTTCGAGCGTCATCGACACCGCGCCGAAGCGTTCGGCGAGCTGATTGGTCGACATTGCCAGGTTGGCCTTGCCAGGCGCCGCCTTGTCATACCCGCGCGCGGTCTGGAAATCGGGCGAATGCGCCGCAAGCCGCTGACCGAACTCGGTATATTTGGCGCCGAGCGCGTCGGTCCAGGATGGAATGCCCTCGAACCCGGCGAAGAAATTCGCCGCGATCGCCTCGTCGCCGTGCACGTCGATCGCGAAGGCGACGCCGGTCTGATCCATCGCATCGCGGACACACAGCACTTCGGGGCTCTTCTCAAGTGTCGGCGTGTGCCATTCGCGGTTGAGGTTCACCCCCGCCGCATTGGTGCGCAGATGCCCGCGGAACGACCCGTCGGGGTTCATGTTGGGCACGCAGTGGAAGGTCGCCTTTTCACGCAAAGCGCTGGCCACCGGATTGGTGGCGTCGGTCAGCCATTCGAGCGCGCCTTCCATCCACCATTCGGCCATGCTCTCGCCGGGATGCTGGCGGCCGTAGAGCCATACGTGCTTGGGGCCGGTGCCGATGTCGAGGCAATCGATCGCGCGCCCGTCGAGCGACTGCCCAAGCTCGCGATGCGTCACACCGGGCTGGAGCGCGATCCGCGCGACCAGATCATCGTGCCGCTCGATCGTATAGGGTTCGAAATAGGCGAACCAGACGAGGTCGCTGTCCCCGCTCCAGTCGAACTCGAGCGCGCCATCGGCATAGCGTGTCGGGATCATCCGCCATGTGTGGCGATCGGTGCTCGCGCGCACCTTGTAGCCCGGCCAGCCGAACGGATAGGCCGACTGTGCCGCGTTGGTGATGCGCAACGTCAGGGTCTGCCCGCGCGCACCGGCGACGCGGAAGTGGAACCACTGGAAGAAGTCCGACAGTTGATCGAGCCGGATGGCGAGATCGACGCGGTCGCCGTTGATGGCGACCACGTCGATGTTTCCGCTATCGAAAGCGGCGTTGATGGTGATGCTCATCGCACCGTAATAGTGCGCCCCGATTCTCCAGGGAAGTCCAGGAACAGCGCGTGCGACAATTTGGCCGCCGCGGCGTTCGCCTGCGCCGCCGGCGCCTCGCCGGGCGAGAAGGTCTGCGCATGGCCTTCCCAGATCACCGACGCGTCGCGGCGGCGGCGGATCTGGACGGTCAGGTCGGTCAGCACCACGGTGCGGTACTTCTGCTTGCCGATCGGGAAGGAGATGCCGCCGCCAAGGCCGACGCCGCCACCACCGCCGCGATACCCGCCGCCGCTATAGCCGCCACCGCCGAGGCCGATGCTCACACCGCTGCCACCGCTGCGCGCCGCTGCCGGGCGCGTCGTGCGGGTGAAGCCGACCACGGCGAGATATTGTGCGTCGGGATCGGTCTTGGGGACGGTGAAGCCATGCGCCAGCGCTTCGGTCTGCACCGCGGCGGCATAGGTCTTGAACTCGAGGCTGGCGGGGCCGCCGCCGGGCGCGGGCTCGACCGCGAGCGTGCCGGTTTCGAGCGGTGCCGCCATCGACCCGAGATGGAACCGCGTCACTTCGACCGGGCCACTCGTCGTCGTCGTCGCGCAGGCGCTCAAGCTCGCCGCCGCGGCGATCGCCATTCCCAAAGCCAGCTTCATACTCTTGTCCTTGTTACCGCAGTCGTTGCACGGGTGTAACGCCCGGACCCGGCGTCCGGGTTCCGTCGCTATAGCGAGGCTTATCGGCGCGGTCGCGCTTGACTTGGAGGGGAGGCGACCATATGCGCAGCCGCTCTTTTCCACATTCCAGATTTTGCAAAGCGAATCGATCATGAAGATCCGCAATTCCCTGAAGTCGCTCAAGGGCCGTCACCGCGATAACCGCGTGATCCGTCGTCGTGGGCGTACCTACATCATCAACAAGACCAACCGCCGCTTCAAGGCCCGCCAGGGCTAAGCGACGTGGCGCGGGCCGTCGTCTTCGACGTCGGCAACGTCTTGTACGATTGGAATCCCAGATTCCTCTATGAGCGCCTGATCGGTGACGATCGGGCGCTCGATGCATTCCTGCGCGATGTCGCGACCAAGGAATGGCATTTCCAGCATGACGCTGGCCGTCCGTTCGCCGAGACCTCGGCCGAGCTCGCGTCCGCGCATCCCGAGCATGCCGCACTGATCGCCGCCTGGGGGCCGCGTTTCGGTGAGCAACTTGGCGGGATGTTGCCGGGGATGCGTGCGCTCGTCGCCGAGCTCGAGGACGCGGGGGTGCCGCTGTATGCGATCACCAATTTCTCGGGCGAGTTCTGGCCGTCGTTCCGGGACCGCGAGGCCGACGTGTTCGATCGCTTCAGCGACATCGTCGTGTCGGGCGACGAATTGCTGACCAAGCCCGATCCGGCGATCTATCGCCTCGCGCTCGAGCGATTCGGCCTGCGCGCCGAGGAGACGCTGTTCGTCGATGACCGCGCGGACAATGTCGCCGGCGCGCAGAGCGTCGGGATGGGCGCGGTGGTCTTCACCGATGCCGTGACGCTGCGCGGGGATCTCGCGCGCTACGGCATTCTCGCCGCGCCCGGTCTTTAAACGCTTCCGCTATCGGCCGTTTTCGTCACCCCGGCCTTGTGCCGGGGCCTACCGTGCCGCGCGCGCTCGGGCGGCACGGTGGGCATCCCGGTCGACCCCGGGACAAGCCCGGGGTGACGGTGCGGGGAGCCCTTAGCTCGCATACCCCTTCAGCTCGTCGCCAGTGACCCGCACCACGTGCAGCACGTTGGTCGAACCCGGGGTCTTGAATGGCACGCCCGCGATCAGGATGATGCGGTCGCCCGCCTTGGCGAGCGCATGGCGCAGCGCCATGCGCTTGGCCTTGGCGACCATCTCCTCGAACGAATCGACGTCCTTGGTCAGGATCGCATAGGCGCCCCACAGCAGCCCCGCACGGCGTGCTGTCTCGGGGTTCGGCGTCAGGATCATCAGCGGCACGCCGGGCCGCTCGCGCGCGACGCGGCGCGCGGTCGAGCCCGAGGCGGTGAAGCAGATGATCGCCGCTGCATCGACCGTCTGTGCGATGTTCTTGGCGGCTTCCGCCAGCGCGTCGGCGGTGGTCGGGTCCGAGCGGATCACGGTGAAGTGAATCCGGTCGCCATGCGTCGGATCCTTTTCGACCGCTTCGCCGATCGCGTTCATCATCGCGACCGATTCGGTCGGCCATGCGCCGGCCGCGCTTTCGGCCGAGAGCATGATCGCGTCGGCGCCATCATAGATCGCGGTCGCGACGTCGGACACTTCGGCGCGCGTCGGCGAGGGCGAGGTGATCATCGATTCGAGCATCTGCGTCGCGACGACGACCGGGCGGCCGAGGCGGCGCGACACTTCGATGATGCGCTTCTGCAGCGGCGGCACCATCTCGGGCGGCATCTCGACGCCGAGATCGCCGCGCGCGACCATCACGCCGTCGCACGCCTCGACGATCTCCTCGAGCCGTTGGATCGCCTGCGGCTTCTCGATCTTGGCGAGCAGCGACGCCTTGCCGCCGATCAGCTTCCGCGCCTCGGCCAGATCTTCCGGCCGCTGGACGAACGACAAAGCGATCCAGTCGACGCCCTGATCGACCGCGAAGGCGAGGTCGCTGCAGTCCTTCTCGGTCAGCGCCGCCATCGGCAGCACGACGTCGGGGACGTTCAACCCCTTGCTGTTCGACAGCGCGCCGCCGACCACGACCTCGGTGACGATCGTCGTGTCGCTATGGTCGGTCACGCGCAGGACGAGCTTGCCGTCGTCGAGCAGCAGCCGCGCGCCGGGCTCGATCGCTTCGAAGATCTCGCGGTGCGGTAGTTCGACGCGTGTCGTGTCGCCAGGCGTTGTGTCGCGGTCGAGCGTGAAGGTCTGGCCCTTGACGAGCTCGATCTTGCCGCCCTCGAACTTGCCGACGCGCAGCTTCGGCCCCTGCAGGTCGGCGAGGATCGTCGTCGGGCGCTGATAGGTCTTCTCGAGCGCGCGGATCGCCTGGATGACGGCGATTTTCGATTGCTGGTCGCCGTGGCTCATGTTGACGCGGAAGGCGTCGGCGCCGGCCTCGAAGAGCGCGGCGATCATCTCGGGGCTGCTGGAGGCGGGGCCGAGGGTAGCGAGAATGCGTACCTTGCGCGCACGCGGGCGGATGGTCTTGATCATGGGAGGTCCTTGCCGTGGGGAGGCTATACGGCTGCTGCTCTACCTCCTATCTCGCCACGATCAACCGTGGAGCGAACAGATGAGCGATTTGGATGGACTGGATGATGCCGTAGCGGCGGCCGCGTTCCGGCGGCTCGTGCAGCATTTGCGCCACCGCAGCGATGCCGAGAATATCGATCTGATGGGGCTCGCCGGCTTCTGCCGCAACTGCCTGTCGGACTGGGTGCAGGAGGCCGATGGCACGATGAGCAAGGATGCCGCGCGCGCGATCGTCTACAGCATGCCCTATGCGCAGTGGAAGGCCGAGCATCAGGGCGACGCGACGCCCGAGCAGCTCGAGCGGATGCGGCAAAGCGTCGCGAAGAATGCGTGACGCGAGCGCTGCGCTGCCCTAAAGCGCGCGCCTTTCACTGATTCAAACCCCGGGGGATTTACCGTGAGCGACATCATCGCCGCCGACCAGCTACGCCTTCTCATCGAGCGCATCGAGCGCCTCGAAGAGGAAAAGAAGGGCATCGCTGACGACATCAAGGACGTGTACGGCGAAGCCAAGTCGACCGGCTTCGACGTCAAGACGATCCGCTCGATCGTGCGGCTGCGCAAGATGGAGAAGCATCACCGCGAGGAAGCCGAGGCCCTGCTCGAGACCTACAAGCAAGCGCTCGGGCTCGACTAAGCCGACCCGTCATGCTGAACTCGTTTCAGCATCCATGCGATCGGCCGAAGGTCGCCCATGGGCCCCGGCTCCCAAGTCCGGGGTGACGACACTGTAGTTTGAGAGAGATCCAATGGCAGGCCATTCCAAATACAAGAACATCATGTACCGCAAGGGCGCGCAGGATAAGAAGCGCTCGGGCATGTTCTCGAAGCTCAGCCGCGAAATCACCGTCGCGGCGAAGATGGGCCTGCCCGATCCCGACATGAACCCGCGGCTGCGCATGGCGATCAACGCCGCCAAGGCGCAGTCGATGCCCAAGGACAATATCCAGCGCGCGGTCGACAAGGCGTCGAAGGGCGACACCGAGAATTACGAGGAAATCCGCTACGAGGGCTTCGGCCCCGGCGGCGTGTCGCTGATCATCGAGGCGCTGACCGACAACCGCAACCGCACCGCGACCAACGTGCGGACCGGCATGGCCAAGAACGGCGGCAACATGGGCGCTTCCGGCTCGGTCAGCCATGCGTTCGATCGGATGGGGCTGATCTCCTATCCCGCGAGCGCGGGCGACGCCGAGAAGGTGTTCGAGGCGGCGCTCGACGCCGGCGCCGAGGACGTGCAGTCGAGCGAGGAGGGCCATGAAATCTGGACCTCGAACGAGACGTTGCACGAGGTCGTGACGGCCTTGACCCCGGTGCTCGGCGAGCCCGAAGGCGCCAAGCTCGCCTGGCGCCCGCAGACGATGGTCGAAGTCGGCGAGGACGATGCGGCGACGCTGTTCAAGCTGATCGACACGCTCGACGACGATGACGACGTGCAGACCGTGTGGGGCAATTACGAAGTGTCCGACGCGATCCTCGAGAAGCTGGGTTGATCTCCTTCAAGCCCCTCCCCTTCAGGGGAGGGGTTGGGGATGGGGCCGTGTCTCACCGAGAGCAGCGCCCGCACTTCCCCACCCCAACCCCACCCCTGAAGGGGAGGGGCTTTTTGCCATGCTGATCCTCGGCCTCGACCCGGGCCTCGGCACCACCGGCTGGGGGCTGATCCGCGCCGAGGGCAACCGCCTCAGCCACGTCGCCAACGGCAAGCTCAAGACCGACACCGCCGCAACGCTTCCGCGCCGGCTCGCGCATCTCGACGCGATGCTCTCGGCGCTGATCATCGATCACGCGCCCGAAGGCTGCGCGGTCGAGGAAGTGTTCGTCAATTCCAACCCGCAATCGACCTTGAAGCTCGGCCAGGCGCGCGGCGTCGTGCTGTGCGCGGGTGCACGCGCCGGGCTCGAGGTCGGCGAATATGCCGCGCGGCTCGTCAAGAAGGCGGTGGTCGGCACCGGCGGCGCGGAAAAGGCGCAGGTCCATGCGATGGTCTCGGTGCTGCTGCCCGGCGTCAAGATCGACGGCGCCGACGCCGCCGACGCGCTGGCCGTGGCGATCTGCCACGCGCACCATATCGCGAGCGCGCGGCGGCTGCCCTGATTTCGCTTTCCCGCAGCGTCCCGTTCCTGTTACGTACCGCGCATGATCGCCCATCTCAAAGGCCGCCTCGATGCGACCGGACTCGACCATGCCGTGATCGACGTCGGCGGCGTCGGCTATCTCGTCGGCGCGTCGAGCCGCACGCTTGCGAGCATCGGCCCGGTCGGCGAGGCGGTGATGCTCCACACCGAAATGCTGGTCGCCGAAGACTTCATTCGCCTGGTCGGCTTTTCGAGCGCGGCCGAGCGCGACTGGTTCCGCCTGCTCACCGGCGTGCAGGGGGTCGGCGCACGCGTCGCGCTGGCGATCCTGTCGGCGCTCGAACCGACCGATCTCGCGCGCGCGATCGCCGCGCAGGACAAGGCGATGGTGGCGCGCTCGAACGGCGTCGGCCCCAAGCTCGCCGAACGCATCGTGCGCGAATTGAAGGACAAGATCGGCGGGGTCGAGCTCGGCCACGCCGCGTCGTCGGTCGCGCCGGTCGGGGCAGGCGCGGATGCTGTGTCGGCGATGCTCAACCTCGGCTTCCGTCCCACCGAAGCCTCGGGCGCGGTGGCCGCGGCGGAGGAGGAATTGGGGCCGGGCGCGACGCTCGACGCGCTGGTGCGGCTCGCGCTGCGCAAGGCGGCGAAGTAGCATGGCGACGGTGCGGGAGACCGCGGACGGCGGATACCGGAGCAGCGTCTCGGAGTTCGGCACGTCGTGAGCGGACGGGGATCAGATCCGCGAACCGGGGACGCCATGCAGGCGGTCGCGACGATCGAGCATATCCGCGAGATCCTATGGAACGACGATGGCGGCATCGCAGAGATCTACAACCATCTGATCTATCGATTCGAAGAGTCGGGGATCATGGCGCGCGCCTATCTCGATGATCCCGACACGGTATCGATCATGGAGGTCGGCCCGGTGCCCGATTCGGTGCTCGCCTATCTCAAGGATCGCTTCTGGCGGATCGACCAGATCGGCGCCCAAGGCTATCGAACGATTTGGACAGCATGACCGACAAGCCTCTCCTTTCTCCCGCGCGAACGCCTGAAGACGTCGACGCCGCGCTGCGCCCCAAGTCGCTCGACGATTTCGTCGGGCAGAAGGCCGCGCGCGAGAATCTGCGCGTGTTCATCGCCGCCGCCAAGGCACGCGGCGATGCGCTCGATCATGTGCTGTTCTTCGGGCCGCCAGGGCTCGGCAAGACCACGCTCGCGCAGATCGTCGCGCGCGAGATGGGGGTGGGGTTCCGCGCCACCTCGGGCCCGGTGATCGCCAAGTCGGGCGATCTCGCCGCGCTGCTCACCAATCTCGAGGATGGCGACGTCCTGTTCATCGACGAGATCCACCGGCTCCAGCCCGCGGTCGAGGAAGTGCTCTACCCCGCGATGGAGGACCGTGCGCTCGATCTGATGATCGGCGAGGGGCCATCGGCGCGCTCGGTGCGGATCGACCTGCCGCGCTTCACGCTGATCGGCGCGACGACGCGGCAGGGGCTGCTCACCACCCCGCTCCGCGATCGCTTCGGCATCCCGGTGCGGTTGAGCTTCTACTCCATCGAGGAACTCGAAAAGGTCGTTTCGCGCGCCGCCCGGCTGCTCGACCTGCCGCTGTCGAGCGATGGCGCAACCGAGGTCGCGCGCCGCTCACGCGGGACGCCGCGCATCGCCGGGCGGCTGCTCCGCCGCGTGCGCGATTTCGCGCATGCCGCGGGGCATGACCTGGTCGATGCAAAGGCCGCCGATGCCGCGCTCAACCGGCTCGAGGTCGATCGGCTCGGGCTCGATGCGATGGACCGGCGCTATCTGATGATGATCGCCGATATCTATCGCGGTGGGCCGGTCGGGGTCGAGACGCTGGCTGCGGGATTGAGCGAGCCGCGCGACACGGTCGAGGAAGTGATCGAGCCGTATCTCATCCAGCTGGGCCTGATCGCGCGGACGGCGCGTGGGCGGTGCCTGAATGCGGGCGGATGGAAGCATCTCGGCCTGACGCCGCCTGAAGGCGCGCAGGAGAGCCTTTTCGATAGCTGACCTCAAAGCCCCTCCCCTTCAGGGGAGGGGTTGGGGTGGGGCCGTACCGGGCGCTGCCCTCTGCGAGGCTTCCCCCACCCCCGGCCCCTCCGCTGAAGGGGAGGGGAGGACCAGCGAAGCAAATCTTGTGCGGCGCACGATAGCCAAGCCCCGCATCTATCTGTTAGCCCCGCCGCATGACTGCAGCCGCCTCCGCCCGCGAAATCCTCGTTCGTCTCCACGACGTGATGGCCTCGCGCACCGCGCCACAGGCCAAGCTCAATGCCGTGGTCGCCATCGTCGGCGAAGGCATGGCGAGCGAAGTGTGCTCGATCTACCTGCTGCGCGAAGGCGTGCTCGAACTCTACGCCACACGCGGTCTTGCGCAGGAGGCGGTCCACGTCACCAAATTGGCGCTGGGCGAGGGGCTCATCGGCACGATCGCGCAGCAGGCCGAGATCCTCAACCTCGACGAAGCGTCGAGCCATCCCGACTTCGTCCAGAACCCCGAAACGGGCGAGGAGAAGTTCCGCAGCTTCGCCGGCGTCCCGATCATCCGGCGCGAGCGCGCGATCGGCGTGCTGTCGGTCCAGCATGTCGACCCGCGGCGCTATGACGAGGTCGAGATCGAGGCACTGCAGACCGTCGCGATGGTGCTGTCCGAGCTGATCGCCAATGCCGAACTGGTCGATGCCAGCGGCGCCTCCAACCTGCGCCCGCAATCGACCGCGCCGATGCGAATCATGGGGTTGAAGCTCGTCGAGGGCATGGCGAGCGGCTATGCCGTGTTTCACCAGCCGCGCGTCCATGTCGAACATACCGTCGCCGAGGACACCGAGGCCGAGCGCCACCGCGTCTACGCCGCGTTCGACAAGATGCGCGAGCAGATCGAGCGGCTCGCCAGCCAGGCCGAATTCGGCGGTGGCGGCGAGCATGAGGAGGTGCTCGAGACCTACAAGATGTTCGCCTATGACGAGGGCTGGGCACGGCGAATCAACGAAGCGATCGATTCGGGTCTGACCGCCGAGGCTGCAATCGAGCGCGTCCAGCAGCGTACGCGGATGCGGATGCGGCAGATCGACGATCCCTTGCTCGCCGACCGGATGCACGATCTCGAGGATCTGTCGAACCGGTTGCTGCGCATTGTCTCGGGCCAGATGGGCACCGCGGCGCAGATGGGCCTGCGGCAGGACACCATCCTCATCGCGCGCAACTTGGGGCCGGCGGAGCTGCTCGAATATGACCGGCGGCGGTTGAAGGGCGTGCTGCTCGAGGAAGGCTCGCTCACCGCGCACGTCACGATCGTCGCGCGCGCGATGGGGGTGCCCGTGCTCGGGCGGGTGCGCGACGTGCGGCGGCTGATCGGCGAAGGCGACCTGCTGCTGCTCGACGTCACCGCGGGCAATGTCTTCGCGCGCCCCTCGTCGGCGATGGAAGAGGCGTTCGATACCGCGCTCAACCTGCGCCAGAAGCGCCGCGCGGTCTTCGCCGCGCTCAAGACCGAGGCACCGGTGACCAAGGACGGGCATCGCCTGACGGTGATGGTCAATGCGGGCCTGCGCGACGATGTCGCCGCGCTCGACGTGACCGGCGCCGACGGGATCGGGCTGTTCCGCACCGAATTCCAGTTTCTTGTCTCGGCGACGCTGCCGTCGCGCGAGCGCCAGCAGAAGCTGTACCGCGACGTGCTCGATGCCGCCGGCGACCGCCCGGTGATCTTCCGCACGGTCGATATCGGCGGCGACAAGGCGCTGCCCTATCTCAACAAGGAAGACGCCGACGAGGAGAATCCGGCGATGGGCTGGCGCGCGATCCGGCTCGCGCTCGAGCGCGGCGGGTTGATGAAGGTCCAGGCGCGCGCGCTGATCGAGGCGGCGGCGGGGCGGACGCTGAGCGTGATGTTCCCGATGGTCAGCGAGCCGTGGGAATTCGACGAGGCGCGCGCACTGTTCGAGGCGCAGCGCGAATGGCTGATCGCGCGCGGCAAGAAGATGCCGAACGAGATTCGCTATGGCGCGATGCTCGAAGTGCCGGCCCTTGCCGAACAGCTCGATCTGCTGCTGCCCAACATCGCCTTCCTGTCGGTCGGCACCAACGACCTGACGCAATTCCTGTTCGCCGCCGACCGCGCCAATCCCAAGCTGGCCGAACGCTATGACTGGCTGAGCGGAGCGATCCTGCGCTTCCTTGCCCGGCTCGTCGCGCCGACGCGCGACGCCGGGGTGCAACTTACCGTCTGCGGTGAGATGGGCGGGCGTCCGCTGGAGGCGATGGCGCTGATCGGGCTCGGCATCGAACGCCTGTCGATCACGCCGGCGGCCGTCGGGCCGATCAAGGCGATGGTGCGCTCGCTCGATCGCGGCGCGCTCGCGGCGTTCATGGCGGATCTGCTCAAGACTCCGCCGCGCGACATGCGTGGTGCGCTGCTCGCCTGGGCGGGCGAAAATGGTGTTGAGCTGGCATGATAGCACGGCGGGCGGCGTGACAAGGCGTTGACTTGTCCCGCCCCCTTTGTGAGACAGCCGCTGGGCAGGGAGACATCGGGCCGCACGTGCCTTGCCGGAGGAAGTGATGACCGAACCGATCCCGGCCGACGAGCCGAAGCTGTTCCCCAAGACCGCGGGGGATACGCTGCGTGAAGCGCGCGAGGCGCAGGGGCTGTCGCTTGCCGAGGTCGCCGCGCGGACGCGAATCCCGGTACGCCAGCTCGAGGCGATCGAGGAGGGCAATTATGCAGCCCTCCCGTCGATCACCTATTCGGTTGGGTTCGCCAAGGCCTATGCCCGCGCGGTCGGCGTCGACGAGGTCGCGATCGCGCGCGAGGTGCGCGGCGCGAGCGACCAGCCGAGCGCCAAGCGCACACAATATGAGGCCTATGAGATCGACGAGCCGTCGCGCGTTCCGCCGCGCGGCCTGGCGATCACCACCTTGCTGATCGCGGTGGTGGTGCTGATCGGCGCGGGGCTGTTCTACGGCACGTCGCTGTTCCGCGGCGAGGGCGAGCCTGCGTCAACGCCGACCACCGAAAGCGCCAATACGATCGCCGCCGCGCCCGTCGCCGCACCATCGCCGAGCGTGCCGAGCGGCGCGGTCGTGCTGACCGCGACCGACGAGGTGTGGCTCCGGATCTACGACAAGGCCAACACGACGCTCCATCTCGGCACGATGAAAGCGGGCGAGAGCTATACCGTCCCCGCCGATGCGGTCGGCCCGATGATCAATGTCGGGCGTCCCGACAAGTTGCAGGTCACCGTCGGCGGCACCGCGGTGGCGCCGCTCGGCGATGGCAAGCGCGCGATCAAGGACGTGCCGCTCGACGCCGCTGCGCTGACCGGGCGCGGCACGGCGCCCGCCGCCGGGGCGACGCCGTCGGCCGCTGCCGGGCCGACCGCGCGCCGCGAGGAGACGCGCTCGACACGGACCCGCAGCGCGGCCTCCGCACCTGCCTCGCTTCAGCCACTCAACATCGCGGCACCCGCCGCGGTCGCGCCCGAGCCGTCTGCGCCTGCCGCCGCGCCGACGCCTGCGCCTTAACGCTGGCGACACCACGCGATTTTCGGCTATGTTGCCCGCTTCACCAGCACCGGGGGGTGTACGAATGCGTAACCATCTACTGACCGCTTTCCTGCTCGCCGGGAGCATGCTCGGCGCGCTGCCCGCGCAGGCGCAGAGCAATGGCGGCAGCGGGCGCGCGATCGAGGGGCGGGTCGACCGGCTCGAGGGCGAGATGCGCGCTGTCCAGCGCAAGGTCTTCCCCGGCGGTAGCGGTGGCCAATATATCCAGCCCGACAATCGCCCCGCCGATCCCGACGCGATCCTCGCGGGATCGCCGACCAGCCCGGTTGCCGATCTCACCGCGCGCGTCGATTCGCTCGAGAACCAGCTGCGCATGCTGACCGCGCAGACCGAGACCAACCAGCACCGGCTGCAGGGGCTCGACAGCCGCCTGAAGACGCTCGAGGCCAATGCCGCGGCGGCGGCTGCCGCAGCGGCGCCGCCGGCACCCGCGCCGACCGATGAAGGCGGCGGCTTCGACCGGCCCGTGCCCACGCGCCCGACCGCCGACCGGCCCGCCACGCCGCCACGCGCCACGCCGGCCAAGCCGAGCGTGACCCCGCCGCCGGTGGTCAGCACCAAGGATCCGGCGCGCGCGCAGCAGGTCGCTGCGGTCGAACGGCCCGATTCGGGCGACGTCGCCGAGGACACCTATCTCTACGGCTATCGCCTGTGGGCGGCGCATCTCTATCCCGAGGCCGAGGCGCAGTTCACCACCGTCGTCGCCAAATTCCCGACGCACAAGCGCGCGAGCTATGCGCAGAATCTGCTCGGCCGCTCGTATCTCGAAGACGGCCAGCCGTCGCGCGCGAGCCTCGCTTTCTACGACAATTACAAGAAATGGCCCGACGGCGACCGTGCTCCCGAGAGCCTGTTCTTCCTGGCGCAGGCGCTGGTGAAGCTCGACAAGCCGGCGGCACAGGTCTGCAAGGTCTATACCGAGCTCCAACGCAGCTATGGCGCGAAGGTCGAGGCCGATGCGCGGATGAAGGCGGGCGTCGCCAAGGGTCGTGCCGCTTCCAACTGCTCGTGAGATGACCGCCGCCGACCGCGTGCCGGTCGAGCCGGCACTGGTCGCGCGGTTCCGCCACGATTTCGAGCGGGTGCGCCCGCTCGCCTCGACGGAACGCCTCGCGCTCGCGGCCTCGGGCGGACCCGACAGCATGGCGCTGCTCGCGCTCGCCGCCGCCGCGTTTCCCGGACAGATCCTCGCCGCGACGGTCGATCACCGCCTGCGCCCCGCTGCCGCCGACGAGGCGCGGATGGTCGCCGACTGGTGCGGCGCGCACGGGGTTGCGCACACGACGCTGGTGGTCGACGCCGCGATTGGCACGCGTGCGGTGCAGGGTCGTGCGCGCGACCGGCGCTACGCCTTGCTGCTCGAATGGGCGACTGCGGGGGGGGCGGCGTGCCTCGCTACCGCGCACCATGCCGACGATCAGGCCGAGACGTTCCTGATGCGCGCGGCGCGCGGGGCCGGGGTCGCCGGGCTCGGCGGCATTCGCGCGCACCGGCAGCTCGGCGCGATCGCGCTGATCCGGCCACTGCTCGACTGGCGCGTCGCCGAATTGCGCGCGCTTGCTGTTACGCACGCGCTGCCGTTCGTCGATGATCCGAGCAACGCCGATCCGCATTACGAACGCACCCGCTTTCGCGCGCTGCTCCGCGATGCGCCCTGGCTCGACCCGCTGCAGCTCGCTCGCGCCGCTGCGCATGCGGCCGAGGCCGATGCGACAATCCGCGAAGTCGAAGACTGGCTGTGGGAAAACCGCCGCCGCCCACCCCCTAACCGTCACCCCGGCCTCGTGCCGGGGGCCACCGGCGTCCCCGAGCTGCCTGATCCGTGTGTGCGGCACGGTGGATGCCGGGACGAGCCCGGCATGACGGGGGAGGGGGGCTTCGTCATCGGTCTCGACATGTCCGACCTGCCCCGCGAACTCCGCCGCCGCCTCGCCCGACGCGCGATCCACGCCGTCCGCGCCGTCTACGGCGTGACCACGCCAGCCTTCACCGACTCGGCCAATATCGAACCCCTGCTCGACTCGCTCGAAGCGGGTAAAACCGCGACCCACGCCGGAATCCTGGTCGCAGTGCGCGACACCGTCTGGACTTTCGCGCCGCAACCGCCCCGTCGCTCACTCTGATCGACGATTTGATCGACGATTGCGGGGGCCGTTGCATTGCCATTAATCGCGCTGTGCTTATCTTATGGGTCTCGAAAGGTATCCCGTGCCCATGAACGACAATGACAAGCAGCCCGGCGGCGACTCTGGCGGGCCCAACCCCTGGATGAAATCGCTGCTGATCTGGGTCGGCATCCTCGTCGCGCTGGCGTTGTTCGTGACGCTGATCGACAATCGTTCGGTCGGCCCCAACGTCAACGGGATCGCCTATTCGCAGTTCCTCGACCGCGTCCAGAACGGACAGGTCAAGGACGTCAACATCGCGGGTGAGGTCGTCACCGGGACGATGAGCGACAACAGCAAGTTCCGCACCTTTGCGCCGCAGGATCCGCGCCTGACCGATCGTCTGCGCGAAAAGAACGTCACGATCACCGCCAAGCCCGAGGAAGGCGCACCGATCTGGCAGATCCTGCTGGTCAATTCGCTGCCCTTCTTCCTGTTCCTGGCGCTCGGCTATTTCGTGATGCGCCAGATGCAGAAGAATTCGGGGTCGGGCGCGATGGGCTTCGGCAAGAGCCGCGCGAAGATGCTGACGCAGAAGGAAGGCCGCGTGACCTTCAACGACGTCGCCGGCATCGACGAGGCGCGCGAGGAGCTGCAGGAGATCGTCGAGTTCCTCAAGGACCCCACCAAATTCGCCCGTCTCGGCGGCAAGATCCCCAAGGGCGCATTGCTCGTCGGCTCGCCCGGCACCGGCAAGACGCTGCTCGCCCGCGCGATCGCGGGTGAGGCTGGCGTGCCGTTCTTCACCATCTCCGGTTCGGACTTCGTCGAGATGTTCGTCGGCGTCGGCGCGAGCCGCGTGCGCGACATGTTTGCCGAGGCCAAGAAGTCGGCACCGTGCATCGTCTTCATCGACGAGATCGACGCTGTCGGCCGTCACCGTGGTGCGGGCCTCGGCAACGGCAATGACGAGCGCGAGCAGACGCTCAACCAGCTGCTGGTCGAGATGGACGGCTTCGAGGCGTCGGAAGGCATCATCATCGTCGCGGCGACCAACCGCCCCGACGTGCTCGATCCCGCGCTGCTGCGTCCGGGCCGCTTCGATCGCCGCGTGACGGTGCCGCTGCCCGATATCGAGGGCCGCGTGAAGATTCTCGAAGTGCATATGAAGAAGGTGCCGCTCGCACCCGACGTCGATGCGCGCACGCTCGCGCGCGGCACGCCGGGCATGTCGGGTGCCGATCTCGCCAACCTCGTCAACGAGGCGGCGCTGATGGCGGCGCGGCTCGGCAAGCGACTGGTGGCGATGGCGCAGTTCGAGACCGCCAAGGACCGCGTCATCATGGGCACCGAATGGCGCTCGCTGGTGATGACCACCGACGAAAAGCGGATGACCGCCTATCACGAAGCCGGCCACGCGCTGGTTCGCGTCCACACGCCCGCATCGGACCCGATCCACAAAGCGACGATCATCCCGCGCGGCGGGGCCTTGGGCATGGTCGTGTCGATGCCCGAGCGCGACAATTACTCGTATCACCGCGACAAGATGTATGCCGATCTCGCGACCGTCATGGGTGGTCGTGTGGCAGAAGAGTTGATCTTCGGCTACGACAAGGTCTCGAGCGGGGCCTCGGGCGATATCAAGCAGGCGACCAAGCTCGCCCGCGCGATGGTGTCGCAATGGGGCATGTCCGACGCGCTCGGCCCGCTGCAATATGAAGAACAGCAGGGCGAGACCTTCCTTGGCTACTCGCAGACGCAGCGCCAGAACATGTCGAACGAGACCGCGCTGATGATCGATAGCGAGATCCGCAAGCTGGTCGATGGCGGCCTCGCGCAGGCGCGCGAGATCCTGACCGAGCATATCGATCAACTCCACCGCATCGCTGGCGCGCTGCTCGAATATGAGACGCTGACCGGCGACGAGATCAAGCGGCTCGCCTTCGATGGCGACATCGGTCGCGACGATCCCGATGCGAAGGTGTCGATCGTTCCGGGTGCCGGCACCTCGATCCCCAAGACGCGCCGGCCCAAGGGTGGCGGGCCGTTCGGGAATCCGGCACCTGCCGGGGCGTAAAGCGCTCGTACGGCAAGCGTGACAGGCCGCGTCCGACACTGTCGGGCGCGGCCTTTTCGTGGCGGGATACCAAGCCCGGATTTGCGCCGCGCGATCGGCTATCTCCGGGCAGGGCTCGGCGGGCGCAACGACAGCGCTGGGAGAGAGTTCGAAGGGGCTAGGTCGCCGCTCGCGCTGCCCTACACGACGAAATTGCGGTATGGTGTTGGACCGGTCGGACATTGCCCCGCCGGCGACCGCCGCTCCTGCGCACCGCACGCGATGGTGCGAATTTCGCTTGACGTTCCGCCGCGCGGCCGGGCTATTCCATCAACCCCATCACCAGCAGCAAGCTCGCAAAGGCAATCAGCGCGATCCAGGCGAACAGCAGCAACGCCACCGTCCGCCACAGCGCCGAGCGCTTGCGCAAGCCATAGGCGCCGCGCAACTGCGCGAACATGTGCACCGGCGGAACTACGATCGCGACCTTGCCGATCAGCCCGCTCGCCATGCCGAGCGCGCCCGCCACCCCGAGCAGCGCGACGAACATCATCATGAATGCGAGCGAATAGGTCACGAAAATGGCGTGGTCGTACAGCTGGTAGCGCCGTCGCCACAGGAACAGCAGTGCAACGAACGGCGTCGAGATCGGAATCAGCGCCCAGCTATATTTATACGCGCTCGACTGCAGCTTGTAGAGCACCAGCCCGGGATTGGCCTTGACCTTGGCGATGCCCTTGTCGAACGCGTGCCAGTCGGTGCGCAGCCCGGAAAGCGGGACGTCCCCGATCTTCGCGCTCGACCCGTCGCTCATCACACTGCGCGCAACCTGCAGGCTGCGCAGATCTTCCTGTACCTTGGCGATCTTCGCATCGGCATTGGCGGGGCGCGGGGCGGCCTGCAGCCGAGCAAGCTTCGCGCGTCCCTTGGCGATGTCGGCATCGATATTCTGCAGCGCGGTCTCGCGGGCCTCGGGCGGCAGATCGGTGCCGAGTTCGCCGCCAAAGGCATGGATCGTCGCAAACATCAGGAAGACCGCGAACAGGAACAGCGCGAGCGGCGAGACGAAGCGAGCGCGTTCGCCGGCGATATAGCGCCGCGTCAGTGCACCTGGCTGGAACACCAGCATCGGCAGCGTGCGCCAGATCTTGCCCTCGAAATGGAACACGCCGTGGAGCAGGTCATGCCCGATCGAGCCGAGCGAGCGGTGGACATGCCCGGCTTGCCCGCAGGCATGGCAGAAGTCGCCACGGAGCGCGGTCCCGCAATTGAGGCACAGCCCGTGTTCGTGCTGAGGGTGGGGGTGCCGCGTGTCCCCCACGGAAGGCTCGACCGCACGCGCGACCAGCAGTCCCGTGGCGATATCGCCCGCTGTCTCGATTCCCCCCGACATGGCGCAAACATAGCAGTGGCGTCGGCGAATGCGATAGCTTTTGCCGCCAAGCGGGCGATCGTGATATCGCCCGCGTCATGACCGATGCCACGACCCTGCTCGCCACGATGACCGACCGCGCCCGCGGCGCTGCGCGCACGCTCGCGACGCTGCCGACGTCCGTGAAGGCACGCGCCTTGCTGGCGGCGGCGCAAGCGCTGCGCGATGCCGCCCCGGCCATCCTCGACGCCAATGCCGAGGACATGGCGAAGGCAACCGCCGCCGGCCTGTCGGGCGCGCTGCTCGATCGGCTCAAGCTCGACCCCGGCCGCGTCGCCGGCATGGCCGACGGTGTTGCCGCGGTGGCGGGCCTTGCCGATCCGGTCGGCGCGGTGATCGACGAGAGCGTCCGCCCCAACGGACTGCGCCTGCGCCGCGTCCGGGTGCCGATCGGGGTGATCGGCATCATCTATGAGAGCCGCCCGAACGTTACCGCGGACGCCGCTGCGCTTGGCGTTATGGCGGGCAATGCGGTGATCCTGCGCGGCGGATCGGAAGCGATCGCGAGCAACCGTGCGATCCACGCCGCGCTGGTCGCGGGTCTGGTCGCCGAGGGGATCCCGGCGGACGCGGCGCAGCTCGTGCCCACCACCGATCGCGCCGCGGTCGGTGCGATGCTGGCGGCCGATGGATCGTCGGGCGCCGCCGCGATCGACCTGATCGTGCCGCGCGGCGGCAAGGGGCTGGTCGCGCGCGTCCAGGCCGAGGCGCGTGTGCCGGTGCTCGCGCATCTCGACGGGATCAACCACATCTATGTCGATGGGTCGGCCGATCCGGTGATGGCCGAGGCGATCGTCGTCGATGCCAAGATGCGCCGCACCGGCGTGTGCGGCGCGATGGAAACGCTGCTGATCGACCAGGCCTATCCCCGATCCGGCCGGGCTGGTCGCGGCGCTTGCCGCCGCGGGGTGCGAAGTGCGCGGCGGGGCTGCCTTGCACGCGCTGATCCCCGGGCTGGTGCCCGCGACCGACGCCGATTGGGACACCGAATATCTCGAGGCTGTCGCTTCGGTCGATCTGATTGACGGCATCGACGCCGCGCTCGCCTTCGTCGCGCAGCACAGCTCGCACCATACCGACGCGATCATCGCCGCTGACGAAGCGATTGCGCAGCGCTTCCTCGCCGAGGTCGACAGCGCGATCGTGCTGTGGAACGCCTCGACCCAGTTCGCCGACGGCGGCGAGTTCGGGCTCGGCGCCGAGATCGGCATCGCCACCGGCCGCCTCCACGCGCGCGGTCCCGTCGCGCTCGAGGGGCTGACGACCTACAAATGGGTCGGCTATGGCAGCGGGCAGGTGCGGGGTTGATGGCGGTGGGGCGGGGGTGTATTTTGCTGCGATGAACTATCCTGCGCCTGTCTCACGATCGGTAACGGCCGACCTCGACGAAGCCACCGCTGCGTTGGTCGACCGATTGGCCCAGACGCGTGGTGTCAGCCCTGAGGTCTTCGCGGCGGAAGCCGTCCGCCGTGTCGCCGAAAGCGAAGCCGATTTCGAGGCCTTCGTGCAGGTCGGCATCGATGCGGCAGATCGTGGCGAGATGGTTCCGCACGAGGTGGTCATGGCGGAGCTCGACGCGATGATCGCGAAGCATGAGGCGCGATGTACACGCTAGCGTGGACCGTCCCCGCGCTCGGGGATCTGCGCAAGATCGAATCATGGCTGGAACGCGAGCGAAGCCCGGCATTTGCGCTGCGCACGCTGATGATGATCCGCCATCGCGCGCGGTTCCTCGAAGACTTTCCGCGTGGTGGTCGGCCATACCAGGGGGAGTTGCGCGTTTTGCGCATCCACGAAACGCCGTATCTGTTCCGCTACCGCATCCTCGAGGTGAGCGGAACGGTGCAGATCCTGCGCGTGCATCACGAGCGAGAAGATTGGCAAACCGAGGTTTGACCCGCATCGGCATCCTCGGCGGCTCGTTCAACCCCGCTCACGCCGGCCACCGCGCGATCAGCCTCGCCGCCCTCGACGCGCTGGGGCTCGACGAAGTGTGGTGGCTCGTCTCGCCCGGCAATCCGCTCAAGGAAAAGAGCGGCGACATGGCGCCGTTCGCCGCGCGCTTTGCGTCCGCCGTGCGGATGGCGCGCCATGCACCGATCCGCGTCAGTGCGATCGAGCACAAGCTCGGCACGCGCTACACCGTCGATACCGTCACCAAACTCCGTCGCGCTTTCCCGAAAAAGCAGTTCATCTGGCTGATGGGATCGGATAATCTCGCGCAGTTCGACCAGTGGAAAGGGTGGCGCCGGATCGCTCGTGAGGTTCCGATTGCGGTAATCGCGCGTCCGGGGTATGAACGTGCTGCTCTCGCGGCTCCCGCGATGGGTTGGTTGCGGCGCGCACGTCGGCCCGCACACCAGGCGAAGAACTGGACGCAGTGGAGATTGCCGGCACTCGTGCTGTTGCGCTTCCGCCCCGACCCGCGCTCCGCGACGCAGCTTCGTGCTGCCGACCCCGCCTGGCAGCGGCATTTCCTGCCAGCCGTCCCGACCCCACCTTCTGCATAGGAATCATCTTGGCCTCAACTTCTCCCGTCTATCGCGCGTCCGAACCCGAAGAGGTCGACGCGCTGCATCGCCTCGTGCTCGCGTCGCTCGACGACGACCAGGCCGTCGACGTCATCTCGATCCCACTCGCGGGCAAGTCGAGCATCGCCGATTACATGGTGATCGCGAGCGGCCGCTCGACGCGCCAGGTCGCCTCGATGGCGCAGAAGCTCAGCGAGAAGATCAAGGCCGAATACGGCCGGCCGTCGCGCATCGAGGGCCTGCCGACCGCCGACTGGGTGCTGCTCGACGCCGGTGACGTGATCGTCCATCTGTTCCGCCCCGAGGTCCGCACCTTCTACAATCTCGAGCGGATGTGGGCGTTCGGCGACGCGCCGACGCCGCCGGCCGCGCCGGTTATCGAGGACTGATCGCTGTATCTCCTGCTCCCCGGCGAAAGCCGGGGGCCAGGGGCGAGCAGTGCGGCGGGGTGCGCAGCACTTGCCGATAGCGACCGTCACGACTGGGCCCCGGCCTTCGCCAGGGAACGTGTAACGGCGAAACGCTGAGCATCGCTCGCAACGGAGGCAAGCATGCTGCTCCATATCGTCGCGCGCGGGCGGATCGGGCGGGGTCCCGAGGCCGAACTCGTCGAGCGCTACGTCAAGCGGCTGTCCTGGCCGTCCAAGCTGACCGAATTGCCCGATACCGGCGGCAAGATGCCGGCGGTCGAGCCCGGCTGCCGGGTCGTCATGCTCGACGAGACCGGGCAAGTGCTCCCGTCGCGCGATCTGGCGACGACGCTTGAGAAATGGCGCGACACCGGCGTGCGCGAGGCGCGCTTCCTGATCGGGGCGGCCGACGGCTTCGACGATGCGCAGCGCGCCTCGGCCGATCTGCTGCTCAGCTTCGGACGCGCGACCTGGCCGCATCTGCTGGCGCGCGCGATGCTCGCCGAGCAATTGTACCGTGCGACGAGCATCCTTGCCAATCACCCCTATCACCGCGAAGGATAGGCCATGCGGGGGCGGGGTCTGGTCATTGCGGTCGGGGCGGCGGTGATGGGCGCGAGCATCGCGCTCGCACAGGCCCCCGCCGATCAACGCGCGCAACTCGCCGCCGCCAAGGCGCAGTCCGACGCCGCCGCCCGCCGCTCCGCCGCGCTTGAACGCCAGGCCGCCGCCGAACGGGATCAAGCGCGCCAGGCGCAGGCGCAGGAAGCCGCCGTCGCCGCGCGCATCCAGCAGGCCGAGGCCGACATCGCCGCCGGGCAGGCGCGGCTTGCGATCATCGATCGTCTGCTCGCGGCACAGCGCATCCGGCTTGCCGCGAAGCAGGTGCCGGTCGCGCGGCTGCTCGGCGCGCTGCAATCGCTCGCACGGCGGCCTGCGATCATCAGCCTCGTCCAGCCCGGATCGGTCGATGATCTCGTCCATGTCCGCGCGGTGCTGGCCAACACCATGCCCGTGATCCGCGCGCGCACCGCCGACATCCGCGCCGATCTCGCGCGGACCCGGCAGCTCCAGGCAGCCGGCGCGCTCGCGACGCGCGCGCTTGCCGAAAGCCGCTCGCGGCTCGAGACACAGCGGCTCGCGCTGACCCGGCTCGAGGCGGCGCACCGGCTGCGGTCGCGAACGTTCGGACGCGACGCGCTGATCGAATCCGACCGCGCGATCGCGCTCGGCGAAAAGGCGCGCGACATCGTCGATCTGATGGACACGATCGGCAGTCAGGCGGCGACGCGCGAGAGCCTCGAAAGCCTGCCCGGTCCGGTGGCACGCCCGCCCCGACCGGGCGCGATCGCCGCCCCGGTCGATTCGGTCACCTGGTCGCACAGCGCGCCGCCCTATCGCCTGCCGGTGCAGGGCCGGATCGTCACCGGGCTCGGCGAAGTCTCGGATAGCGGTGTGCATTCGCGCGGGCTGACGATCGTGCCGCTGGCGGGCGCGCAGGTCGTCGCGCCCGCCGCCGGACGCGTCGCCTTTGCCGGGGCGTTTCGCGGGTATGGCACGATCGTCATCCTCGATCATGGCGGCGGCTGGACGACGCTCGTCTCGGGGCTTGGCAGCAGCAGTGCGCGGATCGGCGAAACGCTCGGCCAGGGCGCGCCGATCGGGCAGGCGCCGCGTGGTGCGGCGCCGAGCGTGACGGTCGAACTGCGGCGGCGCGATCGCGCGGTCGATATGACGGCGCTGGTCGGATGAGGCGCGCCACTGGCGGCCGATCCGGTCAGCCTCGGTTCACGCCGAATGCGGCAACCATCGCCCCGCTTTGATCCCCGCGCAAACCCCGCTACGGTGCGTCAAAGACCTCCTGCCTGCCGAGTATTTATCGATGTCGCGTTTCACCACTTCGCTGCTTCACGCCTCCGCAATCGCGGCGGTGCTGGCGATCGTGCCCGTCGGGACGAGCGCGATGGCAGCAGTCGACAACGGCACCTATCGCGAGATGGCGGTCTTCCTCGACGTCTATAACCGCGTGAAGGCTGAATATGTCGACAAGGTCGACGACAAGGTGCTGGTCAAGGGTGCGATCGAAGGCATGCTCGCCGCGCTTGATCCGCACAGCGCGTACGAGACCGGGCTCGATTACGACAATCTGCGCATCCAGACGATGGGGAGCTATGGCGGGCTCGGTCTCACCGTCACGATGGAGGACGGCGCGGTCAAGGTGGTGTCGCCACAGCCCGATGCGCCGGGCGCGCGCGCCGGGATCAAGTCGGGCGATTACATCACGCATATCGACGGTAAATTGATCTTCGGCGACACGCTCGACGAATCGATCGGCAAGATGCGCGGTACGCCGGGTACCAAGGTCACGCTGACGTTGCTGCGTCCGGGGCACGACAAGCCGATCGTGGTCGCTCTGGTGCGCGAAAAGGTCGTCCAGCGGCCCGTCAAGTGGAGCGTCAAGGATGGCGTCGGGCTGATCACCATCACGGCGTTTTCCGAACATACCGGCGATGCGGTCACTGCTGCGATCCGCGGCATCGTCAAGCAGCTCGGCCACGATCCGCTCGGCTATGTCATCGATCTGCGCGGCAATGGCGGGGGGCTGCGCGACGAATCGATCGCGGTCGCCGACAATTTCCTGTCGTCGGGCGAGATCGTCTCGCAGCGGGGTCGCGACAAGGCCGATGTCGAGCCGTTCTACGCCGAATCCTATGTGAAGGGGGATCTCGCGCACGGGCTGCCGGTGATCGTGCTGACCGATGCGGGCACCGCCTCGGCTTCGGAGATCGTCGCCGGCGCGCTGCAGGATCACCACCGCGCGCTCGTCATGGGCGAGCGGTCGTTCGGCAAGGGATCGGTCCAGACGGTGATCGACATGGGGCCCAACGCCGCGCTGCGCCTTACCACGTCGCGCTATTACACCCCATCGGGCCGGTCGGTGCAGGAAGGCGGAATCGAGCCCGATATCGCGGTGCCGCAGCTCTCCGACCCCGATTACAAGTCGCGCCCCGTGTTCCGCGAGGACGATCTGCGCCGCCATCTGATCAACGAGGCCAAGACCACCAACGCCGCGGTCGAGGAGGACGGCAAGCCCGATCCGCGTTTTGCCATGACCCCCGAACAGCTCAAGGCCAAGGGCATCGAGGACTTCCAGCTGAGCTATGCGCTGAAGACGCTCGCGCGGCTGTCGAGCACGACGCAAGCGGTGGCCGCGCGATAATGGCACACGATCGTTTCATTCTCGGCCGGTGGCTTGCGCTGCTGATCCCGCTCGTCCTGCTCGGCGGCGCGCTCCTCTTCCAATATGTCGGCAAGCTGTATCCGTGCGAGATGTGCTGGTGGCAGCGCTACCCGCACATCGTCGCGCTGCCGCTCGCGGTGCTCGCCTTCGTCGTACCGAGCCGTGCGCAACGCGAGACGCTCGTCAGTCTCGCGGCGATCGCGATCCTGCTGAGCGGGCTGATCGGCGTGTACCATGCCGGGGTCGAATATCATTGGTGGGCCGGGGTTACCGCCTGCACCTCGACGGTGTCGGGCGCGATCACGCTCGAGAGCATCATGGCCGCGCCGATCATTCGCTGCGATGTTGCACAATGGACGCTGTTCCATGTTTCGCTCGCCGGCTTCAACGCGCTCTTTTCGGTCGGCGGGGCGATCACCATCTTTGCGCTGATGCGAGGAGCAAAAGCATGAGCGGCTGGAAACCCGGCGACCCCAAGCGTGACACGCGATCGATGGTGCGGGTCGATCAGGCCGGCGAATTCGGCGCGACGCGGATCTATGCCGGGCAGCTTGCGGTGCTCGGCGATCGTAGCCCGGCAGCGCGCGCGATCGCAGGGATGGCGAATCAGGAAGAGCGCCATCGCGCCTTCTTCGATGCGATGATGGCGCGCCGCTCGGTGCGGCCGACCTTGCTCGCGCCGCTCTGGGATGTCGCGGGCTTCGCGCTCGGCGCGGTGACCGCGGCGCTTGGTCCCAACGCCGCGATGGCCTGCACCGCCGCGGTCGAGACCGAGATCGACAAGCATTATGCCGACCAGCTCGTCGTGCTCTGCGACAGCGACCCCGAACTGGTCGACGCGATCCGCGATTTCCAGGCCGAGGAGGTCGAGCATCGCGAGACCGCGCTTGCCGCAGGCGCCGAGAATACGCCGGGCTATCCGCTGCTGAGCGGGATGATCCGGCTCGGCTGCAAGGTCGCGATCGCGACCGCGAAACGTATTTGACGGGAGACAGGATGATGCAGGGCCTGATGACGAAGGGTGCGCTCGCCGCGCTCGTGCTCGCCGGTCTCGGCGCGGCTGGGGTCGCCTCGGCGCCGGCGGTGGCGCAGGGCGTGAGCAACCCGCCGCTGGTGATATACGGCAAGCAGAAATGCCCGACCGATTCGGATGGCAACGAGATCGTCGTCTGCGTGCGGCGCGCGCCGGGTGAGCAATTTCGCATCCCCAAGGAATTGCGCGACCTGAAGGTGACGCCCGAGAACGAAAGCTGGGCTGCCAAGGGTGCGGCCAACGACCGGGTC
This sequence comes from Sphingomonas sp. UYP23, assembly GCF_054059235.1. NCBI lineage: Bacteria > Pseudomonadati > Pseudomonadota > Alphaproteobacteria > Sphingomonadales > Sphingomonadaceae > Sphingomonas > Sphingomonas sp. UYP23. Next base: position 2,279,607 of record NZ_JBSSBX010000001.1, read on the forward strand.
GGCGCGACCGGGATCGGCAGCTGCTCGACGGTCGGGCCGGGCGGCGGAATGGGATGCTCCGCCCAGGCGGGCCGCTTCTACAAGCGCGAGAAGCAGGACGCCAAGGCCGACCAGCGCGCCGTCGAAGCCGCGCTGGTTCCCTGAGGCGAGCCGGGGGGTGGCAACGCTGATTGGGGCCGGGGGGCCTAGGACGATCGCGCCAGTGCGCGCCGATCGCTACGAGACGCTGCTTGCCGGTGTCGCGGTGGTGTTGTTCGTGACGATTCTGGTCGCGCTCGCCAAGGGGTATCCGCATTGGGCGCGCGTGCCGCTGGTGGTGTGGGGCCATCTCGCGACGGTGCTGGTCGCGGTGGCGCTGACGCCGGTGATGTTGCTGCGCCCGCGCGGCGATCCGGTGCACCGGGCCCTTGGCAAGGTGTGGGTCGCCGCGATGTTCGTGACCGCGGCCGAATCGTTCTTCGTCCGTTCCTCCGATACGGGGCATCTGAGCTTCATCCACATCCTCTCGGCGTATGTCGTGGTCACGGCACCGTTGATCTGGTGGACCGCGCGGACGCACCGGATCGCGGCGCATCGCCGGCAAGTCCGCGGAATGGTGACGGGGGCTTTGCTGATCGCGGGGTTCTTCACCTTGCCGCCATTCCGGCTGCTCGGCGCGTGGTTGACCGCCTGACCGGATGACGCCTCCCGTTCCCACCGTTCGTGCGCCGCATGCGGTCGCGCTGTTGCTGTTCGCGCTCGTGTGGCTGTCGTGCGTGTCGTTCGGGTCGTTCGTGTTCAACCCCAACACCGCGACGCGCATGTTCGGCGCGCTGGCGCTCGTCGAGCGCGGCGAGGCGACGATCGATCGCTACCAGACGCTGACGATCGACAAGGCCGCGTTCAGACAGGGCGCGGTGACGCATTACTATATGGACAAGGCGCCAGGCATGACGCTGATGGCGGCGCCGGTGGTGTGGGCGACAAACCGGGTTACCGGCGCGCGGTCGTACGATAAGGTGATCGACATCACCAATCCGCGGCTCGCCGACTTCCTGCGGCTGCGGTTGCAGCTTGCGGTGGCGTGCGGCGCAGCGATCCTGACGGCGTTTGCCGCAGTCCTGCTGCTCGATCTCGGGACGGGGATCACCGGCAGCCCGGCGGCGGGGCTGTTCGCCGCGCTCGGTTATGCGTTCGGCTCGATCGTGTGGGGCTGGTCGACGACGCTGTTCGGCCACGCGCCCGTCGCGGCGCTGTTCCTCATCGCGACCTGGGCGATCTGGCGCGGCACGTCGGGCGAGCGCGAGTTCGGGCGCTGGCGCTATCCGCTGATGGCGGGGGCGGCGCTCGGCTGGGCGGTGACGATCGAATTCCAGGCGGCGCTCGGCGGTCTAGCGATCGGCGGCTGGGCGCTGTGGCGCAGCCGCGGCGCGCCCTGGCCGGTGCGGCGGCGGCTGTATGTCGTGGCGGTGTTGACCGCGCTCGTCGCGGTGTCGCCGATGCTCGCCTATAACCAGTTCGCGTTCGGGACGCCGTTCATGACGGGCTATACCGGCGTGGTGGGCTTCAGCGGAATGAACCAGGGCCTGTTCGGCCTGACCTATCCCAAGGCGAGCGCGTTGTACGGCATAACGCTCGGCACGCGACGGGGACTGCTATGGGTCGCGCCGGTCCTGCTGCTGGGGCTCGTTGGGCTGATCCAGCTGGTCCGCGACCGTCGGACGCGCGATCTCGGCGTGGTGGCGCTCGTCGTGGTCGCGATCGTGCTGTCGATCAACGCGTCCTACGCCTATTGGGACGGCGGCGCCTCGACCGGCCCGCGCCATTCGGTCCCGGCGATTCCGTTCCTGGCGCTCGGCCTTGCGCCGTTCTGGGCTGCGCTGCGACGCCCTGCGGCCCGCGCTGCGGCGGCGGCACTGCTCGGGGTTTCGATGCTGCTTAACCTGATCGTGGCGGCGACCGACATCTTTGCGCCCGAAGGCATGATGCTGCCGGTCTGGTCGCGCAACATCCTCGGGCTGCTCGCGCACGGCTATCTCAATACCGTGCCGAGCCTCTATTGGGGCGTGTCGCCGTGGCTCGGGCTGTTCCTGTATCTCGATCTGGCGCTGCCGATGCTCGGCCTGATGCTGTGGTGGACGCGCCGCGCGGAGCGTCGCGGCTCAGTATAGGCGGCCGCCATTGGGCACGGGCAGCGTCGGCTGGACCAGCACGACCTCGCCATTCGCATCGGGAAAGCCAAGCGTCAGCACTTCGGACATCATCGGGCCGATCTGGCGCGGCGGAAAGTTGACCACCGCGGCGACCTGCCGCCCGGGCAACTCGTCGAGCGTGTAGCGTGCGGTGATCTGCGCCGAGGAGCGCTTGATGCCGATCTCGGGGCCGAAATCGATCGTCAGCCGGTACGCGGGTTTGCGCGCCTGCGGGAAAGGCAACGCCTCGACGATCGTCCCGACACGGATGTCGAGTTTCGCGAAATCGTCGAAGGTGACCTGCTCAGAAATCGACATCGTCATAATGTTTCGGCGCCATGATGCCTTCCATCCGTTCGGACAGCAATGGCCGGAAACTCGGGCGGCTCTTGAAGCCGCGATACCATTTCGCGGTCTGCTCGTGGTTGCGCCAGTCGATCCCGCCGAGATAATCGGCGACCGAGATCTGCGCCGCCGCCGCCAGATCGGCGAGGCTCATCGTCGCGCCGGCCATCCAATTGTGATGGTCGAGCAGGTAATCGGTATAATCGAGGTGGCGCACCGCCGCTTTCATCGCATCGCGCAATCGCTTTGAATCGGGCGGCTCCTTGGTGACGAGACGCTTTTCCATCCGCTCATGGAGCAGCGGCGCGACGATATCGGCGAAGAACTGCGAATCGAACCAGGCGACGAGCCGGCGGATCTCGGCGCGGTTGACCGCGGTGCCGTTGATCATCGCATTCTTCTCGACCGTCTCCTCGAGATATTCGCAGATCGCCATCGAATCCATCAGGCGGATGCCGCGCTGCGGATCGGTCATCACCGGCACCTGGCCGGCGGGGTTCATGTCGAGGAATTCGTCGCGCTGCTCCCATGGATTTTCGCGGACGAGTTCGCAGCCGACGCCCTTCTCACCGAGCAGGAGCCGGACCTTACGCGAGAACGGGCAGAGCGGGAATTGATAGAGTTGCCACATGCCCGCTTGGTAGAACGCGGGGGACCGGAGGGGAAGGCGTCACACAAGATTGTGTCGGCCGACGGCCACGGATCAGCGGACGGCGTTGACCTCGGCCTGGGTGAGCGCGATCGCGGCGCGCAGGCGCTCGGTGGTGTGCTTCAGCTCGGCGCTGATGCTGGCGAGGTCGCGTGCGGCCTGGCCGGTGGCGGCGACCGCGCTGCGCGTCTGTGCGTGCAAGTCGCGGCGATAATCGGGGTGGCTACGCGCGGCGAGATCACCGAGCGTATCCTCGGGTCGGATATTCGCGCGCTGGTCGGTAAGCTTGGCGAGCGGGCCGACATGCGTCTGGAGCAGCGCGTCGGCATATTGATCGACCGTGGTCGCGATAATTTCCTGGACGAGCGGGCTTGAGAGCAAGGCGCCGATCTGCGCGGCATCGGGGGTCGGGCGGGGCGGGGGTGGGGCGCTGCCATCGGCGAACGCCGGAGTGGCGATGCCGCACGCGAGCAGACCAAGCAGAATGTGACGCATAATCAACCCTCGAACGCCCCCGATCGAGCTTGGCCGATAGCACGATTCGGGGCGTTTTGTCGATCAGCGAGTGGGGGAAATCCGCTGCGTTCACACCGGTATCCCCGCGAACACGGGGATCCCGCTACTTCGCAGCGCTGGCAGATGAAGCGTCACCCCCGCTTTCGCGGGGGGTGACGGCAGTGAGTTACTCCGCTGCCACCTGCTCCTCGCGGTCATCGAGCGGGTGGCTCAGCCGGGTGAGCATTTCCTTCGGCACGACCTGCCAGAAGCGATCGACCACGCGACCCCAATCGTCGAGCAACGCGCCCGACCATTTCGAATCGGTCGCGGCATGCTGCGCGCGGACGAGCCCGAGCAGCACCGCCTCCCAATGGAGCGACGACAGCCGGTTCCAGGTGATGTTCTCGGGGTTGGCGCGGCGTGCGAAGCTGCCGTCGGCGTCATAGACGAATGCCATCCCGCCGGTCATCCCCGCGCCGAAGTTGGCGCCGACCGGCCCGAGCACGACCGCGGTGCCACCCGTCATATACTCGCACCCGTTCGCGCCGCAGCCCTCGACCACGACGGTCGCACCCGAATTGCGCACCGCGAAGCGCTCGCCAGCTTGGCCCGCCGCGTAGAGGCTGCCCGAGGTCGCGCCGTAGAGCACGGTGTTGCCGATGATCGTATTGTCCTGCGATGCGAGCGGCGAGCTCACCACCGGGCGCACCGCGATGATCCCGCCCGACAGCCCCTTGCCGACATAGTCGTTGGCATCGCCGAACACTTCGAGCGTGATGCCCTTGCACAGGAACGCGCCGAGGCTCTGCCCGGCCGAGCCGCGCAAGCGGACATGGACGTGCCCGTCGGCGAGCGCCGACATGCCGAAGGTGCGCGTGATCTCGCTCGACAGGCGCGTGCCGACTGCGCGGTGCGTGTTGCGCACCGAATAGGTCAGCTGCATCTTCTCGCGCCGGCTGAACACCGCGGCGGCATCCTTGATGATCTGCGCATCGAGGCTGTCGGGCACTTCGTTGCGGCGACCGGTCAGGCTGAAGCGGCGCTGATCGTCGGGCGCGTCGACCTTGGCGAGGATCGGGTTGAGATCGAGATCGTCGAGATGCTCGGCGCCGCGGCTGACCTGGCGGAGCAGCTCGGTGCGGCCGATCACTTCGTCGAGGCTGCGGAAGCCCAGCCGCGCGAGAATGTCGCGCACTTCCTCGGCGATGAAGGTCATCAGGTTGATGACCTTCTCAGGGCTGCCGCTGAACTTCGCGCGCAGCTTCTCGTCCTGGGTGCAGACGCCGACGGGGCAGGTGTTCGAATGGCACTGCCGCACCATGATGCAGCCCATCGCGACGAGCGACAGCGTGCCGATGCCGAATTCCTCGGCGCCGAGGATCGCGGCGATGACGATGTCGCGCCCGGTCTTGAGCCCGCCATCGGTCCGCAGCTTGATGCGACCGCGCAGGCCGTTGAGCGTCAGCGTCTGGTTGACCTCCGACAGCCCCATTTCCCACGGCGTGCCGGCATATTTGATGCTGGTCTGCGGGGAGGCGCCGGTACCGCCGACATGCCCCGCGATCAGGATCACGTCGGCATGCGCCTTGGCGACGCCCGCCGCGACGGTGCCGATCCCGGCCGAGGAGACGAGCTTGACGCACACCCGCGCGATCGGGTTGATCTGCTTGAGGTCGTAGATGAGCTGCGCGAGATCCTCGATCGAATAGATGTCGTGGTGCGGCGGCGGCGAGATCAGCGTCACGCCGGGCGTCGCATGACGCAGCTTGGCGATGAACTCGGTCACCTTGAAGCCGGGCAGCTGCCCGCCCTCGCCGGGCTTTGCGCCTTGGGCGACCTTGATCTCGATCTCGTCGCAGGCGTTGAGATATTCCGCGGTCACGCCGAAGCGGCCGCTCGCGATCTGCTTGACGCCGGAGTTGGCGTTGTCGCCGTTGGCATAGGGCTGATAGCGTGCCTTGTCCTCGCCGCCCTCGCCCGACACCGCCTTCGCGCCAATCCGGTTCATCGCGATCGCCAGCGTCTCATGCGCCTCCGGGGAGAGCGCGCCGAGCGACATGCCCGGCGTCACGAAGCGCTTGCGGATTTCGGTGATCGCCTCGACCTGGTCGACCGGCACGCCCTCGGCGGGGAAGTTGAACTGCAGCAGATCGCGCAGATAGACCGGCGGCAACGCCTCCACGCCGCGCGAGAATTGCAGATAGGTCGAATAGCTGTCGGTCGCGACCGAGTTCTGCAGCAGATGCATCAGCTGCGCCGAATAGGCATGCGTCTCGCCAGTATGGCGCTGGCGATAGAAGCCGCCGATCGGCAGCGTCGCGACACCCTCGTCGAACGCCTTGTCGTGGCGCAGCTGCGCGTTGAGATGGAGCGAGGCATAGCCCTCGCCCGAAATCTTCGCGGGCATGCCCGGGAACAGATCGTTGACCAGCGCACGGCTGAGACCCACCGCCTCGAAATTGTAGCCGCCACGGTAGGAGGAGATCACCGCGATCCCCATCTTCGAGATGATCTTGAGCAGACCCTCCTCGACCGCATGGCGATGCCGCGCGAGGCATTCCTCGAGGCTGAGCTCGCCGAACAGCCCGCGGGCATGGCGATCGGCGATCGACGCCTCTGCCAGATAGGCATGGACGGTCGTCGCGCCGACGCCGATCAGCACCGCATAATAATGCGTGTCGAGGCATTCGGCGGTCTGGACGTTGATGCTGGCATAGGACCGCAGGCCCACCCGCACGAGATGCGTGTGGACTGCCGCCGCCGCGAGCACGCCGGCGATGCCGATCCGGTCGGGACCGATGTTGCGATCGGTCAGGAACAGCTCGCTATGCCCCTGGCGCACCGCGGTGACCGCCTCGGCGCGGATCCGCGCAATCGCGGCGCGTAGCGTTTCCGGTTTGCCGCCGGCCTCGAAGGTGCAGTCGATCTCGGCTGCCTGCGCGCCGAAATGCGTCTTGAGCCGCGCCCACGCCGTACCGTCGAGCACGGGCGATTCGAGCACGAGCACGCCGTCGCGCCGGTCCTCGGTGTCGAGGATGTTGGCGAGGTTGCCGAAGCGCGTCTTGAGCGACATCACATGGCGTTCGCGCAGCGGGTCGATCGGCGGGTTGGTGACCTGGCTGAAATTCTGCCGGAAGAACTGGCTGATGAGGCGCGGCTTGTCCGAGATGACGGCCAGCGGCGTATCGTCGCCCATCGAGCCGATCGCTTCCTTGGCGCCTTCGACCATCGGCGCGAGGATCAGCTCCATATCCTCGAGCGTCTGGCCGGCGGCGACCTGGCGGCGCGTCAGATCGGCGCGGTCGAAGCGCGTGATCGGGTCGCCCTCGGGCAGCGGCAGGTCGGCGATGCTGGTGAACTCGCCGATCATGCCGGCATAATCATGCTCGCCCGCGATCCGGTCCTTCACCGCGCGGTCGTGCAGCAGCACGCCTTCGTCGAGATCGATCGCGATCATCTGGCCCGGCCCGAGCCGGCCCTTCTCGATCACGGTCGATTCGGGAACGACGACCATCCCGCTCTCCGACCCGACGATCAGCAGGCCGTCGATCGTGCGGACATAGCGGAGCGGACGCAGCGCGTTGCGATCCATGCCGGCAACCGCCCAGCGGCCATCGGTCATCGCGAGTGCGGCGGGGCCGTCCCACGGCTCCATCACCGAGGCGAGATACTGGTACATCGCGAGATGTTCGGCGGGCATGTCGATCGAATCGGCCATCGCCTCGGGGACGAGCATCAGCTTGGCGGTCGGTGCGTCGCGGCCCGAGCGGCAGATCGCCTCGAACACCGCGTCGAGCGCGGCGGTGTCGGACGCACCCGCCGGGATCACCGGCTTGATGTCCTCCGAATGCTCACCGAAGGCGAGGCTCGCCATGCGGATTTCGTGGCTGAGCATCCAGTTCTTGTTGCCGCGGATCGTGTTGATCTCGCCATTGTGCGCGAGCGTGCGGAACGGTTGCGCCAGCCACCATTGCGGGAAGGTGTTGGTCGAATAGCGCTGATGAAAGATCGCGACGCGGCTCTCGAAGCGCGGGTCGCGCAGATCGGGATAGAAGATCGACAGCGATTCGGCGAGGAACAGGCCCTTGTAGATGATCGAGCGGCACGACAGGCTGCAGATGTAGAAACCCTGGATCTGCGCCGCGATCACGCGCTTCTCGATCCGACGGCGGACGAGATAGAGGTTCTTCTCGAACTCGGCGAAGCTCGCCTCCTCGGGCAGCGGCCCGGCGATCATGATCTGCTCGATCTCGGGACGCGTCGCGAGACCCTTCTGGCCGATCACCGAAACGTCGACTGGCACCTGGCGCCAGCCATAGATGGTATAGCCCTCTTCGATGATCACGCTCTCGACGATCGTGCGGCACGCTTCCTGCGCGCCGAGATCGGTGCGCGGCAGGAAGATCATCCCGACCGCGAGCCGGTTGGGGAGCGGGCGATGGCCCGAGGCGGCGATCGCGTCGTCGAAGAATTTGAGCGGCAGGTCGATGTGCAGCCCGGCGCCGTCGCCGGTCTTGCCGTCGGCATCAACCGCGCCGCGGTGCCACACCGCCTTCAGCGCATCGATCGCTGACTGGACGACGCGGCGCGAAGGGGTGCCGTCAGTCGCGGCGACGAGGCCGACGCCGCAGGCATCGCCCTCGAATTCGGGGCGGTACATGCCGTGCTCGGCGAGATAGGCGTGCTGGTCGGTCATCGGTGGGACCCCTTGGTGTCGGCGGATGCGGCGGCGCTCAGATAGCGGCGTACGATCTCGCGCTTGCGGGATTGGATTTCGGTGAGAAGCTGCGGATAGGTGGCTGCATAGCGCTGTCCGACCGGCGTCCGAAAGAAGCGTGCGATCTCGTCCATTTCGGTTGCGGTGAAACGCTTGGCATAGATCGTCTGGCTCGCCGCCATCACATCGTCGAGGATTGCCGATTCGCTCGCGGCGAGCCGGGCCCTGGTCGATGCGCTCGGGCTGACCAGGGCCTCGCATGGCTTCATGTTGCGCCCCGTAGCCGCGCGGTTGAGGCAATCCTCGGTCATCTCGGATTCTGCGGCGCGGATCGCATCCTTGATCAGCACCGCCTGGCGCGCGCGGAAGCGGCTGACGACGAGCAATCGCCCGGCCGCCGCGCGGCGTTCGTCATAATCGGCGGCGGCATCGGCATTGGCGGCGGGCGCCGGCAGGGCAGGGCGCCGCACCTGACCGTGCGCCGTCGTGGCACACAGCAGCGCAACGCCGAGCGTCGCGCTGCCACCGCGCCACCTGCGGGTCGGGCGGTGCGTCATGCCGCCTGCTTGCTCGCCGCCGTGTCGGCCGCGGCCTTGGTCTTGAGGTAGCGGTGCATGTTCGCCGCGACGTCGCGCCCGTCGCGGATCGCCCATACGACGAGGCTTGCGCCGCGCACGATGTCGCCCGCCGCGAACACGCCGTCGAGCGAGGTCATCAGCGTCTTGTTGTCGACCAGCACCGTGCCCCAGCGCGTCACCGTCAGCTCGGGCGCGCCGAACAGCGTCGGCAGATCCTCGGCGTCGAAACCGAGCGCCTTGATCACCAGGTCGGCGTTGAGCTCGAACCCGCCTTCGGGGTCGATCTCGGGCGCACGGCGGCCCGAGGCGTCGGGCGCGCCGAGCCGCATCGCGCTCGCCTTGACGGTGGAGACCGCGCCTTCGCCGGCGAAGCTCTCGGGCGCCGACAGCCAGACGAACTCGACGCCTTCTTCCTCGGCATTGGCGACTTCGCGCTGCGAGCCCGGCATGTTGGCACGGTCGCGGCGATAGAGGCACTTCACCGACGCCGCATCCTGGCGGATCGCGGTGCGGACGCAGTCCATTGCGGTGTCGCCGCCGCCGATCACGACGACATGCTTGCCCGCAGCGTTGAGGCTGCCATCGTCGAACGTCGGGACGGCATCGCCAAAGCCCTTGCGGTTCGACGCGGTGAGGAAGGCGAGCGCATCGACCACGCCGGTCGCATCGACGCCCGGCGCCTTGATCGCGCGGGCGCGGTAGACGCCGGTCGCGATCAGGATCGCATCGTGGCGTTGGCGCAACGCGTCCATGCTGGCGTCACGGCCGACCTCGAAATTCTCGTGGAAGACGATCCCGCCGGCCTTGAGCCGCTCGACGCGGCGCATCACGACGGGCTTTTCGAGCTTGAAGCCGGGGATGCCATAGGTCAGCAGCCCGCCCGCGCGATCGTAGCGGTCGTAGACGTGGACGTCATAGCCGTTGCCGCGGAGATATTCGGCTGCGCTGAGACCCGCCGGCCCAGCCCCAATCACGCCGACCGATTGTCCGCGCGCGCGGCCGGGGACGAGCGGCTCGACCCAACCTTCTTCCCAGGCGGTGTCGGTGATGAACTTCTCGACCGCGCCGATCGTCACCGCGCCGTGGCCGGAGAATTCGATCACGCAATTGCCTTCGCACAGGCGGTCCTGCGGGCAGATCCGTCCGCAGATCTCGGGCATGGTCGAGGTCGCGTTGCTGAGCTCGTACGCCTCGCGCAGCCGGCCCTCGGCGGTCAGCCGCAGCCAGTCGGGGATGTGGTTGTGCAGCGGGCAATGGACCGAGCAATAGGGTACGCCGCATTGCGAACAGCGCCCGGCCTGTGCTTCCGCATCGGGCACCGGATAGCGTTCGGCAATCTCGCGAAAGTCTTCCGCGCGGAGCTCGGGCTCGCGCTTGGCAGGATAGACCTGCTCGCGATCGACGAATTTCAGCAGTGACGTGTCAGCCATGTGCGCACCTTTCGAATGCGCAAATATCGACCGATCGTCACGCTGTCATTACGAAAACGTAATATAAGACAGCATCGCTGACCTAATTAAATTAGCAGGATCTTTTATGGTCCGCAGCAGGCGTGTGTTCGATGATTATTAGGACCGATACGGACTAAATGGTCATTAGCCATACGAACGCTGTGGTCCCGGCAAGGATCCGATACCAGGCAAAGGGAACGAAGCCATGACGTGTCACGACGGCGACGAACCATTTTACCACCAGCAGCGCGACAAGGAAGGCGACGACAAAGCCAAGGCCGATCGCACCCAAACCCACGCCCTGCCCATTGAGCAGCTCATGCCGGTTCTTGACCAGTTCGAGCGTGGTCGCACCGAGCATGGTCGGGATGGCGAGGAAGAAGCTGAACTCGGCCGCGGTGCGCCGTTCGACTCCGAGCGCGAGCGCGCCGAGGATCGTCGCGCCCGAGCGGCTGACGCCAGGCACCATCGCCAGGCATTGCAGGCACCCGATCCCGACGACCTTGCCGAGCGGAATGTCCGCGACGCCCACGATATCGCTCTTGGGAGCAAGCCGCTCGACGACGATGATCGCGATCCCGCCGATGACCAGGGCGATCGACACGACCACGGCATTGCCGAGCAGCGCCTCGATCTGCTTGTGGATCGCAAGGCCGAGGATCGCCGCTGGGATGAATGCGACCAGGATGTTGCGCACGAAGCGCAGCGACACCGGATCGCGCCGCGCCAGTCCCATCGCAACCGCGAGGAACGTCCGCCAGTATAGGACGACGATCGCGAGGATCGCGCCCAGCTGGATGACGATGTTGAACACCTGCCAGCGCGCCGCGTCATAGCCGAGCAGCTTGGTCGCGAGGATCAGGTGCCCGGTCGACGAGACCGGCAGGAATTCTGTCACCCCCTCGACGATGCCGAGCAGGATGATACTGATAATGTCGCCCACGAAATTCCCCCTGTCAGACGACGCTTCAGACGGCGCTTATGCCGCCAATGGCACCGCGAAACGGCCGCCCTTGCGGTATCGCACCAGCCACCCCGGCGCGACCGCGTCAAGCGGCGTCGGCGTGATCCCGAGCAGTTCCAGTCCGTTCTGTGCCGAAACGACATTGTCGCTCGCCAGCATTTTCCATTGATCCTGCGTGATCGGCGCACCGGGGAGGAAGCCGGCCGATGCGATCGCCGCGCCGATCGAATCGGGCAGCTCGACGATCTTGGGCGCGCGATGGGTCGCCTTGGCGATCCAGCGCACCAGCGCGCCCATCGACAGCACGTCGGGGCCGCCGAGCTCGAGCGTCCTGCCGGCGGCAAGCTCGGGCTGGGCGAGTGCTGCGACCACCGCGTCGGCGACGTCACCGACATAGACCGGCTGGAACTTGGTGCCAGCGCGCAGCACGGGCACGACATGGACGAGCGGCATCGAAGCCGCAGTCGCGATCATCGCGGCGAAGCGATTGACGAACTGGTCCTCGCGCCCGAACACGATCGAGGGCCGCAGGATCGTTGCTGTCGGGAAGGCGGCGCGCACCGCGGCCTCGCCTTCGCCCTTGGAGCGGCCATATGCCGAGGGCGACGCGGGATCGGCGCCAATCGCAGAGACATGGATGAGCGACGCGACACCGGCGGCGGCGGCTGCCTCTGCGACGATTCGCGCGCCCTCGACCTGGATCTTGTGGAAGTCGCCGCTGAGGATGCCGACGAGATTGACCACCGCGTCCGAACCCGCGATCGCGCGCCGGATCGAGTCCGGGTTGGAGATGTCCGCGACCGCGAATTGCGTCTGGCCCAGCCCGCCGAGCGGCTTGAGGAAGAACGCCTGGCGCGGATCGCGCTGTGCGATCCGCACACGCGCGCCGGTTTCGAGCAGCGCCTGTGCGACATAGCGGCCGAGAAACCCTCCGCCGCCGATCAGCGTAACCAGTGTATTCTTCATCGCGTGCGCCTTGTGCCTGCCATTCGCTTGGGGTGATCAGCCCTTGCCCCAGCACACAGTGTGTTGACAAGGCCGACTCGCCTCCCCTAAGGCCCGCGACCTACCCAGTGCCCGGATGGCGGAATTGGTAGACGCACCAGCTTCAGGTGCTGGCGCTCGCAAGGGCGTGGAGGTTCGAGTCCTCTTCCGGGCACCACATTCGTGAAATCGGACCCATACAGGACAAAGCTGGGCACTGCGCTCGCTCCTATAGTGCTGTCCAAGCACTCTCTGATTGACTTGTAGGAAAATGTTGCTCAAATGTTCTCGCCGCATCAGACAGCGAGGGCGGCATGATTCCGATATCCGACAGCGAACGGCGACGGGCTTTCTCGATCTGGCTACGCACCGGCAGATTGCCGAGCATAGGCGCCGCGAACGGCGTCGAACTCAAATTCAATCCTTGGCATGATCCCCGCGACGGGCGCTTCACATTTGCGCCGGGCGGGGTGTCGTCTTCTTCAAGTCGGCGATTTACGCGCTCGAACGTGGGAAGGCGGGAACTGCCGGTCTCGGCGACGCGCACCGCCGACAAAGCGCCGGTTGCGGGCAACAGCGTATTGGACCCCATAGCCGATCAGGTGCGGCCACCCGCGCGGCCCGGTCCCGCGATGGGGCGTGGCAGCAACATTCGGGCGTTCGAGGATCCGATGACGCTTGAGCAGTCCTTTCCCGGGCTACGAGATTCACCGGGCGGCGCAATCGTCGCCGTTGCCGACAACCTCTTTGACCTGACCGGACCGGCGAACAGATCACAAATGGAATTCCTCCAAGATCAGTCGCGCCAACTCACTGCGCAGATCAAGGCGCTCGACCCGAAATGGCATTATGACGAGATCGGTCCCACCGATGCGTTCGGAGCGCCGATTGTTACGTTGCAAGGGCTGGGCGCGAAGGTGGCCGATCTTCGTTTCCAGCGCGCGGCAATCGCCGCTCGCGTGAAGGGTGACTATGGTCCGCTTAAGGTCGAGACGCTGCGCTTCATTCAGCAGCGCGCGGACAGCGCGTATGATGACGCTGTAACGTTGCTAAAAGCCGGGCGACTCACTCCGCGACTTTCGGACCGCGAGGCGATAGGAAACTATGTCGATCGCGAAGTTAGACGCGATCTTCGTGCGCGTTATAACCAGCTAGGTATTGACCCGAGTGGCAATGGGCCGGTGCGTGTGAATCGGAGGGAAGATGACAGTTCTGGGACGGACCTTACCTACCGGCGACCGGATGCACGGGTAAACGACGTCGCGTTCGACGTTACGCTGACGCGTAAGACGCTCGGGACGGCGCAAGTCCGCGGTTTCTTTAACTCCGACTTTCGACCGAGCCGCGTCGTAATCATCCGTCCGCGCCAGCTCGGCACCGATTACACATATGTCATTTCCCGCCCGGAGACGAAACGATGAACGGATCAAATCCATACTTCAATCCGAAGCCATATATCCCGGCCTCGCTGAGCGAAATTTATGACCAACTCGGCTCGATGATATTACACGCCCCTACCTTCATCGATCGGACGCTTGTCTTCCCCGATCGGAACATCGACAGCGAGTTCAGCACACTGGTCGCAGGCTTCGACGTCGTTCGAAAGAAGCTTGGCGAAGCGCGCTACGCCGCGCTGATCGATTTAGCCGAGCGCGCCAAGTCACTGTTCGCCGCCGACCAGGACGACACCAACGGTAAAACTGACCAGGGGCGCGCCTTGCTGCAGGAGATTGAGAACGAGATTCAAGCCGCAAGGCGGGGCCGTGTGAACGCGAAACTTCCGGACCATGATGGTGAGGTCACGGGCGACTAACGGAAATTATCCAATGATCTGAGTGCCCACCTTTGTCCCCTGTGGGGCACCATTCGTGCGTCTTATGACGCCCCAGAACCATCGAAAAAATCGCAGAGATCTGCCACTTTCAGGCTGGTTTTGTCCGAAGGCGTCTTACCGAATTTCAGTTGATCCCATTCAGAAGTGGGCCATGGCCCGGGCCATCGGTGGCCCGATTCAAACGGTGGCCCGGCGGGCCATTTCGACGGGATACGGCGCTGCTTTCGATCGATACCGTTCAACGCGGGATTGATGGTCATGGCACTTAAAGATCTAAAGATCCGATCCCTCAAGGCTGAGAATCGTGTTTACAAGCGTAGCGACGAGCGCGGGTTGTACATCGAGGTACATCCCAGCGGCTCGAAACTCTGGCGTATGAAATATTCCCATGTGGGGAAGGATAAACGCATCGCGCTCGGGCGCTATCCCGAGGTCGGCTTGGCAGAAGCTCGTCGCAAACGCGACGAGGCAAGAGCCAAGGTTCGTGACGGCGTCGACCACCTTGCGGAACGGAAGCGAGAGAAACTCGTAGCCCATTACAACGCGGCGAACACGTTCGGCGATGTTGCCAAGCAATATATCAACAAGATGGTCGCCGAGGGCCGGGCTGATACGACGACTACAAAAGCGAATTGGCTTTTAGAGCAACTCGCACCGATCGCCGCTCGAGCAATTTATGAATGGAAGCCTGTCGATGTCCTGGCTGCGCTCAAACGTATTCAGGCAAAGGGCAAACATGAAACCGCGCGCCGCTGTCGTTCATTTGCCAGCCGCGTATTTCGTTACGGCGTGGCGACCGGCCGTGTCGACACCGACCCAACCTCCGTACTGCGTGGCGCGTTGATCACGCCCAAGGTTGAGCACCACAGCGCAATCCTCGAACCGAGGGCGGTCGGCGAGCTCATGCGATCGATCGATGCCTATTCGGGCCATCTCATCACCCGTCTGGCGTTGAAGATATCGCCCCACGTCATGGCCCGCCCCGGCGAGCTCCGGCAGGCCCTGTGGCCCGAATTTGATCTCGAAAACGGGGTCTGGAAAATTCCCCCTGAGCGTATGAAGATGCGGCGACCACATGCCGTCCCGCTGTCAAAGCAGGTACTGGTCTATCTTGCTGAGTTGCATGCATTGACTGGACCCGACGGGTTCGTGTTCCCCGCGTTTCATACTTCGCGGAGGCCACTGAGTGAAAATACGATAAACCAAGCGTTCCGACGCATGGGCTACGCCCCAGGCGAGGTGACGGCTCACGGCTTGAGGACGACCGCATCGACTCTTCTAAATGAAAGCGGAAAATGGAGCCCACACGCGATCGAGCATTCGTTGGCTCATGCGGACAAGGATGCGATCCGGGGTACTTACAATCGCGGAATGTATTGGGAGGAACGTATCGCGATGCATCAGTGGTGGAGCGACTATTTGGATCAGCTACGCGCTGCCGACTCTGCTTCGGTTTGAGCCTGAGCAACGGAGAGGCGAGGTCACATTCCCAGCGAGCGGATGCGCCCAACAGCTATTTTGAACATGGCAGCGTGAGAAGGGGAGTGCACCAGTTTGTTTTGGTGGCGGCCGAGGCGCAGATGCAGCGATGGTGTCACGACAGCGTCAGGGGCTGCAGGGAGCCGATCTGCCGCGTCCTGCCAATCGCCCCATCCACATACCACGAGCGCGTCGCGCAGCGGCAGGATCCGACACGCCTGTCGGCGCGAGCCCGGCAGGACGCGGTCCTAAAGCCTGAGATCGCGCGCGTGTTCGCCGAGAACTTCGCGGTCTACTGCGTGCGCAAGGTCTGGGGGCAATTGATACGGGAGGGCATGCCCTTCGCCCGCTGTACGGTCGCGCGACTGATGCGCGAAATCGGCTTGGCAGGCGTGATCCGGGGCAAGCGCGGTGCGCACCACGATGCGCGATCTGGCGGCGTCGGCTCGCCGACGACTAAAGACCCAGACCCTTGAGCAGACGCTCGGCCGAAGCCGCCAGCGCGGCGTCCTGAACCGGCAGGAACAGCGCTTCCGCAGGCGGCGGCAGCAGCGCGCCGGACGGCCGGTCGATGCGGCTGAGCAGCGCGGCGATCGTCAGCCGCTGGTCCTGCGCGGCGAGCGTGAAGCCCAGCACGATATGGCGCGGCTCGGCCAGCCGCGCCTCGCCGACATGCGCCGGGACTACGTTGGTATACCCGCTCCGCTTCAGCACGGCGGTGACGGCCGCGCAAAACTGCTGCGCGACGTTTTCCCTCACGCCCGGCCCGCGCACCACGCAGACGGGATGGATCGCATCATAGTCCATCAGTTCGCGCCGCGGCGACGCTGCGACCGGGTTCGTTTCCATCGCCAGCATTCCAATCGTAAGTGCAAGGGTGATCACGGTCCGTTGCACAATGTATTACTCCGCGAGGCAGAAATCGCATCCATTATCTACTATTTTAACGGGACGGGTACTAGTGGAGCATGCCAATTGGCAATATAGCTGACCGGAAAATGTAGCGGGGAATTTCATGGGGTACGAGCCCGGAATTGCGCAGCGCGGTGGAACCGGTCCCAATGGCAAGCCGTCGCTCTCGGGCATCGAGGCGGGCGCGCAGATCACGCGTGCCGGGCTGAGCTGGGCGACCAGCCTGGGCACGCCCGCCACGGTTAGCTACGCTTACCGGGCGACGGGAAATTCGACCACTCTTGGCAGCAGCGGGTTCAGCCAGTTCACCGCCGCCGAGATCGCGATGGCCGATCTCGCGTTTCAGGCCTGGTCGGACGTCGCCAATATCCATTTCGTACGTCAGGGCAGCGGCACCACCGGCGCGGGCGCCTACAGCGATACGGCGCAGATCCTGCTCGGCAATTATACCTCGGGCGCCAATTTCGCGGCGGGTTTCGCCAATTATCCCAGTCGCGGCGGAACCTCCAACGTCTGGATCAACGGTGCCCTGTCGTACGAGCTGGCGGGGAGTGCCTCCACCCTGGTGCACGAGATCGGCCATTCGCTCGGTTTGAGTCATCCGGGCGACTATAACGCGAGCGCGGACAGGGCCCTCGCTTACGGCGCCGATGCGCAATATTACGAGGACTCCACGCAATATTCAGTGATGAGCTATTTTGGCGATTCGAACACCGGCGGCACCGGGTCGGTGACTCAGCCGACACCGATGCTGGACGACATCACCGCGCTCCAGCGGCTGTACGGCGCCAACATGACCACTCGTACCGGCAACACCGTTTACGGCTTCAACTCTACGGCGGATCGCCAGTGGTTCAGCGCCAGTTCGGGCCCGCTCAATTTCGCGGTGTGGGACGCCGGCGGCATCGATACGTTCGATTTCTCGGGCTATTCGCAGGCCCAGCGCATCGACCTACGGCAAGGCCAGTTCTCCGATGTCGGCGGGCTGCTGAAGAACGTCGCCGTCGCTTACGGCGTCATTATCGAAAACGCGATCGGCGGGTCGGGCAACGACATCATCATCGGCAACAGCGCGGATAACGTGCTGCGCGGGGGCGCCGGCAACGACACCTTGTACGGTGTGGGCGGAAACGACACCCTGCTCGGCGAGGCCGGCGACGATACGATCGACGGCAGCGTCGGCAGCGACATTATCGATGGCGGCGCCGGCGACGACACATTGCTCCTACGCGGCATCCTCACCGACTATACCGCCATCCAGAATGCCGACGGTAGCTGGACGGTGTCGCAGATCTATGGCGGCACCAACCGGATTTCGAACATTGAGAGCGTGAACCTCGGCGGCACAACCTATGGCTGGCAGTCGTTCACGCAGGGTGCCTTCGACGGACTGCGCTACATCGCGTCATACAGCGACATGATCGCGGCCTTCGGCGCAAACGCCGATGCGGGACATCAGCATTTTCTCAATGCGGGCCTGAAAGAGGGGCGGACGATCAGCTTCGATCCCGTCGAATATGCCGCGTCCAACCCCGACCTGTTCAAAGCGTACGGGCTGAATAACGTCGCGCTCGAAACGCATTACATTCTTTACGGTTTTGCCGAGAAGCGGGCCACCACGAGCTTCAACGCGCTCGAATATATCGCCTCCAATCCGGATCTGGTCCGAGCGTTCGGTTATGACGCGCATTCCGGCGCGCTGCATTACCTGACCAATGGCATTAGCGAGGGGCGCGCCACTACGACCTTCGATCCGACGCGCTATGCGATCGCCAATCCGGATCTCTACCGCGCCTATGGCCTCGATCCCACGGCGCTGACGCGTCATTATATCGAACACGGGCTCGCCGAGGGACGCTTTGCGACGTCGTCGTTCGATGCCCTGGTGTACGGCGCATCCTATGCCGATCTGATCCAGGCCGTCGGTACGGATACGACCGCGCTAAAGCTGCACTGGCTACAGCACGGTGCGCAGGAGGGCCGGACGATCGCGGGCTTCAACCCTTATGGCTATGCCGTCGCCAACCCGGATATCTATGCGGCGTATGGCACCAATATCGACGCGCTCGCGACGCATTACATCCGCAGCGGCTTCTCGGAACATCGCACGTTCAGCAGCTTCGATCCGGCGCTCTACGCGGCGACCAACCTGGATCTAGCGCGAGCGTTCGGCGGCAATCTCGACGCCCTGACCCAGCATTACATCAAGAACGGCATCGCCGAGCACCGCGCGATCACCGGCTTCGACGCGCTGGAATATGCCGCCTCGAACACGTCGCTGATCACCAGCGTCGGGCTCGATGCGCATGCGCTCGCGCTGCATTACATCACCACGGGGTTGAACGCCGGGCTTTCCGCGACCAGCTTCGATGCGGTCGCCTACATGATGAGCTATACGGCGGCGCAAGGCGGCGGAACCGCCGGCTCGATCTCCCAATATGTCAACGGCGCGTACAAGACGATCACCGACCCCGATGGCAAATACGGCAACGAGCAGAGTGTCCACACCCTCGTCAACGGCGACGTCAACGGCACCTTCGAGATTTTGGGGGATCGCGACTGGTACGTTTACACCAAGACGACCGGTTCCTCGGCGATCCAGTTCCGGCTGGATGCGACGACCAATCCGCGCTCGTTCATGGTCGTACAGGTCTATGACAGTGCCGGGCATCTGATCGATACGGCCGGCAACGGTTCGAACTTCGTCGCCCCCGACAATCACCTCTATACCTATCTCAACGAGACGCTGGGCGCGGGCACCTATTATGTGTCGGTCAGCACCAGCAACGACAATTATTCGGGCGGATATCATCTGCACATCGCGTGATCGCCGGACGTGTGGTGGGCGCCGGGCGAATTGCGCGGCGAATCGCGGGCGTTCCCCTGCCGAACGCCGGCAGGTGATCTTTCCCGCCCACGACGCTAGGATATGCGTGTGATGTCCACGGCCATTCCTCTCATGCCGACCGTCACGATGCGCTCGGCGCTGGTGCTCTGCCGACGGCATTTCGTGGCGGCGGCGGCGTTCAGCGCGCTTATCAACCTGCTCTACGTCGCGCCCACGATCTACATGCTCCAGCTCTACGACCGGGTGGTGCCGACACAGGGGCTGCAGACGTTGCTGTTCCTGACGGCGGTCCTGTTGTTCGCGCTGATAACCTTATCTTTGCTCGACAGCATCCGTACGCGCCTTCTCGTCAGGGCCGGGATACAGCTCGACGCGACGCTGGCGCCGTTGATTCTCGATGCCACACTGGGTCGTCCGGAATTGGCGACGGCGCGTCAGGCGCTGCGTGAGTTCGACACCATGCGCGGGACACTTACGGGGCCCGGCATCCTCGCGCTGTTCGACGCGCCCTGGGTGCCGATCTACGTCATCGTCGCGTTCATCGTCCATCCGCTGATCGGGGCGATGGCGGTGGCGGGATGCGTCGTACTGCCGCTGATCGCCTGGGCCAACGAGCGCGCGACCGGATCGAAACTGCGCCAGGCGCAAACGAGCGCCGGTCAATCCTATGCGAGCCAGGATGCCACGTTGGGCTTCGCCGAGAGCGTGCGGGCGCTGGGCATGCGGCGTGCGATGGTGCGCCGCCAACTTCGTCAGCGCGAGGCGATGCTGACCGCGCAGAGCGACGCGAATTTTGCCGCCAGCGGATATATGACCGGCACGAAGTTCACGCGCCTCGCCTTGCAGTCGCTAGCGCTCGGGCTCGGCGCGTTGCTGGCGGTCGACAACCAGATTTCGGCCGGCGCGATCTTCGCCTCCTCGTTCCTGATCGCGCGTGCGCTTGCGCCGATCGAGATGTTGATCGGCACCTGGCGGCAGCTCGTGCTGGCGCGGAGCAGCTACGGAATGCTGGAGTCGCTGCTCGCCGGCGCGTCGGACCGCGTGCCGCTGACGCAACTGCCCGCGCCGATGGGCGGCCTGACGATCGAAAATCTCATCATCCTCAACGACACGCGTGATGCCGCCATCATCAACGGCGTTTCGATGGCGGTCTCACCGGGCGAGGTGATCGCCATCGTCGGGCCGAGCGGCGCCGGAAAATCGACGCTGGTCCGCGCCATTGCTGGCGCGCTGACACCCGATCGCGGCACGGTGCGCTTCGACGACGCCAGCGCGAGCGACTGGGAGCCCGAACGACTGGCGCAATATATCGGATACCTGCCACAGGATTCGGCGCTGTTCGCGGGCTCGGTCGCGGCCAACATCGCGCGCTTCACCGGTGAACTGGGCGGCGACCGGTCGGCCATAGACGCCGGCGTCGTAGCCGCGGCGACCAGCGTCGGCGCCGATGCCCTGATCCGCCACTTGGCGGACGGCTACGACCACCAGCTCGGGTTGGGCGGGCGTGGCGTGTCTGCCGGGCAGGCGCAGCGGATCGCGCTTGCCCGCGCCGTCTACGGTGATCCGCGGATCCTGATTCTCGACGAACCCAATGCCCATCTCGACGCGGACGGCGACGCGGCGCTGATCGAAGCCTTGTCCAACCTGAAAGCGGCCAGGCGCACGATTTTGATCGTGTCGCACAAGCTGGGCATCCTGCCGGTGGTCGATCGCATTGTCGTGTTGCGCGACGGGCGGATCGAGCTGTTCGGCCCGCGCGACGAAGTCCTCAACAAACTCGCCCCGCCCAATGTGCGGCGCGTAGTGCCGCCGGCAAAGGGCGCGTAACGATGCGAACCGCGATCCTTACCGCGCTTGGCGATCCGCCTGTGGCGGCTCCCTCGCTCGCCGACCCGACGCGCGATATCCGGGCGGGCGCGGTCATTGCCGCATTGTTCTTCGTGCTGTTTCTCGGCTGGGCCAGCTTCGCGCGGCTGGATGCGGCAGCCTTCGCCTCGGGGTCGCTGGTGGTGTCCGGGCAGCGTCAGGCCGTCCAGCACCGTGACGGCGGTGTGGTCGGCGCGATCTATGTCCGTGAGGGGCAGCGGGTGGAGAAGGGCCAGTTGCTGATCCGGCTCGCGGCGTCCGAGGTCGTCGCGCAGGAGCGCACGCTCGCATCGCAATCGATCCGCAACCTCGCCCAGCGCGCGCGGTTGCAGGCCGAGCAACTCGGCCAGTCGACCGTGGCACCGCCGCCCGAATTCGCAAGCCTCCGCGCGCAGGACGAGCCGGAAGCGGCGATCGCGATGCGCCTGCAACAGGCCGAACTGAATGCGCGCGTCGCCGTCCTGCAATCGCAGCGCGGGGCGCTCGGCCAGCGCGCGGCGCAATCGAGCGCGCAGGGGCGCGGTTATGGCGACCAGGCGCGTTCCGCCAAGGAGCAATTGCGCCTGATCGACGAGCAGATCGCTTCACTCGCCCCGCTGGAAGAAAAGGGTTTCGTCTCCCGATCGCGGATGCGCGACCTGCAGCGCCAGCGCGCCGAAATTCAGGGGCAGAGCGGGCAATATTCCGCTGCGGTGTTGCAGGCGCAATCGGCCGAGCGTGAAAGCGAGCAGCAGGGCGCGGAGGCGCAGCGCACCTTCGTCGAGCGCACCGCCTCCGACCTGCGCCAGACGGAGACCAGCCTCGGCGAGCTTTTGCCGAAATGGGCGGCGGCGCGCGACCAGATGACGCGCACCGAGATACGCGCGCCTGCAACGGGTTCGGTCGTCGGCCTGACGATCTTCACCCCCGGCGGCGTGATCGCGCCCGGCCAGAAGCTGATGGACATCGTTCCCGAACGCGCGCCGCTCCTGATTCAGGCGCGTATCGTGCCCGACGATGCGGACGATCTCGTGGTCGGTCAACGCACGCTGGTGAAATTCTCCGGCCTGCACGACCGCGCGTTGCCCAATCTTGAAGGCACGTTCACGCGTCTGTCTGCGGACAGCTTCGTCGACGAAAAGAGTGGGCAGAGCTATTTCACCGGCGAAGTGGCCGTGGCACTCGACCAGCTCCGGCTGATCCAGAAGGTTCGCGGGCCGCACTTCGTGCTGCACGCCGGCATGCCGGTCCAGATCCTGATCCCTCTGCACAAGCGTACCGCGCTGGAATATGCGCTGGAACCGCTGTTCGGCAGCGTCTGGTCCTCATTCCGAGAGCATTGAGACGCCCGCCGTCGGCCGCTCGCAGAAGGCGTTGGGCTCAACGTCGTAGCCAGCTCCGTCCCGTGGTTCCGGCGCATAAGGGCATGCCGTTTTCCGTCAGACCGTCGATGAGGAAGGCATGCGCGCCTTCCTCGACCAGGCTGTCGTCATACCTTTCCGAAGTTAGCACCGGCAGCGTTCGCCGTTCGTTCGATATTAGCGTACGTAAACATAACTTTCGTGCAGTGACCCCGGTTAGCTGCCGCGCTGCTCGGCTAGATTGTCAGTAAAACGGACGTTTTCTGGACAGGTGCTTCCCGTCCACTCAGATGCTGCAAAACAACGCGCTATGAGACAGTTAGGCAAGGCGAGGGTTCAACAAACAGGTGCCTGTAAACGGCTCAACGCGAGTGATTGAAAGCAATCGGGGAAAGCGGAAATGTATCCATCCGGCGAAGGCCGCGCAGCCAAGCTATCTTACATAAGCTGCGAGCGTCGTTCATCGAGCATTTCGTTGAGGCGATCGAGGCCCCAACGAGTGAACGCGGTGACGGACTCGGCTGTTTCGTCGAGGCTGTCGATGATGCTGAGGCAGCCGTCCTCGGGTGACATTTGTTCGGCCAGTTCCTCAATGAGATCGAGATCAACACAGAGTCGGAGTGCGGCGTAGCGACTGGTGAACACCATGGACGGGGCGGCCATCAGGCGGCTTTTGCGACCTGGTTCGAGGGTGACCAGTTCCAGGGAAGGAGTTCGTCGAGCCGGGCGGCGGGATGATCGGCGATACGGGCGAGGACGTCGGCGAGCCATGCCTGCGGATCGACGTTGCTGAGCCGCGCGGTCTGGATGAGGGTGTAGAGGATCGCGGCACGCTGCCCGCCACGATCGGAACCGCAGAACAGCCACGCTTTGCGGCCGAGCGGGATGCAGCGAAGCGTACGCTCGGCGGCGTTGTTGGAGAGGCAGACCCGGCCATCGTCGAGGAACCGGGTGAACGCACCCCAGCGCCGCAGCATGTAGTTGATCGCCTTGGCGAGGTCGTGGTTGCGCGACAACGTCGCGTGTTGGGCGGTGAGCCAGGCCTGAAGCTCGTTCATTACCGGCGCGCTGCGCTGCTGCCGCGCGGCCAGGCGATCGGCGGGAGGCTTGCCGTTGATCTCACGCTCGATGTCGAACAGGGTATCGAGCCGTCGCACCGCCTCAAGCGCGATCGGGTAGATCATGCCGGCGTGTTCGCCGCGGCTCTTCTTGCGAGCGGCACCCGCGACATCGGCGAGCTCGAAGAACTTGCGCCGGGCGTGCGCGAAGCAACCAGCCTCGCGCACTGAACCGGGCAAGCGCCCGTCTCGATACAGCGCACCATAGCCACCATAAGCGTCGGCTTGCAGGATCCCGGACCAGGTCGCGAGATGCGCCTGGGGATGTTCGCCGCGTCGGTCGCGTGAGTAATGGAACAGTGCTGCCGGCGGATCGGCACCGGCGAACGGCCGATCATCGCGGACGTACACCCACAATCGACCGACATCGGTCTTGACCTTGGCCATGACCGGCACGGTCGTATCGTCGCCGTGCAGCCGCTCGGCGGCGAGGACATGCGCCTCGATCCGCTTGTAAAGCGGCGTGAGCGCAAAGGCGGCCGCGCCGACCTGATCGGCGAGCGTGGAGACGCTGAGCGGCACGCCTTCGCGGGCGAACCGTTCGGCCTGGCGGTTCAGCGGCTGGTGCTGCCCGTACTTCTCGAACAAGAGCATCGCGAGAAAGCTGGGTCCGGCCCACCCGCGCGGCACGACATGGAACGGTGCCGGCGGTTGGGTGATCTTCTCACAGTCCCGACAGGCGACCTTCTCGCGCACGGTCTGAATGACCTTCCACGCGCGCGGGATCACCTCGAGCGTCTCGGTCACATCTTCGCCGAGCTTCGACAGGCGCGTGCCACCGCAGGCCGCGCACGCGCACGGCGCTGCGATGACCACGCGCTCGCGCGGCAGATGGGAGGGGAATGGCTGGCGCGCCGGTCGCTTGCGCTCGAACGAGGCGACGCTGGTCGCCTTGGCGGCGGCGACTTCGGCGACGAGGCCGTCCGTGCCGGCGTCCGCTTCAAGGTCCTCGAGTTGCAGCTCCATCTGCTCGAGCAGACGGCGGCTGCGCTCGGCGCTTGGGCCGTACTGTTCACGCCTGAGCCTGGCGATCTGCAGCTTGAGGTGCACGATCATCGCCTGGGTCGCGCTCTCGCGCGCCGCGGCGGTGGCAAGGCGCGCCTCGGCCTCGTCGGCGCGCTGGATCGTTGCAGCAAGCAGCGCCTTGAGCGCTGCGATATCATCCGGAAGAGGCGAAATGACGGCTTCCACGACGGAGAGTGAATCATCCTCCACGCCCTCATGCAAGCCGCAAAATGCGCTATCCCGCGCTCGCCGGGCGCCAGCTATGCTGCGGATTACGCCAGTCTATCCCGTCGAGCAGGCAGGCCAGCTGCGAGCGCGTCAAGGACACCACGCCATCCTTCGCCGAGGGCCAGATGAAGCGGCCGCGCTCGATCCGCTTGGAGTAGAGCGATGCGCCGATCCCGTCGTGCCAGATGATCTTCACCAACGATCCGGCACGGCCTCGGAACACGTACAGGTCGCCGCCATGCGGATCGCGGCCCAGACCTTGCTGCACGAGCAGCGCCAGACCCTGCATCCCCTTGCGCATATCGGTGTGGCCCATCGCGATCCACACCCGTGCATCCGACGGGATCATCGCATCGCCTTCAAGGCCGCCGCCGCCAGAGCCGGTGACGCTGAAGCAAAGATCTTCAGCCGCCCGCCATCGGGCAGATCGAAAACGGCAGCGACAACGGGCTCGCACACTTGCTGGGGTCGCTCATCCACCAGCACCGCCGGCACGAAGGCCGGGTCCGCCTGGCGCCGCATCACTTGCCGCCACTCGTAGATCTGGCTGCGGGCAACGTCATGGCGCCGCGCCACGTCGCAGACCCGCGCGCCCGACTGAAACGCCTCTGCGACAATCTGCTCGCGCTGCTCATCGCTCCAGCGACGGCGACGCTCCGGTCCCGCCAGTATCGTTACCTGCACCATGATCGAAACCGACGTCCTTACGTGCGACTGTAAGGACGTCCTCTAGCTCCAGCTCACAATCAGCAAGGCGGCCCCCGCCGGATGGCTACGCGGAAATTAGGTCCGAGCGCACCTACCCTAAAGGCCGACCCGAGGCGGCCACATCCGAGCGTTTGCCGTCTGGAGACTCACGCCTTGAGCGTCTGCTCTTATCTGATCCCGCCGTTCGCGCCGACTATTTTAGTGACCGCTTTGTCCCAAATTTCGCCATTCCATCGACCCGACATGGCGAATGCGAGCCGATGAATGGATGTCCGAAGTCGGGCGGCGCAGCGAGGACGCTGAATGTCGCTTTTTGTGAAGGAAATCGGATGCCGTGAGGCGTACGATATCCTCCAAAGCAGGAAGCCGCGGGCCACGTGTACTGGCTATGGGGATTTCGAGTTTGGCCCGGCTGTGCGGCGCGTGTGACGGCTGTCGAGGCGCGTATCGGCGGCCGAGATCATGGTCCCGAGGGGCAGTGTCCGGGGTGCATCTTGCCCATGATCGCAGGTTGAAGGTGCCGCTGATGCAGTCGGTGATGTTGCCAGCACGAGCGGCAGCATCGCCGGAACCGCAAGACCTGCGTGGCGGGATGAAGCTGAGCCATGCGGGGTCATGGCGTGGTCGTCCCGGTCGATGCGGTGCTCTGCGGCGGTGCGCGCGGCTGCCGCCAGCGTTCGAAGGTCTCTATGACGACCATGTGCCCGCCGCAGCATGGACATGGCGGTCGAACGTCTTCCGGCCCGGTCGGCGCATCGGTGATGGCCGGCGGTGCAACGCCAAGTAGCTCACGGATCCGCTCGAGCTGCCCCTTGCGGGTGGCACCGGCGAGCAGGCCGTAGTGACGGATGCGGTGGAAGCCTTTTGGCAGGACATGGAGCAGGAAGCGGCGGATGAACTCATCGGCCGCGAGCGTCATGGTCTGCTGGCGGTCGGCTCCGTCTCGGCGGTAATCCTTGTAGCGGAACGTCACGCCGGTCTCGTCGAAGCGCAGCAGCCGGCCGTTCGAGATCGCCACCCGGTGGGTGTAGCGCGACAGATAGGCGAGCACCGCCTCTGGTCCCGCGAACGGTGCTTTGGCGTAGACGACCCAGTTCTTCTTCCGGACCGGCGACAGGTGGCGCAGGAACGCACGCCGGTCGGCGAGATGGCCCATGCTTCCGAAGAAGCCGAGCCGCCCGGTGTCGCGCAGCGCCATCAGTCGGGTGAGGAACAGGCGGCGGAACAGCTTGCCGAGCACGCGCACCGGCAAGAGGAACGCCGGGCGCGACGACACCCAGCGGCTGCCGTCGGGCGACAGCCCGCCGCCCGGCACAATCATGTGGATGTGCGGGTGATGGGTCATCGCCGATCCCCACGTATGAAGGACAGCGGTGATGCCGATGCGTGCGCCAAGATGCTTGGGGTCGGCGGCGATGGTGGTCATCGTCTCGGACGCCGCCTGGAACAGCAGGCCGTATAGCGCGGCCTTGTTCTGGAGGGCGATATCGGCGACCTCGGCCGGCAGCGTGAACACGACATGGAAGTAACCGACCGGGAGCAGGTCGGCCTCACGCTCGGCCAGCCAGGCGCGCGCGGCGGCACCCTGGCACCGCGGGCAGTGTCGGTTGCGGCAGCTGTTATAGGCCACCCGCCAATGCCCGCAGTCGGTGCAGGCTTCGACGTGACCGCCCATGACGGCGGTACGGCAATGTTCGATCGCCGACATGACCTTCAGCTGGTGCAGGCTCAGGTGCCCCGCATGCGCCGTTCGATATGCGGGACCAGCGCCGCGAAAGATGTTGGCGACCTCGAGGGAGGTCCGCACGAGGGCGTCAACCGGGCGGCGTCTTGCCCTCCATGAGCGCCATCAGCCGGTCGAGCGGGCTGGTCACGGCGCGGATCGTGCGCGTTGCGACCTTGGTGTAGAGCGCGGTCGTCTCGAGCTTGCTGTGCCCGAGCAGCACCTGGATCACGCGGATATCGACGTCCTGTTCGAGCAGGTGAGTGGCGAAGCTGTGCCGCAGCGTGTGCGGGCTGACGCGCTTTCGAATCCCCGCCGCCTCGGCCGCCTCGCAGACCGCGCGGTGCAGTTGCCGGGTCGAGATCGGGTCGGTGTAGCTGCGCCCTGGAAAGAGCCAGCCGTGCGGCAGAAGGACACTGCGCCGCTTGCCTTCGCGCCACCACAGCCGCAGCAGCTCGAGCAGCTGCGGCGACAGCATGGCGTTACGATCCTTGCGGCCCTTGCCCTCCTCGATCCGGATCAGCATCCGCTTGCTGTCGATATCGTCGGCCTTGAGGTGCGCGACCTCCGACACGCGCAGGCCAGCGCCATAGGCCACGCCCAGCGCCGCCCGGTACTTGATGCCCGGTGCCGCCTCGAGCAGCCGTCCCACCTCATCGACGCTCAGCACGTCGGGCAGCTTCCTGGGACGACGCGCCAGCACCAGCCGCCGCGACAGGTCGGGTCGCTCGAGCGTCACGTCGAACAGGAAGCGCAGTGCCGATACCGAGCCGTTGATCGTGGACTCTCCGACACCCTGCTCGCGTTGGTGAAGCTGGAAGCGGCGCACATCCTCGGCGGTCGCGGTATCGGGCGAGCGCCCGAGGAAAGCCGCGAAGGCGCGGACGTGGCGGATATAATCATGCTGGGTCCGCGACCGCATCGCGCGCATCGCCATGTCGTCGAGCATCCGCTGACGCAGCGGGGTGACGGGTCGTTCGATCGGTACAATCGCCATGATCAAGTTCCTTTGGTTGAAGGAACTCCATCGTCTGCCGCCGCTGCCGCCGGGCCAAACCTCACCGCAAAGGCGCTACCTCACCACCAACACCAATGCCGCGCAGCGGCTTCGTGCTTTGGGTCAATGTTTGCCAAACTCGAAGCACAAGTTTGTCATTACAGGCCATGGACCCAAGGCAAATTCGGCGTCGCGAAGATCGAGGCGCCATGATCGCCTGCACGACGTCCGTTACTTCCTTGCGTAGTGTCAGGCGGTCCCACGCCTTCGCGAACGCTCCCAAGCGCATCAGCTCATCCGCGCCAACAAATCGTCGATCCTGCAACTTGCAAAACTGGCAAAATTGTCGGCGACCCCGAAGGGCAATAGCAGGGTACGGTCATGCACGACCGCGCCACAACTATAGACAACATTTGGAACATAGCCGCTGCGCTCCGAGGGACTTGGCCGCAGGATCGGTTCCGCCGTGCGTGCAAGCAGCTTGCCGGGATCGGCCTTGTCGAGCAGGCACGCGCCCATGCAATAGTTGCGCATCATGCCGACGCCGTGCGTTATGACGAGCCAGCCCTCGTCCAGTTCAATCGGCGATCCGCAATTGCCCATCTGGATGAATTCCCACGGGTAGCGCGGACCGATCAGCTTGGCGCCTCCGTCCCAAACGGTAAGTTTGTCTGACCCAATCAGCCAGAGATTCTCATTGTCCTGCCGACCAATCATGTGGAAGCGGCCGTCGATCTTGCGGGGGAAGAGCGCCATGCCCTTGCTCGCCGGGACGGACCCCTGCAGCGTCGTCATCTCGAAGGTATTGATGCCGGTGCCGCGGAACAATTCGCAGCGTGCATCGCGCCCGTCGAACGCGGTATAGGTCCCGAGAAAGCTGGGCGTCCCGTCGTCTTCGATGAAGCGAACCAAGCGCAGATCCTCGATCCCCTGGCGCTGGCTCTTGGTAACGGGGAACAACACGCTTTCGGACGGGTCCTGACTGCCTTCGCAGATTACCCGCGTCGTTCCGGTGTCCCCACTCTCATCGGGGCCTTCGATTCGGGGCGATGTCACCCAGGGACTGGCATCGTCCACCTGAAAGCCAGTGCTGGCGCTCCAGCTGCCGGTGCGGAAGGTCACGGACGAGACATGGCCTTCGCCGATGCCACGCAGAGAGAGGATAAAGTTTAGCCCGTCTGTCGGAGCACCGTCCTGATTCATCCGCAGGACAATACTCGGATTGAACAAAGCCGCCGCCTCGAACGAATATTCCGCGCTTAGATAGGCACCGATCAGCAACTGCTGCTCATGATCCGCGGTCACGTCCTCCGGCAGACACGAGACCACGTCATCGAAGCGGCGCAGCAGCATGGTATCGACGTTGCGGTGCCGCTCCGAAAGGGTGGCTACGGCAAATTCGCAATCCGCGCGGCGCGACGCCGGGTCGAGCGACAGGACGCGCTCGATCACCTTACGCATGCGGGGATGCTCGGTATCGCGGAACGGCTCCGGATATTCTACGCTGAAGGGCTTTATCACAGTGCGGGACGGATCAGGGCGCAGGTGAAGTCCCGAAAAGTCGAACAATTCGTCAGTCATATTGATACGTCTCCGGGATCGCGTCGCGTTATGAGCCTTTGTGTTGGCGTCAAATCGGTGTTCCGCCACGTCTTAACGGTCCCGAACAGACTATCGCCCGCTTTTGATCCGAAAGCCGCGGCAACAGCATCACGAAGGCGAACGAGCGATAGCATTGAGGGCGGACGAGATTTGCAGCCGCATCTTGGGTTCACGCGTCATTTCCAGCATCGCGCTCAAACTCGCGCGCGCCGAGACTAGCTTGCTCGTTTCAGTTCGAGCCGCGCGCGTTCCCACCAGCCATGCCCAAAGGCCCTGCAATCGTCGTGATCCATTCGAGCAGGACCAGCGCCCGCCTAACTTCCTATGATGCCTCGGCACGGATCGCCTAATTTGTCATCGGGCGGACCGATTCAAGCCGAAATTCAGATTGTGAATGAATTTTCCGCTTTCTGGAAAATACTGATGGGCTCTGAATGTCCAGAACTCGGTCGTTCTTGCTAAAGCTCAGTTAGATCTGGCCCGCAGTCATTCCGCTTCGCCACGCGAGGTGGTAGACGCCTAACATGGCCGGCAATCTCACCTTCGTCCACGCGGCGGATATCCACCTGGACAGCCCATTGCATGGCCTGTCGCGCAGCGATGAAGCGTTTTCGCGTCTGGTGCGCGGAGCAACCCGCAAGGCGTTTTCGAACGTTGTGGATCTTGCGATCGAAGAAGGCGCCGCCTTCGTCGTGATCGCCGGCGATCTCTACGACGGCGCCTGGAAGGATCAATCGACCGGGCAGTTCGCAATCGCGCAGCTGGCGCGCCTCACCCGGGCCGGCATCCGCTCGGTAATTGCCTTCGGCAATCACGACGCTGAAAGCAGGGTAACACGCCACCTGACGGCGCCGGAAGGCATTTACAAGCTCAAGAGCGCGAAGTGCGAAAGCGTGCGGTTCGACGATCTCGGGGTCGTCGTCCATGGCCGCAGCTACAAGGAAGCGGCAACGACCGAGAACATCGCCTCGACCTACTGCCCGCCAGTCGCGGGCATGCTCAACGTGGCGCTACTTCACACCGCGCTGGACGGGCATGAAGGGCATGCCAATTATGCACCCTGTAGCCTCGGTGAGCTGCAGGCGGCAGGGCACGACTATTGGGCGCTGGGGCATGTTCATGATCATGCCGTTCGATCCGATCACCCTCATGTCGTCTTCGCGGGAAACACGCAGGGCCGCCACATTCGGGAGACCGGCGCAAAAGGCGCTGTCGTCGTCCGTGTCGAGGAAGGCACCATTGTGCATGTCGAGCACCGGGCGACCGATGAGGTGCGCTGGGCGCACGCGCAGGTCGACGCAATCGGTGCCGCGGACCCCATGGAAGCGCTCGCCCCGATCCAGGCGCAGCTGCGACCGGCTGTCCTTGGCGCCGACGGTCGACCGTTGGCTGCCCGGGTTTCGATCACAGTCGATGGAGCTCTCGCGCAGCGCTTGCGTGCTGATCCGGCCTGGTTCGAGGCAGAGGTTCGCGGTCATGCCGCTGGCGTCTCTGACGCCCTCTGGATCGAGCGCGTGAAGATCATTGCGAACGACGCTGCACTGCCTACCGGCTTGCCACCCGAGTTGATGGACCTGCTGGCGCAGGCGCTCGACGATCCTGACTGCGCGCGTGCGATCGAGAACGCCATCGCGCCGCTGACGGCAAAGCTGCCAGCGGACATTGGCGATCCCGACACGGCACCTTTGCTCGCGTCCGCACGAGGGCGCGACGGCCCAGCACTGGTTCGCGCTGCCCGGGCGCTCGTCGAAGCACGCCTCGGCGAGGGCGCGCACTGATGCGGTTCCGACGTCTGGAACTCGTCCGATACGGCGGCTTTGCCGATCGCGTGTTCGATTTCGGAAGTAGCGGCCCTGACCTGCATCTCATCGTCGGGCCGAACGAGGCAGGCAAGTCGACGGCATTGCAGGCAATTGGCGACTTCCTGTTCGGGATCCCCGCACAGAGTCGGCAGAATTGGCGCTATGAATATGCCCAGCTTCGCCTACGGGCACTGATCGAGCATGACGGCGAGTTGCTCGACATAACCCGGCGCAAGGGCAACCGCGACACCCAGCTTGCCGCTGATGGGACGCCCTTCAAAACGGATCCGCTGGCACCAATGCTTGGCGGTATCGACCGTGCCGGGTTCGAGCGAATGTTCGGGCTCGATCATGCCAAGCTGCGCGAGGGCGGAGCCAGTATCATAGGCGGCCGAGACGACGCCGCTCGTATCACGCTCGAGGCAGGCACCGGTGTCTCCCATATCGGTACCGAACTCGCCAGGCTGACCGAGGCTGCCTCATCGCTGTTCAAGCCGGGCGGGCAGAACCCGCCAGTGAACCGGCTCATGCGGGAGCGATCAGAAGCCTTGGCGCAGGTGCGACAAACGTCGATCAGCGATGCGGATTGGACCCAGGCCCGCCAGCGCCGGGCAGATGCGGAGGCACGCCGAACTGCGCTGATTGAAGAGGCAGAGGCGCTGGACCGCGAACAGGCTCGTCTCGACAGGGTGGGGAGGGCGCGTGCGCCTTATGCTCGGCTGACCACAGCACGAGACGAGTTGGCCGAGCTGGAGGACCTGCCTTCATTGCCGACGGGTGCAGCCGCGCTATTCACGACGTTACGCGCTGATCGCATCGCAGCCGGTGAGTTGGCGGCGCAGGGTAAGGCGGACCTGGCCCGTATCGACGCGTCCATTGCGGGCGTGGAGAGGCCTGGCATAATCCTGGACGAGCAGGAGCGGATCGAGGCGCTGGAGGAGCGACGCCCAGTCATCGCCAAGGCAGCGATCGATCTAGAGCGTCGTCGAACCGAGCTGGAGCGGATCGATGCACGACTGGATGCGGCTCTGGCAGACGCACGGACCGCCCCCGGAGGGACGCTTCCTTCCGCCGGTTGGCGCAAGCGTACTTCAGCGCATCTCGATGCACGCCGCCTGCTGAACGCGCGCGAGGCGTCGGTAGAAAAGAACCGCGCGAAGCAGGTCCGCGACCGGGAACGAATTGAAGGAGAATTGGCGACGATCGGCGGGACGATCGATCCTGCCGCGCTTGTCGCTGCATTGCAGCTTCTGCCTGCCGACGCGGCGACCCGGCTGGCAGAGGCGGATCTGGCGGCAAAGCGGAAGCGGGCGCTTGCGGCAGAACGCCTTTCCGATCTCGCTCCGTGGCACGGGCTGGTAGCCGCGCTGCACACGCTTGCGGTCCCGACGGAGGCAGAAGCGACCGCGCTCCGTGTGGCCGTAGAGGCGGCGCGAAATGAAGCCGCCGGCGCCCGCAAAGAAGCTGAGGCAGCCGAGACCAGTGCGATCCGTGCGGAAGCAAGGTTGAAAAGCCTGATCGCGAGCGGATCCCTTCCGACTCCTGACGTGATCGAAGCGGCACGACAGCAACGCGATGCGCTGGTCGGCCAAGTTCGCGAGCAGCTTGTTACGCCTCAGGACGGCAATACCGAAGCACTGGGACAAGCCCTGGGCCGATCGATTTCTGATGCCGATCACCTTGCCGACCGGCGCGACGCAGAAGCCTCCCGCATTGCCGAATATGTCCTGACGACCGTTGCCTTGAATGAAGCAAACGCGCTGCTAACGGCTGCCCGTCATCGGGAAGGGCGATACCGGACGGAGTTGGCCCTGCTTGAAGAGGGATGGGCATCGCGATTGCAAGCGCTCGGTTTCAAACAAACTGTCGCGCCAGCAGACCTGTCAGCCTGGCTCACCAAGCGATCGGCCGTATTCGAATCCGAGCGCGACGCAGCCGCATCGGACGCAACGTCCGAAGCGCTGGTAGCCCAGTTTGCAACGGCAGGCGCCGCGATCGCCAGCGCTCTATCGACGGCCGGAGGGCCGGTGACGACAGCCGCTGATCCATCGCTGGTAACACTCGCGCGCAGTCATGCTGCAGCGTTGAGCGTTGCCATCACCGGTCGCGACCGACTCTTGGGCGACATCGCCAAGATCGAGCGCGCTTTGGATGAACTCGCTCTGGAGAGCGCCGATCTCCGACGCGAAACCACAGCGCACGATCTCGTCCGCGACGCCTTGGTCAGTGAAGCGGCGCTTCCCGCCAATGCCGACGACGCCGCACTTGCCGACGCGCTCGAGGCCTTCATCCATGTCACCGAAGACACGGGAGCGCGTGAGATGATCGCGCGGCAAGTGGACAGTATCGTACACGACCGTTCGGCCTTCGAGGCCGAGCTGGCGGTAGTGCTTGCCGTGCTCGGCGCCGCGCGCTCCGGCGACGCGACTGAACAAGTACGGCAGCTTGGCATAGCGCTGCGCGCGGCGATCCGCGCGCGAGACGCGCTTGCAGGCCTTGAAGCCGACCGAGAGCGCATTGCGCGAGACCTCGACCTGGTCGAGGGCCGGCTTGCCTCCATCAGCGCGACGATCAACTCGCTCATGTCGGCTGCCGGCACGACGTCCGAACTGGATCTGGATGGGATCATCGCCAACGTAGCACGGAGAGACGTTCTCAGGCTGGCAGAGCGCGAAGCGCTCGACGAACTTGCCGGTGCCGATAACGGTGCTGGGCTCGAGGCGCTTGCGGCCGAAATTGCCGGCTTGTCGATCGAGGAGGCATCTGGCGCCCGTACCCGGATTGAGGATCGTCGGCGTGAAGTCGCCGCCGAGCGAGAAATCGTCGGTCGAACGCTCAACGCGGCAGACGAGGAAGCCGGCCGTGCGGCAAGTGACAGCGCGGCTGCCGACGCACAGCAAACGGCGTTCGATACGACCGCTGCGCTAGCCCAGGCAGCCGAGGAGCACATCCAGGCGGCGAGTGCCGCGGCGCTGCTGCGCTGGATGCTCGACCGGCACCGCACGACCAATCAGGCGCCCCTGATTGCAAGGGCAGGCGTGCTATTTGCGGAGGTGACGGGTGGTGCGTTCACCGGGCTTGCGGTCGGCTATGGCAATGACGATCGGCCTATCATCCTGGCACAGCGGTCCGACGGTGGTGAAGTCGGCGTTGAGGCGTTGAGTGAAGGAACGCGTGACCAGCTCTACCTGGCGCTACGCCTCGGCTCGATTGAGGGACGAGCCGGAGCGGGGTCCTTGCCGATCGTCTGCGACGATCTGCTCATTACCGCTGATGATGATCGAGCGGCCGCACTTATCCGGGTCCTTGCGGCTGCTGCGGCGCACAGCCAGGTCATCGTGTTCAGTCATCATGCCCACCTCATCGACGTTGCGCGCGACGCCGTTGGTTCTGATGGCTTTACACTTCACCGGATCGACACGGTTGGAGCGATCGCAGCATAGTCGGGAACGAAGCCGCGTCACGCGGGACGGTCGGCAAGTTCCCCTTCCAAATTCAGGATCGCAACCTCGAGCGCCCGTGATTGCGGACCCTCTAGGTCCTTACGCGCGCGCCGGGCCTCCTGGAGCAGCTCTGTCCAATAGGTCAGTGTGTCCTTGTACACAGGATGGCCACGCAGGCGCCGGGCGCTCGTGACTGCGTTCTCGACATTTTCGAGGATTGATCCTGCTAAGTCCATGGGGGCAGTTACGTGTCGGACACGCAAAAGGATAGGATTGTTCGCGCCTTGGCACGCCATTGCGAAGCGTCCATCGCAACGGTTGGACCAGTGGGGCGGCAGTGGTTGCGCGTGGAAAGTGGTCGTAGCGTTTTCCTGACGCAGAGGCACCTGCGGCCGACGCGACTGCACCCGCTTGGAATCCGCACGACGGCCGACCTGGTGGCGATTGTGCCCGCGTCGGCGCGTGATGTCGGCACGGTCGTTCTCGAGCGCCTGGTGCGCGAGTTGAACGGCATCGAGTGCGATGAGTTCAAGCCGGAGCCGGAGGCAAGCAAGGCGACGGCGGTAACGCGCCAGTTCGGCGCGCCGGTGACGGACCTCGACGAGCTGCGCGAGGCGATGGTGCGGCGCGCGGTGCGCGCGGTCGAGAAGATCCGTCACCAAGGATTGGTGGCGACGCGGCTGATCGTGTCCGCGCACGGCTCGCGCTACCGGCCCAATCCGCCCTCGGCGAGCCGCCAGACCCGGATGTCGCCGCCCAGCAACGATCCGCGCATCATCGCCGGCCTGGCGGCTAAGATGATGGAGGCGATGTATCAGCCCGGGGGTGTCTATACGAAGTGCGGCGTCCTGCTCGAGGAGCTGCTGCCGCAGGGCGCGGGCAGGGGGACTTCTTTGCCGTCGAGGATCCGCGTGCGCCCGGGTTGCTCGCAGCCATGGACGGCCTCAACGATCGGTTCGGCCGCGGGACTGTAGGGATCGCAGCGCAGGGGTTCGGCGCGCGCGCATTCGATACGAAAAGGAGCCAGAAAAGTCCGGCATGGACGACGCGGATCGGAGAGATACCGATAGCCCGATAGTGCGGGGAGGGACCGGGTCCTACGGAAGTAGAATTTCGGTCGGGCGCGAGAGCCATCATCCTGAAACTAGATTTTCAGGATGGATAGCGTATATGGGGGCTGCGGTTTCATCGAGTCAGATCGGTGTCACTTACCTGAACCCGTCGCGCTGTGAACGCGACGGGTTCAAACTTCCGGGGCTGGCGCTGGGAACAGCGCCGGCCTTTTTCTTGAAAAAGGGCGAAGGCCCTGTGAGACCTCCGCCCCCCGCTAGGCCGGAATTACTTCCGGCCCAACGTGACGATCGCGACGACTAGCGAAATACCAGTCAGCACGACCATTGCGGTTTCATACATGGTCAAATCAATATCACCTCCTTTGAGTGACATGATTTGCGGCAGGGGCTGTGAACTCCCAATCGCTGTCACCCAAGGGTGTCATACGGCGAATGCGCGATTTCGTGCAGTCTTCGCTTCCACGATCGCGTGACCGGATGGTCGACTGTTCGAGTTCGATGGAACGGCATGCGAGGACCATGCTCCACCACGGGCTTGGTGTCCCAAGGGGTATCCGGCCTCCCGCCTGTCGCCGCATCCGCCATCAGAGCAGATTTGGTAGCCGGTAAGTTACAAGGGGGAGTATCACGAAGCGTAACTGCTGTTGCGGCCCCCTCCACCACCAGCCTGAAGAAGGCTGGCGGTCCCCCTTCCCCGATTCCCGGGGAAGGACTTAAGACGGTTCAGCTCTTCGGCAGGGCCCAGGCGATGACCTGGTCGCCGATCTTGGTCTTCATAAAGTGATGCCCACCGGTCATCAGCACCACATATTCCCGCCCGTTCTGCTCATACACCATCGGCGTCGCCTGGCCGCCGGCGGGGAGCACCGTCTGCCACAGGATCTTGCCGGTCTTGAGGTCGATCGCCTTGAATAGGCCATCGGTCGCCGCCGCAACGAAGATGATTCCGCCTGCCGTCACGATCGAACCGCCATTGTTGGGCGTGCCGATCGTGAAGGGCAGATAGCTCGGGATACCGAACGGCCCGTTGTTGCGCGCCGAGCCGAACGGACGGTCCCAGATCGTCTTGCCGGTCGCGATGTCGATCGCGCGGATCCCGCCATAAGGCGGCTGCTTGCACAGCATGCCGGTGAACGGCATCACCCAGCCGGCATTGACGTCGACCGCGTACGGCGTGCCCGCCTGCGGATCGCCCGCACCCTCGGCGCCGGCCTTGACCGCGACGGTCTTGCCCTGAGCCTTAAGGTCGGCGTTCTGTTCGCGCGTGAACCAGCCCTTCTTGTCGGCGGTCGCGCGCGGCACGAGCTGCACGTAATTGGGCATGTCGTTGTAATTGGCGACGATCACGCCGCGTGCCGGATCGACCGCCACGCTGCCCCAATCGGTGCCGCCATTATAGCCGGGATATTCGATCGAGTGGCGATCCACCTCGGGCGGGGTGAAGAAGCCCTTGTAGCTCGCACGCTTGAAGTTGATGCGGCAGATCATCTGGTCGATTGGCGACATGCCCCACATGTCGTGTTCGGTCAGGTCGGGCTTGCGCAGCGTCTGCCACAGCGAAACGATCTGCGTCGGCGAGCGCTGCTGCGGTTCGATCCCGCCCGACGGGGCCTTGATCGTGCCGACCGGGGTAAGCGCTTTGCCCGTCGCGCGTGCGAGGACGTACATGTCGCCCTGCTTCGACGACACCAAAAGCGCCGGGATCCCCTTGTAATCGATCAGCGTCGGCTGGCTGCCGAAGTCGTAATCCCAGGCGTCGTTCTTGACCGCCTGGAACTTCCAGCGCGGCTTGCCGGTGGTCACGTCAAGCGCGACGATCGAAGTTGCGAACGCATCCTCGGTCGGGGTGCGCAGGCTGCTCCAATAGTCGACGGTCGAATTGCCCATCGGCAGGTAGACCAAGCCGAGCTTCTCGTCGCCGCTCGCCATCGTCCACATATTGGGAGTGCCGCGCGACCATTCCTTGCCCGTCGGCGGATAAGTGTTCCACTCCGGATGCAGCATGTCCCAGGCGAAGCGCAGCTTGCCGGTGACGGCGTCGAAGCCCTGGATCACGCCCGAAGGCTCATAACGTTCCTGACCGTCGGTGGTTTGGTGACCGGTGACGGCAATGCCGCGCACGATGACGGGCGGCGAGTTGATCGAGACGAGGCCGGGGAAGACCTTGCCCATGCCGATCTTGGCATCGACCTGGCCGTTCGTGCCGAAATCGGCGCACGGCTTTCCGGTCTTGGCGTCGACTTCGACCAGGCGCGCGTCGAGCGTGCCTTCGAGAATCCGCGTCGCGCACACCGCATCGGGCTTGGCGTTCGGCACGGCGTAATAGGTCACGCCGCGGCAGGCGGCGGTATAGGGGATCCACTCATTGGCAACCTTGGGATCGAAGCGCCAATTCTCCTTGCCGGTGCCGGCATCCATCGAGATGATGATGTTCTTGGCCGAGCACAGATAGAGCGAATTGCCGATCTTGAGCGGCGTCGTCTCGGCACCATATTGCTTGGCGGCGGCGGCATCGCTCGGCATGTCGCCGGTGTGGCTGAGCCACGCCTGCTCGAGCTTGCCAACATTGGCAGCGTTGATCTGCGTCAGCGGCGAGAAGCGGCGCGCGGCGCCGGTGCCGCCATAGACCGGCCAGTCAACGCCGGTGGTCACGCCCGACGGATCGGCCATGCCGCCCGAATTCTGTGCGGGGAGCGCCGCCACGGCGGTCTCCTGCGTGCCGAGCACGGTGAACAAGGCCGCGGTCGCCACCACGACGGCGGCGATGCCACCGCCGGCAAGCTTCCAGCGATTGGCGCGGCGCGTGAGCGTCGGCATGACCAGGAAGGTCGCGATCAGCAGCACCAGCGGCGCGATGATGCGCGGGACGAGCGCCCAGACGAGGTTGCTCTCAGAATCGAAGAAGGCCCACAGCACGGTCAGCGCGACGACGGCGATATAGATATAGGCGCCGATCATCCGACTGCGCACCAATTGCACGCCCGCGGCAAGCATCGCCACGCCGGCGATGAGATAATAGATCGACCCGCCGATCGCGGCGAGCCAGATCCCGCCTATCGCCAATACCAGACCAATCGCGGCTATCACCAATCCCAGGATGATAGCCGCCCAGCTCCGCCGTTCGTGCATGCGTAAAGTCCTTTGTCTGTCCCGGTGCCCCCAGCCCGTGCGCACGGCGCAGGCGTAAGCTTTCCCGAGCAACAGGCCGTTTGCGCAATCGTTCCATCGGCTTAACGCAACGCAGCGTTTCTAATTCCGTGATGATCTGCTTGCGATGCTGACTTATTCAGGTGTGGCCACCTTCAGCTTGCGCCGGGGTGTCGGCGCTGGCGACGGTGTCTCTGCTTCTGCATCTGCTTCTACCGTCTTGGGTTTCCGTCCGAGGCCGATCTGCTTTGCCATCGCGCGACGTGCCTCGCTGTAGGCTGGCGCTACCATCGGATAATCGGGTTTGAGATTATAGCGGGCGCGGTACTCCTCGGGCGTAAGCCCGTTGCTGCTGAGATGCCGGCGTAGGGTCCGGTACGGCTTTCCGTCGATCATCGATATGATCCGGTCGGGCGACGCCAGCGACTTTCGGGCGGTCGTTGCCGGCGGATATTCTGCCTCGGTTGGCGCCCCGGGCCGTTGATCGCCCTCGGCCGGGGCGTCCAGCCTCACAAGGGCCGCGTGCATTGAGGCAAGGAAAGCCGGGACGGCATCAGCTTCGGGTCGGGTATTCGGGTTCGCAAGCCACGCGGCGGTAAGCTCGGCCGCCAACGCGATCCTGTCAGTCTTCTCGTCCATATCCATTTCCCTGTTCGTATTGCGAAGCCGATGCATAAGTGATCCCGCCCTAAGCTGGGCGAGACCGCGGTTCTGGCAAAGCCCGCAGCGCGTGTCGATCAACGCCGGCGAGATTCCGGCAGTCTGCTAGGCAACGCGGTAGATGAGGATCTTTTAGATACGGCTTGAGGCATCGATGAACAA
The DNA here is from genome assembly GCF_054059235.1 of Sphingomonas sp. UYP23. Taxonomy (NCBI): domain Bacteria; kingdom Pseudomonadati; phylum Pseudomonadota; class Alphaproteobacteria; order Sphingomonadales; family Sphingomonadaceae; genus Sphingomonas; species Sphingomonas sp. UYP23. The sequence goes on from NZ_JBSSBX010000001.1 coordinate 2,319,911, forward strand.
AAAAAGGCCGCCCAAAGGACGGCCTGGAAGTTTTAGGAGAGGATGCCTGAAAGGCCTCCCTTTGCTGCACCTGCGAACGGACAATCGCAAGTGCAATCGATGGAATGGCAGTTACGCCAGGCAGCTGTTTTCGATCCGGCAGGTTCACGTCAGGGATCATCACCCGAAAGGCTGAGACCCGAAGGGGCTCGGTGGAGCGCAGCGGAAGAGAGCCCGGCGCCGCCCACAGGGCGGAGCGACGCCCGCGTCATAGGTTTTGCGGTTGGGACGGTCCATAAGGCGAGATCATCAAAGGCACGGAGTGAAGGTGGGTAAACCGGACCTTGAAGAAGCCGTTCTGCTCGAAATCGAGACGGGATTGTTGCAACTGCATCAGCGGAGTTCGGGACTAAGCGGTCTCGTCGATACACCGGAGCTGACGTTTGAATATGCGGCTGTCGCATCGCGGGAGCTAATCGTCGATGTTGGAGAAATCTCCCGTCACAACATGCTCCTGGTCGAGGAGATGATCGCGGCGGTGCGCACGTTGCAGCGGGCGCATCAGCGGAGAATGACGCCTCCTGCGAGGACACCATTGCATCAACGGGCGTCGCTGCCGCAGCTCGTCGTGCTCGGTATCGCCGCGTTGATCGGGATCGGCTTCACCGCTTTCCTAATCGGATATGTGCAGGGGTTTCCCGAAGGCTGCGCGCGTGGGATCCGCGAGGTGCTGGCGCATCGAGCGGTGTGAGACATGACGAGAGCGGGGCCGCAGCGCCGCCCCGTCTCGGTCACTCTTCCCAGAGCGGCTTGAGCTTGCGCGTCCGTTTGCGAGCGGGCCGGGGTGCCGCGGGCATCCCGTGTATCGCGATCTCCGCTTGGATGCTGGCCAGGTCCGCGAGCCATGCTTGGGTGCGTGCGGTTTGAATGTTCATCTGATCCTCCTTCTGTTCGCTTGAGACAGAGGCAGGCTGACGATCGGGCGGGGTCGGGGTCACAGGACCGCGAAGCGGCCGCGAAGCGGGGCGTGGGGGTGCCAATTTTGTCGTGGTCGTAGTGAAGCGCAGCGAAAACGGAGGCCGCGTCAAAATTGGGGGCACCGCGCATCCTTGACGCAGGCCGCGCCCGGTCGTCACGATGGAACGGCGTCGACGACAGAGCCTTTCCGACAGTGGTAGGGCAGGGGAGGCCGCCACACGGCGCACTCCCTTCTGCCTCCGCGCCATCAAGGCAACCGGGCGGTCTGCGATGCCAGGATGGCGTCGGTCAGCGCGGCGCTGTCGATCTCACCGGCGAGATAGCGAGTGTTGAGCTGCTCGATCTCGTCGGAGAGGATGCCGCCTTCGTGGCGAACGTTGCCGCGTGCGAAGTCCACCTCACGGTGACGGCGTGCGCGCTCGGTTGCGCTGATCCGAGTGATTGTTTCGACGGTCATGATGCGATCCTTTTGGGAGAGGGGAAAGCCCCGACGGCTGAGCGCCGGGGCGGTATGTGTCATCGTTCGTCGACGCGCATGATGGTGAGGACGCGCGTGGTCTGGAACGGATCGGCCGGATCCTCGGAGCCAGCGGTCATGTCGTGGTTGAAGTAGTCGATTTTCCAATAACAGGGGACGCCTACGAACTCGAACTTGCCCATGTCACGTTCGCCATGAGGATTGATGTCCTTGTCGAAGGCTTCGAAGTCGCGCACCTCGCGGAGGATCTGGGCGCGGTTGCGCCATCCCCGGAACAGACTGATGTCGCCGATCAGGTCGGCGATCCCGCTTGTCATCATCACGCGGTTGTTGCCGGGAGCGGTGATGTGTTCGCGCAGCCAGTCGTTGTGCCGTGCGATTTCGCTGACGCCACCTTTGGCGCGGTCTGAATGAGGTGTTTGCTCGGCCATGATGGTCTCCTCGTCCGGACCCCGCCAATCGGGGTCGTTCGACAGGCGACAGGACTGCCGGGGCATAGTTCGCGTAAGCGCACCCGTAGGGTCGAAACGGAGTGGAGAAGCCCGCTTGCGGGCTTGCGCGGGTGGACGCCCCGGCGAGGACTGAGTGCCCGAACACCCTCTGATTGGCGACAAGGGGTGAGATCATTCCCGCAAGGCTTACGCTGGACGACCGCGCCGATCGCGGCGTATCGTTCGGCCATGGAAACGGCTGCCAACATTGTCGCCCTGTGGCCCCGCTGGATGGAGAGCGCCGGCGAGATGCTACGCATGAACGCCCTGGTCCGGACGCGCTGCCGTGGCTGCGGGACGTTGATGCGCGCTGACCTCCACGACATCGTGGCACGGCATGGCCCTGGCTATTCGCTGATCGACAAGCTGGAGCGGTGCCGGATGGTCGAATGCGTTAGCCCGAACTTCTATCTGGCCTCGCGGACCTATGGGGGTCAGTGGACGACGCTGCTGCGTGATCCGGAGCTGGTGACGGCGTTCGAGGAGCTGCCGCCTGTGCGGACTGCGCGAAGCTGATCGAACGGGTTCTTGAAGCCGTAAGGATTGCAGCGTATATGGGTCAGGCTACTACGGTCTGAGTCTATAGACCACATCCTGAGCCCCGGACGTTCCCGCGTTCGGGGCTCAAATTGTTTAAGGACACCCCGGTGTTCCCGCACCGGGGGTCCCCAACTCGACCTAGTGGCGCGTCAGCTCGATGATTTTCACCACCAGGCTGATGATCGCGACGACGAGCGTCGCGGTGCCGAGTACCAGTGCTATTACGGTTGCAGTGTCTATATGAATCACCTCCTTGCGACCGTCAGGCTGACGGCCGCGTCCCCGGTACGGGGCGGGCGCGACTGGCGCCACTGACATTAGGCGGTGAGCAAAAAAAGGGGGCCGAAGCCCCCTTTGCGTCAGTGTCGCAGGATCGACACCAGCGTTCCGATCGCGGTTAGCGCCACGATGGTAAAGCCGACGATGCTGATGACCCAGGTCTGGGTCTTCATGTGCGTCTCGAGCGACCGTTGCAGGCCGTCGATCTTTTCCTGAATCGGCTTTGTCGCGTCTCCAACCATGTCGTCGATATACTCCTCGATGCTGGCTACCACCAGCTTTGCCTGATCGTCTGAGACGTTGATAGATTTGAGTGTTTGATACAGATCAACCTGCATAGCGTTCTCCCGTTGTTTGCACGAATTTGTGCGGGAGTACCGGGACATGGGCTCCGGGCGATCGGGTCAGGGACCGCGTAAGCGGCCGCGCCAGCGGGGCATGGGGGAACCGATTTGCGCAGCAAATTGGGGGAAACCGTGCATCCTTGAGGCGATCGCCGCACCCATGTCATACTACCACGACACGAATGAGCAGTTCTCCCACAGGTGCCGATAGCTGCGCGAAGCGCGGGGACGAGACGGGCTCGATGCCCGGCTTGACCCCTCTCCTTTGCGCTGGGAAGCGCGGGGGTGGGACGGGCTCGATGCCCGACCTGGCCCTAACCTTTTGCGCCTGACGAAGGCGCGGGGGCCTTTCGGCCCCCATCTGGTCAGGCGAAGGGGTCGTAGGTGTTGACGACGACGAGCGAGCTGTCGTGATCTTCGGCGGTGATGACGCTGTACCCCGTGCCGACTGCGATGACCATGGTTGCCACCATCAGGGTCTTTGCGAGGCTCATGGCGTTTTTGCGGGCGATCCAGATATCGTTGAACATGTCCGAGGCTCCTGTGAAGCCGGCGGGGTTCATCCCCGCTCGACAGGCGCCCGACAGGGACGGGGAGGGGCCGCGATCACTTTTTTCGGGACGAAAAAAGCCGTAGCGAAGCGCCCGGACCCCTTGTGGGTTGATCGTATAAGGCCCCGAGCCGTCCCAAGGATTGCGCCTCAAAGAGCGGGGTGAAGCTCGCTGGCCGGAGCGTCGTGCTCAGCGCTGGGTCGCTAAGTGACGCACTCCCCTCGCTAAGGGATGGCGGCCGCCTGCCTCTCGTATCCGCACTCTGCGTCCCCTCCGATCGATGGGAGAGTTCGCCGGCCTGCAGAGACGGCCTGCCCCGGGCAGATTGGAAAGATGTTGCCGGTTTTCGGAAAGATGTTTCCTGCGCGCTCCCGCGCGCTCGTCAGTTGATCGTCACCCGAATGGGCCGAGACCCGCAGGGGCTCGGTGGAGCGAAGCGGAATAGAGCGACGGTCCCGGCGTAGCCGGGAGACGCCCGACTTTAGTTTTTACCTGACCCCAGAGTGGAGCTAACCCCTGTCTCATGGTCGAACGACCCTCCGCGCGGCCCTTGGTTGATGGGGCTTTTGTCATTTGGATCACGGGGGACGAAGCTGAAGCGATCGCCGACCAGCTTGTTGCCGTCAATCTTGTAGCTGCCTGCCATCGACATGCCGGAGAGGATCACCGTGTCGCCGTTGACTTCGTAATTTCCGCTGGCGCCACTTGAGAGGGAAAAGGTCTTGTCGCCGAAGGTGGCGACGATGCCGGGCGATGGTCCGTTGACCATGTTGTAGGTGCCCTTCACGGATTTGCCGCAAGCGGCGAGCGCAAAGGCTCCTGCGAGAACCAGCCATGCTCGTTTCATGCTCATCTCCCTAGCAGGCTCGCGTCGGCGAGCTGCGAGGCATCCTGCTACGCGGGGAGGGGATGCGGCAAGGCTGAACATGGGAAGAGGCCCGGAGCTGTAGCTCCGGGCCGTTCTTACCTCGGTCGTCAGAAGGGGACGTCGTCGTCATCCAGACCACCGTGATCCTGCGTGTTGCCCTGCTGCTGGCGACCCCGGCTGAGGAAGGTCACTTCGTCGGCGATGATCTCGACGCCGTAGCGCTCGATGTTCTCGTTGTCCGTGTAGCGGGTGTAGTGGATGCGGCCCCGGACCATGACCTTCTGGCCTTTCTCGACATACTGCGCGACGGTCTTGCCGACGCCGTTGAAGCAGGTGATGCGGTGCCATTCGGTGTCCTCGACCCGGCGACCATTGGCGTCCTTGAGGATCTTGCCTTCGCTGTCGCGCTTGGGGCGCGAGGTGGCGAGGCTGAACTGGGTAATCTTGGTGCCGCCCTGGGTGGTGCGGACTTCGGGGGTGGCGCCGACGTTACCGGCGAGGATGACGAGGTTCTGCATTTCGAGGTTCCTTTTTTGCTCGCCGGGGGTTCGTCCCCTCGACTGAACACCAAAAAAGACGGCCAGGACGCCCTCTCCACCGGAGCGCTCAGACGCGGAGGGGAACCCCGATCAGAGGGGTGGTGCGGGCAGCCGCGCAGCGGCAACTCGGCCCGAAGGATCGCGGGTTGGGGAGGGTGGACGGCCGGATTAGGTCGTTCAGGAAAGAGAGGGGATGCACCCCCACTGGCGGGCAAGGGACAGAGAACCGTGTGCAGAACCAGCTTATCACATCGATCTGCCGGCAATTTCGCTGCCTCGATCCGGTCACCACAGGTGGCACGACACCCTACCTGCCTTCGCCACGCGCCGATCGCTACGCGGGCAACCTCACCGGAATGACGGTCGCGGCGTGGACCTTGGCACTGCCCTCCTGCCCCAGGCGCGCGCGCTGTGCCCTCGTCGACATCGCCTGATCGTTGGTCCCGCGCGTTCCACCCTGCTGGACGGCTGAGACCCGAGCGTCGCTGTCGTGATGCCGATCAAGGCTTTCAACCGGGGTGCTGGCGGGGCCCGCGCGGACCATCGTAGCAGCGTGAGGATCATGCCCCTCAACCGAGGTAGACGGTCGTGGCAGGCTCCAGGCCTCGCCCCACGGAACCGGCGCGCGGGAAGAGGAATCGTATGCTAAGCCATTGGCGGACAGGAACGGCAATAAGTGGTGGTGAAGCGTCAGGCAGTTTAGGGGGGCGGCCATGGGCAAAGCGGACATTCCGCAACGGCCTTATGCATCAGCTAAGTCTCTGATATGGGAGAGCAGTTCGAGGACATCGAGCACAAGCAGTTCGGCGCGGACGGGTTCGACGCGGCGTTGCGGCGCATGGCGTCGATCGAGCAGGCGCTTGGATTGGGCGACCTTACCCACGTTACCGCGCCGCCACCCCCGGCGTGATCGCGATGCTCTGGCGCATAACCGAAAGTCGGGGGAACCCTTGAACTATTCTGGGCGGCGACCAGTTGGGCTACTTTCCGAACTGTTTAACGTGGTCGGCGATAACGCCCGGCAAGGCGCCGTCGCCGCCTCCGCCCCGATCACCCGATGCGTCCGCGACCACGTAGATGACGGCGACCCTCATGTTATTGTCGCGATGATGTGCGCCGCGCTTGAGTCGTGCTCCTCGACGCAGACCTCCTAAATCTGTCCACCAAGTGTCACGCGACGTCTCACAGTCCCACCGTCGCCACGTCGGCAACAATAGCTTGCCAGGATGGCTCTGCGCCAACCGGCACCGCAGCGATAATCGGCTCATTTGCGAGAGGCGCGCCGAGAGGTCGATTCCCTGACGATGCCAGTTTGGGCGCGCTTGCCTCCTCGGCTTGGTCAACGACCATCGCGGTGCATTTGCCGGAAGCGTAGGCATCGTGCATTTCGTCGGGTTCCTGAAAACCTAGGCGCTCAATTGGCACCGCGTCGCGCAAAGCCCATGCGTCAAGCGCATCTTCAGCCGCTGACCCGACCATAAAGCACACGAGGTGCCCAGCCAATTCTTTGGCGCGCTGGCGCGCCGAGATGGCCGGAACTAACAGGATTTGCTTAGCATAGGCCATGACCGGCCCTGCTAGCATAGCACCTTGCAACGGTGCGGCGGCGACTTCGGCGGCAGACAGGAACGCGATTGAATCGTCCTTGGCTTCGGCAAGCCCCGCGTCATATCCGTGAAACGCGATGTGTGCAGTCGGGCCGAACGCTGCTTTCGCCGCGGCCGCGCAGATATCGACCGCGCGGCCGCGCCACACCCCGTCCACGCCACGCAGCGCGACGGCAGGTCGCTCGACGGCGCCACAACGGACGGTGACTGGCGCGACATGGGCCAGAGCGACCGCGACAAGCAACGCGCTCACGGGGCGGGACTGTTATACTGCGGCAAGGTCGCAGGCAGCGTGTTGAAGCCGACCGGTATCGTGTTAATTATGCCTTGCCGCACGTCTTCCGGGACGACGCCGATGCGACGACAGCCCTGCCCACCATAATGGGGTAGCGCACCGAGCACCGCGTCCTCGATCATCGCATAGGAGCCGGGCAGAGCCGATGCGGTGCCGCGCAGCCGCGCCGGGTCGAATGCCGACGCGAGGCTGTCTGTAATTGCCGAATTGGTATCGCGCGGACCGAGAAAGCGTTGATGGAAATCGACCGGGGCAAAACGGTTGAACGCGGCGCTGTCGCCCGCTGCAAGCGCCGCTTTTTCGTCGGGCAGCCCCGACAAGGTCGGCAAGCCGAAAATCTGTTCGATAGTTTCGATGACGGCGTTGTGGTCCCCTTCTGCATGGGAGACGGTATGCACGCGGGCATAAGGAGAGATGACCAACAGCGGCACGCGGATACCACGCGAGAGTGGCAGACCATCGGGCCCGTAAGAAAGGATCCGTGGCGCGACGTGATCATAGAAGCCATCCGATTCATCATACGTGATGATAATCGCGCTCTGCGCCCACAGTTTTGGATTGGAGGCGATTGCGTTGATGACGCGCGCGTTCATCGCCTCGGTAATCTGATGGTCGGAATAGCTCGGATGATCGTCATCACCGTCCTTGGCATGGCGGATCGCGGCGATGTCTGCATCGCTCAGCGGCGCCGGGTAAGCCGCGTTCTGGATCGGTACGGTTAGGTGCTGGAGGTTGCCAAAACCGCCGCGAATATAGATGATCCCGCCCCCTTTCGGGAGTTTCCCGGCCGCAACATCGGCGAAGAAGTCGCCTTCGCCACGCAGTTTTGGTTGGGTGCGGTCATTGTCGGCAAGATAGCCAAAATATTGCGGCCCTTGATGGTGCGCGACGAAATTGACGTGGCTGGCGATCCCGTCAACATCGGTCGGCTCCAAATCGTAGCCGTTCTGATACCAGCGCCAGTCGACCGGCTTACCGCCCGCCGCGGCGATGGCGGGAATGTCGCCTTGAATATCGAACTGGTTAGTAACGGGATGATGGTCGCCAGACAGTGTCTCGCGGATGGCGCTACCCATCGCAATCAGCGGAACCGTAGCGAAGGTCAGATTGCTGGACACGTTATAGGGAGCGTCTTTGTCGCGTGCGCCGTAGCCTTCCTTAGGTGAGGTCGGCTGGCGTGCGTGTCCCGTATCGTCAAACTGCGACCCCCAATAAGGATTTGGGTCGGCCAGCAAAGGCATACCCTGTGTCGTCCCTATACCCGCATAGGCATTCCCGTTGACGGTCCCAGCCATCGCGCCCGTTGTGCCGTCGGTGCCGTGCTTGACCCACTGCGTCTCGCCGCCTTGCCCCGCGATCATCGCAATGGCGTTGGGGGTCGAGGGCGTGTCCTCGGTCGCGAAGATGTTGTCGAACAAGGTGAAGCGATTGGCGTAGCGCCAGAAAAACGGAATTGTGTCGCAATCGACATAGGACATAACAAGATTGGCGAACTGCCGACCGCGCGCGGCTTGCGCTGCTGTCTTCAACGGCCCGGACTTGCCGCTGAACTCGGTCTGCGCAAATCCGTCCATCTGCGGCACGCCGTCTACGACATGCAGCTTGCGGGCAAGCGCAGTGTGGCTGTGATCGACGCTATCCATCACCGTTGCGTTTTGCGCTGGGCCAAGGCGAAACGGGCTTACGGCGTGCGTTTGGCCGGTCGAGGCATCAAGATACCGCTGTATGAACCCCGGCGTCGCGCGCGGCGTGCGCGGTTTCGCACCAGTCGAATATAGCCCGTTCGCGCCCGGGAAGGTGCCGAATTCATGATCGAACGATTCGTTCTCGTTGAAAATGACGAAGACATATTTGATCCGCTTGCGGAGCAAAGCTGTCATTTCGGCATGGTTGAGCTGGGGACGTTTGGCCGGGTCGACGAAATACCGGTCTACGACCCGATCTTTTGATCTGGGTTGCGCGGTTACGCGCGCGACATGCTGCGCCTCGCTCCCCTGTGCGGGAACGAGTGCGACCACGAGGGACATGAGCGATCTGACAAACCCCAGCATAGCTTGGCTCCTTCATCCCATCCTGTGGCGGCCCTTCAAGTCGAAACCATGACATTCGCTGCGCGATTTTGATACGATAGCCTTGTAGCTTTCGGCGAAAACCTCGATATGAGATACCATCTCATGACGGCTCGCTCTCTCATTCCTGTAACGCTGCTCACCGGGTTTCTCGGCGCCGGCAAGACGACTCTTATCGCGCGACTGCTATGCGATCCGCGCTTTTCCGATACCGCCGTCGTCATCAATGAATTCGGTACCGTCGGGATCGACCATCTGTTAGTCCAACATTTGCGTGACGATGCAGTAATTGAAATGACCTCGGGCTGTCTGTGCTGCACGGTCCGTGGTGATATCCGCCAAGCGCTTCTCATGCTTTATCACCGCGCCGAGATCGGCGAGCTGCCGCTTTTTTCACGACTGGTGATCGAGACGACTGGGCTCGCCGATCCCGCGCCAGTCATGCACACTTTGCTCAGCGATGCGCGGCTCGAGACGCGCTACCGGCTGGCGCAAGTGGTGACGGTAGTCGATGCCGCGCACGGTTTTGAAACGCTCGACGCGCACCGCGAAGCGGTGAAGCAAATCGCTGTCGCCGATCGGTTGCTCGTTACCAAGACCGATACGCCAGACGGTAAGGCGGCCTTGCCGAGGTTACGCGAGCGACTCGAGAGCATCGCGCCAGGCGCGCCAATCGTCGAAAGCCAAGATGCGGATTTCGACCTGCGCGCAGTCCTGCAAGACAGCGGCGGTTACGACCCTGATGCCAAGCCGAGCGAAGTGTTGGAGTGGCTGAACGCAGTAGCGCATGAGCAAATTTATGTGGGTCAAGCGCACAATACCGCCGGTCACGGACATGACATCGATCGCCATTCTGAGGCGATCCGCTCCTTTTGTCTGACGCTGGATGAACCAATCAGCCAACTCGCGCTGTCCTATGCGCTGGAGCTTCTTGCGTCGAATCAGGGGCCGGACATTCTTCGCGTCAAGGGGCTAGTCGCAATCGAGGATTATCCGTTGCGGCCAGTGATAATCCACATGGTTCAGCACATGATTCATACGCCGAGCAGGCTTGAGGCCTGGCCGAGCGCAGACCGCCGCACCCGGATCGTCTTTATCACCCGCAACATCGATCCAGCGCAAGTTGCCCACTTCTTTGCGCGCTGGATCCACACCTATCCCGCCAAACCCGAACTCGTGGAGTAATCTATGCCTGTCACCGATCGCATTCCCGTCACCGTCCTCACCGGGTATTTGGGCGCCGGCAAGACCACCTTGCTCAACCGCATCCTCACCGAAAATCACGGCAAACGCTACGCCGTGATCGTCAATGAATTCGGCGAGATCGGCATCGACAACGATCTGATCGTTGATGCCGACGAGGAAGTGTTCGAGATGAACAACGGGTGCATTTGCTGCACTGTGCGTGGCGACCTTATTCGCATCATAGAGGGATTGATGAAGCGCAAAGGCGCGTTCGATGCGATCATCATCGAGACGACGGGTCTGGCCGATCCCGCGCCGGTCGCGCAGACATTTTTCGTCGATGACGATGTCAGCGCCCGTTCGCGGCTCGATGCGATCGTCACGCTGGTCGATGCCAAGCATATCCTCGCGCGGCTGGAGGACAGCCACGAAGCGGCGGAGCAGATCGCGTTTGCTGACGTGATTCTGCTCAACAAGGTCGATCTCGTAACGCCACAGGAACTGGAGCAGGTCTGCCAGCGCATTCGCTCGATCAATAATCAGGCAAAATTCTTTGAGACGACCAACGCCGACGTGCCGCTCGACGCGGTCCTTGGGCTCGGTGCGTTCGATCTCGATCGTATTCTCGAAATCGAACCAGGCTTCCTAGGAGAGGACGATCACGAGCATGACCAGTCGATCGTCAGTGTCTCGGTCAGCTCTGCGGCGGCGCTTGACCCAGAGGTTTTCATGGCTTGGCTGCGTAAGGTTACCGCAACGCAAGGCCAGGATATTCTTCGTCTGAAAGGCATCATCGCATTTCCCGATGAACCCAAGCGCTACGTCGTTCAGGGCGTCCATATGCTGCTCGAAGGCGATACACAGCGCGAATGGGCGGCCAAGGAGGCGCGAACCAGTCGCCTCGTCTTTATCGGTCGCAATCTCGATGAGGCTGCACTTGCACGCGATTTCGCCGCTTGCGCCGCATGATCGCGACAAAGGATATATTGATCGACCATCGCGGGCGGCGGTGGTCGCTCGATGCGCCGGTTACAGCGGTCAGCTGGATCGAAAATACGGCGATGTTCGCGCTGGGCGACGGATCGGTCCGTATCGTGTTTGCCGATGGCACGGCGAAAACCACGGACGCAGGGTGTGGATCGATCTTGTGTGCAGCGCTTCATCCTGACGGGCGATCGCTGCTTGTTGGTGGAGACACCGGAGCAATTTCAACCGTTTCGGCTAACGGAGATGTGGCTCTATTCGCGCAGCTCGGCACAAAATGGGTCGATCACCTTATTGCAAACCCAGCCTCGGGTATCGTCGCTGCGAGCGTTGGACGCGAGGCAATCGTGTGGTCGCGCGGTGTTTCCACGCCATCGCACCGCTACGAATTTGTTTCTACCGTCGGGGGGCTGGCACTCGATGCAAAGGGCAAGCGACTAGCGGTCGCGCATTATGGCGGTGCGTCGCTGTTTTATCCGGCCAGCACCGGTGGCAGCCGTGTGTTCTTGCCGTGGGACGGATCACATATCGCCTGCACGATTCACCCGGAGGCGCAGTATGTCGTTACGGGCACGCAAGAAACTGGGCTGCACGGCTGGAAACTACCTCTGGCCAGCGACATGCATATGAATGGCTATCGCGGGAAGACGCGTTCCTTTTCGTGGAGCAAGCGCGCAAAATGGCTGGCGACCAGCGGTGATGCGCAAGTCGTGATCTGGCCGTTTGAGGGCAAGACCGGCCCGATGGGCAAGACTCCGCTCCTGGTCGGCGACCGCGGTAAGATGGTTACGCAAGTTGCCTATCATCCCAACGACGACATGCTCGCGGTCGGTTATGCTGACGGCGCAGTTTTGCTGGTGCGAACAGCGGACGATAAACAGATGATGGTTGATGACGACGACGGGGAGGTAATCACGTCGCTCGCCTGGAATGCGTCTGCCACGCTGCTCGCATATGGCGGCGAGAGTGGGCGTGCTGGCATTCTGGATCTGACGGTGCGGGCATGACGATTATGACGGGCTCAGCGCTGGGCTTGATCTTCATCCTAGGGATGCGGCACGGCCTCGATCCCGATCATGTCGCGGTGATCGACAATATGACGTTTCGCGCAGTCGATGAACGGCCGACGCTGTCGCCATGGATCGGCGGTTTGTTTGCCATCGGGCATAGCCTGTCGGTGGCGGCGGTCGCGCTGACGGTGTCACTGGTATCGGGGCTTTTCGCTTGGCCGGACTGGCTCACTTTCGTGGTCGATTGGCTGGTCATCGCGCTGCTCGTGCTCGTCGGCACGCTCAATCTGCGTGCGCTGTTGGGGAGCGAAACGTACACGCCCGTCGGCTGGCGGCAGCGGCTGGTGCCGTTGCGTCTGCTTCACACATCGCACCCGCTGGCGACTGTCGCGGTCGGCGCGATCTTTGGGTTGGTCTTTGATACCGCGACGCAGGCCGCTGCTTGGGGTGCCGCTGCTGGCGCGGGGAGCGGGGGCGCGCTGATCGTCGCGCTTACCTTTGCCAGTGGCATGATCCTGACCGATACCGCAGATAGCCAGATCGTAGCATATCTGTTGCGGGCGGGCGGAGATGTCAGCCGTGTGCGGCGCTATCGCCGCGGTGTCGGCTGGGCGATCGTCGCTTTATCATTCGGCATGGCCCTCTATGCGCTCATCGCGATGTTCGCGCCGGATTACGCATTATCGGATGCAAGCTTCAGCGGTCTTGGCATCGCGATGGCAATCGTTGTTATCGGACTATTGCTGAGGGCCCGACGCCGAGTGTTCAAGCGATATGTAGCTCCGGTTTTCCGTGGGGGACCGTAATCGTCGCTGTCGTCCGAATTGGCGCATTGGGCGTCGTTACAGAGTCAAGCACGCGGACTCGGGTGGTCCAGGTCTCCGGAGAAATGTCGCAAGTCAAATAGCCTCGACGGTCGTTCGAATATTTCAGAAACGGATTTTCGTGTAAGATCTGTTCCGCGCCGCGCCGTGTGTCCGCACCATCGCCCCCCGATGAAATCGACGTGCCGACAAACTCGATCGCAACGGCTTCACCGGTGCCACCTTGCGTGCGAAGCTCGCCGGCAAAATTCTGATGCTCGTCACCGGTAAGTACAACCGCATTCCCAAGGCCGCGCATTTGGCCAAGGAAGCGTTCGCGCGGCAGATTATAGCCGCCCCAGCTATCCATGTTTCGGACAGGAGCCGGTTCATTACTGATGCGGCGATCTAGCGGCATTACCATCACTTGCTGCGCAATGCCGTTCCAGCGTGCGCGCCGCCCTTTCAGGCTTCCGCTAAGCCATGCCTCTTGTTCGGTGCCCAAAACTTGGGCCTTTGGATCGTCCCAGCCCTTGCAATAGGATTTAAATTCGTCGTTGCATGGCTGATCGCTACGAAACTGGCGGGTGTCTAGCAAATGCAGGTCGAGCAAGGTGCCGATTTGCGCGCGGCGATAGATCGGCATTCCGCCCGCTTGCGGGAATGACGAGCGCCGGAACGGCATATGTTCATAATAGGCTTGAAAAGCCGCTGCGCGACGCAACGCAAAGATTTCTGGCGGCGTACCATTCTGGTCGATCTCGCCAACCCAATTATTTTCAACCTCATGGTCGTCGAAGGTTGCAAACCACGCGGCGGCGGCGTGGGCGGCCTGTAGATCAGGATCGAGTTTGTATTGCGCATAGCGGCGCCGGTAATCGGTCAGATCGTAAAGCAATTGCCCTTCATGCGCGCGGACGAATTGGCGTGCGCGGCCAGTAGTACTCATCGGATCCGGGGTAGTGCGGCCTTCATAAATGTAGTCGCCATAGTGAAAGACGAAGGCGAGGTCTTCGTCAGCGAGATGACGATAAGCAGTGAACAACCCGTCCTCATAATTCTGGCAGCCTACGATGCCAAAGCGCAGGGCTGCGAGCGCCGCGCCGGCCAGCGGCAACGTGCGGGCGCGGCCCGCGGCCGAACGCTCGCGCCCGACGCTGAAGCGATACCAATAGGGTCGACCGGGCAGCAATCCCGCCACCTCGACATGGACTGAATGCGCAAGTTCGGGCCGCGCGAGCGTGCTACCTTTAGCGACGATCGTGCCAAAGCGGTCGTCCGACGATACCTGCCAATCGACCGACATTGGCTGCATCGGCATGCCACCATGTTCGGCCAGCGGATCAGGCGCGAGGCGCGTCCAGATCACGAACCCATCCGCTGTCGGCTCCCCCGCTGCAATGCCAAGTCGGAACGGATAAGCGGCGAACAATTGTTGTGCGCGCAGGATCGCGGGTGCGGCCAGCAGGGTCGCGCTGGCTGCGACACCGTGCAGCGCAGTGCGGCGAGTGATCATCACCAGATTTTCGCCCCGTCAATGCGGAAGAACAGGCCCTGTTCGCTACGCGAGACAAAGTGAAGTTTGCCTTCGACCGTAATCGGTGCCTGAGTCGTCTTTATAAACTTTTGACTGAACACTTCGATCGCTTCGGTGGGTTCGTTCGGCGGACAAAATGGGCAACCGGCGCTCCGCCGCGTCAGCACGAAATGCATCGAGGCGGAGGAGGCTTGGACAGGCAGAATGTAGCCGGTGATCGCAATGCGTTGTCCTTCCATCTTGAGCAGAATCGGACTGAAGGAGGCACTGTAAATGCCGGCCGCCCGGTCAGCGGTGATCCTGGCATCGTGAAAGATCAGCCATTGCAGGTCATCTTCATGTTTCAGCGTGCCGTTCCCGTTTGGCCCCCATTTCGGATTCGCAGCTGACCCGAACAATGTTTGCGCGGCGCTCTGTCCTGATGCCGGTTCCGCCATCGCTGTAAGGAGCAGCGCGAGGATCCCAAGGTGCTTCATCTCGATCGCTCCACCAACGACTTGCCATAAACCGCAAAGCGCTCGACCATCGGTTGCTACCAACGCCCGTCCATGCCAATGATATAGTGTATCCTGTGGAGTTTCGGAATGAAAGCTTTTGTCGCCTCACTGTCCGCATTAGCGATACTTGCGACGCCCGCCTGGTCACAGGACGCTGCCAAGCCGGAGCCGAGCGGAGCCAAACCCGGTTCGGCAGATGAAAAATATCAGGAGCGCGTGGCTAAGGACGTTGCCGAAGAATGGGCGACCACACCTGTCAAGGAAACCGAGACCACCACTGTGCATAGCATGAGCGCGAACGGACAAACGCTCCATTACCACGCAACAGCCGGCACCGTCACGATCCGCAGCGACGATGCCAAGCCCGTCGCAAGCGTATTCTATGTCGCTTATACGCTCGACGGTGTGAACGGGGGCACGCGACCCGTCACGTTCTTCTACAATGGCGGCCCTGGATCGTCGTCGGTGTGGCTGCACATGGGCTCGTTTGCTCCAATGCGCGTAAAGACCGCCAATCCCGAATATATCCGGCCTGCCCCATATGGCTTCGGGCCGAACCCAGACACCCTGCTCGACAAGACCGACATGGTCTTCATCGACATGGTCGGTGCCGGCTATTCGCGGCCGATCGGCGACGCCAAGGGCAAGGATTTTTGGGGTGTCGATCAGGATGCCGATGCCTTTGCCAAGGCAATCATGCGCTGGACAACCAAAAACAGTCGCTGGACCAGTCCTAAATTCCTGTTCGGCGAAAGCTATGGCACAACACGCTCAGCGGCCCTCGCCTATCAATTACAGGACCGCGGCATGGCGCTCAACGGTGTGATTTTGCTGTCGTCGATCCTCAATTACGGGATCGAGCAGGCCGGATACGACCAGAGCTATGTCAGCTATCTGCCCAGCTATGCCGCGACTGCCGCCTATCACCACCGTCTGGCGACGCAGCCGACCGACCTTGTCACATTCCTTGCCGAGGTGCGCGCGTTTGCGGCTGGACCGTACAGCCAAGCCTTGACCAAGGGGCAGAACATCACGCCAGAGGAGACCGACGCGATTGCCGCGAAGATGGCATCCTACACCGGCTTGTCGGCGGAGTTCATCAAGCGCGCGAACTTGCGGGTCGATCTCAACCGCTTCCAAAAAGAGTTATTGCGCGACCAGCGCAAGACGATTGGACGGTTCGACAGCCGTTATACCGGCGTCGATACCGATGCAGCGGGCGAAAGCCCTGAATCTGATGCGTCGGACACCGCGATCTCGGGTGCGTTCATCTCGACATTCAGTGACTATGTCACGCGTGACCTCAAATACACCACCGACATGCCGTACCGCATCGCGGCCTACGGCCTGAAAGACTTTGACTGGGACTGGAAGCATAAGTCACCTACCGGCAACTATCCGCAGAATAATCCCGATGTCGCAGTCGATCTCGCGGCGGCGGTGCGGACCAATCCCTATTTGAAGGTGCTGTCGCTAAACGGCTATTACGACATGGCGACGCCGTTTTTTGCGACAGAATACGACATTGCGCACATGATGCTTGACGCACCGCTGAAGGGGAATGTGCAGTTCCGGTATTACCCGTCTGGACACATGATCTACCTCAACCCCGAGGCACTGCATCAATTGCACACTGATCTGGCGAGCTTCTACGACACCACGGTCGCGGCGGCAGCGAACAATCAACCGACCGGGCGGCGCTGACCTAAACACGCTAGTGCCCAGCCGTCAGCGCGCATTTCGCTGGCGACGGCATAGACGCGGTTAGGCCCGTCGGCCCGTCCATACAGTGCTCGATACATTCGTAGCGCCCGCTACAAACGGGCTAACGCAACAGAGTCGATCTATCTGTCTTGGCGCTACCCAAGCGGATCAATCACCAAGAGTAGCCGGACTTGGTCAGTATCGGCGATCGGCGGCGAGCGATGCAAAATGGGGGCGTCGGGAGCCCAGTGGCGGCCTTTAAAGACACCGACATGACCGGTGACGATTTGATGGATCCGACCAAGCTGGTTGCCCTGTCGAATTGTCCATTCGGTTCCTGGTCCGACATAGGTTGTAATCAAACGAGCTGACACATCGTCGGCATGAAATTTCCAACACGCATTGCCGGGTATCGGCTCAAGCCGGATCGCGACCCCTTCGGCGCTCATCAATTTGGCGAAGCGTGACGCCAAATTGGCGATATCCTTCGTCAGCGGTGCATGCCAGTCACGCGACTCGGTTCCGTTCAATACCGATCCGACATCCGCGGCTACGTCGCCCACTGCGGTTTTTAAGCGGATCGACACAAAGTCGGACAAGTCCGCTTTGGGAATGATGACGGGCACGGGCCGCCACCATATCGTGAGCGCGAAGTTCCGCTTGAGAATCGCCGCAAGCTGCGTCGGATCGCAGCTGCTCAAAGCCACGCCGGTGGTATCATTCTTGCGTAATTCGAATGTGTCGCTCATCCGATCCGCCAAATGTCAAACAAGCTTCGGTCAGCAACACGCAGGAATCTGCGGCCATTTGCCGTAGTCATCTACTATCCCCTTGCGAATCGTGATATGTTGTATCATAGCACTAGATGAGAGGTGTTTGGCAAGATGTTTGACAAGATCCGTAACAAGGGAGGCTCGGCCTCAGTCGACTGGGTCGAGCGCGCAGCGGTCGGTGCCTCATTCGTCTGCTTGATTCATTGTCTCGCTTTGCCGTTTCTCTTGGCCGCTCTCCCAACACTCGCGAGCGCTTTTCCAGTCCCAGAAACATTTCATATCTGGGTAATTGCCTTTGCCGTGCCGACGTCGATGATCGCTTTGTGGTCCGGCAGATCGCGCCACGGTTCGACCAGTCCGCTTGTCGCTGGTATCCTCGGTCTGATCCTGATCGCATTTGGCGCGCTGGTGTGGGGCGGAACGGCGTGGGAAACCCCCATTACAGTATTAGGAAGTCTGGCGCTCGCCGGTGCCCATCTTGGGAATTGGCGATTGCGCCATGCACATGCGCATGCCGCGCACTAATATGGATCGCCGTCCGAATGGCTGGCTAAAATCGACAGTGGCGGCAATACTGAACTCGGCTGATAGACCGTTGGGCGGTAGCGACATTATGCTGCGGCTGGACCCAAAAAATGGTGTGATACACAGCAGTGCAGTCTTCCGTGCGTTAGATCACTTGCTCGCCGCAGGAACGATTCGGCGCATCGAAAGTGTAAATGGCTATGTTTGGCGGCGGCATGCAGCGACAATCGACTTGATTTGTGACCGCTGCGGCGGATTGCGTGAACTCCCCGGCGAAGAGATGAGCACTGCGCTGGAGCGGCTTGCCCGCTCGCAACGGTTTTTTCCGCGGCGTTTCATCGTGGAAGTACAAGGGAGATGTCAGACCTGCGTAGTATCTGCTCAGGTCTAATGCGTAACCGCCTAGTTTCGATCAACAGGCTGACGGGAGTGTTTCCAGTCTCTGCCACACTGCACGCGCTGCTGCGACTATAGGCGTGACGCGTGGCAGCGCTTAGTTCGGTTGGCCAAGCCTTTCCGGGCGCTCCTTGGGATTGGCGATCCGCGCCAAAGCGTAATTGCCGTTGGCATTAGCGTAACCATCACCCGACTGTGGCGCCAGTTATCTTGAAAAATAGTCCGTTGTCGCCGTTATTCTCCAGCGCGAACGTGCCGGTGACTTTGACCAGTTTCGCCGAGAACGCGATCGGCCGCGCGGTGTTCACCTCAACCACCTCATTCGGTTCGCCAGGCGGGCAAAATGCGCAGACTGGCGTGTATTTCGACAGCAGGAAATGCGTGCCGCGAGTAGCCGCGTCGAGGGGCATAATGAACCCCGGGATTGTTAGAGTCTTGCCGACAAGTGCCTTGACTGCTGGCGGGTGCGCTGCGGTAAAAATGCCGCGCACATCGTCGGCCCTGATTTTGGTAGTCCGCAAGGTCGCCCAGATCGGTGCTTTACCCTGCGGCAGTTTGGATTGCGCCGCGCGCTCGCCATCGCCTTGAATCTGTCCAGCCACGGGCACCGCCGTCGCCAGCGCAGCCCAACCTAGAATAATCAGCAACTTGCGCATTATCCCACCCTCGCTTTGTCCATGCGGAAGAAAAGCCCTTGCCCGCTGCGGGCGACCAGATGCAGCGTTCCCTCCACCGTCACCGGTGCCTGTGTGTACTGTACGGGGGTGGTCGAGAAGACTTCAATCGCCTCGGTCGGCTCGTTTGGCGGGCAGAACGGACACCCGGCGCTACGCCGCGTCAGCACAAAATGCGCGGCTTTGGTCGTGGACTCGATTGGCAGCATATATCCGGTAATCGACCATTGGACGCCGTCCTCCTTCTTCAACGACGCTGAAAATGTCGCGGTGTATTCTCCCTTGGCCTCGTTCGCTGCGATCTTGGCGTCGTGGAACATGACCCAACGAAGATCGTCCTCATGCTCCAGTGTACCATCCCCATTCGGCCCCCAATTGGGCGGTCCACCGGAAAAGAATTGTGCCTGGCTTGCCGTAACGGGAAGCGCCAGTAGCGCCAACACGAGCAGGATCTTCTTCATATCAACCTCGCAAGACCTGCGCCGGGCGCAGGTGATAGGCGGCGACTGCCGGTACGATAGCGGCGAATAGCGCAAGCAGGATCGCGGCGACTACGATCAACAGATCGGCCTCGCCAAGCGGCGGCAAGGCCAGCGCTGGACCGCCGCCGCGTGCGACGGCTTGCGCCGCGACGGTTGCAGCAATTCGGCCGAGCGCCAGACCTGTCACGCCGCCGACGAGCCCAAGCAGCATTGCCTCAAGCAGCACGAGCCGAAGCAGCAGGCCCGGCCCGCTACCCAAAGCCCGCAGCAGGGCAAGTTCACGCTGGCGCTCTTGGACCGCGCTCAGCAACGCGACGAAGAAGCCTAGTGCGGACAGCCCCAACAAGCCGATGCCAAACCCGCGCAGCACGTCGGTGCCCGTCCCAAGCAGCGTATTCAGGCGGTTGAGCTCGACTGCGGGGATTGCGGTCTGTGTGTTGGGATCGTGCTTCAACAGGCGTGGAATCATCAACGCGCCCATTACCGAGCGGTAGCGGATCAAGATTGCAGTGACTTCCTGGCCAACGGCGGGATAGCTGTCCGGTCCCTCATTGCCGCTCTGCTCGCTCGCTACGGCCGCTGCATGTTCGGCATTCTCATGCTCATGTACTTTCCAGACGCTCGCGGTATCGGTTAGCGCAACCCGGTCGATCACGGCACCGGTCGGCCTCAGAATGCCGACGACACGGTAAGGGTTGTCGACATGTTTTTCGCCGCCGCGGGCGAGGCCGTGTTCGCCAACGAACATATCGCCGACTTTAAGACGCTCTTCGGTCGCGACTTCGGAGCCCAAAACCGCCTGCAGGGGATGGGTCCACCATTTCCCTTGCGCCAGCGTCGCACCGTACAGCGTGCCATATTCAGGACTCGTTCCGACAATCCGATAGCCGCCGACATTGTCTCCGAGCGAAACTGGCACCGCATCCTTCACCAGCATGTTGCGCTTGAGCCGCGCTAGCGTGGCAATCGGGATGTTACCGGTCGGCTGATCGATCTGGAACACCGACGACAGAATAATCTGCAAGGGGCTACCTTTGCCGCTAACGACCAAGTCAATCCCGGCGAGGTCTCGATCGAAGCGGTCGGCGATCCCGCGGTCGATCGCGAGTAACGCGACCACGACCGCGACCCCCAACGCGAGCGAAAGGACATGAAACGCCCATCCGAGCGGCTTGCGCCGGATCGATGCCCAAATCAGCGGCATCAGCATCAGGCGGCCTCCGCCAGTGCCAGATGCGGGATACGAGCTCGAACGCGTGCATCATGCGTCGCGATGACCAACGCGGCACCGCTCGCGTGCGTCGCCTCGAACAACAGCGTAAGCACGGCATCGCACGCTTCATCATCGAGGCTTGCAGTCGGCTCGTCGGCAAGAATCAGTTGCGGTTCCATCAGCATTGCGCGCGCGATCGCCGCGCGTTGTGCTTCACCGCGGCTGAGCGTTTCAGCGCGGGCATCGATCCGCGCGCCCAATCCGAGCCGTTCGAGCAAGCCCCGCGCCTTGGCCCGGTCACGCCGCACTCCTGCGGCAAACGGTGCGAGCAGCAAATTGTCGAGCGCGCTTAACCCCGGTATGAGATGCAAATCTTGAAAGATCAGCCCGATGTGCTGGCCGCGATGCTTATCGCGCGCTCGATCTGACAACACGCCAACATCGGTGCCCTCGACCCGGATCGTTCCTGCCAGCCGGTCGGCGAGGCCCGCCATCGCCAGGAGCAAGGTCGTCTTGCCCGCTCCTGAAGCACCGCCGAGCACGGCGGCCGAGCCTTGCGCGACCGAAAGCTGTCCAAGCCGCGCAATCGCGGTGTCGCCATAGCCCGCTACGAGATCGCTTATTTGGAGCATCGCGCGGCCCACTGCTTGAGCTGATCGGTGCCCAGCAAGCCCAGCTTGCGCCCGCAGACGTTTCCATCGCGGTCGAGTGCGACGGCGACCGGAAGCGCGCTGCCGGGGCCGCCCCACTGGTCAAGCACGGCTCGCGGGGCACGATCGTCAGCAAAGGCGGCGGCCGCCGACATATGCCGCTCGGCCAAAATGCGCCGGGCGGTCGCGGGCGGATCGATCGCGAAGGTGACGATCGGTAGCGGCGCGGCGGACGCAGCAAGGCTCGGCAATCGCTCGATTTCCGCCCGGCACGAAACACACCAGCTTGCCCATAGAACGACAACGGCCGGGTGAGGTATTGTCGCGAGGGTTGAATCAAGCGACTGTGGTGCGGCTATTGGTACAGAGGCACCGATTGACGCTAACCCAGCTAACATTATTGTCTTAATCACATCCGCCGCCCTCGCTTCTACGTTATGTGATACCATCTCTTTGCAAAGATGAAATCGGAATCGTGGCAACTGACCGCGATTGCAGGGCTGCTCGCCCTGGATCGCGCCTCACCGCAGCAGCTAGCAGCCGATCACAGTGATACCGCATATCTTGGAGACAGAAATGAGCCGAATGATGTCGTTACTGGCAAGTAGTGCGCTGATGGCTACCTCGGCGAGCGGCCAGACTTATCAACCCCGCGAAACCTTCGCGCCGTTCGATATGGGCCAGCCAGTCAACGTTTATCGCGGCGCGAACGGTGCACCTGGCCCCGCTTATTGGCAGAATCAGGCCAACTATGTGCTTCATGCCAAGCTCGATATTGCAACAAAATCGATCACCGGCACCGCTACCATAACATATACCAACAATAGCCCGGACACATTGGAGGTGCTGTGGCTGCAACTCGATCAGAATCTTTACAAGCCGGCCTCGCGCGGTCGCGCGGCTGGTGGCGGTAGTCGCCCGGTGGGTACGACCGATGGCATGACGCTGGATGCGGTCAACGTGGGTGCGGTCGGCAAACAGGTGGCGGTCGCACCGCTGATTTCCGACACGCGCGCCCAAATCCGGCTTCCGACGCCTCTTGCTCCACACGCCAGAACTGTCATCACGATCAGCTACCACTACATGATCCCTGGTGCTTTTGGCGGGCGGACCTCCTGGGGCAAGTCGCGCGACGCAGAGGTCTATGACATTGCGCAATGGTATCCGCGTATGGCGGTCTATGACGATGTTCGTGGATGGGACACCGCGCCCTACCTCGCGCAGGAATTCTACCTCGAATACGGCAATTTCGATTACTGGCTCACGCTGCCGTCCGACATGATTGTTGCGGGATCGGGTGAGCTTATGAACCCTGCCGACGTGCTGACGAAGACGCAGATCTCGCGGCTAGCCAAAGCGCGCGCGAGCGATGCGACGGTGATGATCCGCGATCCATCTGAAGTCCTTAATCGGGCCACTCGCCCAAAAGCGGGCGGCAATTTGACGTGGCATTTCCGCATGGAAAATAGTCGTGACGTTGCCTTCACCGCTTCCAGTGGCTTTGCGTGGGACGCGGCGCGGATCAATTTGCCCGGCGGCAAGACCGCGCTCGCCCAGTCGGTCTATCCGGCCGAAAGCCAGGGCGCCGCAAAGTGGGGCCGTTCGACCGAGTATCTCAAGGATGCCGTCGAACGCTTTTCGGCGAAATGGTATCCCTATCCCTGGCCTAACGCGATCAACGTCGCCGGACCGACCAGCGGCATGGAATATCCCGGGATTGTGTTCGACGGCCCCGACGACGCAGGCAAGACCCTGTTCTGGATTACCGCGCACGAGATCGGCCATAGCTGGTTCCCGATGATCGTAGGAATGGACGAGCGACGCGACGCTTGGATGGATGAAGGCTTCAACACTTTTATCGACACTTATGAATCCGACGAATTCAACCGCGGCGAATACGGCCCTAAACGCGATGCCGAATATGCGGAGGGCGGCGGCAATCCGACCGACGAAATCCTATCTGTGCTCGCCGACAAGGCTGCGCCGCCGATTTTGTCGCGCGCCGATACGGTGATCGAGAAATACCGACACCCTGTTACCTACTTCAAATCTGCGCTTGGGCTGACTTTGCTGCGCGAGCAAATCCTCCGGCCAGAGCGTTTCGACCCTGCCTTTCGCCGCTTCATCGCAGCCTGGGCGTTTAAACACCCAAAACCCGCCGATTTTTTTCGCGCAATGGAAAGCGATGCGGGCGAAGATCTGTCATGGTGGTGGCGCGGCTGGTACGCTAACAATTGGCAGACGGACTTCGCCGTGACGGGCGTGAATTATGCGGAGGGCGATCCGGCCAATGGCGCGCAGGTCAAGCTCGAGGCGCGCGACAAGCTGATCATGCCGGTAACGCTGCGGGTAACCTATACCGACGGAAAGTCAGTCGATCTACGCCTACCCGCTGAAACTTGGATTCGCCAGGCGACGACGCTGGTATCCGTTCCCGGCACGCTGAAAATCAAAAAAATTGAACTCGATCCGGATCACAAAGTGCCGGATCGCGACCGCAGCAACAATGTGTGGTCGAGCGGCTATGTCGTACGCGCGGCCACGTCCGGGGTGCTTGGCACCCCGGACGCTCCTAAGCCCCCGCTCAGAACGTCTTCCTGATTCCGCCGAAGAAACCGCGCCGCGCGCCGTATTGCGGCGCACCAACGCCAACCCCGGAACCGTTGCGGATCTGGTAGATTTTGTCGCCGACATTTACGATGTCGAACCGGATCGACAGCCCCTTCATCACGCCCGGTCCGTCGAAATTCTGCGCAATGCCGAAATTCGCCGTGACATACGATGGTAGCTTGCCGCCATTGGGCACAATACCCGCAGGATCGTCTGCGCGTAGGCCATCACCGTAGATGAAGTCTGCGGTCGGGACGAGCTTTCCAATCCCATCATGAATGGTAATGCTACCGCCGCCCGATGCTGTCCAGAATTGCGAGTGATCGGTGTAGATATAGTGTCCGCTGATGTAATCAATTTCATCTTGACCGAAGAAATATTGAGCGGAATTAATATTGCGCCCTTTTTCCTGTCCACGCGATACGTTGCCATAGATCGCGAAAGGCCCCTTCGTGTAATTCGTGCGCAGCTCGACGCCCCAAGCATAGCCCTTGGCGTAGTTGAACGGCGATAGCACCA
Source organism: Sphingomonas sp. UYP23 (assembly GCF_054059235.1). Taxonomy (NCBI): domain Bacteria; kingdom Pseudomonadati; phylum Pseudomonadota; class Alphaproteobacteria; order Sphingomonadales; family Sphingomonadaceae; genus Sphingomonas; species Sphingomonas sp. UYP23. The sequence goes on from NZ_JBSSBX010000001.1 coordinate 2,344,491, forward strand.
GTGAAGACCCAAACTGGCCTTCATCGAGCAAGTTCTTCTTGATCTTGTAATAAGCATCGACCCCGATCGTCAGCCCCGGCAGCACTACCTGTTGTACACCGCCGTCGAAATAATGCTCCCGCTCGGCCCGAACAGGATCGCCAAACTTAATCTCGGATTCCTTCGTCGTGCCATTGAACCGCACGACAGTAGCGGTCGCGACCAATTCTTGCGGCGGAGGTGTGAAATTGCGCGCATAGCCAAGGTGGAAGGTCGTGCCCGCGCCGGGTTTCCACACCAGATTGGCGCGGGGGCTGATCTGCTGCTCGCTGGTATAAGCGCGTACTGCATCAAACCGGGCGCCGGCGTTGAACGTGAGGGTCGGGGTAAGCGTCCACTCGTCCTGAAGATACACGCCGTAGAGCTGACCGGTCTTCTTGTTGCTATCCGTCAGGCTGCTTGTTTGATCAGTCGTCTGGCCGCCGTCGGCATCGGTCGGAAAGAACCGCGATGTGACGGAGGATTGCGTCCGCTCGTTTTGAAAAAACACGCCGAAACGCAGCGTGTGGGCGCTAGCAACTTTGTAGCTGCCATCTGCCTGTACGCCAAGCACAAGGCTCGACAGCAACGACCGGTCATTGAAACCGTTAAAAATGATGTCGCCGCCCTGCGGATCGGGTCGGTAACGCGTTTCGGAATAGCGGAAGAACGGCGCGATTTGAAAGTTTAGGTCGCCGCCGGCATATTGATAGGCTGCAACACCGTAATGCGTATTCTCGATCTGATTCTGGTCGAGCGTCGCCGAATCGAACGTCGACCGGCCGTTAAGGGTAAAATTCGTCGTGGGATCACCTTGCCCCGGATTGTTCGGAATCTGGAATTTGCCAAGCGCCGTACCGCCGAACACAGTAATGCGGCTGGTATCGGACAGAATGTCCGACACATAGCCGAACGCACGGTATTGCCGCGTGCGATCATGGATCGCGTTTAGCGAAGCGGTCGTATTCTCGACACCAAGATCGTTTTGTAGATAACTTCCTGAGAAGAAGTAGTTAATGTTACCAGTGTTGCCATGCACTGTCGCACTCGGCTGGAGCGTGTTGCGGCTGCCGCCGTAAAAGCCGACATCACCCCCATTGTCGAATGCGCCGGTCCGCGTCGTCAGGCTAACCACGCCCGACGTGCGATAACCATATTGCGCAGGAAGCGTACCTGTGATCAGCGAGATATTGTCTGCGACGCGGGGATCGAACGTCTGGCCGAAGCCAGAAATGCTTTCCGGCACGATTACGCCGTTTAGGCGATATTGCAGATTGGCGTGCTCATTTCGCACGTGAATTGCGCCGTAGCTGTCGAGCGTAACGCCCGGCGCTTGCAACAAAACCTGCGTCAGATTGCGATCTGCGCCGCCGGGCTGGTTATCGAGCGCGGTTCGTGTGAAGATATATTCCCCTGCGCCGAGCGACGGCAGGATCGCATCGCGCGCCTGGTCGAGCTTTTTGGCAGTAACCACGATGTCCTGTTGGTCAGGACCGGCGTCCGCCGGCGCGACATCTGTCACTGCCGCTGCATCGGCCACTGGCTTTGCATCTTTGGCAAGCGCCGGACCGGCGATTGCGACGGCGAGCAAACTCACACCAACAATTATCTTCTTCATTGCGCGCTCCTTGAACCGTCCGCGCCGCCTATCTTTAATGATGTATCATATCAACGCCAATCGCTCGCCCAAGCCCCCTTTCGACGTAAACATGACGCATTGGCAGAGCTAGTGTTGCACTTTTGTCGCGTAGCCAATGCGGTGATAAGGAGCGAATGTGGTGCGAAAATGGCCGATCTCTCCAAGGATCGCTGCTAAAGCTAGTTCGCTTGAATAGGGTGCCCCCCTATGCCAAAAGGGTGTCATGCATACGACGAAAGAGCGCGACAAACTTCTTGCCCGTGTACGAAGGTTGCGCGGCCAAATCGAGGCGATCGAACGATCGATTGAGAGCGAGGCATCTTGCGGTGTTGTCCTGCATCAGATCGCCGGCGCACGCGGGGCAATGGCGGGTTTGATGGCGGCAGTCGTCGAAGACCATATTACCGGGCATCTCGTCGACAGCGCAAAATTCCCTGACGCGCTTGACCGCGCAGCCGTCGACGATCTGCTGGACGTCGTGCGAGCCTATCTCAAGTGACGATAGCGCCACCCATCCCGTACGCCACATCAGCGCTGCGGCACGACCATGTCTATCTTGGCGCAGGGCATGCGCAAAACGAACACCGCACTTGGATCGTCATCGGCCTATGTGGCGTGATGATGCTGATCGAAATCGTAGGGGGGCTATTTTACGGATCGATCGCGCTCATCGCCGACGGGTTGCATATGTCGACTCACGCCGGTGCTTTGCTTCTGGCGGCTCTCGCCTATCGCTGGGGCCGACGCCACGCGGAAGATCCGCGCTTCAGTTTCGGGACAGGCAAATTTGGGGATCTGGCCGGGTTCACTAGCGCAATCGTTCTCGCCATGATTGCGCTACTGATCGGCTATGAGGCAGTAACGCGCTTCCTCGATCCGGTGCCAATCCGGTTTGGCGAGGCCATTCCGATCGCGCTACTCGGGCTTGGCGTCAATATCGCCAGCGTGTGGTTGTTGGGAGCCGAGCACGATCACCATCACGGGCACAGCCATCACGGGCACAGCCATCACGCCTCAGCGCATGCGCACGACGATATCCAGCACCTTGCGACATGGCGGGGCGCAATGACGCTAGAGATTTTTGAAGACGCAGTGCCGCCCCGATTTCGTCTGGCATCAGTCGGCGACGGTGTCTTGTCCGCCAACGACACGACAATCCTTACCGTTCGCCCTGACGGGTCACGACAGACCTTTGCAATGCGCGCTCGCGGAGGCTTTCTCGAAAGTGACCAAGAAGTCGCCGAACCTCACGCTTTTGCTGCCCAAGTCCGCATGGGCGGGGAGGTGCATCATCTCACTTTCGAGGAACATATCCACGAGGACAGCGGGCATCACCGCGACAACAACATGCGTGCCGCGGTGGTCCACGTTCTGGCAGATGCGGCCGTGTCTGTGCTGGTCATTGCCGGACTGCTAGCGGCGCGCTGGTTCGGCTGGCTGTGGATGGATCCCCTCGCGGGCATCGTCGGTGCTCTCGTCATCGCGAGTTGGTCTTACGGCTTAGTGCGCGACACGGGAGCGATCTTGCTTGATATGACGACTAACGTCACGCTCGCCGAACAGCTTCGGTCTGAGGTAGAAAAGGAAGGCGACAGCGTGGCGGATCTTCATCTCTGGCGGCTCGGGCCGGGGCATTTGGGCGCGATCGTTTCCATTGACGCGTACAGTGACCGCGATACCGCTTATTACCGCAAAAGGTTTGCCAGTCTGTCATCGATCTCGCACCTCACGGTCGAGGTGATTCCACATCAGGAGGCGGGGCACGTAAAGGCGGCCACGCTTTGAGCACGCCCAATCGGGCGTCCAGATAGCTCGTTACCAGTAGCGATGCCAAGGGCGGTGTCGTTTCGCGGGCAGCTGCCTTAGCTAGCTGCTGGCTTAGGTAAGCCGCGAACGTTTCTTTCTTTCTGCGTTCGGAAAAACTAACGGCACCAGATGAACCTATCCGGATCCATCCTCGAAAATGTTGCGAACGCGGTCTCAAGCGCCCGGCGTTTGCGTGGCCATCCTGTTTATAAGGAGACGCTAACCTATTGGACAGAACTGCTCCACGAGGCACGGCGTGTTCGTAAGGATTTAGAGGGCGCACAATTGCGAGCGCTTGAGGCAGAGATTATGAAATTGGAGGGTGAGTTGGCCAACCGGCCCGCGTAACAGATCTGATTTTTCACCGGATGAGTCACGGATAAGGCCACGGCAGGACCACCGTAAAGACCGAACTGTTTTGCTCGAACTGCCAGCAAATTTCGAGTCTGAACAGGCTGCTAAGTGGAGTTGATCAACCAGACCTCATGACCCATCGCCCGCAGCTCGTGCCCAAGGATGCGCACCGCCGCACGCCTCCAGCGCAACCAGGCAGCGCGGGTGAGCCGCAAAGAAGTCGAGTAGTTTGCCGCGCCTAAGCTTGCGGCTGAACACCGCCCGTCCGGTGCTGTCCGCACCGTGCGCGTGAAAAACTTGCTTGGCGATATCCAACCCAATCGTGGTAACCTGTAACACGGACGCCTCCTACAGTGGTGTTAAACACCTCCACTAATGCACATCGATGCAGTCGGGGGGCGTCCACCCCATCACCTCTGGAGAGGTGGTTCTAGGAATCTGAACAGCGGGGATAAGTGGATTGCCGATCTGAGAGCGGCCATGCTGGCCGCGAAGAGGAGGCAAGATGAGCAAGCGACCCCGCCGGAACCACAGCCCGGCATTCAAGGCCAAGGTGGCGCTGGCTGCCGTGGGAGGCGAGAAGACGCTGGCCGAACTGGCGCAGGAGTATGAGGTGCACCCGAACCTCATTAATCAGTGGCGGTCCAAGCTGCTGGAGGGGGCGTCAGACGTGTTCGGAGCGGTGCCGGCAGCGAGCGAACCAGCGGTCGATATAACGGTGCTGCACGCAAAGATTGGCGAGCTGACGCTGGCGAACGATTTTTTGGCCGGTGCGCTCGGGAAGGCCGGTCTGTTGCCGAGCGCAAAGCGATGATCGACCGTGACCATGAGCTGCCGCTGGCCCGTCAAGCGCAGCAGCTCAAGATCAGCCGCGGCAGCATCTACTATCTCCCGCGGCCTGTCTCGCCGGCCGACCTGTTGATCATGCGGCGGATCGATGAGCTTCATCTGCTCTATCCGTTCGCCGGCAGCCGGATGCTGCGCGATCTGCTCCGGCAGGAAGGCGTGGTCATCGGGCGACGGCATGTCGCGACGCTGATGAAGCGAATGGGGCTCGAGGCGATCTACCGCCGTCCGAACACGTCGAAACCGGCGACGGGGCACAAGATCTATCCGTACCTGCTGCGCAAGCTGGCAGTGATCCGGCCGAACCAGGTCTGGGCGACGGATATCACGTACATCCCAATGGCTCGCGGTTTCGTCTATCTGGTGGCTATCGTCGATTGGTTCACCCGACGGGTGCTGGCCTGGCGAGTGTCGATTTCGATGGATGTCGCGTTCTGCGTCGCTGCGTTGGAGGAAGCGCTCGCACGGTACGGCAAGCCTTCCATTTTCAATAGCGACCAAGGCTCGCAATTCACCAGTGTGGCCTTCACCGCCGTCCTGCACCGCGAAGAGATAGCAATAAGCATGGATGGCAAAGGGTGCTGGCGGGACAACGTGTTTGTTGAGCGCCTGTGGCGCTCGGTGAAATACGAAGAGGTGTACCTCAATGCCTACGCCTCGGTTCCCGAAGCCCGCGCCGGCATCGGTCGATATCTCGCATTTTATAACGGCGTCCGGCCACATTCAGCCCTTGGCGCCAGAACACCGGACCAGGTATACTTCGACCAGCCGCTTCTCGCAGCGGCATGATCAACCCGCGGTAGTCCACTTATCCAGACCGCGAGCCTGTTCAGACAAGCGGAGCCACCTCTCATGTGCTGCATCTCTCTGGCGGAAGGCTGTCGGGCGTCAGGTGTCGGGCGAAGACGTGACCACGCTTGCTGCTACGGTTGAAGTGGGGCTCAACCCAAATGTCGCGATGTCGTCGAGAATTGCCTGCCCCGTTGCACATAGGCGGACCATCGCCGCTGGGGTGATCCGTGGGCGCTCCATCGGCGCCGATCGCATCGACCATGATGCGGAGCTGGTCGACCAGATCCTCGCTCCGGCTCGCGGCATAGCCCGCGCACGCCGCCACTTGCACGAACGGGCCCGGGACGGGCAGGACGAAAGGCTCGCCGCCATCCGGGACAAAGCGCCAAGGATCGACGTCCGCACCTTCGGCGACAAGCGCTGACATACGTGGGATGCTCCGTGTCCAGGCTCTTCCACCCGTCGGTCGTGCGCAAAGCATCGATCGCGGAACAGCAGGCGAAGCCGCGCGCCATCGAGATGTAGGTATGTCGGTTGCTCAGACCTGGTTGGGTCGCGTCACCGCCATCTTCTCCATTCCACTTGGCAGGCACTTCCGATTTTTCGAGCCACCTCTTACGACCTGGTTCGCTCAGCGCGCTTCCAGCACCGCCCTAATTTTCGCCGCGAGCGCCTCAAGGCTGAATGGCTTTCCGATCAAATCGACGCCCTCGTCCAACTTACCGTTATGGACGACCGCATTCCGGGTATAGCCGGTGGTGAACAAGATCTTGAGGTCGGGCCGCAGCCCCCTCGCGGCTTCAGCGAGCTTGGCTCCGTTCATTCCGGGCATGACAACATCGGTGAACATCAGCACAATTTCGGGGTGTTCCCCAAGCAGTTGCAGAGCTTTCGCACCCCCATCCGATTCCAGGACGTGGTACCCGAGTTCGGTAAGGGCATCGACGCTGAACTGGCGCACGCTAGACTCGTCTTCCACCACAAGAATGACCTCGCGATCCTCGCCACGCGCTAACTCGACACTTTGCTCTTCTGCGGTGTCCCTGGGCGTTTCTCCGCGAAGGCGCGGCAGGTAGATCTTGATGGTGGTGCCGAGGCCCTCCTCAGTATAAATTTTCACATGGCCGCCAGACTGTTTTACGAACCCGTAAACCTGACTGAGCCCCAGCCCCGTGCCTTTGCCAACCGGCTTCGTCGTGAAGAACGGATCAAAGGCCTTTTCCACGACGGCCGCCGGCATTCCGGTTCCCGTATCTGTGACCGCGATCAGGACGTACTGACCGGCAGTCACCCCAAGATTAGCGGCGGCGTATCGCTCATCAAGATGCGCATTCTGCGTCTCAATTGTGAGATGACCCCCGTCCGGCATTGCGTCGCGGGCATTGACCGCCAGATTAAGTATGATGTTCTCGAGCTGGTTGGGATCGGCATGCGTTCTCCACAGGCCTCCGGCAAGGACGGTCTCGAGCTGGACCTCGGCACCAAGCGAATGGCGGAGTAGATCCGACATTCCGGACACAAGCGTGTTAGCTTCGATCGCCTCTGGCTGTAGAGGTTGCTGGCGCGAGAAGGCCAGAAGGCGCTGCGTAAGTAGCGCAGCGCGCCGTGATGCGTCCGTCGCCGCGTCAATATAACGTTGTGCCCGGGCATCCCCGCCTGACAAGCGTCGACCCAGCAGTTCGAGCGATCCCAGCACAACGGCGAGCATATTGTTGAAGTCATGCGCAATGCCGCCCGTCAATTGGCCAACGGCCTCCATCTTCTGGCTCTGACGAAGCGCTTCCTGGGCCTTAGCGAGTTCGGCAGCCGCTTCCTTTTCGACCGTGACGTCTCGTCCCGTTGCGTAGATTAACCCTTCGGCAGGGGTGGCAACCCAGGAAAACCATCGATAGCCACCATCCTTGTGACGATAGCGGTTCTCGAAACGCTGCAGCGGCTTCTGCGCAGCGCGGCGAAGGGCGTCACCTGTATCGGCTCCATCATCAGGGACGAGGAAGTCGAACAGCGGCCGACCGATCCATTCCTCTGGCAGCCACCCCAGCGTCGCCGTCACTGATGGACTGACGTCGCGGAAGCTGCCCAGCGGATCGACAATGACAATCAGATCTTGTGAGTTACGCCAAACCCTGTCGCGATCCGCGGTGCGTTGTGCGACTTCTTGCTCAAGCGTAGCATTCAGATTGGCAAGTGCGGCCGCTGCGCACTTCTGATCGTCAATGTCGGTATTCGTGCCGATCCACCGCGTGGTCGATCCGTCCTCCGCACGGATCGGGACTGCGCGCGCGAGGTGCCAACGATACGTACCGTCAGCACGGCGAAGGCGAAACTCGGTTTCGTAGCGCTCTCCCGATGCTAACGCCGCGCCCCAGCGTTCCGTCGCGAGCCGCGCGTCTTCGGGGTGTACCATCGCGGCCCAAGCATTCCCGACGAGTTCGCCTGCGACATAGCCCCCATAGTCGTACACGCGCTCATTAAACCAATCGAGCAATCCATCGGGTTGGGATGCCCACACTTGGTGGGGCATAGCCTGCGCAAACGTGCGAAACTCAGCCTCGCTGGCGATCAACTTTGCGCGGGCGCGAAGTCGCTCGGTGATGTCGATAAAGGTACAGATCGCGCCGCGATGTTCGCCTTCGAAGGTGATTGGCTTGGCCCAGTATTCCACTGGCACCGGCGTACCGTCGAGCCGATAGAAAAGCTCGTCAGTAACGTGTGCTGAGGTGCCGTCGCTTGCGCAGCGGTAGATCGGACAATCAGCGACGTCATAATGCGCGCCATCCGGGTGTGTGTGATGAATGACGTCATGGAGCTTGCGCCCGATCGCCTCATTGGCATCGGCAAAGCCCATCATTGTCACAAAAGCTGCATTGCATAATGTGGTGACGCCGTCGCGGTCGACTGCGTAGAAAGCCTCAGCACTCGTGTTGAGCAGAAGTCGAACGTACGATTCGCTTTCCTGTAACGCCGCCTCCGTCTCGCGCTGTTGCGTCACGTCAGTATTGTTGCCAAACCAGCGAAGTACGCGGCCTTCTGAACTTTTTAATGGTGTAACGCGGGTAAGGAATGGCCTGAATATGCCATCTGCGCCCTTCAGCGGAAACGTCATCTCAAATGCTTCGCCGGCGGCGATGGACGACGTCCATCGTTGCATCACCTCCGGAAGTATTGCGGTGTCGTGCACCGATTGCCAGCCCCAGCCCGACATCGCTTCAGGCGTGCTGCCACAATAATTGTGCCAGCGCTGATTATACCAGCTGATCGATCCATCACCGTCCGCAATCCAGCAAAGCGAGGGCAAATTATCAGCCAGCAACCGAAGCTCGGTTTCGTCAGGCGCAGATGTGACAGAATCTTTCAGCTTCAAATCGCTAGGGACTGCCTTACGCCAGTACGCTCTTGCGAAATCTACGCCGACCATCTGATCATCCGGCAACGTCGGGCTCCATCTCGAAGGGTCGCGGCGCGCGCGCCTTTAAGCAGGAGCCGCTGGAATATTTTACACGCACGTCAAGGCAACGCAATCCGCAAGGCATAACCGTTTAGCCTCCATAGACGCAACGTTATGCCAACCGATGCTGGCGGTACGCAGATCGCCCAGATCAGAGCGCCGATAAAGGAATTCGGCACGGGCGGGGACGCGCGCATGAAGAGCCAACCACTAACAATATTCCTGGGATCGGAGGATCAGGCGGCAGCAGCGCGGCGCGGAGCGCCTACGTCGCGGTAAGCCGGCGCTGGAACGTGGCTGTGTCCAGCAGCTCGGCGATCGGCGCGCGTTGAACGGGGCCGGCGTGTTCGCCGCCCCGACAGCGGTTGAAGGTTATCTCGCGGTCGGGGAGGAAGCTGTGGGGACGCACCCGGATCGAGAGATCGGCGTGGCGCAGCTCGGTCGTTCCATCGTCCGGAGGACCGCCCATGTCGGTGTCGATGCGGACGTCATGCGTCTCGAGGCCGATCGCCTCGGCGAGCGAAGCGAGTGCGAGGCGTGCCTGTCGATGGAAGGTCCGTTTCGCCGCGGCGTCACCGGCGACGCCGTTGCCAGCGATGTCGAGCAGCGCGGATCCGGCGATGACGGTGCCCCGGTCTTGCGCGCAGCGCAGACGCAGCGCGTTCGTGCTGGGCGCACCGCGTTCGGCGACGGACGCCAGGTTGCGGATCAGCAGCAGGATCGACGCATCGCGGTCGATCGGCTTGCCGGCTCGCCGGCAATCGTCGACGCCCGCGTTCAGGGCATGGAGCGCTGCGGGCAGGGTGCCCAGCGCATCGGGGAAAAGCGCCTCGTTGTGGCGGTAGTGCGTGTCGTAGAACATGGCGGAACCTCCTGAGCGCACACGCGCGCTCAAAAGGCCGAAGGCTTCCTCTCCTCTGTCAGAAAGCCGATCCCGGTCGTGAAGGAGCCGGCGATCACTCGCCGGCGTTAATGGTTCAGAGCTTGTCCTTCAGACCCTTGGCAGGCGTGAATGCCACTTTCTTCGAGGCCGCGATCGTAATCGCTTCACCGTTCGCTGGATTGCGGCCTTGACGCTCAGGACGATCCTTGACCGAGAACTTCCCAAAGCCGGGAACCGCGACCTCTTCGCCTTTCGCGGCCGCGCGCGCGATCTGATCGAAGACAGCCGTAATCGCCTTCTTTGCGTCAGCTTCAGTCGATCCAGTCGATTCTGCGACGCCCTTGGTCAGTTCACCGATATTCATGGTATTTGCGCTCCCTTTGAAAGTCGCCAAGTTTAGCCATAGCAACCAGTGTGGTGAAGCCTAAAAGCCCTTGGCGTGGCGGCGTTCATGGCGGGCCTGCATGGTCGCCAAAGGCGCCGGCAGGGAGCGTCCAGCGATCCGCCAGGATCGAGAGACGCCAGACCGGATCGTCGGCTTGCGCCAATTCGTCGGGATGCAACATCGCAGCCGGAAACGCAGTGCCGCGATCAGCGAGCTGCGTGACGGTGAGCGAGCGATGGATCGTCTTCCCGCTCGCGGCTTCGCGAGCCGCGACCCGTCGGAAAGCGGCAGGGAAGACGAGCCGGAGCGTCGCCCATTGGTCGGGCGATCCGAAGATACAGGCTCGGCACGACAGACGCCCCTATCCCAGGACGTAGGCCGGGTGGGGACGGATGCGCGCTTGCGAGATCGCGTCCCAGATCAGGCGCTCGGTCCAGTCATGGCCCGGACGCCAATGATCGACCGCACGCGCGAGGGTCGAGGTGCGATGCGGTTCCAGCGTCGCATAGCGCGCACGCGAGGGACTCTCCTCGGCGCGTTCGCCGGTGATGACGAGCGTGCGGCCGTCGAGGAAGCGCGGTTGATTCCGGATCGCCGCTGCGAGGACGTCTATCTTCAGCGCGGGGCTGCATCAGCGCACCCGAAGGTCGGGAGACGTCTGCGGAAAGAGCCCGCGCGTGCCGGCAGGGCCGTTGCCTCCGGCACGGCCGATGCCGGTCGGCGTCTCAAACGCAATGGGCGCGGTGGGCGCGTCGTCGCGCGCCAGCTCGCGCGCGAAGCCGCCCTCGCGCCACGAAACGTAGAGCGCGATTCCGAAGTGGTTGGCGATCGCGCGGACATAGGCGGGCGTGCACGGCCAATCCATGAAGGTCGGGCCGTGGCCGTCGACGTCATGGTGATGCAGCTCGATCGCGTGTGCTGGCACGCCGAGGCCGAGGAGGTGGAGCAGGGCGGCAAGGCTGTCCTTGCCGCCACTGAACGCCACGACGAAGCGCCGGTAGGTGCCGAGGTCGGGGAGGGCGGCCGGAGCGGTCATGCTGCTTCACGGATCTGTTCCTCGGGTTCGTCCGAGGTCGCGAGGCCGGTTGCGCGGAGCAGATAGCCGGCTGCTGCTTCCGCCTTGGCCGCAGCGGTCATGATCGCGCGGCTGTCCCTGCGCAGGACCTTCAACCAGGACCCAAGATACGCCGCGTGATCGTCGAGGTGCGACGTGGGGAGACCGAGATCTCGGTCTCTGCGCCGCTGGTCTGGTCGCGCCGGATGACGGTGCGATCGAGGATCGTGATGCGCTCGGCGTTGATGCTCTCGACGCCAAGATCGAGCGTACCGGCTTCCTTCGCCGCCTCGATCCGCGCCTCGATCAACCCGAGATACTCGTCGAAGATCGCGTTCTGCATCGCGATGCGCAACGCGAGGAGGCGATTGAGCCAGCGCTGGATCGGGGGCATCTCCTCCTTGAGGCCGCCACCTTCGCCCTCCAGTTCGAGGCCAGTGAGTTTCTGGAACTCGTCCAGCGTGGTCGAGCGCAGCTTGCCATTGGCGAGCAGGCGAAACCACTGTTCGAGGGATTCCTTGGCATAGTCGCTTTCGAGATTGTCGCGGGGGTCGAACAGTCCCTGACCTCCGGTCTGGCGCTGGCCGCGGGTGAGCGCGCCCAGGCTGTCGAGCCGGCGTGCGATCGTCGAGATGAAGCGACGTTCGCCCCGGCAGTCGGTCGACACCGGCCGGAACAGCGGTGCTACCGCCTGGTGGGTGCGGTGCGTGCGACCGAGCCCCTGGATGGCGGCGTCAGCACGCCAGCCCGGCTCGAGGAGGTAATGATTGCGGCGCGACTGGTTTTCGCACGTCAGGCTCGCATGATAGCTGCGGCCGGTGCCGCCAGCATCGGAGAAGATCAGGATTTTCTTGGCACCGCGCATGAAGGCGTCGGTCTCGGCGAGATTGGTGCGCGGGCTGCGGCTTTCGACGCGCTGGCGACCGTGCGCGTCCATGATGACGCGACGGCTAGGCGATCGGGGCGGGGGTCGAGAACTGCTGAAGCTCGATCTGTTCTTCGCTGCGAACCGTGTGGGTCGGCAGGCCAGCGACCAGCTCGGTGAGCGCGGCAAGGCAATCGCTCGGAGCCGAGGGCAGGTCGGCCTTGGCCAGGTGCATGACCTCGGCGAGTTCAAGCATGTCGTAAGCGTCGCGAAGCGACCAGCGACCGTCGGCAGACGAACCGCCATAGGCCTGTTCCATGATCCACAGCAGCGTGTCGCGCTGGAGCGATCCGTTTCTGGCGATGGTGTCGGCGACCGCCTTGGCGGCCGTGATCGAGGGTTCGGTGAAATCGAGTTCGAGAGCTGCGGCTGAAGTGCGCATCGAGGGCCTCCGGTTTTATCGCCCGGGGCTCATCACCGGATTAACAAGCCGAAGGCTCCCTCTCCTCTATTCGGCAGATGACCCGCGGGCGGCCGTCATCAATCACCCCAATCGCAAGGCACGATCATGATCCTGGCCAGGTCCGACGATCCGATGGACAAACACCCGGTCCGGCTGAACCGAGTAGAGGATTCCGTACCCCTTCCACGACCGCCGGCGAATTCCGTGTTGCTCATACCGTGGCACCAACGGAAAACCGTGTGGCAATTCCGCGAGGCGTTCAGCCGTTTCGCGTAACTCGGCAACGAACGATATAGCACGAGGCGGATTGTCGAAGGCGATGAAACGGGCGATCCGCTTGAGATCTGAAACGGCGCGAGACGACAGGACGACTTTCATTGGACGTCCTGACGATCCATCGTTTTGAGGTCGGCCAACACCGCATCGCATGCTGCATCAAGAGCGACACCGCCGCCTGCGTTCATCTCTGCAAGGCTTTCGCCGATGGACACATCGAGATCGTGAAGCCAACGCTCCTCGTCTTCGATACCGCTTTGGTCACGGCGGATAAGGTCACGAACATAATCGCTGACGCTGGCATACCGACCTCGATCGATACGCTCCTGAACATAATCACGCATGGGATCAGGCAGCGAGATGTTCATGGATGCCATAACTGTTCTCCTCTTGCCCGTATGGCAAAAACTGCCATTTGGCGCAAGCGCGACGTAACTCCGTTGATTTACTGCGCACCAACTGCTGGGGCGGCTGCGAGATGCGCTCTCCAGGCGTCGTTCCAATCGTCGTGCTGTTCGGGCACGCGGTTGACCAACTCTCGACCGTTCGCGGTGAGATGGTCGCGCGCCTTGGCGAGCAACCGCTCGGCCGCGATCGCCATAGACGATGATGCGACGTACTTTTTCGGGGATGGCTACGAACGCCAGGCGCTCGACGCCGCCCAAGGCCCATGTCGGCGTGCCGAACCACTCCATCGCCGACAGGGCGTCCTCGATGCCTTCGGCGAAGCCCAGCTCGTCCGTCGCCGGCGCAAGCCGGATGGCTGCTGTGCCGAGGAGGCCAAGCGAGACCTTTGGTTTGGGCATCGGCTTGTGCAGCACGTTGTCCGGATCGAGGAATGTGCGTTGCACCGCGACCACACCAAGGTCGTTTTCCACGGCCGCGATCATGGCGGGCATTGTCAGTTTGGACGGCCCGGATCCGTAAATCGTCTCTGGGTTGAAGCGCAGCGACTTTGGGAAGGGCGCGGAGAGCCCGCGTTCGAGGAGGTACTCCTCGGCAAGCGTGCCGGCGATCGGCTGACTGGATTTCCAGAGCCGGAGCGCGAGCGCGCCCATGTCGCGCTTGGGGCGCGCTTCGGGCATCGAGACGGCTGTGCGATCGTGGAGCTTGCGGCGCTGCAGGGCCTTGAGGACTTCGATCGTTGTGCAGCCGGCGAAGCAGTGGAACAGGATCGCCCTGTCCCCCCAAGCGGACGGACAGGCTCGGAGAGCCGTCGTCATGCGCCGGACAGCGGCATTCGCCGCGGGTGCCGCGCCAGATTCCGCCGAGCTTCTCGACGATATCCTTGGCGCGAATTTCAGCGTCGATCGGGAAACGTGCCATGGCGATCGTCCTGTGGGTTTGAAGGATTTCGATCATGGGTGTCTCCGGCAAAATTAAACCGAAGAGCAGCCCGCATCCTCCCCTCTGTGGCGGCAACCGCCGCCCGCTTCCGCGTACCCGCGGGCGGGTCTAGCTGTAGCGACCCGAGAAGAGGTCGCCGATCGCACGCTGGCGAAAGGCGTTCCACCAGCGGCGCCGACGATGTTCGGGCCCGTCGTGGATCATGTGGCAGCGCTGGCAGAGCGCTGCGAGGTTGCGCCAGCGCGGTCCGCTGAAGGTCGGGTCGTGGTTGAGATGGGCGGTCGCAAGATAGACGGGTTTGCGCGTCATCCCGATCGCCTCGAGCGGGACGTAGCCGGGTTGGCGGCGAAGCTGGCGGCCGCGGCCGTCGCGCCAGGCGTGGATCTCGGTATCCCACCAGATGCCATCGGTGCCCAGCAGCAGCGTTGCGCGGCGTCCGTGGGGGCGCTGGCAATGCTCGCAGCGCCCGCCCGCGCGTGTGAAGCGCACGATCCGGCTGATCTCGGGCCAGTCGATCGGATAGAGCCAGCGATGTTCCGGACGGATCGGCATGGTACCGATTCTGAATCATCCGGCGAGAGAACGAAAGGAGAAAATCGGCGTCCAGCGCCGAATTCGTCCTGTTCCTGTGATCGATCATGCGCCGCCCCGCGTCGCACTGGTGGACGTGCCGGCGTGCAAGCGGACGGTACGGTAGCCGGCCGAAGCGGTCATCGCGTCACGCTGACGATCACGGGCGGCGTCGTGGCTGCGATCGTCCAGTTCGACCAGCGCGAGGATCGCGCCGGATGCGCGGTCCTCGATCACGAAGTCGACGATCTTCGAGGAAAACTTGTAGCGCGTGCGTAGGTAGTGTCCCGGGGCGTGGTGTAGGAAGCTGCCACGAATGAGGTGGCCATCGCCGATCTTCGGTAGGGTTCGGATGCGAACTCGAACCTGGAGAAGACGACGATGACCGATGCCAAGATGGCCCTGCTCGAGCTGGTCGAGCAAGAGGCGGATGCAGATCTGGTGCGCGAGATGTTGGCGTTTGCCGCAGAGCGCATGATGGACATGGAGATTGAGGCGAAGACGGGCGCGCCTGCAGGCACCCGCTCAGCCGATCGCCTGAACCACCGCAATGGCTACCGTGAGCGCGACTGGGACACGCGTGCCGGGCGGATCGAGCTGGCGATCCCCCGCTTACGGAAGGGCAGTTATTTCCCGAGCTTCCTGGAGCCGCGTCGTACTGCGGAGAAGGCTTTGGTGGCGGTGATCCAGGAGGCGTATATCCAAGGGATCTCGACGCGCTCGGTCGACAATTTGGTGAAGGCGATGGGCGGGACCGGCGTCTCAAAGAGCCAGGTCAGCCGGCTGATCATCGAGATCGACGAGCGGGTAAACGCCTTCCTCAACCGCCCGATTGAAGGCGAATGGCCGTATCTGTGGATCGACGCCACGTACCTGAAGGAGCGCGAGGGCGGCCGGATCGTCTCGACCGCGGTGATAGTGGCGGTCGGCGTCAACACGCTGGGCAAGCGCGAAGTCCTCGGCGTCGCGAGCGGTCCGTCCGAGGCCGAACCCTTCTGGAAGAGCTTCCTGCGCTCGCTCGCCGATCGCGGACTGCGCGGGGTGAAGCTCGTCATTTCCGACGATCACAAAGGGCTGCGCAGCGCCGCAGGCAAGGTATTTCATGCGACGCAGCAACGCTGTCGGTTGCATTGGATGCGAGGGCGCGCTGGCCCATGTCGGCCCCAAGCAGCGTCCCGCCGTCGTTGCCATGCTCAAGACTATCTTCGCCCAGGAGAGCGCCGAAGCCGCCCACGAGCAGTGGCACCATGTCGCCGATGCCCTGCGTGAACGATACGAAAAGCTCGCCATCATGATGGACGGCTCACGCGAAGAGGTGCTCGCCTACATGGCGTTCCCCAAGGAGCACTGGGCGCAGATTTCGTCCACCAACCCGCTCGAGCGCGTCAACAAGGAGATCAAGCGCAGGGCCGATGTCATCGGCATCTTCCCCAACACCGCCGCGGTCATCCGCCTCGTCGGCGCGCTCATGCTCGAGCAAAACGATGAGTGGTCGGTATCGCGCCGTTACATGACGCTGGAAACGATCGGCGCGTTGAGCGATAACCCACGCATCAGCCTGCCAGCACTGGCAGCCTGATCATCCTTGGCCTGACCGAGGATCGGTGTTCCTACACCACCCCAAGGGGCACTACCGGTGCGTATCGCCTCGTTGCGACCGAAGCCGCCCTTGGGCTGCAAGAGCGCGCCCATCGAGACCTGCACATGCACGCGGGTATGGGGGAGGACGCGCTCGATGATGCCGCGCGCAGCGCGCTCGCGTTCGGTGAGGAGCGCCTTGGCGCGAACGCGCGGCGTGCGCGGGTTTGCCTTGGCGATCGCGGCCAGGACTATGACGACGACAAGCGCCGCGAGGAGCAATTCGGGGTACGTGTAGTGCGTCATGGAGCGGTTGGACTTGGTGCGAGGTCCGGAAGGGCGCGCCCCGTGCGCGCCCTTCCGGACAGGTGAGGATCGTCACCCGGCAGGGCCGAGACCGCGTGCGGGCTCGGCCGGGGCGTAGCGCCGATAGAGCCGTGCCGAAGGCCGCCCCCGCATCCCATCAGCTATCCGAGTCCTCGGTGTCGGCTTTGGTCAGAACTGAAAACGTGTCGGTGATCAGCTCGGTTCGGTAAGATGTATCATTCGCTTCGCCATGCTGGCTCTCACGCACGCGGCCAGTGATATGAACAAGGTCGCCTTTGGCGGCATTATCGACCTGCGAAGCGACGTTCGAAAAACAGACCACGCTGTTCCAATGCGTATCCGTCTTCCATTCGTCACCGTCCCGTCGGTTGTAATTCGCCGCGACGCTGACGTACTTCACCTTCTCGCGCGAGGTGATCTTGCCGATCCGACCGATGATCCGGAACTCTGCGATATTCTGAGGCATCATACTCTCCTTGGCTGAAGCGAAATGCTGAAACCGCGCCGTTAGGAAGCGCTAGTCGCGCTCCCGTTCGGGGTGCCGGAAGTGATATTTCGCAATGTTTTCGGGCGTCGCGTAGAGCTGGTACGCTCGCGTCCAGTCGTGGCTGATCTCGTGTTGGGCGGTTTGGAGTGGCACCTGATGGGTGCAAACCAACCGCCACAAGACATAAGCCAGGACGTTCTTGTCGCCGGCGTTAGCTTGTCCCTCGCGTGGCTGAAGCCAGAGGTCGCGCATGTCGAGCGGCGCCCCTCCGATCGAGATCGGAATGAGATGGTCCAGCTCGTAGTCCGCCATGCGCTGCCCGGGATGCTGCGCATCCATCATGCGGCGCTTTAGCGGCCCGGTGATCGAATAGGCGGGTCGCGCTGACCGGGCGTAGCCCAGACGGCAGATCGTGTCGTCGATGTTTTCCTGGGTGATGGCGGGGTCGACCGCGCCCGGTGTTTCGGGCGGCGGAAGGAATGCGGCTCGGTTAGCGGCGAGCAACGGAGAGTGCATCGCCTGGGAGAGGCCGACAACGGCATCACACACGGAACCGTCGTTTGTTGTGGCGCAACCGAGCGGATTGGAACCGGCGGCTCCGTGGTCCAGTGCGGGGCGATACCACAGGACGATCGCTCCAAGGATCGCAGCGCCCCCCAGGATCGCGCGCGCCCTCATGCCACGGCTTCTAGCCGGGCAGTCGGTGCGTAATCTCTTTTGGCGTCGTGGCGATCCCGCATCTCCGTCATTATTACGACATAGGATAAAGATGGACAGCACTGATTTGATATGACGTCAGATCACGCGTTGAAAGACTGCCGTTTGATCGAGCAGAGCTCCGAAAAGCGCGTGCAGCGGGAACGAGGATGGTCATCTGAGCGCAACAGAAAACGCATGCGCCCTCCGGGTGCACCGCGAAGCGAAGCGTAGCGTCCGACGGCGGGTTTGAGTGTTCTCGGTTGTTTGGTGTGTATCGGTGGTTTTGCGATGGTTAGGCGTTAGCGCGTTGGCCGACTATGCCCTACGCGCTCAAGGGCGGACAATCTGCCGCTGTCCTCTAACCGGTTGATCTTGAAATGCCCTCGGCGAGAACACGTGACATGCCTTTCGGCTTACGACCGAGCAAAAGCTCAAGTGCCGGATCGACGGTTGCAAACTCGCCTTGTCGGCTCGCATGATAAAGCCCGAGGGCTATCGCCGTGGCGGATGGTGGAGCGCCCCGAGAAGCCATCCGTTCAGCAATTTCGCTGTCGGGTATCACCACTCGATGAACGGTGCGACCGGTGAGATTACTTATCATACCCGCAAGATCTGCAAGGTCTAAAGCCGCCGAGCCTGTGAGGGCGGCGGTTGGGCCATCATGCTCTTGCTCACTGCAAAGTAGGCGCGCATCTGCCTCTGCCAGGTCCTCATGGGCCGTCCACGCTACCTTGCCATCGGCCGGAGCGCTCACCGTACCGGTCTTTTGCCAATCGCCCATGAACATCAGGGCGCTTTCGGCATAAAAGCCGTGCCGAAGCGAAGTCCATGGGACTCCTACCTGTGAAAGCATAGTCTCCGTTGCGGCGTGATCGCGCGCGGGAGGAAAGGCGGAGGATTCATCGGCAGCAGCGTGGCTGGTGTAAAATATTCGCTTCGCCCCTGAACGGCGAGCGGCCTCGATCGCAGTCCGATGCTGGGCCAGTGGGTCGCCTCCAGTCGCAGCGGCGTTCGATGACACGAGCAGGACGCGGCTAGCCCCCTCGAAGGCGTGATTGAGGCTCTCACCGTCATCGAAGTTTCCAACGCGCACACGAACGCCCAACGCCACCAGATCTCTAGCCTTGCTTGGATCACGCACGCTAACCCCCACGCGTTCAGCCGGGACAAATTGGACGAGGGAGTTGACGATCGCCCGGCCAAGCTGACCATTTGCGCCCGTTACGATCAGCATAGCGCGACTCCAAATCGTTGATACTGTTATTTGTATTTCGTTGATAACTCGATGCCACAACCAATGGTAGCCAGTTTCGGTTTCCAACGTTATCATGACAAATGCTCGACGCTGACAGCCCTGTCTCTCAGGATACCAGGGAACGGATATTGATCGCTGCGGCTGATATCGTCGCGGGCGATGGCATAGACGCTCTTACGACCCGCGCTGTTTCTGCAGCTGCCCGCTGTCAGCCACCAACAATCTATCGAATTTTCGGCGACAAAAAGGGTCTGCTCGACGCTGTCGCAGAACATGTCTTCATGAACTATGCTGCTGACACCCTCGGCAAGCCGGCGCTCATGGATCCGGTAGAAGACCTACGTTCCGCTTGGGATGGCCACATAGCTTTCGGTTTGCATCACCCTGCGGTGTATCGGTTGATGGTTGCCGGGAGCAGCGCTGGCGCAGCGTCGCCGGCTGCTTCCAAGGGGATGGCCGCATTGCGGGGGCGTGTCAGGCGAGTTGCGCAAGCTGGGCTTTTACGCGTTTCCGAGGAGCGGGCCGTGGCGCTCATTCACGCTGCTGGAACCGGGGCGATCACCGTCTTATTGGAAGCCGGGCA
Source organism: Sphingomonas sp. UYP23 (assembly GCF_054059235.1). Taxonomy (NCBI): domain Bacteria; kingdom Pseudomonadati; phylum Pseudomonadota; class Alphaproteobacteria; order Sphingomonadales; family Sphingomonadaceae; genus Sphingomonas; species Sphingomonas sp. UYP23. The sequence goes on from NZ_JBSSBX010000001.1 coordinate 2,364,166, forward strand.
TGATCATGACGACCTTGACCTATCGCATATGGCTCGCGAGGCCGTCATGAATGCGATCCTGTCATCGACGCCGCCTTCGCAATCGTCCGACCGATCGCAACTCGCTGCAGCCTTACGGACGCGGGTCGAAGACGCTCCGATGCTGACGCCCGGCGAACGGTTGATGATGGATGAGCTTCTCGCCCGCATGTCGGACGACATATGAAGCGCTGCCGCTGACTGCCACGACGCCTTTCATCGATGCCCTTTTCAACGAGACACATGACCCTAGAGCTTTCTTCCTCCGAAGCGCGCCGCATGGCGCTCACCGCTCAGGGCTTCAATGCGCGCGAGCGCGAGAATGCCGTCGATACGAAGCGGTTGCTCGAGACGATATCGCAGTTGGGGCTTCTCCAGATCGATAGCGTCAACGTGCTGGTCCGCGCCCATTATCTGCCCTTGTTTTCACGTCTCGGCACCTTCGATCGCGGGCTTCTCGACGGGTTGATGGCCGAACGTCCCAAGCGGCTTTTTGAATATTGGGGCCACGAGGCATCGCTCATTCCAGTGGACTACTACCCGCTGCTGCGCTGGCGCATGGAGCGGGCGCTGCAGAGCGAAGGGATTTGGCAACAGCTCCGGCCATTTGCTGGCGCGCGTCGGTCAGAAGCTGACGTCTTGCTGGCCCGCATTGCCACAGAAGGCCCGCTTGCGGCGTCGGACCTGGCTCCCGCGATCGCGCGCAAAGGCATGTGGATATGGAGCGATGCCAAGCATGCGCTCGAATGGTTGTTTTGGTCAGGACTGATCGCCGCGACGCATCGCCGCGGGAGCTTCGAACGTGTCTATGATCTTACCGCGAACGTGTTGCCGCGTCGGGTGATCGACTTGCCTACGCCCACGGGAAACGACGCTCGACGGGCCTTGCTTGCGCGCGCCGCGAAGCAACTCGGCATCGCTACCCAAGGCGATCTGCGCGATTATTACCGCATTCCAGCGGCCGATGTCGCCATCCCAGTCACGGAGTTGGTCGAGGAGGGAGTCCTCACTCCGGTTAGGGTCCGGGGTTGGCGGCAACAGGCTTATCTGCACTGCGATGCCCGAAGCGGACGCAAGATTACGGGCGGTGCCCTTCTGTCGCCGTTCGATCCGCTCGTGTGGCGTCGCGAGCGAACCGAGCGATTGTTCGACTTTCGCTATCGACTAGAAATCTACACGCCGGCGCATCTGCGCGAGCACGGGTATTACGTCCTCCCCTTCCTCCTTGATGGAGCGCTCGTTGCTCGGGTCGACCTAAAAGCGGATCGGACAGCCGGTGCGCTGGTCGTCAAGCAGGCCACATTCGAGCCGAAAGCGCCGACGAATATCGTCGAGGCTCTATCGGCTGAGCTCGATCGGATGGCAGCCTGGCTTGATCTTGCAGGGTTAAGCAGCGGATCGATGGATATCCTCGTTGCAGCGCGTTCGGCATCGTCGAGCTGACAATCGACCAGAATTTATCATACTTTTTTTGCTCGCGTAGCGTCAAAACACCCAGCGCCAAATGCCTGCCGACCAGCCGGCCAGCGGTATATGCGCCCAGGTCGCCAGCTACCACAGAACGAGTCCGCCGGCCAGCGCGTGCGCCCCGAAGCCCCCCAATTTCGCACGGCCAGTAAGGATCGCTCCGAATGGAAGGTAGCTGGTGCGTTCTTCCCAGACCGGCCAGGCCTGCGGGTCGAGCTTCGCCTTCTTCCGATCCTGCATTGCGGCGCCAACCAATGCCAGGATGATAATCGCGCCGGACAGAATGACATTCTTGGTGACCGGGTAAATCAGGATATGCGTGGCACCCCAGAGCGCGAATGCCCACATCATCGGATGCCTCGTAACAGCATAAACGCCGCTGGCGGATGCTGTGGCTGCGTCTACGCCGGTCCCGGCCAGCGCTGGGTTTCGTACCAGGGATCCCATGAGCAGCACGGAGGCGACGAGCATGAGCGCGGTTGCGCCCACCCAGAGTCCGTCACCGACCGGCCAGATCGGGGTCGTCAACGCTGTTTCCCGATAGGCCCAGATCATCAAACCGAACGTGAGAAAGGCAACCAGCGAATAGACACCGAGAAACGCTTTCTCCCCTAGAGTACGAACCAGGGATCCGCGAAGCGGATGCGACAAAGCGAAATGCGTGCCCAAGAAGGTGGCAGCGGCGGCGAGAAGTGCGGCTGGTCCATTCATTGCCAATATCCCCATAAGGCCGACACAATATTGACGCTCTACAAGTATCCGCGCTGCCTACCGATTCCACTGTTCTGTTAAAGATGCGATCGATGGGCACTTTTATGCCTGTAATCAGACTGTGTCCATTGAAGCGCTCAATTCATCGAGAAAGATACGGACTTTCGTACTGGACAGCCTTCGCGTGTTTTGGAGGGCCCATATTTCGACCTTGGGTCCGTCCTGTACGCCCCATTGCACCAGTCGCCCATCGGCAATGTCCTGCTCGACCAAGAGCTTTGGGACGATCGCAAAGCCGCCCCCGCTGAGTACGGCGTCCCGGATCATCAGGTAGGATGACAGCCGTAGACGAAACCTCGGCAGAACCGCACGGATACCACTATCGGTAACGACACGCCATTCGGTCCCCGTTCGCGCAGTGCTGCTGCCTACCGCCATGATGGGTTGAGGATCGTCTCCCGCTTCTGTCCCCCAGGGGGTCTCCGACAGGGTCGAGCCGACGAGGAGACGTTCGTCCTCGAGTATGCGTCGACCGACCATTCGTTCGCTGGGAGTGGGGTCGACCCGGATCACAACATCGTAATCCTCCTCGATCGCGTTTACCGTGCGGTCTTCGGCGACGATCTCGACCTCCACTTCGGGATAGCGGCGCACGAACTCTGCTGCCACACGGGCGAGGAGGACATGGGCTAATACGATGGGCGCGCTGATCCGAAGCCTGCCCCTTGGAACCACCGCGCCGGCGATCAACCACTGTTCGGCGTCGGTGATCTCCGCCAACGGCCCGGCAGTCCGCTCATGGAGCGCGCGCCCGTCATCGGTAAGCCGCAACGCCCTTGAACCACGGTCGATTAAACGGACGCCGAGGCTGGCTTCGAGCTCCGTGACCTTTCGCGACAGCGTCGCTTTCGAACGTCCACTCGCCCTGCTGGCGCGGCCAAAGCCGCCATGCGTCGCGACATAGTTGAAATCGACAAGAGCGGAGAGGTTCATGATCGTTCCACTTTTGAGACATTGTGTCCCGTTACTGCCGTCTTATTACGCACTTTGAAACAGCTATCTTATGACAAGCAGCGACGGTTCTCCCGTCGCGATCACGGAGATACGACATGGCGATACTGGTAACAGGCAGCACAGGCACGATCGGCACCAAGGTGCTCAAGTCGCTCGAAGGACATGATGCCGAAGTACGCGCAATGACGCGCGCACCCGAAAAGGCGAACTTCGGGGCCCACGTGGCGGCAGTCAAAGGCGACTTGTCGGACATCGACAGTGTCAGGGCCGCGCTTGATGGCGTGACGACGTTATTCCTGCTGGCCCCCAATGCTCCCGATGAGCTTACCCAGGCAATGCAGACGGTGGCCGCGGCGCGCGAAGCCGGGGTGCGTGGCATCGTCTATCTGTCCGTTTTCAACGGTGAAATTTATGCCGACGTCCCGCATTTCGCGAGCAAGGTAACCGTCGAGCGGATGATCCATGCCGAGAAACTGTCGGCGACGATCCTGCGGCCTGCCTACTTCATCCAGAACGATTTGCGGCAAAAGGACGCCCTGCTCGGTGCCGGCGTTTACGGCATGCCGATTGGTCAACGTGGGATTTCGATGGTCGATGTCCGCGATATCGGTGAAGCGGCAGCCCACGAGCTGCTGCGACGCGAACGATCGACGACACCGTTGACCGGTGTAACGTATGATCTGGTCGGGCCCGATGTCCTGACCGGAGCGTCGCTTGCGACAATGTGGAGTGAAATACTCGACCGGCCCGTAACCTATGCGGGAGACGATCTGGAAATGATGGAGCAGCGGCTCAAGGCGGTCGGACCGGCATGGGCCGCCTATGACCTCAAGCTGATGATGAGGCGCTACCAGATGGACGGTGCGGTGGCGACGGCAGACGCTATCGAGCGCTTGACGACCTTGCTCGGCCACCCACCACGCTCATACCGCGACTTCGCCACGGCAGCGGCCAAAACCTGGGGAAACGGCTGAGCACGACGCCCCGCCGACGCCAACGGCGGGCCTCGCTGGCAGCGATCGATAACCGGAGGGTCTAATGACTGAAAATTACCATCAGGAGCATTTGCGCGATCGAGCCGCGATGCTGGCGATGCGCACGATGATCGCGCTTCAACCCGCGCCGGCGTTTGCCCCGAGCGGGCGTCAAGCCTTCGATGATCTGATGAGCAAAACTCCCTCCGCAGATGACGTCGCCTACGTATCGGCTCACGTCGGCGGTATAGCGGGATATTGGTGCCGTCCTGTCGATGCTCAACCCGGCGCCGCTCTCCTGTACCTTCACGGCGGCGCCTACGTGCTCGGTTCCGCTAAGGCATATTGCAACTTTGCAGGCCAGATTGCCAAGCGCGCAGGGATGGCGACTTTTGTTCCGGACTATGGCCTCGCGCCCGAACAACCATTCCCTTCGGCGATCAACGATGCCGAAGCAGCCTATCGCGGGCTCGTAAGCGACGGCTTTTCCCAGATCGCTATTGCGGGAGATTCTGCTGGTGGAGGGCTGGCGCTCGCAACTGCTGCGCGCATGACGAGAGCGGCGGTTGATGAGGGGGTGCTCAAACCGTGCGCTATTGCGGTCATGTCGCCCTGGACCGACCTGACGGTAACCGGGAATAGCGTAATGTCGCGAGGAGATCACGATCCGTTGCTGAACCGTACGGTCCTGATCCAGGCTGCGACACTCTATCTGAGATCAGCCGAAGCGACGATGCCCGCTGCTTCGCCTTTATACGGCGAACTGATGGACATGCCGCCCGTTCAGCTTCATGTCGGTGAAGACGAAATCCTGCTCGATGACGCCCGCCGCTATGCGAACAAGCTTTCTGAAGCCGGCGGGTTGGCAGATCTGCATGTCTGGGAGGGCATGCTACACGTGTTCCCCGCCAACGTTGCGTTGCTCAAAGCGGCGCGTGAAGCGCTCGACTTGGTCGGCGCTTTTCTCAACCGGTATTCTGTCCGCGCCGCGCATCATCCTTTGGAGCAATCACATGACTAGAATATTGTTCGTTGGCCAAAAGCCAGACACCGTCGATTTCTCAGACCCCGCTTTGCCACCCGGCTTCGATGCTGCAAAGATTGAGGCGGGAATTGCAATCGCGGTTGCAAAGATCGAAGAGCGCGGATGGATCGGCGATTTGTGCATGATCACGCCCGACCCGGCCGGCATCGCGATGATCGAAGACCAGCTGGTTTCCCAACGATACGATTGTGTCGTGATCGGCGGGGGCTTGCGGATCCCTCCCAATGGCTTGACGCTATTCGAACAAGTAGTGAACGCCGTTCACAGGAAAGCCCCTACCGCAGCGATCGCCTTCAATACGCAGCCTCAGGACACCGCCGAAGCTGCCGCCCGCCAGCTGGAATGATCGGTGAAATGCATTGGATCGAGGCAGGGCCGCTTCGCATAGCGCACCGCAATTCAGCGTCCGCACCGATGGGATCGATCATATACGTAAGATACCGTTCTTCACCGTCGATGTGTTCACGAAGCGACTTTTCGGCGGAAACCCGCTTGCCGTCGTTATTGGGGCCGACGCGCTGGACGTTCCGACCATGCAAGCCGTTGCGACCGAGTTCAACCTCAGCGAGACGACCTTCGTCCTGGCGGCGGCGGATCCGGTCAATACGGCACGCATCCGTATCTTCAATCGCACGGCTGAAATGGCTTTCGCCGGACACCCGATGGTCGGCACGGCCTTTGTCTTGGCTAACCTTTATCCGACTCTCAGCGTAGCCACGTTCAAGATCCCCGCCGGGATCGTGCGTGCCCGGATCGACCGCAATGCAGACGGCGTCTCGATCGGCGCGGGGATCGCGGCGCCGCAGCCTCTCAGTATCGGAGAAACAGTGCTTCCCGAGGTCGTGGCTCGGACGCTCCAGCTGGAATGGGCGGACATCGTCACGAAAAACCATCTGCCGACGCTCGCTTCGAACGGCACACCCTTCGTCATTGTCGAGGTCACCAGCGAAGCACTGGCCCGGTGCGATCCGTCCCTGATCGGTTTCAGGGAAGCATTGGATGCTTACCCGCAGTTCGGCAGCCGGTTCTCGGTTCATGCCTACACCAGGGAGGGGAGAACAATCCGCGCCAGGATGTTCGCGCCGCTTTCGGGAACGTGGGAAGATCCCGCCACCGGCAGCGCGAATGCGCCCCTCGCATGCTTGTTGCTATCGCTCGAGCCCGATGCCGATGCCGATGCCGATGAAGCGAGCTTCAGATCCACCAAGGCGTCGAGATGGGAAGGCCAAGCCTCCTACAGGTTGACGCGCTCCGTACGCCGGAGGGTATTGTCGCGACACTGCGCGGTTCGTGCGTATCTGTCATGAGCGGGGACATCTCGCTGTGACCGGCGGAGGCTTCGCGGCAGCGTTGCCTCTTGGCGCGCTTCGCCATTCGTTTGGCATCGTCCGGCATTGTGAGCCTTGGTGATGTAAGCCTAATTGGAGAGCGTTTCGACGCCATTGAAGACGCTGCGTTTTCCCAACGGCGTCATAATGGGAACGATGCCAGCAGACCGTCGGGTCGTCAGCGCGGAGCACGGTCCGGATGATTGAGGCTTATTGCACATGATCGATACACCTGCTGACAGATGCAAGATGCCACCGGCGTTCTGGCGCGGGTTTGCCGAGCTTGGCCTGCGGCCGGCTGTGATTCTGAGGCAAGCCCGCCTTCCCGCTACGCTCCATCTACAACCGCATGCATTCTATACGACTGCGCAGTTCTTCTCTGTCTGGGAAGCGGTAGAGAAGCTCTCGCTTGACCCGACCTTTTCCTTGAAGCTGGTCAAGGCGATGGACACTTCCGGGCATCAACCGGCATTCCTCGCGGCGTGTTACGCCGCGGACTATCGCGACGGCATTGCCCGGATCGACCGCTTCAAGAGGAACAGCCCTTCGGAGCGCTTTCATTTTGAGGAACGAAACGGCGAATTCTCGATCTCGAAAAAATGGGCTTATGCGACAGCGCCGGAGCCGCCAGCGTTAGTCGACTCGACCTTCGCCTATCTGCTGGAATTGGGTCGCAGAGGCATCGGTCACCATGTCGTGCCGATCGGCATCGAACTGACTAGGTCAGGCCCGGAGAGTGAGGCATATCTCGCGCATTTCGGCTGTCCGATCCGCTACGGGGCGTCGCATGATACGATGGTACTGAAATCTTCGGACCTCGATCGACCCTTCGCGGGGCATAATCTCGAGTTCCTCGATCTTCTAACGCCAGCGCTCGCAGCGGCCCGCAACGATCTTGATGCCGAAAGCAGTCTTTCCGATCAGGTCAAGATCGTCCTGAAACGAGGGCTTGCCAGCGGTCGGCCGGAAGTCGCCAACATCGCCGGTAAGCTCGGTACGAGCGAGCGCACTTTACAACGACGGATCACCGAGGAGGGGACTACCTTTCGCTCGCTTGTCGTCGAGGCGCGGCAGGAGCTTGCCGACCAGTTGCTGATCGATCCCTCGATCGGCATCGACGAGGTGGCCTGCCTCCTTGGATACCAGGACACGAGTTCTTTCTATCGCGCGTTCAAAGAATGGCAGGGAACCACACCAAATCGCTGGCGAACGCTCAGCGACAGGCCAGCGCACTCAGCACTACACTGAACGGTTCAGACCGCTGATGTCTTGGACCAACGCATGATCGCTGGGTCCAGCAGGGCAAGCGGCACTCCACCCGTCCGAACGATAGCATCGTTGAAGTTTGCAAGATCGAAATGCTCACCGAGCAAGGCAACGGCACGCTTCCGCAGTCGCCTGATCTCGACCAAGCCGACCATGTAGCCACAGGCCTGACCTGGAGCGACACAATAATGGTCAGCCTCGCTGGTGACTGCCTCTACGCCCTTTCCAGTCTGTTCGATGAGATAACTGACCGCCTTAGCGCGGGACCACCCCATCGCATGCAAGCCAGTGTCGACCACCAGCCGGCACGCTCGCAACTGTTGCGCCTGCAAATAGCCAATCCGGCCGAACGGGTCATCGGCATAGAAGCCGACCTCGTCGACCAGCTGCTCGGCATACAGCGCCCAACCCTCGTTGAACGCGTTGAAATTCAGCAGCATGGTCACTGGGGACACGCCCGTCGTCTCGGCCAGATACGCGCCTTGCCACGTATGCCCCGGAATGCCTTCATGCGCTGTCAGTGTTGGAAGCTGATACCGCGGCCATAGCTTTGTCCGGCGCAAATTGACGTAGTAAACAGCCGGACGCGCGCCGTCACGGGGCGCCGAGTTCATCGATCCGAGCGGTGCGCCGTCCTGAATGTCGATCGGAACGCGCTCTACGTCGATGTCGGCCTTGAGGTTGAGATGAGATATTTTCGGCATCACCACGCGAAGCGCGGCTATCCTCCCCCGGAGGTACGCGATCAGCTTGATGCGACCATCGTCGTTATCGGCGAACAGAAAGCGGGGATCGCCGTTCAGTGCGGCGAGCCGCGCCGCCACGCTTCCCGTCGTCAACCCTTGGCTCTTGAGCGCGCTGTCGACCTTTCCACGCAGTTGTCCGCTAAGCGATAACCCGAGTTCATGAATCTCACTCGGCGTCTTGACCGTCGTCGTACCGAGGCGGACCGCCCAGCGGTAATAGGCTTCTCCGTCGGGCAATCCTGCCACCCCAGCGCCCGATCCTGCAGTCGCAGTCCCCTTCGAGTACGCGTCGATTTGGCGGTCCAACGCTGGATAGATTTGGCCATTAACAATTGCCGAGCACCTTGCAGCCCAATCTCCAGGGATGGAGCCCTTGGCTGCCCTGCTTTGCAGCGATGTCGTCATTCCCTGCTGGAGCGCTGGGGTCGACCGGAACGAGCGCATCATGTCCAGCGCCTGCGTCGCCACGAAAAAAGGCGGGAATACACCGCGTGCGGCATCGCGCCGGATGCGTGCCGTCTCTCCGTCGAGCATCGCTGGAATGGCAGCGACCCGCGCGAGATAGGCTTCGGCGTCACTCACGTTGGCAATCTGGTGCTGAGAGTTGAGGAACTCCGGATAGTTACTGATCACGCCTTGCTGGTGCGTAACGACATAGGGCGTCGCGGCACCTTCGAAGCCGTCTTGAGCCCCTCCACCGTAGCCGAACGCTTCGCCTTCAAGCGCGCGCTCGCAGGCGTATTCGATAGAGGCCGAACACAGATAGCCCGGCGCGGACGTGGCGGATGCTGTGTGAGCAAGGCTTTGCCGTGTCGTCTGGGCTAGGTCGGCAAGGCGGTCGAGACCGATCATAGAAACATCAGGCATCCGGGATTTTAGTCCTCGGTGCCTACCGATATCCGCTCCGATCAGCGTCGCCAGATCCGGCCGCAGAACGAGCATGTTTTCGACAAATGCCGCAGCAAACGCGGCGTTATCCAGCGGCTGTTTCGCCGCCTCTGCAGGGCCCAAGCCTGATAGCAGTGCGGTCCCGGCAGCGCCCACCAGAACCGTTCGTCGATTCATCTCATTGCCGGTCACGCAATCTAGCCCTTCTTCGCGTCCGCGAGCCACCGGAATGTCTGGAATGCACCAAGGCTGCCATGGGGCGCCTTAGCCGTCCTTCTCGTGGTCTTCACAAGAAGGAGCAACGCGGCCAGCATGGCGATGTACGCAAAGATGCTGCTCTCAGGACCGACCGCGCCGCCCGTGATCCAAACGGGTCCGGTTGGCGTGAAATCGAACATATGACCTTGGTCGAGATAGCCGCTGCCGGCTGCTCCAAAAAGCGGGGCGCTCGCCCAGTTCCAACCCGTATGATAGCCTGTCGACCACCAGAAAGAGCCCGTTCGAAACACGGCATAGGCCAGTAACAGTCCTTGCACGAACAGCCGCAGCAGCCAGAACCAGGTGGCACCGGGGTTGCCCATATGTATGCCGGCGAACAGGATCCCGGAGGCGAGTATCGCGCCACGGCGACCGACCAGAGGCAGCGCGACCAGTAACACGGCGACCCGGCCCGCCAGCTCTTCGCCAGTGGCGCCGAGAAAATCGAAGCCGAGCCAAGCGCTCCCATGAAGGATCGCAGATCCCACCGACTGGCCCGATGGCCGCACGGTCGCACTGTCGAGCCCAAGGATCGCGAGGATCGCGCCGACCATCACCAAAAGCCCGATCGCAAGGCCACCGAGCGTCATTCTACCCATCGCCGGACCGACAAGCGGGAAATCGGCGAGGCGGCGACCCTGAATTGCGATGATCGCCGCCACGACGCCAAGATCGAGAAGCAGCCGCACGATCATCAAGACCGCGAAGGGCACTGGGGCCATCGCCCCGTCCTGGATCATCTGCAGGCCGAATGCGTGCGCGATCGGCCGATGGATCGCCGCCTCGACAGGATCGAAGGCGAGATACGACACAACGAAGAAGGCCAGCGCCAGCCAGGACCGGGCGGTAATCGACAGGTTCGGTGTGGAATCGCTGGGGCGATCCAGGATCACGCTTGCAGCGCCTCGGCGAAATCCTGCGGACTTGGTGTCTCGGCAAAGGTCGGCGTTCCGTCGGGTATGTCGAGCCACGGCTGTTTGCGTTTCGTCCAGATATGGACTGCGGGAGCGATCTCGTCGCTACGATCCAATGTTCCGGCGCGTAGGATCACCATTCCTGGAGCCGCGCTGTTAGAGTTTGCGATGCGCGTAAAACAGGTTGCACAGCCAATATGCTCGGACGCCATCGTTTCCATGCCATCGACCTGAAACGGGGCGGCGTCGCCGGAGATCTCCAGAAGCGCATCGGGCAGCATTGCGTGAAGGGCGAAGGCGCTGCCGCTCCACGTCTGGCAATCACGGCAATGGCAGGCATAGCTCAACGGCACTGACTCGAGCGCGATCGTGTATCGTATCGCGCCGCATCGGCAACCTCCGGTGATTGTCATCATTTCTCTCCCGCTTGTGGTGTGGCCGAGGGTAAATATTGGTATCGTGCAGTTCGCGCGGGATCGACGACGCCACCGTATCGCCCGAACCAGTCCAGCGTGATGTCGACGTCGGCGATCAGCTGGGAAGGCTTGCTGCCAATGGTCGAGTGGCTGGCGCCAGGCACGACGACGAGCGCCGTCGGTATGCCGCGAAGCGTCAGGGCGTTGTAGAATTGCTGCGATTCCGAGACCGGCGTGCGGCGATCTTCTTCACCGACAACCAGCATGGTCGGCGTCTTCACCTTCGCGACGCGCGACAACGGGGATGAGGCCCAGTACCGTTCTGGCGCTTCCCACGCTTCGGCGCCAAAAGTCGCTGCCGATCCGACATATTGATCCGTCGTCAACGCCTTGCTGACAGCATTGATGACCGGCTTTTCAGCCATTGCCGCGCGAAAGCGATCGGTGCTGCCGACGGTCCACGCCGTGAGGAGTCCTCCGGCCGATCCGCCCGTGATGAACAGCCGCGAAGGATCGGCAACGCCAGCGGTGACCGCGGCATCGATCGCGCTCATGAGATCGATGTAGGCGGGACCTGGGAAGTCTCGTGCAATGCGGTCTGCAAAGGCGAACCCATAGGACGTCGATCCACGATAATTGGCGTGAAGAACGACATAACCGGCTGCGGCGTAGAGCTGATCGGTCGTGCTCCAGATGGGACCGTCGTAGCCGTACGGACCGCCATGGATCACCATGATCGTTGGATAGCGCCGCGCCGCCCGATATCCGGGTGGCAGTGTCAGCCACGTTTCTACCGCCTGTCCGTCGAGGGACGAGCGCACCGCAAGCGGCCGGATCGTACCTAGCGACTTGCCTCCAAAAAGCGCCGCGTTACGGTCGGTCAGGCGCCGCTGCTTACCCTGCCGCGTCGCCAGCACGACGTCGGCCGGGCTATCGGGCCTGCCGCCCGCAAACGCCACGACGCCGGCTCGACTGACCGTATAATCACCGACGATCCCACTGGCGACTTCGGTTCGGTGGCCAGCGAGATCGAAGCGCGCGACTTTGCCGTTCCCGTGGTCGCCGTAGCCGACATAGATCGCCCGCCCGTCCGCCGACCAAGTGGGCCTATCCAGTTCACGATCGAACGTGCCGTCGAGGCGGCGCAGGCCAGTGCCGTCGACATTCATGACGTACAAGCCGCTCGGCGTGTAATCCCGGCCGTCCTGCGCGACGCCGATGAATGCGATCCGACTTCCGTCGGGAGCGACCGCCGGCGCCCGCGCGCCGAGGGCCGCTGGAGATAAAGCCGTCTGCGCCGTCCCGGCAGCAAGCACCAGATAAAGCCTTGCCGTCTGATAGCTGCGCGCAAGCTCGGCACCATTACGCGCTCCAACGATCAGTCCGGCGCCGTCCGCGGTCCACACGGGATCGCCTTCGATATCTGCGTCGCCGCTCGTGCGTTGGGCTGGCGTTCCGCCCGATACCCCGACCGTGAATATTTGCATCCGGCCAGGTTCGACTTTCGTCTGGCCGTCCCGCTGATAGTGCACGCTGGTAATGATCCGCGGCGCTCCTGCCCATTTTGCGCCAGCAGGCTGTTCGACCGGACTCGAGGGTACTGGCGCCGGCGTTGCAACGAACATCACGAAAGCCATCGTCTGCCCGTCGGGCGACCAGACGATGCCAGAGGCGCCCGAGGGAAGATTCGCCACGACGCGCTTGGCATCGCCGGTCGCGTCAGCGATGATCAGCTGAGTGGATCCGGATTCTCCGCGCCCTGCATAAGCAATCGATCGTCCGTCCGGCGACCAGCGTGGCATCGACGCATCCGCCGCTAACAGTCTCTCGCGGCCAATTGCGATATCGATGATCCGGATCGTAGTTCGCCGACCATCGATCATGATGTCTGTGTCGGTCGCGAGATAAGCGATCGATCGACCATCAGGGCTAATCTGCACGTCCGTCACACCCTTAAGGCCAAAGACGTCTGCCGACGTAAACAGTGCGGACGGCGTTGTGGTCTCCGGGGCCGCATCGACAGTGGCAGGACACAGCAGCAAGCTGAGGATGCCGATGGCGCACGCGTGCCTGAACGTAAGCCGGTCAGTCTTTGTTATGAGCATCATAAGCATTTCCATTCCATGCGTCCGTTGCTGACTCTCAGCGTCCTGCAAGTTTACCGATGCGGTGGGAGGGCGTTGAGCAGCTCTTCGAGGTGCCGTTCGCCGTCGCGTGTCTGCGCGCCGGCCTCGAGCGCCGCGCGCGTAAGATCACCTGCGGCCGGCTTGCCAAAGGTCGCTCCGAGCTGTTGGTTCTGCACCTTCAGGGCTTCCAGCATGGGCTGGCTCGTCGCATCGACTGCAATCTTCGCCGCAGCAATCACGCCCGGTGCCAATCGGGCGATACGCGTTGCGAGGTCGCTCACGAACGTATCGAGTTCGGCATCCGGTATCGCGCGGTTGATCCAGCCATAGCGTTCGGCCAGAGGCGCATCGAACAGCCCGGCGCCAAGGATGGCTTCGAGTGTCCGAGCACGCCCCATCAACGGCGGCAGATAGACTGTCGCCCCCGCGCCGGGGATAATGCCGGTCAACGCTTCCATCTGTGCGAGTTTGCCACGCTCGCGACCGGCAAACCGCATATCGAGGGCCGCCAGAAATTCGGCACCTCCCCCTCGCGCATACCCGGCGAGCTTGCCGATCGTCGCCTGGGGGAGTTTCCGGACACGTTCGAACACGCGCTGCATAGGGTTCAGGGCGGAGTCTTCGTCCATCGCGACCTGAAGCGACGAGAAGCTTGCTGGATCGTCAACGAACTTCATGTCGCCATGGGGCATGAAAAAGTCCCGATCGGCGCTCTCGAAGACGATCACGCGAACCGCGCCATCGCCGCGCACGATGCCCGCGAAACGGTCGAGTTCCTGCAGCAGGCGCCCATCGAGGATGTTGAGTGGCGGGTTGTCGATCACGACCGTCGCGACGCCATCTGCGAGAACGATTTGGAGGACGCGGAAATCCTGATAGGCCATTGGCGCTCCTTTATTTTGGAAAGTCGGGCTGGAGCGCCCAACGGCAGCAGGCGCACGAGTGTCGCCAGCGATCGCGCGTTCACTCATGGCCGTGATAGCCGTCCCCGCGCCGATCGCGCCGACGACCTGTCGCCGCGTCATGCCGCCGCCTCGATCCTCGAGTTCGTTCATTTTCTCGTTCCTGGTTGTTTATTTAGACCAGCAGGTAGCTATCGTGTACCAGGGATCAATCAGGCAATCGCAAGTGACTAGGTCCTCCGGAGTGAACCACATGTCCCGTTCTGCCGCGTCGGCTCCGTTCACGAGCCGCATCCTGCTCGATCAGATCGCCGACAAGTGGACGGCGCTCATCCTGGGCGCGCTGTGTCCCGCGCCGATGCGTTTCAATGCGCTGAAACGGGCGTTGAACGGCATAACGCAGACCGCGCTGACAAAGACGTTGCGGCGGCTCGAGCGCAACGGCATCGTCGAGCGCCGGGTCGTCCAGACGACGCCGATAGCCGTAGAATATACGATCACGCGTCTGAGGCGAACGCTCGAGCCGCTGTTCGAAGCGCTCGATGGATGGACCAGAGCCCATCTCGGGGATGTCGAGGCCGCGCGCGCGACGTTCGATGACCGGGACTGAGAACATCACGATCAACGCAGCTTTCGCAGCTGCGCTTCGATCGCAGCCTTGTCGATCACGGACCAGACGCGGCGGATTTTGCCGCCTTCATATTCGTAGATCACGTTTTCGTGGAACGAGATCCGTTTGCCACCGATGTCCAGGTCGAGAAATCGGCCGACGGGCGTACAGTCAAAGTGCAGGCGGCTGGCGATGGACGACGCGTCTGCAACCAGCAGCTGGATATTGAACTGGAGGTCGGGGATGTCGCGATAATTGCCCTCCAGCATGCCCCGGTAGCCCGCCAGACCCATCGGGTCGCCATTATAGTCGACGTCGTCGTCGACAAACTTGCCGAGGCTTCCAAGGTCGCGATCGTTCAGGCAGGCGATATAGTTTCGGAAGGTCGTGACGAGTTCCGTATCTGGCATGCGAGAATGTCCTTGAATACAGGATCCGGGCCGAGGCTGGGCCGGGCCTCGGCAGCGCAATGATAATTAGGCCTGAGCGGCACCCTGAGCGTCGTTCGATACGGCTTCCCATGCTGCCCAAGTGGCGAGACGCTCGGCATAGATGTCACGCGCCATCGGCAAGACGGTGGAGCCGAGGATGAAGCGCAGCGGCGGTTCTTGCGCATCGACGATCGCGAACACGGCATCGGGCGTTGCCGTGGGATCGCCGCGACCTTCGTTTGCGAGGCCGCCCATCACCTTTTGACGAAGGTCATCATAGACCTCCATACGCGGCGACATCTTCAGCGAGGCATCGCTGGCAAAATCGGTTGCGTAAGCCCCTGGCTCGATCATGGTCACCTTGATGCCGAACGCTGCGACTTCCTGCGCCAGTGCCTCGTGCAGGCCCTCGACCGCCCATTTCGTTGTGGCATAGATGCCGATCAGCGGCCGCGCGGCGATCCCGAGGCTGCTGGTGACGCCGATGATGTGCCCGCTCTTCTGGGCACGCAAGATCGGCAGCACTGCCTTGATGACGTTGAGCGTACCGAAGACGTTGGTGTCGAACAGCGCGCGTACGTCAGCGTCCTGAACCTCCTCGATCGTCCCGACCAGCGTATAGCCAGCGTTGTTCAGGACAATGTCGATACGGCCAAAATAATCATGCGCCTGAGCGATCGCACTCGCGACCTGAGCCGGATCGTTGACGTCCAGCGACAGGGGCAGTGCGGCATCGCCGAACCGTTCCCGGAAGTCGGCCACGCTGTCCGCATTGCGTGCCGTCACGGCGACCTTGTCGCCCCGCGACAGCGCAGCTTCCGCCCAGATACGACCGAACCCGCGCGATGCGCCGGTAATGAACCAGATTTTCTCCGCCATGATAGTACTCCTCGAAGTGCGCCCGGTGCGGGCATCGACTGCGAGCAAACATAGCGGTCACCGCAAGGGAGACATTGGCATAGGACGCCAACGGACTGGCCGAGCACGCCAATCATGCTCGGCCGTCAGGTTCAGGATTCACCCCACCCTGCGACTTGGTGACCGCCGAACACCATGCGCCGAATCATCGGTGCGGCAAGCGATGCGCTGAACCCCGGCACCGGCGCGCTGGCATCGTTCAGACGCTTTATATGATCCTCGCTTAGGGCGATCGAGCTTGCCGCGATGTTGCTTTCGAGCTGTGAGACCTTGCTGGCTCCTATCAGGGTCGAACTGACCCCCGGGCGCGCCATGACCCAGGCGAGCGCCACCTGCGCGGCAGGCCGGTCCGTCTCGGCGGCGACGCTGTTGAGGGCGTCGAGTATGTCCCAGTTGCGAGACGTGAACTTGCTGTCGCCGAAAGGGTTCGCGCCACTCAGCCGACCCGTGTCCTTGGTATCGTCGCGCTTGTACTTGCCCGTCAGAAAGCCCCCGGCGAGTGGGCTCCACGGCATGACGCCCATCCCGGCCTCTTGCGCTGCAGGGAAATGCTCCCCCTCCACGTCGCGAGCGACCAGCGAGTATTCGAGCTGCATCGCGATTGGCCCCGGGATGCGCCGCTCGGCAGCGATCGTCGCTGCCTTCATCGCCAGCCATGCGGGCATATCGGAGAACGCGTAGTAGCGGATCTTGCCCGCCCGCACGAGATCGCCGAGCGTCTGGACGATTTCCTCGGCCGGGGTGACGCCGTCCCAGATGTGCATCCAGTAGAGATCGATGTAATCCGTCCCCAACCGCTTGAGCGATGCCTCCAGCGCGCGGTGGATGTTCTTGGCGCCCGCGCCCCCAGCATGTGGGTTGCCGCCACCAGCCTGACTGGCGGTCAGCGGGCTGGCCGAACCATTGAAGCCGAACTTGGTCGCCAAGACGATGTCGTCGCGTGCACCGCTATCTTTGATGAATTGGCCAACCAGCCGCTCACTTTCTCCGCCCGAATAGATATCGGCGGTATCGACGAAATTGCCGCCGGCATCGCGATAGGCATCGAATATCGCCCGCGATGTCGGTTCGTCGGCATTCCAGCCGCCTGGGCCGAATGTCATCGTCCCCAACGCTAACGGGCTGACGACCAGGCCGGATCGACCAAGCGTGCGGAATTGCATGAGCGACATGATTGAGACTTTCCTAGCGTTCGTTATGTAACTCATGCTATCAATCTGATCGCCCGTCAACACTTTCGGAATGATCACTATGGAAGTTGCAGCCAAAGTGCCCACGCCATCTCGTCGCAGGACCGGGCGGCCGCTATCGTTCGACCGCGACGCCGCGCTGGAACAGGCGATGCTGGCCTTCTGGCGATCGGGCTATGAGACCACGTCGATTGTGGATCTGACGACCGCCATGGGTGTAACGGCGCCGAGCCTGTATTCTGCGTTCGGCGACAAGAAGCGCCTCTTCATCGAAGCGGTGCGGCGATATGCGGGCGACCCCGATGCAATGGCAAAGCGGATCGAAGACGCGCCCACGGCCTATGACGCGGCGCGTGAGATGCTATCCGCGTCGGTTGCGGCGTTTACCGCGGACGCGACGCCGAAAGGCTGCCTGCTTGCCAGTTCCACCGCGAGCGGCTCGGCAGACTCGCACGATGTCCAGCGCATCGTTGCCGACATCCGAAGCGCTATCGCGGCCAACCTTCAGGCACGGATCGTCCGAGACATCGAACTGCAGATGCTGCCGATCGACGCCGACGCTTCGGCGCTTTCCGGGCTCGTGATCGCTGTCATCCAGGGAATGTCGGTCCTCGCGCGAGACGGTTCTTCAAATGAGAAACTATCCGCCATTGCCAAGTGCGCACTCGCAGCATGGCCTCGCTTATGAGACAAGCAACAGCGACCGGATAACGTCGAAGCGTTTCGCAAACTATATGTGGACAGCCTAGGCCGTCGGGCATGACCCTGGGCTATCGCGTCACGAAGCGTCCTAGCCACGTCGCCGGAACTTCAGACAATGGATCGCTCGTCACCGACATTGCGGGCCTGCCATTGGTTCGGTGTCTCACCCTCCCAACCGCGAAAAGCGCGGTAGAACGAAGTCGTATCTTGATATCCCAGGCGAAACGCGACGTCGCCGATCTCCATCGATGGATCTGACAAGAGATGGCGGCCGAGCTCTTGACGCGCTTCTTTCGTTATAGCGCTGAAGGTTGTTCCTTCCGCAGTGATGCGACGCTGCAAGGTTCGTTCGCTTGTGCCCATCTCCCGCGCAATTTTTGCGAGATCCGGGCGTCCGGTTGAAAGGCTCCGCTTCAGGACCGCCTTCACCGAGTCTGCAACACAACTGAAGGGTTGGGGGTCCTGGAACTCCGACGTCAAGGCAGGTCTCAGAATATCCAGCATTTGCGGATTTTGCTCTACGAACGGCAGATCGCAGTCCGATGACCGCAGTACGAGTGCATTCCGAGCGGCATCGTAGCGAACCGGGCACCCGAAATGCGCGCGGTGCAGATCGGAGCCTGGGCTACGACGAACGAGATCGATGCGTAACGGTGATAGCGATCGGCCAGTGCCTTGGCGCAGGATAGCCAAAAGGAATGCGAAGCTTGAGTCTACCAGGCTCGCTGCTTCGCTAGGGGCGTAAAACCACTCCTTGAAGATCGATAACTCGCCATGCTTCTCCTCAGCATACATACGTTCGGGCATAACGTGACGCTTGAACTGGATGACGTGCGCAAGTGCTAGCCGGAAATTGGGTGCGAAGGTAGCGGCAGCAGCCCAAGGCGGGGTTCCCACCTTCTTCGTAGCTTCGAAGAACCTGAACCCGATAGCAGGATCGTCGGCCAGATGTTCCAGCGCATCGAAGATCGCGAAAAGCTGCGTCGTCGTGAAGAAGCAGTATGAGCGGGGAAGCGCGATGGGGATACGAGCGTGCTGCAAAACCGCCGCTGGCGACACTCCAAGGCCTTCGAGCGCCTGCCAGAACCAAATATCGAGGCGGCACTTGTCAGGAGGGGTGTCACCGTGAATCACGTGCGCCGTTGGAATACGTATGTCGCGCTGCATGGCATCAGACCCTTCCATTCAGCGCGAACGTATTGAGGATGCGACACGTCCGCGGGCGGTGTTTACGCCCGATGCTTGAGGCTCGAACAAAATCTAACACACATCAAGCCCTTGCCGTGGTTTTCTGGCCCAAAGAATCGCCCGTTTCATCGCAAACGGCCGCCACCTTTCCCGATTAGTAGTCGATGATACGATGGCGTAGACGATTGGCGCAGTCTGCCATTGAGCTGGCGTCTCTCGACACTGCCAAGGAACGTCGCACGCGCTATCCAGCGGGCCGTAGCCGGCAGCGCTGCCGCCATCAGGAGACCGATCATGCGTTACCGCCCGCTGGGTAAGACCGGAATCAAGGTAAGTCCCTATTGCCTCGGTGCGATGATGTTCGGAGCGGCTGGGAATCCCGACCACGACGATTCCATACGCGTCATCCACAAGGCGCTGGATTTCGGGATCAACTTTGTCGACACCGCCGATGCGTATAGCCGCGGCGAGTCCGAGGAGATCGTCGGGAAGGCGCTCAAGGGCCGTCGCGACACCGTGGTGCTGGCGACGAAAGCCCACCTACCTATGGGCGACGATCCGAACCAGCAGGGCAACTCCCGCCGCTGGATAACCAGCGAGCTCGAAGCGTCGCTTCGTCGCCTCCAGACAGATCATGTCGATCTTTATCAGATCCACCGTCCTTCGCCCGATACCGACATCGAGGAAACCCTGTCGGCGCTCACCGATCTCATGCGGGCCGGCAAAATCCGTGCGATCGGCTCGTCGACCTTCCCCGTTTCGGAGATCGTCGAGGCGCAATGGGTAGCGGAAAGGCGGGCGCTCGCCCGGTTCCGTACTGAACAGCCACCTTATTCGATCATGAACCGCGGCATCGAGCGTGAGGTGCTTCCGACTGTTCAGCGCTACGGAATGGGCGCGATGGTATGGAGTCCGCTCGCAATGGGCATGCTCACCGGGCGTTACCGAAAGGGTCAGGAACAGCCCGACAGCGCGCGCGCCAGGCGCTTTCCGCGCCAGATGTCTGACGAACGCCGACTGGACGTCGTCGAGAAACTCATCCCCGTCGCAGAAGCGGCCGGGCTATCGATGACGCACATGGCGATCGCTTTCGTCATGGCGCATCCGGGGGTAACATCGGCGATCATCGGCCCACGTACCATGCAGCATCTCGATGATTTGCTCGGCGGAGCCGAGGCCAAACTTAGCGATGAGATCTTGGACCGGATCGATGCCATCGTGCCGCCTGGGACCGATGTCGGGCCGATCGATGCCGCTTACGATCCACCGGCGATCACCCAAGCGGCACTTCGCCGTCGCCCAGAGAGTGAGCGGGCGGCAGCGTAAGTGAAGCACGTGTCGGTCGAGCGTCCAGGCTGCGGTCTGCTGGTTCGCAAACGCCGTTGGTTTGGCACTAGGATCGGAAAATGACAATTCTGCCGTTCGAAATCCGAATATCCGATGATAAGATCGACGATCTCCATCGGAGACTGAATGGAATTCGTTGGCCCGAGGGGTTTGGGGGTGACGGCTGGGGAGACGGAGCAAGCCTCACGTTCATGAAGCGTCTGGTGGATCACTGGCTTCACCGCTTCGACTGGCGATCTCAAGAGACGCGGCTCAACCGATTGCCGAACATGATGACGACGGTCGATGGCCAGGGCATCCATTTCGTTCATCAGCGTGGCTTGGGTCCGTCCCCGATGCCGATCGTCGTTACGCACGGATGGCCTGGCTCCTTCGTCGAGATGGAGCAACTCATACCGCTCCTTGCTGATCCCGCAGCCAATGGCGGTGATCCTGCTGACGCGTTCCACGTCGTGGTGCCATCGCTGCCGGGTTACGGCTTCTCGCCGGCACCTTCGGAGCCCGGCATCGGGTCACGCGAAATCGCCGGCTTGTGGACGCGTCTCATGGCGGAGCTTGGTTATGACCGCTTCGGTGCGCAGGGTGGGGACATCGGAGCGGGCGTGTCGGCCTGGTTGGCCCGTCTCGTTCCCGGAGCGACGATCGGTATCCATCTGAACTACATCCCAGGCAGCTATCGGCCGCCGATTGGTGGGACCATGCCCGCGATATCGACCGAGGAGCAGGCATTCCTCGATCACACAGCCTCGTGGTCGGCAGCAGAGGGTGCGTATGCAGCGCTGCAGGGAACCAAGCCGCAGACGCTCGCATTTTCGTTGACCGACTCTCCTCTCGGACTCGCAGCCTGGATAACGGAGAAGGTACGATCGTGGAGCGACTGCGGCGGCGATGTGGAGAGCGTGATTTCGCTCGACACTCTCCTGACCGACATCTCGCTTTACTGGTTTGGTAACGCCCTTCCGGCGAGCCTTCGCCTTTACAAGGAGAACAGGCAGCAACCCTTGGTATTCCGGATGGGCGAGCGCGTCTCACCGCCTGTAGGTGTGGCGCTGTTTCCACGCGAGTTGCCGATGCCGCCCCGTTCCTGGGTCGAACGCGTTTTCGATGTCACGCGCTGGACGACGATGCCGGTCGGAGGCCATTTCGCCGCGCTCGAGCAGCCCCATCTCCTGGCAGAGGAAATTAGAGCTTTTTTCAGACCGTTGAGAACGTTGCGCTAGCGCTTAAATGCTAAGAATTGGCGGCTTCGGTGACATAATTGGCGCACAGCGCCAGTACTCCACGTCTCGCTATGCGCTAGTGTCGTAATAGCGAGGTGAATTCGATGATGACGCGAAAAGATTTTGCCAAATAATTGCAAACGCTCGATATTAGACGTAAAGGATAGCTGAGGCTTAATGATCTGGGATCATCGCCAACTTCATTCAGTCATTGATACAAGATCGGAACGGCATTCAGCCAGCAGCGATATTGAAAGAGACAATGGCCATGTCAGAATTGGTACTCGCGGTCGGAGCTAATGGAAAGTTTGCCGGACACGTCGTCCCCGCATTGGTAGCGCGTGGCGCGAAAGTGCGTGGGATGATTAGAAATCCCGAGCACGTAGGGGCGGTCAAACGAGCGGGAGCGTCCGACGTATCGATCGGCGACCTAACCAATCATGCCGATATAACGCGGGCGCTTAAAGGCGTGTCCTCTGTTTTTTACATCGCACCCGCGTTCATTCCCGACGAAGTCAAAGTCGGTCAAGCCATGGTACGCGCTGCGGCAAAAGCGGGAGTCCGACGCTTTGTATTTTCTTCGGTCATCCATCCGGTTCTGAGCAAACTGTCGAACCACGCCGCAAAGGCATTTGTGGAAGAAGCTCTGCTAGACTCCGGCATGGAATTCACATTCCTTCATCCCACACTATTCTTTCAGAACTATGCGGCGATCTGGGCCAGGACCGTCGAGACAGGCGTTCTTGCGGAACCATGGTCGACCGAAACCAGGTTCAGTAGGGTCGATTACCGCGATGTCGCCGAGGTCGCCGCAATCGCGCTTACCGAAGACCGGCTACTGAATGGCACTTTCGAACTCTGCGCCAAGGGCGAGCTGGACCGGCACGATGTCGCCGCGTTGGTCGGCGACGTTGCTGGACGGGTGATCAGAGCCGAGAAGATCGATCCAGCCACGCTGGGCGAAGAGGCCGCGCCGTTACTGCCGATGTTCCAGCACTACGACGCCAGGGGCCTGGTTGGCAACCCGTTGATATTACGAGCAATACTCGGGCGCGCGCCGCGCACCTTGCGGGACTATTTCGTTGAGCTGTCGGGCGAATCTGCGGGCAAGGAAATGGTATCATGAGGAATGACCGTGTTGTGCTGATCACCGGCGCTGCAGGCGGCATGGGGGCATTGTTCGTCGCGCGGTTCCTAGCCAATGGGGATACCGTGATCGCGACCGATACAGGGCGCGAAGGGCTCGAGGCTATGTCGTCGGCATTGGCAGATAAGCGGCTTCACACGCTGGTGGCCGACATCACTAGCGAGGAGGAAATCGACGCTCTGGCGGCCTTTGCAAAGAAAATCGCCGGTCGCATCGACGTGCTCGTCAACGTTGCGGGCTTTTTCCCGGTACAGCCTTTTCTTGAAATGACGGCCGCGGACTGGCGTCGGATCATCGACATCAATCTCACCGGCACCGCACTTATGTGCAAGTCGGTTCTGCCGATGATGATGGGTCGCGGCTGGGGCCGGATCATCAACATCGGGTCGGCCTCGATCTATTCGGGCGTGAAGGGGCAGGCCCACTACGTCGCCGCCAAGGCCGGTACGATCGGCCTTTCACGCAGTCTCGCGCGGGAATTCGGCCACGAAGGCATCACCGTAAATGTCGTAGCCCCGGGCGTCACCATAACCCCGTCCGCGAAGAAGGCATTGCCACAGGAAGTCCAGGATACCGCGATCGCGGTTCGCTGTCTCAACCGCGAGGAAAATGCCGACGACCTGACCGGGACGGTGTTCTTCCTCGCTTCGCCCGATGCCAATTTTATCACTGGCCAGACAATCATCGTCGATGGTGGCAACGAAATGCTCTGATCGAAGGACTTTTAATGACTGACCTTTTTTCTCCGCTCCGCATCGGCTCGATGGATCTGCCGAACCGTATCCTGATGTCGGCGATGACCCGCACGCGCGCGACCGCCGACAACGTGCCCACGGCAGTGATGGCCGACTATTTCGAGCAACGCGCGAACGCCGGCCTGATCGTGACCGACTGCACCGCCGTCTCCGAACAGGCGGTGGGCGTGATCCGTGGCCCCGGCCTCTGGCGCGACGATCAGATTGCTGGCTGGCGCGCCGTTACCGACCGGGTCCATGCCGCAGGTGGACGCATTTTCTGCCAGATCTGGCACTGCGGCCGCGTTGCGCATCCGGACATGCGTGGCGGTATGATGCCAGTCGCGCCGTCGCCGATCGCGGCGACCGGCGATTTCTTCCTGCCCTCGGGCCGGGTCGATTTTCCCGTGCCGCGTGAACTAGGCATCGATGAGATTCCCGGGATCATCGCAGATTTCGCGCAGGCCACTCGCAATGCCAAGGTCGCAGGGTTCGACGGCGTCGAGTTGCACGGCGCCAATGGCTACCTCCACGACCAGTTTTTACAGGACGGATCGAACAAGCGAACCGACGCCTATGGCGGCTCTGTCGAAAATCGGGCGCGCTTGATGGTCGAGACGACGCAGGCGATGATCGATGCCTGGGATGCGGCGCATGTCGGCGTACGGCTATCGCCGGCGAGCTTCCTTTACGGGGTCGACGACAGCAACAAGCGCGAGACTTTCGGAACGGTGATCGATCGCCTGAATGCACTGGGTCTTGCTTACCTCACGCTGCTCGAACCCAACGCCAAGGATGCCGAACGCGGCGTTCAGATCGAGCAAGTCGCGGAGACGTTCCGCGCGCAGGTTTCGGTGCCGCTGATCGTCAATAGCGGGTTCGACAAGGCGAAGGCCGAACGCTTCATCGGCGACAGCAAGGCAGATGCGGTGGCATTCGGCGTTTCCTATATCGCCAATCCCGACCTAGTCGCTCGGTTTCGATCGGACGCGCCCTTCAACAAGCCTGATCCGACGACTTTCTACGGCGAGGGTGCAAAGGGTTATACCGACTATCCGGCGCTCGATGCGGTCGGACCGTCGGTACAGCAGGGCCACTGAAATGACGGTGAAGGTAGTCGCGCCCGGGCCCGCGCCAATCCAAGGCTTCGAAAGCGCTTGGGAGACGGTCGCGGGCATTCGGCTGCATTATTGGATGGGCGGCGATCCCGATGGCCAGCCAGTCATCCTGTGGCATGGCTTCCTTTCGACCGCTTACGCATGGCGCGATGTCGCTCCCGCGCTGGCCGAAGCCGGCCTGTCGGTGCTCATCCCCGACATGCGCGGGTTCGGCGACAGCGACAAACCCGCCGGCGACCAGGGGTATGACGGACGCGCGCTCGCCGATGAATGCCGGGCGCTTGTCGCCGCCATAGGGTTCGGTGGTGGCAGGCCCGTCATTCATGCCGCACACGACATGGGGGCCTTGCCCGCATTGATCTGGTCTGCCGATCACCCAAGCGGCGTCGCAGGACTGCTCTACATCGAAGCGCCGGTGATGCTCGGTCAGGTGTTGGGGCAAGTGTTTTCATACACTCCGCAAGCGATGGCACGGGGATCTATGTGGTGGTGGATCCTGCCGCTGGCACCGGGCGTCCCCGAGGCGCTGATCGTCGGAAACGAGCGTGCGTTTCTCAGCTGGTTCTATACCGGCGACCATGTCGTCAACCACGCGGCGCTTGCCCCGGCACTCGACGAATATCTGCGCACATTTGCGGGGACCGAAGGCGTCTTGGGCAGCATGGGCATCTACCGCGCCGCTTTTACCACGATCGAACAGACCGAGCCGTTGATGACCAGCAAGGTATCTGTGCCCGTCATTGCCTTGGGCGGCGAGAAGGGGCTTGGCGACAAGGTCGGCGAAATGGTCGCGATGGTCGCGAATCATGTCACGGCGCGCACACTGGCCGGTTGCGGGCATTTCATGACCGAAGAAAGACCCGATTTTGTCATCGGCCATATCCTCGATCTCAAGGCGCGGGTTGCCTGCGGTACTCAATGACTTTGTAGGATTGACCTGGCGTGGGCGCATCTCCCGCCGGCTAACGAATAGGTTTTGCGCTTGTGCAGTGCTGATCTCGATACAACCAATCTATCCCTTGGCTGATATCGCACCGAGTTCCTCGAGATCCAGATCGCGTTCAAGGCTATGCAGCGTCTCATCGTCGATCCGATGCGCGCGGTGCAGACGCAGCAGTTCTTCGCGTCCCGCAGCGACCGCCGCGAGGATGACGTCGAAATGGGCCGCGACCGCGTCGTCTCTCTGCGTCGGCGTGCCCACAAACGTCGCGCCGACCGACACGCGCCTTGCGTATTGATCGAGCAGCCGCGGATGGACGATAGTGCCGTCATCGTTGCGCGAACGTTGCTCGACGGCGGCAAGCTGGGCCTCGGCGATCGATTGCTCGGTTGCGGCCATGTCCATCGATGGCGCATCGGCGCTGGTTCGCTTTAATCCGGTCCAGCGGATCACCGCTGCCAACGTTGAACCCTGCACGATCACTGTGACGAGAATGACCCCGAAAGCCGCAACGAGCATAAAATCCCGTCCCGGCATGGTCTCGGGAAGCGACAGCGCTACTGCAAGCGTGACGACGCCGCGCATCCCTGCCCAGCTCATGACGATGCCCGAAGACCTTCCAAGCGGCG
Source organism: Sphingomonas sp. UYP23 (assembly GCF_054059235.1). Classification (NCBI taxonomy): domain Bacteria; kingdom Pseudomonadati; phylum Pseudomonadota; class Alphaproteobacteria; order Sphingomonadales; family Sphingomonadaceae; genus Sphingomonas; species Sphingomonas sp. UYP23. The sequence continues at coordinate 2,390,413 of NZ_JBSSBX010000001.1, forward strand.
CGTGGGTGCCCCACCCGAGCGTCTTCAGGGATTTAAGGAGGATGTCGGCTCCTAGGATCCACACAAAACGCGCGATCGTCAGCGCCGCGACGATGGTAAGCACGGGCCATGCCATCTGGTCGACAACGACCGAGATGCCCCCGCCCCGTTGCAGCACGTCACGAAGGGAAAAACCGATCAACATGAACACCGAAGCTTCGAGCGGGAAGGTCAGAACCAGCCAGAACGACGAGCCTTTAATCCGTACTCCTGCCGTGAAGACGACATGTTGGTGCCAGCTCAGCACAAGCGCAGCGGTGACCGTCGCGATCACGCCAGAGACGTGAAGCGCCTCACCGGTCAGGTAGGCGATCCAACTCAGCAGCACGGTCGTTACGATCAGGAGCATCTCCTCGTGCAGGCGGCGTGCAATCGCGACCCAGAGCAATCCAAGCGCGAACCCCAGAGCTACACCACCCGATACCAAGACCGCGAATTGCGCGACCGCTCCGCCGATGCTGAACCCTTCTCCGAGCGCAGCGGCGACAGCGAACCGGAAGATGACGAGCCCGGTCGCGTCGTTGAGAAGGCTTTCGCCTTCCAGCAATGTCGACAGACGCCGTGGGAGTTTGACACGTTGCAATATGGCACGAGCCGAAACCGCGTCAGGCGGCGAGACGATCGCCCCAAGCGCCGCGCAGGCCGCCCAAGGCAATGACGGCATCAGCCAGTGCGTCACGACGGCCACGACCCCAGCTGTGAAGACGACCGCCCCAACCGCCAGCGCGATGATCCCGATGAAATGCCGCTGGAATCCTACCAGAGCCGTCGTCCAGGCACCGTCCATGAGCAGCGGAGGCAGAAACAGCACAAGGACGAGTTCGGAATTGAGATGGATGACTGGAACGCCGGGGAGAAAGGCGAGAACGCCCCCTCCAATCAGCAAGGCGATCGCCGGTGGCCAGCGCAGCCGCTCCGCGATCCAATGCAGCGCGAGGATCGCGATCAGTGATCCGATAACGAATTCGAAGACTTCGACAGCGTGCATACAGTCTCCGGCCGGATGGTGTGACGCCCGGTTGCGCGCCGCCAACGGCGCCGATGCACCGATCGTTCGGGATTGGGGTCAGGTCTCGATCGGAGGGGCCAACGCCTCTTCGATCCCCGATGTCGCCTGGCGTTGCAGCACCTCGGCTACTGCCTGACTGTCTTCGTTCGCGTCGATCGAGGTGACCTTGAACCAGCGCATGCCGACGATGTGGACGCCATGATTGACGTAATTACCACCATCGAGCGGTTGCGCTGTTGCTGTCCATCGGAGGATGACTGTCGTGTCCCACGGCCAGCCTTTGACCCAGACATCCTGAACGTCGAGCTTGAGCGTCGGCATGACGCGGCCGAGCCGTTCGAACCATAGGCGCAGGCCCGCAAGCGTATGGCGCACTCCTCCCAAAGCGTGATCGCCGCCGAAGCGATGTAGGACATCGGGGCGGCACAGGACATTGAAGGCATCATAGTCGTGCTGGTTCACCGCCTCGAATGCCGCTCGCGATTTTCGTTCGACGATCATTGCGTACATGTTTCTTCCCTTCGGACTGTTTTACGATTCCGGCGGCCTCGTTGTGCGATCATCATGTTGCGGCGACGGCGTCGAACTCGCCCGTCGGGACATGATCATGCAACCAGCAGGCCCAGGCACGGTCGGACTCGTGCATAATCGTGGTGTCGGCGGTCAGCGCCTCGCCGGGGCTGAGATAGACGGGATCTCCCATTTGCATCGCCTGACGCTGGATCTGGCAATTGTGCGCGGTGTAGATCGCCCGATACACCGCGTCGGGCACGCTTGCCCCGGCGGTGGTGTAGCCGTGCCCCCGCATGAGGACCACGGGACCAGTACCGAGATGGGCGGCGAGCGCCTTGCCCATCTCTGCGTCGCGGATGAGCAAATCGGTCTCAGGACCGAAATGGTCGGCCAGGTCGAACGGCGCTGGCGTGTCGCGCAAGAAGCCACACATGTGCGATATCACACGCACCGGCACGGACGGCACCGTCGCAAACGGCAGGACTTCCATGGCGTGGCTGTGGACGACAGCCTGCACGTCGGGGCGATGGCGGTAGATTTCGGCATGAATGAAACGCTCGAGGAACAACCGTGCCGCCGTGTCCCCTATTTCGACACCGTCCAGATCGAGTTCGACGATATCCATCGGCGTCACGAGTGCGGGTGCCAGATTGCGCGAAATAAGGAAGGCGTCCGCACGATCGGGATGGCGTCGGCTAACATGGCCGTAGGCATCCAGTATCTTCTCGCCGGCCAGTATCCTGCTCGCCTGAGCGATCTCGAGCCGGGCGTCCGCGGTGGACGTCATACCGATGACCCAAGCGCATCCGCGAACAGCGCAGACGTCGCTGCGTCGGCACGGTCAGTAGCTGCCGCGTCAAAAGCCGTCCCGCCCCGCCGCGCAAAGGCGTGGTCAACTCTGGGATGAGTCAGGATGATAACACCTGGCAGGCTACCGAGCGCCGATTTGATCGCGGTCTGGGCCTCGGGCGGACAGAGATGATCGCCCTCCGCGATGTGCAGCAGGAGCGGCCCCCGCACCTCTGGAGCCTTGTCCAGCGCATCGTAGATCGCGATACCGTAATAAGACACCGAGGCATCGATGGCGGGACGCGTCGACAGCAAATAGGCGATCTTGCCACCAATGCAGTATCCAACCGCACCGACCTTTCCATTGGCCCATTCGACGTCTCGCAGGTACGCGGCGCAGAAAAGCGCATCGTCGACCGCTAGTGGCTGATCCATCCCCTTCATCAGTTCCATCGCGCGCCGTGTTTCGTCGGCGTTGGCCGGATCGAGCTGTAGACCTGCCTCCTGCCGCCAGAAGAGGTCGGGCGCGACCGCATTGAACCCGCGAGCGGCGTAGTCGTCGACGATTGCCCGGATGTTCGCATTCACTCCGAAGATCTCTTGCAGAACGACTATCCCGGGAGCGGACATCGGCTCCGCCGATCCTGCAAAATATGCAGGCAGCCGCTCGCCAGACGGCAACTCGATCTCAATGTCGCCTGAATTCATGGTCGAGCTCCTAGCGCGTCGTTCTTCGTCATATCTCGATAATCCGGGCGGGCTGGGTGCCGAGGCGACGGGCGCCAGTGGCTGTGGTGACGATCATGTCACCCCAATAGGCTCGCTTGCTGTCGTCGGGGGTGGATACGATCGGTTTGACGATGAACGTCGCGTTCTCTTCGATCGGCCAGTCGCGCATGAGGTCGTCACGCGGGGTGTGGATACAGATCGGCGAGTCATCGCCGAGACCGCGGCAGTGCATGATGAGATCGCACTTACACTTGTCGGTGGCGAGCGCCGCGGCAGCTGCCGCCACATCCCCGACGGTCTTGCCGGGACGCAACATTTCGTAGCAAGCCGCAACCGCGTCCTGCTGCACTGCGAACAGATCCAGGTAGTCCGCTGGCACCTTGCCGAGGAAGAACTGTTGGGTGTTCTGCGCGATGTACGCACCCCACCGCGCCTCGCATTCGATCGTGATGATGTCGCCCGCGTTGAATGGACGGCGCGACGGCATGTATTGCGACCCTTGAGGCTGCGGCCAACCAGCGGCCCAAAGGATCATTGTCGGCAGCTCGCCACCGCCTTCGACCATGCTCGCGATCATGCGCGCATAGACGACGTTCTCCGGAACACCCGGGCGGGCCTCTCTGACCAGTACCTGGATCGCCTCCTGCACCAGATCGTTCGCCTTGCCGATAAAGGCGAGTTCCTCCTCGCTCTTGACGAAGCGGGCGCGTTCCATGAGCAGATTGGCGTTTACGATGTCCGCGTCTGGGAAGGCCTCCCGGACGGCGTTGTACATGCCAAGCGAGGTGATGCCTTCGGGGTAGCGTGTGTTTCCGGACAGGCCGGTAATGCCGATCCGACCCTTTTGAACGCCCAGTTCCCGCATACGGTCGATGCTTTTGTCGGCATAACCCCAGCCGGACCCGGTTGGTCGGATGTCCGTCACCCAGTCCTGCGACTGCAGCCACACGTCGGTGACGACATCGGGGCTGGTGATCGCGGTCACCTCGCCTTCCAGCGGAAAGATAGCCGCGGCCTGGACACAATTGCCGCCGATGCCGGTCAGGTAGCGCACATTTGCCTGATACTGGTCCCAAAGGCCGGTGTTAGGCGGGACAAAAATCGCGTCGATGCCCTCGCGCCGCATCGCGTCGCGCACCCGCGCCCACCGTCGCTCCCGTTCGGCTAGCGAGAAGTGCGGAACATCGACTACTAGGGTCTGGGCCATTCGATCATCCTTTGAAGGGAGGCATGGTTCGGCTCCAGAGCGCCGCCAGCATTTGCCAGGGCCGAACGCGGCGGGCGGCGTCGGGCGTGCTGGGCGGACCATTCGCACCACCCGGGGATCGTGCGGGGGATCCTACATGAGTTTATCAAGCGTGATCGGCAGGTCCCGGATGCGCTTGCCGGTCGCATTGTAGATCGCATTGGCGACCGCGGCGCTCGTCCCGGTGATCCCCAGTTCGCCGATACCGTGGACGCCGAGGGGAGCGTGGGGATCCGGGATGTCGGTCCACATCACGTCGATCTCGGGCACGTCCATGTGCACAGGAACGTGATATTCGGCGAGGCTTGGATTCACGATCCTGCCGCTACGCCCATCGAACTGAGTTTCTTCCATCAGGGCCATGCCAAGGCCCATGATAATCCCGCCCCGTAGCTGACTGGCCGCGGTCTTGGGGTTGAGCACGCGCCCGCAATCGAACGAGCCGAGGAACCGGGTTATGCGGACTTCTCCCGTTATCGCGTTCACGCGAACCTCGCAGAACATGCCGCCTTGCGAATGCATCGACCATTGCTGCATCTCGGTCGGAGGGGGACTTTCCGCCTCCACACTGATCTCAGCGCGACCGGCGCGCCCGAGAATGGCTTTGTAACTCTCGCGCCGCGTCGGTTCGTCGAGCTTCATCAAACCAGCGTCCTGGACACTCACCTGGTCAGCTGCGAGGCCGGCAAGCGGCGAGGTGCTGTCGACGAGCTTCAGCAGGGCGGTCACAAGCGCGGTTTGGACCGCCAACACAGTAGCGGCCATCGAGGCGGTCTGTTGCGACCCTGCGGCCAGGACAAGACCTGGGAAAGCTGAATCGCCGTACGCGAACGTGACATTGTCGATCGGTAAGCCAAGGCGTTCCGCGATGACCTGCGTCTGCACCGTTGCGGTGCCCATCCCCATTTCATGGGCAGCCACCTCTAGCCTGGCTTTGCCGTCGCGCGTGAGCGTTAGGCGCGCCGCGCCACCCGGCATTCTCACATACGGGTGGGAGGAGGCCGCACAGCCCATCCCCACCATCCACTCTCCATCGCGTGTCGAACCCGGCACCGAGTTGCGCTTGGACCATCCGAAGCGCTTCGCGCCTGCTCGCCAGGCAACATCGCCGTTGTGAGACGAGAACGCCGTGCCCGAAATCGGGTTTTTTTCCGGCATGTTGCGCAGCCGGAGCTCGATCGGGTCAAGACGGAGCGCGTCAGCCAATTCATCCACTGCGCATTCAAGAGCGTAGGTCCCGACCGCTCCGCCTGGTGCCCGCATCTGGGTATTTGCGATCACGTCCATGAAAGCGAGCTGATTATCGAGGCTGAAGCTGGTCGCGGTGTAGCTGCTCATCGCAGCCATCATGAACGCCTCGGCCAGTTTTGTGCGCTTGGTTGTCGTCGACGTTCCGGTGTGGATGATCGCGCTGAACTGACCGTCCTTGCCCGCACCGATCGCGACGCGTTGCTCCGTCATCGAACGACCGCCGATTACGCGGTAGACACCCTCTCGAGACAGGGCGATCCGCACCGGACGATCGGTAAGCTTGGCAGCGGCTGCTGCCAGCACCTGGTGCTGCCAGAGCATTTTACCCCCGAACCCCCCGCCGACGAAGGGGGACGTGACATGCACCTTCGTCTCTTCGATCCCGAACATCACCGCGAGCGTGGCCGCAGTATGCGTGACAGCCTGGGACGCATCGTGGACGATCAGTTCATCGCCTTTCCACGCCACGGTTGCTGCATGCGGCTCGATGGCATTATGGCTCTGGTTCGGCGTGCGATAGGTCTCATCGACGGATACAGCCGCTGCCTTGAGCGCGCTCTCGGCGTCGCCGACTTTGACGAGAAGCTTTTGCCCCATAGCCTCGCCGGTCTCGGTAGGCTTTGCCTTGGCGGCTGCGAAAGTGGTGACTGCTGGCTCGGCAACATAGCGCGCGCCGACAAGCGATGCGGCATAGTCCGCCTGTTCCTGCGACGTAGCGAGCACGACTGCGATCGGCTGCCCATTCCAGTGGATCCGGTCGTCCTGCAGGACCGCGAGACTGTCTCCACCGCCCGCTTTCGGGTTGGTTTCGCCTGGCCCCATCATCATCAACATTGGTTTCATGCGCGGTGCATTGTGATGGGTCATCACGGCGATAACCCCAGCGGCTTTCGTCGCCTGCGCCGTATCGAGCGTCTCGATCCGCCCCTTGGAGATCGTGCTGAATACCAGGCTTGCATACAGCATGCGGTCCATCGCGAACTCTGCGGCGAACGTTGCCTTGCCCCGCACTTTCAATGGCCCATCGATGCGGGAAACTGGCTTTCCGATCGGGCCGATCTTGGCATCTTGGGAAGCGGACTTCACTTTCTTGACCGTCGCGGTTCGCGTGATGGCACGCGCAGGTCCCACCAGCGCAATCGTGGTCAGAGTAGCGGCCACCACCGTCCGTCGATCCACTTTTGTCATCACCCGCGCCCCCTCGTACTGTCGGCGGCAAGTTCGGCGAGCACCGCCACGATCGCGCGCCGCGCAAGCTCGACTTTGAAGCCGTTACCGCTGAGCGGTCGCGCGGCAGCCAATTCGACATCCGCCGCAGCTCGGAAGCTTGCCTCCGTGGCCGGTTTTCCAATTAGAGCGGCTTCTGCCGCGTGCGCGCGCCACGGCCGATGGGCGACGCCGCCAAGCGCCAACCGTGCGACTCTAATGGTCCCCGATTCAACGTCGAGCACGCCGGCTACCGATACCAATGCAAAGGCATAGCTCGCCCGGTCACGAACCTTGCGGTACGTCGAGCGCATACGCGCACCGCTGGCAGGTAGCTCGATCGCCGTTATCAACTCGCCGGGTTTCAGAGCGGTCTCTATTTCGGGATGGTCGCCGGGCAGTCGATGGAGATTGATCAGCGGTAGAGTGCGCGCGCCGGTTGGCCCTTGGAGATGAACCTGCGCATCGAGCGCTGCTAGCGCGACGCACATGTCCGATGGATGGGTCGCGACGCAAGCAGGCGATGCGCCGAGGATCGCGTGGCCACGATTGTAACCGTCGATCGCATCGCAACCCCGCCCAGGCGACCGTTTGTTGCAACGCGCACCCTCGACGTCGTAAAAGTACGTGCACCGCGTTCGCTGAAGAATATTGCCACCGACCGTCGCCATGTTCCGGATCTGCGCAGACGCACCGGCAAGGATCGCACGGCTGAGGACAGGATAGCGGCTGCGGACAGCACGATGTTCGGCAAGCGCGGTATTGCGAACCGCCGCCCCGATCAGCAGCCCACCATCCTCATGCTCCTCGATGATCGACGCAAGACGCGACACGTCGATCAATGAGGTTGGCCGTTCGACCGTCTCCCTGATCAGATCGACCAGATTGGTGCCACCCCCTAGATATTTCGATCTAGCTGCGCGGCCGAGATCGATCGCCTCGGCAGGATCGGCCGCGCTGGCATAGCTGAAGGGAGTCATTTGACGGCTCCCGCATATGTTTCGCTGATCGCGGCAACGATTCCGTTATGCGCGCCGCACCGACACAGATTACCGCTCATCCGCTCGCGTACTTCGTCGTGCGTGAGGACAAAAAAGTCGGCCGTCAGATCTCGGGAAACGTGGCTAGGCGACCCGCGTGCGATCTCGGCCGCCATTCCGACCGCTGAGCAAATCTGACCAGGCGTGCAATACCCGCACTGAAAACCGTCATGCTCGATGAAGGCGGCTTGAAGCGGGTGTAATTCCGATTCTGCAGCGAGACCCTCGATCGTAGTCACTTGGCGACCCGTATATTGAACAGCTAGAGCCAGACAGGATACGATGCGTTCGCCATCGACCAGGACCGTGCAAGCTCCGCAAGCACCCTGATTACAGCCTTTCTTCGTCCCCGAGAGACCAAGGGTCTCTCGCAGCATGTCGAGGAGCGACATGCGCGCGTCGCCCGGTGGTTCGACCGGCTTGCCGTTGATCTGCATCGTCCTGCTTATGCTGGTCACGAGACCTCCTAGCGGTCCGCCGCATCGTTGATGAGGGCTGAGCGGATGCTAGCACCGTACAACGGCTTTCCTTTGGCAAATCACGCCAAAGGCGTTGCAAGACGCGCCAATTGCGGTCGCGATAGCGGTCACAAAGGAACAGATCCGCGTTCAAAAGAGTATCATGATCGAGCGTGCAGCTTGCACAGGCCAGCACAGGTGCGTCAAGATGGATTGTTGGGGACCAATCGATGCAGCAATATCTTCCGATAGTGTTGAACGCTTTGATGGCGCTGGGATCTCTTATCGGTGCAACTATTGCTTTGATGAATCCCGCCGCATTGATTACTTCTCCTTCTATCAGCGCGGGGGAGATCTTCTACTCTAGAATGTTTGCGGCGCGGGCTATTCCGTTCGCTTTGATTACTGCGTTCGTACCGCTCCATTTTGGCGGGCCCGTATCGGTCGTAATCATCTTCACTGCCGCAGCCATCCAAGCGGCCGATGCCGCCATTGGAGTGCAAAACCGGAATCGGACAATGGCGGTCGGGGGTTCGATCGCAGCGATTGTGCACGGCCTGTGCGGACTGGCGGTTATGTCTGATACCTGAATTACAGCTGTGCCATCCGGGGTCGATCCGATGATGGCGATCAGCGGGAGGGCGGTTAGAGGTGGTTCTAGGAATCTGAACAGCGGGGATAAGTGGATTGCCGATCTGAGAGCGGCCATGCTGGCCGCGAAGAGGAGGCAAGATGAGCAAGCGACCCCGCCGGAACCACAGCCCGGCATTCAAGGCCAAGGTGGCGCTGGCTGCCGTGGGAGGCGAGAAGACGCTGGCCGAACTGGCGCAGGAGTATGAGGTGCACCCGAACCTCATTAATCAGTGGCGGTCCAAGCTGCTGGAGGGGGCGTCAGACGTGTTCGGAGCGGTGCCGGCAGCGAGCGAACCAGCGGTCGATATAACGGTGCTGCACGCAAAGATTGGCGAGCTGACGCTGGCGAACGATTTTTTGGCCGGTGCGCTCGGGAAGGCCGGTCTGTTGCCGAGCGCAAAGCGATGATCGACCGTGACCATGAGCTGCCGCTGGCCCGTCAAGCGCAGCAGCTCAAGATCAGCCGCGGCAGCATCTACTATCTCCCGCGGCCTGTCTCGCCGGCCGACCTGTTGATCATGCGGCGGATCGATGAGCTTCATCTGCTCTATCCGTTCGCCGGCAGCCGGATGCTGCGCGATCTGCTCCGGCAGGAAGGCGTGGTCATCGGGCGACGGCATGTCGCGACGCTGATGAAGCGAATGGGGCTCGAGGCGATCTACCGCCGTCCGAACACGTCGAAACCGGCGACGGGGCACAAGATCTATCCGTACCTGCTGCGCAAGCTGGCAGTGATCCGGCCGAACCAGGTCTGGGCGACGGATATCACGTACATCCCAATGGCTCGCGGTTTCGTCTATCTGGTGGCTATCGTCGATTGGTTCACCCGACGGGTGCTGGCCTGGCGAGTGTCGATTTCGATGGATGTCGCGTTCTGCGTCGCTGCGTTGGAGGAAGCGCTCGCACGGTACGGCAAGCCTTCCATTTTCAATAGCGACCAAGGCTCGCAATTCACCAGTGTGGCCTTCACCGCCGTCCTGCACCGCGAAGAGATAGCAATAAGCATGGATGGCAAAGGGTGCTGGCGGGACAACGTGTTTGTTGAGCGCCTGTGGCGCTCGGTGAAATACGAAGAGGTGTACCTCAATGCCTACGCCTCGGTTCCCGAAGCCCGCGCCGGCATCGGTCGATATCTCGCATTTTATAACGGCGTCCGGCCACATTCAGCCCTTGGCGCCAGAACACCGGACCAGGTATACTTCGACCAGCCGCTTCTCGCAGCGGCATGATCAACCCGCGGTAGTCCACTTATCCAGACCGCGAGCCTGTTCAGACAAGCGGAGCCACCTCTGGTTGGACGAACCCGGCCCCCTCGGCATGTCTCTAGTACGGTATTCGCTAGCGGCACGAACAGGGCATCATTGTACCCTCAACCGGAACGGACCCCTCTAGGGGAAATCGAGGAAGTGCGTGTGGCGGTAGGGGTGGAATTGCGGTGCCGTTTTGCAGATCGCGTTAATGCGTTGCTTCGCGACAAAGGTCTTTCGAGGAACACCCTTGCCGAGCTCAGCGCGCTTCCGGCGGGTCGCGTCGATCGGATCTTAGACGGTCGCCTCGCCGGGATCACTTTCCGCGACATCACTGTGATCGCTGCTATCCTCGAGACGCCGGTTTACTCCCTTCTTGTCACGAGCAACCCGGCGGTCGAGGTCGTATCGTTCGAGATAGTTGAAGAGCGTGGACCGGGCGACGCCTAGTTCTTGTGCGACATCCGTGGCGGTCGCGCCGGGCGCGCTTAGCTTTTCACGAATCTCCGGGAGCTTGTCAGGTCCGAGTAGGCGCTTCCGGCCTGGCGGCGACATCTCGGCGGGGTGTGTCTTGATGCCGTGAATGTGTCGATAGTGGCTATCTAAGGCATCGAGCATGGTATGCAGCTTGTCGTCGGCACAAGGCTCGATGACAATCTTTGGCGTGCAGATTTCAACGCTGACGCCATTTCTGAGCAGCTTGGTGAGCGTGCGAATAAGCATCGGGGTCGCGAGTGCCAGGCAGGAAAGATCATATACTTTGACGCGGTCGCCAGCGGCGAGGCCGATCCCTTTACGGTCGAGCAGATCGGCAAGCTGATTGAAGGTCTTACGCCCTGCAAGCATCTCCAGGTCGCCAGGATTCAGACACAAACGTTGGTCTTCAATCGTCGCCGAGCCAGGGGTTTGCGCGAGGAAAGCGACGGTCTTGCCCAATCTTTTGCCCTTTGCGCAACGCGCTTCACCAAGAAACTGCGAAAAAGCGCAGTCCCGCCAACCCCCAGGAGAGGGTTTTTATGTCAGGTCGCCCGGCTCGGCAACCGGGTGAACATGTCGGGCAGGAGCAAATCGCCGTTTTCGTTAACTAGTGGTCCGAATCTAACACTTGGTGCCCGCGTCTGACGGCGGCGATGATTTTATCGGGGTCGGCGGTCCAGACGAAGGGCTTTGAGCTTTCGTTGTGCTCGACCAGGAAGCGGTTGATGGCGGCCTGAAGGTCGACGAGCGAATGAAACACGCCGCGTTTGAGTCGACGGTTGGTCAGCCTGGCGAAGAAGCCCTCGACGGCATTGAGCCAGGAACAGGACGTAGGCGTAAAGTGGAAGGTGAAGCGCGGGTGGCGCTCGAGCCACTCGCGAACCTTGGGGTGCTTGTGAGCGGCGTAATTGTCGAGGATCACATGGATCGCCTTGCCGGCGGGCACGCGCGCTTCGATCAGATTGAGAAAGCGGATGAATTCCTGGTGGCGGTGCCGTTGCATGTTGCGGCCGATCACGGTCCCGTCGAGGATGTTGAGCGCGGCAAAGAGCGTAGTGGTGCCGTTGCGCTTGTAATCATGGGTCATGGTGCCGGCCCGCCCCTTTTTCAGCGGCAGGCCGGGCTGGGATCGGTTGAGGGCCTGGATCTGGCTCTTCTCGTCGAACGACAGGACGATCGCGTGGGCGGGCGGCGCGACATAAAGGCCCACGACATCGCGAAGCTTGTCGATAAACTCGGGATCATTGGACAGCTTGAACTGCCGAACGCGGTGAGGCTGGAGGCCGTGGGCGCGCCAGATCCGGTGAACCGAACTGGCGCTGATGTCGGCTTCGCGGGCCATCAGCGAGGCTGTCCAATGGGTCGTCTCACCCGGCGGCGCCTCATGCGTCCGGCTCGCTACCCATGCGACAACCTCCGCGGTTAGGGGAGGGATGCGCGACGGACGGGTCTTGTCGCGCAGCAGCCCCTCCACCCCTTCCTGCATGAACCGCTCCTGCCAGCGCCACACGCATGTCTTCGATGTGGCCGTCCGCCGCATGATCTCGCTGGTGCCGATCCCCTCGGCGCTCAAAAGCACGATCTTGGCGCGCCAGACGTGCTTTTGGGGCGCGTTACGATCCTTGCAGATCCGCTCGAGACGCTCTCGGTCCGCCGACGCAAGGTCGATGATTATACCACTTCGCATCCCCGATGACTCGCACGGCAAAACGGCGACGGGAATCCCTAATCGGACTCAACTGTCAGGCGATAACCACTAGCTGGAGTTAGCCGCTCGCGATTGAGTGTTGCCACCCCCGTCAATTATGGCTTAGAGACAAATCTGTACTAAGCTGACGGAAGGCGGTCATGCTTCCAGTGGGTCTCACGGCAAAGGCGATTCAGCTCTGCGCAGCAGGGCTTGGAGGGGCTTTGTTGCATAACTGCGCGAGAGCATGACCGACGTTTTACTTGAAGATGTTATTGGATGCGGACGGTCAGCGGCGTTCCTATTTCGGAGAACCGATTGAGAATTGCAGCGCGGACTTTGAGCTCGGTAATCTGACGATCGAAGGTGCGGGCGACAACGCGTTGACCCAGGAGTTTGAAGCAGTGCATTTTGGTCTCGACCAGACTGCGGCGATGATAGCCGCTCCACTTTTTCCAGATTGCGCGACCAAGCCGCTTTGTCGCGCGTAGCGCTCCATTGCGTGCATCGACGCCGGGACCGCCTTCTGCCCATGGTTGCCCGTTGCGGCGGACCGGGATGACCGCATCGGCACCGCGCCCGGCAATAGCGGCATGGCAGTCCCTGGTATCATAAGCGCCATCTCCGCCGACGCTGAGTATCCGCTCGTCTCCGGCAATTTGCGCCAGGAGAACGGGCAGCGTCGGTGCATCGCCAATGGCATTCGTCGTGACCTCAATGGCACGGATATCCAGCGTCCCAGCATTAATCCCGAGATGCACCTTGCGCCACTGCCTGCGGTAAGACGGTCCGTGTTTGCGCGTCTTCCACTCGCCTTCTCCCGTCATTTTGATCCCGGTGCTGTCGACCAGCAGGTGCAGTCCGCCCGAGTTGGCCCGCCCGCCAAGGTTGACCTTCAACGTCTTCTGCCGTCGGCACAGCGTGGTATAATCCGGCACCGACCAATCCAGCCCCGCCATTTTGACCAGGCTCGAAACCAACCCCGTCACTTGCCGCAAAGGTAGGTTGAACAGCGTCTTCAGCGTCAGGCACAGCTCTATCGCGCCGTCTGAAAACCGCATCGGGCGACCAGGGCGACCACACGGCTTCGAAAGCCAGTGCATCTCCGGATCAAACCATATTTCCAGCGACCCACGCCGCTTCAGCGCCGCATTATACTCAGGCCAGTTCGTCGTACGATACACAGGTGCGGCAGGTTTGGGCATTACGCCCATCTATCTTGCCCGATTCCCTGCGGGAATCCCCAACGTCAGTTTTGCAACAACGCCGTGTCGAGCCGATGAAGGAGGGCGAGGAGCTGGACCCGGCCATACTTTCACGGTTCGGTGTGCACGACGCTTTCCAACACGATTAGAGACGATATTGTCGGTCGATAGAAATGCCAACTCGGACCCCGCAACATGGCCGTCTATCATTTTCACGCGCGTATTATCCGTCGATCCGTCGGGCAAAGCGTGGTTGCGACTGCGGCCTGGCAGAACGCCTGCCGCCTTCGCGACGAGCGCCTTGGGCGCTTCTCGGATTTCACCGACAAACGCACGGTTAAGCGGTCCGAAATTCTGCTGCCCGAGGGCGCGCCGCCGCACTTGGGCGATCGCGAGGCACTGTGGAATGTCCTCGAAGCCAGTGAAATCCGAAAGGACACCCAACTCGCCCGTCAGTACGATCTCTCGATTCCCGACGAATTTGATCTAACCAACGCCGGCGATGTCCTTCGCCGCTTCGCCATTGCAAATATCACAACGGCTGGCTTCCCGGTCGATATGACGCTGATCGAGGTAGCCGGCGATGGCCCATCGCCGCACCGGCACGGCTACCTGAGAACACCGGTAATAAAAGGGGCCATTCATCGGGCGGTAGCACCGGATTAAAAAGGGGCCACTCCTGCTAGACCTTCGCTTTTGTGCGGAGGCGGAGGGTGAAGAGAGTGGAGCTTTATCAGAAGGTTCGCCATGCCGTGATTATTGACGGCATGAGCCGCCGTGCCGCAGCTGCGTATTATGGGATTAATCGCAAGACGGTCGACAAGATGCTGGTTTTTCCGGAGCCGCCGGAGCACGGGCGATGCGGGGTTACGTACAGCCGGAAGCTGTCGGGGTTCACCGAGATCATCGATCAGATATTGACCGATGACCGCACGGTGCATGCCAAGCAGCGGCATACGGGAGGACGGATATTCGAGCGGTTGCGCGATGAGCATGGTTTCACCGGCGGCATTACGATTGTGCGCGATTATGTCGCGGGCGCGAAGTTACGCAGCCGCGAGGTATTCATTCCGCTGAGCCACAGACCGGGCCATGCACAGGTGGACTTTGGTGAGGCGGACGGGATCGTCGGCGGCAAGCTGATACGGTTCCACTATTTCTGCATGGATCTGCCACACAGCGACGCGCCGTTCTTCAAGGCCTATCCGGCCGAGGTGGCCGAGGCGTTTTGTGAGAGCCATGTCGCGGCCTTTGCTTTCTTCGGCGGCATCCCGCGCTCGATCCTATATGATAACACCAAGCTGGCGGTGGCGCAGATACTGGGTGACGGGAAGCGTGAGCGCAGCCGGATGTTCTCGACCCTGCAGAGCCATTACCTGTTCGAAGACAAGTTTGGCCGCCCTGGCAAGGGTAACGACAAGGGCAAGGTCGAAGGGCTGGTCGGTTATGTGCGGCGGCACTTCATGGTGCCGATGCCGGTGGCGGACAGCTTTGATGCCATGAATGCCCGCTTTCTCGAACAATGCGTGGAGCGCAGGCAGTCGGTGCTGCGCGGGCACAGTCAGAGCATCGGTAACAGGCTGACCACCGACCTGGCGGCGTTTATGCCGCTGCCAGCGGTGCCGTTCGATCCTTGCCATATCGTGACAGGGCGCGCCTCGTCGATGTCGCTGGTCCGTTATCGCACCAATGATTACTCGGTGCCAACGGCCTATGCCCACCAGGAGGTGGTGATCAAAGGCTATGTCGATCGGGTCGCGGTAATCTGCCGGGGGGAACAGATCGCGGTGCATCCGCGCAGCTATGAACGCGAAGACTTCATCGCCAACCCGCTGCACTATCTGGCGCTGCTGGAGCAAAAACCGCGCGCGCTTGATCAGGCCGCGCCGCTCGATGGCTGGGTACTGGCCGAGCCGATGCACCGTATTCGCCGGTTGATGGAGGCGCGCAGCGGCAAGGAAGGGCGCCGCGAGTTTATCCAGGTGCTACGGCTATGCGAGCGCTTCGAGCAGTCCCAGGTTGAATGGGCGGTGGCGCGGGCATTGGATTTGGGGGCGATCAGCTTTGATGCGGTAAAGATGATTGCGCTGGCGCGGCTTGAACGGCGGCCACCGCGGCTTGACCTGCAGTTTTATCCGCATCTGCCGCGCGCCGATGTCGGACGCACCGACCCAGGTGCCTATATGGGCTTGCTGTCTCAGGCCAATGCTTCAGCGACAGGAGTACCGGCATGAGCGAACCCCTGATGCCGCTGCCTGCTATGGCGCAGATCCCTACCAGTGTGCCGCCTGCGGTGCTGCTGGCCAACCACCTCAAGGCGCTCAAGCTGCCGACCTTCGTGCGCGAGTATGAGAAGGTTGCCCTTGAAGCCGCGCAGGACCGCGCTGATTATCCGCGCTATCTGCTGCGGCTGTGCGAGCTTGAGCGGATCGACCGTGAACGCCGCATGGTGGAACGCCGCATCCGCATGGCAAAGTTCCCGCACACCAAGAGCTTCGACACCTTCGATTTTGCTGCCCAGCCTTCGCTGAACAAGTCGCTGGTGCTGGAACTGACGCGCGGTGAATGGATCGAACAGCGCCGCAATGTCATCGCGCTGGGGCCCAGCGGCACGGGCAAGACCCATGCCGCCCTCGCGCTTGGCCTTGCTGCCTGTCAGAAGGGCCAAAGCGTGGCGTTCACCACGGCCGCCGCGCTGGTGCATGACCTGATGGAGGCCCGGGATGAGCGGCGATTACGCATTCTTCAGAAGCATCTGGCCTCGGTCAAGCTGCTGATCCTCGACGAGCTGGGCTATGTGCCGTTCACCGCCGTTGGCGGGGAGCTGTTGTTCGAGGTGCTCAGCCAGCGATACGAACGGGGCAGCACGCTGATCACCAGCAATCTGCCGTTCGATGAATGGACGTCGGTGTTCGGCTCCGAACGCCTCACCGGCGCGCTGCTCGACCGGTTGACCCACCACGTCCACATCCTCGAGATGAATGGTGACAGCTTCCGCCTTGCCAGCAGCCGTAAGCGCCAAAAGGACAAGGAGGGTAGCAGGATGACCTGATCCCAAACGGCAATCGGCGTCGGGAAATCGGCTTCCGCTACGCTACAGCCGCTTCCCCGACGCCGATCAAACCCAGCCTCAACCAGAGGCTTTTTGTTTAAACTGACTGGCCCACTTTTAAACCGGTGGCTGGCCCCATTTTATACCGGCGTTGACAGGAACGCGACGTCGGCAGGGCAGTATCACGAAAGCGGGGAACGGGGCAGCGCGGCGGATGCTGATCGAGGCCGCCTGGAGCTATCGTTTCCCGGCACGGATCAGTCGGGAACAGCTTTTGCGGCAGGAGCAACTCGCTCCGCCGGCACGCGCGATCGCCTGGAAGGCACAGGAACGGCTCTGCCTTCAATATCGTAAGCTTAGCCGTGCCGGCAAACCTCTCACAACGGTGACCACAGCCATTGCGCGCCAACTCGCCGGCTTTGTCTGGGCGATCGCGCACGAGGTCAGCACGCCCACGGCGTAGTTGCCGCCAAAACCTAGGAGAAGGAGATTACGCTGACGCAGCCCTACCTGGATTTGGGCAAAGTTGGGGGCACGACCACGGTAGGAGAACCCTCGCTTCTACACGTGTTCGAATGCTGCGGCCGAGCGAAGCCGAGCTATCGTCGAGCGGCTGACGCTGCGCCAGACGATGACGTGCCAACCGATGGGCAAGAGCTATTCCCGCGTCGTCGCTCGCTGCACGTTGCCCGATGGTCGGTCGCTGTTCTGCGCGATCCTCGCCGCCGGCGCCGCGGTCCGATGGGAAGCCTATTGGCGCCGCTATCACATGGGGGAATGTCGGTGACCTCAGACGAGGAACGCTGGGCCGAAGCGCTGGCGGTGCACCGGGTGCACGGTTTACATGCCCCTGCCCATGTTGCGGAGCGGATCAGCGCCCTCGCGGCGGACGGCGATCAAGTTGGCATAGACCGATGGAAGGAGATCGCCTTTCGGCTTGACCAGTTGACCGCCGGCTCGCTGCAATAGCGCATATCGCAGCCCGCGGCTTCGAGCCCGTCCACTCCAACATCATCTGCTCCGGCGGAGCGCCTCGATTTCTTACCGACCCGTCCGCACTACAACGCTTTAGACACGGTTGGTTGCTATCCATCGGTGAAATGGGGGATGTGCTATGCTTTCAACGATCGACAGGTCCGTGATCGGATGCTGGGGATAATCAGCCACTCTGCGCCGCATATCGCTGTCCAAAGCACCGAAGGCATCGTGGAATTGGAACGTTGCCGGGGTGAAATGTCGAGAGTGCTGTCGATCTATAGTCTTTTCGTCCATCGCGAGATTTTCGAGCCACTTCTCCTAAACGGCACGGCCAGCGAAGTGACAGCTGCCAAAGAAATCAAGCTCGAATGTATTT
Organism: Sphingomonas sp. UYP23; assembly: GCF_054059235.1. Taxonomy (NCBI): domain Bacteria; kingdom Pseudomonadati; phylum Pseudomonadota; class Alphaproteobacteria; order Sphingomonadales; family Sphingomonadaceae; genus Sphingomonas; species Sphingomonas sp. UYP23. The sequence continues at coordinate 2,408,348 of NZ_JBSSBX010000001.1, forward strand.
GCCTCGTCGAAGAGTTCTGCGCGTTTAATTCAAGATGGCAATTTGCCGACCTGGCCTTTGAGTGGAAAAACTATCAGCCGGCGGCCCAAGAATTTCGCTTATGTATTCAACGCTAGCTCTATCGTGTCATGGCCGTTGCAGATCCGGCATTGTCATACCGTCAGGTGGCCTAAGCCACTCGCCTCCCTGATCCGACGACCGTGGATAGGCTATGCCAATTGCTCGTAGCCGTCGAGATGGGTATGCGGGCCGCCTTGTGCTCGCGCCGATCAAACCCGCGCTCCACTTCGTCGGCTTTCGCGGAGACGAGTATAATTCGGCTGTGCAGATCTGGGGCAAGCCTGACTTTATCCATCCCGCCTGGGATCGATGGGCGCAGCAGGACATGCACCCGGATGACACGGTGATCTTCGCCAAGGGGACGGAAGCGGACCCGGTGGCGCGGTACAACTACCCGCATCGGGATTGACGCGAAGACACGCGCGGTTTGAAAATCGAGTCAGATCAACGCCTTAGCAAGGCGTTGATTTGGCTACCGAAATATGAGATTCTGCTGGCGGCGGGATACGCTGGAACAACCTTGGTCGTGAGCCCATGTGCGAAGCGACAACCGATCAGACGGCCGTCCCAGTCGTGGCGACCTACCAGCTAGATCGGCGCAGACAAGGCCGGGGCCCGCCAATCAGAAGCTGTAGCCGTATCTCCGAAAAATTGCGCGAGCATCGTCCGGAACCGCGGCCTGATCCGGCAGCGGCCAGACCGTGACACCGGTGTTGGCTGCCTTGCCCGCTGGTGCTCCTGCCATGATCGGGGCCAATGCCGTCGCTGGTTCCATATCCCATGTCGACGCCACAGTGTTGGCGGCCTGGTAAAACGAGCTCGCGATGGTATCCGCTATCTGCAGCCCGGCCCAAGATTCAGCCGGCCGTACCGACCAAGCCGTTCGATCGAGCATTCTCGGGTTGAGACCGGGCCCCTTCAGGAAGAGAGTCCCGTTGTCCGCCTGCATCCTCAATTTGTCGATGTACGCGAAGAAGTGCTCGTAATCATGGGCGCCCGATTGCGCGAAAACTATTTCAACCGGACGGATCGTGCCGTCCAGCCGGAGTCTTTGCCACCGCTCGCACCAAGCAGTCACACGTTCCAATAAGAGCCGCAGGCACCAATTATAGAACGTGCCGCCAGCGATCATCTGCCGGATGCGCGGGTTCACATATTCGCGCAAATTGGATTTATGGCTGACCATCACGAAGCCGCGTACGGGTTTCTCGGCGAGCACGGCGCACACCGCCCGCCGTCTTCCCGGTGTGATGCGGTGGTAGTGGAGGGAGCCGCGCTGATGGGAATGGGCGGCGACCCGCATTTCTTTCACCCATTGAACGAGATGTTCGTCCGACCCGGACGGAACGACCGCGGCAGCTAGACACAGCCATTCGTGTCGCTCGCCGAGATACCGCAGACCATCGCGCACGCCAGGATCGCCAGCCTCGTCGATAAAGATCGTTAGCGGCGGCTCCATCCACACGATGCTAGATCAACATCACGTATCGAGTCGAATCCGGGTATTTGAGAAGCCACGATGTGTAACCGCGCCCGCAACAGCTACGAACCCGAGACACTTCACACGCACTTCGGCACGGTATTCGGCGTCGACCGTCCGATGGATAATCGATTCAATCCGATCGAACTGATGCCCCGGGGGCGGGCGTATGTCGTGCGTGAGACCGATCGCGGTCGGTGCCTCGACATTATGTCGTGGGACGTGCTCGGCGGTGGCGCCGCCTGGCCGATGACGAATGTCCGCAACCTCGGCCTCTCGCAGTGGCGTGCGCTTGCCGCCAAGCCTGAGAATCGCTGCCTGATCCCGCTGAGCGAGTTCTGCGAATAAACACCTGAGGCGCATGATCTCGGCGACGGCAAGAAGCCGCTCAAAGGTGAGATGTGGTTTAAGGTGACCGACCAGCCGCTGTTCGCGGTCGCGGGGCTTCTGGCAGCGCACCGCCAAGGGCAGCGGCTTCACGATGGTGACGTGCGATCCGAACGAACTGGTCGCGCCGATCCACCCGAAGGCGATGATCACCGTGCTTAAGCGCGCCGACCACGAGCGCTGGCTGCGCGGCAGCTACGACGACGTGGTGGCGCTGCAGCAGCCTTATCCGGCGGAGCGCATGGTTGTGCGCGGGCCGGTGTTCCCGACGCGGCGAGACGAAAAATAAGTCGGCTCTGACTGGCTCATGGCACGCTCAACGTGCGGCATCCCCGCTTGCCGGAAGATTGCGGTCGCGCGCCCGGCCTGTCGGCGCTACGTCATGGCTGGGCACGCCGGCATCGGCGTAAGGATGCAGGGTGTCGATTCTCAAACGGAATAACATCAGCGCTTTGGGCGGCGGAAGTCGATCGATGGTCTTCGCTCACGGCTTCGGCTGCGACAAAAACATGTGGCGCCTGGTTGCACCGGCATTCGAAAGGGATTTCAAGACGGTTCTGTTCGACCACGTTGGCGCAGGGGGGTCTGACCTTTCCGCCTATGACGCCGTCAAATATGACAGCCTGCAAGGCTATGCGGATGATCTGGTCGATATAGGTCGTGAGCTAAGCCTAAGGAACGCGGTCTTCGTTGGCCATTCGGTCAGTTCCATGATCGGCATCCTGGCGGCGCAATCGGATCCCGGCCAGGCCGCGTGAGACCGTGATCTCGGTGGAGGTGTGGTGGCGGCTGACGCGGTCGCGGACGCGTCGTCGGATTGGTCTGTGCTGATGCTCATGCGCTTCCATTCCGTCTCGGACCTGCTTCATTGCGGAAGACCGGACGTTCGGAGCGTCGATCGGAATTCGGTCTTCACGCCCCTGACGCCGCCGAAGCCGGGCCGCCTTTACCGCCCGTGCTGGGGTGGTGGGATGTGGATCGCAATCCATGTGAGACCGGCCGGATTTCGTCTTCCGCGCGAAACCCGCGACCGATTCATGGATCGATCACCATCCGAGACGAATGCGCGCAGCACCAGAATCAGCCGTTCGTCGTGCCGGCCGTTCGCCCCATCGCACAGCGAAAGAGGGGGAAGGAGCGCCGAAGTGCTTGCTGGGTGCTTGCCACGCTCGGCGAGCCCGAAGGCTCGCCGACGCTAAGTCATTGAAAAATGGTGCTGCCGGTGAGGATTGAACTCACGACCTCAGCCTTACCAAGGATGCGCTCTACCACTGAGCTACGGCAGCATGTCCGCAAAGCACCTTACGGCGTCTGCGGAAGCGGCCTAAGACCCGTTGGCGCGGGGATTGTCAAGGAGCGTGTTACAGATGGGCAGCAAAGACGACAAAAAAGCTGCGCGGCTCGCCGCGGCGCTGCGCGAGAACCTCAAGCGCCGCAAGGGGCGCGAGCGGGCGCTCGACACGGCACCGCGCGACGACGACGTCACACGATAGGCGCGCATTTCGCGTCGAGCCAAGCGCGCTCATCGGCATCGAGATGCGCGCCGATCACCGCGACGACGCGTTCATGGTACGAATCGAGCCAGGTGCGTTCGGCCGGGCTGAGCATGTCCGCCACGATCAGCGAGCGCTCGATCGGGCAGAAGGTCAGCGTTTCGAACCCCAGCATCGGCGCGCCGCCCTCGAAGCTGCGGTCCTCGACCAGGATCAAATTTTCGATCCGGATCCCGTATTCGCCTGCCTTGTAATAGCCAGGCTCGTTCGAAAGGATCATGCCAGCGCGCAGCGGCTCGGCCGGGCCGCCGCCGGGATAGCTCGGCGGGGCGATGCGCTGCGGGCCTTCATGGACCGAGAGATAGGCGCCGACGCCGTGGCCCGTGCCGTGCGCATAATCGAGCCCGACCGCCCATAACGGCCGCCGCGCGAACGGATCGAGCTGCGCGCCGGTCGTCCCGAGCGGGAAGACCGCGGTCGCCAGCGCGATATGGCCCTGCAGCACGCGCGTGAAGCGGTCGCGCATTTCGGGCGTAGGCTCGCCGATCGGCAGGACGCGCGTCAGGTCGGTCGTGCCGTCGGCATATTGCCCGCCCGAATCGACGAGATAGAGCTGGCCCGGTTCGAGCGGCGCGTTCGACTCCGGCGTGGAATGGTAATGCGGGCTCGCGCCGTGGGGCCCCGTCGCCGAGATCGTGTCGAACGATGTGTCGAGCAACACGCCGGTCGCCTCGCGGAAATCCTGCAGCCTGGCGACGCACGCGAGTTCGTCGAGCCCGCCCTTGGGCGCCTCGGCCTCGACCCAGCGCAGGAATTTGGCGAGCGCGGCGCCGTCGCGCGCCGAGGCGGTCCGGTGGCCGGCGATCTCGACCGGGTTCTTCACCGCCTTGGCGAGCACGACCGGATCGCGCAGCGCGAGCACGCTCGCGCCACCCCGATCTAGCCGGTCGAAGATCGCGGCGACCGCGCGCTCGGGATCGGCGGCGATGCGCTTGCCGGCATAGCGGCCGAGCGCTTCGGCAAAGGCGGCGCGCGGGTGGAGCCGGATCGCATTGCCGAGGTGCTGGCGCACTGCGTCGCTCACCTTCTCGGGCGCGACGAACAGATCGGCGGTGCCGTCGGCATCGACGATCGCATAGGCCAGCGCGACCGGGGTGTGCGCGACGTCGCCGCCGCGCACGTTGAGCGCCCAGGCGATCGAATCGAGCGCGGTCAGCACCACCGCATCGGCGCCGGTCTCGGCCAGCCAGTCGGCGATCTGTGCGCGCTTGGCCGCCGAGCCGACGCCGGCGCGCGCCTCGTCCTGCACGACGAGCGGCGCGTCAGAGGCGATCGGGCGGTCGCTCCAGACGGCGTCGATCGGGTTGGCCTCGACCGCGACGAGCTCGGCGCCGCGCGTCGCCAGCGCGTCGCGCGCCTCCTCGACCCAGGCGCGGGTGTGGAGCCACGGATCATAGCCGATCCGCCCGCCGGCGGGCGCGTGCGTGCCGAGCCAGGCGGCGATGCTCGTCGCGGGGACGGCGACATAGTCCCAATCGGCGGCGGACACCTGTTCGCGCACCTGCAGCGTGTAGCGCCCGTCGGTGAAGATCGCGGCGCTATCGGCAAGCACGACTGCGCTCCCGGCCGAGCCCTGGAAGCCCGTCAGCCAGGCGAGGCGCTGCGCATAGGCGCCGACATATTCGCTCATATGTTCGTCGGTCAGCGGAACGACGAACCCGTCGAGACGCGATTGCTGGAGGTGCGCGCGAAGCGCGGCGAGGCGGGTGGAGCGGATCGACATGCACTTTTCTCGTGGCTGCTGGAAACAAGAGCGGCGGTTGCGGGGCGGCCCATCCCAGCGGGATCGGTCGCGACGTCGCCCGACCTTGGCAGATTGCGCGCGTGGGCGCGACAGGCCCGACCATATTGATGCGTCGGCGCACCCGGCCGGTCCGCGGATCGGCTATAATGAGCGTGTCGGTTTCTCCGGAAGAAATGTCTCGCCATGTCGATCGCCAAGCGCCTCCAACTCGGCAGCGTGTTGATCATCACGATCGTCCTGCTGGCGATCGCGGTTGCCGCCTACAGGGCTTTGTTGCAAAACTGATGGCGGGGATTCACGCAGGGAATCGAGCGGTATAGATAGGCGTAATGCCCAAACCTGCCGCACCTGTGTATCGTACGACGAACTGGCCTGAGTATAATGCGGCGCTGAAGCGGCGTGGGTCGCTGGAAATATGGTTTGATCCGGAGATGCACTGGCTTTCGAAGCCGTGTGGTCGCCCTGGTCGCCCGATGCGGTTTTCAGACAGCGCGATAGAGCTGTGCCTGACGCTGAAGACGCTGTTCAACCTGCCTTTGCGGCAAGTGACGGGGTTGGTTTCGAGCCTGATCAAAATGGCGGGACTGGATTGGCCGGTGCCGGATTATACGACGCTGTGCCGACGGCAGAAGACGTTGAAGGTCAACCTCGGCGGGCGGATCAGCTCGGGCGGACTGCACCTGCTGGTCGACAGCACCGGGATCAAAATGACGGGAGAAGGCGAGTGGAAGACGCGCAAACACGGACCGTCCTACCGTCGCCAGTGGCGCAAGGTGCATCTCGGGATTGATGCTGGGACGCTGGATATCCGGGCCATTGAGGTCACGACGAATGCCATTGGTGACGCACCGACGCTGCCCGTTCTCCTGGCGCAAATTCCCGGAGACGAGCGGATACTCAGCGTCGGCGGAGATGGCGCTTATGATACCAGGGACTGCCATGCCGCTATTGCCGGGCGCGGTGCCGATGCGGTCATCCCGGTCCGCCGCAACGGGCAACCATGGGCAGAAGGCGGTCCCGGCGTCGATGCACGCAATGGAGCGCTACGCGCGACAAAGCGGCTTGGTCGCGCAATCTGGAAAAAGTGGAGCGGCTATCATCGCCGCAGTCTGGTCGAGACCAAAATGCACTGCTTCAAACTCCTGGGCCAGCGCGTTGTCGCCCGCACCTTCGATCGTCAGATTACCGAGCTCAAAGTCCGTGCTGCAATTCTCAATCGGTTCTCCGAAATAGGAACGCCGGTGACCGTCCGCATCCAATAACATCTTCAAGTAAAACGTCGGTCATGCTCTCGCGTAATTATGCAACAAAGCCCGCCTACAGTATCAATCTGGTCCGGATCGGTGGCCCGGTCTCGAGCGAAATCCAGTCCGCTTCGGACTATGTCGCCGATATCCTGCCGCCCCCCGAATATGTGGTCGAGCCGTTTCTCGAGGCGACCCTCCTCGCCAACCATCCCGAACAGATCGAAATGCGCGCGACACGGCTCGCGGCGCTGCGGCGTGCCTATGACGACCGGCATGCCTATTGGACCGCGGCCAAGCTCGATCCGGCGCTGGTGCGCGCGCTCACCGTCGATCCCGGCGCTTCTGGGACGGCGTCGAGCAACTGACGGCCGCGGTGCGGGCGGGCGATACCGCGGCGGTCCACGCCAGTTACGATCGCCTGTCGGCCGAGTATGCGGCGCACCGCGGGCTGATCGATCGCGCGGTGACGCTCGCCGGGCAGCATCAGACGATGCTGAAGGCGCGCTCCGACCGGATCGTGGCGACCGCGTCGATCGCCTTGCTCGCGCTTGCGACGACCATTCTTGCAATGGCGATCGGCGCGGGAGTTTATTTGCGGCGCAAGATCATGGCCCCGCTCGGCAGCGTGATCGACGTGACGATCGCGCTGGCACAGGGCGCCGATCGCGCCGTCCCGTATGACGACCGCACCGACGAAATCGGCGACATGGCGCGTGCGGTCGATGTCTTCCGCCGCGCCGCGAACGACCGCGCCGCCGAGGATGCCCGCTCGCATGCCGAGCAGACCTTCATCGCCGACGCTCTCGGGCAGGTGCTGCCCGCAATGGCCTCGGGCGACTTGCGGCCCAGCCTTTCGGCTGATTTCCCGCCAGGCTATGCCGGCGTCCAGGCCGACCTCAACGGCGCAGTCGATACGCTGCGCACGATGGTGCGTACCGTGGTCGAGACGACGAACGCCATCACCGTCACGTCCGAATCGATCGCGCGGGCGGCGGGTGATCTCGCGCAGCGCACCGAAAGCAGCGCCGCCGCGATCGAACAGACCTCCGCCTCGATCGAGCGGATGGACGCGCGGTTGCGCAGCACCGCGCAGGCCGCCGCACAATCGTCGCAAGGGTCGCAACAGACGCTCGCCGCTGCTGGCGACGTGCGCAAGCGCACCGATAACGCGATCGAAGCGATGCGCCGCGTGTCGACGAGCACGGCGGGGATCGACGACGTGATCGAGGGACTCGACAAGATCGCTTTCCAGACGCGCGTGCTGGCGATGAACGCCGCGGTCGAGGCGGGGCGCGCGGGCGATGCCGGGCGGGGATTCGCGGTGGTCGCCGATCTGGTCTCGACGCTGGCGATGCGCGCCGAGGATGAGGCGAAGCGCGCGCGGGTCCAGCTCAGTACGACGCAGGACGAAGTCGGGATCGCGGTCGGTGCGGTCGGCCAGGTCGATGGCGCGCTCGAAACGATCCTCGCGCGCTGCGCCGAAGCTGCCGATCTGACGCGGGACATCGCCGACGACAATGCCGCGCTCGCGACCGCAATCGGCGAGATCAAGGGCGCGGTGCACCAACTCGATGGGATCGCGCAGCAGAATGCGGCGATGGTCGAGCAAACCCTGGCCGCAGCGGCGTCGCTCGCGCAGGGCATCGCGGCGCTGGCGGAGCATGCCGGCGCCTTCCGCCACGATCGTCGCGAGCGCGATGTGCGCGTGGCGTTCGACCGGCGGGCGAACGGCGCGCGCCGCGTGCACGGCGCGCCCGCACTTGCGGCGCCGGGGGCGTTCGCGCGGCTGACCCATCACAGGTCGGGGCCGTTGGTCTCCGCCTGATCGGCGTTGCGCGCATCTCGACTTGTTCGGGCAGGAGCGGGTAGGGATCGGGGATGACAGACCTTACCCCGCCCGTCGCGCAGACCCGCGCCCACAGCTTCACCGCGCACGGCGTGACCATCGAAGACCCCTATGCGTGGCTGAAGGACCCCAACTATCCCGAGGTCGACGATGCCGATGTGCTCGCCTATCTTGCCGCCGAGAACAGCTATTTCGAAGGCGTGATGGCGCCGCACAAGGGGCTGATCGACCGGCTCTATGCCGAGATGAAGGCGCGCATCAAGGAAGACGATTCGTCGGTTCCGCAGAAGGATGGCGAGTGGCTCTACTGGACCTCGTTCGAGACCGGCGGCGAATATCGCAAATGGTGGCGCAAGCCCGTCGGCGGGGGTGATCCCGACCTGATCCTCGACGAGGTCGCGCTCGCCGAGGGCAAGGCATATTTCCGACTCGGCGCCTTCTCGGTGTCGAACGACGGGCGGCTGCTGGCCTATGCGATCGACGACAATGGCTCGGAACGCTTCGAGGTGCGCGTCAAGGATCTGACGAGCGGCGCGCATCTGCCCGACGTCATCCCCGGCATGCTCTCCGAGATCGTCTGGACCGCCGACGACAAGGGCTTCCTCTACGGCCTCGCCAACGAGCAGTGGCGCACAGACAATGCGCGGCTGCACTGGCTCGGCACGCCCGTCGCCGACGATGTCGAATTGTTCAAGGAAGCCGATGAAGGCTTCCGCGTCGGCGTCAGCGAGACGAGCGACCGCCAGTGGATCGTGCTGTCGAGCGGCGACCATGTGACGAGCGAGATCTATCTGCTGCCGGCGACCGACCCGCTCGCCACGCCGCTGTGCGTCGCGCCGCGCAAGGTGGGGCGCGAATACGATGTCGACATGCACGGCGACACGCTGTTCATCCACACCAACGACGTCGATCCCAATTTCCGGCTGTGCACCGCGCATATCTCGGCACCGGGCGAATGGGTCGAGAAGATCGGTCCGTCGAAGCATTTCTACATGACCGGAATCGATTGCTTCCGCGATTTCTTCATCGTCGACGGGCGCGAGGACGGGTTGGATCAGATCGAGATCCACCGCTACGACGACGGAATCGCGCCGCAGCGGATCGTCTTTCCCGAGGCGAGCTATGACGCCGGTCTCGGCAACAATCCCGAATATGCGATGGACGTGCTGCGCGTCGGCTATGAATCGATGGTCACGCCGGGCACCGAATATGATTACGATGTCGCGACGGGCACGCTGACGACGCTCAAGGTGCAGGAAATTCCGTCGGGCTATGACGGCGACAAATATCGCACCGAGCGGCTCAAGATTGCAGCGCGCGATGGCACCGAGGTGCCGGTGTCGATCGTCTATCCCAAGGACTTCCCGCGCGACGGCAGCCGCCCGATCTATCTCTATGCCTATGGCGCATACGGCTATGCGATCCCGCCGGGCTTCTCGACCGGGCGGCTGTCGCTGCTCGATCGCGGCTTTGCCTATGCGATCGCGCATATCCGCGGCGGCGACGATCTCGGCCAGCAATGGTATCTCGACGGCAAGCTCGAGAAGCGCGCCAATACCTTCAACGATTTCGTCGATGTGGCGAAGGGGCTGATCGCGGGCGGCTGGACCTCGGCCGGCAAGATCGCGATCGCGGGGCGCTCGGCTGGTGGCGAACTGATGGGTGCGGTGGTCAATTCGGATCCGGACCTGTGGGGCGCGGTGATTGCCGACGTGCCGTTCGTCGACGTGCTCAACACGATGATGGATGCCGAGCTGCCGCTGACGCCGGGCGAATGGCCCGAATGGGGCAATCCGATCGAGGATGCCGCCGCGTTCGAGCTGATCCGGGGCTATTCGCCCTATGACCAGGTAAAGGCGCAGGCCTATCCGCCGATGTTCATCTCGGGCGGGCTCAACGATCCGCGCGTGACCTATTGGGAGCCCGCCAAATGGGCGGCCAAGCTGCGCAGCGTGAAGACCGACAGCAACGTGCTGCTGCTCAAGACCAATATGGGCGCGGGGCATGGCGGCAAGTCGGGGCGCTTCGAAAGCCTGCGCGAGGCGGCCGAGGAGCATGCCTTCGTGCTGTGGCAACTCGGCGTCGCGGGGTGATTCACGCCGACTCGTCACCCCGGCCGTGTGCCGGGGCCCAGCGGGGTTCGCGTCCGGCCGCCGCAAATTTGTGGCACAGTGAACCCTGGGACGAGCCCGAGGTGACGGGTTGAGGGTTATGCGCCGATGACCATCGAAACGATCATCGCGAAATACGGCCTGGCGGCGCTGTTCCTCGGCGCCGGGCTCGAAGGCGAGACGGTGGTGATTGCAGGCGGCTTGCTCTCGCACAAGGGGCTGCTGCCGCTGCCCGGCGCGATGGCGGCGGCGGCGGCGGGGTCGTTCGTCGCCGACCAGATCTTCTTCAGCGCCGGGCGCTATTTCCGCGACAAGGCCTGGGTGCGGCGGATGCACCAGCGGCCGATCTTCGCACGCGCGCTCGGACTGCTCGAACGCTATCCGATCGGCTTCATCTTCGCGTTCCGCTTCATCTACGGTTTCCGCACGATCAGCCCGGTGGCGATCGGCACGACCAAGGTCGAGACCCGGCTGTTCGTTCTGATCAACGCGGTCGCGGCGGTGGTGTGGGGGATCGCCTTCACCGGTATCGGCTATCTGTTCGGACACAGTTTCGAAAAGCTGCTCGGTCGTTTCATGCCGCACGGGCACACCGTGCTGTACCTCGCGGGCGGGATTGTCGCGATCGCGGCGATCGTCGGCGGCGTGCAGTGGTGGCGGTCGCGTGGTCAAAGCGACGCATGACGCGCTTTGCCCAGACCATCACCGCGACCCCGGCCGACATTGACGAGCTCGGGCACGTCAACAATGCGGTGTGGGTGCGCTGGATCCAGGAAATCGCGGTCGCGCACTGGGGTGCGGTGGCGCCGGCCGAGCATCAGGCGGCCTATGTCTGGGTCGTGACGCGGCACGAGATCGATTATCGCGGCAACGTCAGCGCGGGCGAGACGGTAACGGGCGAGACCTGGATCGCCGCGCCGCCCAAGGGCGCGCGGTTCGACCGCCACGTGCGTTTCACCGGTGGCGACGACAAGGTGAAGGTCGAGGCGGTGACGACCTGGGCGATGCTCGACCGCGCGACCGGGCGGCTCGCGCGCGTCCGCGAGGAGATCTCCGCGCCGTTTTTGTAACGCAGGCGGAACCTGTACGCCTGCCAGGGGCTTGATTGTCTCAAGCTTTTGAAAGGCCGCAGCAATGCTCGAACATGTCCCCGAATGGCTTGGCGCCAGTTTGCGCAATATCCGCGCCGGTGCCGAGCATCTCGCGATCGTCCATCCCTCGCTCGGCGTCGGCGCGGTCGAGATCGCGCTGAGCAGCCCGGCGTTCGGCGATTTCGCCGAGATGCCGGCGCGCTTCACCGCCGATGGCGAGGGCGTCTCGCCGCCGCTCCACTGGGCCGATGCGCCGGCGGGGACGCAGAGCCTCGCGCTGATCGTCGAGGATGCGGATTCGCCGACGCCGGCGCCGCTGGTGCATGCGATCCTGTGGGGCATGAACGTCGCGACGACGGGCCTCGCCGAGGGCGCGATCGCTGCCGATGGCGCGGCGGGTGCGATCGGGATCAACTCGTTCCTGTCGCAGGGCTGGCTCGCGCCCGATCCGCCCAGCGGGCATGGCGAGCATCGCTACGTCTTCCAGCTGTTCGCGCTCGATTGCCCGCCCGAGGATCTCGGCGACGGACCGGGGCGTGGGGCGGTGCTCAATGCGATGGCGGGGCATGTGATCGGCGCGGGAATTCTGACCGGGCTGTATTCGCGCGGCGAAGTCGTCGATGCGCCGGTGGGTGACGCGGCCGCTATTGGCGGACCAGCGGTAGCGTAGGTGTTGCGCCCCTCCCCTGAAGGGGAGGGGCTTTTAGGTCAGCCGCTGTTCCGCAGCGCCGTCGCGATCGCGTTGATCGACAGCAGGATGCCCTCGCCGATCCGCTCATCCTCGTCGCCCGCGCGGCGGCGCTTGATCAGTTCGATCTGGAGCAGGTTGAGCGGCTCGATATAGGGCAGCCGCAGCCGGATCGACGCGTCGAGCGCGGGGTGCGCCTGCAGCAGCCGCGTCTGTCCGGTGATCTCGAGCAAGCCGTCATGCGCCTGCTGCCAGCCAGTGACGATCCGCGGGAAGATCGCATCGGCGAGCGCGTGGTCCTCGACCAGCGTCGCGTAGCGCGCGGCGATATCCATGTCGGACTTGGCGATCACCTGCTCCATATTGGCAAGGCTCGCGGCGAAGAACGGCCAGCCCTGCGCCATCTCGGCGAGCAGCCCCTTGTCCTCGAAGCTGCTCAGCGCCTGGCCGACGCCGTACCAGCCCGGCAGCATCACGCGCGCCTGCGCCCAGCTGAACACCCACGGGATCGCGCGCAGATCCTCGATCTTGTCGGACTTGGTGCGGCTCGCCGGGCGGCTGCCGATCTTGAGACCGGCGATCTCGACGATCGGCGTCATCTGGCGGAAGAAGGTGCGGAAGCCTTCGGTCCCGTAGACCAAGTCGCGATACGCCGCGAACGCCGAGGCCGAGAGCGTGTCCATCGCCGCCGAAAAACGCTGCGTGTCGGCCGCCGACAGCGCATCGGGCTCGAGGCTGGCGAGCAATGTCGCCGAGGCCATCGCCTCGAGATTGGTGATCGCACTGTCGCGCGTCCCGTATTTGCCCGCGATTACCTCGCCCTGCTCGGTGATGCGGATGCGGCCCTGCACCGTGCCCGACGGCTGCGCACGGATCGCCGCGAACGCCGAGCCGCCGCCACGTCCGACCGCGCCGCCGCGGCCGTGGAACAGCTGCATGCCGACGCCGGCCCCCGCGAACACGCCCTTCAGCGCGGTCGAGGCCTTCGACAGGCTCCAGGTCGAGGTGAGATAGCCGCCATCCTTGTTGCTGTCGGAATAGCCGATCATCACTTCCTGGAAGCTGCGCGCCGCGGTGATGCCGCGCACTTCGGGGAGCGAGAACCATTCGGTCATGATGCCGGGCGCCGCCTCGAGATCGCCGATCGTCTCGAACAGCGGCACCGCCATGATCGCCGCAGTCGGCGTATCTCCCCCGCGATAGAGGCCGACTTCCTTCAGCAGCACGTTGAGCTCGAGCAGATCGGACACCGATTGCGCCATCGAGACGATGTGCTGGACGATGCACGCAGGGCCGTACGTGGCATGTGCCTCGGCCGCGGCGCGGACGATCGCGAGTTCGGACTTCGTCTCGTCCGAATAATCGGCGAACGGGCTGGCCAAGGGCCGCGCGTTCGACAGTTCGTGGCGCAGCAGCGACACGCGCTGCGATTCGTTGAGCGAGAGATAATCGCCCTCGACGCCCGCCACTTTAAGCAGTTCTGCGACGACGCGTTCGTGCACCGCGCTGTTCTGGCGCAGGTCGAGCGTGGCCAGATGGAAGCCGAAGGTCTCGCACGCGCGGATCAGCCGGCCGAGCGCACCGCCCGACGACAGCGCGCCGCCATCGTGGCGCAGCGCGCGTGCGATCGTCACGAGATCGGCGCGGAACGCCTGCGGATCGGCATAGCGCTCGCCCTTGAGCGCGGCGGCACGCGGCGCGGGCTTGCCCGTCAGCGCAAGATGCGTCGCGGCGAGGCGGGCGTAGATTCCTGACAGAGCGCGCCGATAGGGTTCGTCGCTGCGGCTCTCGGCAGTGTCGCCGCTGGCATCGGCGAGCGCGATCACCGCATCGTCGGCGGGCGCAAGCTGGGTCGAGATCGACAGTTCGGCGCCGAGCGCATGGACCGCATCCATATAGTAACCGAGCACCGCCTCGCTCGCCTTGGCGAGCGCGGTCTTGAGGCTGTCGGCGGTGACGAACGGATTGCCGTCGCGATCGCCGCCGATCCAGCTGCCGGGCTTGAGGAAGCTCGGCACGCGCTCGCCGAGTGCGCGGTCCCAGCGCTGGTAGAGCGCGGGGAGCGCGGGCAGGAAGACGTCACGGAGATAGGAGAGGGCGATCTCGACTTCGTCGGTGACGTAGAGCCGCTCGCGGCGCAGCACGCGCGTCTGCCACAGCAAGGCGATCTGGCGCAGGATCGCTTCCTCGACATCGTCGCCATCGGGGGTTTCGGTCACGTCGGCATCGCGCAGCCGCATCAAGGCGGCGATCCGGTTACGATGGTCGATCATCGACTTGCGGCGCACCTCGGTCGGGTGCGCGGTGAGTACCGGGGCGATCAGCGTGTGGCCGAGCAGGTCCATCACCTGCGCCTTGTCGATCCCCTCGCCAGCGAGGCGTTCAAGCGCGGCGGCAACATCGGCGCCCTGCTCGGCGGTGACACCCTGACGATCCTCGGCCAGATTGGCGAGCATCGAGAAGAGCATGAAGCCGCGCACGAAATCGAGCGTCTCGTCGAGGCTCAGCGCGTCGAGCCCGAGATCGGCTTCGGGACCGCCGTCGCCATTTTTCGAGCGATGGCGATCGACCGAGGCGGTGCGGATCGATTCGGTCCGCGCGTACAACGCTTCGCCGCCATAATTGCGGATCACGTCGCCGAGCAATTTGCCCAGAAAACGGATGTCGGGATTGTTTGCGATTCCGGGGAGGTCAGCCATGCCGCGATGCTGCACTGCGGCAGCATCGCGGTCAATCGCCTGTCGGTTATTTCGCGGTGGTCGGCGCGGATGCGGCGTCGGCGGCGTCCTCGGCTGTCCGCGCGGCGCTGCTCTCGACATTGGTCAACAGGCCGTCGTGATTGCTATCCTCGCGGTCGAAGCGCGCGAGGCTGCCGCCGATGAATTCGCGGTGCGAGATCTTGCCGTCGTGATCGGCGTCGAGCGCATTCAGGCGTTTGGCATACTTTACCGGGACCTCGGACTGTTCGATCGCGCCATCGAGATTGCGGTCCAGCCGCGTCCAGCGCGCTTCGAGCGCGGTTTCATATTCGGCGCGCTTGAGCAGCGTCGGCGGCACGAAATTGGCGGCAAATTCGTCGTTGCTCGGCTTGGATTCGCATCCTGCCACCAGTAACAGACAGGTCGTGATCATCAGCCGGCGCATCGGTTTCTCCCTTTGCAGGGGTGAACGGCGCGCCGGGTCGATCGTTCCGGCCCTATCGATTGACCTAGGCTTCGAGTTCGACGTCCCAATAGAGCCAATCGTGCCAGGTATCGTGGAGGAAATTGGGCGGGTAGCGTCTGCCGTGTTCCTGCAACTGCCAGCTCGTCGGGCGAATCGCGTCGATGTGGAGCGGCATTCCCGCCTGTTTCGGGGTGCGCCCGCCCTTCTTGAGGTTGCACGGCGAGCAGGCGGTGGCGACATTTTCCCACGTCGTGCGGCCGCCTTGCGCGCGCGGCACGATATGGTCGAAGGTCAGGTCGTTGCCCGCGCCGCAATATTGGCAGACGAACTTGTCGCGCAGGAACAGGTTGAAGCGCGTGAAGGCGGGAAAGGCGCTGGGGCGGACATAGGATTTGAGCGCGATCACCGAGGGCAGCTTGATGCGTTGCGTCGGGCTGCGCACCTCGCGCTCATACTCGGCGACGATGTCGACGCGGTCGAGGAACACCGCCTTGATCGCGGTCTGCCACGGCCATACCGACAGCGGATAATAGCTCAACGGCGTGTAGTCCGCGTTGAGCACGAGCGCGGGACAGCCATCGGGGTGGCGGATCAGATCGGGATGGCACACTTCGGCCCCTCCTTTACCACTGAGTGGCGCTTCCTGCGGGGCTTCAAGCCCATTAGGATGACGCTGTCATGACAGCGCTACCCGTCTTTTGCGATTTCAGCACGACGACCGACTCGCGGTCAAGTGCGCGCATGCCATCCGTCGTCACGCGATTTGCGCCGAGCCCCACCGGTCGGCTGCATCTCGGCCATGCGTTTTCGGCAATCCTGGCGCACGATCGCGCGCGTGCTGCGGACGGGCGGTTTCTGCTGCGAATTGAGGATATCGACGGCACCCGCAGCCGCGCCGAGCATGTTGCGGCGATCGAGGCGGACCTGCGCTGGCTCGGGTTGGGATGGGACGGGCCGATCCTGTTCCAGTCGACGCGGCTCGATGTCTATGCCGCTGCGCTCGAGCGGTTGCGGGGGATGGGGTTGCTCTATCCCTGTTTTTGCACGCGCGCCGAGATCGCGGCGAGTCTGAGCGCGCCGCACGGGCCCGAGGCGGTCTATCCGGGGACGTGCCGAGGGCTGCGCCATGATGCGCGCGCGGCGCGGATCGCGCGTGGGGACCGCTTTGCGTGGCGGATCGATATGGCGAAGGCGGTGGCCCTCGCGCCTCCCCTCCCTGAAAGAGAGGGGATCGAGGGGAGGGTCGGCCCGTTGTCGAATGCCACGCCCGCCGCGGGCCGACCCACCCCCAGCCCCTCCCTTCCAGGGAGGGCAGGCCGCGCGTCGCTGACCTGGACCGACGAAATCGCCGGCACGATCGTCGCCGATCCGCTCTCGCACGGCGACGTCATCCTCGCGCGCAAGGACGCGCCGGCGAGCTATCACCTCGCGGTGACGGTCGACGATGCGGCGCAAGGCGTCGGCCACGTCGTGCGGGGGATCGACCTGTTTGGCGCGACGCATGTTCACCGCCTGCTACAGGCTCTGCTCGGTCTTCCGACGCCGGTCTATCACCACCACGCGCTGATCGCAGACGCCGATGGCACGCGACTGGCCAAGCGCACCGACGCGCCCACGCTCGAACGCCTGCGGCTGGCGGGCGAGGACGGCCCTGCGGTGGCGCAACGATTGCGCGCGGGCATTGGCTTTATCGTAGTGAACGCCTAGATTGACGCAATGAGCACATTCCTCACCATCCTGCTGGTCGCCGCGATGATCGCGGTGGTTGTCGTCCTCGTGCGCGGGCTGGTCGTTTTCCTGCTCGGCGCTAGCCAGGATCTGCGTGACGGGACGTCGAACGATCGCGTATCCGCCTCGTCGATCCAGTCGAACAAGATGATGCAATATCGCGTGATGTTTCAGGCGATTGCGATCTTCCTCGTCGTCCTGCTGATGTGGCTTGCCGGCAAGAGCTGAGTCGCTCGCTCTCGGGGGTTTTCATCATGGTCAAGCTCAATCGAATTTACACGCGTACGGGCGACGATGGCACGACCGGCCTCGTCGATGGATCGCGCACGCCCAAGGACGCCGCGCGGATGGCGGCGATCGGCGATGTCGATGAGGCGAACAGCACGATCGGCGTCGCGGTGGTCGCTCTGCGCAGCGCCGGGATCGAACTCGCCTGGCTGGCGGCGCTGCTCGAGCGGATTCAGAACGATCTGTTCGACCTCGGCGCCGACATCGCGACGCCCGGCGGCGGGGACGGCGGCGATGATTTCGCGCCCAACGACATGGCGCTGCGGATCATCGCGTCGCAGGTCGCGCGGCTCGAAGACGAGATCGACCGGATGAACGCCGAATTGAGCGCGCTGACGAGCTTCATCCTGCCCGGCGGCACGCCCGCCGCGGCAGCGCTGCACGTCGCGCGTGCGACGGTGCGGCGCGCCGAGCGCGCCGGCGTGGCGGCGGCGCGCGACGTGACGATCAACCCGCTTGCCCTCGCCTATCTCAACCGATTGTCAGATTATCTCTTCGTTGCGGCCCGCGCAGTGAACCAAAACGCGGGTGGCGACGTTCTTTGGCGACCCGGCGCGACGCGATGAGCGCCACGGCACCGCCGGGCCCGTTTTCCATCGAGGGATGCGGGGTATTCGGGGGACTGGGGACATGACGATGCACGTGCAGACTGCCCCCAGACCTGACCCAGCCGATCTGGCGACCCGTTTCGAAGCGGTCCGCGCGCTGACCGTCGCCTTGGTCGCGCCGCTGTCGGATGCCGACGCAACGGCGCAATCGATGGACGACGCCTCGCCCGCCAAATGGCATCTCGCGCATACGACGTGGTTTCTCGAAACCTTCGTGCTGCGCGATTTCGTTGCGGGCTATACGCTGTACGATCATCGCTTTCCGTTCCTGTTCAACAGCTATTACGAAGCCGAGGGGCAACGGCATGCGCGGAACCGGCGCGGGATGGTGACGCGCCCCGCGCTCGACGAGATTCTCGCCTATCGCGCGCATGTCGATGATGCCGTGCTCGCCGCCTTGCCCGCTCTGCCCGATGGCGCGCGCGCGCTGATCACGCTCGGCTGTCATCATGAGGAACAGCATCAGGAATTGCTCGTCACCGATATCCTGCACCTGATGGCGCAGAATCCGGTCGAACCAGCGGTCTGGCCGGCCGCGCGGAAGGTGCCGGTGGCAATGCCCGGGCCCATCGGCTGGATCGAAGGGGGGCTGGAGATCGCCGAGATCGGGCATTCGGGCGACGCCTTCGCTTTCGATGCCGAGGCACCGCGGCATCGCGTGTTGCTCAGCCCGCATGCGCTTGCCGACCGCACCGTCACCAATGGCGAATGGGCCGCGTTCATCGCAGACGGCGGCTATGCCGAGCCGCGCCACTGGCTGTCCGACGGATGGGCTTGGGTCCGGCGCGAGGGTATCGTCGCGCCGCTCTACTGGGAACAGGGCGAGACCGGCTGGACCCGTTTCGGGTTCGACGGCCGCCGCGCGATCGATCCCGCCGCGCCGGTGACGCATGTCAGCTTCTACGAGGCCGATGCCTATGCCAGCTGGGCGGGCGCGCGGCTGCCGACCGAGGCCGAGTGGGAAGCCGCGGCAAGCGGACATGATCCGCTCGGCGGCAACCAGATGGACACGGCTGGCCCGGTCGAGCCGCGGCCTTCCGCGGGCGGCCCGGCCTTTTTCGGCGATGTGTGGGAATGGACCGGCAGCGCGTTCCGCCCCTATCCCGGCTTTCGCGCGGTCGAAGGCGCTGTCGGCGAATATAATGGCAAGTTCATGAGCGGCCAGTGCGTGTTGCGCGGCGGCTCGTGCGCTACGCCGCGTGGGCACCTGCGCGCGAGCTATCGCAATTTCTTCTATCCGCATCAGCGCTGGCAATTCACCGGCGTGCGCCTCGCGAAAGATCTCTGACATGTTGAAGCAGGAAATCGAGGACGGCCAGGCGTCGCTGGCCGATCCGGCGTTTCGCCAGGACGTGTTGCGCGGTTTCGACGCGCATCCGCGCGCGATCCCGGCGCGCTGGTTCTATGACCGGGCGGGGTCGGAGCTGTTCGAGCAGATTACCGATCTGCCAGAATATTATCCGACGCGAACCGAAACCGCGATCCTGCGGGCGTACGCGACCGATATCGCGACGCGTGCAGGCACCGGCCGTGCAGTGGTCGAGTTTGGTTCGGGCTCGTCGACCAAGACGCCGATCCTCCTCGAAGCGCTCGATCCTGCGGCCTATGTCCCGATCGATATTTCGGGCGATTTCCTGCGCGAATCCTCGGCCGGGCTGGCCTCCGCCTTTCCCGGACTGACCGTGCTGCCGGTCGAGGCCGATTTCATGCATCCGATCGCGCTGCCGATGCAGGTCGCGCAGACGCCCAAGCTCGGCTTTTTCCCCGGCTCGACGATCGGCAACATGATCCCGCACTCTTCGGTCGATCTGCTCCGCGCGATGAAGGAGTCGCTTGGCGAGGGTGCCATGCTCGTGATCGGAATGGACCGGATCAAGGATCCGGCGACGCTCGAGGCGGCGTATGACGACGCGCAAGGCGTGACCGCGGCGTTCAATCTCAACCTGCTGACGCGGATCAATCGCGAACTTGCGGGCACGATCCCGGTCGAGCAGTTCCGCCACCGCGCGATCTGGAACGACGATCGTGCGCGGATCGAAATGCATCTCGAGGCGACGCAGGACGTGTCGTTCACCATCGAAGGCCGCCCCTTCACGATGGCGGCGGGCGAGACGATCCACACCGAGAACAGCCACAAATACGGCGCGCGCGACGCGCGAATCCTGCTGCGCGCGGGCGGCTGGACGCCGATCGCCGAATGGACTGATCCCGAGGGCAAGTTCGCGGTGATCCTAGCCGAAGCGCAGGCGGCGCGGCTCGCACCGTAGGACCTTCCCCGCCGCGCCAAATCCGCTATCGACGCGTCAAACGGATAGGAGCGGACATATGGATACGGTCGGAGTCATCGGGGTAGGGCAGATGGGCGCGGGGATCGCGCAGGTGTCGGCGCAGGCGGGCTATCGCGTCCTGCTGTCGGACATGAACCTAGAGCGCGCCGCGGCCGGCAAGGCGGGGATCGCCAAGCAACTCGACCGGGCGGTGACCAAGGAGAAGATCACCGCCGAGGCGCGCGATGCCGCGCTCGCCCTGATCGAGCCGGTCGAGAGCGTCGCAGCGATGGGGCCGGCGTTCCTCGTCATCGAGGCGGCGACCGAGCGCGAGGAGATCAAGCGCGCGATCTTCGCCGAGGTCGGCAAGGTGCTGTCGCCCGACGCGGTGCTCGCTTCGAACACGTCGTCGATCCCGATCACCCGGCTCGCGCAGGCGGCACCCGATGCTGGGCGCTTCGTCGGCGTGCATTTCTTCAATCCGGTTCCAGTGATGGGGCTGATCGAACTGATCCGCGGGCTGGCCACCTCCGACGCGACGGTGGCGACGGTCGAGGCCTATGCAGAACGGCTCGGAAAGCAGGTCGTGCGCGCCAATGACGCGCCGGGTTTCATCGTCAATCGCGTGCTGATGCCGATGCTCAACGAGGCGTGCTTCGCACTCGGCGAAGGCGTGGCGACGATCCGCGACATCGATCTCGCCTGCCAATTGGGGCTCAACCATCCGATGGGGCCGCTGACGCTCGCCGATTTCATCGGTCTCGATACGTGCCTCGAGATCACCCGCGTGCTGTTCGAAGGGACGGGCGACCCCAAGTTCCGGCCTGCGCCGGTGCTGGTCAAATATGTCGAAGCCGGCTGGTTCGGGCGCAAGACCGGACGGGGCTTCTATGATTACTCGGGGCCGGAGCCCGTACCGACCCGGTGATGCGCGCAAAGCCCCTCCCCGGAAGGGGAGGGGCTATCCTGGCGTCACGCCGGCCGGCGCATCTCGAAGCGGGCATCCTCGCCGATTTCGAAATACTCCGCCGGGCCGCCGCCGCGCAGGATCGGGTGGGCCGCGGCGGTGCGATAGGCGCCATCTGCGATCAGATGCGGCGCGATGTGGATGCCCACGACCTCGCTGAGAATCAGCCAGGTATCGATCTCGGCGCCATCGGCGGCCTGCAGGCGCAGCGTTTGCGTGTGGCGGCACTCGAATGCGACAGGGCTCGCCGCGACGCGGGCCGGACCGACGATCCGTGCGGGGGCCGCCTCGAGCCCAGCGAGATCGAACTCGTCGACCCCGGCCGCGACCATCGCCGCGCTCGCATTCATCGCTTCGGCGAGGTTGCGCGTCGCCAGGTTCCAGACAAATTCGCCGGTCGCGGTGATATTGGCGACGCTGTCCTTCCAGCCGATCGAGGCGAAGCCGACGATCGGCGGGCGATAGTTGAGCAGCGTGAAAAAGCTGTACGGTGCGAGATTGCGCGTGCCGTCGGCTGCGAGCGAGCTGATCCAGCCGATCGGGCGCGGCGCGACGATTGAATTGAGCGGATCGTGCGCCAGGCCCGGCACGTCGCCATGCCCGTTGCGCGGTTCGTAGAAATGCAGGTCGGACATGATCGGACGGCCCTTGCCTTGGATTGGTGTGTTTGCGGTTTCGCAGGCACGTGCGAGCGACTAGGCTGTAACCGAGCCGCATCGCGGCGCGAATAGGGATCTGCATGACCGACGCACCCCACCCAACTCCGGCTCAACCCGCCGGCACCCAGGCTGTTCCGCCAGCCACTGAAGGCTATCGGCCCCAAGTCGATCGGCCCCAAGTCTATCGGCATCGCCTTGCGACGCGGATCTGGCATTGGGTCAATGCGGTGACGATCGTCATCATGATCGGCAGCGGGCTGACGATCCTCAACGCGCATCCGCACCTCTATTGGGGCGAATTTGGTGCGAACTCGGATCATCCGTGGTTCAACCCCCCGCATGCGCCGTCCTATCTGACGATCCCAGCAGGCTATAATCTGGCAATCGCGCGGCGCTGGCACTTGCTGTTCGCGCTCGTCTTCGGTTTCGGCCTGCTCGCATTCATGGTGACCAGCCTGATCAACCGGCATTTCCAGAAGGACCTGCGCATTCGGCTGAAGGAGCTCGCCCCGGCGCATCTGTGGTTCGATTTCAAAGAGCATCTCGCGCTGCGCTTCCACG
Organism: Sphingomonas sp. UYP23; assembly: GCF_054059235.1. Classification (NCBI taxonomy): domain Bacteria; kingdom Pseudomonadati; phylum Pseudomonadota; class Alphaproteobacteria; order Sphingomonadales; family Sphingomonadaceae; genus Sphingomonas; species Sphingomonas sp. UYP23. The sequence goes on from NZ_JBSSBX010000001.1 coordinate 2,430,798, forward strand.
ATCCGAAGCATCCGGGCGCGTTCAACATCTTCCAGAAGCTGTCCTACGCGCTGACGATCTTCGGGCTGATCCCGGCCATGATCGTCTCAGGGCTCGCACTCTCGCCGGCGATGACCGCGGCGTGGCCGTGGTTGCTCGCGGTCGTGGGGGGGCGCGCGTCGGCGCGATCGGTGCACTTCCTCGCCGCGTCCGGGCTGGTGGTGTTCATCATCGTCCACCTCGTGCTGGTGATCCTGGCCGGCGCCTGGCCCGAGGTGAAGTCAATGCTGACCGGCTGGTGGCGCGTGCCCGACGATCGTGCGGAGGAAGCGGCATGAGCGGCATCATCACGCGGCGGGCATTGCTGACGACGGGTGCGCTCGGGGCGGGCGCGCTATTGAGCGGGTGCGATCAGGTCGCCAACACGCCTGCTCTGCGCAAAATCCTGTTCTCGGGCGAGAAGATCAATGAGGGGCTGCAGCGCGCGCTGTCGAACCGCGGCAGTCTGGCCAAGGAATATCGCCCCGACCAGATGTCGCCCTTTTTCCGCACCAACGGCACCGCCAACCCCAACACGCCCGATTACAACGCGATGGTCGCCGACCAATTCGCGCAGTGGCGGCTGCAGGTCGGTGGTCTCGTCAACCGCCCGCTCGCGCTGTCGCTCGCGCAGTTGCAGGCGATGCCGGCCCGCAGCCAGATCACGCGCCACGATTGCGTCGAGGGGTGGAGCGCGATCGGCCAGTGGCACGGGCCGCTGCTCGGGACGGTGCTCAAGGCAGCCGACGTGCGTACGAGCGCGCGCTACGTCGTGTTCACCTGCGCCGACCTGTTCTCTGGGCACCATTATTACGAGTCGATCGACCTGATCGATGCTTTCCATCCGCAGACGATCCTTGCCTGGGCGATGAACGGGCACCGGCTCAATGTCGGCCACGGCGCGCCGGTGCGGTTGCGCGTCGAGCGGCAGCTTGGCTACAAACAGGCAAAGTACGTCATGCGGATCGATGCGGTCGCCTCGCTCGCCGGCATCGGGCAGGGCAAGGGCGGGTATTGGGAAGATGCGATCGATTACGATTGGTATGCCGGGATCTAATTGGTAAACGCGCCCGGCTATGGCTCTCATCGATTTGTTTCTCGCCAAGCGCGTCAAGCGCGGCACGCTTACGCTTCACCATGCCGACGGCAAGACCCGCCGCTTCGGCACCGCTACGCCGGGCTTTCCCGATGTCGTCCTGCGCTTTACCGATGCGGGCGCGGCCGCTGCGATCGTGCGCGATCCCGGCATTGGTGCGGGCGAGGCCTATATGAATGGGCGGATGGTGATCGAGCAGGGCGATGCGCGCGACCTCGTCAAATTGCTGATGAAGAACGACCCGTGGGAAGCGGGCAACAACGCGCTCGCCGCTTCCCCGCTCAAACGCGCGGTGCAGGCGGTGACGCTGCGCTTCGGACGGGTCAACATGGCGCGTCAGTCGAAGCGCAACGTCGCGCATCATTACGATCTGTCGGACCGGCTGTACGATCTCTTCCTCGATGCCGACCGGCAATATAGCTGCGCCTATTTCACCAATCCGGCCAACGGCCTCGAACAGGCGCAGGACGACAAGAAAGCGCACATCGCCGCCAAGCTCGCGCTCGCGCCTGGCATGAGCGTGCTCGACATCGGCTGCGGATGGGGCGGGATGGCGTTGTATCTCCACCAGCAGACCGGCGCGCATGTTCTCGGCGTGACGCTGTCGGAGGAGCAGCTCAAGGTCGCGCGCGCGCGCGCCGAAGCGGCGGGTGTCGCCGACAAGGTGAAATTCGAGCTGATCGATTACCGGCATGTGACGGGGACGTTCGACCGGATTGTCTCGGTCGGGATGTTCGAACATGTCGGTCCGGCGAATTACACGACCTTCTTCCGCCAATGCCGCGATCTGCTCAGCGCCGACGGCGTTATGCTGCTCCACACGATCGGCCGCGCCGGCGGGCCGGGCGTGACCGATTCGTGGACCGCGAAATACATCTTCCCCGGCGGCTACAATCCCGCGCTGTCGGAGATCGTGTCAGCGAACGAAGGCCTGCGCTTCATGATCACCGATATCGAGGTGCTGCGGCTGCATTACGGCTACACGCTCGACCAATGGTACGACCGTGTCGTCGCGGCGCGTGACGAGATCATCGCGCTGTACGACGAGCGATTCTATCGCATGTGGCAATTCTACCTCGCCGGCGCGGGGCAGTCGTTCCATTATGGCAGCATGGTCAATTACCAGGTGCAATTCGCCAAGAACCGCCATGTCCTGCCGATCACGCGCGACTATATGATCGAGGGCGAGCGTGCGATGCGCTCCCCGACGGTTGCACGCGCCGCGCGGGTCGCATAGGGCGCACCCGCGCCAAAACCGAAGGATTCGCTCGCATGACTGACCAGATCAACCGCGTCGTCCTCGCCTATTCGGGCGGGCTCGATACCAGCGTGATCCTGAAGTGGTTGCAGCAGACCTATAAATGCGAGGTCGTCACCTTCACTGCCGATCTCGGCCAGGGCGAAGAGCTCGAGCCCGCGCGCAAGAAGGCGGAGATGGCCGGCGTCAAGCCCGAACACATCTTCATCGACGATCTGCGCGAAGAGTTCGTGAAGGACTATGTCTTCCCGATGATGCGCGCCAATGCGCTCTACGAGGGACTCTACCTGCTCGGTACCTCGATCGCGCGGCCGCTGATCGCCAAGCGCCAGATCGAGATCGCAAAGATGCTGGGCGCCGACGCGGTCAGCCACGGTGCGACCGGCAAGGGCAACGATCAGGTGCGCTTCGAGCTCGGTTATTATGCGCTGGCGCCCGACATCAAGGTGATCGCGCCGTGGCGTGAGTGGGATCTGACCAGCCGCACCAAGCTGATCGAATTCGCCGAACAGCATCAGATTCCGGTGAGCAAGGACAAGCGTGGGGAAGCGCCCTTCTCGACCGACGCCAACATGCTGCACACGTCCTCGGAAGGCAAAGTGCTCGAGGATCCGTGGGACGAGGTTCCCGATTACGTCTATTCGCGCACGGTCAATCCCGAGGACGCGCCGAACGAGCCCGAGACGATCACGATCGACTTCGAGGGCGGCGACGGCGTCGCGATCAACGGCGTCGGCATGTCGCCCGCGACCCTGCTAGAGACGCTCAACGAAATGGGCCGCCGCCACGGCATCGGCCGGCTCGATCTGGTCGAGAACCGCTTTGTCGGCATGAAGTCGCGCGGCATGTACGAGACGCCGGGCGGTACGATCTATCATCTCGCGCATCGCGGGATCGAGCAGCTGACGCTCGACCGGGGCGCGGCGCATCTCAAGGACGAACTCGCCCCGCGCTACGCCGAACTGATCTACAACGGCTTCTGGTTCAGCCCCGAGCGCGAGATGCTGCAGGCGGCGATCGACCATAGCCAGACCAAGGTGACGGGCACCGTCCGCCTGAAGCTCTACAAGGGCAATGTCTCGGTCACCGGGCGCAAATCGCCATTCTCGCTCTATTCGGAGAAGGTCGTGACCTTCGAGGACGATCAGGGCGCGTATGACCAGCGCGATGCGGCAGGGTTCATCAAGCTGCAGGCGCTGCGGCTGCGCTTGCTTGGGCGGCGCGACCAAGGCTGAGCCAAGCGGCCGGTAAGGGGCTGAGAAACCACCATACCGGTTGGGCGGGGCGCAAAATTCGCGCGATCTAACCTCGCCTTAACTCCGTCCGTCTACAGCGCTCGCAATGGACGCTCGCGACTCCCGATTGACCCGCCGCGGCGACGCCTTGGCTGCGTTCGCGCTGGCGCTGCTGTTGGGGGCGGTGTGGGCGTGGCGCGATTGGGGCGCGCTGTCGGCGCTGCATTTGCCTGATGCCGATGCCATGCTGCGGCTGCAGCAGGTTCGCGACTGGCTGGCAGGGCAGGGGTTCGCCGACTTGCGCCAGCATCGCCTCGGCGCCGCGCCCGGCCTTGCGCTGCAATGGTCGCGTCTGCCCGATCTGGTGCCGGGCGCGATCATCGCCGGGCTGACGCCGCTGGTCGGTGCGCCGCTTGCCGAACTGGTCGCGGTGATCACCTGGCCGATCGCATTGTTCGCTACAGCGTTGCTCCTGATCACCCGGATCGCGCGCGTGCTCGGCGGCAGCGCGATTGCCCGCACTGCGACCGTCGTCGCGGCGATTGCCTTTCCCGCCACGACGATCTTTCTGCCCGGGCGAATCGACCCGCATGGGCTGCAGATCGTCCTGCTGTTGATCGTGATCCGCGCGCTCGTCGCGCGTCCAGCCATCGAACCGGGGCTGGTCGCAGGGTTCGCGGCGGCGGCGGGCGTGGTTGTCGGCACCGAGACGGTGCCGCTGCTCGCGGCGGCGGGCGCTGCGATGGCGATCGAGTGGCTGCGCGCGCGTGCCGGTGCGGATGATCGGATGATGGGCTTCGGCATCGGGCTCGGCGCGGGTCTGCTGGCCGCATCGATCGTGTTCCGCTCGGCACTGTGGAACGACGCAGTGTGCGACGGCTTCACCGTCACTGCATGGCGCGCCGCGGTGATCGCGGCGTTCGCGCCGATGGGCATGGCGCTCGCGGCGCGCGATATCGCCAGCCCGGCGACGCGCGCGGTGCTCGGCGCGATCATCGTCGCGCTGATCGGAACGGGAATCGTACTGGTCGCACCCGAATGTCTCGCGCCCGGTGGCGGCATCGACCCGCTGCTCGTCCGGCTGTGGCGCGTTCAGGTCGGGGATGCCCAATCGATCTTCACGGCCCCGCTGCCGACCACGATCGGCTATGCCGGGGTGATGGTTGCGGGCGTGCTGGCGAGCGGCTGGCGGCTGCAGGCGACGCGCGACCGGCGCTGGGCCGCGCTGCTGCTCGTCCAACTCGCTGCGGTGTTGCTGAGCGGCGTGGAACTGCGCGCGGCCTATGCCGGCGCGATCCTCGCGGCACCGGGGCTGGCGGCGGCGATTGCGGCGGCGCGGGCGCGCGGTGCGATAACCGTGGCGGGCGCGTGGTTCGCCTCGGCAGGAATGCTGTATCCGATCGCGGCGCAGGCGTTGGCCACGGCGCGCAACGGCGGCACCACCACGGCGCCGGGCGGGGGGTGCACGACGCCGGCGAACCTCGCGACGCTGCGCGGCTTGCCCCCCGGCGGCTTGCTCGCACCGCTCGAGCTCGGCGGCTATGCGATCGGCGCGACGCCTTTGCGCGTCGTCGGCGCGCCCTATCCCCGCAACGCGGCCGGCAATCTCGCCGTGTATCGCTTCTTCCTGGGAGACCCGGCACACGCTGCGGCGATCGCGCAGGGCTGGCACGTGCGCTATGTCGCGATGTGCGGCGACAGTTTCGACACGGCTGCTGGACCGTCGCTCGCCCACGCGTTGCGCCACGGCCAGGCGCCGAACTGGCTCGTGCCGATCGGGCGCAGCGATCCCGCCTTTGCCCTCTACCGCATCGACACGCGCTTGTTTTCGAGGCGGCGCGCACTGTAAGACCGCGCAAATGCAGGACGAGATCGACAGGGCAGGCGGTCGGCAGCGACCGAGTGGGTGGCATGCGCCCCGCCGCGACGCGCGACTGCGCTTGTCGCATCCCCCGTTTCGCCGGTAAGGCGCTACCATGCCGAACGAGACTTCGAACGATCTACACTGGTGGCAGACGCGTTGGTTCGTCGCCGTGATGGCGCTGATCGCGATCATCCCCTTGCTGCGGCCCGACATCCCGCCGCTGGTCGATCTGCCCGGCCATATGGGCCGCTACCGCGTGCAGCTGTCGCGCGACGAATATCCGTGGCTGTCGGACTGGTACAATTTCAACTGGCAGCTGATCGGCAATCTCGGGATCGACATCCTGATCATCCCGCTGGCCAAGCTGTTTGGGCTCGAGCTGGCGGTTAAACTGCTGGTGATTACGATCCCGGTGCTGACGGTCACCGGCTTACTCTGGATCTCGCGCGAGGTGCATGGCCGCATCCCGCCGACCGCGTTGTTCGCGCTGCCGCTGGCGTATAGCTACGCCTTCCAGTTCGGGTTCGTGAACTTCGCTTTCTCGATGGCGCTGGCGCTCAACGCCTTCGCGCTGTGGCTGCGGCTGGCGCGGCACCAGCGCTTCGGCTTGCGTGCGGCGATCTTCGTGCCGCTGTCGTGCGTCATCTGGGTGGCCCACACTTTCGGCTGGGGCGTGCTCGGCGTGCTTGCGTATTCGGCCGAGATGGTCCGCCAGCATGATGCGCGGGTCGATCGCGGTCCGCTGAGCTGGATCAAGGCGTGGCTGCGCGCGGGTGTCGGCTGCGTTCCGCTCGCTCTGCCCGTCGTGCTGATGGTGGTGTGGCGCAGCGGCGCGCATGTCGGCGGCGAGACGGGCGACTGGTTCAACTGGCGCGCCAAGATCGGCTATATGACGATGGCGCTGCGCGATCGCTGGATCACCTTCGACATTACCGGGATGGCGATCCTGCTGTTGATCCTGTTCCGCGGCTTTCGCGATCCGAGCGTCGAATATTCGCGCAACCTCGGGCTGTCGGCCCTGTTCCTGCTGGCTGTGTATCTGTTGCTGCCGCGGATCGTGTTCGGCTCGGCCTATGCCGACATGCGACTCGCGCCGTTCATGCTCGCGATCGCGGTGATTGCGGTGCGGCCCAAAAAGGGCCTGTCGATCCGCGGCAGCGCGACAATCGCGGCGCTCGGGCTGGCGTTCGTGCTGGTGCGGATCGCGGCGGGGACGGCGAGTTTCTGGATGTTCGCGCAGGATTACGATCGCGAGCTGAAGGCGCTCGATCGTCTGCCGGTCGGTGCCAAGCTCATCACCTTTGTCGGCGCGCAATGCGGCGCGCCGTGGACGATGACCCGGCTCGAGCATCTCCCCGCGATCGCGCTCGAGCGCAAGGCGGCCTATGCCAACGACCAATGGTCGATGGCGGGGGCGCAATTGCTCACCGTAAAATATATGCGCGCGAAGCGTTTCGCGCATGATCCTTCGGAGATCGTGACGAGCGTGCAATGCCCGCGCGAATGGTGGCGCCCGATCAGCAAGGCGATGGCGCGCTTTCCGCGCGACGCGTTCGATTACGTCTGGCTGATCCGCCCGCCGGCTTATGATGCGAAGTTCAACCAGGGATTGATCCCGGTGTGGCGCGACGGGAGCAGCGTGCTGTTCCGCATCGACCACAGCCAGCGCGGGATCGAGATCAGCGATGCCGCGCTGAAAACCGCCCGGCCACGTCCGACGCCGTTCTAACCCTTTTTGAACGGCGTCATCGCGCCGAGGAATTCCTGGTCGGATTCGACCGAGGCGCGTTCGCGCACCAGAAAATCGGCGATCGCGCGGCGGAAGCCGGCATCGGGAATGTAATGCGCCGACCAGGTGGGGACCGGGACATAGCCGCGCGCGAGCTTATGCTCGCCCTGTGCGCCGGCTTCGACGGTCTTCAACCCGCGCGCGATGGCGGCGTCGATCGCCTGATAATAGCACAGTTCGAAATGGAGGAAGGGCACGTCCTCGGTGCAACCCCAATAGCGGCCGTAGAGCGTGTCCTCGCCGATCAGGTTGAGCGCGCCGGCGATCGGACGCCCGTCGCGCTCGGCGAAGATCAGCAGAACGCGCTCGGGCATCGTCTGCCCGAGCAGCGTGAAAAACTGCCGTGTCAGGTACGGCTGGCCCCATTTGCGCGCACCGGTGTCCTGATAGAACACCCAGAAGGCGTCCCAATCGGCCTCGCCGATATCGGCGCCCGAGATATGGCGGATCGTCAGCCCCTCGACCGCACCGGCACGCTCCTTGCGGATCGCCTTGCGCTTGCGGCTGGCAAGATCGGCGAGGAACCCGTCGAAATCGGCATAGCCCTGATTCTGCCAGTGGAACTGCGTCCCCTCGCGGATCAGCCAGCCCGCTGCCTCGAACGCGGGCAGCTGCTCGGGCGCGACGAAGGTGGCGTGCGCCGAGGACAGGCCGTGCTGGTCGGTCACCGCCTCGATCGCGGCGATCAAGGCGGGCGCCTGGTCGGCATCGCGCAGCAGCAGCCGTGGCCCCGGGGCCGGTGTGAACGGCACCGCGATCTGCAGCTTGGGGTAATAGGATCCGCCGGCGCGCTCCCACGCATCGGCCCAGGCATGGTCGAAGACATATTCGCCCTGGCTGTGGCTCTTGGCATAAGCGGGGGCGATCCCTGCCGGCCTGCCGTCGGCGCCGTCGACGACGATCGGGATCGGCTGCCAGCCGGTGCGCGACCGGGCGCTGCCGGAGGACTCGAGGATCGACAGAAAGGCGTGGCTGACGAACGGATTGGCGCTGCCCGCACAGGCATCCCAGTCGGCCGCGGGGATGGCGGCGACGCCGTCGGCGATACGGGCGGTGACGGCGTTCTTCACGCGTACAAGCTAGGGCGTCTCACGCGCTTTCTCAACCGCTGCAGGTGCGAACGACCAGCACAAAGCGAGCAGCAGGAAGGGCGTGACGAATTCGCGGTGGCGCTCGCCAAATTCGAACCATACCCCGAACAACAGCAATTGCAGTCCGCACGCCGCGAGCAGCAGGACGAGCGTGAAGGGAATGCGACGCCCGAGCATGGCGGCGGCCCCGCCCAATGCGGCAAGATGCGACAGCAGCGACAGCGGCCACAAGGCAGCGGCCAGCACGCGCGGGAAGGGCGGCCCCATCGCGACGAGCCGCGTCACGCCGAATTGCGAAATGCCGCATGCGCGAACGAACTTGGTGAGGGTGAGGCGAACGAAGCCGAACGGGTGCGTCTCGATCCACGCGATCGCGATCGCCTTGATCCGCTTCCCATACACCAGTTCGGGCAGCCCTTTGAGTTCGGGCGGCGGGGGTTGCCAATTGCCGGTGGCGGTCGGGTTGTTGCCGATCCACAGGCTCGGCCCGCTCGCGGTGGTGAGCGGCACGAAGGCGTGGAGGACGAGCGCATTGCGCACCCACCAGGGCAGCAGCACGACTATGGCGACGAGGCCGCCGCGCACCCCGGCGAGCAGCATCGGCCACAGCCCGATCCGGCCGACCAGGACGACGCCGAACAGCCCCGCAAGCGGCGCCTGACCCGGCTGGGTCAGGGCGAGCAGTCCGGCGGGCAACCCCAGGCGCAGCGCACCGCGCCACCCCGCACGCCGGTCGATCCACGCCAGCGCCAGCGCCAGGATGAGCAGCGCGCAGAGCGACTCCTTCTGCGCCAGCGGGGCGGAGAAGAGGACCGAGGGCCAGACGAGATACAGCCACGCGGCGCGGCGCCCGGCGACCGCGCTGCCAAGGCGCGTGCCAAGCGCGAGGAGCAGCATCGCCGCCGCCCCGTCGGTCAGCGTGCCGAGCGTCAGCACCGACGCGGTGCCAAAACCGAACATCGCGCCCCAGCCGGCCAGTACGAGCGGATAGAGGGGCGGGAACAGCGCGTGCCAGCTCGTGTCGGTGAACGGATCGTGGATCAGCAACCCGTGCCCGGCGAGCAGCCCCTTGGCGAGGTTGAGATAGGCGTTGGGATCGCCGGTCGAGGTCCGGCCGACCGCGAGCAACGCAAAGGCGCTGCGCATCACGATCAACGCCACCGCCAGTGCCGCGACCGGCGCGACGCCCGGCCGCTCGCGCAGCATGTGGAAGCCCGTTGCCGCCAGTGCGATCCAGCCGGCGATCGCGCCGATCGCCGCGAAGCTGATCCCCCAGCGCGCAATCATATCGGGAATCGCGGTCAGGCCGTAGAGCAGGAGCAGCCCCAGCACGGCCTGTACGCTCCAGCCGATCCACCGTTCGAAACGGGGGGGCGGGAGCGTCACTGGCCGAAGGTGCTGGCGCGGTAGAGCAGGGTGATCGCGACGCGGCGGTTGCGCGGGTCGGACGGGTTTTCCTTGATCATCGGCTCGCGGTCCGCGACGCCCTCGATCCGGTTGAAGCGGGTGTCGGGCAGCCCGCCGGCCGCGAGCCGGCGCCGCGTCGCCTCGGCGCGTGCGCTCGACAGCATCCAATTGTTCATCGCAAGCGGATCGCCATACCCCAGATTGTCGGTGTGGCCGCGGATCATGATCGGGTTTTGCGTTCCCTTGATCGATCTGGCGATCACCCCGAGCAGCGCCGAAGCGCGCGGATCGAGTTGCGTGGTGCCGAGATCGAACATCGAATAATCGGCATCGTCGAGCAAGTCGATCCGCATCCCGTCATTCGTTTTGACGAATCGGACATGCGTCGAGAGACGGGCAAGCGCCGGGTTGGTCGCCATCGACTTGGTCATCGCATGCTTCATCGCCTCGAAATTCTTGCGATCTTCGGCCATTATCGCCTTGTCCTTGAGCGTGCCCTTCTGCCCGGTCCCGACCTGATCGCCGCCGATCGCCTCGACCGGGATCGTCATCGAGCGCGTGCCGGTCTGCGAGGCGCGATGCGCGTAATTGTCCTTCGAGGTCATCGAATCGCCGCCGAAGATGCCGTTCGAGCCTGCGCTGTTTTCCTTCATCTGGACGAGCGTCGGCGAGAAATAGTCGGCGAGCGCCTTGCGCTGCTTCTCGTTGGTCGCGCCTAGCAGCCACATCAGCAGGAAGAACGCCATCATCGCCGTCACGAAATCGGCATAGGCGACCTTCCAGGCGCCGCCGTGATGGCCGCCATGCCCTTCGATATAGACCTTCTTGTAGATGATCTTGGGCGGCACGTTGGCACCGTGCGGGGCGCGGGCGGCGGCCATCAGCGATTACCTGCCGGAAGATCTTCACGCGAAGGCGCGAAGGCGCGAAGCGCGGTAGCGGGGGCACGCGGAGACGCAGGGATGCGCAGGAAGGACGATGGATTTGCGTAACGGCGGAGCGCGCGCAGTTCGCGGAGCGATCCGCGCGCGTGGACCAGCGCGCTGACGTCTTCCGAACGGCGGTTCCGAAGACCTGTCGGCGCAACGACGCGCGCCATCTCCGCGTCTCCGCGGCTTCGCGAGAGATCGGTCACGCTTACCGCCCCCGCAACCCGTCGAACACCTCGGCGAAGCCGGGCTGGTTCGAATGCGCGATGCCCGAGCGGGCCGCTTCGATGACGAGCGGCTGCGGGTGGCCGTGAAGCGAGGCGATGATGATCTGCTTGACGACATGGTAGATCGCGCCGTCGGCGTCGAGCACCTGCTTCAACCGGTTGGCGAGCGGGGCGACGATCCCGTAGGCGAGGAGGACGCCCATGAAGGTGCCGACCAGCGCCGAGCCGATCATCGCGCCGAGGATCGCCGGCGGCTTGTCGATCGAGCCCATCGTCTTGACCACGCCGAGCACCGCCGCGACGATGCCGAGCGCGGGAAGCGCGTCGGCGAGCGTCGCGATCGTGCCTTGCGGGCCTTCGACCTCGTGATGGTGGGTCTTGATCATGTTATCCATCACGTCCTCGACCGCATGGACGTCGAGCGTGCCCGACGACACGACGACGAGGCGCAGCGTGTCGGCGATCAGATTGGTCAGCGCGTGATCCGAGAGCAGCCGCGGATATTCGGCGAACACGGCGGAGGAGGCGGGATCCTCGACATGCGGTTCGAGCGCGATCGGGCCTTCGGTGCGGAGCATCTTCATCAGCTTCGACACGAGGAAGATGACGTCGAGATAATCCTGCTTCTTGTATTTCGGGCCCTTGAAGACCTTCATCAACCCGCCGCCGAGCGCCTTCAGCTCCTTCATCGAATTGCCGATGATCAGCGCGCCGACCGCGGCGCCGCCGATGATCAGCATCTCGTGCGGAATGGCTTCCATCACTGGGCCGAGCGCGCCGCCGGTGATCGCGAAACCGCCGAAGATCATCACGAGGAGGACGACGATGCCGATGACCGGAAACATGCGGGATAATGGCCTTTGGTTTGACGGGTCAACAGGACCCAAGCTCTGGTCTCAAAGGGTTAGCGCGGATTGGTGTTCAAGCAGTTAACCAGAGAGGGTTTCTTCGCCTTCCCCGCGCGCCGTGGGAGTCGCACAGCGCCGCGGGGTGAGGGAGAGATCGGCGCGCGGGGACGACTCTCAGCCTTTCGCGGCGTCGCTGCTCCCTCCCACTGCCGCTGGGAGCGGGAATTACTTGAGATAATCGAACAGCGAGAGCGAGCCGAGCTTGGTGAAGCTTGCCTGCGTCGCCGAGATGATCGTCATCGTCTTCTGGAGTTCGACGATCGCGCTCGACTGGTCGGTATCCTCGAGCGCCGAGCGGTCGAGCTCGCGCGCGCCGGCGGCGTCGGTCGATTGCGACGAGACGATATCGAGCCGCGCCGCGCGCGCGCCGACCGATCCCTGGACCGCGCTGACCTGCGTCTGCGCGCTCTTGAGCCCGTCGGCCGCGGTCGCCGACGCCTTCGACACGTCGCCGCCGGCGTTGAGCGCCGAGATGAAGTTGGACAGGAGGGCAAAGGCGTCGGTCGTCCCGCCGTCGCTGGTCGGGATGTTGCCGAATACGCGCTGCGCGCTGTCGGTCGCCTGGATATTGATGCCGTCGGCGACCGGGATCGCCGAGACTTCGCCGGTGCCGCCGAAGCTGACGGTGCCGTCGGCGCCCTGCGTCACCGCGCTCGTCCCCGTCGCCGCGCCGAACAGCGGCTGGCCGCGCGCATCCTTGGTGCCGGCGAGGCTGACCAGCTCGTCGCGAATGCCTTGCAGCTGGGTCGCGATGATCTTGCGGTTGGCATCGCTGAGCGTGCCGGTCGCCGCCTGGGTCGTAAGCTCGGCCGCCTGCTGGAGCTGCGTGTTGATCGCGGTGAGCGTCGAATCGGACTGGGTGAGCAGCGACTTTGCGAGCGTCACATTGCCGTCATAGGCCTTGCTGTCGGCATTCGCCTGCTTGATCGTCGAGAGCCGATTATAGGCGATGACGTCGGCCGAAGGATCGGTGAATTTCTTGGTCGTCGCGATCTGCGTGTTGAGCGTGTCGGCCTTGGCCGACAGCTTCGACAGTTGCGACGATCCGGTGTTGTAGAACTGGTTGGTGCCGATCTGCATGGCGGGTCCTAGCGAATGTCGAGGATCGACTGGAACGTGTCGCGCGCGACCTGGATCACGCGGCTCGACGCCGAATAGGCTTGCTGGAAGCGCAGCAGGTCGACCGCTTCGCTGTCGAGATTGACTCCCGATACGGCATCGCGCGCGGCGACCGCCGTGTCGCGGATCGACCCTTGCGCGTCGGCGACCTGCTGGCGGCTGGCGAGCGTGGCGGCATTGCTCGAGACGAGCGCGGTGGTCTTGCTCTCGAACGCGCCGGTCGTGCGCAGCGTGTCGAGATTGGCGAGATTGGCGTTGTCGCGGCTCCCCGCGCCCTTGGCGGCGGCGGCGATCCCGTTCGGATCGGTCAGCGCGACGGAGATGTCGGTCGCGCTCGTGCCGGTCGCGAACAGCGCCGCGCCGCTGGTGCCCGACAGATCGTCGCCCTGCGCCTGGACGGCATTGACGCCGCTGGTGAATGCCGTGGCGATCCCGTCGAGCTGCTTGCGAGCATCGGCGATGCGCGTCGCCGCTTCGGCGATGCCGGCGAGCGCGCCGCCCGAAGACGTGACCGCAGTGGCGCCGTTTTGCCCCTGGACGGTGAAGGCGATCGCGCCGTCGGTGCCGCGCGCGAAGCCCACGCTCGCCGCCTGATTGCCCGCGACGAGCGCCGGGCCACCGGCATCGCCGAGCTTGACGCTGGCGCGCCCGGCGGAGTCGGTGGTGACAGACACGTCGCTGATCGCGCTCATCTGGTCGAGGATCGAATCGCGCTGATCGGCAAGCTGCGCCGCGCCGCTCGATCCCGGTTGTGCGCGGCCGAGCCCGTCATTGACCTTGGCGAGTGCCGCGCCGAGCGTGGTGAGCGTCGTCGCCGCCTGGGTCGCGGTGGTGTCGAGATCGGTGTCGAGGCTGTCGAGCGCCTTCCCTGTCGCGGAAAAGCTGCCGGCAACGGACTTGGCCTGTTCGAGCAGCGTCGAGCGCGGCGCCGATGCGGTCGGGTCGGCCGCGACCGACTTGGCGGCGTTGAAGAAGCTGCCGAGCTGGTCGCCCAACTGGTTGCCGGTCAGCGCGGTCTGGATCCGGCCGAGCCATTCGACGCTGGTGTCGCTGCGTGCGAGATCGGCGCTGGCGTTGCGGACGTCGGCGGCGCGCAGCGTATCGGCCGAGCGGGTGATTCCGGAGGCGAGAACGCCTTGCCCGACGGCGAGGCGGCTGCCGCTGCTGATGCCGGTGGCGGGCGCGACTTCGCGCAGGTCGGCGGTACGCTTGGCATAGCCCGGCGTCGCGGCATTGGCGATGTTCTCGGACACGGTGGTGAGCGCGGTCTGGTACGCCTTCACCCCGCTCGCGCCGATGCCCAGCAAGTCGCTCATTGCGGCGTGCCTTCCGCCTGCGGCTCTGCCGCCGGCTGCAGCGCGGCCTGCGACTTGGCGAGGAAGGCGGTCATCGCCTTGCCAATCCCGAGCGGGGCGTGATCGGCCATGTTTTGCGCGATCTGCGTGGTCTGCATGTCCTTGAAGGTGTCCATGCCCTTCGAGCCGAACAGATCGTCATCAACCAGATGCGTGGTGCGCATCGACTTGACCATCATGCCGGTGAACACGGCCTCAAACTTCTTGCCCGCCGCATCGAGGTTGGCGCGGCTCTGCAGGCGGCTGGTATCGACGCTGATGCCCGTCGTCGGCGCGGGCGTAGGCGGGAGGGCGGCGACGTCGCTCACAGCACGATCAGCTCGGCTTTGAGCGCCCCGGCTTCCTTGAGCGCTTCGAGGATCGCGACCAGATCGGCCGGCGAGGCGCCGATCGCGTTGACCGCCTTGACGACGTCGGAAAGCTTGGGGCCCGGCTGGAGCAGGAACATCGGGTGCTTCTCCTCATCGACCGCGAGCGCCGACTTCTGTTGCTTGGCGGTCTGGCCCTGGCTGAACGGCAAGGGCTGGCTGACCTTTTCGGTTTCGTCGATCCGCACGGTCAGCTTGCCGTGCGTCACCGCGGCGGTGCCGACGCGGACCGCAGAGTTGATAACGACCGTTCCGGTGCGGGCATTAACAATTACTTTCGCGCTCGGCTCGGCCGAGACGACGTCGAGGTTTTCGATCTCGCTCATCAGCGTCGCGCGGATGTCGCCGCCGACGGGCGCGCGGACCGCGACCGAGACGGCATCGGTCGCCTGCGCGGTGCCCATGCCGAGCCGCGAATTGATCGCGCCCGCGACATTCTGCGCCGTCGTGAAATCGGCACGGGCCAGGTTGAAGGTCAGCGTCGGGCTGTTCTCGAACCCCGTCGCGACCGCACGTTCGACCGTCGCGCCCTCGGGGATGCGGCCGGCCGAGGGAATGTTGACGACGATCGTCGAGCCGTCCTTGCCCTCGGCACCGAGGCCACCGACGGCGAGATTGCCCTGCGCCATCGCGTAGATCTGGTTGTCGGCGCCGAGCAGCGGGGTCATGATCAGCGCGCCGCCGCGGAGCGACTTCGCCTTGCCCATCGAGGCGACGGTGATGTCGAGCTTCTGCCCCGGCTTGGCGAAGGGCGGCAGCTCGGCGGTGATCATCACGACGGCGGCGTTCTTGAGGCCGGGATTGACGGTCGAGGGCAATTGCAGCCCGAAGCGCGAGGCGACCGCCTTCATCGACTGGATGGTATATTCGAGATTGTCGTCGCCCGTGCCGGGCAGCCCGACGACGATGCCGTACCCCGTCAGCTGGTTGGTGCGGATCCCCTGGAAGCCGCCGAGATCCTTGATCCGGTCGGCCGAGGCGGGGGTGGCGAACAGCACGGCGAGAAGAACGGCGAGCACCAACTTCCAGCCCTCACCTCCGCGAACGCGGGGAGCCGGCTTCTTGCCCGCGGTCCGAAGGAGAGGCGGGACCCCGGCTTTCGCGGGGGTGACGGGGAGGAGGGCGCGCGAAAGGGTCATCAGAACGGGCTCACCACCGAGAAGAACCGGCTCAACCAGCCCTGGCGGCTCGCGCGCGCCACATCGCCCTTGCCGGTATAGGCGATCTGCGCATCGGCGACGCGGGTCGAGGGGATGCGGTTGTTGGCGTCGATGTCGGCCGAGCGCACCAGCCCCTTAATCTGGACGAACTCGTCGCCGCGGTTGAGCGTAACGCGCTTCTGCCCCTGGACGAGCATCGTCCCGTTCGCCAGCACCTTGCTGACGGTGACACTGACTTCGCCCGACAGGCTGTTCGACTGATCGGCAGCGCCGCTGCCGTTGAAGGTGCGCGATCCGCTCATCGAGACGTCGGTGCCCTGGAACAAGGCGAGGCGGCCGGTGGTCGGTGGAATGAGGCTGAGCCCGCCGCTCGAGCCGAGCTTCGAATTGGCCGATTTGGACGCGGCGGTGGCCTCGACCAGTACGATCGTCAGCGGGTCGCCGACGCGGCGCGCGCGGCTGCCTTCGTAGAGCGCGGCATAGCCGGTGCTCGCCTGGAAGATCGAACCGTTCGCCACCGCGGGCGCCTCGGGCTCGGCCGAGGGGAGGGCCGCCGTGAAGTCGACCGGCGGCTTCTTCTTGCCGCCGAACAGGTTCGCCTGCGCCCCTGCCGGGACCAAGGCGAGCGTGACGACGCAGGCGATTCGCAGAGCGGATGGTTTCATGACGTTAACCATCACAGATTCTGGTTAACATATTTCAGCATCTCGTCGGTCGCGGTGATCATTTTCGAATTTACCTCGTACGCACGCTGCGTCTCGATCATGTCGACCAGCTCCTCGACGACGTTGACGTTCGACCCTTCGAGCTGGCCCTGGCGGATGTTGCCGCGCCCATCCTGCCCGGCGATGCCGAGATTGGCCGCGCCCGAGGCCGAGGTCTCGGCAAGGTAATTGTCGCCCTTCGACAGCAGGCCCGCGGCATTGGGGAAGCTCGCCACCTGGATCTGGCCGAGCGTCGTCGAGGCCGACTGCCCAGGCACGGTCGCGGACACGGTGCCGTCGGTGCCCACGGTAATCGCGGTCGCGCCCTCGGGGATCGTGATCCCGGGTTGGACCTGATAGCCTTCGCTCGTCACCAGCAGCCCTTCGGGGCTGCGCGAGAAATTGCCCGCGCGGGTGTAGCCGAGCGTGCCGCCGGGCAGCTGCACCTGGAAATAGCCGTCGCCGTCGAGGGCCATGTCGAGGCTGTTGTTGGTTTGCTGGAAGGAGCCTTGCGTGTCGATCCGCGCGGTGCCCTGAATCTTGACGCCGGTGCCGAGGTTGAGCCCCGTCGCATATTTGGTTTCGGAGGAGCTCGGCGCACCCGGCGCGGTCACCGTCTGATACGCCAGCGTCTCGAACGCGGCGCGATCCTTCTTGTACGCCGTCGTGTTCACGTTGGCGAGGTTGTTCGAGATGACGCGCATCCGCATGTCCTGGGCATCGATCCCAGTCCGCGCGATCTGCATGGCTGCACTACCCATCGTCTTGTCCTTCTTTAGCTTGGCAGCCGCATCACGGATGCGCTGGATTCATCCATGTCCTTGGCCGACTTCATCAGATTGGCCTGGACTTCGTAGCTGCGCTGGTTCTCGATCATGTCGACCAGTGCTTGGGTCATGTTGACGTTCGAGCCCTCGAGCGCCCCGCTCTCGATCTTTGCATCGACATCGGCGGGGAGCACGCCGCCGCCGCGCACGTAGAGGAGGTTGTCGGTGCCCTTGACGGTGTCCGACCCCTTCGCGCTGGCGATCTTGAGCGTGTCGATCACCTGCGGGTTCTTGGCGTCGCCGCCGATCGGGATGATCGAGATCTGGCCGTCCGCCGAGATGCTGACGCCCTGCGCGGGCGGGATGGTGATCGGGCCCCCCGACCCGATCACCGGAAAGCCGTCGCCGGTCTGGAGCACGCCCGACGGCGCAATTTCCAGATCACCGCGTCGCGTATAGGCTTCGGTCCCATCGGGCGCCTGGACGGTGAGCCAGCTGTCGCTCGCCACCGCGACGTCGAGCGGGCGCCCGGTCTGCTGGATCGTCCCGGCCTTGCGGTCGGCATCGACCACTTCGGCCGAGGCGGGCGTGCGCGTATCGAAGGCGGAGCCTTTCAAGGACAGCCGGTCGAACACGACGCGATCGGCGCGAAAGCCGATCGTGGAGGCGTTCGCCATATTGTTGGCGATCGCGGCCTGTGATGCGAGATGCGCCTTGAGCCCCGAGGCCGCGGTGTAGACCAGTTTGTCCATATGCTGCTCCGATTACCCCGATCAGCCCTGGATCTGGATGATCGTCTGCGAGATCTGGCTGGCGGTATCCAGCGCCTTGGCGTTGGCCTGGAAGTTGCGCTGCGCCGCGATCAGATTGACCAGCTCCTCGGTGATATCGACGTTCGAGCCCTCGAGCGTGCCCGACAGCATAGAACCAAAGCCATTTTCGTTGGCGGCGCCAAGCGTCGCCTGACCCGACACGCCGGTCGCCGACCAATAGCTGTCGCCGATCTGACGCAAGCCTGTCGGGTCGGTGAAATTGGCGAGGGCCACTTTCCCGAGCGAGACGGTGTCGCCGTTCGAATAGCTGGCCGCGACGATCCCCTGCGCATCGACCGAGACGCCTGAAAGCTCGCCGACGGTGGCACCATCGGCGCTGCGCGTGTTGACCGCAAAGGCGGACGACGCCTGGGTCGAACCGCTCAGATCGAAGGTCAGCGTCTGCGGTAGCCCGCCGGTGGCCGGCGTGAAGGTATCATAGGCGATCGGCGTGGTTGGCGACGAAATCTTGCCATCTGTCCCGAAGGTCACCGGCGTGCCCGCCTTCGAGCCGCCAACGCTCAGTTCGGTGTCGCCGGCGAAGCTGTGGACGGTCCACGCATTGTCGCCAGTCTTGACGTAATAGTTGGTCAGCGTGCTCGCCTTGCCCGTCGAATCGTAGATCGTCGAGGTCGTCGAGCTGTTATAGCTTGCGGCATTGGTCGCGCTGAAGGCCGCGGTCGGGACGGTGGCGGGGGCATAGAGATTGACCCCGAGCGCGACCTTGCCGGTCGCTGCGGGCGTGCCGCTGGTCTGCGCGAGGTTGAGCGCGGTCAGCCCTGCCGCGCCGGTCGCGGTGGCATTGCCTTTGGCATCGACCGGATAACCGAGCAGCGCGGACCCTTGCGCATCGACGATATTGTGCGTCGTCGGATCGACCTTGAAGCTGCCGTTGCGGGTATAGGCGGTGGAGGAATTTAGCCCCGCGGTCTTGACCGTGAAGAAGCCGTCGCCGCTGACGGTCAGATCGAGCGCCGAACCGGTGGTCTTGAGGTTGCCCTCGCTGAACTGCTGCTGGTTCGCCTTGACGACCACGCCCGAACCCACGCTCTTGGTCGGGTCGCTCGAGAAGCTCGAGGCGATCACGTCGGCGAAATCGGTCCGGCTCTTCTTGAAGCCGTTGGTCGAGACGTTGGCGACGTTGTGGCTGACGGTCGAAAGTTCGGTCTGTGCCGCCTGTAGGCCGCTGAGCGAGGTGTAGAAGGACATCGGTTTTGCTCCTGAATCTCAAAAAAGGCGAAAGGCGGTCAGCTGACCTGACGGACGTCGGAAATGGCGACCTGGCCGACGCCATAGACGCTGAGCGAAGGACTGCCGGTGGCGGGAACCGAGACTGCGGTCACTGCAGCCCAGGCCAGGTTCTGGCTCGAGACGCTGCCGCTCGTGCCGGTGGCCTTGACCGAGACGGTGAAGGGCCCGGTGCCGGCATCGGCGCCGCTCGCGGTCTTGCCGTCCCAATCGTAAGTGATGTCGCCGGCCTTCTGTGCGCCGAGGTCGATCGTCTTGAGCAGCTGACCGTTGGAATCCTTGATCGAGACGCTGACGTCGCTGGCATCGCCCGCAATCTCGGCCGCGCCGGCGATCCCGCCGGTGCTGCGGCCATATGCGGTATCGCTCGCGGTCAGGATGTTCTTGCCGACATAGGAGAGCGCGTCGGACGTGCTGGTGCCGTTGAGCTTGGTCTGAATCTCCTTCAGCGTCGTGCTCATGTCGGCGATGCCCGAGGTGCTGGTGACCTGCGCCAGCTGCGCGACCATCTGGCTGTTGTCGGTCGGTGAGAACGGATCCTGGTTCTGCAACTGCGCGGTGAGCAGCTTGAGGAAGTCCGACGTGCCGAGCGATGTCGACGAATTTTTCACCGCGGTGTTCGCGGTGTTCGACGCCGTCGCATTGATGCCGAGGCTCGAGAGTGTGGAATCGAAGGTGCTGGCCATTTTAGCGTCCCATCTTGAGGGTATCGAGGATCAGGGATTTCGCGGTCTGCATGACCTCAACATTGTTCTGGTAGGTGCGCGAGGTCTCCATCATGTCGACCAGTTCGCGCGTCTCATCGACCGCCGATTCCCAGACATTGCCGTCCTTGTCGGCGAGCGGGTGGGAGGGGTCGTACCGCTTGCTCGGGCTCTCGCCCGCGGTGACGATGCTTTCGACATTGACCGTCGCGAGGCCCGAGGCCTTGTCGTACTGCGTGCGGAAGATCGGCTTGATCGTGCGATAGGCGGTATCGGCACTGGTGGTGACCGATCCGGCATTGGCGAGGTTCGACGCGGTGGTGTTCATCCGCACGAGCTGCGCCGACATGGCGCGCCCGGCGACCTGGAAGATCGTGAGGGGATCGGCCATTCTATTCGCCCTTCAAAGCGCGGGTGATCTGGCTGATCCGCCCGTTGAGGAAGGAAAGCGTCGTCTGATAGGCGACGGCATTCTCGGCAAAGGCGGTCTGTTCGGTCGCCAGCTCGACGGTGTTGCCATCGAGCGAGGGCTGCGAGGGCACGCGATATTGCAGCGCGCCAGTGATGCTGGCGTTGCCGCCACTCGAACTCTCGACCGCGGCGAGCGCGGTGTGGAAATCGACGTCCTGCGCCTTGAACCCCGGGGTCGAGGCGTTGGCGATGTTCGAGGCGAGCACGCCCATGCGCTGCGAGCGCACTTCGAGGGCTGCACCATGAACTCCGAACAGACTGTCGTTGGGCATCGCCCGTCTCCAGCGCCTTATTGCGCGAGAGGGTATCAGCAAACGCCGTGCCAAACGCGCTGAGAGCGCGAAAAGCGGCATTTGGCGGACGCGGGCGGCAAACGCTTGCCGGAGGGCGGCAAGACGATTGCCGGTCTTCGCGTTCATCGCCCCGGCGCTGGCCGGGGCCGGGGCGGCACGGGCAATCCGGCGCGGCGCGGGGGGGCAAGCGGTGCGCTTGGCAACGGAGCGGCCCCGGACTGCGCCGCGGCGATGCGGGGTGAAACTGGCCCGCGCCTTGCAGAGAAGTCGGCGATGACCGCACTTCTCGCCCCCTTTCTCGATCCGCTTGCCTTCGCCATCGTCGGCGGGGGAACGCTCGCGGCGATGGTGCTGCGCACGCCCGCGCGCGACCTGGCGGGCGGGTTTGCCGCGCTCGGCACGCTGACGCGCGCGCGCTTCGCCGCCGACCCGCTGCTCGACCAGATCGCCGCCTTCGGGCGGATCGCCAAGCGCCACGGCGTGATGGCGCTCGACCGATCGGTGATCGCCGATCCCGACATGGCCGCGGCGGTTGCCGCGATCGTCGATGGGGCAGCGGGTGAAGATGTCGCCGAACTGCTCCGCCAACGCCGGCGGGAGCGGACCGAACGCGCCGTGGCGGCGGCGGAACTGTGGTCCGGTGCCGCTGAGACCGCGCCGGCGATGGGGATGGTCGGTACGCTGATCGGTCTGGTCGGCATGTTCGTGAAGATGCAGGACGCGTCGGCGATCGGTGCGGCGATGGCGGTGGCCTTGCTGGCGACGCTGTACGGCGCGCTGCTCGCCAATCTGATTTTCGCGCCGATCGCGGCGCGGCTGCGCCGCCATGCGCGCGACGAGGCGATCGAGCGGTTGCGGCTCGACCCGCCGCTGATCGCGCTGGCCGCGCGCGAGCGGCCGCGTGGCGCCGCGCTGATGGAGGTCGCATGACGACCGTCGCGCTTGAGGACGATCTGCCTGAACTCGCGTCGAGCCGCCCGGTCTGGCTGATGACGCTCGCCGATCTCGCCTTGCTGCTCGTCGGCTTTTTCGTCTTTCTCCAGGCGAGCCAGACGCTTGATCGCCACGCGCTCGCCAAGGGCCTGCGCGAAGGGTTCGGCGTCACCGACAAGGCGCACGCCGATCCGGCCGAGCCGATCGCGGTGTCGGTCGGCGCGTTGCACGGCTTCGCGCCCGGCTCGGCCGTGCCGACGCAGTCGTCCGCCGCCTTGGTCGGATGGGCGCGCGAGGCGACGCGCGACCGGCGCGTGACCTTGCGAATCGCAGGCGCGGTCGATGGCTCGCCGGGTGACGTCGACCCCGTCACCGGCAGCGGCGCGATGCTCGCCGCCGATCGCGCGCGCGCGGTCGCGACGCTGTTGCTGGTCGCGCATGCCGTCCCCGCCGATCGCCTCACGATCGTCTCCGCCGCCCGGCCCGCTGGCCGCTCGGTAACCGTTTCCACCGGCTTTGCCGGGCCCGGCACGCCGTTGCCGTCCGGCAACCCGATCTTGCCGCCTCAAAGGACCTCGCGATGATCCGTCGTCTTCCCCTGCTGATGCTCGTCATCGCCACGCCGCTCGCCGCGACCGCGCCGCGCACCTTTCAGGACACTGCCGCGCTCGATCGCGCGGTGACCGCCTTTGCCGGACACGGCATCGGCGACGAGGGCGGCGCGCGCACGCCGATTGACAGCCGGCTCAAGCTCGCCGCGTGCCCGA
This sequence comes from Sphingomonas sp. UYP23, assembly GCF_054059235.1. Classification (NCBI taxonomy): domain Bacteria; kingdom Pseudomonadati; phylum Pseudomonadota; class Alphaproteobacteria; order Sphingomonadales; family Sphingomonadaceae; genus Sphingomonas; species Sphingomonas sp. UYP23. The sequence continues at coordinate 2,453,321 of NZ_JBSSBX010000001.1, forward strand.
TGGTGTCGATGGCGTGGCGCTCCGAGGCGCATGATGCGGTGGTGGTGACCTGCACCGGCCCCGAATGGCGGATGTACGTACCGATGAAGCTCCCCGTCGCCGCGCCCAAGGGGGCCGCACCTTTGGTGCTGACGCCGAGCGAGGTCGCGATGGCGCGCCCGGTCTATGTCATCAAGCGCGGCGATCCGGTGACGATCAGCGCGGGGTCACAGGGGTTTTCGATCACGCGCGACGGCGTCGCGGTGGGCGATGCCGTTGCGGGCGGGCGCTTCCTGGTGAAGGTCGATCCCGCCAAGGCGCCGATCCAGGCGGTCGCGATCGACAGCGGCCGTGCCACGTTGCCCGGCTGGAGCGAATGATCCGCGCTGCTGTAAAAAAGCGCGAAATCCTTTCTTAAGGTCCGCGCGCACCGGTCGTTCTATTCTATGTCAGCGAGAACCGCGAAGGTGCAGACATGGTAGATGCGATCGGATCAAAGGCAGTCACCTCGCACGACCGGCTGGTCGTGCCAGTTGCTGCAGCGACGAAGCCGGCGGCGACGACGGAGCGGACGAGCGAGGCGGTGGGAAAACAGCGCGAGCTGTCGGCGATCGCGTTCGACTTTGGCGAGCCCAGCGCCGCCGAGACCGAGCGGGTCGACGCCGTCCGGCGCGCAGTGCGCAACGGGACCTATCCGATCACCCCTGAAACGATTGCCGACCGGATGCTCGCCTTGAAGCTGTATTGGAACCCGAACAAATGAGCAGCGCCACGCGACGCGACGCGCTGATCGGCGTGATCGAAGCACTCCATGCCGAGATCGCCGCGTTGAAGGTGAACGACGTCGCCGCGCTCGAACGCGCCACCGCCGACAAGCTCGCCATGATCGAAGCCGTCGCGGCGTTCGGCCAGGCGCCTGCCGGCGACGATCTGCGCGCGCTCGCCGAGGAGGCGCATCGCTTGAACGAGACGTGCCGGATCTACGTGAACCTGATGGCGGCAAATGTTCGCCGCCGCCTGCAAACCTTGACCGGCGCTGCCGGCGTCGCCGTCGGTTCGGCGCCGGGCTCAGTGTACCGTCCCGGCATGGGAATCGCGGCTTACGCGTAATTAAGAATATTGGCACGAGCCTTGCTGTGCTTGCCGTGAAGACGCGCAAGCAGACGGGGACCGATGCCTTTCAACCCACTTTCCATTCTGAACGGGGCGGTCGATGCGACCGGCGCCGGTGGTACGATCCGCAACGCCATCGCCAATGCCAGTCAGAAGACGGGCATCGATTTCAACTATCTGCTAGGGCAGGCCAAGCTCGAGAGCGGGCTCAACGCCAATGCCAAGGCGGGCACGTCGAGCGCGAGCGGGCTGTACCAGTTCGTCGACCAGAGCTGGTTGCGCGTCGTCAAGGCGCATGGCGCGGAGAATGGGCTCGCCTGGGCGGCGAATGCGATCTCGACCGGGGCGAACGGCCGCGCGGTCGTTTCCGATCCGACGATGAAGCGCGCGATCCTGGCGCTGCGCAACGATCCGTCGGCGGCGTCGCTGATGGCGGCCGAACATGCCAGCGACAATAAGGACGCGCTCGAAAGCGCGACCGGCCGCACCGCGACCGGCACCGACCTCTACATGGCGCATTTCCTCGGGCTCGGCGGTGCGCGCTCGTTCCTGACGACGATGCAGGCCAATCCCGACAAGAGCGGCGCGGCGATGTTCCCCGCGGCAGCGCGTGCCAATCGTGGCGTGTTCTTCAACAGCGATGGCAGCGCGCGATCGCTGTCGGACATCTACAGCCGCTTCTCGGCCAAGCTCGACAAGAGCGCCGAGGGGGCGAGCGCGCCGGCGACGTCGGGCCTGGCATCGACGCGGCTTGGGTCGTGGGGCGCCGACGTCATCCCCGGCAACGGTGAGACCTCGACCTCGGATGCAACGATGTGGGCGCAGTCGACGCTCGAGCAATTGGGCGGCGCGATGGGCAGTTCGACGACACAGATGGCGTCGAACTCGGCCGCCAGCCTGCTCCGGCCCACGCCGGCGAATGCGCGGCTTGCGTACATGTTGCTTGCGCAGATGGGAGCCTGACTAAGTGGCGATTGCCCTGACATCGCCCGCCGGCAAGGCGGGCGGGATCCTGCCGCTGCTGCGCTCGGCCGCGCTTCCGGTCGCGATCCTGCTGCTCGTCGTGCTGATGGTCGTGCCGATCCCGGCGGCGATGCTCGACGTGTTCTTCATCATGAACATCACGATCAGCCTCGCGGTGCTGATGGTCAGCCTGAATGCGCAAAAGCCGCTCGATTTCTCGGCCTTCCCGACCGTTTTGCTGTTTGCGACGCTGTTCCGCCTCAGCCTCAACGTCGCCTCGACGCGCGTCGTGCTGGTGCACGGGCATGAGGGCGAAAGCGCCGCCGGCCATGTGATCGAGGCGTTCGGCACCTTCCTGATCGGCGGCGACTATGTCGTCGGCCTGTTCGTCTTCGCGATCCTCGTGATCATCAACATGATCGTCGTCACCAAGGGCGCAGGGCGAGTCTCGGAAGTGTCGGCACGCTTCACGCTCGACGCGTTGCCCGGCAAGCAGATGGCGATCGACGCCGATCTCAACGCCGGCCTCATCACCCCCGACGAAGCCAAGCTGCGCCGCGTAGAAGTTGCGACCGAAGCCGATTTCTACGGCTCGATGGACGGTTCGTCCAAATTCGTGAAGGGCGACGCGGTCGCGGGCCTGCTGATCCTCGCCGCCAATATCGTCGGCGGCCTGATCCTCGGCCCCGTCAGCCACGGCATGACGATCGCGGCCGCGGCGCACAATTACGTGCTGCTCGCGATCGGCGATGCGCTCGTCGCGCAGATTCCGTCGCTGATGCTGTCGATCGCCGCCGCCGCGATCGTGACGCGCGTCCAGTCGACGATGGATCTCGCCGGGCAGATCGGCAGCCAGTTCGGCTCGGCGCGGACCTGGACCCCGGTCGCGATCATCCTCGGCCTGCTCGGCGTGATGCCCGGCATGCCGCATCTCATCATCCTGCCTGCCGCAGCGCTCGCCGGCTTTGCCGCGTGGAAGATGCGCCAGGCCGCGCTCCGCCCCGCGCCGGTCGAGATCGTGCCGGCCGAGCCGATCGATTATTCGAAGATCGGCTGGGACGAAGTCGCCGACACGATGCAGGTCAATCTCGACATCGGCTATGGCCTGGTGCCGCTGGTCGACGAGCGCCGCGATGCGCCGCTGATGGGGCGGATCACCGGCGTGCGGCGCCAGCTGTCGAAGGACATGGGCTTCGTCATCCCGCAGGTCCGCGTGCGCGACGACATCAACCTCGCGCCGTTCGCCTATCGCATCATCGTCGGCGGCGTCGTCGTCGGCGAGGACAGCGTGTCGCCCGACGAGATGCTCGCGCTCGATACCGGCCAGGCGGTCGGCGGGCTGATGGGCAAGGGCGCGAAGGACCCGACCTTCGGGCTCGACGCGGTGTGGATCGCGCCGAGCGACGCCGATGCGGCGACGGGTGCTGGCTATCTCGTGGTCGATCCCGGCACGGTGATGGCGACGCACCTCAACCACCAGCTCGGCGTCCATGCGTCCGAACTGCTCGGCCCCGACGAAGTCCAGGCACTGCTCGACGGGCTCAAGGAGCGCGCATCGAACCTGGTCGCGTCGCTCTCGCCCAATCCGCTGCCGCTCACCACGCTCACCCAGGTGCTGCGCGGGCTGCTGGCGGAGAACGTCCCGCTCAAGGAGTTCCGGCGGATTGCCGCCGCGATCGCGGTCGCGGCACAGAAGACGCTCGACGCCGACGAGATCATCGAGATGATCCGTCCGGCGCTTGGCGGCCTCATCATCGGCAAGCTGTGCGGGGTGCGCGAGCCGCTGCGCGTGATGACGCTCGAGGGGCAGCTCGAGGGGCTGCTCGGCCAGGCGATGCGCAGCGATCCGTCGAAGCGCCACACGATCGAGCCCGATCTCGGCCGCCGCATCGTCGATGCGCTGCAGAACGCCGCGCAGCCGCTGATCAACGAGGCCAAGCCGTTCGCGCTCGTCGTCCAACCCGCGATCCGCGTCGCGATCCGCAAGCTCGTCAAGACCTGCCTGCCCGATATCCCGGTGATGAGCTTCTTCGAAGTGCCCGAGGACAAATCGGTCGAAGTCGTCGCCGTGATCGGCGCAGCCGGAGCGCTCCCAGCATGACCGCACAGCCCAACCCCACGCAGTTTTCCGGCGCCGTGGTCGCCGCCGCCCAGCCGCTCGTCTATGGCCGGACCGCCGCGCCCGACCTCAACGTGCTCGCGCGCAAGCATCTCCCACTCGTCCGGCGGATCGCGCGGCATATCCATGGCAGCATGTCGTCCGCGGTCGAGGTGGAGGATCTCGTCCAGATCGGGATGGTCGCGTTGGTCGAAGCCGCGGGTGCGTTCGAGGATCGCGGGCAAGTGACCTTCGAACAGTATCTCGCCACGCGCGTGCGCGGCTCGATGATCGATGCGCTCAGGCGCAGCGCGACGCTCACGCGCGGCGCGATGCAGAGGAAACGCCTTTATGCCGAGACCGTCGCGATGCTGACCACCGAGCTTGGCCATGCGCCCGATGCGGCGCTCGTCGCAGCGCGGATCGGCGTGACGCCCGAAAAGCTCCGGCTCGATTATGCCAATGCCCAGCCGGTGCGGATGGAGCCGATCGATGATGTCTATTCGGACGAAGGCCCGTGGTTCGCGAGCGAGGAGCCCGATGCGTTCGCGCACCTCTCTGACGAGCAGGAGCGCGACACGCTGATCGCCGCGATCGCGAGCCTGCCCGAACGCGAGGCGCTGGTGATCCAGCTCTATTATGTCGAGGAGTTCAACCTCGAGGAGATCGGCTCGGTGATCGGCGTCGGGGCGGCGCGGGTGTGCCAGATCAAGGCGTCGGCCCACGTCCGGCTCAAGAAGGCGATGCTGCGGCGCTAGGCTCCGCGTCGTCGCCGCGCCCGACCGTGATCGCCACCGCCACGTCCATCGTGACGTTGCCGACGGTGCGGAACAGATCGGGGATCGTCTCGACCGCGACGAGCAGACCGAGCGCCTCGAGCGGCACGCCCATCGCGACCGCGACCGGGGCGACCGAGGCGAAATAGGTGATCGTGCCGGGCAGGCTGACCGCCCCCATGGTGGTGATCGCGGCGGTGGCGACGCCGGCGGCGAGCTGGACCGGGCCGATGTGCACGCCGAGGAAATGCGCGACGTACAGCGCGACCGCGAGGTTCATCGCCGGGCTGGTCGCCCGGAAGATCGCCACCGCGATCGGCAGGGTGATCCCGGTCGAGGTCTCGGACGCGCCGAGTTCGGCGCTCGCCTTGAGCATCTCCGGAAGCGTCGCGAGCGAGGATTGCGTGCTGATCGCCACCGCCTGCGCCGGCGCGACCGCACGCGCGAAGCGCAGGATGCCGACGCGCCCGCCGACCACCGCGACGGGGTATGCCGCCAGCAGCACGAGAAAGCCGATCGACGACACCGTGATGATGTAATGCGCCAGCGCGCCGAACGCCGCCGCACCCGTTTGCGCGCCGACGCCGTATGCCAGGCAGAAGATGCCGATCGGCGCGAGCTTCAGCACCCAACCGATGATGATCAGCATCGTGTCGACGATGGCTTTGAAGAAGGTGGTGAGCAACGCGCGCGGCTCGGTCGGCAGCCGCGTGATCGCGAAGGCGAAGACCAGGGCGAAGACGGTGAGCGGCAGGAAGGCGTCGGCCGCCGCGGCGGTCACGACGTTGGTCGGCACCACCGTCTCGAAGAACGCGCTCATCGAGGGCACCTGGCCGGTCGGCGGCGGCGCGCTGCGCAAGGCGGAGCGCAGCGCCTCGGCCCAGGCGGACGGCAGCGGCCACAGATCGAGCAGCAGCGGCGTGATCAGCGCCGAGCCGATCGTCGTCGTCCACAGGATGATCGTGAACAGGATCACCGAGCGCCCGGCGATCCGGCCGGCGCGCGCGGCGTCGGCGGTCGCACCGACGCCGGTCACCAGCAAGCCGATGATCAGCGGCACGATCACCATCTGCAATCCGTGGAGCCAGGCCGAGCCGATCGGCAGCGTCACTTCGGTCGCGGCGATCGCCCAGACCGGCGAGACCGACGCCGCGACGATGCCGAGGACGAGCCCCACGACGAGCGCCAACAGGATTCGGGTGGTTTGCGACATGCGGGTCCTTCGCTATGGCGGGGCTAGGCAAGAGCGGCGCGTGGCACGCCAACACAAGCGACGAGGAAATGGGTGCGATGGCAAGGAAATATTTCGGCACCGATGGCATTCGTGGACTGACCAACAAGACCCCGATGACCGCTGCGATGGCGATGAAGGTCGGCATGGCGGCCGGCGCGCACTTCCGGCGCGGCGACCATCGCCACCGCGTCGTGATCGGCAAGGATACGCGGCTGTCGGGCTATATGCTCGAATCGGCGATGGTCGCGGGGTTCACTTCGGTCGGCATGGACGTGGTGCTGCTCGGGCCGATGCCGACGCCCGCCGTCGCGATGCTGACCCAGTCGATGCGCGCCGATCTCGGCGTGATGATCTCGGCCAGTCACAACCCCTATTTCGACAACGGCATCAAGCTGTTCGGGCCCGACGGGTATAAATTGTCCGACGCCGACGAGCTCGCGATCGAGGCGTTGATCGAGGGCGACATCGACCTTTCGCCCGCCCCCGAGATCGGCCGCGCGCGCCGCGTCGACGATGCGCAGGGGCGCTATATCCATTTCGCCAAATCGACCTTCCCCGAGAATATGCGGCTCGACGGGATGAAGATCGTCGTCGATTGCGCCAACGGCGCGGCGTACCGCGTCGCGCCGACCGCCTTGTGGGAATTGGGCGCCGAGGTCGTGTCGATCGGCGTTACCCCCAATGGCAAGAACATCAATGACGGGGTCGGCTCGACCGCACCGACCTTGCTGTGCGAAACCGTCGTCGCATCGGGCGCGCAGCTGGGTATCGCGCTCGACGGTGACGCCGACCGGCTGATCGTGGTCGATGAAAAGGGCCATGTCGTCGATGGCGATCAGTTGATGGCGACGATCGCGAGCGGCTGGGCGCGCAGCGGGCGGCTGAAGAATGGCGGACTGGTCGCGACGGTGATGTCGAACCTCGGGCTCGAGCGGCACCTGGCGGCGCAGGGGATCGGGCTGGTGCGCACCAGCGTCGGTGATCGCCACGTGCTCGAGGCGATGCGCGCGCAGGGGTACAATGTCGGCGGCGAGCAGTCGGGGCACATCATCCTGTCGGATTATGCGACGACCGGCGATGGGTTGGTCGCGGCGCTGCAGATCCTGGCGGAGCTCGCCTGGGCGGGGGCGCCGGCGAGCGAGCTGCTGCATCGCTTCGAGCCGCTGCCGCAATTGCTCAAGAACGTGCGCTTCGCCGGCGGCAAGCCGCTCGAGGACGCGGCGGTGAAAGCGGTGATTGCGGGGGCCGAGGCCGAATTGAAGGGCAGGGGGCGGCTGGTGATCCGGCCGTCGGGCACCGAACCGGTGATCCGCGTGATGGCCGAGGGCGACGATCCCGCGCAGGTCGAGGCGGTGGTCGATCGGATCTGCGAAGCGGTGAGGATCGCGGCGGGGTGATTTTTCCCGCTGCTCCTTCTTGCTCCCCTCCCGCTTGCGGGAGGGGCTGGGGGAGGGCAGTAACCCACGACGATCCCGCGACAATAAGACAGCCCCTCCCCTAACCCCTCCCGCACGCGGGAGGGGAAGAAGGAAAACGCGGAGGAAAAAAGGAAACGCCCATGCTCGAAATGCGCCCCGATTGCGAACGCTGCGGCACCGATCTCCCCGCCGACGAGGCGGGCGCCTTCATCTGCTCGTTCGAATGCACCTTCTGCGCGCAGTGCGCCGACCGGCTCGATGACCGCTGCCCCAATTGCGGCGGCGAGTTGATGGACCGCCCGGCGCGCGTCGACGATCTGCTGGCACGGCATCCCGCCGCGACCGAGCGGCGCTTCAAGCGGCCCCAGTGAGCGCCACGCCGCGCATCCTGATCATCGCGGGCTCGGATTCGGGTGGCGGCGCGGGGATCCAGGCCGACATCAAGACGGTGACGATGCTCGGTGGTCACGCGATGACCGCGATCACTGCGATCACCGCGCAGAATACGCTCGGCGTTCAGGCGGTGATGCCGGTGTCGGCCGAGATGGTCCTCGCGCAGATCACGTCGTGCGTCTCCGACATCGGTGTCGATGCAGTGAAGATCGGGATGCTCGGATCGGCGGCGACTGCGCACGGCGTGGCGGATGTGCTCGAGACACTCGCCGTGCCGATCGTGTTCGATCCGGTGATGGTTGCCACGAGCGGGGCGGTGCTTGCCGATGCCGGGACGATCGCGGCGTTCGCGCGGTTGATGCGGATCGCGACGCTGACGACGCCGAACCTGCCTGAACTGCATGCGCTTCAAGCATCCCTCTCCGGGCGGAAGCGCCGGGGCGATGCGCACGCCCTGCCCGCGGATGACCCGCTCCCACTGGGAGCGGGGTCTTTGCTCATCAAAGGCGGGCATGGCGATGGAGACGAAATCGTCGATCGCTTGGTCGGGCCGACAGGTGCCGTCGCGTCCTGGTCCGCGCCGCGGATCGAGACGCGCAGCACGCATGGGACTGGCTGCACGCTGGCTTCGGCGATCGCGACCTTCCTCGCCCAGGGGCGGTCGCTCGAAGCGGCGGTCGCGGCGGCGCGAACCTTCGTTCGCCTCGCGCTGCGCGACGCGCCGGGCCTGGGCGGCGGACATGGGCCGATGGGGCATCAGGCGGTGCGGCTTGACGTCGGGCCCGACCTCCGGCTCAACCAGGTGACGCTCGGCATGGCCGATTATGCGGCCTCGCGGGCGTTTTACACTGCGCTTGGGCTCACGCAGATCGTCGGCACCGATGACGCGCACTATGCCCGCTTCGAAGGCCCCGGCGGCGCGACGCTGTCGATCGAGCGCGACGTGAGCTCGACGGTGTTTTTCGAATGCAGCGATCTGGATGTCGAGATCGCACGGCTGCAGGCCGCGGGACTCGTTTTCGAACAGCTGCCGACCGACCAGCCATGGCTGTGGCGCGAAGCGCGGCTGCGCGATCCTGCCGGCAATACGGTCTGTCTCTACCAGGCTGGCGAGAACCGGCGCTATCCGCCATGGCGACGGACTGATGCCTAGTCTCAAACACGAAAAACTCTGCCTGGCGCCGGTCGCCGGCGTCGACGAAGCCGGCCGTGGCCCGCTCGCGGGGCCAGTCGTTGCCGCCGCCGTCATCCTGCCCGCCAAGGGTGTCCCGCGCGGGATCAATGATTCGAAGAAACTCCCGCCGCTCGAACGCCAGCGGCTGCACGACCGGCTGCGGGCCTGCGCGATCGTCGGGATCGGGATCGTCGAGGCCGAGGAAATCGACACGCTCAACATCTATTGGGCGACGATGAAAGCGATGACGCTTGCGGTCGAAGCGCTCGGCTGCGCGCCGGGGCATGTCCTGGTCGACGGCAACCGGCTTCCCAAATGGGGCTTCGCCGCGACGCCGATCATCAAGGGCGATGCGATCAGCCTGTCGATCGCCGCCGCGTCGATCATCGCCAAGCATACCCGCGACACGATCATGCTCGCGCATGCCGCGGCGCATCCGCAGTACGGATGGCATGCGAACAAGGGCTATGGCGCGCCCGATCACCTGCGCGCTTTGCGCGAACACGGGCCGTGCGCGCTCCATCGGCGCAGTTTTCGTCCCGTTGCCGAAGCTTTCTTGCTTAACGAGTCTTCGCAGCCACACACCAGCACTTGAGCCTGTGGATAAGTCGAGGCTCAATATCTGGGTCGTTTCCCGAAATGTTCCGCGAAATTGACGGAATCTCAAGGTTTTTCGTTAACCAATGTTCGCTTGACGCGAGTCCCTTTGCTGGCAGGGATGCGCTCCACACACGAAGGGGCGACGACGATGGGGGTTTTGGAGAAGATCAGGACGGTGGCACCGCGCACGGTCGAGGCACCGGTGCAGCTGCCGCTCGACCAGATCCTGCGCGGCGATTGCATCGCGGCGATGCGCGCGCTGCCGGCTAAGTCGGTCGACCTGATCTTTGCCGATCCGCCCTACAACCTCCAACTCGGCGGCGACCTGTCGCGCCCCGATGGCAGCCATGTCGATGCGGTGACCGACGAGTGGGACAAGTTCGATTCGCTGAGCGCGTACGACAAGTTCACGCGCGAGTGGCTCGCCGAGGCGAAGCGCATCCTCAAGGACAATGGCGCGATCTGGGTGATCGGGTCGTACCACAATATCTACAAGGTCGGCGCGGCGATCCAGGATCTGGGCTATTGGATCCTCAACGACATCGTCTGGCGCAAGACCAACCCGATGCCCAATTTCAAGGGTACGCGCTTCACCAACGCGCATGAGACGCTGATCTGGGCGTCGATGGGCGAGAAATCGCGCTACACCTTCAACTATCGCAGCATGAAGACGCTCAACGACGAGTTGCAGATGCGCTCCGACTGGGAATTCCCGACCTGCGGCGGGCAGGAGCGGCTCAAGCGCGACGGCGTCAAGGTGCATCCGACGCAGAAGCCCGAGGCGCTGATCTATCGCATCCTGCTGGCCTGCACCAAGCCGGGCGACGTGGTGCTCGATCCGTTCTTCGGCACCGGCACGACGGGCGCGGTCGCCAAGCGGCTTGGGCGGCACTGGATCGGGATCGAGCGCGAGAGCGATTACATCGCGGCGGCGGAAGACCGCATCGCGGCGGCGCTGCCGCTCGATGAATCGTCGCTCAAGACGATGCAGAGCCCGAAGGCCGCGCCGCGCGTCGCGTTCGGGACGATCGTCGAGAACGGCATGTTGGTCGCGGGCGCCGTGCTGGTCGATGCCAAGCGGCGCTACAGCGTCACGGTGCGCGCCGACGGCTCGGTCATCAGTGGCGATCAGACCGGCTCGATCCACAAGCTTGGATCGGTGCTGCAGGGCGCGCCAGCGTGCAACGGCTGGACCTTTTGGCATTACGAGACGCCCGAGGGGTTGAAGCCGATCGATACGCTGCGGCAGACCTATCTGCTCGCGACGCAGATCTGATTGCGTCAGGGCTGCTACGCTGTTGCGCGTGACCTAGGTTTCGCGTCAAACGCAGCGGCCCCGGCCTCCGCCGTGGCGACGGGATGATCTATGAGCAGCCTCCACCTCCGCCCGATCCAGTTCGTCGACACGCCGGTCGACCGCGACGGCGAGGTCGCGCGGCTGGCGGGGGGTATGCTGTGGTTCGCGGCCTATGAGGTGATCGAGGACGGGCGCCGCCGGACGGTGCCGATCGCCGATCTCGACATGCTGCTGCGCGACGAGCGCGCCGCGCGGCTGCATGCGGCGATCACCGCACCGCGCGCGACGCTGACGCTGGGCGAGCGGACGCTGCGCTTCGATCAGCCATCGGTGTGCGGCATCCTCAACGTGACGCCCGACAGTTTCTCCGATGGCGGGACCTTGCAGGACGATCCCGCGGCGGCGGCGAGCGCCGGTGTCGCGATGGCGGCGGCGGGGGCCGCGCTGATCGATGTCGGCGGTGAATCGACGCGGCCGGGGGCGGCGACGGTGTGGGAGGGCGACGAGATCGCACGCGTCGTTCCCGTGATCGAACGGCTCGCGCGGGCGGGCACGCTGGTGTCGATCGATACGCGCAAGGCGAGCGTGATGGAGGCGGCGCTCGCGGCAGGGGCGGCAATCGTCAACGATGTCGCGGCGTTGCTGTGGGACGATCGCGCGCTCGAGGTCGTCGCCAAGGCGGAATGCCCGGTCGTGCTGATGCATTCGCCCGATCCCGCAAAGGGGCCGCATGGCGGGCAGGGCTACACCGATGTCGTGGTCGAGGTGTTCGACTGGCTCGAGGCGCGGATTGCCGCGGTCGTCGCGGGCGGGGTCGCGCGATCGCGCATCATCGTCGATCCAGGCGTCGGCTTCGGCAAATCGCTTGCCGACAATCTCGCGCTAATGAACGGACTGACTATCTTTCATGGCCTGGGTTGCCCGATTCTGCTTGGGGCAAGCCGCAAGCGGATGATCGGCGCCTTGTCGAATGAAGCGCCGGCCAATCAACGATTGGGTGGATCGGTCGCGCTTGCACTGACGGGGGTGATGGCGGGCGTGCAGATGCTACGCGTCCACGATGTCCCGGAAACCGTGCAGGCGATGCGCGTATGGCGCGGTCTGCGCGACCGCGCCCTGGTCGGGCGGTAACCTCAGGCCACCGCCCGAATCCGATCAGCAACCGTTCTTGCGGTTCTGTGCAGCGTCGTGACGCTTGTCGAGCGTCTTGCCGAGCAGCGCGCCGCCGACACCACCCGCGACGGTGCCGAGCAGGCCGCCACCAAGGACATTGCCCGCGACCGCGCCGCCGACGCCACCGGCAACCGCGCCGGTCGTGCCGCTGCTGCGCTTGCACGGGTAATAGCGGCCATCCTGGCCACGATAGGTACGCTCGTCGCGGCGATCATCACGACGGTCGTCGCGGCGGTCGCGGCGGTCGTCGTAGCGACGGTCATCATAGCTTTGCGCAACTGCAGCTGCAGGGACGATCGCTGGAACCAAGGTGAGGGCGGTCAAAGCCGCCAAGATCTTTGTGGTACGCATGGGAAAACTCACTCCTCTTCGCTCGTACAACCGACGAAGCGGACGGAGTTTCCCACCTTCGACGATCTTTTTGGTTCGAACCGGGCCGATTTCACGCCGCGGCGTTGTCGATCCCGAGCTCCCCAAGCTTGCGATACAGCGTCGAGCGCCCGATCCCGAGCCGCCGCGCGACTTCGGTCATTCTGCCACGGTAATGGCCGATCGCGAGCCGGATGACGTCGGCCTCGATCTCTTCCAATGCGCGCAAGTTCCCATCGGCATGGAACAGGGTGACGCCGCCGCTCGTGGCCATCGGCATGGGGGTCGGCGTGGTATGGCGTTGCCCGCCGAGCGCTGCGATCTGCGGGAAATCCGCGCGGGTCAGCGCAGCGCCGTCGCACAACACCGCCGCACGGAACAACGCGTTCTGCAACTGGCGGACATTGCCCGGCCAATCGTAGCGCCCAAGCAAGGCGAGCGCATCGTCGGTGATGCCGAGCGGGCGCAGCCCCGGCTGCTCGGCGATGCGCGCGAGCAGATGGCGGGCCAGTGCCGGGATGTCACCGGCGCGTTCGCGCAAAGGCGGGATCGTCACCTGGACGACGTTGAGGCGGTAATAGAGATCCTCGCGAAAGCGGCCGGCCTCGACCTCCTCGATCAGCCGCTTGTTGGTAGCGGCGATGACGCGGACATCGACCTCGCGCGTATGCCGCGCACCGATCGGCTGAATCTCGCCCGATTGCAGCACGCGGAGCAGCTTGACTTGGGCCTCGAGCGGCATCTCGCCAATCTCGTCGAGGAACAGCGTGCCGCCGTCGGCTTCCTGAAAGCGACCGATCTTGCGTTCGAACGCGCCGGTAAAGGCGCCTTTCTCGTGTCCGAACAGTTCGGATTCGATCAGGTTGGGCGGCAGCGCGCCGCAATTGATCGCGACCATCGCCTTTTTGCCACGGGGGGAGGCGGCATGGATCGCTTCGGCGACGACTTCCTTGCCGACCCCGCTTTCGCCCTCGACGAGCACGGGAACGCGCGCGCGCGCCGCCTTCGCGGCGATGGCGAGCGCGGCGCGGAAATCGGGGGCGGAGCCGACGATCTCATCGAACGCGAGCAAAGCAGGGATCTTCTCGGTCAGCGGCCGCAATTCGCCGGCCGCCTTGCCGGCGACCGCGGCGTCGAGCGCTGCGAGCAAGCGCTCGGGGGCGAGTGGCTTGACGAGGAAATCGGTCGCACCGCTGCGCATCGCGGCGACGGCGTGCGCGACCGATCCGTTGGCGGTGAGCAGCAGGAGTGGGAGCGCCGGGCGACGGCGGCGGATCTCTTCGATCAGCGCGGTCGGGTCGGCCTCGGGCGCCCATTGGTCGAGCAGGATCGCGTCGAGTTGCATCCCGTCCTGCGTGCCGAGCATTGCGATCGCCATCTCGCCGTCGGCGGCGAAGATCGCGCGCCAGCCGCGCCGCGCTGCGATCGCCGCGACGAGGCGCCGTTGCGCCGGTTCGTCGTCGATCAACATCAGCAGCCGCTGTCCGTTACGCGTCATGCGTTTATCCCATTTGTGTCGAATCCCATCCGAAGGCCTAGCGCGAAGGTGTGAAAACGGGCTTAAAACGCCCCGGCTTGGGACGCGCGGGACAGATGCCGCGCAACGCAGGGGCGATATGCGCGGGGCTTGAGGCGAAGCGTTAGCCAAGCTAAGCACTCGGGCGAACCGGGGGACTACCCCGTCTTGCAGGGGATGGAACGATGGCTGCCGACAACGACATGCAGGTCCACCGCGCGACGTATGACAAGGTCATCAACGTCATGAAATATGGCGCGGTCGCGGTCTTCATCATCGCCTTTGCGGTGGTGTGGCTGGTTTCGGGCAAGTAGGCGTGAAGATCGCCGTCCTCCGCGAAACCGTCGAGGGCGAGCGCCGCGTTGCCGCGACCCCCGAAACGGCCAAGAAATTCATCGCGCTCGGCGCGACCGTCGCGGTCGAGGCTGGCGCTGGCGCGACCGCCTCGATCGCCGATGCGGATTATGCGGCCGTTGGCGCGACTGTCGCCGACCGTGCGGCGACGCTGGCGGGGGCCGAGATCGTGCTTGGCGTGCAGGGGCCGTCGGCCGATGCGCTCGCGGGCGTGGCGCCGGGTGCGTGGCTCGTCGCTGGGCTCAACCCATTTGCCGACCGCGCGCGGATCGACGGCTATGCCGCCGCGGGCCTGGAGGCGCTGGCGATGGAGTTCATGCCGCGCATCACCCGCGCGCAGTCGATGGACATATTGTCGTCGCAGTCGAACTTGGCCGGCTACAAGGCAGTGCTCGATGCCGCCGGCGTTTATGGCCGCGCGTTCCCGATGATGATGACCGCGGCGGGCACGGTCTCGGCGGCGCGCGTGTTCGTGATGGGCGTCGGCGTGGCGGGGCTGCAGGCGATCGCCACCGCGCGGCGGCTCGGCGCGCAGGTCTCCGCGACCGATGTGCGCTCGGCGACCAAGGAGCAGATCCTGTCGCTCGGCGCGAAACCGATCTTCGTCGAGAATGTCGCCGGCATCGAGGGCGAGGGCTCGGGCGGCTATGCCGGCGAGATGAGCCCCGAATATCAAGCGGCGCAGGCCGAGCTCGTCTCGGGTCATATCGCCAAGCAGGACATTGTCATCACGACGGCGCTGATTCCGGGGCGTCCAGCGCCGCGGCTGATTTCGGCGGCACAGGTGGCGAGCATGAAGCCCGGCTCGGTGATCGTCGATCTCGCGGTCGAGGCGGGTGGCAATGTCGAGGGGGCGGTCGCAGGCGAGGTGGTCGTGGTGAACGGCGTGTCGATCGTGGGCTATCGCAACGTACCGTCGCGGCTCGCCGCCGATGCGTCGGCGCTGTTCTCGCGCAACCTGTACAATTTCCTCAACGCCTTCTGGGACAAGGAGGCCGGCAAACCCGTGCTCGACGCCGAGATCGGCGATGCGATCCGGCTGACGCAGGGCGGCAAGGTCGTCAATGCGCGGTTGCTGGGATGAATGCGGCGGTCCTCGGTCCTTCCCGTTCCGGGAAGGATGAGAGATGAGCGCGTGCCGCGCACGCGTCGCTCGAGCCGGGGGCACGGTAGAGCTCAAACGACCTCCCCGTGCCGGGGAGGATTAAGGAAAGATCATGGACTTCATCTCGATCCTGTCGATCTTCGTCATGGCCTGTTTTGTCGGCTACTATGTCGTCTGGTCAGTTACGCCGGCGCTCCACACGCCGCTGATGGCGGTGACCAACGCGATTTCCTCGGTGATCATCGTCGGCGCGCTGATCGCGGCTGCCGCGGCGGGGATCGGCGGCGGGGGTGCGACCTCGAAATGGCTCGGGCTGCTCGCGGTGGTGCTGGCGAGCGTCAACATCTTCGGCGGCTTTGCGGTCACTGCGCGGATGCTCGCGATGTACAAGAAGAAGGCGCCGGCGGCGGCGAAACAGTAATTTCGTCACCCCGGCCTTGTGCCGGGGTCCACTCATCCACTGACGCTGGAGCTAATGGCGCGGTGGACCCCGGAACAGGTCCGGGGTGACGGTAAGGGGTTCGAACACGTGGAACATTTAACGGTCAATCCCTGGGCATCGCTCGCCTATCTGGTCGCAGGGGTGTGCTTCATCCTCGCGCTGCGCGGCCTGTCGAGCCCGGCGACCTCGCAGCGCGGCAACCGCATGGGCATCATCGGCATGACCATTGCGGTGGTGACGACGCTGGTGACGCATGTGCCGATGGAGGCCAATGCACCGATCGCCGCGATCGGCCTCGATCCCGTCACGATCGCCGAAATCCTCGCTGCGATCGGCATCGGCGCCGTGATCGGACTCACCACCGCGCGCAAGATCGCGATGACCGACATGCCGCAGCTTGTCGCCGCGTTCCACTCGCTGGTCGGCCTCGCCGCGGTGCTCGTCGCGTGCGCGGCGTTCCTCAATCCCGGCGCGTTCGGCATTGCCGAGGGCGGCGTGATCTTCCCCCAAAGCCGCATCGAAATGGGCCTCGGCGTCGCGATCGGCGCGATCACCTTCTCGGGGTCAGTCATCGCCTTCCTCAAGCTCAACGGCAATATGGGCGGCAAGCCGATCATGCTGCCGGGGCGTCACGTCATCAATCTCGGCGTGCTCGCCGCGATCCTCGGGCTGATCGCCTATTTCACGCAGGACCAAGCCCCGTGGATCTTCTGGACGATCACCGTCCTGAGCTTCGTGATCGGCTTCCTGCTGATCATCCCGATCGGCGGCGCGGACATGCCGGTCGTGGTGTCGATGCTCAATTCCTATTCGGGCTGGGCGGCGGCGGCGATGGGGTTCACGCTGCACAATACGGCGATGATCATCACCGGCGCGCTGGTCGGCTCGTCGGGCGCGATCCTCAGCTACATCATGTGCAAGGCGATGAACCGCAGCTTCATCAGCGTGATCGCGGGCGGCTTCGGCGGCGACAGCGCCGGTGGTGCCGCGGCGGCGGCGACCGACCGGCCGTGGAAGCGCGGGAGCGCGGAGGACGCCGCCTTCCTGCTTGGTCAGGCCGAACAGGTCATTATCGTGCCCGGCTACGGCATGGCAGTGAGCCAGGCGCAACACGTGCTGCGCGAGATGGGCGACAAATTGAAGGAACACGGCGTCCGCGTGAAATACGCGATCCACCCGGTCGCGGGCCGCATGCCGGGGCACATGAACGTACTGCTCGCCGAGGCGAACGTGCCGTATGACGACGTGTTCGAACTCGAGGACATCAACTCCGAATTCGCACAGACCGACGTCGCCTTCGTGATCGGGGCCAACGACGTCACCAATCCGGCGGCGAAGACCGACAAGAGCTCGCCGATCTACGGCATGCCCGTGCTCGACGTTGAAAAGGCCAAAACCGTCCTCTTCATCAAGCGCTCGATGGGCGGGGTCGGCTATGCCGGCGTCGATAACGACGTCTTCTACATGGACAACACCATGATGCTGCTCGGCGACGCCAAGAAGATGGTCGAGGAGATCGTCAAAGCGATCGAATGACCGGAGGCGGCCCGGCACGACCCTGGCGGCCCGACACGCGGGACAATCCGGCCGTTCTGGTCGAAGATGATCTCGTCCGTTCCGGATGAACGCATCCGCCGCATCCGTTGCCGCGCCACTGGTTATCCCCGAATCGGCGTGACTTGGGCTATTCCGTTTCGGAGTAATGCGTAATTTGCGGATCACGCTTGGGCATGCGCCGGGCACTGGGGGGCGGGCGGAGATGGTCGCGACGACGCATTCGACACAATGGGCCGCGCGCGGCGCCTCGTCCGGCGGTGTGTTGATTATCGCCAGCGATGCGGCGGCGCGCACTGCCGAGGATGCGGTCGCGGCGGCGCAAGCGCGCTTGCTCGCGCGGATCGGGTGGGACGAGGCGCTGGGTCGATTTGAGCAGCAGGGCGCGGTCGCGATCGTGCTGGCCGAGGCGGCGGGGATCGACGACGATGTGCTCGCCCGGGTCCTGCCCGTGCTCGATGGCATCGCGCGCCGCGACACCACGCGGATCGTCGCGACGATCGAACCGAGTCAGATCGATCTGGTGACCGGCGCCCTCGACGGCCCCGGGGTCGAACTGCTGTGCGCGCCGACGTTCGCCGATCGCGTCGTCGCCGTGTGCCTGGCCGGCAACCAGCAGGGCGACCGTGCGCACGACGTGGTCCGCGAAACCGAAGCTGTCCGGCTGCGCCGCCTGCACGAAGAAGTCGCGCGCATTGCCGAGACGCTCGCGCGACTGACGCGCGATGACGCGGGACCGCATGCCGAACATAGCTTCGCGCGCAGCGTCGAGGCGCCGACGATGGCGTATCGCACACCGACGCCCGATTCGGGGGCGTTGGAGATCGCCCCACGCGATATCCGCCAGGCGATCCGCGCGCGGCGGTTGCGCGACCAGCATTTCGGCGGCGGCCTTTTCGAGGATCCCGCCTGGGACATGCTGCTCGACCTGTTTGCCGCAGAATTGGAGCGAGCGCAGGTCTCGGTTTCGAGCCTGTGCATCGCGGCGGCGGTGGCGCCGACGACGGCGCTGCTCTGGATCGCGCGGATGACCGAGGCTGGGCTGTTCGAACGCCGCCCCGATTCGTTCGACCGGCGCCGCGCGTTCATGGGACTGTCCCGCCGGGCGAGCCTGGGGATGCGCCACTATTTCGCGGCGTTGCGCCAGGCCGGCATGGCGATTGCCTAGCGCATACCCGCCCGCGAGCGGATGTTTTGCGGGCTAGGTAGCGCCGTTTGCGCTTCCAGCGGAGCCTTTGCTGGACGGCGCTTCAATCCGCATGAAGATCGGGGCGGCTGCCGCTTGGGCGGTCCGGGCCTGGCGAAGGAACGATCGAAGGACCTGTCCTTTGGATCGCTGCTGTTTCGGTTTCATTTCCCGAATTGCGTCTAATGTTGCCGTATAGATCGCGGCTTCGGCGAACCGGCATCCGTCAGACCAATCACTTGTCATATGGCGATGGCGGCTGAGGACGTCCTGGATCGCGTCCGATATCTTCGACTGTACGCGCGATACCCCCAGGTCGAGGGTGTTTATGCGATGCTCGGCCAAGAGTTCCGCCAGATGGCGCATCTGGCTCTCGGTAACGTTCAGGTCAAGCTCGCGAACCACTTTTGCAGCGGTCAGCTGATCCACCATCCAGACGCTAGACTCGGTCATTTTATGCTCCCCGGTTAGAAAGCTATGTCAATGTCGGCGTTACGTCGAGCCTTTATATGCTCCGCCGGACTTGGCCGCCTGGCAAGCCGACTCATCCGTGTTCAAGCGGTCCGACGCGCATGCCGCGGCGGACGCGGCGCACTGCTTGACGTGGGTGACGAGGAGGTCGGCGAGACCGTCCGCCATACAATCTCGACCAATCTCGCACCAACCGCGTGCCGAACCCCGCGCACGGAAAGGGACGACTGGGGTTTACGCGAAATATGATCCGGACTATCTGGCCAACGCGCAAGGAATGTTCACCACGCTGTTCCGTGAGGTAATGGCCGCGGCTTTCCTGGCGTCTCGCGCGAGCGAGGGCGATTAGCTCAGTTGGTAGAGCGTCTCGTTTACACCGAGAATGTCGGCGGTTCGAGCCCGTCATCGCCCACCACCCCTCCCATCTTCGGCAACCCGGCCGCCCGCTTCCCGCCGAAACGGGTGCGTCTCCGCGCGGCCATCGCTGCCGAATTGATAGACTTGTCGCTGCCAGCTTCTGGCAACACCAAGGAGGATCATCATGGCAACGCACGAACATGCATCATTCGACCCGAAGATCATCGAGCAGTCGCTGGCGGCGGCGGCCGCGCATAGCAACGCGCTCCGCGCCGGGCTCGCGCCCGAAGCGATCGAGCTGACCGACGGCGCGCTGCTGGTCGGCGCGCAGTGTATCAGCGTTACCGTCAAGGATGGCCAGGTCTGCCTCAACCTGCCGGCCGGCATCGGCAGCAAATGCTTCAGCGTCCCGAGCTGGGTGCCCAATGGCACTGCAGTCCAGGCCTGCCTCGACATCTGCACCAAATGGGGCATTCCGTGCGGCGTGCAGGTGACGCTGTCGGCGGCCGGCCAGTTGATCCTGAAAAAGGGTTTTGGCTGCAGCTGCTGAGGCGCAACGGGCGGGGCGGCGTTGCCGCCGTCCCCGCCTTTCCGAGCACGTTCGCGCTACGGGGTCGTCTGCGGCAGCGCGATCTCGAACAGGCGCGGCCAGTTCTTGCCCGTCACGTACAGCTTATGCGCCGCGCGGTCGTAAGCGATGCCGTTGGGGACCGAATCGCGATCGGTCGCGCCGACCTGCGCAATCAGCGGCGCAAGGTCGATCACCCCGCGGACATGGCCGTCGGCGGGATCGATCCGGACGATGTAGCGCGTCATCCAGATGTTCGCGAGGATCTCGCCATCGACATATTCGAGCTCGTTCAGCCGCTCGAGCGGTCGCCCGCCGAGCGTCACGGTCAGCCGTCGCACCACCTTCTGCGTCGCCGGATCGAGATAGCGCAGCACCGGCGTGCCGTCCGAGAGGATCAGCGCGTGGCCATCCTCGGTCATCGCCCAGCCTTCGCCCTCGTAGCGGAAGCCGCCGCTGCGCTTCAATGCGGGGAGGGTCCAGCGGAAGCCCTGTCCGCCGTGCCAGGTGACGCTGAACAGCTCCTTCCGCCATGCGACGATCCCCTCGCCGAAAAGGGCGGGCGGCAGCTTGACGCGCGCGAGCACGCGTCCGCTGGTCAGATCGACGCGGCGGATGTCCGACTGGCCTTCGCGCCCGGTGCTTTCGTACAGCGTGCCATGGTCGATCAGCAGACCCTCGGTGAAGGCGCTGGTGTCGTGCGGATAGCTGGCGAGGATGCGCGCGGGTTCGGGGGTGATCGGGGCGGGCGCGGCGGTCGGCGCGGGCTGGGCGACGCTTTGGACGGCGGCGAGCGCGGCGAGCAGGAGCGCGCGCATCACAGGCTGCGCACCAGCGTGACGGCGGTCGCGATCCAGGCGGGATCGGCGACGACCTGCTGGCGCGAGCCCGGGCCGAGCGGCAGCAGATGGAGTTTGCCGCCCCCGCCCTCCGACACGGGGCCTTCGCGCCCGATCAGCCGCCCGAACAGGAAGCGACCGGCGGGTCGCGGCACGAGCACGTCGCGATTGAGCGCGCTGGCGAAGCGATCGGGCGCGAGCCGCGCGCACCAGATCTGGTCGCCCGCGCGATATTCGCCGACGCCGGCCTGGACGCTCACCGCGACATGCTCGGGCGCGGCGGCCGGTGGGATGACAGTGGCGGGCTGGCGCGGGGCGTGCGCGCCGCTCGGATCGAGCAAGGCGGCGACGGCGATGTCGGCGCGATTCGGCAGCGTGACGAGATCGGCCGCCTGCACGCCGAGCGCGGCGGCGATTCTGTTGAGCCAGCCGACGGAAACGGTACGTGTCCCTGTCTCGAGGCGGCCGATCGTCTGGGCGGTGGTCGGGGGCACGCAGGCACGCGCGACATCGTCGAGCGTCATACCCTTGGCGCGTCGGACTTCGCGAATCGCGGTAATCATCGGCGGCTCCTAACCAGATCGGTTTTTTCGCTGTCCTACAAGCGCCCCTGCATGGCAATCCCCTTTTGCGATTCGAGCATGGAGCAGGGCAATGCGGGATTTGGTGGAACGCGATTTCGTCGATGGCGTGGTCGGGCGCGAGCGGGTGACGTCCGGGCGTGGCAAGGCGCGGCGCAGCGTGACGGTTAACCAGGCCGAATCGCCGCTCGCCTGGCTGCG
Source organism: Sphingomonas sp. UYP23 (assembly GCF_054059235.1). NCBI lineage: Bacteria > Pseudomonadati > Pseudomonadota > Alphaproteobacteria > Sphingomonadales > Sphingomonadaceae > Sphingomonas > Sphingomonas sp. UYP23. The sequence continues at coordinate 2,475,082 of NZ_JBSSBX010000001.1, forward strand.
CGCGCGCGGGCTGCTCGATGCGCGCCAGTTCGAGGCGGGCGAGCGGTTGCGTGGGGATTACGAAATGGCGGCGCTCGCCGCGCGCGTGACGATGGGGTGGAACGAACGCGTCGATAGCGCCCGCAGCGCGGGAGAAGCGCTCGACCCGGTGCTCGCGCAGATTGCCGCCAAGCGACGCTTCGATGCGGCGATCGATGCGGTCGGCAAAGGGCTGGGCGACGTGCTGTGGCGCGTGGTGTGCGCCGGGGAGGCGTTGCCGGTCGCCGAGAAGGCGCTCGGCTGGCCGCAGCGCGCGGGGCGGTTGGTGCTGACGCTCGCGCTCGACCGGCTGGCGGATTCTTACGGGTTGCGATGATCCCCGGGGCGGAGCTTGAATAGCCGGATGTGCGATGGTTTGCTGCGGGAGGGCGCCGGCGTTCGCACGTTGACGAACGTCGTAGCGGCGGGCGGCGTATTTTAACCACAATCGCGCACGTTTCGCTAATCCAGATCAACGACAAGCCGCTGATGCCTTTGTCGATCCATGCCGCGTACCTGCAACACCAGATCGACACGCAGCTCGAACTTGCCGGATTGGCGCCGTGCGATGCGATCCGCGCGATGCATGAGGATCTCGAGAAGCTCCATCGCGCGCGGCTCGTCGCTCTGGTCCTGGCGGAGCGGCTCGAGCGGGCACGGGAGAGGCGGTCGCCGGGCGTGACGCGCGCGAACCCGTTGTCCGCGATTGCCGCGTGGTCGATCGGCGTGGCGGCGCCCCAACACGTTACGCAGCCGGTATAACACTGGCCTTGTGCTGCGCGCCGCGCCATGGTGTGGCGACGCAACGAGGAGACCGGGATGCCGATCAAGCGCGAAATGCTGGTGCGGCGCGATGCGCTCGACCAGCTTGCGATCAACGAGACGCTCGCGCCCGAGCCTGGTGCGGGCGAAGTGCTGCTGCAGGTCGAGGCGTTCGCGCTGACCGCCAATACGGTGACCTATGCCGTGGTCGGTGCGACCGTCGGCTATTGGAATTTCTTTCCCGCGCCCGAAGGGTGGGGCGTGGTCCCGGCCTGGGGCTTTGCGCGGGTGGTTGCGTCGCGCTGCCCGGAGATTGCGGTTGGCGAGCGCGTCTATGGCTTCATGCCGATGGCGTCGCATCTGATCGTCGTGCCGGGCAAGATCGGTCGCGGCCTGTTCCGCGACATGGCACAGCACCGCCAGCCGATGAGCGTTGTCTATAACCAGTATCGCCGGCTCGGCGCCGAACTGCCCGCGACGCCCGAGCGCGAGGCGTTGCGGATGCTGTTCGAGCCGCTGTTCCTGACGAGCTTTCTGATCGAAGATGCGCTGCGCCGCGCCGATTTCCATGGCGGCGGGAGCGTCGTCCTCACCAGCGCATCGAGCAAGACCGCGCTCGGCACCGCTTATGTCCTGCGCGAGCGCAGCCCGGGGGTGCAGCGGATCGGGCTGACCTCGGCGGCGAACCGCGCCTTTGTCGAGGGCACCGGGCTGTACGATACCGTGCTGGCCTATGACGCGATCGATACGCTCGCCCCGACAGGCCCGAGCGTGCTGATCGATTTTGCGGGGGACGCAGCGCTGCTCGAAGCGGTGTATGCGCAGGTGGCGGGTCGGGTCGCGGCGTGCCTGCGCGTGGGGGTGACGCATCACGATGCCGGCACCGCAGCCGTGGCGCCGCTCGACCCCAAGCCCGTCTGGTTCTTTGCACCCGACGCGGCGACGACGCTGATCGGCGAGATCGGGCAGGACGCGTTCAACCTTGCAGTGGCGGCGCAGTGGGATGGGTTCGTCGAGCTTGCGGCGGGGCTGGTGCAGGTCGTCGAGGAGACGGGGATCGACGCGTTGCAGCGGATCTGGCGGCTGCAGGTCGCGGGGCAGGCGAAACCCGATACCGGCTATTGTATCCTATTCTAAGTGCGGGCCGCTCGCCGTCCGACGCGCGCGGACTACCGCGCGCGGGTTGTCGCTGTCCCGCTACCCCCGCTAAGGCGCTGACCATGAACATAGACTTTCTCAAATGCCATGGCTCGGGCAATGATTTCCCGCTGATCGACGCGCGTGACCTCGCGCTGCCCGAGGCGGATTGGGCGCGCGTCGCAGTCGCGCTGGCGGATCGCGGCGGGAGCGTAGGGGGCGACGGGATTTTGCTGCTCACCGCGGGCGATGCGACGCACGCGTTCGGCATGCGGATGTTCAATTCGGACGGGAGCGAGGCCGAGACCTGCCTCAACGGTCTGCGCTGCGTGGCGCGCGCGGGGTTCGAGGCGCTCGGGATCGAGGAGGCGCGGGTGCGGCTCAAGACATCGGATGCGCACGTCGCGCGCGATCCCGATCTCGCCGCGGGGGTGGTGACGATCCGCGAGGTCGCAGGGCCGGTCGATCTCGACGTCTCGCACTGGCCGATGCGGATCGGGATCGACCGGATCGTCGAGGCGCCGATCGCCCAGCTCGGCAGCGACCGCGCGTTTACCGCAGTGGCGATCCCCAACCCGCATCTCGTCAGCTTCGTCGAGACGATCGACGAGGCCGAACTTGTCGCGCTCGGCGCGCAATGCGAGGCGGCGCCCGACTGGCTGCCCAACCGCGCCAACGTCTCGTTCGTCGCGGTGCAGGGCAGCAACATCCTGTTCGTCCGCACCTTCGAGCGCGGGGTCGGGCTGACCGACAGCTGCGGCAGCGCGATGGCGGCATCGACCTATGCCGCGTGCCTGACGCGGCGCTGCGGCTTCGGGACCGAAATTACCGTGCGCAACCGCGGCGGGCTGGTGCGCGCCGAGGCGCGCGAGGACGGGATGGTGCGGCTGTCGGGCAACGCGACGGTCGAATGGCGCGGTTCGGTCGATATTCATCTGGCCTCGCGCACAGCCGGGCCCGTCACCGTGACGGCGCGCCATGACGAGGAAGTCGCGGCGTGGCGTGCAGTGGTCGATGCGATCGTCTGAGATTGGTCCGCTTCGGGCGCAACCAAAGACGGTTCACGTCGTTATGGGTCCGTAACCATCTGGAGGTCTTTTATGCGTCGTCTTGCTTCCTTCGCCCGCGCGCTCGCGCTGCTGATCGCCGGCACCAGCCTTGCCTCGCCGGCGCTCGCGCAGAGCCAGGCGGACGAGCAGCGTTTCGCCCAGGCGCAGCAGCGCCTCGACAATGAGCTCGGCATTTTCCGCGCCGAGTTCGACCGCTATCAGCAGGCGCGCGCGCGTGGCTATCGCGAGGTCCGGCCGGCCTATGACGATCCGCGCTACACGGATTCGCGCTACGCCGATCCGCGCTACGACGATCGCGACGAGGCCGGCTACGATCCGTCGCGCTATTATCGCGCCGATCCGTCGCGCTATCAGGAGCGCGTGTTGACCAGCAGCGACCGCATCTATCGCGGGACCGACAACCAATATTATTGCAAGCGCAATGACGGCACGACCGGGCTGATCGTCGGCGCGGTCGGCGGCGGCGTGCTCGGCAACGTGATCGCGGGCGGCCATTCGCGCGGCGTCGGCACGATCCTCGGCGCGATCGCGGGCGGTGTCGTCGGCAGGAGCGTCGACCAGAACAATGCCGAGGTGCGCTGCCGCTAACGCGAACCAATGCGGTACAAAACCGCTTGACATCGTCGCGCTGTTTTGGTACCTAACAGGAACGATGCAGAAATGCGAGCTGAGGGGCCGGGGCGGAACGCCTGCGGCCCCTTTTGCGTGGGCGATCTGCGCGGGTCAGCGGCGGGAGAGAGCGATGACGGAGACCGACGAGCGTTCGCCATGCGAGTCTTCGGGAGGCGCGGATTTGCTGGGAGAGCGGTCGCCGGGCGAGCGTCCGACAGCCGCGCGTCCGGCAGGCGCGGGTCCGACGGGCGGGGGCGCTCCGCCGCGGACTCATGTGTCGCGCCCCGATCAATGGACGATCGCGAGGCGCGTGGCCTTCCTCGATCATCTCGCCGCGACGTGCAACATCTCGCAAGCGGCGCGGGCGGTCGGCAGTTCGACGAGCGGCGCCTATGCGCTGCGCCGCCGCGACGCGGCCTTCGCCGAACAATGGCGGGCGGCGATCGACCTGGGATACGAACTGCTCGAGACCAAGGTGCTCGCCTTCGCGCTCGGGCAGCGCGACGACGGGTCGATGATCGGTGACCCGGGCGCGGTCGCGGCGGCGCCGATCGATCCGGATACGGCGCTCAAGCTGGTACGCCAGCACCAGGCGGTGCGCACCGCGGGCGCGACGCATAACGAGCGGCGCCACATCCCCTTCGCCTTCAAGCACGCGCCGATCGACGAGGTTCGCGACGCCTTGCTCGCCAAGCTCGCGGCGCGCGCGCGGCGCCGCGCGCGGAGTGGCCTGGCATGACGCGGGCAAAGCGCAGGCGCGCGGATGCCGGCCCCGATCTCGACGCGCTGCTCGATCAGCTCGCCGCGCTCGACCGTGCCGACCAGATTTCCATCCTCAACCGCATGACCCCGCCGCAAGTGCGGACGCTGAACAATGCGTGGCGCTATTGGGCGCATTCCGGGCAGCTCGCGCCGCCGGGGGCGTGGCGCGTCTGGCTGACCCGCGCGGGGCGCGGCTTCGGCAAGACGCGCGCCGGGGCCGAATGGGTCAGTGCGATGGCGCGCGAATATCCCACGGCGCGGATAGCCTTGGTCGGCGCGACCGAGGAGGATGTGCGGCGCGTGATGATCGAGGGCGAGGCCGGGCTGCTCAGCGTCGCGCATGGCGGCGAGCGGACCGCCTATCGCCGCGCCGATGGCGTGGTGCAATTCGAATCGGGCGCGGTCGCGGCGGTCTTTTCGGCGGCTGCGCCCGATAAACTCCGCGGGCCCGAGCATCAGATCGCGTGGTGCGACGAGCTCGCCAAATGGCGCTACGGCGATGCGGCGTGGGACAATCTGATGCTCGGGATGCGCCAGGGCGCCGACCCGCGCGTGATGGTGACGACGACGCCGCGCGCCGTTCCGTTGCTGCAGCGCGTGATGGGCGCGGCGGGAACGGTCGAGACGCGCGGCAGCAGCCATGATAATCCGCATCTGCCCGACGCCTTTCTCGCGGCGATCGAGGCGCAATATGGCGGGACGCGGCTTGGCCGGCAGGAGATTGCGGGCGAGCTGATCGAGGATCTCGACGGCGCGCTGTGGACGCGCGCGCTGCTCGACGATTGCCGTGTCGTGGTGGCGCCCGAGACGGTGCGCGTCGTCGTCGCGGTCGATCCGCCGGCGGGGAGCGTCGACGGGACGGGCGATGCGTGTGGGATCGTCGCGGTCGCGCTCGGGGAGGACGGGCGCGGTTATGTGCTTGAGGATGCGAGCGTGACGGGGCTGTCGCCCGAAGGCTGGGCGCGTGCGGTGGTCGCGTGCGCGGCGCGGCACGGCGCCGACCGCGTCATCGCCGAGAAGAATCAGGGCGGGCAGATGGTGGCGAGCGTGCTGTTCGCCGCCGATGCCGCGCTGCCGCTCGCTCTGGTCCATGCGAAGGACGGCAAGAGCGCGCGCGCCGAGCCGGTTGCGACGCTCTACGAACGCGGCAAGGTCGCGCATGTCGGGGTTTTTCCCGAGCTCGAGGCCGAGCTGTGCGGGCTGCTGGTCGGCGGGGCGTATCGAGGGGCCAGCCGGTCGCCCGATCGCGCGGATGCGCTGGTGTGGGCGCTGACCGAGCTGATGATCGTCAGGCGCAAGGCGGCGCGGGTGCGCAAGCTGTGAGGGGCCGGTGTTTAGAGCGCGGTCAGCAGGACGCCGAGCCCGAGCACCACGCCCGGGGCGTTGGCGAGGACGATCGGCCAGTCGCGTTTGTCGCGTGCAAAGCCGTAGGTCACCCACAGCGCGCAATTGACGATCGTGGCGATCGGCTGGAGCACCGAGCCTTTCTCGCCGGCGAGGTTGAGCCGGATCTGGTCGATATACGACAGGTACATGGCGATGGCGGTCGCAGTCGCGATCCAGCCGAGCAGGCGGAGATGTCGGTCGGTCATCGGCGTCGAACGAGCACGCAGGTGGAACGATCCGCGATCCCGAGCGCTCCGGTGGCTTTCGCAGAGCGGCTCGACGCCGTATGGCCCGGCGGCTCGGCCATCCCCGGCCGCGGCATGAAGGAGCGCAGCGATGGTGCCGCGGGAATTGATCGACAGCGCGCAGATCCCCGGTGGGGACGTTATGACGCTCTATGCGCGCGGCGCGGACTTCATGATCGTGGTCGATCGCAACGAATTGATGAGCACGCGGATGAACGGCTCGGAAGAGGCGCTCGGCACGCTGGCGTGCGACCGCATCGCCAAGGTTGCGGCGCCGCGCGTGCTGATTGGTGGATACGGCATGGGCTTCACGCTGCGCGCGGTGCTGGGGCAGGTGGGGGCGAAGGCCGAGGTGACGGTTGCCGAGCTGGTGCCCGAAATCCTCGCCTGGGCGCGCGGGCCGATGGCGGCGGTGACCGCCGGCTGCCTCGACGATCCGCGGACGCGCGTTTTCGAGGGCGATGTCGCCGCAGCGATCGCGGCGGGCGCGGGGGCGGGGGGCTATGATGCGATCCTGCTCGATGTCGACAACGGCCCCGACGGGCTGGTGCGCGCGGAGAACAACCGGCTGTACGCGCCGCGCGGGCTGAAGATCACGCGCGACGCGCTGCGGCCGGGGGGTGTGCTCGCGGTGTGGTCGGCCGGGCCCGATCCGCGTTTCGTCACGCGGTTGAAGGGCGCCGGGTTCCACGTCGAGGAGGTCGTCGTCAAGGCGCGGCAGAACGGCAAGGGGCCGCGCCACGTGATCTGGTTCGCGACGCGCGGGTAGCACGGGCGACCCTTGACCGGACGTTCTGAGTAGAGATCGGGCCCTCCCCCAGCCCCTCCCGCAAGCGGGAGGGGAGCAAGAAGGGGCGGGGAAAAAGACAGGAGATTTGCATGAAATTGTTCGGTCGCAAGGCCGGGCGCGATGAGTCGCGTCCGGTGCTCGAGCGTGCGCGCTCGCGCTTCTTCGAGGGGGCGGGGGCGGTGCCGGCGAGCTATCAGGAGCAGATACGTGGCCTCTATCTCCGCAATGCCGTCGCGCAGCGCGCGGTGCGGATGATCGCCGATGCGCTCGGCGATGCGCCGCTCGGCGGGACAGCCGAGCTTATCGGGCTGGTGCAGGCGCGCTCGGGTGGGCAGGCGCTCACCGCGACGCTCGCCGCGCAGTTGCTGCTCCATGGCAATGCCTATGTGCAACTGCTGACCGACGCGCAGGGGGACGTCGCCGAGCTGTTCGCGCTGCGCCCCGAGCGCGTCACGGTCGAGCCCGATGCGGAGGGCTGGCCGGTCGCGTATCGCTACGGCGTGGGGGCACAATCGGTGCGGCTGCTGGCGGATGCGCCGCGGCCGCAGATCGTCCATATCAAGGCGTTCCATCCGCTCGACGACCATTATGGCCTCGGCTGTCTCGGCGCGGCGGCGAGCGCGATCGCGCTGCACAACGCCGCAGCGGCGTGGAACACGGCGTTGCTCGACAATGCCGCGCGGCCGTCGGGCGCGCTGGTCTATGATCCGGGCGACGGATCGGCGCTGTCGCGCGAGCAGTTCACGCGGTTGCGCGACGAGCTCGATGCGAGCTTTGCCGGCGCGCGCAATGCCGGGCGGCCGATGCTGCTCGAGGGCGGGCTCAAATGGCAGGCGCTGAGCCTGACCCCCGCAGATCTCGACTTCGCCGAGATGAAGGCGGCGGCGGCGCGCGAGATCGCGTGCAGCTTCGGCGTGCCGCCGATGCTGTTGGGGCTGCCGGGCGATGCGACCTACGCCAATTACAAGGAAGCCAATCGTGCGCTGTGGCGCCAGGCGATCCTGCCGCTGGCCGGGACGATCTGCGCCGGCCTCGCGCAGGGCGTGCAGGGCTGGCGCGCGGGGGCGATGCTGCAGGTCGATCTCGACCGCGTGCCCGCGCTTGCCGAGGATCGCGAGCGGCTGTGGTCGCAGGTTGGTGCCGCGGCGTTCCTGTCGCGCGACGAGCAGCGCGCGATGGTCGGGATCGGAACCCCGCTGCCGGCGGGTGAGGACGCTTAGAAAGGACATTCCATGACAGTCGCAGATGGCGCGGTGCTCGCGCAGTTGATGGCACAGGGCGCGAGTTCCGGCGCGGACCTCGCGACGCTGCGCGCGATCGCCGAGGAGGCGGGCGAGCTGGCGGCGGCGCGCGCGCTCGCGCGGCTCGGGCTCGACGACGCGGCGGCGGCGAAGGACATGGCCGAGTTGCGCGATCTGCTCGGAGCATGGCGCGATGCGAAGCGTTCGGTGTGGAAGGCGGCGCTCGGCTGGGTGGTGCGGATTGGCGGTGCGCTGCTGCTGACCGGCCTTGCCGCGAAATTGGGCTTTTGGAACCGGGTCAAATGAGCCTGCGCTTTGCCGGCTATGCCGCGGTGTTCGACCGGGTCGATCGCGGCGGCGACGTGATCCGCGCCGGCGCCTTCGCCGATCTGCCGGTGCGCGTTCCCTTGCTGTGGCAGCATCGCGGGCGCGCGATCGGCGCGGTCGAGCGGATCGCGACCGACACGCGCGGGCTGCGCGTGATCGGGCGGATCGACGATGCGCGCGTCGCGGCGCTGGTGCGCAGCGGGGCGCTCGCCGGGCTGTCGATCGGCTATCGCGCGGTTGCGGCGCGGCGGCGCGGCAGCGTGCGCGAGCTTGCCGCGCTCGATCTGGTCGAAGTCAGTTTGGTCGCCGCACCGATGCAGCCCGCCGCACGGGTGCATCTCGTCACGGAGCATGGTACAGTCGATACTCCAGACATGGTTCCCGATCCTCGGCGGCCGCGCGCGGACTGAAGGATATGATCATGGCTGAAGGCACCATCAAGCGGCTGACCGACAAGGGTTTCGGGTTCATCGCCGACGCATCGGGCAACGACATGTTCTTCCACATGTCGAGCGTCCAGGGCGTACGCTACGAAGATCTGCGCGAAGGCGAGAAGGTCACGTTCGACGTCGGCCAGGGGCCCAAGGGTCCGCGCGCGGAGAACGTCGCGCAGGCGTAAGTTTCCGCGAGGGCGTGGCCTTCGTTTCGGACCGGGAGAGGGGCGTCGCGATTGCGGCGCCCCTTTTTCGTGTCCGGCGTCGATGCGGTTCTCCCCTTCCCTTCGGGGGACGGGCTCGCGCGTTTCTCGTGATTCTCTTCACAACCAAAGGAGATCAAGCATGACCGATACGCATGACGCACTCGACGCCAGCTTCGCCGCGGAGGAGCGTGCGACCGGCGCGGTGCAGCGACCGCTGCTCGCTGGCGCGCGGGCGCCCGCGGGGGCGGCGTTCGAAGGGTTCCTGCGCTCGGGCGCGAGCGTCGAGCTGAAGGCGTTCACCGGGGTGACGGGAGATTCGGGCGGCTATGCCGTGCCGCGTGAGATCGACGCGGTGATCGACGCGACGCTGCAGGCGATCTCGCCGATCCGCGCGGTCGCCAATGTCGTGCGCGTCGGGAGTGCGGGCTATCGCAAGCTCGTCACCACCGGCGGCACGATTTCGGGCTGGGCGGCCGAGGTCGATCCGCGCCCGGCGACCGCAACGCCGACCTTCACCGAGATCGCGCCGCCGATGGGCGAGCTCTACGCCAATCCGAGCGCGAGCCAGGCGATGCTCGACGACGCAGCGTTCGATGTCGAGGCGTGGCTCGCCGACGAGATCGCCACCGAATTCGCGCAGGCCGAGGGGGCGGCGTTCGTCAACGGATCGGGGGTCAACCAGCCCAAGGGCTTCCTCCAGGCGCCGATCGCCACCGCGGCGGACGCGGCGCGCGCCTTTGGGACATTGCAATATCTGGCGAGCGGGGCGGCGGGGGATTTCGCGGCGAACCCGCAGGATCGGCTGCTCGACCTCGTCCAGGCGTTGCGCGCGCCGTATCGCCAGGGGGCGGTGTTCGTGATGAATGCCGCGACGCTCGCGCGGATCCGCAAGTTCAAGACGAGCGACGGCGCCTTCCTGTGGAACCCGAGCCTGGTCGCGGGGATGCCCGCGAACCTGCTCGGCTATCCGGTGATCGAGGCCGAGGACATGCCCGACATCGCCGCGAATGCGTGCGCGATCGCCTTCGGCAATTTCAAGGCGGGGTATCTCATCGCCGAGCGGACCGAAACGGCGATCCTGCGCGATCCCTACAGCAACAAGCCGTTCGTCAATTTCTACGCGACCAAGCGCGTCGGTGGGTGCGTGTCGAACAGCGAGGCGATCAAGCTGCTCAAGTTCGCGGCAGCGTAAGCCTTTCCCCTCTCCCTTTGGGAGAGGGTGGCCGAGCGAAGCGAGGTCGGGTGAGGGCAGGGGCGGCGCGCCCGACCTGTCCTCACCCTTCCCACTCGGCTGCGCCGAGCGGGCCCCTTCCCTCTCCCGAAGGGAGAGGGAGTAGGTAGGATTGCGATCATGATCGATGACAATGGCCCGGGCGCGGTGACGCTCGGGGCGGATGACCGCGCGCTGGCGGTGGCGGCGGTGAAGGCGGTGCTGCGCGTCGCGAGCAGTGACGAGGACGCGCTGATCGCCGCCTTTGCCGAAAGCGCGCTGGGGCTGGCCGAACAGTTCACGGCAAAGGTGCTGATCGTCCGGACGCTGCGCGAGACGCTGCGCGCGGAAGCGGGTTGGCAGCTGCTTGGTGCGGCGCCAGTGCTGGCGATCATTGCGGTCGACACGACCGACGGCACCGCGCTCGCGCCGACCGGGTTCGCGATCGATATCGATGCGGCGGGCGATGGCTGGGTGCGTGTTGCGGGCGGCCGGGCGGGGCGCGCGGTGTACGATGCCGGGCTGGCGGCGGACTGGGCGGACTTGCCCGCGCCGGTGCGGCAGGGCGTGGTGCTTCTGGCGGCGTATCTGTTCGATGCGCGCGATACGCTCGGCACGCCGCCTGCCGCGGTGACGGCGCTGTGGCGGCCGTTCCGGCGTATGGCGCTGGGGGGAGAGCGTGCATGTTGAGCGCGCTCGAGGCGCGGGGGCGTGCGATCGGCGCTGTGGCGGCGGACCGCGCGCGGGTGCGCGTCGCCGCAGCGTTGCGCGATGCCTTGCCCGGGGTCGCAGTGGCGATCGAGGGCAGCGACGTAGTGCTGTCGGGGCGGATCGCGGCCGACGATCCGCGGCTGCGCTGGATCGGGAGTTTGCTGCTGTGAGCGCGGCGAGCGTGGTGCAGGCCGCCGTGCTGGCGGCGCTGCGCGGCATTGCCGGGCTCAATGGCGTCCATGCCGGGCCGCCGCTCAAAGCGACGCCGCCGTATGCCGAGCTGGGCGAACTGCTCGGTGCCGACTGGAGCGTCAAGGATCGCCCCGGGCGCGAGCTGCGGCTGCTGGTCACGGTGCGCGATGCGGGAGACGGCGCGGCGCGCGCGCAGGCGCTGGCCGACGCGGTCGGCGCGGCGATCGAGGCGCTGCCGCGCGATCTCGCCGGGTGGCGGGTGGCGAGCGTGGTGCTGCTGCGCGCGCGGACCGGCGGCGGGCCGCCGGGTCGGTGGAGCGCGAGCGTCGAATATCGCGTGCGGGTGTTGGCGGCGGGGTAGAATGCGGCTGACGGTGGTGTGCGCTGATAGCGTGGATCAGGTTCGCGCAGAGGCGCAGAGGCGCAGAGGTGTGGCGCCAGGACCGGTCGATCGGCGCGATTGGATTCTCGGGTCGCTTTCGGCTGCGGCCGGGCACAGCCCCTCTGCGCCTCAGTGCGAACCCACTTCGCGCCACCCGCGAGCGCCATTTCGGATGTTATGAGGAGAGACAGCAATGAGTGCAGAACGCGGTAGCGCCTTCCTGTTGAAGGTCGGCAACGGAGCGACCCCGCTGGTCTATGCGACCGTGGCGGGGCTGCGCACGACGCAGCTGAGCGTCAATGGCGAGATGGTGCAGGTGACCTCGAAGGATTCGGGTGGCTGGCGCGATCTGCTGTCGGGCGCGGGGGTGCGCAGCGTCAGCGTGTCCGGCGCAGGGGTGTTCACCGGCTCGGCGGCCGAGCTGCGGATCAAGGGCAATGCGCTGGCCGGGACGATCGACGACTATCGGCTGGGCTTCGAGAGCGGGGAGACGTTGTCGGGCAAGTTCCTCGTGACGCGGCTCGATTATGCCGGGGATTACAATGGCGAGCGATCGTACACGCTGAGCCTGGAGAGCTCGGGCGCGGTGGTGGCGGCATGAGCGCGCCCGCCAATCCGGTGCGCGGCGAGGCGCAACTCCGCATCGCGGGCGAGACGATCGTGCTGCGCCCGAGCTTCGCCGCGCTGGTCGCGGCCGAGGGTGAGCTCGGGCCGCTGTTCGCGCTGGTCGAGCGCGCGGCGGCGGGGGCCCTGTCGCTTGGCGAGCTCGTCGCCTTGTTCTGGCATTGCCGCGATCCGGTGCCCGACGCGATCACGCGCGAGCGCTTCGGCGAAGCGGTGGTCGCGCAAGGGCTCGCCACGGCGACGCCGGTGCTGCGCGTGCTGCTCGGCCAGATTCTGGCGGGGCGGTGATGGTGTGTTTTGCCGATGCCGCGGCGCGGCTGGCCGGGCTGGCGGGCGCGGTCCTGGGGTGGAGCGCCGATCGGTTCTGGCGCGCGACGCCCGCCGAACTGGCGGGCGTGGTGGCGGTGCTGCGCGGTGGCGACGCGGGCAGCGCGCCGCCCGACGCCGCGACACTCGCCCGATTGCAGGAGGCCTTTCCCGATGGATGATGAGATCGAACGGCTGGTGATAGCCGTGCGCGCCGATACGGCGGGCTTTGCACGCGATGTCGATGCGATGCGCGGTGTCGTCGGCGAAGGGCTGGTGGGCAGTGCGACGCGCGCCGCCAGCGCGATCGAGGGCGCGCTCGGCAAGGCGACGCGGAGTGGCAGCCTCGGCTTCGAGGACCTGCGCAAGGTCGCGTTATCGGTGCTTGGCGATATCGCCGCCGCCGCGATCCGCAGCGGAACGAAGGACTTGTTCGGCAGCGGCGGCAGCGTGGGCGGAGGGCTGCTCGGCGCTTTGCTTGGGCTGATCGGCGGATCGCCCGGGCGCGCGACGGGCGGGCCGGTGTCGCCGAGCCGGCCCTATGTCGTCGGCGAGCGCGGGCCCGAATTGTTCGTGCCGACCACGAGCGGCAGTATCGTCGCTGCGGGCGGCGCCGCGACGGCGCGCGAGGTGCGCGTGTCGATCACGGTGCAAGGCGGGACCGATGCGCCGCAAGCGCTCGCGGCATCGAGTCGGCAGGTCGCGCGCGCGGTGAAGGCGGCGTTGTCGTAAGATCGACTCCCCTCCCCTTCAGGGGAGGGGGTGGGGGTGGGGACGTGCTGGGTGGTCGGGTCATTCACGGCCCCACCCCAACCCCTCCCCTGAAGGGGAGGGGCTTTCCTATGCCATTCTGGCTCGCCCAGAACCGCACGGTTCAGACCGAGGGCGTCATCACGCGTTTCGATCCGCGCTTCTGGACGGTCAATTTCCCGCGGCCGATGATGGCCGCGGTCACCACCATCGCGCATGACGCGCTGCGCGTCGATGCGGTGTTCTATACCGCGGGCGATCTGGCGGGGCTGATCTGGGACGCCGAGGACAGGCACGATCACCCGCTGCTGCGCTACGCCACCGCGCGCGATTTCCGCGGCTGTCGGCTGTCGTTCCGCTGGCGCGCGAGCGGGGTGCTGCCGCTCGATGGGGTGAACGGTCCGGTGCTGACGATCGAGGGGCGCGATGCGCGCGGTGCGGCGCGCGCCTGGTATGTCCGGTTGTGGAATTACGCGACCGGCACGCCCGACGACGCGACCGTGACGCTCGATTTCGCCAATCTCGACGGCGGCTATCTGCTGCCCGCCGAAGCCGATCCGGTGTGGGCGGGGGATATCGACCGGATGTTCGTCTCGCTGGTGCCGCCGGGCTTCGTCGCGGGCGGCAGCGCGCCGTTGCCCGCGCCGGCGGAAGCTTGGATCGAGCTGAGTGCGATCGCCTGCGAGGGGCCTGGCACGGTGCTCGCGATCGGCGATGTCGTCGTGCCCGAACACCGGCTGCAGATCGCCAGCGGCTATGACGACAGCTACACCCTCACGCCCGAGCGGTTGCTGCGCAATGCGCTGCTGCTCGGCTATCGCGGGAGCATCGTCCACTATCTCGGGATGAGCCACTTCCTGCGAGTCGAGGCCAATTCGGGCGGTTTCTATGCGAGTCTCGCGGGCGGTGTGCTCAACGTCGCGGCGGCAGCGTGGCAGCGCGACTTCGCGCGGCGGGCGCGCTCGCTCGGCTATGCCGTGATCTGGTCGATCAGCTACGAACTGTTCGACGCGCACTGCTGGGGCGACTGGAAGCAGCGCGCGTGGGACGGGACGCCGGCGCTGACCGGTTGGGTGCCGCCCTCGTGCCTGTTGTCGCCGGCGTCGGCGGGCGCGATGGCGTATCTGCGCGCGGTCGCGGTGGCGGTGATCGGGATCGCGCTCGAGGCCGGGTTGGCGCCGAAGCTTCAGGTCGGCGAGCCGTGGTGGTGGGTGCTCGCCGATGGGCGGCCGTGCCTGTACGACGCCGCGGCGCGGGCGGCGCTCGGCAATCCGGTCGAGATCGCGAGTGTCCATGACGTGACGAGCGCCGCACAGCGCGACTGCTCGATGCCGCCGGGGCGTTGCTTGCCGCATCGACCGCGGCGCTGGTCGCGGCGGTCAAGGCGGTGGCGCCCGCGGTCGAGACGCATCTGCTGATCTATCTGCCAACCGTGCTCGCGCGCGATGCGCCCGAGCTGCGGCGCGCCAACGTACCGCTCGGCTGGGCACGGCCGGCGTTCGACGTGCTGCAGCTCGAGGATTATGATTTCGTCACGGCGGGCGATGTCGCGGGAACGGCGCGGGCGGTCGCCGCCGTCGAAGCGCGGCTTGGCTATGCGGCCGCGCAGACGCACTATTTTTCGGGCTTCGTGCTGCGCCCCGATCAGCAGGCCGAGTGGCACGCGATCGCGGCCGCGGCCGAGGCGGCGCAGGCGCGCGGGGTGGCGGCGACGTTCGTCTGGGCGCTGCCGCAAGTGCTGCGCGACGGGTTCGTCCATTTCGAGACCGGGGAGGATGCCGTGGTGCCGTTCGACGATGTGCTGTTCCCGCTCGCTCTGGGGCGCGAGGCCGAAGTGACCCCACAATTCTCGACCGCGATCGTCACCAGCGCGGGCGGGCAGGAAATGCGCAATGCGAGCTGGGCCGAGGCGCGGACACGCTACGATGTCGCGCCGGGGGTGCGCTCCGAGGGCGATATCGCGACGCTGCTCGGCTTCTTTCGGGCGCGGATGGGGCCGGCGCGCGCGTTTCGCTTGCGCGATCCGTTCGATTTTTCCTCGGGCGGCGCGACCTTTGGGGCGACCGATCAGCTGCTGGGGGAGGGGGACGGCATCTCGGTCAGCTTCGCGCTGGTCAAACACTATGGCGATACGGTGCGGCGGATCACGCGGCCGGTCGCGGGGAGCGTGCGGGTCGCGGTCGGCGGGGTCGAGACGGCCGGGTTCACGCTGGGGGCCGGGGGGGGCGTGTCGTGCTCGACGTCGCGCCGGGAGCCGGGATGGCGGTGAGCGCTGGGTTCCTGTTCGACGTCCCGGTGCGCTTTGCCGAGGACACGCTGAGCGTCACCCGCGCGACGTTTCTGGCGGGCGCGACGACGAGCGTGCCGCTGATCGAGGTGCGGGAATAGCGTTGACGCCGTCGCCCTTTGGGAGAGGAGTTTCGGGTCGGCCATGCCCCCGGCATGGCCTGAACAGCACGGGGTGCCGTTCACCCGAAACTAGGCCCGCTCGGCGGAGCCGAGTGGGAAGGGTGAGGGGCGAGGGCGGGAAAAACCGCAGACCCTCACCCGACCTCGCTTCGCTCGGCCACCCTCTCCCGCTGGGAGAGGGATTCTGGAGAAGTCTCATGTCCTTGCTCGACGCCCCCCTCACCACGCTTGCCTTGTGCTGGCGGATCGAGCGGCGTGATGGCGTGACGATCGGTCTGACCGATCATGACCGCGATCTCACGATCGACGGGCTCGTCCATGCCGCCGCGCCGGGGATGACGCCGTCGGCGATCAAGCGCAGCGACGGACTCGACGCCGACACGATGGATATCACCGGCGCGCTGACCAGCGCCGCGATCGGCGAGCGCGATCTGCTTGCCGGGCGGTGGGATGGCGCGCGCGTACAGCTGTTCGCGGTCGATTGGACTGGGGCAGACGCGCGGCAGGTGCCGCTTGGCGAAGGGGCAATCGGCGCGGTCGAGACCGACACACACGGCTTCACCGCCGAGCTGCGCGGCGCGACCGCGGCGCTCGACCGGCCTGTCGTCGAGCTGACCTCGCCCGAATGTCGCGCCGAGCTCGGCGACCGGCGCTGTCGCGTGGCGATGGCGGGGCGGCGGGGCTTTGCGCGGGTGGTGGCGTGGCGCGAGCAAGTGGTGACGCTCGACACCGTGGAGCCTGTCGCCAACGCTTATGGCGGGGGCCTGCTGCGTTGGATCGGCGGGGACAATTCGGGGCTCGAAGGCGCGATCGCGGTGTCGGATGGGGCGAGCGTCACGCTGCGCAGCGATCCGGCCCTGCCCGTCGCGATCGGCGATCTGGTCGAGGTGATCGAGGGGTGCGACAAAAGTCTGGCGACCTGTGCCGGGCGCTTTGCCAACGCGGCGAATTTTCGCGGGGAGCCGTTTCTGCCGGGGATCGACCTGTTGACGCGCTACCCAGGGGCATGACGCCGGCAGCACGCGCCGCGGCGATCGTGGCGGCGGCCGAGGCGCTGCTCGGGGTCGGGTTCCGGCTTCAGGGACGATCGCCCGAACACGGGCTCGATTGCGTCGGCGTGGCGGCGCTGGCGGCGCGGGCGGGCGGCTTTGGCAGGGATATTCCGGGCGACTACGCGCTGCGCGGGGGTGATGCCGAGGCGATCGTCGCGCGGTTCGACGCGAGCGGGCTTGCGCGCGTCGCCGAGCCGCTGCCGGGCGACATCGCGCTGTTCGCGGCGGGGCCGGCGCAATTCCATCTGGCGGTGCTGGTGCCCGGCCGGATCGTCCATGCCGATGCACTGCTGCGCCGCGTCCTCCAGCGGCCGGGGATGCCGCCCTGGCCGATGCTCGGCCGCTGGCGCGTGACGGGAGACTGACATGGCGACTTTGGTGCTTTCGGTGGTCGGCCGCGTGCTCGGCGGGCCGATCGGCGCGGTGCTCGGCGCGGCGTTGGGCGGCGTGCTGGAACGGCCCAGGAGCGTTGAGGGGCCGCGACTGGCCGCGCTGCATTTGCAGACCGCGAACTATGGCACGCCGTTGCAGCAGGTGTTCGGGACGATGCGCGTCGGCGGCTGTGTGATCTGGTCGACCGATCTGATCGAGAGCCGATCGAAGAGCAGCAGCGGCAAGGGGCAGCCGAGCGTGACGCGCTACAGCTATTCGGTGTCGTTCGCGGTGGCGCTGTCGGCGCGCCCGATCGTCGGGGTGGGGCGGATCTGGGCGGATGGCAATCTGCTGCGCGGCAGTGCGGGCGATTTCAAGACCGCGACGGGTTTTCGGCTGCATCTGGGGGACGAGGATCAGGCGGTCGACCCGCTGATTGCCGCCGCCGAGGGGATGGCGTTCGCGCCGGCGCATCGCGGAATCGCCTATGCGGTGTTCGAAAACCTTCAGCTCGCCGATTATGGCAACCGGATCCCGTCGCTGACCTTCGAGGTCATCGGCGATGCTGCGCCGCAGTCGGTTGGGGCGATCGCCGAGGCGCTGTCGGGCGGTAGCGTCACCGCGGCGGAGGCGGTCCAGCCGCTCGCCGGCTTTGCTGCGTACGGCGACAGTGTGGGCAGCGTGCTCGATACGCTGGCGCGCGCCGGGGGCGCGTGGTTCGCCCCCGCTGGCGCCAACGTGCAGATGCGTGCGGGCAGCACCCCCGAGCGCGAGATCGCCGACGCCGAGACGCGGGTCGCCGGAGCGACGAGCGGCAAGCATCAGCGCGCGGTGGCCGCGCTGGAAAGCGTGCCGCGTCAGATCACGCTGTCGCATTACGATCCAGCGCGCGAGTACCAAATCGGTTTGCAGACGGCGCGACGGCCGGGGGCGGGGCGGCGCGAGGATCAGGTCGAATTGCCCGCCGCGATCGACGCCGGGACCGCCAAGACGCTCGCGGCGGCGATCCTCGCGCGCGGCGAGGCGGGGCGCGAGCGGCGGACGGTAACGCTCGGCTGGGATGCGCTCGATGTGGTGCCCGGCGCCTGCGTGACGATCGCGGGGGTGGCGGGGGTGTGGCGCGTTACCGCATGGTCGCTCGAAAAGATGGTGCTGGCGCTCGAGTGCGTCCGGCTGGCGGGCGGGACGCTGCCGCTCGCCGCGAGCGCGGGGCGCGTGCTGGCGGCGCCCGATGTCGCGACGGGAACCACGTTGATCGAGGCGTTCGAGAGCGTGCCGTTCGACGACGGCCTGCTGGCCTCGCCGCGTGTGACGATCATCGCCGGGGGCTCGCAGCCGGGCTGGCGCCGTGCGGCGTTGCTCTACAGCCTCGACGGCGGCGCCCGCTGGAGCGCACTCGGCTCGACCGCGGCACCGGGAACGATCGGGCGGCTGGCGAGCGTGCCGGGGGCGACGACGAGCGCGATCGTCGACGAAGCGCACGCGTTCGACGTCGATCTCGCTTACCCAGCGATGACGCTGGAAAGCGCCGACGCGGGTGCGCTCGATGCTGGCACCAATCTCGCTTTGGTCGGCGACGAACTGCTGCAATTCGGCGTGGCGACGCAGCTTGGCCCGCTGCGCTGGCGGCTGTCGCGCCTGTGGCGTGGGCGGCGGGGAACCGAGGCGGCGGTTGGCGCGCAGGCGATCGGCGACCGGTTCGCGTTGATCGAAGCCGATGCCGCCCTGTCGCTCGATCTGCCGCTGACAGCGCTCGGCGGCGAGGTCCGGATTCTGGCGACGGGATCGGGGGATGTGGATGGGCCGGTTGCGACCAGCGTGATGCTATGCGGGACTTCGGTCCGACCACCGGCCCCCGTCCATTTGCGCTGGCGCGAGCTCGGGGCGGGCGATGCGCAGGTCACTTGGGTGCGGCGCAGCCGAAACGGCTGGCGCTGGAGCGACGGCATCGACGTCCCGATCGGCGAGGAGCGCGAAGCGTATCGCCTCACGCTCGTCCGCGGCGACGGTGGTGTGCGATCGTTCGAAACGGTGGAACCGAGCGTCGTGATAGCTCGGGACGACCGGGCCGGCGGTGCGATGCTGCGCGTGATGCAGATCGGCGCGGTGCGGGAATCGGCGAGCGCGACGATCGCGCTCCCGGCGTGGCACGGATGATGGGAGACTTTGCATGAGCGATCAGACGAGCACGCGGCTGGGCCTGCCGCTGCTGCAGACGGGGCAGGCGCAGAAGGAGCTTACGCACAACGAAGCGCTGACGTTGCTCGACCTGGCGGTGCAGCCGAGCGTCGAAGCGATTGCGCTCGACACCCCGCCTGCCACCCCCGGGCCGGGTGCGTGCTGGATCGTCGGGACGGCGCCAACAGGCGCCTGGACGGGCCAGGCGCACGCGCTGGCGGGTTGGACCGACAGCGGCTGGCGGTTCGTCCCGTCGCAACCGGGAATGACGGTGTGGAGCAAGGCCGATCAAACCGATGCCCGCTTCGATGGAACCCGTTGGACCGTCGGGACGATCGTTGCGACGCGCCTCGTGTTGGGCGGTTTCGCGATGCTCGGGCCACCGCGCCAGCATATTGCTGCGCCTGCGAACGGAGGCGTGATCGACGCCGAGGCGCGCGCCGTGCTGGAGGCGATTTTAGAGGCACTTCAATCGCTTGGTCTGATCGATGCGGCGTAGCGTCGAAAACGACGTTGGTTCCCGCTAAATCTGTGTTAAATCGGCAACAGTCCCGACATTTGTGCGCTTGCGTGGAAACCTTCCATTCGGTAGAGGGTTTGCGCTGTCCGAGTGACAACCAGATGAAGGGGATTTTTATGCGGAAGCTAGCCGTTACCATAGCGCTTGCCTCCACCGCTCTCGTTACCACACCAGCTCTGGCCCGGGATAAGTCCTGGTATGTCGGCGTTGACGGTGGCGCAGTGCTCGTGGAAGATATCAAGTTCGATATCAACAGCGTGAAGAACGCCGGTACCGTCGATCATCGCTACGGCTACGACGTCGATGGCGTGATCGGTTACGACCTGGGCATGTTCCGCCTTGAAGCCGAAGTCGGCTACAAGAGCAATTCGGTCGACGATTACCGTTCGTCGGTCGGCACGCCTGGTCTGACGACCGCTGGTGCTGCTGTCACCTACCCGGCGGGCACGTTTGCCGGCGCACGCGGTCGTACGACGGCGCTGAGCTTCATGGTCAATGGCCTGGTCGACTTCGGTGACGATGACGGCATCCAGGGCTTCGTCGGCGGTGGTGTCGGTGTTGCACGCGTCAAGGAGCGTTTCGGCGTAAACCTTGCGCAGAACCTGCTCAACGACAGCGACACGGTCTTCGCCTATCAGGGCATCGCCGGTGTCCGCGCGCCGATCACGAAGCATGTCGATGCGTCGATCAAGTATCGCTTCTTCACCGCCGACAACGTCAAGCTGGTCGACGTTGCGGGTCGTGGCTACAACGGTCGCTATCGTACGCACAGCCTGCTCGCAGGTCTGACGTACAACTTCGGCGAGCCTGCTGCTCCGCCGCCGCCGCCGCCCCCGCCGCCGCCGCCTCCCCCGCCGCCTGAGCCGGCGCCGGTTGTCGCGACGCCTTGCTCGCCTGGACCGTTCATCGTGTTCTTCGAGTGGGACAAGTCGGACGTCACGCCTGAGGCAGCATCGATCCTGGACGGCGCAATCGCGCAGTACCAGAACTGCGGTAACGCAAAGGTCATGCTTGCTGGCTTCACCGACCGTTCGGGTACGCCGAAGTACAACGTCGGTCTGTCGCAGCGCCGCAACGACGCGGTTCGTGCGTACATGACCGCCCATTCGATCCCGGATGGCTCGATCGGCACCGAAGCGTTCGGTGAAGATCCCGCCCATCTGCGCGTCCAGACCGCCGATGGCGTTCGCGAAGTGCAGAACCGTCGCGTGGAGGTGTCCTACGGTCCGGGTTCGGGCAACTAAGCCCAGACCTGACCTTGGTCAGAAATTGGGGAGATCGGCGCAAGCCGGTCTCCCCTTTTTTGTGCGCCGATGGCGCGGTACATGTCAGGCTGGCGAGTGATCGCGCCGGGCTGGCAATACCGCCATGATCGGTTAGAGCGGCGGTTGTGGAGCGCGCCTCGGTGCGCCTCCGGACTGTCGTGCGCTCGCGAGATTTGAGGACTTTTCATGCGGATTACGATGATCGGCTCGGGGTATGTCGGCCTGGTATCAGGGGCATGCTTTTCGGATTTCGGCCATGACGTGATCTGCGTCGACAAGGACGAGAGCAAGATCGCGGCACTCGAAGCGGGTAAGATGCCGATCTTCGAGCCCGGCCTCGATACGCTCGTCGCGAGCAATGTCGCGGCGGGGCGGCTCCGCTTCACCACCGATCTCAAGGCCGCGGTGGCCGGTGCGGATGCGATCTTCATCGCGGTAGGCACGCCGTCACGGCGCGGCGACGGGCATGCCGATCTGAGCTATGTCTTTGCCGCGACGCGCGAGATCGCCGAGGCAATAGATGGCCCCGTCGTGGTCGTCACCAAGTCGACCGTTCCAGTCGGCACCGGCGACAAGGTCGAGGAGATCCTCACCGAGGTCGCCGGCGATTTTCCGATCGCGGTCGTCTCCAACCCCGAGTTCCTGCGCGAGGGCGCCGCGATCGGCGACTTCAAGCGCCCCGACCGCATCGTGATCGGCACCGAGGATCCGCGCGCACAGCAGGTGATGCGCGACGTCTATCGCCCGCTCTACCTCAATGAGAGCCCCATCCTGTTCACCGGGCGGCGGACCTCCGAACTGATCAAATATGCCGCCAACGCCTTCCTGGCGACCAAGATCACCTTCATCAACGAGATCGCCGATCTGTGCGAAGCGGTCGGCGCGAACGTCAAGGACGTGTCGCGCGGGATCGGGCTCGATAACCGGATCGGTTCGAAGTTCCTCCACGCCGGGCCGGGCTATGGCGGTTCGTGCTTCCCCAAGGACACGCTCGCACTGCTCAAGACCGCCGAGGATTACGAGACGCCGGTGCGGATCGTCGAGGCGGTCGTCCAGGTCAACGACACGCGCAAGCGCGCGATGGGACGCAAGGTGATCGCGGCGCTCGGCGGCGGCGACGGGACGAGCGTGCGCGGCAAGACCGTCGCGGTGCTGGGTCTGACCTTCAAGCCTAATACCGACGACATGCGCGACGCGCCGAGCCTGGCGATCGTCCAGAGCCTGCTCGACGCTGGCATCACCGTGCGCGCGCATGACCCCGAAGGGATGGAAATTGCCAAGACGATGATGCCCGACATCACCTATTGCGGCGACGCCTATGCGGCCGCGCAGGGCGCCGATGCGGTCGTGATCGTGACCGAATGGAACATCTACCGCGCGCTCGACCTCAAGCGGCTGGCGGCAACAATGGCGGCGCCGGTGATGGTCGATCTGCGCAACGTCTATCCGCCGAGCGATGCCGAGCGCGCCGGGTTCGCGTACAGCTCGATCGGGCGGTAACGGGGGCGGTTGGCGTCGGGGTTACGCGCCGGCGTGCGCTAAAGCCGTCGCCAGCCAATCGGGCACCACCGCATCGCCGAGCGCTTCGACGCGGCGCAGTTCGACCATCAGGCCGAGTTCGGGATAGGCGGCGCGCGTACGCTCGCCCGGCTCGCCGAGTGGGGCCACCACCAGCCGGCGGTTGACCTTGCTGCGATGGTGCATCCGCGCGGTGTTTTCCTGGCCGACATAGCAGCCCTTGGTGAAGCTGACGCCATTCAGTTCGCGCGCGTTCGCCTCGAGCCACAGCGTCTTGTCGCTACCAAGCTCGGCTTCACCCTCAGGAACGCCGAGCGAAAGGCGATGCGCATGCCACCCGCTCGCTGCCTCGTCTGGCTCGCCGAGCCAGCGATAACCAAGGGCGGCAAGCCGGGGATCGGGCACACCCTGGCCGGCCTCAAGCGACCAATGCACCGCGCCGTCGGTCGGCTCGATCGTGATCGCGCGGCGCAGGCGATAGATCGACAGCCGCCGCCGCAGCGCCTCGGCGACGCTCGCCTCGCAGTCGAGCAAGACATCGTCGCCGTCGGTCCAGACGATGAAGTCGAAAAGCGCCTTGCCCTGCGGGGTGAGCAAGCCCGCCCAGGCCGGGAAGGGCCCGGCCATGTCGGCGGTGATGAGCCCCTGCAGGAAGCCGCGGACATCGTCCCCCGACAGACGGAGGAGCGATCGATCGGCGAGCATGGTGGCGTGCATGGCATGGAGGTAGGGGCGGCGGCGAGCAGCGGCAATACGCGGCTGGCGATTCCCCGCGACGCGCGCTAGGCGGACGGCATGACCGAGCGCCTCACGATCCGCTGCCCAGATGACTGGCATGTCCACCTCCGCGACGGTGAGATGCTCGCCGCGGTTGTGGAGTACACCGCGCGCCAGTTTGCGCGCGCGATCGTCATGCCAAACCTGACCCCGCCGGTGACCACGATTGCGGCGGCAGAGGCCTATCGCGAGCGGATCGTCGCAGCCTTGCCTGCGGGGACCGATTTCACGCCCTTGATGACCTGCTACCTCACCGATGCGGCCGATGCCGAGGAGATCGCGCGCGGCTATGCCGATGGCGTATGGGCGGCGTGCAAGCTGTACCCGGCGCATGCGACGACGAACTCGGCGCACGGCGTCACCGATATCCGCGCGCTGTCGGGCGTGCTCGAGACGCTGCAGCGGATCGGCATGCCGTTGCTGATCCACGGCGAGGTGACCGACCGCGAGATCGACATCTTCGACCGCGAGGCGATCTTCGTCGAGCGGACGCTGGCGCCGCTGGTGCGCGACTATCCCGCGCTGAAGATCGTGCTCGAGCATATCACGACGGCCGAGGCGACCGCGTTCGTGACCGAGGCGGGGCCGAACGTCGCCGCGACGATCACGCCGCAGCATCTCCACCTCAACCGCAACGCGCTGTTCGATGGTGGGCTCCAGCCGCACGCCTATTGCCTGCCGGTGATCAAGCGCGAGCGTCATCGCCTCGCGGTGCGCGCGGCGGCGGTGTCGGGGTCGCCGAGCTTCTTCCTCGGCACCGACAGCGCCCCGCACGGTCGCGCGCGCAAGGAAGCCGCGTGCGGCTGCGCGGGTATCTTCAACGCGCCCTATGCGCTCGAAAGCTATCTTGCGGTGTTCGATGAGGAAAACGCGCTCGACCGGTTCGAGGGCTTTGCCTCGGAACATGGTGCGCGTTTCTATGGCTTGCCGCTCAACGACGGCACGATCACGCTCGAGCGGCGCGACGCGGCGGTCCCGGAGCTGATCGGAGCGGGCGACACGGCGGTCGTGCCGTTTCACGCCGGGCAGACGCTGGCGTGGCAGGTGATCGACTGAAAGCCCATCGGAGGCCGGCCGCCCGCGTAATGCGCGACTTGATCGGGCCTCCATTTGCGCCGCCAGCTACGTTCGGAACTGCTGGGTGATGCCGCTGGCATGGACCCTGGCGCCTCGTCTCACCGCTGGGCGCTTCGAGTCACTTCGGTTCGGTGAAGCGCTTCACCTTGACGGGAAGGTCTTTGCCCTTGGTGCGCCGCGACGGGATCTGCACCGGGTTCTTCTTCTTCCAGGCGGCCCAGGTCATCGGACCCTCGGGCGTGTCGATGATGGTGTCGTCGATGTCGCTCATGTTGCGCTCCGTCGCGGGAAGGGCCAGTCGATCACGCGGCCGGCAAACAGCGCCCACCACACGATCACCGGCTGAAACGCAAGCCGGGGGATATGGTACCATAACCCGAGCCCCCCGCGACCGGTTTCGATGAAATCGAGCGCGTGCTTCACGTTAGCGGGATAGACGCACACCGCATAGGCGGCGAGGCCAACGCCCGCCCACCACCGCGTCCGCGGCACGAACAGGCCGATCGCCCCGGCAATCTCGCACAGGCCAGTCAGCAGGATCACCTGGGCGGGGAAGGGCACCCAGTCCGGGGTGATCCCGAGAAAGGGTTTGGGCACGAAGACGTGCAGGATGCCAGCGGCGAGATAGGCGGCGGCGAGGAGGGCGCGGAGGATCTGGCGGGTTGTGGTCACCGGGGGACGGTACGCGCTTGTCGGACATGGGCAAAGCCCATGCCGTCGGTCGGGCGGGCCCCGCCGGCCGAGCTTGCGCGAGTCAGGCCGCTATTGCGGCCTGCCGCGCTGCGCTTAGAACGGGAACCATTTCGAGGTCCGGCTGAATTTCATATAGCCGAGATTGACGCCCTGCCGCCATCCCACGCCGAGCCGGATCGGGATCAGCACGGTGTTGCCGCGGCGCAGATAGGTCGCCGCGAACCCGCCGACGAAATAGACGCGTCCCTCGGCCGCGGGGAAACGCTTGAACAGGTCCGCGGTGTCGTAAAGGTTGTAGACCAACACGAACACCTTGTTGGCATCGCCGCCCAGATCGAAGCCGACCGACGGTCCGGTCCAATAGACGGGCTGGCGCCCCTCAACCTTGTGGAACATCTCGCCCTTGCCATAGCGCAGGCCCACGACGACCGCGGCCGACGCCTCGCGCCCGGCGATATAGGCGTTGGGATAGCCCTGCTCCTTGAGCGTGCGCTCGAGGATGCCGGCGAGCCCGGACGCGCCCTTGCCGAACGTGCCTTCGGCGGCGCGCAGCAACTCCTGCTTCTGGAAGGTCTGGCTGTCTGCCGATTCGACCTCTGCCCCGTCGCGCGCGACATCCTGTGCCGATCCGTTCGTGCCTGCCGATGCGCCCGGGGGCGCCGTAGCGGGGCCCGGGTCGACGGGTTCGGTCGATCCCGGCGCGTCAGGATAGCGCGGTGTGTCGGATGCCGGGGCAGGATCGGCCGGGGCGGGTGCCGGGGTGGGCGTCCGGCGTTGCGGCTGCGACGGTCGCAGATCCGAATCGATCGCCTGGTTGGGATCGATCGTGCGCACCTGCGCCGCAAGCGGGGCCCCCGAGGTTGCCAGCGCGAGCAGGATTGCAGCGCCAATCCTCGGCGCGCTGGTCCAGCGCAAGTGCATCGTCATTCTCCCCCAGGGCTGCAATTGCGCCATGATAGCGCCGTCCCGGCTGTCGCGCCAATGAACGAGCGGCGCCGCCGCGACCAGCGGAATCGATTCCGCGGCGAGCAACATGCGCACAAGCAGTTGCCGTCTTCGCAAAGCGCGGTTATAGCCCGCCTTCGCTGTGATCCGGAGACGTGGGTGAGTGGCTGAAACCAGCGGTTTGCTAAACCGCCGTACCGGGTTTACTGGTACCGAGGGTTCGAATCCCTCCGTCTCCGCCATAAGCTATTGAAATTCCTGGTTAAAACTATCGCGGCTGGCATAGTTCCCTTAACCGCTCCCCGATAGCTGCCGCGCTGCCCTTCAGTCGCGTTTCGATTCGCGCGATTGAAAAGAAGGCTCCAGGGCTCCAACCTCGCCCCCCCGGGGGGGTACCTTCGAAGAAATTAACGGCAAACCTGGCCAGTAGCGCTTACGCAATAGACCCTATATTTTTGGGCCGGGCAAACCGCCGACTACAAATCGTAAGTTGCCGGCGGACGCTGATAGACGCTTTCGTTGCGGTATTGTGCTTTCGTGATCCGCCACCAACCGCTAAAATTTGGATGCTTGCGGCAGCTCATCATTGCGCGGGGTAGCGCGGCTATATCACCACGGGATGACATTCCGAGGGCCAACCTGACGGCTGGATAGTGATGGCCTACCGGCTTGTTCGGGACGATCGTCTTTAGCCATTCAATCATTATCACGACGCTGCGCTCATCGCCTCCCGCGGCCCCGCGCACCATGTCTGACACGTCGCCAGGGGCAATTTCGCTTTTCACGTTGCCTAGTGGTCCGAATCTAACACTTGGTGCCCGCGTCTGACCGCGGCGATGATTTTATCGGGGTCGGCGGTCCAGACGAAGGGCTTTGTGTCAACGCCGGTCAGATTCCAGGCCAGGGGGGCGGAGTAAAAGCAGGCCATTGTTGATGCGGGCATGACGATATGAAGAGGGCCCCGATCGGGGCCCTCTTCATATCGTTGTCGTCGATCAGGCGGTGGTGACCTCGCCTGTTTCGGGATCGATGATCTCGCTGGCCTGGTTTTGCTCCGCCCTGGCGGCGGAGCGCCGACGCCCGGCGGACTGCTTCAACCGATAGCTGTCGCCGTTCATCGTCAGGATGCTGACGTGGTGGGTGAGCCGGTCGAGCAGCGCGCCGGTGAGCCGCTCGCTGCCCAGCACCTGGGTCCAGTCCTCGAACGGCAGGTTGGAGGTGACGATCGTCGAGCCACGCTCGTACCTTTGGGAGAACACCTCGAACAGCAGCTCGGCGCCCGTGGGCGACAGCGGCACATAGCCAAGCTCGTCGATGATCAGGAGCTTCACTGCGGCAAGGTCGCGTTGCATCTTCAGCAGGCGTCGTTCGTCGCGCGCTTCCAGCAGCTGGCTGACCAGCGCCGCCGCGGTTGTGAACGTCACCGTAAAGCCCTTCTGGCAGGCAGCCAGACCGAGGGCGAGCGCGACATGCGTCTTGCCCGTGCCGCTGTTGCCCAGCGCGATGATGTTCTCGCGCCGCAGGACATACTCACAGCGGGCAAGCTCCAGGACGAGCATCTTGTTGAGGCTCGGGATGGCGGTAAACTCGAACGTGTCGAAGCTCTTCACCGCCGGGAACCGTGCCGCCCGGATACGCCGCTCGATCGTGCGTCGTTCGCGATCGATCAGCTCGAGCTCGATAAGCCGCAACAGATAGCGCGGGTGATCGGTGCCATCGCGCGCGCACTCGCGGGCCACCTTGTCATACTCGCGCAGCACGGTGGGCAGCTTCAACTGCTTGAGGTGATGGGCCAGCAGCACCTGCGGTGTGCCGCTCGTCGTGCCGACCGGCATCGTATCGGGCGCACCGCTCATGCCGCCAGCACCGCATAATCGGCGGCCGAGGTCGTCTTTACCGCCGTTCGCGGCAGGTGCGGATAGGCCGCCAGATCGAGCCGGGCGGGTCGCTGCTCGATGCGCGCCAGCGCGATCAGCTTGATCGCATCGAACCCGACCGCGCCGATCTGGATCGCCTGGGTTACGGCACCCGTGACGATGTCGAGCGGTAGCGCCTCCAGCAGACGCAGCACCTGGATAAACTCACGCTTGCCCCGGTTGCCCATCCGCGCCTCGAGCAGGTGTCGCAGGTGCTGGAACACATCCGGCAACGCCCAGCCCTGCAACGCCGCGGCTTGATCGAGCGCGCCGGGCTTGGTCTCGAGCAGCGCCAGATAGTGGAGCGGATCGGCCACGAACACGCCCTCGCCATAGCACCGCTGGTGACGAGCGATCTCCTTGCCGCCCGATAGGATCACGACCTCGTCCACGAAGCCCTTCACCACCACGTCCTGGAAGCCGTAAGCGGTCGGCACCGAGTAGTCGTTGGTCCGATAGCGCACGAGCGCCATCGACGAGACCCGCCCGCTGCGCTTCTCGCAGGGCTCCAACGGCACCGCCGGCAGCGGTCGCAGCGCCGCGCGATCGGCCACTAGCCGCTCGCCGATCGTCTCGGCATGGCGGCCGGCATGATCGCGCTGTCGAGCGCGGCAGCGCTCTTCCAGCATGGCGTTCAGGTCGTCGAAGCTGGCAGCGTGCGGGACTGGCACCATGAAGTTGGCACGCGAGAACTTGACCAGCCCCTCGACCTTGCCCTTGTCGTTGCCCTTGGCCGGTCGCGCGAAGCGATCGCGGAACAGATAGTGGCTGCACAGCTCGGTAAAGGCACGCGTGCGTTCCCGCTTCCCGTCGCCCAGGATCTTCGCCACCGCGATCGTGGTGTTGTCGTACAGGATCGACAGCGGCACGCCGCCGAAGAACGCGAACGCCGACACATGCCCGTCGAGGAACGCCTCGGTGGTCTCGCGTGGATAGGCCTTCACAAAACAGGCATCCGACTGCGGCAGGTCCATGCACAGGAAGTGGATCTTCTGGCGCACCCCGCCGATCACGCCGACCGCCTCGCCAAAATCCACCTGCGCATGGCCTGGCGGGTGTGCCAGCGGCACGAACGTCTCGCGGCCTCGTGCCCGGCAGAACCGGACATGATCCTTCACCACGGTATATCCGCCGGCGAAGCCATGCTCGTCGCGCAGCCGTTCGAAGATCCGCTTGGCCGTATGCCGCTGCTTCACAGGCGCTGCCTGGTCCGCTGCCAGGATCGCATCGATCACCGGCAGCAGCGGCCCCAGCTTCGGCTTCGCCGCCGGCTCCTTGCGCGTATATCCCGGCGGCAGCGAGAACCGGCACATCTTGGCCACCGTCTCCCGGTTCAGCCCGAACACACGCGCCGCCTCGCGACGGCTATGACCCTCAACGAACACGAAGCGCCGAACGGCGGCATAGCTCTCCACGGCAAACATCCCCGGCCGCTCCCAAAAGAAGCAACCTTACCAACGGCCGGATTTTACTCCGCCACGCTCAGCACAGCGCCGGCGTTCCAATGGCCTGCTTTGTCACCGCCCCATCCACTCGGCACCGGCCGGATCGCGCATGCGCGCTCGGACGACGGGATCCGCTGGCGGCGGATCGACGGGCCATGCGCGCTTGGATCGGTGTTCGCGCCGAGCGAAGATCCAGCGGCGTTTGACTCGTTGCATGTCGGCCTGCCGGACGTCTCGCGCGGCGCGGGCGAGTGGCTCATGTGGTATTTCGGTGGCGATACGCGGCCACGCGAGACCGTTGCGTTCGGCGCAGTGACAGGGCTCGGGATGCGCCCCGGTCTCGCCCGCAGCAGTGATGGCGTGCAGTGGCAGCGCGTCGCGGGGCGGGGCGGGGACGGGGCGCTGCTCGGTCTGCCCGATGCGGGGATCTATGCGGCGTGGCCCAACGTCCTGCACGACGGCGCGCGCTTCGTGCTGCACGTGACGGAGGCCGCGTCGGATCTCAGCCGGTTCGATACACAGGTCTGGAGCTCCACCGACGCGCGCCGCTGGTCATTGGAAGGCCCGCTGCAATGGGCCGACGGCACGCGCGATTATGATGCAGGCGGGATGGTAACGCGGCAGGTGCTCGCCAATCCGCTACCTGGCGGGCGGCGCTTTCTGATGGTCTATACCGCCACCGATGCGGCGCATCGCCGCTCGATCGCCGCCGCGGATTCCGACGATGGCCGCATGTGGCATCGGCTATACGAAGCGCCGATCTTCACCATCGGCGCGGCTGACGCCTGGGACTCGCTCGGCGTTGCGGCGACGCGACTGGTGGTCGCGAACGGCCGGCTCTTCTTCTATTATTACGGCTTCCAGTCGCTCGGCAACGATGCCGGCCGCCGCGGTATCGGTCTCGCAACCGCGCCGATCGGTGATCTTCGGGCGCTGCGGCGCTGGACGGCTGACTAGACCAGGCCGCCATCGACGATCAGCGTACGGCCATTGACCCATTTCGCCGCTGGCGATGCCAGGAAGACGATCGCGTCGGCAACGTCGTCCGGCTGGCCCATCCGGCCGAGCGGAGTCGAGGCGGCGATCGCCGCGCGGATCTCCAGCGGGATCCAGTCGGTCATCGGGGTCTCGATCGCGCCGGGCGCGACCGCGTTGACGGCGATGCGGCGCGGTCCGAGCTCGCGCGCGAAGCCCTGGGTCAGCGTGATCAGCGCAGCCTTGGCGGCGGCATAGGGCACGAGTCCCGGCATCGGGCCGTAACACAGATTGCTCGAAACGGTGACCATTCGCCCACCCGCGCCCATGTGGCGCGCGCTTTCCTGCATCGCCAGGATCGCGCTCAGCACATTGTCGCGGAACAGCGCGTCGAACGTCTGCGGCGTCACCGCGCCGAACGGCAGCTGCGGCGACGTGCCGGCGACATGGACGAGGATGTCGATGCT
This sequence comes from Sphingomonas sp. UYP23, assembly GCF_054059235.1. Lineage (NCBI taxonomy): Bacteria > Pseudomonadati > Pseudomonadota > Alphaproteobacteria > Sphingomonadales > Sphingomonadaceae > Sphingomonas > Sphingomonas sp. UYP23. Next base: position 2,505,856 of record NZ_JBSSBX010000001.1, read on the forward strand.
GCCGAAGCGCGCTGCCACGCCGTCGGCGATCCGTGTGATCGCGTCCGCGTCGGCGGCGTCGCCCGCGAGCGCGAACGCCTCGCCGCCTGCCGCGATGATGTCGGCGACCACGGCTTGCGCGCCGGCGAAGTTGCGATGCGCATGCACCGCGACACGCGCGCCCGCCGCGGCCAGTCGCCGGGCAGTCTCGCTGCCGATCCCGCCCGACGCACCCGTCACCAATGCGTTGCGATTTGCCAGTTGGAGCATGCGAAACCTTTTTGTGCGTCGGCGGCATGAAGAAGCGGACCCGGGGCGTGGGTCGAGCCGCGTTCGGGCGTCTCTCCGACAGCCGGATAGCGCGTACGCGGGTCTGGAGGCGCGGGTCCGCGAGCGCCTAGCTGACACGATCCAGCCGCGTGACGGCGGTGCGCAGGAGCATGACAGTGACGCAAGACCCCAAGGCGCCGGTCGCGATCTGGCCCGATATTCCCCAGCCGCTGATGCCCTACAGCCCGGCGGTCAAGGCGGCCGACTGGATCTTCGTCTCGGGCCAGCTCGCCAGCGACTTCAAGACCGGCATCGCCCCCGAAGCGCGCGCCGCCAACCCCAATCTGGTCGATGAACAGGCGCTGCAATCGCGCTTCGTGATGGAAACGCTGAAGCGGACGCTCGCGGCGGGGGGCGCCGATCTGGCGACGGATGTGGTGCGCATCTGGCAGTGGTTCCCGTGGGAAACGCCGACCTACGAGCAGTTCGAGACAGGCGATTGCTGGCCGGGCCTGTCGATCACGCCGTATCTCGACCAACGCAACGCCTATATCTTCGAGCCGCGCCCCGCCTCGACTGCAGTCAGCATCCGTGCGCTGCCGGTGCGCGGTGCGCGAATCGAGGTCGATGTGATCGCGATCGTCGATGGCACCACGCCGCAGGGCATCGCCGCGCCGGCCGGCGTGCCGATGCCGCTCGCCGGCTATTCGCCGGCGCTCCGCCGTGGCGACTGGATCTTCCTTGCCGGCGAGGTGCCGACCGACTGGATCGGCGATTACGGCGAGAGCCGCTTCATGGGCGAGCCTTCGGCGCTGGCCAAGGCGGCGCGGGTCAATCCCTACGTCTGGTACGGCTCGCCGATCGAGGCGCAGACCGACTATACCCTGTCCAAGCTCGCCGCGATCGCGGAGGCGGCCGGCTCGTCGCTCGAACGCGCGGTCAAGGCCGACGTCTATATCGGCCATCCGAGCGATTATGCCGGGATGGACCGAGTGTGGAAGCGCTGGTTCCCGAACAATCCGCCGGCACGCTGCGTCATCCCCTATATGGGGTTGGGCACGATGGGCAGCCGCATCGAAATCGCCTTCACCTTGCTCGCCAGTGACAGCACACTCGTGATCGAGCGCATCGAGACTTCCGACGCGCCCGAGCCGTGGAGCCACGAACCGCAGGCGGTGAAGGTCGGCAACTTCCTGTTCCTCAGCCAGCAAATGGCGTGCGACAGCAAGGGTCAGCTCGCCGAGGGCATGCTGCGGCATCCCGAATTCCCCTGGTACGGGCTGCCGGGCAAAAATCAGATGCGCTACATGCTCAAGAACGTCGCAGCGATCTGCGAGGCGGCGGGGACCAGACTCGAGAACGTCGTGCGCCGCGCGTGCTTCCATGACGCGGGCGACCACTTCGCCGATTCGATCGAAGAATGGGCCGCGCACTTCCCCGGCGTGAAGCCCGCCTCGACGACGATGAAGATCGGCGGTCCGCTGGTGGTGCCGGGCGCCAACGCGCTGCTCGACCTCATCGCCTATGTGCCCGATTGACGATGATCGCCGCCGACACGCTGATCCGCAACGCCTGGCTGATCACGGTCGACCCGGATCGGCGCGTCTTCACCGATGGCTTCATCGCCTTTCGCGGCGGCAGGATCGTCGCACTCGGAGCGATGGCCGCGTGCGACGTCGTCGCTGCCGAGACGATCGATGCGCGTGGTCGCGTCGTGATGCCGGGCATGGCCAATGCCCACAACCACCTCGTCCAGATTGCGTTTCGCGGCTATAATGACGATCGGTGGCCGGTGCTCGACATCCCGGCCGCGGTGCGCGCGCTGGTCGGGCAATTGTTTACGGTTGCTGATCGGCTCGATGCCGAGCGCACGCACGCGCTGGTGCGGTTGCACGCGCTCGAGCTGCTGAAGGCGGGCTACACCGCCACCCATGACGAGCATTTCACCAATGGACGCACGGATAGCGTCGACGGATCATGGGCGGCGATCGCGGAATCGGGCATGCGCGGCTATCTCACCCGCTGCATCGTCAACGGCGCGGCGGTGCCGGAGCGCGGCCACGAGACGGTCGAAGCCGGGCTCGCCGAGGTTGCGCGTCTGCACGCGCGCTTTGCGTCGGAGCGGATCACCGTCGCAACCGGCTTCCTCAATTTCAACTTTGTCGGCGATCCCGAGGATATGCGGCGGATCCACGCAGGCGCGGCCGCGCTCGGGGTGGCGTTCGGCGTCGACATGACCGACAACAGCCGGGGCGCGGCGCTGGCGAAGCGCGGCTTTGCCGGCGGGCAGGTCGACTATTACCGTCAGTTTGGCCTGCTCGATGGCGGGCCGATCTATGCCGGCAAGGCGGTGAACATTCGCGCCCACGAATTCGACATTCTTGCCGAGCACGACTGTCGCGTCGCGCTGGTGCCGATGCTGCGCTTCTTCGACGGGCAGGGCATCGCGCTCCACGAATTTCTCGCGCGCGGTTTGCTGCCTGGGCTTGGCACCGATGCACCGCTGGTCAGCGATTGCCAGAATCCGTTCGAGGTGATGCGCCAGACCATCCTCGCGCAAAATCTGGCGGTGAAGGTCGCTGGCGGCGATAAGCCAGCGGCTCCGCTATGGGCCAATGCCGAACGGATGATCGAGATGGCGACGCTCGGCGGTGCGCGCGCGCTGTTCATGGACGACGTCGCAGGCTCGCTGGAAATCGGCAAGATGGCCGATTGCGTGATCGTCGATACGGCCCGCGCCGAGCTGCAACCCGGCTATGACGGAGTGCGGACGCTCGGGGCGTTGGTGTGGGGCGGGCAATCGAGCGCGGTCGATACCGTCTTCGTCGGCGGGGAAAAGCTCGTCGAGGGCGGCCGCTCGACGCGCTTCGACGAGGAAACGGTGGTCGCCGAGGCCGCGGCGGTGCTGGCGGCGGTGACGGCCGAGACCGATCTCGCGACGATGTTGCCGCCGCGTCGGGCGGGGCACTCCTATCGCGGATGGACCTATGTTTGATCGTGCGCGTGGCTGGCTGGCGGCGATCCTGCTGCCGGTCTTGATCGCGGCGGCGCCCGCGCCCGCGCCACCGCCTGTGCCGATCATGGCAGTCGATCCGGTCGTCATTCCGGCAGCGAACGGCCAGCGGGCGCTGCTGGTGCGCGTCACCGCGCCCGCCGCGCCGCACGGGCGGCTGCCGGTGATCCTGTTTTCGCACGGTGCGGCGCTCTCGCGCAGCCACTATGCACCCTTGGTCGACTATTGGGCGCGCGCCGGCTTCGTCGTCCTGCAACCCGACCATGAGGACGGCGTGATCGACGGCTTCCCGCCGCCAGCGCCGCCGTCGGCCAAGCTGTGGCGCACCCGCATCCTCGACCTGCAGCGCCTGGCTCATGCGCTCCCGCGGATCGAAGCGGCGGTGTCTGCGCTGCGCGGGCATCTCGACGCCGGCAAGCTGCTCGTCGCCGGGCACAGTTTCGGCGGACACACCGTCGCGGCGCTGATGGGCGCGAAGGTCTGGAATGTGGCGATCCACCAGTTCGAAAGTTTTGCGATGCCAAGCATCCGAGGCGCGCTGCTGCTGTCGCCGCCCGGCGCAGGCGGTGCGGATCTGAGCGACGCGTTCCAACCCCGCGGGGGCTTCCTCACCGTTGATTGGTCGACGCTGCGCGGACCAATGCTGACGGTGGTCGGGGGCGATGACGACAGCGTGGCGCTGTCGCCGCGCGGCCCCGGCTGGCACGCCGACATCTATCGCCGCAGTACGACATCCGACCAGTGCCTGATCACCGTGACGCGCGCGCGCCATTACCTTGGCGGCATCGTCGATCCGCGCCGCACTGGGGTCGAGGACGCCGATCCTGCCCGGCTCGCGGCGGTACGCGCGGCGAGTGTCGCGCTGTTTCATGCGGCGCTGGCGGGCAGACGCTTAACGACCGCGGCGTTCACGCCGCTGGGCACCCAGGGTATGGTCGAATGCCGGTGAAGACCGCGATCGTCACCGGCAGCACGAAGGGGATCGGCCGCGCGCTGGCCTACGCTTTGCTCAAGCGCGGCGTCAACGTCGTGATCTCCGCGCCCGACGGCGCAGAGGCCCGACGTGTCGCCGCGGCCTTCCCGGCGGGCGGCGCGCAGGCGATCGGCATCGCGTGCGACGTCACCTCGGCGGCGGCGGTCGAGCGCTTGTGGGAACACGCCGCCGCACATTTCGGCGGCGTCGATCTGTGGGTCAACAACGCCGGTCTCGCGCTGACCGGCCAGTCGATCGCCGATCTGCCCGTCGCCGATCTTCGGCAGATGCTCGACATCAACCTGGTCGGCACGCTGCATGGCTGCCAGACCGCGATCCGCGGCTACCGCGCACAGGGGCGCGGCGGGGCGATCTACAACATGCTGGGCGCCGGTGCGGATGGTGAGCCGGTGCCGCGCATGGCGGGCTATGCCACGAGTAAAGCGGCGGTGACCTTCCTAACGCGCTCGCTCGCGGCGGAACTGGCTGACAGCGACATTCTCGTTGGCGGCCTTAGCCCCGGCCTCGTCATCACGGAGGGGTTTCTGCGTGAGCATGCCGGGACACCGCCGGAGACGCGTGCGGCGCGCGATGCGGTGGTCAACGTGATCGGCGACCATCCAGAGACGATCGGCCGCTGGGGCGCGCGGATCGTGGATGCCAATACGCAGCACGGGCGCATGTTCACCTGGCTGACCGCCAAAAGGATCCAACGGCGTAAACGGCGACCGCGTGACATTCTGTCGCGGTATCGATGTTACGACACGGCGTAACCGTCCTGATTGGTCCGGTGCAGCGTCGATGGGCGTTGCCAGCTCGCTGATGGACACCTCCTGTCGGAGCGGTGATGGTAAGGATTTTCGATCCAGTCGCGCACACGGCGAACGTACTGTCTTGTGCTCCCATGGATGCTATCGTTGTTCGGGGTCAGCGTCACGCGAGCGTCGAAGAAACCTTCCAAAGGTCGATATTCGCTTCGCCGGCGTACACGTCGATCTCCTTCAACTCCGCCTCGTCGAAGTCCAGGCGACGCAGCGCATCGAGCGAATCGTCGAGCTGCGCCACCGTGCGCGCGCCGATCAGCGCCGAGGTGACGCGCGGATCACGCAAGACCCAGGCGATCGCCATCTGCGCGAGCGTCTGTCCGCGCCGTTCGGCGATCGCATTGAGCGCGCTGATGCGGTCGAGCGTCTCGGGCGACAGCATCGCCTCCTGCAGCGATCCGCCCTTGGCGGCGCGCGCGTCCGCCGGCACGCCGCCGAGATATTTGTTGCTGAGCAGCCCCTGCGCGAGCGCGGAGAAGGCGATGCAGCCCGTCCCGAGATCGGCAAGCGTGTCGAGCAGCGCCGTTTCGATCCAGCGATTGAGCATCGAATAGCTCGGCTGGTGGATCAGCAGCGGCACGCGCTCCGCGCGCAGGATCTCCGCCGCCTTGCGCGTCAGTTCGGGCGAGTAGGACGAGATGCCGACATACAGCGCCTTGCCCTGACGGTGGAGTTGGACGAGCGCGCCCATCGTCTCTTCGAGCGGCGTCTCGGGATCGACGCGGTGCGAATAGAAGATGTCGACATAATCGAGCCCCATTCGCTTGAGGCTCTGGTCGCAGCTTGCGATCAGATATTTGCGTGATCCACCGACGTCGCCGTAAGGCCCGGGCCACATGTCCCAGCCAGCCTTGCTCGAGATCACCAGTTCGTCGCGGTGGCCGGCAAGGTCGGTTGCCAGCACCCGCCCGAAATTCTCTTCGGCCGAGCCGTAGGGCGGGCCGTAATTGTTGGCGAGATCGAAATGCGTGACGCCGCGGTCGAACGCACGACGCAGGATCGCGCGACCGGTCTCGAACACGTCGGCGCCGCCGAAATTCTGCCACAGCCCGAGCGAGATCGCCGGCAGGTCGAGCCCGCTGCGGCCGCATCGGCGATACGGCATGCGACCGTCGTAGCGGGCAGGGTCGGCGACATAGGGCGTGGCGTAGGGCATCGGGAAACTCCTGTCGGACGGGCGTCGCTTCGGGCGTGGCAAACGCTGCATAAACACAGCGCGGCGGCGGGAGTGCCAGCGTCGCCGGATTTTTTACACGTCACGCTTAGGAAAGCTGCGAAGCATTCCGCGCATCACAAGGGCTGGGATTGTTCATCCCCGATTTTCAACACCGCGAATTCCCTCGGCGCAAGCGTGCCTGAACGGCGCGGCCGTTCCCGTCAGCGCGGCCTTACCGGATTTTAACCATACCTTAGGCATTCGGAGCCAGACCGAAGGCGCAAAGATACCGCTGAAGGAATTGTTTCATGCACCGCGACCAGCCTGTCGACGTCGCCATCATCGGCGCGGGTCCGGCCGGCCTCACCGCCGCGTATCAGCTGACCAAGCTCGGCTATTCGGTGACGGTGATCGAAAAGGACCCGGTCTATGTCGGCGGGATCAGCCGGACGGTGCAGAAAGACGGCTTTCGCTTCGACATTGGCGGGCACCGCTTCTTTTCGAAGTCGAAGGAGGTGGTCGATCTGTGGAACGAGCTGCTCCCCGACGATTTCATCGAACGGCCGCGGATGAGCCGGATCTATTACGAAGGCAAATTCTACAGCTATCCACTGCGTGCGTTCGAAGCGCTGCGCAACCTCGGCATCTGGCGCTCGACGCTGTGCATGGCGAGCTATGCGCGCTGGAAGATCAGCCCCCACAAGGAAGTGAAGTCGTTCGAGCAATGGGTGGTCAACCAGTTCGGCCACAAGCTCTATTCGATCTTCTTCAAGACCTATACCGAGAAGGTCTGGGGCATGCCCTGCGGTGAGATGTCGGCCGACTGGGCGGCGCAGCGCATCAAGGGGCTGAGCCTCGGCGGTGCGGTGCTCGACGGGATCAAGCGCTCGCTCGGCCTCAACAAGCGCCGCAACGACGGCATGGCAGTGAAGTCCCTGCTCGAGACCTTCCGCTATCCGCGGCAGGGGCCCGGCATGATGTGGGACGCCGCGCGCGACCGCGTTGTCGAGGGCGGCAACCGCGTCGAGATGGCGACCTCGCTGCATCAGCTCAGCCTTGACGCCGCCACCGGCCGCTGGCGGGTCGCGGTCCAATGCGACGGCGAGATACGAACGCTCAACGCCGGCCACGTCATCTCCTCGGCGCCGATGCGCGAACTCGCCGGGCGGATCCATCCGCTGCCCGAGACGCTGCCGCTCGCGCTCGACCTGCGCTACCGCGACTTCCTGACGGTGGCGTTGATGATCAAGGCGGACGACCTGTTCCCCGACAATTGGATCTACGTGCACGATCCGCGCGTGAAGGTCGGTCGCGTCCAGAATTTCCGGAGCTGGTCGCCCGAGATGGTGCCCGATCCCACACTCGCGTGTGTCGGGCTCGAATATTTCTGCTTCGAAGGCGACGGCATCTGGTCGTCGAGCGACGCTGATCTGGTCGCGCTGGCGACCGCGGAACTCGCCACGCTGGGCCTGTGTGATCCGGCGTCGGTGGTCGGTGGCGAAGTCGTGCGGCAGGAGAAGGCCTATCCCGTCTATGACGATGCCTATCGCGCCACCGTCGATGTGATGCGCGAAGAACTCGAGGCGCGCTACGACACGCTGCACCTGGTCGGCCGCAATGGCATGCACCGCTACAACAACCAGGATCACGCGATGATGACGGCGATGCTGACGGTGCGCAACATCGTCGCCGGCGAGCGGATCTACGATATCTGGGCGGTCAACGAGGACGCCGAATATCACGAGGCTGGTCACGACGGCGAACAGGCTGCCCTGTCCAGCGTGCGGCATGTGCCCAAGCGGCTCGCTGCATGACGCGCGAGCGGCTTTGGCCAGCGGTCTTGGCCGGCTGGGGCATTGCCGCCGCGGTGCTGACGCTCGTATCGACGCAGCAGATCCTCAACCTCTGGTTCACCGATCCCGACGATGCCATGCGATTGGCGGAGGTTCGAGATTGGCTGAACGGCCAGAGCTGGTGGGATGTCAGCCAGCACCGCCTGTGGGGCGGGCATTTCGCGATGCATTGGTCGCGACTGGTGGATTTGCCGCTCGCGCTGGTGATGGCGGTGTTCGATCCGATCTTCGGCCCGGCCGCTGCGACGCGGGTTGCGGTGGTTGCGGTGCCGCTGGTCACGCTGCTCGCGGTGATGGCGCTCGGCGCCGAATTGACGCGACGTCTGGCGGGGTTGGAACGTGCGAAATTGGCGGTGCTGCTTGCGCCGCTATCGATACCGCTGCTGTATCAGCTGCGCCCGGTGCGGATCGACCATCATGGGTGGCAGGTCGTTCTCGCGCTGCTCGCGGTCAACGCGCTGCTGGCCAAGCCGGGTGTGCGCTCTGGGGCGCTGATCGGGGTCGCGCTCGCCGCGCTCCTGACCATCTCGCTCGAGGGCATGCCGATCACCGTTGCGATCCTTGGCGTCGCCCTGCTCGCCTGGGCCTTCGACCCGACCCGGCGGGCACAGGCGCTGGCCGCGGTGTGGACGCTCCTGTGCGCGGTGACGGCGCTCCATGGCGCGACCCGCGGGCCTGCGATGTTCACCGCGGCCTGCGATGCGATCGCCCCAGCCTGGATCGCTGCGCTGGGTACGGCGACGCTTGGTGCCACCCTTGCGGTATGGGTACCGCGCGCTCCGCTTGCGCTTCGCCTGGGGCTGTTGGTCGCGGCGGCGGGCGGAGCCCTGGCGACGCTCGGCGTGCTCGCCCCGAGCTGCCTGCGCGGCCCCTTCGCCGGGCTCGATCCGCTGGTCCGGAGTTTCTGGTACGACAAGGTTTCGGAAGGTTTGCCGGTTTGGCAGCAGACGCCAGGCTGGGCGCTGATGACGATTGGCGCTCCGATCGTCGGGCTCATCGGCGGCCTTTTCGCGTGGCGTGCCACTCAGGGCCAGGCGCGCGCGCAGTGGAGCATGATGCTGGCACTTGCGGCTGGATCCTTCGCTTTGTCTCTGCTGGTGATGCGTTCCGGGGCGACTGCGAACGCCCTGGCGCTACCGGGGGGGGCATGGGCGCTCCATGCCCTGCTGACGCGGGCGCGTCGGGTTGCATCGCTGCCGCTCCGAACGCTGGCGACCGCGGGATCGTTGATTGCGGCGACGCCGGGCGTGGCCGCAGTCGCGATACTGGGTGTCGGCGGTACGTCTGGAGTGCCAGCGCTGCCGCCCGAACCGACGCTTCACCGCCTCTCGTGCGACCGTGGTCACGAGATCATCGACCTGCGCCAGTTGCCGCCGTCGCGACTGTTCGCGCCGATCGACGTGACGCCCGACATTCTCGCACGCACCGCGCATAGCGCGATCGGCGCCGGCTACCACCGCAACGTTGCCGCGCTGCACACCGTGATAGCGACGTTCCTGGGCACTCCGCAGGACGCGCATCGCCGGGTGCTGGCCAGTGGGGCGGCGTACATTGTGGGATGCCCCGGCCAGAATGAGACGGACATGTACAGACAGACCGCGCCAAACGGTTTCTGGTCGCGCCTCGAACGCGGCGATCGCTTCGCGTGGTTGCAGCCTGTTCGGCTGTCGCACTCGCCGGTTCTGGTGTGGAAAGTCATGCGGGAACCGACGCGACCCTGACAGGCGCGGCAGTCGCCCCACGGTCGCGCTTTACCTCATGCCGCGACCAAACGCGGCGGTTTGGCGCGCTGCACGAAGGGGGGCGGCGCGTTACGCGGCGCATCGACCGTGAAGGCGCTGGCGTGCTGCTGGAGGTCGCTGACTTCGTTCGACAAGGATTTGGCGGCCGCCGATGTCTCCTCGACCATCGCCGCATTCTGCTGGATCGAACGGTCCATATCGCCGACCGCAACGAGGATCTGCGTCACTGCGGTCGCTTGGGTCGCATTGTCGTTGGCGATCTGAGTGACCAGCGCCTCGACATCGGCGACCGACGAGAGGATCAGGTCGAGCGCGCCGTTCATGCCCTGGACCTGGCCGACGCTGCTCGAAATGCGGTCCTGCGTTTCCTGGATCTGCCCGCGCGCGCGCCGCGCTTCTTCTTCGGAGCGGCTGGCAAGCTGGCTGACCAGATCGGCCACGACCGCGAAGCCGCGCCCCGCCTCGCCCGCGCGGCCCGATTCGACCGCGGCGTTCATCGCCAGCACGCGCGTCTGGAACGCGATCTTGTCGAGCCCCTCGATCACGCCGTCGATCGCTTTTGCCGAATCCGCCACCTTCGCCATCGCATCGACCGCGGTGGCGACCTGATGGTGGCTGGTTTCGACGACACGGCGGGCTTCGTTGACCCGGTCCACGGCGTTCATTGCCGCCTCGCTCGATGCCTTGATGCGCCCGTCGATCGAGGTCAGCGACGCGGTGGTCTGTTCCATCGCCGCCGCGCTGCTCTGCGTGCGGTCCGCGAGCGATTCGGCCGCGCCGGCGATTTCGACCGAGCCCGATTTGATCGTGACGGTCGCCTCGCCGACGCGTCCGATCAGTCGACCGAGCGCGTGGGACGCACTGTTGAAATTCTCTTTCAACGAGGCGTAATCGTCACCGACTTCTTCTTCGATAAACACGGTCAGGTCGCCGTCGGCGAGCCGATGCAGATGCGCGTTCAAGAGCTGTACGATGCGGTGCACGGCATCGCGCTCTTCCATCCGGCTCAACGTCAGCGCGCGAAATTTGAACATCGCCTTGGTCATTCGGCCGACGCAATCCGCATAGTCGGTATAGGCGATCGCCGAATCGAGATCGCCTTCCGCCAGCGTTTCCATGCGGGCAACGGTGTTGACGTAGGGCGTACAGATCCGCGTGCGCAACATCATGCTGAGGCCGAAGGCGGCGGCGGATCCGACCAATACCGCGGCGGCGCCGGCGTAGCCGCCAAGCGCGGTGGCAGTGAGACCCGTGACGAGGCAAAGGCCGGTCAGCGACCAGGCGACGACCAGCATCTTCTGTCGAATCGGTGCGACAGCTTCGAACCAATGCAGCATCAGGACATTCCCTTTGGTGTTGAGCGAATAGGGATGAGTGCACCTATTATAGGGCAGGCCGGCGCGCCTTGGTTGGCCAACGCTCTGTATCGTCGTGCGGGAAGTGCATCATGGGCGGGCAGCCGGTTCCCGGTGCCAATCGGCTTTGTTGCATAATTACGCGAGAGCATGACCGACGTTTTACTTGAAGATGTTATTGGATGCGGACGGTCACCGGCGTTCCTATTTCGGAGAACCGATTGAGAATTGCAGCACGGACTTTGAGCTCGGTAATCTGACGATCGAAGGTGCGGGCGACAACGCGCTGGCCCAGGAGTTTGAAGCAGTGCATTTTGGTCTCGACCAGACTGCGGCGATGATAGCCGCTCCACTTTTTCCAGATTGCGCGACCAAGCCGCTTTGTCGCGCGTAGCGCTCCATTGCGTGCATCGACGCCGGGACCGCCTTCTGCCCATGGTTGCCCGTTGCGGCGGACCGGGATGACCGCATCGGCACCGCGCCCGGCAATAGCGGCATGGCAGTCCCTGGTATCATAAGCGCCATCTCCGCCGACGCTGAGTATCCGCTCGTCTCCGGGAATTTGCGCCAGGAGAACGGGCAGCGTCGGTGCGTCACCAATGGCATTCGTCGTGACCTCAATGGCCCGGATATCCAGCGTCCCAGCATCAATCCCGAGATGCACCTTGCGCCACTGGCGACGGTAGGACGGTCCGTGTTTGCGCGTCTTCCACTCGCCTTCTCCCGTCATTTTGATCCCGGTGCTGTCGACCAGCAGGTGCAGTCCGCCCGAGCTGATCCGCCCGCCGAGGTTGACCTTCAACGTCTTCTGCCGTCGGCACAGCGTCGTATAATCCGGCACCGACCAATCCAGCCCCGCCATTTTGATCAGGCTCGAAACCAACCCCGTCACTTGCCGCAAAGGCAGGTTGAACAGCGTCTTCAGCGTCAGGCACAGCTCTATCGCGCTGTCTGAAAACCGCATCGGGCGACCAGGGCGACCACACGGCTTCGAAAGCCAGTGCATCTCCGGATCAAACCATATTTCCAGCGACCCACGCCGCTTCAGCGCCGCATTATACTCAGGCCAGTTCATCGTACGATACACAGGTGCGGCAGGTTTGGGCATTACGCCTATCTATACCGCTCGATTCCCTGCGTGAATCCCCGCCATCAGTTTTGCAACAAAGCCCATGCAGCGGAAAGTCGGGCGCGGCATCGACACGCGGCGGGGCGGGGGATCGCACCGAATGGTTGCAGCCCGCCACGAGCAGCAGCGACAGCGCGGCGGTCCAGCGAATCGACCGGGCCCTGCGCTGCTGCTGTCTGCTGCTCATCGGGGCATTACGCACCCGCGCGCGTTCGGTTCATTCGCGCAGGGCTTGTTTCGTGCGGCGCGCGTGCCACATGCGCCTCCGTCGTCACGCTGATCGCTTCCTTCGATACGGCGTTATCTCCCTCGCTGTAGCAGGACTCCGCATGTTCGACCTTCGCTTCCTTGGCGTCCGCGCGCGCGCCGCCGGCCTGGCGCTCGCCACGGTCGTTGTCGCGGTGGCAACGCCGCTTCATGCTAAGGGGGTTGCGATCACGGTCGACGATCTGCCGGTCTACGGCCGCTTCTGGACCGCCGCCGAGGGCAAGGACGTCACCGACCGCTTGCTCGCCGGCATGCAGCGTAATCACTGGAAGGCGACGGGCTTCGTCAACGAAATCCAGCTCGACGCCGCCGATCGGCCCACGCGGATCGCCTTGCTCGACGCGTGGCTTAATGCCGGGATGGACCTGGGCAACCATACCTATTCGCATCCCTCGCTGACCAAGACGCCGGTCGAGGCCTATATTGCCGACGTCGCGCGGGACGAGACGGTGACCGCACCGTTGCTCGCCGCGCGCGGGCGGCGCGAGCGCTGGTTCCGCTATCCTTTCCTCGAGACGGGCACCACGCAGGCGGTGCGCACGCGCTTCGAGGGCTGGCTGACCGAGCATGGCTATCGTGTCGCGCCGGTGACGATGGAGAATAGCGACTGGCAGTTCGCCACGCTGTACGACGACGCTGTCGCGCGCGGCGACGTGGCGGCGGCGGCGCGGGTTCGCCAGGAATATCTGATCTTCACGCGAAAGATCGTCGCCTGGTACAAGCAGGCCGCAATCGGTCTGCTTGGGCGCGAGCCGAGCTTCGTCTTCCTGCTCCATGCCAGCCGCCTCAACGCCGCGAGCATCGACGCGCTCGCCGCGATTTTTCGCGAGGCGAAGTTGCGGCCGATCACGCTCGACGCGGCGATGCGCGATCCGGCGTATCGCACCGCCGATCAGTATGTCGGCCCCGACGGCAATGAATGGCTCGAGCGCTGGTCGCAGACGCTCCACAAGCGCCTGCCGTTCGAGACGATGCCGAGCGTGCCGAAGGCGGTCGTCACAGGCGATGCGCGGCTCGAGGCGATCCCGGATCCGCACGCGCCGGCGGGCGTTGTTCCGGCGCATCCGTAAGAGGCCCGTGATGGTGTTGCGTACGCTGCTCCTCAGTCTGTTGGCGATCGTGCCGCCTGCCACGGCCGATGCCGCCAGCGCACCCTCCACGGTCGATCCGTCCGCCGGCCAGTCGCTCGACGAGGCCTATCGCCAGGAATTCGGGCTATGCGACGCGAAGGACCGCTTTCGCGGACACCGTGTCCATGGCTGTCGTGACGATCCCAACGCGGTGACCGCGCTTCGCCGCCTGCCCGACGGGACGATCGCCTATGTCTCGAAGCTGGCGGTCGATCTCGACGGCTCGCCCTTCGCGTGCAGTCCCGAGCATGGCGCGATGGATCAATGCCCGACCGCGCTGATGCTCCCCGACGGGCGCGGCGGCGAAGTGCCGGTCGATGCCGATCGCATCCCCTATGTCGTCATCCCGTGCGAGGGGCCGTCGGATGTCGAGGGGCAGTTCACCGCGCTGACCGGCGTCAAGGCGGGCGATTTCGGCTATGTGGTCCACGATGGCGTGACCGTGCCCGTCATCGTCGCCGACACCGGGCCGTTCGAGAAACTGGGCGAGGGGTCGATCGCGCTGCACCGCGCGCTCGGTCGCGAACTGTGCGCGAAACGCAACAAGGCGGGCGTCTGCGTCCGCGTGGTCGATCCGATGGAAAGCATCCAGGGCGATGTCGTGACGGTGCTCTTCCCCGGCAGCGCACGCGACGATCTCACACCGGCGACGATCGTACGGACGATCCCGGTCGAAGTCGCGCTGCTGCGCGCGCAGGCGGCGCGCCGGGGAACGCACCGCAGGAATGGCTAGGAAGGAAATCCTCCCCCTTGCGGGGGAGGATAAAGATTACAGCGTCGAGATCTGCACGATCGCATCGACCTCGACCGCCGCGCCGAGCGGGAGCGCGCTGACGCCGACCGCGCTGCGCGCATGCTTGCCGGCTTCGCCGAACAGCTCAACCATCAGGTCCGAGGCGCCATTGGCGACCTTGGGCTGATCGGTGAAATCGGCAGTCGAGTTGACGAACACGCCGAGTTTGACGATCCGCTCGACGCGGTGGAGCCCGCCGAGCGCGGCCTTGATCTGCGCGACGAGCATCAGCCCGCATGCCTGCGCCGCCTTCTGGCCGGCCTCGAGATCGACCCCATCGCCGAGCCGGCCGGTGACCAACGTGCCATCGATGAACGGCAATTGCCCGGAGATATGCAGCAGCCCGTGCGCATCGACTGCGGGGACATAGGACGCAACCGGCGCGGCAGGGGCGGGGAGCGTCAGGCCGAGGTCAGCGAGCTTGCGATCGATACGGTCGGTCATGCGGAGGTCCTTTCAGATGGGGCGGTGGCCGGCACGCCGGCGGTGAAACGGTCGGCGATCCAGGCTTGCGCGGCCTGCCAGTCGTCGATGCGCACATGCGCGTCGGGCGCGGGCGCGACCTGCGGGGCAAGATCCGGTTCCGACACCATGTGGAGCCGGAACACGCCAGGCGCATGCTTGGCGACCGAGGCGTGATGCACCGCGAGATCGTCGACGAACACCGTCACGGGATCGCCGAACTCGGCGACCAGCCGCGCGACGGGGTCGCCCTTGCCGCCCTGATTGGTCTCGACGCGGTACGGCATGTCGTGGCCGAGCAACTGCGCGATGCGGGGCTCGCGGTTGATGTCGGTGAGGTTGGTGAGGATCACCACGTCGGCGATTTCGGACAACGCCGCGAGCGCCTCGCGCGCGTGCGGCACGAGCGTCTGCCGCCCCATCTCGGCAGGGAAGAAGCCGTGGAGCAGCTCCCACATCTCGTCCTGCGTCGGCTTGGGGCCGCCGCCGCGGCGCGTCATCGCCGAGAAATCGCCGCTCTCATGCGCGAAGTCGATATCGTGCGTCTCGCGCAGCCAGACGCCGAAGTGCCGCACCATATGCAGCAGCACCTCGTCGCAATCGCAGATCAACAGGCCCTTCATTCGGAATACTCCGGATCGAGCGCGGCGCGCGCGGCGACAATCGCCTCTGGCCGCTCGCCGATCCCCTCGGCGCAGGCGAGCAGATCGGGTTCGTAATTTTCTAGAAAGCCGAGCACGGCCGACAAGACGGCAGGCTCGCTCGCCCGCGCGCGCAGATCGTCGGGGGTGAGCCCGGTCGTGTCGAGCAGCCGCTGCGCGCGATCCTCCTCGCCGAGCGTCCAGACGAGGGCGTTGAGCGCGACCTGCATCGGGTCGGGGTTTGTCACTGCGCTGCGCATTGGGTAGGACGTCCCATGGACCAAGGAATGGCGGGCGTGGCAAAAAGGGTGCTCGTTGTCGAGGACAACGAACTCAACCTGAAACTTTTCTGCGACCTTCTGCGCGCGCATGAATATGCGACCGAAGGCGTGCGCGACGGGCGCGAGGCGGTAGTGCGTGCGCGCGCCTTCGCGCCCGATCTGATCGTGATGGACATCCAGTTGCCGCATGTCAGCGGCTACGAATTGATCCAGCAGTTGAAGGCCGATGCGGCCTTGCGCGCGATCCCGATCATGGCGGTGACCGCTTATGCCGGGCGCGAGGACGAGGAGCGGATCCGCGCGGTGGGGGCGGACGCGTACGTGTCGAAGCCGATCTCGCTGATGCGCTTCGTCGATTCGGTCGCGGCGCTGCTGTAGTTTCCAAGCCCCTCCCCTTCAGGGGAGGGGCTTTAGGAACGCGAAAAAGGCCGCCGGGCGAGTGCCCGCGGCCCTGATCGACGCAACCGGCCTTGCGGCCAGCGGCTTACTTGATCTTGGCTTCCTTGAACTCGACATGCTTGCGCACGACGGGGTCATACTTGCTGAAGCTCAGCTTCTCGGTCTTGGTGCGCGGGTTCTTCTTCGTGGTGTAGAAGAAGCCGGTGTCTGCCGTGCTGACGAGCTTGATCTTGACCGTGGTCGGCTTTGCCATGACCTGAATTCCTGTGATCTGAAAATGCAAAAGCGGCGAACGAGCCGCCGCTTGAAGCGTGTCCGATGGCGGAACAGGCCATGGATGTCAAGCGCGCGCAGCGATTCGTGCGCGGTTAAGCCGGTCTTTATGGCTTGCCGCTTAGCCTGTGCGGCGAAGGGGCAACAGCGTATGCACGCGGCATGTGGGGGAATCGATCGGAGCGAGCAAGGGCGCGGCGGGCGAGTCGTGCGATTCGCTCGGCGGAACGGATGATCGCATGGACGCGCTGATGGCCGCGCTCGTCGCGGCGCTGTTTACCCAGGCGAGCGATCGCACGCCGTGGACCGCGGCGCTGCTCGGCGATCGCTATCCGAGCAAGGCCGCCGTGATCGCCGCGGCCACGCTGGCGATCGCGCTCGGCAATGCGCTCGGCGTGGTCGGCGGGGTGATCGTCGCGCCGTTGCTTTCGCCCAATGCCCGCGACCTGTTGCTGGCGTTCGCGCTGCTCTCGGCCGGTGCATCGGGCTGCTGGCCACTCAAACCGGCCAAGCTGCGCGACTGGCGGGTCGGCGCGTTCGGGACGAGCCTGGTCGCGATCGGGATGCTCGGTTTCGGCGACCGGACGCAATTCATCACCGCCGCGCTCGCCGCGCGCAGTGCGACGCCGGCGCTTGCTGTGGTCGGCGCGACGCTCGGCGCGATGGTCGTGCTCGTGCCCGCGATCCTGCTGGGCACGCGCGGTTTGCGGAAGATTCCGGCCACCGCATTGCGGCTTGGCGCATCGGTCGGCTTGCTGATTTTCGGTGCCGTCCAAGGGCTTGGCGCGCTGCGGCTCATCTAGCGCGGCGATCGGTCTGATCGTATTTTTGCCGAGGCTGCAACGGAGCCATTCCGCTAGACGATCGTTGCTGCATCGAATCAACTTTCAGGAGTGCATCCCATGGCTGCCAAGGCGCTGAACACCCCGACCGACCTGCAGAGCAACGCGACCAAGACCGTCGCCGAGTCGCTCAATGGCATCCTCGCCGACTCGTTTGCCCTGTTCTTCAAGACCAAGAATTTCCACTGGCACATGTCGGGCCCGCATTTCCGCGACTATCACCTGCTGCTCGACGAGCAGGCCGCCGAAATCTTCGCCGGCACCGACGACATTGCCGAGCGCGTCCGCAAGACCGGCAACACCACGCTGCGCTCGATCGGCGACATTGCGCGGCATCAGACCGTCAAGGACAACGATGCCGATTTCGTCGCGCCTGCGGCGATGTTGAGCGAACTGCGCGACGACAATCTCAAGCTGGTCGAGGCGCTGCGCGAGGCAAAGGACATTGCCGACGATGCCAAGGACAATGCCACCAGCGCGATGATCGACGACTGGACCGATCAGGCCGAGCGCCGCGCCTGGTTCCTGTTCGAGACCGGCCGCGCGGCGTAACGGCTGCCGAGAGGACCGCATGACCTCCGCGTTCCGTCACCCCGGCACGAGGCCGGGGTGACGAATAGCGTGTCGTGCCGCATCCGACCCCAACCTTAATGAAAATCGTGACTGCGGACCGGAATGAGGTCCGCATCCGCCTTCCCCCCAGCGCGCGGCGGCCAGCTTTCCAAAGCGCGCTGCGCCGGAGGTTTCCAGTCGGGTTTGCGGTCGCGCGGGTCGATCGTGCCGCCATGCGTCGCGCCGTCGCCGGGCATGGTGAGCCGCGGCAGATCGAGATCGCCGATCTGGCGGAGCATTCCCGTCAGGTCGATGATGCGATCGGCGATGACGTGGATCGTCCCGCTCTCGCTTTGCACGCGCCCGCTGATGCCGAGCATCGCCGCGCCCATCACGACGCGGCGCTGCGCCTCGAAACGGTCGGGCCAGAGGATCGCATTGGCGATCCCGGTCTCGTCCTCGAGCGTGACGAACACCACGCCTTTCGCGCTGCCCGGACGCTGCCGCACTAGGATCAGCCCGGCGACCTCGACGCGGCTGCCATCCTTCATCCCGCGCAGGTCGCCGCAGCGCGTGACGCGCCGCCGGTCGAGCTCTCCGCGCAGGAAGCTCAGGGGATGCGCGCGCAACGACATCTGCGTCGCGCGATAATCCTCGACCACCTCGCGCCCGGCTGTGAGCGCGGTGAGCGTGACGCTCGGCTCGGTCGGCGATTCGATCGCGGCGAACAGCGGCAGCGGCTTTTGCCCCAACGCCTTGACCTCCCACAGCGCCTGGCGGCGATCGATCCCGAAGCCGTGGAAGCCGTCGGACTGCGCGATCTTTTCGAGCGTCAGCAGCGACACGCCCGCGCGGCGCCAGACATCCTCGATCGAACGGAACGCGCGCGCGCCGCGGGCGATGAGGATGCGGCCGGCTTCGGCGCCCGAGATGCCGAGGATGATGCGCAGGCCAAGGCGGAGGGGCAATGTCTCCCCTCCCGCTCGCGAGAGGGGAGGAAGGAGGATCGTATCCCATTCGCTGCGGTTGACGCACACCGGTTCGATCCGCACCCCATGTTCGCGCGCATCGCGCACGATTTGCGCCGGCGCGTAAAATCCCATCGGCTGCGCGTTGAGCAGCGCCGCGCAGAACACGTCGGGGTGGTGGCACTTCACCCAGCACGACGCATAGGCGATCTTCGCAAAACTCGCGGCATGGCTCTCGGGAAAGCCATAGCTGCCGAACCCCTCGATCTGCTTGACCAGCCGCTCGGCGAAATCGGGCGTGATGCGGTTCTTGAGCATGCCCGCAATCAATTTGTCGCGAAATTCGCCGACCCCGCCGGTGATCTTGAAGGTCGCCATCGCCTTGCGCAATTGATCGGCCTGGGTTGGGGAAAAACCCGCGCCGAGGATCGCCACCTGCATCGCCTGTTCCTGGAACAAGGGCACGCCCAGCGTCTTCTTGAGCACGCTTTTCAGCTTCGGACTGGGATATTCGATCTCGACCGCGTTGCGGCGCGCCTGCTCGCGCCGCTGAAGATAGGGATGCACCATGTCGCCCTGGATCGGCCCGGGCCGCACGATCGCGATCTGGATCGCGAGGTCGTAGAAATCGACCGGCAGCATCCGCGGCAGCATCGACATTTGCGCGCGGCTCTCGATCTGGAAGGTACCGAGCGTGTCCGCCTTTTGGATCATCCGATAGGTCGCCGGGTCCTCGCCCTGCAGCACGTCTGCCGCCATCGTGACGACCTGCCCCTTATGTTCGGCGAGCAGGCTGAACGCGCGGCGCAGGCAGCCAAGCATGCCGAGCCCGAGGATATCGACCTTCATGAAGCTCAGATATTCGATATCGGCCTTCTCCCATTCGATCACGCGGCGGTCGATCATCGCGGCGGGTTCGATCGGGATCAGCGTGTCGAGCCGGTCGCGCGTCAGCACGAAGCCGCCGGGATGCTGCGAGAGATGGCGTGGCGTGTTGATCAATTGCGTCGCGAGCTCGAGCGCCAGCGCAAGCCGCGGCTCGCGCGCATCGAGGTTGAGCGCGGCGACATGCTCTTCGGGCACGCCGTCGTTCGACCAGCCCCACACTTGCGCGGCGAGCGCCGCGGTCATGTCCTCGGGCAGCCCGAGCGCCTTGCCGACCTCGCGGATGCTGCCGCGCGAGCGATAGCGGCTGACCACCGCGGTCAGCGCGGCGTGCTGGTGGCCGTACGTCTGGTAGATCCACTGGATCACGTCCTCGCGGCGTTCATGCTCGAAATCGACGTCGATGTCGGGCGGCTCGTCGCGATCTTCGGAAAGGAAGCGTTCGAACAGCAATTGGTGCTTCACCGGGTCGATCGAGGTGATGCCGAGCACGAAGCAGATCACCGAATTCGCCGCCGAGCCGCGCCCCTGGCACAGAATGTCCTGGCTGCGCGCATATTGCACGATCGAATGGACCGTCAGGAAATAGGCGGCGTAGCGCCAATGGTGGACGAGCTTGAGCTCCTTGGTCAGCAAGCGGCGATAGCGCTCGCTCGGCCGCTTGCCCGCAAACCAGGTATTGAGCGCGCGCCACGCCATCTTCTCGAGCGACTTTTGCGGGCTGTGGGCGCGCATCACGCGTTCGTCGGGATATTGGTGGCGGAGTTCGCGCAGTGAAAAGGTACAGCGCTCGACGATCGCCTCGGACGCGGCGAGCGCTTGCGGGAGATGGCGGAAGCGCCGCAGCATTTCGTGCGCGGGCTTGAGATGGCGGTCGGCGCTGCGCTCGCGCCGAAAGCCGAGCTCGTCGATCGTACAGCGATTGCGGATCGCGGTGACGACGTCCTGCAGCATGCGCCGTGCCGGCGTGTCGTACAGCACGTCGCCGGTGGCGAGCGGGGTCAGGCCATAGTGCTGCGTCAGTTGTGATAGATCGTGGAGCCGCTGCGCATCGCCGGGGCGGCGGTGCTGCGTCAGGCAGACATGTCCGCGCGATCCGAACGCATCGGCCATCCAGCGCAAGGCGAGCGGATCGCCGTGATCGGCGAGCCCCGGCACCAGTGCCGCGACCAACCCGTCGGCATGTTCGGCAACGTCTTCCCAATGCAGGAAGCACTGCCCTTTCTCGCCCTTTTGCGGGTTCGCGCGGCCCTTGCCGAGCGTCAGCAGTTGCGTCAGCCGACTCCACGCCGCCCGGTCCTCGGGCCAGACGAGCAGCGATGTGCCATCGACCAGATCGAGCCGGCAGCCGACGACCGGGCGGATGTGCAGGTCGAAATGCTTGGCGAGCTCATCGCAGGCATAGAGCGCGCGCACGACCCCTCCGACCGAATTGCGGTCGGTAATGCCGAGCGCGGGCATGCCCATCAGCGCGGCGGCCTTGAACAGATCCTCGGGCGACGAAGCCCCGCGCAGGAAGCTGTAATGGCTCGTCACCTGGAGTTCGCACCACGTCATCCGAACGACCCATGCATGAACCAGGCGAGATCCCCCGTCTCTCCGCGCTCGCCATCGCCGCGGCGGAACAGCCAGAAACGATGCCCGGCCTCGTCCTCGACCTGGAAATAGTCACGCACGCTGTGCCGCTCGGTTCCGCGCTTCCACCATTCGCCGAGGATCCGCTCGGGCCCGTCGGCGCGCACAACGCGGTGTGCCATGCCGCGCCAGGTAAAGCGCTTGGGGGGCTGGTCGGGGAGTTCCGCCAGCACATGGTCGAGCAGTTCGGGGCGATGGAGGAGGCGCACCGGGCGCGGCCAGCGCGAGTCCCAGGGATGGAGCGCGACCGAGCGATCGAGCTGGCGGACATCGTCGGGCTTGAGCGCGGCGGCAGTGCGCGCCGGTGGGTCGAGCGGTGGGGCGGCGGCGATCGAGCGTTCGGGAACATCGCTCTCGACCGGTATCGTGCGCCACAGCGCCTGCATTCCGATCCGATTGGCGAGCGTGTCGATCAGTGGCGCAAGATCGGGCGCCTGCTCCTCGAGCGTCTCGGCAAAGGTCTCTGCGCCGAGTGGATCGGCGTGGCGGACGTGGAGCGCGAGCGCGTCGATGCCGTACCCCGGCGCGATCTCCTCGATCCGCCGCAGCGTCAGGCGCAGCAGATGCGCGCCGTCGCGCGTCGGGCGGGCGAGACCGATGCGCAGGCGCTGCGGCACGCCGTCGATCCGGTCGGCGACGAGCTCGACTGCGCGCGCGCCGAGCCCAGCCGCGCCGAGCGCGGTGACGAGCCGCGGCATCAACTGGCCGAGCCAATGTTCGATCGCTTCGGCAGTGGCGATCGGCTCGGCGAAGCGCTGCACCACGCCGATCGGCTCGGGGACGGGGACGGGGTTGAGCGGTTCGGGGAGTCGCCCGGTCGCCTGGTCGAGCCGTGCGACGAGCGCACCGCCGAAGCGCCGCGCGAGCGGGGCGCGGGGCAGCGCCGCGAGCTGGCCGATCGTCTCGATGCCGAGCCGCTTGAGCAGATCGATCGCGCGGCTGTCGAGCCGGAGCGCTCGGGTCGGGAGCGCGGCCAGTGCGTCGATGTGTCCAGCAGGGGACGCGATCGTATAGCCGTCGCCCCGGCGCAGGCCGGGGCCGTTGTGTTGTGGATCCGCGGGCTGTTCGACAACGGGCCGGCCCCGGCCTCCGGGGTCCCCACACAGTATTGCTTTGTGGCGTGCCTCTGCGCCCGGGCGACGGTGGGTGGCAAACCGCGCCAGCGCCCACGCCGCGCCCGGCGTATCCGCCACCGCGACGTGCGCGGTGAATCCGAGCCGCGCAAGAATGCGCACCATCCGCCGCACCATCTGCGCCTCGCCGCCGAACAGATGCGCCGTGCCGCTGATATCGAGGAACAGCCCGTCCTCGCCCGACAGCATCACGACCGGGCACCAGCGCCGCGCGGCGAGCGTCGCGAGGCGCAGCAGCGCGGCGCGGTCGCCCGCGGGATCGGCCGGGCGAATGTCGAGCTCGGGCACCAACGCACGCGCCTGCGTCACCGCCATGCCGGGCACGAGCCCAAGCGCGCGCGCGGCGGGGCAGGCGGCGGCGATGACGATCTGATTGCCGGATTGGATGCTTGTGATGCGGGGGGTGGCGGGCGGTTTTGCTACACTGTCTTTCGCCATCTCCGCGTTGTGCCGACGTTCACCCGTCACCGCACCCTGCCGCCCGAGCGGAGGCATGGAACCCGGCACAGGGCCGGGGTGACGGAGGGGGGGAGCAATATGCGCTGCCGCTTTCCCTCCCCTCCCTGGAAGGGAGGGGTTGGGGGTCGGTCGGCCCGTGGCGGCGGATGCTCTCTCCCTAGGCCGACCCACCCCCAGCCCCTCCCTTTCAGGGAGGGGAGAGGCGGCGCGTACGACGCTACCCGCCCGCGCATCCCGCAGCGGTGTCCGCCCCTCGTCGGGCGGCATCGCCTTGAACGGATGCGGCGCAGCCTCGCTCACGCGTCCGGCGCTGCGATGGCGCGCGTTCGCATCGAGTTCCCCGCTCCGCGCCCAGCGCGCACCCGGCCGCCAGCCGCCACCGCGCGGCACCGAGCATGCCACCGCCTGCTCGCGCGCGACGGCCTCGGCGAGACCCTGCGGATCTACCGCCGCACCCTCAAGCGGCGCGGCTGAGCGCTCGGCCTGCGCCAGCCGTTCGATCGACCAGTCGGGCAGGTAGAGCGAGGCGACCCGTTTCATCGCATGCCTCCATCATCCATTCGGCGGATTCGCCGCCGCGTTGGCGGACCAATTCCACCTGCCATCGCGCCCGCCCGACGCCCGCATCGCCGACTGGCAGTGGCGTCGAGGGCGCCGACGCAATCCGCCAGCGTGTCATCGCCGCCGATGGGACGGCGAGCGGGTTGCCGCCGCCTTTGTCGTTGAGGGCCCGCGCGTGGCGCTTCATCAGCAGCGCGATCGTCTTCCCGCCCTCCGCCGCCAGCTGGAGTCGCCGCGTATTGGGCATCGCCGCGCGCTTGACCTCGCCGACCACCGCGCCGAGCCCGCGATGCCGCAAACCCTCCTCCATCAGCGCGAGCAGTTCGGCATCGTCGGCCGCCTCGGCATAGATCAGCCGCCCCGGCGCAAGCCCCGCCTGGTACAATCCGGGGGCGAACAGGTCGCGCCGCCGCACGACCCACAGCACCGGACCCCAGGCGCGCGCGGCAATTCCCGCCATGAACAGCGTTGCCGCGGCATCG
This sequence comes from Sphingomonas sp. UYP23, assembly GCF_054059235.1. NCBI lineage: Bacteria > Pseudomonadati > Pseudomonadota > Alphaproteobacteria > Sphingomonadales > Sphingomonadaceae > Sphingomonas > Sphingomonas sp. UYP23. The sequence continues at coordinate 2,529,913 of NZ_JBSSBX010000001.1, forward strand.
TCCGACGGGGCGGGGCTGGAGGCGGAAATCTCGTGGAGCGAATCGAGCCGCAGCCCTCCGGGTGCCAGCCGCTCGTCGATCGACGCGATCCCGAACGGTAGCACGGGTCGCCGACGCAGCCCGTCGCTTTCGACCTTCTTGAGACTTTCGCGAAGCTCGGCGATGATGGCAGGACAGGACACGGGCACGACTCACTTGAAGCATCGTTCCTATTTTGTTCTCTTTGCCGCTGCCGAGTCAAGCTGGTCCGTCACCTCCACACGACGGGTCGTCGCATTCCTTGCAAAACGCCCCCTCGCCAAGCGCGTTGAAATTTTATAACAAGGCCGAAAGAACGATTCCGCCTGTCGGTCACAAGCCAGGCATGCCGTTGTGGAGAGTATATGGCGACCGACCGAGTCCCCGATCACCTGAAGCCCAATCTTGCGCCGCTGTCGCTGTACGTGCCTGAACCCAAGTTCCGGCCGGGCGATGCGGTTGATTTCACGCAGGTGCCGATCCCGCCCGCCGGGCAGGCGCGGCGGCCAGATCCCGCCGACGCTGCCGACAGCTTCATCGATCTGGCGTTCGATCTCGTCCGCGTACTCGACGACGATGGCCAGGCGGTCGGCCCGTGGAATCCGCGCCTCTCGCCCGATACGCTGCGCGCGATGCTGCGCAGCATGGCGCTGGTCCGCGCGTTCGACGAGCGCATGTTCCGCGCGCAACGTCAGGGCAAGACGAGCTTCTACATGAAGTGCACCGGCGAGGAAGCGGTCTCGGTCGCCGCCGCGCATGCGCTCGATTACGAAGACATGTGCTTCCCGTCGTACCGCCAGCAGGGCCTGCTGATCGCGCGCGGCTGGTCGATGGTCGACATGATGAACCAGATCTATTCGAACACCGCCGACCGGTTGCAGGGCAAGCAATTGCCGATCATGTATTCGGTGAAAGAGGCCGGCTTCTTCTCGATCTCGGGCAACCTCACCACGCAATATCCGCAAGCCGTCGGCTGGGCGATGGCAAGCGCGGCCAAGGGCGATACGCGGATCGCCGCGACGTGGTGCGGCGACGGATCGACCGCAGAGGGCGATTTCCACTCGGCCTGCACCTTCGCCAGCGTCTATCGCGCGCCCGTCATCTTCAACGTCGTCAACAATCAGTGGGCGATTTCGAGCTTCTCGGGATTTGCCGGCGCCGAATCGACGACCTTTGCGGCGCGCGCGGTCGGCTATGGCATCGCGGGCTTACGCGTCGACGGCAACGATGCGCTCGCGGTCTATGCCGCGACCTTGTGGGCCGCCGAGCGCGCGCGGACCAACCAGGGGCCGACGCTGATCGAGCATTTCACCTATCGCGCCGAGGGCCATTCGACCTCGGACGATCCGGGCCAGTATCGCTCGGCCGGCGAGCCGACCGCCTGGCCGCTCGGCGATCCGATCAAGCGCCTCAAGGACCATCTCGTCGCGCTCGGCGAATGGGACGACGAGCGCCATGCGGCGCAGGACAAGGACCTCGCCGAGCAGGTCAAGCGCGCGCAGAAGGATGCCGAGGCGAACGGCGTGCTCGGCCATGGTTTGCACCAGCCGCTCGATACCTTGTTCGACGGCGTGTTCGAGGGAAATGCCGTGGCACTTACGCGAGCAACAGGCGCAGATGATCGCCGAGGAAACCGCGAGCGGCCGTCCGTGGGCGCGGAAAGCATGAGCGCGTCACCCAGCATCGTCATCCCCGCGAAGGCGGGGATCCATTCGTCTTGTCGTGGCGATGAAGTGCAACCGCTGTGTTTATGGATTCCCGCCTGCGCGGGAATGACGGAGTTTTGTCGATGACCGACACAGATACCGACACCCGTGTCGCCGCGGACGACACCGGCGGACCCTCCACCCGCATGAACATGATCCAGGCGATCAACTCCGCCATGGACGTGATGATGGGCCGCGACCCCGACGTGATCGTAATGGGCGAGGATGTCGGCTATTTCGGCGGCGTGTTCCGCGCGACCGCCGGGCTCCAGGCGAAATACGGCAAGACGCGCGTGTTCGACACGCCGATCAGCGAATGCGGCATCATCGGTGTCGCGGTCGGGATGGGCGCGTACGGCCTGCGCCCGGTCCCTGAGATCCAGTTCGCCGATTACATCTACCCCGCGCTCGACCAACTCGTGTCCGAGGCGGCGCGGCTGCGTTATCGCTCGGCGGGCGAATTCACCGCGCCGATCACGGTGCGCTCGCCGTTCGGCGGCGGCATCTTCGGCGGGCAGACGCACAGCCAGAGCCCGGAAGGGATCTTCACGCACATCTCGGGCGTGAAGACGGTGATCCCGTCGACGCCGTACGACGCCAAGGGCCTGCTGATCGCGGCGATCGAGGACAATGATCCGACGATCTTCTTCGAGCCCAAGCGCATCTACAACGGCCCGTTCGACGGCCATTGGGACAAGCCGACGCAGAACTGGTCGCAGCATCCCGCGGGCGACGTGCCGACCGGATACTATAAGATCGAGCTCGGCAAGGCGAAGGTCGTGCGCCCCGGCGAGGCGCTGACCGTGCTCGTCTACGGCACGATGGTGCATGTCGCGCTCGCGGTGATGGAAGAGGCGGGCGTCGACGCCGAGGTGATCGACCTGCGCACGCTCGTGCCGCTCGACATCGCGACGATCGAGGCGTCGGTCAAGAAGACCGGGCGCTGCATGATCGTGCACGAAGCGACGCGCACGAGCGGCTTTGGTGCCGAGCTGTCGGCGCTGGTGCAGGAGCGCTGCTTCTACCATCTCGAAGCCCCGATCGAGCGCGTGACGGGCTTCGACACGCCGTACCCGCACAGCCTCGAATGGGCGTATTTCCCGGGCCCCGTCCGCATCGGCGAGGCGCTCAAGAAGATCATGAAGGACGCATAATGGCGCGTTTTACGTTCAAGCTGCCCGACATTGGCGAAGGCATTTCCGAGGCCGAGATCGTGGCGTGGCACGTCGCGGTCGGGGACCGGATCGAGGAAGACCAGCAGGTCGCCGACATGATGACCGACAAGGCGACGGTCGAGATGGAGTCCCCCGTCTCGGGCGTGGTGGTCGAGCTCGCGGGCGAAGTCGGCGACCAGGTGTCGATCGGCGCGGCGCTGGTGGTGATCGAGACCGATGCGGTCGATTTTGGCGCTGAGGAAGCGCCCGCGTTGCGGGATGACGCGCCTGCCGAGCTGAAGGCTGCGCCAGCGTCGGCCGAGCAGGTCGAGGTCGCGCAGCAATATGAAGCCGAGAACCCCGGCGTGGAGGAGGTGGTCGAGCCGCAAGCGCAACCGACTTCCCTCCCGCTTGCGGGAGGGTCTGGGGGTGGGCCCGCGCCATCACCGGTCGCTAACGTCGACAGCGCGAGCCCACCCCCAACCCCTCCCGCAAGCGAGAGGGGAGCAGAAAAAGCGCTCGCCTCCCCCGCGGTCCGCGCGCGCGCGGCGGATCTCGGCATCGACCTCGCGCAGGTAAAGACCGAGTCCGACCGCGTCCGCCACAGCGATCTCGACGCCTTCCTCCGCTATGGCCAGGGCCAGGGCTATCACACCCCCTACGCCAGCAACGCCCGCCCCGACGAGCCGATCAAGGTCATCGGCATGCGCCGCCGCATCGCCGAGAACATGGCGGCGTCGAAGCGTGCGATCCCGCATTTCACCTATGTCGACGAGATCGACGTTACCGCGCTCGAGGCGATGCGCGCCGATCTCAACGGCGCGCGCTGCAACCGCCCCAAACTGACGATGCTCCCGTTGCTGATCGCCGCGATCTGCAAGACGATCCCCGCCTTCCCGATGATCAACGCGCGCTACGATGACGAGGCCGGAGTCGTCACCCGGCACGGCGCGGTGCACCTCGGCATGGCGACGCAGACCGATGCGGGCCTCACCGTTCCCGTCATTCGCGATGCACAGGACCGCAACGTCTGGCAGCTCGCGAGCGAAATCCTGCGCCTCGCCGAGGCCGCGCGCGCCAACAAGCTCACGCCGCAGGAAATGGGCGGCGGCACGCTGACCGTCACCTCGCTCGGCCCGCTTGGCGGGATCGCGACGACGCCCGTCATCAACCGCCCCGAAGTCGCGATCATCGGCCCCAACAAGATCGTCGAGCGTCCCGTGTTTGTCGGCGATGAGATCGTCCGCGCGAAGCTGATGAACCTGTCGATCAGCTGCGATCACCGCGTCGTCGATGGCTGGGATGCGGCAAGCTTCGTCCAGGCGCTCAAGCGCTATCTCGAAACCCCGGTATTGCTGTTCGCCGATTAACCGCGCAGCGCCGATCGTCTCCGAAGCAGCGCTTTCGGAGCGAGCCGGTTCGAGCGCGCGGCGTCGCGGTTCGGCACAAGCGCCTCCGCCGCCGGCGGGGGCGGGGCGTCGTCGCCGCGCAGATTGACCGCGACCGTGCCCGGGCCGAACCGCTTGGCATGGTCGCGGACTTCGGCGAAGCAGGCGGGCAACGTCGCATGTCGCGCCCCCTGCGCAGACAAGTTCGAGTCGCCCTCGAATCGGCGCCAAGTCCATTCGGAAGATGTCAAAGACATTTCCGATGGGACCAGAATAACCTCATAGCGTGCGCTGTCGGACATATCTTCAGAACGGGTCACGCAAGGGGCTGTTCCGCAAACGAAGCAATCCTAACATACATCAAACAGATAAGGGCATGCGAAAAACTGTAACATTGTCTTCGATATCATCTCGCTGTGCCGCCTTTTTCTTCCCAAGGAATTGAAAAGCGGTCGTGTTCGAAGCGCCCCTAACGCCTCTAGACGATTTCGAACAGCCCGGCCGCGCCCATTCCTCCCGCAGTACACATCGACACCACGACCCAGCGCACGCCGCGCTTGCGGCCTTCGATCAACGCGTGCCCGACCAGGCGGCTGCCGGTCATGCCGAAGGGATGCCCGATCGCGATCGCTCCACCATTCACATTATACCGCTCGGGATCGATCCCGAGCGTGTCGCGGCAATAAAGACATTGCGACGCGAACGCCTCATTCAATTCCCACAGCCCGATATCGTCGACCGACAGGCCCGCGCGCGCGAGCAACTTGGGGATCGCGAAGACCGGGCCGATCCCCATCTCGTCGGGCGCGCACCCCGCCGCCTGGAAGCCGCGATAGAGGCCGAGCACGTCGCGCCCCTCGGCCTTGGCGGTGGCATGGTCCATCACGATCTGCGCCGCGGCGCCGTCGGACAATTGGCTGGCATTGCCCGCGGTGACGTTTGCGCCGGGGCCCGAGAAGTCGCCGCCCGGCCATACGGTCTTGAGGCCCGCCAACGCTTCTGCGGTCGTACCTGCGCGGATGCCCTCGTCCTGCGACAGCGTGACCGTCTCGCTGCCGGTGCGCACGCCGCTCTTGTCGAACAGCGCCTTCTCGACCGTGATCGGCGCGATCTCCTCGACGAACGCGCCCGTCTCGAGCCCGCGCGCCGCGCGCTGCTGGCTCATCGCGGCATAGGCGTCCTGCGATTCGCGACTGATTCGGTAGCGCTCGGCAACGATCTCGGCGGTTTCGATCATCGGGATATACGCGGCGGGTTGCTGCGCGATCACCGATTCGTTGACGAAGCGCGGCGCGTCCTTGGTCACGGTCAGGCTGACCGACTCCATCCCGCCGGCCAGCGCGACGTCGATCTCGTCGCAGAGGATCGAACGCGCGGCGAGCGCGATCGCGGTCAGTCCGGAGCCGCATTTGCGATCCAGCGTAAAGGCCGGGACCGTTTCGGGCAGGCCGGCGGCGAAGGTCGCCATCCGCCCGGCATTGCCGCCCTGGCTGCCCCATTGATTACCGACCCCCCAGAAGATTTCGTCGATCCGCGCCGGGTCGATCCCCGCGCGCGCGACCGCGGCGTTCATCACATGCGCCGCGAGCACCGGCGCCTCGGTCGCGTTGAAGGCGCCGCGATAGGCCTTTCCGATCGGCGTACGGGCAGTGGAGACGATCGCAGCTTCACGCATGATGGGACCTTTCGAGGATCGGGTATGGCGGTCAGCCTAGGATTGCGCGCCGTGCGGGGCAAGGCCGGGTTGTCGCTTGCGGAACCCCAGCGCCGCGCGCATGTTGAGGGACGATGCGCGCTTTTGCCGACCTTCTCGACCGGCTGATCTACACCCGCTCACGCAATGCGAAGCTCAAGCTGATCACCGATTATCTGCGCGCCACGCCCGATCCCGATCGGGGCTGGGCGATGGCGGCGCTGACCGGCGAACTCGACCTGCCCGGCGTCAAGCCGGCGCTGATCCGCACGCTGATCGAACAGCGCGTCGATCCCGTGCTGTTCCGCATGAGTCGCGACTATGTCGGCGACACCGCCGAGACCGTCGCCCTGCTCTGGCCGACCCCGCCGATGGCACCAGACCCCGAACCCTTGTCGATCGCACAGGCGGTCGATCGTCTCTCGGCGCTGTCGCGCTCGGATGCGCCGGCGGCGCTCGCCGCGATGCTCGATCGGCTCGATTCGGACGAGCGTTTCGCGCTCCTCAAGATGGCGACGGGCGCCTTGCGGATCGGCGTGTCGTCGCGGCTCGCCAAGACCGCGCTTGCGAACGGCTTCGATCTCGATGTCGAGGCGGTGGAGGAAGTGTGGCACGGCATCGCGCCGCCCTACACCGCTTTGTTCGACTGGGCCGAGGGGCGGGGCGCCCAGCCGACCGCGGCCGACGTGCCTGTGTTCCGCCCGTTCATGCTCGCGCACCCGCTCGAGGAGCTGCGCGTCGATCTCAAGGACTATGCCGCCGAGTGGAAATGGGACGGGATCCGCGTCCAGATCGTCCATGTCGCGGGCACGACGCGGCTCTACAGCCGCACCGGCGACGACGTGACCGCGAGCTTCCCCGAAGTCGCGCGCGATTTTACCACCCCCGGCGTGCTCGACGGCGAGCTGATGGTGAAGGGCGATGCACAAGGCTCGGCCACCGAGGAAGGCGGCGCGGCCAGCTTCCACGCGTTGCAGCAGCGGTTGGGGCGCAAGGTCGTCTCGGCGAAGATGCTTGCCGAGGCGCCGGCGTTCGTGCGGCTCTACGATATCCTTTTCGATGGCGACGAGGACCTGCGCGGCCTGCCGTGGGAACAGCGCCGAGTCCGGCTCGAGGCGTTCGCCGCGCGGCTCGATTCCGAGCGGTTCGATCTCAGCACGGTGATTGCCGCGGAGGATTTCACCGCACTCGAAGGCATCCGCGCTGGCGCCCGCGATGCGGCGATCGAGGGCGTGATGCTCAAACGCCGCGACTCGACCTATGTCGGCGGGCGCAAGACCGGGCTGTGGTACAAATGGAAGCGCGACCCGCTCACCGCCGATTGCGTGATGATGTACGCGCAGCGCGGGTCGGGGCGCCGCTCGTCCTTCTATAGCGACTATACCTTCGGCTGCTGGACCGCGGACGGCACCTTGCTCCCGGTCGGCAAGGCCTATTCGGGGATCACCGACGAGGAGCTCAAAAGGCTCGACCAGTTCGTGCGCAACCATACCACCGGGCGGTTCGGCCCGGTGCGCGAGGTCGAGAAGACGCTCGTGCTCGAAATCGCGTTCGATTCGATCCACCCGTCGAAGCGCCATAAATCGGGCGTGGCGATGCGGTTCCCGCGCATCTCGCGGATCCGCACCGACAAGCCTGCGGCCGAAGCCGATACGGTGGCGGCGCTCGAGCGACTGATCAGCTGAGACACGTCTGCCATGACCGAGCGTTGACGCTTCACCGCTGGCGCATAGCGGCCTAGGATCGCGCGCATGACCGAACTCCGCACGCTGTACCCCGAAATCGAACCTTACGAGACGGGCATGCTGGATGTCGGCGACGGCCATACGCTTTATTACGAGCGGAGCGGCACGCCCGGCGCGACGCCTGCCGTCTTCCTCCATGGCGGCCCCGGCGGCGGCATTTCGCCGAGCCATCGCCGGCTGTTCGATCCGGCGCGCTACGACGTCTTGTTGTTCGACCAGCGGGGCTGCGGGCGCTCGGTGCCGCATGCGGCGCTTGATGCGAACACGACCTGGCATCTCGTCGCTGATATCGAGCGGCTGCGCATGCTCGTCGGGGTCGAACGCTGGCTGGTGTTCGGTGGCTCGTGGGGCTCGACGCTCGCGCTGGCCTATGCCGAGACGCACCCGACGCGCGTCACCGCGCTGATCCTGCGCGGCATCTATACCGCGACGCCGGCCGAACTTGCCTGGTACTATCAGTTCGGCGTGTCGGAGATGTTCCCCGACAAGTGGGCGGGCTTCGTTGCGCCGATCCCCGAGGCAGAGCGCGGCGACATGATCCGGGCCTATCGCCGCCTGCTGACCGGCGACGACGAGCCGGCCAAGCTCGAAGCCGCCAAGGCGTGGACGATCTGGGAGGGCGAGACGATCACGCTGCTGCCCGACCCGGCGATGCGCGATGCGTTCCAGGATGGACATTTCGCGCTCGCCTTCGCGCGGATCGAGAACCATTTCTTCGCGCACAATGCCTGGCTCGAGGACGGACAGTTGCTGCGCGACGCCTGGCGGCTGGCCGGGATTCCGGGGACGATCGTGCATGGCCGCTACGACATGCCGTGTCCCGCGCGCTACGCCTATGCTCTGCACCAGGCGTGGCCCGAGGCCGATTTCCACCTGATCGAGGGGGCGGGGCACGCCTATAGCGAGCCCGGCATCCTCGACCAATTGATCCGCGCGACCGATCGGTTCGCCGGGGGCTGAGCGAGGGCCTTACAGGCATCCCGGCGAAAGCGGGGATCCCGCTGGCTCGCCCGAGTCGGGGCAAAGCAGCGGGACCCTTGCATTCGCGAGGTGACGATGGCGAAGGCTTATCCCACCCAGCTCGCCAGCCAGTCCGACAGTGCCTGCGGGCTGAGCGTGCGGGCGTCGGCGAGCGCGGCGGTGCGGCCGGGATTTTTCAGCGCGTCGGTCTTCGGATCGACGATCAGCACGCTCGGCACGCCGCCGCCGAAATGGTCCTTGAGACCGTATTTCGCCGCGACATCGAGGTTCTTGTCGAAGCGGCCGACATCGACCGTGACGATCTCGTACTTCCTGGCGAGAAATTCGCGCAGGCCCGGCAATTCCATCGTCCCCGCAAGCAGGCGGCAATCGAGGCACCAGTTGCCACCCAGGTCGATCAGCAGCAGCTTGTGCTGTGCCTTCGCGCGCGCGCGCGCCGCGGCGACCTGCGTCTTGGCGTTCGCGGTCTCGTCATACGGCAGCGGGAGCGGGGTCTTGAGCTGCGCGAAGCTCGCCGCGGCGACCTTGGGGCCGGGTGCGGCGAGCGCGGGGGCGGCGAAGGTGAGGGCGATCGCGGCAAGGGCTAGGCGCATATATCGTCTTTCTAGTGCTTCCACGGCGTAGGCCGGGGCCCAGGAGTGGGCGGGCGGTTGAGCGATGTTCCCCAGGTAACGCCCATCGGCGCAACTGGGGCCCGGTCTTCGCCGGGGTGGTGCAGAAAGTAGGCGACACGCCCCGTGGCGCACACAAAGAAAAACCCGGCAGGCCTAAAGGCCCACCGGGTCTATCTCGTTAGCGTCGGACGAAAGCGGTTAGGCGATCGACGTCAGGTTCACTGCAGCCATCTTGCCGCGACGATCGACTTCGAGTTCGAACTCGAGCCGGTCGCCTTCGTTGAGCGAGGTCATGCCGCCACGCTCGACAGCCGAGATGTGCACGAACGCGTCGGGCTGGCCGTCATCGCGCTGAATGAAGCCGAAGCCCTTCATCGCGTTGAAGAACTTGACCGTGCCGGTTGCCTTCTCGCCGGTCAGCTGGCGCTGCGGCGCACCACCGGGAGCGGCGCCACGCGGGCCACCCGGAGCAGCGTCACGCTCGCGCGGCGGGCCGCGGTCGGTGACGGCCATCGGCTCGCCGTCGATCTTGAGATCGGTCGCCGAGATGCGGCCGCCGCGATCGACGAGAGTGAAGCCGAGCGGCTGGCCCTCTGCGAGACCGGTCAGGCCGGCCTGCTCGACCGCCGAGATGTGCACGAACACGTCCTCGCCGCCATCGTCGCGAACGACGAAGCCGAAGCCCTTTTGCCCGTTGAAGAATTTTACGACGCCAGTGCCTTCACCGACAACCTGCGGGGGCATGCCACGGCCACCGCCGCCGCCTGCGCCACCGCCGCCGAAGCCGCCGCCACCGCCGCTGCGGAAACCGCCGCCGCCGCCGCCGCCGCCGAAGCGATCGCCGCCGCCACCGCCGAAGCGATCGCCACCGCCACCGAAGCGATCACCGCCGCCGCCGAAACGATCGCCACCGCCGCCGAAGCCGCCGTCGAAGCCGCCGCTATCGCCGAAACCGTCGCGCTTGTCGCGCCCGCGCCCGCCACGATCGCCGCGGCGTCCTTTATCGAAACTCATGCCCTGTTCGTCTTCCCGGTTCGTCCGACATCGATATCGCAACCGTTGCGTCGGACGAAAGACGCAGGGTTTCGGCACCAAACCAATCGTGCCATCGAATCGTGTAACGCAAATTGGCAAGCGCTGCGAATGAATTCGTCCAAAATACGGCACGAATCACACGCTTCTTGCGCGGATGTGGCAAGCACGGCACAGACTCGGGCATGTCGATCCCCGCCTTGCTCGCCGATCCCGCTGCCTGGGCCGCTTTGGCCACGCTGATCGTCATGGAGATTGTGCTCGGGATCGATAATCTGGTTTTCATTTCGCTGCTGTCGAACAAACTGCCGCCCGCGCAGCGCGAAAAGGTTCGCCGAGTCGGCATCGGTCTGGCGCTGGTGCTGCGACTCGGGCTGCTGTCGATCATCGCCTGGATTGCCGGGCTGGTGCAGCCGGTGTTCGATCTCGGCCTGACCGGTGCGCTCGACGCGCGCGGCGCGCCATCGTTCGAAACCGCGTTTTCGGTCCGCGATCTGATCCTGATTGCGGGCGGCGTGTTCCTGCTGTGGAAGGCGACCACCGAGATCCACCATACGATCGACCGCGACGGCGCGACCGAAGAGAGCAGCGGCAAGACCGGCGCAGCGCTGTCGTTCGGGATGGCGATCGTCCAGATCCTGTTGCTCGACATGGTGTTCTCGATCGATTCGATCCTTACCGCGATCGGCATGACCGACGATCTCCCGGTGATGATCGTAGCGGTGATCGTCGCAGTCGGGGTGATGTTGCTGGCCGCGACTCCGCTCGCCAATTTCATCGCCGCCAATCCCAGCGTGGTGATGCTCGCTTTGGGCTTCCTGCTGATGATCGGTGCGGTGCTGATCGCCGATGGCTTCGGCGTTCACGTCCCCAAGGGCTATATCTATGCCGCGATGGCGTTTTCGGGCGTGGTCGAGGCGCTCAACATCGCGGCGCGGCGGCGCTCCGCGCATTGACCGCCACGGCCGCGACCCCTAGGGAACAAGCCTCTTTTGGGGAGTAGCCACCCGCTTCGAGCGGGGCCTTCGTCAACATAGTCGAATCGCCGTTGAGGTCGGTTCGTGGCGATGGCAGCGGCACGATGTGCCAGCCCGGCCAGACCAACGACAGGACACCGCATTTCGGGCCAGCGGTGGATCCGGTCGTTTCGGTCGCGGCCTCGGGATAGGTTTACATGACGGGTATCATAACACTTGGCGGGCTCGGGCTCAGCCTCTCGGTCGATGCGTTCGCCGCGGCGGTCGGCAAGGGTGCCGATGGCCAATCGAGCCGCTTCCGCGATGCGTTGCGCGTCGGCGTGGTATTCGGCGCGTTCGAGGCGGTGACGCCGGCGATCGGGTGGGCGGTCGGGCTCGCGCTGGCGAGCTGGATCGCAAAGGTCGATCATTGGGTCGCGTTCGTGCTGCTTGGCGGCGTCGGGCTCAACATGCTGTGGCAAGCCTTCAAGCATTCGGACGCGACGGCGGACGAAGCGCCGGCAGCGAAGGGTGGGATCGGGCGCCTGGTGCTCACCGCGCTCGCCACCAGCATCGATGCGACCGCGGTCGGCGTCAGCCTGGCGTTCCTGCACGTCAATATCCTGCTCGCCTGCCTCATCATCGGCGGCGTGACGACGGTGGTCGCGACCGCCGGCGTGCTGGTCGGCAAACATGCCGGACCGTATCTCGGCCGCTATGCCGAAATGCTCGGCGGGGTCGCGCTGGTCGCGATCGGCAGCATGATTCTCTACCAGCACCTCACGGCATGAGCGCTGCCTCGATAAAGGCGCCATTGAGCGCGTCCCGAATCGCCGCTAGGGCCGGATGATGACTGTACATCTTTATGAAGAAGACATTCCCGCCGACCTGTTCGCGCCCGGCGCTGACATCGCGGTCGATACCGAGACGATGGGGCTGATCACGCCGCGCGACCGGCTGTGCCTGGTGCAGCTGTCCGATGGTGGCCCCGACGAACATCTCGTGCGGTTCTCGCCCGACAGCGATTATGCCGCCCCGAACCTGCGCGCGCTGCTGGCCGATCCGGCGCGCGTCAAGCTGTTCCACTTCGGGCGGTTCGATCTCGCCGCGATCAGCCATTATCTCGAAGTGACCGCGGCGCCTGTGTACTGCACGAAGATCGCCTCGCGGCTGGTGCGCACCTATACCGATCGCCACGGTCTCAAGGAGCTGGTGCGCGAATTGCTCGGCCAGGACATTTCCAAGGCGCAGCAATCGTCCGATTGGGGCGGCCCGGTGCTCAGCGAGGCGCAGAAGGACTATGCTGCGTCCGACGTGCGCTATCTTCATGCGATGCGCGAGGAGCTCGATCGCCGTCTCGCGCGCGAAGGCCGCACCGAACTGGCGCAGGCGTGCTTCCAGTTCCTGCCGTGGCGCGCCGAACTCGACATCGCCGGCTGGCCGGAAGTCGACATCTTTGCGCACATGTGATGCCAGCCACGGCGGGGAGCAGCCCTATGTCTGACGCGCGTGCGATCCGCGATTCGCGCAAGATCTGGGCCGCGCCGGGCAGCAGCCATGACCGCGTGATCGGCACGCTGCGCGTCGTGCTGCCGATTCTCATCGGCGTGCTGGCGGCGTTCGTCGTGGTTTTGCCGCTCTATTCGGGCGGCGACGTCAGCTTCCTGCTCGACAAGAAGAAGGTCGAGGTCGCCAAGGAGCGGCTGCGCGTCCAGTCGGCGAGTTACAAGGGCGAGGACGACAAGGGTCAGGCCTTCGCGCTGACCGCCGGCTCGGCGGTGCAGAAGAGCTCGGCCGAGCCGATCGTCAAACTCGAGAAGCTGACGGCGGAAATCGGCCTCAAGGACGGCCCCGCCAACATTGTCGGCGAGCATGGCCATTACGACATGGACAAGCAGCAGGTGACGATCGACGGCCCGGTCCGCGTCAACGGCAGCGGCGGATACCGCCTCGTCACGCAGGATTCGACGGTCGATCTCAAGACCCGGACGATGAAGAGCGGCGGCGCGGTGACGGGCTCGGTGCCGCAGGGCACGTTCAGCGGCAATCAGCTCAATGCCGATCTCGTCACCCATATCGTTCGGCTCGATGGCAATGCGCACTTGCAGATCATCCCGCGAAAGAAGAGATAGTCCCGATGCAGCGCCTTCCCGCCTTTCTCGCCTTTTCGCTCGCTCTGTCAGGAGCGGGCGTCGCGAGCGCGCAGACGGCGCACAATTCGGCCGCACCGATCAACTTCAGCGCGGATCACATCGAACTGCAGGACAAGGCAAATCGCGCTTTGCTCTCGGGCAACGTCTCGGTGAAGCAAGCCGAGATGACGCTCAATTCTGCGCGGATGACGGTCGCCTATACCGGGCAGGTGGTCGATGGCAGCCCGCAGGTCTCGCGGCTCGATGCCGCGGGCAATGTCGTCGTGACGCGGCCGGACCAGACCGCGCGGAGCAATTTCGCGGTCTACGATCTGAACAAGCGCGTGGTGACGATGCTCGGCGCGGTGACGCTGATCCAGGCGGGCAACACCGTCAATGGCGGGCGTCTGACGATCAACCTCGACACCGGTCGCGCGGTGATCGACGGCTCGTCGGTCGGCGGCGGCAAAGCCGGGACGACGACGAGCAGCGGCGGTCGCGTCAGCGGGACCTTCTCGGTCCCCAAGCGTAACTGACGCGGAAGCGGGGCAATTCGGCGCCCGCTGCTATCCCGCGCGACGGGAACGGCGTATAGGCATGCACGAAGCCTGCCAGATGCCGTACGGTTAACCCTTCGGTAACTCTAAACTGCGAGCACGCCCCGATGAGCGACACCATGACCCTCGACACCGCGCCGCCGATCGCCGAGCTGCCGGTCAATGACGGGCTGTCGGTCGTGTCGATCGCCAAGTCGTACGACAAGCGCAGCGTGCTGACCGACGTGTCGGTGTCGGTCGCCAAGGGCGAAGTGGTCGGGCTGCTCGGGCCGAACGGTGCCGGCAAGACGACCTGCTTCTATTCGGTGATGGGGCTGGTGAAGCCCGATTCGGGCCGCATCATGCTCGACGGCAACGACATCACCGGCCTGCCGATGTACCGCCGCGCAATCCTCGGCTTGGGCTATCTCCCGCAGGAAACCTCGATCTTCCGCGGGATGACGGTCGAGCAGAACATTCTCAGCGTGCTCGAGCTCGCCGTGCCCGACAAGGCGCAGCGCGCGCTCCGGCTCGATACGCTGCTCGACGAGTTCGGCCTGACCCGCCTGCGCGATTCCCCATCGATGGCGCTGTCGGGCGGCGAGCGCCGCCGCGCCGAGATCGCGCGTGCGCTTGCCGCCGATCCGTCGATCATGCTGCTCGACGAGCCCTTCGCGGGCATCGATCCGCTGTCGATCGCCGACATTCGCGATCTGATCTGCGAGCTCAAGAATCGCGGGATCGGCGTGCTGATCACCGATCACAACGTGCGCGAGACGCTCGAGATCGTCGACCGCGCCTACATCATCTATGACGGCCGCGTGCTGTTCACCGGCTCGCCCGCCGAGCTGGTGGCGGATGCGAACGTGCGGCGGCTGTATCTCGGCGAGGGCTTCTCGCTCTGACCCTATGACACTGGCAGCCCGGCCTCGCTTTTCCCTCCGTCACCTCGGCCTTGTGCCGGGGTCCACTGCGCGGCTTGATGCGCGCTTGGAATTTCGAGGAATGCCGGCGCGGCACGGCGAACCGCGGCACGCGGCCGCGGTGACGGCGGATATTAGAAGCCGGTGAGTCTCGCTCCACGTCTCGACCTGCGTCAGTCGCAATCGCTGGTAATGACGCCGCAGCTCCAGCAGGCGATCCGGCTGCTCGCGCTGTCGAATCTCGAGGTCGAGGGCTTCCTTGCCGAGGAAATCGAGCGCAACCCGCTGCTCGAGGCGAGCGCCCCGGAAGACGACGGCCCGACGCAGGAACGTGAGGCCGAAGCGCCGATCCGCGACGAACCCGCCACCGCCGATGAACTGCTGCTGGGCGGCGGCGATTCGGGCGAGGCCTCGCTCGACGTCGATTTCACCGCCGAGAGCTTCCACCATGACGGCCCCTCCGATCAGGCGGGCGGGGCAGGTATGGACGGATCGCTCGGCCTCAACGGCGCGAGCAGCGGCGGCGGCGTAGGCGAGGACGGCCCCGATTTCGACGGTTTCGCCGATACCGGGCTCAGCCTGTCGGACCATCTGCTCGCGCAGGCCGGCACCGCCGTCGACGGCGCCGACCTGTTCATCGCCGCGCATCTGATCGATCAGATCGACGAATGCGGCTATCTCACCGCGTCGCTGCTCGACATCGCGACGCGGCTCGGCGTGCCGCTGGTGCGCGTCGAGCAGGTGCTCGGCATCATCCAGACCTTCGAGCCGACCGGCGTCGGCGCGCGCGATCTCGCCGAATGCCTCGCGCTGCAGGCCAAGGAAGCCGATCGCTACGATCCGTGCATGGCGCGGCTGATCGATCATCTCGATCTCGTCGCGCGCGGCGATCTCGGGCGGCTGCGGCGGCTGTGCAACGTCGACGACGAGGATCTGGCGGACATGATCCGCGAATTGCGCAAGTACGATCCCAAGCCCGGCTGCCGCTTCGGCGGCGAGCCGACCCAGGCGGTGGTGCCCGATCTGTTCGTCGCCAAACGTAAGGACGGCTGGGGCATCGAGATCAACGCGGCGACCCTACCGCGCGTGCTGGTCAACCGCAGTTATTATACCGAACTGTCGAGCGCGCGCGGCGACAAGGCGTCGAAGGCGTGGCTCGGCGACATGCTCGCCAGCGCCAACTGGCTGGTCAAGGCGCTCGACCAGCGCCAGCGTACGATCATCAAGGTCGCCGCCGAGATCGTGAAGCAGCAGGAAGGCTTCTTCCTCAACGGCGTCGCGCATCTCAAACCAATGACGTTGCGTCAGGTGGCGGACGCGATCGAGATGCACGAATCGACGGTGTCGCGCGTCACCAGCAACAAATATCTGTCATGCGCGCGCGGGCTCTATGAGCTCAAATATTTCTTCACCTCGGCGATCCAGTCGTCCGAGGGTGGCGACGCGGTGTCGGCTCAGGCCGTGAAATCGGCGATCAAGGCGCTGATCGGGGCTGAGGGCGACAAGATCCTGTCGGACGACACGCTGGTCGAACTGCTCAACGCCAAGGGCTTCGACATCGCGCGGCGCACGGTCGCAAAATATCGCGAGGCGCTCGGGATCGGATCGTCGGTGCAGCGCCGGCGGGCGCGCGCGCTGGAGGGCGCGTAAGGAGCGGAGCCGGCCCGCCGAGGTCAGGCCGGCGGCAAGCTCAGCGTGCGGTCAGCGCGACGTCGCGCGCGCAGGGCGCGCTTGGCGACCTGGTGCGACCAGACGGCATCGCCGGTCGGCGTTTCGAGCATCGCATTGTCGAGCGTGAGCGCACGGCGCAGCGCGGTATTAGCGTCGGCGGCGCGGCCCGCGCGCTGATAGGCGGCGGCGAGTTCGATCGCGACACCGCCATCGCGTGGCGACAGTTGCGAGACGGTTTCGAGCGTGCGCACGGCTGCGGCGGGATCGCGCGACGGAGCGGCTGCGGCCGGAGCGACAGCCGCGCCTGCGACAAGGATGGCGATAGCGAATTTCAGGGTCATGACGAGTCTCCTATTGGCTTGTTACAGAATGATGACACATTTGCTGCACATCTGTGAAGCTAAAATTTCACTTACGTGAAAATGTGGAATCTACGGGAATGGGGGGCGATGATCGCGATCGACATGATCGAAGTCGGCGTTGGCGCGTTGGGGGTCCGGCTCGTTCGGAGCCATGAAGGAATCGAGAATGCGTAAGGCAATCATGGCGGCGCTAGCCGCGACGTTGACGGTGAGCGCGGCGCTGCCGGCGACCGCCCAGGTCAACCTGCGCCAGCGGAATCAGGAACGTCGGATCGACGCGGGCGATCGCTCGGGCAAGCTGACGCGCGTCGAAAGCGCACGGCTGAGGGCGCAGCAGCGCTCGATCGAGCGGCTCGAGGCACGCCAGCGCGCACGCCACGGTGGCCGCCTGACATCGGCCGACAAGCGCATGATCCACGATCGTCAGGCCCAGGCCGACCGCGCGATCACGCACCAGAAGCATGACAGCCAGCGCGGGCGCAACCACCTGAAGCTGTAAGACGCGCGGTGGCGCTGCCGGCTATTTGGCCGGCGGCGCTGCCTTCGGCGTTCCCGCCTCGCCGATCAGCGCGCCGAGCGCGGTCGAATCGGCGAACTTGCCCAGTTGCTGCAGCTCCTGCTGAACCAGCGGGTCGCTCATCAGGCCACGCATGGCGACGCTGCCCAGCGTTCCGAAGCTCGCCTCGATCGTCGAAATGCCATCATATTTGATCGCTTCGAGCGCTTGCGGGCGGCAGTCGACCGTCAGCACCCGATTGAAATACACGCCGGTCCGGCGATTGAAATCCTCGCGTTGCGTGGGTGTTATCGTCGACAAGGCCTTGACCGCGGGGCCCGCCGATATCGCCGAGAAGACCCATTGCACCAGCAGCGTCTGGTCAGCCTGCGAACTGTGATCGACCAGGCATTTCGACAGAGCATCGCCGAAGCTGCTGGCGTGGGCCATCGTCGGCGTGACGGCGGCGAGAAGCGCACCCGCCAAACAGGCTCGCATCGACCGCTTCATCATGCTGCTTTCCCCAAAACCCGAGCATTATCTATGCTTGCCGAGCAAGGCCGTCCAGCGTGATCGCTCAGTCGTCCTCATCCTCATAACCCGACAGCGCGAGCGCGCGCGCCTTGATCTGGCGGGTCTGGCACCAATGCACCAGCGCATCCTCGCGGCCGTGCGTTACCCACACTTCCTTGGGGGCGATCTCGGTCAGCGTATCGGTCAGTTCGTCCCAATCGGCATGGTCGGAGAGGATCAGCGGCAATTCGACGCCGCGCTGCACCGCGCGCTGCCGCACCCGCATCCAGCCGGATGCCATCGCGGTGATCGGATCGGGCAGCCGCCGCGACCAGCGATCGGCGAGCGCGCCGGGCGGGGCGATCACGACATGTCCCATCATCTCGGCCTTGCTGGCGACCGTCGCTGGGCGCAGGTCGCCGAGCTCGACGCCATGCGCCTGATAGAGCGCGCACAGTTTCTCGAGCGCACCGTGGATGTAGATCGGCGCGTCATGCCCGCGCGCGCGGAGTTCGGCGATCACGCGCTGCGCCTTGCCGAGCGCGTATGCGCCGACCAGTACGCAGCGCGTCGGATTGGCGTGGAGCGCGGCGGTCAGTTTATCGATTTCATCGCCCGTCTCGGGGTGGCGAAAGACGGGCAGGCCGAACGTCGCTTCGGTGATGAACACGTCGCATTTGACGGGCTCGAAACGCGCGCAGGTCGGGTCGCCGCGGCGCTTGTAATCGCCCGACACGACAACGCGCTCGCCGCGATATTCCAGCAGGATTTGCGCCGAGCCGAGCACGTGGCCGGCGGGAACGAAGGTGGCTTTGACCTCGCCGAAGGTATGGCTGGCGCCGTACGCGACGGGGTTTCCGGCTTGCGGGCCGTAGCGCGCGTCCATGATCGCGAGCGTCTCGGGCGTCGCCCATACGGCTTCATGGCCGCCGCGGGCATGGTCGGCATGGCCGTGCGTGACGAGCGCGACGGGGGAGGGGCGTGACGGGTCGATCCACACGTCGGCGGGCTTCACGTAGATTCCGTGCGGGTGGGGATCGATCCAGTCGCCGAGCTTTGCCATCGGTGACTATATGGGTGGGACGCGTTTGAGTTCCATCGAGTGTGCGGAGGGCTCGCTCAACTCCCTCTCCCTTTGGGAGAGGGAAGGGGCCCGCTCGGCGCAGCCGAGTGGGAAGGGTGAGGGCAGTTACGAAGCGCTGCCCTCACCCGACCTCGCTGCGCTCGGCCACCCTCTCCCACAGGGAGAGGGAATTGGGTGCGCCTTGGATTGGCCCTATTGCTGTAGGATCGATGCAGGATGACTTGCGTACCCTTGCTCTCCGCCCTACCAACCCGTCATGGTGCCAGGATGGTCGCCCTCGCCATAATCGCGCTGGCGACGGCCACCCCCGGCACCGCCGCACATGCCGATGCGCTCCAGGCCCGGATCGTCGCGACGGCCCGCGCCACGCCGACGGCGCTCCATGCCTTTCGTCGGACGCTGTCGTTCGAGCGGACCGGCGCCCCGCGCACGACCTATGTCGAGCAATTCGATCCCAGCCGCGCGGCCGCAGAGCGCTGGTCGCTGATCAGCATCGACGGCCGCGCGCCCACGCCCAAGGAAATCGCGACGTCGCGCAAGGCCAATCACGGGCCGATCCCGTCCTACGCAAAACTGGCGGATTGGTTCGGCGGCCCGGCGACGCGCAGCGAAACGGGCGGCGGCGTGCTGTACCGCTTTGCACGGCTGCCCAAGGGCATTTTCAAGATCGGCTCACACGATGCCTCCGCCGACACGCAGGTCGAGGCGCTGGTCAACACCAGCGGCGCGGTGCCGTTCGTCGAGCATGTGCGGATGACGTCGACCAAGAGCTTCAGCGTCATGCTCGTCGCCTCGCTGCGCAGCATCACGGTCGACCAGCGCTATCGCCTGCTCAGCGACGGAACCGCGGTGCCGTCGGATGCGACCAGTGCGCTGAGCGGGGCGATGATGGGCAAGGCCGGGACGATGCGAACCAGCACCACCTACAGCGAGTTTCGCGCAATTCCGTGATCGCGGGCGCGCGGGGCTGGTCATTGGCGCTTCGCGCACCCCATATCGGGGGGTGAGCGTATCCGACCTTCCCGCCCCCATCACCGACTGGTTCGCTGCCAAGGGCTGGGCGCCGCGTGCGCACCAGGTCGCGATGCTCGACGTGGCGCGCGCTGGGCATCACGGCCTGCTCGTCGCGAGCACCGGCGCGGGCAAGACGCTCGCGGGGTTCCTCCCGACGCTCACCGAACTGATCGAGACCCCCACGCAGGGGCTCCACACGCTCTACGTCTCTCCGCTTAAGGCGCTCGCAGTCGACGTCCAGCGTAACCTGCTGACCCCGATCGCCGAGATGGGCCTCGACATCCGCGTCGAGACGCGCACCGGCGACACCCCTTCGGACCGCAAGGCGCGCCAGCGGATCAAGCCGCCGCAGATCCTGCTTACCACCCCTGAATCGCTCAGCCTGCTGCTCAGCTATCCCGACAGCGGCCTGATCTTCGAGAACCTCAGGACGATCGTCGTCGACGAAGTCCACGCCTTCGCCACCGGCAAGCGCGGCGATCTGCTCTCCCTGTGCATGGGCCGCCTGCAACGCCTCGCGCCCGATCTGCGCCGCGTCGCGCTGTCGGCGACGGTGGCGGATGCCGACGGCTACCGCGCGTGGCTCGCGCCCGATGGCGATATCGATACGGTCGATCTGGTGCAGGGCGAACCCGGCGTCCCTGCCAATATCGCGATCCTGCTGCCCGAGGGCCGCGTCCCCTGGTCGGGCCATTCGGGCCGTTACGCCGCCGAGCAGGTGATGGCCGAGATCGAGACGCACAAGACCTCGATCGTCTTCTGCAACACGCGCAGCCTCGCCGAGCTGATTTTCCAGGATCTGTGGAAGGTCAATGCGATGAGCCTGCCGATCGGCATCCACCACGGCTCGCTCAGCCTCGAAGCGCGTCGGAAAGTCGAAGGCGCGATGGCCGATGGCAAGCTGCGCGGCCTCGTCGCCACGGCGAGCCTCGATCTGGGGGTCGATTGGGGCGATGTCGATTGCGTCATCCAGATGGGCGCACCCAAGGGATCGTCGCGATTGCTGCAGCGGATCGGCCGCAGCAATCACCGCATGGACGAGGCGTCGGAGGCGGTGCTCGTCCCCGGCAACCGCTTCGAGTATCTCGAAGCGCGCGCCGCGCTCGACGCGGTCGATGCGGGCGAGCTCGACCCGGACGTGTTCCGCATGGGCGGGCTCGACGTGCTCGCGCAGCATATCATGGCGTGCGCCTGCGCTGCGCCGTTCCGCGAAGCGGATATGCTTGACGAGATTCGCTCGGCCTTGCCCTATTCGGCGCTGACCGACGAGACCTTCCATCGCGTGCTCGGCTTCATCAGTGACGGCGGCTATGCGCTGAAAGCCTATGACAAGTTCAAGCGGCTGACACAGGATGCCGACGGTCTGTGGCGCGTCAGCCATCCCAAATTTGTTGCGCAGCATAGACTGAACGCCGGGATCATCGTCGAGGCGACGATGCTCACCGTCCGCTTCAAGAACGGGCGGTCGCTCGGCAAGGTCGAGGAGGGTTTCGCCGCCACGCTCAGCCCCGGCGACACCTTTTTTTTCGCGGGCATGAGCCTCGAAGTCATGGGCATGGACACCGAGGACCTGCTCGTCCGCGCAACCGCCCGCCCGGCGCGGATCCCGACCTACGGTGGATCGCGCATGGCGTTGTCGACCAACCTCGCGCAACGCGTCCGCGGTTTCCTTGCCGATCCCGCCGAATGGCCGCGCTTTCCCGACGACGTGCGCGAATGGCTCGAGATGCAACAACGCCGCTCGACCCTCCCCGCGCCCGGCCAGCTGCTGGTCGAAACCTTCCCGCGCGAAGGCCGCCACTACATGGTCGCTTACAGCTTCGAGGGCTGGAACGCGCATCAGTCGCTCGGCATGCTCGTCACGCGGCGGATGGAGACGATGGGGCTGAAGCCGATGGGCTTCGTCTCGAACGACTATGCGCTCGCCTGTTACGGGCTCGAGCCGATCACCGATCCGCAGGCGCTCTTCTCGCCTGACATTCTCGAGGACGAGTTTGTCGACTGGGTCCAAAGCTCGGCCTTGCTGAAACGCGCCTTCCGCGAGGTCGCGGTGATCGGCGGCCTCGTCGAGCGCCAGCATCCCGGCAAGCGCAAGACCGGCAAGCAGGTCACCTTCTCGACCGACCTGATCTACGACGTGCTGCGCAAATACGAGCCCGGCCACCTTCTGCTCGAAGCCGCCTGGGCGGACGCCCGCGCGCGGATGACCGATGTCGGGCGCCTGGCGGACCTGCTCGACCGCGCCGCCGACACGATGCTGCACGTCGATCTCGAACGCGTCTCGCCGCTCGCCGTCCCCGTGCTCACGCTGATCGGGCGCGAGAAGATCGCGACCGGGCTCGCCGACGACGCGCTGCTGATCGAGGCCGAGGCGCTCGCCGAGGAGGCGATGCGGCTCGATTAGCCATGCTTGTCGTGCAGCCGAAACGGGCGTAGTTTGCCGCCATGAATCCGGTTCTGCTGTCAGCTGTTCCGATCGCCGCGGCGCTGGCCCAGCCTCAACCTGCGCCAACGCCGCCACCTGTTTCTGCTGCGCAGCAAAATCCGCAGCAAAGTTCCGCCGAACAGCTGGATTTCCTGAGCGATGGCTTGCGCATGAGCGTGCCTGTTACGATCGGTGCGGACGGTCCCTATCGCTTCGTCGTCGATACCGGAGCCGAACGCACCGTGATCGCCCGCGAACTCGCTGGCGCGCTCGGCCTCGCGCCCGGCCGCAGCGTCCATATCACCGCCATGGCCGGCTCGGCGCAGTTCGCCACGGTGGTGATACCCGATCTGCGCGTCGGCAGCCCGTCGACGGGCGCGCAGCTCAGCGGTACGCGGATCGAGGCGCCTGCGCTGACCGGGCGCAATCTCGGCGCGGCCGGGCTGGTCGGGATCGACACGTTGCAGGGCCATGCCGTGTCGATCGATTTTGCGCGCGCAACGATGCACGTTACCCCCGCCTCAAAGCGCACGCGGAGCGAACGCTTCGGCGCCGATGACATCGTCGTGCGCGGCCGGAGCCTGTTCGGGCAGCTCGTCGTCACCAACGCATCGTATCGCGGGCGCAGCGTACGCGTCGTGATCGACACCGGCGCCGATATCAGCGTCGGGAATCTCGCGCTGCGGCGGCTTCTTCCTAGGGGCGCTGCGCTGCCGCAGATCAGCGTGACAAGCGTGACCGGCGCAGTGTTGCAGGCTGATTATGCACTGCTCGATCGTGTCCGCATCGGCGAGATCGCGCTCGGCAACGTCCCCGTCGCGTTCGCCGATGCCGCGCCCTTCGCGCGGCTGGGCCTTGCCGATCGCCCCGCGATGCTGCTCGGCATGGATGCGTTGCGGTTGTTCCCGCAGGTGCGGATCGATTTCGCCAATCGCGAGGTCCGCCTTGCGCAGCCCAAGGCCGCGCCCTGAGCGCGCTCGCCATTCGGGCAGCAAGGACAGACCCGTTGCGTTCCCCCGCCACCGCGTTTAGCCTCGCGTCAAACACAGGGGGCCTTCATGTTCGCACGCGTCACCACGATCCTAGCGACTGCTCTGCTCGCCACCACCGCGTTCGTCGGCGTGGCCAACGCGCAGGAGCGCCCTGACCAGAAAGCCTATCTCGGCCTCTACAAGGAGCTGGTCGAGACCAACACCACGCTGTCGAGCGGCAGCTGCACCATCGCCGCCGCGCAGATCGGCGCGCGGCTCAAGGCGGCGGGTTTCGCCGATGCCGACCTCACCTATTTCAGCGTGCCCGATCATCCCAAGGAAGGCGGCCTCGTCGCGATCCTCAAGGGAAGCGATGCCACGGCCAAGCCGTTGCTCCTTCTCGCCCATCTCGACGTGGTCGAGGCCAAGCGCGAGGACTGGACGCGCGATCCGTTCAAGCTGATCGAGGAAGACGGCTATTATTACGCCCGCGGCAGCACCGACGACAAGGCGATGGCGGCGATCTGGGCCGACAGCCTGATCCGCTTCAAGGCCGAGCATTACCGCCCCAAGCGCACGATCAAGCTCGCGCTCACCTGCGGCGAGGAGACCACCTTCGCCTTCAACGGCGCGCAGTGGCTCGCGCAGAACAAGCCCGACCTGATCGCGGCCGAATTCGGCCTCAACGAAGGCGGCGGCGGCCAGATGACCGACGACGGCAAGCGCCTCGCGATGTTCATGCAGGTCGGCGAGAAAGCCGCGCAGAACTTCACGCTCATCGCCACCAACCCCGGCGGCCACAGCTCGCAGCCCGTCCCCGACAATGCGATCTACCAGCTCGCCGACGCGATCGAGGCGATCCGCGCCTACGAATTCCCGATCACATTCACCGACACGACGCGCGCCTTCTTCAAGGGCGCGGCACAGGCGCAGCCGCCCGAGATGCGCGACGCGATGCTCAAGCTCGTCGCCAACCCTGCCGACTCCGCGGCGGACAAGACCGTCAGCACCGACAAGACCTTCCACTCGACGCTGCGCACCACTTGCGTCGCGACGCTGCTCAGCGCCGGCCATGCCGAGAACGCGCTCCCGCAGCGCGCCACCGCCAACATCAACTGCCGCATCTTCCCGGGCGAGACCGTCGAGGGCACGCTCGCCAAGCTCCAGCAGCTCGCCGGCGCCGCGGTGAAGGTCAGCGCCAACGCGCCGATCCGCCCCGTCGCGGTGCCGCCCGCGCTCGACCCCAAGGTGATGCGCCCGGCGCAAGCCGTTGCCGCCAAGCACTTCCCCGGCCTGACGATCCTGCCCTTGATGTCGACCGGCGCGACCGACGGCATCTTCTTCGAGGGCATCGGCATCCCGGTCTACGGCGTGCCGGGGATCTTCATGACCGGCGACTTCAACCGCGCGCATGGGCTGAACGAGCGGATCAACGTGAAGTCGTTGTACGATGGGCGGGATTATCTGTTCGATTTGGTCAAGGCCTACGCCGGCTAGCGGCCGATCCGCCGCACCCTCCAACCGTCACCCCGGCCTCGTGCCGGGGCCCACCGCGCCGCATGTGCTGCGTCGGCAGGACGCGTCCCGGTGGACCCCGGCACAAGGCCGGGGTGACGCAGGGGGGGGGGGGACCCACGCCTTCCCAGAAGTGCGCGAAGGCCGCGCTTTGTCCCGAACCTGATCCCGATCAGCCTGAAAAACAAAAGCTTACGCCCCCCATTTCGTCGCCTGAGGCGTTGGGCCGCTTGAACAATCTTCTGCACCCCCGGCGGAAGCATCGAACAATCGGAGACGAAACATGCGCGCATTGGTATGGCACGGCAAAGGCGACGTCCGCGTCGACACCGTCAAGGACCCCGAAATCCAGCATCCGCGCGATGCGATCATCAAGGTGACGGCCTGCGCGATCTGCGGCTCGGACCTCGATCTGCTCGACGGCTATCAGCCGACGATGCAGGCCGGCGACATCCTCGGCCACGAGAATATGGGCGAAGTCGTCGCACTCGGGTCGGAAGTCACCAACCTCAAGATCGGCGACCGCGTCGTCGTCCCCTTCACGATCAGCTGCGGCGATTGCTTCTTCTGCCGCAAGGGTCTGTTCTCGGCGTGCGAGCGCACCAACCCCAATGCCGAGATGGCGATCAAGGCGATGGGCCATTCGCCCGCCGGCCTGTTCGGCTTCAGCCATATGCTGGGCGGCTATTGCGGCGGCCAGGCCGAATATCTGCGCGTGCCGATGGCCGATATCGGGCCGATCAAGGTGCCCGACAGCGTCACCGACGAACAGGCGCTGTTCCTCTCCGACATCTTCCCGACCGGCTATATGGCCGCCGAGAATGCGCAGATCGAACCCGGCGACACGGTGGCGATCTGGGGCTGCGGCCCGGTCGGCCAGTTCGCGATCCGCTCGGCGCTGATGCTCGGTGCCGGCCGCGTCATCGCAATCGACGAAGTCCCCGAGCGGCTGCTGATGGCGCAGGCAGGCGGCGCCGAGACGATCGATTTCAGCGAGACCGAGAACGTCTATGACGAGCTGCAATTCCGCACCAAGGGCCGCGGCCCCGACAGCTGCATCGACGCGGTCGGCGCCGAGGCGTCGGGCCATGGCAGCTTCGATGCGGTGCTCGACAAGACCAAGGCGGCGGTCGGCCTCGCCACCGATCGCATCCACGTGCTGCGCGAGGCGATCATGAGCTGCCGGATGGGCGGCACGGTGTCGATCCCCGGCGTCTATGTCGGGATGGGCGACAAGGTGCCGCTCGGCGCGATGATGAACAAGGGGCTGACGATCAAGACCGGCCAGACCCACGTCCAGGCCTATACCGCGCCGTTGCTCGCGCGGATCGAGGCGGGCGACATCGACCCGAGCTTCGTCGTGACGCACCCGGCGAGCCTCGAGGATGCGCCCGAGATGTACAAGAAGTTCCGCGACAAGGAAGATGGGGTGAGCAAGGTGGTGTTGCGGCCGTAACGCGCGCTGCGATCCATTGCGCTGAGAACCGCCCCTCGTCGGCTATGCCGGCGGGGGGCGTCTGGTGGATGCAGATCGCGCCGCGATGGGGATGGCCGGAGCACGGCTCCGCCAAAATCAAACCGTAACCTGCTCCCCCAACTCCAGCACCTTCCCCGGCGGGATCCGCAAAAAGTCGGTCGGGTCGCTCGCATTGCGCTGCAGGAACATGAAGATCCGGTCCTGCCACAGCGGCATGCCCTGGTCGGCGGCGGGCTTGATCGTGTTGCGGCCGATGAAATAGCTCGTCTTGGCGGGGTTGAGCGACTTCTTGTGGCTCACCGCCTCCAGCCCCAGGTCGCGCGGCACGTCGGGCGATTCCATGAATCCATAGGTCAGCACGATGATCGTGAAATTGGCATCGACCGGGCGGATCTCGGCGCGCTCGTCCTGCTCGACCGAGGGGCGGTCGGCGGTGCGGATGCTGCAGATCAGGTTCTTCTCGTGGAGCACCTTGTTGTGCTTGAGGTTGTGCAGCAGCGCGCCCGGAGCGCTGTCGGGGTTGGCGGTGAGGAACACCGCGGTCCCCTCGACGCGCTCGGGCGGGCGCTTGGCGAGCGCTGCCGCCAGGTCGGCGAGCGGGACGCTCTGGCGCAGCTCGAAAGCGCGGACGATCCCGCGCCCGCGGTTCCAGGTGTAGATGACGAGCCCGATCACCGCGGCGACGACCAGCGGCACCCAGCCGCCCTCGATCACCCGGAGGATGTTCGCGCCGAAAAAGATCAGGTCGAGCGTCAGGAACGGCAGGATGACGGCGAGCGCGAGCGGGCGCCCCCAGTTCCAGCGATGCCGCACGACGATGTAGGCGAGCAGCGTCGTCACCACCATCGTGCCCGTCACCGCGATGCCGTACGCCGCGGCCATTGCCGAGGAGGTGCGGAACTGGATCACCAGCATCAGCACGCCGACCAGCAGCAGCCAGTTGATCGAGGGGAGGTAGATCTGCCCGGCCTGCGTCGCCGAGGTCTGGCGGATGCGCAGGCGGGGGAGCAGTCCGAGCTGGATCGCCTGCTGCGTCAGCGAGTACGCCCCGGTGATCACTGCCTGGCTGGCGATGACGGTGGCCATCATCGCGAGCACGATCAGCCACGGTCGGATCCCCTCGGGCGCCATCAGGAAGAACCAGTCCTGGTTGACGAACGGCTTGCCCGCGGCAGCCGCAGCCTCGAGCGCGTTGAGCGCATAGGCGCCCTGGCCCAGATAGTTGAGGATCAGGCACGGGAAGACGAGCACGAACCAGCCGATGCGGATCGGCAGCACGCCGAAATGGCCCATATCGGCGGTCAGCGCCTCGGCGCCAGTGACGGTGAGGAACACCGCGCCGAGCACGAACAGCCCGGTCACGCCGTGCGTCGCGAGGAAGATCGCGCCGTAATGCGGCGAGATGACGCGCAGGATCGAGGGTTCGTCGGTGATGTGCCACAGCCCGAGCGCGCCGATCGCAAGGAACCAGACGATGCAGACGGGGCCGAACAGCGCCGAGACGCTCGCCGTGCCACGGCTCTGGATGAAGAAGAGCGCGACGAGGATGACGATCGTCACGCCGAGGATCACCGAATCGGTGAACATGCCGTCGAGACCCGGGATCGTCTTGAGCCCCTCGACCGCCGAAAGCACCGACAGTGCCGGGGTGATGATCGCATCGCCATAGAAGAGCGAGGCGCCCGCCGCGCCGAGTACGAGCGCGATCAGCGAACGCTTGCCGAGCGCACGCCTGGCGAGAGCGGTCAGCGCGAGCACGCCGCCTTCGCCCTGATTGTCGGCGCGCATCAGGAAGATAACGTATTTGACCGTGACGACGAGGATCAGCGACCAGATCGCAAGGCTCAGCACGCCGAGGATCTCGGTCGGGTCGAGCCCGTCCTTGGCGGTCAGATTGAGCGCCTCGCGGAAGGCGTAGAGCGGGCTGGTACCGATATCGCCGAACACCACGCCGATCGCGCCGACCGTCAGCGCGACGAGGGCAGGGTGCGGGGTGGTTTTTGCAGCATTGCTGTCAGTGGCAGAGGTCATAAGCAGGTAATGGCTCGCCGAGGAGGACGGCGCGCTTTACGCCCGTTACGCCTTTGCGCAAGCGGTTTGACCGGCGCGGGGCATGGTTGGGCGGGACAGCGTTGCATGGCTGCATCGATTGCGACATAGGCTGGGGCATGGTTCCCTTTTCGTTCGCCCCTCTCAGCTTCGGGGGCCATTCCTTGCTCGCGTTGCGCAGCGGCGCCCTGTTCTGGCCCGAGCGTGGCGCGCTGCTGGTGGCCGACCTGCACTTCGAGAAAGCGAGTTGGTTCGCCGGCCGCGGGCAGATGCTGCCGCCGTATGATTCGCTCGCGACGCTCGCCGATCTGAGCGCCGTGGTCGAGGCGCTCCGGCCGCGCGAGATCTGGTGCCTGGGGGACAGTTTTCACGATCCCAAGGGCTGCGAGCGCTTACCCGCCGCAGCGCAGGCGACACTGCGCAGCATGACGACGGCGGCGCGC
This sequence comes from Sphingomonas sp. UYP23, assembly GCF_054059235.1. Taxonomy (NCBI): domain Bacteria; kingdom Pseudomonadati; phylum Pseudomonadota; class Alphaproteobacteria; order Sphingomonadales; family Sphingomonadaceae; genus Sphingomonas; species Sphingomonas sp. UYP23. Next base: position 2,558,811 of record NZ_JBSSBX010000001.1, read on the forward strand.
TGGACCTGGATCACGGGCAATCACGATGCGGGGGCCGAGGCGGGGCTGGTCGATCATTGTGGCGGCGTGGTGCTCGACGAGGCGGTGGTCGACGGGCTGGTGCTGCGCCACGAGGCGTGCACCAGCGAGACGCGGCCCGAACTGTCGGGCCATTTCCATCCCAAGCTCCGGCTGCGCGTGCGCGGTCGCAACGTCTCGCGGATCTGCTTCGTCGCGACGCCAACAAAGGTGATCCTGCCCGCGTTCGGCGCACTGACCGGCGGGCTTGACGTCGATCACCCCGAGATCATCCGCGCCGTCGGGCCGGGGGCGGAGGCGCTGATCCCGGTCGAGGACAAACTGCTGCGCTTCAAGGTTGCGGCCTAGCGGGCCAAGAAAGCCCCTCCCCTTCAGGGGAGGGGTTGGGGGTGGGGAAGTGCCTCGCAGAGAGCAAGCGCCTGTTACTTCCCCACCCCAACCCCTCCCCTGAAGGGGAGGGGCTAAGAAGACAGTTAGCTCGCCAGCTGCGGGAACCCCGCCCGGAACGCGGCAACCTTCGGCTTGTCGAAGGTCACGATATACGGGTGGTTGGGGTTCCGGTCGAAGAAGCGCTGGTGATAGTCCTCGGCCGGGAAGAAGCTGCCGTTCTCGATCTTGGTCACGATCGGCTTGGCGAAGACATGCGCCTGCCCAAGCTGCGCGATATACGCCGCCGCCACGCCGCGCTGCGCCGCGCTCTGCGGGAAGATCGCCGAGCGATAGCTGTAGCCGCTGTCGGGCGTCTGGCGGTTGAGCTGCGTCGGATCGTGCGCGACCGAAAAATAGATGCGCAGCAGCGTCGCATAGCTGACCTTGGCGGGATCATAGACCACGCGGATCGCCTCGGCATGCTGCGTCGTCTCGGTCGAGACCTGATCGTAGGTCGCGGTCTCGCGTGTCCCGCCGGCATAGCCCGCGGTGACCTTGCGGACGCCCTTCACATGCTCGAAGACCGCTTCCATTCCCCAGAAGCAGCCGCCCGCGAAGATCGCGGTCTGCGGTCCGCTGGCGGTGACGTCGGTCTTGGAAACGGGGATCGGCACTGCGCGCTCGGCTTTCGCCGTGCCGCCGCCGAGCGCGTAGAGCGCGATTCCGGCAAGGCCGGCAGTGATCAGGACGGGTTTGAACATCGGGATACCTCTGAGACCAGACATAACACCATTCGCGTCATGCACGCGCAAAGTTACGCTTTGGCGGTCGACAAAGATGTCGTGTCGACTCAGGGCCGCTTCAACCCGCGCACGCGGTGCCAGATGTAGAAAGCGACCGCGGCGACGAGCACGACCGCGATCACCGCATCCGCGCTGTGGAACGCCGCCTTCATCGCCGGGCTCTTGTTCCACTGGTCGCCGAGCTTCATGCCGACCCAGGCAAGCCCGAAGCACCACGGCCACGATCCGAGAAAGGTGTAGATGTGGAACGGCACCAGCGGCATCCGCGCAACGCCCGCCGGGAAGGCGATGAACGAGCGGATCACTGGCAGCAGCCGCCCGATCAGCACCGCCATGTTGCCGAAGCGCGCGAAGAAGCGATCGGCGGCGTCGAGCTCGCCCGGACCGACCAGCACATAGCGGCCCCAGCGCTCGGCGAGCGGCCGCCCGCCGCGTTTGCCGATCTCATAGGCGACGATCGACCCAAGATTGCAGCCGATCGCGCCTGCGGTTGCGGCGAGGAACAGGTCGAAGCGCCCGGTCGAAACGAGATAGCCGGCGAACGGCATGATGATCTCGGACGGCAGCGGAATGCACGCCGACTCGATCGCCATCAGCAGCGCGATGCCGAGATAGCCCCCGCTCGAAATGACGCCGATGGTGAATGTGGCGAGGATGCCGAGGATTCGTTCGATCATGGGTGCGGGCTTTGCCGTGCGGCGCGGGCGGGGGCTAGGGGAAAGTGCGCGGCGGCTGTTCCTCCCCTCCCTTCCAGGGAGGGGAGGCCCCGGCGGTGGCGTTTCGCTTTCCTCAAACGTCGAAAAGCGAGAGGCGCCTTCGACAAGCTCGGGACGAACCGGCTAAGGGGTGGCGCCATGAACGACTCCGACAAACGCCTCGCCGCGCTGGCCGCCGTCGCCGAGGTCCGCCCCGGCATGATCGTCGGCCTGGGCACGGGTTCAACCGCTGCCTTCGCGATCGCGGCGCTTGGCGAACAGGTCCGGACCGGACTGCGAGTCGAAGCCGTCGCCACCAGCCTTGCGACTGAAGCAAGCGCACGCGACGCTGGTATCACGCTCATTGGAATGCCCGCCCGGATCGACCTCACGATCGACGGCGCCGACGAAATCGACGACGCGCTCAACGCCATCAAGGGCGCCGGCGGCGCGATGCTGCGCGAGAAGGTGGTCGCTGCGGCAAGCGACCGAATGATCGTGATCGCCGACGGCTCGAAGCGCGTTGCCGCGATCGGCGCGGCGAAGATCCCGGTCGAGGTCCTGCCTTTTGCGCAGGCGTTCGTGGCCGCGCGACTTGCCAAGCTTGGCGGCCTGCCCATCCCGCGTGCCGGCTTCGTCAGCGACCAGGGCAATCCGATCCTCGACTGCCGCTTCCCTGCGGATATCGACCACGCCGCGCTGGCCGCAGCGATCGACGCGATTCCGGGCGCGCTCGGGCACGGATTGTTCCTCGCCGAGGTCGATGCTGCCTATATCGTGACCGATGGAGTCGTTACGCGGCTGGAACGCGGCGACGTGAGCGCTTAAGGCGCGAGCGTTATCTTCAACTTCGGGCAACCCGACCGACGCGCGAGCGTTCAGCGACCACAGTAAAAGGCGACCCACTGCATGGCCGATACCCAGACCCCATCGAACCCCGCAACCGCGCTCCACGAGGATGGCAGCCCCGAGCGGCTGCAGATCGACACGATCCGCACGCTGTCGATGGATGCGGTGTCGACCGCCAAGTCCGGCCATATCGGAACACCGATGGCGCTCGCGCCGGTCGGCCACACGCTGTGGACCAAGTTCCTGCGCACCGATCCGTCGACCCCCGACTGGCCCAACCGCGACCGTTTCGTACTGTCGGTCGGCCATGCCTCGATGCTGCTTTACGCGCTGCTGCACCTCGCCGGCGTCGAGGAGATCGACGCCGGCGGCAAGAAGTCCGGCGCGCCCGCGGTCAGCCTCGACGACATCAAGGCGTTCCGCCAGCTCGGCTCGAAGACGCCGGGCCATCCCGAATATCGCCACACCACCGGCGTCGAGACGACGACCGGTCCGCTCGGTGCGGGCTGCGGCAATTCGGTCGGCATGGCGATCGCCGAGCGCTGGCTCGCCGCGCGCTACAATCGCGATGGTTTCACGCTGTTCGACCATGACGTCTACGTCTTCTCGGGCGACGGCGACATGATGGAGGGCGTCGCCAGCGAGGCTGCCAGCCTTGCCGGGCATCTCAAGCTGTCGAATCTGTGCTGGGTCTACGATTCGAACCACGTCTCGATCGAGGGCGGCACCGATCTCGCGTTCGACGAGGACGTCGGCAAGCGCTTCGAAGCCTATAGCTGGCACGTTCTCCACGTCGATGATGCCAACGATTGCGCGGCGATGACGGCGGCGCTCGACAGCTTCAAGGGTTGCACCGACAAGCCGACCTTCATCGTGGTGAAGAGCGTCATCGGCTATGGCAGCTCGATCCAGGGCACCGCCAAGGCGCACGGCGAGGGCATGACGCTCGACGACATCGCCAACACCAAGAAGGCCTATGGCTGGGATCCCGAGGCGAAATTCCTGGTGCCCGACGGCGTCAAGGAAGGCTTCCACAAGGCCGTCGCCGATCGCGGTACGCCGCTTCGCGAAGCGTGGGACGAGATGCGCGCGCGCTATGCCGATGCGTATCCCGAACTGTCGAAGGAACTCGACGCGCTGCTCACCAGCCAGCTCCCCGAGGGCTGGGACGCCGACATCCCCACTTTCGACGCCGACCCCAAGGGCATGGCGTCGCGCGATGCCGGCGGCAAGGTGATGAACGCGATCGCCGCCAAGGTGCCGTGGCTGGTCGGCGGCTCGGCCGATCTCGCGCCCTCGACCAAGACGCTGATCGACAATGGCGGTTCGTTCCAGGCGGACAGCTATGGTGCGCGCAACCTGCACTTCGGCGTGCGTGAGCATGGCATGGGCGCGGTCGTCAACGGCATGGCGCTGTCCTATCTGCGCTCCTATTCGGCGACCTTCCTGGTCTTTTCGGATTACATGCGCCCGCCGATCCGGCTCGGCGCGCTGATGGAACTGGGCGCGACCTACGTCTTCACGCACGATTCGATCGGCGTCGGCGAAGACGGCCCGACGCACCAGCCGGTCGAGCAGGTCATCTCGCTCCGCGCGATCCCCGGCCTCGACACGATCCGCCCGGCCGACGCCAATGAGACCGCATGGGCATGGAAGGCGGCGATGCAGTCGGGCAACCACCCGACCGCATTGATCCTGTCGCGCCAGGCGCTGCCGACGATCGACCGTTCGAAATATGCGAGCGCCGAGGGGCTGATGAAGGGCGGCTATGTCCTCGCGGATAGCGAGAACCCGCAGGTCATCCTGATCGCGACCGGCTCGGAAGTGTCGCTCGCGCTCGAGACGCACGACAAGCTCGTCGCGCAGGGCGTCGCGTCGCGCGTCGTCTCGCTGCCGAGCTGGCATCGCTACGAGAGCCAGGACGAGGCGTATAAGGAATCGGTGCTGCCGAAGGCCGTCACCGCGCGGCTCGCGATCGAGATGGGCAGCGAAATCGGCTGGGATCGTTATGTCGGCACGCGCGGCAAGACGATCACCATGTCGACCTTCGGCGCCTCGGCCCCGATCGCCAAGCTGCAGGACAAGTTCGGCTTCACCGTCGACCATGCCGTCACGCTCGCGACCGAGATGGTCAACGCGGCCAAGTAAGACGCAGCGGGATTACCCACCTGTCACCCTCGCGAAAGCGAGGGTCCCGATTCTTCTCCCCAGCGTGGGGCAAGACAGCGGGATCCCCGCTTCGCGGGGATGACGGGTGGGGATTGAACACTAATCGCCCCCACGGGGTTGTTCGCGTAACCGCCGTGCCCAAATGCAGGGCTACAAGGGCGTACGACACAGATATACGGAGAAGCACTGATGGGCCGTTTGAACGATCTCGCAGCATTGGGTCAGGCCGTCTGGCTCGACTTTGTCGACCGCAAGTTCCTCGCCGAGGGCGGCCTGCAGAAGATGGTCGACGAGGATGCGCTGACCGGCGTCACGTCGAACCCGTCGATCTTCGAAAAGGCGATGGGCCACGGCCATGCCTATGACGAAGAGCTCGCCGCCTACGACAAGACCAACCCCGAAGCACCGACGATCGACCGCTACGAGCATCTCGCGATCCTCGACATCCAGGCCGCCGCCGACACGCTCCGCCCGGTTTACGATCGGCTCGACGCCAAGGACGGCTATGTCAGCCTCGAAGTCTCGCCCTATCTCGCCAACGATACCGACGGCACGATCGCCGAGGCGCAGAAATTGTGGAAGGCGGTCAACCGCCCGAACCTGATGATCAAGATCCCCGGCACCCCCGCCGGCGTCCCCGCGATCGCCGCGACGATCGATGCCGGGATCAACGTCAACGTGACCCTGCTTTTCTCGCAGAGCGCGTATCAGGCGGTCGCCGAAGCCTATGTCGAAGGCCTCGAGAAGCGCGCCGCGCGCGGCGAGCCGATCGATAAGATCGCCAGCGTCGCGAGCTTCTTCGTCAGCCGGATCGATTCGAAGATCGACGACAAGATCGACGCCTTGGTGAAAGAGGGGGGCGCCGGTGCCGATGAGGCAAAGCCGCTCAAGGGCAAGGTCGCGATCGCCAATGCCAAGCTGGCCTATGCCTGGTATGAAGAGTTCATCGCTTCGGCCCGCTGGCAGGCGCTCGCCGCCAAGGGCGCGCAGGTCCAGCGGCTGCTCTGGGCGTCGACCGGGACGAAGAACCCCGACTATCCCGACACGCTGTATCTCGACACGCTGATCGGCAAGGACACCGTCAACACCGTTCCCCCCAAGACGCTCGACGCGTTCCGCGAGCGCGGCACCGCGACGGCCACGCTGAACCAGGACGTGGCAGGTGCGCGCCACGTGATCTCGGAGGCCGAGCGGCTCGGGCTCGACCTCGACGGCGTCACCGACACGCTGGTCGAGGAGGGCGTCGCGTCCTTCTCCAAGGCGTTCGACGATCTGCTCGGCGCGATCGCCGCGAAGCACCCCGCGCACGCCTGAGCGTGTAATCGCACCCCCCGTTCGCCAGCGGCGAACGGGGTGAGGGGCGTAACCCAGACCCAAATTTTTCCAACCATACGGCGGAGTTTAGCCATGAAGATCGGGATCATCGGCCTAGGCCGCATGGGCGGCAATATCGCGCGGCGTCTGATGCGTGCGGGCCACGAGACGGTGGTGTTCGACCGCAACGCCCCGGCCGTCGAAGGGCTCGTCGCCGATGGCGCGATCGGCGCCACCTCGCTCGAGGACATGCGCGACAAGCTCGACTCGCCCGGCATCTACTGGGTGATGCTCCCCGCCGGCGACCCGACCGAACAGACGATCGCGACGATCGGCGGCTTCGACACCAAGGGCGACATCATCATCGATGGCGGCAACAGCTTCTACAAGGACGACATCCGCCGCGCCAAGGCGCTGACCGAGCAGGGCACGATGTACGTCGATGTCGGCACGTCGGGCGGCGTGTGGGGGCTCGAGCGCGGCTATTGCATGATGGTCGGCGGCACGAAGGAAGCCGTCGACACGATCGACCCGATCCTCTCGGCGCTCGCCCCCGGCATCGGCACGATCCCGCGCACGCCCGGTCGGATCGAGGAGAATGAGGATCCGCGCGCCGAGCAGGGCTATATCCATGCGGGGCCGGCGGGCGCCGGGCACTTCGTCAAGATGGTGCACAACGGCATCGAATATGGCCTGATGCAGGCCTATGCCGAGGGCTTCGATATCCTCAAGGGCAAGGCGTCGGACAAGCTGCCCGAGGACGAGCGCTTCGATCTCAACCTGACCGACATCGCCGAAGTGTGGCGCCGCGGCAGCGTGATCTCGTCGTGGTTGCTCGACCTCACCGCGATCGGGCTCGCCAAGGACCAGAACCTCGAACAGTTCACCGGCAGCGTCGCTGATTCGGGCGAGGGCCAGTGGACGATCGACGCCGCGATGGAGGAGAAGGTGCCCGCCAACGTGCTGACCGCGGCGCTGTTCGCGCGCTATCGCAGCCGCGTCGATCACACCTTCGGCGACAAGCTGCTCTCGGCGATGCGCTTCGGCTTCGGCGGGCATGTCGAGATGCCGCAATGAGCGTCAAGCTCGTCGTCTCCGACGTCGACGGCACGCTGGTCGACAAGCAGAAGCAAGTCACGCCCGGCGTCAGGGCGGCGGTCGCGCGGCTGCGCGAGGCGGGCGTGCAGTTCACGATCGTCAGCGCGCGGCCGCGCTCGGGGATGATGCCGATCGCCGAGGCACTCGGTATCGACGCGCCGATGGGGGCGTTCAACGGCGGCACGGTGTTCACCCGCGACGGCACGGTGACGAGCCAGCATTATGTCCCGCGCGCGGTGGTCGAGGGTGTGTTCGCGGTCGTCGAAGGCACCGCGGTCGACACCTGGGTGTTCGCCGACGATCAATGGTATGCCAGCACCGATCAGGGCGGGCATGTCGGCAGCGAAAAGCTCGCCTCGAACCAGGCGCCGATCGTGCGGCAGGACTTCTCGGATCTGTTCGACCGCGTCGACAAACTGACCTTCGTCAGCGACGATGCGGACCTGCTCAAGGCGCTCGCCGAACAGGCCAAGGGGTATGGCGACCGCGCGACGATCGCGCAGTCGCAAGTCTATTATCTCGATGTCACCGCGCTCGCCGGCAACAAGGGCGACGGTGTCGCCGCGCTGTCGAAAACGCTCGGCGTCCCGCTCGAGGAAATCGCCGTGCTCGGCGACCAGGCCAACGACCTGCCGATGTTCGCGCGCGCCGCGGTATCGTACGCGATGGGGCAGGGGCCCGAAGCGGTCCGCGCGAAGGCAACGCATGTCGTGGCGAGCAACGACGAAGACGGCGTCGCCGAGGCGATCGACGCGATCCTCGCTGGACGCTGAGCGCAGCGTACGCCACCCTTGCCCGAACCGGGTGGAAAGGGTGGCGCATGCGATACTGGATGGGATGGATCGGGCTGGCCGTCGCCAGCCCGCTGGTGGCCAAGACGCATGATCTGCCCGCCACGCCGCAGACCGTCGCCTGGGGCCATTACGATGCGACCTCCAAGCCCGTCCTGACGATCGACTCGGGCGATACCGTCGTCGTCCACACGCTGCTCACCAACAGTCCCGCCGGCCTCGAGAAAGCCGGCGTAGCGTCCGCCGATGTCGAGCCGGCGCTGCGTGCGGTCTACGCCGGCGTGCCTGCCAGCGAGCGCGGTCCTGGCGGGCATGTGCTCACCGGCCCGATCGCGATCACCGGCGCCGAGCCAGGCGACACGCTCGAGGTCCGCATCCTCAAGATCGATCTCGCGATCCCCTATGCCTACAACGCCTTCCGCTATGGCGCGGGGTTCCTGACCGACGATTTCCCTTATGCGCGGATGAAGATCGTCCCGCTCGACCGCAAGGCGATGCTCGGCCGCTTCGCGCCGGGCGTGGATGTGCCGCTGCGGCCGTTCTTCGGCAGCATGGGCGTAGCGCCGCCGCCCGCCTTCGGGCGCTACGATTCGGCGCCGCCGACGATCAATGGCGGCAACATGGACGACAAGGCGCTCGTCGCGGGGACGACCTTGTTCCTGCCGGTCCATGCCAGCGGGGCGCTGTTCCAGGTCGGCGACGGCCATGCCGCGCAGGGCAATGGCGAAGTCGACATCACCGCGCTCGAAACCTCGCTGACGGGGACGCTGCAGTTCATCCTGCATAAGGGCGACAATGCCCCCTATCCGCGTGCGGAAACGCCGACGCACTATATCGCGATGGGCTTCGATGACGATCTCAGCAACGCGACGCGCAAGGCGTTGCGCAACATGATCGACTTTCTCGTGGCCGCGAAGGGCATGACGCGCGACGACGCCTATATGCTGATCAGCGTGGCGGGCGATGTCGAGGTGACAGAACTGGTCGATCGCAACAAGGGCGTCCACGTGATGCTGCCCAAGGCGGTCTTCACCAAGCGATAGCGCCCATTCTCCTACGTCACCCCGGCCTCGTGCCAAGGTCCACCGTGACGCGCACACGCGGCGTCAGAACGCGCATCCCGGTAGACCCCGGAACAGGTCCGGGGTGACGGTTGCGCGGGTCTACCGCCGCCCGAACCACATCCGCTGCAGCTCCTGCGACCGGTCGAGCCACTGGTGCTTGATCGCGCCCGCCAGATGCAGCGCGACCAGCGCGTAGACGGCATAGGCGATGATCTCGTGTGCCGCGCCGAACCCGTCATGCACCGCCTTCTTGGTCGCCGGGTCGAGCGCCATGATGAAGCCGAGCCGCGGCCATTGGAACAGGCCGTAGAGATACATCGGCGTCTCGGCGGCATGCTCATAGGCCGAATCCATGATCCACCCCGTCAGCGGCATCGCGAACAGGATCAGGTACAGCCCCCAATGCACGATATGCGACGCCCCGACTTCCCAGCGTGCATAGCCCTGCGGCAGCGGCGGCGGGCGATGCCCCAGGCGCCACAGGATGCGCAGCAGCGCGAGCCCGAGGATCGTGATGCCGATCGACTTGTGCAGATCGATCGCCGGGCGCACCTGCGCGTCGGCGAGGTTCGGCCACGTCCAGGCGAGCAGGACATTGGCGACGATCAGCGCCGCGATGATCCAGTGGAGCACGATGGCGACATGGGTGTAACGCTGCAACATGGACCCGCTCCGGCGACATTTCGGATCGAGCCTAGCGACGCAGCGCAGGCTGCGCTAGGCGCGTCATCACCCGTTCATCCAGTATCGGTAACGCCTCCGCAATGACCTCGCTCGCCGAAACGCTCGTTGCGGAATCCCCGCGCTTGACCCCGCGGCGCGTGCCGGTCGCGAGCCGCCTGATCGGTGCGACCGGACCGCTCCTGTTCGTCGCGCTTTTCGTTCAGGCTTTCACGCGGCAAAGCCTGGCGGTCTGGTCGATCGGCATTGGCTATATCCTCTACGATACCGCGTTGCTGGCGTTCACCGCGTGGAACATCCGCGACCTGCGCCAGACACCGCACCCCACGCCCGTCGCATCCCCCAGCTTCGGCGTGATCGTCGCCGCGCATAACGAGGCGAGCGTTATCGCCGCGGCGATCGACCGGCTCGCGGGGCAAGCCTCGCCGCCCGACCTGATCCTGATCGCCGACGATGGATCGAGCGACGCGACAGCCGAAGTGCTCGAGCGGCGCTACGGTCTCGCCGTCCCGCCGCTCGGCACGATGACACCGCCGTCGGCGATCCTGCCGTCGCTGCGCTGGTTGCGGCTGCGCCACGCGGGCAAGGCGCGCGCGCTCAATGCGGCGATGGTGCAGGTCGATACCGAAGTGGTGCTGACGGTCGACGCCGATACGCTGCTCGAACCCGGCGCAATCGCGGCGATGCGCGCGGCGTTCGCCGCCGAGCCTACCCTTGTCGCGGCGACCGGGGTGCTCGCGCCGATCTGCGGGCGCGATCTGCAGGGGCGCTTCTTCGAGTGGTTCCAGACCTACGAATATGTCCGCAACTTCCTGTCGCGCCATGCCTGGGAACGGCTCGACAGTTTGCTGCTGATCTCGGGCGCGTTCGCTGCGTTCCGGCGCGAGGCGGTGGTCGCGGTCGGCGGGTTCGATCCCGATTGCATGGTCGAGGATTACGAGCTGATCCACCGGCTGTACCGCCACGCCGCCGATCATGACCGCGACTGGACGATCCGCGTCGTCGGCGGCGCGCTGGCGCGGACCGATGCGCCGGCGAGCCCGATGGCCTTCCTGCGCCAGCGGCGGCGCTGGTTCGGCGGCTTCCTCCAGACGCAATATTGGAACCGCGACATGGTCGGTGCGCGGCGTTTCGGCTGGCTCGGGACGGCGATGCTGCCGGTCAAGGCGCTCGATACGGTGCAGCCGATCTACGGTCTCGCGGCGTTCGCGATTCTCGTCGGGCTGGTGGTCAGCGGGCGCTTCACGCTGGCGTTCCCGATCCTGCTCGTGATGCTCGCGAAGATCGCGATCGACCTCACCTTCCACCTCTGGTCGCTCGGTATGTACAAGCGCTGGACCGGGCAGCGCGAGGGGTTGGCGCTGTTCCCCGCGCTGATCGCGGCGATCCTCGAGCCGTTCAGCTTCCAGCTGCTGCGCCATGCCGGTGCGGTGTGGGGCTGGCACGCGTTCCTGACCGGGCGCGAAAGCTGGGGCCGGCAAGAGCGCACCGCGATCGTCGCGCCGGCGGAGTGAGCGCTTACGCCACCAGCCGATAGCCGATCCCGGGCTCGTTGAGCAGCAGCGCGGGCGCGCCCGGATCGAGCTCGAGCTTCAAGCGCAGCGCGCGCACCGCGACGCGCAGATATTCGACATCGTCGAGATGCCCGTCGCCCCACACCACGCGGAGCAGATGCGCGTGCGTCAGCAGCTTGCCGGCGTGGCGCGCCAGTTCGGCGAGCAAGGCGAACTCCTTGCGGGTCAGCTTCACCGGCGCGCCATCGCGCCACACCTGATGCGCCGACAGGTCGATCTCGACCGGCCCGACCTTCAAGCGGTCCTGCCCCGCCGGGGTGGCATTGTGACGCCTGAGTACGACGCGCATTCGAGCGAGCAATTCCTCGGTGTCGAACGGCTTCACCACATAGTCGTCGGCGCCGAGATCGAGTGCTGCGACCTTCTCGGCGGTTGCGTCGCGCGCGGTCAGCACGATCACCGCGCGGTCCATCGCCTTGAGCAGCGGCACGAGCTCGATCCCGTCGCGGTCGGGCAAGCCGAGATCGAGCAACACCAGCTCGCACCCCGGGCGATGCGCGAGCGTCAGTGCATCGGCGGCGGTGGCGGCTTCTTCGGCGGTCATCCCGGCGCGCTCAACCGCGCCGCGCACGAGGCGGCGGATCGCGGATTCGTCGTCGACGATCAATATCTGCGCGGTCACCGGCCGCCCCTTCCAACCGTCACCCCGGCCTTGTGCCGGGGCCCATCTTGCCGCGAGCGGTGCGGCCGGCAGCTCAAAGGGTGCGCGTGCGGAGGGGTGGGCCCCGGCACAAGGCCGGGGTGACGAAGGTTGGTCATTCGCTACCCGTACGCCGGATCAGCGCATTGGGCCACGCCACGACGAACGCCGATCCGCCCTGCTCGCGATTGGCCGCAGACACCTGCAGCCCCATCGCCTGCGCGAAGCCCTGGACGATCGCCAGACCAAGTCCCGTCCCGCCGCTGCGGTCATCGCCGTCGACGCGCGTGAAGCGGTCGAACAGATGCGCCTCGCCGCCGACCGGCAGGCCTGGCCCCTGATCGAGGACGCCGAGCGTAAGCCCGTCGGGCGTGCGACGCCCCTCGATCAAGATGTCGGTGTCGGCGGGTGCGAACTTGGCGGCGTTGCCGAGCAGGTTGATCAGCACGTGATGCAGCATCCGCGGATCGGCCTCCACCAACGGCAGCGTCGGCGGCACGTCGAGCACCAGCCGGTGCCGCGCGAGCTCGGCGCGCAGGTCGCGCGCGGCGGCGGCGACGGCGTCGGTCAGGTCGGTCGCCTCGCGCTTGACGACGAGCGCGCCCGCCTCGATCCGCGTCATCTCGACGAGATCGTCGAACACGCGCCGCAACCGCCGTGCCTCGCTCTTGAGCGTCGCGGTAGCGAGCGAGGTGCCGTGCGCGACGGCGAGTTCGTCCGCTGCCGCGACGACCGCGGTGAGCGGGGTCTTGAGATCGTGCCCGATCGACGAGAGCAGCGTCGCGCGCAGATCGTCGCGCTGCTTGAGCGCGTTCACTTCGCGCGCCTGCGCCTCGAGCTGGAGCCGTTCGTGCGCCAGCGCGGCCTGGCCGACGAGCGTCGCGAACAGCACGCGCTTGTCGGCGGGGATTGGATCACCCCCCTCGCGTGCAACGCCGAGCACGCCGAGCACGCCCAAAGCGGTCTTGAGCGGGTGGAACTGCCACTCGCTCGCGGTCAGCGTCCCGCTGTCGCGTCCGGTGACTTCGCCGCGGTCGAACGCCCATTCGGCGGCGGCGGTGTCGATCGGGCTCAGCGCGACCATCGAGGGGGCCGCGGCAATCGCGACATGGCGGCCGTCGCGATTGGCGAGCAGGATCGTCGAAACGCCGAGCAGTGCCGCAATCTCCTCGCACGTCGCCGTCGCGGTGCCATTCTCGTCGGAGACGCCGGCCAGACGCTGGCCGAACGCGGCAAGCGCGGCATTCTCGGTCGCGGTGCGCGCGCCGACATTGGCCTCGCGCCGCACCTGTCCCGCCAGCTGGCTCGCCACCACCGCGACGATCACGAACACGGTGAGCGTGACGACATTGTGCGGATCGGTGATCGTCAGCGTGTAGAGCGGTGGCAGGAAGAAGAAGTTGTAGGCGAGCGCCGCGCCGACGCTCGCGATCAGCGACGACCGCAGGCCGTAGAGCGTCGCGGTGGCGATCACCGGGAGCAGATAGAGCAGGTCGATCGCATCGGCCCCGACCACCGGCAGGAGCAACTGCGAAAGCGCGGTACTCGCGGCGACGAAGGCGAGGCCGATCGCGCTGCCCCGCGCCAGGATCGGGCGCGTCGTCGGTGTTTCGCGGCGCGTCTCGCTGGCTTCCGCGACGGGGACGACGTGAATCGCCACGCCGTCGAGCGCGCGCACCAGCCGGTCGACCACCGAGCCGTGGCGCAGCTCGAACCACCACGAGCGCCGCGACTTGCCGATCACGACCGCGGTCGCGCGTGCCTCGCGGATATGCGCGCACAGCCCCTCGAGCACGTTGCCCGCCGGCACCGTCGCGATCGTCGCGCCGAGCCCGGTGGCGAGGTCGAGCGCGTCGGCCATCCGCGCGCGGGCGGGGGCCGAGAGTGTCGCCGAGCGCGGCGTCTCGACCACCACCGCGGTCCAGCTCGCGTGCAGCGCATCGGCGAGCCGCTTGGCCGAGCGGATCAGCACATCGCTCCCCGGCTGGTCGCCGACCGCGACGACGAGCCGCTCTCCGCCCGCCCAGGTGCCGCTCTCGCCAAGACTCGCGACGTGATCGAGCAGATGCCGGTCGACCGTCTGCGCGGCGCGGCGCAGCGCCAGTTCGCGCAACGCCGACAGGTTCGATTTGGAAAAGAAATGGCCGAGCGCGCGCGTCGCCTCGGCTGGGATATAGACCTTGCCCTCTTGCAACCGCGCGATCAGCTCGTCGGGGGGGACGTCGACGACTTCGATTTCGGCATCGTCGAGCACCGCATCGGGCACCGTCTCGCGCACGCGAACGCGCGTGAAGCCGGCGACGACGTCGTTGAGGCTCTCGACATGCTGGATGTTGAGCGTGCTGAGCACGTCGATCCCGGCCTCGCGCAGCTCCTCGATATCCTGCCAGCGTTTGGGATGGCGGCTGCCCGGCGCATTGGTGTGCGCGAATTCGTCGATCAGCGCGACCTTGGGGTGCCGCGCGAGCATCGCGTCGAGGTCGAACTCCTCGAGCGTATGCGCGCCGTGCTCGATCTTCGCGCGCGGCAGGATCTCGAACGGGGCGGCGAGCCGGTCGGTGTCGGCGCGGCCATGCGTCTCGATCACGCCCGCGACGACGTCGGTGCCGCTGCGGAGCAGTTCGGCGCCCTCGCGCAGCATCTCGAAGGTCTTGCCGACCCCCGGGGCTGCGCCGAGGAAGATCTTCAACCGACCGCGCCCCTCGCGCCGGGCCGCTTTCAGCAGCGCGTCGGGGGAGGGGCGGGTGTCGTTCACTGGGTGCTTGTAGCGGCAGTCGCGTCGAGCTGTCGATTGAGCAGCAGGACATTGACGTGGCGCTCGCCGATGATGCCGAGCAACGGCACCTCGGTCTGGGTTTCAATCAGCGACTTTACCTTGGCGACATCCAGCCCACGCGCCTTGGCGACACGCGGAGCCTGCAAAAAAGCCGCCTCGGGGCTCAGATCGGGATCGAGCCCCGAGGCGCTAGTGGTGACCAGGTCGGCGGGTAGATCCCCGGTCATCCCTTCCGCCCGCGCGCTCGAAACGCGCTTGGCGATGGCATCGCGCAGGTCCTTAGACCCCGGCGCTAGGTTGGTCGCGGCCGACGCACTCGCATCATAGCCATCCTTGCCGGCGGCAGAGGGACGGGGATGGAAATTGGTCGGGCCCGTGAAATTCTGCGCGATCAGCGCGGAGCCGATCGGCTGCCCCTTGGCGTTGCTCAGCACGCTGCCATTGGCCTGCACCGGCAGCACGATCTGCGCGATACCGGTGATTGCTGCGGGATAGAGCAGGCCGAGGACGAGCGTCATCAGCAGGAGCAGGACGGCGGCGGGGCGCAGCGCGCGAAGCGTTTCGGTCAACATCTGGAGATCCTCAAGCAAGGTGCAAAGCGGCGACGACGAGGTCGATCGCCTTGATGCCGATGAACGGCGCGATCAGCCCGCCGACGCCGTAGATGGCGAGGTTGCGCGCGAGCAGCGTGCCGGCTGGAGCGGGACGGTACTTCACGCCCTTCAGCGCCAGCGGCACCAGTGCCGGGATGATCAGCGCGTTGAAGATGATCGCCGACAGGATCGCGCTCTCGGGGCTTGCCAGCCGCATCACGTTCAACCCGCCCAATCCCGGATAGAGCGCGACGAAGATCGCCGGCAGGATCGCGAAATATTTGGCGACGTCGTTCGAGATCGAGAAGGTGGTCAGCGCGCCGCGGGTCATGAGGAGCTGCTTGCCGAGCCCGACGATCTCGATCAGCTTGGTCGGATCGCTGTCGAGGTCGACCATGTTGCCCGCCTCGCGTGCGGCCTGCGTGCCGGTGTTCATCGCGACGCCGACGTCGGACTGCGCGAGCGCAGGCGCGTCGTTGGTGCCGTCGCCACACATCGCGACGAGCTTGCCGCCTTCCTGTTCCTTGCGGATCAGCGCGAGCTTGTCCTCTGGCGTGGCCTCGGCGAGGAAGTCGTCGACCCCGCTCTCGGCGGCGATGCTCGCGGCGGTGAGCGGGTTGTCGCCGGTGATCATCACCGTGCGGATCCCCATCCGGCGCAGTTCGCCGAAGCGCTCGCGGATGCCCGCCTTGACGATGTCCTTGAGCTGGACGACGCCGAGCAGGCGGTTGCCATCGGCGACCGCGAGCGGGGTGGCACCGCCGCGCGCGATCTCGTCGGCGATTTTCCGCAGCGCCTCGCCGTTGGGCGCATCGGGGAGCCGCTTGAGGATCGCATCGACCGCGCCCTTGACCAGCGCACGGTCGCCGATCTGGAGACCCGAAACGCGCGTCTGCGAGGTGAATTTGATCTCCTCGGCACCCGCCGGTATCGCCACCGCAGCGCTGCCGTCCTGATTGGCGAGCACGACGATCGAGCGGCCCTCGGGCGTCTCGTCCGACAGGCTGGCGAGGCGCGCGGCTGCGGTCAGTTCGGCGACGGTCACGCCGGGAACGGGCAGGAAGGCGGTCGCCTGGCGATCGCCGATCGTGATCGTGCCGGTCTTGTCGAGCAGCAGCGTGTCGATGTCACCCGCGGCTTCCACCGCGCGGCCCGACTTGGCGAGCACGTTGAAGCGCACGAGCCGGTCCATGCCCGCAATGCCGATCGCCGAAAGCAGCGCCGAAATCGTCGTCGGGATCAGCGTTACGAACAGGGCAACGAGCACCGGAATGGCGAGCATCCCGCCGGCATAGGAGGCGAACGCCGGCAGCGTGCCGACCGCGATCAGGAAGATCAGCGTGAGCCCGGCGAGCAGGATCGTCAGCGCGATCTCGTTCGGCGTCTTCTGGCGCTGCGCCCCCTCGACCAGCGCGATCATGCGATCGAGAAAGCCCTGGCCGGCGCCTGCGGTGACGCGCACCGTAATCGCATCGGCGATGACGCGCGTGCCCGCGGTGACGGCGGAACGATCGCCGCCGCCCTCGCGGATCACCGGCGCGCTCTCGCCGGTGATCGCCGCCTCGTTGACCGAAGCGACGCCGGCGATGACTTCGCCGTCGGCGGGAACGAGGTCGCCGGTCTCGACCAGCACCTCGTCGCCGACCTGCAGGCTGGTCGCATCGACCATCTCCCAGGCGCCTGCCACGCCGATCAGCTTCTTGGCGCGGAGCTCGGCCTTGGTGGCGCGCAGCGACGCGGCCTGCGCCTTGCCGCGCCCTTCGGCGAGTGCCTCGGCAACGTTGCCGAACAGTACCGTCAGCCACAGCCAGAAGACCAACTGGCCTTCGAACAGCGGGTGGCCGGTGCCGGTGACGAGCCCCTTGATCAGGAGGATCGTCGACAGGCCGGCGACGATCGCGGTGACGAACATCACAGGCGTTTTGATCAGCTTGCGCGGATCGAGCTTGAGGACGGCATCCCGGGCCGCTGCGGCAAGCAGCGGGCCGGTGAAGAGCGAAGCGTTCTGGTTTGCCATGGGGCTATGACCTTTTAGAGCAAGGTGCCGGCGGCGACCTGCGCCTGGTCCGCGATCGGACCGAGCGCGAGCGCGGGCAGGAAGGTGAGGCCACCGACGATCACGATGATCGCCGCGAGCAGGCCGATCCACAGCAGCCCGGTGGTCGGGAACGACCCCGCGCCCTCGGGCACGCGCCGCTTGGCGGCGAGGCCCCCGGCGATCGCGAGAACGGGCAGGATCACCCCGAAGCGGCCGACGAACATGTCGAGCGCGAGCAGCAGATTGTAGAACGGCGTGTTGCCGCTGAGGCCACCGAACGCCGAGCCGTTATTGGCCGCACCCGAGGTGAAGGCGTAGAGGATCTCGCTGAACCCGTGCGCGCCCTTGGCGGCCGGGCCGGCAAGTCCCGCGCCGGTGATGCACGCCACCGCGGTTAGCCCGAGGATCGCGAGCGGCGGGATGGCGATGGCGATCACCGCGAGCTTCATCTCGCGCGATTCGATCTTCTTGCCGACATATTCGGGCGTGCGGCCGACCATCAGCCCGGCGATGAACACCGCGAGGATGCAGTAGATCAGCACTGCATAGAGCCCTGAGCCGACGCCACCGATGACGAGCTCGCCGAGCTGCATGTTGAACAGCGGCACCAAGCCGCCGATCGCGGTGAAGCTGTCGTGCATGCCGATCACCGCACCGCACGAGCTGGCGGTTGTGACGACGGCGAACAGCGCCGTCGCGGCGATGCCGAAGCGGACTTCCTTGCCCTCCATATTGCCCCCGGCGACGCCGAGCGCGTGATGGATCGGGTTGCCAGCAGCTTCCGCGCCGTAAGCGACTGCGACACCTGCGATGAAGAGCAGCATCATCGCCGCGAGGATCGCCCAGCCCTGGCGGACATTGCCGACCGCCTTGCCGAAGGTGAGCGTCAGACCAGCGCCGAGCACGAAGATCGACAGCATCTGCAGGAAGTTGCTGAGCGCGGTCGGGTTCTCGAACGGATGCGCGGAGTTGGCATTGAAGAAGCCGCCGCCATTGGTGCCGAGCATCTTGATCGCAAGCTGCGAGGCGACCGGGCCGACCGCGATGGTCTGCTTGGCGCCTTCGATCGTCGTCGCGACGACCGACGGCCCGAAGGTCTGCGGCACGCCCATCACGACATAGACCAGCGCGAGCACGATCGAGATCGGGAGTAGCAGGTACAGCGTGGCGCGCGTCACATCGACCCAGAAATTGCCGATGCCCGAAGCCTGCTTGCGGGCAAAGCCGCGGATGAAGGCGAAGGCGACGGCGATGCCGACCGCGGCCGACAGGAAGTTCTGCACCGTCAGCCCCGCCATCTGGCTGAGGTTCGACAGCGAGGATTCACCGCCATAATTCTGCCAGTTGGTGTTGGTGACGAAGCTGACCGCGGTGTTGAACGCGAGCAGCGTCTCCATGCCGGTGAAGCCCTGCGGGTTCATCGGCAGCACGCCCTGCAATTTCAGGATCGCGAACAGCAAAGCAATGCCGCCGAGGTTGAACACCATCAGCGAAGCGGCATAGCCGACCCAGCTCTGCTCGGCCTTGGGATCGATCCCGGCGAGTTTGTAGAAACCGCGTTCGACGAAGCCCAAGGGCAGCGTCTCGCGGGCATAAAGGGCGTGCATCCAGGCGCCGGCCGGTTTGGCCAGCGCGACGATCAGCACGACGAAGAGGAGGATCATGCTCCAGCCGGCAAAGGTCATGGTGCCGCGCTCCTCAATACCGCTCGGGCTGTGCGAGCACAGCGAGCAGGTAGATCAGGACTAAGACGGCGACGATGCCGCCCAGGATAAGGTCGAAGGACATGGAGAGCCCGCCTGTTATGGTTCAGGCGGTCCGCTTGGACCTGAGCCGCGTTAGCGCGCGCGGGGGATGAAGGCGGTGCGGCGTAAAGTCCGCATAAAGTGGCCTTGCATCGCGGTGATGGCGCTTTGCGCAATTCCTGCCTAATCCGTGCGGCAGGCAGAGGAGTGGCGCGTGATGGCAGGATTGTGGTTCGAGGAATTGCAGGTCGGGCAGACCTTCGCCCATGCGATCCGGCGGACGGTGACCGAGACCGACAATCTGCTCTTCTCGACGCTGACGCATAACCCCGCGCAGCTCCATCTCGATGCCGAATATATGAAGGACAGCGATTACGGTCGTATCATCGTCAATTCGACCTTCACCTTGGGGCTGATGGTCGGCGTGTCGGTTGGCGACACGACGCTGGGCACCGCGGTCGCCAATCTCGGCTGGGACGAAGTGCGCTTTCCCGCCCCCGTGTTCATCGGCGATACGCTGCGGATCGAGACCGAAGTCGCCGACCTGCGCGAATCGAAGTCGCGGCCCAACGCCGGAATCGTGACCTTCATCCACCGCGCCTACAACCAGCGCGACGAGCTCGTCGCGTCGTGCAAGCGCTCGGGCCTGCAACGGCGGAAGCCGGCATGACGCCGCTGCGCTCCTGGCTGTTCATTCCTGGCGACAGCGAAAAGAAGCTCGGCAAGGTCGATGCATGCGGTGCGGATGCGGTGATCCTCGATCTCGAGGACTCGGTTGCGGCGGCGAACAAGCCGGCGGGACGCGCGCTGGTAGCGGCGTTTGTCGGCGAGCGCCCGCGCGGCGCCCGCGCGAACCAGCTGTGGGTGCGGATCAATCCCTTCGACAGCGGCCTCGCGCTCGACGATCTCGTCGCGGTGGTTCGCGCTGCGCCCGACGGGATCATGCTGCCAAAATGCGACGGGCCGGGCGACATCCGCTGGCTCTCGCACTATCTCGACGCGCTCGAGGCGCAGGCCGGGGTGGCACCGGGATCGATCAAGATCGTGCCGGTCGCGACCGAAACCGCCGCCGCCCCGTTTACGCTCGGCGCTTATGCGGGGGCGGGGCTCGATCGCCTGCTCGGGCTGACCTGGGGCGCGGAGGATCTGTCCGCCGCGCTTGGTGCCAGCACCAATCTCGATCCCGCAGGCGGCTGGGCGCTGACCTATCGCCTGGTACGCTCGCTCACCTTGCTCGGCGCGAAGGCGGCGGGGGTGCAGGCGATCGACACGCTTTACGTCGATTTCCGCGACGAGGCGGGCCTGCGCGAGAGCTCGCGCGCCGCACGGGCGGAGGGCTTTACCGGCCGGCTCGCGATCCATCCCGCGCAGGTCGCCGCGATCAACGCGAGCTTCATGCCGTCGCCTGAGGAGATCGCGCATGCGCAGCGGATCGTCGCGGCGTTCGCCGCTGCGCCGGGCGCTGGAACGGTTGGGCTCGACGGGCGGATGGTCGATCTGCCGCATCTGAAACAGGCGACGGCGTTGCTCGCGCTGGCGTCGGCTTATCCGCGCTAGCGAGGTCTAGCCCGAACTCGCCACCGCCACCTTGTCGCGGAAGCGCCGCCGCTTGGCGTCGACATCCGCGCGTGCGCGCTCGATCGCTTCGACTTCGGTCGCTTCGAGCAACGCGTCGATGACGCGGCCGAGATGCTCCCACATCGCATTGTGCGCGCGGCTTGCATCGCCCGTGGCGAGCGCCTCGACGATCCGCAAATGCTCCGACTGGCGCGGGGCGACGCCGGCTGCGCGCACCTTCTCGGTCAGCAATTTGTATTGCGGCGAGCGGCTGCGCGTGTCCCACAGCATCGCCACCGTCATCTCGAGCGCGCTGTTGCCGGTGGCGCGCGCGATTTCGAGATGGAATTCGCGGTCGGCGACTTCGGCGGTGACGAGATCGGCATTCTCCATCTCGACGACCAGCGTGCGCAGCCGTGCGATGCGCTCGGCGTCGATCTGCTCTGCGGCGAGCCCGGCGACCTGCGATTCGATCAGCCGCCGCGCCTCAAGTAGCTCGAACCCGCCAACGTCGGTTTCGGTGAGCACCCCGCCCGCCGGCTGCAGCGCCGCGACATAAACGCCCGAATTGGTCCGCACCTCGACCATGCCATCGACCTCGAGCGCGATGATCGCCTCGCGCACTGTCGGACGCGACACCTTGTAATGCAGCGCGAGGTCGCGCTCCGACGGCAACCGGTCGCCGATAGCATAGCGTCCGCTCGCGAGGGAGGCACGGACGTCGGAGGCGACCCGTTCGTAGAGCCTGGTCACGCGGCGCGGCTGGTCAGTCATTGGCCAATCGTGGCTGAGCTTTGCAAGGAGCGCAATATGCGCAGCCTCTTAACCCACCATTTCTTCCCTGGCCAATTTGGCCTTACCACCATCGACAGAGGGCCGTCACCTGGTTAGCATCGTCACAAATCGTCGGAGAGGACGCACCGTGCAGCAACAGGACGCCCGCGTCATCGCCACAGCGCCGTGGGCGCGCGTACGCGACACGATAGGGGGAAAGGGCGCGTGAAGATCCGTCATCTGCGCTGGTGGATCGTCGCGCTGATCTGCGTCGGCACGATCGCCAACTATCTTGCGCGCAATTCGCTCGGCGTGCTCGCGCCGCAGTTGAAGGCGAGCTTCGCGATGTCGACGCAGCAATACAGCTATGTCGTCGGCGCGTTTCAGCTCGCTTATACCGTGATGCAGCCGATCGCCGGCTATATCGTCGATCATTTCGGGTTGCGCGCGGGGTTTGCCTTTTTCGGCGTCGCCTGGTCGGCCGCGAACATGCTGAGCGCGCTGGCGGGCGGCTGGCTTAGCCTCGCTTTCTTCCGCGCCTTGCTCGGCATGAGCGAAGCCGCGGCGATCCCCTCGGGGATGAAGGCGATTGCCGAATGGTTTCCCGCGCGCGAGCGTTCGGTCGCGACGGGCTGGTTCAACGCCGGCACCTCGCTCGGCGCACTGATCGCGCCGCCGATCGTCGTCGCGGTGACCTTGTGGGGAGATTGGCGGCTCGCCTTCGTCGTGACCGGTGCGGTCGGGCTGGTCTGGGCAGGCGCGTGGTATGCATTCTATCGCTCGCCGGGCGACCACCCTTCGATCACGCCCGACGAACGCGCGCTGATCGCCGAGGACCGCCCGTTGGTGCCGTCCCGCCGCGCGAGCGCGAAGGAGATTCTGGGCAGCGCGAAATTCTGGGTGATCGCGGTGCCGCGCTCTCTCGCCGAGCCGGCATGGCAGACCTTCAGCTTCTGGATCCCGCTCTATCTCGCCACCGAGCGTGGCATGGATCTCAAGCAGATCGCCTTGTTCGCCTGGCTGCCTTTCCTGGCCGCCGATCTCGGCGGGGTGCTCGGCGGCTATCTCTCGCCCTTCTTCATCAAGCATTTCGGGATGCGACTGATCCCGTCGCGCGTGCTCGGCATCAGCCTGGCCGCGGTGTTGATGATCGCGCCGGGCTGTATCGGCCTCGCTGCGAGCCCCTACACCGCGATCGCGCTGTTCTGCATCGGCGGCTTTGCCCACCAGATGATCTCGGTGCTGATCAACACGCTCTCCGCCGATGTCTTCACGCCCGAGGAAGTCGGCACAGCCAACGGTTTCGTCGGGCAGGCGGGGTGGATCGGCGGGCTGCTCTTCTCGCTGCTGATCGGCCAGCTTGCCGACAGGATCGGGTACGCGCCGCTATTCGGTGCGCTCGCCGTGTTCGACCTGATCGGCGCTGTGGTGTTGATCGTCTTTGTCCATCGTCTGACCTTACCGGAGGCCCGCATATGAGACGCGCCACGATCGCCAACCCGCCGTTGTTCGCGTTGACCGAGCGTACGCGCGGCCGGATCACGCTTAAGGCCGATACCGGCGCGCTGGCGCATCTGTTTGTGCTCGAGGACGATATCGTCCGTCTGCTGTTGCTCGCTGACGGGTCTGTGACGAGCCCGCCGAGCTGGGCGATCGCTGCCGGTGCCGAGGATATCGCGGAACCCGGCCGCGACCGGATGGACATTGCGGGCTTCACCTGCCCCGCGCCGTTGGTGGACGAGGCCCAGGGCAAGCTCATCATTGCGACCACGCAAATTCGCGTGACGATTACCCTGCATGGCCTGCACTGCAGCTGGGAACAGCATGACGGCGTTGCATGGCAGCCGATGGCGGCCGACCGTCCGACCCAGGCCTATGACTTCGGCTGGTGGGATGGTCGCGCGCACCATTATCTCGAGCGCCGCGCGGGCGACCGCCATTACGCGCTCGGCGAACGCGCCGGCGCGATGGACCGCACCGGCCGCCGCTTCCGGCTGACCAGCCTCGATCCGATGGGCTATGACGCCGAGCATAGCGACCCGCTCTACAAGTCGATTCCCTATGTCCTGGTCGCCGACAGTGCCGGCCGCTGCCATGGCGAATTCCACGACACGCTCGCGCGCGTGACGTATGATTTCGGGCGCGAGCTCGACAATTATCATGGGGCCTATCGGCACGTCGTTGCCGATCACGGCGACGTCGATGTGTGGATGATCGCCGGTCCCGATCCGCTCTCGGTGACCAAGCGCTTTACCTGGCTGACCGGTCGCCCGGCGCTGATGCCCGCCTGGTCGCTCGGCTATTCGGGCTCGACGATGACCTATACCGACGCGCCCGACGCCGCTGTGCAGATGCAGACCTTCACCGCCAAGCTCGCCGAGCATGACATCGGCTGCACCTCGTTCCATTTGTCGTCGGGCTACACCTCGATCGGCGACAAGCGCTACGTGTTCCATTGGAACCGCACCAAGTTTCCCGATCCGGCCGCCTTCGTCAAAAGCTATGCCGATGTGGGCGTCCGTTTTGTCCCGAACATCAAGCCGGCGATGCTGCTCGACCATCCGCTGATCGACGAGGTCCGCGCGGGTGGGCTGTTGGTCGCCGACGCGGATGGCGTGGAGACGCAAGCGCAATTCTGGGATGCGCCCGGCGTCTACCTCGATTTCACCAACCCGGCGACCGCGACATGGTGGAAGGGGCAGGTGACCACAGCCCTGCTCGACAACGGGATCGAGGCGACGTGGAACGACAATAACGAATATGAAGTGTGGGATGCGCGCGCCCGGATCCACGGTTTCGGCACCCCGCGCGCGGCCGCCGAGGCGCTGCCGCTGCAGGCGCTGCTGATGATGCGCGCCTCGCGCGCCGCGCAGATCGCGCATTCGCCTGGCAGGCGGCCCTATGTCGTGACCCGCTCAGGGATGACCGGCCTGCAGCGCTACGCGCAGACCTGGTCGGGTGACAATCGCACCGACTGGAAGACGTTGCGCTACAATCTCAAGATGGGTTTGGGGCTGGCACTGTCGGGCATTTCGAACACCGGGCACGATGTCGGCGGGTTCGCCGGACCACCGCCCGACGCCGAACTGCTGCTGCGCTGGGTCCAGGCCGGCGTGCTGATGCCGCGTTTCAGCATCCACAGCTGGAACGACGACCGCAGCGTCAACGAGCCATGGATGTACGCCGACGCGCTCCCGGCGATCCAGCGGTTGATGGCGCTGCGTCAGACGCTGCTGCCATTCTTCGGCGATTTGCTGCTGCGCTACAGCCGCGACTTCGCGCCGATTGTCGGGCCCGTCTGGCTCGATCATCCCGACGATGGTGCCGCCTGGCACGACGGCGACGACCATATGCTTGGCCGCGACGTGCTCGCGGCGATCGTCGTCGAACAGGGTGTCGCGTCGCGCAGCGTCCGGCTACCCGGGCACGACGACTGGTACGATGTGTGGAGCGGCGCCCGCCATGCCGGGGGGAGCGTGATCGAGGTCGATGCGCCGATCGCGGGCAACCCGCCGCTGTTCGCGCGCGCCGGCTCGGCGATGCTGGTCGATCTCGCGGGCGGCGGTTTCGCGCCCGATCCGCTCGACCGTGGGCTCTGGCTGTTTCCGCCGGCGGCGGCGGGCGACTGTATGCTCACCGCGCTCGAGGATGACGAAGCCCGCGCCGAACCGCGTGAGTGGCGCATCGCAGGCCGCTGCACCATCGACCAGATCGTCCTCGAGGTCAGCGCCAACGACTGGCGTCCGTTGACGATCGTGCTCCCGCAGGGCGACGATCGGACGCTGGTGGTGCCCGGCGCCGTTACCCAAGAACGTGACGACATCGCCGGCCGCCGCGCGGTGCGGATCGATCGCGCATAGAAAACGGGCGCCCTCTTGCGAGAACGCCCGTCATCGGACCGTGCGGTGGACGGCGACGCGTCGCCGCCGTCCAGCCTGTGCTTACTTGAAGCGGAGACCGACGCCGCCCATGATGCGCTGACGCGAGGTGTGGTCCGAATACTGCGAATAGACATACTGGGCCGAGACGTAGAGGCCCGAGAGCGGACCCGAGAAGCGGCTGCCCATGCCGTATTCAACGCCACCACCGAGCTGATAGCCGTCGGTCGAGTAGCGATCGTAGAAGCTGCGCCCGGCGACCGGCGAGGTGAAGCGCTTGCGCTGCTGGTTGTTGACGTACCCGCCCTTACCGAAGACGAGCAGCTGCGGAGTCGCCTGAATGCCCGCACGGACGCCGACGCCGAGTTCCTCGAACGACTTGGTGCACAGCGCGCCGCCATTGGCGCCAGTGCAGTTCTCGCTCCAGTTGTTCGAACGCCAGTAGGTCGCTTCCGGACCGACTACGAAACGCTGACCCAGCTGGCCATCGAAGCCGACCGACGCGCCGTAGCCGAACTTGTCGCGATGGACGCCTTCCGACTGGAAGCGATCGCCGCCGAAATTGCCTTCGACGCGGAAGCCGCGGAAGCTGCCCGAGCCGCTATTGGCTGCTGCCTCGGCCGGAGTGGCCGTGGTCGACTCCTGGGTCGCCATCGGGGCGGCAGTGTCCTGCGCAAGCGCGGGGACCGCCGAGAGGAAGGTTGCTGCGAGCGACGCGGTGATGAACTTGTACATGGCTTGGCCTCTGAAATTGCATTGAGTGGCGGTTTAACCCGATGCAAACCGGAGAGTTCCGAGGGTCCGATGCGATGCTTCGCGCAGTGTGTCTTTCGGGCAACTGTCGTGCCGAAGCCCCTTGCACACCAAAACGGCGCCTCCTCTCGGAAGCGCCGCCTGCTGGTCAGCACGTAGTCGGGAGCACGGCGATCAGTATTTCACCGTCCCGCGAACCCCGAAATAGCGCTGCGCATCGCGTGGCACTTGCAGGCGCTGGTACGAAGGCGCGGTCACGCCATTGCCTGCCGGCGTGACGAAGCTGACATAATATTTGTCGGTCAGATTCTTTCCGATCAGGCTCAGCTCGAACTTGCCGTCCTTGCTACCGAGCGTGATGTTGGCATCGAGCAGCGCGTAGGGGGCCTGTTGCGCGAGCGGCGTCTGGTCGAGATCGAAATTGATCCGGCTCGAATAGCTGACCTGCGAGCCGAGCTTGACCGTGAAGGGCAGCGCGTCCTCGAGCGGCAGGCGCCAGTCGGCGCCAAGGTTGAACTTGTGCTTGGGCGCGAAGGGCAGCGGCTTGCCGTTATGCGCGAGGCAGGTGGCGAGATTGGCCGCCGAGAGCGTCGGTGCGCACGAGAAAGCGCGGATCGTGCCTTCATTGTAGGTGTAGCCGCCGTTGAGCGTGAAGTGATCGGTCGGCCGCAGGCTGAAATCCGCCTCGAACCCACGCGAACGGACGCGCCCAGCATTGGTCAGCGTGACGAAGGTCTGCCCGCCTTGCGTGACGAAGCTGTTCGCCTGGAAATTGTCGAGCACCTGGCTGTAGAGCGCGGCGTTCAAGGTCAGGCGGCGATCGAAGAATTTCGACTTGATGCCGAGCTCGAAGGCGTTGCTCGTCTCCGGGCTGATCGGCGCGGTGTTGTTCGCGGTCATCGAATAGAAGACGTTGAGCGCCGGCCCCTTATAGCCGCGCGAATAGGTGCCGTACGCCATCAGGTCAGGCGTGACCTGATATTGCAAGCCGGCCTTGCCCGATACGCCGTTCGCGCTCGTGCGCTGCGCCGAGGTGAAGGCGCCCTGGATGCCGGGACGCAGCGTCGCGTCGGCGACCGAAACGGTACGCGCGAAGCTGTAGGATACGCTGTCGTGCGTGTAGCGAAGGCCGCCGATCAGCTTGAGGTGATCGACCACTTCCCACGTCGCCTGGGCAAAGCCCGCCTGGCTGCGGAACTTGGTGTTCCAGGCGGCCGGGCCGTTCGAACTCACAAAGGTGCTGACCCCCGGCGCCGTGCTGCACGGCCGAAACCCGGTGGCGTCGATCGCCAGCGTCGAGGCGGAGCAGAAGCTGTCCGAGCGGGTGAAGGTGTCGTTCTCGTCGGTCCACCAGAAGAAGCCGCCGGCGACATATTCGAAGCGGCGCCCGCTCGGCGAGGCG
Source organism: Sphingomonas sp. UYP23 (assembly GCF_054059235.1). Lineage (NCBI taxonomy): Bacteria > Pseudomonadati > Pseudomonadota > Alphaproteobacteria > Sphingomonadales > Sphingomonadaceae > Sphingomonas > Sphingomonas sp. UYP23. The sequence continues at coordinate 2,586,392 of NZ_JBSSBX010000001.1, forward strand.
ATGCGGATTTCCTGGCTGTATTGCTTGAAGTCGAGGCGGCCATCGTCACGCTGGTCGATATTCTGCGTCGCCGCAGCGGGCGTCGCCGCCGAAGCGACCGCGACATATTGCCCCGACTGCGATCCGAAATCGCCGTCGCGCAGCTGGCGGTTCTTCCAGTTGCGATACGCCGTGATCGAGGTCAGCGTGTAATCGCCGAGCTTATAGTCGAGCGTCGCCGAGACGCCGGTATTGGTGTCGGTCGTGCCCGGCGTGAAATTGTTGTTGAGGTCGCGATTGCCGTAGCGCGGCACGACCGGACGCTGCTGTGGCAGGAAGATGGTGCTGAACTGCGCGTTGGGGATGAACGTCCCCAGGATGTCGCCGCAGCAATCGTCCTTTTCGTGGCTGTAATCGGCGGCGATGCCGACGCTCAGATCGCCGAACTCGCCCTTGAGCTTGCCCTTGATCCCAAACTTCTCATAGCCGTTTACCCAGCTGTTGTTGTACACGTTGCGGGCGTTGCCGTCGTAATTGCCGTAATAGCCGCTGAGCAGCGCGCCGACACTGTCGCTCAGCGGGCCCGACACGGTCGCGCTCGCGCGATATTCAGCGCGGTCGTAATAGGCGGCGGAGGCTTCGGCCTTGAACGTCTTGGTCGGCGCCCGCGTGACGATGTTGAGCGCGCCTGCGCTCGCATTCTTGCCGAACAGCGTGCCCTGCGGCCCGCGCAGCACTTCGATCCGGTCGAGGTCGGCGAATTCCTGCGTCGCCATGCCCGAGCGGCCATAGACGACCCCGTCGATGATCGTCGAAACGCTCGGCTCGGCGCCGGACGCGAACGATTGCGTACCGAGGCCGCGGATCGCGATCGTCGAATTGACGTTGGCGGTGCCGCGCTTGAAGGTCAGCGAGGGGACGACCTTGTCGAGCGTCTCGGTGCTGTTGATGTTCTGCGCCCGCAACGCGTCGCCGCTGACAACCGTGATGGCAACGGGAACGGTCTGCAGGTTCTCCGAGCGACGCTGGGCCGTGACCACGATATCGCCCGTATCGACAGGCTCGAGGTCGGAGGTTTGAGGGGCAGGTGCTGGCGGTGCGGTCTGCGCTGCCGCTACGTTCGGGGCGGCCGTGAGGCTCGCCAGAACCAGCATACTTGCCGACATATAGATGATTTTCATCAATCCCCTCAGACACGCGCTTTGGCTACGTTCGCTCGGCCTGACCACATTTTCTCGTTTTCGGTCAAGTGGTAAGGTCAGTTTTGTCGATGATACCGCTACCATCAGCGACAGCCGTCAAACGGCTGCGGGCTACCGGCAAGGCGTGCATACGGTAAAAACACGATCTTTCGTCATAAGGGGATCTGGCAATATCCTAAGAGGTTCACACACCAGGACTTTTTCATTTTAGCGGGGAAAGCATCTGGGTAGAGTTACGATATTCCGACTGACGTGCCAGTCACGTTAACCATCGTCTCGCGTAGTCGAGGGATCGGGCGATGGACGAGATGTATGTTGGCAGTGCGCTGTGCGAAGTGACGGCGGGCGGCGAGTTGATGCTGCCGCGGCGGTTCTCCGAAACCGCGCGATCGCGCTGCATTGACGACTTCCTGTTGATCGGCCTGCACGAAGAATCGCCCTGCCTCGTCGCATTCGATCGGGTCTATGTCATGCAGCGCCAATTCGACGTTGCCGAGCGGTTCGCCAAATCGCCGGGCGGATACCACGACAATCATCGAATGCGGCGGCTTTACGGCTTCGTCGAGGAGGCGCCGCTCGCCCCCGATGGGATGCTCCAGATCCCCGCGATAATGCGCGTGCGCGGCGGAATCGGCGGCGTGGCGCTGCTCGTCGCGAGTGGTCCGCGGTTCGAGATTTGGGATCTGGCCCAGGCGCTCGATCACGGGCCCTCCGACTTGGTCACGCTCGCGACGCTGTTGCAATCCAACCCGGGAACCAAGGGGGTCGTCGATGACGGTATTGTGTCTCCTGCTCGGCCATGCGCCGGCCCTCACGCTGCTGCGCAACCAGCGCTTCATCTTCAGCCACTGCCTCCGCTGTCGCCACGACATGATCCGATCGGACGGCGACGGGGCATCGGCTGACCCGGTGCGCGGGTGGCGGCGCGTGCCCACGGGTATGCGGGTGCGCCGCGCCGCGGCACAGCATGCCGCATTAAGCCCTCAATCGCCACGCGCGGGTATGCCCTACCTGCTGCAGATCGGCGCGATCGCCTTGTTCTGGAAGGCGCAGGATGCGCTCCGCGCGCGTCCGAAACGCCCGCGGATCCTGCGGCTGACCGCGAAGGAAGCGATCAGCCGCCCTTAGCGCGATCCTGCTCGGGATAGTCCTCGGGTTTCACCGGGGTGATGTTCGGGCGATCCGCGACGTCCTCCTGCGGGAGGCTCCCCTCGGTCGCCGCATCGTCGGTCCGGTCCTCTGGTGTGTGCGGGTCGGTCATGCCGCGGCCTTTCCGGTATAGCGCGCGAATTCTTCCGAATAGCGTTGCGTGATCATCGCCTGTTCGGCCGCATCGACATCGTCGGCAAGCTCTAGGAACCAGCTGCCCTCCTCCGAATAGACGTGATGCGCGACCGCACCGCGGATATGCTCGAGCTTGTCGAGATAGTCCTGGCTCATCGGGTCGAGCCGTTCGAGCAGCCCCATTTCCATCTTGGCAGCGGCCTGTTCCTGATAGGCGAGTTCGGCATGGCCGACCTGTTTGTCGGCGGCGAGCGCCGGGTAGATCGCAGCTTCCTCGGCGATGGCGTGACCAGTGAGGATCAACGCGAGATCCTTCTGCGCGGCACGTCGCGCCTCGGGGGCGCCCGCCGCCTTCACCGCGGCAAACGCGCTTTCGATCTGCCGATGGTGATCGAGGATCTGCGCGAGCCAGCTACCGGGTACCGCCGCAGCTTCGGCCTTGGCGCGTGCTTGCGCGCGGGCCGCATCGCTTTCGGGTGGGGTGATCGCGGCGATGGCTTTGTCGAGGATAGACATGTGCAGCCTCCGATGGAAAAGTTCTCGAAGTTCAACCCGCGAAAGCCCCGGCCCGTTCCGGAAAAAATACGCCAACATGGCAAAAGAAAAGGAGAATTAACTTCGCTCAAGGCACCCCTTATTCCAGCGCGGGAGCTGGACACATTGCCGATCCTGGCCGTTACGGCGCGCAGTACTTTTGGCGAAAGGTCCGTTCGATATGGCGACGCTCGGCGACATTGCCGGCTGGGTGGCACCGGTAGCGACGATGATCGCGGCGGTGATGACCGCCGCCAATATTGGCACGCGCGTGACGGGCTGGGGGTTCATCGTGTTCACGATCGGTTCGGTTGCCTGGTCGAGTGTTGCGATCGGCACGGGGCAGCAGAACCTGCTATGGACCAACGGCTTTCTGACGCTGGTCAATCTTGTCGGCATCTGGCGTTGGCTCGGGCGCCAGGCGCGCTATGAGGATGGCAGCCGCGCAGCCGCGACGCGCAGCCAGGCCGCGCGCGTCCCCAGCCTGTTTTCGATCGGTGCGATCACCGGTGCACGGCTCACCGGGCGCGACGGCGCAGTGATCGGCACGGTGGTCGATGGCATGATGCGGTGTAGTGACTCGGCGCTCGCTTATGTCGTGATCAGCGAAGACGGGGTTGGCGGCGTCGGCGAACGGCTGCGAGCGTTGGATCCGGGCGAGGTGCGCTTCGCTGCCGAGGGTCCGATCTGCGACCTCGACGCCGCGGCGCTTTCACGGCGACCATTGCTCGAGCCCGGCGCCTGGCCGGTTTCGCTCGCGGCGCTGGCGGAACCCTCGCCGCGACCGCCGGTTATCGCCATGACACAACAGGAGAGCAGCCGGTGCCGATGACCCTCGAGGATCTTTCCGCGGCGATGCGCAAAATCGACTTCACGATGCTGACGACGGTCGCGCCCGACGGCGGCCTTGCCGCGCGTCCGATGAGCAACAATGCCGATGTCGATTATGATGGCGACAGCTATTTCTTCGCCCTCGACGACACGCAGACCGTCGGCGAGATTGCGGCGAACCCCAAGGTCGGGCTGACGCTGCACGGCAATTCGGGACTGCTCGGCAAGCCGCCCTTGTTCATCGCGGCGGCGGGCGAGGCCGAGCTGATCCGCGACAAGGCGATGTTCGCCGAGCATTGGAATCCCGACCTCGAACGCTGGTTCGAGCAGGGCGTGGACACGCCCGGGCTCGTGCTGATCAAGGTCCATGCCGAACGGCTCCATTACTGGAACGGCGAGGATCAAGGCGAGGTCCGACCGTAAGGCCTCGCGTTACCGTCGCGGACGCGTCTCGGCGGCCAACTGGTCGTGCGCGACGCGTTGCAGCGCGGTGGCCTGCGCCGGGGACAGGCCAAGCTCGTCGGCGGCGCTCTCCCCCTTGCCCAGCGTCAGCGGATCGACTCCAGTGATGCGCCCGAATACGACCAGCGCCTCGAGATAATAGCCGTACACGCTCGCATGATATTGGTCGTAGCTCCACAGATCGAGCTTGCCAAAGGCCACGCCGTCATAGGGATTGGCGTCGGCTACCCCGTTCAGGATCGCGCGGTTCCACGCCTCGCCGACGGGCAGCACGCCGAGCCCGTGCGTTGCGACGCGCGCGCGGTTGGCGGCGCCACGCAGATCGAGCGCCATCGCGGTGATCGGGTGGCCGTACCAATGCCCGCCTGGTCGATAGGTCTCATCGGCGCGGCTCCATGTCGCCATCAGTTCGATCTGCACCGCGGGATTGTAGCTTCGGAACAAGCCGGCGAGGCGCGGCACGCTGCGCAGATAGCCGCTGGCATCGCCAGGGCGTTCGCTGTCGAGGGTGCTGAATTCCTGGAGCACGACGACGTCCCACGCGCGTTCGAACAAAGCGCGACGCTCGTCATAATGAAAGGCGAGCGTCTTACCGCCCTGCGTTTCGAGACTGACCGCGTAATTGAGCCCAGCCTCCTCGGTGAATTCCTTGAACAGCGCCGGCACGCCGCCATAGCCGTCACGGTTGAGATCGACGACATTGCCGGCATGCCAATTCCGCACCGGCGAATGCGCGCCTTGCGTGAAGCTGTTGCCGATGAAGAGGATCGTACGCTGGCGCGGTTGCGCGGCGGCAGGGGTGACCGCGCACAGCGCCAACACCATGGCAAGCGCCCTGAAGCCGTTCATCGTCATCTTGCCCCTGTCCCGTCGATCCCGGTGCGGCCCTATCGGCAATGTCGCGACCGACTGCAACGCATCGTTCGGGAAAGTGACAGACAGGCGAGGACTCAAGGGTACCCGCCCGCTCCGACCGCGGATCTAGCGCAGCTGGCTATCCTTGCTGCCGCGCCGGTTGATCCCGACGCTGCGGATCTGCGCGTCGCGCTTCGACTGGCAGGCGATGCACGTGCGTGCACCGGGCAGCGCCTTGCGGCGCGCTTCGGGAATATCCTCGCCGCACTGCGCGCAATAAAGCGCGGCCTCGCCCGCGAGCAATTGTGCCCGCGCCGCGGAGACTGCGTCCGCTACCGTGTCGTCGATCTGATCCTGTATCGCGCCGTCCTGCGCCCAGCCGTTCGCCATGTCCGTATCCCATTGTCGATGATACGAAATAGGGAGCGCCCGACGCTTTTCCACCGGTGTCCGGCTTTGTGTCGGGACCTTCTGCCGCAAATGCTCGTTATCGCCGCACGCGCGCCAAGACCGGCACAGCGCATGGAAAGGTCGATTATGAACAGCACGACGTTCAAGGGTGAAGCTCAGGATCTCGGTGGCGCCGTCAAGGAAGCCGCAGGCAAGCTGACGGGCGACACGTCGCTGCAGGGTTTGGGCGTTGCCGATCAGGTCGTCGGGAATGCCAAGCAGGTTGCCGGCGCCGCGGTCGATGCCGTCTCGAACCCAGGTCCGCTGCTCGACAAGGCCCGCACCTTCGCGCGCGAGCGGCCCTATGCTACGGCGGCGTTGGTCGGCGTGCTGGGTCTCGCCGTGATGAACACGCTGCGCGGCAAGTAACACCCGATCGCCACCGTGCCGCGACGGCACGGTGGCGAATCGCTGTTGGAGGTACAAAGGCAATCGAACGGCAGACTATGGGTGAAATCGATCGACTCGTTCCCTCCGGCCTGGTCGAGCAATGGGCAATGCATCTGCGCCGCGAACGCTCGCGCGCCAGCGACGCGCTCTGGCTGATCGAGAATGGCTTTTCGATCCACGACGGTCGCCATGGTGTCCCGACCGCCGATGCGACCGAGCGCCATCGACGCGAGCTCGAAACGACGGTGCGCGAAGTTGCGCTTTTGCTCGAGCAATATGACGCAATCAATCTGCGCGGCACGCCCGATCCAGTCGGCTAGCGAGTCCGCATCGCGACGCGATCACAGCAAGCCACGTCTTTTTCTTCATTGTGCACTGCAGCATAATCCCTATCTCTAGGAACCAGCCGGCAGTTTGCGGGCGCTATCGACGAGGCCCGGAATGCGGCGCATCTCAGACACGCTCGCCCGCATGGCGGCATATTCCTATCCGGCCAACACCCCCGACATGCCCAGCCGGCTGACACCGCTCGCCGATTTCGGCAGCGATCCTGGCGCGCTCGGGTCATATTGCTACCTGCCGCCCGATCTCCGGCCCGGCGCGGCCCTGGTGGTCGTGCTGCACGGCTGCACGCAAACCGCCGCGGGGTACGATCAGGGCAGCGGCTGGTCGGCGCTCGCCGACCGCGAGGGCTTTGCCTTGCTCTATCCGGAGCAGCGCCGCGCCAACAACATGAACCTCTGCTTCAACTGGTTCGAGCGCAGCGACATTGCGCGTTCGGGAGGCGAGGCGCAGTCGATCGCGCAGATGGTCGAGACGATGATCGCGACGCATCAGCTCGACCGCAATCGCGTCTTCGTCACTGGTCTCTCGGCGGGCGGCGCGATGGCGGCGGTGATGCTCGCCACCTATCCCGATCTGTTCGCGGCGGGGGCGATCATCGGGGGGCTGCCCTATGGCGGCGCGACGGGCATGTTGCAGGCGCTCGACCGGATGCGCGGGCACGGCGCCGCGAGTGCCGCCGAAGCCGCCGACGCGGTGCGCGATGCCGCCGGGCGGGTCCCGCGCCGGCTTCCTGCCGTGTCGATCTGGCAGGGTGATGCCGATCGGACCGTCGTGCCGCTCAACGCCGATCAGCTCGCAGGACAGTGGCGCGCCGTGCATGGCCTGTCCGCGGCGCCGAGCGAGACGCGAGGCGGCCCGAACTGGGAGCAGCGCGTGTGGCGCGATACAACAGGGCGTGCCGCGGTCGAGCAATGGATGGTGGCGGGAATGGGCCACGGCGTGCCCATCGATCCCGCCGGTCCCGAAGGGCTCGGCGAGGCCGGCCCGTATATGCTCGATGTCGGGCTTTCGAGCAGTCGCGCGATCGCCGAGTCGTGGGGATTGAGCCGCGCGAGCGGCGGCGCGAAACCCGAGCCGCGCGCGGACCGCGCAACCGCGCGCCCGGCCAGCAATGGCGTGGAAGATCCGGCGAATGGCGTACAGGCGATCATCGCGCGTGCGCTGCGTGCCGCGGGCCTGTTGCATTAAGCCGGCTGCCGACCTCGGCCGGCGGGTGGCCGTGCTGTGGCTGACACCTCCCTCATCGCTTGATACCCTCACCCGATGACCTTCTTCGAAAGCCTGTTGGCGCTCCTGTTTGCGGCGATCGTGTCGCTCCAGGCGTCGCGCCGCCTCAACCTGCCCTATCCCGCGATGCTCGCGATGGGCGGGGTGATCGTCGCCTTCATCCCCGGCGCGCCGACGATCGCGATCGATCCCAGCACCGTGCTCGCGCTGTTCATCGCGCCAGTGCTGCTCGACGCGGCGTTCGATTTTCCGCTCCATGCCGCGCGGCGCCTATGGCGCCCGCTCTCGATCCTCGCGGTGGGGGCGATCCTTGTCACGACCGCGACGGTCGCCTGGATCGGCGTGGCGTTTGTCGGCTTGCCGCTCGCCGCGGCGGTGGCGCTCGGCGCGATCGTCGCGCCGCCCGATGCCGCGGCGGCGACCGCGGTGCTCGGCACGGTCTCGCTGCCCAAGCGGACGATTGCGGTGCTCAAGGGTGAAAGTCTGTTCAACGACGCGACCGCGCTATTGTTGTTCGGCGCCGCGCTCGCGGTGCAGGCGAATGGCGGGTTCGGCACCGGCGTCGCGCTGCGGCTGGCGTTTGCCGCGCCGGGCGGGATCGTGCTCGGCATCGCCAGCGCGTTCGCCTTCCAGTGGCTCGGCAAGTTCGTCGCGGGGACGCTCGGCGGCAACATCCTGCAGTTCATCAACGCGTTTGCGGTGTGGATCGTCGCCGAGCATCTCGAACTCTCGCCCGTGCTCGCCGTGGTCGGCTGCGCGATGACGATCGCGCGCGCCGGCGGCGACGGCTCGCCGCGGATGCGCGTCCACAGCTTCGCGGTCTGGGCAACAGTGGTGTTCCTGTTCAACGTGCTCGCCTTTCTGCTGATGGGCATGCAGGCGCGGTTGATCGTCGCGCGGATGAATGCGGTGCATCTGTGGGATTCGCTCGAGGTCGCCGGCGTCGTGATCCTCGCGGTGATCGGCGCGCGGATCGTCGTGGTGATGGGGTGGAACCTGCTCGCGGCGCGCTTCGCCGCGGTGCGCGGCGACCTTTCGCCGCCGACGCTGGCGCAGGGCGTCTTCGTGTCGTGGTGCGGGATGCGCGGGCTGATCACGCTGGCGACCGCCTTCGCGCTGCCGACGAATTTCCCGCAGCGCGACGTCGTCGTGCTGACCGCGTTCGCGGTCGTGCTCGCCACGTTGATCGTCCAGGGGATGACGCTCGCGCCGTTGATCCGCTGGCTGGGGCTTGATTCGGTCGATGATCCCGACGCGGAACTCGCCGACGCGCGGCGTGACCTGGCGAAAGCGGGTGCCGCTGCGCTCGGCGATGTCGAGGGGCGTGAGGCCGATCAGTTCCGCTATGCCTATTCGATGCTCGGCACCGCGGGCGAGAAACGCTATCGCACGGTCGGGCTCAAGGGCATCGCCGCCGAGCGTGCGCGGCTTGAGACATTGCGGGTCGATGGTGCGCTTGGCGATGAAAGCTATTACCGCCTGCAGGAAGAGGTCGATTGGCGCGAACTGTCGCTGCTTCCCGAGGGCGAGCGCCGCATCGAGGAAAGCTAGGACTCGTTTGACCGCACGCGGTGCGCATGGGAGGGATGGGGCGTCTCCGCTCGAAGGACCTGCCCCATGATCGTGCTCGCCTTCCTGATCGGTCTCATTGCGGGGTCGAGAACGATGCTCGCGCCCGCCGCGATCGCCTGGGCCGCAACGCGCGGACTTGCACTTGACGGCAGCTGGCTCGCCTTTTTCGGGTGGCGCTTCACCCCCTGGATCTTCTCGCTGCTCGCGCTTGGCGAGTTCGTCGGCGATGTCTTGCCGACCACGCCGAGCCGGAAATTGGCCGGGCCATTCGGCGCGCGGTTGGTGAGCGGCGGCATATCGGGCGCGGCGATCGGGGTCGGCGCCGGGATGCCGCTGGTCGGGCTGGGGCTCGGGCTGGTTGGTGCGGTGGCCGGCACGCTTGGTGGCGCAGCGCTGCGGACGCGCCTGGCGGTGGCGTTCGGGCGCGACCTGCCCGCCGCGCTGATCGAAGACGCGGTCGCGCTGGCGGCGGCGGCAGTCGTGGTGGTCGCGCTGTGACCCGCCAGTTTGACGCGATCATCATCGGCGCAGGGCAGGCGGGGCCGCCGCTCGCCGGGCGGCTCACCGCGGCTGGCATGACGGTCGCGGTGATCGAGCGCAAGCTGGTCGGCGGGACGTGCGTCAATACCGGCTGCATGCCGACCAAGACGCTGGTGGCGAGCGCCTATGCCGCGCATCTCGCTCGGCGTGCCGCCGATTTCGGCGTGCAGGTGGGGGCGGTGACGATCGACATGCCCGCGGTCGCGGCACGCGCGCACAAGGTGACGCTCGATGCGCGCGAGGGGAACGAGCGCTGGCTGGCGAAGATGGAGCGGCTGACCTTCCTGCGCGGCCATGCGCGCCTCACCGGGCCCACCACCGTGAACGTCGATGGCGCGGAACTGTCCGCGCCGCGCATCTTCCTCAACGTCGGCGGTCGCGCCGCACTGCCCGACATGCCGGGCGTGGGGGATGTGCCGCATCTCGACAATACCGACATGGTCGCCTTGGCGCAGGTTCCCGAGCATCTGGTCGTCGTGGGTGGCAGCTATATCGGGCTGGAATTCGCGCAGATGTACCGCCGCTTCGGCGCGGCGGTGACGGTGGTCGAGCGCGGCGACCGCGTGATCGCGCGCGAGGACCCGGAGATCTCCGACGCGGTCCGCCAGATCCTCGAGGACGAAGGCATCGCGGTCCGCGCGGGCGCGACCTGCATCGGCTTCGCACCGCACGCAGCAGGGGTGGCGGTGTCGGTCGATTGCCATGACGGTGAGCCGGTTGTGATCGGCAGCCATGTTCTCCTCGCAGTGGGTCGGCGCCCCAATACCGACGATCTCGGTCTCGATGCGGCGGGCGTAAAGACCGACGCGCATGGCTACATCACCGTCGATGAGGGGTTGCAGACCACTGTCCCCGGCATTTGGGCGCTCGGCGATTGCAATGGGCGCGGCGCCTTCACGCATACCGCCTATAACGATTTCGAGATCGTCGCGGCCAATCTGCTCGATGGCGAGGACCGCAAGGTCAGCGCGCGCGTCCCGGGCTACGCGCTCTACATCGACCCGCCGCTCGGCCGCGTCGGCATGACACAGACGCAGGCCGCGGCGTCGGGCCGCCCGATCCTGGTCGCGATCCGCCCGATGACGCGCGTCGGCCGCGCGGTCGAGAAGGGCGAGACCAAGGGGATGATCAAGATCGTCGCCGATGCCGAGACCAAGCGTATCCTCGGTGCCGCGATCCTCGGCACGGGCGGCGACGAGGCGATCCACGGCATCCTCGACATGATGAACGCCGATCAGCCGATCGATATGCTGCGCTGGGCGGTGCCGATCCACCCGACCGTTTCCGAGTTGATCCCGACCGTGCTCGAAAGCCTCGCGCCGCCGGGCGCCGACGCGAAGGAAGCGTGATGTCCGGGAGCTGCGACCATATGGCGACGGTCAACGCCGTGACGCCGAGCGCGAAGGGATGCGAGGAGTGCCTCGCGATCGGGAGCGCGTGGCTGCATCTCCGGCTGTGTCGCAGCTGCGGTTATGTCGGCTGCTGCGACGATTCGCCGTATCGCCACGCCACCGCGCACTTCCACGCGACGCATCATCCGATCATCGAGGGCTATGACCCGCCCGAAGGATGGGGCTGGTGTTACGTCGATCGCATCATGGTCGATCTGCCCGACCAGACACCGCAGCGGGGGCCGATACCGCGCTATTAGGGATGGGGGGCACCCGGCAGGATTCGAACCAGGGACCGCTATTTTCGGAGGGCAAGGTCGAATGTCGCTCCAGAGATCAAAAGCGCGGTCGGTCGCGTACTCATGGCGGAACAAGCGCAGAACGTCTTTGCTATATGGTGTATTCGAATCGAGCGCACCGGATTTCAAGCTTTCATTTGCCGGGTGTTTCCAACCCGCTTACCGATAGGTCTTGCATTTGTGCTACCGCAACATTCGGGGGAGGCGCATTGTTGCGTCTTAGGGGCGCGAGACGCAGGAGCGGCGGTTCTATGCAAAGCTGGGAACACGATATGAGTATCGCATCCGCACCCCCAATTCCTGTATTTTTCATCAGTTTCAACCGTGGACGGATGTTGGAACGCGCGGTGGCGGCTATCCGTCTGCAGCGCATGCCTGTTCAGGTCATCGTGCATGATAATGGGAGTTCTGACCCAGAAACCCTTGAGGTCCTTAAAAAGTTAGAATCAAGCGGAACCATTATCTACCGATACAGCCCTATTGATACTGCAGAACAGCTCAATATGGTCAATGATAGCGTGGCCCGCTATTTTTCGCAATCGCGTGAGATGTCTGATTATATTGTTAGCGACTGCGATATCGATATGAGTGTCGCCTATCCCGATGCTCTCGACATGTATCAATTAATCTTGCGGAAATTCGAAAACGTCGAATGCGTGGGTCCAATGTTACGCATTCGCGACATTTCGATAGACTATCCGCTACGTAACCGAGCACTTAACAGGCATATCGAACAGTTTTGGCGCCATGTACCGCAATTTTCCGAAATAGATGGCCGAAAATATGCTTATCAGGAGGCCACCATTGATACGACCTTAGCTATGCATCGCAGCGGAGAACCTTTTCGTCGGCTCAAAAAAGGTATCCGGCTTTATGAGCCGTTCGAAGCATTGCATTTGGATTGGTATGTTCCTTCGCACGACGATATAGAAATGAATGAGTTTTACGCTAATACATCGAAATATTCCATATCTCATTGGAATAATATATCGGAATTAAGTATTCATAAGGATGATACTCTTATATTTGATACTTTTAACTACATAGAAATAGGCGGTGACGGGGGTATGGAGGTCAGGCAAAATCAGATAGGCTCAGATTAGTTGGAGCGTGAATTGTGGCATCTTTGCATATCGTCGTGTTTGAGCCGGCTCCTTTTGGTGTTCGAGCTGAAAAATAGCGCTGCTAAAACACAGATGTGCTTCACCAAAAACATGCGAGTTCGAGCGAGCTTTTGTCCCCAGTGCCGCTACTGTCCGGCCCATTAAGTTCCTCAAGGATATAGTGCCCTACACGACTGCAGCGCCAGACACATCTATCCGAACAGGGGACCCTAGCCAGTCGCACCTGACTACGAACCCGATCGAAAGCTATGCTGTTCAAGAATGTCTAGGGTGCACCCGGCGTGAATGCGATGGGCACTCAGATCATTGGGAAACCTCACTCCTAAGGGCAGCTTGATGCCTGCTATGCCCCCATTTTCGGCCATCAACGTCGAGTTGCCAGTCCCTGCAATCCGTCATTCTTTAGGGATCAGGTGCCGACCAAGTTGGGCGTTGGGTACACAATCGGGTGGCGAACAATCATCTGCCGTTCTGCCGCCCAGGCTGAGTGGCGGTCGGGCCTTGCGTAGCAACATCCGTCGGAGGCCAATCTGCATCGTCGAGAAGCGCGGTTCGGGTTAGACTGACAGCACCCGCGAAAGCTGTCATACCCGAAATCACCGGCGCTTCCTGTCAATTGCGCCATCCCCATTCGACGGTGGCCCAATAACGGTCTAGCCCGGATTATTCATCGGGAGCCCAAATCGGTGGTGGCGATCGTGGTCTAAGTCTCTGGTTTGGAGTAGAGAAAGGGTGCTTACGCCATCCCTCTGCTCCAGACAGAAAGTGCCACGACCGCCATGGCTGACGATAGCGGGTTCTCCTTTACCTTCCCAGCCATTCGTGGTCGAAAAATCACCGCCGCGTTCGACGGCGGTCGGCTGACGTCGGACGGCGGCGTGCTACTGCTCGCACAGGCCGAGCGGCGGTTGGGGATCGCGGATCGGCTCGCCGCCTGCATCGCTGATCCGCGCGATCAGGGTCGGGTGATCCACCGGGTCGCCGACATCTTGCGCGCCCGCATGCTGGCGATCTCGTGTGGGTATGAAGACGCCGACGATCTCGACACCCTGCGGCATGATCCAGGGTTCAAGCTGGCGCTCGGCAAACTGCCGGGTGATCCGTTCGGGCTGGCCAGCCAGCCGACGATGAGCCGGTGGGAGAACGCGCCGACTACGCGCGAGTTGATCCGTCTGACCGGCACGCTGGTCGACCTCTATTGCGCGAGCTACCCCGTGCCGCCTGCGGCGGTGACGCTCGACATCGACGATACCGTCGACGTCGTACACGGCGCGCAGCAGCTCTCCTTCTGGAACGGGCACTACGGCGAGCGTTGCTTCCTGCCGATCCATGTCTACGACACCGCTACCGGGCGGCCGGTTGCGATGCTGCTGCGCACCGGCAAAACGCCGTCGGGCAAGGAAGTCGCCGGCCATGTTCGCCGGCTCGTGCGACGTATCCGTCGCCACTGGCCCGATACCCGGATCACGCTGCGCGGCGATGGTCATTACGGTCGGCCAGAGCCGATGGCCTGGTGCGAGGCGAACGGCATCGACTACATCTTCGGGCTGCCCGGCAACCGCACGCTCCACGCCGATCCCGTCATCGTCCGGGAAGGCGATGCCTGCGCGACCGACCGGGCATTGCAGGGACTGGTCGAACTACGGCGTTACGCAGAGACGCGCTACGCTGCGAAAACCTGGGGGAATACCGAACGTCGCGTCGTTGCTCGCATCGAGGCGAGCAGCCTCGGCCTCGACATCCGCCTCGTTGTCACCTCGCTTGCCGAGGGCAGCGCTGAACGGATCTATGACACGCTCTACTGCGCTCGCGGCCAGGCGGAAAACCTGATCAAGCTGCATAAAACGCAGCTGAAGAGCGACCGAACCTCCTGCTGCTCGGCCAACGCCAATCAGATGCGGCTCATCCTTCACACCGCCGCCTACTGGCTGATGTGGGCCGTGCGGCACGCTATGCCCGCAACCGCCACGCTCCGCACCGCCGAGTTCGCGACCATCCGCCTGCGGCTGCTCAAGGTCGCCGCGCGCGTCGTCGAAACCGCCAGCCGCATCCGCATCGCCTTCGCCAGCGCATACCCCGATGCCGCACTGTTCCGATCCATCGCGCTCAATCTGCGCACCGCGGGCCCATGATCGATGCGGCAGTGGCCGCCTAACGAACCCCGCCCATCAACTCCGCCCCAACCTGTGAAACCGCGATGAGACAGGCGCTTCGGACCCATGCGCCCTGCCTGCGGCTATACGACGCCTGCGCTAACCCATCGGCTGAGAAACGCTGCCGGTGAATAGATCAGGCTAGGCGTCGTACCGAACCCGCTCGAAGCGGCAGACGGATCGAAGAACAATGAAGTCGCCTACCACCGAGGATGTCTCCCGTCTGGCCGGTGTCTCAGTCATGACGGTGTCCCGCGTTTTCAACCACGAGCCGGCTTTGTTGCATAATTACGCGAGAGCATGACCGACGTTTTACTTGAAGATGTTATTGGATGCGGACGGTCACCGGCGTTCCTATTTCGGAGAACCGATTGAGAATTGCAGCACGGACTTTGAGCTCGGTAATCTGACGATCGAAGGTGCGGGCGACAACGCGCTGGCCCAGGAGTTTGAAGCAGTGCATTTTGGTCTCGACCAGACTGCGGCGATGATAGCCGCTCCACTTTTTCCAGATTGCGCGACCAAGCCGCTTTGTCGCGCGTAGCGCTCCATTGCGTGCATCGACGCCGGGACCGCCTTCTGCCCATGGTTGCCCGTTGCGGCGGACCGGGATGACCGCATCGGCACCGCGCCCGGCAATAGCGGCATGGCAGTCCCTGGTATCATAAGCGCCATCTCCGCCGACGCTGAGTATCCGCTCGTCTCCGGGAATTTGCGCCAGGAGAACGGGCAGCGTCGGTGCGTCACCAATGGCATTCGTCGTGACCTCAATGGCCCGGATATCCAGCGTCCCAGCATCAATCCCGAGATGCACCTTGCGCCACTGGCGACGGTAGGACGGTCCGTGTTTGCGCGTCTTCCACTCGCCTTCTCCCGTCATTTTGATCCCGGTGCTGTCGACCAGCAGATGCAGTCCGCCCGAGCTGATCCGCCCGCCGAGGTTGACCTTCAACGTCTTCTGCCGTCGGCACAGCGTCGTATAATCCGGCACCGACCAATCCAGCCCCGCCATTTTGATCAGGCTCGAAACCAACCCCGTCACTTGCCGCAAAGGCAGGTTGAACAGCGTCTTCAGCGTCAGGCACAGCTCTATCGCGCTGTCTGAAAACCGCATCGGGCGACCAGGGCGACCACACGGCTTCGAAAGCCAGTGCATCTCCGGATCAAACCATATTTCCAGCGACCCACGCCGCTTCAGCGCCGCATTATACTCAGGCCAGTTCGTCGTACGATACACAGGTGCGGCAGGTTTGGGCATTACGCCTATCTATACCGCTCGATTCCCTGCGTGAATCCCCGCCATCAGTTTTGCAACAAAGCCCATGCAGATCGGGTTCTTGATCCGGTTGATCGCGCGGCGGGCGTACGGCGTCTTCGAAAAGGCGCGCAGGTTGCGCATCGTCGGCTTGGCGACTGCCTGCTTGGCAGGCCGCATCCGTCCGAAGCCGAACGTCGCCGGGGTGATCTCGGTATGGCGCTCCGGCGCTTTGCGGCGTCGACCAATGCCGAGGCGTTTCAGGATACCGTCGGCCATGGGATCAAGCCCAGCTGAACTGGTGGCCGGCGTCCGCCAGCATCAGTTCGGTCAGCGCCCAACCAGCGCGTCCAGACGGTCGGGAGAGCCGCCGCCCTGGAATCCTGCGGTGGTGGTCATGGTCATCTGCTCTTCCATGTCAGCGAACACGCCGAGGTGATGGACCTTGCCCTGTTCGTAGAGCGCTGCGATCGGCTCGGCGCGCAGGTGCTTGCCGCGGGTGGCGTTGACGAGTTTGACAGGCAGGTTCGGCGCTGCAGAGCGCAGCACCGATTCGACCATCGCGCCGCCGTAATTACGCTCGGCGGCGACGCGATCGGCGCCGTAATATTCCGCAGCGCGGGCGACGACCTGAGCCCATCCATCTGGCGAAAGGCGGCAAGTCTTGTCGGCGAGGACATAGGCGTGACCGTCGGTCGCGAGTGCAGCCACGATGATACCTTGACCTTGGGCAAGGTGCGCAGGCTGCGGCATCGGCGTCTCTCGCGACAGGGGACCGGGCAAAAAGAAACCCCCGAAGCCGCGCGGCGCGCGGGCAACTCTAAGAACTTGCTCTTTATGCCTGATGTCGCGTCCGGATTGCAAGGGGTTTTATGGACGAGAGCGGGATTTGTTCTAGCGCGCGCTTTGACATTCTGCACCTGCGCTAGCATAAAACGCTTGCATTGTACGAGTGCAAGCGTAATATGCTTGCATGAACAGCAAGCACTCCCGCACCCTCACAGCCATCTTCACCACCCCGGTGTCGGGAACGATTGCATGGTCCGACATCGAATCGCTGCTCGTGGCAGTCGGTTGCAATGTCATCGAGGGCAATGGGTCGCGCGTTCGTTTCGAGCGGGACGGCGTGATCGCCAGCTTTCATCGGCCGCACCCGGCCAAGGAAGCGAAGCGGTATCAGGTCAAGGATGCTCGAGAGTATCTCGCAAGGCTCGGCGCGGCACCCTGACGGTGCCCGCAGATCCAGAATATCAACCCATCCTGATGTGGGAAATTGAAATGACCGTTTTGAGCTACAAGGGCTACGCCACCACCGTCGAGCTTGACCTCGACGATAACATCCTGGTCGGTCGCCTGATCGGCATCGACGACGTGATCGGATTTCATGCCGAGGATCTGGCGAGTTTCGTCGCCGCGTTTCATGAGGCCGTCGACGATTATGTGGAGACCTGCGCCAAGGTAGGTAAGACGCCGCAGAAGCCGTATTCCGGCAATGTAATGTTTCGGATCGATCCCGGAGTTCACGCTCGCGCGGTGCTAGCCGCGAAGGTGTCGGGGAAGAGCCTGAACGCATGGGGCGAATCGGTGCTGCGCGTCGCGGCAGATCAGGCTATGGGTTGATCGGCCGTGAGCATTAGTCGCAGCGTCTACTACAGACGCTGTAGACGATGCGACTGGACGGGCTGGTTCACGCGTCGACGCCCACCGACCGATCCGCCCCCACAACCCGATCCGCCCCGTTCTCGGTCAGCACGACCTTGCGAAATTCCTCGGCATTCCACGCGTTCGGGAAGCCAACGAGCGCGAGATAGAACTGCGACCCGACGGGGAATACCTTGATCACCATCGCGCGCGCGCCGAGGACGGGGTGCCTGTCAGTCGGATCCTCACCAGACAGATCGCTGCACCAGTCATCATTGATGCACTCGGCGATGTCGCCCGGCACCCAGGTCAAACGTCTTGCGCATGTCGTCCGGGATGAAGTTGGCCGCGAACCGGAAATTCTGCCGCGCCTCGACCTGCGCCGGCGTCTTCCCGCCATGCCCGTACGCCTTCTCGCCAGGGATCTGTTCGCCCCAAGCCGCGCCAGTCGGCGACAGGTCAAACCCGCAGCCCTCCCAGGCCTTGCGATACCACAGGCAGGCCGGGAAGGTGTCGTCGTCCAGGACGCCGCGCTTGTGCAGTGCGATGATGCGGCTGTGCTGGACGCGGCGCAGCGTCGGCACCGTGCGGACCGCGCCGTCGGTCTTGTCCGGCGTGTAGGGTTCGAACTCGCCCGTTCGCAGCAATTCCGGCGTCGGCATGATCGCCGTGTCCGCGAGGTTCGCCATCTTCCCGGCCTTGACCTCGCGCGTCGCGTCTTGCCGCTTCCGTTCCGTCTTCGACCCGGCCCGATCGCGGCGCAGGATCGCGTCGACGCGTGCCCGTTCCCTGTCCTGCAACTCGGCAATCGAAGGCCGAACCCCCGAATCCCCGTTATCCCCCGCAAGTGTCATGCCAACTTCACTCCTAAATCTTCGCCCGCTCGAAATTCGTTTTCAGGTCCCGTAAAATCACCCGCTCGGTTTGCGCTCGCCGTGCACCCGCTCCGCCAGTATGATCAGCTGCTCTTGGTCGACCCAGCTCGTCAGCCATGCCGGATCGATCGCCACGAACCCGCGGTCGTGCCAGCCGCGCTTCGCCATCGCGCGGGCGGCGTCCGGGTCGGGATCACGCATCGAACCGGCGTGCGCGGCAAGGGAGGACCGCAGTTGCGTCATGCCGCGTCTTCCTCGCGGTCGTGGTCGTGGCGCACGGCGCGCTGGGGCGTGGGCGTCAGCTGCCCCTTGCAGCCTCCCCAACACGGCCCGGGCGTTTCCGCCTGCGTGGAGCAGGGGATGCAGGACCAGGGCATGGGCTGGCGGGTCATGGCAGCCGCCTCCAACCGTATCCGCGACACACCCGGCAGGTTTCAGGCCAGCCGAAGATGCGGTCGATTACTCCGAGCGGCCAGACCTTCCCGGTCTGCTTGCAGTTTGCGCAGGGCACGGCTGTGGGCTGGCGGGTGCGGGCGGTCATCGGTAGAACGCCCCCTGCATATTTTCAGGTAGCGCCCGCATCCGCGCATTGACCAGCAGCAGCCAAATTAGCTCGCAGCCCGTAGGCAGATCGTTCTGCTTTTGGGCGTTACAAGCGCTGTGCGCCGCTACGACGTTGAAGCGATTTGTGCCGCCGAGATCGCGCGGGATCATGTGATCGATGCTCGGTCGGAGCGTATCCGACTCCCGATCACGCTCATCAAGATATTTACCGCAAAGCGCGCACAAGCTGCCCTGAACAAGTATGAGGATCAGCCGCCTATTATCCGATTCCTGCTTATCTTTCGGGAACCAGACATCGCTGTTCAAAGCGCGCGTTGGGCGCCTGCGTTGCCATGACGAGCGGCAATTCCAGCGGCTAACACGAACCGGATCTTCTCGCGCCGCAGGGCGCAGACGAATGCTTTTCTCGACGGGCTCAGCACGCTGCACGACAGCCTTGCGCAGACGCTCGACACGCGCCGCGATAACGGCCTGCCGCGCCTTGCGAGCGGTGCCGCCGTGGTATGTGCTCAACGGGGAGCTATTCGCTTCCCACCGGTGCGCGCGCCCGCTCATTCCCCGAGCCCCTCAACCACATCGGCGGGGAGGGCAGTTTGGCGGGCCGGACAGGTCGTACAGGGTATATATACCCCTGTCCGGCCCTGTCCGCCTGTCCGGATTGGAACGGACAACCTGTCCGTAAGCGTGGCTATGGTGCGCTGTATCGAGACGGGCGCTTGCCCGGTTCAGTGCGCGAGGCTGGTTGCTTCGCGCACGCCCGGCGCAAGTTCTTCGAGCTCGCCGATGTCGCGGGTGCCGCTCGCAAGAAGAGCCGCGGCGAACACGCCGGCATGATCTACCCGATTGCGCTGGAGGCGGTGCGACGGCTCGATACCCTGTTCGACATCGAGCGTGAGATCAACGGCAAGCCTCCCGCCGATCGCCTGGCCGCGCGGCAGCAGCGCAGCGCGCCGGCAATGAACGAGCTTCAGGCCTGGCTCACCGCCCAACACGCGACGTTGTCGCGCAACCACGACCTCGCCAAGGCGATCAACTACATGCTGCGGCGCTGGGGTGCGTTCACCCGGTTCCTCGACGATGGCCGGGTCTGCCTCTCCAACAATGCTGCCGAGCGTGCGCTTCGCTGCATCCCGCTCGGCCGCAAGGCGTGGCTGTTCTGCGGTTCCGATCGTGGCGGGCAGCGTGCCGCGATCCTCTACACCCTCATCCAGACCGCGCGGCTCAGCAACGTCGATCCGCAGGCCTGGCTTGCTGACGTCCTCGCCCGTATCGCCGATCATCCCGCCGTCCGGCTCGACGAACTCCTTCCCTGGAACTGGTCACCCTCGAACCAGGTCGCAAAAGCCGCCTGATGGCCACCCCGTCCGTGGTGTTCACCAGTCGCTACGCCGCAAGCCGACTCCGCGTCGATCTCGACCTCATCGAGGACTGGCCGAACAGATGTCACCCGAGGACGGCTGCCTCAGCATCGTCGACAGCCTCGATGAAACAGCCGAGTCCGTCACCGCATTCACTCGTCGGGGCCTCGATCGCCTCACCGAAATGCTCGATGAACGACGCTCGCAGTTTCTGCGAGATAGCTGAGACAACGCGGTCCTCGCCGGATGGATACTGTTTCAGAGCCGAATGCGAGGGACTGTACGGGCACGTTATGCCCGCCACGCGAGCCCGTATCGGCAAGCGTTTGAGCAAGCTGCTCGAGCGCCACTTTCTGCCCGTCAGACAGCTTGTCCGCCTTCCTGTCCGGGATGATTTGGCTGTTACTGCCGACGACCACACACGAGGTCACGGGCCGGCCCTTTTCATCCTCGCCAAGCTCGACAACCTTAAGTTCGAATACGACCGGCGCTGCTGGCTCAGCGTCCTTCTGTTTAGTTACCTTGGCCTGCTTAGGACCGCCCTTGTCCTCGACGAGGATGATCGTGTCGCATGCACCCCATAGCGATCCGTGGCCGCGGGGGGTCTCGTTGGCGCTGTCTTTCGGACGATGGTGGATGACCATCGTAGCGCACGAAAACATGTGCTGGAGCCGCCCGACGTTGTTGATGTAGGACACCATGTCCGAGCCGATCTCGTCGCCGCCGCCGAACGTGCGGGAGAGGGTGTCGATGACGATCATGCCGACCGGGAGATTGTAGCGCTCAGTCACGCTCTGGATCGTCGCGATAACCTTGGCGAGGTCGCCTTCCGCCTCCAACAGGTTCACCTCGACCGGGATCAAGCCGAAAGGCAGCTCATGCACGCCGTGGTGCTTCTTGAAGGCTGCCACGCGCTGCCGGAGTCCGCGCTGTCCCTCGGCACCAATATAGACGACCAAGCCCTGCACGACGTCACGATCACGCCATGCCGCGCCCTGTGCTATGTGAAGCGCCATATCGAGGGCAAAGAAGCTCTTGCCGCAGCCAGGGTGCCCGTAAACAAGGCAAAGGCCCTGAGAGGGTATCAGTTCTTCGACCAGCCAGTTTGCCTCAAGCTGGGCGTCGATCTGGTCGAACCACTCGAACGGAAGCAAATCACCGGCGACCGGGGCCGCCGCACCGACGATGCTTAAGATATCTTCTGGAACATAATCCGCGTTCTCCACATCCTGAACCCATCCCGGCATTTCCTGCCAGCCAGGGTCCTGCTCATCACCGCGGAAATTCACCTGCACAACATTACCGCGCTGCTCGCTCCCTAATGCTCGATAGGCTTCCTTGTGGTCGCCGTTGTGCTTGTAATGCGCATATCGCCCAGGCAGAACGTGATCGCGTCGCCGAGCAGGAGCGCCAGCGCGAGGCCCGCGAAGCTGCTGATCGCGCCGCCGCGAAGAGGCTTGCCGACGAGCAGGCTGCGCGCGAGGCTAACAAGGCGCACCGCGCCCGCGTAAAAACTGCCGCCAAGCAGGCAATCATGACGTGCGGCGCGGACGAAGAGACGGCGCAGAAGATCGTACTGGCGATTATCGCCGGTGAGGTTCCCGCTGTCGCGCTGGCGTTTTGACGATGGACAGCTTCAATCCGTTCGATCCGGACTATCGCGAGCCGGAAACGTCCGATGGCGACGAGACCGACGTGTGCGGGCTTCGGCCGGTCGCGACGCATGCCAGCAAGGCCGTCTATCACCGCGACCTTATCCAAGGCAGCGACGAGTGGCTAGCGCAGCGTCTCGGCGTGCTTACCGCCAGCGAGATGCGCTACATCCTGACGGTCAAGTCGCTCAAGCCAGCGGACAACGACAAGACCCGCGCGCACATCTGGGAACTTCTGTTCCAGCGACTGACAGGGTTCATCGAGCCGCATTACATGTCCGATGACATGCTGCGCGGGCACGACGACGAGATCGAGGCGCGGCTGCAATACGCCAAGCACTTCGCGCCAGTGGAGGAAGTCGGCTTCGTCACGAACGACCAGTGGGGCTTCACGATCGGATACAGTCCCGACGCGCTAGTCGGCGAGGACGGGCTGATCGAGTGCAAGTCGCGCCGCGGCAAGTTCCAGGTGCAGACAATCGCCGAGAATGAGGTGCCCGAGGAATACGTGCTGCAATTGCAGACCGGGTTGCTCGTCACCGGCCGCAAGTGGATCGACTTTATCTCGTACAGCGGCGGGCTTCCGATGTTCGTTAAGCGCGTCGAGCCTGACCTACTGATCCAAGGCGCGATCGTCGCCGCAGCAACTGCCTTCGAGATGAAACTTGCCGACAAAGAGCGTGAATACCGCGCCTCACTCACCACCATGGCGAAGGTGATCAACACCGAGCGCCGCGTTGAAATGGAGATGCACCTGTGAACGACATGAGCAGCACGATCGTCGCGAAAAGCGACCAGATCAACGCCGCCGACCTGATCGGGAACCCGCGCACCATCACGGTCAAGGAAGTCCGCATCAAGGCAGGAGACGATCAGCCGGTATCGGTGTTGATCGAGGGCGACAATAAGGCTTTCCGCCCATGCAAGGGCGTTCGCCGCCTGATGGTGCGCGTCTGGGGCGCCGACGCCAGCCAGTATATCGGGCGTTCGATGACGCTGTTCTGCGACCCTAGCGTGACGTGGGCGGGCAAGGAAGAAGGCGGCATCCGTGTCTCGCACATGAGCGGGCTCGACGAACAGATCGTCGAATACATGCGGACTAGCCGGGCCGCAACCAAGCCCTACAAGATCCTGCCCTTGGCCCAGCGCCGTCAAGCCGAGACCGAACCGCTCTTCACGTTCGCAATGGCGAAGGCCGACCTTGAGAGCGCCGCCGATCTGCCCGAGCTGGAGATGCTGTGGAAGCGCAAGATCATGGCTCCGTATCGTGCGTCGCTCGGCGAAGTGCTGACCGCACGTAAGAATGCGCTGACGCCTATGTTCGACGACGTGCCATTCGAACCCGAAGGCAAGCCCGACGCTGACCACGGCGAAGGCTTCACGGACGAGCAGGGGGACAGCTAATGCCCCACTTCCCCCAGCACCCCTTCGACCGCCCCACAGTCCGCCGCACGGGCTCGGGCACCATCCACAGCGCGGCGGATCGCAACATCTACGACAAGTGGCGTGACGATCGTCAGCGCATCGACTGGGGCCGCACGCATGTCGCTGGCGACCGTGGACGGCGCGCACCGTTCCAGCGCGGGCTGGTCGAGCGCCTTCTCTCCGCCATCGCCGCGCCGTTCCGCGCCCGCTCCACCGAGGATGGATACGACTATGACTGATATTGCGCAAACTGCCGCCGGATATTTCGAACGATACCAAGCTGCGCTAGCAACCGGGGCGCTCAAGCAGGGTGTCTGGAACAGCGAGCAGGACGGACGTCACGTCGCCTGCGCGCTCGGTGTTCTCGGCGACAAGGTTTCGTCCGCATCGCAGTGCCCTGCCACCGTCATGCCGCGCTGGCTTGCGCAGATGGTGCCTTGGCTATTCGACAATCAGGCCGAGGATAAGGCGCTTGCTTGGGGCCTCGATTTCGCCGCCGAACTGAAGAGACTCAATGGCGGCGTGCCGTTCTCGGTCGTCTATGATTGGCAAGGCAACGTCGCGTGCCAGATGGGGATCGATGCCGCCGAGAAACGCGGTCGCGATACCGCGTCACACGTCGCGCTGCAGGATCTCCACCGACGCGCGCTGAAAGGCGATATCGCGCCGGCCGACGAGTGGCGGCCGATTCTCCGCGACGCCTACGCCAACGCCTACGCCGACGCCAACGCCTACGCCTACGCCAACGCCAACGCCAACGCCAACGCCTACGCCGACGCGATCAATCGCCTTGCGGTCGGTCTGGTCGAGTGCCTGAGCCGGGTGCCCGCATGACTAACACTCCCGAAGCCGCGCCGATGCGCGAGGATGTGACGCAGAGGCGGCCGAACCTGATCATTGAACGCGATTACTGGCGTGATCCGGTTCAAGTATTTGCGGGTGCGGCGTGGTTGGTCATCGGCATTGTATTGGGAGTTTTGTTCTCGTGACGCAGGTAATCCAAGCCGATCGCGATCGATTGGCCGACCATCTAAATCCGGAGGGATTGCCCGAAGAACCCGGCGGCTGGGTGTATTCAGTCCGTCATGGGGACGAGGATAGCTATTCCTTTCTGAAGCTGCTTGCCAGCCACCGCCTCGCCCACACCGCCCGCCCCGACGCCGGGGATGAGGTCGAGCGGGTGGCGGAAGCTATCGGACGTGAAGACGAGCGCATCAAGCGGATCAATGAGTCTGCCGCTGCACGCCAACCACCGAGCGAGCATGTCGGGCGAATGGAAGCCGATAAATACCTTGCCCGCGCCGCCATCGCCGCCATGCGCGAGGGGGTGGACCGGGGGATGGTGGAGCGGGAAGGGCATAAGGATGCAGCCTTCATCGCAAAGCTGGTCGACGAGCAGATCGAACGCGAGGGCTCGTTCTCGTCGTTCATGATCCGCGCCGGGCTGCTGCAAGAGTTCCTCGCCGCCCTCTCGCGCAAGGGAGGGTGAGGGGATGGGTGAGGAACAAAAGCCGCGCCCGTACCACGAGTGGCACGAAGACATCGGCCCCGTGCTCTGGTGGATGTGGCCGATCGAAGAAGCTCCCTATGTCGGCTCGCCGCTTGACTGCGGGCATACCGTCGAGCTTGGCCTTGATCTGGCGGCATCGGACGGGAGCCGCGAGGCGGGCAAGATGCGGATGAGCGTCGGCGGCTGGCCATGGTGTGACGCGGACGACGAAACCGAGGCGCGCCTGTTCTGGACGTCACTACCTGACGCCAACGCGCTCGACGTTGCGATCCGCGATTACATCAGGGGCGGGCCTGATCCTATGAATGATCCCGCCCTCGCCACGGGCAGCAAGGAGGGCGGGGAATGACGGGGGGTAAACCGACAACGCAAAGGAATTGCCAGTGAGTAGCTTAAGCGACCTGGCGCGGCATTGGTCGCGCTCGACGGAAAAAGGGAAGGGTGTTCGCATCGAGGCTGCAGGGCTCGACCTCCTGAACGCGATCGGCATCGGCGAATTGCTCCAGAAGCACGCCGCGGAAGAACAGAGGAAACTATGCAACAGCCGGCTGAAGACCTCTACTCGCGGGGCAAATACCGACTCGCCTACGACCGGAAGCGAGACGGAAGCCTCCGCAGCCCGTACCTCCAGATCGTCTGGTATGACGCCGCCTCGCGACGCAACCGCAGCCGTAGCACGGGCACAGAGAGCGTCGCGGAGGCCGAGGGCGAGCTAGACGCGATCTTCCTCAAGCGCGAGCGTGGGCAGGCGGTCTGTGCAGCATGCGGCCAGTTGCTTACCGCCGGCGCGCGGTATCCCGTCGCGGACGCGATCGCCGACTATCTGATCGCGCGCGACGGCCGCTCAAGCATCGGCTCAATCAAGCCGCGCCTCGCGCACGTCACCGACTATCTCGCTAACACGGCACGCGCTGCGACCGCGTGCGAGGATGTGGACGAAGATTGGATTGAGGGATTTCGCGAGTGGGCAGCCGGCGTGCCGATCATCTCGCCGAGCGGAGCGGAGCGCGCGCGGTCGCCCGGCACGATCGAGGCCAGCGTGCGCCAGCTCGCCGCGGCGATCAATTTCGCGCACCAGCGCAAGGACACGCTCTATGGCGCCGCGTTCGCCGCGCGATCACCGGACGAGGTCAGCCGCACGCCGGTGTACCGCGCCGACATCAAAACGCTTGCCGCGATGTTCCGCTATTGCATCGAGCCCGACGAGCCGACTGCGCCGATGGTCAAGCGCCGCCGCGCCGAGCGCGTGCAGCTGCTTCGCTTCCTTCAGATCAGCGTCGCGACCTGGGCGCGCCCAGATGCTGCGCACGACGTTTCGACCAAGCGCGAGCGCGACCAGTGGCATTCGAACGCCCGCGCGCTCAATCTCAACCCGCGCGGCCGGACGCAGACGAAGAAGTACCGGCCCATCGTGCCGATCGGTCAACGCGTTGCCGTGCTGCTCGACGGCACCGACAGCTTCTATGTTTCGGTCGATTCGGTTCGCAAGGCGTTCGAAGCGATGCAGACCGTGCTCGGGCTGCCAGGCGATGGCGAGAGCGGCATGAAGCTGGTCCGCCGCTCGGTCGCGCACATCGGACGGCAGAAGCTGGGCGAGCGTGACTGGATCGAGGGCAAGATCATGCTCGGCCATTACCGGCCAACGACGTCCGACAAATATGCGCCGTTCGACACCGGGTATCTGGCGCGTGCGCTCGAGGTAATCGACGCGATTATCGAAGAGATCGAGAAACTGGCACCGGGAGCATTTGCAGCCCCTGAACCGGAACAAAAAGCAGACGAAAAGTGATTCCGCAGAACCGTCACCGGGATAACACCGGGATAAGGTTTGTACCGTATGCGTAACTATCGAGGCTTATCTATGGTGCACCCGACTGGATTCGAACCAGTGGCCTCTGCCTTCGGAGGGCAGCGCTCTATCCAGCTGAGCTACGGGTGCCTGAAGTTCCGACTAGCAAAGCCCGCGCGGCGACGCCAGCCCTAGTTGCGCGCGAGCGTCACGGGCTGAAATTGCCCCAAGCCACAGGTGGCGCCGCGCGACAGGCCACCGCCGGAATAGAGCACGGTGATCGTATCGGTCGAGCAGAGTTGGCTGAGACTCGTCGCATAACTGAAGCGCGCCTCGAACCCGAGGCTAGGACACGCGAACGGCAGCGTATTGCGATAGGCGCGCGTGCCGCTCGTGATAAAATCGATCGTCCGGTCGTCGCGTACGCGCGTTTCGCGGATCGATGCGAGCGGGATGCAGCTTTGCGGTGCGCCCACGGGCGTCGCGACGGGCGTGCGATCGCGCGCAACGCCCGGGGCAGCCAATGCGGCGATTGTAAGGGTAGCGAGCAACAGGTGCATGTCAGGGCTCCTTGGGCAGTGCGGCGGGCAGCGCGGCCTTGGGTGGCGGCGTCTTGGGCTTGAACGCACAGAGATCGGCGACGATGCAGCGCCAGCACTCGGGCCGCCGCGCCTTGCAGACATAGCGGCCATGCAGGATCAACCAGTGATGCGCGTGGAGCCGAAACGGCTGCGGTGTCGCCTTGTCGAGTTTCAGCTCGACCGCGAGCGGGGTCTTGCCGCGCGCGAGGCCGGTGCGGTTGCCGACGCGGAAGATGTGCGTGTCGACCGCGAAGGTCTCCGCCCCGAACGCGACGTTGAGCACCACATTGGCAGTCTTGCGCCCGACGCCGGGGAGCGTCTCGAGCGCATCACGGTCGTTCGGCACCTCGCCGCCATAGACGTCGACCAGCCGCTGCGAGAGCGCGATGACGTTCTTTGCCTTGGTGTTGAACAGGCCGATCGTCTTGATGTGCTGTTTCAGCGCGTCCTCGCCGAGATCGAGCATCTGTTGCGGCGTCTTCACCGTCTCGAACAGCCGCCGCGTCGCCTTGTTGACGCCGATATCGGTCGCCTGCGCGGACAGCGCGACCGCGACGACGAGCTGGAAGGGATTGCCCGCCTCGAGCTCGGTCTCGGGGTGCGGGTTGTCGGCGGCGAGCCGCGCGTAGAACTCGACGACGTCTGCGCGTTTCACACGCCCAGCACCTCGTCCATCCCGTAGCGCCCGGCGGGCTTGCCGACGAGCCACAGCGCCGCGGTGATCGCGCCGCGCGCGAAGATCGCGCGATTCTCGGCGCGGTGGCCGAGCTCGATCCGCTCGCCCTCGCCCGCAAAGACGACCTGATGGTCCCCCGCGACCGACCCGCCGCGCAGGCTGGCGAAACCGATCGTTCCTTCCGAACGTGCGCCGGTCAGCCCGGCACGGTCCGCGACGCGCGCTTCGGCCAGCGGGATGCCGCGGCCCGCCGCCGCTGCTTCGCCGAGCAGCAGGGCGGTGCCCGACGGCGCATCGACCTTGTTGCGGTGGTGGAACTCGGCGATCTCGATGTCCCATTCGGGACCCAGCCGCGCGGCCGCCTCGCGCACCAACTTGGCGAGTAGCGTCACGCCGAGCGAGACATTGCCGGTCTGCAGCACCGCGATATCGGTGGCGGCGGCGTCGATCATCGCGTGGTGCGTGGTCGCCAGCCCGGTCGTGCCGATCAGGATCGGCGTCCCCGTCTGGCGCGCGGCGGCAAGTGTACGCTCGAGCGCCGAGGGCGACGAGAAATCGACCAGCACGTCCGAATCGTGCGCGAGCCCGGCGGGGTCGCCGCCCGCATCGATTCCGCCGGCGAGCGTCGCGCCCAGATCGGGGACGATCGCCGCCAAAGCGTGCCCCATGCGCCCAGCGCTGCCAATGATCCCGATCGCGGTCACGCACATTCCCTTCCGATAGGTTCGCGGGGGCCTTAGCCAATGGCCGGGCGACATGCCATGCGCGAATTGCCTCAGGCCCGCGCTTGCCGGCGCGGTGCACGCCTTGCGCGACGGCGGCGGTTCGCCCGCGGCGAGAATAGCAGCGGATCGTCCGATGGACTAAGGTCGGCGAATGCAGGACATTCGCAGCATCGTCGTTCTCACCGGCGCCGGTATTTCGGCTGAAAGCGGCATCGCGACGTTTCGCGGGCCCGGCGGGCTGTGGGAGGGGCACCGCGTCGAGGATGTCTGTACGCCCGAGGCGCTCGCGCACGATGCCGAACGCGTCCACCGCTTCTACGATGCGCGACGCGCGGCGCTGGCGCGCGTCGCGCCCAATCCGGCGCACCGCGCCCTGGCGCGGCTCGATGCGGAATGGGACGGCGAATTGCTGATCGTGACGCAGAATGTCGATGACCTGCACGAGCGGGCAGGAGCCAGACGCCTGCTGCACATGCATGGCGAGCTGGAATCGGCGCTGTGCGCCGCGTGTGGCGTGCGGACGCGCTGGCGTGGCGCGATGCCGCAGGGGTCGGTCTGCCCGGCGTGCGGGGCGGCGGCGCTGCGGCCCGACATCGTCTTCTTCGGCGAGATGCCATACGGCATGGACACGATCGAGCGCTCGCTCGGCGCGGCGGACCTGTTCGTGTCGATCGGCACGTCGGGCGCGGTCTACCCGGCGGCGGGCTTCGTGCAAGGCGCGCGGCAGGCCGGCGCCCGGACGTTGGAGCTCAATCTCGAGCGATCGGCGGGGAGCGCCTTCTTTGACGAAACCCGGCTCGGCGCGGCAGGAACGCTGGTGCCGGACTGGGTCGAAGCGATCCTGGCGGGATGAGCGGGCAGGCCCGGCATGGCCATTTTGGAACGGGTTGCCGACCCCCTCGTTTGTCATGTCAGCCCGACGGGCTCTTGCTCTAAATGCTATATCGAGAGGGTATCATGAAAAAGCTTCTTGCCGCCATCCTCCTCACCGGGGCTGCAACGCTCGGCACCACCACCGCCGCAGATGCGCGCGACGGGTGCGGACGTGGCGCGTTTCGCGGACCGGGTGGCCATTGCCGCGTGATGCGCGGCGGCCCTGCCTTTGCTGGTGGTCCCGCCTATCGCGGTGGCCCACGCCTGATCGTCGGACGCCGGTACGACCGCGGCTATTGGGATGGTCGCCGCTACTGGCAGAACCGCTATCGCCACCATGGCGGCTGGCGCTACCGCTAAGCTCCGAGCTCAGGACCCGAAGCCCTGCGTCGCTGATAGCGAGGCAGGGCTTTGAGATTTGGATGCTTCACTCGACCCAGTCGAGCCCCATGTCGCGATAGACGTCGCGCTCGTCGTCCCAGCCGGGACGAACCTTCACGTGCAGATAAAGATGCACCGGGCGGCCCATGATGCCGGCAAGCTCGGCGCGCGCGCGCGCGCCGATTTCCTTGATCCGCGCGCCGCCCTTGCCGAGCACGATCGCGCGTTGAGTCGGGCGCTCGACCAGGATCTGCTGGTGGATCTCGACCGATCCGTCTTCGCGCTCGAGATATTGCTCGGTCTCGATCGTCGAGGCGTAGGGCAGTTCGGCGTGAAGCTGCAGGTAGAGCTGCTCGCGCGTTACCTCGGAGGCAAGGCTCCGCTCGGTCGCGTCGGAGACCTGGTCCTCGGGGAAATGCCAGGGCTCGGCTGGCATCCGCTGGGCCAGATGCGCCTTCAATTCCGGCAGACCATCGCCGGTCGAGGCGCTGACGAAGAACACTTCGTCGAACTGCACCATCGCGGTCAGCTTCTCGGCATGGAGCAAGAGCTTGCCCTTGTCGGCAAGATCGACCTTGTTGAGGATGAGATATTTCGGCTCGGGCCGATGCGCGATCGCCTCGGCGATGGTGGTGACCTTCGAGCCCAGGCCGCCCTTGGCATCGACCACCAGCGCCAGCACGTCGGCGCCGTCGGCACCGCCCCACGCGGCCTGCACCATCGCGCGGTCGAGCCGGCGCTTCGGTTCGAAGATGCCGGGCGTATCGACCAGCAGCAACTGCGTGTCGCCCTCGATCGCGACGCCCATCAGCCGGACGCGCGTCGTCTGTGCCTTGGGGGAGACGATCGCGACCTTCTGGCCGACAAGGGCGTTGACCAGCGTCGACTTCCCCGCGTTGGGCGCGCCGAGGATCGCGACGAGGCCGCATTTCTGGGTGGGGGTGTCAGTCATCAGCGGTCCTTGGGCGGTACAGGCTCTGCGACGGGCGCGGGGCGGGGGCGGCGGCACGCTGTCCGTGCGACCCGTTCGCCCTGAGCCCGTCGAAGCGTTCGTTCGATCCTGGCGATTGCGCGCCAGTAAAGAAAGTCGCGTCCCATCGCCAGCGATAAGGACGCCGCTCTCGGCCAGCGGCGGGCTTTGCAGCGGCGTCGGCCTCCAGCGCGGCAAGGGGGAGACGGGTGCCCCCCAACACCTTGCTCGCGTTAGAGCGCGAGCTTCCAATCCCAACCGAGCGGATCGCCGTCCATCACCTCGACCCCGGCGCCGGCCAGCGCGTCGCGAATCGCATCCGACGCTGCGAAATCCTTCGCAGCGCGGGCATCCTTGCGTGCGGCGAGCTGCGCGTCGATCGCGCTTTCGTCGAGCGTTGCCGAGGTCGGCCGCAAGCGCAGGTCGGCGCGTTTCAGGGTCACGAGGTCGAGCCCGAGCACCGCGTCGAAATCCTCGAGCGCGCGCAGCCGCGTCGCCGGCGACAGCCGCTTGTCGGCGAGCAGCGCGTCGAGCGCGATCAGGCCGCGCGGGGTGTTGAGATCATCGCTCACCGCTTCGTCGAGCTGCGCGAGGTACGGCTCGGCATCGCCCTTCAGCACATAGTCGTCGCGCGCGCGCAACGCGTCGCGCGCGATCACCAGCCGCTTGAGCCGGGTGAAGGCGGCGGCGAGATTGTCCCAGGTGAATTCAAGCTCGCTGCGGTACTGCGCCTGGAGGCACATCAGGCGATAGGCGAGCGGATGGACGCCAGCATCGACCAGCGTCTGCAGGCGCAGGAAGTCGCCGGTCGATTTCGACATCTTCGCGCCGCGGTCCACCAGGAAATTGTTGTGCATCCAGATCCGCGCGCCGCTGTCGTCGCAGCCGCAGAACGCCTGGTTCTGCGCGATCTCGTTGGGGTGGTGGATCTCGCGATGGTCGATCCCGCCGGTGTGGATGTCGAAGGGATGGCCGAGATGCTGGCGGCTCATCACCGAGCATTCGAGATGCCAGCCCGGCGCGCCCTTGCCCCAGGGCGAATCCCATTCCATCTGGCGCTGTTCGCCCGGCGGCGAGCGCCGCCAGATCGCGAAGTCCTGCGGGTGGCGCTTGCCCGAGACCGGGTCGATCCGGCTTTCGCCCTCATCGGACGTTGCGCGCGCGAGGCTGCCGTAATCGGGCACGCGGGTCGTGTCGAAATAGAGGCCGCCCTCGATCAGGTAGCAATCCTTCTCGATGGCCTGGGCGAAGGCGATCATCTGCGGGATGTGTTCGGTCGCGACGGTCCACTCCGCCGGCGGATCGATGTTGAGCCGCACGACGTCGTCCTTGAACGCCTGCGTGTAATGCGCCGCGATCTCCCAGATCGACTTGGCCTGCGCCGCGGCAGCTTTCTCCATCTTGTCGTCGCCGGCATCGGCATCGGAGGTCAGATGGCCGACATCGGTGATGTTGATCACATGTTTGGTCGGATAGCCCTTCCAGCGCAGCACGCGCCCGAGCGTATCGGCGAACAGGAAGGCCCGCATATTGCCGATATGCTGGTAATTGTAGACTGTCGGCCCGCAGGTGTAGACACGCACCAGCGCCGGATCGATCGGAACGAAGCGTTCGAGGCTGCGCGTGAGGCTGTTATAGAGCATAAGCTGTGTGGCGGTCATCCCGCTCGCTTACAGACCGGGCGAGCCCAAAGTCACGTAAAAGGTGACGGATCGCTTGAAACTTGGGCACCTCCCGTGTAGGGCGCCCACCTTGCGACGCGGGCCGTGGGTTTGCGGCGGCGCTTTTCTATCGATTCGGAGCTGTTCGGTTTTATGCAAATCATCGTACGCGACAACAATGTCGACCAGGCGCTGCGCGCGCTCAAGAAGAAGCTGCAGCGCGAGGGCGTCTATCGCGAGATGAAGCTGCGCCGGCACTACGAAAAGCCGAGCGAGAAGCGCGCGCGTGAGCGCGCCGCTGCCGTCCGCCGCGCGCGCAAGCTCGAGCGCAAGCGCATGGAACGCGACGGCGCACGGTAAGACGATGAAGCGGGCCTGATCGCCCGCCTTGCCTGCCTTAAGCCCGAAAAAGACCTTCGACCCCGCCCGGGAGCCACCATGTCGATCACCGCTGTCCCGCTAAAGCCCGTGAAGCGGGGTATCTTGGTGTATCTGTGGATTGGCATCGCCGTGCTGGTGATCGCCGCGATCGCACTGGCGTTCCAGACGCCGGTCGATCCGTCGACCAGCTTCCTGGCGCGCAACGCGCGCGCTGCCGGGGTGATGACCACGCCGTCTGGGTTGCAATATCAGGTGCTGAGCGCAGGCGCCGGCGCGTCGCCGACCGACGACGATGTCGCGCTCGTCAATTACGAGGGCCGCCTGCTCGACGGCACGGTGTTCGACAAGTCGCAGCAGCCGACCCCGATGCCCGTCGCAGGCGTTGTTCCGGGGTTCAGCGAAGCGCTCAAGCTGATGCGCAAGGGTGCGAAATATCGCATCTGGCTCAAGCCGAGCCTCGCCTATGCCGACAAGTCGCCTCCCGGCATTCCGGCCAATTCGACCCTCGCGTTCGACGTCGAGATGCTCGAATTCATCCCGATGAGCACCTATCGCCAGATCCAGCAGCAGCAACAGATGATGCAGCAGCAGGGTGCGCCCGGCGGTATGCCGCCGGGTGCGGGCGGGCCGCCGACCGGTCGCTGAGATGCGGACGCTCGCGATCGCCGGTGTGATCGGCGCGATCCTGTCGCCCGCGGCAGCAACCTACGCTGCGCCGCGCAAGGCGGTGCATCGCGCCGCCAGCACCAAGCCGGTGGCAACCGTACCACCGCGCAGCGCAGCCGACGCGTTCCTTGCGACCAACGCCAAGCAGCGTGGCGTGGTGACGACACCGTCGGGGCTGCAATATCGCGTGCTGACGCCGGGCACCGGCCCCGCGAAACCTACCGATGCCGATGTCACGCTGGTCAACTATGTCGGCAAGCTGACCAATGGCACGACCTTCGACCAGAGCGCGCGCCCGACGCCGATGCCTGTTTCGGGGGTTGTACCCGGCTTCAGCGAAGCGCTGAAGGCGATGCCGAAGGGCGCGAAATATCGCGTCTGGATCAAGCCGAGCCTCGGCTATGGCGATCAGGCGACCGGGCCGATCCCCGCCGGATCGGTGCTGGTGTTCGATATCGAATTGCTCGATTTCATCTCCGGCGCGCAATTCCAGCAGATGCAGCAACAGGCCGCGGCATCCGCTCCGGCGGCGCAATAGATCCAACCGTCCGGCACCGTGCGTCGCCGCTTTCCATGCGCGATGGCGCAGGGTATGACGCGCGCAGTTTCAGTTAAGATCGAAGGATGCTGATGTCGATCAAGCCCCTGCGCAAGGCCGTTTTCCGCGTTGGCGGCCTGGGGACGCGCTTTCTCCCGGCGACCAAGGCGATGCCCAAGGAGATGCTGCCGATCGTCGATCGTCCGTTGATCCAATATGCCGTCGACGAGGCGATCGAGGCGGGGATCGAGCAGATGATCTTCGTCACCGGTCGCGGCAAGTCGGCGATCGAGGATCATTTCGACATCGCCTACGAGCTCGAGGCGACGATGGAGGCGCGCGGCAAGTCGCTCGGCGTGCTCGACCATACGCGCCTTGCGCCGGGCGCGGTCGCCTATGTGCGCCAGCAGGAGCCGATGGGGCTCGGCCATGCGGTGTGGTGCGCGCGGGACATCGTGGGCGACGAGCCGTTCGCCGTGCTGCTCGCCGACGATTTCATGCTCGGCAAGCCCGGTTGCCTCAAGCAGATGGTCGATGCCTATATGCAGGTCGGCGGCAACGTGATCTGCGCGCAAGAAGTCTCCGAGGACCAGACGCACATGTACGGCGTCATTACGCCCGGCACGCGCAACGGGCGGCTGACCGAAGTGAAGGGGCTGGTCGAGAAGCCTGCCAAGGGGACGGCTCCGTCGAATCTCTCGGTGATCGGCCGCTATATCCTCCAGCCCGAGGTGATGCGCGTGCTCGAGAATCAGGGCAAGGGCGCGGGTGGCGAGATCCAGCTGACCGACGCGATGGCGCGGATGATCGGTGACCAACCGTTCCATGGCCTGACCTTCGACGGCAAGCGCTACGATTGCGGCGACAAAGCGGGGTATGTCACCGCCAATCTTGCGGTCGCGGTCGCGCGTGCGGATATCGGCGATACCGTCCGCGCGTTCGCGGTGGACCTGCTGCGCTAACGCGGGTGGATCAGGCCGCCGTCGCGAGATAGCGGCGGCGGGTCCCTTCAATGCACAGCGCAGTCAGCACGTTGCTGGCATAGGCGCCGGTATCGATCCCGATGCGATTGGCCCGTTCGTCGGGGCCGTCGCTGATTGTATGGCCGTGGATCACGAACAACGGGTGGTCGACCTGGCTCCCGAGGAAATCGTCGCGGATCCAGCGCAGGTCGCCGGTGCGCTGCTGGTCGAGCGCGACGCCGGGGCGGATGCCGGCATGGACGAAGAGATAGTCGCCAAAGCGGAAACTGTCGGCGAACCCGTCGATAAAGGCAAGATCGCCGCGCGGAATCGCCGCGCGGATCACCGCCGCGGCGCTGGCGGGGTCGAGCTCGGCAACGCGGGCTGGATCGACGCCGTAGCTCTCGACATATTCGGCGCCGCCGAACGTCAGCCAGTCGCGCAGCCGTTGCGGTTGCGTGCCGAGCGCACGCACGAGCATCTCTTCGTGATTGCCCATCAGAAAGACGGGATGGAGCGTCGGATCGTCGAGCCCGCGCAACCGCTCCACGACGCCCTTCGAATCGGGGCCGCGATCGATCATGTCGCCGAGGAAGACGAGAAATTCGCGCGGGCAGGGGTGGCGTCGGCGATCGTCGGCGATCTGTTCGAGCAGTGCGTCGAGCAGGTCGCGACGGCCATGCACATCGCCGATCGCATAGACGCGCGACTCGGGCGGTCCGCTCGGCGGGGACGCGCGCGGGAGGGGGCTAGTCGACGACACTGGTGAAACCTTTCTTCGCGGCCCGACGCGGAGCGAACCCGCGGTCGACCGCCACCCGCCGCTCAGCTCGCGAGACGCAACGGTGCGCCACGTGACGCCGCACGGGGCTGATCGGGCCAAATGCCCCGCGTGTCATAAACGATTTTGTCGGCACGCTCGTCGACCGGCACCGATTTGAACACATCGTGATCGACCAGCACGATCATGATCCCGCACGTCTCGATCGCGCTGTCGATGTCGATCAGCGTCGCGCCGCTGTCATCGAAG
Organism: Sphingomonas sp. UYP23; assembly: GCF_054059235.1. Lineage (NCBI taxonomy): Bacteria > Pseudomonadati > Pseudomonadota > Alphaproteobacteria > Sphingomonadales > Sphingomonadaceae > Sphingomonas > Sphingomonas sp. UYP23. Next base: position 2,622,543 of record NZ_JBSSBX010000001.1, read on the forward strand.
CTCGGCGGGAGCGTAGCGGTATAGGGCTCGACGATACGCAACCGATCGCCGAAGCGGTCCGCCAGCGCGAGCGCGACCTTCAACGCCGGGCTCTCGCGGAAATCGTCGATATTGGCCTTGAAGGCGAGCCCGAGACAGGCGACGCGCTCGCCCGGATTGGCCGCGACCATCGCCTCGGCGCGCTCGACGACGTAATCGATCTTGGCGTCGTTCACTTCGCGCGCGGTGCGGATCAGCGGCGTGTTGGCGGGGTCGGCATGGACCAGGAACCACGGGTCGACCGCGATGCAATGCCCGCCGACGCCGGGGCCGGGCGAGAGGATGTTGACGCGCGGATGGCGGTTGGCGAGACGGATCACCTCCCACACATCGACATCCATCGTGTCGGCGACGCGGCTGAGTTCGTTGGCAAAGGCGATGTTGACGTCGCGGAACGCATTCTCGGTCAGCTTGGTCATCTCGGCCGCCCGCGCGGTGGTGGTGACGCACGCGCCGCGGACGAAGCGGCGGTAGAATTGCAGCGCCTTGCGCGCACAGCGTGGCGTGATGCCGCCGATCACGCGGTCATTGTCGATCAGTTCGACCAGGATGCGCCCGGGCAGGACGCGCTCGGGGCAATAGGCGATCGCGATGTCCGGGCTGTCGCCATTGCTCTTGCCCGGCACCTTGAGATCGGGGCGGAGCTGCGCGAGCAGATCGCGCACCTGCTCGGTCGTGCCGACCGGTGAGGTCGATTCGAGCACCACCACGTCGCCGGCTTTCAGCACAGTCGCGATCGTGGTCGCGGCGTTGAGGACATAGCCGATGTTGGGCGCATGATCGTCGGCGAACGGCGTCGGCACCGCGATGACGAAGACGTCGGCGGGTTCGATCTGCGTGGAGGCGCGCAGCGCGCCGCGTGCGACGACGCCCGAGACGAGGCCGTCGAGATCGACCTCCTCGATATGCACCTTGCCCGAGTTGACCGTCTCGACGACATGCGCCGAGACATCGATCCCGAGCACGCTCGCCCCGGTGCGCGCGATCACCGCCGCGGTCGGCAGGCCGATATAGCCCAGGCCAACGACAACGACCTTCAGGTCCGCGTGCGACATCATCGTTTCTGCGCCTTTACTTGCTCACGCTCAGGCTAATGCGCGAGGAGCGTTGATATTTCGAAAACGCTCAGCGCGCGCTCACGTCGTGGGCACACCAAAGCCGTTTGCGACGATCGTGGCAATCCGCGCACTGGCATGGCCGTCGCCGAACGGATTGTGCGCGCGCGCCATCGCGGCATAGGCGGCGGGGTCGTCGAGCAGCGCGCTGACCTCGGAGACGATCCGGTGCGGGTCGGTGCCGATCAGCTTGGCAGTGCCGGCGACGACGCCTTCGGGGCGCTCGGTCGTCTCGCGCATCACCAGCACGGGCTTGGCGAGTGCGGGCGCTTCCTCCTGGACGCCGCCCGAATCGGTCAGCGCGATATGGCACAGGCCGAGCGCGCGGATGAAATGCGGGTAATCAAGCGGATCGATCCGCGCGATGTTGGGGCGGTCGCCCAGCACCCGGTTCATTGCTTCGACGACGTTGGGGTTGGGGTGCATCGGGAAGAGGATCGCAACATCGTCGCGCGCCGCGATCTGCCCGAGCGCCTGCGCGATATTGTCCATCCCGCCGCCGAAATTCTCGCGCCGATGCGTCGTGACGAGCACGATCTTCTTGCCCGCGAACCGCGCCGCGACCTGGTCGAGCCCGGCGCCGAGCGCCGGGTCTGCCGCCAGCTTCGCGCCGGTCGCGTGGAGCGCGTCGATCACGGTGTTGCCGGTGACATGGATCATCGCCGGATCGATATTCTCGCGCCGCAGCGCGTCGGCGGCGGTCTGCGTCGGCGCGAAATGCTGGTCGGCGATCGGCGCGACGATCCGGCGATTCACTTCCTCGGGCCAGGGCTGGTAGATGTCGCCCGAGCGCAAGCCGGCCTCGACATGGCTGACCGGAATCTTGCGATAATAGGCGGCGAGCGCGCCGACCATCGCGGTCGCGGTATCGCCCTGGACGATGACACGGTCAGGCTTCTCGGCGTCCATCACGTCGCCGAGCCCGGTCAGCAGCCGCGCCGTAAGGCGATCGAGCGATTGGCCCGGCTCCATCAGATCGAGGTCGATATCGGGGGTGAGGCCCGCGATCGCGAGCACCTGATCGAGCAGCCCGCGATGCTGCGCGGTAACGCAGGCGCGCACGTCGAGTCCCGGCACCGCCTGCAACGCGGCGACGACCGGGAAGAGCTTGATCGCTTCGGGTCGGGTGCCGAAGATGACGAGGATGCGCGCGCGTTTCATGGGCTTGTTCTAGCGTGTCCCTCTTAAGGTGCTGCTAACCGCAGCCCGGGCAGCCGGGGTCCTTGGGCAACGCGATCGTGCGGAAGCGGAAGGCGAGCGCATCGACCAGCAGCAATTTGCCCGCACTGTCTTCGCCAAACCCGACGATCGCGCGCAGCACTTCAAGCGCGGCAAGGCTGCCCATCACGCCCGCCATCGCGCCAAGCACGCCCTGCTCTGAACAACTGTCGCCGGCGCGGTCGCGCGCATCGCCGACGAAGCAGCGGTAGCAGGGCTTGTCCTGCTCCCAGCCGCGGTACACGCCGAGCTGACCCTCGAACTGCCCGACCGAGGCGGACACCAGCGGAATCCGCAGCGCCTGCGTGGCATCGGAGACGGCGAGCCGGGTCGCGAACGAATCGCTGCCATCGAGCACCACCGACACGCCGTCGAGCAGATCGGTGGCATTCGCGGGGGTCAGGCGCTCGGCGTGCGTGTCGATCGCGACATGCGCATTAATCGCTTGCGCCGCGCGCGCAGCTGCCGCGGTTTTCGACCCGCCGAGATCGGCTTCGTCGAACACCGTCTGGCGCTGGAGGTTGGAAAGATCGACCGTATCGTCGTCGATCAGTACGAGCCGCCCGACACCGGCGGCGGCAAGATATTGGATCGCCGGGCTGCCGATCCCGCCTGCGCCGACCAACGCGACGCTCGCCGCCTTCAGCGCGAGCTGTCCCGCGCCGCCGACCTCGCGCAGCACGATATGGCGCGCATAGCGCTCAAGCTCGGCGTCGGACAGGCTCATCCGCGCCAGTCGAACACGATCGTGGCGCGATACCAATGGTCGCCGCTCCCCGCGCGCAGCGCGAGGTTGCTGCGCGCAAAGCCGGCGACGAGACCTGCGGCATATTGCTCGACCGTCGGGCAGTTGATCGCGTGCGGCACGGTGCGTCGGACGACGCCATCGGTGCCAACCAGCGTCGCGACATCGACCGTGACGACGTAATGGCCGTCGGTTGGCCTGGCGATCGGACAACGGTTGGCGGCAATCTCGCCCGCGACGAAGCTGGTCAGTTGCGGGGTGAGTTGCGGCGCGGCGACATAGGGGAGCGGCGCGAGCACCGTCCAATCGACCGGTACCGCCGGAAGCTCCGCGGCCTGTAGCATGAGGAAAAGCATCATCGTCCGGTCGATCCGAAGCCCCCGGTTCCACGCACGGTATCGTCGAGCGTGACCACCTCGTCGAGGATCGCGCGTTGAACCGGGGCCGGAACGAGTTGGGCGATCCGGTCGCCGCGCGCGATTTCGAACGGCGTCTGGCCGAGATTGGCGAGGATCACCTTCACTTCGCCGCGATAATCGCTGTCGATCGTGCCGGGGGTATTGAGGCACGTGACGCCGTGCTTGAGCGCGAGCCCCGAACGCGGGCGGACCTGCACCTCGAAGCCATGCGGGATCGCGATCGCAAAGCCCGTCGCGACCGCAGCGCGCGCGCCCGGCGCAAGCGTCAGAGCTTCGGCGGCGACGACATCGAGCCCGGCGGCGCCATCGGTCGCATAAGCGGGCAGGGGCAGGTCTTCGCCGTGCGGCAGGCGCTTGAGCGCAATCGTGATCGGCTTGGTGGTAGGCGTATTCATGGGGCGAGCCTTAGCAAGTCCGGCACGCCGTGTCGAAGCCTCGCGCGCTCGCATGGAACCGCGGCGCGTTTCGGCGGTTCAGAACATACCAGAAACATGCGAGTATCTTATGGCCGACACCCCGCACAATCCGAAGCTCGACGAGCATCCGGGATCGAACACCGAGAAGAACCCCGATCAGTGGGTTTCGGGCGGCGATCCGATGACCGGCGCACAGGAATCCTATCTGACGACGCTGAGCGAAGAGGCGCATGTCGAGCCGCCAAGCCCCGACCTGAGCAAGGCCGATGCGTCGAAGCGGATCGACGAGCTCAAGGGCGAGCTCGACCTGTAAGGTCTGGATCGGCCCCGTCGCGCGGTGGGGCCGGTTACCGGGTAAGCGTCTGCGCGATCCGCGCCGCGAGCCGCTCGGCGACCGCCTCCTTGGAAAGCCGTTCCCAGCTTTCGACACCATCGGCGGTGACGATATGGACGGTGTTTGCCGCACCGCCCATCACGTCGCCCGACACGTCATTGGCGACAATCCAGTCGACCTGCTTGCGCGTTCGCTTCGCGACGGCGTGACCGATGACGTTCTCGGTCTCCGCCGCGAAGCCGATCAACAGTCGCGGGCGCTGCGGGCTTCTGGCAAGCCCTGCAAGAATATCTGGGTTCTCGACAAGATGGAACACCGGCGGCCCGTCTGCGTCCTTCTTGATCTTCTGCCCCGCGCTCTCGACGCGCCAGTCGGCAACCGCCGCGACGAGCACCGCGGCATCGGCAGGAAGCGCCTGCGCCACGGCTGTCTCCATCTGGAGGGCGGTTTCGACATCGACTCGCGTCACGCCCTGGGGGGTCGCGAGCGTCACCGGCCCGGCGATCAGCGTCACCCGCGCGCCGCCCGCAGCCAGCGCCGCGGCGATCGCGAAGCCCTGTTTGCCCGAAGAGCGATTGGCGAGATAGCGCACCGGATCGATCGGCTCGTGGGTCGGGCCGGCGGTTACCACGACGTGCAGACCGGTCAGCGCGCTCACGCCGCCAAAGCCGCCTGAATGGCCGCGAGGATCGCCGCGGGCTCGGGCAAGCGGCCCGGGCCGAACTCGCCGCACGCCATCGCGCCTTCGTCGGGCTCGAGGACCGTCACCCCATCGCCGCGCAGCGTGGCGACGTTGCGGCGTGTCGCGGGATGCTGCCACATCCGCACGTTCATCGCGGGCGCCGCGAGCACGGCCTTGTCGGTCGCGAGCAGCAGCGTCGTCGCAAGATCGTCGGCGATCCCCGCCGCCATTTTCGCCATTAGGTCGGCGGTCGCAGGCGCAACGACGACCAGGTCGGCTTCGCGGCTGAGCTGGATATGGCCCATCTCGGCCTCGTCCTTGAGATCCCAGAGCGAGGTATAGACCTGGGTCTCGGACAATGCCGCGAGCGTCATCGGCGTGACGAAATGCGCGCCGCCCGCGGTCAGCACGCATTTCACGCCGATCTCTGCCTTGCGGCACAGGCGGATCAGCTCGCATGCCTTGTACGCGGCAATGCCGCCCCCGACGATCAACAGGATCTTCACCGCGTCACCCGCGTCACGCTGATTTTCCGCCGGGTCCCCCGCGCCGCGCCAATCAGGTCGCGCAAACCGTCGGGCGCGAAGGCGAGGCCGATAAGGAGCGTGGGGGCTATCATCAGTCCCCAATAGAAGGTGTCGGTCCGCCCGAACAGGGCAAGCAGCAGCGCATAGGCAACGAATACCGCGACCACGCGCAGCGCCAATCGACTGCGCCACGCCGACCAGCCGAACAGCGCGAGCACGACGAGCGGCGCCGCGATCCAGAGTGGCGCGAGATCGAGCGCGGTCGAGATCTGCATGGTCTTCACGAAGAAGCCTAAGCCGAGCAGGCCGGCCCAACCGGGCGAGGCGGGGTCGGTCTCGCGCACCACCATTGCCACGGCATGCGCGTGGAGCGCAACGACGATCGCGAGCACGCCGAGCGTCGCTGCCCAGCCGAACGCTTCGCGGCGGCGACCCTCGGCCAGCGTGAACAGCGCCATCACCCCGACATAGAGCGCTGCGGTCTCGCGGATCAGCATCGCGATCAGCCCGATCGCGACCGCCTCGATCCATTTGTCGTCGCTCCGCACCGCCAGCGACAGCGCGATCAACAATCCGCCCCAGATTTCATGGAAGGCGACCAGATCGCTTTGCACGAACGCCATCAATCCGCCTGCGAGCAGCGCGAGCGCGATGAGGCGCGGCGCAGGGCGATTGAACACCCCGCCAAGCCGGAGATACCAGGCATACGCGACACAGGCGACGAGCGCGTAGAGCAAGGCCATCGTTGCAAAGCGCGGCAGCGCTGCCTGGACGACGGCAAGCGTCGGCAAGCGGAAGGTCACGAACGGGCGCATCGGATAGTCGCCGGTGCGCAGTGCCTGTGCCGCCACGCCGTAGTAATCGCCCCCGCCGCGAATGCCCTGGACGATCGTCTCGTACAGCAGGACGTCGCGCTGATCGTCGACGCGGGCCGCCGGGGTGTGGCTGACCGGCGGCGGGCCAGGGCTGGTGAGCGCGAGCAAGCTCGCCAGCAGCAACACAGCGAGCAGTACCACGGCGATCCGGGCGCGCGGTTGCGGCAGCGCGGCATAGCGCGATGGCTCGGCCAGCCAGAGGGGCGGCCGGGGCATCATGCCGAAGCGGTGTCGCGCTGCGCTGGTGGGCGTCGCCTCACCCCCACAGCATCCACCCCAGGCCCAGGCTCGCGCCGGCACTCAGCACTGCGACGAGCGCATAGCGCCAACCGCCGCCGATCCGCACGACCTCGATTTCGCGCAGCGGCGGCTCGGGCGGCGCGCCGGGCGGATTGGGGAAACGCCGTTCGATGTTGCGGATCAGCTCTGGCAGCCGTGCGAGCGTGCGGAAATCCTCGACCAGCCGGTCGGCGACCGCGGCCTCGGGGCCAAGCTCGGTGCGAATCCATTCGCGCACGAAGGGCGCAGCTGCGTCCCACAGATTGATCTCGGGATCGAGGCTCGTCGCGACGCCTTCGACCATCACCATCGTCTTCTGCAGCAGCAGCAGATGCGGCTGGGTCTGCATGTCGAAGTCGCGCGTGATGTTGAACAACCCGTCGAGCATCATGCCGATCGACATGTCCTTGACCGACATGCCGCGCATCGGTTCGCCGACCGCACGCAGCGCGGTTGCGAACTCGGCGACATTGTGGTGCGCCGGAACGTAGCCCGCCTCGAAATGGATTTCGGCGACGCGCTTATAATTGCCGGTGATCAGCCCGTAGAGGATCTCCGCCAGCCAGACGCGCGCGCGCCGGTCGATCCGGCCCATGATGCCGAAGTCGATCGCGGCGATCTTGTTGCCGGGCAGCGCGAACAGATTGCCCTGGTGCATATCGGCATGGAAGAAGCCTTCCGCGATCGCCTGGCGCAGGAAGGCGTGGACCAGCGTGTTGGCGAGCTGCGGCAGGTCGTAGCCCGCCGCGATCAAAGCGGGGCGGTTCGACAGCTTGATGCCGTCGATCCATTCGAGCGTCAGCACCTTGCCGCTGGTGCGCTGCCAGTCGATCTTGGGCACCAGGAAATCGGGCTCGGCGGTCATCGCGTCGGCGAGTTCGGACGCCGAGGCGGCTTCGCGCCGCAGATCGAGCTCGCGCGCGGTCCAGCGTTTGAAGGTCTCGATCACGAGCCGTGGGCGCAACCGTGCGAGCTCGCCGCCATAGCCCTCGACCTGCGCGGCGGCCCATTGATAGGTCTCGATCGCGCGGGTGAAATCTTCCTCGACGCCGGGACGCAGCACCTTGATCGCGACGGTGCGGCCATCGGTGGTGACGCCGCGGTGGACCTGCGCGATCGATGCGGCGCCGACGGGCACCGGGTCGATCGAGGCGAAGAGCTCGGCTGGATCGCGTCCGAAGGCGCGCGTCATCGCTGCGTGGATCGTTTCGTAGGGGACGGGCGGGAGGGCGTCCTGGAGCCGCATCAGATCGTTCGACGCCGCCTCGCCGACGATGTCGGGGCGCGTTGCGAGCGTCTGCCCGAGCTTGATCGCGGCCGGACCGATCGCCTGGAGCGCATCGGCATAGCGCGGCACTGCCGGCACGCGCGCGCCGATGCGGGCGATGCGGGCGAGGCGGCGGATCGGCAGCGGGGTGTTCTGATCCCGCTCGATGCCGCTGAGCGCGCCGTGCCGAGCGAGGATCCGGCCCCATTTGAGCAGGCGCCAGACGTGGGTGGCGGGGGCGGTCATTGAGTAAGCCCCATCAAATCTTCCACCCGTGGTGGATCGCGACCAGCCCGCCGAGCATCGGCTCGACGCCGGTCTGCACGAAGCCCGCGTCGCGGATCATGCCTTCGAAGGTCGGCATATCGGGGAAACGACGGATCGACTCGATCAGATAGCGATAGCTGTCCTCGTCCTGCGCGAGCAGCTTGCCCAGCTTGGGGACGAGCTTGTGCGAATAGGCGTCGTACACATCGGCGAAGCCCGGCCACAGCGTGGTCGAGAATTCGAGGCAGTAGAAGCGCCCACCGCGCCGCAGCACGCGGTGTGCTTCGCGAAGCGCCTTGGGGATGTCGGTCACGTTCCGGATGCCGAACGCAATCGTGTACGCGTCGAAGAAGCGGTCGGGGAAGACCAGCGTTTCGGCGTTCGCCTCGGTCCAGACCAGCCCGTCGATGCCGCGCTTGGCGGCACGGTCCACGCCGACTTCGAGCATCTGCGGGTTGATGTCGGCAACCGTGACACTTGCGCCCGATTCGGCCAGTCGGAAGGCGATGTCGCCGGTGCCGCCCGCCATATCGAGGATCTGCTCGCCGTCGCGGGGCTTCACGCGGCGCACGAAGCGGTCCTTCCACACACGGTGCATCCCGCCCGACATCGCATCGTTCATGATGTCATAGCTGCGCGCTACGCTCGAAAAGACGCCGCCGACGCGCGCTGTCTTTTCGGTAGCGGGGATGTCTTCGTAGCCGAAGGAGACGGTGCCAGAGTTTGGAGCGTTCATGCCGCACGCTCTAGCCGAGCAAAGCGGCGGCGCAAACCGCTGCGTTGCGGCTCGGACAAATCGTCTCGCGCGGCCCATCCGTCCTTCTGCTCCGCGTCTCGGCGTCTCCGCGTGAACCCATCTTCTTTTCACGCACAGACGCGGAGAGAAGGCGAGGGGCGCGGCGGGTGCTCCGCAGTGAAAGCGCCTGCATCGGAGTGCCGAGTGCTCTCGGTGTGGGTAGCCGCTTGCGCGGCGGGCGTAGAAACGGGCAGGGGCGGGGAATGCCAGAACTTCCCGAAGTCGAGACCACCGTGCGCGGCCTCAGGCCCGTGCTCGAGGGGCAGCGCATCACGCTCGTGCAGACCCGTCGCGGTGATCTGCGGCGGCCGTTCCCCGAGGATCTCGGCCAGCGGCTGACCGGCGCGACCGTCACCGGGCTGTCGCGCCGCGCGAAATACGGGCTGATCGAGACCGATCGCGGCGATACGATGATCTTCCACCTCGGCATGTCGGGGCGGTGGCGAGTCGATCCCTCCGAGCTGCTGCCCCACGATCATGTGATCCTCGAAACCGCAACGCAGCGCCTCGCGCTCAACGATCCGCGGCGCTTCGGCTCGGTCGATCTGCTGCCGACCGAATCGCTTGCCGACTTCCCGGCGTTCAAGGCGCTCGGCCCCGAACCGCTCGGGCCAGAGCTGACCGTCTCCTACTTGCACGCCAAGCTCGCCGGGCGAATCGCGTCGATCAAGCTGATGCTGCTCGACCAGCGACTCGTCGCGGGACTCGGCAACATCTATGTCTGCGAAGCGCTGTTCGCCGCGCAGATCTCGCCCAAGCGCGCTGCCGGCACCGTTTCGCGCGCCAAGCTCGCGCGACTCGTGCCGGCGATTCGCGCGGTGCTGCTCGCGGCGATCGACGCGGGCGGCTCTTCGCTACGCGATTATGCCCGCCCCGACGGGGAACTCGGCTATTTCTCGAAGCAGTTCGCGGTCTATGGCCGCGAGGGCGAGCCCTGCAGCTGCGGCGGCACGGTCGAGCGCTATGCCGAGGGCGGTCGTTCGACTTTCTGGTGCCCGAAATGCCAGAAATGATTGACCGGCACCCCCGTTCTGCGTAAGGCGCACGGCTTCCGGGGCCGGGAGGTATCTCCCGCCCTTTCTTATTTACAGATCAGAGGGCTTCATGGCGAACACGCCACAGGCGAAAAAGCGCATCCGTCGTAACGCCGCGCGGACCATCGTGAACGGTAACCGTACCGGCCGCATCCGCACCTTCGTCAAGAAGGCCGAGAATGCGCTCGAAGCGGGCGACAAGGCTGCTGCAACCGCCGCGATGGCGATGGTTCAGCCCGAGCTGATGCGCGGCGTCGCCAAGGGCGTGCTGCACAAGAACACCGCGAGCCGCAAGTTCTCGCGCCTGACCAAGCGCCTCACCGCGCTCGCTTAATCCCAATCGGGTTACGCAACGGCTGATCGCCCGCTGGACACGCGTCCGGCGGGCTTTTTGTCGTGTCGGCAGGGCTGCGTGGACGCCGATGCTGCACTAAGGTGCCGCTATAACCCCTATCAAGGAACGTTGCGCGAACGCTACCAACGGGCAAAACCGCAAAGGCGCGGTTTACCGCGATTCGCAGAACCTTCATCAAAGTGTCACGCAGAAAGTGCCGTGAATCCATAGGGTTGTGAGATTTCCGACGCGAAACCTTCGCTCAATCCGAGTCAACAGGGTATATTTAGAAAATGTGACAGGCCAGCCCCTTGCTCGACTCGCTGCGATCTTCATAAATGGCCGTCCGCCGCGAGCGGTGTTTCTGGCTCGCGACTCACTTTGAATAGCAAACGTCAGACGGATCGTGATTCCGCCTGGGGGGAAGTTTGTCTGTCGTAATTATAGCGGCGCGGGACCTTCCGCGGTTCGCAATGCAAAGGTTTTGGCGTGGTCTTGACGGTGAACAGGGGGGTAGGCGCGCACGATACCGACTTTGCCGGCGGGCAGGACGAGAGCGTCGCGCGCGCTTGGAACACGGTGCGCACGCATCTGCGCGAATCGGCCGGGGTGCGGCTGTTCGATCAATGGCTCAAGCCGATCGCGCTGGTCGCGGGCGGTGAGCGCGAGACGGTGCGGCTGACGCTGCCCTCGGCGTTCATGACCAACTGGGTTCGCAACCATTATGGCGACCGGCTGCTCCAGGAATTCCGCGCACTGCTGCCGAGCGTGCGCAGCGTCTCGATCGAGACAGGCCTGGCGACTGCCCCGACGCCGGTGCTCAAGGTCGAGACCGCGCCAGCGCCCGTCGTCTCCGCCGAGCCCGTGGTCATCGCCGATCGTCCAACGCTCGACCCGCGCTTCACCTTCGATCGTTTCGTCGTCGATGCCTCGAACCGCGTCGCCTTCAATGCCGCCAAGGCGCTCGCCGAGCCCGGCGTGCCGCGCTTCAGCCCGCTGTTCCTTCACAGCGGCACCGGGCAGGGCAAGAGCCATCTGATGCACGCGATCGCCGCGGCCTATCTTAGCGCCGTCCCAGAGGCGCGTGTGCTGATGATGTCGGCCGAGCGCTTCATGTTCGATTTCGTCCAGGCGCTGCGCAACCGCGACACGCACAGCTTCAAGCTGCGGCTGCGCTCGGCCGATCTGCTGCTGGTCGACGATCTCCAGTTCATCGCCGGCAAGGATTCAACGCAGGAAGAGTTCTTCCATACGATCAACGAAGTGATGGGCGCGGGCAAGCGCCTCGTCATCTCGGCCGACCGCTGCCCGCAAGGGTTGGACGGCGTCGAGGCGCGCATCATGTCGCGCCTGTCGTGCGGGCTCGTCGCCGACATCAAGAATTCCGACCTGTCGCTGCGGCGCGCGGTGCTCGAGCGCAAGCTGCTCGACATGCCCGGCGCGCATGTGCCGGGCGAGGTGCTCGACCTGCTGGCCGCGCGGATTACCGCGAGCATCCGCGACCTGGAGGGCGCGCTCAACCGCGTCGTGGCCTATGCGCAGCTGACCGGGGTCGAGGTCGATCTCGAATTCGCCGTGGCAACCTTGGGCGACGTGCTGCGCGGCGCCGAGCGCCGCGTCACGATCGACGAGATCCAGAAGGCGGTCTCGGCGCATTTCGAATTGAAGCCGGTCGATCTGGTGTCGGCACGCCGCGCCGTGGTCGTGGCGCGGCCGCGCCAGATCGCGATGTACCTTGCTAAGCGCCTGACGACGCGCTCGCTCCCCGAGATCGGCCGCAAGTTCGGCGGGCGCGACCATTCGACGGTGATCCATGCGGTCCGCCGGATCGAGGAACTGCGCGACACCGATCGCGAGATCGACACTGCGGTGCGCGTGTTGCTGCGCGAGCTCGAGGGGTAAATTCCGCTCCCTGCGGGAGCGGGAAGAGGCCCGCCGCACAGCGGCGCGACGGGCGAGAGTGAGCCCGCGGCGTTAAACGGTCATCCTTACGCGTCTGTGGCCTCGCCGCTCGCTCCCTCGACCGCTGGGAGAGGGGGTCAGACCTGCAGCCCCACCGCTGCCTGCGCCTTGGCGAGCGTCGGCGCTGCCAGCACTGTCGCCCGCGCAGCACCGTCGGCGAGCACCGCACTCACTGCTGCACGGTCATCGAGCAGCGCCGTCAGCCGCTCGCGGATCGGTGAGAGCGTCGCGACCGCGAGATCGGCAAGCGCGGGCTTGAACGCGCCGAAGCCTTGTCCGGCGAACTGCGCCAGCACCGCGTCGGGGGTGCTGCCTTCAAGCGCGGCATAGATCGTCACGAGGTTCTTCGCCTCCGGCCGCTCGGCAAGCCCTGCGACCTCACCCGGCAGGCCGTCGGCATCCGACTTCGCCTTGCGGACCTTGCTCGCGATCAGCTCGTCCGAATCGACCAGGTTGATCCGCGACGCATCGCTCGGGTCCGACTTCGACATCTTTCCGCTCGCATCACGCAGGCTCATGATGCGCGGCGCAGCCTTCGAGATGAACGGCTCGGGCAACGTGAAGGTGTCGCCATAATCGCTGTTGAACTTGACCGCGATGTCGCGCGCGAGTTCGAGATGCTGCTTCTGATCCTCGCCCACCGGCACGTGCGTCGCCTGGTAGAGCAGCACGTCGGCGGCCTGGAGCACGGGATAGGTGAACAGTCCAACGCTTTGTGTCTCGCCCTTCTTGCCCGCTTTGTCCTTCCACTGCGTCATGCGGCTGAGCCAGCCCATCCGTGCGGTGCCGCCCAGGATCCAGTGGAGCGCCGAATGCGCCGGCACGCGCGCCTGGTTGAACAGGATCGAGCGCTGCGGGTCGATCCCGCAGGCGAGCAAGGTCGCCGCCATCTCGGTGGTGTGCGCATGCAGTTCGGCCGGGACGCCCGGCTGCGACAGCGCGTGCAGGTCCGCGAGGAAGAACAGGCATTCGTCGCCCGCCGCCATGGCATTCTGCATCGCGACCCATTGCTTGATCGCGCCGAGATAGTTGCCGAGGTGGAGGTTGCCGGTTGGCTGGATGCCGGAAAGGACGCGCATGGGTTATTCCTGAACGGGTTTGGAGGTCGCGCCGCGCTTGCGTAGCAATCCCTTGATGTCGGCGATGCGATACGCCCCGGTGACGAAGCACGCCACGCCATAGACCGCGCTTCCCGCGCCGACCAGCACGCCGAGCGCGGCATAGCGCACGATCAGCGGCCCACCGAGATACGGATCGAGCAATTGCCCGAACGCATAGATCGTCCCCCCCATCAGCAGCGCGGCGAGCAGCAGCCGCGGGACTTTGCGCCGCAATCCCGCATCGGCGACGAAATGCCCGCGCGCGCTGAGCGTCCGGTAGAGCATCGCGACGTTGACCGTTGAAGCGAGCGCGGTCGCGAGCGGCGGGCCGACATGGCCGATCAGCGGGATCAGGATGAGATTGCCGACGATGTTGACCCCGATCGACAGCATCGCATAGCGCACCGGCGTCCGGGTATCGCCACGCGCATAATAGCCCGGCGTCAGCACTTTCACGAGAACGTAGGACGGCAGGCCGATCGAGAAGGCGCTGAGTGCCCAGCCGCAGCGCTTCGCGTCCATCGCATCGAACTTGCCATATTCGAACAGCCCGCGGACGATCGGCTCGGCGGCGATGAGGAAGGCGATCGTCGCGGGGAGCGTCAAGAACAGCGCGAGTTCGATCCCGCGATTCTGCGTCTCCATCGCCGCCGCCTCCTGGCCCGAGGACAGCAGGCGCGAGATCGTCGGCAGCAGGATTGTACCCAGCCCGATTCCGATCAGCCCGAGCGGGAGCTGGTTCAACCGGTCGGCGTAATAGATGTAGGTGATCGAGCCCGATGCCAGCAGGCTGCCCGCAAGCGAGGTCGAAATCAGCAGGTTGATCTGCGATGCGCCTGCGCCGGCCGCGGCTGGGACGATGAGGCGCAGCATCTCGCGCACGTCCGCGTCGAGCCGCGGCATCCGCAGCCGCATCTCGACGCCGGCGCGGTGGCATGCCCAGATCAACCAGGCGAGTTGCAGCACGCCGCCGACGGTGACCGAGATCGCCTGGACGCGCGCGGTCTGATATTCGTCGGCGCCGTGGAAGAACCACAGCCCGCCGATCATCGCGAGGTTGAGCAGGATCGGCGCCGCGGCGTTGATCCAGAATTTGTCGAGCGAATTGAGGATCCCGCCGAGCAGCGATGCAAGCGAGATCAAGGCGAGATAGGGCAGGGTGATCCGCGAGAGCATGACCGCAAAGGCGAACTGTTCGTGCGTCGGATGCTGGCGCGCAAAACCGCCCGAAAGCAGATAGGTGATCGGCCACGCCGCCAGCAGCATTACGACCGTAAACAGGATCAGCACCGGCAGCAGCACGGCGAGCGCGCGCTCGGCAAAGGCGTAGCCGGCGGGAAGGCCCTCGGGCCCGGTCGCCTTCTTGTTGAAGAGCGGGATAAAGGCGGCCGAGAAGGCGCCCTCCGCGAACAAGGCGCGGAACATGTTGGGCAAGCGGAAGGCGACGCCGTTGAACGCGTCCGACGCAAAGCCGGCGCCGACATAGCGCGCCGCGAGCGAATCGCGCAGCAGGGCGAGCACCCGGCTGACGAGCGTGAGCCCGCCGACCGAGCCGAGGGATTTGACGAGGTTCATAGAGCTGCCCTCGATCCAACGTACGCCCCTCCCCTTCAGGGGAGGGGATGGGGGTGGGGGAAGCCTCGCAGAGGCCGACGGGGCCACGTCCCCACCCCAACCCAGTGGCGGGTCGGTCATGCCCCCAGCATGACCTGAACAGCGCGGGGCGCTGTTCACCCGCCACTCCTGAAGGGGAGGGGCTTTAAGGGGCTTATGCCGTGCCGAACGCGCCCGACGCTTCGCCGGCTTCCTGCTGCTGCAGGAACACCGCGCCGAAATCGATCGGCTCGAGCAGCAGCGGCGGGAAGCCGCCGTCGCGGACCGCATCGGCGAGCACGCGCCGCGCGAACGGGAAGATCAGCCGCGGCGCTTCGGCGAGCAGGAAGGGCTGGAGATGCTCGAGCGGGAAATTGCGCAAGCCGAACAAGCCGGCATAGGAAAGGTCGACGAGGAATGCGACGGTGCCCTCGGCCTCGGCCTTGACTTCGATCCGCAGCACGATCTCGTAAACGTCTTCGCCGACCTGCGCCGAGGCGATGTTGAACTGCACGTCGATCGCCGGCGGCGTCGGGTTCTGGAAGATCGCCGGGGCGTTGGGGTTCTCGAACGAGAAGTCCTTCACATATTGCGAGATCAGACCCGCTGCGGGGGTGGTGTCGGCCCCGTTTGCCAGCGGCTCGCCGCTGACCGTGGTGGAGATGAAGCCGTCATCCTGCTCGCTCATGGAACTCGTCCTTGCTTTGGCCGTATAGTCGCCACAGCGTTGTGGCATGGAAGGCGCGCGCCTAGCAGGGGGTGGGACCGAGTTCAACACACGGCCCACGGCTTTGACAGGCGCGGCGTACAATCACGTCGTTTGAAACATCGGCCATTTATGCTTATGTAGCCTGTCTAGTGAAAGCCCCGGAGGCCGCGTGTTCCTGATTGTTATCCTCGCGATGGTCGCCGGTTTTCTGGCGCTGCGTCTCTATATGGTGCTCGGCAAGCGCACCGGGCATGAGCAGCCTTTGCCCAAGCCCGCCGAGGACCGTACGCCGCTCACCGTCGTGCAGCGCCCGACCGAAATGCTCGGCGAAAGCCGCGAGCCCGCCAGCCGTCTGGTCGAACCCAAGGCCGAGGCCGGAATCCGCGCGATCATCGCCGGTGATTCCAGCTTCGACGTGGCACGCTTCCTCGGTGGATCTAAGGCGGCGTATCGCATGATCCTCGAGGCGTTCTGGAAGGGTGACGCAGAAGAACTCGCCTGGCTTGCCGAAGACGATGTGCGCGACGCCTTCGTCGTTGCGATCGAAGCCCGCAACACCGCCGGCCATGTTCTCGAAAACCGCCTGGTCTCGATCGAGCGCGCGGTGATCTCCGACGCGACGCTCGAGGGAAAGGTCGCGCGCATCACGGTGCGCTTCGACGCCGATATCGCTGCCGTTACGCGCGATGCCGAGAATACCGTCATCGCCGGCTCGATGAGCGACGCGGTCGAGACGCACGACGCCTGGACCTTCGCGCGGACGCTCAAGAGCAGCGATCCGAACTGGAAGCTCGCCGACACCGACGAGGCGTGATCGCGGTGAGGGGGGACGTTCGGGTTTCGCTTTCCAGCCTTCGGCACGGAAAGTCCGTCGGCGTAACGGCGTTGGCGCTTTTCCTTGCGGCGTGCGGCGGTGGTCAGATCGAACGACCCCGGGCCATCGGCAACGGGCAGACTCCGGTGCGTCGCCCGGTTCCGGCAACGCCGATCGCGCCGACTCAGGCGGTGACCGCTCCCGGGCCGACCGCGCGCAGCGCTGGCGTTGTGGCCGGGCCGGCGCTCTACAGCTTGCCGATCGACGATGCACAGGCCGAGCGCGCGCTCGTCGCCTTCCGTGCGACCTGTCCGTCACTGCAACGCCGTACCGATGCCACGGGCCTGACGCAGGGTGCGGATTGGCAGCCGGCCTGCGCCGCTGCGCCAACCGTCCGTTCGGGCGGCGCGCGTGCGTTCTTCGCGCAATATTTCGAAGCGGTGCAGGTCGGCGACGGCAAGGCTTTCGCGACCGGCTATTACGAGCCCGAGATTCGCGGCTCGCGGAATCGACGGCCGGGATACGACGTCCCGATCTACGCGCGCCCGTCCGATCTCGTCGATGTCGATCTCGGCCTGTTCAGCGATACGCTCAAGGGCAAGAAGATCCGCGGCCGCGTCGCGGGCAAGACCTTCGTCCCCTATGACGACCGCACTGCGATCGAGCAGGGCTCGCTCGAGGGCCGTGCGCCGATCATCGCTTGGGCGGCCGATCCGATCGAGCTGTTCTTCCTGCAGGTCCAGGGCTCGGGGCGGCTGCGGCTGCCTGACGGGTCGGTGATGCGGATCGGCTACGAAAGCCAGAACGGCCGCGACTACACCGGCATCGGCGCACTGATGAAGAAACGCGGGCTGCTCGCGCCGGGGCAGGGCTCGATGCAGGGCATCGTCGGCTGGCTGCACGATCATCCCGAAGAGGGCCGCGCGATCATGCGCGAGAATAAGAGCTACGTGTTCTTCCGCGAACAGACCGGACCCGCGCTCGGCGCGCTTGGCATCGCGGTGACCGGCGGGGTGAGTGCTGCAGCCGATCCGCATTTCGTGCCGCTCGGCGCGCCGGTGCTGCTGTCGATGGACCGCGCCGATGCGAGCCGTCTGTGGATCGCGCAGGATACCGGCGGCGCGATCAAGGGCGCCAACCGGATCGATACCTTCTGGGGCGCGGGCGCCGATGCGGCGGCGATTGCGGGCGGAATGGCGGCGCGCGGCATTGCGTTCCTGCTGCTGCCGGTCGGCACGCTGCAGCGCCTGGGTGCCGCGACAGCGAGCTGACAGGGGTGGGATCGCGCCCGCTCCGCCCCGAGGAGGCCGCGCTCTGGGCCCGCGTCATGGCAGGTGTCCGCCCGCTCCGCGCAGTCGCGCCCGCCGCCAAGGCGGTCCCGATCGCGCCACCGGTCGAACGACGCCCCGTTCCGGCAATGCGCCTCCCCGAAAAGCCCGTGCCATCGTTCGGCGCGTTGCTCGGCAAGGGGACCGTTGGCTCGGTCCCGCCGCTTGGCCGCAAGGGCATTTCCATCGCCGCGCCCCCAAAGCCGCCCGGCAATACGCTCGACGGGAGCTGGGATCGCCAGCTGTCGCGCGGCCTCGTCTCGCCCGACCGTACGATCGACCTGCACGGCCACACGCTCCATTCGGCCTATGATCTGCTCGACGCCGCGCTCGATGCGGCGATCCGCGCGGGCGACCGCGTGATCCTGCTCGTCACCGGCAAGCCGCCGCGCCCGGCGAGCGAACGCCCGCATGCGCGCGGTGCGATCCGCGCCGCGACCGGCGACTGGCTCGCCGGATCGCGGCATTCCTCGGCGATCGCGGCGGTGCGCGGGGCGCATCCGCGGCATGGCGGCGCGGGTGCTTTATATATCGTCCTCAAGCGCTTGCGGACGGCGCAAAACTCTTAACCTTTTGCTGGCACGGTCACGCCAAACCCGCGCACGCTGCCGGGCAGGGAGCCGCGCATCACCAAAATGGACGAGGTCACGCTCAAGAGTCGCGCCGTCGTGTTTGCGATGTGCGCCGGGGCGGTGGCCTTCTTCCTGGCTGTGCTGGCAACGTCGGCACGCGGTGTCGATCTGGACAATATCGCGCGAGCGCTGATTCCGGCGGTGGTCTGTGCCGCGATGTGCTGGGCCTCGGCCGAACGCAGCATCGCCGGGACGGCCGGCGCCATCGACGCCGCGATCGCGCGAATGGCGCGCGCCGGGGAGGGGGACCTCGACAGCCCGATCCCCGGCGAAATCGGCGAGGCGGTGCCGCAGCTCGCGCGCGCGATGCACGGTCTGTTCACGCAGATGACGCGCAATCTCGACAGTGTTCACCGGCTCGCCATGTTCGATTCGGTAACGGGGCTGGCGAACCGCAGCAATTTCCGCGCGACGTGCGAGCGGATGCTCGCGACGGTGCCGGCGAACGGCGTCCCAAGCACGGGTGCGCTTTTCTTCATCGATCTCGATCGTTTCAAGACGGTCAATGATACGATGGGACACGCCTGCGGCGACGCTCTGCTCGGCATGGTCGCGAACCGTCTGCGCGCGGTGGCCGACGGTGTCATGCCAGACTCAGGCGCCGCGCCTCCGCTGATTGGCCGTCTAGCGGGCGACGAGTTCACAATGTTTTTCCCCGCCATCGGCGATTCCGGCGAAGCGGCGGACGTGGGGCACGCGGTGCTGCGCGCATTGGCCGAGCCGTTCGAGCTGGGCGGCACGCATGTCTCGATCGGCGCATCGATCGGCATGGCGCTATGCCCCGACCATGGCAGCACGCTCGCCGACCTGATGCGCGCCGCCGACGCCGCAATGTATCATGCCAAGGGCAATGGGCGTGGCCGCGCCGAGCCGTTCAGCGTCGAGCTCGCCGCCCGCATCGCCGAGCGCACGACGCTCGAGGGCGATCTGCGCGAGGCGATCGACCGCGACGAGTTCGCGCTCGTTTTCCAGCCGCAGATCAGCATCGAGCAGGGCCGCGTCGTCGGTGCCGAAGCGCTGCTCCGCTGGCGCCACCCGCGCGAGGGGCTGCGCCTGCCGCTGACTTTTCTCGACTGCGCCGAGGAGACCGGGATGATCGTCGATATCGGCGATTGGGTCGTCGAATCGGTCGCCGCGACGATTGCGCGCTGGGGCCGGATCGGCATCGAGCAACGCCTTGCGGTCAATGTCTCGCCGCGCCAGATCGATCATGCGGACTTTTTCCATGGGCTGCGCGCGGCGCTGCGGCGCGCGAACGCACCGGCGCATCTGCTCGAACTCGAGATCAGCGAGACGCTCGCGATGCAGTGCAGCGATGCCGTGCTGGCGGCGATCGAGCAGCTTCGCGCCGATGGCGCGACGATCGCGATCGACGATTTCGGCACCGGCTATTCGAACCTTTCGCGGCTGCGCGCGCTGCCGATCGACCGGATCAAGCTCGATCGCAGTCTGGTCGCGCACGTCGCCGACGATGCCGCGGCGCGGACGATCGCGCAGGCGGTGGTGGGCGTGATCCACGCGCTTGGCTGCGAAGCGGTCGCCGAGGGGGTCGAGACGCCGGCGCAGGTCGAGATATTGCGCGTCATCGGCTGCGATGTGATGCAGGGCTATGCGATCGCCGCGCCGATGGAGGAATCGGCGTTCGTCAGCTGGAGCCGCGGCTCGGTCCGCCGGGCGGTCGGCGACGCGCGCTGACGGGCTGAGTCGCCGGATCAGCCGCGCTTCACGCCGCGCAGCATCTGCCACACCTTCATTCCGCCGGTCGGCTTGGCCACGCCGTCGAGCCGCTCGGCGCGCACGATCGTGACGGGCTTCGCCATCATCTGCCCCTTGAACGCGCCGTCGCCACCCGGGAGCGTCGGCAATGCGAGCATCCGCTTCACCACGTCCATCCCGACGATGACCCGCCCGAACGCCGCATAGCCGATAAACCCCGGCCGCGCATCAAGCGAGGGATTGGCCCCGACCATGATCGAGAAATTCCCAGAACCCGAATCGCTGCGTTCGTAGCGCGCCATCGAGAGCGTGCCGTCGAGATGCTTGATCCCGGTCTTGTTGGTCGGCTCGAGCGGGACGACGCCGAGCATCCGATGCGAATCGGTGCCGATCCCGCCCTGGACGAACCCGGTGTTCGGAGCGGTCTTGCGCCGCGTCGCGCGGTAGAAGCTGGTGCCCTCGAAGCGACCGTCATCGACATATGCGAGGAAATTGGCGACCGTTCCCGGGGCACGGCGCGCATCGAGCGCGACGACGATCGGCCCTGCCGCGGTGACGAAGCGCACCCGCACGATCGCGGGCTCACGCGGGGCAGCCGCGGGGGAGGCGCCCGCCGCAACACCCGTGCCCGCCATCACCAGCGCCAAAAGCCTCACTCGAAACTGCATTACACCGAACCTTCTTGTCGTTCGCCCGCGCGCCCTGGCCGAAACCCTGGCGATACAGCGCGATGGCGCGGGCGCAACCGTGCAGGGCCGCACGGTGCAAACCGCTTGGTGAACGCCCCATAAATGGGGCATTCCGGACACGTTCAGACCGACTCGCATACATGTTGCAACAAGCTAGCCCGCTGATGCGTTATTTGGCGATGCACGGGGAATGCTTGGAATGAGGAGATACGAGATGAACCACTTGATGAAGAAGATCGGTCTCGGCCTTGCCCTTGGCGCGACCGCATTGACCGCAGCAGCCCCCGCCGAGGCCCAGCGCTGGGGCGGGTATCGTGGCCATGGCGGCTATTATGGTCGCGGTGGCGGCGCCGGCACCGCGGTGGTTGCGGGAATCGCCGGTTTGGCCGTTGGTGCGGCGCTCGCGTCGAACCGTGACCGTGGCTATTATCGCGACCGCGGCTACTATCGCGATGGCTATTACAATGACGGCTATTACCGTGATCGCGGCTACTATCGTGGCTATTACGCGGAGCCGGTTTACGAGCAGCGTTGCTTCATCGAGCGCCGCTGGGATGGCTATTACGATCGTCCGGTCAACGTCCGCGTCTGCCGCTAAACTGGCTACCGCGTGGGGGAATGCGGCGGGGGACTTCGGTTCCGCGCCGTTTTCGTGTCTGGCGTGAGACCGCGTTTTGCGTCATGAGCCCGGGTCATGACCGATACAGATCAGACCCCAGACCACCTGTCCTCCAACCCGCGCAGCCCGCATTATGACGAGGCAGCGCTCGCGCGCGGGATCGGCATTCGCTTCAAGGGCCAGCAGCGCCACGACGTCGAGGAATATAGCCGCTCCGAAGGCTGGATCCGCGTCGCGCTCGGCAAGAAGGTCGATCGCCACGGCCAGCCGCTCACGCTCAAGCTGTCGGGCGAGGTCGAGGCGTGGTTCGAGCGGCCGGCCGAGGATGCGGATACCGCCGAAGGCTGAGCTTAGCTAAAGCCCCTCCCCTTCAGGGGAGGGGTTGGGGTGGGGAAGTGACTGCGGTCTTTGGTCTCGGTGAGACCTCCCCCACCCCCAGCCCCTCCCCCTAAAGGGGAGGGGAGTAGAAAATCAGTGCACGAACCGCGCGACGACGTCGCGATAGCTCCGCGACACCTTCACCTGCGCGTTCGACTGCAACACCAGGAAGCATTCGCCGTTGGTATGCGGCTTCACTTCCTTGACCAGATCGAGGTTGACGATCGTCGAGCGATGCACGCGCTGGAAACGCCGCGGATCGAGGCGCTTTTCCAGATCCTTCATCGTCTCGCGCAGGATCAGCGTGTTGTCGCCGGTGTAGATGCACATGTAATCACCCGCGGCATCGATCCGTTCGATCGTGTCGACATCGACGCGGAAGATCTGCCCGCGATCCTTGATGTTGATGAGCTTCTCGAAGCGATTGGCCGAAACCTGCTCGCCGCCCTCGGCGAGGTTCTCGACCGAATCGGGCGCGATCTCGGCGATCACTTCCTTCAACCGATCGACTTCCTCGACGCCGCGCTTCTCGGTCAGGCGCTGGCGCACGCGGTCGAGCGTGTCGGCGAGGCGCGATTCCTCGACCGGCTTCATCAGATAATCGACCGCGTCGGTCTCGAACGCCTTCAGCGCATGGTCGGAATAGGCAGTCACGAAGACGAACAGCGGCGGCTCGACCTCCATCAGCCCCTGAACGACCGAGAAGCCGTCGAAGCCGGGCATCTGGATGTCGAGGAAGACCAGATCGGGCTTGTGCGTCTTGATCGCGCGGATCGCTTCGCGACCGTTCATGCAGGTGTCGACGATTTCCACGTCTTCATGCGCTGCGAGGCGCAGGGCGAGCCCCTGGGTAGCTAGTTTCTCGTCATCGACGAGGATGGTGCGGATCGTCATGCAAACTCTTTCTTCGGTTCCTCGAGCTGGAACGGGATTTCAATCTCGACCCCGAAACCGCCCCCCGGGATCGATCGCGTCTCGAATCTATGGTCCGGCCCGTAAGCCTGGGCCAGTCTCTCCCTGATATTGGCAAGGCCAACCCCGGTTGAAAGAGCCTGGCTTGGGGAAACGCTCTGCCGCGTCTTTGTTTCGTTCAAGCCGGGACCGGTGTCGGATACGACGATCTGCACCCGATCCCCGGTGAGCCGCGCGGTGACGGCGATTTCGGCGCCATCTTCCTGGGGGGTCACCGCGTACTTGATCGCGTTTTCGACGAGCGGCTGGAGCAGCAGCGATGGCAGCCGCGCCTTGGCGACGCGCACATCGACGTCGAAGGTCGGCCGCAGTCGCTCCTCGAATCGCATCTTCTCGATCTCGAGATACAGCTTCAGCGTCTCGAACTCCTGCTGCACTGTGACATGCGCGGTCGGTTCGTTGGCGAGCGTGTAGCGCAGGAACGACGACAGCCGCCCGAGCATCGCATTGGCGCGCTCGGTTTCCTTGAGCAGCACCAGCGTCGAGATCGAGTTGAGCGTGTTGAACAGGAAATGCGGGTTGAGCTGATAGCGCAACATCGCGAGCTGCGCCGACGACGCGGTGTTCTCGAGCGTGGCGAGCTGGTCGATCTGATCCTCGACGATCAGGTAGAAATTGATCCCGAAATAGAGCGCGGTCCAGCCCGCGAGCACGGTGAAGTTGAGGAAGATCGTGCCGAGCACCAGGCTGATATTGAGCCCGGGGCTCTGCAGCTTGATGAACGAGAAGGAGAAGGCGTCGAGCACCGCATAGAGCAATGTGGCGGCGGCGAGCGTGATGATCGTCAGGATCGCCATCGCGAAACGCGGTTGTCGGCGGTAATAATTGTACACCGTCGCGAGCAGCAGCGTGATGCTGTAGCCGACGATCGATTCGATCACGACCGGCACCACGACCGACACGTCGGCGGCATTCGATACGCTCGAAACGCCGCGCAGGATCAGATACCCGGTCCAGCCCGCCGCCTGCAGTGTCCAGAAGGCGCGGCCCTTGTCTTCGAAGAAGGGCCGCGAGAAGATCGCTGGTCGGGTGAAGAGGGGCATGGGCGAGGTCTTAGCCCGGCTGGGCGCAATGCGCAAAGTCAGGTATCAAGCGGTAACCACGCAACGACGTGCGCCTCCCCTCCTGGAAGGGACGGGAGGAAGGAAGAGGAGAGCGACACCATGAACAACCAGCGCGACCGCGCGCAGTTCACCGCGATGGAGCACGGCACCCAGGCCGACTGGAGCCTCATCGCTGGCCATTTCGGCCAGTTCGCCAAAACGCTGCCCAACCGCGTGCTGACGCACCTGCGCCTCCTCGATGGCGATTATGGCGGCTTCCCGGTCGACCGGCTCGAACACTCGCTGCAGACCGCGACGCGCGCGCACCGCGACGGGCGCGACGAGGCCTATGTCGTGATGGCGCTGCTCCACGACATCGGCGACACGCTGGGCACCTACAATCATCCCGAGATCGGCGCGGCGATGCTGCGGCCGTTCGTGTCGGAGGAAGTGCACTGGATCGCCAACACCCACGGCGTGTTCCAGGGCTATTACTTCTTCCACTACATCGGCGGCGACCGCGACCTGCGCGAGCAGTATCGCGGGCATCCGCATTTCGAGGCGTGTGCCGAATTCTGCGAGAAATACGATCAGGCGGCGTTCGACCCGACCTATGACAGCGCGCCTTTGTCGTTCTTCGAACCGATGGTCGGACGCGTCTTCGCGCGGCCGATCCAGTCGCTCTACGCCAAGGCTGCGGCCGAGGCGTAACCCTCAAACGAAAACCGCCGCCCCCTTGCGGGGACGGCGGCCGTCGTGACGAACTGTGTAAAGTCTTAGAGGGCGACCACCAGCGAACCGGTGATCGAGCGCGGCGTGCCGATGACGGCGTTGCCGATCGAGTAGCGGTTCGGCAGACCGACAAAGCCGCTCGAGCCGCTCAGGCCGCCGATATAGACCTTGTCGAACAGGTTGCTGACATTGACCTGGAAGAAGGTCTTGCGGTTGTTGCCGAGCAGCTGGCCGACATTGATGCGAACGTCGAGGTCGACGATCGTGTAGCTCGGGATCTTCGCACCGTAGATCTGGTTCTGCGAAGCCACCGGGCACAGGCCACCGGAGACAGTGCCGGTGCAGGTGTAGACCGGCAGGTTCTCGTCGTTGACGAAGCGCGAACCGGTATATTTTGCCTGCGCGCCGAGATCGACGATCCCGACGGTGCCCTGCAGACGACCACCACCCATCCAGGTCGGCGAGCCGCCCTCGCGCTTGCCCGCGGTCTGGAAGTAGTTGATCGTCGTGCCGGTGCGGCCTGCCTCGGTGTTGTCGCGGATCTTCGAGTGCAGGTACGAACCGAACAGGTACGCCGTCAGGTTGCGAACCGGGGTGTACGACACCGAGCCGTCGAAGCCGTACTTGTCGACCGTGCCGAGGTTGCGCGACACGCTGCTGTCGCTCTCGATGTCATAGACGGTGACGGTGCGGTTCTTGAACTTGGTGTACCAGCCGGCGAACTGCGCCTGAACCTTGCCGGTCGTGTAACGCGCGCCGAGCTCGTAGCTGTCGGTCGTTTCGGGCTTCGGCGACGACTGCGGCGAGCCGTTGGCGTAGTAGAACGAGCTGTAGAGGTTGTCCGTGCTCGGCACCGACAGGCCCTGCGAGAAGCTCGCATACATGCTGATGGCACTGGTGAAGTTGTAGGTCACCCCGACGTTGGGCAGCGCGCGGTTGTAGTTCTTGATGCGCTGCTGCGGCGGGGCAAAGCCTACGACGCAGGCCGAGGTCAGCTGCGCGCACGAGCTGCCGGCGACGATCGGACGGTTGACGCCGTTCACCGTCGTCACGCCAGGCGCGAAGTAGGTGTAGGGGTTCGCCGCGGCATAGGCAGCGGTCTGGCTCGGCGAGACGCACGACACGTTGGTGTTGGCAGCCACCGTGAAGCAATATTGCGTCAGGTCGCGGCGGAAGAAGGTACCACGCACGCCGAGGACCGCGACAAGCTTGTCGTCAAAGAACTTGCCGCGATATTCGCCCGAGACCTGGTTGAGGATCGCGAGCGACTTGCGGTTGCGCTTCTCGATCAGCGCGCCCGATGCATCGCGGATGCCGTTGTTGACCGGGAAGACGTCGAGCGGGGTGCCGTTGGTCGACAGGAAGCCTGCTTCGCCGGTCTGGCGATGACGGCCATAGTCGCCGGTATAGGCGATGCGGACGCGATTGTTCTCGTCGAACTCGTAAGCGAGACCGGCGACGCCGACGAAGCGGCGGGTCTGGGTCTGGCTCGGGGCGATCGCCAGCACGCTCGTCGTCGGGCTGATCACGCCGTCGCCGTTGAGGTCGCGACCGGTGTAATAGCCGAAGCCGCCGGGCGAACCGTTACCGGTGTTGCCCGTCGTGTTGATCACGCCGAGGACGCTGTTCGGACCGCAGGCGCGGTTGGTCGTGCTGCCGAGGTTGCCGCAGCCTTCGAGCAGCGAGACCGTGCCGCCGCCATTGGCCTTGGTGTACTGATAGCTGCCGTCGAGCGTGAGGACGAGCTTCGGGGTGAGCGTGAAGCGCGACCCGAAGCGGACGTTGCCGGTGTTCGACGGGTTGAAGCGACGGTCGAACTCGGTGCCGCAAGCGGCGCCGGCGGTCGCGCCGGTCGGCGTCGGGCCACCGATCACGCACGGATAGTTGATGCTGTAGAAGCGCTCTGCACCGGTGAGTGGTGCGCGGTTCGAAGAGTTCGGGCCGACGACGCGCGCGAATGCGCCGTTGGTCAGATCGTTGCGCAGCGGCACCGAACCGAGGAAGTTGTTGCGGTTCTCGTTCCACTGGCCGGCGAGCGACAGGAAGTCGCCATTGTCGCCGAGATCCTTGAAGATGCGCGCATTATACTGCTGCTTCTTCAGCCGCGAATAGTTGCTGAAGGGGTTGTCGGCGCTGATGCTCGACCCCGTGAAGAAGGCGCGGACGCCGGTATGCGCGATCTCGCCGGTGTCGACCGAGCCATAAACGCGGAAGATCGAGCGGTTGAGCGGGTCGCCCTGGCCAAGATAGGTGCCGTAGGTGCCGCTCATCATCGCGCTGAATTCTTGCGTCGGCTTGCGCGTGCGGATGTTGACGGTGCCGCCGACGGCCGAAGCGGTCGGGCTGTCGACGTCGGTCGAACCGAGGTTGACGCTGATCGAGTCGAGTGTCTCGGGATCCTGCTGCTGGTTCGAATAGATCGCGTAGTTGCCGGTGTCGTTCAGCGGAATACCGTCGAGCGTCTGCGAAATGCGCGAGCTGTCGAAACCGCGGATCGTGAAGGTGCCGCCGGCCGCGCCGGTCGCATCGTTATTCTGGAAGCTGACGCCGGGGACGAGATTGATGATCTCGTTGACCGTCTGGCCTGGGCGCTGGCGGCTGATCGTGTCAGCGCCGACGGTGATCCGGGTCTTGGGGACGTCGGGAACGGTGATGCCACCCTTGTTCGCCTTGGTGCCGGTGACGACGATGTCGGTGCCGCCGTCGAAATCGGTCGAACCCGTCGACTGTGCAAAGGCTGCGCCCGGAATCAGGAGCGCGGCAAACGCCACGCCAGTGAATAGCTTCGTGTTCATGCTTGTTCCCCACAGAATATCGTGATCGTCCGCGCTCGGCCTGTGGCCGTCACGCTCCGTCGATCGGAGCCCCTGCACGTGTTATATTTCTGTTCGATGACAAGTCATGCAGACTGTTCATCTGCCGTTAAAAACGTTGGTGAACCGTTGCATATTAGCATCACAGTTTGGCACGCGGGATCGTGGGGAGTTAGTGCGCCGCGGCGACGATCTCTGCCCAAGCCGCCTCGTCGATCACCTTAACTTTCAGATCCGCCGCCTTTTTCAGCTTCGATCCCGCGCCCGGACCCGCGACGACGAGATCGGTCTTGGCCGAAACCGATCCCGCCACGCGCGCGCCAAGCAACTCGGCCTGAGCCTTGGCCTCGTCGCGACTCATCGTTTCGAGGCTGCCGGTGAACACCACGGTCTTGCCGCTGACCGGCGACTCGCGGGTCTGATGGACGACATCCGTCGGCGTCACTTCGTGCAGCAGCGACTCGACCACGTCGCGATTGTGCGGCTCGGCGAAGAATTCGAGCAAGGCGTCGGCGACCTCGGGGCCGATGCCGGCGGTCTCGATCGCGTCGGCGAGGACGCGGCCGCGGCGCACGATGAACTTGGCCTCGGTCTCGCCGAGCGCCGGCACCGTCGCGGCGCGCACCGCGAGGACGCGCTCGATCATGTCGGAAAACGCCGCCATCGACACAGAGCGTCGCGCAAGGTCGCGCGCGGTGATCTCGCCGACATGGCGGATGCCGAGCGCGAACAGGAAGCGGTCGAGCCCGATCTGGCGGCGCAGGTCGATCGCGGCGAGCAGTTTGTCTACGACGAGTTCGGACATCCGCTCGCGCGTCACCAGCGACGCGCGATGTTCGTGCAGCCGGAAGATGTCGGCGGGCGAGCCGATCAGCCCGTCGCGGAATAAATCCTCGATCCGCACCAGCCCCAGGCCACTGATGTCATAGGCGTGGCGCGAGACGAAATGGATCAGCCGCTCGACGCGCTGCGCCGGGCAGATCAGCCCGCCGGTGCAGCGCACGACGACCTCGCCTTCGCCGCGCTCGGCGAGCGAGCCGCATTCGGGGCAGGCGGTCGGGAAGGCGAAGGCGGGGCGCTCCTCGTCGCGGGTCAGCACTTCGACGATCTGTGGGATGACGTCGCCCGCGCGCTGCAGCACGACGCGGTCGCCGACGCGCGCGCCGAGCCGCTCGATCTCGTCGGCATTGTGGAGCGTCGCATTGGTGACGACGACGCCGCCGACGGTGACGGGGGCAAGCCGCGCGACCGGGGTCAGCGCGCCGGTGCGGCCGACCTGGATGTCGATGGCTGTCAGCGTGGTTTCGGCGCGCTCGGCGGGGAATTTGTGCGCGATCGCCCAGCGCGGGGTGCGCCCGACGGTGCCGAGCCGCGCCTGCCAGTCGAGCCGGTCGAGCTTGTAGACGACGCCGTCGATGTCGAAGGGGAGGTCGGCGCGCTGGTGCTCGATATCGCGATAGACCGCGAGCGCGGCGTCGGTCGTAGCGGCGTGCTCAAAGCCTTTCGCGACCTGGAACCCCCAGTCGCGGAGTTTGGCAACGTTGGCGCTCTGCGTCTCGCCGGGGAGCGCGCTGGTCTCGCCCCAGCCCCAGGCGAAGAAGCGCAAGGGGCGTGTCGCGGTGACCGCGGCGTCCTTCTGGCGGAGCGACCCGGCGGCGGCGTTGCGCGGGTTGGCGAACTGCCGCGCCTCCTTGCCGGCGGCTTCGGCCTCGGCGAGCAGGCGGGCGTTGAGGCCGGCGAAATCGGCCTTCGCCATATAGACTTCGCCGCGCACCTCGAAAATGTCGGGCGCGTCGGCGGGGAGGGTCTGCGGGATGTCGGGGATGTGCGCGACATTGGCGGTGACGTCCTCGCCGACCTGCCCGTCGCCGCGGGTCAGCGCCTGGACGAGCCGGCGCTGCTCGTAGCGCAGCGAGCAGGACAGGCCGTCGATCTTGGGCTCGGCGGTGAGGTCGACCGATGCATCGTCGGGCAGCGCGAGGAAGCGCCGCACGCGCGCGACGAATTCGGCGACGTCTTCGTCGGTGAAGGCATTGTCGAGGCTGGTCATCGCCCGCGCATGCGCGACCTTGGCGAGATGCGCGGCGGGCGCGGCACCGACCTGAAGTGCTGGCGAATCGGCGCGAACGAGCTGCGGGAAGGCCGCCTCGAGTGCGGTGTTGCGCGCGCGCAGGGTATCGAAGTCGGCGTCGCTGATCTCGGGCGCGTCATCGGTGTGATAGCGCGCGTTATGATAGGCGATCTGCTCCGCCAGCCGCGCGAGTTCGGCGGCGGCTTCGGCTTCGGTGGCGGGGAGGGGAGCGCTCATGCGCTTGGCGTTACCGGAGAGCGGGGGGCGGCATCAAGGCGTGGTGTCGTCCTCGCGAGAACGAATGACGGAAAACGGAGCTGTGTGGTTTCGAAACGGCTGTGACGATCGCCGACGGTAGCGGTAGGCCGCCGCCTTTGCCGACACCGATCAAGACGCGCGAAATCGCGCCGCCAAACCGAATGTGTTATCGCTCGAGAAGCAAGATCGGACGCGTCTTGTAGGTCGCCGCGCGGGCAAACGCATATCCCAGCTTCGACGCCAGGCGTAGCGACGGATCGTTGTCGGGTTCGATCAAGCAGGTGGTCCGGGTAAGCCCTTGTCGGTCGGTCCAATCGAGGATCGCCTGTAGCGCTTCTCCGGCATAGCCACGGCCGTGTGCTGCAGGGGCGATCACCCACCCCATTTCCGGCAGGCGCACCGGTGGATCAATCGCACGCTGCGCATCCATCAGCCCAATCTCGCCAATGAAGCGACCGACATGGTCCCGCAGCACCCAGTTGCCGTATCCGAGGGCTTTCCAATGGCCGATGGCACGCAGCAGGCGGATCCAAACCTCTTCGCGTGGACGGGGGATGCCGCCAATCTTCTCATAGACGGCGGGATGTGCCCACATTGCGGCGAGATCATCGAGATCGTCGGCACGGTGCGCTGCAAGAATGAGTCGCTCAGTGCGAAGCGTGGGTGCGTCCATCCCGCGACGCGTAGCCAAGACGGCGCCGTTTGGAAATTGTGCTTTTCCCACAAGGCAATGCAAGCCCGGGCGGCGGCGGAGATGGCGCTGTACTGCACGTGTGTCGACGACATATACCGAGGCGGTCTTGGCAACTGTCGGATTTACCCGAACGCGTCGGTGCAAGAACGGAAACGATCGCCGTCGTACCTACCGTGTGCTGGGGCCAATCAAGTCGAGCACGCGACACGCGTTGCGCGGGTCGCGATGCCCGAACGGGGTCGCTAACGGCGATCCACCGCTAGGGGGTCACGACCTCGTCGTCATCCTCGGTCATCTCGGCGGCGAGCTTGGCTTCCTCGTTGGTCGATTTGCGCTCGGCGGTCTTTTCGGCGCGGGTCGCCATTTCGTCCCAGGCCTTGGCGGCGCGCAGATGGCGCGTGCGGACGTTGTCGAGCGTGGCGGTGGCAGCTTCGGACTCGGCCTGGCGGGCGCGGTCGCGATAGAAGATGGCGGTGGTGTTCGTCGGAGGTCTCCTGGCAGAGGGAGGGGCCAAATCAAAAGGGGTGCCGCCGGTTGGCGACACCCCGAATCGCGTCAGGCCTGGGCGAGACGGACGGCCGAGACCTTGCCGCGGCGATCTTCTTCCAGCTCGTACGAAACGCGCTGGTCGCGATCGAGCGTCGCCATACCGGCGGCTTCGACCGCGCTGATATGGACGAACGCATCGCCGCCGCCGCCCTCAGGCGCAATGAAACCGTAACCCTTGTCGGCGTTGAAGAACTTAACGGTGCCGATAGCCATAGTGTATTCCTTAGTGCCGGATCGCCGCGCAGATCATGCGAAAGCGCCGGAGTGGGGCCGAGATCAAAGACGGATGCGACGTCCGGCCCCGGCCGGCGCATCCGATGGCGGTGTCACCCGCGCGCGGAAAATCCGCAGCGGGCAGGTGACGAAACAGGGTAAACACAAGAACCAGAACGCCCGTCCGACGCAAGGCAAGCGGGAGCGCAGGGGGTCTCTCAGTCGCGCGTCGCTCAAACGGAACCGCGCGATGCGACAAGCATAGCAGAGTGTTCCGCAAATGTCGCGGGCTTTACGCGTTGCTGGTTGTGTGTAGCATCAGTCCGACGAGGCGGAGTTGGATGCGATGATCTTGCCAATGCTGCTGGCGCTGCAAACGAGCGTGCCGCCCGACCCTCAAGACGATCGGCGCGTGGGTGTCGATTTGCCGGCGCGCTGGCATCCCGGCGGGTGTTCGAGCGCCGAGCCGTCGCGCGACATCGTGGTGTGCGGAAAGCGCGATGCGGGCGAACAGTATCGCGTGCACCCGCTGCCGGAAAAATATGCCGAGGTCGGCGGACCGGGCATCGGAATCGATCTTGGCAAGGGCGCGCGGGGCAATCTCTATGCGGCCCAAGGGCGGAACAACGACAAGGGCGTTATGTTCACGGTGACGATGCCATTTTAGGGGGGGCACCTACCCCGAAGCGCACCCTAGCCCTCACCCCGGCCTCGTGCCGAGGTCCACCGTGCCGCGCATCCTGCCCGCCCAGCTTGCGTCGCACGGTGGGCCCCGGCACAAGGCTGGGGTGACGAAGGAGAGGGCTTCGAGGAGTCCCTCAGGCCGTCTCGATCAGCCGTTCCGCCTGCGCGCGCGCCTCTGGCGTGATCGTCGCGCCCGACAGCATCCGTGCGATTTCCTCGCGGCGCTGGTCGATGTCGAGCGCAGTCACGCCGGTGCGCGTGACCACGCCGTCGTGGCGCTTGGCGATCAGCAGATGATGCCCGCCGCGCGCCGCGACCTGCGGGCTGTGCGTGACGACGAGCAATTGCGTCGCGGTCGAGAGCCGCGCGAGTCGCTCGCCGATCGCGCTCGCCACGGCGCCGCCGACGCCGCGGTCGATCTCGTCGAAGATCATCGTCGCAGCCCCACCCTGCTCGGCGAGCGCAACCTTCAGCGCGAGGATGAAGCGCGAGAGCTCGCCGCCCGATGCGATCTTGACCAAAGGCGCAAAGGGCGCACCAGGGTTGGTGGAAATTTCGAACTCGACGCGATCCTTGCCTGCCGCCGACCACGCCTCGGGCGGTGCGGGGGCAACCACCGTACGGAAGCGCGCGGCATCGAGCTTGAGCGGGACGAGTTCGCCCTTCACCGCGGCGTCGAGTTGCAGCGCGGCGGTGGTGCGCGCCTTGGTTAGTCCGGCGGCCGCGGTGTCATAGGCGGCGCGTGCCTTGGCAAGCTTCGCCTCGAGCGCGGCAAGGCCCTCTTCGCCCGCCTCGAGCGCTGCGAGCTTGGCCTCGAGTTCGCTCGCCAGATCGGCGAGCTCGTCGGGCTGGACGCGGTGCTTGCGGGCCATCGCGCGAAGCTCGAACAGCCGAGTCTCATCATCCTCCAGGCTGGCGGGATCGAACCACAGATCGGTCTTCGCCTCGCGCAGTCGCTCCTCGGCGACCGCGCCCTCGATGACGGCGCGATCGACCGCGGCGAGCGCATCGGC
The DNA here is from genome assembly GCF_054059235.1 of Sphingomonas sp. UYP23. NCBI lineage: Bacteria > Pseudomonadati > Pseudomonadota > Alphaproteobacteria > Sphingomonadales > Sphingomonadaceae > Sphingomonas > Sphingomonas sp. UYP23. The sequence goes on from NZ_JBSSBX010000001.1 coordinate 2,655,472, forward strand.
GAGCGCGGAATGATCCTCCGCGATCCGTTCGAGCACGCGCGCCGCCTGGCGCAGCTGCGCGAGCCCGCCGTCCGAGCCTTCGAGCCAATTCTCGATCGCGAGCAAATCCTCGGCGATCTTTTCCGAGCGCTGCATCGTGCGCCGGCGATCGGCGAGCGCTTCTTCCTCGCCGGGCTCGGGCGCAAGCGCGCGCAATTCGCCGACGGCATGTTCGAGCCATTCGCGGTCGCGCGCCGCCGTATCGATCGTCGCGCGGGCGCTGGCGATTGCAGCCTCCGCCTCACGCCACGCCTTGTAACTCGCCGCGGTCGATCCCGCCGCGACTCGCCCGAAGGCATCGAGCAGCGCACGATGGCCGCGCGCGTTGAGCAGGCCGCGATCGTCATGCTGGCCGTGGATCTCGACAAGATACGGCGCGAGTTCGCGCAACAAGCCGGCCGAGGCGGGCTGATCGTTGACGAAGGCGCGGCTGCCGCCATCGGCCTTGACGATGCGGCGGATCATCAGCGGCTCGCAGGGATCCAGCTCGAGCCCGTTTTCGCTGAGCAATGCCACGATCGGGCCGTCGGCGGCGGGCGTGTCGAACGTCGCGGTGACAATCGCCTGTGTCGCCCCCTGCCGCACGAGCCCGGCTTCGCCACGCGCGCCAAGCGCGAGCCCGAGCGCGTCGAGCAGGATCGATTTGCCCGCGCCCGTCTCGCCGGTCAGCACGCCAAGGCCCTGCCCGAACTGCAGGTCCAGCGCCTCGATCAGCACGACGTCGCGAATGGCCAGAGAGATCAGCATGGGGTCGCCTTGCCCTTTAGCCGAGTTGACCGCGTTCCGGTAACGTTCTTTTCAAGCGAACCGGTGCCGGTGCGGCTCAGTTGCCCGGGTTCGGGTTGCCCGGGTTGGTGCCCGACCCGCCGCCGATCGGGGCAGCCGCGCTGGTGTCGCGCTTGACGTCGTTGCTCTTGCCCGGGATCGAGTCGACCAGCTTGGTTCTGTCGGGAACGATCAACTGGCCCGGCGCCAGCGCTGCGACCGCAACCGGGGGATGCTCGTTGCTGAGCTTGTACGCGCGCTCATACCATTGCGTGCCGGGATAGTTGGCGCCCAGCACCGCGGCCGACTTGCGCGCCTCGTCGGGGACGCCGAGCGCGAGATAGGTCTCGGTCATCCGCATCAGCGCCTCGGGCACGTGCGTCGTCGTCTGATATTCCTCGACGACCTTGCGGAAGCGGCCATTGGCGGCGAGCCACTGCCCGCGCACTTCGTAGAAGCGCCCGATCTCCATTTCCTTGCCGGCGAGATGGTCGCGGACGAGATCGACCTTCAGCCGCGCATCGGCGGCGTAGCGCGAATTGGGATAGCGACGCATCAGCTCGCCGAGCGAATCGAGCGCCTGCTGCGTGATCTTCTGGTCGCGCGTGACGTCGCTGATCTGCTCATAATAGCCGAGCGAGACCAGATAATAGGCGTAGGGCGCGTCGCGGTTGCCGGGGTGGACCGTCAGGAAGCGCTGCGCCGACTGGATCGAGGCGGTGTAATCATGCGCGAGATAGTAACTGAACGCGCTCATCAGCTGCGCGCGGCGCGCCCACACCGAGTAAGGATGCTGCCGCTCGACCTCGTCGAACAGTGCCGCGGCGATCTTGTAGTTGCGCTGGTCGAGCTGCTTTCTTGCCGCGGTGTACAGCGTGCCGACGTCGCGCGCGACATAGGGAATGTCGCCCTTGGTCTTGTTGCGCGCACACCCCGTAGTGGTGAGCGCGGTCGCGGCGATCAGACCGATCGCGAGGCTGCGGAGAAAGGGCGAGCGGGGCAGGGGAGTGCGCATTGGCGTCAGCCTTAGCGCAACCCCCGATGCGCGAACAATCCTTTTAACGCGTACGGATCGCTTGGACGCGACGACGCGTTGGCGGTATCAGGCCTCGACAGGAGAATCGGAACCGTGACTGCTATCTTACTCGCCACCAAACGCGTCGAAAAGCCTTGGGGGCGTCACACCTTGTGGCCCGGTTTTGCCGATCCCGCGCCCGGCGGCGAGAAGGTCGGCGAAGTGTGGTTCCAGACGCCGCATGCCGGCGAACCCGAGCTGCTGATCAAATATCTGTTCACCAGCGAGAAGCTCTCGGTCCAGGTCCATCCCGACGATGCCGCCGCGCAGGCCGCCGGCTATCCGCGCGGCAAGGACGAGGCGTGGCTGATCCTCGCGGCCGAACCCGATTCGACGATTGCGATCGGTACGCTCGAGCCGATGACGCACGAGGAACTGCGCGCCGCCTCGCTCGATGGCTCGATCGAGCATCTGCTCGACTGGAAGCCGGTCAAGGCAGGCGACTTCTACTACAACAAGGCAGGCACGATTCATGCGATCGGCGCGGGAATCACCACGATCGAAGTCCAGCAGAATGTCGATCTGACGTATCGACTCTACGATTATGGCAGCGACCGCGAGCTGCACCTCGATGCGGGGACCAAGGTGTCCGATCCGGTGCCGTTCGTGCCATTGCCGACGCCTGCCCCCGACGGCAAGGACCATCAGATTCTGTCCGAAGGGCCCAAATTCGTGACCGAGCGCTTCGCTGGCGGCCACCGTGTCATCGCGTTGCCGGACGGCGTGCCGGGGTGGTTCGTGCCGGTGACGGGGGCCGGCGTCGTCGACGGCGTCGCGTTCAAGGCTGGCGAGTGCCTGCTGCTGAACGGGCGGTGTGAAATATCCGCTGATGACGAGAGTGATCTGCTGCTCGCCTATCCGGGCGACAAGCGGATTTGACCGATCGTTTCTCCCCTCGTCGGGTCGGGAGGGGAGAAGACCTTTACACTCTCGTGCTAGCGCAGCGGACATGCTCCGCGTCCTGACCCTGTCATCGTTATTCCCCGATGCCTCGCGCCCCAATTTCGGCGTGTTCGTCGAGCGGCAGACGTTGGGCTTGGCGGCGGATCCGGGGATCGCGCTGCAGCTGGTCGCGCCGATCGGGTTGCCGCCCTGGCCGCTGTCGCGCCATGCGCATTATGCCGCACTCGCGGCGCTGCCCGAGTGCGAGAGGTGGAAGGGGCTGACGACCTATCGCCCGCGGTTCACAACCCTACCGGGTACGGCGGGGCGGTTCCACGCGGCCGCCCTGACCCGGCGGCTGATCCCGCTGCTCACCGGGGTTCGCCGTGACTTCGCGTTCGACGTGATCGATGCCGAGTTCTTCTTTCCCGACGGCCCCGCCGCGGTCGCGCTCGGCCGGCATTTTGACGTGCCGGTGTCGATCAAGGCACGCGGCGCCGATATCCACCATTGGGGCACCGCGTCCGCGACCGGCGCGCAGGTCGTCGCTGCGGGGCAGGCCGCCGATGGCGCTCTGGCGGTCTCGCACGCGATGCGCGCCGACATGATCGCGCTCGGCATTCCGGCCGAGCGGATCCGCGTCCACCATACCGGCGTCGATCTCGACCGCTTCGCGCCGCGCGATCGCCGCGTCGGCAAGGCGCGCTACGGCGTGACCGGGCCGCTGATCGTCGCGGTCGGGGCGCTGATCGCGCGCAAGGGGCATGACGTGGTGATCGATGCGGCCGCTGCGCTCCCCGACGCGACGGTGCTGATTGCGGGCGAAGGGCCCGCGCGCGGCGCGCTCGAAACGCAGATCGCGGCGCTGGGCGTGGCGGATCGGGTGCGCTTGCTCGGCGCGGTCCCGCATGGCGATTTGCCCGGTCTGCTCGCCGCGGCCGACGTAATGGCTTTGGCGTCGGCGTCCGAAGGGCTCGCCAACGCCTGGGTCGAAGCACTGGCGTGCGGCACCCCGATCGTCATCACCGCGGCGGGTGGCGCGGGCGAGGTCGTGACCGATCCGGCCTATGGCCGGATCGTCGATCGGACCCCGCGGGCGTTTGCCGCAGGGATCGCAGCAATGCTCGCCAATCCGCTGCCGCCCGCGCTGGTGCGGCAGGGAGCAGCGCGTTTTACCTGGGCCGCGAACACCGCCGCCTTGGTCGAACACCTTGGCCGGCTGGTCTCACTGTCCCGCTGAAATCGGCTGCTGCCCGCCCACACCTTGGCCTGCGCATCACTCAATTCGACCAGATCGCCCATCGCGACAGGCATGTCGATGAGGTGCAGCCCCCATTCCGTGAGCGTCCGCCGGCCGACGACGACATCGCCGACGATCGTTTGCGTGCGTTTGTCGGTCGGTTTGGCATTCACCGACACCGCCAGATAGTTGAACTTGCCGCTGGTCGTACAGGCGGTGCTGATCAGGCCGGGCACCTTGACGAACGGCGTCGTCACGGCCGCGCCGTCGGTCGTCCACGGCCCCATCGACGCGCTCGCCAGCCCGGCACCGCGTGAACCGAGATAGGCGTCGCTCACCGCCGACCCACCACCGAGCGCCGCCGGATTGACGCAGGCCGCGACCATACCCGCCTCCGGCACGACGCCGAAGCGGCTGTTCGCCGGCGGCGGCGATTCGGCGCGGAAGCTGACATAGCTGACGACGCACCCGACATCCTTCGCGTTGTGGCACAGCGGCGTCGATTTGAAATCGCCCCCGACGTCCTTGCCTGCCGGCACTGCGACATTGGTGCCGGGGATCAGCACCGAGATGATCAGCTTCTGCGTCGGCGTGCCTTCGATCGCTTCCGCGACGAGCTGCTTGAGGACGCCCGAGCCCTGGCTATGTCCGATCAGCACGACGCCGCGGCCGTGATTATCGTAGGCGAAATACTCGTCCCACGCCGCCTTCACGTCGCGATACGCCATCGCGCGGTCGGCGACGACGGGTTTGCCTACCAGCAGCGCCTGGAGCGCGGTTAGCGTTACCTGACGGTAGAGCGGCGCGAACACCCGGCAGTGCTCGGCGAAGCGCCCAGCCTGGAACGCGGCGACGGCGTTTTCCTCCGGACCGGCGATCATGTCGCTATTGGGCGTGCGATCGAGCGAAACCGTCGGATACACGTAGAAGCAATCGAACTTGGGATTGCTGGTGGGCGAGAATTTCTCGGTGCTGCGCGATCCGTCGGCCTTGATGATCGTCGCGTCCTGGTTCCCGTCGCACGGATCGACCTTGCCTGGCCGGCACAGCCAGCTCTCGGGTTTCCCGTAATCTGGCGAAGTGGCCGGAGCGGCCGCGGGCGAGGTCTGCGCGGCGGTGGCGACCGGTGCGGCGAGCAGGCTCAAGCCCAGCACGATCGATTTCATGAAACATCTCCCCCAATATCTTTGGCGAAGAGAATAGCGCCGCGGCGCGCGCCTTCAAAGGGGATACAGCGCGCCCACGACCCAGCGCGTCTCACCGCGCAGCACCGCCCAGGCCCGCGCCGCGGCGCGGCTGTCCATCGCCTCGACCCCGATGCCGAGCGCTTCGCATGCCTGCACGAAACCGGGGGGCGGGCGCTGCATCGTCGCGCCGGTGCCGAGCAGCAGGAATTCCGGTCGGGGCTCGATGTCGAGCAGCGGCCCGAGCGCGGCGAGGTCAAGCGCCTCGATCGGCGGCGGTGCCCATTCCTCCGACCCGTCGGGCCAGATCCGCAGCGCGCGGTAGACACCGGTGAATTCGCCCGCCTCGACCTTGAAACCACCGCCCGAAAAGGCGGTGATTACCGGCCCGACACCGCGCTCGCGCTCGACCCGCATCAGCGCGCCTTGGACGTTCCAGCAGTGGCGGCGGGGACGTCCTCGACGCGCAGATCGGGGCGCAGGCCGAGCGTGATCAGCAGCGACGACGACACGTAGATCGACGAATAGGTGCCGACGAAAATGCCGAGGATCATCGCCGCGGTGAAGCCGCGCAGCACGTGGCCGCCGAAGATGAGCAGGGCGAACAGCGCCAGCAGGATGGTCAGCGAGGTCATCACGGTCCGCGGCAGCGTCTCGTTGACCGACAGATCGACAATGCTCGGCATGTCCATCTTGCGATAGCGGCGCATGTTCTCGCGGATGCGGTCGTCGATCACGATCTTGTCGTTGATCGAATAGCCGATGATCGTGAGGACGGCAGCGACGATGTTGAGGTCGAACTCGAACCGGGTCAGCGCGAAGAAGCCCAGGGTCATCAGCACGTCGTGGACGATCGCGACGACGGTCGAGACACCGAACTGCCATTCGAAGCGGAAGATCGCGAACAGGCCGATTCCCGCGACCGCGAGCACGACGGCGAGGATGCCCTTCCAGATCAGCTCACCGGAGACCTTGCCGCTGACCGCATCCTGTTTGGAAAATTTGGCGTCGGGGAAGTCCTTGACGACCGCAGCCTGGACCGCCGCGACGGTCCGGTCGGTCGCGCCCTTGTCCTGGCTCTTGGGCGGCGGCAGCTTGATCGAGATTGTCTTGCCGTCATCGCCGACCCGCTGCAGGCGGACTTCGCCGAGGTTGAGCCGGTCGATCGTCGTACGCAGCTTGTCGGTCGACGGCGGGGTGGAGAATTTCTCCTCGATCATGAGACCGCCGACAAAGTCGACGCCGAGGTTGAGGCCGCGTGCGAAGACGAGCCCGACCGCCGCGATCGACAGCAGGATGGTCAGCCCGAACGCCCATTTGCGGAGCGAAACGAACGGAAGGTTGGTGTTGTCGGGAACGAGTTTCAGCAGGCGCATGTCTCTGGCCGATCAAATATTGATTTCGGTCGGGCGATTCTTGCGAATCCACAGCACGACCAGCATCCGCGTGAAGGTAACCGAGGTGAACACCGAGGTAACGATCCCGATCAGCAACACGACCGCGAAGCCCTTCACGGGACCGGAGCCGAGCATCAGCATGATCAGCCCCGAAATGGCGTGCGTCGCGTTCGCCTCGAAGATCGTACGGCTCGCTTCCTTGTAGCCGAGTTCGACCGACTGGATCACGCTGCGCCCACGGCGCCGTTCCTCGCGGATACGCTCGTTGATCAGCACATTGGCATCGACCGCGGTGCCGATCGTCAGGACGAAGCCGGCGATACCCGGCAATGTCAGGGTGCCGTTGAGCAGAGCGAGCACACCCATGATGACGATGACGTTGATGACCACGGCGTAGTCGGCATAGAAACCGAAGCGGCCATAGGTCGCGATCATGAACAGGACGACGAGCGCGACCGCGATCGCCGAGGCGGTGATGCCGGCGCGAATCGAATCGATCCCGAGATCGGGACCGACGCTGCGCTCCTCGACCACCTTGAGCGTGATCGGGAGTTTGCCCGAGCTGAGCGCGATCGACAGGCTGTTTGCCGACTCGACGGTGAACGATCCCTCGATATAGCCCGACCCGCCAAGGATCGGCGTGTTGATGCGCGGTGCCGAAATCACCTTGTCGTCGACGATCACAGCGAAGCGCTTGCCGGTCTGTTCCTGCGTGACGCGCGCGAACTTCTTGCCGCCTTCGCTGTTGAAGCCGAAATTGACGATCGGTTCGTTGCTGTCCTGCTTGAAGCCCTGGCTTGCGGTGAGCAGCTGGTCGCCGGTCAGGATCGCCTGACGCTTGACCAGGATCTGCGCGCCGGGGCCGGCCTCGGCATAGGGCAGCACCTGGCTGCCCGCGGGCACGATGCCGCCGGGCACATATGGCGTGTCGTCGACCATCTTGAATTCGAGCTTGGCGGTCTTGCCGAGCAGATCCTTGAGCGCCTTGGGGTCCTTCAGACCCGGCACCTGGACGACGATGCGATCATTGCCCTGGCGGACGATCGTCGGTTCCTTGGTGCCGAGCTTGTCGATGCGCGTGCGCACGACATCGACCGCAGTGCCCATCGCGGTGTTGATCGCAGCCGAGATGCCAGCCTGCGTCGGCGTCATCACGACGCGCGACGAATCGACCACCCGCAGGTCCCAGTCGCGCTGGCCGGTATAGCCGACGCCGCCGGTCAGCTTGTTGAGCCGTTCGCGCGCCGCGTCGAGCTGCGTCACGTCCCGCAGCAGGAAGCTCAACGTGCCGCCGTCGGTCGCGATGTCGCCAATCGAGATCGGCGGCCCCTTGGCCATCTCGGTGACGATCTGCTCGCGCATCGCCTCAAGGCGATTCTTGACCAGCTCGTCGGTATCGGCCTCGAGCAGCAGATAGCTGCCGCCGGCGAGATCGAGTCCGAGATTGACCTGTGGGTCGCGGGAAGCTCCCCATCTTGCTCGTGACCGAATCGGGCAGGAAACTGGGGATCGCCAAGGCCATCAGGCAGGCGAGAAATCCCAGGATCGAGACGACTTTCCAGCGCGGGAAATCGAGCATCGGATCAGTCGTTCGCGGGCTTGGAGCCGAGCGGCGTCACGTCGGCGAGCGTCGACTTGACGACGCGGATCTTGATCGACGGGGCGATCTCGACCTCGACGAACGCGTCCTCGACCTTGGTGACCTTGCCGAGCACGCCGCCGGCCGTAACGACCGAATCGCCCTTCTTGACCGCCCCGATCGTCGCCGCCTGGTCGCGCGCGCGCTTCTGCTGCGGGCGCAGGATCAGGAAGTAGAAGACGACGAAGACGAGCAGCAACGGCGCGAACTGAATGATCATCGCGAGGAAACCATCGGGGCCGGCGGCGGCGCCTGCGGTCTGGGCAAAGGCTGGGGTGGCGAACATGGGCTACCTTGGTAAGACTGGACCCGCCTGCATCCTGACACGCGGGATCGCGCACCCTTTCGGGCACGCCACAAGCCCGCCGCGCTATCAGGTACGGTGCGCCCGTGCAACGCTCTCTCGTGCGGGCCGCTCCGCTGCGGCGGTACGCGGGGCCGTCGCCAGGATCCGTCGGCGGGGCAAAGCAACGGGTTGATTACGTGCCGAAACATCGTACCCTTTCGGTCCTTCCCGTTGAGTAGCGAAGCCCATGATGAAATTCTTCATGCCCTTGGCCCTCTGTCTGATGACCGCGCCGGGCATCGCGCATGCCGAGAGCGGGCGCGACATGTTGATCCAAACCGCCTTCGTCGTCCGCGATCGCAGCGTCGCGCTGACCCAGCTCGCCGGCGTCGAGGCGGCGGCGTCATCGACCTTGGCCAAGACGCCGGGCGACAGCGAAGCCCTGCTGTCGCGCGCGATGGCCACGAGCTACCACGCCAAGCTGACGCGCAGCCGTAGCGAAGCGCTCTCCGCCAAGGCGCAATTCGAGGCGCTGGTAGCGAAAAACCCGCGCGATGCCGAAGCGCTGGCCGCACTCGGCGCGTGGCATCTGAGCGCAGTCAAGGCGCTCGGCGCGCTGGTCGCGCGCGGCGGGCTTGGCGCGCGCAAGGCGGTCGGGCTCGACGCGATCGACCGCGCGCTCGCCGCGGGCGGGGACCGTGCGCTGTTCCCGGGGATCGCCGGCCTGTTGCGGCTCGCCATCGATCCGGGCGACGCACGCGGCGTCACCTTGATCGCTCAGGCGGCGCGCGCCGGAGCGGTGACTCCGGTCGACCGCCTGATCCAGCGCCGCGCGGCGCAGCTCGAACTGGTGCTCAAGGGCGGCGATGCCAAATTGATCCAGGCGCTCGCCAATCGCCTGCTGCCGCTCGGCCAGTTCGGCTGATGCTGCGCGGCAGCGTGAAGGCGCTTGCATCCGCGCGCGGGTCGTCCTAGACGCGCCTCCCTCGGTCGGGGCGTAGCGCAGCCTGGTAGCGCATCACACTGGGGGTGTGGGGGTCGCAGGTTCGAATCCTGTCGCCCCGACCAGAGATTTCCCCCTTAGCACGCGTGCCGGGCGGCTGGACGCGGACAGTGCGTCGCCCGAGAGCCCTTCAATGTCGCTTTCTCCACCTGCGCTGCTGCTGCCCGACCGCACTGGGTTACCCGATGCCATCGCCTATCTGCGCGCTGCTTATCCGGCACCGCAGTGGCCCGCACACCGCAATTATGGGGAGCTGACCGCCTTCTGGCTGCATGTCCATGCCAGCTTGCGCGACCAGGCGGAGCGGCTCGATCGAATCACGGCGGGCTTCCGCGAAGGCCGCAGTACGGCAGGCGCATTTCAAGGTGCGGTCGTGCCCGCGCTCAACCACTTCCTGCAGCATCTGAACGGGCATCACGGGATCGAGGACCAGGCCTATTTCCCCAAGTTCCGCGCGCTCGATCCGCGCATGGCGGCGGGGTTCGACGTGCTCGAAAGCGACCATCGGATCATCCATGAAAGCCTCGAAGCGACCGTCGAGACGGCCCGCGCGATGCTGCACGCGCTCGGCACGCCGGGCGACCCACGCGCGGCGGTCGATGGCTATGCCGACACCAGTCAGCGCCTGTTCGCGTTGCTCGACCGGCATCTTTCCGACGAAGAAGACATCGTCATCCCCGCCATGCTCGACCATGGCGAACGCCGGGTGAGCTGACGTGCCCCGATAGGGGTTCTTTAACTGGCCGCCCGTTATGTTTGGGCATGTCAATGATCAATCTCGGATTCGGCGCCATTGCTGAAGCAGATGAAGCCCGTCGACTCGAAGTGCTCGAAGGACTCGGCATTCTCGACACGCCGCCCGAAGCCGAGTTCGAGACGATCATCGCGTGCGCACAGCGGATGCTCGGCACCAAGATCGCCTTGCTGTCGCTGGTCGGCGAGGACCGCCAATGGTTCAAGGCGAAGCGCGGGCTCGATCCGTGCGAGACGCCACGCGCGCACTCGTTCTGCGCCCACGCGATCCGCGACGACGGGCTGCTCGTCATCCCCGATGCGACTCGCGACGCGCGCTTTGCCGACAATCCGCTGGTGTTGGGCGAGCCACACATCCGCTTCTACGCCGGCGCGCCGATTCGCGCGGCCGATCCCGCGCTACCCGAGCGCAGCTATGCGATGGGAACGCTGTGCGTCATCGACGATCATCCGCGCACGCTCAGCGCAGAAGAAGCGACAACGCTGTGCGAGCTTGCACACCTTGCCGAATCGCTCCTTTCCGCGCGTGGCATAGCCTCCCGCGCAAGCGTTCTTGCGCAGGAACGCGGCGCGGCGATGCAGCGGCTCGATATCACGCACCGACAGTTCCGCCAGGCCGAACGGATGGCCAATATCGGATCGTGGCGGCTGACGCTCGACGACAACCGCACCGAATGGTCCGATCAGGTCTATGCGATCCACGGCATGTCGCACGGGATGAAGCCCAATCTCGAAGAGGCGCTCGCTTTCTATCCGCCCTCGGCGCGGAGCCAGGTCGTCGATGCGCTGGGACGGACGATCGAGACCGGTGTGCCGTTCTCGGTTGAGACCGATTTCGTCACCGCGCAGGGTGGGGTGCGCCGAATCTGCTCGATGGGGGAACTCGAACTGCGCGACGGCAAGGCGGTCGCGGTGATCGGGGTGATGCAGGACATCACGCTGCGCTACCGGATGGAGCAGCAATTGCGCCATAGCGCGCGGCGCGACGACCTGACCGGGCTCGCCAACCGCGCCTATTTCAACGAAATCCTGGATGAGGCGCTCGCGACGGCGCGGCGGCAGGACACGCGGCTCGCGCTCGCGCTGATCGATCTCGATCATTTCAAGGCGATCAACGACACGCAGGGCCATCTCGCGGGCGATGCGGTGCTGCGCCAGGTCGCGACGTGCCTCGGCGCCGAATATCTTGCGGGCACCTTCGCGGCGCGGCTGGGCGGTGACGAGTTCGTCCTGCTGATCACGCGCGACACCGCGTTGCAGGATCTGACCGGGTTGCTCGACCGGCTCGCGCGTGATCTGAGCCGGCTTGGCGACAGGGCGGGCGATCGGCCGACCGTATCGGCGACGGTCGGCGCGGCGTGGCTCGACCGCGAGGTGCGCGATCGCAGCGACTTGCTCCACCGCGCCGATATCGCGCTGTACGAAGCCAAGAGCGCGTGTCGCGGTACCGTCCACGTCTATCGGCGCTGTACCGGGTGACGGTGTGCGCTAAGGGACGGCGGTCGCGCTAGCGCGGCCTGGAGAGATTCGATGACCGTCCATCGCGACACCGCGCGACCGGCTGCCCGGGGCTGAGCCGTGGCCAAGAAGCGCTATCTCACCGCGACGCTGCCAGATGGTTATGTCAAGACGATCGGGCCGACGAACACGGCGTTCACGCATTATTGGCGGATCGTCGCGTTGCTCGCCAATGGCAAGAGCGAGGTGTTCTGGGGGCACACCAAGTCGTTCGCCGAGGCGAAGCGCAAGAAATCGGCGCTCGCCGAGGCGGCGGCGCAACGCGGCTGGAAAAGCCATGTCTTCGAGATTGCCGAGCTGGTCGAAACGCAGCCCTGACGCTGGCCGTCGTCAACCCCCGGGCGGGGTCCGCCAGCGGCGCGCGAGCGCGCGCGGGACGATCGCGATCATCAGGAGCGCCGACAGTACGAGCGCGGTGCCGATAATCTTGGGCAAGGTCGCGTCGGCGCGGGCGATCAGAATGAGCCCGAGCATCGCGCCCGCAGCCCCTGCGAGGCGCGTGCCCGCCAAGAGGAAATACCGGTTCCGCGCGGTGGTTTCGGGGTCTGTCATGCGATCGGTTCCTGCATCAGGCGCGGTAGCGCCGGCACGACGTCGGCGACGGCGTGCGCGCCCGCCGCGGTGAGTTCGCCGACGGGATGATAGCCCCACGCCACGCCCAGCGCGCGCACGCCTGCGGCACGCGCCATCAGCATGTCGAAGCTGGTATCGCCGATCATCACCGTCGTTGCCGCCACTGCGCCGGCATCGGCCATCGCGGTCTCGATCATCGACGGGTGCGGCTTGGACGGGTGGCGATCGGCGGTCTGCAGCGTGACAAAGCGCGCGGCAATGCCGTGATGCGCGAGGATATGTGCGAGACCACGGTCGGACTTGCCGGTCGCGACGCCGAGCACCCAGCCGTCTGCGGCCAGCGTGTCGAGCACGTCGACGATCCCCTCGTACAGCGGCTCTTCCGCCATCGCGCCCGAAGTGCGCAGGCGGAAAAAAGCGTCCTTGTAATCCTGCGCCAGGCTGCGGTGCAGCGCGTCTTCACCGCCTGGCAGCAGCGTCTGCATCGCCTCGACCAGGCTCAGCCCTACGATCCGGCGGATCGCAGCGCGCGACGGCGCCGCGATCCGGGCGGCTCCGAAGGCCTCCTCGACCGAGCGGCAGATATTGTCCTGGCTGTCGACGAGCGTGCCGTCGCAATCGAACAGCGCGAGGCGGTTGGGGAGGGGGTTCGGCATCGATCTAACTCCGCATCCCGGGGTTGCGCATCCAATAGGCGATCCCGCGCCGTCCGGCCGCCTCGACGCCGTCCGCCGCGGACAGGCGCGCCGCGTCGGGCTTGTTCTGCCCGAGCTTGCGCGTGCCGCGCCAGCCTTGCACCTCGAGCGTGAAGCCGACGATGCCGCGCGTCATCTGCTCGAACACCGAAGGGGTCATCTTCGCGCGCGTCCAGGGCGGCTTGGGCTCGAGCCGCGCCTCCTGTTCAGCCGCGAGCTGGTCGAGCTGTGCCACCAGCCCCGCCTGATCGAGCCGCCGCATCCGACCCTCGAGTTCGACCGCGACGTAATTCCACGTCGGCACCTGGTCGTTGCCCAGATCGTACCAGTCGGGGCTGATATAGCCATCGGGCCCTTGCGCAACGAACAGCCCGGTCGCGCCATCGAGATGCCGGGTGATGCCATTGCCGCGCGAGACATGCAGAGAGAGCGTGGCGTCATCGATCCACACCACGGGCAGATGGACCACCCGCGGCCCGTCGGGCGTCGCGGCGAACAGCGTGCCGAAACCGATCTCGCGCACCAGATCGCGCATCGCCGCGCGATCTTCCCAGCGGAAGGTCGAATCGGGATGCATCAGCCGCGCGCGGCGCTCACGTCGCCGCGCCGCGCCGGCGGCGCTCGCCCTTGCGGTCCTTGCGCATCGTCTTGTTGTGCTGGCGCGCCTGCTGCTTCTTGACCGCACGGCTCGGGGGCGGGGGCTCCTCGAGCGGCATCGTATTGCCGAGCATCTCGTCGAAGCCGAGTTGCTTTAGGCTCTCGGCGAAATGCGTCGGCAGTTCGGCCTGGACGTCGATCTGCCCACCATCAGGGTGATCGATCCGGATCCGCCGCGAATGCAGATGCATCTTGCGCGAGATGTTGCCCGTCAGGAACGCGGCCTGCCCGCCATATTTGCCGTCGCCGACGATCGGATGGCCGATCGCCGCGAGATGGACGCGCAACTGGTGCGTGCGCCCGGTGTACGGGATCAGCTCGACCCAGGCGGTCGTCGTGCCCGCCATCTCGATCACGCGGTAGCGCGTGCGGGCAGGGCTGCCTTCCTTCTCGTCGACATGCATCTTCTCGCCGCCCGAGCCGGGCTGCTTGCCGATCGGCAGTTCGATTGTGCCGTCCTCGATCGAGGGGACGCCGACGACGAGCGCCCAATAGGTCTTCCGCGCGGTGCGCGACGAGAAGGACTTCGACAGGAAACCGGCCGCGCGCGCCGTGCGCGCGATGACGAGCGCACCCGACGTGTCCTTGTCGAGCCGGTGGACGAGCTTGGGGCGCCCCTCCAGATCGTCCTGCAGCGCGTCGAGCAGGCCGTCGACATGCTCGATCGTCTTGGTTCCGCCCTGCGTCGCGAGGCCCGGAGGCTTGTTGAGCACGATCACCTGTGCGTCGCGGTGGATCACCATTTCGCGTGCGAAGGCGGTCTCGTCGTCGCTGAGCGGTGGGCGTTCGCGCTTTACGGGCGCGTCGACCCGAACCGGCTCCGCCGGCGGCACGCGGATCGACTGGCCGGCGACGACATGATCGCCGGGCTTGGCGCGCGCGCCGTCGATGCGCAACTGCCCGGTGCGGGCCCATTTGGCGACCGTGGTGAAGCTGGTGTCGGGCAGATGCCGCTTGAACCAGCGATCGAGCCGGATGCCGTCATCGTCGACGCCGACGTTGAACTGGCGGACGTCCGAGGTCGCCTTGGTCGGGGTGCTGCTCATGCCGCTACCCGCGTCAGGGAAAGACCGAGGAACACAGCGACGATCGCGCCAACGACCGAGGCGAGCGTGTAGCCGAGCGCGGTGACGAGATCGCCGCGTTCGATGAGCGAGACGACGTCGAGCGAGAAGGATGAGAAGGTGGTGAAGCCGCCGAGCACACCGACGCCGAGCAGCAGCCGCCAGCTCTCGCTAGCGCTGTGGCGCGCGAGGATGCCGACGAGCACGCCCATCGCAAGTCCGCCGACGATATTCACGGTCAGCGTGCCATAGGGAAAATCGGGGCCGAAGCGCGCGAGGGTGGCGCGTCCGACGAGGAAACGCGCAGCGGAACCGAGCGCGCCGCCCGCCATGACGAGGATGAGATGATACATGCTGCGTCCGTTAGCGCGAATCGCGCGCAATGAGAACCTCGCGTGCGATTGCGCCGGCTAACCGACTGCTGTGCCCGTGCCACGCAGACAGCAGGCGGATGTCGCAGCCCACCGCTACCGCCCGTTATTCGCCACCATATCGACATCGGTCCCGCCGTCGCGGCGGCTGGTTAGGTAGAGTACATAGGCCCCGCCGTCGCGCTGTCGCGTCCCGCCGAGCGTATGTTCTGCGCCGTCCGATTGGTGCTCCGCGCTGAAGCCGGCATTGGTGACGCGGGTGTAATACCAGTCGATCACCGTCTTGAGCGACGCGTTGGTGGCAAAGCTGATCGCCCGCAGGTGGCAGGTGCCGGTCTCCGCGCCGGCTGCCTCGACGACGCGCGCGGCGGGGTATAGCGGGACGTCGGCGGGCACGCGGTCAGCCCAGCTTGCCGAATAGCGCATCGCGCCAGCGCAGCTGCTAGTGCGATTGTCGGCCTGGCCGGCGGCAAGCGCGCCGAGCGTCAGCGAATCGCGCGCCACCTGGCAGCCGGGGCAGGTCTTCGAGGCGGGCGGCGGGGCCTGCTTGGCGCGCTGGCTGACCGCGCTGCCATCGGTCCCGGCCGGGTTGCCCGCGGTCTGCGCGATCGTCACGGGGGGGACGCCGCCCGAATAGGGCTGGGCCGGGGGGCGGACGCTGTTGGCGTTCGAATGCTGCGCGAGCGACGGATCAACCATGATCTGATCGTGCAGCGCCGACGTCATCGCTGGATCGCTGCTGTTCGGGGCGGCGGTGCCGGCATCGACCAGTTCGTTGTCGAGCGTGTCGAGATCGCGCTCGCCATCGCGCTTGCCGCAGGCGAGCAAGGCCAGAGGCAGTATCACGACGCTCAGAAAGACCCGGCTACGACCCATCGACGTCCACGCTCCACATCCACACCGCGCTATGGCGCGCTCGCGGTTAATAATCGGTTCTGCATAGCATAGCCGCCGACGCGTGGCTTGCGCACGCATCTTGTCTTGGTCCATGGTCCGGATATGGGACTCATCGTCAATCTGATTTCGATCTTCGCCGGGCTCGTCGCCTTGCCGGTGGCTCTCGTCGGGCTGATACCCTTTTTCGGCCTCGCCAATTATCTCGCCATCCCGCTCGCGGTGGTCGGCGCGGCGATCGGAATGCTGTCGGGCTATCGCTCGGGCCGCAACTTCAACCTGTTCGTACTCGTCGTCGCAGTGATCCGCCTCATCCTCGGCGGCGGCCTGCTCTGACGGCAAAAGGCCCGACGCTTTCGCGCCGGGCCCTTCGTTCAGCCGCGTGTCGCGCTCAGCGGCACTGCACCTGCCCGCGATCGACCGACTGGCCGAGCAGCGCGCCCGCACCGCCGCCGATCAACGTGCCGAGCGTGCGCGATCCGCCGCTGGCGAGCGAATTACCCAACAGGCCGCCGGCGAGACCGCCGATGATCAGGCCGGTCGTGCCGTCGCTGCGGCGGCAATAATAGCGATTGTCGCCACCGCGGTAGATGCGGTCGTTGCGACCGAGCCGGCGCGGCTGATAGTAGCTGCCGTCGCGATAGTAGCGATCGGCAAGATAGGTGCGCTGGCCTGGCTCGTAACGGTTGTAGTCATAGCTGCGATACTGCTGCCAATTGCGCTGGCGCGCGTCCTGACGGCGGTCCTGGCGCCAGTCCTGGCGCGCGTCCTGGCGGTAATCGCGGCGGTCGTCGCGCCGGTCAGCGCGATCGTCGCGTTGGTCGCCGCGGTCACCACGATCGTCGCCGCGCTGGTCCTGGCGGTCGCCCCGATAGTCCTGCGCGGTTGCGGGAATCGCGGAAAGCGAGGTCGCGGCCATTACGGCGGCGAGAAGAAACTTGCGCATGTAGAATGCTCCTTGAGGCAATCCGTGCTGGATTACAGGTAGAACGGCGCGCGCAGGCAGAGGTTGCGTGAACGGAAAACTACGGTCCGTTCACGTCCCCGCAAGAGATTAGCCGTTGAGACTGTGCGTCAGCGTCACTTCAGCATTCAGCACTTTGGAGACCGGGCAATTTTCTTTCGCATCCAAGGCGATCGTCTCGAATTGCTCAGGCGAAATGCCTTCGATCGTTGCCTTGAGGTCGAGTGCGGATTTGGTGATGGTGAAGCCATCGCCGTCCTTGTCGATCGTCACCTTGGCGGTCGTCTCGAGCTTGCCGTCGCTGAACCCGGCGCCGGCGAGCGCGAAGCTCAGCGCCATGGTGAAGCAGCTCGCATGCGCGGCGGCGATCAATTCCTCGGGATTGGTGCCCGCGCCGTCTTCGAATCGGCTGTTGAAGCCGTATTGCGTGTCCGACAGCACGCCCGATTGCGTCGAGACATGGCCTTTGCCGTCCTTGCCAAGGCCATCATAGCTGGCCGATCCGCTGCGAGTGGTCATGGGGTGTTCTCCAATAGATAAGGCGCGGGCCGTTGCCGGTCCGCGCCTGTGCTATACGTCCTATGCGACGCCTTAGTTGCAGCGGCGATCCGCGGTGCTGGCGCGGTCGAGCGCGCGGCCACCGAATGCACCGGCGACACCGCCGAGCACGGTGCCAAGCGTCTTGTCGCCGCGACCTGCGATCGAATTGCCGAGCAATGCGCCGCCGACGCCACCGACCAGCAGACCGGTCGTGCCGTCCGAATGACGGCAATAGCGGCGCCCGTCGCGGCCCTCGTAGACGCGCGGCTGATAATGATGGCGCTCACGCGCTTCGGCGTGGGTGGCGGGGGCGACCATCGTCGCGGGGATGGTGACGGCGGCGGCGCTGAGCGCCAGGATCAAGGTACGCATTGGTGAGACTCCCTAAAGTACGGTCTGCTATGGCGGAATTGAACAGCAGGAACATTCGGGGTTCTACGCATGTTGCATGAACCTGAAACAACCTTGCGTTCAGGAACAGGATGGGTGTCGATCAGGCCCATCACGGAGATCTCTTTTATCCCCGCTATCCACACTCTTCACAGCCTTAGCCAAGTATTTGGCGCTAGGCGCGACTCGGCAGTCGTGACAGCATCACGACTGTAAACAATCGGTAGCGCGGCGGGAAACCACTGCAACATCAGGCGTTTATGTCGCGAAGTCGGCCATGGTGCCTCTAGGAAACCAGGTCGGTGCTGCGGCGGAGGGACGGCGTCGGCAAATCCACGATCCCGCGCGAAAGCTCGGTGCGTGGCGCGCTGGACACGGGCTTCCAAAGGTGTCGCGAACCGCCTGTTCTTCGGAATGACGGGATACGATGCCGGTATCGGACGACGCGGCAGCAACCTTTGCGGAGGGACGTGGCCTCGATCCAAGATGCCGAAAGCATGGCGGTCACGGCGACGCGACCGCCACGCTGGCCACCAGGGTCACGGATACCAAGGCGCGAAAGCGCCGATCCGCCCCTGGCGACCGAACGCAAGACTTGGCGTCGCGCGCGGCGCAGGGTGGCGCGAGCCGCCGAAACCGGATGGCGCGGATGGCGTTCCCAGGGGCGCGCCGCGCTGATCGAGGTCCGGCGACAGGGGTCGGCAGCAATGCCGGCCCCTTTTCTTTTAGGGTCTCGCTGAAGCAGGCGGCCGAGCGGAGCCTTAGCCGGGCTCACCCGCCAGAATAGCACGCGCGCGCGCGCAATCCGCATCCATCTGTGCGGTCAGCGCCTCGAGCGTGTCGAACTTCGCCTCCGGGCGGAGATAGTCGATCAGCTCGACTTCGATCCGCTGACCGTAGAGATCTTCCGCAAAATCGAAGAAATAGGGTTCGAGCAATTCCTTGGGCGGATCGAAGCTCGGCCGGATCCCGAGATTCGCCGCGCCGTCGAGCACACGTCCATCGGGAAGCCGCCCGCGTACCGCATAGATGCCGTAGGCGGGGCGCAGATATTTCCCCATGTCGAGATTGGCGGTGGGATAGCCGATCGTCCGGCCGAGCTTGTCGCCATGCTGCACCGTGCCCGCCACCGTGAAGGGCCGCGTCAGCAGCTTGGCCGCGCCGCGCGGATCGCCGGCCTTGAGCAGATCACGGATCCGGCTCGACGAGACCGGCACGCCGTCGAGCGACACTGCGCCGACCGTCTCGACAGCAAAGCCATTCGTCACCCCGAGCGTCGCGAGCACCGCCACATTGCCGCTCTTGGCCTTGCCGAAGGTGAAGTCCTCACCCGTCACCACGCCGCCGACGCCGATCTTGTCGATCAGCCGATCGTCGACGAACTCGGTCGCGGTCAACGCGGCGAGCCCGGCATCGAAGGCGAAGACGATCATCGCATCGGCACCCGCCGCGGCGAACAGGCGTTCGCGCTGGTCGAGCGTGGTCAGGCGGAAGGGCGCGCTGTCGGGCTGAAAATGCCGCACCGGATGCGGATCGAAGGTCGCGACCAGCGCCGGTCGCCCTTCGGCCCGCGCGCGCGCAACGGCCAGCCCGACCACGGCTTGATGCCCCAGGTGAAATCCATCGAAATTGCCGAGCGCGACGATGCCGGCGCGCATCGCCGCCGGAACCGCCGAGCTGCCGTCGAGCCGCTGCATGGCATCGGCTATACGGACGGCTTTGCGCGCGCGCTAGGGGCTGGGCGCGATCCCGCCGCGAAGGATCCGGAGCACATTGCCACCCATCACCTTGGCGATGTCGGCATCGCTGAAACCGTGGTCGATCAGCGCCTGCGTGACGGCGGCGAGCTGGCTCGCGTCGAAGCCCGTCGTCACCGCACCGTCGAAATCGGAGCCAAGCCCGACATGGTCGATCCCGACCAGGTCGCGGACATGCGCGATTGCGTTCGCGGCGGCGGCGGGCTTGGTGGAGCAGACCGCGGCGTCCCAATAGCCGATGCCGATCACCCCGCCGGTGCGCGCGATGCCGCGGATCTCTTCGTCGGTGAGGTTGCGGTTGACCTTGCACGTTGCCTGCACCCCGCCATGGCTCGCGACGATCGGCCGGTGCGCCATGGCGATCACCTCGGCGATCGTCGCATGGCTCGAATGTGCGACATCGACGATCATGCCGAGCGCTTCCATCCGCCGCACCACTTGGCGCCCGAGCGGGGTGAGCCCGCGTTTCGCCTCGCCGTGCATCGATCCCGACACGTCAGTATCGAAGAAATGCGCGAGCCCCGCCATGCGGAACCCCGCGGCGTGGAGCGTATCGAGATTGGCGAGCTTGCCTTCGAGATCCTGCAGCCCCTCGATCGACAGCATGCCGCCGACCACCTTCTGGCCGCGCGCGCGGTCGGCGAGCAGGCGGTCTAGCTCCGCGGGGGTCCGGATCACGCGCAGTTGGCCGTTCGAAGCGGCGGCATAGCGATCGAGCTTTTGCGCATGCCAGAGCGAGCGCTGGAGCAGCGAGCCCCAGGTGCGCGGCGGCTGCAGATCGGCGATCGCGAGCGCGGTGATATTGTCGCTGTCGGCGCCGTTCGAATCGTAATTCTGGTGCTTCGGCGTCTTGGTCACCGACGAGAAGATCTGCAGCGCATAATTGCCCGCGAGCAGCCGCGGCAGGTCGATCTGCCCGCGGTCGGCGCGGGCGAGCAGGCTGCGCTGCCACAGCAGGGTATCGGCATGCATGTCGGCGATCTGCAGCGTGGCGTGCAGCGCGCGGGCGCGCGGGCTGATGGTGAGCGCGACGGGTTCGACCGTGTTCATCGATCGTTCGACGATGCCGGGGGCAAGCGTAAAGAAGGCGATCAGGCCGAGCACGATCAGCACCGCTACCCCAGCCAGGACCTTGCGCACCTTGCTCTCCCCGTCGTGCCGGCTCTTTGCGGCAGGGGCTGCCGCGTCCGGTCGGCGCCGGGTATGCGGGATCGTCGGGGCCGCGACAAGTCGCTGGCGGTCAGCTTTTGGTGAGGGTTACGAAGGCGTAAGCGGGACGTGCGCCCTCGGCCGGGTGGGATTCTCTGGCGACTTCCTGCCAGCCCGCAAAGGTGGGGACGATGGCGTCGCCGACCGGGCTAACATGTACCTCGGTCAGCTCGATGGACTCAGCGCGTGGCAGCAGCAGCGCGAAAATCTCGGCGCCGCCGATCACTGCGACGTCGCCATCGCCTGCGAGCGCAAGCGCCGCCTCGATCGAATGGGCGACCTCGGCCCCCGGCGCACTCCAGCCGGCGTCGCGCGTCAGCACGATGTGTCGGCGTCCGGGCAACGGCGCAGGAAAGCTTTCGAAGGTCTTGCGCCCCATCACCATCGGTTTGCCCATCGTCAGCGCCTTGAAGCGCCTGAGATCGGCGGGGAGGTGCCACGGCAGTTTGCCAGCGACACCGATGACGCCATTGTCGGCGCGCGCGAGATAGAGCGTGATCATCCTGTCGTCATGCCCGCGCGCGCGCCTGATGGCGAGAGCTTCAGTCGGGAGCGTGATCCTTGACCCACTTCTTCGGGTCCTTGTCGACGGCCTTCACCCCGGTCAGATGCTCGGCCTCGAAGGTGGCGAATTTGACGCCGAGATCGTGGCGTTCCTGCAGCGTCGCATTGAGGCGGAAGTCGGTCAGCCCCTGGCGTTCTTCCTCCGCCATATGGTCGCTGTTCGCCTTGTTGCACTCGCCGAGTGCCTCGAACCACGCCTTGCTGCCGACCTTTTCCTTGTCGACCGCGGCGGCGGTGTCGCGGATGTCGTTATGGTCCTCGATCGCGTCCTCGGTTTCCTCGGCGGCCGAATCGGCATCGTTGCCGCCTTCGCCGACCTGCATCAGCCGAGGATAGAAGAACCTCTCCTCGGCTTCGGCATGCGAATCGAGCAGTGCGTGGAGGCGGTTCCACAGCGCCGACAGCGCGGTCGTGTCCTTGGGATCGATTTGTTCGATCTGCGCGAACAGCGCGCGCTGCTGGCCGTGTTCGTCGAGGATGAGTTGCGTGATGTCCATGATCGGCCCCTGCGTGAATTTCAGGAGCTAAGCGCGCGTCACGCCGACCGGTTCCGTGTCAGACCGCGACGGGCGCCTTGATGTGCGGTTGCGCGACATAATCGTGCAGCACGAAATCCTCATACGCATAGCCATCGATCGCGTCTGCCGTGCGCAGAATCTCGAGGCGCGGCGGTGCGCCGGGTGTGCGTGAAAGCTGTTCGCGCGCCTGGTCGAGATGGTTCGAATAGAGGTGGCAATCGCCACCGGTCCAAATGAACTCGCCGGGCTCGAGCCCGCATTGCTGCGCGAGCAGCATCGTCAGCAGGGCATAGCTCGCGATGTTGAAGGGCACCCCCAGGAAGATGTCGGCGCTCCGCTGGTAGAGCTGAAGCGAGAGCTTGCCGTTCGCGACATGCGTCTGGAACAGGCAATGGCACGGTGCGAGCGCCATCGCGTGGAGATCGCCCGGGTTCCACGCGCTGACGATCTGGCGGCGCGAGGCGGGGTTGGTCTTGATCTGGTCGATCAGCTCGGCGATCTGATCGATGTGGCGGCCGTCCGCCGTCTCCCAGTCGCGCCATTGCTTGCCGTAAACCGGGCCGAGATCGCCGTTCGCGTCGGCCCATTCGTCCCAGATGCTGACCTTGCGCTCGCGCAGCCAGTCGACGTTCGTGTCGCCGCGCAGGAACCACAGCAGTTCGATCACGATCGAGCGCAGATGGAGTTTCTTGGTGGTGAGCAGCGGGAAACCGTCGGCCAGATCGAAGCGCATCTGGTGGCCGAACACCGACAGCGTGCCGGTCCCGGTGCGATCCATCTGGGGGGTGCCGTGGTCGAGCACGCGGCGCATCAGGTCGAGATAGGCTTGCATGCCTGGCGGTCTAGCGCGCCAGGGGCGCCGCGCCAACCGTTGCGCCGTTTCGGAGTGACTTTGCCTGGCGCGGCGCACGGTGGTTGCGCAGACCGGGGCCATGGCGCCCATGCTTTCCGATCCGCTTGCCGATCCGGCCGATGTCGCGGCCGCGGACCTGCCCGAGGGCGTGCTCACCGTGTTTCGACCGATCGCTGCGGCGGCACGAGAGGTGGCGATGTTCGGCTATTTCGATCCGGAATGGGGGCTTCTCGGGATGCGGCGGCTGTACGCCGGATCGGTCGACGCGGTGGCGATCCCGCTTCGCGCGATCGTCGCCGATGCGCTTGCGGTCGACTGTGCGCTGGTGGTGATGGCGCACAATCATCCGAGCGGCGATCCGACGCCGAGCGAGTCGGATTACCGGCTGACTCGCCGGGTGGCGCAGGCGCTCCACTTCATCGATGTCGTGTTGTTCGATCATCTGGTGATCGCCGCGCACGGCTATACGAGCTTCCGCGCGCGCGGCCTGCTATGACGCGCCGTGCAGCCGGCACGCCTTGATCGCGCTCGGTTCGGGGCGTGGGCCCGTCGCGCGGAAGGCGGCGAGATAGCCGCCCGCCGAGGGCATGTCGTAGGTCGCGACCTCGCTATACCCGACCGCGGCGAACTCGCATTTGAGCAAGGCGGGCGGCGTGCCGTGATTCTGCGTCGGGCGATTGGCGTCAACGACGATGGCGAGCCCGTCGGGCTTGAGCGACGGGCGCATCCGCCACAGGAATTCGTAAGGCTGCTCGATCTCGTGATACATATGGACCATCAGGATCCGGTCGAAGCTGGCGGCCGGCAGCCGCGGGTCGTTCGGCGCGCCGAGGCGGACGCTGACCGTCTCGAGATGTTCGCGCGCGACGCGCAAAGCGAGCGCATCGCGGACATCGGCGACGATGTCCTCCGCCAGCACGCGGCCTTCCTTGCCGACGCGGTTGGCGAGGCGGATGGTGTAATAGCCCTCGCCCGCGCCGATATCGGCGACGGTCATGCCGGGCTTGATCCCGGCCTTGGCCATCACGTCACCCGCTTCATTGAGCCGGTCGCGATCCTCCTCGGTCGACCAGCGCGCCGACACGATCGCCGCGACCGGGCGATCGGCGGCGGGGAAGGGGCCGACCTTCGCGCTGCGATCGGGGACAGTCGCCGAACCGCCATCGCACGCGGCGAGGGCAAGAAGCGCCACCCCGGCAAGAGCGGCCCTTCCCCGCCTCGCCGGGGATGCAGAGACGGCGAAGGCCTGCATTACTCGACGTCCTCGACCTCGACCGTTTCGCCGGTCACGCGCTGCGACAGCGCCGCCGCCATGAACGCCTCGAGATCGCCATCGAGCACGTCCGACGGGCTCGACGAGGTCACACCGGTGCGCAGATCCTTCACCATCTGATACGGCTGGAGCACGTAGGAGCGGATCTGGTGACCCCAGCCGATGTCGGTCTTGCCGGCATTCTCGGCATTGGCCGCGGCCTCGCGGATCGCGAGTTCGCGCTCGTACAGGCGGGCGCGGAGCTGGTTGTACGCCTCGGCCTTGTTCTTGTGCTGGCTGCGCTGGTTCTGGCACTGGACGACGATGCCGGTCGGGATGTGCGTGATGCGCACCGCCGAATCGGTGGTGTTGATGTGCTGCCCGCCCGCGCCCGACGCGCGGTAGGTGTCGATGCGCAGGTCGCTCTCGTTATACTCGACCTCGATATTGTCATCGACGACCGGATAGACCCACACGCTCGCAAACGACGTGTGCCGCCGCGCCGCGCTGTCGTACGGCGAGATTCGCACCAGCCGATGCACGCCGCTCTCGGTCTTGGCATAGCCGTACGCATTCTCGCCCTTGAGCAGCAGCGTCGCCGACTTGATCCCCGCCTGTTCGCCCGAATGCTGGTCGATCAGCTCGACCTTCAAACCGTGGCGCTCGCCCCAGCGCGAATACATCCGGCTGAGCATACCCGCCCAATCCTGGCTCTCGGTTCCGCCCGCGCCGGCATTGACCTCGATATAGGTGTCGTTGCCATCGGCCTCGCCGGCAAGCAGCGCCTTGACCTTGTCCTTGTCGGCGCGCGCGGCGAGATCGGCGAGCGCGGATACGCCCTCGGCCTCCATCTCGGTGTCGCCTTCAGCCTCGGCCATCTCGATCAGCTCTGCGGTGTCGTTGAGCTCGCTCTCGATCGCGCGCGTTGCCGTGATCGCCTCCTCGAGCCGGCGACGCTCGCGCATCACCACCTGCGCCGCCTTGGGGTCGTTCCACAGCGCCTGGTCCTCGACGCGCGCGTTGAGCTCGTCGAGCCGACGCAGCGCGCGGTCCCAGTCGAGGAAGCGGCGGAGCAGCGCGAGCGCGTCCTTGATCGAATCGATATGAGCCTGCGCTTCAGCGCGCATGGGGTTACTCCAGACTTGAATTCGTCGCCCCGGCGAAGGCCGGGGCCGCTATATAGGGTGTGCAACGCCGGATGTCCCGCGACAACGCAGCGGCCCCGACCCCGCCTGAAATTGGCGCCGGGGCGACGCACATGGCTAGTAAATACCGCCCTGCTTTTGCAAGAAGTCGCTGTCCTTGCGGGCTTCGCTCTGTGCCTGCGTCGCCGCGCGCGCGCGCGCTGCCGCTGCGGCCGCGGCGGTCGCCGCCGCCGCCGGATCGGGCACGATCGTGCCGCGATGGATCACACGGCGCGGCTCGCTCTCGGGTTTGAATGCTTCCCAGATCACCGACGCCTTAGGGTCGTCGGTCGGCCAGGCGCCGAAGACCGGCTTGCCACTCTGCCGGTCGATGCGGACCATGCGGATTCCGGCGGGCGCGCGGAACGGGAGCTTGTCCATCCCCTCATAGGCTTTCACGGCGAACGCCTTGAAGATTGGCGCGGCCAGCGTGCCGCCCTGCGCGCCGCCGCCGAGCGAATGCGGCGTGTCGTAGCCGATATACAGCCCGCCGATCATCTGCGGCGTACCGCCGATGAACCACACGTCGGTCGGCCCGGTGTTGGTGCCGGTCTTGCCGAACATCGGCCGATCGAGATCGCGCAGCACCGTCGCGGTACCGCGCTGGATCACGCCCTCGGCGATGTGGATCATCTGATATGCGCTCATCGCATCGACGATCTGCTTGCCGCCGGCGACGGGGCGCGGCATCGGCCGCCCGTTCCAGTCGGGCGCGTTGCAGCGGTCGCAGGCGTGCCAATTCTCGGGCCAGACGACTTTGCCGTGGCGATCCTGGACGAAGTCGATCAGCGACGACGGGTGCGAGCGCCCCTGGTTGGCGAGGATCGCATAGGCGTTGACCATCCGCGACACCGTCGTCTCGCCAGCGCCGAGGGCGAAGGAGAGGTAGGGCGGATATTTGCCGACGCCGATCCGGTCCATCAGCGAGACGACATGCGGCATGCCGGTCGTCGCGGCGGCGCGCACCGTCATCAGGTTGCGCGACTGCTCAACGCCCCAGCGCATCGTATGCGCGCCCGAGCCGCCGACACCGCCAAAGTTGCGGAAACATTTCTGCCCGAGCCGTGCGCCCTGATAGACGCAGAACGGGCCGTCGACGATGATCGACGCCGGCGTCATCCCGCCCTCGAGCGCGGCGGCATAGACGATCGGCTTGATCGTCGATCCGGGCTGGCGCATCGCCTGCGTCGCGCGGTTGAACGCCTGGACACGGAAGTCGAACCCGCCCTGCATCGCCAGCACGCGCCCGGTCTGCGGCTGCTCGACGACGAACGCGCCAGAAATCTTGGGCACCGAGCGCAAGGCGAATTCGCTGCCGCTCGGCGCGACCGCGATGATGTCGCCCGCCTTCATCGCGGCGAACGCGGTGCCGCCGCCGCCGCGTACCGGCATCTGCGCGGCGAAGCGGGGAAGGGTGCCGGTGCTGCCGTCCGAGAAGCCCAGCTGCGCCGCGCTTTCGTCGCGCGCGATCACGATCGCGGCGCGCCAATCGTCGTAATCGAGCCCGATATTGGTGTTGAGCAACGCGCCCTGCCACCGATCGTCGGTGATCTCGGCATGGCCGATCGGCCCCGACCAGCCGCGGCCCTGGTCGAAGCGCAGCAGCCCCTGGCGCAACGCGGTCTGCGCATAGTCCTGCATCTTCTCGTCGAGCGAGGTGCGCACCCATAGCCCGCCCGAATAGACGCTGTACGGCCCGGCGCGCTCGTCCTCGCCGAACTTGTCGATCAGCTGGCGGCGCACCTCCTCGACGAAGTATCCCGAGCCGGCGGTCTCGGTCTTGGGCGTCTGGCGCGGCACGGTGCCGAGCGGCTCGGCGCTCGCCTGGTCATGCTGCGCCTGGGTGATGAAGCCGTTCTTGAGCATCTCGCGCAGCACATAGGCGCGGCGGCCAAGCGCGCGGTCGGGATGGCGGATCGGATCGTAGTTCGATGGGCCCTTGGGCAGGATCGCCAGATACGCCATCTGCGCGAGATCGAGCTGGGTCAGGTCCTTGCCGAAATAGGCGTAGCTCGCCGCCTCGACGCCGAACGCGTTGCGGCCGAGCGCGATCTGGTTGAGGTAGAGCTCGAGGATCTGCGGCTTGGTCAGCGTATCCTCGATCCGATAGGCGAGGATCGCCTCCTTGATTTTCCGCGCATAGCTCGTTTCGTTGCCGATCAGGAGGTTCTTGGCGACCTGCTGCGTGATCGTCGAGGCGCCCGCCGGACGTTTGTGGCTCGTCAGATTGTTGACCGCGGCGCTCGCGATGCCGAGATAATCGACGCCGTGATGCTCGAAGAAGTTCTTGTCTTCGGCGGCAAGGAAGGCGCGCACGAGCAGCGGCGGATATTCTGCATAGCTCAGTTCGACGCGGCGCTCGCGCGCGTAGGAATGGATCGGCATCCCATCGACGTCGCGGACGTTGGTCGGCAGCGGTGGCTCGTAGGTGCGCAGCTTGTCGACCGAGGGGAGCCCGGCGGCAAAGGCGAAATAGAACACCGTCGCACCAACCGCGCCGAGCAGGCCGAGGCCGGCGAGCGTCTTGACCCACCAGCGGCCCCAGACCCGCTGGACGACGCCGGCGAACCCGTCGATCTCGCGACGGATACGGAAATTCACGCTGTTTTCGGGTTCGGCCATATCGGGGTGAGGCTCTAGCAAGATTCTCCGGGCTTGCCAGCCGCCTTAGTCCCTCTCCTGCAGCGTGAGGGGTTTCAGTCCCGCGACGCCATCCGCCGGGCGAAATGGACTTCGACCGCGCGTTCGATGCTCTGCGCGATCTTGTAGCGGCCGTCGGCGCTGTCGATGAAGTCGGCGTCGTGCGGGTTCGAGATATAGCCCGTCTCGAACAGGATCGACGGCATGTCGGGCGCTTTCAGCACCATCAACGATGCCATGCGGTGGAAGTTGGGCTTGAGCGGCATCAGCGGCTGCGCCTCGCGGCCGAGCAGTCGCGCGAAGCTCGCCGAGGCGTTCATCGTCTCGCGCTGCGTCAGGTCGATCAGGATCGACGAGATGTCGGCCGAGGTCGATGCGAGGTTCACGCCCGCTATGATGTCGGCCTTGTTCTCGCGTGCCGCCAGCCGCGCCGATTCCTTGTCCGAGGCGACCTCGGACAGCGTGTAGACCGATGCGCCGCTCGCGGTCCCAGAACCGACGCTGTCGCAATGGATCGAGATGAACAGGTCGCCGCGCAGCCGCCGCGCGATCCCGAAGCGTTCCTGCAAGACCAAGAAACGGTCGTCGTCGCGCGTCAGCGCAACGCGGACGCGGCCCGATTTGATCAGCGCGTCGCGGATCGCCTTGGCGATCTTGAGCGTCACGTCCTTCTCGCGCCGCCCGTCGATCGGCGAGATCGCGCCGGGATCGACCCCGCCATGCCCGGCGTCGATCACCACCAGCGGACGGCTGTCATCGTCGCCATAGATTCGCGGCAGGCCCGGGCTGCGCCGCGCGGGCGGAATCGGCACGCTGACCTGATAGGCGCTGGTATCGGCCGCCTGGGCGAGCCCCATGCCGAACGGCGGCAGGAAATGCATGCGGCGCTCTGTCGCTGCCCGCGCGAAGGTCGCATCGTCGACCGTGCGCAGTTCGAGCGTCAACTGGCGCCCGTCACGGCCGAATTTGCCTTCGGTGATCAGTGTCGGCCGGGCGAGATCGAACACGATGCGCACGCCGTCGGTGCCGCGGGGCGCGAGCCGCATCGCCGAGATCGCCCCGCCGCTGGTCAGCGCGCCGCCCGGCCGTGCGCCCTTGAGGTCGAGCGCGATCCGTTGCGGCTGGCCAAGAATGAAGCTCGACGCATCGCCGATCGGTTGGTCGAAGCGCAAGACGATCCGGTCGTGCTTCACCTCGACGCGCTCGATCGACGCGGCCCAGCCGGGGGCGCCGGCAAACCAGCAGGCCAGCAATGCAAGGAGGAACGACACCGCCTTGTAATGCAGCCGGATCGCGGGGGCGGTAAAGCGAAAAGGCGTGCGCTGCCCGGTCTGGGCGCGGCGACGGATAAGGGCGGGAGCGGCGATCATGCCGCTTGGCTAGGCGATTAGGTCGCAAGACCTCCTTGCCGGGCGCGGTTAACGCCAGGGTAGGCATGAATTTGCCGCCCGCCGGCAAAATCCTGCCAGTTGCTGCGCGCGACAGGGGATGCTACGCAATAGACAGTACCCCGATCTCTGCCTGGTTCAGGCAGCGTTCAGGGCCACTCGGCCGCCCCACAATCCTTTGGCGCGGCCCATCCAGGTTGACGTTCGCATGCTGCATTTATCCCGTCCCTCGCTCCGCCCGGCTTTCGCCGGCGGAATCGCGAGCGCGCGGGGTGCTCCAGGCCGGAAGGCGGAGCGTGCAACGCGAGCAGAGGCAGTTTTCGTAACAACCCAGGGCTGCGAACCAGGCGACCTTTTCGCCGGGACGAGCCCTTTCATTGATCGCGCGCGACCAGCGCCACGGCGCTCAGCGCCCTCGGACCCTGCGTCGCGCGACCGGAGAATATTACATGACCACGCGTATGCTGATCGACGCACGGCACCGGGAGGAAACCCGCGTTGCTGTCGTCAAGGGAAACCGAATCGAAGAGTTTGATTTCGAGAGTGCCGAGCGCAAGCAGCTCAAGGGAAATATCTATCTCGCCAAAGTGACGCGCGTCGAGCCGTCGCTGCAAGCCGCGTTCATCGATTACGGCGGCAACCGCCATGGCTTCCTCGCCTTCAGCGAGATCCACCCCGATTATTACCAGATTCCCAAGGAGGATCGCGACGCGCTCCTGCGCGAAGAGGCCGAGCATGCCGCTGAAGAAGCTGCACTGCGCGCCCAGCAGGACGCCGAAGACGATCTCCATGACGACGAGCATGAAGATGACGGGTTCGAGCGCGATTCGGACATCGACGAGACGTCGGTCGAGCGTTTCGACGATGATGGCGGGCACGAGCCCGACACCGAAGTCGTCGCCGAGGGCGAAGCGCGTGGTGGCGAAGGCCGTGGCCGTCGCCGCAAGCGTTCGGCATCGGACGATGCCGCCGACGATCTGCAGCAGCGCCGCACCTCGCTGCGCCATCGCTACAAGATCCAGGACGTCATCCGGCGCCGGCAGGTGCTGCTCGTCCAGGTCGTCAAGGAGGAGCGCGGCAACAAGGGCGCCGCGCTGACCACCTATCTGTCGCTTGCCGGCCGTTACTGCGTGTTGATGCCCAACACGTCGCATGGCGGCGGCATCAGCCGCAAGATTTCGAACGCGGGCGATCGCAAGCGACTGAAGTCGATCATGGCCGACATGAAGCTGCCGCCGTCGATGGGCTGCATCGTGCGTACTGCGGGCCTCCAGCGCACGCGCCAGGAGATCAAGCGCGACTTCGATTATCTCGCCCGGCTGTGGGACGGGATCCGCGAGACCACGCTCACGTCTTCGGCCCCGGCGCTCGTCTATGGCGACAGCGACCTGATGAAGCGCGCGATCCGCGACATCTACAACAAGGAGATCGACGAGGTCATCGTCGAGGGCACCGACGGCTATCAGCACGCAAGGGAGTTCATGAAGCTCCTGATGCCGAGCCATGCGCGCAAGGTGAAGCATTACAGCGACCCCGTGCCGCTGTTCCAGCGCGCCGGCGTCGAGGAACAGCTTTCGGCGATGTACCACCCGGTGGTGCAGCTCAAGTCGGGCGGGTACCTCGTCATCAACCCGACCGAAGCGCTGGTGTCGATCGACATCAACTCGGGCCGTTCGACGCGCGAGCATTCGATCGAACAGACCGCGACCGCGACCAACCTCGAGGCTGCCGCCGAGATCGCCCGCCAGCTGCGCCTGCGCGACATGGCCGGGCTCGTCGTCATCGACTTCATCGACATGGACAACGGGTCCAATGTCCGGAAGGTCGAGAAGGCGATGAAGGAAGCGCTCAAGAACGATCGCGCGCGCATCCAGATCGGCCGCATCTCGTCGTTCGGGCTGATGGAAATGAGCCGCCAGCGCTTGCGCACCGGCGTGCTCGAAGCGTCGACCCGGCCGTGCCCGCATTGCGAAGGGACGGGCTTCGTCCGCACCGCGTCGTCGTCGGGGATCGCCGCATTGCGGATGCTCGAGGATGAAGCCGCGCAGGGTCGCGGGTCGCAGCTGTTGCTGCGCGCCAGCCAGGAAGCGGCGTTCTACCTGCTCAACCGCAAGCGCGGCGAGCTGGCCGAGATCGAGGAGCGCTACGGCGTGATGATCGAGATCGCGCCCGACGGCGAGCAGGAAGGCGCGCGCGTTTCGGTCGAGGTCTCGGGGCCGCCGCCGGCCTACACGCCGCGCTTCGATGCGCCGATCGAGGAGATCGAGGAAGATTTCGTCGAGGAAGAGATCGAAGACGAGATCGAGGAAGAAGAAGAGGAGCAGCCCAAGGCCGCCCGCGAGCCGCGTGCGCCGCGCGAGCGCACCGAAGCGGCGGCCGGCGAGGACGAGGCCGGTTCGCGCCGTCGTCGTCGTCGTCGCGGGCGTCGCGGTCGCGCACGTCCCGAGGGTGAGGGTGCCGCCGAGGGCGAGGCGCTTGGCGACGGCGAGATGTCCGACGCCGAGGATTCGGTCGAGGCGGAAGCCGAGCTCGAGCCTGCCGAGCAGGACGAGAGTGCCGAAGCGGCATTCG
Organism: Sphingomonas sp. UYP23; assembly: GCF_054059235.1. Classification (NCBI taxonomy): domain Bacteria; kingdom Pseudomonadati; phylum Pseudomonadota; class Alphaproteobacteria; order Sphingomonadales; family Sphingomonadaceae; genus Sphingomonas; species Sphingomonas sp. UYP23. The sequence continues at coordinate 2,687,337 of NZ_JBSSBX010000001.1, forward strand.
CGGCCGACGGTGAAGCCGCTGGCGACGGCGCCAATGGCGAAGGCGGCCGTCGTCGTCGCGGTCGTCGCGGTCGTCGCGGCGGACGTCGCAATGAGGGCGAGCAGGTCGCGAGCGACACGGGCGCGCCCGACGCCGAGGACGCGGTAGCGAACGAAGCCGTCGAAGCCGAGGCACCCGTTGCCGAAGCACCGGTGGTCGAGCCCGAGGTCGAAGCCGAGGCCGAGGCGCCCAAAAAGGGTCGCCGCCGTCCGAAGGCGCGCGATACCGAGGTGAAGGCCAAGCCCGCCAAGGCCAAGCCTGCGGCGACACCCGTGGTCGAGGCTCCGGCCGAGGTTGAAGCGCCTGTCGACGCCGACGCCAAGCCGAAGCGCACGCGTCGCAAGAAGGCGGTCGAGCCCGTGGCTGCCGAAGCGGCGCCCGCGGACGAAACCAGCGCGACGATGGACGTGCCGGTCTCGGAAGAGCCGGCCCCGAAACCCAAGCGCACGCGCAAGCCCAAGGCAGCGGCTGTCGAAGCCGTGACGCCCGAAGCGGCAGCGCCTGAAGCCGAAGCCCCGGCCGTCGTGCTGGCCGATGGCCTCGACGGGGCGGCACCGGCGGACGACGCTGCGGCGGGTCCCGATGGCGGGATCGATCCCGATCCGGGTGAAGCCGGCAGCCCGCGTCGCGGCTGGTGGCAGCGCACCTTCGGCGCATGATGAACGGGTCGCAGTCCCTTCGAGGTGAAGGGGCTGCGACCAGGTCATTCTCGGTTTTCTGATCTATCGTCACCTCGGGCTCATCCCGGGGTGACGTTTGAGCGGCGGGGCCTAGACCCGCTCGAACGGAACGGACGCCCTGGAGGCGATCCGCCCCCGGCTCAAACCACCCGGTTCGCCACCAGATCTTCGACCACCGCGGGATCGGCGAGCGTGCTGGTATCGCCCAGGCTCGACACGTCGCCCTCGGCGATCTTGCGCAGGATGCGCCGCATGATCTTGCCCGAGCGCGTCTTGGGCAGCCCCGGCGCGAAATGCACCTTGTCGGGCGCGGCGATCGGGCCGATCTCCTTGCGCACCCAGCCAACCAGTTCCTTGCGCAGGTCGTCGGACGGATCCTGCCCGGAATTGAGCGTCACATAGGCATAGATGCCCTGGCCCTTGATCTCGTGCGGCATGCCGACGACCGCGGCCTCGGCAACGTGCGGATGCAACACAAGCGCGCTTTCGACTTCGGCCGTCCCCATGCGGTGCCCCGACACGTTGATCACGTCATCGACGCGGCCAGTGATCCAGTAATAGCCGTCTGCGTCGCGGCGCGCCCCGTCGCCGGTGGTGTATTTGCCGGGATAGGTGGTGAAATAGGTCTGGAAGAAACGGTCGCTGTCGCCCCACACGCCGCGCATCTGGCCGGGCCAGCTCCGCGCGATAACGAGATTGCCCGACGCCGCGCCATTCTGCACCACGCCTTCCGGGTCGAGCAGCTGCGGATCGATGCCCGGCAGGGGCATGGTCGCAGAGCCGGGTTTGAGCGCGGTGGCGCCCGGTAGCGGCGCGATCATCGCGCCGCCCGTCTCGGTCTGCCACCAGGTGTCGATGATCGGGCAGCGGCCTTCGCCGACCACGTCGTGATACCAGCGCCACGCCTCTGGATTGATCGGTTCGCCGACGGTGCCGAGCAGTTTCAGCGAACTGCGATCGGTCGCGGTGACGAAGCTGTCGCCTTCCTTCATCAAGGCGCGCAGCGCGGTCGGCGCGGTGTAGAGCGTGGTGACCTTGTGCCGGTCGACGATCTGCCAGATGCGGCTCGCGTCGGGCCAGGTCGGCAGTCCCTCGAACATCAGCGTTGTCGCGCCGTTGGCGAGCGGGCCGTAGAGAATGTAGGTGTGGCCCGTCACCCAGCCGATATCGGCGGCGCACCACCACACATCGCCGGGGCGATAGTCGAAGGCGAGTTCGTGCGTCAGGCTCGCCCACAGCAGATAGCCGCCGCTGGTGTGGAGCACGCCCTTCGGCTGCCCCGTGCTACCCGAGGTGTAGAGAATGAAGAGCGGGTCCTCGGCGCCCATCGGCTCGGGTGGGCAGGTCGCGGCCGCTCCCTCGGCCGCCTCGTGATACCAGAGGTCGCGCTCGGCCTGCATCGTGACCGCGCCGCCGGTCGCCTTGACGACGATGACGGTGGCGAGGCTTGGCGCGTGCGCTGCGGCGGCATCGACATTGGCTTTCAACGGTACGCGCTTGCCACCGCGCCGGCCTTCGTCGGCGGTGATGACGATCGTCGATCCGCAATCCTCGATCCGTCCGGCAAGCGCCTCGGGCGAGAAGCCGCCGAACACCACCGAATGGATCGCGCCGATCCGTGCGCAGGCGAGCACGGCGAATGCCGCCTCGGGGATCATCGGCATGTAGATCGTGACGCGATTGCCCTTCACCACGCCCTGCGCCTTCAGCACATTGGCGAAGCGGCAGACTTCGGCGTGGAGTTCGGCATAGGTGAAGCGCCGCGGTTCCTCTTCGGGCGCGTCGGGCTCCCAGATCAACGCGGTCTCGCCGCCGCGCTTGGCGAGGTGCCGGTCGAGGCAATTCGCGGAGACGTTGAGCTTGCCATCGGCGAACCAGCGGATGTGGAAGTCGCTCTTGTCGAACGACCAGTCACCGGCGATTTCGGGGCGCTTGATCCAGTCGAGCCGCTTGGCCTGATCGAGCCAGAAGCTCCCGGGATCGGCGAGCGAGCGGCCATACATCTGCTCATAGCCCGCGCCATCGACCCGCGCGTGCGCGGCCCATTCGGGGGGGACGGGGTAGAGGTCCTGATCGGCCATTGCACGCTCTCCTGCGCGCGCCATGTGCGACGGGAGCGGGTGGCTTGGCAAGGTCAAGTCGCCTTGCACGCGACACCTTTCGTTCTACAACCGATTGCGAGAAAGTTTCGGAGCGCGCGATGACGAAGACGGTTCTGGTCACCGGCGGTAGCGGCTATATCGCAGGCTTCCTGATCCGCGATCTCGTCGCACGCGGGTGGCACGTCAACACGACGGTGCGATCGCTCAAGCGCGAGGCGGAGGTGCGCACGACGCTCGGTGTGGCGGACGATGCGCTGACCGTCTTTGCCGCCGACCTGCTCGACGATGCCGGCTGGGCCGAGGCGGTCGCCGGGTGCAGCCATGTCGCGCACGTCGCGTCGCCCTTTCCGGCGGGGGCGCCGAAGAGCGATGACGAACTGGTCGTCCCGGCGCGTGAAGGGGCGCTCCGCGCGCTGCGGTTCGCGCAGGCGGCGGGCGTCGCGCGGTTCGTGCTGACCTCGTCGGTCGCGGCGGTCGCCTATGGGCATGGCGCGGACCTGCGGGCGTATAGCGAAGCCGACTGGACCGATCCGACCGCCCCAGGCGTCGGCGCCTATATCAAGTCCAAGACGATCGCCGAGCGCGCCGCGCGCGACTGGATGGCGGCGCAGGGCGGCGTGATGGAGTTCTGCTCGGTCAATCCGTCGGCAGTGCTGGGACCGTTGCTCAGCAAGGATTTTTCGACCTCGATCCAGATCGTCGAGCGTCTGCTCGACGGGTCGATGCCGGGCACGCCACGGCTCGGCTTCGCGGTGGTCGATGTGCGGGATCTAGCGGCGCTGCATGTCCTCGCGCTCGAGACGCCAGGGCTCGACGGCGAACGCTTCATCGCGGCTGGCCCCTTCATGTGGATGAAGGACGTTGCGGCGATCCTGCGCGATGGACTCGGGCCGCAGGCGCGCAAAGTGCCCAGGCGCAGCATTCCCGATGTCGTCGTGCGCCTGCTTGCGCTGTTCGACCCGACGATCCGGCAGATCACCGGCGAACTTGGCCGCACGCGCGCGGTCGAGTCGGGCCATGCGTTCGCGCGGCTCGGCTGGAAGACGCGCGACACCCGCACCACGATCCTCGATACCGCACACAGTCTGATCGAACGCGACATCGTCAGGCTTTGAGCGCCGCAGCTGGCCTGAAATCGGCCCCGCGCGTCGCCTGTCGCAAGATTGCGGCTTTCCGGAACGCCCCCATCTGATAGCAGGGGGCGATGATGGATCGCTCTGCTCTTCCTGCCCCCGTACATACCGTATTGTCGGAGGTGACCCGTGGCCACTGATACCCCGCTCGATCGTTTCAAGGCGGTGCTCGGTGGCACCGCGCGCGCGGTCGCGCACGAGCCCGAGATCGAGCTCGCCTTCACCGCCGACGCGCCCGCCCAAAGCGGCAAGCATATCAAGGTGCCGATGCCCGCGCGCACGCTCCCGCCCGAGCAGGTCGCCGAGGCACGCGGGTTCGCCGATGGCTTCGCGCTGCGGCTGCGGCATCACGACACCGCGCTCCACGCCAAGACCGCGCCCGGCGAGGCGGTGGCGCGCGCGGTGTTCGACGCGGTCGAGACCGCGCGAGTCGAGGCGCTCGGCAGCCGCGGCTATGCCGGGATCACCGCCAATCTCGATGTCGCGCTCGCGACGCGGCTGCGCGCCGATCCGATCACGCGCGCCCGCAACCGCGACGAGGTGCCGCTGTCGACCGCGCTCGCGCTGATGGTGCGCGAGCGGCTGACCGGTGCGGCGCCGCCCGAGGGAACGGTCGCCGGGCTCGACCTAGTGCGCGACTGGATCGAGCAGAAGGCGGGACGCGATCTCGATGCGCTCGGCCTCGCGATCGACGACCAGCGCGCCTTTGCGGGACTCGCGACCAAGCTGCTCGAGGATCTCGAGCTGATCGAAGGCGACATGATCCCCGACGAGGCCGACGAAGGCGGTTCGGAGGAAGAGGGCGCCGAGGAACAGCAGGACGATCAGGGCGACGAAGGCGAGGACGAAGGCGAGCAGGGCCAGGGCGAGATCGAAGCGCGCGGCTCGGAGAGCGAAGCCGATAGCGAGGAAGGCGAAGGCACCGAGCAAGGCGACGATTCGTTCGACGACATGGACGGCGAGCCGGGCGACGAAGGCGAGGAGGGGATGCTCCCCGTCCGCCCCAACCGTCCGTTGTCGGATCCGTCGGCGCAGTTCGAATACAAAGCCTGGACCACCGCCTATGACGAGGTGATCTCCGCGACCGATCTGTGCGACGCCGACGAACTCCAGCGGCTGCGCTCGTATCTCGACCAGCAGCTCGTCCATCTCCAGGGCGCGGTGACCAAGCTCGCCAACCGGCTGCAGCGCCGGCTGATGGCGCAGCAGAACCGCAGCTGGGATTTCGACCAGGAGGAAGGCATCCTCGACGCCGCTCGGCTCGCGCGGATCATCGTCAACCCGACGCTGTCGCTGAGCTACAAGATCGAGCGCGAGACCGATTTCCGCGACACCGTCGTCACGCTGCTGATCGACAATTCGGGGTCGATGCGCGGCCGGCCGATCTCGATCGCGGCGATCAGCGCCGACATCCTCGCGCGCACGCTCGAGCGCTGCGGCGTCAAGACCGAGATCCTCGGCTTCACCACGCGCGCCTGGAAGGGCGGGCAGAGCCGCGAGACCTGGCTCGCCGCAGGGCGTCCGCCGCAGCCGGGGCGACTCAACGACGTGCGCCACATCGTCTACAAGAAGGCCGACGAACCGTGGCGCCGCGCGCGGCCGTCGCTTGGGCTGATGATGCGCGAGGGGCTGCTCAAGGAGAATATCGACGGCGAGGCACTGCTCTGGGCGCATTCGCGGCTGATCGCGCGGCCCGAGGAGCGCAAGATCCTGATGGTCATCTCGGACGGCGCGCCGGTCGACGATTCGACGCTGTCGGTCAATTCGGGGTCGTATCTCGAGCGCCATCTACGGCAGGTGATCGGCTGGATCGAGGCGAAATCGCCGGTGGAGCTGGCGGCGATCGGGATCGGGCATGACGTGACGCGCTATTATGCGCGCGCGGTGACGATCATGGATGCCGAGCAGTTGGGCGGTACGATCATCGAGCAGTTGGCGGCGCTGTTCGATACGCCTTGATCCCGCCCGATTTGGCACGGACACCCGGGCTTCCAGACGTCGATCGCGATCCCGCTTGGATCGCAGGCGTTCGACCATAAGGAGTTGCGGATGATCCGTGCCGGGCGGCGCTATCGCTACCGCAAGGTTGCCGGCGGCGCGAGCGTCATCGCACTCGGCGTCCTTTCCGTCGACGCTGCGGCATCGGACACCAGCCTTGACGCAGCCTTTACGGGACGATGGCGGATCGATACCGCGTCGATCACCGGGGATGCCAAGCCGAGCGTGTTCCGGGTCGGGGCGGGGGGCTTCACGCGCGACGACAACGCGCCTGTGAAAGCCGACGGCCAGTCGCATCCCATCCCCGGCGACGGATATGTGGATGAGCAGTCGATCACTATCGAGAGTGATCATGTCGTTAAGGAGATCGACAAGATCCGCGGCAAGCTTGCTTATACGGTCGCCTATGTCGTCTCGCCGGATGGGAACACGCTCACTTCGCATGTCGCGAGCTACACCAGCCCGAGCGGCCAGCCCGTCACGGCCGATACGCTGCAGCGCCGTGTCGGGGCACCGGTAAAGGACGCGCATCTGCTGTCTGGCACATGGGCGCGCGTCAGCGTGACGTCCGAATCGAAGAACGATACGATCCTCAAGCTCGACGGGAAGCGCTTCAGGTCGCGGACCGACACCGGAACCGGTTTCGACGCCGTCATCGGGGGCGCGCCAGTCAAGTTGACGGTGACAATTCGGGCGTCCGCGCGCAAATCACCAGACCGCGGCCCGATCTCGTCGTCGAAACTGATTTTTCGGTGCGGGGCACGGTCGACGACGTGTTTTCGATGCAGATGATGCCCGACAAGCGGACGATCCACGCGACCGGCGTGTATGGCCCTGAGAAACGCTCGACGAGCTTCTACATGCACAAGCAGGCCGAATGATCGTCACACCACCCGCCGACGGCTTCATCGGCCCCGTCAAACGCTCGGTGACGATCGCGGGCCATGCCACGTCGATCAGCCTCGAACCGATCTTCTGGCACGCGCTTGAAGCCGCGGCAGCCCGTCGCGCGCTGCCGCTCAATGCGCTGATCGCGCAGATCGACGCACTGCGCATCGTCGCCGAGGACCCGCCCAATCTCGCCAGCGCGCTGCGCAGCTGGATCCTCGCCTACGGCAAAACTGAGAATAACTCGCAATAGCGTTGACAATGAGAGTGACTCGCAATAGCCAATCCCCCACGAATAAGGGGAAACCATTTGTCTCGCTCCGCTGTGCGCAAGCCTGCCTATCTCGCCATGACCTGCGTGGGTGCCTTCGCCGCGCATCCAGCCTTTGCGAACGACACCGCACCAACGCCGCCTGCTGACATCGATTCCGACCAGAAGATCGATATCATCGTCAACGGCCACCGCGACGAGCGCCCGCACGACCCCAAACTGGTCGCGCGGCTGGTCGATACGCCCAAATCGGTCCTCGTGCTCGACAAGTCGGTGATCGAGCAGACCGGATCGACCACGCTGCAGGATGCGCTGCGGACGGTGCCGGGCATCACTTTCGGCGCGGCCGAGGGTGGTAATCCGATCGGCGACCGACCCTTCATTCGCGGCTTCGACAGCCAGGGATCGATCTATGTCGACGGCGTGCGCGATCTCGCCTCGCAAAGCCGCGAGATCTTCGCGATCGATTCGGTGCAGATCGTGCGCGGGTCGGACTCGACGCTCGGCGGGCGCGGCAGTGCTGGCGGAACGATCAACATCCTGAGCAAGCTGCCGCAGTTGCGTACCTTCGGCTCGGTCGCGGCCAGTTATGGCAATGCCGATTACAAGCGCGTCGTCGGCGACCTCAACGTCAAGCTGAGCGACACAGCGGCCTTCCGGATCGAGGGGATGTGGCACGACCAGGACGTCGCCGGCCGCGACGCGATCTACCAGCGCCGCTGGGGCATCGCGCCGAGCGTCACGATCGGGCTCGGCACCGATACGCGGCTGACCGCCAGCTATTATTACATGGAAAGCCACGAACTGCCCGACGCAGGGATTCCCTATCTCTACACGATCGGCAATGCGCCAGGGACGGGCGCGATCCGCACCGAACCCGCGGTCGGGCGGATCACCACCGCGACCGGCCAGACCGGCACCGTCGCGCGATCGACCTTCTACGGCCTGACCGATCGCGATTTCCGCGACAGCACGACCAACCAGGCGACGCTGCGGGTGGAGCATGATTTTGGCGGCGTGACGCTGCGCAATACCGCACGCTACAGCGCGTCCGATCAGGCCTATATCTTCACGCTGCCCGACGATTCGACGGGCAATATCTACGGTAGCGGGCAGGTGTGGCGGCGATCGAACACGCGCTACAGCTACTCCAAGAGTATCGTCGACCAGCTCGACCTGTCGGGCAGCTTCAAGACCGGCGCGATCACGCATGATTTCGCGATTGGCGCCGAAGTGTCGTGGGAGAAAGCGCGGCGCGGCACCTTCGTCACGCGCGGCTATCTCAACGCAAGCGGGGTCGAGATCCTGTCAAACGGGTCGACCATCTCGCCGCGCTGCAACGCAGCAACCGTGTCGCGGTATTATTGCGCGAGCATCTTCTCGCCGAACCCCAACGATCCGTGGGTCAATTACGCCAGCGACACGTCGACGACGCCCTCGCCGATCGTGCGTTCGCTGCCGATCGAGGAGACGCAGAACGACGCCGAGACGCAGGCGCTCTACGGGTTCGATTCGATCACCCTGTTGCCCTCGCTGATCCTCAATGTCGGCGCGCGCTACGATCGCTTCACCTCGCGCATCACGCCGGGGCAGGCCGCCAATGCAACGCAGGCGTTCCGCTTCTCGCGGACCGACGAACTGTTCAACTGGCAGGCTGGCCTGGTGTTCAAGCCGACCAAGGAAACCAGCCTCTACGCAAGCTATGCCACCGCCGCGACGCCGCCCAACAGTCTGCTGGGCGAGGGTCGCGAGGACAATGCGCTGCCGACCACCACCGCCACCGCGAGTTCGCTCGATGCGCTCAAGGTGCAGAAGACAAAATCGTATGAAGTCGGCGCCAAGGCGAGCCTGTTCCACGAAAAGCTCGCGCTCGCGCTGGCGGTATTCCAGACCGACATCGCCAATGCCCGCGTGACCGACGCCAACAATAACATCGCCTATCTCGGATCGACGCGAATCCGCGGCGTCGAGCTCACCGCGAGCGGGGCGATCCTGCCGGGGTGGACGGTGTTCGGCGGCTATACCTTCCTCGACGCCAAGATCGTCGACGGCGGTTTCACCGCGCTTACCGTGGCGGCGAACGGCGCGGCGGCGGCCAAGACGGTGCTGGTGCCTTCCGTCAACACCGGAAAAGCCGTGCCGCAGACCGCGCGCAACAGCTTCACGATGTCGACCAACGTCGAAGTGACCAAGCGCTTCTCCGTCGGCGGTGGCGCCTATTACATGGACAGACAGAATGGCGGCTATGCCGACAATCGCACCGCGACGCAGACCAGCGGGGGCGTGGTCACCGTCACTCCGGCGACCAAGATCCTGACGCGCGGCATTCCGAGCTACTGGCGCTTCGACGCGCAGGCGCGCTTCAAGCTCAACGACCGGCTCCAGCTGTCGGTCAACGCGCAGAATTTGACCGACAAGGTCTATTACACGCAGACCTATACCAGCCATTATGCCTCGATCGCCGCCGGGCGCACGGTGTTCGGCACGGTGCAGGTGGCGTTTTGAGCGCGCTGTCGGCGGATGAGATCGCCACGCGGCTCGCCGGATCGCCGGAGGAACGCGCCGCTTTCCTGCGGGAATGCGCCGATAACGGGGTGGCCGAGGCACAAGCGCTGTACGCACAGTTGCTGCTCGACGGCGCGGGCGTCGCGCGCGATCCCGCCGCCGCGCTCGGCTGGTTCGTGCGCGCTGCCGCGCAGCATCATCTGATGGCGGTCAACATGGTCGGGCGCTGCTACGATCTCGGCTGGGGCACCGTGCCCGACAAGGCGCGCGCGGCAGCGTGCTATCGGAGCGCTGCCGAGCGCGGGCTCGACTGGGGGATGTACAATTATGCGACTCTGCTCGCGCTCGGCGACGGGGTAGCCGAGGACCGGCCAGCAGCGCTGGCGTGGTTCCGCAAGGCCGCGGCGCTCGGCAATGCCAAGGCGATCAACTTCGTCGGCAGCTTCCACGAGGATGGCTGGGTGGTCGAGCGCGACATGGCAGCGGCGGCGCTCTGCTATGCGCGCGCGGCACAGGGCGGGGATTTTCGCGGGTGCTTCAACCATGCGCGGATGCTTGGTGCTGCGGGCCGGATCGAGGATGCGATCGGCTGGCTCAAGCGAGCGGGCGCGAGTGCCACGCCCGCGTTCGTCGAGAAAGCCGCGGCGTGGCTTGCCGCATCCGAGCTGCCGGCGTTTCGCGTGCGCGGTGTCCAGGCCATTCGGGCGGCGGCATGCTGACCGTCATCCCCGACCTGCTCGACGCGGCGCAGGTCGCTGCGCTCCGCGCGCTAATCGACGCCGCGGCGTGGATCGATGGCAATGCCACGTCGGGCCACCAGTCCGCGCTCGCCAAGCAGAATGCGCAATTGCCCGAGGATTCGGAGGCGGCACGGAGCGGCGGGGCGATGGTCCTCGACGCGCTCGCGGCGTCGCCCTTGTTCGTCGCGGCGGCGCTTCCGCTGAAAGTGTTCCCACCCTTGTTCAACCGCTACGCGACCGGCGACGGCTTCGGCGCGCATGTCGACAGCGCGATCCGGATACGGCGCGGCAGCGACTATCGCATCCGCAGCGACCTGTCGGCGACGCTCTTCCTCGCCGATCCCGACAGCTATGATGGCGGCGAGCTTGTGATCCAGACGCAGTTTGGCGACCAAAGCGTCAAGCTCCCCGCCGGGCACCTGGTGCTCTACCCAGCCTCGAGCCTGCACCATGTCGCGCCGGTGACGCGCGGGGTGCGCGTCGCGTCGTTCTTCTGGATCCAGTCGATGGTGCGCGATAGCGATGCGCGCGCGCTGCTGTTCGAGCTCGACACCGCGATCCAGTCGGTCGGCGCGCGGCTGGGGCAGGGCGACGCCGAGATCGTCCGGCTGACCGGCGTCTATCACAATCTGTTGCGCCGCTGGGCGGAGGTCTGAGTGCGTAAGATCGGCATGCGGAACGCCTGGTTCCAGGTGCATAAGTGGATCGGGCTGATCCTGGCCGTGGCGATTATCCCGCTATCGGTGACGGGCGCGGCGCTGGTCTGGGACGATGCGCTCGACCATGCGCTCAACCCGCAGCGCTACGCGACGAGCGGAAACGGGCTGCAGCCGATGCAGCATTATGTCGCGGCGGCGCGCGGCGTGCTCGCGCCCGGCGACCGGATCGCCTCGCTCGCGCTGCCGGCAGCGGCGGGGGAGCCCGTCATCGTGGTCGCGAGCGTGGCCGCCAAGCCCAGGCGCATGGCCGGGCCGCCACCGCGCAAGACCGTGTGGATCGATCCTGCGACCGCGCGCGTGCTCGACAGCGCGGGCAGCGGCAGCGGGCTGATCCGCACCTTCCACATGCTCCACGGATCGCTGATGATCCCGGGCGTCGGGCGGCAGGTGGTCGGCTGGATCGGCGTGGCGATGCTGATCTCTTCGCTCTCCGGGCTGTGGCTGTGGTGGCCGACGGTCGGGCGCTGGGTGCGCGGGCTTCGCTGGCGGCGGCACCGCAACACCGACACCAATCTGCATCACCTCCTTGGCTTCTGGATCGCGTTGCCGCTGTTCGTGCTGTCGCTCACCGGCGCGTGGATCGCGTTCCCGCAAGTGTTCGGCGGGGCGCAGGGAGGAGCGGGCGGTCGCCCCGGCGCGCGGGCCGGCGGGCAGCGCCCGCTGCCGCTTGCCGCGCCGAAGCTCGCGCTCGACGCCGTGATCGCGCGCGGTGCCACCGTGTCGCCGGGCGCGATCGCCAAGGTCGATTGGCCGACCGACCAGAAGCCGGTGTGGAAGCTCGCGCTTGCGCAGGGGGATCGCGCGATCACCGTCGCCGACGAGGACGGCGCCGCCAAGCTCGTGCCCCCGCCACGCGAACCGCTCGCGCGGACGATGCGGCGGATCCATGACGGCACCGGGATGGGGCTCGTCTGGCAGATCGTGATCTTCCTCGGCGGACTTTTGCCCGCGATCCTCGCGGTTACCGGGATCATCATGTGGTGGCGCGCGCGCGGCTGGCGCGCTCAGCTCAAGGCGCGACAGCGCGCGCGGCGTGAAGCTGTCGGGGTGCGCTGATCTCGCTGCGCTACCGCTAAAACGTCACCCCGGAACAGGTCCGGGGTGACGGTTGGGGGGTGACGGTTGGGGGCTGTTGGGGCGCGCCGTTACCGCGCCAGCAACACCCGCGCCTGGCCCGCGATCTGCGCGAGCATCGCGGCATTCGGAGCAGGCGCCAGACGCGCGCGATCGATCACCGCCTTGAACTGCGCGACGCGGCCGGCATTCTCCGCCAGCCAGCCTTCGACCAGCGCCTGCGGATCGCTCCCGTTCCCGTTGGCGCCGCGGCCCAGGAATTCCAGCCGCAACTGCTGGAAGTCGCGCGCCAGGCCCGCGATCAGCAGCCGCTCCCACGGGTCGCTCGACGCGATCCGCGCGGCATTGGCCTGCGCCCAGTCGAGACCGAGCGCCTGGCCCAACCGCGTGAAGGCGCGCGTCAGCACGGCCTCGTCGATCCCGAGCCGCTCGCCAAGATCCGCCAGCCCGACCGCGCCGTCGAGCTCGAACAGCCGCACGACCTTCTGCACGAGCTTGGCCGGAGCGCCCGCCGTCTCGAGCGTCGATGCAATCCGCGCGCTCTGCGCACTCGCTTCCTCGAGCAGCAGCGCCTTGGTCTGCTTGTCGAGCGCGCGAATGCCCTTCGACAGCCGCGCGAGCACCTCGCCCGGCCCGGTGCCGCTGCGCGTCACGCGCAGCAGGTCGGCGATCTGCGACCGCGTCGCGACCGCGACTTCATCGAACAAGGCGATTCGCGCCGCCTCGGGCATGTCGGCGGTTTCGATCTCGCGCCACAAGGCGGGCAGGTCGAACAGCCGCTCGGCGACGACGAAGTTCGCCGCGATGTCGCTCATCGCCGCGCCCTCTTCCTCGGCGAGCTCGAACGGATACAGCACGCCCATCCGGTTGACGATGCGATTGGCGAGCTTGGTCGCCACGATCTCGCCGCGGAGGCGATGCTGGTCGATCGCCGTGCCGAACTTCTTGCGCATTGCGGGCGGGAAGGCAGCGTGGAGATCGGGCAGCAGTTCGGGATCGGCCCCCAGATCCGACCGCTCGATCGCCGCCTGCAGCGCGAGCTTGGCGGTCGCGAGCAGCACGGCAAGCTCGGGCCGCGTCAGCCCGCGCCCTTCGGCCGAGCGGCGCAGCAGATCGTCATTGCCCGCCAACCCCTCGACGACGCGGTCGAGCGAACCGCTCGCTTCGAAGATCTCGATCAGCCGGACATAGCTCGGCACGTCGCGCGCGCCGTCGGCCTCGGCGATCGACAGCGCGAGCGTCTGCAGGCGATTGTCCTCGAGCACGATGTGCGCGACGTCGTCGGTCATGCTCGCGAGGAAGCTGTTGCGCTTCTCATAACCGAGCCGGCCTTCGATCATCTCGCGGTTGAGCGCGATCTTGATGTTGACCTCGTTGTCCGAGCAATCGACGCCTGCCGAATTGTCGATGAAGTCGGTATTGATCCGTCCACCATGCGCCGAAAAGGCGATGCGCGCGGCCTGCGTGACGCCGAGGTTCGCGCCCTCGCCGATCGCCGTCGCACGCAGGTCCTCGGCATCGACGCGCAAGCGGTCGTTCGCCGGATCGCCGACCGCGATGTTGTTCTCGGCGCGCGCCTTCACATAGGTGCCGATGCCGCCGAACCAGATCAGGTCGACCGGGGCCTTGAGGATCAGCGAAATCAGGGCGCCGGGCTCGATCTCGCTCGCCTCGATGCCGAGCGCTGCGCGGATCTGCTTCGACAGCTTGATCACCTTGTCGGTGCGCGCGAACACGCCGCCGCCCTTCGAGATGATCGACGCGTCGTAATCCGCCCAGGACGAGCGGGGCAGGGCGAACATGCGCGCGCGCTCGGCCCAGCTGGCCGCAGGGTCGGGGTCGGGATCGAGGAAGATATGGCGATGGTCGAACGCCGCGACGATCTTGAGCGTCTGGCTGAGCAGCATGCCGTTGCCGAACACGTCGCCCGACATGTCGCCGCAGCCGACGACGCGGATCGGTTGCGTCTGCACGTCGACACCGCGCTCGGCGAAGTGGCGCTGGACCGAAACCCACGCGCCCTTGGCGGTGATCCCCATCGCCTTGTGGTCATACCCGACCGAGCCGCCGCTGGCGAAGGCATCGCCGAGCCAGAAATTGTGCTCGAGCGCGATCGCGTTGGCGACGTCGGAGAAGGTCGCGGTGCCCTTGTCGGCGGCGACGACGAAATAGGGATCGTCGCCGTCATGGATCACGACGTCGGCCGGATGCACCACAGCACCCTCGACGATATTGTCGGTGATCGACAGCAGGGTGCGGATGAAAACGCGGTAGCTTTCTGTGCCCTCGGCGAGCCACGCATCGCGGTTGGACGCGAGCGGGAGCTGCTTGGGATAGAAGCCGCCCTTCGCGCCGGTCGGCACGATCACCGCGTTCTTGACGCGCTGCGCCTTCATCAGCCCGAGAATCTCGGTGCGGAAATCGTCGCGTCGGTCGGACCAGCGCAGGCCCCCGCGCGCGACCGGGCCGGCGCGCAGGTGGATGCCCTCGACGCGCGGCGAATAGACCCAGATCTCGCGCCACGGAACGGGGGCGGGGAGGCCGGGGATGAGATGGCTGTCGAGCTTGAACGCAAGCGCGGTCTGCCCGGCGGAGGCGAAGGCGTTGGTGCGCAGCGTCGCCGCGATCACGCTGCGCAAGCTGCGCAGGATCCGATCGTCGTCGATCGCCGAGACCGCGTCGAGCCCGGTGTCGATCGCCGCATCGGCAGCTTCGACGCCCGTACGCGTGTGTGCCGGATCGTGCGCGGCGGCAAACCGCGCGATCAGCGCAGCCGCCACCTCGGGCGCGCGGCGCAGCGCGTCGACCACGGTGACGAGGCCGTAGGTCAGCCCGGCCTGGCGCAGATAGCGGAACCAGGCGCGGAACAGCAGCACCGAGGCCGGCGCCATCGCGGCATCGACGATCAGCCGGTTGAACGCGTCATTCTCGGCCTTGCCCTCGAGCACCGCCTGGATCGCATCCTCGAGCACCGTCGTATCCGCCGAAAGCCGCACGCCCGCCGCCTCGACGAGGAATTCATGGACGAAGCCCTGCTCGTCATCGGCGAGCGCCGTCGGCAGTTCCTCGATCACGCGGAAGCCGAAATTCTCGAGCACCGGCACCGCGTCCGACAAAGCCAGCGCGCCACCCTGGCGATAGATCTTCAAGCGCGCCGCGCCTTTCGCGTCGCGGTACATCCGGACCGAGCGATCCTCGGGGGTTTCGAGCCGCGCGAGGCGGATGATGTCCTGCGCCGCTTCCTCGGCCGCGTTGGCGGCGCGATAGCCGGCCGGAAAGGTCGCCGCGTGGCGCAGCGCCAGCCGCGTCGCGCGGGCCGGCTCGACCAGCTCGGCAAGCGCTGCCTCGACGGCAGGGACCCAGCCGCGCACCATGCGTGCGATCCGCGCATCGAGCGTCGCCGTATCGGGCATCACGCCGCCGCCGCGCACGTCGATCGTGAAGCGGATCAGCGCAGTGACGTCGTCCATCGCGATCGCCCAGTTGAGCAGACCGCCATGCGCCGCCTCGACCAGCATGTCGCCGATCGCGATCCGCCGCGCGGTGGTGAGGTCGTCGCGCGGGAGCCAGACAAAGGCGAACAGATGCCGCCCGAGCACGCTGCGCACCAGCACGAGCTTCGGTCGCGGCCGATCAGCGAGCGACATCGCGGTCAGCGCGACCTCTTCGAGCGATTCGGGCGTGAAGGCGGTGATCAGATCATGCGGCAGGGCAGCGAGGGCGTGCGTCAGCGCCTTGCCGGTATGCCCCTTGGGATCGAAGCCGAACTTCTTTTCGAGCGCGGCGAGATGCTTGCGCAGCACGGGCACGTCCTGCGGCGCGGCACTCAGCGCGCTGCTGGTCCACAGCCCGGCATGGATCGAAACGCCGACGATCTTCTTCTTGTCGCGCACCGGCACGACCGCGAGATCGAGCGGGAGATGGCGATGCACGCTCGAGATGAGGTTGGACTTGAGCAGCAGCGGCGCCTCGCCGCCTTTCTCGAACCATTCGATCGCGAGCGCGCGGGACGCTTCGGCGAGCATCGGCACCGGCTGCGGGTTGCGCGCCAGGCCAAGCGTCGTCTCGGTCGTGCCGCGCCACAATTCGTGGCCGAGCAAGGTGAAGTTGCGGTCGAGCAGCCAGGCGAGCATCGCCGCGCCTTCGCCCGGCGGGAGTGCCGCGATGTCGGCTGCCATCGCATCCTGCAACGGCTGCCAGTCCTGCACCGCCGCGCGGACATCGGCGAGATTGCGTTCGAGCGTGGCGACCAGATCACGCCGATCACGCGCATCGGCGCGCTCGAGCTCGATATAGATCATCGATTCGGCGGGTCCCGTGTCATCGACGCCAACCAGCTGTCCGTCCACGTCGCGCGTCACGCCGAGCACGGGGTGGATGATCCGGTCGATCGAGATGTCGTGCGCGCCGATCGTTGCGGCGATCGAATCGACGAGGAAGGGCATGTCGTCATTGACGATCGCCAGCCGCATCCGACGGCGCGGGTCGGTGCCGGGCAGCGGCTCGAGCGCAACCTTGGCGGTGCCGGGGTGGCGCTGCTCGGCGGTCGCGGCGACGAACGCGGCAGCGTCGAGCCGCTCGGTCTTGCCGAACCCCTGTATTTCGCCCGGAAGCGCGCCCTTGGTAAGCCGGGCAGCGAGCGTGTCCGACAGCGATTTCAGCGTGGTTTTAGCCATGGCCGCTCCTATGCGCCCGACATTGCGCGACCTCAAGACTTGTGGCGCTGCACAATTTCGGGCGGGGGACGCACCGCCCCCTCAGGCGTATTATAGCGCTTTGTTGATCACGCGTTCGGTCAACGCCGGATCGTCGCCAAGCGTTGCCACGATGTCGAGCCGGCCGCCGTCGGCGGCGCGCGCCAGCAGAACGACATAGCTGCCGTGCACCGCGGTCGTATCGATCGCGACGCTGGCGATCGTCGGGCGTTCGGAAAGCAGTCGCGCGCGGCTTTCGCGCGGTTTTGGGTGCGGGGTTCGTGCTGCACGCTCGGCCTTGACGACGCCCTTGATGCCGCCCTCGAAGCCTTCGAGAAACGCGCCGAGCTGCCCGGGCGCCACGCCGATCCGGCGCGCGTGCGACAGCACGGCGGCATATTCGGTCAGCCGCGTCTTGTCGTAATCGCTGCCGAAGACGAGCTTGACCACCGGCGTCATCGGCGCGCGGAGCTGGACGGCGATCCCAGCCGAATCGAGCAATGCGGCATATCCTTGCGGATCCGCGTCGGCCGCGGCGGCGAAATCGTGCGCGCGTGCCAGGGCGCGGTAGAGCGTCGCGCGCCCGCGCACATCGGCGGCGCGCACGGCGGCGGCGGTCTGCTGCGCGAGCATCAGGTGATCGGCCAGACCGGCAGGGACGATCGGGCTGGCAGCAGCGTCGCGCTCGGGCGCGTCGTCCGTTTCGGCGTCGTCGGTCTCGGCGCCGTCAAACCCGCCGCTCGGACCATCGGCCCAGATCGGTGCGGCGGGCCCGCTCGGCGCGACGCCGACCGCCGCGGCGATTTCGGCGTTGAGCTTGGCCTGGGTCTCGGCGTCGACCAGCTCCTTCCAGTTGATCACGCCATAGATAAAGTCGATCGATTCGTCGTCGGACGAAAACGGCATCAGAATGCCGCGATACAGCGTGTTGTGGCCGCGGGTGTTGACGAATTCGGCCTCGAACCCGATCGGCGAGCGATTCGCGATGATCTGCAGATAATGGTCGGTAAGGCGCGACAGCAGCGATCGGCTCGGCACGTCCGAAATGTGCGTGACGCTCGAATCGAGGCTGCACTCCTCGCGCAGCGCGCGGCCGAGATAGGCGATTGCGGGGTTCTCGATCCCCAGCGAGAAATCGAGCAGCACGCTGTGCGGCCCGAAATCGGCGATATTGGCGGGATCGAGGTCCTCGATCGAGGGATAGGCGCGCCCGCCGAGCAGCGAGACCCAATGGTTATAGGCGCGGACATGCATCCGCCGCTCGTCGGTGCCGACGTCGATCTGGGTGTCCGCGACACCGCCGCCCGCGCCGTTGGCGGCGCTATCCTCGGCGGCATCGATGTCGCCGTCCATCTCGAAGCGATCGTCCCCGAATCCGCGAACATTGTCCATTGCGCAACCGTCCCACTTGGCCCGCCCCTACCGATCGGGCGACTGTCTTGGCCGCTTGTGCGCCCTGCGTGGTAAACGCGGAGTAAAGCCTGTGGTTTTTGCTGGTGTCGGCGATGATTGGAACCGAGGCCGCTTGTCAGCATCGAATCCAGCTGGTAAGCGCCCGCCCTCGCCCCCGTTCACCCGAACGCGGACGACGCCGCTTTAGCTCAGTTGGTAGAGCATCGCATTCGTAATGCGGGGGTCACAGGTTCGAGTCCTGTAAGCGGCACCACTCCCGATCAAGAGAGGGCACCGCTGGTGCCCTCTTTGCGGGACCTTCGTTCGCGGCGATTTCCAGCGACTTGATTGGGCCCGTGATGGTGATGTCGGTTGGCGTGACCACCACCTTTTCGATGAAGCGTCGCGCATATCCCTGGCGAACACTGCTGTCTTCCGAACGCAGCTTGCCGAGTAGGACCTCTCCCAGCCGATCGACCGCTTCGGGGGTGATGCGTCGATCGGCGGCGGAGAGCTGACGCTCGACCAGGTCGATCTCTTGTTCGAGGTCCGCGCGGCGGGTGCGCTGGTTGGCGAGGCGGGAGGTAAAGTCAGCGTCACGCGGGCTGACGATACCCTGCTCGATAAAATCGAACATATTCTGGATTGCGCCTTCGACCCGCGTGCGTTCGGTGCGAAGCGCCTTGAGATGGATCTGCCGCTCGCGCACGGCGGCCGAGCTATCGTCCAGCAGATTAGCAAGAAGCGCGCGGAGTCGCTCGGGTCGGAACAGGCGATCGGCCATCGCGTCGATCACGATCGTCTCGAGCGCATGATCGCGCATGCTGATGCCGGGACACACCGTCTCTCCGCGGCGAAGACGGCGGGAGCATCGGTAATATCGATACCTGCCTCCTTTGCCCGTGGCGATCGTCAAGGCATGACCGCATTCGGGGTGACCGCATTTGGCGATGCCCGCAAGCATGGTTGGGCCGGATACGAAGCTCGGTGGCGTGACGTGTCGCGAGTTGCGGACAATGCCTGCCTGAATCTCAAGCCATTCGGCTTCGGGAATGATGATCGGGACGACGACCTTCTGCCATTCCTCCTCGGGGCGCTTGACGCCATTACGCGTATCGTTGACCCCGTAGAGATGGATGCCGCGGTATGTCGAGCGGGTCAGGATGTCGCGCACGTTGGACACATGCCATTTGCGTCCGCGCAAGGTCGTGCCGCTCGCATTGAGGTGGCAGATGATCTTCTTGTACCCCATCGGACCCTGACCGATCCCGAGCCGCTTCATGCGGAACATCTGCTGAACCAGCAGAGCCTCGGACGGTTCGACCACGAGGCGCTTTTTGGGTTTGGGGCCACGCATCTCGGCGATTTCGCTGGCGTAGCCGAACGGCGGAACGGCCCCATTCCAAAATCCTGCCTCGGCGTTGCGCATCATGGTGTCGAGCGTGAACTTGGCGGTCTGGCGTGATTGATACTCGTCGAAGTTGGATAACACGCCGCGGACCAAGTCGCCTTCAGCATCATGCCCGACCTCCTGCGTGATCGCGACGATACGCACGCCAGCGCGTTTCAGCCGACGCCGGTGATGCTCGAGCAGGTAATGGTCCCTGAACAACCGCGAGAAGCTGTAAACGCCAATCTCGGTAATGCCGCTGCCGGGTCGCATGGCGTGCTCGAATAGCGCGTGCAGGCCCGGACGATTGTCGGTCGTTCCGGACAGACCGCCGTCCCGGTAGGTGTCGACCAGTTCGACGCCCAGGCGGCGGTAGTGCTCGGCGAGCTTTTGCTCCTGATTATCAAGACTAATCCCGCCATCCGCCTGGCGCTGGGTCGAGACCCGGACATAACCAAGGACCCGCTCGATACGCTTGGCTGTCATTGCTACGACTCCCATGATTTCGTGAGCTGAATTGCGGTTCATGACAGCGCCTTTAGCAACGTCGCAGCGCCGCTGATTACACTGCCAGTACGGCGGCAGATCTCACCTCAGATGCGACAACATATGCGACAGTGGATACCATTTGACCGCGAGGATCAGGTCGAGCGCGTGGCTGCCGGGAAAATCGCTCATCTCGGCCGCGACGATGGTAGTGTACCGCGAAGCGAAAAAGGCGGGAGTTCTGTCATAGCCGATTACGCTGCGTAGCGTCCGTCCCGGCAACGCGGCGAGCAGCGTATCGGGGAGATGTTGGCCGTATACGCTGAGCTCGGTAACGATAGAATATCCGTCATCCCCAAAATGCACGGTGTCTTCGCTATAGTCGTATCGGTCGGTCCTGTAATTCAGGTAGATCCGGCCGCGAGCGGCGTCGCTGTTGAAGTTGCCAGCGCCGTCATGAACTTTGGCTTGACGAGCGACGCTTGAGCGCGGCTTCCCTTGCCACAGGGACAGCGCCTCGCCGGCGTGACGCTGACGGAACCCGGCGAGAAAGGTCGCCGTGTTCGTGCCAGCCATCAGCAGGAACCGCACCGCATGGGCCGAGATCAGAGGATCGCGTGCTGTGAGGACCTTTGCCGCACGGTTCATGATGTCGTTCCGACAGTGACCTTGGGCCTGCCTTCCGCCTTCTGTCCCGCGTCCTCGGGGATCGAGACAATGCGGACGCCCGCTCGCTCAAGCCGTTGGCAATACTGATCGAGCAAATCGCCATCGCGAGCCAGGCGCGAGAAGCTGCAGACCCCGACCTCGGTTATACCGCTATCGCCGTGAATGGCGTGGTCGAGTAGTGCCTGCAGGCCCGGACGATTGGCGGTGACGCCAGACGCTCCATTATCACGATAGATTTCGACCAGATCGCCGTGGAGACGACGGTAATAATCGCCGAGCGCGGTCGCCTGCGCATCGCGCCTGACACCGCCTTCCGCCGAACCCTGCGTCGACACCCGGACATTGCCAAGTGCTCGTTCGACCCGTGCCGTTTCAGGCATGACCCTTACCTTCGAAGATATAGCGCAGATCGTCGGCGCCGAAGAGAGTGAGCAGCCATTGCGATTCATCGGCCCCAACCTCGAACGCGTGAGGCATTTGATCGACAACCCGACGCACGTCTCGCGCAACTGGATTCGTGGGGGAAGTTTTTCCCGGCTGGTTGGGCGGTGATGCCATCGTTCAGCATCTGGCCGGGATCGATGTACGGCAGCCATGTCAGTCGCAGGGCGATAGCAGCGCAAAGGGCTCCCACGTCCGCGTAGAGCATATGCAACACGATAGTATGGCCTATATGCCTTACGTTGGCGGATGGCAGGATGTGGAGGATGGCACGGCAGTGATGCGGGACTTGGCTGATCTGATGCTGGCGATGACCGACCAGAATGCGTGGTCCGCCAAGGGCAATGCCGGCAGCTTTGTCGTGTCCATTGCTGGCACGCAGATAGACTTCGACCGCGCCGCCCCGGCGATCGGCCTTAAGTTTGAGCGACTGGCCGCGGCCGTCGAAGCGGCCATCGCCTACAGGCGGGCTCGCAACATGATCGAAGTTGCTGGGGTCAGCGCACAACCATTGCCGTTGTGGCTGGTGAGCGGATCCGACGTCCTCGCCCAGTATGTTCACTGGACCAACACGAGCGATGCGTTGCGGAAAGTCCTCATGATGACCGATAGCGTCGGCGTCGCGCCTGTCGTTGGCTATCTCGACCGGCGCGCCCGGCGCGACCTTGGGCAGGGCGGTGCCAGGATCAGGGTGCGAGGCGGTACCGCGATCGCCGAGCGGATCGAACTTTCTGATCATCCGCGATGCACCGCCTCGCTTGGGGAAAGTGCCTATATCCACATCGAGACGCACAAACTGCCGGATGTGCTGATCTCCGCACTGCAGCGTGACGCGCGCGACAATGCGCTGCGACCACTCGCCGAGGTCATCAGCCATCCCTTTTTCGCAAGCGCCAACCTCAAGATCACCGGCGTTGCGAACGATGGAACGGCGTTGGTATTCGAAGTGGAGAGCAGCTGGACTCCGCTTGAGCCGGTTCCTGCCGTCGCCTGGGGCGTGCTGCCCCCCGACGCCGATAGCGCCTTTCCCTGGCGTGCTACCGCCAGGGAGCGCCGAGCGCTGGATGGACTGGTTGACGAGGCACGCCATCGTGTCGCCGCTACGCGCGATCCGCGTTGATGATCGCGTTGCCATCGGTCGAATAGATGGCGTGATACTCCGCCTCGGTGTCGAGATAGAAGCCGCGCAACTGCTTGTACTGGATTACCGCCAGCGTTCCGGCCAACATGTTGAGATCGGCCACCTGAATGTTGCTGCGGTAGAGTTCGTCGTCGGCGTCGCCGGTCAGCGGGATGCGATTCTTGTCGTGGACGTGCGCGCGCATCGCGGGTGTGCTGGTGGTGACGCGGACCAGGCCCATCAACCGATCGTCGACGAGGCTCAGACCAAGGCCGCAATCGATATAGGGCAGGTCGCGTTGTTCGAGTGCAGGAATGATAAAGGCGCGTGCCGCGACGCTGTCGACGCAGACGAACACGAAGTCCGCCGCGTCGAGCAAGCCGATCGTATCGGCGGCAAGATGCACCGCGTGCGGTTCGATCCCGGTGTGCATGCGACCGTAGATGCGCGCGAAATACTCGACCTTGGACAGGTCGGCCGCGATGTCTTCGATCGCCATCGCGCCAGGCCAGCGGAACGCATTGTGCTGCTCGGCGCAGTCGCCATCGATCAGCAGAATGCGGTCGGCAGGCGTCTTGCTAATGAGATCGAGCACCACAGAGCCGGTGCCGCCGAGACCAATGATCACGATCGTGCCACCGTCAAGGCGGCGCGACACCGCCTCGATCCCGGCGCGGGTCGAGGCGGTGTCGGAATAGACGAACGGACCGGAGGCGCGAACGTCAGTCACGATGCTGTGCGGTTCAGCTGGCATAAGTGGCATTGACGTTGACCAGCAGGCCATCAGTCAGGGGAACGACATCCCCCGGCGTCAACAATCCGTTCAGCCCTGCGTCGAGCGTATGGCGGAATGACACCGTCGCTACCCCGGGATCCTGCCCCTCGCGGTCGGGATAGGCGATGCGCAGCAACTGCGCATAGGTTGCGCTGCGGCCACGCAAAGCGTTCCAGCGGCCGTTGACCGAGATCATCGTACGCCCAACCGTGGTCGTGGGGCGCGGCGTCGAACGCTCGGCCTCGCCGACGAGATAGAGCGCAGGGCGGCGCGGGGTGGTCGGGGGCGGCAGGATCCCCGGGACGGCGATCTGCGCGGCATGGGTAATGGTTGGCAACATGCTCGTTCTCCTTGGCTAGAAAGGTTCGTGGTCGTTTGAGGTTTCGCCCGGTCGCAGGCACTCGCGCAGTGCGTTGACGATATTGGCGTAGAGCACCTTGGCGGACATCTGACCGTAACGCGGCAACTGTTGGCTGATCCGTTCCCAAGAGACGGTGCCGGCGCGCGGATCGATGCCGAGATCGCCCATCGCCTCGCAACAGATAGACAAAGCGAGGACGTGATCGTGACCGCTTGGGACCGACCGCAGGGCGACCGCTTCGGCACCAGGGGCGACCCACGACGGGATGCCGCGCCTGACGTCACGCTGCAGCACCCAGCTCACCTCGCCCAGGTCGATATCGACTCCAAGCCGGTCCTCGCGCCAGCGACGTCCGCGTTCCGGATCGATCATAGCGGCGAGCCCGGCGAGCACGTCGTCACCAACACGGTCGGCACCGACCACGGTCACGATCAGGTTGGCGCAGCGCGCGGTTGCCATGGCAATAGTAACCGGCGACGCACCCAGTGCCTCGCCGATCTCGCCCGACGCGGCCACGTTGGCGGCAATAACGGGATTGGTCAGGTTGAGCACGGCGTGCGGCACGCCCGCCACCCGGGCCAGCCAGCGCGCGGCGTGAGTGCGCCCTGCACCCTCCACCCCACCGAGGATCAACGTGCCCCCACCGAACCACGGCCGCTCGGCGGCGAGCATCGCTGTACAGCGCTCGCGCACCCAGGCGAGGAAGTCGGGCTGGTGCTCGTGCATGACCAGAAATGGAATGCCGCCAGGGCCGAGCCGGTCACCGCCGAGCAGCGCGAACGGCTCGCCCAGTTCGAGCGGCAGCGGCTCACTGCCTGTGCCATGGCCGACGATCATCGCAGGGATGGCGGGCTGGAAGTGAGCACGGGTCGCCATCAGTTGCCTCTCCACATGCGCAGGGGCCGCATGCCGCCGGCACCGCGCCCCTCTTTTTTCACACGGCGCTCGACCATGAACATCTCATCGACCAGCATCTGTGAAAGCGCCTCACCGCCATGCTCGGCGGCGTGATCCAGGAAACCAACGAACCGATCCCTCTGCCAGCGCAGCCAGTCACACAGCCGGTCGCGCTCGATCGCCCGACCATAAGTAACTGACCATTCTGCGGTGTTGCTGCTCAGGCGCTGCAGCTCGAGGACATGCCGCCCGTACTTGCCCTCGCGTGAATAGAGGTTGACCACCAAGTGATCGCGCGCCCGTTGCGCTGCTTTCTCCTGCTCTTCCGCCAGTTTCAGACGAGCAGCAGCAACCATTCGGTCGGCCAGTTCGTCGAGCGCTGCGCTGCCGAACATCATGGTGAGCCGGCCAAGGAAAACCGTGTCGAGCTGGCCCTCGTTTACCGCACCGAGCAGCGTGTCGCGATCAGCGGCTGTCTCGAAGCGCCGGCTCCAGACCACGGACGGCGCCGCACGACTGCCGGGTGGCTGTGCGAGCAAATCGAGTACACGCTGATGGTCCGCGTTCTGGCGCAGGTGGAAGGCGTTGGTGGGATCACCAGGAAGTGCGATAAATTGCATGGCATAAGACAAATACGATCGTGTCTCAGATTGTTCAAGCGTTTTCTTTGCTGCGTTGGTTGGTCGTGCCATTAAGGGCGTGTGTCGCCGAATTCCCAAACCGGACTCGCTCTTCGATATGCGCAGGCGATCCCGGTGCTGATGTCGGCCTGTGATATTGATCCTTCGGCACGCACCGCGTTCGACGCACGTGTCCGCCAGTTGCAGCGCCACGGCCTACCATCACGCGACGGCGCGCGAGCAGCTGGTCCGCTCGATTACGGCATCGTTGAACTGGCGGCACTCGCCACCGCAATACGCCTTATGGCCGCGTTTATGGTGCCATCTCTAGCCGTCCGGTATGTTGTGGAGCGATGGGATACACTCGCGCCACTCCTTCTTTCCGGGGCTCGGCTAGCGCTACCGGCCAGTTACCTCGCACGCAGGCCAATCAGCGACGAGACGATCATCGTTATCGAGGCCACCGCGCTGGCGGACCTCGGCCGTCAGGGTCGGCACGACGAGCGATACGCCGGCACCCTCGGCAATCTTATTGCGGCGGCTCCTGTCACGCTTGACCACGCTGTACGGACGATAGGCGGCGCAGGACTTATTCTGGACACTCACGGCTATATGCCAGCCATCGTCGAAGGGTTCGCGCGGGGGACGTTGGCCACCGAGCAAGAACTGGCGCAGGAGCTCGACAGATTACGCTTCTCCGCCTGACACGTGAGATCCCGGTTACTGCTAACCGACAATCGTACGGTTGACCCAATCCCCGCCATTCCCGAAGAATATTCGCGTCCCCAACTTCCGACTTTCACTCAGCCATGCGCGATCGCCCTGCGGCGCAGCGGGAACGGCGAGAAGTGGGACATTGCGGCCATTCCAGCAGCAGGGGCCGGACTGCAGCTTCCGACGGAAGCCGACGTTCGCGATCTGGGCATCACCTCACCGTTAAACGAGTATCTTTGGCCGATTACGGTCCCGCAGAATCTTGGGAACTCGGCTCGAATAGCTGTCACTGGAGAGTGTGCGTTAAGCCGCGGCATGGTTTTAAAAGGTCACACCGGACAGTATGCGTCCTTAGCCGCGATCCACTCCGCTCGTTCGTCCATCGACCCTTTCACAAAGAATGGTCTTTCTTGTAGATCGCGATAGTTCAGCAGTTGTGACAAAGCGAAGATTTAGCTGCGGGCAGTTGCAATTGCGCAATGCGCCGTCAGCCCGCTGTTTGGGACTTCGGTGGCACCTTGATGACCCCCTCATTCCCAACCACCTGAATTTGGGTGCCATAACGAAACGATAAGACTTGTAGGCGGGCGAGGATGCGCGTGGCGACGGCGGGCGGCGCGAGGCGGGGGAGTCCCCGATCAGCGTCGCGTCCGCCGGTCCAGTGCAGTTCGACCGGATAGAGCCGGATCTCCGTGACATTCCCGCGAGCGTCAAAGCGGCTCTTGGCAACGACGCTCTCAAACCATTCGCTGCCCTTGAACACGCCGGTCACGCGCTGCCGCTCCAGATATTCACTCTCGGTAGCGGCATCAGGATCGCTATGGGACCCTTCATATTCGTCGCGGGTCAGCGGGTGCAGGTTGTTGTACATGAAAAAGAAGTTGCCGAGCGAGTAGAAGATCGGCTTTCCCTTGTAGATCTCGATCCCGCGCAGCTGATGTGGTCCGTGGCCGATGAACATATCGGCGCCTTCGTCGATCGCCTTGTGCGCCAAGACCGGCAGGAAATCGGGCGGCGTCTCGTCATAATTGCCCGGTTCATGCGCGTGGAGTGTCGCGATCGTAAAGTCGGAGGATTGCTTGGCATCCCGGATCGACCGCAAATCCGCCGCAAGATCGGCGGGGTTCATGATGAAGGCGTAAGCGACGCTGTTGCCTATCGTGGCGCTCGCTCGATACTTGCCGCCGAACAGCGTGACCGTTCCCGTCGCACGGTCGCCGGCGAAGACGCTGTCGCGCACAGACCCGGCCGGCTGCGCGTCGCGGATCGCAGCGAGCTGCGCGAGCCGCTCGGGAGAGACCAGCATGAAGCGCGTGGTGCGCAAGCCGTTGATGCCGGGTCGCCCAGGCACCTCGCCGAGCGGATCGGCAGCGATCGAGTCGGCTTCGAAGCGCGAGGCCATGCCGACCATCGCTACGCGACCGCCGGAGGTGGTCAGCCGCGCGGGCGCGCGAGCCTGCGACAATGTTTCTCCGCTGCCGGCATGGACGAGCCCCGCTTCGTCCAGCAGCCGATCGGTGCCGAGCAGGCCTTTCACGCCCCAGTCGGTCGCATGGTTGTTGGCACGGTTGACGAGCGTGAAGCCCATCGCCTTGAGATCGGCCGGAACCTTGGGTGAGAAGAGCAGCCACCCGCCGCCCGACTGCGCGGCGGGGTAGCCGCCGAAGCCGTGCAGATCGACCGCCGTCCCCTCGAAATTACCGAACGTGACGTCGCTCGATCGCAGCAGCCTCATGAGATCAGGCGCGGTGCGCTCCAGCAAAGCGCTGGTGGGTTGCGTCATGATCAGATCGCCGACCGCCGTGACGGTGAAACCGTCACGAACGTTGGCGTCAATCCAGTTGGGCGACAGCGCGCCTTCCCCGGGCCCCGCGACGGCGACTGAAGCAAGCGACAGCGTCACCGCGGCGACCAACGTTTTCCAGACCATGTCCGTGCGTCTCAGAACTTGAACCGCACGCCGCCCTTGAACAGCGTGCCGACGATATCATAGGTCGGCGACGCGTTCAGGCCATAGCCGAAGCCGAACCCGCGCGGCGGCTTCACGTTGAACACATTGTTGACGTTGACGAAGAACTGCGAGTCCGAGCCCATCAACTTGAGGCGATATTCGATATCGAGATCAGTGTAGAAGCGGCTGGCGACATGGTTGTCGTCGATCGCATTCGGCACCGAATACGCGTTATCGATGACGCCAGCGCCAATGTAACGATTGGTGACCGATGCCTGGAAGCCGCCATTGTCGTAGGTCGCGGTAGACTGAATCGTCCAGTGCGGCTGCGACGGCGTCGAACTGCCAGAGCCTGTGGACGTGGCCGAGGCAATCGAGCCGGCGATGTCGACCGCGGTGACCCCGTCTGAGGTCACGAACTTGTCGACATAGTTGGTCAGCACGCGGATGCCGACGTTGCCTGGCATCCGCGCCCCAAAGATGGCGCTCAGCGGCGTGCGGTAGCTCGCCTCGATATCGAGTCCCGACGTTTCAAGGTAATTGAGATTGATGTTGGTCGACTGGATGGCAGTGATGCTGCCGCCGACACGGATGATCTGTGCGCACAGCGCCTGGTTGCCTGCATAGCAGCGGTTTACGATGTCCTGGCTGCTGAGCGTCGAGATCACGTTATCGATTTTGATGTGGTAATAATCGACCGACAGCGAAAAGCCGGGAAAAAAGCGCGGCTGCAGGACAATGCCGCCCGAGAAAGTGTTGGCCGTCTCGGGCTTCAGTGCGGCATTGCCACCGGTATATTGCGAGGTGTTAACCGTCGTCGAGGTCGAGATGGTCGGGTCGATAACCGATACGCGAGCCTGCACCGCGCCGGTGTAGAGTTCCTGCAGGCTCGGCGCCCGAATGTCGCGCGAGCGCGTAACCCGGAACGTTACGTCGGGAATCGGCTTCCAGGTGGCGCCGCCCTTCCAAGTCACCACGCTGCCGCTAGTGCTGTAGTCTGTCACGCGGCCGGCGAGATTGAGTTCGAGCGACTTGGTGAAAGACGCGTCCTTGATCAGTGGGACGATGGCTTCCGCGAAGCCCTCCTTTACGTCGTATTTGCCGTTGTAGGGCTGCGGGTTGCCGATCACGAAGGCCGACGCCTGCGACAGCGAGTCGGAGGTCGCGTCGATCCGCTCGGCGCGGTACGATCCGCCCGCCGCGATCGATACTTCGCCCGCCCAGGTCGAGAAGGGGCTGCCTTGGAGCGATCCTTCGACCACGTGCTGCTGATAGGTCTGGCTGGTGAATTGCGAGCCAGTGATATAGTTTATCGCTGCTTGCGACGCCGCGCCCACGCCGAAGATGTTGAGTGGCTGGCAGCCGTTGGTTGGGTTGGTCAGCGTCGAGCGGCATACAATTGTGCCCGCAGCGATCCCCGCCGCATTTCCGGCGGGCGCTGCCACCGCATCGACCGCAAGGTTGGCATTGGCGACGATCAGGTTCTTTGCGATCGTCGCAAAATAGGTGTTTCGGCCGTACTGATAATACAGGTCCCACGACCAGCCCTTGCCGAACGTTCCCTTCAGCCCGCCGACCGCGCGATAGGTAGTGTTGACGTTTCGAACCGGCTCGTTGCCGTACCAGTCGTCGTTGATGCGACCGACGTTGAGGTAGCGCGGGCCCGCAGCTGTGCCGCCGCCCGGCCCGGAAAGCTGCGCCGCGACCGATGCGGGAAGAAAAGGATTGTCGGCGGTGACCGAGAACCACGTCGTCGCGCTGGTGCCGAACCGATAGGGCGGCACGGTATAGGACGTGCCGATCCGGCTGCGCGTGTAGAGGCCTTCGACATAAGCGGTGATGCCGCTGTTTATGTCGAACTCAGCGTGCGAGAAGCCGCTCAGGCGCTGCGACGGGTTTACCGCGCTGATGCCGTCGTAGAGCGACGTGTAGGCGTTGACGTAGTCGCTGCCGGCAGGAGCGATCATGTTGCCGGTTGCGTTGACGTAAGTGCCGTACTGGAACTGATAAGGCGCGCCGCCGACTCCGAACGCGGTGCCCTTCAGGGCACAATTGGCGATATTGGCGCCCGTTGCGCTACGGCAGCCGTCGACTAGGCCGCCATGCGTCATGTAAGAGGTGACGATCCCCTGCGACACAACGTAGCGCTGGATCTGCCCATTGGTCGCCGTGTAGGTCGGGTTGTTGATGATGCCGGGCTTGGCCGCCAGGAAATCGCGGGCGAGCAGCCGCACTGGACCGTTCTGGTAGAACTCCACCGAACCGATCACGCGCAAACGGTCGTCGAGGAAATGTTTGCCGAACGCGAGCGAAGCGTCGCCCTCGGGTGCGTCGCCGTGGCTGGAGATGCCGCCCGAAAGCTCGCCCTTTACTCCGGTGAATTTCGTGTCGAGCACGAAGTTGATGACGCCCGAGACCGCATCCGAACCATAAGCCGCCGACGCGCCGCCGGTGACGACGTCGATGCGCGAGACAAGCGCGCTTGGAAGGATGTTGACGTCGACGACGCCATTGCCGGTCGAGGGCACGACACGGCGCCGATCGAGCAGCACGAGGTTGCGATTAGCACCTAGCCCGCGCAGGTCGAGCTTGCCTTGCCCGCCATTCGAACTGCTGTTGCTGCCGCTCTGCGCGCCGCCCTGGTTGCGGAACTGCGGCAGCGTGCGGGCGAAATCGGCGAGGCGCGTGACGCCGGTCTGGTGGAGCTGTTCGGCGCCGAGCACGGTCACCGGGGTCGGCGCCTGGTAGCCGTTGCGCGTGATGCGCGAACCGGTGACGACGATATCGCTGGGCGCGGCGTCGGCAGCGGGCGTCTGGTCGGCCACCTGGGTCGAAGGGGTTGCGCTCTCCTGCGCTGCGCTGGCGGCGGGGGATGTGGGCTGCGGCCCGGTTGCGACCTGCGCCAACACCGCCGACGGCGCGAGCATGGCGATCAACGAACTACCGATAAGAAATCGTCGCATGAGAAGCCCCCTTGATTGGCGCGCCGGCCGGCTTCGTTCTCGCGAAATCCAGCAGTGCCAGTCTTGGATATGCAAACAAACTGTCATCAACCTATCGAGCACACGGCCTTTCTGAAACTTCAGCGTGGACCCGACGATAGGTTGATGACAGGATTCCGCTCACACGCTGCGGCAGGATGCTACGCGACGACATTCCTGACGGGGGCGAGGCGATGCGGATCCTGGTGGTGGAAGACGATCCCGAGCTCGGCGATGCCTTGCAGCGCCAGTTGCGGCGCGATGGACACGGCGTCGACTGGGAACGCGACGGCGATGCGGCGGACGATACGCTGCAACTTCAGGCGTATGAACTGATCGTGCTCGACATCAACCTGCCGGGTAGGAGTGGATTCGAGGTGTTGCGGGCGCTGCGACGGCGCGGCAACCGCACCCCGGTGCTGATGCTGACCGCACGCGCCGACATCGAGGACCGGGTCACTGCGCTCGACGTCGGCGCCGACGATTATCTCGCCAAGCCGTTCGACTTTCGCGAGCTTCAGGCCCGCTGCCGTGCTTTGCTGCGTCGGACGCAGGGCATCGCCGAGGGCGCGACGACGATCGGCACCCTCATCTTCGATCGTGGTGCGCGTTCGGTACGGATCGGCGACGTGCAATTGGCGCTGCCCAATCGCGAATTCCGTTTACTCGAAATCTTTGTCGGCAACCTCGGCAAGGCGCTCAGCAAGGCACAGATTGTCGGCCAAATCTTCGATTTCGACGATGTCGTCGCCGACAATGTCATCGAACTGTATGTCGGGCGCCTGCGCAAGAAGCTTGGTGATGCGCTGCACATCCGCACTGTGCGTGGATTTGGATATGTCGCGGAAACGACGCCGACGCATGACGCGTAGGCTTTCCCTCCGATCACGGCTCGCGATCGTGATGATCCCGGTCTTCCTGGTCGGCATGTCGCTCGTCTATCTCACCGCGCGTACCTATGGCGAGCTGACGGCGGACCGATCGTTCGACCGCGTGCTCGAGGGATCGGCGATTTCGATCTTCGAGACGCTGTCGGTCTCGGACAGCGGCATTCGCGTCGACCTGCCCTATGCAGCGCTGGAGATGTTGTCGGCTGCCCCCGACGACCAGGTCTTCTATAGCGTCGTTGGACCGGACGGGCGGACGTTGACCGGCTATGACGACCTGCCGGGCGCGGCCGCCGATGGAAGCACCGCCCCGCGCGACAAGCAGGACGTGCCGCGCTTTCTTGATGCCGAGTATCGCGGCAAGCGCGTGCGGATCGTGATTGTCGGGCGCGAGGTGGTGTATCACGGACACAAGGGTTGGGTCCGGGTCGAGGTCGCCCAGACGCGGCTCGCGCGCGACGGCGTGGCGCGCGAGTCGGTGTTGCACGCGTTGCTGCCGATCGTGATGTTCAGCGTGCTCGCCCTTGCCTTGGTGTGGTTTGGCATCTCGAGCGCGTTGCAACCGCTGCGCGCGGTTGGCGCGGAGTTGACGCAGCGCGACCCCGCCGATCTGCATGCGATCGATGCCGCGGTGCCGGCGGAAATCGTGCCGCTGACCTTGGCAATCAACGGCTTCATGGGGCGGCTCGACGTCAATCTCTTGGCGATGAAGGCGTTCATTGCCGACGCATCGCACCAGCTGCGCACCCCACTCGCTGCAATGCTGGCGCAGGCCTATGCCACGCCGCGCGACGATCCAGCGGCGCTCCGCCGTAGCCTAGCGGCAATCGAGCGCAGCGGTACCAAGCTGACCCATTTGCTCAACCAATTGCTGAGCGATGCGACGATTGCGCACCGCGCCGACCTACGCCACTTCAGTTCGCTCGACTTGCTACGGCTAATTAGCGACATGCTCGCCGACACCGTACGCAGTTTCGAAGAGAGCGACGTGCGCTTCACGACACCGCTCAAGACCGCGCTGCTAGTCGGCGACCGGTTGATGCTCGGCGAAGCGCTTAAGAACCTCGTCATCAACGCGATCCGGCATGGCGGCGGGGAAGTCGAGCTCGCGCTAACGAACGAACCAAACACGTACCGCGTGACGATCGCCGATCGCGGTCCGGGGATTGCGGCCAGTCAGCGCGAGCGCGTGTTCGAGCGTTTCGTCCGCGCCGATCGGTCGGAAGGCGCAGGGATCGGCCTCGCGATCGCCCGCCAGGCGATCGAATCGCATGGCGGCCACATCGCGCTCGACGATCGCGACGGTGGCGGTTTGCTCGTCACCATTCACTTGCCGCGGGACATCGTATGAAGCGCGCTTTGCTCCTCCCGCTGCTGCTCGCAAGCTGCGACCGCGCTCCCGACTGGTCGCAAGGCGAACCCTTCGGTCCGTTGACGATCTACGGCACGCTCGGCGAGAACGCCTTTCGTCCGCTGGCGCAGGATTTCGCGCGACGCCATCCCGGCGTGAAGCTGCACTACGTCAAGCTCAACGCGAGCCCCCTCTATGACCGCTACCGCGCCGAACATGCTGCCGGCCACCCCCACGCCGATCTGCTGATCGGGTCGGCAATGGATCTGCAGGTCAAGCTTGCTAATGACGGCTATGCCGCCACGCATCGGTCGGCAAACGTCGACGCGCTCCCAAACTGGGCGAAGTGGCGCGGACAAGTCTTCGCGGTTACGCTCGAGCCCGTCGTGATGGTGTTCAACCGGACCGCAATGGCCGGCCGCGCGCTGCCGCAATCGCGGCCGCAATTGCTCGACGCGCTCAACGCCGATCCCGCTTTCTGGCGTGGTCGCGTCATCACCTATGACATCCGCACCAGCAGCGTCGGCTATCTACTGGCGTCGCTCGACGCGCGGCAAGGGTTCGATTTCGGCTCGTTGATGCAGGCGTTCCGGAACGTGCGCTTACAGACCTCCAGCGACACGACCGCCATGTTCGACGCGATCGAGCATGGCCGGGCGGTGATGGGTTACAATCTGCTCGGCTCCTACGCCTGGCGGCGCCAACGCGCCGGCGCGCCGATCACGATCGTCTATCCGCATGACTATACGCTGGCGGTATCGCGCGTTGCGCTCGTCCCGGCCGATGCGCCGCACGCCAAGGCGGCGCACGTTTTCCTCGACTTCCTGCTCTCGAACGAGGGGCAGCGCGCCCTGGTCGATCGCAGCCAGCTCGCCGCGGTCAAGGCCGGCGTTCACAATCCGAACGAAGAGCTCGACATGACCGGCGCCAATTCCGGCCCGATCCGGCCGGTCGCGCTCGGTCCCGGGTTGCTAACCTATCTCGACCAGCAGAAGCGTGCCCGGCTGATCGAGATATGGAGCCGCTCGACCGACGCTTTGCCCTGACTCAACCGAGCTGCCGGTAGAGGATCAGGGTGATGGTGACGACGATCGCACCGGCGATCCGCGTCGCGATCTGCGCAAACGGCATAAGCTGCATCCGGTTGGCAGCAGTCAGGATCGCGACATCGCCTGTGCCGCCCTGCCCGCTGTGGCACGCCGTGACGATCGCGGCATCGATCGGATACAGGCCAACGCGCGTTGCCGTGACGAAGCCGGTTCCGACCATCGCAGTAACGGTCGCGAAGATTGTCACGATATTGGCAAGATGGAACGCTGCAACCAGTTCATCCCATGGTGTCAACGCGACACCGATCGCGAACAGCAGCGGATAGGTCACCGCGATGCGAAAGAAGGATGCCACCTGCGCCGTACCGCGCTCAAGCTCGGGCGAAACGATGCGCCAAAGCTTGCAAGCCACCGCAAGCGCCAACATCATGACGGGCGCCGGAAATCCGAATGCGACCTGACATAACGAGCCAGCGAGATAGAGCGTCGTGATCAGCAATGTCGCCGCGCCGACGGTTTCGACCGACGCTGGCATCGGGGGGAGCGAGGTGAAGAAGGGCGTGTCCTCTGCGTCGTCCACGCTCAACCGTCCCTCGCCGGTCCAGTTCGGCCTGCGCTTGCCAAGGGCGTTCAGTCCGCCCGCCAACAGGATCGCGGTGAGGCTGCCGAACATCACGGCGGGCAGGATGCGTGCGAGCAACACGCCCGACTCGCCCATTCCCATCGCTGCATAGCCAAGCGACAGCGGGATCGCGCCCTCACCCACGCCACCCGCCATGATCGGCGCGACGAGATAGAAGAACACATAGCGTGGGGCGAGGCCGAACGCCGCGCCGACCGCGAGGCCAGTCCCCGTCGCCGCGACCGACCCGGCGAAGAGCGGCACGAAAATGCGCAGAAACCCCGCGATCAACTTGCGTCGGTCCATTCCGAGGATGCTGCCGACGATCACGCACGCTATGAACAGATACAGGAAATTGCTGTCCTTGGTGAAGCTGGTCACCGACGTTACGATCGCCTTGGGCAGGACATGCGCGTAGACCAGCCACGACGGCAGGAACGTCGCCAGGATCGCCGCGGCGCCGACACTGCGCAGAACCGGCAGCCGCTTGCCAATCTCCGCACAGGCGAAACCGCCGATCGATAGCAGCGCGATATTGACAAGGATGTCGGCCTTGACCGTGCCCAATGTCACGAAACCGGCGAAGATCGCGATCAGCGCGACGAACAGCGGCACCGGCACGATGCCGACCCGCCGGTCGAGCAAAGCCCACCACCGCCGCCGCCCGTGCGCGACCTCATCGATCTGGCTCATGCGCGCCGTGGGATGATCGGCAGCATGACATGCGACGGTCGCTCGGGATCCACATGCACGCTATTGTGCGCGACCTGCCAATCGAGCGTTCCGCCCTCAGCGCCACCGGTGTTCGGGTTCACATCGAAGCGTGGAAAATTGCTCGACGAAACGTCCAGCCGGATGCGATGCCCGCGCTTGAAAAGGTTGGACGTCGGAAACGCGCGAACAGTGATCGGGTAGCTCTTGCCAGGCGTCATCAATTCGGGGTTCTCCCAACTGTCGCGATAACGACAGCGCAGGATGCCATCGGTCAGGTTCAACGCATACCCCTGCGGATAACCCACGCTCGGCGGATAGACGTCGATCAGCTTGATCGTGAAATCGGTGTCCGGCGCGTCGGAGCGGATCCACAGCTTGGCCTCAATCGCTCCGGTCACCTCTATATCGGCTTCAAGCGGCGCGGTCTGGAAGACGAGGACGTCAGGGCGCGCCTCGAGCGGTAAATAGGGCGCCGCGGTCCCGAACACGCCGGGCGCCTCGTGCTGGTCGAAGCCGCCGCCGAAAAAGAGCGGTTCGCCCGACGTGACCGCGCCGCCGATCGTCGGCACCGGATGCTGCGGATCGAAGCGATACGTCAACAGATCGCCCTCCGCGGTCGGCTGGGCCATGCCGAGCGCGCCGTCGGCATGCAAATAGAAGGCCGTCTCGCGACGATCGGGCAAAGGCCAATCTTTCTCTGACCGCCAGCGGCCACCGTGGATGAGGCGCCCGGCCGCGCTCTTCGCGCCGGTGCCACCGCCCATCACGAAGATTCGCACGGCAGGTTCGGTTGCGCCGGCATCAATCCGCTTCAGCGTGCGGTCGAACCAGCAGCGGCGGTACTCGAAGAAATCCATGCCGGTATCGGCATCAAGCGTCGCGCCTGGCCCGAACTCGACATCGCCGGCGAAGGTGGTCGACCGCGCACCATGCGTCCACGGCCCCATGATCAGCCGCACCGGCCTGTGCGAGCGCCGCGAGAGTGCCGCGTAATTGTCGGTCGCGGTCTTCGAATAGGGATCGTACCAGCCCGACATGTGCACCATCGCCGCATCGGGAAACCGATCGTAATACCCTTCCGCATAGATGCCGACCTGCTTCCAGAACGCGTCGAAGCGGCCGTGCTCCCACTGGTCGTAGACATAGTCCTCATATTCGGGAACCGCGCTCAACGGCGAGTGGCCGCGCTTCCACGGCATG
Source organism: Sphingomonas sp. UYP23 (assembly GCF_054059235.1). Classification (NCBI taxonomy): domain Bacteria; kingdom Pseudomonadati; phylum Pseudomonadota; class Alphaproteobacteria; order Sphingomonadales; family Sphingomonadaceae; genus Sphingomonas; species Sphingomonas sp. UYP23. Next base: position 2,723,800 of record NZ_JBSSBX010000001.1, read on the forward strand.
CGCGCGAACCAGGCGCGCAGGTCGATCGCCTGCATCCGCGCCTTGAGCGTGGGGTCTGCCTCAACCTGCGGACTCTTGAGCCCGAAGTTGTGTGCCCAGGTCACCTGTTTCAGCTCGAACGCCCCACCTTGGCGGATGCCGTCCTGGTAGGCGTTCGAAAAACCGCCGCAATCGACGTACATCGCCTTCAGCCCGGGCGGGTTCAGGCATGCCATCGCGACCTGCGTATGCGCGGCGTAGGACAGGCCCATGCTGCCGATCTGCTTGTCCGACCAATCCTGCGCGACGATCCATGCGCACGTGTCGAAGCCATCCGCGGCGTCCGATAGATATTTGACGAAGGCGCCCTCGGAATCGTGGCGCCCGCGCACGTCCTGGAACACCACAGCATAGCCGTGCCGCACGAAGCCTGCGGCGACCTCGGCGCGGCTGCGTACCTCGCTGCTTCCGGCGGTAAAATCGCGATGAAGCGGCATGTTGCGGCCATAGGGCGTACGCTCGATCAGCGTCGGATAGCGACCGGGCACAACCTTGCCGCCCCGCGCCGGAAGATAGACATCGGTCGCAAGATGGATGCCGTCGCGCGCGCGAACTCGCACGTTGCTGCGCAGGGCCACGTCGAAGGGTTCAGGTTCGCTTCGCGCCAAAAGTGGCCCGCTTGCGCTCGATGCAGCGACGGCGCCTACAAAGGCCCGACGCGTGAGACGGAAGCTGCCGTAGTTCATCGATCTTGCCCCACACGTGATCGTGATGATCTAGGGATGCAATCTGTCAGCCACCTATCATTCGAGCCAGGCTTAGCATTCAACTGCCCAGCCGGCGACTTGATGAGTTCGCCGAAAATAGGAACGCGCCGCGTAGCTCAAAGCCGATATCGTGCTCCATCCGCGCAAGCATCAGAGTTATAACGAGAAATTTATCCGTTAAATCCTATTGCCGATTCGCATAAAACCATGCCGGAATGATATATTTAAATCGAAGGGATGCCTCGGAACGGAGTGCAGAACTGTCGGCTTCCGCTTCGACGAGCGAGCTTGGCAGCTTCCGTCAGAAACAGACATTCACCGGGGATGATGTGATCGACCGGATGTGGTCGGCAGGCGCCAAAGGGCCTCCGCTTCGCAGTCTGGCAAACGTTCTTCAGATGGCCAATCGGGCCGATGGAGAATGGCCATGGAGATGTCTGTAGCCGCTCTTGCTCGCTTGAACGGTATGGCTACCGATGATGTAGGGTTGGATCTGAGACTCAAGGTCGCGCTGTCGGTCGCTGCTAGCCCTGTGTTCTTGTGTTGAGCACGGCCGGGGCCTGGGTCCCTCAGCCTCGAAAAATGCGTGGCGATAGCGGCACGGTGATTGCCCAGAGGATGGCAGCGGGGCATCTTTTAATCTAGCAATTAAGCTATGATACCGGAGATCACCGATGCCGTCCTGAACCGCGCCGTTCAGACATTGCGCATGGTCAGCGCGGGGCGCGACTATTGGCAAAGGGGGATGGTCACTCGATTGGAGTTGGATCAAGGGGCCGGTATAATCCGGGCCACAGTGAACGGAACGTCGCGAACGCCGTATAAGGTCGAAATGCAGTTCGGATCAGGAACCGCGATCGCAACCAAATGCAGTTGCCCGGTCGGAATGGGCTGCAAACATGCGGCGGCCGCGATGTTCGCCGCAAGGCAGAGCCTCAAAGGCACGACAGCTGACACGCCGCCAGGTCGTGCAGCGACCCACCTCCCAACAATATTAGAGCGAACGTCCCCGACCGTCATGCCGCTTTCACCGGCATTGACGCAATGGGCGGCAGCGATGCGGCCGTTGGCCGAGCGATCCGGAGGTCGGCAAGTAATCCCCTTGGCGGAAATCCTCTATGTCATCCGGGCTCAAGCGGCCGTTGGAGGAATGCGGCTCTCGAAGAAGCGGACCCTCGCGGCTCTGGCGCCACCCGGAGGCCCGGTGCGCTTGATCGCCGAAGCCGTCGAGGTCGCCGTGGACGCAGGCGGCAAACCCGCCGGGACCGGGAAAAAGGTACAGGCCGCAGGATGGTACGGAACGCCTCATAGGTCGGAGCACATGACCGACGAAGATCTGCTCCTCGTCCGGCGCTTGCGGATGCGCGTCGGAGACTGTGATTTTGAGGGTTGCCTGACAGGTGTCGGTGGCGCTGACCTGTTTGAGCGGCTCCTTGTAACCGGCCGCGCGCGATGGGCATCGGTGCATGGTCCAGCCCTCCATCGGCTGCTCCCGATAGAGGCTAAGCTTGGCTGGGCGGATGACGATCTCGGCGGGACCAGACTGGTGGTCGAAGGCATCTTGCCGCACTGCGCTGTGGTGCTGCTCAGTCCGCCGGTTTGCATCGACACCGTAACTGGTGCCGTCGCGCCGCTCGACCTCAGCGTCTTACCCGCGATGGCCGAGCAGTTGTTACGGCTGCCCCCGATTGACGCTGGCGCCGTGGCGGCGCTGGCGGCACGCTGGCACGAATTCGCTCCGCCCAGCGTACCCGCTCCCACAGTGCCGGAGGTCCGCGATCTCGGCATGCTCACGCCGACACCGATTTTGTCGCTACGCATGGAGCAGGTCGAGCTGGAGGATCACTATAACCGGCGCCATCGCTATGCGAGCAAGATGCGCGTCGCGTGCGCAGTCGCTCGGCTCGGTTTCGACTATGCCGGAACGATCATCGACGCCGCGACCGCCGAAGGCTCTCTGATGGTCGGAGACGAGCAGGGGCTTGTTCGCTTCACTCGCGATCCTGAGGCTGAGTTTGCGGGGCTGGCGCGCTTGCTTCACACGGGCCTGATCCCGCTGGTCGAGTTCGAGGATCTCGATCCCGCTCCTCGGCAGGATTGGGATTATGCGCCCGAAATGCCAGCGACAGCCCAAGACTTCACATCGTTCCTGCTCGACGACGCGGAGATGCTGCGAACCGAAGGCTGGCGTATCGAGGTTGCACCCGATTTCCCGCTTCGCATCGTTGCCGCCGAGCCGGACAGCCTTTCCGTCGATGTCGTCCCGTCGGGCATCGACTGGTTCGACATCGAACTCGGTGCGACAATCGACGGAGAACGGATCGATCTCGTGCCGACGTTCCGCCGGTTGCTCACAACGATCGATGTGAACGATCTTGACACGATCGAACAGGAAATGGCCGGTACGGATCGGCTGTTTCCTGTTGCTCTCGGTAATGGCAAAGTCGTGACCGTCGAGGCCGCTTGTGTGCTGCCATTGCTGCGTGCCTTACTCATGCTCGCGGCGAACGATGGATCGGGGGCTTCGAAGGGGCGGCCGGGCTTCTCCCCGTTGGACCTTGGTTTGCTCGGCGAGATCGAGGCCACGACCCCAAACTTGCGGTGGGTTGGGGGCGACCAGCTGCGTCGCCTCGCACGGGAACTAACACAGCTTCGGCTTGCTGAGACGCCGCTTCCGAACGGCTTCGAGGCGACGCTACGGCCCTATCAGCAAACCGGGTTCGACTGGCTCGAGGCGCTCGCGCGCGCCGGGCTTGGCGGTCTGCTCGCCGACGATATGGGTCTCGGCAAGACCGTGCAGACGCTGGCGCACATCGCAGCGCAAAGAGCGGGCGGCTTGCTCAAGAAGCCGGTCCTGATCGTGGCGCCAACATCGGTGTTGCCCAACTGGCAGGCTGAGATCGAGCGCTTTGCGCCGGTGCTTTCGTCGCTTCTCTCCCACGGTCCCGATCGCCATAATCACCATGAGACCATCGCTGGGCACGATATCGTGTTGACCAGCTATCCTCTGCTGGTGCGCGACGCCGCGGTGTTCGCAAAAGAAAGCTTCGGCCTCGTTGTCTTCGACGAAGCGCATATGCTGAAGAACTCACAAACCGCGAGCCACGCAGCCGCCAGGGGGTTGATTGCCGACCGCAAGATCGCGCTCACGGGTACGCGGTAGAGAACCGGCTGACGGATGCGTGGGCGCTGTTCGAACTGGTCGTGCCGGGGTTGCTCGGCAGCAAGCGCGATTTCGTGCGCGACTATCGCAATCCGATCGAGAAGCATGGCGACACGGCTGCCAAGGTGCGGCTGGCACGTAAGCTCAGGCCGTTCATGCTGCGACGGACAAAGGACGAGGTTGCTTCCGATTTACCGGCAAAGTCGGTCGTCCCGCTTTCCATCACGCTTGGCGCAGCGCAGATGGCATTGCATGAGAGCCAGCGTATCCTGATGCAGGAGCGCATCCGCGAAGAGATCGCGCGCGTTGGGCTGATGCGGTCTCACATCGTGGTGCTTACCGCGTTGACCCGATTGCGGCAGGTCTGCTGCGATCCCCGGCTGCTCCCGGGCCAGGAAACGAAGTCGCCCGGCTCCGCAAAGCTCGAACGCCTGCTCGACCTTGTCGATGAGATGATCGCCGAAGGGCGCCGGATAATTCTGTTCAGCCAGTTCACATCGATGCTTGATCTGATCAAGCCGGAACTCGACCGGCGTCAACACGAGTGGGTCGAGCTCACGGGTAAGACCAAGGACCGCAAGACGCCCGTCGCTCGCTTCCAGTCGGGGGAGGTGCCATTGATACTGGTCAGTCTCAAAGCGGGCGGTACCGGGCTCAACCTCACGGCGGCGGACACTGTCATTCTCTACGATCCGTGGTGGAACCCGGCCGTCGAGGCGCAGGCGATCGATCGCGCGCATCGCATCGGTCAGCAAAAGCCCGTCTTCGTCTACCGTATGATCGCGACCGGAACGATCGAGGAGAAAATTCTGGCGCTTCAGCAGCGAAAGGCGGCATTGGCAGAAGCGCTCTGGAGCGAAGACGCTGCGACACCAGTGCATCTAACTGAGGATGATATCGCATTCCTATTGAGCTAGCCGCTGCAGTGTACATCCCTCGTACTCTGAGGAATGCCTCGTGTGATAAACGAAGTTCGGAATTTGCAAGGGCCCTCTGAGGTCAAACTCTCGCGTAACGCCCTGCTTCGCTCAGCGTGGCACGGGAGCTACATCCTCAGAGCAATTACCGATCATTGCCAGCCTGACGTCTGCTTCTGACAGGAGCAGACGTTCAAGACCCAAGTAAGGAATGACCGGGCTTGGTCGGGAGCGGTCCGCGCGCGGCGCGCCAACGAACGGCCGGTTGCCGCAGGTGCCCGCTCTAAAGCGGACACGCCGGTTTCCACCCAGAATAACCCTGAAACTAGCCGGTCCGCCCCTCACCGATGATCTGTCACCGGCGATCTCGGTGACCCAATCGCTGTGGGTTACGGGACGTTGGCGAGGGACAACCGTAATGTGGGCAGCGGAGCGGCGATCCTGTATTTTAATGGCTAAGCACCCTCAGCCGTAAATCGGCACGCCTGAAATAGATGGATACTGGGTTGCGACCGGCTCGCCAGGTGGATCGCCCTTATTTTTCAGAGAGATGTTTGCCGCATGCCTTGTAAAGGTATTACGAGCCGCAATACTCGGTAATTCAGGTCGTCATCGGCGCCTCACCGCCTAGGCGGACGCGAATGTGCGAATCGGCGCAAAGATCCTGCCGACCTGAACAGGCCCGCTACTATCAGCGACGAAGGCGATCACGAGCGGCTCGCTGCAGCAGTATTCGTTCGATCTGGCGTTGGTGTGACGCGCGTTTTTGTCGGACAGACGTGGCAACGACCTGCCGAGGCCGTGCTCATGTATTTGACCGATCCGGTCGGGGAGGGAGATGTTGACCGCGCCCCCGCCAAGAACGCAGAGCCGGCGCCGATGCTGGTCGACCACCTGCTTGGTCTGACGCAGCCCGTTTGCGATCTGGTCTAACCATAACGCGATCCTGCAGCAGATCGATTTTCGATCGGCCAGCGAGATGAGCGGTGACGGCTCCTGCGACATGTCAAACGACCATTTGCCCCCACGGACGATAGTCCAGCCCGAAACGCCACACATGTTGTCGCGTAGGTGCACCCCGATGTTCGGATGGCAGCCTGCATCAAATCTGGATCGGAGATATACGTTCTTGTCTGGGGTCAAATGCTCCCAGAGCGGCAGCTCACGCCATTCCTGAAGGGCAACGACGATGCGATGCAACGCAACGGGCATGGTTTCGGATACCCAGTGGTCAAGCAACACCTGCCACAACGGGTCCGTCCAATCCAACGCGTCAGGGTTTGGGTTCGTCATCTCGCCGGGTTCCAGTATCAGGCCAGTTGAGATCAACCGTTGCACACGCAGGCCCGTCCTGCAGCATCACGCATCTTTTACGTTCGTCAGGTTGGCACCCGCGCGGGCGGCGGTGTCCTGGATCAGCTGTTCACGAGTGTCGCATGCCATGACCGGAGCATCGTTCGACACCCAGGAGATATTTCCGCGCGCTGTGCAGTAGCAGCGCAGTTCCTTCATGGTGAGATACCAGTCGCTGGCCGGACAGGTCGCGCAAGCCGGTTCGGGATCGGGGTAGATTCCGACGGGCAGTTGGGCGAGCACTTTGCTTTCGTCTTCGCCGACCAGCCGGGTGACCGGCCCGAACCACATTGGAACCTGTTCGCTGGGTGTCATGATTTCACTCCTTGAGGGACGCGGTCGATCAGGCGTCGCGATCGAACCAGGTTTTCACCAGCTCGACGAACCGCTCGTTGACGAGGCGTGCGTATTCGAGACGGAAGCTGGGGTGCGCCTCGGTCATCGGCTTGACTTTGATGGTGAACCCACCGCGATGGTCAGGCAGGATCGTGGCGACGATGCGGTCGTGGCGGTTGCGAACCTCGACGGCCTTGATTTCGGTCTTGCCAGCGGCGGCGGCCTTAAGTTCGGCCGCGACACGTGGCGCCGTATAGCCCTTGCCGGCGATCAGCGCGGCACGCTCTGCGAGCTTTGCACGGCTGTCCGGATCCTCGACTAGCGGCGCCAGGTCGATCCACTGGCTGAGGCTGATCGCGCGGCGGTCGGCGAATGCATCGAGGATAACGTCGGGCACCTTGCGGAATGCGAGGCCGCGACTGAGAGTCGACTTGTCGATCCCGACCGCATTGGCAAGGTCGGCATCGGTCTTGAACGTAGTGCCTTCGCACAGCGCCGCCCAGCCACAGGCCAAGTCCCAGAAGCTGGGCGTCACCGCCTCGCGATCGTCGCGATAGGCGATGCCGATCGCCTCGGTGCGGGGCAGCTCGGCATGGACACGGATACGAAGCGGTATCCCGGCGACCGCGCAGGCGGCACAGCGGCGCGAGCCGGCGAGCAGCTCGACCACGCCATCGCCAGCGGTTTCGCCGTGCGCATCGTTGATCTGCCCGACCGCCTTGAGTTCGGCTGCGAGCCGGGCGATGCCGTCGGGATCGTGCGGCGTGCTGCCGCGCGGATTGAGTGGCGAGATGCGGACCGAGGCCGGATCGACCTGTATCACGCGGGTGGTGGCCTTGCGCGGCTGGAGCGGTAGTTGGTCGGTCATGTGAAGATCCTCGTGGTTCGATCTGCACGTCCTGCACGCCCGTGATGTACGTCAGCCATGTCAGTCATGTTCGTGTCACCGGACATGGGCGTGGTCCTCGGTAATGCCGGCGAGCCCGGTCCATAGCGGCACAAGGATGCGCTGGCGGAGTGCAGGCGCGATAGGCATGCCGAACAGCAGCGGCATTGCGGCCGTCACTGTCTGCACTTCGCGTGCAATCAGCCCGGCGTGGACGACGTTGCCGAGCGCCAGCGGCGCCCACATCGGTGCGCCGCTTGCGATCCAATTGTGAATCGACGTGTCGATACCGGGATAGAACCAAATCGCGGAAATACCGGTCTGCGCAACCGGCGTCAGCCTGGCCAGGCGATGGCGGCCTGACAATATGGCGGCGAGCGGCCGGTCGTGGCTGTACCCCTCTTTCCAGGTACGCGCGCGATCGACCCGATCGCGCAGCTGCTTGCCGGGATCGTTGTGCAAGGCCCGGAGGTCCGATGCACGGTCTCGAAGGCGTCGACCCTGGCTGAGCCGGTCGCCGTTATGTCCGATGTTGCGATCGTCGAACCGGCGCAACTCTACCGTTACCGGGCTCCGTGTCACGATCAAGGAGGGGCGCCAGTCGGTGCTGATGCCATCGGTCGGCAGGTCGATCGATTTCAGAACCGAGCGCAGCAGTTCGCGACTGGCGGCTGCCGCTTTGTCAGTACCGAACGTGGCGGGTGCCGCCTTGTCGGTTCCGAACGTGGGGGCAGCGCGATTTAGATCCCTGCGTCGCTGGTCGGCGAGGCGTGTGAATTTGGTGAAGGTGCGGTCGCGAAAGTCGCAGGGGAAGACGTCGTCGAGTGCCACCGTCAGCATGTCGGCAATCGTCAGTCCCATGTAGCGGGGCAGGTCGCGGTGGTAGTCGGTCGAGGCGTAGATCGGCTTGGCGCGCTCGGTGTCGGTGACCGTCGCCATCGTTGCCGGGTCCTGCATCGATCGTTCGAACGCAAAGTCGAGCCGCCCCGCCTGCAGCGTGGGCAACGGATGTGCCGGATCGAACGGCTTTTGCGCCAAAAACGCCTTTACCATGTGGTGAGAGAGGGCGCTTCCAGCCAGCCAGAAGCCGGCGCGGGTGGCGCTTGTCAGAGCATTAAGAACTTTCGACGCCGTGCTATACACAGCGTTGCCGAGCGTAGTGTCGAGCCGCGCGCCCGACAGCGGTTCGCGAGCGCGGTGCGCCTGCTCTATCGCAATCTCGCGGTAGCGCGCGACCTCGAACAGATCTGCCGCGGCACCGAGCGGACCGCCATAGGTCAGGCGAAACGCGCCTGAAGGCGCAGCCATCCATGGCAGCGCTTTAAACAGCCGATCGAGCCGCCGCGTGACGACGAGCTTGTAGACCAGGTCGGTCCGCACCAGCGCCAAGGCTGCAACGCGAGCCTGCATATCGGCACCGTTGAGACGGCTTAGATCACCGGTCGTATCCGGGCACCATGCTGCGGGGGCGGTCGGAGCTGGCCCAGAGGCGATCCCCACCTCCAGCCGCGCGGAAAGGTCATTCAGAGTCGCGGCGAACGTCGTGGCGATTGGCGGCGGTTTACGGCCTGTCGTAGGAAGCGCTTGGGTGATGCGGACCACCCGCTCGCCAATCTGCTCGCCGGCAGCGGTGAACAGGCCGATGCTTTCGACGAGGTCACGCGCATGATCGAGGGCGCGGTCGATCTTTTTGACGCGGTCGTAAGCGAGCATGCGGCTGGTCGCGGCATCCTCGATTGCAGTGATGCACGAACGCAGCCGCTGGAGGATTGCCGCGCGAGCAGCATCAATCTCTCGCCGCTTCGCGCGGACCGTGGAGTCCCGCAGCGCCTCTTCGATCACGCGTTCGAAAGCGGCAAGCATGTCGATGACCGCTCGCGCCGCGATCAACATGCCGGTGTCGATGAGCGGCGAGCCGGTCATTCCGCCACGTTGCGCAATCCAGGCCGCGCGAACCGCAGCAGCGGCTTGACGCTCGGCGACGATGAGCTCGCCCATGGCGCCGCCTGTAAACATACGATCGAGCCAGTTGGCTGCCCAGCCGATCTCCCAGCCGGCGACCCGCCAAAAGGCAGCCGGTGCATAGCGGATGCCGGTGATGTCGTAGAGCCATGCAAGAATGGCGTCGCGGCTCTGCGGCCGCGTGATGTGGCGGTGCCGGTAATCAGCGAGCACAGTCAATCCGAACCCGGGCAAGTACGGGCCGAGTTCGGGCTCGCGGGTGCCGACGATTGCGGCGCCTGGCCCGGTACCCGGGGCGCCAGGCCGCTCGCGGTATGGCAGGAACGCTTTGGCGAGATCGACGCCGGGCGGCACGATCGCGATCTGGTCGAGCGAGGCGGTGCCGTCGGGCAGGATCACCTCCGGCAAGATGATACGGCCGCGATGGACCAACCCTTCAATGTCTTCGCGGCTGTCACGGTGAAGTGCGCGATCCGGGGTCACTCCTCATCTCCCGTAAATGTTCTGACGAGTTCCCAGACGGCGAGAATATTGGTGCGCTGCTTCTCGGCCGCATCCCAGGTTTCGACGATCTCGCGCAGGCGCTCGGCATTATTGGCGAGGTCGACGATTTCAGCTTCACGAACGAGCAGGAGCTCGGGCCGGGCGGGGTCGAACCCGACGTAGATCAACTCGAGCTGGGCACGCACCGCGGTGAGCTGGGCGCGATAGCCGGTGATATCGCGGATTGTGACGCCGTCAACGATGATGGCGGTCTCCGCCATCGTCACGACTCCTTGCCCGTGAAGCGCAGATTTGCATCATGATCGCCGAGCCAGTTGGCGGCGTGGCCGCGCGTGAGGGCAGCCGGCAGATCTATGTCAAGCGTCTGCGCGGTCGTGACGGCGAGATGCCCCTGACGCGACAGCGGTGGCTTCCAGCGCCAGCGGCGATCGGGGTGGACGCGTTGGTGCGCGGCGAACCGCGCGCTGTCATCATGGTAGCGTGCCTCGGCGTCGCGGTGGAGGGCGGCCGCGCCGATGCGGGCGAGCCGCTTGCCACCCGCCTCGATGACGGGCACCAGCATTGCTCCGAACCGCTGGTCCTGCTGGTTCGGTGCCGCGTTCTCGAACCCGCGGTGCAAGACTTCGAGCGGCAGGGCGTAGAGGCCGCGATGCCCTTTGGCATGATGAGGCTTCAGCCCGAACGCGAGCGCCGTCTGGCCAAGCCCGAACTTCGGACGTTTCAGCCAGAATGGATCGATGCGACCGTGCTTGAGCAGATCGAGCTCGCCCGCCAGCACCTCGCCAGCGATCTCCAACATCGGGTCTGCTTCGCACACAGCGCGCAGCCGAAGCAGGAGATCGGCATCATCGTCGCCATCAGCGACGACCGCGTCGGTCAGGCGAGGGAGAACATCTCGCCAGCCGAGAGCGTTCACGCCGAGCACCGCGAGTATATGCTCGGCGCTAAAGCCGCGCTCGAGCAGCATGCCGCCCATGATGTAGCCGGCGTAGTGCGGGTGGTGTCCGAGGTCGGCCTGCTCGACGTCGAGCGCGACGTTCTTGTCGACCGCGCGTTGCCGGACGGCGCGGGCGTCGGCGATCAATCGGTTAAGGGTTTCGACGAGATCCTCATTGCAGGCTGGGGCGGGGTCGTTCATGGTCGCGTCTCCTTCGAGACGCATCGACCACGAACGCATGTATGCCAGCCATGTCAGTCGCGAGGGCGCACCTGCGGGGGCGAGCACATGCTGCGATGAAGGATGGGTCGAGTGGGCGTTGATCATCGGCAGGTCCAGCATATCTGCTGGGCACCGCGCCCAACTTCGAGCTTATGGGATGGAGAGGCAGCTGCAAGAAGCGGTTTTTTTCTTCGCCGCGTCGAAGCCTCGCGCGCGTGAGGCGTTGCCAGGACCTCGGCGCGTGGACTGACATGGCTGGCGCACACGGCAATCGGTGATGGTCGGACATGGTCCCGCCGCCCGTCCGCCAATTCGATCAATCGATCCAAGCCGCTGGGGTTAGTGTGTCAGGTCATCAACACAGTGCGATTAGTTCGATGGGTGTCAGAAGAGGGGCAGGGGAAGGAGCATTTAGAGTTAAGGGTGGGGGGCGCATTAAATGAATTCGCCTTCGTCGAATTCGGCTGCCTCCGGCCGCCCTGCGCTCCCCCCACCCCCCATAGAAGTCTTTGTCGTTCTGCCGGACGGCAGTTGTAGGGCTGCAACCCAGGCGAGCCTGAAGATCGTGCTCAAACAGGCGCGTTCCGACCAGCTCAAAGCACGCAAGGCGAGGCGCCAGGAGAAGGCAGATGAACTACAGCGCAACCTCGAGGACAGAGCCGCTGCCAGACGCCTGTTGATCGAGCTCGCCGAGATCGATCGCGATTATCGCCGGATGGCGGCGACGCTGCTCGTGCGCGTCAAGCCCGACCGACCGCCGCGCAAGACATCCGACGTGCGAAAGCGGGTAATTGTCACCTCTAGCCGCACCAGTGTCACGAGGATCCAGACGTCCTCGTGGGTGATCGACGAGCGCGGCATGCGCGGCGTACATTTTGCACAATCTTACCTCGGCCGGAAGTCTTCCAGTTTTTACCGCGGTGCCGCCCGCGATCGCTGGGAATATGAAGCGCGGGACGAAGCAGTGTTGCGCGACGCTGATAACGAGCCGATCATCCTTTCCAACCTCGGCGAGGACATCGACGAGATCGGCGCGGCCTGGCAGTGCATCGAAGATGCGACAACCCGCAAGAACGGCAAGATCCAGATACGTATCATCGTCGCGTTCGACATCGACGCGAGTCCGGACGAACAGCAGGCGGCGCTAAAGCATTTCTGCGACACGGTACTCGCGCCTCTCGGGCTGCCTTATTCCGCCGTTATGCATCAGTCGCCCAAAGGTGCAGATCAGCCGAACCCGCATGGGCACATCCTCACAAACCTTCGACCGACTCCCCGTGTTGCGCCATATTGCTGGACCTTCGCCGACGAGGTGCGCGGCGAGCTGGATGGCAATAACGGTGTTCAGATGCTGCGGCACCTATGGGCGCATTCGATGAGCGAAGCGTCCGAGCGATCGGGCCGGAATATGCGTTATACCGGTCTTGGCTATGGTGCACGTGGTCTAGACCTCGAGCCTGGCGAGCACCTCGGCGAACAGCGGTCGGCAATGGTCGCACGCGGCGAACATGTTTGGGCGCACGAGCGCAACCGCATCAAGAATGCGCGCAACGCGCATCGCCGTTTCTTGCGCGACCTGGACAACAAGATTTCCGCGCTGACAAAGATACGTGATGCGGCCGTGGCGCAGCAAGCGGTTCAGCCAGTGCGCTCGAATCGGGAGCGATTAGTGTCGGCATCCTCTGCCAATCATACTGCGGCACGGGACGAGTTGCATGTCTCGGTAGCGACCTTGCCAGCTTCGAAAGGTCCATTGATCGCGTCCCCGCCCAGCGTTCCTGCCCGTCGCCTTTCAGCCGGTGCAGACCAGTCTCGTCGCCCGGACCTTTCCCGGCTGGTATCCGCGTGGGCCGACACAGCGGAGACTGCGCGTCTTGCTCCGGCCAAGGCACTATCTGGGCCGAAGGATCCCAGGCTGAAACCTTCCGCTGCGCCGCGACCTCGCGATGTTCGCATTGTCCCGGCACCTGTTGGCGCGGCACAAGAAAATCTCGTCGGAGCAAAGGATCGACACTCTGTTTCCGCCCCATCTTACTTGCGAGCCAGTGAAGCGCTGGGGTTCCGTCAAGCGCTGAAGCCTTCGGTCCAAGTAGCACGACCGAGGCAATTTGCGGCACAGATGCCACCGACGACGGGAGCGGCAGCCGCTTTGAAGATCGTGGCAGCGTGGCCAAGTTCGCCGCAACCGAGGATTGTGGCGGCGGCATCTCGCGAACGGCCGGTCCATCCGTTCGTCGCCTCGATCGAGAACCTTTTGGTCAAGATTCGTGCGACCTCGCCCACGAAAAGTGTCAGGGCCGCCGAACCTGAACCGACTCCGGATCGGCAAGATCGCGCCGATCCGGATTCGATCGCGCCGTTCGAGCCGGATGGCAAACCATCGATGGCCTTGCGGGACGTGCTGCTGGCGATCGCTCGAAACACGGTCGACTACACTATCGGTGATAATGCTCGCATCGACGCCAGCAGGGGCCTTGGGCCTGTGGCCGCTTTGCTCGATATCTGGCGGAACGAGTCAGATGTTCACGCCCTAGCTGCCGATGTCCTCGCCCGGCGCGGTCAGGATGCCTCGGCTCGATGGCCTGTGCCGCTTGTAGACGTGATGGAGCGCCACGACCAGCATCGGCTTGGCGAAGCCGAACCGCCGGTCGGAGAAGCACCGAGGCCTCGTCCCGCAGACGCCATGATGATCACCGCAGCCAAATCCCGTCGTGCCCGCGCTTACAGATACACGCCAAACAATCGATTCGTTTACGCGGCGCCGCTGCTTGCCGAAATGCCATCACTTCAGTGGCTTGAATCCAACCCGTTTACGACGTTTTCGCCGGATCGAGCGGCAAGCTTCGCGAGCGACGACAAGGTGCTCGCACGGATCGCCGAGATCGATGCCTATGTTGCCGACTATGGCGGTGGGGCACTGGAACTCGAGTATTCGTCGATGAAGGCTGTCGGGGTGGACGACTCGTGGGTTGCCGCGCCGCGCACCCAAGCGCGTTTGACAAAGATTCGGGCCGACCAACAACAAGTGATCAACTCAGTATCCGATGAGGCCGGGCGTCGCCCGCTCGACTTCGCCAAGACCGGTGTGCGCCGCTGGCCGCGCGATATCGTCCCCGCCATGCTCGTTCGGCTGGATCGCTGGAGCCAGGATCCCGGGTTCCAGCACGATATGTTCTCGATCGAACAGCGTGTGGCTGCGGCGTACGAGGCGCAGGCGCGCAACAAGCGGGACGAACAGTTGGAGCAGGGAGCAGCGCGTGTTCGCAAGGCTCCAGATGCGGCAAAGCCCGTCGCTCCCAGCCCGGATGGGTTTGGCGGCTGGAGCAACATGGGCGCGCCGAAATATGAGTGGGCCGACGATAACGGCGTACGGATCGCTGCGTTCGATAGTCGCACTGGCGCTCCGACCAAGCAGCTGCTCGCGCTCGTTCAGTTCGCAGGTGAGAAGCCGCGGCAAATCGTGTTCGCTAGCGACGACCGGCTCATGGCGACGCGCGAGGCTCCAGCAATGATGGCTGCGCTTGTCCGAGCGTTGCGACACGATGAACGCGCCACCCGGCTTGTGGTCGAGACAGTGCGAAACAGCAGGGACGCCGGGAAGCCCGTCTGGCCAACCGAGCTTGTGCCCGCAATGCGTTCGCACATCGCCAGCAACAATCCGGGCCGCCGACCACCAGACGAAGGGATTGGCGGCCCAAGCCGCTGACGATCGAAGCGAACGGAGGTCGCGATCCGCACGTCGGCCGGCGCGACACAGAGCAGTGGAACACGTCCACGCATCCGCAAATAGATAAATTGGAAAGGGAAGGGTGGAGGTGAGCCGGAAGGTGAAGGGGAAAATGCAGAAGAAGCATTCCTTCGCCTGACGGCTCCGCGCGTCGCATGTGCGACGCGTGACTTCGTCATAAGGAATCCAACATGACTGACACGACCTTAGCGCCTCGCATCCGTGAGGCGGCAGGACGCGGCCTGCGCCCGCGCCCGCCCTTCAACGCTCGCCCGGTGTGCGCGGCCGGACGCGAAAGCCGCTCTACAGAGGGGCCGTACTCCACGCATTACACGGCAACCGCATCCTGGCTGTACATCAACCGCATCAGCGGCAGCGACCATTTCGGCAAGGTGCCGGACAGCTATATCGATCGCGGCGATCTGCTGGCCGCGGGGCGCTGTCACCCGCTGAAGCTGGCGCCGCACTTGAAGAACGGCGATGCGCTGTGGCGTGAAGCCGACGAGGCGGCCGCGCGGGAGGGCCCACAGGCCGTCGTTGCAACGCACATCGTCGCCGATCTTCCGTCCGCCGACGATCCAGCGCGCTGGACCTGGCTGGTCGAGAACTATGTCTACAGGCACCTGACCGACAAAGGCATGATCGTGGATTGGGCGATTCACCTCCGCCGTGACGCGGACGGCGCACCGGTTGGAATCCCGCACGTCCACCTTCTGGCGACCGCCCGGTTCTGGCGAGACAATGGTCGGCACGGAACCCGGCACTGGCAGTGGTTTGCCAATGCCGACCAGACACGCGCCGCCGAAGATGCGTGGCTCCAGCTGATCGGACTGCGCTCCGCCATCCACGCCTGACGCTCCATAAACCAATCATCCTCCCGCCCGCCGCCTGTCCAGGCGGCGGGCGTTTCCATTTTTAGGAACTGCGCATGTCTTTCTACCATCTCAACCCGAACCGCCGCGGTGAGCGGCTTGCCCGCCGCCTTTAGCAGATCGGCGACTATCGTGTATTACGCCGACTACCACAGCCCGACGAAATCTGGTGCCGCTCCATGCCCGTGCCGGAGAATGTGATAAAATGCGCTATCGTGGATTGTGAAACCACCGGGCTCGACCCCGAGCGCCACAAGATGATCGAGCTGGCGATCGGGACTTTGTCGATCGACCTCGACGGTGGCGATGTCGTGGAGGTGACGCCGCCGCAGTCGTGGTTGGAAGATCCGGCCGAGGATTTGTCGATAGAGATCGAGCGGCTTACCCACATCACGTCGGACATGCTGATCGGCAAATGGTTTCCCGAGGCCGAGATTACGAAGGCGCTGCGGGGAGTTGATGTGGCCGTGGCTCATAACGCGAAGTTCGATCGCGGCTTCGTTAGTCGCCGCTTTCCGGCGTTCGCTAACCTGCCATGGGCATGTTCGATGAGTGAGGTCGATTGGCCGGCGCTTGGCTTTAATGGTGGTCAAAGCATCGCGGGCCTGCTGACGCAGGGCGGGTTTTTCCTGCCCGACGCACATCGCGCTGGGGCGGATGTCTGGGCGACGACGTGCCTGCTTGCCTCACCCGCAGAGGACGGAAAATCTATCGCTGCCAAAATGATCGAAACGGCGCAGCGCGCGACACAGCGGCTTTATGCGGCTCATGCTCCGTTCGAGTTCAAGGACATGCTCAAGGCGGCCGGCTATCGGTGGTCGTCCGAACGCCGGGCCTGGTGGATTGAAGCTGATCCCGAGCGAATCGCTAACGAGGCTGCCTGGCTGAGGCAGCTGGCAGGAGCAATACAACCCACGGTTGATGCGATTACCTGGAGCAATAGGCATGCATGAGTCGGGGTAGTGTCCCGGGGCGTGTTGAACCGCGCCGGGTCTGCCGGGGGCGTTGGGTTGTGAGTCACGCTGCCATATCGATGTTGTTTGCGGCAGCATAATATTGATCTTCGGCTTCGGCAGGCGGGATGTTGCCGATGGGTTCGAGCAGTCGACGATGGTTGAACCAGTCGACCCATTCGAGAGTCGCGGATTCATCCGGCTATAACTATGCACATGTGCATATGTTCCAAAGGATTTGATGGTCACGTGATCCGTGGCGGCGGCACCCCGATCAAGATGGAGAGCCTCCCGTCGATTATGCATCATGGGCCGGCGGCAATCCGCGTAACGCCCGCCATCCGTCAGGGCATTTGAGGCGCCTCCTCGGCACCATCGCCGACCGCTCCATTCGCCCGGGGGGCATCGAACCCTACAGTGCGCTGTGAAGAACCGCCTTCGGCGTCAGCGGGACGATCCCGTGCGTGCTTGCTCAGCGCTCGGCAATATCACGCAAGGGTCATCCGGCCTTCCACCATGACCACAGATCACGCTTCTGCTACGGTGTTAAAACCGGGCCGCGCCGCGCGGGCCATTCCGTAGCCTTCTTCAACATTACAAAACCTGTCATGTTGCGGTGAGCGGTTGAACCCACCGGGACCTGCCGCGCCTACCGGCTGAGCCTCCCGCGCGAGAGATATTCGCGGATGCGAGCCAATATGGTTCCACCGCTGTCGACCGGGTCGCATGTCCGCGCGACGCCGCTCCCGTCCAATAGGGCCATGCCCTGCTGGATCGCCCGCTCCAGCGCGGTCCCAAGCGCCTCTTCTTTCTGCAGGAGCGCGTCGATCGACTTCCGGCCGATCTCGATCACGGTGGCGAAAGTGTCCGCCGTCACAGTGACGGGATGCGGATCGCCCGTCATCATGCTGATCGCACCCAGATATTCGCCCGGTCCGACCCGTCCGACCCGCTCGTATCCGGAGCCGTCGTGGCGGCGCTCCGCTCTTAGAACGCCGGACCGCACGATGTAGAGCGAGGCTCCTGCCTTCCCCTGCTCGAACAGTACGTCTCCAGGAGCAAGAGAACGTTCAATCAGGCACTGAGACAGCAGGTCGATCTGGTCGGCCGGCAGCGATTCAAACAAGGCGGTGCTGCTGAGGGCCTCGATCAGGGTCGGCGGGCGGCCGCAGTCTATGCCCGCATGCCGAAACAGGCGACGTATATGCCGGAAGAGCTCCGCCTTTGCGTGCCCCATCTCTCCGGTCGTGGCCGCAAAGTAGTGCACGCCGAGCGTCGTGGTGCTGAGGCCGACGCGCTTCAGGGAGACCGTCGGCGCGGGCTGATCGAGAACGCTCGGCGACAGGAGCGCAGCCTGCCGCACCAGCTCGAGCAAAACTTCGGACCGGGCCGAGGAGCGCGTGGGCACCTCAATCGATGCCGCCCGCCGCTCGGTCGGGAAGCTGTGGTTGATGATTTGCCCTCGGGCGACGACGCTATTGGGTATCGTGGCGATGTCTTCCCACTCGGTCTGGATCCGGATCGAACGCCAGGTCGCCTCGACGATGACGCCCTCAGCGTGATCCTTGATCGTCACCCGGTCGCCCACGCGGAACGGTCGATCTAGCCCCACCGCTATGCCCGAGAAACACGTCCGCGAGCGTGTTTTGCAACGCAAGACCGAGGACGATCGCTATGACGCCCGACGTTGCAAGCAGGCCCTTGATCGGCAGCTCAAGCACCGAATTTAGGATGACCAGCACGGTCGCCAAATAGATGGCGCCTGCAAGAAGGTCCGAAAGTAGGCGTGCCCGCCGCGATCGAGCGTCATGACCAAGCACGACAGCCGCAACCACGGCCAGCACCCTCGCGCCGATCAGCCACCAAATGACTGCTAGTGCCCGCAGCCATGCGGCATCCGCGTGTCGCGCAAGATTAGGGCCGCTCGGAAGTGGAGAAGTGCCGCGGGCGACCAGACAGGCCATTATGACGACGAGAAGAACCAGCTCGCACGACAGTCTGACCGCTATTGGGCGGGATCTAACGACCAGTATGCAGAACAGCGTCAGAGCAAGAATCGCGGCAGGCAGGAAGATGGCCGTCATAAGCGAGACTCCGGAATCCTAACTGCTGCGTTGGTCGCGAGATATCTTGCGATCGTTCGATTGGCCCCGGACCGTGTTGATAAACGGACCTGCAGCACCGGTCCTAGCCGAATGGCCGGGACGCATCGATCATACTCTAGTGTGGTCCGAAGACCCCGGGGGACGATGGAACCCGCGTTGCCGTCTCCGCTATCGTCAACGCAAGAAAGCCGAGCCCACAGGCGTGGATCGGACGGACGCGCCAACCCGGCCGTCCGCCGCCGACTTTCCCGGAGGCAACATGGGAATGCTCGAAAATCTGGACGCCGTGACGCTGGCACGAGCACAGTTCGCCTTTACCGTCTCGTTCCACTTCATCTTCCCGTCTTTCTCGATCGGGCTCGCGAGCTTTCTAATGGTTCTTGAGGCTCTGTGGCTGCGGACGGGCGACGCAATATACCGGATCCTATACCGCTACTGGCTCAAGATCTTTGCAGTCGCGTTCGGCATGGGCGTCGTCTCGGGCATAGTGATGTCCTATCAATTCGGCACAAACTGGTCGGTCTTCTCCGCGAAGGCTGGGCCGATTGTTGGCCCGTTGATGGCCTACGAAGTCCTCACCGCCTTCTTCCTCGAAGCCGGCTTCCTAGGCGTCATGCTGTTTGGAGAAGGCAAGGTCGGCGAGCGACTGCATTTCTTCGCGACCTGCATGGTAGCGTTGGGAACGCTGGTCTCGACGACCTGGATCATCAGCGTCAACAGCTGGATGCAGACGCCTGTCGGCTTCCTGATCAACGCGCACGGCCAGTTCGTGCCGGCCGGCTCGTGGCTGACGATTATCTTCAACCCGAGCTTTCCCTACCGCCTCGTCCACACCGTGCTCGCCGCCTACCTGACCACGGCCCTCGTCGTGGGCGGAGTCGGAGGTTTCCATCTCCTGCGCGCTCCCGGTGACGTCGGCGTCCGCCGCATGTTCTCGATGGCCATGTGGATGGTAGCGCTTGTGACGCCCCTGCAGATTCTCGCGGGGGACGCTCACGGATTAAACACGCTGGAGCACCAACCAGCGAAGGTACTCGCGATGGAGGGAGACTACGATCCAAGTCCGCACGGCGCTCCCCTCGTGCTGTTCGGCCTTCCAAGCAACGCCGAAGGGCGGGTGCGCTATAAGATCGAGATACCGCGCATGGGATCGCTGATCCTGCGTCACAACCTGAATGCCCCGATGCCCGGTCTGAAGGACTTCCCGCGAAGCCAATGGGCGCCTGTTCCGATCGTCTTCTGGTCGTTCCGCATCATGGTGGGCTTGGGCTTCGCCATGCTCGGCCTCGGACTTGCTAGCCTGTTCGCGCGCTGGCGCGGCTGGTTGTTCGACGCCCGACCGCTCCATTGGAGCGCTATGCTGATGGGGCCGGCAGGCTTCGTCGCGGTGATCGCCGGCTGGGTCACGACCGAAGTCGGGAGGCAGCCCTACACCGTGTTTGGCTATCTGCTCACCGCGCAGTCGCACTCTCCGCTCGCAGCGCCGGCGGTGGCGGCGTCGCTCGTGTCCTTCGTCATCGTCTACTTCACCGTATTCGGAGCTGGCATCTTCTATGTCCTGTGTCTGATGTCCGCACGGCCGAAGCCGGGCGAGCAGGGGCCGCCGCCGATCCCGCAGACCGCCGGCGGCGTGCCCGCCCCGAGGATGGACGCCGTCAACATCCAAATGGGAGCAGCTCGATGATCGCTTCGTTCGACCTCGCGATTGCATGGGCGGGCATTCTTGGCTTCGCCGTTTGCGCCTACGTCTGTCTGGATGGCTTCGACCTCGGCGTCGGAATACTGTTTCCACTCCTCGCAGTAGGTCCCGAACGCGATCGCGCGATGAACTCGATCGCCCCCGTTTGGGACGGAAACGAAACGTGGCTTGTGCTGGGCGGCGGAGGCCTCCTCGCCGCCTTCCCGATCGCTTACTCGATCATTCTGCCCGCGACCTATCCGCTGATAATTTCGATGCTCCTTGGCCTCGTCCTGCGCGGCGTTGCCTTCGAGTTCCGCTGGCGCGAGCCGCGGCATCGCGCGACGTGGGACGTCGCGTTCAGTGTCGGATCAGTAATAGCGGCCCTCTCGCAGGGCATGATCCTCGGAGCCGTGCTGCAGGGCATCACCGTTGTCGACGACGCATATGCGGGCCGCTGGCTGGATTGGCTAAGCCCATTCAGCCTGCTCACTGGTGTCGCGCTCGTGACCGGCTACTGTTTGCTCGGAGCGACGTGGCTGGTGTGGAAGACGGACGGGAAGGAGCAGGAGCACGCGCGGCGGCTCGCCGGGTGGCTCGGAGCGGCGACCCTGGTCGCGATGACGGCGGTCAGCGCTGCTACGCCCTATCTCCATTATGCCTACTGGCGCCGCTGGTTCGCGATGCCGGGCGTGCTCCTTACCGCCCAGGTTCCGCTGCTCGTCGCCGTTGCCGCGGTCATCTATTTCGTCAGCCTCAAGCGGGGAGCGGAACGCCTGCCGTTCCTGATCTCGCTCGGGCTCTTCCTGCTCGGCTTTGCAGGCCTGTGCATAAGCATCTTCCCATACGCCGTACCGCCGCATGTGACGATCTGGGAGGCGGCGTCGCCCGCGAGCAGTCAGTCATTCATGCTGGTCGGAGTGATCGCGATAATCCCGATCATCCTTGCCTACACGGTTTGGGCATACTGGGTATTTCGCGGGAAGGTCGGCACCCATGGCTTCCATTGAGACACCAGCGGACGCGCCGCTGTGGCGGCGGCTGGTCTGGATGCTCGCGATCTGGACGGTGAGTGTCCTGAGCCTCGGGGTTGCGGCCGAAGGCATCCGATTCTGGCTTCGGCCATGAATTCGCCGGCGATCCGCATGTCGGCTGCCCAGCCGCGAAGCGACGATCGGGCGTTTCGAAAGCGGACTCTGGCCTCAAGGCACGCTGGGGTCCATCGCCCGCAGCAGCGCGGGTCGGGAGAGACTGGTCGACGCATCGCCTATCTCGGCACTTTCACCACGATCTCGAGCGCCTTTTCCGATTTTGCCGTTGCGCAAAGCTCAACGGCATCGGACCACGGCAAAAATCAAACAATACAATCCACAACGGACGACAGGTGAGGGCTACGTCATGAATTATGAGGCATTCTTCACGGTCGAGCTGGATGCGCTGAGGGAAGACGGGCGCTACCGCATCTTCGCCGAACTCGAGCGCAAGGCCGGCAATTTCCCACGAGCGCGCCATCATACCGAAGCCGGCGTCGACGACGTCACAGTTTGGTGCTCGAACGATTATCTCGGCATGGGGCAGCATCCAAAAGTGCTCGACGCGATGCACGCCACGCTCGACGCGTGCGGTGCGGGCGCTGGCGGCACCCGCAACATTTCGGGCACGACGCACGCGCACGTCGTGCTCGAGGCCGAACTCGCTGATCTCCACGGCAAGGAAGCCGCGTTGCTCTTCACCTCGGGCTATGTCTCGAACTGGGCGGCGCTCGGCACACTCGCCGCCAAGCTGCCGAATTGCGTGGTGTTGTCAGACGAACTCAACCATGCCTCGATGATCGAGGGCATCCGCCACAGCCGCGCGGAGTACATCCGCTTCAAGCATAGCGACCCTGCGGATCTCGACCGCAAACTCGCGCGGATCGACCCGGCGCGCCCCAAGCTCGTCGCGTTCGAGAGCGTCTATTCGATGGACGGCGACATCGCCCCGATCGCCGAGATCCTCGACGTTTGCGAACGCCATGGTGCGATGTCGTATCTCGACGAGGTTCATGGCGTGGGCCTGTACGGTCCGCGCGGCGGCGGCATTGCCGAGGAGCGCGGGCTGATGGACCGGATTACTGTCATCGAGGGCACGCTTGGCAAGGCGTTCGGCGTGATGGGCGGCTATATCGCCGCCTCAGCCGCTTTGTGCGATTTCGTTCGCAGCTTTGCGAGCGGGTTCATCTTCACGACCGCGCTGCCGCCCGCACTCGCCGCGGGCGCGACCGCAAGCATCCGCCATCTCAAGGCAAGCGGTTGGGAACGCGCGCAGCACCAGGCGCGCGTGGCGCAAGTGCGGCGGCGGCTCGACGCGATCGGCATCCCGACGATCGACAATCCGAGCCACATCATCCCGGTGATGGTCGGCGATGCCAAGAAGTGCAAGATGATCAGCGACTGGCTGCTTGAACATCACGGCATCTACGTTCAGCCGATCAACTACCCGACCGTGCCCGTCGGAACCGAGCGGCTTCGTCTGACGCCCTCGCCGCTCCATTCGGACGCCGACGTCGACAAGCTGGTAAGCGCACTGTCGGAGATTTGGTCGCAATGCGCGCTCGCGCGACGTGCCATGGCGGCATGAGAAAGCACAGTTCGGGCCGTTTACGAGAAGCTCGCGTCTCGTGTCGGCTTGGTTATGCGTCAGGCTGTGGCCGATTGCGGATTGGCAGGATGTCCGGTTGCCCCTGGCCGGTAACTCTCGACTAGGATGTCTATCTGCCGCTGCATGTCGAGCTGGTGCGACTCGAATACCAAGAGCCGTCCCTCGAGGTCGATCTCAATCGGGTAGCGCTCAAACGCCTGAAGCTGCTTCTTGGCGATCGAATCCCCGGCCAGATACGTAACGAGGTCCTCGGTCGCAAAGGCGTCTCCATCCCAAAACCTGAGGTCGGCGTCACTGCCAATCGTCCCGGTCGTCAGGACGTTATTCAGCTCTGGATCAGCCTGACCTTTCCCTCAAGTTCCTGAGCCGACGGATGTTGTCCACCCTTGGCTTCACGCGATTCCTCGACCTCGCTGATCACATTCCCGGCATTATCATTCAACGTCTGCACCAGTCCGAGCTTCGATCTCGGCAGCGATCGCCTGAACGGCGTCAATAATCCGCGCCAAAGCAGCGGCCTGTGCTTCGCTCCGATTTGGACCGAATACTGCGGCGCAAGTGTCGTGTGTATTTTGAAGGCGTTTTCGTTCCTCCTGAAGCACGGCAATAGCTCGATCGCTAACGGGTGGCAGGCTCATTCGGGTATCCTTGGCGAACAATTCATATTGCCACCTGCGCGCATGAACCGCCAAGCCCCGATCTATTACGATGGCCTTAGTGTAGGGTTATAACGTCACCTCTGGCCGGCAGCGGTCAGGCTGGGGCCTGCGTCACATCGACGCCCTTCGCGCGATGCGGGCACACGTCCCGAAACTACAGCAAGCGCGCAGATTTGGACTTTCGAAGAGCAGCAAGGTGATTCCTCGAAGTGCGACGAGCGGGGCCGCCCGGAACGTTCTCATCCTCGATCAGGGAAACGACAAACCACGTTCGAAAGATGCAATCTCATCGGGCCGCATGGACGCCATACCGCTTGGCAACGGTGGCCAGCAGCACCCAGCCGGCAATTACAAGCGCTATGACCGCGACAACGCGGAAGACGTCGTCGAACGCGAGGACGGCTGCCTCCCGCTGGAGCACCTGATAGAGGCCGCCCGCGCCCTGCGCCGCCATGCGCTGCGCGACCTGCGGGTCGCCGGCAAGAAGGTGCTCCGCTAACGCGGAAGCATGTGCCTTCGACTGTATAATTTGATAAGTCCCGAGAAACGCCGAGCCGATCAGACCGCCGACATTCTGCGATATACTGAAGACCACGATAAGGCTCACAAGATGTGTCGGCCCCAGTTTCAGAACGCGTAGAAAGCCGTAGAGAAGTGCCGGGCCGAGAAAGAGACAAGCGCCGAAGCCCAGCATTGCTTGGCTGATATAAAGCTGAGCTGGCCGGGTCAGGCTGTTGGCACCGGCATCGATCCACGCCCCGCCGGCTATGAACAGCGCGGCGACCGCCACCTGATAGGGTAATCTGCGCTCTGACAACGTCACGGCCGCGGTGATCGATCCTGCCGCCATTGCGAGCGTAATCACCAAAAAGAGGCCATGATACTGATCGTTGTTGATGCCGCCGAGGCCAAGCAGCCCCACCGCGCCGTATGTCTGCTCCGCGAGGGCGAAGCGCACCATGAGGGCTACCGCCATGAGGCGCAGCACGTCTCTAGTCGCAAGCCAATGAGTCTGAAGCAGCGGGCGTGTGCGAAGATGTTCGATCGAGATGCCGCCAGCGAGGAGGACCGCGGCGGCGGCCAGATCCATTCCGATCCACGGCGTATCGGTCCACCAGACGTAGCGGCCCGCCCCTACTGCAATGCATAGCAACACCAAGCCGGGCAATAATAGACCGATCGTGACCGCGTCCAATGGTTCGAACACTGAAACTCGCCGGCTGGGAGGAAGGGGAAGTGCGGTAGTCAAAGCAAGTACCAGCAGCGCAGCCCCGATCTCGATAAGCTGAAGTCCGTGCCATTCGCCCGCTGCCATCAGCTCAACGGGAACCAGCCGCGCAAGCGGCGTCCCGAACTGCGGCAGGGTCATGCCGACGCATAGGCCAATCGGCTGCAACTTCCCTTGAAAGACCTGAGTCAGATGGTAGATTGCAAGCGTCGTCAGGCCTGCCGAAGCCAGCCCAGACACCGCGCGGACAGTAAGAGCCAATGCAAAGCTCGGAAACGCGGACTCGAGAAGCGCCGCTGCGATATAAAGAACGACGAGACTCTTGGTCACCGCCGGGATCCCCCAGGTCATCCTGGACCGGACAAGCAGAAGACTGCCGCCGGCATTGAACGCTATGAAGATTGACGAAAGGCAGCTTGCGTCGACTAGATCGATTCCGTTTACGCCAGCAACGATCGGGATGTTGACGGTTACAAGCGCGTTTCCAAACGTCGCGGCGATTCCGATCAGGAGGGCCATGACCGCATAGGCCGCCTTCCGTCTGAACCCGTGCTGCGGCGAAAAGGGCGAGCCGGGGAAGCCCGCCTGCTCTGCAGCCGCGAAGACGTAGGGAGGGGGCCCTTCGGCAGCAATCATTTGTCGAGCCTTGAGGATGTAAGTCCAAGAGAGGGCCAACCGGCAAAGGGGGATGCGCACTCCGGCAGTCCCCCCTGGCTTTTCAACTTGCTGAAAACCATCCCCGTCCTTTCGATGACCGGCTTCGACCCGCATGCGAGACTGCGGCCTCCACTGTCGCCTTTTATCGGGACGGAACGTGCTTGCGCGATTAGCCGTCAGGGAGGCCCACTAACGCGATCGTATGATATCGCCGGGCCTCAAGACGTTTGCGACGACAAATCCACCCGCACTCCAAGCATTCGATCGCGTGCGGAGGTGGCACTTGCATCCGGCCGGATCATGGCGACCAAGACCGAGTCGATGTCAGTCCTTCCGACGCAGCGGCATGGCCCCCCGTGCTGGAATGAACCGTGCTCCGTCAGGCGACTGCACAGCACCGCGCGGCTATTCAAGCCGCTCAAGCCATACCTTTGTATGTCTCCAACAACATACCCGAGTACGATCGCACACCATTGGGCGAGATACCGGCCAGCGCAGCCGAGGTAGACCGGTCGGACCGCAGACAAAATTGGAAAGAGCGATGTCAGCCGATACCGTGCGCCACACCACCACACGGAGGGACGTCCTCATCGGCACGGCCGGCGCGGCCGTCGCCGGTGCGATGATGTCTACCGCAACGGCCGCCTCCGCCTACCGGCACGCAACCATGAGCAAAGGAACCAAAACGATGGGTATGATCACGACCAAGGACGGCACCGAAATCTTCTACAAGGACTGGGGTCCGAAGGACGCGCAGCCTATCGTCTTCCACCACGGCTGGCCGCTCAGCGCCGATGACTGGGACGCCCAAATGATCTTCTTCCTTCATCACGGCTTCCGCGTGATCGCCCATGATCGGCGCGGCCATGGCCGGTCTACCCAGACGTCGACCGGGAACGAAATGGACACCTATGCCGCCGACGTGATCGAGCTCGCCGATGCGCTCGACTTGAAGGGTGCGGTCCACGTCGGGCATTCGACCGGCGGCGGCGAAGTCGCCCGCTATGTGGCCCGATCGAAGCCAGGCCGCGTGTCCAAGGCGGTCCTAATCGGAGCGGTGCCGCCGATCATGGTCAAGTCCGATAAAAATCCGGCCGGGCTGCCGATCGAGGTGTTCGACGGCTTCCGTTCGGCCCTCGCCGCAAACCGGGCGCAGTTCTACATCGACGTGCCGACTGGGCCGTTCTACGGCTTCAATCGGCCCGGCGCGAAAATCAGCCAGGGCTCAATCGACAACTGGTGGCGGCAGGGAATGATGGGCGGCTCCGCAGCTCACTATGACTGCATTAAGGCCTTCTCGGAAACTGACTTTACCGGGGACCTGCAGAAGATCCAGGTTCCGACCCTTGTCATGCATGGGGACGACGACCAGATCGTTCCATATGCGGACTCGGCGCCATTATCCGTGAAACTTTTAAAACGCGGCACGCTGAAGACCTATAAGGGTTTCCCGCACGGAATGTGCACCACGCACCCAGAGATCATCAACGCTGATCTCCTCGCGTTCGTGCGTAGCTGAAGCGTCTGTCCGGCGCCCGTAAGGGCGTCGGCTGCCGCCCACAGGCGGAAAGTTCTGCCCACCTCGCCTAAACATCGGCGAACTCCGACAACGCCAAAGATCGGTGACCGGCTGCGGTTCGATAGGTATTTGGAGCGTCACCGGAACTGTTTTTCCCTTGGTGAGAATATCGGCGTTGCGGTTCCACATGGCGGCCGGGCGCGACAGGTAAGCCGTTCTAAGGCAACGAAGTCATCCCATGCGCTGACCTCGATCATAGATGTGCTCGTTAATCCGGCGGTGTGCTCATTGCGCTTCTCATCCTGTAGTGTGCAGTGTGCAGGCCGCCGCTAGTGAAGTATCCACATCTACGCGTGGCGGCTACGCCCGAGTTCGATCCGTCCTTTGCTTGCCGGAAAACACGGTTAATTGGATCCGCGACCGACCGTTCGAAGCCTCTTTTTGCCTCACCAGTTTCGGCCATTGTTTCATATCGGTTTAGGACCGCATCGCTGCCGCTGGTCTGGGCGGGCAATGACGCAATGCACGAAGCCGCTGCGCGGCATTGGTGTTGGTGGTGAGGTAGCGCCTTTGCGGTGAGGTTTGGCCCGGCGGCAGCGGCGGCAGACGATGGAGTTCCTTCAACCAAAGGAACTTCATCATGGCGATTGTACCGATCGAACGACCCGTCACCCCGCTGCGTCAGCGGATGCTCGACGACATGGCGATGCGCGCGATGCGGTTGCGGACCCAGCATGATTATATCCGCCACGTCCGCGCCTTCGCGGCTTTCCTCGGGCGTTCGCCTGACACCGCGACCGCCGAGGATGTGCGCCGCTTTCAGCTTCATCAGCGCGAGCACGGTGTCGGCGAGTCCACGATCAACGGCTCGGTGTCGGCGCTGCGCTTTCTGTTCGACGTGACGCTCGAGCGGCCGGACCTGTCGCGGCGGTTGGTGCTGGCGCATCGTCCCAGGAAGCTGCCCGACGTGCTGAGCGTCGAGGAGGTGGCCAAGCTGCTCGAGGCGGCACCGGGCATCAAGTACCGGGCGGCGCTGGGCGTGGCCTATGGCGCCGGTCTCCGCGTGTCGGAGGTCGCGCACCTCAAGGCCGACGATATCGACAGCAAGCGGATGCTGATCCGGATCGAGGAGGGCAAGGGCCGCAAGGATCGTAACGCCATGCTGTCGCCGCAGCTGCTCGAGCTGCTGCGGCTGTGGTGGCGCGAAGGCAAGCGGCGCAGTGTCCTTCTGCCGCACGGCTGGCTCTTTCCAGGGCGCAGCT
Organism: Sphingomonas sp. UYP23; assembly: GCF_054059235.1. Classification (NCBI taxonomy): domain Bacteria; kingdom Pseudomonadati; phylum Pseudomonadota; class Alphaproteobacteria; order Sphingomonadales; family Sphingomonadaceae; genus Sphingomonas; species Sphingomonas sp. UYP23. The sequence goes on from NZ_JBSSBX010000001.1 coordinate 2,752,126, forward strand.
ACACCGACCCGATCTCGACCCGGCAACTGCACCGTGCCGTCTGCGAGGCGGCCGAGGCGGCGGGGATTCGAAAGCGCGTCAGCCCGCACACGCTGCGGCACAGCTTCGCCACTCACCTGCTCGAACAGGACGTCGATATCCGCGTGATCCAGGTGCTGCTCGGGCACAGCAAGCTCGAGACGACCGCGCTCTACACCAAGGTCGCAACGCGCACGATCCGCGCCGTGACCAGCCCGCTCGACCGGCTGATGGCGCTCATGGAGGGCAAGACGCCGCCCGGTTGACGCCCTCGTGCGGACCTCCCTCGAGGTCGCCGACATCTTTCGCGGCGCTGGTCCCGCATATCGAACGGCGCATGCGGGGCACCTGAGCCTGCACCAGCTGAAGGTCATGTCGGCGATCGAACATTGCCGTACCGCCGTCATGGGCGGTCACGTCGAAGCCTGCACCGACTGCGGGCATTGGCGGGTGGCCTATAACAGCTGCCGCAACCGACACTGCCCGCGGTGCCAGGGTGCCGCCGCGCGCGCCTGGCTGGCCGAGCGTGAGGCCGACCTGCTCCCGGTCGGTTACTTCCATGTCGTGTTCACGCTGCCGGCCGAGGTCGCCGATATCGCCCTCCAGAACAAGGCCGCGCTATACGGCCTGCTGTTCCAGGCGGCGTCCGAGACGATGACCACCATCGCCGCCGACCCCAAGCATCTTGGCGCACGCATCGGCATCACCGCTGTCCTTCATACGTGGGGATCGGCGATGACCCATCACCCGCACATCCACATGATTGTGCCGGGCGGCGGGCTGTCGCCCGACGGCAGCCGCTGGGTGTCGTCGCGCCCAGCGTTCCTCTTGCCGGTGCGCGTGCTCGGCAAGCTGTTCCGCCGCCTGTTCCTCACCCGACTGATGGCGCTGCGCGACACCGGGCGGCTCGGCTTCTTCGGAAGCATGGGCCATCTCGCCGACCGGCGTGCGTTCCTGCGCCACCTGTCGCCGGTCCGGAAGAAGAACTGGGTCGTCTACGCCAAAGCACCGTTCGCGGGACCAGAGGCGGTGCTCGCCTATCTGTCGCGCTACACCCACCGGGTGGCGATCTCGAACGGCCGGCTGCTGCGCTTCGACGAGACCGGCGTGACGTTCCGCTACAAGGATTACCGCCGAGACGGAGCCGACCGCCAGCAGACCATGACGCTCGCGGCCGATGAGTTCATCCGCCGCTTCCTGCTCCATGTCCTGCCAAAAGGCTTCCACCGCATCCGTCACTACGGCCTGCTCGCCGGTGCCACCCGCAAGGGGCAGCTCGAGCGGATCCGTGAGCTACTTGGCGTTGCACCGCCGGCCATCACCGATGCGCCGACCGGGCCGGAAGACGTTCGACCGCCATGTCCATGCTGCGGCGGGCACATGGTCGTCATAGAGACCTTCGAACGCTGGCGGCAGCCGCGCGCACCGCCGCAGGGCACTGCATCGACCGGGACGACCACGCCATGACCCCGCATGGCTCAACTTCATCCCGCCACGCAGGTCTTGCGCTTCCGGCGATGCTGCCGCTCGTGCTGGCAACATCACCGACTGCATCAGCGGCACCTTCAACCTGCGATCATGGGCAAGATGCACCCCGGACACCGCCCCTCGGGACCATGATCTCGGCCGCCGATACGCGCCTCGACAGCCGTCACACGCGCCGCACAACCGGGCCAACCTCGAAATCCCCATAGGCACCGCGCGCGGCCCGCGGCTTCCTGCATTGGAGGAAATCGTACGCCTCACGGCATCCGATTTCCTTCACAATCGCCGCCATTCCTGGCGCGTTGGTTTCAGCCCGACTTCTGCCGCTCATTCATGTTCGAAGCAGATGCCGAAATTCGGTGCGGGCACCCTGATTCTCGCCGTGCATAATCGCTGAACGAGACTGCGCGGTGGAATTGACCAATTGACCTGCAAACTTTCAGCTAAGGTCTAGAGCTGGCCTTGGTGGGTGCTTGATAGGCATCCGAGTTTGCTGGCATGTGCCCGCTATTAATGTGCCGCCGAATGGTCGAGATGCGCGCACGATCAGACGTCTGGAGCATCGATGAGACATCATTTTTCGCGAGCGATGCTACGGTCTGCCTGCGCTGCCGCCTTATTGTACACGGCGCCGGTACGGGCCGCCGACTTCGACCCGAAGTCCGCCTTCGCTGCGCAGCCGCTGCCGGACGGCGTGAACGTCTATCGCTCTTCCAACGGCGCACCCGGACCGGGGTATTGGCAGAACCGGGTCGATTACGCGATCACCGCGCGGATCGACACCACGGCCAGGACGCTGACGGCCACCGAAACGGTCGATTACACCAACAACAGTCCCGACGTCCTGCCGAGCCTGTGGATGCAGCTCGACCAGAATATCTATCGCCCGGATTCACGCGCGGCGACGATGGGCAGCGGGCGGAAGGGCCGCGGCGGAAGCGAGCATAGCGACGGCTATGCCATCGCGTCGGTGGAAGTGCTGCGCGGCAAAATGTGGGTGAATATCCCGTTTGTCGTCTCCGATACGCGCATGAACCTCCGGCTCGACCAACCGCTCAAGGGCGGCGGGTCGAAGCTGAAGTTCCGCATCACCTATCATTATGCCATCCCGGGGGTATGGGGCGGGCGCACTTCGTGGCTCGACATGCCGAACGGGACGATCTTCGATATCGCCCAGTGGTTCCCGCGGATGGCCGTCTATGACGACATGCGCGGCTGGGACACGCTCCCCTATCTGGGTTCCGAATTCTACTGCGAATATGGCGATGTGGATTACGCGGTCACCCTGCCCGCCGACATGATCGTCGCTGGCGGCGGCGTGCTGACCAACGCCGCAGAAGTCCTGACACCGCTCCAGCGCGCGCGCCTCGCCCAGGCGGCTGGCAGCGACGCCACGGTGATGATCCGAACGCCCGAAGACGTAACGCGGGACAGCGCGCGTCCCGCGCCGAAGGCCGAGAAGACCTGGCGCTATCACTTCGCCAATACGCGCGACGTTGCTTTTTCCGCCTCACGCGCGTTCGTGTGGGATGCGGCGCGGATGAACCTACCCGGCGGCAAGACCGCGCTGGCGCAAAGCGTCTATCCGATCGAGAGTGCCGGTGACGCCGGCTGGGGGCGGTCGACGGAGTATCTGAAGGATTCGGTCGAGCGCTTCTCGCAGCATTGGTTCGCCTATCCCTACCCAACCGCGTGGAGCATCGCCGGCGGTTCGACGGGCATGGAATATCCGGGCATGGCGTTCGACGGCATCCCGGACAAGGGCAAGGAACTGTTCTGGATCACCGCGCACGAGATCGGCCACACTTGGTATCCAATGGTCGTGGGCTCGAACGAACGCCGCGATGCCTGGATGGACGAAGGCTTCAACACCTTCATCGACACGTTCGAAAGCGACGAGTTCAAGGGCGGTGTGTTCGGCCCCAAGCGGGATAGCGAATATGCCCCGGGCGGCGGCAATCCGGCGGACGAGATCCTGCCGCTCCTGGCCGACAAGGATGCGCCGCCGATCATGAGCTATCCGGACGTCATGGGCGAAAAATACCGCCATTCGGTCAGCTACTTCAAGACCGCGCTGGGGTTACGCCTGTTGCGCGATGTCGTCCTCGGCCCCGAGCGGTTCGATCCTGCCTTCCGCAAATATACCGCCGACTGGGCGTTCAAACATCCCAGCCCGTCCGACTTTTTCCGCGAAATGTCGAGCGAATCCGGCGAGGATCTCAGCTGGTTCTGGCGCGGCTGGTTCTTCAACAACTGGCAGCTCGATCTGGCGGTGACGAACGTCGCATATACCGATGGCGACCCGGCCAAGGGTGCCAGCATCACGCTCGAAAGCCGTGATAAGTTGGTGATGCCGGCGGTGCTGGAGGTGAAATATACCGACGGCCACGCGACGCGGATCAAGCTGCCGGTCGAAACATGGATGCGGGTTAAGCCCGTCATCGCGGCACCCGCCGGCCGCATCGCATCGGTCACGCTAGACCCCGATCATCTATTGCCGGACCGTGACCGAACCAACAACGGTGCTGTGCCTTGAGGAAAACGGGGAAGCCCGCTCGAGTGCATCGAAGACTCACAACGCAACATTCACTATCGCTCGTGACTTTCCCAACTTCATTCACCCGTCACCTCGATCACACGTTCGGCCTTTAGCCCCGACAAAGGACCAAGCAGCATGGATCATGCGCAACCGTGATGCTGTTTTGTCGGCGCGACGAAGCTCGACATCTCAGGTACCGCAACTGCTGTCGCTGCTGGATGCGCGGGGCGATTGGCTATACACGACGGCATCAACGGTGATCGTATTGGCAGACAGCGCCGAGTTCTATGATCGACACGTCCAACGCACGCACGATCTTGCGAACGAAGGGGCCGGCCTTCGCTGCTGATATCGGCGTGAATTTTCTCCTTCCCTTCATGATCTACAGTTATGCAGCGCCCGGCTTCGGTGATGTGCAGGCGCTGCTTCTGTCGTCTGTGCCGCCGATATTATGGAGCATTGCGGAGTTCATTCGGCATCGCCGGCTTGACGCGCTGTCACTTCTCGTTCTGGCAGGCATCGTCCTGTCGCTTCTCGCCTTTTTTGGCGGCGGCGGTCCGCGGATGCTTCAGCTTCGCGAAAAGCTCGTGACGGGCGTGATCGGGATCGCCTTTCTCTTGTCGGCTGCGATCAGGCGACCGCTGATCTACGAACTGGCGCTCGCCGGCATGGCGCGCAGCACGAGCGGCTCGTCCGAAGCCGAGCGGATGCGGGGCATGCGCGATGATCGCGGTTTTCGTCGATCGATGACGATCATGACGGTGGTGTGGGGCTTCGGGCTGATCCTCGATGTCGCGATCGGGGCGGCGCTCGTGTTTAGTCTTACGATCAAAGAGTATATGATCGTCAATCCGATCGAAGGGTACGCCCTGCTTGGTGGCCTCAGCTTATGGACATTCTGGTACAGCAAGCGAGCAAGGGCCCGTAACGAAGCCGCTCGAGCCGCGGCACGCAATGGAGCGATCGAACCGTCTCGGTAGCCGTTGACGTGCTGTGTCGGACAGAGCAGCTTTCAAAGAGTTTTGCGGACACAGCGGGGGCGGCGAACCATGAAAACAGCGTTGCTGACAGCGGTCGCTATGATGACCGTCTTTCCCACAGCGGCGGTGCGGGCCGATCCACCCGGCCATGTCACCGGGCTCAGCGGTGTCTTTGTGACCAGCAAGGATCCAAAGGCACTGGCGGCTTGGTATCGCGACGTGCTCGGCATTCACTTAGAATCCTGGGGAGGCGCCATATTGCGCTATGATGCCGCAGGACATCCGCCCATGGCGCTGTGGAACGCCATGCCGCGCGACAGCGACGAAATCACGCCATCGCATCGCGAGTTCATGATCAATTTCGCGGTCGACGACCTCGACGCCTTCGTCAAGCGGCTTAAAGGCAAGGGCGTGACGATCATCAAGCGCGAGCAGGACAAGACCGGCAAGTTCGCTTCGATTCTCGATCCCGACGGAACCAAGATCGAACTCTGGCAGCCGCCAGTAAAATAGAGCACATGCGGCCGTTCAGCGATGCAGAGTGTGGATAAGCTCCCAAACGGGACCCCATCCTTTGGCGACATAGCCACTTGTAAATGCGGAAGAATATGACTTTTCAAAAGGTCCGGATCAGCGCCGATCGGACACCTCAATGACCGAGATTTTCGGAAAGACATTTATAGGGCCATCCCGCAACCGCGAGGTCCCACCTCGACGCCGATCCACAATCGAGGAGTATCGATCGAATGCGAACTGGCCGCTGAGGCCGGCGATGGTTCAGAAGTCTTGGGCATCGACACCCCGCGGTTTTTGTCTTGCGCCGTCAACGAATGGTGGCGAGATATATCTTTGACACGGCGACCGTGCTTCGATCTTGCATCGAACGTATCTCAACGGCTGGTGTTGCGCGGGCACAAAGCTAGCGGCGATACTAAGCAGCGCCTCAATTGAGCGAACTTCATCGTTGACGCTCTTCGAGATCGCTATCGCCGTCACCGCACGTCAGACATCCGTTGCGAAGGCTGTCCCGATCTTAACACTGAGCGAAAGCGGGGCGCCTTATCGGCGACGGCGTACCACCCTCAGAAATGGTATGACACTCCACCGGCCACCACCACGGGGTTCAGACGGATGTTGGCGCTTATGGGGGTGTTTGCGAGCCTGGCAGTCGCGTTGGTCTTGAGTACGACCTTCTTGGCATCCAGGAACAGCGACATGTGCCGCGACAGTCTGAAGTCGGTGCCGGCTTGTGCCACCCCTCCCACATGATCGCCTACCCTCAAGTCCCGAACCGCCAAATCTTCGTTCTTGAAGATCAGCAGCAGCACGACGCCTCCCCCTACATAGGGCTGCAACCGACCAAACTGTGTGAAGTGATAGTGCGCGGTCGCCATCACGGTTCCATAGCGGATTCGGCCAAGTGCTCGATACGGCGTAAGCGACCCCGCGCCATCAACCCTCGCACGCGGTGGGAAACCCCCGGTGAGCGAAACTCCAAAGTTCCGCCGGCGATATCCGACCTCCGTGATCAGGGTGACGTTCGGATCGATCGAGACGGTCGCTCCCGGTATCGTCACACCCTGCGTCTTCACTACGGCGTCTGCATCGAAGAGAACCGCGCCGGGGCCAATATGGACGTAGAAGTCGTCGCTGGCACGGTGCCGCTGCATGCCCCGCGGCAGCGAGGACCGTGCTCCGCCGTCGGCCGCGGCGTCGGCAGTGGATTGAGGTCTGCCGCTGGCGTCCCGATCGGACACTTCCTGCGCGAAGGAGGGGGCAGGAGCCAGGAGGCAGGATCCGAGCGCTACGGTCGCCCGGACCATGCCTACCAGCATGCGTGTGAGGGACTTACCCTGCCGGATCACGACGAGAGATACGCGATGCCCGTGAACGGGCCGTGGCCGGAGAAGACGATGGCGCTTTCCTTGGGATTGGTCAGACTGACCACATGCACGAACCCACCCAGATCGCTGACAAAAGCTCGGCTTCCCTTGCGGTCGATCGCAAGTCCGATCCCCTCGTGGAGTCCGGATAGGACGACTTCCCGATCCGCGACCACATCGCGCTCGATCCGGACACGGTTGAGGGTGTTGCCAAGCGGAGGATCGCCGCGATCGGTCCAATAAAGGGAACTGGTCTCGGCGTGCCACTCGAGGTCGATTGGTTCCGGCAGGCCGTCGAACAGAACCTCGACGTCGGTCCGCGCGGCCGTGTCAGCTCCGGCCGGGAGGTCGAGCGCCGCGCGAAGGATGCGCCCTTCGCCGCCGTTGGGCCGACCCTTCTGAGTCCAGTAAAGAAAACCGCCGTCGGGATCGATGGCGACACCCACGCAGTGGCGCCGCCGGTCCAGCCGATCCTCGTCGGTCGAGCCCGTCACCACCAACTCGGTCTGCTCGGAACCGTCGAGGCGGGCACGCATGACCCGCATCCCTTCCCGGTCGCACCAGTAAATGTAGCCGCTCGCCGTGTCGCACTGCATCTGCTTGGGCGTGAAGGTCTCGCCAGTGGCGACGACAGCGATGCGACCGCCGCCGTCCAGGTCCGCGCGGTGGATCGATCCGTCTTTGACGTTGAAATCCTCTCCGTCGTGGCTGGTCCCCATGTAGGTCCAGAAGACGTGTCCGTGTGCGGGATCGAGCGCGATCCCGTCCGGGGCAACTCCGAGGTCGGCGATCAGAGTCTTCAAGTCCGAACCGTCCGGCGCGATGGAAATCAGGCGGGACGGGCTGCCGATGTTGAGCAGCAGAATGCGGTCCAAAGTCATGTCAGCGTCTTTCGTTCGAGGAATGCGGTCAGAGCCATTCGGGCTGCGCGGAGCCGCGCGGTTCCATGACGAAGCGATAGCCGCCCGGTGTGTCCGACATCACGACCTGCTCGGTGACCCCGGTGTAGATCCCCATCGGAGTCTGAGCGCTGAACTGGTCCGGTGCGACGTAAGTGTGCTCGTCGTCCGATCCGGCGATCGCCTGAGCGAAATCCTTGTCGAAGATGCCCATCGACATCAGCCACAGCGTGACCTTCGAAAGTGACACAACCACCTTGTAGCTGCCGCCCTCCGTTGCGCGCCGCTTGAGCGCCTGAAGCGTCCCCACGGTCGCGAGCCATCCCGCGACATAGTCGTTCACTACCCGGATCGGTGGCGGAGTCGGGCGCTCGTCCGTCCCCTCCAGGTTGAACAGTCCCATCGTCACGCCTGTCGACACGTCGAAGCCGATCCGGTCCGACCACGGGCCCTTCTCGGTGGCATATACGACCGAGGTGTGGACAAGGCCGGGCCGGAACGCGCAGAGCTCCTCGGCGGAGAGTCCGTGCCGGGCGAGCACGCCCGGTCGCCGGTTTGCATAGAAGACGTCGGCACCGGCCATGAGTTCCATGAACTTCGCACGCGCTTCGGCATCCTTTATCCGCAGCATCGTCGAGCGGGTGCCGATGTGGGAGGTATAGAGGAAGACGTTGTGCTCCCAGTCCTCCGGCGACCAGACGTTGAGAACGTCGGCGCCGTGCAGCGCAAGCGCACGCCCGATCGACGGGCCTGCGATCACGTGTGCAAGACCGAGCGCGCGGATACCCGAAAGCGGATCGCTGGGATTGTCGGTAAACGGCACCGGGTCGCTGTCCGCTATCTTCTCGATCGAGATGAGCGGCTGATCGCGCAAGCCCTTCTGGAACACGTCCATCCCGATGATCTGCTGCAGCGGCCGGGCGAGGGGCATCACGATCCCGGCCGCATTTCCGGCCTCCTCAAGCTCCTCGCCGTCCCAACCCTTTATTGCCTGGGCCACGGCCTTCTCGGTGCCAGGAACATTTAGGAATGCGCAAGTGTCGCGATGGAGTTTTGGGTAGAAGTTGGTCGGCAGAACCCACTTCGAGTCCTTGGTTTCGTAAAAGGTGCCGAAGAACGGCGTGTCCGGTTCGGTGTAGACGCCGCCGTCATACCCATTGACCAGCTCCCAGCGGCGGTCGATGAACGGACTGAAACGCCGAAGCGCCTTGCGCACGTCGACGTGAACGTCCTGCGGGCGCCCGGTGCGCTCCTTCCAGATCGCCGCGATCATCGTAGACTTGGCGGCAAGCGCGATCGATGCCATCGCCCCGAACCGGACTACGCTCGGAACAATGGGATCCTGGCCGTAAAAGCTGAGGACGCCGCCGCTCTCCGCGGCCGAGGCGCCGACGCTGTTAAGGACCGCTTCGGTCTCTCCAGCCAGGTCGAAATCGCCGGTCGTCGAGCGGTTCGCCAAATTGTGTTCGAGCGTCTGAGTGAACTTTTCACCGGTTTCGACGGTCATGACTGATTCCTTCGTGTGAGATGACGGGTTCGGGAGGGGCGGCCGGCTTGCCGTTCGCGACGGTTTGCCGCGCATGCATCACCGGCCGCCCGGTCGGTCAGGCGGCGTCGCCTACCGACGAAAGTCCGTTGATGACGGCGACTTCCTTGGCGTCGCGCGTTTCCGACAGGGCATAGAATGACGACATGCCATACGACCGGCCGAGCTGTTCGATGAGGAGCGCCTTCGTCGCGTCGTCGAACGCCGCGTTGCCGAGGTGCTGCCATGCGGCTTCCATCGGGGGGCCGAGATGTTCGATGAAGTGTTGCAGGCCGCCGGGCCCGCCGCCGAGGTGGAACGACAGGAATGGTCCCGACGTGGCCCAGCGGATGCCGAGCGAGTTGGTGACGATGTCGTCGAGCTCGTCGAGCGTCACGACGCCCTCGTTTACGAGGAATACCGATTCGCGAAAGATCGCCGCCTGCAGCCGATTGGCGACGAAGCCGGTGATCTCCTTCTTAATCTCGCAGGCGACCTTTCCGATCCCGGCGTAGAAGGCGAGCGCGTGCGCGGTCACTTCAGGGGCGGTCTTCGGCGTCGGTACGACTTCGACCAGAGGCATCAGATGGGGAGGGTTGAAAGGATGGCCGACGACAAGACGGGTCTGGTCAGCCATTTCCGTGAATTGGACCGAGGCCGGGATCGTCGAGCTGGAGGAGCAAAGCAGCGCGTCCTTTGGCGCCGCCGCCTCGATCGCCTTCCACAAAGCCTGCTTGAAAGCCGGCTTTTCGGGGCCGCACTCCTGCACGAGATACGCGTTGGCCACGGCCCGCGAATTGTCACTTTCGAAAGACAGGTTAATCTCGACCTCCGCGACGTCGTAGCCGAGCGCCGCGAGCGCCGGCAGCGCGGCCGCCACGATCGCCTTCACCTTTGGTTCCACCTCGGGATCCGGGTCGCTGACGACTACCTTCAGGCCGTTGACCAGAAAGAGCGCGGCCCAGGACGCGCCAATGACGCCGCCCCCGATGACGGCCGCCGTCTTATGGGCGAAAGGGCGATCCGAAGAAGGAATAGGCATGGTCGGTCTCCGAAAGGATGAAACGTCGGCGGCCGGCGGGCGCTTTCCCACTTCCCGACCGTCAGAGGGTTCTCGCAGGAAGAGACGTTCCGCTGAATCAGCCGGGAGGGTCCGTCGATCATACCTTTGGATGACCTAAACTCCGGAGGGATGAAGAGAGCCGGACCGCGAGCAGCCGACGTCCGCCAAGCGGCCCCGGCCCGACGCGGTCTCGACGACGGATAGCGGTGAAGCGGTTGCGTGCGGGCCTGGACGGGCAGCGACGCATCGTTGTCGCCGCCCGTCGATACTGGTAAGTCTGCGTGCTCGCCGACTAGCAGGCCGGTCGCAGCGGAACGGAAAACCATTGCAGGATCTCGCAGAGTCTCTCGCGCAACATATCGGCCTTGGTCTCATCGTACGCGATCGAACCGGAGCGGCCGTCCTCTGGAACGCAGAAGCTCAGCGGCTCTATGGATGGTCGCCAGCGGAGGCGTTGGGTCGTCATGTCGACGAGCTGCTCCAATCGGTTCTACCGGAGGAAGCCGACGCGATCGAACGAAAGCTGCGTCGCGACGGACGTTGGACCGGTGGGATCTCGCGGACGGCCAAGGACGGCCTCAAAATCGAGGCCTCGGTCATCAGGACGACGGCGATCTCGGGCGGAGCCGAAGTCATGGTGGAAACGTCGCGCGCGGGGCTTTCGGAGGCCGGTGTCGACGAGACACAGCACCTCGGCTCGCTATTTCGCGCGATGGCTGGATCCTGCTGGGAACTGGATGTTGGACCGGCTCTCCTAATGGTGCAGGCGCTCGCCGATGCCGGCATCTCCGATCTGGCGGCGCATATAGAAAGCCATCCGGACTTCGTCGACCGGACGATCGAGGCGGTTCGCATTGTCGACGTGGACGCCGCCGGTATGAAGATGTTCCGGGCGTCTTCGCGCGAAACGTTCGTAGGCGCGGCATCCGCATGGGCACGGGTTTGGCCCGCCGCTTCCCGCCCGGTCTTCGCCGCCGCAATGGCTGCGGCGTGGCGCGGGGAACCAGCGTTCAATGCGCAGGTCGCGCTCGCCCGCTGGGATGGCGCTCCGTTGGACGTGCGGCTCACGATGTTTTGCCCAGATAACGATCGTGCACGAGGCACTGCTTTCTTCGGGTTCGTCGATGTCACCGCCACGATGCAAACGCAGCGCGCGTTGGAACGGAGCGACGAGCGCTACCGGCGGCTGTTCCAAGCGATGGCGGCTGGCTACGTCGAATTCGACTTCTCGAATGTCGATGCCGAGTTCGAACGCCTCCGCCTCGGCGGTGTCGTGGATCTCAATGCCCACTTCGAGCGCGACCCCGGTTCGCTCAGACACATGCTCGGCACGATCCGCATGCTCTCCTTGAGCGATAAGGCAAGCGAGATCCTGCACGGCCGCGCGGCGGCGGAATCCGACGAGGCCCGAACCTCGATCATACCGCCGGGCGACGAAGGACCGATGCGGCATGTTCTGACGGCGCGGTTCCGGGGAGAGCCGGTGGCGCCTTTCGAAATCGTCCTTTCGGGGCCAGACGGCGCGCGCATCGACGTGGTTTTCGCCATATGGGCGGGGCAGGCGAGCCGCTCAAACGAGCCGGTGCTTGCAAGCATCGTCGACGTGGGCGATCGGAGACGGGCCGAACTTGCCTTGCACCAAGTCCGGTCCGACTTTGCCCATGCAGCGCGGATCGCCACGCTCGGCGAGATGACCGCCTCGATCGCACACGAGGTCAATCAGCCGCTCGCAGCGCTTTCAACTTACGGCCAGACCATTCGCCGATGGATCGACCGGCCGGTCCCCGACCTGGACGAGGTCCGGGCGCTCGCCGACTACGTCGTGGCGGACGCCGAGCGGGCAAGCGCGATCATCTCCCGGATAAGGTCGTTGAGCATCAAAGGTGCGCCTAAATCCGAGCCGCTTGCCCTCAACGAGCTTGTGCTGGAGGCGATCCAGATCGTGCGGAACGATCTGGCGAAGAGCGGCGTCGAACCAAGGCTCGCGTTTGCCGAAAAACTTCCTTTCTTTCGAGGCGACCGCATCCAGATCCAGCAGGTGCTGGTCAACCTAATCGTCAACGCCATTCAAGCCATGGCGAACACGCCGCGAGGGGAGCGCTCCATTCGCATCGCGACGGCGCTCCTGCCGTCGGGCCGGCTGGAATTGATCGTCGAGGACACCGGACCCGGCGTTCCGGTGGAAAGCCGGGACCGCCTCTTCACGAGCTTCTTCTCGACGAAGGAGAACGGCATGGGCATCGGCCTTCCGATCTGCCGCTCGATCCTCGACGCGCACGAGGGCGACATCGAACTGCAGGAGAGCGGCAAGGGCGCCCGTCTGCGCGTGCGGCTGCCGATCGCCCCTGCGTGACCACGTCAGATCGTCATGTGACTGGCTGATCGGCCTTCACTCCGAGCTGCTGAGCCATGCGGACCAGATCGGCGAGGGTGGATGCGGACATTTTCCGCATAGCCGACCCCCGGTGGATCTTCACTGTCACTTCGCTCAAACCGAGCTCGAAAGCGACCTGCTTGTTTAACTTGCCGACGGTGACCAGCGACATCACCTGTCGCTCTCGCGGCGACAGGGACGCATAGCGCTTCTCCAATGTCGCATTCTCCGCCGCGACGACGCGCCGGGCGCTGTCCCGGTCGAGCGCCGATGCGACCGCATCCAGCAGATCCTGATCGCGAAACGGCTTCGACAGGAAATCGACCGCGCCGGCCTTCATCGCCCTTACCGACATTGGCACGTCGGCGTGGGCTGTGATCATGATGACGGGAAACAGAATTCCCAGCGTTTCGAGCTGCGCCTGGAACTCGAGGCCGCCGATTCCCGGCATCCTGACGTCCAGAAGCAGGCACCCAGCCGCGTCTTCGAGCTTCGCCTGCAGAAACACGCCCGCTGACTCGTAACTTCGCGAAGCGATTCCCACGGACCGTAAAAGGCTTTCGATCGCCGCCCGGAGGGACGGATCATCGTCTACGATATGAACCACTGCCGCTGCCATTTGCTTTCCTTCGCCGATTTTGGCCTTCTCGGCAATCTCGCGCATCGATCAGGCCCATAGTGCTACCGGACGAGGTTGGTCGCCCGCTCCTTGCGGGGCCTCGTCGCCGTCCGCGAAAGACGGATCGCGCGCCGCACTTGCACTTGCTTCGGAAGCACCGACGGAAAAGGGTTTTTGGGTATGCGGCGTCGGACGATCAAGGTCGCGGCCAGCCTCGACGTGTCCTTCGGACTTCGGCGCAGGATACACGGCCTGATCCCTTTTTAGGGCCTTTGACGAGCGCGTCGGCATTCCACGGAATTTTGGATCGCGAAGGCAAGCGTGCGGCTTACGCTACGCTGCTCCACGCTAGCGCGCCGCAACTCAGTTGGCGCGCGCTGACCTTAAGGACCGTTCCGCGCCATCTACATCGCCCTTCATACCAAAGCATGAGCGAACGTCCTTCGTGTAGAATGGCGCACGCCCGTCCGTTCCGGTCATCTTGATCACAGCAAAGGATACGATCGATGGCTCGACAGCATTGCGAAAATTCCTCGCGCATCCCGGTCTCGGAACGCGGTGGTGACCGAGGCGCAGCTCGGCTGTGTAAATCTGACGTCGCCGACCGCCGTCGTCCGACCGACACCGGCGGCCACAACCGCAGTATCGAAGCAAACCGCACTCCGCTTCGTCGCCGGGACCTCGAGCCGCGACGGTCGGAAATGCTGCACCGATCGATTTCATATACGCGCAGCGCCACCCCCCCGCTGTTGGCCGCGGCCATGCGGATGACGCCGCTCGAATTCGAACTCATGTGCTGTTCTCTGAAGGAAGCATCCAGCCTCCTCGCGAAACTCGCGCGAAACGTCGTCGGCGCCAGCTTATTCCCTAATGCAAGCGCGGAGGCGATGTCGGCAGGCAACGCCTGAATTAACGCCGGAAGTTCGCTTGGCAGGCCAGCCGCTTGCGGCCATGCACGATGGCTCGACTTCGTCCTCAGTTGGCGGAAGGCACCCGAAGCGCGCTTTCCAGGAACCCGATGAACTGGTTAACCTCGAACGGCTTCCGGAGCACGGCATACGCGCCGCTCGCTTTTGCCCGGGCGTGAAGGGTAGGGTCGTCGCGCGCGGTCAGCATAATTACGGGAATGCTCGATCCCTTTCCTACGATCGCGCGCTTGAGGTCAATGCCGTCGCTTCCCGGCATCTGTATGTCGGTAACGATGCAGTCGCATCCCCGCAGACCGTCTTCCGCGAGGAACTCGTCAGCCGAAGGATACCCTGCAGCCTGGTAGCCAAGCGATCGGACCAGGCTCATCAGAGATCTGCGCACGGAGGGGTCGTCGTCGATCACCGCGACATGGGATTGGGTGTGCAAATGGGGCGCTCCGAGGGCCATGTAGCAGTCTCCCTACCACCATTGTCGCGGGGCGGCTCCCACACAAACGTATTACTGCCAAAAAGCGCGCATCCGAACCGCGGGGCCCGCTTCGCCGGACGTCGGCGGCCGCCGGCCTCGACCTTTTTGTGGGGGGCGCTTGGAGGGCCCTTTCCACTCGGACCGCCCTGTTCATCCGGGCGCCGCTTCCATCAGCCGCCGGGCCTGCTTGAGGTCGAACGTGTCGAGGCCCTCTGTAAAGCCCGCATATACCTTGGCGAGGATGTCTCTTGCTTCGGGCGACCGCCGATCCCCGTCCAGAACCACGCAGAGGCTCATCGCCGCCCGAAGCGCCCATCCGCGCGAACCCTGCCGGTTGGCGAGTTCCAAAGCACTACGGACGAGCCGTTCCGCATCGGCGGCGCCGGCCCTCCCGAAGCGCTCGAAATGACGCATGCCGCGCAGCCGGTAAACCTCCTCGCGACACCAGATCTGGTCGTCCCGCTCTACTCGGTGATCGATCCACGATCCGAAATGCGCTTCGTGCGCGGTGCACCCCATTGCACGCGCGTACGATCGAAACTCCATTTCACGTTTGGCGAGCTGGCTTGGAGTCTCCACTTCGCGTCCCTCGCGCAACGGCAGCAGCGCGAGTTCGAAGGCGTTCTCCCAGGCCTTCCAGTGTTCCACTCGAAGGCTTTCGGCCTGCGCCTTCACGATGCCGAGCATGCGGTCGGCCATCGCCAGATCTCGCAGCCACAGCGGTACGAGCGCGCCGCTTGTGAGCACATGGTAAAGCGAGACCAGATGAGCGAGGCCAAGTGCTTCATCCAACGCAAGCTCAAGGTCGGCACGCGCCTGATCCGGATAGCCGCAGACCCAGTTGGATCGCGCACGATTGGTAAGCGCCGAGATCCGGGGGTCAATCTCGAAGGGCAGCGACGGTGGCGGGCCCAAGGTTGCCGCCGCCCCGCGGAGCATGTCGTCGGCCACCGCCTTCGCTTCCGACGAGCGACCAAGGAAGAATAGCGAGTGTGTCAGGTGGGACTGATGCTGGAGATGCGCGTTTGGATGACCTGCCCGTTGTGCCGCCAGTCCGACCTGTGCCGCATACGAGGCAGCGACTTCGCATTCGAGGTCGGCGCCACGGCTTTGGAAGAGCCCGAACAGGGCGAGAAGCTCCTGAGTCGCATCGCCAATGTCCTGAGCCAACGTCAGTGCCTGCAGAAGCGCGGTCCAGAACACCGGCGTGACCCCGTTTTCGAGATCGGCCAGCGCTAGGATGTTCGCGAGCCTCATCTGCAGACTTGCGTCGGGCGGCGTGATCAGCGCAGCGGGCGCGGCCACCCGTTGGGTCCATGCGTGGAATTCCGATATGAGCAGAAGGTCAATCCAAGTCGGTGCCGACGCGATGATGAGCTCACAGGCTATTCGGACCTCGCCACCGGGCGACACGGCCCATTCCAGACTGCGGCGAACGTCGTCGATCAGGTGACGGGACACCCCGCCGCTCCGCAACTCCGCTCTGTCCGGACCAACGAGCAGCTCGACCAGATGAGCGGCGCTGGACCGCGACAGCTCTGGTAGCTCGCCGGCTTCGTCTGCTTTGCTCATGCCGAATTCGCGCGTGATCTCGGCGAAACGGTAGATCGGCAGAGGCCCGCGATGTTCGACGGTAAGCAGCGACTTGGACACTAGGCTGGCCACAAGGTCCGCGACATCCAGTTCGTCGGAGCCGGGCGCCCCCGCCAGTGCGATCGCCATCTGTAGAGGGAACCAACCTCTAAGGATCGACAAACGCCGGAGCGCCAACTGCTCCTCGGGTGCCAGAAGGTCGTAGCTCCATTGCAGCGTCGCCAGCATCGTCTTCTGACGCGGTCGGGCGTTTCGGTGGCCCTTGGTCAAAAGGGCAAGCCCGCGATCGAGTCGGGCCAGCAGGGCTGCCAGACCCAGAAGATCGACGCGGGCCGCAGCGAGTTCGATCGCAAGCGGAAGGCCGTCCAGCCGGCGGCAGATGCTTGCTAAAAGAGGGATCTGTGCATCGCTGAACTCAAAGCGGTCGTTGTTCGCACGTGCGACGGCTAGGAACAGCTCGACTGCAGGGTAGGAGAGAGCAACGTCCCGGGGCAGCGGCCCGTCGCCCGTGGGCGCGGCAAGTGGTTCGAGTCGGACGACGCGCTCACCTGCGATGAGAAGCGGCTCACGACTTGTCGCCAGAACGTGGAGCGTTGGCACCTGCTGCAGCAGCGCGTCGACCACCTCAGCCGCGGCGGCGATCAGATGCTCACAATTGTCGAGGACGAGCAGAGCCGGCTGGTGCCGTAGACGTGCGACGACCGCTGCGATGGTCTCGCAGCCGCTCACCTTGACCCCCAGCGCCTGAGCTATCGTAGGGGCGATCAAGGCAGGATCCTGCAGCGGCGAGAGATCGACGAAGCGGCATCCGCCCGCGAATTTGGCACCCAGGCGCTTGGTGGCGGCAAGCGCGACCGATGTCTTTCCGATTCCCCCGGGACCGACCAAGGTCACGAATCTGTCCTGCAAGATCCTGTCGACCAGTGACGACACGGTTTCGTCCCGACCTATCAGTCTTACGAGCGCGGCCGGAAGATCCTGCTGCGCCGCTGGCGAAACAGCTTCGGCGATAAATCCCGCATCCAATGCGCTGACAGCGCGAACCGCCGAGACGAAGCGATATCCGCGACCAGGTGAATTCGCGATGTAGCGGGCGCCTTCCTGTCCGTCCGAGAGTATCCGCCGCAAGGCCGCGACGTGCACGGTCAGATTACTTTCGATCACCGTGGTAGCCGGCCAGGCGATCTGCATCAGGTCGGCCTTGGCAACCAGGCTTCCGGCACGCTCCACCAATGCCAGAAGAATGTCGAAGGCGCGGCTGCCCAGCGGCAGCGGCACTCCGTCGCGTGTCAAGGTCCGCTCGGCCGCCGACAGCCGAAATGGCCCAAAGGCGTATTCGACATGCGTTTCGTCCACGCCCCGCTCTCCAAAAAGGTCTGGCCGTAGGCTATCCAATATATTCGTTCCGTCCAAGGGCCGGCGCAGCCTGAGATCAAAAGGCAGTCGACGGCCACCCCCGCATAAAGACGCCGCGACGGATTAGCGGAGATAAGCATCGTTTAATTCGCGCTGCGAGGCTTATTCGACCAGCTTGTCCTCACTAAACCAGGGAATCTACGATGGACATTCAGATGTCGACGATGCGACGGCCGCCAGCGGGCGCAGGGCAGGCGAGTTCCGTGAACCGCGACGTTCGGCTCGGTGAAGCGGGTAAAGCGCCTGCACGTGGCGTTGGGTTCAGGATCCGGCCGGTTGCAGCCCCGACCGCGTCTGGGGTTGGGCGCTCGACGAAGCACTCGAGCCGGAAAGCCACCGATCCGGAAAAAATAATTTCGCCGTCGGTGTGGGTTTCCTTCGCGATGTCGTTCTGGCTTCCGAGGGACCGCGAGATCAACCGAACCGCCTCAGGAGACACCGCGATGCACATGCTTGATCTGCAGCCCACAGGCTACGCGGTCCTCCATCCGATAGCACAGCGCTGCCGCACCGGCCTCCCGAATACCGCTCGCGCCAATGCCCTGACCGCGCTGAACTGCGCGCTGGAAGCAGCACAGCGATGGACCAAGGTAGACCCTTCCGCGCTCGATGAAATCCAAGAGGCGCTGGACCTAGCGCGGGACGCCGTTCGAACGCTGCACGCGCTCGGTTGAACAGCGTAGCCGCCGGAAAGCACCACCGTTTTCCCATCCCGCGACGCGGGAACGCCTTCGTAACTGATGTCGCTTAAACGTAGTCGCAACCCGACTACGCCTCTTTAAGCCCCTTCCTCCAGCTTACAGCAGCCGATTTGGTCGGCACGCTCCATCCGATCCGAGAGCCGCGACCGGCGCCGGTCGGCGGAGCACGGCGTGGTCTTCGACGCAGCCGCTTCGGACCGAACCAAAAAATAATTGGCTTCCGGTAGCTCGGCAAGTGAGGATTTCCGAACTAAAGGCGTCCTTAAATGCATGACCGTGTTCGCCCATACCCATGACGACCCCCTTCAAAGGCTGGCGCTCGTTCTACGTGTGGTTCAAAACGTCGTAATGAGTGCTCAGACTGCAGCTGAGGAACGAGCGGAAGCGCTGTCTCGCCGGTTCGTTGACCTGCGCGGATCGCTCGTGGCGTGGTTCTCCCGTCGTATCTCTGATGTCCATGATGCAGAGGACCTCGTGCAGGAGAGCTTCCTGCGCGTTGCCCAACGCACCGACCTAGACGCGATCGAACATCTCGACGGCTACATCTACCGCACGGCCGGCAACGTCCTCACCGACCGCTACCGCCACGTGAACCGAGCGAAGCGGCGGGTTGTCCTAGTCTCGATCGACGATCACCGCGAGGTCGCCAACGACCTCGACCCTCACCGGCAACTCGCCGGCAGGCTCGAACTCGACGAGATGTCCGCCGCGATGATGTCTCTGCCCGAGCGAACGCGCACGGTCTTCATTCTGCGCAGAGTCGAGGGCCTTCGCTTTAAGGAGATCGGCGTCCGCCTCGGCATTTCGGTGAGCGCCGTGGAAAAGCATATGACGAAGGCCGTCGACATGCTTGCCGTGAGGCTGGAGGCGTTGCGATGACCGACACCTCGTTAAACTGGGAAGACATCGTCGATATGGCGCCGATGGAAGCTGCCACGCTTCTTGTCGAACAATCGCGGCGCGAGGACCGTTCCGTCCAGGGCGCTTTGCTGGATCGGTGGCTATCGGCCAGCGAGGAGAACAGGCAAGCGTGGTCGGTGGTCATCGACGTCTGGGACGCTTACGACGGCACCGAAGAAAGCTCCGCGTTCGCAGGTATGCGGGTGGCAGCACTTAGCGCGCGGCCGGAGCGGCGCCGACCTGCGTGGATCCCCTACGCCGCCGCCGCTAGCCTGATCGCGTGCTTCGGGTCCGTCGCGCTGATAAAACTCGGACGATCGCCGAGCTCCGGCGGCAGCGCTGTCCTAGCCCAGCTTGGCGATCCCGCAGCGACCAAGTTCGGGAAGCCAGATTTCGCGACCGGGCGCCGGCAGACCGCGACTTACGCGATGCCCGATGGAAGCCGCGTAACGCTTTCGCCTAACAGCGCCGTCGACGTCGCCTATGCCGACGGACGGCGGCTCGCTCGACTTGTGAGAGGTCGCGCGGCCTTCGACGTCCGTCATGACCCGAGCTCCCCCTTCCAGGTCGCGGTCGGCGATCGCGTGGTGTCCGACGTCGGCACCTACTTCATCACCAGCCTCGACGGTTCTCAGGTCAGCGTTGCGCTCGTCCGCGGAAGCGTCACGGTCGCCAGGGGAAGCAGCCCTGAAGGCGGTTCCGAAAGCGCCGCGGTGACCCTCCAGCCGGGCCAGGAGTTCGTGGCCGGAAAAGGCGATGTGGGCCGGATCCAACCGATCGCATCGTCAAAGCCGCGCCCCACGATGGTGACGTTCGACGGCGAGCGGCTGTCTGACGCGGTCGCCCGGATCAATCTCTATTCTGCCGACAAGATGATCGTCGGAGATCCCAAAGCTGGGTCACTGCGCATCAGCGGCACCTTCAGAATCAACGATTCGGCAACGTTCGCACGGACGCTGTCTCAGCTCCTCCCCGTACGCATCGAGCCGCCTTGGCCCCCACAGCCTCCGCATCGCGTCATTGAACCAATAGCGGCAAGCGTCATTCGGCACAGTCGCGATTCGTGTTCGTGGGAATACGTCGCGAACCGACGTACCTGAGCGGCCGCTTTGCTGCGCCCCTGGTCGCAAGGGAGCATGGACAACAATACCAAACTGCGGATAGGGCGGGCTTTGCGCGGGGGAAGCCGTGATCGCGCGGAGGGCATAAGGGGGCGTCTCTATGGCTTGGACGCGACTGCTGCTTTTCCCGGCCGCGTTGACGGCCGTACTCGCTGCGCATCCGGGGCTGGCAAGGCCGCCAGGCTTCCATTCGAAGCCCGGGCCGCTCGCCGCCGCGCTTACCGAACTAGGGCGCGATGCAGCCGTCAGCCTGCTCTTCGCGCCGGGCGACGTCAGCGACCGTCAGACGTCAGGTATCAAGGGGCAGCCTACTGTCGAGGCCGCCCTCGAGCGTCTGCTAAAGGGCTCGGGCCTGACCTACGAACGGACGCCCGGCGGTTCATACCTGATTCACCGCGCGGCGCAGGTTTCGGCCGCGCAGCAGGCACTTCCGGACATTGTTGTGGTCGGCCGTCGAACCCAGAATGCCGACATCCGCCGCACTCAGAACGACATTCAACCCTATCGCGTCGCCACCGCCCGAGCAATCGTCGCATCGCACACCGATAACGCGGACGAATTCCTTCGGACTCGTGAAACGGGGAACACGACCACCGCGTCCGCAGCGCAGATGCCCGCAGCGACGTTTGCAAGCACCCGGTCTAACATCGATCTTCACGGTCTGGGTTTCGAGCAGACCTTGGTGCTCATCGACGGGCTGCGGATGCCCGGCCTCCCGAGCGCCAGCACCGCCTTCTTTCAGCCCGACCTCAACGCGATTCCGGTCGAGCGTATCGACAGGATCGAGACCCTGACCGCGACGGCGGGCGGCATCTACGGGCCCGGTGCGACTGGCGGAGTGGTGAACGTCGTGCTCAAGCGAGACTATCGGGGAGCGGACTTAACGCTCGACACGTCGCTGCCGGAAGGCGGGGGGGGCGCCCGTCGGCGCGTCGACGCGCGCTTCGGCTTCACGCCCGATGGTGGCGCGACCGACGTGATGGTTGCGGTCGGGCATCAGGTCCTGAGCGATCTCACCGCAGGCGAACGCAAGTTGACAGAGCGTGCCAACGAACTCGCCATCCGCAACAACCCAGCACTGTACGTCGAGAATTTTGGAACCTCGGACGCAGTTCTCGTCTCTGGCACGAACCTCCGCTTAACCAGCGCGTATGGCGGCGCGTCTTTAGGTGCCGACGTGACCTACCTGCCGATCGGAAGCTCAGGCACCCCCGCGTCGGTCGCGGCGCAACTCGTCAAGAATGCAGGAACGCTTCCGCCAGCGCTCTCGTCCGACGCGAATGGTCGCAATGGGAACTTGCTAAGCGCTTCCTCGACTACATCGGTGCTCGCGAGCATCCGCCATCGCTTCAGCCCGAGCATCGAGGCATTCGTCGATCTTGTCCATCTGGAGAATGACGGGCACGCTACCGCACCGGCGCAATATCAAAACGGCACTCTGCTTGCCGGTGCCCCCAATAACCCCTTCAACCAGTCGGTGACGATTACTTTTCCGCTGCCCGGTGTTGGGTTCGCGCTCGCGAATCGTGTCCGTCAGACCCGTGCAACGGCGGGACTACTCGCTAGCCTGCCCGGCGGTTGGCACGCCGATGCAAGCGTCGGTATCGGCCGCGCGAGCATGACCGAAGATGAAATCGGAACTGCTTTGGATATTCAGAACTTCACCCCGGCTCTCGGCCTTGGGGGAGCAATGGCAAGTGGCCTGCCAATTCCCGCACCATTAGGAGACTGGCAATCCTTCCTCGATGCGGTACTCGCCTACAGACTGCCCGAAACACAGCATGTAGCACTCACTAATCATTCCACCGATACTAACCTCCGCCTGGCGGGGCCGATCATCAGGATCGCGGGCGGCGACATTACAGCGACTCTGCTTTTGGAACATCGCCGCGAAGAAATTCCAAGCTCGATTGCCGTAATCGTGTCACCGACCTTGGGGCCCAACCTCTCGCAAGAACCTTTGCCGAACGTAATTGATAGCGTCGATTCCGCTTATGGTGAGGCGCGAGTGCCGCTCGTGAGCTTTGATACCGCCAGTCCTTTTCGCGGGCTCGAACTGCAAGGTGCGGTACGCTTCGATCATAGCCGGATCGATGCGCCAGCCTTTTTCGACGCATCGACGGGCGTTGGCGAGCAGGGAACCGGCCGATATAATACCGTAAGCTATACCGCAGGACTGCGAATGTTTCCGCTCAAGTGGCTCATGTTGCGCGCAAGTGTGGCCACTGGCGGCCTGCCGCCATCCCCCGGGGAGATTGGCACCGGACGCTTTCAAAGTGTAATCCAAGATCCTGCGCGCAACGATCGATATGCCGTGATCGAAGTTTTGGCCGGGGGATCGACGAAGCTAATCGCGGCGAACGGCCGCACCATTGCCGCCGGCGTAGTCCTCAATCCAAACGGCGGCCGGTGGCCGCGCTTGTCGATCGACTATGAGAGACTGGACCTAAGCCATGAAATCTCTTCGGCGTATGGCCTGAACTACTATCTCGCTCATCCGGACGCGTTTCCGGATCGTATCCAACGCGCACCGCTGACCGACGCCGACCGCGCTGCCGGCTTTAGCGTCGGCGAGATCCAGCAGATCGACACGACTGCGATGAACATCGGTCGCGCACGCGTGCAGGCGGTCGACGCGGCATTGGACTGGACGATGCGGTTCGGACTCAACGCAGTGAGGTTCCACGGCGCCGCGACTTGGGAACCGGAGGTCAGCCAGCAAGCTAGCCCCGATGCCCCGTCAGTCGAAACCGTGGGATATAACGGCGGCCCCCTAGAGTGGCGTGCCAATGGCGGCATCGAATGGACGGGCCGCGGTTTCGGCCTCGGTATCGACGGTCAATATTACGCTGGATACAAGGTTCAGGACCTTGCAAACGACCTGATCTACATCCCCGATCTCCAGGGATCGCCTATCATTCCTGCGCAGCTTTATTTCGACCTCGATGCCTCCTGGCATTTGCCACTGCACGGCCGAGTTGGTCCGTTACGCGACGCGATCCTGCGGTTCGGGGTCAGCAACGTCCTCAATCATGCCCCTCCGACCGTGGTTGGTCAGTTCGGCGGTCCTGGCTACAGCTTCTACGGCGACCCGCGCCTGCGGCGGATCAGCCTCAGTCTCACGTCGCGGCTGTGAATGGGAACGTAATACCCGAAGGCTGAGCCTTACGCCCGCACGATCCCGACGACGGATCTGATGCAGCTTTCCGACATTCCGGCCTGCCGCGCTTGGCTCACAGCATCTTCGATCTGGGCCGGCCGTGCGGCACGCAATCGGAACGCCAAACCTCGCAGAGCGTCGAGATGGGCGTCGGCAAATGCGTTCCTGGTTCGAAATCCGAAAAAATTAAAGAGGATGCTGCGCAACTTGCCAGGCATTGGTGCAAACCAGTGCGGGTCCGACATTCCGGTGCGCACCGCGATCGTCTCAAGATCGGAGAGCTTGCACAGCTCCGAAACGACCAGTGTCAGCCGAGGCGGCGGGCCGCCGGCGTACTGGACGGGGAAAGGGTCATACGCCTGTTTTGCTGCCTTAAGCATGCTGCCTCCGGGTCCCCTCCGGGGGGTGGCGGGCCGGCTGGGGGATGCCGGCCCGCCTCACGCCGTGCTAGGCGTGGACAGCGGAGCGGGGGGGGGGGGGGGCGGCTCCGGCTGCACATCCCTTTTCGACGATTGAGGCGGTCTGCGCCATAAGCCGTGCGGGTCGGTTGGCTCATACGAAAGGATGGTCGGAGTACCGGCTGGCCTGATCGATCTTCCATATCAGAACGGCGCATTGATTGTCCGTGGCCGACGCCTCCCGCGTCGGGTCCAGCACAGGAGGACGACAATGCGCACAACCCTTGGGATCCTTGGGCTTAGTCCCTTCGCCAGCTTGGCCCTGTCTCATTTCCTTGGTGACCTGACCATAAGCGTGGTTCTTGTTTTGACCATCGCCGTCAGTCTGCTCGGCATCACCTCGCCGGCAAATGCTAGGGCGGGTCACACCCACTGACATCTGATTGACCGACGACGTCTTTTCTTTGCCCGGCACGAGCGCCGCGCCTTCTTCATTCGAACTACCTTTTGGAGGACAGATGGGCACCGCAACAACAGTCGACGCGCAAGCGCAGGGTTCGACCTCGAATCGACCGGCAGCCGAGTCATCTGTTTCGGCCGAACCTCCGCCTGTGCCCGTCGCTGCTCCGGAAGCACCGCGCTGGCGGCCGGCGCCTCACTCGATAAGGTCCCTTGCGCTGATCATCTGCGTTACGCTGCTCGCCGTCGCTGCGATATTATATGCGTGGCGGCTCGCACCGTTCTCAGCGTCAGTGATCACAACGGAGAATGCCTATGTGCGCGGCCGTACGGCAACCGTGGCGCCTCAGGTCAGCGGCTACGTTACGCAAGTCCTGGTAAAAGACTATCAGGACGTCGAAGCGGGCCAAATTTTGGTGCGCATCGACGACGGCATCTACCAGGCGCGCCTTGCACAGGCGCATGCAAACCTCTCCGCACAGCTAGCAGCGCTCGCCAACAGCCGCCAGGCCCGTGCATCCCGTCAGGCAGGCGTGCAGTCGCAGAGCGCCGGCTTGGCCGGCGCGGAGGCGCAGCTTCTCAAAGCGCGCGCCGACATGGCGCGCGTTGATGATCTGGTCAGCGACGGCTCGGTTTCGCGCCGCGAGCGCGATCAGACTGCGGCCGCGCTGGCGCTCGCCGAAGCGCAGGTGCGCCAGTCAAAGGCCTCTGGTGACATCGCTCGCCAAGACGTGCGGACCGTAGACGTCGGACGCGGTGGACTTGAGGCTCAGGTCGAAGCCGCGCGGGCACAGCTAAGGCTCGCCGAGATCGACCTTGCGCACACCGTCATCCGCGCCGCGGAACCCGGCAGGCTGGGCGAGGTTGGGGTCCGCCTCGGACAATATGTGACCAACGGTTCCGCCCTGCTGTCGCTCGTTCCGCCCGAGCGCTGGGTGATCGCCAATTATAAGGAGGCCCAGACTGCGCGGATCGCCCAAGGCCAGCATGCACGCTTTACCGTGGACGCCCTTGGCGGCGCCACTCTTACCGGCCGAGTAGAGCGTCTTTCACCCGCGGCCGGGTCCGAGTTTGCGGTGCTGAAGCCTGACAACGCGACGGGCAACTTCGTCAAGGTGCCGCAGCGGATCGGTGTGCGGATCGCGGTTGATCCGCATCAGCCGCTGGCGGCGCGGCTGCGGCCGGGGATGTCGGTCGATATGGCCGTTGATACAGGAGGCGGACGATGAAGCGCTTTGCGACGCTCGCAGCGACCGTCTCCCTTCTTGCATCCTGCGCCGGCCCCCGGCCCCAGGCGCCGTCAAGTGCGGCGCTGGCTCCGCCGTCGGCCTGGCGGGACGCCCGGGACGCGGGCAGGGTGCCGGACGCGGCCTGGTGGACGGGGTTCGGCGACCCGGCGCTCGACGCGACCGTGGAGCAAGCCCTCCGCGCCAACGTCGACATCGCGATCGCTGCGTCGCGGGTTGAGGAGGCTCGGTTGCAATTCCGCCTGGCTGGCGCCCAGCGCCTTCCCGACCTGTCGCTCGGCATCGGGGGCGGCTACCAGCGCGATGTCGATGCTTTCGGCGTCGGCATCGACCAGCGCGTCGACAGCGTGCAGGCGACCTTGTCTTGGGACGCGGATCTCTTCGGCAGGCTTGCAAAGGCGAGCGACTCCGCCCGCGCTTCGCTCCTGGCCACCGAAGCTGCGCGCGACGGCGTCCGGTTGGCCGTCGCGGGAGCGGCGGCCAGCGGTTACGTTGGACTGCGGGCACTGGACGCGCGACTGGTGATCCTGCGCGAAACGCTGGCCGCCCGCAGCGAGGCGTTGAGGCTGGCGCGGCGGCGGTATGAGACCGGATATGCCGCCAGCCTCGACCTTAGCCAATCCGAGGCTGAATACCGAAACGCGGAGCAACTGATACCGGCAACCTTGCTGGCGATCCGGCGGCAAGAAGATGGACTGAGCGTCCTCATGGGCACCGCTCCCGGCGGGATCGCACGTGGCTCGGAACTGTCGGCGATCGCCTTCCCCACGTTGCCGAGCGACCTGCCGGCCAACCTGCTCCGTCGCCGACCGGACATCGTGCAAGCCGAACAGCAGCTCGTCGCCGCCGATGCGAGCCTCGACAGCGTGCGTGCGTCGTTCCTGCCGGACCTGCGCCTGTCGGCCTCCGGCGGCATGGTTGGTTCAAGCCTGATCCCGGATCCGATCAGCGTCTTCTCGCTGGGTGCCAGTCTGCTCGCCCCGATCTTCGACGCCGGCCGTCGGCGTGCGCAACAGGGGATCGCCGCTTCCCGGCGGGACGAGGCCGCCTTCGCATATCGACGAACTGCGCTCACGGCGTTCCGCGAAGTCGAGGACGCGATGGCAACCGTCGACCGATCGCGCGAACAGGAGGCCTCGCTGGTCGAGCAGCGCGCCGCACTCGATCGCGCGCTGACGACAGCGACGAAGCGGTATCGCGCAGGCTATTCGCCCTATCTTGACCAGATCGACGCGCAGCGGTCGCTACTTGGTGCCGAACTTGCGCTCGTGCAGGCACGCAACGACAGGTTGACCGGCCAAGTCGCACTTTATCAGGCGCTCGGCGGAGGCTGGAGACCGACTGGATCATAACCGAAAAGACGATCGAGGATCAGGTGCTCCTATCACGGCGGTTTTCTTCGGAACACGTCCAGATTCGATCCGTCGGCTCT
Source organism: Sphingomonas sp. UYP23 (assembly GCF_054059235.1). Lineage (NCBI taxonomy): Bacteria > Pseudomonadati > Pseudomonadota > Alphaproteobacteria > Sphingomonadales > Sphingomonadaceae > Sphingomonas > Sphingomonas sp. UYP23. The sequence continues at coordinate 2,779,336 of NZ_JBSSBX010000001.1, forward strand.
GCGGCAGCTCCCGCTCGCACAGGGAACGGAGCGTCGCGTTGACCGCGATCCGTGGGACGCCAACACTGCCGTCTTGACCGCGGCTGCTGACCATCCTGCACTCAGGAGACACGCGACACGCTACACGCCGTCGCGCGCGAGCAAGTTTCACCGAATGGAGCTCTCCTCGAGGTCGGTCGCGTTTGATCTGACGGCACGATGCAGAGGTCGCAGCTAACGTAAGCTAACCTTTGCTCTGACGATTTCTCGTTCGTCTTCCTTACGACCGACCCGAGGACGAGGGTTCAACCTCGTTCAATTTTCGACGCGGGCCGGATGGATAAAGGCATGGCACCTCGAACTTAGGATTCGACATGGCACAGGCAAGGATAATCGTCGTTGGTGCAGGTTTTGCTGGTCTACAGCTAGTGAAGCGATTGCAGGGCGCGCGTGTGTCGATCACGCTGGTGGACCGTCGCAATCACCATCTCTTCCAACCGCTGCTCTATCAGGCGGCGACTTCCATTCTCTCTCCCGCCGAGGTCTCCTGGCCGATAAGGCAGATCCTGCGAGATCGCGGAGACGTCGAGGTCCTTCTAGGCCAAGTGGTCGCGGTCGATCGAAAAACGCGAAAGGTCGAGCTCGCGGACGGCGCGCGAATTCCGTTCGACGTCTTAGTGATCGCAACCGGGGTCGCCCACACCTACTTCGGGCACGACGAGTGGCGCGTTTTCGCGCCGGGTCTGAAGACGGGCGCCGACGCGACCGCGATCCGCAACCGCATTCTATCGTCCCTGGAACTGGCTGAGCGGGCCACCTCGGATGCGGAGCGAAGCCGGCTTATGACATTCGTGGTAATCGGCGGGGGCCCTACCGGCGTGGAACTCGCGGGCATCATCGCCGATCTGACGCATTCCGCGTTTCCCCGCGAATTCAGGCATATAGATACACGTGCTTCGCGCGTCGTCCTGGTAGAGGCCGGGCCCTCCGTCCTTCCTACTTTCGATAGGACGCTGTCCACTTACGCGGAGCAGGTTCTGGTCGCAAAGGGCGTTGAATTGCGGTTAGGCGCTCCGGTCGTGAATTGCGACGACGTCGGCGTCGTGATCGAGCAGGAACGGGTCGCCGCACGCACGATAATCTGGGCTGCGGGGGTGAGGGCGTCGCCGGCCGCCGAGTGGCTGGGTGTTGCAGCCGATCGGGCAGGGCGGGTATGCGTACGGTCGGACCTGTCGATCGAGGGCGATCAGGACATTTTCGTAATCGGCGACACGGCGGCCGTGCTTGGCGCAGGGGGAACTCCCGTTCCAGGTCTCGCGCCGGCAGCGAAGCAGCAGGGCGACTATGTCGCCCGAAGAATCATCGGGAATCTTTCGAAACGGCCGGTCGCGGCGCCCTTCCGCTACAAGCATCAAGGCAGCCTTGCGACGATCGGTCATCGTGCCGCCGTAGCCGACTTCGGGCGGATCAAGCTCAAGGGCTATCTCGCATGGTGGGTATGGGGCGTCGTCCATATCCTTTTTCTCGTCGGCGCACGAAGTCGTGTGGCCGTGACGTTGAATTGGCTTTGGACATATCTGAAGGGGCGTCCCAGCGCCCGCATCCTAGACGAACAATAGGCTGTGGTCCGTGCCTATATGCACTGTGCAGCGTCGTTCTGCCGTTTGCCGATACCTTTTGGCAAGCGTCCGTCCGTTCCTAAGTGGTCGAAGAGGACGCGATCGGCGACATCATAACCGAAGCAGCGCAGGCCGCGGGTAAGGAAGCGCTCCAAGGCTGACGGAAAGAACGTCGAACCGATCGCTGCCCTTTCGGCCGGCGCCGAGGCTCCCGCCCTTATCGAATACGGGAGCTCGTGCGCGCCCGAAGCTAGCGCGTAAACGGCGAGTCGGGCGTCGACTCTCATACTGCCAATGACCGCCCAGCCGCTTTTGGATTCCGATCTACGGCGGCGCAGGACCTTGTCGGGCGCATCTTCATTCAGGGCGTGCCGAGGCCGGGGAGAAAAGCGGCCGGCGAAGCGGGGGTTAGCTGCAATTTACTCCAAAGCCCTAACCCCCCCTCACGTCCCGACCGATCCGACCCCGTGTAGGAAGTCTGCACACACAGCTCAAAGGATAGGCTCGATGCTCGCATATCGGATGGTTCACTCGCAGCAGCCGCCGGAACTGATGGAGGTGCCGAAGCCGACGGCCGGTCCCGGTCAGATCCTCGTCAAGGTCGCGGCCTGTGGCCTGTGCCATACGGATCTAGGCTCGGTCCGAAACCGCACGGATGCCGAGTGGGGAGACCGCAAGCCGCCGTTCACGATGGGCCATGAGGTCGCCGGCTGGGTCTCGGAGATCGGCGATGGGGTCGCTGGCCTCGCGGTGGGCGAGGCTGTTGCCATCGTGCCAATCTGGGGAAGCTGCGGCAAATGTCCTCCATGCCGGCGCGGTGAGGAAAATTTCTGTCTCTATCTGAAGAAGATGATGGGCTGCGGCATCGGCTTCGACGGCGGCCTGGCCGAATTCATGGTCGTAGAGGCGCGCTACGCCGTTCCCATCGGAGACTTTGATCCAGTCCTTGCGGCGCCCCTCACCGACGCGGGGCTTACCACCTACACGGCCATCAAGCCGGTAATTCCGATGCTCGTGCCGGGCGCATCAGCGGTCGTGATCGGCGTCGGTGGGCTCGGGCTTCTGGCGGTGCAGTTGCTGACCCGACTTTCCGGCGCGCGCGTCATCGCCGTCGATAACGACCCCCGGCATCTGGATCTCGCCAAGGCGCATGGCGCCGACGACATCGTCATCAGCGACGCCGAAACGGCGGAACGGATCCGCGACATCACCGCCGGTGCCGGTGCGGCCTTCGTGCTCGACTGCGTAGGAACGGAGACGACCATGCGCACTGGCATAGCCGGTCTGGCACGTCAGGGTCGCCTGACGCTGGTCGGCGCGGCACGTCAGACCGTGCCGTTCGGCCTCCACGATATTCCGTGGGGCGCGCAGTTGGCCACCAGCCTTAACGGGGGCACCACCAATTTGCGCGAACTCGTAAATTTCGCGCGGCTCGGCCGCATCGAGTCGATCGTTGACCGGTATCCGTTGGCCCGCGTCGCAGATGCCTACGACGATCTCGAACACGGAAGACTGACGGGGCGGGCGGTGTGTCTGCCCTAAGTCGGCTGTACGCGATAGGGACCTGAATTTCGCTCAGATCGGTTCGGTAGTCCAACGGGAGATGTTTCATGGCGTCGGATGCACAAGCCTTCGTACCCACTGTAGAAATAGGCGACATCCAGGCGACGATTCTTCGGCCGCGTCCGTCCCCTTACAAGGGCGAATACGTCGTACTCAACGTAGCGGATCCGGTCCAGGGCCGCGACATGCTGCGTCGCATCCTGCCGCATGTGGCGCCGGCCGACAGTTCTTGGGCACCATCTTTGACGGGATGGCTCAGCGTGGCGTTCACCTTTAGTGGACTTCGCGCGATCGGCCTCTCGAACGATTGTCTTGAGTCCTTTCCATTGGAGTTTCGAGAAGGGATGGCGGCCCGGGCGACAGTTTTGGGCGACACCGGCGAAAATTCTCCTGATCGATGGGAATATCCGTTTGGTTCGACCGACGCGCATGTTCTGATTGCCATCTACGCCAAAGACGAAACCGGACTGGAGGCGATGCTAGAGAGAGCCCGGCAAAGCCACCACGACCTGCCTGCGATCGAGGTGCTGTATCGTTTGCCGTTCAGCGAGCTTCCGGACGGGCGCAATCCCTTCGGCTTTAAGGATGGTCTGCACAATCCTCGCGTCGAGGGTGCCTCTGGCGTAGGGCCGCTCGAGGACGGCCCCGTGCTTAAGGCAGGTGAAATCGTCCTCGGCTACCCGGACGAGGACGGTCGGACGGCAACGACTCCGTCGCCCGACATCCTGCGCCGAAACGGCGCCTACGTGGCGGTCCGTAAGTTTCACACGAAGGTTGCGGAATTTCGCCGCTACCTCCGCGAGAACTCGTCGTCTCCCGACGAAGAGGAACTGCTGGCCGCCAAGATGGTGGGTCGATGGCGGAGCGGAGCGCCGCTCGTCCTGGCCCCAGATCGGGACGACGCCGCTCTTGGCGCCGATCCCGAAAGAAATAATCGATTCGGCTACGCGAACGATGACAAGGGTTTGGCCTGTCCGTTCAGCGCGCATATCCGCCGCGTCAATCCTCGCGATGCTCTGAAGGACGATATCGTCGCCGTTGACCGCCACCAGTTCATCCGCCGCGGGACGAACTTCGGCGCACCCCTGCCAGAAGGCGTGACGCAGGACGATGGCGTCGATCGCGGTGGTGTTTTCCTGCTGATCGGCACCGATCTCGGTCGACAGTTCGAGTTCGTGCAGTCGCAATGGATCGCGAACGGCAACTTCATCGGACACGGCCAGGAGCAGGATCCGCTTCTAGGCAACTCCGCTCAGCCGGGTGACTTTACGATACCCCGTCGACCCATCCGCCGACGTCTACACGGTCTTCCACAGTTCGCAGCGGTTCGCGGTGGAGAATATTGCTTCATGCCCGGCCTTCGCGCGCTGCGATGGCTCTCGGAATTGTCGAGCTAACTGCCGTCCATACGCCTCGCTTTCACTTAGAATCGTTTAAACAAGGAGAAGTAAAATGACCGACGCTGCAAATCATAACTCCGCTTCCACCGGCTCGTCGCATTCCAGTCCCGCCGGGATGAACGACAAGGGTCGAGCGATGGGCCAGGCGCATGAGTTCTGTGCCATCTTCCCGCTGAACCCCGGCGGAGCCGAGCGGATCCAAATGCGGTTGGGCGACTACATTACAGCCGATGCTCCGCTTTTGGACAAGGTAGCTACGGTGCACGATCTGCGTTTCGTGCTTATTGACGGAGGTACACGGCTTTTGTTCGCCAGCACATACGACGGAGACTTCGAGCAGTATATCAAGGACTTCGCGACGATCATCCCCGATCACATCGACAAAGAGCTCGAGGATTGCGTAGGATTTCCTGGAGTTCGCAGCCCGGAGATCTGGAAATACCTCGCCGATCATCAAATTGGGTCTTTCGTATTCTACTCCGCCTACCCGAACGTGACGGTTCGCGACGTGTGGAAGGGGCAGAAGGTGATGAAGGCATTCGATCAGCTACTCGACGTAGCTCAAGGCGCCTGACGCCCGACCGGCAGGTTGCCCGGGCGATTTTGGTCGCTCGGGCGTGCTGTCCATACCTGCCCTGGCGAGGCTGATTGAACGAACGCAAGGAGACGGGACATGAATCACGGACAATTTTATTTGGCCACGAAGCTGGTCGACGCCATCCATCAGGATTTCGGCGGATTCCATCCAGGTTATCGCGACGTGCATGCATCGGGCCGCTATTACGCCGCCTCGTTCTGCGCGACTCCAGAAGCCAAAAAGGTAAGTCACGCGCTGCATTTTCAGGGAGACGCAGTTCCTGTCACTGTGCGTCATTCCAATTCAAGGTCCGGCAATCCGTTGGGGCCGGCGACGACGGTATCGATGTCTGTCAGGTTCTATTTGGCAGATGGCACTTCGACCGACCTCGTCGCCCTGGCTATCCCGCTCTTCGTTGCACGTACGCCGGATGAGACTCTGGACTTCCTCACCGCCATCAAACCCGATCCGACTACCGGCAAGCCCGATGGGGCCAAGGTGACAGCACTTCTGCAAGAACGTCCGTGGATCGCGCACGCTGTCAAACTCGCCAAGGGGCTTCCGTCCGCAGTCAGCTTCTCGCAGACGACATTCCACATGCTTCACGCCTTCAGGTTCGTGAACGACGAAGGCACATTTCGCTACGCCCGATATCACTGGGAGCCCGAAGTCGGCGGCCCAGGGCAGACCCTCGAAGAGTTACAGCGGCGTCCGCCTAACTATCTTTTCGAAGAGTATGAGGAAAGGCTGCGTTCGGCGCCGGTCGTCTTCAATCTCGTCCTGCAGTTTGCCGGAGAGGGCGATCCTCTCGATGATCCGAGCGCGCCTTGGCCGGACGACCGCGAACGGCTCGTCGTTGGCAAACTAACAGTTTCTCGCCCAACCTCGGTGGAAGAGATCGGCGACGCTGTCATGATGCACGACCCGACGAAGGTGACGGATGGCATCGAGTTGTCCGACGATCCCATACTGGCCGCCCGCCGGGGCATATATGAGCAGTCGGTCGCATACCGGACCGGCGGATGGAAAGGCCGCCAAGCCGCCTGGGAGCGTGGAGGTATCTGCCCGTTCGGGTAGTGCGAGTAGCGCGACCGGTAACATGCTGAGCTGCCTGCCACATCGGCGAGGATTGGATCGGTCCCGGACGGCACATGCGTAGGCACATTGCAACACATCGTCCGTCCTAGTCGACCCCCAGACACCGCAGGGTACGACACGAATCGAGCGTCGGAACGAGCCCGACTGCATTTACGTGGCGGGACTGATGGCACCTCGAATCGACTTCATATCCGCTCATTACTGCCGGATTGGCGACGGCGGCAGCATGAACCAAAGCTGCTTGCGTGCAACCTCCGCCGATAATGCGCCGCGTCGCGGCGCATTATCGGCGGCATTCGTCTTCGGCGTCCAGAGGTCGCCGCTGTTCATTTCAAACTTACGTCCGGTCAGGCCGTTTAGGCTCAGTCAACAGGAGCTATGGCGTCGATCCGCCAGCCCCTGGCTGTGCAGCAGAGCCCATAGGTCAGTGCGACTTCCAGATCGGCGACGTTTGCGCCGGATCTGATCCACACCGCATCGACCAACGCTAAGTATGAGGACGCATGGCGCACTTCGCATCGGTGCAGGGTCGTGGTCGAGTAGCCACCGTCTCGAAAACGATGCAATTCCCCGCCCAGGCCCAGCGGCCCGAGAAGGTCCTCCTCCGAAAGGAGAAGGATGGCGCGCTCGGCCGTCATCATGCGGAACGGTGCCGCATAGTAGTCAAGCAAACCGGCGATCGACGGACTTCGCGAATTCGCCAGGTCGGCGAACACACCGCCATATTCCTTCAGCACGCGAGCGAGTTCCTCTGATTGGCAACCCGATGATGGGCTGCGCCCGCTATCGTCATTGGCAATGGCCTCTTCGCCGGTCGTCGGTTTATCGCCACACACGGTCATTCTCCTCATTAATAAGCGGTTACGTGTCTGCGCTCGGCTTCGACGTCGCGGAAGTGAGCGGTCGTAAGCGCGTGGCTTGCGGCTCAAGCTGTTGAAGCGCCCGCGATCAAACGGCGCCCACGCGGGCATCGGCGATTCGTTCGCTCCCACAGGCACATTCGGCTCCGGGGCGGACGACCGCGGTCTACTGCTCGCCCGGCGCAAGGCCATTGGTCCTAAGCGCGCGGCAGCCGTCCGCCGTCCTGCGGCGCCTTGTCGAAGGCGTTAGCGACCGCGACGTAAGCGGAGCTCAGAGTGAGGCGCGGACGCCTCGTCGGTCATGCCTCTTTCGACACCACGAAGCCTTGCCATGGCTATGAGACTGCCAACGCCTCGCCGCCGCTGGTCGTGCAGGCTGGAAAGGTCGAACCGCTTTGGCCATAGTCCGCAGCTGACATCGGCTGCGGGCGGGCAGGGCCTCGCTTGCGCATCGTCGTCATTATCGACCGCACGGGCGTCAAGGTCACGTCATTCACGCCGTCCTGGCCGGCAATGACAACAGCCTCTTCGACGGCCGGCGGATCCCCCCATCGACAATTAAATCGGAAATGCGAACAAGAAGCGGTGTGGATCCTCACGTGGATGTCGTCTCGGCTAATGACCAGCGAAAGCGTCCGTGGTCGAACGGGGAACACAGCTTTATGAGACTCGAACTCGCCAGCACGGGACAGGCTGTAGGCAATCCTCGCCGTCAGGTGGGTTTAGGCCGAGCGGCATTCTCCGCGCCGATCTCCTCGGTCGCGGCAGCGCTTAAGAATCAGCCTACCGGATCTTCGCCGATATCGCCTGAAGCCGTGCGTGCTCAGCTCGACCGAGTCGGCCGGCGCGCGTTCGCAAGCTCCGCCAAGCTGTTCGCATTCTGCAGGTTCGTCGTCGAGGAAGCGCTCGAGGGGCGAGGGGATACCCTGAAGGAGCTCGTCATCGGCGATGCGCTCTACCGGGGCGCGCAGCCATACGATCCGCGGATCGATTCGACCGTTCGCGTCGAGGCGCGGCGCCTCCGCAAGAAGTTGGACGCCTACAACGAAGGTCCAGGTGCCGACGACGAGATCTGGATCTCCGTCCCGGTCGGCGCCTACGCGCCGCAATTCGCCGCGAACGGACGGTGGCGGCCGGTCGGTGCCCGCGCGCCGGCGCCGATAAAATCCGAAGGACCCTTGCGTGGCCGGATCGGCCTTGCCGTACTTCCCTTCGTCTCCCTGTCGCCGAGCGAAGTCGACGCTGCCTTCGCGCAGGGTCTCACGGACGAGATCATCTACGCGGCGGAGAATTCGTCTCGGTTCGACGCGACGTCACGTGCCGTAGTTTTCCAATACCGGGTTGGCCGGTTCACGCTTACGCAAGTCGCGTCCGAAACCGGAGCGGACCTCGTGGTGCATGGCACCATCCGTCGCTGCCAGACCATGCACCGGGTCACCATCGAGATGTCCGACCGAACTGGGTGCGTGATGTGGTCGCATCGAACCGACGTCTCGGGCGAATGCGATCTGCAGAGCCAGGAGCATCTCGCGACCGTCATTATGCAGCTGCTTCTAAAAGGGGTCGAGTGCCTCGGCATGTAATCGATTCCGGGTCGCGACAGCCGACGCGATCTAAGCCCATCTCGCTCGTAAATTTCTGTGCCGGGACAGCGCGGCTCGCGCACTCGCTTGAGACGATCGTTTCAACCGCGTCTCTCTGCCACTGCCCATGAAAAATCGGTGGGCGGCCAGTTCCATCGAGCGCCGCTCTTCAAGTGGAGGGGATCGGACCGAGATTCGCCTCGGCGGAGAAGCCTTAGTTGTGCCCGAAGCCGCCGAACGCCGTATACGAGGACAGCCGGGCCATGATCGATGCTTCAATCCTTTCCTGAAGTTCAAGACCGCAACCGCCGGCGATGTCGATGCGATCTGACCAAACGACGTCTCCGACGCGATCAGCTAGTTCGACTGAAATGCGGTGAAAGTCCGGCGTCCGCCTCATGGTGGCGTGGAGGAGAAGGTCGGAGTTCGTCGCGGCAGCGAATTCACCGAGCGAATAGCGCGCGCTTCGTAGCTGAAACATGAGCGCTCGTGAGACGACGCGGAACGGGGCGCCACATGCGGCGGCGTGTATAACTTTATCGGTCACGCCTTCCGCGAAGGCGCTTTCGACTTCGGCGGCGCCAAGGGAGGTGAACGGCAGAACCGCGAGCGACGGTAGGAAGGGGAGAACCGCACACGCCCCGCGTTCGGAGCGCTGCGTCCGGGGCGTGCTCTTAAGTTGGAAGAGGGGGGCGTAGCCGCCGGTTGGGATGAGTATGACGACCTCGTCTTCAGCGCCCATGCCGTCGTAGTAGGCGTCCAGCTTCGTTCGAAGGCGACGGGCCTCGACGCGAACGGTCGAGCCGATGCTAGGATCGTACGCTTGATTGCCGCCGTAGAGCGCGTCACCGATCACCAGCTCCTTTAGCGTGGACCCGCGGCCTTGAAGCGCCTCTTCGACGACGAAGCGGAGGAAGGCGAACAAGCCCGACCTGCCGGAGAGCATCAATGCACGTCCTCGAGCATGCTACGACGAGCCGCCGGCCCAACAGCAAGGCAATCCCAAAAGCTCGCTCCGAAAAATCGGCGAATGCGCGCATGTTCGTTTCGCGCAGGCTGCTTGTTAGTCCTTTCTAATGCAGACGGCGCAGACGCCGCGGAGACGCTGTGCCGGCCATCGCGCCTTCAGACCCGCGGGTCAGTCAAACATGACATCTCCGGCTGAGCTAGCTAGAGATGACACCGGAGGCGCTTGCTACTCTCGGCATAATTTTCGAGATCTTCACTCTCCGGGAGCAAGGGTTGGTCGACCCTGCCGTGTGGAACGTTTGGTGCCGAGACATGGACCGCTTCTTGCTTGCGCCGGCAATGCTTGCCGCGCGGGAGCAGATCGAGCTCGCCTTTGCCAGCGACGAGGCGTTCTTAGCTTGGATTGACGATCGTCAGCGCGACCTAAACAGCCCCGTTCAAGACAGCGCGGTTGACGGGATCAGCATCCAGAAAAAGCGTGGCGATCCGACGTGAAAACGGATTACGCTCGCGTTTTATACGAGATAACTGAGGCAGCGTGGACCTCGCCGGAAGGATAGTAAATAATGGAACTCTGAGCTAGCATAACTGGACCCCGCTTGCTGTTTCAAGTGAAGATGTCCCCGGATTAGAATTGCATCTGAATAACCAGACTGAAACGACGGAGCCGGGGATCGCCATAGTAGCTGTATCCCTGCGTGTTATCCCAGAAATCAAGATAGCGCGGTGGTGAACTGTCCAGCAGATTCAAAATGCCGGCCCGTATTAACAGTGATCCCGCTTCACCATGAATCCCTGTCAGTCCGAAGCGATAACTCACCGCGAGATCAAAATAGAGCTGACACGCTACCCACGGAGAACCCTGAAGTGAGAGAACGTCACCGGGCAGGGCGGATGTCGATTCTAAAACGCTATACCTCGAAAAATACTGTGCATTAAGATCAACTCTGGCTCGTCCGAGCCGCACTTCAATGCCCCCGTTCGCCTTCAAATTCGGCGGCCCATCGGCTAGACCGTTCAAGCGCACCCACGGTTGTCCTGGCGATCCCCGTCGACGTAGATCAAGCGTCCAGGTTGCCGACGTGTACAGCCGGACGCCAAACGTCCTAGCTAGCTCGACCTGCCACTCCGCGTCGGCCGCGAGGGTTTGCAAGACAGAGCGTCCGAGGTTCGCGTCGGTCGCATCGATCGAAACCACAGGCCCAGCGTCAAAGCCCTTGGCGACATCAGCGGATAAAAGAGGGCCGCGGATGACTCGTCCGGGAAAGTCGGCAACGTTCAACAACAAGAAGGTTGGGTCCTGAAGATCGTTCAAGGGGGCCACGATCTCATGGCGTTTAGTTATGCGAGTATAATCGACGGATACACGAGGGCCCCGATCATGTGAGAAGTCGAGAACCCCGCCCGTTGAGAGGGTCGTGGCCTGTTCTGAACGGAGTTTGGGTGAGCCGCCCACAAGTAACGGGACGCCGACCGAATATGTTCCCCCGAGGGATTCGCCCTTCCGAAGGGGATCGCTACCGAAGGCGATCGTCTGTATGGCAGCGATCTGATCGCCAGACGGTGGAAGGCTGCCAGTTGCTAAGCTTGCACGCAAGATCAGGTTGCGTGTGGGAAATGAACGTAGCCCAGCTGTTATGCTCGTTGTGCTGTTCGCATCGTCGCCGTAAACTGGCTCGGCCCCGTGTAGCGAGATAATCGCAGGACCCTCGACATATGTTCTGTCGCCGCGCACCGCGAATTGCGCTTCGAGCCCTCGCACTGCTCGAAATCCGTCGGCGCGAGAGAGGAAGGGTAGACGGAGTTCCGCATGTGCGGAAGTTACCCTCTGAAGTAAGTAGGGCTGAACTACAGGCCCACTAAAATAATCGGTATTGGTAGTCTTCGATGGAGGAACGCGCTCTACGCGTCGCTCGATCAAGATTGTGGCTGTCGCGTCACCACCTGCCAAACGGACGATAGGTCCCGCCAGTCTTGCACTTAGATCCGAAAACCGGTTGACAACATTAGAACTTATAGTGCTGGCCTGACTATAAGCTACGAGACCCTTACGAAAGAGGGTCCAGTCGCCAAAAGGATTCAAAGTTGGTCCGCCATCGGGGCTTGGCAAGCCCGTGCTCAGCCCGTCGAAACCTTCAGAAGATAGCTCGCGCCCCTGATTCGTTGTCTGGCTTTTTGCATACCCTAGCCCCGCATTGACATCGGCCGTCCAGCCGAGAGGAAGTCCAACGATCGTGCCCACCGTGAAGCGAAGAGTTTCGTTTCGCGTACGCAAAGCAATCGGAAAATCCGAGAAGGGAAACGCGACCACTATAGGTTGCTGGAATGGGTTTGTTGGCGCATCCGCGTTAATGACCCCGTAAGGGATACCGTACAGTGTCGTCGAGCGGCCAACGTCCGACAGGTAAATCAAGTCCGAAAAAAGTTCAATGTTCGACCCGAAACGGTGGCGGACGGTAGCAAGTAATGAGGTTGTTACGGCCTGGCTAAGAAGGCCACCAGCGGCCCCCCTCGCGTCAGAAGCGATCTGCGTAGGATTCTCGCCGGCGTTTCTGACCAGCTTGTCTGTGAGGTTCGAGGTAGACAGCTGTGCGCCAAGCGGCAAGTAAGTGGATGTCGATCCGAGTTGAACGCCCGAGAAAGCGGATTTCAGCGTCAGTTTTGAGTTGTCAGCGCTATAGATCGTCACTGCATTGAACGCGGGAAGAAGTTCAAGAAATGATGAGGGATTATTTGCAATCGCCGTAGAGACTGCCTGCTGGTAGAAATCTCGGCTTCCTCTCGCCAGACCGTCCACTTTCGATCGAGACGCTGCGACCATTATGTTCGTGCGTCCATCGTCGGGACTGAAGCCAAGGCGAGCGTCAATGCGGTATCCGGTGCCTCCTTGTAGCCCCGTTGTGCTGCCTGCGCTCACGTCGAAGCCGCGATACTCACGTTTCAGGATGAAATTTACGACACCGCCCGTCGCGCCAGGGCCGTAGATACCCCCCGCCGTTCCCGTCAACTCTTCGACCCTGGCGATCTCGCCAATCGGAAGCGCAGCGACGTCTGGTTGCAGAAACCCAACTGAAGAAGAGGGCAGGCTTGGCATCCTGAGCCCATCGACCAATACGAGAGTTTGCTTCGGCCCTAGCCCGTTCAAATTGATCTCTGAGCGCACACTGCCGCTCTCGCGAGACGGGTTCTGCGCAGGAGATAGGAGTTCGGCGTTCGACGGCGCCCTGGCCTTCAGATAGCTATCGGCATTATCCGCAAAGGAGCCGGCCAGATCCTCGGCGCTATACTCTCGATATGGCTGGATGTCGTTGCGGGTCCGTCGCATGTCCGCGTCTAGCGAGCGACGTGCGGTCACGATGATGTCGGGCACAGCCTGTTGCACAGGCGGTGCCGACGCTCGGCGGATCACGAAGCTGTCTGGTCCCACCTGCGCTGCGGCCAGACCAGAACCCGCGAGCAGCTTTTCTAAAGCGTCTTTGAAGTCTAATCGGGCCTTAAGTCCCGTAGTCACGCGTCCGGCCAAATCTTCCGAGACAAAGATGAGGTCTATTCCCCAGTCGGCCGCGAGTTTGTTAAGCGCCGTTGCCAGGGATCCTCGCTCAAGACGGACTGCTCGCGCCGCCGCATTGACAGGCGTAGGCAATGACGCCGCCAGCGTGAGCGCGACAAATACGAAGGCCCGAATAGCCGCTACCCCTTACGATGCTCCTTCGCCCAGTATCATAACAGCGGTCATTCAATTGTCATATCGGTCATTTGCGTGAACCAGGCTCGGCGACGTTTCCGTTTGTGCTAGCGCTGTCCGCGGACGTGAGCTGCTCCCGCCGAGTGGACCGTGTTGACTGCTTCAGGATTAAGGTCGCGGCGCCATATCCGGGCGGAGGTGGAGCGAAGCGGAACCGGAGTCCGGATAGGGCGGTGAAGCCGCTTTCGAGGGAGCCGTAGCCCAGGCTGCTGCGCGAACTTACCGTGTTTTAGTGCCGCCGCCATGCCCTGATCGACACCTTTGCTTCGGTGAGGCTGTATAGGATCTCGCCGTTGAGCAGTTCGTCGCGCAACGACCCGTTGAAGCTCTTACTACAGCCATTTTTGCATGCTGCTCGCGGTGCAATGTAGGGCGAGTTCGCCCCGATCTAGCCGGTCCATTTCTGAACCGCATTGGGGATAAACTCGGCGTCATTGCCACTGTGACTGAGGCAGCGCGGCTCTCGCTAGATGGATACGCAGAAATCCGCTTAGCGGGCAATCATACCTTGATGTCGTCCGTCATCCATGGGGGCGAGTGGCAACCACGTTTATCCGCAATATGAGGATGCGGTGCCGTGGAGTGGCCGCCGCGGCACCTATCGACTGCGCAACGGCAGGGCCGCGTTCGGCGGCACCGCATGGGGCGCGCGCTTCAAGGAACCGGGTATGACTGAAAATCCAAATGCTTTGACCGGCCCGGCCCTCCGCCGTTTCAAGTCCGACTTTCTCGTCCACATCGATGACGAGGAGCGAGCCGCCGCCTCTCGTATTATCGCTCGGGGATGCGCGGGCGACATAGAGGTCGTTTCAAAGACGCCCGTGGGCCGACACCCAAAATCCGGGGTGACTGCGATATTGTCGGACGACCAGCTTCGGCTTAGGAGATGGGATCCGCAACTCAAGCGACACATTGAATTGCGCCTCGCGGCGCGCCGGCCGAACGACAGCGTCGGCGCCGTGCTGACGTTCCTGCTTCGCGACTGGCAGCGTGCGCTGCAGGGCCCGAGCTCCGGTCGGGACCAGCCATTTCGTGTGGTCGCTGCCACGCGCGAGTCGGTTATCGTCACGGCCATCTTCGAGCGTTTCGCCGAAGGTTGGCGGTTCGCGACGATTCATCCCGGAACTACTTCGGAACCGCCTTCGGTGCACGTTTTGACCAAAGCTGAGGGCCTACTTGTGTTCGTCCCCAACGGGGTCGCGGGAAGGACTAGATCCTTGTCGCCATCCGCCGGCGCACTGCTCACAGACGGCGCGATGCGGCACGTCGTGGGCATCGGCCGCAGCATGTGCAGCTTGGCCATAAGACTCGGAGCGGCTCCGACAATCACCGTGCGCCGCGAGCGGATCGATCCAGCGGAGCGGTTGCGCCATGCAGCGGCCACTGCAAAGCTCGGTCCGTTGATAATTGACGCATTGGGCTGAAGGCGACGAGATCGGGGCGTCGGCCTCCGAGCACCGGACGGCTCGAAACCCGTCCCGACGGGCGAGGCGATGCACTCGCCGCTCCTTTGTTTTGATATAGCGCTACACATGCCAATGCCAAAAACGTTGCCGGCGCCATGCGCCGGGGATCTGTACATTGGTCTCCCTTGCAGGCTTCCTAAGCGAGGCTTCACGCCAGGATGTTGACTGCACGTGCGGCAACCAACGCGATGGTCAATAGCGACACGGCAGACTCAAACATCATCATAAGTTTGGCGCGGCGCGAAAGCGGCAAGGTGTCGGTTGGCGAGAAGGCCGTGGCGTTGGTAAAGGCGAGGTACAGATAATCGATGAAGCCGGGTTTCCATAGCGCAGCCTCTGGGCTGTTCATCGTCATATGCGGGAACAGGAAATCGCATTTGAAATTGTCGACCAGTCCATGAGAGGCCGGACCGCCGCGATCGATTGTCCAGAACCACAAGGCGAAGATTATGACGTTCGTGGCCCAGATATTAAGTGCGTCCAGCAGCAACGTCTGACCGATCTTGGAAGCGTGGCCGTGGAGGAGCGCCAGGACGAGTTCGATCAACGCCTCGAAGTTGATCAGCGTGATCAGCGCGGTCATGATCAGCGCAAGCGAGCGAATCCCACGTCGTGCTCTCGCCACGATCCGCCAATGCGCCTCAGTGCTGGCATCGCGTGCCGATATCTGCGTCCGCGCCGTCGCGACCGCTAGCGGGAGCAACAATCCTAGTTCGAGCCCTGGGGCAAGCCACCGCGGCCCGAGGGTCAAGTCATTGATCATGAGAAGCTGCAGAGACGCGACCACGACTACGGACAAGCGGGCGAGCCAGAAATCCAAAGCGTGGGTGTGGATCGCCTTGAGTGCCGTTGTCATGGATTTGCCTTTTTCATTCTTGCACGCCGCCTGCCGATGCGCCCGCGGCTATGTCGCAGGAGGTCGAAACGCCCGACCGAGGCCAAAGCCGGCAACTCGAAGCCAGCTGGGATCGATGTGAGCAACCCCAAACGCATCGGCGCGAGCGTCATCATTCAAACACCTAACGCCTGGACGCCGGTTGAATTGACGCAGTATGGCCTAGAACGTGGCATGAGATAGGCTTCGCAACTCGATATCGCCGTTGTGTTCATCGACCCCGAAACAGGAATTTGGATTTGCTATCTTCTCGGCCAATGGCGGTGAACGCAGACATCAAGGCTGTCAGGCCCCAACAAATCACCCACAGCTTCATAGCGCTGCGTAAAGGGCGAAGTCCTACATAGCGTCGCGGACGGCTATGAACCGAATGCATGGATACACGGCCTAATCGTCCCGCCCCGCTCCCAGGGGCTGTGCGTTTCGATCGCCCAGAGCGAGTGCGGCTCCGGTGACGATGCCACTGAAGATCAATGCCACGACGATGTCGCGGAACGCCCGGCCGCCATCGTCCCCAGCTTGGAGCGCATCTACGAGCAAATACGCCAAAAATACCACAGATGCGAAGAGCGCCGAGAGCTCCGCTGCGAGCCCGTGCTTCGAAATGATTTGACGGAGCGACTGCATATTTTGGTTCCTATGCCAATTGATGCGGGCACTGTCGCAATCGCTGAGATAAGGGTGAATCAGACGACCGGGTCGGGTCATCATACTTGGGTGTTAAGCGCACCGTCGCTTGTGCACCCCGTCGCATTGACGGTCGGCGCTCTGTGTCGCTAGCTCAGGATGTGCCCTGCATGACTTAGATCGCCTTCTGCAACGGCCGTTCGAAATGGACAGTCGCGAGACGAAAAGACCGGTGCGGCTGACACAAGCGCGGAGGACCTGCGACGCCTTGAAACTTTGCGGCGGTGGACCCCGATAACGTCGGTCAAATTGACAGCCATGATTAAGGCATGGGCGAGTGACGGATCAATCGGCTCCGAGAAAAGGTCGGGGCGCTGGCCCGCCTCACACTATTCCCGGTGCGCGCAGCAAAGCGGGGACGGCCTCCGTATGCATCTTCTCTTCGCCAATAAATCTCATTCTGACGGTTAATCTTGCGGTCGGTCTCATCATACAAAAGTGTGATCAAGACGGCACAGTGCCTAATCGATATTAGCAAATCGAGAGCGCATTGCTCGTGCACGGCCGACGCGTTTGGCGTCGCATGCAAATCGGAGGGCGACATGTGCTCATCTCTCGTAGTTTCGGGCGTCGCTCCCTTGGCGGAAGCAGTAATGCCTAGGGGCCGTGGGAATATTGATAAGGCCAGGATCTCAAAAGTCGGCTCCAGGCTGCCTAAAAGCGCTTTATGTGTTTTAACGGCGCTCGCGATCGTTGCAGTCCAAGGATGCGATAAATCCGCCCCACCTACTAAGCAGGGAGCAACCGGCGATGTGGATAGCATCGTAAGTCTACCAGGTACGGCAGTAATGATCGCGCCGAACGGAACCATAGGCCGCGAATTGATCGACTGGCTCGCGACGCACGACAGGCAACCGCGGCGCTTTGAGCTCGGGGGAAATGAGTTTGTGGGCCGAAAAGTCGAACCGACGATCGAGTCAAAAGCCCGAATAGAACGACTTGCGACAATGATGCAGGCCTATCCAGACGTTCGGCTCCATGTGATTGGATACACCGACGCCAGTGGAGACGATGTCGCAGATAAGGCCGTTTCGAGCGCGCGCGCGGAATGGATAGTGCAAGCATTGCATGACGCCGGCATCCTGAGGTCTCGGCTTAGTTCCGAAGGCCGCGGAGGGAACGAGCCGATAACACCCAATAATGATGCGGTTGGGCGCGCTAAGAATCAACGCGTGGCGATCGTTCTTTCGGTACACCAATGACGGCTCGCCGTGGCCTTCGCCAAAAGGGAACGGCTGTCAGAAACTTTCTTGCAACGACGCTTCATGTCGGTTTTGGCCCGCCTTCGCTCCGACGCTGAGACGCGGCCTTTCCACTGATCTGCGTTTCACAGACCCCTCGCACGAGTTGCGCCAGGATCGTGACGTGATCCACGATCCAGGAGAGTTCCTGGTCCGTGATCTTGAAGTGCGGTGAATATCGCGCTTCGACATAGGCCCGCCGAAGCAGTTCGAAGGCTCGCTGAGCGAAGCGCGTGTCCCGTGGCCAGGCTTCCATCAGCAAGGGCGCCAAGCCCTCCGCAGAGGACCGCAGGGCTGTTCAACGCTAATGGCATGATCAGCATGAGGTCGTTGTAGGACGGGATTTTTGAGGATTCCCAAGCAGATACTTTTCTGACTCAAGGGCGCGGCACTGATGAGGATTGCCTGCTCTTATGCTGCCGACGCTTTTATCGACTTTTGGCGAGATCCCGGACCCGCGTCGCGGGCAGGGCAAGATGTATCCGTGCGGCGCGGCGATCTGGATGAGAACGCGCCGTCAATCAGGATGAGGATCGCGAGGGGCTGCGGCGGCGCAGGGCGTAGCCCGGAGCCGACGTGGCCCCTCGCGATGGCGCGTTCCTAACGGGGCGTTGCCGCTGATGATCAAGGTCGGTCGGGTATCTCCAGCTTCCTCGCTCGCAGAGGAAGCCGCTGATGCCCGGTCGCCACATCAACGATCATCAGATGAGGCTCTATATGAAGTTCCGACACAGTGACGGCGTCGCGACCGCGGCTGCCAAGGCCGGGTTCAGCACGGCGACCGGATATCGCGTTGCTGGCGATCCGCGGTTACCATCGCAGAAGGAGGCGGTTCGGGGACGACGCCGCCCCGATCCCCTGGCCGATATTTTCGACGCCGAGGTCGTGCCGCTGCTGATAGAAGCGCCCGGCCTTCGCACCGTTGCGGTGTTCGAGGAGATGCTGCGCCGGCATCCCGATCTTGGCACTGGGATCCGGCGGACGCTGGAGCGGCGCATCCGCGACTGGCGAGCGGTCCATGGCGAGGAGCAGGAGGTGATCTTCCGCCAGACCCACGAGCCGGGCCGGATGGGACTGTCGGACTTCACCGATATGGCCGATCTCGACGTCACCGTTGCCGGCGTGCGCCTCGACCATCGGCTCTATCACTTCCGTCTCGTCTGGTCGGGGTTCGAGCATGCCCATGTAATCCTCGGCGGCGAGAGCTACGTCGCGCTCGCCCAAGGGCTGCAGAACGCGCTGTGGGCGCTCGGCGGGAGCCCGCTTGATCATCGCACCGACAGTCTATCGGCCGCGTTCCGTAACCTCGATGCTGACTCCAAGTCGGATCTGACCCGCCGCTATGATGCGCTGTGCGAGCATTACGGCATGACGCCGAGCCGCAACACCCGCGGCATCGCTCACGAGAACGGATCGATCGAGAGCGCACATGGTCACCTCAAGAAGACGATCCGCGACGCGCTGCTGATGCGCGGCAGTGCGGCGTTCGACGACCTTGCCGCCTATCGGCAGTTCATCGACGAGGTGATCGCCGCCAAGAACCGCCGGGCGGCAGCACGGATCGATGCCGAGCGCGTTCATCTTCAGCAGCTGCCCGACCGGCGGACCAGCGATTACGAGGAGGTGATCGTCACCGTGACCTCAAGCAGCGGCTTCACGTTGCGCAAGGTGTTCTACACCGTCCCCTCGCGGCTGATCGGGCACCGTCTGCGCGTTCGGCTATACGATGATCGGCTCGATGTCCTCCTTGGCGCGACCAGGCTGATGACGCTCCTGCGCGGGCGATCGGCCGGGAACGGCAAGCACGGTCACGTGATTGATTATCGTCATGTGATCCACTCGCTGCGGCGCAAGCCGATGGCGCTGATCGGCATCGTCTACCGCGAGCAGCTGTTCCCGCGCGAGGCGTATCGGCGGATGTTCGATCGTCTCCTCGAGCAACTGCCCGATCGTGTCGCCTGTCGCACGATGGTCGAGCTGCTCGCGCTCGCGCACGAGCGGGCCTGCGAGTCAGAACTTGCCGATATCCTGGCTGCCGATCTCGATGCCGGTCGGTTGCCGGACATGGCGGCACTGCGCCGGCGCTTCGCGCCGGATCCCGCAACACTCCCCGAGGTCGTCGTCACGCTGGCAGCGCTCAGCACATACGATATCCTGCTGAACGGAGCGGCGGCATGACCAGCATGACCCAGCCGATCGACGCGCAACGTCTGACCCTCATCCTCAACGATCTGCGCCTTCCCGCGATCAAGCACAACTGGCCCGAGATGGCCGCGCGCTCAGACAAGGAGGGTTGGCCCGCCGCCCGCTTCCTGGCCGCGCTCGCTGAACACGAGATCGCCGAACGCGATCGACGCCGCATCGAGCGGCACCTTGGCGAGGCCAAGCTCCCACCAGGCAAAACGCTCGACAGCTTCGCGTTCGATGCCGTGCCGATGATCTCGCGTGCCCAGGTCATGGCGATCTGCGCGGGCGACGGTTGGCTCGAACAGGGCGCCAACCTCATCCTGTTCGGCCCGCCGGGCGGCGGCAAGAGTCACCTGGCTGCCGCGATCGGCCTCGCACTCATCGAGAATGGCTGGCGCGTGCTGTTCACCCGCACATCCGATCTCGTCCAGCGCCTCCAGGTCGCGCGTCGCGAGCTGACGCTGGAGGCCGCCATCGCCAAGCTCGATAAATACCATCTGCTGATCCTCGATGACATGGCCTACGTCACCAAGGACCAGGCTGAGACCTCGGTACTCTTCGAACTCATCAGCGCCCGCTACGAACAACGCTCGATGCTCATCACCGCCAATCAGCCGTTCGGCGAATGGAACCGGATCTTCCCCGATCCCGCCATGACCCTCGCGGCCGTCGACCGCCTCGTCCACCACGCAACCATCTTCGAGATGAACGTCGAAAGCTACCGGCGTCGTACCGCCGTCCAGCGACATACCGGTGCTGGCAGACCGCCGACCTACGCGACAATCAAAACGGTCGAGCAGTCGATGCCCAGCGACAATCAGACCGCCACATAAATCTTGCCAGCGACAATCAGACGCGCCATCCCTGTCGCGCCGCGACAATCAGTTCTCATCCTGATTGACGCGCTTCGCATCCAGATTGTCGCGCTACATATCCGCTCGCTCCGATCCTGCTTTTCACGGTTTTGGCGATGCTGTCTGGCGCTGTGTCCTATCGTCAGGTTCACGCTTTTATCAAAACCCATCTCGACCGGCTGAACGCGGCTTTCGACCTGTCACTGAAGCGGGCGCCTGCCTATTCGTCGGTTCGCTTCATACTGCACGGCCTCGATGGCGCAGCTCTCGAGAGCGCGTTCCGCCGTCACGCAGCGACACTTGGCACTGGAGGGGTAGACGCCGGCGATGCTGCAAAACCAATCTGCGTGGCCATCGATGGCAAGACCCTGCGTGGCAGCTTCGACGCCTTCAACGATCGCAAGGCGGCCCATCTCATGAGCGCCTTTGCCCATGATGACCAGATCATCCTCGCTCATTTGGCAATCGACGAGAAAAGTAACGAAATCCCAGCCGTTCAAGACATGATAGCGACGCTGGGCCGGGACCTTGGGGGATTGAGCGGACGGCTGTTCACAGTCGACGCCATGCACGCACAAAAAAACATTCGCGGCGGCGTTGGCAACGGGCAATCATCTGGTTGCCCAGCTCAAGAAGAACCAGCGAACCCTGTTTGAAGCGGTCAGCACCGTCGCCGCCGGTAACGCCCCGCACGATACAGCCTCCACGCGCGAACTTGCACGCAATCGCCAAGAAGATCGCACCGTTGAAGTGTTCACTGTCGGCGACGCGCTGGCCCGCACCGACTGGCAACCGCTTATCAAGACCGTCGTTCGCGTTTCCAGGCGAACCTTGATCTTCAACACCGCCACCGGAGAATGGAAACCGCGAAGCGAGGTGGCCTGGTATATCACTTCGGCATCCGGCCTGTCAGCCAGTGATTGGCAAACCGTGATCCGGGGGCATTGGGGCATCGAAAACCGAAACCACTATGTCCGCGATGTATCATGCGGTGAGGACAAAAGCCGCATCCGAACCAATCCCGGTATCATGGCGCGAGCACGAAGTTGCGCCCTCAACATCCTGCGCCACAACGGCGTCTCTAACGTCGCCAAAGCCCTTTGGGCAGGCGCACTCGACCTCGATATCCCACTCAATTACAAAGGCCTGTAGTCAGCGTTGAACAACCCTGCAGAGGACCGCAGCCGATTAAGTTTGTGCGACTTCGGGCTGTAGAGTGTCATCACGAGCAACGTGCAATGATAAAGATGTTCGGCGGCTTGGTGCAGCAAGAAAGCAGCCTTATTGTTCAGGTTTTCGCCCTTCGCGAGCTTCGCGAGAAGCAGAAACTCCTCGGCATTGACGAACCACTGACGGAACGATGCATTTGCCTCCTCGATCGCGGCCTCATCCGATAGCGGTTTCGGCCGGTCGAACGGATGGTTCGGTGCTTCATACAGGGCGATCCCGTCGCGAAGGAGGTCGACGAAAAATGGCCGTCCACGCCGAAGCTGGGCATTCACGTCACTCAGGCTATGCACAATGAAATTCACTGATGTGTGGATCGTGCCCGTGATCGTCTGCTCGCGCACCAGATGATCCTCGGCCTGTGCCCAGTACTCCATAACGTCAGCCAGTCCGTCATGATTGACGACCACGAGGATGTCGAAGTCGGAGAAATATCCACCGACCGGATCATCTACCCAATCACCCCTAGCATGCGATCCGAACAGGATGATCTTCAGGATCCTTCCGGCCTTCCGGTGGGGCGCGTTCCGACCAGCCAGTGCGTCCTCGAACTCCGCGACGAGGATCCGAACCACATCTCCGAGTTCTCGCCGCTTGTCGGCCGGCAGGTGATCAAGATCGGTGCGCATCAGCCCCGGTCTAAACGAGATCGATCTAAACGCCAGTCCGACGGTCTTTCGAGCTGGCCGCCTCCGGCTATAAAAAATCACCTTTGACCTGTGACGGCTCCAGCCTAAAAATAGTAGGTGAAGCCACCGGACACTTCCTGCTCCAGCACTCCTTGCCGTCCGCCTGGGTATGTCTGGCCCGAAAGCCCTCTTGCGCTACAGGCGCGGCTAGCTTGCGGCGGCGGCGCAATGATCAAGCGCTGGCTTCGCGATCCTATTGGTCGTCGGTCATTATATTGCCGTCTACGGCGGCCCCAAGTTGGAATCCGTGCGCCCATCCAGTGTCAGCCGATGCATCGTACACGATGGTGACGAAGTCTCGTTTCTCAGGTGGTGCGCATGAGTATGCAGCTCAGTTCGTCCGTGAGGCTATCCGGGCGGGCAGGTGGACTGCCGGAGAAGCGATCGATGTGACCGCGCTCGCCGTCGAACTTCGTATCAGCCCAAGCCCTGTACGCGAGGCGTTGGCCCGCCTTCGCGGCGAGGGCATCCTCGGCACCCGCTACCGGGACGGTTATTCGCTCGTCCTTCTTCAAGCGCACGAATTGGCCGAAGAATACCGGTTCGTGGGGTTAACCGCCCAGGCATTGGCGACCCACCTCGTGCGGCCAGTCGATGTGATGAGGCCGCATCTTGAACGCTACGTTGCGCGGGTGGAGGCCGTGCTCATCTCGCTCGCACTGGCCTCGGACCTTCCTACCGCGGCTTTAAAATTCCATCAGTCGGCGCTCCGCATGAATTCCTATATCGCGGCCGAGCTTCAGGTCATTTCCGACGCCGAACGGAATTTGTCCCATATCGAGGAGCTTATCGGCCGTGGCTAGAAGGCAGAACTCGTCTCGGCCGTTGGGCGTCATTTCGCCGATTGCATTTCGGCAGCGCCTGCGATTGCCCGCCGTGTCTTCGAACACTCGAAGCGACACGAGCGGGCGTTCGAATAGTCGCTTTCCCGATTCGTCTATGTGGAGTCGTCGGCCTGTCCGCGAGCGCGCGAACTCTGCATGTGCCAGGCTGCACCTGACCGCGACGCGCCGTCCGCCTGACCGGTCAGGATCGCCCCATCTTCCGATTGCAAAAAGATTCGGAAAAGCACTCGAAGAGGTGCGGTGGAGGGCGCCCACTCCACCTGCAGCCAATCCCGCTGCGCGACAGAGGTGGAGTAAGCACATGAAGACACGTCAGAACGGTCGGGCCATCAAGCTCGGCAGCGCCCGCGAACTCACCAAGGCGATCGGAGGCACCGACACGCCGGAGCTCGAGAACCCGATGTTCCTTCGCAAGAACGTCTGACGGGACTTGGGGAGGCGTCATCGACGCTTCCCCATAAGCTCAATATGCATTCGCCCCGCTACCGCGCCGTAAACCTCGACGGCTTGACGATCGTCCTCGATCTCGCACGCGATGGATACCTGGCAATCCCGCACGATTCAGCCGTGGGCGATAGCGGAAAGCGGGATGTCGCCGACGTCTTGGGCACAATCGACGACGATGTCCGCTTCATCGATCCGCACGCGATCCGGCGCGGACGCAGAGATCTCGACACCTACGAGCATCGGACCAGCGATCGCCCGGGCTTGGTCGACTGGCTTTCACTGCTCACCGCCTTACCGATTGCGCTGTGGGCCCTTCGGATCGGGCGCCCAGCGAGCTGGATCCCCTACGAAGGCGGATGCGCTCCAGACGCAGACATTGAGACGATCGCGGCGGCCCGACGCTTTCGTTCCATGCGTCCCTTCATACCGAAGCTCTCGAGGTGCCTTCCCCATGCCCTGCTTCTGAGTTCCTACCTGAGCGGGCGCGGTCATCGAAGCGTGTTGGTGATCGCAATTCGTCAGTTCCCCTTTCAAGCCCATTGCTGGGTGCAGGTCGGGGACATCGTGCTCACCGACGATCTCGAACAGACCGCGGCGTTCACCCCGATCGCGGTTGGCTGACATGCGCAACCCGACCGCCATTGCGTTCAAAGCGCAGTCCGGCATGGACGATCGCGTTCAAGTCATCGTTCAGGCAGCGGAGCGATGCCTCGGCGCTACGGAGCGGCGCCAAGGCCAACCCTGTCCGGAGTTGTCGCGGACGATGTCCACGAATGATCCGGTTCTGGCGATCTGCACCGGCGCGCTCTCCATGCGTGTCTTCGGCAGGCTGCATTGTCGCGATCCCCGCCGGATCGAGGAGAAAGTGAAGGGGTGTCTTTCCGTAGTGGAGGCGGCGAGGTTGCTGGTCGATCAGGCGTGGGGAAGCTACGTCGCCTTCCTTGCCGATCCGGATGGCCTATACGCGCTTCGCGATCCTTCAGGAGCGGTGCCGCTTTTCGTGGCCCGCACCGGCGACGTGCAGATGGCATCGACACGGATCACCCAGGCTTTCCTCAAAGCTGTCGGATTGGACTGGAGGGTCGATCTGGACGCGGTCGGAAGGTTGCTTGCGAGCCCCGCGGCGCCCGCCTACCTCTCCGGGCTCGTTGACGTCGAGATCGTCGTGCCCGGTCAGCTGGTCGCCATCGCGCAGGAACCCGTCTCTCATACGATCTGGCATCCTGCGGAATTCGCCAGAGGATCCAAGGCGCTTGCGCCGGAGACATTGGCGGCGGCGGTCGACGACGTCATCGGGACATTGGCTGGAAGCGGGAGGGTTGGAGTCGAACTGTCCGGCGGCCTCGACTCGTCGATCGTCTTCTCGTCTCTTGCCCACCTCGGTCACCAGCCCAAGCCGTTCAACTTCGCAACGGCGGGCAAGGGTGGCGACGAGGCGCATTTCGCGGAGGACGTAGCGAACCGATGGAATATCCCGCTCTACCGGTGTGCAAGCGCTAGCGCTCTGCCCGAATATCGTGCCCTTGAGGGGCTGGAACATGGAGTACAGCCCACGGTGCACGGGCTCGACAGCGTGTTTGCGCAGGCGAGACAGGATCTGGTCGACCGTGAGCGGGTCGATATGATCATGACCGGGCAAGGCGGTGATTCGCTTTTCTTCAACATCCCGACACGGCTTGTCGCCGCGGATCGTCGCCGCGACCTTGGAATTGGCTCCCTACTCGCAGCGAGCACCCTCGATGATGCGAGAAGGGTGAAGGGTTCCATCTGGAGCGTGCTGGCCGCTGCATTTGGAAGGCGGATTGCGGATGATCAGGGCGATGGCAACTGGCTCACGCCGCATCTGCTTGGTCCGGCCGCGGCCGGTTTTCTCGGAGATCTTCCACCTGTCCACCCATGGCTCCAGGCCTGCTCGGAACTTTCGCCCGCAAAGATGCTGCACCTGACGGTGTTGACACATTGCCAGATATTTCACGGGGAACGCCTCTTCGCTCCGACCGTTCCGATGGTTCATCCGCTTCTAGCGCAGCCATTGGTCGAACTTGCGTTGGCGTGTCCCACATACGTGCTGCAAGCAGGGTCTCGCGACCGCGCCTTGGCGCGGGAGACGTTCAGGGAAAGACTTCCGCAGTCGGTTCTCCTGCGCCGCAACAAGGGCGAGGCCTCGGATCACTATGCACGAGCGATCCTGAGCAACCGGGATTGGCTGCGGAGCTACCTTCTCGACGGGAGACTTGTGAAAGCCGGTCTGCTGAATTCTGTAGCAGTCGAGAAGTCCATGGCTCCGGATGCCATTCGTCTCGGCACGGACTACCGCGCGTTCCTCCAGTACGCCAGCATGGAGAGCTGGTTGCGCCACTGGTCGTGACGGTGCCCTCGGTGGTGCCACGCGCCGGCATCTTGTCTTCGAGGAACTTGAGGATCGTCTGCCATTCCAGGCGGATGTTTCCCGGGTTCTGTTGGATGTGGCCATCGCCGTAGAGCCGCAGCAGTGTCACGTCCCGATCAAGGCGGCCAAGGCCGATGAACAGCTGCTCAGCCTGCTCCATTGGAAAGAAGTCGAGCTCAGCTGCTATCAGGAGCAGGGGGACGTGGATTCTATCGGCCTCGAAGAAGCTGCTGGCGCGCCGGTAGCGTTCCGGGGCGGACCAAGGCGCTGCGTCGAACCGGCCTTGCCCCGACTCGTACCAGGCGATGTTTCCGTCGACAGGAGGACCGCCCACGAAACTGATCTTCTGCGCAGGGCCCAGCGACCCGTAGGATCCTGCGAATTCGTTCACTCCGCTTGATGAGATGATCGCGCGATACCGGGTCGAGCGGGTTGCGATCGTCAAGGCGTTGACGCCGCCGTAGCTATGGCCATGGATCGCCATGCGAGAGGGGTCGATGAGCCGGGTGGCCAGCGCCGCGTCGACGGCGGCATTGAGGTCCGCAACGAGAGTCTCCTGTGGATGTCCGACGGGGCCCTCCGGTATGCTGGGCAGTAGGACCGCGTAGCCGTTGGAGGTCAGAATCTGAGGTTTGAAAACCGGAGATAGGTTCTCAGGTCGGGAGAGGGACGGTGGCTTCTCGCCGTACGTGATCCCTTGATAGGGAAAGATGACTGTTGGGAACGGCCCCGTGCCCGGCGGAAGGAGGAGCCAATCGATCAGGATGCTCTCTCCATGCTTCCGCTTTAACGAGATCATCCTCGGCGGAATCACATCGGCGAGACGTGCTGAGATCGTATCGATGAGCCCGGGCGGGGAAGCGGGCGAATTCAGCAGCAAGCGGCTGACCCCGTGGCTATCCGTGGAGAGGCTGACCACGTGCTCCTCGCGCGTCGAGACGGCAAGAACTTCGGCGCCGGCCGGAATTGCTACAGTAACCGGATGGCGGTCTCCAGTGCCAAGTCGGATGTGATCGAGATTGCGGCCGGAGCCTCGTAGGACGAGCACGTCCGGCTGCCGGAAACGGCGGCTTCCGGCGCTGGCGGCATCCTGGAGGTCAAGATCGATGACGCGGGAACGGTCGGTCGCGACCTTTGCCAGAGTGAGGCGCGGGGTGACACGCCACGCTCCGCTGCTATTTGAGAGCCAGACGACGCCGTGAGTCGTAGCGGCCAGCGAGTAGCGTCCAATGGCTGGCTGCGTCGTATCGAGTCCAACGTTGCTCACCAGCCAGCTTTGATCGGCCGATTGCGCTAAAAGATCTTCGTGCGACCACACGATCCTCTCAGGCTTGGATTGTGCGGCGCCCAGCGAAACGAGCCTCGTATCTCGAAGGACGTAGGGTCGGGCCGTCTTCCATGTAGCCCCGTCTCGCCGGGCGATCACCGCCAACTGGCCGCCGTTCGAGAACTCCACGGAAGCGTCCAGGAGATCGCAGTCACTACAGGGTTCAAAGTTTTGGCCGGTGACTATATCCAGCACGCGGAGTCGGCGCCTACGGCTTTGGTTCGAAAAGGTGATCAACTCGCCAGGGTCGGGAGCAACCGTTCCGCTCAGCGATATGACGGCGACATGGCGATGATCGCTCGAGACCTGGAACTCCGAAATCTCGTCGGTGAGGGATACCTTCTGATGGCCGCTGACGTCCACATACAGATACAATGCGTCGCCGACGACTAGCGGCGCCGGGTCGGCGGTAAACTTGTCGCGAAATAGGGGGTTGGATCCGGGCGCCGTGCAGCCGCTATCTGCGACGGCAGGCATTGCCAGCGCGACCGAAACCAACGCAAATGCTTCCGTCCCGATCCTAACCCTCACATGCATCTCCCGACCTGTATGGTCCTGGAAATACCCCGACTATTAGCCTCGTCAATGTCTCGTCTCGTCGATCGCTTATAGGTTCGAACCGCTATTGCCTCATTTTCATACCGTCGGGCCGGCGCTTCCAGCGGGCACTCCGTCTTACCGCGGTTGGTAATTTAGCATTCATGCTCGATGTAAGGATAGGGCGCTAGTCGCGGCCAGCCCGGCCCGGCGTGTATGTGCATTAGGTCGGTCACCACGACGGTCGTTACCTACGATCGGGTCCGGATCGTCCGTCAGCGGCGGCGAACGGCGTGTCATTGCAAAACACAGAAGCGCGTTCGTTGAAGGGGATGTCATGGGCCGACGCCCATCCGTGGCCGTCTAGCGTCCGTGCTAGGCGAGCTGTTCGTGAGAGAACGCGACGTTCTTCGGGGCGGCTTGCGCATGGCAGGGCCCCGCCGTCGGTAAACTTCAAACGCTCCACTACGTCGCGCCGGAGCCCGGACAGTTAGGCAACCGCGCAAGTGAACATGTTTCAGTGCAGGCTGCACGAAGGCAGGATCGACGGGCGACCATCCTATCGCGCGGTGATAGCCCGGTGATGGCCGGAGCGCAGCCCGCCCGTTTCTCAAACCGGGCGGGACAGGCTATCCCACTCTAAAAGCGGGGAAATCTGGTGCTGCCGGTGAGGATTGAACTCACGACCTCAGCCTTACCAAGGATGCGCTCTCTCGCCGCTTGCTTACGGCGGGATCACCGTTTCCGAAGACGCAGTATCTCTAGAATTTGATTGAACGAGCGCGCACATCTGCAAGCGAAAACGAGTTCTACAGCGGTCAAATCCTGTCCCCGATTTGAACCTGCGACACCCCCGTTGGCGAACCGCTTCGCTCATCCCGATACCTTATCAAGTAAGAGCAAGCAAAATTTCCCAATGATTTGAGTGCCCGCTCGGGTGGTGCATGGGGCACCACCTTCTTTATGGCGTTGTAGCAAGGACAAGCGGGCGGTGCCTTGCGGAAGGGCGTTCGGCTGGGTGGGGCGTTTGGGTCTTGCGTGGGGCGCTTTGGGTAGGTCTCTGCTGAGACTGCCGAGTTCTTTTACAATTGACCGCCCACGCCTTTGAATTTTGCGACAAAGTCGGAAACTTTTCGAAACACCGATCCCTTTTTTCCAAGGTAGCCCGGGTGCAAAGGACTCATCCTAGGGAGAATGTCCTTCAATTCGTTGCCGTTCTCGCTCGCATACTCTCGTCTGATGGAATTTGTGAGATAGCGCTTGGCGGCATCCCGATTCAGGCCCTCAGTTGCAACAAGCTCTTCGAACTCACGGCTCTGAACTTCCTGCGCGAATGCAAAGAATGCCTCAATCAAACTGTCTTTGCCATCAAAATCATCGAGGTTTGTTCGCTCAATAAAGTCGACAACCAAGCCTTCCTTCTCGCGATTACCCAAGCTCGCTCGAATTACGCGACGGGTTTCTTCAATCAGAGCCCCTTTGTCATTTGTGATTCGATTTTTCTCGAAAATTAGTTCAAGAATGTAATCGAGGTTGATCTCCTGCGACTTCAGAAGATCGACTTCAAAGACCACATCATCCCAATCAATGGAGGAGTCCTCGACTTCCTTCCCTTTTCGTTCGCGCCTAAGCCAATCACGAATATCGTTGTAGGCCGACTTGTAATCCTGAATTTTTCGCTCGGCTGGCAGAGACACCAAGGCCAATGCGGCAATGCCCGCATCGTCTAAGTGGTGCGCGTCCTTGAACGCCTCTAAAGCCGCCGTGTCAGTCTGGTCGATATTTTGAAAAGCCTTCAGCGCCACAAACTCGTCGAAATTTTGCAGGACATTTTCCGCTCGGAGATATTCGCCAAAGAGCTTTGCAAAATCCTTCTTGTCTGCCTCGGTGACGATTTTATTCGGATCAGAAAAGCGTTGATCCAATTCCGCCAAAATGTTCTTGAGTCCTCGGCTGGCAGTACCGGACACGATGTCCAAGAAGCCTTCCATATATTCCTTATAACTCTTTTCTAGAACCACGTTCTTGGTGTTACTCTCACCAAACAAGGTGATGGCATCGATTGTTGCCTGTTCCAAATCGCGGAATGCGATGATATTGCCAAAGGTCTTGGTCGCGTCAAAAATTCTATTGGTGCGGGAGTAGGCCTGAATCAGACCATGGTAGCGCAGGTTCTTATCGACAAAGAGCGTGTTGAGAGAAGGCGCGTCAAAGCCGGTGAGGAACATGCCGACCACGATCAATAGATCGACTTCCTTTGATTTCACCCGGTTGGCCAGGTCACGATAGTAGTTCTGAAAGCCGTTCCCATCAGTACTGAAACTCGTACCAAACAGTCGGTTGTAATCTATGATGACAGCGTCGAGAAACTCTTTGCCGCTGCTGTCCATCGCCGAGACATCGAAACTCTCGTCGTGGATATCGCCAATAGCATTTTGCTCTTCATTCGCAGCGAATGAAAATATCGTCGCGATCTTGAGCGATCTGTCGGAGTCTTTCTGGAGTTCGTTCAGTTTCTCGTAGTAGAGCTTTGCAGCATCCACGCTGCTGACCGCAAACATCGCATTGAACCCGCCACTGCCGAGATGCATGCGATGAGTCTTTTGACGGAAGTTCTGCAAAATATACCGCGATACCTCCTTGATCCGCTCGGGATGAAGTAAGGCTTTCCTGTTCTCAGCAGCATTTAGCTTGGCCTCATCCTGCTCAGTCTCGATAGGCCGGAATTGCGGGCGGACATCATTGTAGTCGACTTTGAACTTCAAAACCTTGTCGTCCCGGATCGCATCGGTAATCACATAGGCGTGAAGCTCGCTCCCAAATACGCTGGCAGTCGTTTCTGATCCAGACGCGTTCTCTGGAAAGATTGGCGTGCCCGTAAAACCAAATTGGTAGAAGCGCTTGAACTTTCGCTTCAGGTTCCTCTGCGCCTCGCCGAATTGGCTGCGATGACACTCATCAAAGATAAATACTACCTGCTGTGTATAAACCGGCAGGTCGGCCTCACTCTTCATCAGATTGTTGAGCTTCTGGATGGTAGTGACAATGATCTTATTGTCATCCTTGGCCAGATTGCGCTTGAGAGCAGCCGTACTTTCAGAGCCGTTCACACTATCTGGTGAGAAGCGCTGGTATTCTTTCATCGTTTGGTAGTCGAGGTCCTTGCGGTCGACCACGAAGAATACCTTGTCGATCAAATCCAGTTCGGTCGCCAGTCGCGCCGCCTTGAAGCTCGTCAGCGTCTTTCCTGAACCCGTCGTATGCCAGATGAAGCCGCCGCTCTCTGGCTTACTCCACTTCTTTGCGTTATAGGAACTCTTGATCTTCCACAGGATGGGCTTTGTTGCATAATTACGCGAGAGCATGACCGACGTTTTACTTGAAGATGTTATTGGATGCGGACGGTCACCGGCGTTCCTATTTCGGAGAACCGATTGAGAATTGCAGCACGGACTTTGAGCTCGGTAATCTGACGATCGAAGGTGCGGGCGACAACGCGCTGGCCCAGGAGTTTGAAGCAGTGCATTTTGGTCTCGACCAGACTGCGGCGATGATAGCCGCTCCACTTTTTCCAGATTGCGCGACCAAGCCGCTTTGTCGCGCGTAGCGCTCCATTGCGTGCATCGACGCCGGGACCGCCTTCTGCCCATGGTTGCCCGTTGCGGCGGACCGGGATGACCGCATCGGCACCGCGCCCGGCAATAGCGGCATGGCAGTCCCTGGTATCATAAGCGCCATCTCCGCCGACGCTGAGTATCCGCTCGTCTCCGGGAATTTGCGCCAGGAGAACGGGCAGCGTCGGTGCGTCACCAATGGCATTCGTCGTGACCTCAATGGCCCGGATATCCAGCGTCCCAGCATCAATCCCGAGATGCACCTTGCGCCACTGGCGACGGTAGGACGGTCCGTGTTTGCGCGTCTTCCACTCGCCTTCTCCCGTCATTTTGATCCCGGTGCTGTCGACCAGCAGGTGCAGTCCGCCCGAGCTGATCCGCCCGCCGAGGTTGACCTTCAACGTCTTCTGCCGTCGGCACAGCGTCGTATAATCCGGCACCGACCAATCCAGCCCCGCCATTTTGATCAGGCTCGAAACCAACCCCGTCACTTGCCGCAAAGGCAGGTTGAACAGCGTCTTCAGCGTCAGGCACAGCTCTATCGCGCTGTCTGAAAACCGCATCGGGCGACCAGGGCGACCACACGGCTTCGAAAGCCAGTGCATCTCCGGATCAAACCATATTTCCAGCGACCCACGCCGCTTCAGCGCCGCATTATACTCAGGCCAGTTCGTCGTACGATACACAGGTGCGGCAGGTTTGGGCATTACGCCTATCTATACCGCTCGATTCCCTGCGTGAATCCCCGCCATCAGTTTTGCAACAAAGCCCGTCGGCTATGACAATGTCGACGTGACGGCCGCGGCGGCGCGTGGGATCGTCGTCACCAACACGCCGGGTGTGCTCGACGCCGAGGTCGCCGACTTCGCGATCGGTCTGCTGCTGGCGACGATCCGGCGCCTGCCGCAGGCCGATCGCTTCTTGCGCGCCGGACAGTGGCCCGACGGCGCCTTTGCGCTGTCGCCGACGCTGCGCGGGAGGACGGTCGGGATCCTCGGGCTGGGCGGCATCGGCAAGCAAATCGCGCGACGGCTGGAGGGGTTCGACGTCGCCATCGCCTATCATGGCCGCACCAAACAGGCGGGGGTGCGCTATCCCTGGTATCCAAGCCCGATGGAGTTGGCGCAGGCGTGCGACACCCTGATCGCGATCGTGCCCGGCGGGGCGGCGACCCGGCATATCGTGAATGCTGAAGTGCTCGCGGCACTCGGTGCGAACGGGGTTCTCATCAATGTCGCGCGCGGCAGCGTCGTCGATGAGGGCGCACTGATCGCCGCGCTGCAGGATCGGACCATCCTCGCCGCCGGGCTCGACGTCTATGAAGACGAGCCGCATGTCCCGCCCGCCTTGCTCGACCTGCCCAACGCGGTGGTCATGCCGCATATCGCCTCGGCATCCGAGGCGACGCGCAGCGCCATGGCGCGGCTGGTCGCTGACAATCTCATCGCCTGGTTCGCCGACGGCCGGCCGCTGACCGCAGTTCCCGAAACGCCGGTCGCCAAGTGATCGTCTCCTCGACCGCGTAGGGCGCCTGGCATCGACGATCCAGCCGCGCTGCGACTCCCGCTGCGTGGCGCTGGCTGAGGCTGTGCGGTTTGCCACGTGCGGTCTTCGCAAGCGCCGGAACAAGCATTCCAATTCGGCGCTGCGGCTGCCGCACGCGTCACGTCGCGGACGGCGATGAAAGCTCCTAGCCGCGCTGCGGAGCACGATACGACGACGCCGCCACGAAGGACTGCGACAGATGAGCATCATTGCCTCGATCGACGATTATCGCGAGGCCGCGCGGCGCCGGCTGCCGCGCTTCCTGTTCGATTATGCCGATGGCGGCGCGCTCGGCGAGGAGACGATGCGGCGCAATGTCTCCGACCTTGCCGAGATCGCGCTCCGCCAGCGGGTGTTGCAGGATGTCGCGAGCATCGATCTGTCGACGCAGTGGTTCGGCAATCGCGTCCCGCTGCCGGTAGCGCTGGGGCCGATCGGGATCGGCGGCATGTTTCGCCGTCGCGGCGAGGTGCAGGCGGCGCGGGCGGCGGCGCGGCACGACATTCCGTTCACTCTGTCGACCGTCGGCATCTGTTCGCTCGACGAACTGCGCGTCGGCGTGCCCGACGCGCGCCTGTGGTTCCAGCTCTACATGGTGCGCGATCGCGGGTTCATGCGCGATCTCATCGCGCAGGCGCGCGAGAA
Source organism: Sphingomonas sp. UYP23 (assembly GCF_054059235.1). Classification (NCBI taxonomy): domain Bacteria; kingdom Pseudomonadati; phylum Pseudomonadota; class Alphaproteobacteria; order Sphingomonadales; family Sphingomonadaceae; genus Sphingomonas; species Sphingomonas sp. UYP23. The sequence continues at coordinate 2,813,324 of NZ_JBSSBX010000001.1, forward strand.
GGGGGCCAAGGCGCTCGTCTTCACCGTCGACATGCCGACCCCCGGCATCCGCCGCCGCGATCCGCATTCGGGCATGTCGGGCCCGGGCGGCCCCGCCCGGCGCGCGGTGCAGGCGATCGGCAAGCCGAACTGGGCGTGGGACGTCGGCCTGCACGGTCGGCCGCACCAGCTCGGCAATCTCGTCCCCGTGCTCGGCGCGGACAGCGGGATGGACGATTACATCGCGTGGATGGCGAAGAATTTCGATCCGGGGATCCGCTGGGCCGATCTCGACTGGCTGCGTGCCGCCTGGGACGGTCCGTTGGTCATCAAGGGCATCCTCGACCCTGAGGATGCGCGCGACGCGGTGCGCTTCGGCGCGCAGGGGATCGTCGTGTCGAACCATGGCGGGCGTCAGCTCGACGGCGTGCTCTCGACCGCACGCGCGCTTCCGGCGATCGCCGATGCGGTCGGCGATGATGTGACGCTGTTCGCGGACGGCGGCGTGCGCTCTGGGCTCGACGTGGTGCGGCTGCTCGCGCTCGGCGCGCGCGGCGTGCTGCTTGGCCGGGCATGGCTGTGGGCGCTGGCGGCACGCGGCGAGGCGGGCGTCGACGAGATGCTGGCGATGCTGACGCACGAGATGCGCGTCGTGATGACGCTCGCGGGATGCAACCGGATCGAGACGCTCGACCGGACCAACCTCGCCGAATGAGCGCCGTATCGCGCGGCACCCGGCCGGGCGCCGCGCGATGGGGTCAGCGGGCGCGCAGCGCCGCCAGGACCGCAGCCGGCGTTATCGGGATGTGGCGCAGTCGCGCGCCCGTTGCCGCGTAGATCGCATTGCCGATCGCCGGGCCGACGACGGTCGTCGCGGGTTCGCCAAGCCCGACGGGCACCTCCGCGCTGTCGGCGAAGCTGATGTCGAGTTCGGGCACGTCGGCGATGCGGAGCGGCGTATAGGTGTTGAGGTTGGTGTCCTTCACCTGGCCCGCGGCGAATGCGGTGCCCTCGTGCAGCGCCATGCTCAATCCCCACAGCGCGCCGCCCTGCACCTGTGCCAGCGCGCCGTCGGGATCGACGATCGTCCCGGCATCGACCGTAAGGGTCAGCTTCTCGACCCGGACGATCCCGCTCGCGCGATCGACATGGACCTGTGCGACACAGGCGACCCAGGTCGGCATGTCGCGTTCCTGACCGAAGCTGGTCGCGATGCCTAGGCCGGTATCGGCGGGCAATGGGCGACCCCAGCCGGCTTTGGTCGCGGCCTGGCGCACCATCTCGGCCTGGCGCAACGCGCCGCCGACCGCGTTGGGCGCCGAGCCGGCGTTGCGGCCCTTGCCGGTCAGCAGCTTGAGCCGGAACGCCACCGGGTCGGTCTTGGTGTGGTGCGCCGCCTCGTCGATGAAGCTCTCGAGCGCCCAGTTGGTCCAGCCTGGTCCCACCGAGCGCAGCCAGCCCGGGCGGAAGGTGGCGTTGGCGAGATCGTTGGCGACTGCGCGGACCTTCTGGTGGCCGACATCGTACCAATGGTCCGCACCCGAGATCGCGAAGGGGTCGTATTGGCCGCCCTTCTTGGTCTTGGCGAGCAAGGTCGGGCCGGCGATCACCTGTGTCGGCCAGCCGGCGCAAGCGTGATGCTCCATCGCCTGGATCTGGCCGCTGCCGTCGAACTGCATCCGCAACCGCTGCACCGAGGGCGAGCGCACCGAATCGAAGCGCGCATCGTCCTCGCGCGTCAGGATCATCTTGACCGGGCGGCCGAGCGCCTTGGTCGCGAGCGCGGCGGGGATCGTATAGTCGCCGTTGAGCCGCCGCCCGAACCCGCCGCCGAGCAGATAGCTGCGCAGCACGACCTTGGTTTCGGCGACTCCCAAAGCCTTGGCGAGCGTCGGCAGGATCAGGCTCTGCCACTGGTTGCCGGTGTGGATCTCGAACACGCCGTCCTTCTCGAACGCGAGCGCGTTGAGCGGTTCGAGCTGGAAATGCAGCACGGTCGCGGTGGTGTAGATTTGCTCGATCGTGCTCGCCGCCGCCGCGCCGAAATTGGGCGTGCTGTCGTCGTCGGCGATGTCGAGCTGGATGCCACCATCGGCCTTGGCGACGAGCGCGCGAGCATGGTCCTGCAGCGTCTGCTCGGTCATGTCGGCGCCGGGACCGGCGGTCCAGGTGACCTCGAGGAGGTCGGTCGCCTTGAGCGCGGCGTAATAGGAGCTGGCGATCACCATCACCCAGCCGGGCACGGTATCCGACGGATCGTCGAGCACCAGATAGCGCAGATAGCCTTTGACCTTCTTGGCCGCGGCGTCGTCGACCGAGACGACCTTGGATCCGTTGCGCGTCGGCGGCAGCTTCGGGCGGGCGTAGACCATCCCCGGCAGCTTGGCGTCGATGCCGTAGACCGCGGTGCCGTTGGTCTTGGCGTCGATGTCGAGGCCATGCGTCTCGCGCCCGATCAGGCGGCGCTCCTTGACCGGCTTGATCGGCAGCGCCTTGAGCTCGTCAGGCGTGAATTGCCGCGCGACGGTGCCGCTCTTGGCGATGTCGCCATAGGACATGGAACGCCCGCCGGCATGGACCGCGCCACCCTTCGCGGTGCAGCCGGCGGGGTTGGCGCCCATCAGCTTGGCGCCCGCTTCGATCAGCGCGATCCGGCCCGCGGCGCCCGCCTGACTGAACACCGGGAAGGTCTGCCACACCGACCAGCTGCCGCCGGTGACCATCAGCCCCCATTTCGGATCGCTGTCGACATGGACGATGCGGACCTTGTCCCAATCCGCCTCGAGCTCGTCGGCGAGGATGCGCGCGAGCGCGGTGCCGACATGCTGGCCCATCTCGGCGCGGATGATGTTGACGGTGATGATCCCCGTCGCATCGATGCCGAACCAGATCGTCGGTTCGAACTGCGGACCGGTGGCGGCCGCTGGCACGCCGCCGGGCACTGCCGGGTCGATCGCCGCGAGCACGCGCGAGAAGCCGAAGGCGACGCCGGCCGCGCCGCTCGCGACGAGGAAGCTGCGGCGGCTGAACGGCGAGGCGGCGTCGGCGTGCGAGGCGAGGCGGCTCATGGCTTGGCTCCCATCGCGGCGGCGGCCTGCTTGATCGCCGCGCGGATGCGGACATAGGTCATGCAACGACACAGGCTGCCCGTCATCACCGCGTCGATCTCCGCGTCGCTGGGGGCGGGGAAATCCTGGAGCATCGCCGCCGCCTGCATGATCTGACCCGACTGGCAGTAGCCGCATTGCGGCACCTGCAGCGCGCGCCACGCCTGTTGCAGCGGATGGTTCGAGGCCGGGTCGAGGCCCTCGATCGTCGTGACGGCAGCACCCTCGACCGCGGCGAGCGGGGTGATGCACGAGCGCGTCGCGCGCCCGCCGACATGGACGGTGCAGGCGCCGCACATGCCGATCCCGCAGCCGAACTTGGTGCCGGTGAGGCCGATATGATCGCGGATCACCCACAGCAACGGAGTGTCGTCGTCGACGTCGGTGGTCACCGTGCGGCCATTGATGGTGAAGCTGGTCATTGTCCCTCGCCCTGCGCGCGGATGGTGGCGACTTTGCTTTCGAGATCGGTCCAGGCCGGCTTGGCCGTCCGGGTGCTCCGCAGATAGGCGGCGATCCGCGCGACGTCGGCGTTGGTGAAGCCGTGCGCGAAGCCCGGCATCACGATGCCCGGCGCCCCGTCGCGCGCGCTCACGCCGTACAGGATGACGCGGATCAGATTGGTCGGATCGGCGAGGTTGACCGCGCTGTTGAGCGCCAGGTCGGGGCGCAGCGGGTTCAGCTGGCGCCCGTTATAGTGGCATGATGCGCATGCGCTGGCATAGAGCCGGGCAGCGGGGTCGTAGCTCAGCCCGGTGCCGATCGAGTCGGCGGCGAGCGCGTGCGCGATGGCAGCCGTGTCGCGCGCACCCGCTTCCGCCGATCCGTTGCCGCTGGCGAAATAAGTGGCGATCGCGGCGATGTCGGACGCGGGGAGCTGCGACAGGCCGCGCGCCACTGCGCTCATCGGGCCGGCGGCGGTGCCGTGATAGCGGCTGACGCCGGTGCCGAGATAGGCGACGAGTTCGGCCTGCGTCCACGCCGCGGGCGAGGGGTTGGTCTTGCTCAGCGGCGGCGCGATCCAGCCGTCGATCGGCGCGCCGGCATACGCGCGATCCTTGAGCTCGGCGCCAAGCTTGCCGCGCGGGGTATGACAGGCGGCGCAATGGCTCAGCCCCTCGGCAAGATAGGCCCCGCGGTTCCACGCCGCACTCTGCGCGGGTTCGGGGCGGAAGCGACCGGGGGTGAAGAACAGCGTCTTCCACCCGGCCTGCAACAGACGGATGTTGAGCGGGAAGGGAACGGTGTTGGCGCTGGCCTCCTGGCGCACCGGCGGCCGCGTCATGACATAGGCATAGAGCGCGGCGACGTCGCCGTCGGTCAGCTTGGTAAAATGGTCGTAGGGGAAAGCGGGGAACAGATGCGCGCCGTCGCGCGCGACACCCTCGTGCATCGCGCGGCGGAAGGCGGGTTCGGACCATGCGCCGATCCCGGTCGCCGCGTCGGGGGTGATGTTGGTCGAATAGATCGTGCCGAACGGCGTCGCCATCGCATAGCCCCCGGCGAACGGCTTGCTGCCCTTGGCGGTGTGGCACGAGGCGCAATAGCCCGCGCTCGCCAGCACTTCGCCTTGCGCGATCAGCGCAGGCGCGAAGCTGGCGGGGGCGGGCGGGGCGATCTCGGCGATCGCCGGGCGCCAGGCGAAGATGCAGAGGGCGGCAAGCGCGACGGCAATACAGCCGACGATGCCGATCAGCACGCGCTTCAGCACGGCGAACACGATCCCATACACAGCCCTCTTGAATGGATGACGTCCACGGTGGCGTCATCGACCCGTATTCATCTCGCGTCCAGTGGTCCTTTGTAACTACGGGGTATCCGCAGAACCGCGGAGACGGCGGTGGGTCCGGAGCGCTGGGAGCACCGCTGTCGGGGCCATCAGAAGGTCGCGCCGTCATGCTCGAATCGGGCCCGCGTGGCGGTGCTTGCGCGCGTCATTACCCGGTCGCGGATTGCGCAGTGAGCCGAGGGTCTGAAGCCGCCCGCACGCGATCGGTTCGACCAGCCAATCGTCGCGGCCCCCCGATTCGACGTCGGCTGTCGCCTTGCTGCGCTCTTCGTCGCGGTGGTGGGCAGAGGCGACGGCGATCGTGCTCATGCGACCGAACCTAATGCCGCCACCGCAGCCTGCTCTCGCGCAGCCTCCAGCATCGTGCGACCCATGGGTCGACCAGACCCGAGTCAACGCGGGTCCGACGGCGTAGTGGGCTACCATTCTGCTATTTTGAACAGGCCATCCGCCGCTGGCCGACACGCTCGAATTCCGACGTGGGACCGAGGCTTTGTGCGTATCCCGAAGGATGACGCGGCCTAGAGCGAGGATCGCCAGGCGACTGGCAGGGGAGCTCGGACTCGAACCGAGGGCCTTCGGTTTTGGAGACCGACGCTCTAACCAACTGAGCTACACCCCTATCAGGTGGGCTCGTTTAGCGAGAGGTTGCCCGCGCTGCAAGCGTCCTCATGCAGCTTGGCGATCGTGCGCCGCACGTTGTGCCAAAACGCGCGCTTCCTCGACGGGGAGCGGACGGCCGAAATAATAGCCCTGGACCTTGGTGCACCCCAATTGCTGGACCATGACATGCTCGTCCTCGGTCTCGACCCCCTCGGCGGTCGTCGCCATGCCGAGGCTCTGCGCGAGCGCCACCACCGCGCGGATGATCGCGATCGCCTCAGGCACCTTCTTCGAAGCGCCGATGACGAAGCTGCGGTCGATCTTGATCGTCGAGAAGCGCGTGCGGCTGAGATAGCCGAGCGACGAATAGCCCGTCCCGAAATCGTCGAGGCTCAAGCGCACGCCGAGATCGAGGATCCGCTCGAGCACCTTCACCGCGCCGGTATCGTCGCGCATGAACACGCTTTCGGTCACTTCGAGCTCGAGCCGGCGGGCGGGCAGGCCGCTATTTGCCAGCGCCGAGGCGACGACCGCGACGAAGCCGGGGTTATGAAGCTGTTCGGGCGAGACGTTGACCGCGATGCGCGCATCGCCCGGCCATGTCGCCGCCTCGGCACAGGCCGAGCGCAGCACCCATTCGCCGATCGAGCCGATCAGCCGCGCATCCTCGGCGAGCGGGATGAACTTGACCGGTGAGATCGGGCCGAGTTCGGGATGGGTCCAGCGCACCAGCGCCTCGAACCCCGTCAGCAGCCCGCTGCCGGCATCGACGACGGGCTGATAGGTGAGGTGCAGCTCGTCGTTCGTCAGCGCCTTGCGCAGCGCCTGTTCGAGCACGCGGCGTTCCTCGGCGGCGACGTGGAGCTGCGGCTCGTAATGATGGAACTTGCCGCCGCCGGCGTCCTTCGAGCGGTAGAGCGCAAGGTCGGCCGAGCGGATCAGCATCTCGGTGGTGCGGCCGTCACGCGGGCCGGTGGCGACCCCGACGCTTGCGCCGGTGTAGAGCGTGTGATGATCGAGATCGTAGGGGCGGGCGAGCGCGTCGACGATCGTCTGCGCAAGCGTCTCGAGCCGCTGCGTATCGCTCGCGTCGCGCACGACGACCGCGAATTCGTCGCCGCCGAGTCTGCCGATGACCTCGTTTTCGGTCATCAGCGTCGCGAGCCGCTCGGCAACGCGGCCGAGCAGCCGGTCGCCGATCGGATGGCCGAGCGTGTCGTTGACCGCCTTGAAGCGATCGAGATCGATCATCATGAAGGCGCAGCGGCTGCCCCATTTCTCGGCATTGGCCATCGCGCGCGCCAGCGCCTCGTTGACGTGGAGGCGATTGGGCAAACCGGTGAGCGTGTCGAAGCGCGCCATGCGGTTGATCTTTTCCTCCGAGGCGCGCTGTTCGGTGACGTCCGCACCCACCCCGCGAAAGCCGAGGAAGGCGCCCTGTTCGTCATAGCGCGGATTCGCGGCGATCTCGTACCAGCGCTCCTGGTCGGCGACGCAAACCGGCAGGACGAGCCCGCGAAACGCCGCGCGGCCCTTGAGGTGTTCGGCAAGCGTACGCAGCGCGGGCGCGAAATTGCCCGCTTCCCAGGTCTTGCCGGCGAGCACTTCGAGCAGCGATTTGCCGTTGACCCCGGCGGGATCGAGCCCGACCGACAGCGCGAAGCGCGGCGAGGCGCGCAAGACGCGACGGGCCGCATCGGTTTCCCACAGCCAGTCGGCGCCATCCTCCTGCTTGGCCTCGCGCAGCAACAGGCTGACGGTTTCGTCGCGCTCGGCCAGCGCGATCTCGCCCGCGCGGACGATGACCAGCGCGCGTGCGCGGGTGAAGCAGCCGATCATCAGCAGCGTGGTGAACAGGGCTACCGACGCTGCGAGCACCGGCCCTGCGACGCGCAGCACCATCACCGACACAGCGAGGCCGAGGATCCCGAGAAAACTCAGCGTGGCGAGCGGCAGCGCCGCCATCGCCACCGCGGAGGCCGCCATCAGCACCGAGAGCACGATCCACAGCCCGAACGCGGTCCCGACATCGGAATGCGGCGCGAAGACCAGGGGCGGCACCGACCAGATCGCGGCGAGTGCGATGCCCTCGAGCACGGTGTCGCGCACATCGGCGAGCGTCGCGGCGCTGCTTGCGCGCTGCTTGGCGGCAAGCCGACGGAAGGTGATCGCCACCGCGATCGCGGCGACCACCGCACCCCAGCAGGCGAGCGCCCAGAGCGGTGCGATCGTGTCGAGGATCAGCGTCGCGAGCGCCGCGCCGACGAGATTGGTGGCGAGCAGGAACAGCGCCAATTGCCCGCCGCCATGGACCTGCGCCGCGCGGATCGGCGCCCAGTCTGTCGTGTCGGCCGGATCGTACAGCCCGAGCAACGCTCGCGCGTCGATATGCGGCTTGGCGAATTGCGATGTGTTTTCCGTGCTCACCGGCCGCCTATAGCCCGGCGAGCGTTACCGTAAGGTTAGGCGCGCATGCGGGGCGTTGCGGAGAGCGGTGACGCGCCGATAGGCGCGCCGTCCGCTCCCCGCGACCGACGCGATGCTTACGCCGCCAGGTCGTACGGCTTGATATCGCCGTTGAGGTAGAGGTTGCGCGCCTTGGCCCGGCTCAACTTGCCCGAGCTGGTGCGCGGCAGCGTGCGCGGCGGGATCAGTTCGATCACGCAGTTCATGCCGGTTACCGAGCGGACGCGCTCGCGGATTTCCTCGCGCAGGCGGACGCGCTCGGCATCGTCCGAGCTGCGGCACTGGACGAGCACGGCGGGGGTCTCTTCACCGCCCGGCGTGGTGATCGCGAAGGCGGCGATGTCGCCGGCCTTGAAGCCGGGGAGCTGCTCGACCGCCCATTCGATGTCCTGCGGCCAGTGGTTGCGGCCGTTGATGATGATCATGTCCTTGGCGCGACCGACGATGTAGACATAGCCGTCGCTGAGATACCCCATGTCGCCGGTGTCGAGCCAGCCATCGACGAGGCAGGCGTCGGTCGAAGCCTGGTCGCGGAAATAGCCGACCATCACCGAGGGACCCGAGCACCACAGCTTGCCGATCGCGCGCTCGGGAAGCGGCGTGCCGTCCTCCTCGCGGATCTCGACCTTCATGTCGCGCACCGGCCGGCCGCAATTGACGATCGCGCGGTAGCGTTGCGGGCGGTCCTCGCCGGCGGCAACGCCCGAGAGTTGGGTTTCCTCGACCAGTTCGACGCGGATCCCCTCGGCCGGGGGCATGATCGAGACCGCGAGCGTCGCTTCCGCCAGGCCATAGCTCGGCAGGAACGCGCTCGCCTTGAACCCGGCATCGGCGAAGGCATCGACGAAGCTTTGCATCACGTCGGGGCGGATCATGTCCGCGCCGTTGCCGGCGAGCCGCCAGCGCGCGAGGTCGAAGCGCTCGGACGCCTTGGTCTGGCTCGACATGCGTCGCGCGCAAATGTCATAGCCGAAGGTCGGCGAATAGCTGATCGAGGTGCCAGGGTTGCGGCTGATCATATCGAGCCACGCGAGCGGGCGCCGCGCGAAATCTTCGGTCTTGAGGTAATCGGTCGAAACCTGGTTGGCCACCGGCGACAGGAAGCAGCCGACCAGCCCCATGTCGTGATACCACGGCAACCACGAAATGCAGCGATCGCCTTCGATCAGCTGCATGCCATAAGCGTGCGCGGCGAGATTGTTGAGCAAGGCGTGGTGCGTGATCGCAACGCCGTGCGGGAAGCGCGTCGAACCGCTCGAATATTGCAGATAGGCGATGTCGTCGCCCTTGGCTTGCGGCAGCGCGACGTCGGGCGCGTCGCGTGTCGCGAGTTCGGACCAGTCGATGCCGGTGACACCCGCGACCTTGGCGGCATCGGCGCCCATCTGCGCGAGCTCCGGCGGGTAGATCAGCAGCACGGGATCGCAGCTGGCGAGCTGGACGCGGAGCTGTTCAATATAGGAGTCGCGGCCGCCGAACGAGGTCGGCAGCGGCAGCGGCACCGGCCAGGCGCCGGCATAGATGACGCCGAAGAAGAGCGCGGCGAATTCGGGGCTGGTCTCGGCAACGAGCGCGATCCGGTCTTCGGGCTTGATGCCCGAGGCGATCAGACGCCGCGCGGTCTGGAGCGCGTCGCCGCGCAATTCGGCGAACGGATAGGGGCGGGCGAGCGCACCGCGTGCATCGTGAAAATTCAGTCCGCGTTGCCCGCTTGCCGCATAATCGAGCGCTGCCCCCAGCGTTTCGAAATCGGCAAAGCGACGCGCAAGCGTGTCTTGGGTCGGTGTCGCATGCAGCGCAGGCGCTGCCGCCGCGTCCGTCCGCTCGCCCGCCTTAGTATCTATGGTCTTGAAATTCATTGGTCTTTGCGCCCTTGATCGCGGCATCCTGCTCTGGCCGCGCCTCTATGTCTCATCTTCAGCACGCACCCCTGCTTATGCCAAGCGTTCAAAATCGGGGCCGACTATGGCACAATGATGGCGTCATGCGTGAACCAGCCCCCAAACGACCCGCTCGCAAAGAGATACGCGTACCGCCGCCGTTAGATGCGGCGGCGCTCGAACGGCTCGCTTTGCGCTATGTCGAGCGCTTTGCGACGACCCGTGCGCGGTTGACGGCGTACCTCGTCCGCAAGATCCGCGAACGCGGCTGGGAAGGGACGGATGCTGCGCCCGAAGACCTTGCCGAGAAGCTCGCCGGCCTCGGCTATATCGACGATCGCGCCTTTGGCGAGGCGCGCGCGGCGGCGATGGGTCGGCGTGGCCTGGGCAAGCGCCGCGTCACCGGCGCGCTCCACCAGGACGGGCTCGACGAAGCCGATAGCGCCGCGATCGTCCCCGCGGTGGAGGATCGCGCGGTCGAGACCGCGCTGGCGTTCGCGCGCCGCAAGCGGATCGGGCCGTTCGCGCTCGTCGCCGCCGAACGGCCACTGCGCGAGAAGCACATCGCCGCGATGATTCGCGCCGGGCATGATTTCACGCTCGCCCGGAGAATCGCCACGATGGCACCAGGTGACATTTTTGATACGCTTAGTTAATGAACACTGTATAGTTTAAATAAATGTACCGGTTCGGCCCGAACAGCGGAAGACATTGCCTCCCGCACGGACCATGCTAATCATCGTGCCGGGGGTAGTGAAGATGCGAAACGAGACGATTCCGGCGCTTGGGGCACTGGATCGGAAAGAAGATGCGGCGCGCGATGAGGCGATGTCGGATGAGTTTGCGCGCGTCTATACTGGCGTGCTCAAATGGTTCGATATGACGCGCGGGTTCGGCTTTCTCGTCGCTGACGATGCGTCGGTCGGCGACATCCTGATCCATTTTTCGGTCCTGCGTGCGCACAACCGTCGCAGTCTGCCCGAGGGGGCGCGGCTCGAATGTCTCGCCGGGTTGCGCGACCGCGGCCTGCAGGCGACCGAAATCCTGTCGATCGACCTGACCAACGCGATCGAACCGCCGCAGCGCGCGCGCAGCGATTCGTTGCGGAGCGACGTGCTCGGCTTGCTTGACCAGGCCGGGCCGTTCGAGCCGGTGAGCGTGAAATGGTTCAATCGCCTCAAAGGCTATGGTTTCCTGATGCGCGACGGCGATACGGGCGATATCTTCGTCCATGTCGAGACGTTGCGCCGCGCCGGGTTTACCGAAGTCGAGCCCGGTCAGCGGCTCCGCGCGCGGATGATCGCGGGCGACAAGGGGCCGCTCGCCGTGGCGGTCGAAGAGGAAGGCTGAGCGTACCCATGTTGGTTTTGATCCCGCGCGCAGCGGCGCTCGCTTTGCTGCTGGCGACCGCGGGATGCGGCGCGGCGCCCTCCACCCCGGCGGCCGAGGCGGCCGCGGGGACGATCGCCCTGACGATCACCAGCAGCAACGGCGCCCACGCCTTCGCTGTCGAGGTCGCCAAGACCGAAGAGGCGCAGCAGCGCGGCTTGATGTTCCGTACCGACATTCCGCTCGATGGCGGGATGCTGTTCGCGCCCTATCCGCCCAAGGGCCCGCCGCGCGAAGCGAGCTTCTGGATGAAGAACACGCCGAGCCCGCTCGACATCCTGTTCATCCGCCCCGACGGGACGATCGCACGCATCGCCGAGAACACCGTTCCGCAATCCGAAACGCAGATCCCCTCGGGCGAGCCGGTGAGCGCCGTGCTCGAGCTGCGCGGTGGCCGCGCGCTCGATCTCGGGATCAGCGAAGGCGATCGTGTCAGCTGGCCCGGGCCCCCTGCGCAGTGATCGCGGTTGAAGGCGGCGCGAGCCCGCGCTAAGCGCTACGCCATGGGCATCAATCTCAATCCTTTCACCTGGTGGACCGGCGCGAGCTGGGGCACGGCCTTCGGTCTGCGCGGCAAGGCGCGTGTCGGCGAGGATTCGCTCGGCAACGTCTATTACGAAGGCGGCGCCGATACTGCGGGCAACCCGCGGCGCTGGGTGATCTATAACGGCGTCAACGATGCCAGCCGCGTGCCGCCCGAATGGTTCGGCTGGCTGCACCATCAGGTCGCCGATGTTCCCGCGCGCGCCTTGCCGGCGCCACGCGCCTGGCAGATCCCGGCCGAGCCTAATCTGACCGGTACGCTCGCCGCGTATCGGCCGAGCGGTGCGCTCGAAAAGGGCGGCGTGCGCGCCGCCGCGACGGGCGATTACGAAGCCTGGACCCCCGACGCGTGATTTGCCGCGCGCTGGCGGGCGCGCTGCTGGCGTCGATGGTGGCGCTCGCCGTGAGCGGTTGCGGCCCGACCAAGACCGCCGCACCGACGCAGCAGCCGACCCCCGAGACCGCGCTCGATGCCGATACGAGCGCTAGCAACATCGTTACGGTCGATGTCGCTGGCGGGGTCGACCCGAGCTTCGGTGCGACGCCGATGGCGCAGCGCGTCGCGATGCTGGGCCTGCTCAACAAACGGAACGGCGTGGCGCGTGACGTCGTGCTAAAGCCGGGAAATTCGGTGCGGGTCGGTGACGTCGTGATCCGCCTGCGCGCGTGCGAACAGACCGCCCCGTGGGAGCAGGAGCATTATACCGGCGCGTTCGTACAGCTCGACGTGCAAGGCACCGACAAGGTCTGGCGCCGCCCGTTCTCGGGCTGGCTGTTCAAGGAACGCCCGGCGCTGAACGTCGTGCCACATCCGATCTATGACGTGTGGGTCAAAAGCTGCGCGATGACCTTTCCCGAAGGCGGCCCCGACTCGGTTGCAGCGGGCGGGGCGGGCGATGCGAGCGGGAAGCCGCGGTCGAGCGCGAAGAAATCGGCGACGCCCGAGGACGATGCCGACGAACCGATCGCCGAGGATACCGCGGGCGACAGCAACGCCAGATAGGCATCGCGGCTGATCTCGATCGCGCCGAGCGAGGCGAGGTGATCGGTCATGAACTGGCAGTCGAGCAGGCTGAACCCGCCGACGCGCAGCCTTGCGACGAGCCAGGCGATTGCCACCTTCGAGGCGTCGCGCGCGCGGCTGACCATGCTCTCGCCGAAAAAAGCGTGGCCGAGAGCCAAGCCGTAGAGCCCGCCGACCAGCGTCTCGCCGTCCCACACCTCGATCGAATGCGCGAAGCCGAGCGTGTGGAGCGTGTTGAAGACCTGCTCGATCGGCCCGTTGATCCAGGTGTCGGGGCGGTCACCCACCGATTCGGCGCACAGCTGCAGGATCTGTCCGAAGGCCTGATCGGCGGTGACGCGGTAGCGCTCGGCGGCGATCGTCTTGCGCAGCGAATGCGAGAGATGAAACCCATCGAGCGGCAGGATCGCGCGATCATTGGGTTCGACCCAATAGACCTCATCAATGTCGCGCCCGTCGGCCATCGGGAAGACGCCGACCGAATAGGCGCCGAGCACGAGATTGGGGTCGAGCGGCGTAATGCGCGGCTTCACGCGGCGAGGCGGCGCTCGATCGCCTGCCACAATTGCGCAAACGCCTGCGCCCCCGCCGAGCCCGGCGCGAAGCTGCCGACCGCGGCGCGGCGGACGGTGACCTGCTCGACCTGGCTCGCCATCGGGATGACCGGCCAGTCGGGATGGCGCGCGAGCGCTTCGGCATGGAGCTTGCGCCGGCGGTCGACCATCGAATGGACCGGCATCAGTTGGACCTTGGTGCCGAGATGCTTGGTGACCTCGGCCAGCGCGCGTTCGGAGAGCGGGGAGGGGATGACGGGAACGACGATCAGGTCGGCGGCGCGCATTACCTGGTCGCTCGTCTCGGTCAGCCCGGGCGGGCAGTCGAGCAGCACGCGGTCGTAATTCTTGCGCAAGCCGACGAGCAGCTTCTGCAGCCGCTTCTTCTTGTCGAGTTCGTGGAAGAGCAGATCGAGCCCGCGCAGCGACGCATCGGCGGCGAGCAGGTCGAGCCGCGGGACCGCGGTCTGCTCGATCAGCTTTTCGGGTTCGACGTCCTTGGCGAACACCGATTGCGCCTGGTCGCGCACCTTGGTGCCGGCGGGCCGGTTCGACAGGAGGAAGCTCGAGGCGGCCTGCGGATCGAGATCCCAGAGCAGCGTGCGGCGCGACGACAGCGTTGCGGCGCACCAGGCGAGGTTCACCGTCAGCGTGGTTTTGCCGACGCCGCCCTTGAGGCTGTAGATCGCGATCGTCGCCATGAAGGGTCCTTATCGTATCGAACGACCCATCGTGGCCAATCGCCGCGGGAGAGGCAAGGTGTTGGGAGAGTTGAAGCCCCTCCCCTTTAGGGGAGGGGTTGGGGGTGGGGCGGTGTCTCACCGAGAATAACGGCTGCAGTCACTTCCCCACCCCAACCCCTCCCCTGAAGGGGAGGGGCTTAAGAAAGAAACTTACAGGTCGCAGAGCTGCGCAGGCTTGCCCGGCTGGGTGAGCGTGACGGCCTTGGGGTTGCCGGTCAGCACATAGCCATCGGCCTTGAGCGGATCGCCGGCCTTGTCGGCGGTGAGCTTGACCGGGGTCGCGTCGGCCTTGGACTTGACCAGCACCTGCTTGTCGCCTTCGAAGAAGGTGACGTAGACGAGGCTGTTGTCCTTGCAGCGCAGCGTCGCTTCGGACTTGATCGCGGGCGGGAGCTCGACCGGCGCCTTGTTGGCGAGCACCGACGCCATCGGGTCGGGCGTGACCGAGGTCACTTCGGTCGGCTTGCTGTCGCAGGCCGAAAGGGCAAGGAGCGCGAACGCGGCGGTGGGGAAGAGTCGATTGGTCATGCCAGAGGCTTCGCGCACGCAACATTGTGCGTCAAGAGGGTAGTGTTAGCGCGGCGTACACTTTCTTGCGTTGCAATAAATCGGTCATCTGAGGTTCATCTTCATTCATGGAATTCGTCGAGATCCGGGATTCTGCCAAAGGCGATCTTGGTCCCGATCCGGTCGATTCGCTCACCATGCTGGGGACCGAGGCTGACCGCGTTGCGTCCGAACCTCTCGTTGATTCGGTCCATCGCGCGGTTGAGCGCGAGCGTGCGCGTTTCGCGCGCGAGCGGGTCATCGGGGTCAAGCAAGCCGAACAGCGAGTCCTGCTCGCCCGAGACCGGCTCGATTTCGGCGAGCGTCACGCCGACCATGCGGATCTGGAAATCGCCCGGCCGCGTCCGCCCTGCCGCGATCAGCCGCGGGAAGAGCGATTCGAGCGCGGCGAGCACGACGAAACTGTCCTGCGTCGCGGGCAATTTGACCGAGGTGCGCCATGTCGACTTGTCGTCCTCGAAGCGTGCATGGAGCACCAATAGTCGAGCACGGCATTGCTTGCGGCGCAACCGGCTGGTCGCCTTGAAGGCGAGCCGGCGCGCGGTGAGACGAACGGGCACGACGCCGCGCTTGCCCGGAGAAAGGACGTGGCTGTGGCCGATGCTGCGACTTTGCGTGGCCTTTTCGGGCAGGTCGACACCGTGGAGCTGATACCAGAGCCGATCGCCATTGGTGCCGCCCCAGGCGGTGCCGGCGTCGCGCGGGCGGCGCTCGCAATATCGCCGGATGTCGTTGATCCCGTCCTGCGCGAGCCGTCGCTCCATCTTCGCGCCGATGCCGCTGATGTCGCGCAACTGGAGATTGTAGAGCCGCTGTGGCAGGGCGGCGGCTTCGAGCACGACGAGTCCGTCGGGCTTCTGCATGTCCGACGCGAGCTTGGCCAACAGGCGGTTGGGCGCGATGCCGACCGAGCTCGTCAGGCATTCGCCGACATTGGCCAGGATACCCGCCTTGATCCGCCGCGCCAGCGCGGTCGCAGCGGCGACGCTGTTTTCATTGTCGAGCAGGCGACACGCGACCTCGTCGATCGAACAGACCTTGGTGACCGGGATGTGCTTCCAGATCTCGGCGACGATCGCTTCGTGGAATTCGACATATTTGTCGTGGCGGGCGGGAACGACGATCAGCTCGCGGCAGAGCCTTTTCGCCTCCCACACCGGCGTGCCTGTGCGGATGCCGTAGCGCTTGGCCTGGATGCTGGCGGCGATCGCGACGGTGGTGTCGCTGTCGACCGGCGCGACGAGGATCGGCTTGCCGCGCAGTTCGGGCGCGAGCTGTTGCTCGACCGCGGCGAAATAGCTGTTGAGATCGAGGAAGAGCCAGCGCAGCGGGCGGGGCGGGAAGCTATGAAGATCGGCCGCCTGCGGGGCAGGGGCGGGCACGGGTTGGTCGCAATGTTCCGCGCCGTAGGAGGTGACGGCGCGATCGGCGGCCGACTCGGAATATGGCGAGAACATGTCGGGAACATAGCAGTGCTCGCCAGGACACGCCAGCGCTGCCGCCGGCGTGTCCTGGCGTCATCGCAGGTCAGATACCGCCGAGATAATCCAGCTTGCCAAGCGGAACGCCCTTCATCCGGAGCAGGCCGTAAGCCGTCGTCATGTGGAAATAGAAGTTCGGCAACACGAAGGTCTGGACGAAGCCGAGGCCGGTAAAGTCGAAGGTCTGACGCGGCGTCTGCAACGAAACCGCGGCGGCTTCCTTGCCGTCGATCGCATCGCGTGGGACTGTCTTCAGGAACTCGATCGTCTTGGCGATGCGTGCGTGGAGATCGGCGAAGCTCTTTTCCTCGTCGGCCATCACGACATTTTCGACCCCGCCGAGCCGTACGGCCGTGCCCTTGGCGCTGTCGCTGACGCGCTGGACCTGGCTGATCAGCGGCGCCATATCTTCGTACAAACGCGCTTCGAGCAGCTCGGACGGGTCGATGCCTTTCTCGGTGGCGAACGCTTCACCCTTGGCAAGGATCGCGTCGAGCGATTCGAGATTGCGGATGAAGATCGGGATTGTGAGATCGTAGAGCGACGTCGACATGGCATGGTCCCCTTGTGGTGCCGCCAAGATGGGGCGCCCAACGGGGCTTGCAACGGGGCTTGCAACGGGCGCGGGTCAGGATAGCATCGGCGGCATGGCGCATCCGATCACCCGCTTCGCCGATTTCTGGCATCACTATCTGCGCGAGCACGCCCGGCCCGAGACGCGTGCGCTGCATTATGCCGGCACCGCGCTGACCTTTCTGTTTCTCGCGCTCGCGCTGCAATGGGGCGGGTGGTGGTGGCTGGCGCTGCCCGTGGCGGGGTATGGCTTTGCCTGGGGCGCGCATTTCGGCGTCGAGAAGAACCGCCCGGCAACCTTCACCTATCCGCTCTGGTCGCTGGCGAGCGATTACCGGATGTTCTTCCTGTGGCTGAGCGGACGGCTCGGACCGCACCTGCGCGCGGCGGGAGTCGCCTAGCGCGCCGCGACCACGTCGGTGCGGGCGAAATCCTCGCCCGTGACGAGCAATCGCTGGAGTCGGGGGTGGCGGGATTCCGCGGGCTGCGGCCATGGCCGCTGAACCGTCATCGCCACCTCCAGCGCCCACGCCACGTCGCCCCGGCCGGATTTGTCGTCAGCCGGGTCGAGCATCCATTGCAGGGGCGGGCAGGCACGCTATGTCTGCGCGATGCACACCACGCCCACCACGCTCGCGCTCATCGGCAACACCCCGCTCGTCCTGTTGAAGGGGCCGAGCGAAGCGGCCGGCGCCGAAATCTACGGCAAATGCGAATTCGCCAACCCCGGCGCTTCGGTCAAGGACCGCGCCGCGCTCGGGATCGTCGAGGATGCCGAGGCGCGCGGGAGCATCGCGCCGGGCGGCACCTTCGTCGAGGGGACCGCGGGGAATACGGGGATCGGGCTCGCGCTGGTCGCCAATGCCAAGGGCTACAAGACGATCATCGTCATGCCCGAGACGCAGAGCCGCGAGAAGATGGACACGCTGCGCGCGCTCGGCGCCGAACTGGTGCTGGTGCCCGCGGCGCCCTATTCGAACCCGGCGCATTTCGTCCACACTTCGCGCCGGATCGCCGAGGAAACGCCAAACGCGGTCTGGGCCAACCAGTTCGACAACATTGCCAACCGCAAGGCGCACATCACCGGCACCGCCGAGGAAATCTGGGCGCAGATGGACGGGCGAATCGATGGTTTCACCTGTGCGGCGGGGACCGGCGGGACGATCGCGGGCGTCGGCATGGGGCTAAAGGCCAAAAACGAGGCGGTGTGCATCGCACTCAGCGACCCGCACGGCGCAGCGCTTTACGAATATTATGCGCATGGCGAATTGAAGTCGGAAGGATCGTCGGTCGCCGAAGGAATCGGGCAGGGGCGAATCACCGCCAATCTCGAGGGCGCGCCGATCGACACGCAGTTCCGCATTTCGGATGCCGAAGGGATGGAATGGGTGACTCGCCTGCTCGCCGAGGAAGGGCTGTGCCTCGGTCTTTCGTCGGGAATCAATGTCGCCGGGGCGGTTCGCCTCGCGCGTCATCTCGGCCCCGGCAGCCGAGTCGCAACCATCCTGTGCGACACCGGTTTCCGTTACCTCTCAACGCTCTATAACAGAACGTGGTTGGAGGCTAAGGGGCTCGTCGTTCCACCCTGGTTACGGCACGACTGATCGCGGGATCGACAACCGCGTCTTAACGCGTTACATTTATGCCACAGCTTATGAAATTCATCGCCCAGGATCCGGCTCAGACGAGCCAGCGCGCCAAGGTCGGCATGATCGGTCTCGCCGCCGTTTTGCTGCTTATCGGCCTCGCTTCGGCGATTTTCGCGACCGCCAACCATGATCGGCAGGTCGCGGCGATCGGCAGCGCGAGGCCCGACGTCGTTGCCAACATGGTTGCTGCAAACACCACGGATCCCAACGCGCCCAAGGAGCCGCTCGCCGAACTGGGTGTCGCGCCGAGCGCCGCCACACCCGACGGCAATACCACCGAAGCGCCACCCGCCGGCGCCGCGCGCTGAGCGTGGGAGGCGTGGGGATTTTACGGGAATATGCGCCGCAGCCGGGTTTCTGTGCGGGATATCTCGCGCATGTCGCGTCTTCTCTTCGAACACACCGAGAACGATCTGATTTGACCAGAAAAAGTTCGGGGCTGAATCGAAGCGATTGAGCCCGTTTCCCGGGAAATCCCCTCATTTCCCCTTGTGTCCCCGATGAGCCCCATGATACCTGTTCGGTACAGGGACAGATTCATCTCGCCTGCGCTTCATGCGCTGACACTGCAGGCACCGAAATTCGCGACAGATGCGTTTTTCGGTTCGGGAGAGGTTTGTCCGCCGTGTGCGGGGGAAGCGTGGAAGACCGGAGCGATTATCAGGGGGAGGGACTCGGTCTTGTCGACGACAAGGGCCGGGTCGCGATTCCTGCATCGCTGCGGCAGGCGCTCGCCGCCAACAGCCCGCGCGCCGACGGCAAGGACGGCGGCACCGTCATCATCGGCGTCCATCCCGAGCAGACCTGCCTGCGCGCCTATGATCCCGGCTATGTCCGCATCCTCAAGGCCGAGGTCGAGGATCTCCAGGCGCGTCACATCGCCGAACATGGCAAGCCCGATTTCAACCTGAAACGCCGCAACGCGAGCGGCGAGGCGGTGCCGTTCGATGGCTCGGGGCGCTTCATCATGCCCGGCTTTCCGCGCGATTACGCCCAGATCGGCGAGAACGCGTTCTTCTGGGGCACGTTCGACTGGATCGACATCTGGGATCCCAAGACGCTGCTCGACGCGGTCGGCGTCGACGACGCGATGCAGGCGGCGTGCCGCTATCATTGCAAGGCCAAGGGGATCGCGCTGTGAGCCTTGTGATCCACGACGATGCCCCGCACATCCCGGTGCTGATCGACGAAGTGCTCGACGCGCTCGCGATCGAAGCGGGCGAAACGCATGTCGACGCGACCTTCGGCGCGGGCGGCTACACGTCGGGTATGCTTGCGCTGGGGGCGCGCGTGTTCGCCTTCGATCGCGATCCCGCTGCGATCGCGGCGGGCGCGGCACTGGTCGAGGCCGCGGCTGGCGCACTGACCTTGGTGCCGGCGACCTTTTCGGCGCTCGACAGCGAACTCGCCGCGCGCGATGCTGTCCCGGTACAGGGCGTGACGATGGATATCGGCGTGTCATCGATGCAGCTCGATCAGGCCGAACGCGGCTTCTCGTTCCAGTCCGACGGCCCGCTCGACATGCGGATGAGCCAGGAGGGGGAGAGCGCCGCCGACTTCCTCAACACCGCCGACGAAGCCGAGATCGCGCGGGTCATCAAGGACTATGGCGAGGAGCCGCGCGCGCGTCGCGTCGCGCAGGCGATCGTCTACAACCGCCCGATCGCGCGCACCGGGGAACTCGCGCGGATCGTGCGCAAGGCGCTTGGTTACAAGCCGCACGACAAGAAGGATCCCGCGACGCGGACCTTCCAGGCGATCCGCATCCATATCAACCGCGAGCTGGGCGAGCTCGAAGACGGCCTCGCCGCCGCCGAACGCGCGCTCGCGCCCGGCGGTCGGCTCGCGATCGTGACCTTTCACAGCCTGGAAGATCGCATGGTCAAGCGCTTCCTGCGTGAGCGCTCGGGATCGCTGCCGTCGGGGTCGCGGCATCTGCCCGAGGTCGCGGCAAAGCACGCCCCCAGTTTCGAAGAGGTCGGTCGCCCGGTGAAGGCGAGCGAGGACGAGATCGCGCGCAATCCCCGCGCGCGGTCAGCAACACTGCGGACGGCACGACGGACCGGTGCCGCCGCATGGTCAGAAGGAAGTTTGTAATGCTGGGTCTTGCGGGCAAGAGTCTCGGTTGGTTCCTCGCCGGCGTCGCGGTGGCGCTCGGCTTCCTGCTGGTGCCGCTCCAGGTCGCGGCCGAGCGCAAGAAGCTCGACCGGACCGCCGCCGAGATCCTGCGCGCCAAGCGTGACATCCGTGCGCTCGAGACCGAGTTCGACACGCGCGCCAATCTTGCCCAGCTCGACAAATGGAATGCCGAGACCTTGGGGCTGGTCGCCCCGGCGGCGGACCAGTTCGTCGCCGACGAAGCGGCTTTGGCCTCGATCGAACCGACGCAGCGTGGCACGGCGCCGCAAATGGCCTCGTTCGTCCCTGCCGCGCCGTTCGCCGCGACGACCAGCCAGCAGCCGGTGATCCAGCCTGCGGTCGCGACCGCCGTCACCCCTGCCGCGCCGCGCGCCGCCGCCCCCGCGCAACGTGCCGCCCCAGCGCCGGTCACGCGTGCTGTTGCCGCACCCGCCGCCCGCACCGCGATGGCGTCGGTCAGCCGCGAACGACCCCGCGCCGCGGTCGCCTTGCTCGATCGCGCCTTGCTCGACGACAGCGTGATCGGTGATCTGCGCAGCAGCGCGCGCACCGAAAAACAGGGATCCCGATGAGCACGTTGGTCGCACGCCCGGTCCCGGCACGCCGGTCGAACGATCAGCGCCATGCGCTGGTCGCGGTGGCGCATGTGCGGCTGATGATGCTGATGCTGCTGATCGCTGCAGGGTTCTTGCTGGTGATCGGGCGGATCGCGCTGCTCGGGCTGTTCGGCGGCCCGGCGGGCGCGGCGACGCTCGCGATCAATCCGGTGGTGCGCGGCGACATTCTCGACCGCAACGGCCAGCCGCTCGCGCGCACGATCGAGGCATGGACGATCGGCGTACGTCCGGGCGACGTGCTCGGCGACCGGCAGGAACTGGCGGGGCGGCTCGCCGGACTGATGCCCGAGCATGATTCGGCCTGGTATCTCGACCGGCTGACGATGAAGGCCAAGTTCACCTATCTCGACAAGCACGCCTCGCCCGCGATGGTGAACCAGATCCATGCGCTCGGCGAACCCGGCATCGTCTTCGCGCGCGAGCCCGAGCGCCTGTACCCGCAATCGACGATGGCCGCGCACGTGCTCGGCTATATCGGGCCGACCGGCACCGATCCCAAGATCCTCGGTCGCGCCGGCGTCGAGCGCGCGTTCGAGCAGCGGCTGACCGACCCGACGCGGCGCGGCGACGCGATCGCGCTGTCGGTCGATGCGCGCGTACAGGGCGCGATGGAGAGCGAACTCAGCCGCGCCATGGTGATGTTCCAGGCGCGCGCGGCGACCGGGCTGGTGCTCGACGTGCATACCGGCGAGGTGATCGCGATGGCGTCGCTCCCGGTCTACAACCCCAACAAGCTGACCGGCACGAGCAGCGACGCGCTGCGCAACAACGTCACGCAGTCGGTCTACGAGCTCGGCTCGACCTTCAAGCCGATCACGATGGCGACCGCGATCCAGACCGGCACGATCACCTCGATGGCGCGGCGCTTCGATGCGACCGCCCCGCTCAAGGTCGGCAGCTATACGATCCATGACGAGCGCGGCGATCCCAAGCGCTGGCTCAACATCCCCGAAACGCTGATCTATTCGTCCAACGTCGCGACCGCGCGGATCGCCGACGAGATCGGCAAGGACAAGCTTTCGGCGATGTTCACCGCGATGGGCTTTGGCGAGCGCCCCTCGATCGAGCTGCGCGAGCGCGCCGGGCCGATCTGGCCGCGCTATTGGGGCCGCACCACGGTTATGACGACGGCGTACGGCCACGGCATCGCGGTGACGCCGCTGCATCTCGCCAATGCCTATGCGACGATGGTCAATGGCGGCATCTGGCGGCCGACGACCCTGCTCAAGGTCGCGCCGGGCAAAGCCGCGGGGGGGCGGCGCGTGCTGAGCGAACAGACCAGCGCGCGGATGCGCCAGTTGCTGCGGCTCGTCTGCCTCTACGGCACTGGCCGCAAGGGCGATGCGCCGGGCTACCGCGTCGGCGGCAAGACCGGCACCGCCGAGGCGGCGTCGAACGGCGGTTATGATCATCACCGCAACGTCGCGACCTTCGTCGCCGCCTTCCCGATGGATGCGCCGCGCTACGTCGTGCTGGCGATGCTCGATTCGCCGCAGGGCACCAAGGAAACCGGCGGCTGGAAGACCGCGGCGTGGAACGCGGCGCCCGTCGTCGGGCGCGTGATCGCGCGCACGGGGGCGATCCTTGGCGT
The DNA here is from genome assembly GCF_054059235.1 of Sphingomonas sp. UYP23. NCBI lineage: Bacteria > Pseudomonadati > Pseudomonadota > Alphaproteobacteria > Sphingomonadales > Sphingomonadaceae > Sphingomonas > Sphingomonas sp. UYP23. The sequence continues at coordinate 2,836,018 of NZ_JBSSBX010000001.1, forward strand.
GATGCCCGATACGCGGCGCGAAGTGAATCTCGCCGATCTGCGGCCGATGCTGAGCCTCGTCGCCGGCGCCACGCCGCCGACCGGCGGAGAAGAGCAATGAAGCTTTCGGCGCTGGTTCCCGGCGCCCCGGACTCGACGGTGACGGGCTTTGCGATCGACCATCGCAAGGTCGCGCCGGGCGTAGTGTTCGGTGCGTTTCAGGGCGCGGTCGTCAATGGCGAGGATTTCGTGCCAGCCGCGGTTGCCGGTGGCGCGATTGCAGTCGTCGCGCGGCCGGAGGCGGCGGTCGAAGGCGCACTGCATGTCGCCGATGCCGAGCCGCGGCGAAAGTTCGCCGAGCTGGCGGCGCGGTATTTCGCGCCCTTCCCTCAAACCGCGGTCGCGGTGACGGGAACCAATGGCAAGACCTCGACCGTCGAAATGGTGCGACAGGTGTGGCGGATGGCGGGCTTCCATGCTGCCTCGATCGGGACGCTGGGGGTGACGACGGGCGACGACCAGGTCTCGACCGGGCTGACCACGCCCGACGTGGTCACCTTCCTGTCGAACGTCGCCGGCCTCGCCCGCGAGGGGGTGAGCCATGTCGCGTTCGAGGCGTCGAGCCACGGGCTGTCGCAATATCGCACCGAGGGTTTGCGGGTTTCGGCGGCGGCGTTCACCAATCTCAGCCGCGATCATCTCGATTATCATGGCACGATGGAGGCGTATCTCGAGGCCAAGCTGCGGCTGTTCTCCGAGGTATTGGTCGAGGGCGGCGTCGCGGTGGTGTGGGCTGACGACCCCATGTCGGCGCGCGTCGTCGCGGTCGCGCGGTCGCGCGGGATCCGGGTGATCTCGGTCGGGGCGCGGGGCGGGACGCTCAAGCTCGTCGGGCGCGTGCCGACCTTGCTCGGGCAGGGGCTCGAGATCGCAGCCGAGGGCAAGACCTACACGATCAATCTGCCGCTGATCGGCGCGTATCAGGCGGCCAATGCGCTGGTCTCGGCCGGGCTGGTGATCGCGGCGGGCGGGGATGTGGCGACGACGCTTTCGGCGTTGTCGCGGCTGCAGCCGGTGCGCGGGCGGCTCGAGCGCGCGGTGATCGCGCAAAGCGGTGCGCCGGTCTATGTCGATTACGCCCATACCCCCGATGCGCTCGAGGCGGCGATCTCGGCGCTGAAACCGCATGCCGCGGGCAGGCTGATCGTGGTGATCGGCGCGGGCGGCGACCGTGACCAGGGCAAGCGCGCGCCGATGGGCGCGATCGCGGCGGCGATGGCGGACCAGGTGATCGTGACCGACGATAATCCGCGGTCGGAGGACCCGGCGGTCATCCGCGCGATGGTGCTCGCGGGCGCGCCGGGCGCGAGCGAGATCGGGTCGCGGCGCGAGGCGATCGGCGCGGCGATCGCAGCTGCGGGGCCGCAGGATATCGTCCTGATCACCGGCAAGGGTCATGAGCAGGGGCAGATCGTCGGCGATCTGGTGCTGCCGTTCGACGATGTCAGCGTCGCGCGGGAGATGGCGGCGTGAGGGGCGGGCAATTTCCTCCCCTCCCCTTCAGGGGAGGGGCCGGGGGTGGGGCCGTGTCTCACCGAGCGTGTCGCCCGTTACGGCCCCACCCCAACCCCTCCCCTGAAGGGGAGGGGCTATGAGCGTCCTCTGGACCTCCGCCGACATCGCCGCCGCCACCGGCGGCACGGCATCGACACCCTTCACCGCCACCGGCGTCACCTTCGATTCGCGCGAAGTCGGCCCCGGCGACCTGTTCATCGCGCTGACCGGCGAGGCGACCGACGGCCACCGCTTCCTCCCGCAAGCCTTTGCCCAGGGCGCTGCCGGCGCGATTGTCTCGCAGCCAGTCGAGCACCCCCACGTCCTCGTCCCCGACACGACCGCAGCCCTCGACGCGCTCGCCCGCGCCGCCCGCGCCCGCACCAGCGCAAAAATCATCGGCGTCACCGGATCGGTCGGCAAGACCGGCACCAAGGAAGCCCTCTACGCCGCGCTCGACCGCGGCGCGCGCGGGGCGGCGCATCGCTCGGTCAAGAGCTACAACAATCATACCGGTGTCCCGCTCAGCCTGTCGCGGATGCCGGCCGAAACGCGCTTCGGCGTATTTGAAATGGGCATGAACCATGCCGGCGAACTCGCGCAGCTGACGCAGCTTGTCCGCCCGCACGTCGCGATCGTCACGACGATCGCCCCGGCGCATACCGCTTTCTTCCGCGATGAAGCCGCGATCGCCGACGCCAAGGGCGAGATCTTCGCCGGGCTCGAGCCGGGTGGCGTCGCGATCATCCCGTACGACAGCCCGCAACGCGACCGCCTGATCGCCGCCGCCGCGCCGCACGCCGCGCGAACCGTGACGTTCGGGCTCGAGCGCGGCGCCGATGTCCGCGCGATCGAGTCGATGCGGCTTGCCAGTGGCGCGACCTTCGTCACCGCGGTGGTGGGGGAGCGCGAGCTCAGCTTCACCATCAGCCAGCCCGGGCAGCATTGGGTGTCGAACAGCCTCGCGGTGCTCGCCGCGGTCGATGCGGTCGGCGGGGATCTCGCCGCGGCGGGCCTCGCGCTGGCCGAACTGGGCGGGCTGGTCGGGCGTGGCGCGCGCTTCACGCTGCCGCTCGGCGAGGGCGAAGCGCTGATCATCGACGAGAGCTACAACGCCAACCCGTCGTCGATGCGCGCGACGCTCGCGGTGCTCGGGGCCGAGCGCGCGACCCGCAAGCTCGTCGTGCTCGGCGAGATGCGCGAATTGGGCGAGCGCTCCGACGGCTATCACGCGGCGTTGGTCGAGCCGATCCTGGCCGCCGGCGTCGAAGCGGGCATTCTGGTCGGTGAAGCGATGGCGCCGCTCGCGAACGCGCTTGAGACGAAGGGCGATTTCGTCCATGTCGCCGACGCCGCCGCGGCGCGCGCCATGCTGACCCAGATGCTGGCGCCGGGCGATGCGGTACTCATCAAGGGATCGAACGGCGTGGGGCTTTCGGCGATCGTCGCCGACCTGCGAAGCAGGATACCGGACACCCTGCGCAGCGGGACACTGTAATGCTCTATTTCATCGCCGACTATCTGGGCTTTCCGGGACTGCTCAACCTGATCCGCTATCAGAGCTTTCGCACCGGCGCGGCGGTTGCGACGTCGCTGTTCCTCGGCCTGCTGATCGGTCCGCGCTTCATCGGCTGGCTGCGGTTGCGCCAGGGCAAGGGGCAGCCGATCCGCAGCGATGGCCCGCAATCGCATCTCGCCAAGCGCGGCACGCCGACGATGGGCGGGCTGATGATCCTCACCTCGATGGTCGCCTCGATCCTGCTGTGGATGGATCTGTCGAGCCCGTATGTCTGGGCGTGTACCTTCGTGACGCTCGGGTTCGGCGCGATCGGGTTCCTCGACGACTATGACAAGGTGCGCAAGGCGAGCACGGCGGGCGTTTCGAGCCGGATGCGGCTGATCGGCGAGTTCGTCATTGCCGGGATCGCGGCGACGCTGATCGTCCACCAGAACGGCACGCATCTGTATCTGCCCTTCTATACCGGATCGGTGATCGATCTCGGCTATTTCTACATCGTCTTCGCGGCGTTCACGATTGTCGCGTTCGGCAATGCGGTGAATCTGACCGACGGGCTCGATGGCCTCGCAACGATGCCGGTGATCATCGCGAGCGTCGCGTTCATGGCGATCGTCTATCTCGTCGGGCGCGCCGATTTCGCGCATTATCTCGGCATTCCGCACGTGCCGCACGCTGGCGACCTCGCGATCTTCTGCGGCGCGATCGTCGGGGCTGGGCTTGCGTTCCTGTGGTTCAACGCGCCGCCCGCGGCCGTGTTCATGGGCGATACCGGGAGCCTTGCGCTCGGCGGAGCGCTCGGCGCGATTTCGGTCGTCGCGCATCACGAGATCGTGCTCGGCATCATCGGCGGGCTGTTCGTGGTCGAGGCGATGTCGGTCATCATCCAGGTGTTCTTCTACAAGCGCACCGGCAAGCGCGTCTTCAAGATGGCGCCGATCCACCACCATTTCGAACAGCTCGGCTGGAGCGAGCCGACCGTCGTGATCCGTTTCTGGATCATCGCGCTCGTGCTCGCGCTGGCCGGTCTCTCGACGTTGAAACTCCGGTGATCGTCTCGCCCCTCTGGCGCGGCAAGAGCTTCGCTGTGCTGGGGCTGGCACGCTCGGGCGCGGCGAGCGTGCGCGCGTTGCTGGCGGGCGACGGGCGGGTCGTTGCGTGGGATACCGATGCCGCCAAGCGCGACGGCATCGCCCTTCCCCTTCAGGGGACAGGTTGGGGTGGGGCCGCGCTGGACGCGAACGCTGCGGCTGCCGCAGACGTCCCCACCCCCAACTCTTCCCCTGAAGGGGAGGGGCTTTTGGCGTTTGCGGATCCTGAAACGACCGACCTTGCCGGTTTTGACGCGCTGGTCGTCTCGCCGGGCGTGCCGCTCAACCGGCATCCGGTCGCCGCGACGGCGCGCGGGGCGGGCATCCCGATCATCGGCGACATCGAACTCTTCGCCCAGGCACGTACCAGCCTTCCGTCGCACAAGGTCGTCGGCATCACCGGCACCAACGGCAAGTCGACCACCACCGCGCTCGTGCACCACATCCTGCAGACCGCAGGCGTGCCCAGCCTGATGGGCGGCAATATCGGGTTGCCGATCCTCGAGCAGGCCCCTCTGCCAGAAGGCGGCGTCTACGTGCTCGAACTGTCGAGCTATCAGATCGATCTGACCTTCAGCCTCGATTGCGACGTCGCGGTGCTGCTCAACCTCACGCCTGATCATCTCGATCGCTACGACGGTTTCGAAGGCTATGCCGCCGCGAAGGCGCGGCTGTTCGAGATGCAATCCGCGACGCACGCCGCGGTGATCGGGATCGGCGACACCCCCTCGGCGCTGATCGCGCGCAGCCTGTCGGCGCGTGGCGAGCATCTCACCAAGATCGCGCCCGGCGTGTGCATGGACCAGTCGCGCTGGCCGAGCCTGCAAGGCCCGCACAACGCTCAGAACGCGCTCGCCGCGATTGCCGTCGCCCAGGCACTGGGCGTGCCAGAGGCGATGATCGACCGGGGGCTTGAAAGCTTCGCGGGCCTGCCGCACCGCATGGAGCGTGTCGCCGTCCGGAACGGCGTGGCCTTCGTCAACGACAGCAAGGCGACCAACCCCGAATCGACTGCGCCCGCCCTGGCCGCGTTCCCGCGGATTCATTGGATCCTCGGCGGGAAGGCCAAGTCGGACGATCTCGACGCCTGCGCGCCGTCGTTCGGCCATGTCGTCCACGCCTATACGATCGGCGACGCTGCGAAGCCCTTCGCCGCGATCCTCGACGGCAAGCTCCCCGTGACGGTAAGCGGTGATCTCGCCACCGCCGTCGCGCAGGCCGCCGCCAACGCGCAGCCGGGCGACACCGTCTTGCTCTCGCCGGCCTGCGCCTCGTTCGACCAGTTCCGCGATTTCGAAGATCGTGGCGACCAGTTCCGCCGTGCCGTCGAGGCGCTGGCATGAGCGAACAGCGGACCCCGCCGCCCAAGCTTTGGAAGGGCATGAAACACCGCGGCGGACGCGGCGATCGTTCGGCGCTCGGCATGTGGTTCTGGGACATCGACCGGATGCTGCTGCTGCTGACCTTGCTGCTCGTCGCGGTCGGGCTGGTCGCGGTCGGCGCGGCATCGCCGGCCGCTGCAACCCGCTATTCGGATGGCAAGCATGTCGTGCCGCCGCTTTTCTATCTGTGGTGGCAGCTCGCCTGGGTCGGCGTGTCGCTGCCCGTCTTGCTCGTCGTGTCGATGCTGCCAGTGCCAGTCGCGCGGCGGATGGCGTTGATCGGCACCGTCGCGTGTCTCGTCTTGCTGATGCTGGTGCCGGTGATCGGCGTGCAGAAGAACGGCGCGACGCGCTGGCTCAACCTCGGCGTGTCGCTGCTTCAGCCGTCGGAATTCCTCAAGCCCTTCTTCATCGTCACCGCCGCCTGGGTGCTGTCGATGCGCGCACAGGATGAGGCGCTCCCGGTGGTGACGATCACCGGCGGGATGACCGCGCTCGTCGCGGTGCTGCTGATGCTCCAGCCCGATTTCGGGCAGACGGTCGTGTTCTGCGCGGTGTGGATGGCGTTGCTGATGATCTCGGGCACATCGCCCAAGGTGATCGGCGGGCTGATCGCGGCGGTGCCGGTCGGGCTCGGCGCGGCGTACATGTTCTACGGAACCGCGCGCGCGCGGATCAACGCCTTCCTGTTTCCCGACGCGGAAGGGATCGGCGCGGCCGACCATTTCCAGACCAACGCCGCGCACGACACGATCACCGCGGGCGGCTGGCGCGGGACGGGGCCGGGGGGCGGCGCGATGAAGTTCCGGCTGCCCGAGGGGCATACCGACTACATCTTCTCGGTGATCGGCGAGGAATTCGGGTTGATCGCGTGCGTCATCATCGCTTTGCTCTTCCTTGCGATCGTCGTTCGCGTGTTCGTCAAGCTGCTCGACGAGCAGGATGAATTCCGGCTGTTCGCAGCGGCCGGCCTCGCGACGCAGTTCGGCGTCCAGGCGCTGATCTCTATGGCGGTCAACACCGGGCTGGCACCGTCGAAGGGCATGACACTGCCGTTCATCAGCTATGGCGGGTCGTCGCTTGTTGCCTTGTCGATCGGGATGGGGTTGCTGCTGGCGTTTACCCGGCGCAATCCGTTCGTTACGCGATCCAAATATATCGCGCATCGGAGCGGCATATGACGGCAAAACATTTCGTATTGGCAGCGGGCGGCACCGGCGGGCACATGGTCCCGGCCGCAGCGCTCGCCGCCGAGCTGATCAAGCGCGGGCATCATGTCGCGCTCGTTAGCGATGAGCGCGGCGTGCGCTTTCCCGGGCTGTTCGAGGGGATCCAGACGCATATCCTCCCCGCCGGACGCCTCACCGGCGGGCCGGTCGGCTATCTGAAGGCGGCGCGCGCGATGCTCAACGGGCGCGCGATGGCGATCGAGCTCTACAAGAGCTTTCGCCCCGACGCGGTGATCGGCTTTGGGGGGTATCCGGCGCTGCCGGCGCTGCTCGGCGCGTTCAACCAGGGCATTCCGACTGCGGTGCACGAGCAGAATGCCGTGCTCGGCCGCGTCAACCGGCTCGTCGCGGGCAAGGTCGATGCGATTGCGACGTCCTACGCCGAAGTCGCGCGGCTCGCGCCGAAGCTGCAGGCAAAGACGCATCTCGTCGGCAATCCCGTGCGCGATGCGGTGCTCGCCTTGCGCGCCAAGCCGTATCCGCTGCTCGAGGAGGACGGCATCTTCCGCGTCCTCGTCACCGGCGGCAGCCAGGGCGCGAGCGTCCTGTCGCAGGTCGTCCCCGACGGCCTTTCGATGTTGCCCGTCGCCTTCCGGCGGCGGCTGCAAGTCACCCACCAGGCGCGGATCGAGGATATCGAGGCCTGCCGCGCCAAATATGCCGAGCTGTCGATTGCCGCTGACCTTGCCACGTATTTGCCCGACATGCCCGAACAGCTTGCCTGGGCGCATCTTGTGATCGCCCGCGCAGGCGCATCGACGCTCGCCGAACTGACCTGTGCCGGACGGCCGGCGATCCTCGTACCGCTGCCCTCGGCGACCGACGACCACCAGACCGCCAATGCGCGCGAGATGACGCTTGCCGGGGGGGCGCGGACGATCGACCAGCGCCACTTCACGCCGGTCGAGCTCGCCAAGCAGATGCAGAAGCTCGGGCTCGACCCCGAAGCGCTGCAGAACGCCGCCGGGCGCGCGCGCGCTTGCGGGCGGCCCGACGCCGTGCGCGATCTCGCCAATCTGGTCGAGAGCCTCGCCGATCCGCTCGGCGACATGCCGATCGGCAAGCCGCAGCCGGTCAAGGCGGCGTTCGCATGAGGGGCGTCGCAACCGATATCGGGACGATCCACTTCGTCGGCATTGGCGGCATCGGCATGTCGGGCATCGCCGAGGTGATGAAGAACCTCGGCTATGCGGTGCAGGGTTCCGACGTGGCCGAGGGCTATGTCGTCGAGGGCTTGCGCGCCAAGGGGATCAAGGTGCTGATCGGGCATCATGCCGACAATCTCGGTGATGCGGCGGTGATCGTGACGTCGACCGCGATCAAGCGCGGCAATCCGGAAGTCGAGGCGGCGCTCGAACGGCGCATCCCGGTGGTGCGGCGCGCGGAGATGCTCGCCGAGCTGATGCGGCTGAAATCGACGGTCGCGGTCGCGGGGACGCATGGCAAGACGACGACGACCTCGATGGTCGCGGCGCTGCTCGATGCCGGCGGGGTCGATCCGACCGTGATCAACGGCGGGATCATCAATTCCTACGGCTCGAACGCGCGATTGGGCGCGAGCGACTGGATGGTGGTCGAGGCCGACGAGAGCGACGGCAGCTTCCTGCGTCTGGACGGGACGATCGCGGTCGTCACCAACATCGATCCCGAGCATCTCGATCACTACGGCTCGTTCGACGCGGTCAAGGATGCGTTCGTCGAGTTCGTCGAGAACGTGCCCTTCTACGGCGCTGCCTTGCTCTGCCTCGATCATCCCGAAGTGCAGAACATCATCCCGCGCGTCCGCGACCGGCGGGTGGTGACCTATGGTTTCTCGGCGCAGTCCGACGTGCGCGGCGTCAACGTCACGCCGATCCCGGGCGGCAACCGCTTCGAGGTGATCGTCCGCCACCGTGACGGGACGAGCCGGTCGATCGAGGGGATCGAGATGCCGATGCCGGGGCGCCACAACGTCCAGAACGCGCTCGCCGCGATCGGCGTGGCGCTCGAACTCGGGATCGACGATGCGACGATCCAGCAGGGGTTCGCCAAGTTCGGCGGCGTGAAGCGGCGTTTCACGAAAGTTGGTGAAGTGGGGGTCGGCGAGACCGGCACCGTCACGATCATCGACGATTACGGGCATCACCCGGTCGAGATCCGCGCGGTGCTGTCGGCAGCGCGCGAGGGTGTCGAGAACCGCGTGATCGCGGTGGTGCAGCCGCATCGCTTCTCGCGATTGGGCGATCTGATGGAAGAATTCCAGGGCGCGTTCAACGATGCCGACATGGTGTTCGTGGCGCCGGTGTATGCGGCGGGCGAGGCGCCGGTCGAGGGGGTCGATGCCGAGGCGTTGGTCGAGGGCTTGAAGCGGCGTGGGCATCGCTCGGCGGCGACGATCGCCGGGCCGGAAGCGCTCGCGAGCGCGCTGGCGAAGGTGGTGCAGCCGGGGGATATGGTGGTGTGCCTGGGTGCTGGCGATATCACGAAGTGGGCGGCCGGCCTGGCGGCTGGCATCGAGGCGGCGAAGTGACCGTGCCCGCTTCTGCTTCCCCCCTCCCGCTTGCGCGAGGGGCTGGGGGTGAGCCTTCTTCAGGCGTCGCCCAAGCTTCCAGGTCATTCCCTCCCCTAACCCCTCCCGCAAGCGGGAGGGGGATTGAAGGGCGTGTTACCGAGTCCGCCCCGCTTGCCCCGCTCGTCTGGTTCAAGTCCGGCGGCGCCGCGCAGTGGCTGTTCGAACCCAAGGACGTGGCCGACCTCAGCGCGTTCCTCGCTGCGCTCGACCCCAGCGTGCCCGTCCTCCCCCTCGGCCTCGGCTCGAACATGATCGTCCGCGATGGCGGCGTTCCCGGCGTGGTGATCCGCCTCGGCAAGCCGTTTGCCAAGGTCGAGACGCGCGACGCGACGACGCTGCGCTGCGGCGGCGGCGCGAGCGGGATCCTCGTCTCGTCGAGCGCGCGCGATGCCAGCATCGGCGGGGTCGAATTCCTGCGGTCGATCCCCGGCACCGTCGGCGGGTTCGTACGGATGAACGGCGGCGCGTACGGGCGCGAGACCAAGGACGTACTGGTCGAGTGCGAAATCGTCCTGCGCTCGGGCGAGCAACAGACGCTCGCGGTCGAGGCGCTCGGCTACACCTATCGCCACTCGACGCTCCCCGCGGGCGCGGTCGTGGTGAGCGCGACCTTCCGCGGCCATCCTGAAGCGCCTGCCGTCATCCAGGCCGAGATGGACCGCATCGCCGCCGAGCGCGAGGCGTCGCAGCCGCTGCGCTCGAAGACCGGCGGCTCGACCTTCAAGAATCCGCCCGGCCACAAGGCGTGGGCGCTGATCGACGCCGCTGGCTGCCGCGGGCTGCGGCGCGGCGATGCGCAGGTCAGCGAGAAGCATTGCAACTTCTTGCTCAACCTTGGCGCGGCGACGAGCGCCGACATCGAGGCGCTCGGCGAGGACGTCATCGCGCGGGTGAAGGCGCAGTCCGGGGTGACGCTCGAATGGGAAATTCAGCGCGTGGGTGAAGAGTCGTGAGTTTGCATGTCGCAGTCCTGATGGGCGGCTGGTCGGCCGAGCGCGAAGTGTCGCTGATGTCGGGCGCGGGCGTCGCCGAGGCGCTCGAATCGCTCGGACACCGCGTGACGCGGATCGACATGGGGCATGACGTCGCCGCCAAGCTGACCGACGCCAAGCCCGATATCGTGTTCAACGCGCTCCACGGGACGCCCGGCGAGGACGGCTCGGTGCAGGGCATGCTCGACCTGATGGGGCTGACCTATACGCATTCGGGGCTCGCTACCTCGGTGATCGCGATCGACAAGCAACTGACCAAGCTGCTGCTCGTCCCCGCCGGCATCCCGATGCCGGGCGGGCGGATCGTCAAGTCGGAGATGCTGTACGACGCAGACCCGCTGCCGCGGCCGTATGTGCTGAAACCGGTCAACGAAGGCTCGTCGGTCGGCGTGGCGATCGTCACCGCCGAGGGCAACTATGGCAACCCGATAGCGCGCAGCACGCCCGGCCCGTGGTCCGAGTTCGACGAATTGCTCGCCGAACCGTATATCCGCGGCCGCGAGCTCACCACCGCGGTGCTCGGCGAAACCGCGCTCGGCGTGACCGAGCTCAAGCCCCTGAGCGGCTGGTACGATTACGAATCGAAATATACCGACGGCAAGACCGAGCACATCTTCCCCGCCGCGATCCCAGACGAGATCACCGCGGCGTGCAAGCAGATCGCGCTCGACGCGCATCGCCTGCTCGGTTGCAAGGGCGCGTCGCGCTCCGATTTCCGCTGGGACGACGAGGCCGGGGTCGACGGGCTGTTCCTGCTCGAGGTCAACACCCAGCCGGGCATGACCCCGCTCAGCCTGGTGCCCGAACAGGCGCGGCATTGCGGCATTTCCTATTCGCAGCTCGTCCAGGCGATCGTCGATGAAGCGCTGAAGGAAAAGGCGCCATGACCACCGGCACGATCAAGCGCGGCACTGCACGCCGCCCCGTCCAGCCCAAGCGGCGCAAGCCGCCCAAGGCGTCGACGGTCGACAAGCTCATCGCGATGCTGCCCGTCAGCGAGGCGACGCTGCACAAGATCGCGACCTGGTCGATCATGGGTGCGGTCGGCGCGGCGCTGCTTGGCGCGGCGACCTATCTCGGCGTGCCCGCGGCGATCGGCAGCGCGATCGGCGAGGGGATCGGCGATGCGGGGTTCCGGGTCACCAACATCCAGATCACCGGTCTCAAGCGGATGGACCACAACGTCATCTACAAGATCGCGGCGAACCAGCCGTCGATGGCGATGCCGCTCGTCAGCCTCGAGAAGATCCGCCAGGATCTGCTTGCGCATAGCGGCTGGATCGAGGACGCGCATGTCTCGCGGCGGCTGCCCGACACGCTGATGGTCAATGTCATCGAGCGCACGCCGAGCGCGATCTGGCAGAATAAGGGCCAGCTCGCGCTGATTTCGGCCAACGGCACCTGGCTCGAGCCGGTCAATCCCAAGGCGATGCCCGATCTGCCGCTGGTGATCGGCGCGCATGCCAACGAGCAGGAGCCGGCGTATCGGCAATTGCTGGATGTCGCGCCGGCGTTGCGCGGTCAGGTCAAGGCCGCGGCCTGGGTCGGCAACCGGCGCTGGACCCTGACCTTCGAAAGCGGCGAGACGCTCGCACTCCCCGAGGGCGACGCGGCGGCGGGCAAGGCGCTGGTCCGCTTCGCGCAGCTCGACGGGGTCAAGCCGCTCCTCGGCAAGGGCTGGCTCGGCTTCGACATGCGCGATCCGACGCGGCTGGTGGCGCGCAAACCGGGGCTGGTCGACAATAAGGCGATCACCGATCCCTCGGCGACGACGCCGGCCGGGACGCCGGTGACGGGGCAAGCGACGCCTGCGGGGAAATCGCACGTGATCGAAGCGAAACAATCGGGGCCAGCAGGCCAGGTTTAGCGTAAGCGGGCGGAACAGGGGACAAGCAGATGGCGAAGACAGCACCGGAAGGCCTCATCACCGCGCTCGACATCGGGTCGTCCAAGGTGTCGGCGATGATCGCGCAGAAGGGTGACGGCGGCGAGTTGATCGTGCTCGGCACCGGCCAGCGCGAAAGCCGTGGCGTCAAGCGCGGCTATATCGCCGATGCGGCCGCGACCGAAGTCGCGGTGCGCGAGGCGGTCGAGCAGGCCGAGCGGATCGCGGGCACCAATATCGAGAATGTGTGGGTCAGCTTTTCGGCCGGCGGGCTGGTGTCCGACGTCGCCTCGATCGAGTTCGAGCTCGGCGGCCACCGTGTCGAGCAGTCCGATATCGATGCGCTGCTCCAGGCTGGCCGGGACTCGATCGATCCGGCGGGGCGGATGGTGCTCCATGCGCAGCCCGCGCTCTATACGCTCGACGGCCTGACCGGGGTGAAGCGCCCGCTTGGGCTGCATGCCGATCGGCTCGGCGTTCACATCCATGTCGTCGCAGCCGACGGGTCACCGGTGCGCAACCTTGGTCTGTGCGTCGCCAATGCGCATCTCGAGGTGAAGTCGATCATCGCCTCGCCCGTTGCGACGGGTATGGCGTGCCTCAGCGACGAGGAGCGCGAACTCGGCGTCGCGTTGGTCGAGCTGGGCGCGGGGATCACCAACGTATCGCTTTTCGCCGGCGGGATGCTCGTCGGGCTGATGTCGATCCCGATCGGCGCGCAGGACATTACCGACGACATCGCCTCGGCCTTCGGCACGCGTCGTGCGCAGGCCGAGCGGATGAAATGCGTCCACGGCTCGGCGAACGCTTCCCCGCGCGACAATCACGAGATGATCGACGTCGCCCCGATCTCGGCCGAGGACGACGCGCATGACGGCACGCGCATCACCAAGGCGCAGCTCATTTCAGTGATCCGCCAGCGGCTCGACCATCTGATCGGCGAAGTCGGCAAGGCGCTGACCGAGCTCAAGTTCGAGGGCCCGGTCGGGCGTCAGGTCGTGCTGACCGGCGGCGGCGCCGAATTGAAGGGGATCGCCGATTATGCGCAGCAGGCGCTCGGCCGCTCGGTGCGGATCGGGCGCCCGCGCGGTCTGACCGCCTTGCCCGAGGCGCATGCCGGCCCGGCCTTCGCGACGCTCGCCGGGCTCGCTTTCTATGCCGCGGCCGATCCGGTCGATCTGCGCGCCTTGTCGGGCAAGCAGCAATTGGTGCATCGCCCGAAAGGTTTTGCGCTGTTCCGGCGCTTGATGGCGGCGGCCCGCGCGAATTATTAAAGATTTGCTACTCGATTGTGCGGTTCGCTCTGGAACGACCGCGAGCGATGGTGCAAGAATACACCCATATTAGTTTCGCGCCGGGGTGTGGGCGCGGTTTGGAGACCGGACATGAGCATCGAATTTTTGCCGCCAGAAGTCGATGAGCTCACGCCGCGCATCGCCGTAATCGGCGTTGGCGGCGCAGGCGGCAACGCGATCGCGAACATGATGCGTGCCGATGTGCAGGGCGTCGAGTTCCTCGTCGCCAACACCGATTCGCAGGCGCTCAAGCAGTCGACCGCGAGCCACAAGATTCAGCTCGGCGCGAAGATCACGCAAGGGCTCGGCGCCGGGTCGCGCCCCGAGATCGGGCGCGCTGCTGCCGAAGAGACGATCGAGCAGGTTACCAAGATGCTCGAAGGCTCGCACATGTGCTTCATCGCCGCCGGCATGGGCGGCGGCACCGGGACGGGTGCCGCACCGGTGATCGCCAAGGCGGCGCGGGACATGGGCATCCTGACGGTCGGCGTCGTCACCAAGCCGTTCGCCTTCGAAGGCACGCGTCGCGCCAAGAGCGCAGAGGCGGGCATCGAGGAACTGCAGAAGTATGTCGATACGCTGATCGTCATCCCCAACCAGAATCTGTTCCTCGTCGCCAATGCGAACACGACCTTCAAGGAAGCGTTCCAGATGGCCGACGAAGTCCTGCAGCAGGGCGTGCGCGGGATCACCGATCTGATGGTCATGCCCGGCCTCATCAACCTCGATTTCGCCGACGTCCGCTCGGTGATGCAGGAAATGGGCAAGGCGATGATGGGCACCGGCGAGGCCGAGGGCGACAATCGCGCGATCGAGGCGGCGTCGAAGGCGATCGCCAACCCGCTGCTCGACGGCGTCAGCATGAAGGGCGCCAAGGGCGTCATCGTGTCGATCACCGGCGGCGACGACATGCGCCTGCTCGAAGTCGATGAAGCTGCGAACCACATCCGCGAACTGGTCGACGAAGACGCCAACATCATCTGGGGTTCGGCGTTCAATCCCGACCTCGAGGGCAAGATCCGCGTCTCGGTGGTCGCCACCGGTATAGAGGCGGAAACCCGTCCCGTTCCCGTGGCGCCCCCGGTGTCGCGCGCGTTCAGCTTCTCGGGCACCAAGAAGACCGAGACCCCGGCCGATGCCGCGCCGGCAAGCGAGCCCGCGCCCGAGCCGGTCGCCGCTGAGGAAGACGAACTCGTGCTCGGCAGCGAGACCGTTGTCGCCCCCGAGCCAGCCGCGCCCGCGCCCGCACCGACGAAGGCCTTCGACGATACGGCGCCTGCTCCGTCGGCGCCGGCTGCCGACGACACCCCGGCCGAGGCGCCCACGCGCCGCCGCTGGCTGTCGCCGGGTGCGCCCGCCGCTGAGGAAGCGCCCGCCGCCCCGTCCGCTCCGGAGCCGGTCGCACCTGCGCCGCGCGTCAAGCTCGGTGGAACGCTGTTCGAGCGCATGTCGAGCGTCTCGCGCGGCGCCGCCCGCGACGAGGAGCCTGCCGCCGAAAAGGATCCGCTCGATATCCCGCGCTTCCTGCATCGGCAGAACAACCAGTAACGATCCCTGGCGGATCACGGCGAGCGGCATCGATGGGCCGCTCGCCGTCACTGTGTGTCGATTGGTCGCAGCGCGGCCGGGCGGTCGCTTGCCGCTTGCGCCATAAACCGCTTTAGGACTGATCATGCGCGCCGTTCGTCTCACCGTCTCTGTATCCGCGCTGACGCTGGCCGCCGCCGCGAGCGCGCAGACCAGCTATCCTTCGCCCTACACGGGCTCGCCCTATGCCAGCGCGCCGTCGCCTTATGCGGTGCAGCCGCTGTCGGATGCCGACCTGCTGGCGAGCCAGATCCGGCTGCTAGCTGCCAACCCGCAGGATCTGCAGGCGCTGGTGCGTGCAGGCGAGCTTGCGCTCAAGCTCGACGACGATACCGCTGCCGCCGCCTTCTTCGCGCGGGCCGAGCGGATCGATCCGCGCAATGCGCGGGTCAAGGCGGGCGAGGGGAGCCTGCTCGTTTCCGCCGAACGGCCGGGCGATGCGCTGCGGCACTTCGCCGAGGCCGAGCGGCTCGGCGGCGACCCGCGCAGTTTTGCGGCCGATCGCGGCCTCGCGTACGATCTTGTCGGCGAGCAGGATCGGGCCCAGCGCGATTACCGCCTCGCCTTGCGCACGGCCGCCAACGACGAGACGCAGCGACGCTACGCGCTCTCGCTCGGCATTTCGGGCAAGCGCGAGCTCGCGCTGACGCAGATCGACCCGCTGCTGCGCAAGAGCGACCGCGGCGCGTGGCGCGCGCGCGCCTTCATCCTCGCGATGGGCGGTGACAAGGCCGGCGCCGAGAAGATCGCGACGAGCATGATGCCGACCGGAATGGCGCAAGGGCTCCAGCCGTTCTTCGACATCCTGCCCAATTTGCGCCCTGCCGACCGCGCGTTCGCGGTGCATTTCGGCGAGGTGCGGCCGAGCATCGATCGCGTCAATGACGCACGGCTCGTTCCCCCGCTCGCAGCGCTCGGTCCCGATCCGACCGCGCCGGTGCAGGTCGCAGCGGTGGTCGCAGCGCCGGTCGTGATCGACGCGCGCGAGGCCCGGCGGCGTGCCAAGGAAGTGCGGCGCAACCGCGGCAAGGTCGAGATCGCGGCTGCCACGACCCCGCCGCCACCGCCGTTGCCGGCGCCACCCGCTTATGGCACGCTCGGGTCGCGCACTGCGCTGGCTGCGAACCTGCCGAGCGGATCGGCGGTGACCTATGTCCAGCGCGTACCGGGGACGTCGCCGACGTCGCCTTACGCGCAGCCGCAACGGGCGCCGACGAGCCCCTACGTTCAGCCGCTTCCGGCGACGCCCTATGGCCAACCGCTGCCCGCGCCGCGCTATGTGCCGAACGCGCCATTGACGAGCACGCAGGCCGCGAACCTTGCGGCATCGCGCTCGCCCGTTTTACCCGCGCCGAGCGTGAAGGTACCCGCGCGCTCTGGCCAGTTTGCCGCGGCGTCGAGCCCGGCTGCGTCCACGGCGCTCCCCGCAACCGCGCTTGCGGGGTCGCCGCTGCCATCCAGCGGATCTGTGGCCGCAGCATCGACTGCGGGGGCGACCGCGGCTCCGGTCGTTCTTGCTTCCTCGGCCAACCCGCTGCCGTTCGCCAACCGCAGCGCCGCGCCGCTTGCCACGCAGCTTGGCGTTAGACCCGTGACGCCGACGCCAGGCGCCGTCGTTGCGCCTCCGAGCGGTAGCGTCATCGGCGTGGGCGTTCCGGTGCAAACGCCGACACCACCGTCCGGCGGCACGCTCGCCGCGGCGGCGGAAAGCTCGACCGTCGTCGCCGCGACGCCGGCACCCGTGGTCGCAACGCCGGTAACGCCGACGTCGGGAACCGCCGCGCCCTTCACGCCCGCCCCCGTCACGCCCGCCCCCGTCACGCCCACCCCCGTCACGCCGACCCCCGTCACGCCGACCCCCGTCACCCCGACACCGGTGGGCAGCGAAGATACGATCCTCGCGGCGATCATCTCCGACATCAAGGTGCCCGCCACCGAGCAGCAGGCTGAGGCGCTGCCGGGCGTGCCGCCTACGCCGATCCAGCGCGCGCGCGCGTCGGCCCCGCTCGCGGATACGACGCGCGCGGATGCGCTTGCGGCCGAGAAGAAGCTGGCCGCCGAAAAGAAGCTCGCGGACAAGAAGGCCGCCGACCAAGCCGCGCTCGCCGAGGCGAAGAAGGTCGCCGCCGACAAGAAGCTCGCCGACACCAAGAAGGCGGCGGCCGACAAGAAGGTCGCCGACGCGAAGAAGGCTGTCGCCGACAAGAAGATCGCGGATGCCAAAAAGGCCGCCGAGGAAAAGCGCAAGAACGATCCCAAGCTGCTCGAGCCGTCGCGCGTGTGGGTCCAGGTGGCGGGCGGCGCGAACGAGAACGACCTGCCCAAGCAATGGTCGAAGCTGCGCAGCGGCAACAAGCAACTCGCCGGTCGCGGTGGCTGGACGACGCCGCTGCGCGCGACCAACCGTATCCTGACGGGTCCGTTCAAGACCGAGGACGAGGCGCAGGCGTTCGTCAACAAGATCGCCAAGGACGGCCAGTCGGGCTTCGTCTTCGTCAGCGATGCCGGCCAAAAGATCACCAAGCTCGGCGGCAAATGACCCTTCGATCGATGGAATACCGACCGTTATGACGCTGCTTGCGCCCTGGGCCTCTCACCCGGAGCGCAGCCGCGGTCGCCTCCATGAAGAACAAAAGGGGAGCGCGCCCGATTCTGCGCGAGGCCCGCGCGACGCCTTCCAGCGCGACCGTGACCGGATCATCCATTCGATCAGCTTTCGCCGGCTACGCCACAAGACGCAGGTCTTCATGGCGCCAGACGGCGATCATTTCCGCGTCCGGCTGACGCACAGCCTTGAGGTCGCGCAGATCGCGCGGACGGTCGCGCGCACGCTTGGCCTCAACGAGGATCTGACCGAGGCGCTGTCGCTCGCGCACGACATCGGCCATCCGCCGTTCGGTCACGCCGGCGAGGACGCGCTGGAAGCCGCACTCGCTGGGCAGGGCGGGTTCGACCACAATGGCAATACGCTGCGTGCGCTGATGACGATCGACAGCCCGTATCCGCGGTGGAACGGGCTCAATCTGACGTGGGAATCGCTTGAGGGGCTGGCCAAGCATAACGGACCCGTGAAGACGCCGCGCTGGGCGCTGGCCGAATGCGATGCGGCGTTTCCGCTCGATCTGCGCAGCTGGTCGAGCCTCGAGGCGCAGGTGGCGGCGATCGCCGACGACATCGCCTATGACAACCACGATATCGATGATGGCCTGCGCGCGGGGTTGCTGACGCTCGATCAGTTGCTCAGCGTTCCGTTGATCGCGCGCGGGTGGGATGCGGTGCGCGCGCGCTTTCCCGATGTCGCGCCGGCGCGACTGGTCGGCGAACTGATCCGCTCGCAGATCGGCGCGATGGTCAACGATCTGGTCGCCGAGACGCGTTCGCGGCTGGTCGGGATCGGCGATAACGCCGATGTGCGCGCGGCGGGGCGCTGCCTCGTCGGTTTCTCGCCCGAAATGCGCGAGGACGAGCGCATGCTGAAACGCTTCATGTACGCCAACCTCTACCATCACCCGCGCCAGATGGAGGCGGCACGTGCGGCCGAGGGGATCGTCACCGGGCTGTTCGGGGCATATCGCGCCGATGCGCGGCTGATGCCGGAGGATTGGGCGGAGCGGGTGCCGGCCGACGAGCCCTGGCGCAGCCGCAACATCGCCGACTTCATCGCCGGGATGACCGACCATTACGCGGTGTCGCGCTACCGCGAGGTGGTCGGGCCGATCGACTTGCCCGAAGGGTTCTGAACCCATTCGGCGAGGCTGTCCGGGCGTGTCGACACTACGACACGCCCGGTCGAATGGCTTAGCGCAGCGCGAGCGCGGTCGAGCTGAGCTTGGTCTGCGCGTTGGGAACCGAGAAGGAGACGGGCACGCCACCCGAAACGCCGGTCACCTGGTCACCGCGCACGTTGAGTTCGAACGCGCTGCCCGACTGGCGACGGCCGCTGATCAGGACGTGGTCGCCCTTGTCGATCGTCTTGTAGGTATAGGTCTCGCCGTCGCGCGTGAAGGTGTGGCTGGACGAATCCTTGGCGAGGGCGGGCGAAACCGTGGCAGCGAGGATGGCCGTTGCGGCGAAGATGGTCTTGAGCATGATCTTCCTTTCGAATTTCGAAGGCCGATTCCGCATCCTCTCCCCGAAGATGAATTGTGCTGATGCCCCTATCATATTGCACTGCAGCATGAGCCCAAGCGCAAAGAATGCGCGACCAGTTGCACGAAACGAACGCGTCGGACTTAACCGGGGATAATTTTGCGACAGGTTGGGTCCATACGGACGCACAACGCAAAGAAGGACGCGATCATGACAAAGGCAAGCATCGCGCTGAACCGGTTTGGTTTGGGCGCACGCGGCGACCAGCCGGTTCCGGTCGACCCGGTCGGATGGCTGACCGGACAGTTCGCGCGCTATGATCCGCATCCCGACGCGATCGCGGCGGCCGCAAGCAGCGCTGCGGTTGCGGCGGGACTTGCCGACTATTTCCGTCAGCAACGTGCCTTGCGGATGCAGCAGGGTGGCCGACCGGGAACCCCTCCCGCCGCGGTCGCACCGATGCCGATGGCCGGGTCGGCACCGGCTGGTCTGCAAATGGGTGCGCAATCGGTCCAGCAGCCGGGGATGACACCACCGATGGTCGCGGCGCCCGCCAAGCCGGTGCGTGACGATGCGATGAAGCAGGCACGCCAGTTCGCCGCGCGTACGGGTCGCGAGGATTATGCCGGCGCGGTCGGCGCGCGCACGACACAGGCGCTGATCACCGAAACGCCGTTCGTCGAACGTCTTGTCCATTTCTGGGCGAACCATTTCGCGGTGTCGGCCGACAAATTGCAGGTCGTCGGGTTGGCTGGCACGCTCGAGTTCGAGGCGATCCGCCCGCATGTGCTTGGCAGCTTCCACGACATGCTGGTCGCAGTCGAACAGCACCCGGCGATGCTGCTCTATCTCGACCAGGCGGTCTCGGTCGGTCCAAATTCGCCGCTCGGCCAGAAGATCGCGGCGCGCGGCAATCGCAAGGTCGGACTCAACGAGAATCTCGCGCGCGAGATTCTCGAACTGCACACGCTTGGCGTACGAACCGGCTACAGCCAGGCCGACGTCACCGAATTCGCGCGCGCAATGACGGGCTGGACCGTCGCCGGGATTGGACAGGGCCCGGGCGCACGCGCAGCGGGGACAGATGGTCTGCCGGGCGATTTCGTCTTTGCCGCGCCGCTGCACGAGCCGGGCGACCGCAGCGTGATGGGCAAGACCTATCCCGCCGGCGGGGTCGAGCAGGCCAGCGCAGTGCTCGCCGACGTAGGTGTATCGCCCGCAACGGCGAGCCACATCGCGACCAAGCTCGCGCGGCATTTCGCGGGCGACACCCCGCCGCCGGCGATGGTCGCGCGGTTGCAGGCGGCGTTCCTCAAATCGGGCGGCGACCTGCCGACGGTGTATCGCGCGCTGATCGCCTCGCCCGAGGCGTGGGTCGAGCAGCCGCTCAAGTTCAAGACACCGTGGGAATGGACGATCTCCTCGATGCGCGCGCTGAACGTCAAGACCGCCGATCCGCAGGCGATGGTCGGGCTGCTCAACCAACTCGGCCAACCGACGTGGAAGCCAGGCCAGCCGATCGGCTATGACGACATCGCGGGCAGCTGGGCCGGCCCCGATGCGGTGCTGCGCCGCGTCGAGGCGGCCGAGCGCTTCGCCTCGCGCGCCGCGGTGACGGACGCCCGCGCGCTCGCTCCCAAGATCCTGCCCGGCGCGGTGAGCCCCGGCACCACCACGGCGCTCGCCAATTGCGAAAGCCCGGCGCAAGCGCTCGCCTTGCTGCTGGTCGCGCCTGAATTCATGCGGAGATAGATCATGTACGCCCCTGTTTTTGATCGACGTTCCTTTATTGGTGCCGGCGCGATGGGCGCGCTGGCGCTTGCGCTGTCGCCGCGAATGGCCTTTGCCAAGGCCGAGACCGACAAGCGCTTCATCTTCATCATCCAGCGCGGCGCGGCCGACGGGATGGGGATCGTCGCGCCGGTCGGCGACCCCGCCTTTGCCGGCGCGCGTGGTGATCTGGCGGCGGATTTCACCACCGCGCCCAAGCTCGACGGCATGTTCGCGCTGCATCCGAGCATGGCGGCGCTGCACGGCCTGTACGGCCAGAAGCAGGCGCTGTTCGCGCATGCGGTCGCCTCGCCGTACCGCGACCGCTCGCATTTCGACGGGCAGAACGTGCTCGAGAGCGGCGGCCTCAACGCCTATCAGGTCAAGGATGGCTGGCTCAACCGGCTGCTCGGCGTGCTGCCGCCGACCCAGGCCAAGGCGATCGCGGTGTCGGCGACGGTGCCGCTCGCCTTGCGCGGCAAGATCGACGTGTCGTCCTATGCGCCCTCGAACCTGCCGCAGGCGTCGGACGACCTGATGCAGCGCGTGGCGATGCTCTATCAGGGCGACAGCCAGCTCCACGGCCTGTGGAGCGAGGCGATGAGCACGCGCCAGCTGACCAGCGATCTGGCGGCGGGCGGCGGCGCCAATGCGGTGGCGACCGGGGCGCTCGCGGCGCGGCTACTGGCGCCCGCCAATGGCGCGCGGATCGCGATGATCGAGACCGGCGGCTGGGACACACATACCCAGCAGCGCCAGCGGCTCGGCGCACAGTTGAAGGGGCTCGACGGGATGATCGGCGCGCTACAGGCCGGGCTGGGGCCGTTGTGGAGCGACACGATGGTGCTTGTCGCGACCGAATTCGGGCGGACCGTCGCGGTCAATGGCACCGGCGGGACCGATCACGGTACCGGCAGCTCGGCGATGCTGCTCGGCGGCGCGGTACGCGGCGGACGGGTGCTGGCGGACTGGCCGGGGCTCCAACAGGCGGCGCTGTTCGAGGGGCGCGACCTGAAGCCGACGCTGCAGCTGGATGCCTTCATCGCCGGCGCGGTGGCGGGCCATTTCGGCGTCGAGCCGGCGCGCGCGATGGCGGCGCTGTTCCCGCTGAGCAAGGGGACGAAGGCGGTCGACGGGCTGGTGTGAACGCCCCGTCACCCCGGCACAGGGCCGAGGTGACGGACATCATTGTCTTACTTCGCCACCACCGGCAGCAGCACCGCGCTCGCCCCCGCGGCACCATGCTCGATCGTTACCGTCGCCTTCTTGTAATCCGCGGGCTTCGCCAGGAAGATGTTGGGCACGAAGGTCTGCGGGTTGCGGTCATAGACCGGGAACAGCGACGACTGCACCTGCACCATGATCTTGTGCCCCGGCAGGAACTCATGGTTCACCGCTGGCAGACGGAAGCGATACTGCTGCGTCTTGCCAGCCGGGATCGCGCTGGGCTTGGCGAAGCTTTCGCGATACCGCCCGCGGAAGATGTCGAGGCTGATCGCCAGCTGATAGCCGCCCATCTTAGGGTTGCTCGCCACTTCGTCGGGATAGACGTCGATCAGCTTGACGACGATGTCGCCGTCGCTGCCGGTGGTCTTGGCGAAGATGTCGGCCCACGGCACGCCCGAGACCTTGACGGTCTTGGTCAGCACCGGCGTCGAATAGCTCATCACGTCGGTGCGGCCGTCGACCGAGCGCTGATCCGACACCAGCCATTCGCCCCAGCGACCATCGTCGAAATTGATCGGACGCGGGAGGTAGGGGACGGGGTTGGCGGGATCGGACACATAGCTGTCGCCGCCGCTCGCCGCGTGGTCGAAGCCGAGGCCCTTGTCGGCCTGGAGGTAGAGCGGGGTCAGCGGCGTATCGCAGCCGGTGTCGCACGACAGTGGCCATTTCGGGAAACTGTCCCAATGGTTCGCGCCGGTGTTGTAGATCGCGGCGGCGGGCAGCGTGACCGCAGGGCCGTCCTTCAGATACTGGTTGAAGAAGGGCAGCACCATGTCTTCGCGATATTGCTGCGCGGTGTCGCCGTTCCACGTCAGCGGGCCGAGCGTGCGCCCTTCGCGATTGACCTGGCTGTGCCGCCACGGGCCCATCACCAGATAGTTGTTCGACTGGTGGCCGGCCTTGACCAGCGCCTCGTAGCTGTGGATCCCGCCCCACATATCCTCGTGATCCCACAGGCCCTGTTCCCACAAGGTCGGGACATTCGACGGGCTCGCGGCGAGCAGCGTGTCGAGCGCCTGGCCCGACCAGAAGCTGTCATAGGCCGGATGCTGGACCATGCGGTTCCAATAGGGGAGCTGGTCGTAGCCCGACTTCTTGGCCCAATCGCCCGCCGAGATGTTCCGGAAATTGTCGTAATCGTCATAGCCGCCCGATGGCGGCGCTTTCCCTGCGCCCTTGTAGCCGGTCTGCGCGCCGAGCCAGCCGATATTGGGCAGGCGGAACGCGCCGTAATGGAACCAGTCGTCGCCCATCCAGCCGTCGATCATCGGGCTCTGCGGTGCGGCGACCTTGAGGGCAGGGTGCGGATGGAGCAGCGCCATCACCACGGTGAAGCCCTCGTACGACGATCCGATCATCCCGACCTTGCCGTTCGACTGCGGCAGGTTCGCCTTGTTCACCAGCCAGTCGATCGTGTCATAGGCGTCGGTCGTGTGGTCGACCTTGGTCTGGTTGAGCGGGCCGATGACGGGGCGGGTGACGACATAGTCGCCCTCCGAGCCGTATTTACCGCGGATGTCCTGATAGACGCGGATATAGCCGCCTTTCACGAACATCTCGTCGGCGAGCGGCAGCGTCGAGAGTTCGCTCGCGCTGTCGCTGCGGTTGGCGCGGCCCTTGGCGTTGTAGGGCGTGCGCGTCAGCACGATCGGTGCGTTGGTCAGCCCCTTGGCATAGACGATCACGGTGTAGAGCTTGGTCCCGTCGCGCATCGGGATCATCACCTCGCGCTTGACGTAATCGTTCTGCGCTTCGGGCGGGCTGAACTTGGCGGGGATGTCACCGCCGACCGCAGCCGCGGTCGGCGCCTTCTGCTGGGCATATACCGGCGTAAGCGCGATCGCGGCGGCGGTGGTGGCAAGCAGAAGGGCGTGGCGTTGCATAAGCGACCTTTCGGAAGGGAGATGGCGTGTCGTACGCTTACTCTTCGGCCGGGATCAACCGTGTCGTAGCAGGATCATACGCCAGGATTTGAAGCCGCCCCCCGTATCCGCTATGCGCCGCGCTCGCAGACACCACCGGACGTGCCCCAATGACCCTCTACACCCGTTTCGCCGCGCATATCGATGCGGTGCTCGATGCCCTTGAAGCCAGCGGCGACCTGCCGGCCGGGCTCAACCGCGCGAACATCACGGTCGAGCCGCCGCGCGACACGAGCCACGGCGATCTCGCCACCAACGCCGCGATGGTGCTCGCCAAGCCCGCGCAGACCAATCCGCGCGCGCTCGCCGAGAAGATCGTCGCGCAGCTGGGTGCCCTCGACGAAGTGGATACGGTGTCGATCGCTGGCCCGGGCTTCATCAACATGAGCCTGACCGACGACACCTGGCGCGCCGAACTCTCGGCGATCCGCGACGGCGGCGACGACTACGGTCGCTCGAACCGCGGTGCCGGCACGACCGTGAACATCGAATATGTCTCGGCCAATCCGACGGGGCCGATGCACATGGGGCATTGCCGCGGCGCGGTCGTCGGCGATGCGCTGGCGGCGTTGCTCGAGTTCGCGGGTCACAAAGTCATCCGCGAATATTATGTCAACGACGCCGGCGGTCAGGTCGACGTGCTCGCGCGTTCGGTTCACCTGCGCTACCGCGAAGCGCTCGGCGAGACCGTCGAGATCCCCGAGGGGCTGTATCCGGGCGACTATCTGATCCCGGTCGGCCAGGCGCTCGCTGCCGAATTCGGCGACGCCTATGTCGGCAAGCCCGAGGAAGCGTGGCTCGTGCTGTTCCGCACCAAGGGGGTCGCGGCGATGCTCGTGCTGATCAAGGCCGATCTTGCGTTGCTCGGCATCCATCACGACCTGTTCTCGTCCGAAGCCGAGCTGCAGGCAGCCGGCAAGCCCGAGGAGGCCGAGGCCGAATTGCGCTCGCGCGATCTGATTTACGACGGCGTGCTCGAAGCCCCGAAGGGCCAGGAGCTCGAAGATTGGGAGCCCGTCGTGCTGCCGCTGTTCCGGTCGACCCAGTTCGGCGACGATCAGGATCGCCCGATCAAGAAGTCGAACGGGCAGTGGACCTATTTCGGCGCCGATCTCGCGTATCATTTCCAGAAGGCGCAGTCGGCCGACGCGCTGATCGACATCTGGGGCGCCGACCATGCCGGGACGGTCAAGCGGATCGTCGCCGCGGTGCAGGCGCTGACCGGCGGCAAGACGCGCTTCGACGTCAAGCTCGTCCAGATGGTGCGGCTGATGCGCGCCGGCGAGCCGATCAAGATGTCGAAGCGCGCGGGCAATTTTGTGACACTTGCCGATGTCGTCAACGAGGTCGGCAAGGACGTCGTCCGCTTCACCATGCTGACGCGCAAGGCCGATGCGCAGATGGATTTCGACTTCGCCAAGGTAGTCGAGGCATCGAAGGACAACCCCGTTTTCTACGTCAACTACGCGCATGCGCGCATCGCTTCGCTCCATCGGCGCGCCGTTGAGGCCGGAATCGTGTGCGATTCGATCGACTTGTCCCAACTTGACACGGAGGATCTGGCGCTGGTGAAGTTCGCCGCGCAATTCCCGCGGATCGTCGACACCGCTGCCGCAGCGCGCGAGCCACATAGAATTGCGTTTTATCTCTATGACTTGGCTGCTACCCTCCACGCATTGTGGAATGTCGGCAACGACCGGCCAGACCGGCGCTTCCTGCTGCCCGATAATCCCGCGATGACGTGTGCGCGGCTTTTCATGGCGGATGCAATCGGGCAGATTATCCGTAACGGGTTGGCAATCATGGGCGTCCAGGCAGTCCAGGAGATGAACTGATGGCAGGCGAATACGAAATGCGCGATGAGGATCGCCTTCCCTGGCTCGAAACGGTCGAGGATGACTATGACGATGGCCCGTCGGTGGTGCGGATCATCGGGCTGATCGTCGCTGCGCTGCTCGTCGTCGCGGCGGTGATTTTTGGCTATCAATATTACAAGCTGCATCAGGGCAGCGACGGCAATGGCGCGCTGATCGCGGCGCAGGAGGGCGACTACAAGGTCAAGCCCGACGATCCCGGCGGGCTCAAGGTCGAGGGCGAGGGCGACAGCGCGATCGCGACGAGCAATGGCGCCGCGACCGGCAACGCTGCGATCGACATGAAGGCACTGCCGGAAGCGCCTGTCGCGGGCAAGAAGGCGCCGCCCGCCAAGGCCGACCCCGGCGCGAGCAAGGCGGTCGCCACGATCCCGTCGGCCGAAAAGGCCTCGGGCGGCGCGCTCGTCCAGCTCGGCTCGTTCGGCAGCGAGGCCGAGGCCGATACCAATTGGCGCACGATCGCAAGGAAGCATGCCGAACTCGCGCCGATGGGCAAGTCGGTGCAGGCGGCGCAGGTCGGCGGCAAGACCGTCTATCGGCTGCGCGTCAATGCCGGCAGCGCAGGGCAGGCGACGAGCCTGTGCGCGAAACTGGCGGCTGCCGGCCAGGCGTGTTTCGTGCCGCGGGGCTGATGCAATGTTCGCCCCTCCCCTTCAGGGGAGGGGCTTATTTTAGCGGCCGCTTGTTGCTAAGCGCGACCCATGAAGCCCGTCATCTTCGGCCTGTCCGGCCTCGACCTCACCGCCGCCGAGCGCAGCTTTTTCACCGCTGCCGATCCGGCTGGCTACATCCTCTTCAAGCGCAACATCGCGAACCGCACGCAGGTCCGCGCGCTGACCGACAGCCTGCGCGCGATCTCGGGTCGTGACGATCTGCCGATCCTGATCGACCAGGAAGGCGGCCGCGTCGCCCGGATGGGTCCTCCCGAATGGCCCGAATTCCCCGCTGGACCGGCATTCGACCGGCTCTACGACATCGCGCCGATCTCGGCGATCGAGGCAGCGCGCGCCAATGCCGAGGCGATCGCCTTGATGCTCGCCGAAGTCGGCATCACCGTCGATTGCCTGCCGCTGCTCGACGTTGCGCAACCCGACACGACCGAGGCGGTCTCGATCCGCACGCTCGGCTCGGAGCCGATGCGCGTCGCGGCGCTCGGCAAGGCGATCCTCGATGGGCTCCAGCGCGGCGGCGTGGTCGGGGTGGTCAAGCATATGCCGGGGCATGGCCGCGCCAGGCTCGACACGCATTATCATCTGCCGACCGTCACCGCCTCTGATGCCGAGCTCGAAGTGGATCTCCAGCCGTTCATGCGGCTCGCCGACGCGCCGATGGGGATGACCTCGCATATCGTCTATCAGGCGTGGGATCCGGCGCGGCCGGCGACGCTGTCGCCTGTGGTGATCGAGCAGATCATCCGCCAGCGGATCGGTTTCGACGGGCTGCTGATGACCGACGATATCGACATGAAGGCGCTGTCGGGCACGGCCGGGGACAAGGCCGCGGGGGCCATCGCGGCGGGGTGCGATCTGGTGCTCGATTGCTGGGCGCGGATGGAGGAAATGGAGGATATCGTCGGACGGCTCGGCGAGATCTCCGCGGTGTCGCGCGTGCGGCTTGATCGCGCGATGGCGAGCGTGGCCGGGGTGCGGGGCGGTGGCGACATGGAGGCACTGATCTCCAAGCGCGATGCGTTGCTGGCGCTCACGTAGAACCGCCCGCGTTCGGCGAGGATCTGAAGGGTGCGCGCCCTCAGCGTCTTTGCTACCGTCACCGCAATGACCGACGACCCCGCAACGCTGACGCTCGATCTCGATGGCTGGGAAGGCCCGCTCGACGTCCTGCTCGCGCTCGCGCGCAACCAGAAGGTCGATCTCAAGGCGATCTCGATCCTCGCGCTGGTCGATCAATACCTGCGCTTCGTCGAGCAGGCGCGTGCGATCAAGCTTGAGCTTGCCGCTGACTATCTCGTGATGGCGGCATGGCTCGCCTATCTCAAATCGGGCCTGCTGCTGCCGCGCGATCCCGAGGTCGAGCCCAATCCCGAAGACCTCGCGCTGCGGCTGCAGCTCCGCCTCGAGCGCCTCAGCGCGATGCGCGAGGCGGGGGCGCGGCTTGTCACGCGCGATCGGATCGGGCGCGACGTGTTCGCGCGGGGCGCGCCCGAGGGGCTGCGCACGCAGCGCAAGGCGGTGTGGCAGGCCGAGATCTACGATCTGATCGCCGCGTACGGCGTGATCACCGCACGGACGCGCCCCGTGATGCACGTCGTGGCGCAGCGCGAGGTGATGACGCTCGAGGCCGCGCTCGAACGCGTCGGGCGGTTGCTCGGCATCACGATGGAATGGCGGACGATCGAAACCTTCCTGCCGCCGGCGGCTGTGGGCCTGTTCCGCAAATCGGCGCTCGCTTCGAGCTTCGTCGCCGCGCTCGAGCTCGCCAAGCAGGGCAGGGCCGAACTTCGCCAGCAATCGCCCTTCGCGCCGTTATACCTGCGGACTCCCGTCGAGCCGCGCGCATGAGCGCGCCCGACCCGATCGTCCGCGCAGTCGAGGCCGTCCTGTTCGCCGCGACCGAGCCGATGACCGCCGATGCGATCCGCACGCATCTCGAGGGCGCCGAGGTCCGCGCCGCGCTCGCCACGCTGCAGGCCGATTATGCCGGGCGCGGGATCGAGCTTGTCCGCCGTGGCGAGCGCTGGCATTTCCAGACCGCGCCCGACATGGCGCACCTGCTGCGCCGAACGCACGAGGAACCGCGCAAGCTCAGCCGCGCCGGCATCGAGACGCTCGCGATCATCGCCTATCACGAGCCGACGACGCGCGCCGAAATCGAGGCGATTCGCGGGGTCGGCATCTCTAAGGGCACCTTGGACGTATTGATGGAAGCGGGCTGGATCAGGCCCGCCGGGCGGCGCGAGGTGCCGGGACGGCCGTTGCTCTATGCGACCACCCCTGAATTCCTCGCGCATTTCGGATTGGCGAGCCGGCGCGACCTGCCGGGAATCGACGATCTGCGCGCGGCGGGGCTGCTCGACCCGGTCGATCTCGCCTTCGAGCGGCTCGACTCGGAAGCGGAGGTGGAAGTTTCCGACGAGGACGACTAGATAGGGTGAAGGTTAGGAGATCGATCATGGGTGGTTTGAGTATTGTACACTGGCTGATCTTCGGCGGGATCGCGATCCTGGTCCTGGGCGGCGGCCGTTTCTCGAACATGATGGGTGATGTCGCCAAGGGCATCAAATCGTTCAAGAAGGGCATGGCCGAGGAAGACGAGCCCAAGCGCGAACCGAGCCGGATTGAAGCCAAGGCGGCAGCGGACCCCGTGTTCGACCGCGACGGCAATCGCATCCGCGATACCGAAGTCTGATAAGCGGCATCGCGCTGCCATGTTCGACGTCGCCTCGTCCGAAGTGATCCTGCTGGGCGTTGTCGCCCTGCTGGTGATCCCGCCCAAGGATCTGCCCAAGGCGATGCGCTTTGCCGGGCATTGGATGGGGAAGGTGCGCGGTGTCGCCAACCAGTTCCGTTCGGGCTTCGACACGATGGTGCGCGAGGCAGAATTGCAGGAAATGGAGAAGAAGTGGGCGGCGGAGAATGAGCGCATCATGCGCGAGCATCCGCCCGAGCCGTCGCAGCGTGCCGCGCTGTCCGGCCATCCTGACCATGGCCCGGAGCACCTCGCGGATGTCGGCTATGACGGCACAGAAGGCGATGCTCCGCCGATGATGGTCGAGACTCCGGCGCTGACTGCGCCGCCGGTCATTGCCGAACCTGCCGGCCCGGGCGCGCACGCCGGCGCGCCGCATCCCGCCGAGCCCGAAACCAAGGCGCATCCGTGAACGCACCCGTCGATGATCTCGAAGCCAGCCGCGCGCCGCTGCTCGATCACCTGGTCGAACTGCGCAAACGGCTGTTCTTCTGCCTCGTCGCGATCCTTTTGGTGTTCATCGGCACCTATGTCTTCTCGCGCGAGATTTTCACCGTTCTGGTGCATCCACTGCTGCTCGCCGGGCAGACCAAGCTGATCACCGTCGGCGTGTTCGACGGCTTTTTCGTCCAGCTCAAGGTGGCGCTGTTTGCCGCGCTGATGATCGCGTTTCCGGTCGTCGCGATGCAGTTATGGGCGTTCGTGTCGCCCGGCCTGTACATGAAGGAGAAACGCGCGCTGCTGCCCTTCCTGTTCGCGACGCCGGTACTGTTCATCATCGGCGCGACGATGGCCTATTTCGTCGCCATCCCTTCGGCCCTGCGCTTCTTCTACAGCTTCCAGGGCAACCTTGGTGGGGTGCAGCAGGAGGCGATGACTTCGGTCGCGTCCTATCTCGATTTCGTGATGCAGTTCCTGTTCGCGTTCGGGCTCGCGTTCCTGATGCCGATCCTGCTGATGCTGGTCGAGCGCGCCGGGCTCGTCACGCGCAAACAGCTGGTCAGCGGGCGCCGTTACGCGATCGTCGGTTGCTTCGCGCTGGCGCTCGTACTCGCGCCCCCAGACGCCGGGTCGATGATCATGCTCGCCGTGCCGTTGGTCGGCCTTTACGAGCTGGCTTTGATCGCGATCTGGTTCACCGAGCGAAAGCGCGTAAAGGTCGCATCGACGGAATTGGTCGAGAGCTGATTGCGCGGGGGGGGGGCGAACCGCCTGCCGCGGACATGAAAAAGGGCTGCTCCCGAACTTCGGGAGCAGCCCTTTGGCTGTGGCCTTGCGGCGAGGCTTACTTCGAGCTGTCGGCGGTCTTGGCGACCGTGTCGCCAGCCGAGCGCACGTCCTTGCCGACGCCTTCGACCGTGTTGCACGCGCCGACCAGCAGAGCGGCGGCGAGGACTGCGAACGTGGTGACCTTACGCATGGTGTAACTCCTGAAAGATGCCGGGCCCGGCCATGAGCCGGCTGCCTCAAGCGATCCAATGATCGACCTGTAAAATCGTTCCGCAACCCGAACGGGCAGGGCGGATGTTTCAACAGCAAATATGCGGGAAAGTAATTGGGCCCGGAAACGCCACCGGGGGGGAGGGTAGCGCGTCCGGGCCCATGTCTTGGATAGCGAGAGCGGGGGGGGGGGCATAAATTCGCTATCCGAATATCAAAACGGCCTTCGCGATAATCGGTTCCCAGAAAAAAACGCCGACATTGCATTTTTTCTGGGGGTCGCGGCGGATCAATCCCGCCCGGTCACCGCGACCGCGATTTCATAGGCGCCGACCATCGGGTCGTAATGCAGCTTCGAGCGCAACTGGCGCGACAGCCCCTCGATGACGCGGCCATAGCGCTCGGCGATCAGCGCGCGGATCCGGTCGTTATCGACCAGCGCGGGCGAATTGATGCGCAGCACGGCACGATCGGGAACGTCGGCGGCGGCGATCGAGATGCGCAGATTGGCGGTCGGGCTTACCGTCATCGCCAGTTCGACGATTTCGGTAATCAAAAAGGCGATCGCGATCGCGACGTCCTGATTGGCAAGATAGGGTGCGATATCGAGCTGAATCGCGATCGGCGCATCCTCGGGTGCGGTCGCCCGGATGTTTGCCGCCAGTTCGCCCAACACCGAGCGGAGCGATAGCCCGCGATTTTCCTCGAGCTCGGCGAAATGGTTGCGATGCACGACGGCAAGGGCGTCGACGCGGCGCTGGATCGAGGCATAGGCCTGCGTCGCCTCGATGCTGCGCGCAGCGCGGGCGTGGAAGTTGATCAGGCTCGAGATGACCTGAAGATTGTTCTTGACGCGATGGTGCACCTCGCGCGTCAGCTTGGTCTGGCGCACCAGCCCCTCAGCGAGCCCGGCTTCGTGCTCTGCGACGGTTCGGCTGATCGTACGGAAGGTCTCGCCAAGTTCGCGGATTTCCTGCGCGGGCAGCGCCTGCATCGTGCCGGGATCGATCTCCTCGCCCGGCACGAAGTTGGCGACGCGGGTGCGCAGCTGCCGCAACGAGCGGATCAGCAGCCGATCGACGACGAACCAGCTGATCCCGGCGGCGGCGGCCCACATGATGATCGGCAGCAACAAGGCGACGAGCACCGGTGAGGTGATTGGCGCGCTCTGGACTTCGGTCGTCAGCGTCAACGCCCCGATGCCGATAACGGTGTTGATCGTCGAACGGCGTTCCAGTGCAGTCCGCGGCGGCAGGGCGTGGAGCAGCAGCGAGTCGCGGTCCAGCACCAGCTGCGCTTCGTACGGTTGTGGTGCGTTGGTCGGCGACGCGGTCGTGGCGAGCACGCGCGTCGGGAAGAAGGCGGCGGCATGCGTATGCCCGGTGGTGCTCGTCGTGGAAAGCGTCAGGCCCTGCTCCGGAATGAGCCGCGCGGAGATCGCGGTGCCGGGCTGCGATACGCTGGGCGCTGTTGCGCGCGGCAGCGCCTCGCCACAAATCACGCGCCCGCTTGCATCGGTGATGACGAACCGCGTCCCGTTCGCAGTCTGAGGCGCGAACACGCCCTGCGCGCGCGCGCAACTTGGCGCGTCGCCGGGATCGATCTCGAGCGCGTTGAGCGAAACCCGCAGCGCGGTCATGTCGCCGACCAGCTCGATCGCAAGTTTTCGCGCGCTTTCGGTGGCGTTGACCTGCATTTGCGCACGCCTCGCCTCGTCGGCGAGCTGTGCGGTTCGAACTGTGGCGAAGAATGCGATGATCGCGAGCGGCAGCAAGCAGATGCCAAGGATCAGGAAAACCTTGGCACCGGTCGGGATCCGGTCGAACACGCCGCCGTGCCGCCCGGACTCAAGAGGGGGGGCGGTGTCGCCAGCGATGTCCGTCATGCAACGCTCAGTCTAATTTGCCCAGAAGGTCGAGCATCTCGGGCGGAATCGTTTCTTCGACGGTGCGTTGATACACCGTCCGCAACGCCGCGCCCATATCGCGGTCCTTGCTCTGAACCTTCGCACCAGGGTTCGACGCACGCGCCGCAACCGGCTTCTTTGAAGATTCGTCGCCCGAACGCAATGCAGTCCCCCTGGGTCACCGGATGACCCGGTAGAGTTGATGTGGTACCGTAACAAGCGGCTCGTAGAGCGACTGTCGGACAATCGCAACGATCGATGTTGCAGCATGAAACCAAATACAGCTTCGTTGGTTCCGGACCCGACGCGATTTAAATTCCGGTTTTTTTGGGTACGAAAACGCGTTGCATTGCCAGGGGGCCGCTTCCACAAGGTCCTCCGCTCATTACCTCAGGGAGACCCCGACAGTCATGTCGCTAGGACAGCAGCTTGCCCCCCATCTTCCGTTCCTGCGCCGCTACGGCCGCGCGCTGACCGGGAGCCAGACGCATGGCGACCGGTATGTACGCGCGACGCTCGAAGCGATCGTTGCCGCTCCCGACGAATTTCCACGCGAAGTCGATCCGCGCCTGGGGCTCTACCGCATGTTCCAGGCGATCTGGACCTCGACCAATTACGACGAGACGCCCGAGAATATGAGCGCGGGGGACCTCGACGGTCAGGAATCGATTGCGCGCGCGCGGCTCGCGCGGATGACGCCCCTGTCGCGTCAGGCGTTGCTGCTCACTGCGATGGAAGGCTTCACGCCCGAGGACGCGGCGTATCTGATCGATGTCGATACCAGCGAATTCGAAACGCTGGTGACCGAGGCACTCGCCGAGATCGAGAAGCAGACCCGCGCACGCGTGCTGATCATCGAGGACGAGCCGATCATCGCGATGGATATCGAGACGATCGTGCGCGATCTCGGCCATGACGTGACCGGCGTCGCCGTGACGCGGGACGAAGCCGTCGCCCTGGCGATGGAGGATCGTCCCGGTCTGGTGCTTGCCGACATCCAGTTGGCAGACGACAGTTCGGGAATCGATGCGGTGAAGGACATCCTCGCCGAATTCGAGGTCCCGGTGATCTTCATCACCGCCTTCCCCGAGCGACTGCTCACCGGCGAACGGCCCGAGCCGACCTTCTTGATCACCAAGCCGTTCCAGCGCTCGACCGTCAAGGCAGCGATCGCGCAGGCGCTGTTCTTCGACCAGGCGACCGTTCCCGTCGTCTAACGGAACCGATTCGCGCCCCTGGGTGTTGGGTTCCATACGATACGGAACCTCAACGACAGGGGGCGCGGATGGCCGACGACGAACAGATCGAGCTGAGCAAGCAAGACGCCCGCGCCGGCTCGACCCCCCATGTCACGCGGTACGTGCTGGGGATTTCGCTGGGCCTGATCATCGTGATCTTCGCGGTGTTGTTGCTTTTTTCTCAACGATAGAAGCGCTTAGCCGCGCGCGTTGGACATTGCTGTCCCGCGCCCCCATTTGTGCTTCGCATAGCCGAGACTGGATCACATGACCGACGCGATCGATCACGATGAAGATGACGCTCCCGAGGCCGTTGTAGAGCATGTCTCGCTCTCCGACCCCGAGTTCAAGGCGCAGCTTGCGCAAGTCATCCCGCACCTGCGGGCTTTCGGTCGATCGCTGTCGGGCAATCGCGATCTTGCGGACGACCTCGTCCAGGAAACGCTGATGAAGGCATGGGCGGCGCGGTTGCGCTTCCAGGCTGGGACCAACATGCGCGCCTGGACCTTCATCATCCTGCGCAACCTGTATCTGAGCCAGATGCGGCGGTCGCGCTTCAAGGGCGAGTGGGATGATCTGGTCGCGGACCGGATCCTTGCTGCGCCAGCGAGCCAGGATAAGCATGTGGAGCTGGGTGACATGCAGCGTGCGCTGCTGCATCTGCCGCAGCCGCAGCGCGAGGCCTTGATTCTCGTCGGCGCGGGCGGCTTCGCCTATGAGGAAGCCGCCGAAATCTGTGGTGTCGCAGTGGGCACGATCAAGAGCCGTGTCGCGCGCGGGCGCGTTGCGCTCGAAGCGGTGATGAACGACAATTCGCTCGCGTCGCGCCGCACGCACAGCAACGAACCCGGCATGTCGGCGCTCGACACGATCATGGGTGAAGTCGACGAGTTGAGCCGCGAGCGGCGCTGAGCGCTGCTACACGGGTGTCGTTCAACGCTGCGGCGTGATCACGTCGATCGTGTTGAGGATCTCGATCATGTCGGCGAACGTGCCACTGGTTTCGGGAGTGCCTGCATAGGCCGACCGCAATGTTGCCGACAGGACATCCGAGCGGTTCGGCGCCGCGACGGCGTAGGCAGCGGCTGGCATCGGGTCTCCGATCAAGGCAAGCGGTATTGACATATATTAACAACGGTCGAGGTCTGCGTTAGTTGCGTGTCATTTGGCCCAGGTTGGTCCAAACATGATCGCACCGATGAAAAAGCCTCTTCCCGATCAAGATGTTGTCGCGGCGGTCGAACGCGCCCGGCAATGGTCGCCATTTCTTGCGCTATTGCTCGAACGGGAGCCGGACTTGGCGCAGCAGCTCGCGGCGGGCGTGCTGCCAACGCTGTCCACGCTCGCGATCGAGGATGCGACGGTGCCGCCCGCGCGTCGGCTGAGGATCGAGCGACGGCGGCTCGCGCTGCGTGTCGCGATCGGCGATCTGTCGGGACGCGAGGATCTGACCGCTGTGACGCGCGCGCTATCGGACTTTGCCGATCGGGCGCTCCACACTGCGATCGTCACCGCGATCGCGGAGCGCACGCCGGGCGCCGCGCCGCTTGGCTTTACTGCGATCGCGCTCGGCAAGCAGGGCAGCCGCGAACTCAATTATTCCTCCGATATCGATCCGATCCTGCTGTTCGACCCCGCGACGCTGCCGCACCGCCCGCGCGAGGCACCCGAGGAAGCCGCGGTGCGGATCGCCAAGCGCGTCGTCGAGATCCTGCAGGCCCGCGATGGCGACGGCTATGTATTGCGGGTCGATCTGCGGCTGCGCCCGTCACCTGAAATCACGCCGATCGCGCTCTCGGTCGATGCGGCGATTTCCTATTACGAATCGCTCGCGCTGCCGTGGGAGCGGGCCGCCTTCATCCGCGCACGGGCAGCGGCGGGGGACGTCGCGCTGGGCGAGCGGTTTCTTGGCGCGGTGCAGCCGTTCGTGTGGCGCCGCGCGCTCGATTTCGGCGCGATCGGCGAGATTCGCGGTATTTCGCGAAGGATCCGCGATCATTATGCGCAGGGTCAGGCGTTCGGCCCGGGCTTCGATCTCAAACGCGGACGCGGCGGGATTCGCGAGGTCGAGTTCTTTGCGCAGATCCACCAGCTGATTCACGGCGGGCGCGATCCGGCACTGCGCCTCGGTAACACGCGCGAGGCGCTTGCCGCGCTGGCGGCGGCAGGATGGGTCGATCCTGCCGAAGCCGATGCGCTGTCCGAATCCTACACGCTGCTGCGCACGATCGAACACCGCGTCCAGATGATCGAGGATCGTCAGACGCACGCGCTGCCGACCGGCGAGGCGCTCGATGGCATGGCCAAGCTGCACGGGCTGGCGGATGCGGGGGCGTTGCTCGATCTGCTGCGCCCGGCAGTGGTGGCGACCGCGCGCAGCTACGACGCGCTCGATCCCGATGAGGGCGACGCCTTGTCGTTCGAGCCCGACCGGCTCGACACGCAATTGATCGAGGCCGGGTTCGGCGGCGAGAGCAAGCTTGCGGCACAGCGAATCGAGCAATGGCGCGGCGGCAGCTATCCCGCTTTGCGCAGTCCCGCCGCGCGTGCAGCACTCGAGGCGGTGTTGCCCGGGCTGATCGCCGCGCTCGGCGGCTCGCCCGATCCGCAGGGCGCGATCGTGCGGCTCGACCGGATGCTCGCGCGGCTGTCGAGCGCGGTCAATTTCTTCCGGCTGCTAGAGGCGCGACCGGCGCTTGCGCGGCTCTTGGGCCTGATCCTGAGCCATGCCGAGACGCTTGCCGAAGACCTTGCGCGGCGGCCCGAACTGATCGACGGGTTGATCGATGCGACCGCGCTCGATCCGGTCGGCGACAGTGCGACGCTCGCTGACGAGATGCGCGGCGGCGCCGATTATCAGCTTCAGCTCGACCATGTCCGCCGCGTCGTCGGCGAGAAGCGCTTTGCGCTCGGCACGCAGATCATCGCCGGCGTGTCCGATCCGCTCGATGTGTCGGCCGGCTATGCGCGGGTCGCCGAGGCGGCGATCACCGTGCTGGCCGCCGCGACGATCGCCGAATTCGCTGGCGTGCATGGCCGGGTTCCGGGCAGCGAACTGGTCATCCTCGCGCTCGGCCGGATGGGGGGCGGGGCGTTGACCCACGCGTCCGATCTCGACCTGATCTATCTCTTTACCGGCGACTATCTTGCCGAATCGGATGGCGCCAAGCCGCTCGGCGCGGTGCTCTATTACAATCGGTTGGCGCAACGAATCAGCGCCGCGCTGTCGGTGCCGACGGCGTCGGGACCGCTCTACGAGATCGACACGCGGTTGCGGCCGTCGGGCACGCAAGGGCCGCTCAGTGTCTCGCTCGACGGGTTCGCCCGCTATCAGCGCGAAAGCGCCTGGACCTGGGAGCATATGGCGCTCGCCCGTGCGCGTTGTGTGTTCGGGAGTGCGGAGGCCGAGGCGGCGGTTGCGGCGATCATCGACGCCGTGCTGCGCGGCGACCGGCCCAGGCGCGACGTCGTCGCCGAGGGCACGAAGATGCGCGCCGACATGGCGGCGCACAAGCCGCCGCTTGGGCCGCTCGATGCCAAGCTGCTGCCCGGCGGGCTCGTCGATCTCGAATTCGCGGTGCATATGGTCCAGCTGCAATGCGGGCAGGGGCTCGATCCCAATCTGCGCCGCGCGCTCGCGGCGCTTCTCGCGGCGGGTTTGGCGCCGCCCGCGGCGCTCCCGGCGCACGATCTGCTGACGCGCTTGCTCGTCACGCTGCGGCTGGTCGCCCCCGATGCCAGCGCGCCGGGCCCGGCGACGCAGGAGCTCGTCGCGCACGCGCTCGGCATGGCGGATTGGGCGGCGGTGGTTGCCTCGCTCGCGGCGACGCGGCAGGAGGTGTCCGCCTGGCTCAAGCAGGTGGAGGAACCGACGCGATGACGACGATCGAACAAGGCGCCACACTCCCCGATCTCGAGCTCGTCCTGCCCGACGGAACGCGGACGGCCCTGCGCGAGCGGATCGGGCGGGTCTTCATTCTGTATTTCTACCCCAAGGACGACACGAGCGGCTGCACGCGCGAAGCCCAGGATTTCAGCGCGCATCGCGCCGATTTCGACGCGCTCGGCGCCGAGCTGCTCGGCGTGTCGCGCGATACGCCCGCAAAACACCAGAAGTTCATCGCCAAATACGATCTGAGCGTGCCGCTGGCGAGCGACGAGGACGCGGTTGTGCTCGAGGCGTTCGGCGTGTGGGTTGAGAAGCAGATGTACGGCAAGACGTATATGGGAATCGAGCGCGCGACCTTCCTGTTCGATGCCAAAGGCGTGCTCGTCCGCGCCTGGCGCAAGGTGCGCGTGCCCGGCCATGTCGCCGAAGTGCTCGACGCCGTTCGCGCGATCGCGTGAAGGTTCCGGCCCATCTGCCGATTCTCTCAGTATAATTGCGGTACAATGAACGGTTCGCCGTGGCGATCAGCCGTTTGGCCGCTCCGGACCTGTCGAACGCTTGCGTGACAGCCGCGCTATCGACCACACACTGTCCGTCCGGGTGCAGGGGGTTGTACCCGGATCGAAAGTGGGGCGGGCGCTGGCATTCTCCGGCAAACGCAATTTGATCGCCGGGGTCCAATGAACCGAATTTCGATCGAGTCTGGTGTGCGACTGGCGTCGCGCCTGAAGGCCTATTTCAAGACTCGCGATTTCATCTTCCATGACGGACGTGATCTCAAGCGCTTCAGCCTGGGCGGTCGCGCACAGGCGATGATGGCCGGGGTCGCGGGCGTAACGCTCTGCTTCTCGGCCTATGGCGTGGCGCAGGCCGCGGTCGGCGCGGCGGCGATGAGCGGGATCGTCGATGCCCCGCTCTCGCCCGAAGCCAAGGTCGCCCAGATGCGCGTCCGCGTCAGCAAGATGCAGGCCGACGTCGCAACGATCAAGGCCGCCGCGCAGGCGCATGCCGCGCGGATCGACCAGCGCCAGGCGCTGCTCGTCGCGGTCGTCTCGGGCAAGGGCGATGTCGCGGCGCTGACCAAGCCGACCCCGACGATCGACCCCAAGGCCGATGCGCTTGCCGCCGATGTCGTCGCTCCGCTGAAGAAGGTCGAGCAGCAGCAGGTCGCGGTCGCGGTGCAGGCGCGCCGCGTTGTCGATCAGCGCTTCGCCAAGGCGGTCGCGCATGTCCGCAGCCTGGGTCTCAACCCGGCGCGGATCGTCGCACGGCAGCCCGCGATGGGTGGCCCGTTCGAGGCCGCTGACAGCGCCGCGACCGAAGCCGATCTGCGCGGCGACACGCAATTCCGTTCGCTGTTCATGACGTGGAAGAAGCTCGACACGCTCCAGCAGGGCGTCATCGCGATCCCCTCGGCGCAGCCCGTCGCGCATCTCAACTTCACCAGCAATTACGGCATCCGCTCCGATCCGTTCCGCGGCACCGCGGCGATGCATGCCGGCGTCGATATTCCGGGGCCAGTCGGCACGCCGGTCTATGCCACTGCCGACGGCCTGGTTGATCGCGCCGAGCGTGCAGGCGGCTATGGCAACATGGTCGAGCTCGATCATGGCAAGGGCATCCAGACGCGCTACGGCCATCTCTCCAAGATCCTGGTCGAATCGGGTACGCGCGTGCATCGCGGTCAGCTGATCGCGCTGATGGGATCGACCGGGCGCTCGACCGGCCCGCATCTGCATTATGAGGTCCGCATCGACGGCCATGCGGTCAACCCCGTGCCGTTCCTGCAGACCGCCGATTATCTGGTCGCAGCGCAGGATAAGTCGATCACGACGATCCCGGTTTCGGTCGGCGGGCCCGCCGCGGCGGACTGACCGCGGCGCTGGTTGCCGTTGTCGCTGCAAAGGCTTATCTTACCGGCATGGCCACACTCGCTCCAGAAATCGCGCTCACGCCCTCCGCAGCCGCTCGTGTTGCGATGATCGCAGGCAAGCAAGGCAAGCCGCCGATTCTCCGCCTGTCGGTTGATGGCGGCGGCTGCTCGGGGTTCCAGTACAAATTCGGTTTTGCCGATTCGGTCGATGCCGACGATGCCGTCGCCGAGCAGGACGGCGTGCGGCTGGTCGTCGACTCGATCAGCCTCGATCTCGTCCGCGGGGCTGCGGTCGATTATGTCGAGGAACTCGGCGGCGCGGCGTTCAAGGTGACCAACCCGCAGGCCGCGTCGGGTTGCGGTTGCGGTTCCAGCTTCTCGGTGTAACGTCCGGCCCCAACCAAGGGGCTGCATCACGTGAAGATCGTTACCTTCAACATCAACGGCATCAAGGCGCGGCTGCCGCGCCTGCTCGAATATCTCGCCGAGCAGCAGCCCGACATCGTCTGCCTGCAGGAACTCAAGACCAGCGACGAGACCTTTCCTGAGGCCGACATTCGGACCGCCGGTTACGGCGTGGTGTGGCACGGCCAGAAGAGCTGGAACGGCGTTGCCATCCTGGCGAAAGGCCAGGACCCGGTCGAGCGCCAGCGCGGCCTTGAGGGCGAGCCCGAGGATGAGCATAGCCGCTATCTCGAGGCCGAGGTCGACGGACTGGTGGTCGCTTCGATCTACCTCCCTAACGGCAACCCGCGGCCGGGGCCCAAATTCGACTACAAGCTGCGCTGGATAGATCGCCTTGCGGCGCGTGCGCGCGTCTTGCTTGCCGGGGAACTGCCCGTCGTGCTCGCGGGCGATTACAACGTCATTCCCAATGACGATGACACCTATTCGGTCCGTGCGATGCAGGACGATGCGCTGATGCAGCCCGAGAGCCGCGCTGGCTTCCGCACGCTGGTGGCGCAAGGGTGGACCGATGCGCTGCGCACGCGTCACCCGGGCGGCGGCGTGTGGACCTTCTGGGACTATCAGGCGGGCGCATGGCAGCGCGACGCTGGGTTCCGCATCGATCACCTCCTGCTTAGCCCGATGGCTGCCGATCGGCTGATCGATGCGGGTGTCGACAAGGACTATCGGGCGCGGGAGAAGGCAAGTGATCATGCTCCCACCTGGGCGATACTCCGCTGAGGTTCGTCACCGAGAATCGGTAATATGCACCTGACCTTGGTACGGAAGGCCATTCATCTGGCAGAAATAATCGAAAAATAAGGGGTAAATACAGTAGTTTAAGTGTTTGGCATGACTAGTGCAGTAGCACAGTTGCGGGCCGCATGGCGGAACCCGCGAACTTTGCGGAGGACTGACCATGACAATCTTTTTGCTTCTCGCCACCAGCGCCCTGAGCATCGCCACTGCCCCCATCGCTGCCGGCGAGGCGCGCCCTGCTGCTGCCGCGACGTCGCAGTTGATCGAGGCTGGCGCGCGTGCCCCGACGGCGCAACGGGTAACGCGCTATTGCGTCGTCAATCAGGTCACCGGTTCGCGCATTCCGCGCCGGACCTGCAAGACGCGCGCCGACTGGCTTGCCGACGAAGGGGTCGATCCGCTTGCCAAGGACGACTGACCGATCGGATGGCGCCGCGAGCCTCGCGGCGCCATCGACCGCGACGTTACAGCGTCTTTTCGAAGATCCAGTAGCGCTTGTTGATCGTGCACTGGATCGCATCGGCGATCGACCGCATCCCCTGATTGTCTTCGAGGATCCAGCCGATCTCGCCACGCGTCGCGCCATAATGCTCGACCGAGGCATCCTTGATGTACTGGATCAGCATGAAGGCGAGCTGGCTGGCGAGCCGGGAAGACTGCAACTCCTTGAGCACGCCCATCAACGGCACGCGCACCGTGCGCACCTTGGGCTTGCGCAGCCATAGCAGGATCTTGGCCCAGCCGAAGGGGAGCAGATTGCCCTTGAGCGGCTTGATCAGCTCGTTGAGGTCGGGAAGGTCGATCATGAACGCGACGGGGCGCCCGTCGACCTCGGCGATGCGGATCAGATCGTTGAACACGATCGGCTTGAGCTTGACGCCGACATCCTTGATCTCGGGGGGGGTGAGCGGCACGAACCCCCAATTGTCGGCCCAGGCATCGTTGAGGATCGCGAGGATGATCGCGGCTTCTTCCTCGAACTTGGTCTTGTCGACGTTGCGGATGCGGATCCGCGGGTTCTTTTCGCCCGACGCGATGATCCGCTGGAGCAGCGGAGGAAAGTCCTTCGTGATGTCGAGGTCGTAGGTCAGCAATTCCTTGACCTTGTGATAGCCCGCCGCCTCGATCCAGCCGCGATATTCGGGTTTGGCGTGGCCCATCATGATCGTCGGGGGATGATCGAAGCCCTCGACCAGCAGGCCCGGCTCTTCCCAGATCGACATGCTGATCGGCCCAAGCGCACGCGTCATGCCCTGCTCGCGCAGCCAGCCCTCGGCCGCCGAGATCAGCGCCGCCGCGATCGTCGAATCCTCGGCGTCGAACAGCCCCCATTGCCCGCACCCCGGGCCGAAGCCCTTGGCCGGATCCATCGTCAGCGCGAGCGTGTCGATATGCGCCGAGATCCGCCCAACCACCTTGCCGCCCCGCTCGGCGAGGAAAAGCTGTGCGATCGCATGGCTGAACCAGCCATTCTTCTCGGGCGTGATCAGCCCGAGCGCCTCGCCCTTGAGCGGCGGCACCCAATTGGGATCGTTGGCGTAAAGCCGGAACGGCAGATCGACGAAGCGCTTGCGATCGGCCTTGCTGTCGATCGGCCGGATGGTTAGCGGGGCAGGGGCCATGAGCGGTTCACCTTGAGGAGATCGCGCCGAGCCCTTCCCGGTCCGGCGGGCCGCTGTCAAGCAATCGCTCGGCTCCCCCCTGTTTTGCCACCATCTAGCCACTATCTTCTTGCAATGGCTCCCTCCATGAACGCTTCGATTTCCCTGGACCTGCGCGCTGCGGCGCCAACCGTGGCCCCGCGTGTAGCGCTGTCGAGCATCGCCGACGACCGCGCGATGCTGCGCACGGTGGCCGAGTTGACGCGCGATCTCAACGCGCCGCGCCCGCTCGTCTATTGGACCGACTTCCTGCTCTCGGCCGGGATCGGTTATGCCGGGTTGGCGATCGCGATGACGACCCTGTCGCTTGGCATCGGGCTCGTCGCGGCTTTGGTCGCGATCCTTGCCTTGTACCGCGCGGGCAGCTTCATCCATGAAATCACGCATATGCGCCATGCGTCGGTGCCGGGCTTCCGGCTCGGCTGGAACATGATCGCAGGGGTGCCGCTGCTGGTGCCGAGCTTCATGTATGAAGGCGTGCACAACCTCCACCATGCGCGCACGCGCTACGGCACGGTCGAGGATCCCGAATATCTGCCGCTTGCGCTGATGAAGCCGTGGACTCTGCCGGTGTTCATCCTGA
The DNA here is from genome assembly GCF_054059235.1 of Sphingomonas sp. UYP23. Classification (NCBI taxonomy): domain Bacteria; kingdom Pseudomonadati; phylum Pseudomonadota; class Alphaproteobacteria; order Sphingomonadales; family Sphingomonadaceae; genus Sphingomonas; species Sphingomonas sp. UYP23. Next base: position 2,879,183 of record NZ_JBSSBX010000001.1, read on the forward strand.
CGGCACTGCTCGCGCCGATCGCGTTGCTGGTCCGCTTCGGCGTGCTGAGCCCCTTGTCGCTGGTCGTGCCGGGGCTGCGCCGGACGCTGATCGAGCGGTATTCGTCGCTGTCGATCAACCCGTCGTTCCGCCGGCGCATGCCCGAGGGCGAAATCGCACAGCAGATGCCGCGGCTCGAAATCGCGTGCAGCGTGTGGGCGATCGTCCTGATCGGCGTGATCGCGACGGGGGTGCTGCCGCTGCACCAGGCTCTGATCTTCGGCGGCATCTTGTCGGTCACCTACGTTCTCAATCAGGTCCGCACGCTGGTCGCGCATCTGTGGGAGAATGAAGGGGAGACGATGACCGTCACCGCGCAATATCTCGACACGGTCAATGTCCCGCCGCCTGCCTTGCTGCCGGTGCTGTGGGCCCCGGTCGGCCTGCGCTATCATGCGCTGCATCATCTCATTCCCGGTGTGCCCTATCATGGGCTAGCCGAGGCGCATCGTCGCCTGTCGGCTGCGCTGGCGCCTGAGTCGCCGTATCACAAGGCGAGCTATAAGGGCCTGCCGGGGCTGGTCTCGCGGCTGGTGCGTAGCACGATGGGACGCCGCGCCTGATACGCCGTGTCGTTCAGGCATCTGACGCACGATCAGGCTGAGCGTGTCGATTCCCTGTTCTTGCAGACAGCGCAGCCGCTAAACGGGCTCGAGGCGAGCGGGGTGGGGAGCGCTCGATAGCGCGTCTGACACGGTTGAAGCGGTCTGATTACCGCGCCCCACGACCGACCTATCCTGCCGCGTGGCATGGCTGACCGCGGCAGCAGGCGGCAGGTCACGCCTGAAACGCCGACCGGCGACCGAAACGCCGGGTCTCGTCGTGCTCCGCAATCGGTGTGCGCCTATTCCTCGGTCCGGATCAACACCGCTTCGCCGATCATCAGGAACAGCAAAAACGGCGCCCATGCCGCAAGGAAGGGCGGGTAGGCGCCAAGATTTCCCATCGCCAGCGCGAAATTGTCGGCGACGAAGTAGAAGAAGCCGAGCATCATCCCGATCACCGCGCGGACGAACAGCTTGCCCGAGCGCGCCAGTCCGAACGCCGCAACCGCTCCCAGAAGCGGCATCAGCATCGACGAGAGCGGCCCCGACAGCTTGTGCCACATCGCACCCTCGAGCGCCTTGGTCGGGCGTCCACCCGCCTTGAGATCGGCGATCGCGGCATGGAGGCCGCCGAACGACAGGCCGTTGGCGTCGATCGTCGCGAGCGTGAACTGATCGGGCCGCACGTCGCGGCCGATGACGAGCGAGGGAAGGCGGGTCAGCTTGCCGCTTGCCACGTCGAAGCGCGTCGCCGGGCCGACCTTCCAGCCATCGGACACGCGCACGCCCGTCTTGGCCGAGACGACCGCGACGAGGCTGCCGCCCTCGCGGTCGAACAGCGTGATCCCGCCAAGCTTGGCGGCATCGCCATGCCCGCGCACCTGCTCGACTTGGATCAGATCGTCGCCGTCGCGCACCCAGACATTGGCGCGGTCGCCGCGGTCAATCGGCATCGGGCCGTAATCGACCTTCTGCCATTGATTCAGCGTGGCGGTCGCGCGGCTGACGATGCGGTCGTTGAAGCTGAACGAGATGATCGCGACGCCAAGGCTTGCCACGAGCAAGGGGGCGAGAATCTGGTGCGCCGACAGGCCCGATGCTTTCAGCGCGATGACTTCGCTGTTCTGGTTGAGCGTCGACAGCGTGATGATCGTGCCGAGCAGCACCGAGAAGGGCAGGAAGGTCGCGATGATCTCTGGGATGCGCAGCGTCAGGTAGCGCGTGATCTCGGCTTGGCCGTTGCCGGCATACGCGAGAATGTGGCCGCTCTCGCTGAGCAGGTCGAGCGCCTGGAGGACGAGCACGAACATCGCCAGCACCGCGAAGGTGCGGATCAGGAACATCTTGCCCATGTAGAGCGAAACGGTGCGCGACGGGAACAGCTCGAACGAGATCATGCCTTGGCGCCCTTATCGCGACGACCGGGGAGCAGCGTGCGGACGACTTTGCCGAGCTTCGAGAAGACGCGTTCAAGCGCGCCGATCGGTTGCCCGCCGGGGACATAGGCGATCGTGTAGAACATCCACAGCGTCAGCCCCGCAAACACCGTGAACGGGATCCAGATTGCCAGCACCGGATCGATCTTGCCGAGCCCGCCGACCGCCTGCGCATATTCGTTCACCTTGTGATAGGCGACGATCATGATGATCGCGAGGAACACGCCGAGCGCCGAGGTCGAGCGCTTCGGCGGGATGCCGAGCGCGAGCGCGAGCAGCGGCAACAGCAGGATCGACAGCACTTCGGCAGTGCGGAAGTGGAAGGCGGCGCGGCTGGTGTCGCGCAATTCCTTGTCGGCCTTGCGGTCACTGCCGATTCGCGCGAGCTCGGGCAGCGTGCGCTCGAGATTCTCGCCGCCGCGGACACGGAAATTCTCGGTCTTGGGCAGCGGGATCGGCAGGTCGTTGCTGCTGAAGCGCAGCACGCGCGGCGTCGCCACGTTGGCCTCGGTGCGGACCAGCGTCCCGTTGGTCAGTCGGAAGATGATCTCATCGGGATTGTCGGTCGCGAAGAATTGGCCGGTTTCCGCCGTCACCGCGATCGAGCCGCCTTTGTTGTCGTCCTTGCGCAGGAATATCCCCGACAGGCGGCGGCCATTGTCATGGCTCTGTTCAATCCGAAGCGTCATGCCGTTGCCGAAATGTGTGAATTCGCCAACCTTGATCGACGCGCCGAGCGCGCCGGTGCGCAGCTCGAAGCGCAGCTTCTCGTAATTGTACCGCGCGTCGGGCTGGACGAAGCCGACGATCGCGAAATTCAGCAGGCAAAGCGCCACCGCGTACATGTAGGGGACGCGCAACATCCGCGGATAGCTCATCCCGACCGCCCGCATCACGTCGAGCTCGGATGAGGTCGCCAGTTTGCGGAACGCGAGCAGCGTGCCGAGCAGCAGCCCGACCGGGATACCGAGCCCGAAATATTCGGGCAGCAGATTGGCGAGCATCCGCCACACCACGCTTACCGGGCCGCCCTCGGTCGCGACGAAATCGAACAGCCGCAGCATGCGATCGAGCACGAGCAGCATCGCGAAGATGACCAGCGTCGCAAACAGCGGCACCGCGATCAATCGCACCAGATAGCGGTCGATGGATTTCATGAGCTGGGGCGAAAGGCTTCTGGCCGGAGGGAAGGGAACACCCGCATCGCGCGGCTATATCGAGCCGCAGTCGCCGCGTCAGCTACCAAATCACTCTGCTGCGACACGCTCGGCCGTGGGCGCAGGACGCGCGGTGATCGCCGCCGCGACGGCGCGCTCGAGGGCGATGAGCGTGAAGGGCTTGCGCAGCACGTGATGCCCGCCGAACTCGGCCTCGCCGCCCGCTTCGCCAGCATAGCCGGTGACGAACAGGATCGCGAGCTCGGCGTGGTTTGGCAGCAGCGCAGCGACCATTTCTGGGCCGGTCTGCCCCGGCATCAGCACGTCCGAAACGAGCAGGTCGACATGCCCGGCTTGCGCGAGCATCGCCGGCGCGGCGAGCGGATCGTCGCACGCGATCGGGCGATGGCCGAGTTCTTCGAGCGCGCCCATCGTCGCGGCGAGCACGCGAGGGTCGTCCTCGACCACCAGAATGTCGAGCGCGGGCTGCTCGACGGCGGCGACGGGCTTGGCCTCCGGGCGCGGCGCGGCGGCCGCGTCGGCGTGATAGCGCGGGAGGTAGATCGTCACGGTCGTCCCTTCCCCAACGACCGATTCGAGACCGACCTGGCCATCGGCCTGGCGCACGAAGGCAAAGACCTGGCTCAAGCCCAGCCCCGTGCCCTTGCCGGCAGGCTTGGTGGTGAAGAACGGCTCGAACACGCGTTCGAGCAGATCGGCGCTCATCCCGCAGCCCGTGTCGGCGACGCGCAGCGCGACATAGTCGCCGGCATGGCACGTTCCGACTGCGCCCTCGGTCAGCGTAACGCCCGCCGCGGTGATCGTCAGCGTGCCGCGACCGTTCATCGCGTCGCGCGCGTTGACCGCAAGGTTGAGCACGGCGTTTTCGAGCTGGTGCCGATCCGAGCGCACCAGCCAGGCGGCGTCCTGCGCGGCATCGACCGCGACCGAGACCCCGTCGCCGAGCGTGCGGTCGAGCAGGTCCGACATGCCGAGCACCAACGCGACCGGCTCGATCGGTTCGGTGCGCAGCGCCTCCTCGCGCGAGAAAGCGAGCAACTGGCGCGTCAGTGCGGCGGCGCGATTGGCGCCCTCGGTGGCATTGTCGATATGGCGGCGCGCAGCGTTCGAATCGGCCCCGAGCTGGCGCTTGGCCAGTTCGAGTCCGCCGAGCACGACCGCCAGCATATTGTTGAAATCATGCGCGATGCCGCCGGTGAGCTGGCCCACCGCTTCCATCTTCTGCACTTGGCGCAGCTTGCTTTCCTGCGCGAGCAGTACCGCCGACGCGCGTTCGACCGCCGCCTCGAGTTCGATCGCGCGGTCGCGCTCGGCATCGGCCTCGTCGCGCGCGATTGCGCGCTGGCCGAGCGCGGTGACCGTCAGCCAGCCGAGCGCCACCGCGCCGACAAGCAGCAGGATGCCGAGCACCGACAGCGTGCTGGCAAGTCCGCTCGACCGCGCGACCGATCGCATCGCGTCGCCGGTGCGCTCAGCCAGCAGCGCGCGCTCCTGCGTCCCGATCTTGTCGAGCAGATCGTCGATCTCGGTGAGCGATGCAGACTGGCGCGCCCTGTAATATAGCGGGATCGCCTGGCCGTTGCGCTTGTAGAAGGTGTTGAGCGCAATCGTCGACAGCTCGGCGCCGCGCGCATCGAAGGCGCGACGCAGCGGGGTGATCAGCGCTTGCTGTTCGCGATTGTCGCGCGTGATCCGGTCGAGCCGCGCCAGTTGCTGCCCGGCCAATTGCCAATCGGCCGAATAGGTCTGTCCGAGATTGGTATCCGCGCTGATGACATAACGCCCGAGCGACGCCTCGGCGCGCGCGATCGTTCCCGACACGTTCGCGGAAAGGATCATCACCTCGTAGCTGTGCGTCTGAAGTTTGAGCGCGCGGTCGCGCTGGCGATTGGCATCGCCGAGCGTCAGGATCAGCGCGACGAGCACGAAAACGCCCAGCGCCGCCACCACCACCAGCGTGATGGTGCGCCAGATCGACCGCGACGAATCCTCGTCGCTCGCTTCGCCCGCTGTCCCGCTCATCGGACCAGTCTAACCTATGGCAAGACTCGTGGATAGGCTCGGGCGGGGGTTCAGCCGATCACACCCAGGCTTCGGCCCGCTGCCTCGAACATCTTGAGCACGGTGGTGATCTGTGCGGGCGTATGCTCGGCGCAGAGCGAGCAGCGCAGCAGGAAGGTGCCGGCAGGCGTCGCCGGCGGGCGCGCCATGTTGACGTAGAGCCCGCCGTCGAGCAGCGCCTGCCACATCGCGACGGCGCGTTCCTGATCGTCGAGGATGATCGCGATAATCGCGCTGTCGGGATTTTCGGTGCCGAGCTGGAAGCCGAGCGCCTTGAGACCGCCATGCAACGAGCGCGCATTGTCCCACAACTGCGCGCGCTTCTTGTGCGCATGCTTCAATTTGCGGATCGAGGTCGCTGCGGTCGCGACGACCGACGGCGGCAGCGATGCCGTGAAGATGTACGGACGGCAGGCGAGGCGGATCGCCTCGAACTTGGGGTGGTTCGACACGCAGAAGCCGCCGACCGTGCCGACCGACTTGGAGAAAGTGCCGATGATGAAATCGACATCGGCCTCGCAGCCCTGGTCCTCATACACGCCGCGACCGTTGGGGCCGTAAAAGCCCATCGAGTGCGCCTCGTCGCTCAGCACCATGGCGCCGTGCTTCTTGGCGACCGCGACCATTTCCTTGAGCGGGGCGATATCGCCGAGCATCGAGTACACGCCTTCGAGGATGACGAGCTTGCCGGCGTCCTTGGGCAGGCGCCCGAGGCGCTTGTCGAGATCGGCGACGTCGTTGTGGCGGAAGCGGACGATCTCGGCATTGCCCTGCTTGCAGCCGTCATAGATCGACGCGTGGCTGTCGGCGTCGAGAATGACGTACTCGCCCTTGCCGGCGAGCGTCGAGATCATCCCGAGATTGGCCATGTACCCGGTCGAGAAGACGATCGCGCCCGACACGTCGTAGAAATCGCGCAGCGCGTCTTCGACCTCGATATGGTCGCGGAAGGTGCCGTTGAGCATCCGGCTGCCGTTGGTGCCCGAACCGAACTGATCGAGCGCGTCCTTACCCGCCTGGATCACCTCGGCGTCGAAGGTCATGCCCATGTAATTGTAGGTGCCGAGCAGGATCGTGTCCTTGCCGGCGATCACCGCCTCGGTCGGCGACTTCACCAGCTCCATCACGATCGCGAACGGATCGGTGACGCCGGTGTCGATCAGCGCCTGGCGTTCGGCGATCAGCGCGTCGAATTTCGACATCAGGTCGCGTTCCGGCGCGATCTCGACGGGATCGACGGGCAGCTTCTCTGCGACAAGGCCGGCATCGGTCATCGAATCACCCCTTCAACTTGGCAACGGCATCGACGAGCTGGCCGACGGTTTCGATCTCGGCCTGCATGTTCATCGTGATGATGATCTCGAATTCGTCCTCGATCGCGGCGACGAAATCCATCACGGTCAGGCTGTCCCATTCGAGGTCGCCCTGGAAGGTCGTCGCGTCGCTCAGCGTCACGCCCTTTTTGTTGAAGGGTTCGATCTGTGCCGTGACGGTGTCGTAAATGGCCTGGCGGTCGCTCATGGTCGGTCCTTGATAACTCATCTCATCGATGCCGCATAAATACGGCAGCTTTGCAGCAGGCCTATAGCAAGCCGCTCGCGCGATACCATGCCACCGTCTCGGCAAAGCCGGTGGCGGTATCGACCTTGGGGCGCCACAAAGCGGGATCGGCGCGTTTGGCAGGATCGGCGACCCAGTCCGGATGCGACAGATAGCCGACGCGGTCCAAGGTGAGCTTCGCGCCCTTGCCGCGCAAGGCGCCGTCGATCTTCGCGCCGAGCATCAGGACCGCCTTGGGCAAAGCGATCGGCATGACGCTACGGCGTCCGGCAGCGATGCCCATTGCGCGGACCATTTCGGCGTGGCTCCAGCCGTGCGGGCGGCCGTCATCGGGCTCGATGATGAGCCGTGGGGTCGCATGCGTGGCGAGCACGATCAGCAGATCGGCGATATCGTCCGCAGCGATCAATGAGGTCCTGCCGCCCGGGGGCAGCAGGGCGATGCCGCGTGACGCCATGCGGAACAGGTCGCGCATTTCCATGTCGCCCGGGCCGTAGATCGCGGGCGGACGGACCACCACCCAGTCGAGGGTCGAGGCAGCGAGGACGCGTTCCGATTCGGCTTTCGACCAGCCGTAATTGGACAACAAGGGTTCGCGCCCGGCGATCGACGAGACATGGACGAAACGGCGAACGCCCGCCTGTGTCGCCGCGTCGATCATCGCCTGTGTGCCGGCGATGTTGCCCGCGGCGAAGCCGGCGCGGTCAGGCGCGTTGACCACGCCGGCGATGTGGACGACCGCATCCGACCCCATGACGAGGCGGTCGAGCGCATCGGGCGTGTCGAGCGCTCCTTCGATCCAGGTCACGCCCGCGCGCGGAGGTTGCGGGCGGCGGGTGAGCGCGCGGACGTCGTGCCCCGCCGCGAGCGCAAGCGTGATCGCGTGCGATCCGACGAAGCCGGTGCCGCCGGTGATGGCCAGGACGCTCACGAAATCGGGTCTCCCTGGCCGATATCGGCCGAGTCGCGAAGGCTCACAGCAGCGCCATGTGGTTGCGATGGATCAGCGCCGTGCGAGGGGCATAGCCGAGGATCGCGGCATGCTCGGCACTGCGCTTGCCGGTGATGGCGGCTGCGTCGGCCATGTCATATTCGCTCAACCCGCGCGCGAGCGTGCGCCCGTCGGGGCCGACCACGGTGACCAGATCGCCGCGCGCGAAGCTGCCCGACACCGTCGTCGCGCCCGCCGCGAGCAAGCTCTTTCCGCCGACCAGGGCGGCGGCGGCACCGGCATCGATCACGATTTCACCCTTGGCCGTCAGCCCGCCCGCGAGCCACGCCTTGCGCGCAGGTGCAGCTTTCTCCGCGACGAACACCGTGCCGCGCCCGCTCGTGTCATAGGCGGCGAGGGGATGGTCGATATGCCCCGACACGATCGCGAGATGCGCGCCGGCCGCGGTCGCGATCCGCGCCGCGGCGATCTTCGAGACCATGCCGCCCGACCCCATGCCCGAGCCCGACCCGCCATCGGCCATCGACTCGATCCGCGCGTCGATCCGCTCGACGCGCGGGATCAGTATCGCGTGCGGGTTGGTGTTGGGGTTGGCATCGTACAGCCCGTCAATGTCCGACAGCAGGATCACGCCCTGCGCGCCCGCCGCCTGCGCGACGCGCGCGGCGAGCCGGTCATTGTCGCCGAAGCGGATCTCGGCGGTGGCGACGCTGTCATTCTCGTTGATCACCGGCACGACGCCGAGCGACAGCAACCGTCCGAGCGTCGCCGAGGCATTGAGATAGCGGCGGCGATCCTCGAGATCGTCGAGCGTGACGAGCATTTGCGCCGCGGTCAGGCCCTCGGCGCCGAGCAGTTCGGCCCAGACCTGCGACAGCGCGATCTGCCCGGTTGCGGCGGCCGCCTGTGCATCCTCGAGGCTGGCGCGACCGCCCTTGGGGAGCTTCAAGCGCCGCGCACCGAGCGCGATCGCGCCCGAGGAGACCACCGCGATCTCCTGCCCCGCGCGGGCGCGCGCGGCGATGTCGGCGACGAGGCTCGCGAGCCAAGCGCGCCGCACCGTGCCATCGGGCGCGACGAGCAGCGACGAGCCGACCTTGACGATCAGGCGCGGCGCGGAGGTGGGGGAGAAAGCGGACATTGCGCTTGCGTTAGCGCGTGGCGGCGCGCGCGCCAATCGCGTTCAGTCGCGCGCAAAGATCTCGTCGTGCGGGATCGTCAGACCGAGCGCGGGCAGCGGGAGGTCGATCGCGAGGTCATGGGTCACGTCGTTCCACCCGCCTGGCCCTGTCCGCTGAACGATCCGCAGGCGTTCGACACCGATGTCGACAAACACGATCGTGTCGATGCTCGGCAGCGCCATATATTCGTTCAGCTTGACGCGCAGATCTGTCCGAGACGTTCCATCGGACAGAACTTCGAATACCACCCGCGGGTCATCGAAGGCGGTGTCACGGTCGTTGGATGGGTCGCCTCGTCCGCAATAGACGCTTACGTCAGGATATCGCACCGACCTGTCGTGCGTCCGCGCCGCCATGTCCGATGCATAGGCGCTGCACCCGCTGCCCCGCAAACCCACGCGAAGTGCTGCGCCAATATTCACTTGCACCTGGGCATGACGGGCTGTCCCGCCCGCCATCATCCGGATCACACCGTTGTCGAGTTCGGCCTTCTGATCGCCGAAGTCGATCTCGAGGAATTGCTCGGCAGTCAGCAGCGGGTAGACGGGTTGCGTGCCCATAGTCGTCTTATACCAGACCCCGCACCCGGTTCAAACAGGCGACCATTCCCCCGGCGTGTCATCGTCACGCGCGGGCGCGCCCTCGGGCGGGCCGATTTCCTCGATCAGCCGCTCGACCACCGCCTCGATACCCGTGCCGCCTGCGCCCGACATCGGCAGGACATCGGCCTTGCTCGCACGCTTCAGCTTGGTGACGAGCTTCTTGACCTCGGCGGGTTCCAAGGCGTCGATCTTGTTGAGGCCGATCACCTGCGGCTTATCCACAAGTCCCGCACCGTACGCGTCGAGTTCTCCACGCACGATCCGGTAGTTACCCACAGGGTCTTCCTCGGTCGCATCGACCAGGTGGAGCAGCACCTTGCAGCGCTCGATATGCCCGAGGAAGCGGTCGCCGATCCCCGCGCCGTCGGCCGCGCCCTCGATCAGGCCGGGAATGTCGGCGATCACGAATTCGCGATTGTGGCGGCTCACCACGCCCAATTGCGGGCGCACGGTGGTGAAGGGATAGGCGCCGACCTTGGCCTGCGCGTTGGTCACCGCGTTGATGAAGGTCGACTTGCCGGCGTTCGGCAGCCCGACGAGACCCGCATCGGCGAGCAGCTTCAGGCGGAGCCAGATCCACATCTCTTCATACGGCCAGCCGGTGCCATGCTGGCGTGGCGCGCGATTGGTCGAGGTTTTGTAGGTCGCGTTGCCGCGCCCGCCATCGCCGCCGCGCAGGAAGACGACTCGCTCGCCCGGCACGGTGAAGTCGGCGAGCACCTCTTCCTTGTCCTCGCTCAGCACCTGCGTGCCGACGGGCACGCGGATGAGGAGGTCGTCGCCGCCAGCGCCGGTGCGATTCGAACCCGACCCGCCGTGGCCGCGCGGGGCCCGGAAATGCTGCGTGTAGCGGAAGTCGATCAGCGTGTTGAGACCGGGGACGGCCTCGAAAATGATGTCGCCGCCCTTGCCGCCATTGCCGCCGTCGGGGCCGCCATATTCCATGAACTTTTCGCGGCGGAAGCTGACGGCGCCCTGGCCACCCGCGCCCGACCGGACGAAGATCTTTGCTTGGTCTAGAAAATGCATCGGCGGCCCTTAGCCGAAGATGCGATTTTTAGCCAGTCGCCGCGAGAGCCGGTGCGCGCGCCGAGATGAGCTGTTCGAGCGCGAGCTCGCGCGCGGTCCCGAGCGGCAGGCCAAGCGCCTTCGCCATCGGCCCGCCGAGCAGCGAATCGCCGAGCGCCATCAGCACCAGTTGCAGGGTTTCCTCATGGATCGGCTTGCCCCCCACCATGTCGGGATCGGCGGCGAGATCGTCGACCAGCCGGTGGATCGCCTCGAGGATCGGGTCGAGCGCATCCTCGTTGCCGGTCAGGATCATCCAGCTCGCCATCGCGCCCGCGCCCTGCGCGAAGGCGTCGAAGGTCATGTCGACCACGACGCGGGGATCCTGCTCCCCGGCGCGGGCGCGCTTGGCCGCAGCCCCAATCTGCGTGGTGATCGTGTCGGCGAGGTGGGTGATCAGTGCCTTTTGCAGATCGGCTGCCGAGCCGAAATGGTGGAGCAGATTCGCGTGCGTCCGCCCGATTCGCGCAGCGACGGCTTTGAGCGTCACGGCTTGCGGACCTTGTTCGACGAGCAAGGCACGGGCGGCTTCGATCGCGGCATCGCGCGATTCTTCGGGGCTAAGGCGTTTGCGGACTATTGACACTGGTGTAAGTAACGCTTAATTCGAGACCTGTTGTCCTGCTGTTTGGAGGTTTTCGTGGCGAAAGCAACCAGTCCCGCCGATCTGACCATCACTCCGCGCGACCTGCGCTTCGGCCGCGGGGTCCAGATGCGTCGCTGGTGGCTCAACGACGATCCGTTCGCGACCGCTTTCTACAACGCGCTGTCGGTGACCTTTCCGAAGGGCGAGGGCTTCTTCGTCGACAGCGTCCGCACTTTCCGCGAGGGCACGCCGCCGCGACTCCACGCGGAGATCCAGGCCTTCATCAAGCAGGAAGTGATCCACACGCGCGAGCATGTCGCGTTCAACCGCCATGTCACCGACCAGGGATATGACACCAAGCTGCTCGAACAGCATATCGACCAAGCGCTTGCGCTGACCAAGGGGCGTCCACCGATCGCGAGCCTTGCCGCGACGATGGCGCTCGAACATTTTACCGCGATGCTGGCGCACGAGCTGATCGCCGATCCGCGCCATCTCGCCGGCGGGGACGAGCAGGCCGCGGCTTTGTGGCGCTGGCACGCTGCCGAGGAGATCGAGCACAAGGGCGTCGCCTACGACACTTGGCTGCATGCGACGCGCGAGTGGAGCCGTGGCAAGCGCTGGAAGATCAAGGCGCTGGTGATGATCGGCACGACGCAGAAGTTCTTCGCCGGACGCTACAAGGGAATGCTCGAACTGCTACGGCAGGACGGGATCACCGGCTGGCGCGCGCATCGCGGTATCGTCTGGTACGCGCTCGGTAAGCCGGGCATGGCGCGCAAGATCCTCGGCGCATGGCTGGCGTTCTTCCTGCCGGGCTTCCACCCGTGGAAGCATGACGATCGAGCGCTGATTGCGCTCGCCGAGAGCGACTATGCCGCTGCGGTGCTGCCACGCCTAGCGGTCGCGGCCTGAGTCGGCGCGCGCAAATTTTCCACCGTTCGGTCTGACCCTGTCGAAACATGCTCTCCCCCCGCGACGCCGCTATGCGTGGAGGGTAGGGCTTCGACGGACTCAGCCCGAACGGGGAATGGTGCGTGGGCCTTGGTTCATGGTTGCGCTCAGGCCGCCAAGCTAAAAACCGGCGTTCGTGCCGCTATTGCAAGGTCGAGCTCCAGTGTCGCGCAGGGCACGGCGTGGCCGCGCGCGACGCTATGGCGCATTTCCTCGCCGGTCCGCTCGAAGCCGAGCTTGGCCAGAACCCTGCCCGAGGCGGGATTGTCGAGGAAATAGCCCGACTGCAGCCGCTTCAGCCCCAGCGCGTGGCGCGCCATGCCCAGCATCGCCTCGCCCGCCTCGGTCGCATAGCCGCGACCCCAGGCGTCGGGCGTCAGCCAATAGCCGAGTTCGTGCCCGTCCGCGCGCCCTTCGATCGACATCGCCCCGATCACCGTCGGGTAGGCGCCGTCATGGCTCAGGATCAGGCAGGTCGCGTCGGTGGGGGTGCGGGGGAAGGCGAGCCACTCCGCGGCGTCGGCCTCGGTATAGGGCCAGGGCAGCCGCGCCAGCTTCATCGCCACGCTCTCATGTGCGATCGCGCGCGTCAGCGCAGGCGCGTCCTCCGGCCAAGGGGGGCGCAGCGTCAGTCTCGGGGTCCGAGCGAACATGTATACTCTCCTCGTCGCCGCCCTTTGCCCGTCTTGCGTGACGAACAGAGGACAATGGGTGGGGGAGGGAGCATGAAAAAAGGGAGCCGGGGCGACCCGTCTCCCTTGTTCGGTCCGCTTGCGCGGTCCCGGGTCGCCCTGGTGGGCAACCCGTCCGGTTACCCGATGTTATTCAGCTGCAATCGCTGCCGGCATTTCTACCGAGCAGAATTTGCGACCGAGCTTGCCCTGGTGGAAGGTCACGCGACCTTCGGTCAGCGCGAACAGGGTGTGGTCCTTGCCGATGCCGACATTGACGCCCGGGTAGAATTTGGTGCCGCGCTGACGCACGAGAATGTTGCCCGGAATGACGGCTTCGCCACCGAACTTCTTGACGCCAAGGCGACGGCCGGCCGAATCGCGACCGTTGCGCGAAGAGCCGCCTGCTTTCTTATGTGCCATCTGGGATTACTCCTTACGCCTGAGCGGCCGGGGCTTCTGCGCCCGTCGCTGCGGTGGACTTCTGCTCGGCCTTGTGGTCGCCGATCGCGGTGATGCGCAGGATCGTGTGACGCTGGCGATGACCGTTCTTGCGACGATAGTTGTGGCGACGACGCTTCTTGAAGACGATGACCTTATCGGCCTTCGCCTGCGCGATGATCTCGGCCGTGACCGTCAGGCCTTCGAGCGATGCCATCTCCGAGCCTTCGCCCGCCAGCAGAATGTCTGCGAGCGTAATCGACGCCCCAGCTTCACCGTCGAGCTTCTCGACGACGATCTTGTCTCCGGCGGCAACGCGATACTGCTTGCCGCCTGTGCGCACGATTGCGAACATGGCCCTCATCACTTTCAAAAATACCTGTGCCCCACGCTCGGCACGCCGGGCGCGGGAAAGAAGCGCCAGCTATGCGAGACGGCGCGCGCTGTCAACCGCGCAGACGATGGGGGGCACATTCGAAACGTTGCCGAAACGCCATAGTAGGTCCGGAATCGTACCAATCGGACGCGGTGTCGGCGCGATCCGTGAACTTTATGTTGCAATGCGAAACGACCTATGGCGTCATCTGCCAAGGTAGAAAAACCGTCCATGATTCCCGGGATCGTGAAGGTCCCGGTATGATGACGGCATGACTACCCGACAGGCGGAGAGCAGATGCGTACCACGGTGTTCGCGGAAATGGCGGCGCGTGAACGATATGGCTTCGAAGTATAGTGTACTGTCGCGATTAGCGGCAGGCGAAACTGCGTTCGTCATTGTGAGGCGGCGTCTTGAGGTGCGTATTGATTTGAAAGCATAAAAAGTATTGGGAGCGGATGACTGGGAGCCACCGACTTTTGGGGGACTCACACTCATGCACAAGACATCGATTTCGCTCTTGGCGCTGGCCGTTGCTAGTGCAACCGCGGCGCCTGCTTTTGCCGCCTCCGACAAGCCCGACGCACTTGCGCCGGCTGCCCCCGATTCGGTGGCGCCGGGGCCAGAGGAACCATCCGACATCATCGTGACCGGAACGCGCCGGACCGGCACGACCGCGGCCGAAAGCGCGACTCCGATCAAGGTGCTCGGGTCCGACGAGCTTGGCCGAGTCGGTCAGCCCAATCTCAACCAGGTGCTGACCCAGTTGGTACCGTCGTTCACCGCGCAGGCCTTTGGCGGAGATACCGCCAATCTCACGCTGTCGGCGCGGTTGCGCGGGTTGAGCCCCAATCACACGCTCGTCCTGGTCAACGGCAAACGCCGTCACGGCACGGCAAATCTTGCAGTCCTCGGCGGACCCTATCAGGGCGCGGCAACCGCCGATCTCGATCTGATTTCGCCTGGCGCGATCGCGCGAATCGAAGTGCTCGAGGATGGCGCTGCCGCGCAATATGGCTCGGATGCGATCGCCGGCGTCATCAACATCATCCTCAAGGACGATTCGAGCGGTGGCTCGGGCTCGGCTACTGCGGGCAAGAATTACGACGTGGGCGGCACGACCTATGCCGGTACGCTGCACCTCGCCTCCAAGATTGGCGAGGATGGCTTCGTGAACGTGACGCTGTTCCATCGCTTCCACGATTTCACGCAGTCCGGGGGACTCGACCGCCGCGTTACCGATGCGAGCGGCACGCTGCTGACCACCACCACCAGCCCTGCGCTCAGCGCAGCGCAACAGGCGTTGTACCGCACGATTCCGGGCTTCCCCTATGTCAACAAGATCAACGGCGACGCCAAATCGTGGCTGACCAACGCGCAATACAATGCCGGCTACAATTTCGGCGACGTAACCGCCTACAGCTTCGGCACGTTCAGCAAGCGGATCGCCAGCGCCTATGAAAATCTGCGCGTGCCCGATCGCGTCATTGCCTCACCCGTACTGGGCGTTGCCGGAACGCTCGCGACGCCGGGAGAATTGATCCCCTTCCCGAACGGCTTCAACCCGCGCGAAGGAGTTCGCGAGGAGGACTTTGCCGTCACCGGCGGCCTGAAGGGACACATGGGAGCGGTCAAGTTCGATCTCAGCACCACCTACGGCCAAGACAAGAACCTCATCTACACGCTCGATTCGTACAATCGCTCGCTGTTCATCGATACGCACTTCTCGCCGACGACCTTCTACGACGGATCGTTCAAGGCCACCGAACTGACGGCGAATGCGGACTTCTCGACCGATCTCGATGTCGGGATCGCGACCCCGCTCAACATCGCCTTCGGTGGGGAATATCGCAGGAACACCTATGCGATCGGATCGGGCGATGCCGCGTCGATCTACAAGGAGGGCGGGCAATCCTATCCCGGCTTCCGCCCATCGGATGCCGGCAAGCATTCGCGCGAGAACCAGTCGCTGTATCTCGACGTATCGGCCTCGCCGGTCGAGGCGCTGAAGCTCGATGGCGCGGTCCGGTACGAACATTATTCGGACTTCGGCAGCAAGGTCATCTTCAAGGGGACGGGGCGCTACGATTTCAGCCACGCCTTTGCCCTGCGCGGAACGGTATCGACCGGCTTCCGCGCCCCCACGCTCGCCGAATCCTATTATTCGGCGACCAACGTCTCGCCGACCTCGGCGTTCGTGCAGTTGCCCGCCAATTCGGCGGCGGCCAAGCTGATCGGTTTCCAGAACCTCAAGCCCGAGAAATCGACCAACCTCAGCGCCGGCGCGGTGTTCCGCACGGGCAAGCTGACCGTCACGCTCGATGCCTATCAGGTGACGATCAAGGATCGCATCCTCGGCACCGGATCGATCTTCGGCAGCGGCGGCGCGACCAATTTCGCGGTGGTGCGGCAGGCGATCGTCGCCAATGGCAACGTGCTTGACCCGACCGTGACGCAGACCGGCATCAACATCTTCACCAACGGCGCAGACACGCGCACCCGCGGACTTGAACTGACGGCCAGCATTCCGAGCGATTTCGGCAGCGCGGGGAGGGTCAATTGGAGCCTGTCGGGCAATTACAACGAGACCAAGGCGACCAAGATCCTCGCCGCCCCGGCCTCGCTCGGCACCACGGCCTTGTTCGACAAGGGCGCGTTGAGCTTCCTCGAGACCGCATCGCCCAAGTTCAAGGCAATCGCCTCGGGCTTCTACACGCTCGGCCGCTTCTCGGCGACCGCACGCGGCACACTCTATGGCAAGACTTCGGCCTATTACAGCCCGGACGGCGGCACCTTCTACAAGCAGACGGTCGGCACCGCGGTGATCGCCGACCTCGAACTGTCCTATAAGCTGCTTACCGGGATCGAACTGACCTTCGGTGCGAACAATCTGTTCAACAAGCGCCCCCCGACGGTCTCGCTCGTTCCGGGTACGACCAACACCACGCTCGTCAACGGCGGCAACGTGATCGACGCGCCGCTGTCGTTCAGCCCCTATGGCATCAACGGCGGCTATTATTACGGGAAGATCGGCTTCAAATTCTGATCGATTCGCCAGCACGGAAAGGGGGCCGAACTGGCCCCCTTTCTACGTCAGCGGTCGATCAATGGCGGTGTTCGCGCCGCAGCGGGTATTTCCCGTCCTCATACTCGCCGAACAGACCCGAGATCGCGGGATGATCGACCGGCTCGTCGAGATCGTCGGGTACCAGATTCTGCTGGCTGACATAGGCGACGTAGCTCGACTCCATGTTCTCGGCGAGCAGGTGGTAAAAGGGCTGGTCCTTGCGCGGCCGGATGTTCTCGGGGATCGCCTCATACCATTCGTCGCTGTTGGCGAAGACCGGATCGACATCGAACACCACGCCGCGGAAATCGAACATGCGGTGGCGCACGACGTCGCCGATGGCGAAGCGCGCATGGCTGATCGGCGCGAGCGGAATCTCGGCGGAAAAGGGCGGGGAGGTAATCGGGGTGCGGTGCATGGGTATAACTTAGGCCCTGTTCCGCGCTGCACAAGAGAATGCTGCGGCAAACGCTTGCGCTCCCCGAGCGACTGCGTTAGTGGCCCCCGCTCACCGACCGGTGCCGCTTCGTGGGTCTCCCTCACAGACGGCATCATATGACCTCGCGGAGAGGTGGCAGAGTGGTCGAATGTACCGCACTCGAAATGCGGCGTGCCCTCACGGGTACCGTGGGTTCGAATCCCACCCTCTCCGCCAATTTCCCTTTCCAAGTGGTTCGGGACGGTCCCTTAGGGGCTGATTTCTGCCGTTGTTCCTGTTATAGTCTGTCCCAATCAAGCGCGACCAGAACCGGCCAAAACCGGGGTACGGTGGAGCATTTTACGGGGTACGAGATATGCAGGTCGGGGTATCATGCTGACGGACGCGGCGGTGCGGAAGGCCGAGCTGCGAGACAAACCTTACAAGATCACCGACGGTGGCGGCTTATTCCTCTATGTGGCCCCGACCGGGCTCAAGTCCTGGCGCATGAAGTTCCAGCTTCATGGTAAGGAGAAGCTGCTGACGTTCGGGCCATACCCCGACGTTAAGCTCTCCGAGGCGCGCGATCGACGCGACGTCGCGCGCCGCCAGCTGCGCGAGCATCAGGACCCGTCAGGTGTGCGCAAGCGCGCGCAGGAGGAGAGGGAGCGCGAGAAAGCGGAGCTGGCTAAGCTCGTCACATTTGAGCAGGCGGCGCGCGATTGGTACGCCTTGCAGAAGGTGCGCTGGGTGCCGGTCCATGCGGAGGACGTGATTACCAGCCTCGAGCGCGACGTCTTCCCTATCCTGGGCGGCAAGCCCCTCGAGAAGATCGATGCACAGGCCGTTCTTGCAGCCCTGCGGCTGGTAGAGGACCGCGGCGCGATCGAGACGGCGAAACGCCTCAGACAGCGGATATCAGCGGTGTTCGCTTACGCGATATCCGAGGGCATCCCGACCAACGACCCCGCCGCTTCCCTTGCGGCAGCGCTGAAGCCGCTTCCGAAGAAGGGAAAGCAGCCGGCGCTCGTTGACGTTGACGACGCCCGGGGCGTGCTCATTGCAGCTGAGGCTTCGGCCGCATCGCCGGTCACCAAGCTGGCGTCGCGTCTGCTGGCGCTGACACAATCGCGTCCCGGCATGGTCCGTGGAGCTACCTGGGCGGAGTTCGAAAACATTGATTTCACCGGCATGTCGCATGGCCCGTTCCTGCCGATCTGGCGGGTGCCGGCGGACCGTATGAAGCTGACCGCTGATCTGAAGGACGAAGCTGCATTTGAGCATATTATCCCGCTCTCATGGCAGGCCGTGGAGGTGCTCCTCGCA
Source organism: Sphingomonas sp. UYP23 (assembly GCF_054059235.1). Taxonomy (NCBI): domain Bacteria; kingdom Pseudomonadati; phylum Pseudomonadota; class Alphaproteobacteria; order Sphingomonadales; family Sphingomonadaceae; genus Sphingomonas; species Sphingomonas sp. UYP23. Next base: position 2,897,644 of record NZ_JBSSBX010000001.1, read on the forward strand.
GTCCACCGTCTGACCGGCCGAAACCGGCTCGTCTTTCCCGGCGAGCGCCACAGCCACCGTCCGCTGAGCGAGAACGCGATCGGCTATCTCTACAATCGGGTCGGCTATCACGGTCGGCACGTTCCGCACGGCTGGCGTTCGTCATTCTCGACCACGATGAACGCGCTTGCGGTCAAGCTTAGGCGCCCCGAGGATCCGCCGATTATCGAAATGATGCTAGCTCACGTCCCGGAGAACAAGGTCAAGGCGGCCTACGACCGGGCCGGGCACATGGAACGGCGCCGGGAGCTAGGGCAGGAATGGTCGGATATGCTCATGAAGGGTATGGGAAAGGCGAACGATTTATTGGCGGGCGCGCGGCGCTAAGCTCCCCATTCGTCGGGCTCGGGATCTGGATAGAACTCTTCTCCCACGTGCCCGCTCTCGTCGGACGATTGGCGCACCGGCCGGGGCGAGGGCAGGGTGGGCGCACCGCCGCCGAACCGCACGCGGATCACAGCCGCCATCACGCCCGGCTGCTGATAGATCGCCACATACTCCTCGCCAGCCAGGATCTTGCCGCCGATCCACGGCGCCCGCTCGGCGGTCAGGTAGCCCAGCTGCGTACCACGCTCGGTGAAGACCGCGACCGCGTGCTTGTCGTGCTTGTTCTTCGGCTCGCGCCGCAGCTCGATCGGATCGCCCGGCGCGCATAGCATCATCTCAAAACGACGGTCGCCTTTCGATTTGCGATCGTTGTCGTAGCCGATACCGACCACCGCTAGGCTCAATTCTCGCTCGTCCATGATGCTGCTATATCGTCAGCTTCGACCGCAAGCGAATCGGAGCACCTGATGCCAGGATACGACCATGTTGAGGATCGCCTGCCCGATCGCGAGCCTTTCGGCCGGTGGCTCCTCGCTCAGAAAGACCGCGGCGACTGGATCGACGAACTCGCATTCGCTGCGCGCGGCGATCGAACCTTTCCCAAGGATGGAGACCCTGAGACCGTTCGCGCCCATCTACGTTCGCAGCAGGCCGATGGTGACGTATTCCAAGCCGTTGACGACGCCGAGAGTGAGTGGCTGAGCGTGTGATCCCCAACGGTTTCGGAATGGAAGCATGAGATCCAGTCGATGGTCTGCTGAAGAAGATGCAGAATTGCTACGGCTCGTCGAGAGCGGCACTAAAAATCCAGGGATTGCACGAGACCTCGACCGAACTCAGATGGCCGTGTCCGCACGCATGGCCACGCTAGGCATTTATCGTGGAGAGAAAAATCGAAAAGTGTCTGGCGTGGCTGCCGAACATATCCGGATTGTTGAGCGCCGTTCGGTGAAGGCTGACGAAAAGATCGTGGCGAGCAATCCAGTAAAGCGCGGAAGAGGCCGCCCGCTCGGTTCGAAAAATAAGGGCGCTAGAGTGAAGGTCGCACTTGATCGCTTTGGAGCCGACGGACCCGACCGAGAGGGGCGCATCAACGCCGTTTTGCAGAAGGCTGAGGGGTTGTGAAACCCGGCCCGATCGGCACGCCCGGCGAAGTGCTCGAGCGGTTAGCAAAAGACCATGGGCAGAGCTTGGCAGCGCTCTCGCGCATGCTCCGCCGGCGCGACGGTTATCTGGCCACGTTCGTTCGTGAGGGATACCCGGCCCTGCTGGCGAAACCCGACCGGGCGCTCCTCGGCGCGTTCTTCCGCGTGCCGGAGTGGTGGTTCGGCGAAGATCCTATCGAGGTCGAACCGGACAAATGACGTTCTCGCCGAGTGTCTCCCCGAGCGCGGTCGTCGCACTCAGATCGAGCCGCGCCCACGATCGCCCAGCGATGCCACCGCGGACCCGATAGGTGGTCACCGGGCTTACAGTGACGATCTGGTCGACGATCAGGCCGTCAGTTGGGACGATCTGGGCAGAGATGACGGTATCGCCTTCGATCAGTGCCGGTGCCCAATCGTGCGATGCGAACAGCACCTCATCGGGATATTTCGTGGAGATGCTCAGCATGGTTCCGACCTCGTGGTGCGAATGCGCTTTGGGGAAATGGTGCGGTTGCGAGCAAGCGGGATCGGCACTGCGATGACCGCGCCGCTCGCCCTGCCAGCCAGGGCATAGGCCGTCTGCGTCGGAAGGGCACCGATCGCCGTTGCCGGTCCCGCCGCGCGCCCCGCCACCGGGTTGATCGTTGCAGTCACAAATGATCCGGCGGCGCTTCCCGTTGCCGCGACCGACGCAATAGGCGGGGAGGCGGCTACGCTTGGCAGTGCGCCGGCCGCGACTGCCCCGGATGCCGCCGCCGCCGACCCGGCGGGCGGATAGGCAACAGCCACCGCAAACGATCCGGCGGGCGCCGCGCTACCGCTTACCGTAGCCGCGGGGGACGACGAGGCGGCGCTACCCAGCGCGCCGGACGCTCCTGCGCCACCGCCCGCGCCGCCGATGAGAGGCGAGGTCGTCGCACCAGCCATTGGCGCTGCCGCCACGGTCCCGCTCGCTGCGGTGGCGGTCGGCGGAGAGGCGGTGGCGCCCGGCATTGCCGCGCGGCGCCACCGCCTGCCGATCCGGACGCCGCGCCAGCGGTCTGGTTGGCAAAGGTCCCGGCTGCACCCGACGATCCTGATACGGCAGCCGCTGGCGCCAGCGCCGCGCTGGATGGCAGAGCGCCAGCCGCGCTGCCCCCCGCTGCGGCGCTCGCTGCTATCGGTGTTGAAGGGCTTTGTTGCATAATTACGCGAGAGCATGACCGACGTTTTACTTGAAGATGTTATTGGATGCGGACGGTCACCGGCGTTCCTATTTCGGAGAACCGATTGAGAATTGCAGCACGGACTTTGAGCTCGGTAATCTGACGATCGAAGGTGCGGGCGACAACGCGCTGGCCCAGGAGTTTGAAGCAGTGCATTTTGGTCTCGACCAGACTGCGGCGATGATAGCCGCTCCACTTTTTCCAGATTGCGCGACCAAGCCGCTTTGTCGCGCGTAGCGCTCCATTGCGTGCATCGACGCCGGGACCGCCTTCTGCCCATGGTTGCCCGTTGCGGCGGACCGGGATGACCGCATCGGCACCGCGCCCGGCAATAGCGGCATGGCAGTCCCTGGTATCATAAGCGCCATCTCCGCCGACGCTGAGTATCCGCTCGTCTCCGGGAATTTGCGCCAGGAGAACGGGCAGCGTCGGTGCGTCACCAATGGCATTCGTCGTGACCTCAATGGCCCGGATATCCAGCGTCCCAGCATCAATCCCGAGATGCACCTTGCGCCACTGGCGACGGTAGGACGGTCCGTGTTTGCGCGTCTTCCACTCGCCTTCTCCCGTCATTTTGATCCCGGTGCTGTCGACCAGCAGGTGCAGTCCGCCCGAGCTGATCCGCCCGCCGAGGTTGACCTTCAACGTCTTCTGCCGTCGGCACAGCGTCGTATAATCCGGCACCGACCAATCCAGCCCCGCCATTTTGATCAGGCTCGAAACCAACCCCGTCACTTGCCGCAAAGGCAGGTTGAACAGCGTCTTCAGCGTCAGGCACAGCTCTATCGCGCTGTCTGAAAACCGCATCGGGCGACCAGGGCGACCACACGGCTTCGAAAGCCAGTGCATCTCCGGATCAAACCATATTTCCAGCGACCCACGCCGCTTCAGCGCCGCATTATACTCAGGCCAGTTCGTCGTACGATACACAGGTGCGGCAGGTTTGGGCATTACGCCTATCTATACCGCTCGATTCCCTGCGTGAATCCCCGCCATCAGTTTTGCAACAAAGCCGTGTTGAAGTGCTGGTCGGGATCGCGCCGCTGATAGTCGCGCCCGCCATGGCAATCGCCAGGATCGCCGATGCCACTGCTGCGGCGAAACCGCCCTGTGCCGAAGCATTCGAGGATGCGGAGGTGACGGCCGTCGTCATGCCGCGCGGCTCGATCGCGGCCCAGGTCGGCGTGCGCGTCTCGCTCGTCGTGTTCGGCTCGGCCGGCGCGTTGAGATAGCTGTCGTCGGCAAGCCATGCGCTATACCCGGCGTCGGTACCGAATGCGGCCTTATAGGCGCGACCGGACCACCCGCACGCATTGTCGCCGGCCGCCCAGGTCACCGAGCTGTGCGCGACGCGTACCGTGTTCGGCGCGACCAGGGTGGCGCCGGTGATCGCCGTAGGGGTGAACCCGTCATTGCGCTCGCTGCCGGCGGTATAGGCGTTGTACGTCAGGGTGAGGCTGTCGATCGTCGCGGTGAAGACCGAGGTGGCATTGCGCGCGATCTCAAACCCGCGGGCTGGCATGCTGGCCGGCAGGATCAGCGTCGTCGCGTTCGGCGGCAGGTCGAACACGAAGTCGGTGTAGGCCTTCCCCGCGGTCGCCACGATGCGGTTGAGCTTCGCGCCTTGCCAATAGGCGACGGCGCTGTCTTGTACCCCCTTCGCCTTCAGGATGCCGAGCATGCGTCGGGCGATGTGCCGATCTTCGCCGACATAACCGACGGCGCTTTGATGCGGGCTGTTCGACGGATTGCTGTTGGCCTGGAACACCGCGAACGGGCTGTCGACCGCGAGCGCGAAGCGCGTCGGCATCTGCTCGGCCGCCGCGATCTGCGCCATGCGGATCAGGTCGCCGGAAAAGCCGACGCTTGGCCCGGTGAGCACGTAGAGCCCGAGCACCGACGCATTGCCGATCGAGCGCAGATAGGTGTTCTCGCGCACAAGGCGTACCCTGCGATCTCGTATCCTGGCCTCGAGCCCGGGCGGCAAGACGGCGACAACTTCCGCACGAACCAAATCACGACCGTGTCGATGGAACGACATAGCGACGCGATAGGGGAGGGCTTCGTGCAATGACTGATCGCAGCAGAGACAACCTGATGCGCCTGCGCGACGTGCTGACGCGCACGAAGCTTTCCCGAACGACCATCTACCGAAAAATCGCCGCGGGCACGTTTCCGCCGTCCACGCCGATCAGCGAAGGGCTGGTAGCGTGGTACGAAAGCGATATTAATGCTTGGGTGTCGAACCCAATGGGGTGGAGCGTCATCGCTTAGGAGACTGAAATGGCATTTTTTACAGATCGTTACGGCTACCAATATCAGGTTGCGAACGTAACGCGCATTGCCCGGCTGAACGAAGCAAGAGACCCGACTAAGACGGCGCAATTGCGATATCATCAGGTCATGATGAGCGACGGAGAAAGCATAGAAGTCGATGAGTTCACCGTTGACGAGATCACCAAAGCACCGATCCATATCATTCCCGCGATACCGGGCACCTTCATTCTTGGAGGCATCGACGACAACGACAACGACCCGTCTTCCGTGTGGCAGGTCCCGGTCATTGCGTGGTCATTTGGGCAGGACAATGAGGTAAAACCTTGGACGGCTGATGGGCCCGATGACGGGTTATCACAGCCAGGGCCTCTACTGTTGCCAAACGGCCTGGTGATTGAGCAGGGCAACCGTAGCTACCGGTCCATCGAAGAATGGTTCGAGGTGGAGAAAAAGCACCAAGCAGAACTGGCAGCCAGAAAGGCGGCGCCGCCATCGATAGCTGATGACGGCGAGTGAAATAGCCGAGGTTGCGAATCAGACCCCAGTGTGACAGAGGGACCCGCGTTCTGATCCCGCGATGGTACAAAATCGGGTAGGGGTACAGGTTGGGGTATCGCATTAACGCACCGCCCTAATATCCACGCAGAACTGCCGTTTATTCGCTCTGGTGGGGCGGGCACCCTCTCCGCCATTTCCTTATCTGCAAGACAAGGCTAAAGCCCGCCACATGGCATCCTACAAAGAACCTTCCTTCAAAGACCGCGCCGCCCTGTCGGCCGACGCCAAGCAGCGCGCCCTCGAGAAGTTGAAGGCCAAGCCGCCTGTCGACCCCGCCGTCGTCGCCGCCCGCGCGGCTGCGCGCGAAGCGAAGGAAGCCGCCGAAGCCAAGAAGCGCGAAGAGAAGAAGGCCGCGCTCGAGCATGCCCGGCTCGACAAGCTCGCCAAGGCCGCTGCTGCCGAGCAGGCGATCAAGGATGCCGAGCAGGCCGCGATCCAGGCCGAGATCGACAAGAAGGCAGCGCGGGATGCGCGGTACGCTGCGCGGAAAAGCCGCAAGTAAGCGCGGGTTGAAAGCCGCGCGCTCGGTTCTCCGCGCGAACGGCACGCGCCGCGCGCCGGCCGTCGTGCGTGCCAGCGGCAGGAACGCTTTTTCTTAACCGACGTTACATTTCGGCGCGAAGCCATCCGGGCCTACGCCGGAGGCAGCTTTGAAACAACGCGACGACTGGCATCTTACCGACGCGCTCGATTACGAACATGGCAGGGGCGATCCCTTCGCCGCCGCGGTCCGCGCTACCCGGATGCCGATGGTCATCACCGACCCGGCACAGCCCGACAATCCGATCGTCTTCTGCAACGTCGCGTTCCAGCGGCTGACGGGCTATGCCCGCGAGGAAATCGTCGGACGCAATTGTCGCTTCCTGCAGGGGCCCGACACCGACCCCGCCAAGATCACCGCGATTCGCGAAGCGATCAGGGCAGGGCACGCGATCGATGTCGATCTGCTCAACTATCGCAAGGACGGCACGACCTTCTGGAACGCGCTGTATTTGTCCCCGGTGCGCGACTCGGATGGGGTCGTGCGGTTCTTTTTCGCATCGCAGTTCGACGTGACCGACCGGGTCGAGGCGCAGAACATCATCAACGATCAAAAGCTGCTGGTCGAGCGCGAAGTCGAGCGCCGCACTGCCGACCTGCGCGCCGCGCTCGACGCGAAGACGTTGCTGCTCCACGAAGTCGACCACCGCGTCAAAAACAATCTGACGATGATCGGATCGCTGCTGCGGCTGCAGGTGCGAACGATCGATGACCCGTCGGTCGCGGCCAAGCTCGATTCGATGCTCGAACGCGTCGATGCGCTCGCGGTGGTGCATCGCCAGCTCTATCAATCCTCCGACATCGCGCGGTTCGACATCGGCAGTTTCGCCGAGAGCTTGGTGTCCGATGTCGTCGGCTCGAGCGGACGAGGCGGCATTGTCCTCGATATCAAACCGCAGCCGCTGTTCATCGACGCCGAGAACGCGTCGGCGCTTGGCCTTATCCTCAATGAAATCCTCACGAACGCCGTCAAGCACGCCTTCGCCGAAGGGCGGGCGGGGCATCTCAGCCTCAGGGTCGAGGGCGAGGACGACCATGGGATCATCAAGATCTGCGATGATGGCCCGGGCATGCCGTCGGCGCAGCGGAGCAGGAGCATCGGCACGTCGCTGATCACCCGGCTCGCGCGTCAGGCGCGCGCCGAGGCGACGTGGAGCGACAACCAGCCGGGCACCTGTGTGACGATCACCTTTCCCCGCAGCGAGACACCGTCATGAGCAACGTCATGGAAGTCCTGATCGTCGAGGACGAGATGCTCCTCGCGATGGATATTGAGGCGATGATCGAGGACAGCGGGCATCACGTGCTGGCCGAGGCGGCGAGTTTGCAGGACGTCGAGGCGCTGCCCGAGTCGCTCAATCCGCAGCTCGCCTTCGTCGACATCCATCTCGCGCAGAATTCGAACGGCCTCGATGTCTGCGCCTATATCCGCAGCCACTGGCCCGATGCGCTGATCGTTTTGGTCACAGCGAACGTCGCGAAGATCCCCGCCGATTTTTCGGGGGCGCATGGCGTCATTGCGAAGCCGTTTTCTCATGCCGGCGTGGTCAATGCGATCAAATATCTGGCCGCGGGGGTGTTCGATCCGCCGCCCAGCATCCCGCGCCCCACCAGCCTTCTCGCATCGCCGCATCTCAAGGCGCGCTGGGGGTAGCGCACGGTCTTCCCGATGGAGCGGACGGGGTTTGTGATGTCGGTCGAGTGACGCCGTTTCACACCGCTTGCACGCGTATTCCATCGCCGCGCGCACTCCGGAGGACGGGCCAGACTTTACGGCAATCCGCGCGCCAGTTCGTCGAGCCACACCCGCGCCGCGCCATCCGACGGTGCGCGCCAGTCGCCGCGCGGGCTGAGCGCCCCGCTTGACGAGACCTTCGGGCCGTTGGGGATCGCGGAGCGCTTGAACTGGCTCGTCGCGAAGAAGCGGTGGAGGAATTTCTCGAGCCAGCCGGCGATCGTCGGCAGATCATAAGCGACGCGCCCCGCCGCGGGGAAATCGCGCGGCCAGCGGCCTGCGCTCGCATCGCGCCAGGCGTGGAGCGCGAGGAAGGCGATCTTCGACGGCGCCAACCCGTGGCGCACGACGTGATGCAGGAAGAAATCGTTGAGCGCATACGGCCCGATTCGCGCTTCGGTGCTCTGGATCGCGCCGTCGGCGCCGGCCGGCACGAGTTCGGGCGAAATCTCGGTGGCGAGGATCGCCGCGAGGATCGCGTCGGTCGCGCCGTCATACTGATTCGTGCGGATGCACCAGCGGATCAGGAACTGGATCAGTGTCTTGGGGACGCCGGCATTGACCGCATAATGGCTCATCTGGTCGCCGACGCCGTAGGTGCACCAGCCCAAAGCGAGCTCGGACAGGTCGCCGGTGCCGACTACCAGCCCGCCGCGCTGGTTGGCGAGGCGGAAGAGGTAATCGGTGCGCAGGCCCGCCTGGACGTTCTCGAAGGTCACGTCATAGGTCGGTTCGCCGTCCGCGAACGGGTGTCCCATGTCGCCGAGCATCTGGCGCGCGGCGGGGCGGATGTCGATCTCGGCACCCGTGACACCAAGCGCGCGCATCAGCGCCCAGGCGTTTTCCTTGGTGCCGTCGCTGGTCGCGAAGCCCGGCATGGTGAAGCCGAGGATATGGTCGCGCGGGCGGCCCAGGCGGTCCATCGCCTTGGCGGCGACGATCAGCGCGTGGGTCGAATCGAGCCCGCCCGACACGCCGATGACGAGGCGTTCCGCGCGGGCAGCTTCGAAGCGCTTGAGGATGCCTTCGACCTGGATGTTGAAGGCCTCGTAGCAATCCTCGTCGAGCTTTTCAGGCGTGTTGGGCACGAACGGGAAGCGGCGCTGTTCGCGCAACAGGCCGATGTCGGCGAAATCGGGCTGGTGGGTGAAGCCGATCCGGCGGAAGCGCGTCTCGGGATCGCCGGCGAGCCGCGCCGAATCGTTGAAGGTCCCGACGCGCATCCGCTCCTGCGCGATCCGCCCGACGTCGACGTCTGCCAGTACGAGTTCCGAGTCGCGCCCGAAGCGCGTCGATTCGGCGAGCAGGTCGCCGAGTTCGTGGACCATGCCCTGGCCGTCCCAGGCGAGATCGGTCGTGCTCTCGCCCGAACCGGCGGCGGAGAAGACATAGGCGCACACCGCGCGCGCGGATTGCGAAGCGCAGAGCATCGCGCGTTCGCGCGCCTTGCCGACGACGATGTTCGATGCCGACAGATTGCAGCAGATCAGCGCGCCGGCGAGCGCGCCCATCGTCGAGGGCGGGGTCGGCGCCCAATAATCCTCGCAGATTTCGGCGTGGAGCACGAAATCGGCGAGATCGTCGGCGGCGAAGAGCAGGTCGGTGCCGAACGGAACAGTCTGCCCGGCGAGCGTGATGTCGCTGATCGGCAGGTCGGCGCCGCTCGCGAACCAGCGCTTCTCGTAATATTCGCGGTAATTGGGCAGGAAGGTCTTGGGCACGACGCCGAGGATCCGCCCGCGCGCCATCACCACCGCGCAATTGTAGAGCCGGCCGTTGCGGACCAGCGCGGCGCCGAGCACGAGGATCGGGCGTAAAGCTGCGGTCGCCTCCGCAACCGTGGCGATCGCCGCCTCGGTCGCGCGCTGCTGCGCGGTCTGCAAATGCAAATCGTCGATTGCGTAGGAGGTGATGTTGAGTTCGGGGAAGACGAGCAGGTCGGCGCCTTGCGCATGGCCTTGCTCGGCGAGCGTGATTGTCGCTGCGGCATTGGCAGCGCAATCGCCGACGGTTGCGCGCGGGGTCGCCGCGCCGACGCGGATCAGCCCGTGGCTGTGGATCGAATGGAACGGGTGCGCCTTCTCCATGACGACAGCGCTTAACGGGCTTTGCTTTTGAAAGCGACACCCTGCACGGTCGGTTGGCCATGACCGAGAAAGCCGACCATGCAGAGCAGTGCGCACCCCCCTCGCCGAAAGATCGTCACGGCGCGCGAGACGTGATCGGCGAATGAGCCGGATCGGCCGCCTCAAGATCAAGGCGCAGCTCTATTGCGGCGACGAGCTGGCGATGGGGCCAGGCAAGGCCGACCTGCTCGACGCGATCGCGCGCGAAGGGTCGATCTCGGCGGCGGCGCGCGCGATGGGGATGAGCTATCGGCGCAGCTGGTTGCTGGTCGACAGCATGAACCGCTGCTTCGTCGAGCGGTTGGTCGAAACCGTTGCCGGTGGCGGGGCAGGGCGCGGGGCTTCGCTCACGCCGACAGGGGCGGCGGTGCTCGTCGCCTATCGCGCATTGGAGGCGGCGCTTGCCGAATCGGCGGGGCGCGGGGCGTTGGCCGAGCTCGATGCGTTGCTCAGGATCGTGCCGCTGCCGCCGGTCAGGGACGACGCGTGATGAGCACCGGCGCGGCGGCAGCCTTGCTGCCTGCGATCTGGAGCGTGTAGCGGCCCGGCGCGAGCTTGAAATCGACCATCTTGGCGATGCCGCTGCACGCCGCGCCATGCGCATGCGCGAGCGCGGTCTGCGCCGTGCGGCCCTTGACCACGTCGATCCACCCCGGAGTGCCGAGCAGCACGCGGTAGGTGCCAGTGCGTGCGATGGTGAAGCTCGCCATGCCGCCGAGGCTGGTCGGCTCGCCCGGCTTGGACGGCGTGAACGGGTAACGGACGGTGTCGCTCGGCGCGAGCATCAGCTCGCTGCGGCGGCCGATCGTCAGGCGCGTGCGGACGAGCGTGTTGCGGTCGGTCGCAGCGGCAAGGCTCGGCCCGGTCTTCCACGCCGCGAGATCGGCGGGCAGCGGCGCGGCGGGGCTGGGGCACGTCTCGGGCGCGTGGTGAATCGGTGCCGCCTGCGCGGCGACGAGGACGGGGGCGAACAGCAGGAACAGGGAACGCATCGGGTGGTCGCCTTGGCCGGAGGATCGCCCGGGCTATACGATCGCCCGAGAAGCCAAGCAATTCACGAGACGACGCGTCGCGCCTCGCCGACCTGCCAAGCGAGCAACGCCGGCACCGCGATGATCACGTCGCGCGCACGCTTGAGCAGCGACAGCGCGAGTGCGGTCGCGGGCGGGAGGCCGACGAGCGGGCCGATCAGCACATAGGCTGCCTCCTGCACGCCGATCGCGCCGGGAATCGCGAAGGCGACGCTGCGCAGCGTGAAGATCAGCGCCTCGATCATCAGCACCGCCCACAGCGGGACGTGCGAGCCCATGAACTGCAGCGCGATCCATGCACCGGCAGCACTCGCCAGCCAGGCGGCGAGGTTGAAAACGAAGGCGGTAAGGACGCGACGGGGCTCGCGATAGATCGCATCGAGCTGGTCGCGCACCGCCGCCATCGCTGCCACCGATCCCGGGAGCATCCGCGCGCCGAGCGAGCCGGCCAGCCGCAGTACCGGCTTCTGCGCGAACACGAACAGCGCCATCAGCGCGACCATCGCCGCCACCCCGCCGAGCGCGAGCGGCACGAGCCCCTGCTGCACCGGGGCATGCGACAGGATCATCAGCAATACCGCGACCCCGCCGAGTGTGAAGATCAGCTGTGCGGCCATCTCGGTCGTCATGTCGGCGATCATCGAGGCGTAGATCACCGGCTGCGGCACCCCGAAAGCGGCGAGCGTACGTGCGCCGACGACGAGGCCGCCGAGCTGCGAGAAGGGGAGGATGTCGGTTGCCGCCTCGCGCGTGGTCCGCGCCCAGACGAACAGCCACAGCCGATCGCTCGGCTGGTCGGTCGCGACCGCGAGCCAGGCCATGCCGAGCAGACCGAGCACGCCGCCTGACCAGATCACGAAGGTCGCCATGCCGATCCAGCCGATCGACGCCATCGCGGCCAGGACTTGCCCGATCCCGACGGTTCCGACGGTCCCGGCGGCAACCGCGAGACCGACGATCGTCGCGAGCAGAAGGCCGATGCGGGCGGACCGGTTCATGGCGTGCCCGATACTGGTGCGCGGCTACCTTCGTCACCCCGGGCTTGTCCCGGGGTCCACCGGGATGCGCGGCCTGCAGGCTCAGCGGGCGCGGCACGGTGGACCCCGGCACGCGGCCGGGGTGACGAGTTTTGGGGGGCGGGGGCGCAGTCTTTCGGGCGGCCCGCATGGGCTGGCCGGGCAAGGGTTCGCGCAGCGGCGCAGAGGCGCAGAGAGGGTGTGTGTGCGTTGCGCGGAGCGCTTTCCTTCAGGCCGGAAAGGGCAAGGTCGCTCCGCGAAACGCGCGACCCCTCTGCGCCTCTGCGCCGCTGCGCGAACCCTTCAACCCAAGCCACGTATCGCCACCTCGAAAGATTTAAGCCGCTGTGGCAGCTTTCTTCTTTCCCATAAAGCGCAACACCAGTCGAATCGCACCCGGAACGAACTTCGGACGGATGAGCCGCGCGTCATAGACCGACAAGCGCCGGTCGTTCTCGGCAAGGCAGATCGCCGCGAGCTCGGGGAATTCGATCTCGACGCCCAGCTCCTTCGAGCCGTTGAGCGTGAAATTGTTCTCCTGTGCCTTGGTATTGTCCTCACCCATGCCCTTGGCCATGTCGATCCGTTCCCAGATCAGCGCGATCCACACCGCCCAGACTTTCAGCTCGAACCACGGGCGCCGCCACAGCGGCATGGTGCGGCGATGCCACGCGACCCAATTGACGAAGAACAGGATGTGCCGCCCTTCCTCGCGCATCACCGGCTCGAACGTCTCGACCAGTTCGTCGGGGAAGAAGCCGGTGTCCTTGGCGACCTTGAACAGGCCGAAGCCGAAGAAGCTGTCGATGCATTCGGAAAAGCCCGTGCGCATGAAGGCGAATTCGGCGTCGCGCGGGACCTTATACTCTTCCTCGGGCTGGAGAACGATGCCGTAGAAGGTGACCATGTCGGCGAGCACGATCTTGTGGCGGCTCTCCTCGTACGCGTTCATGTCGATCGCATCGCGCAGCAGCGGGTCGTGGATCTGCTGGCTGTACGTCTTGACGTTCATGCCGGCACGGCCCTCGGTCGCGACCGCGATGTCCCAGATCGGCAGCGAGACGATGCGTTGGCGCGTCTCCTCGTCGATCACCGGCCAGTCGATCAGCGCGGGGCGATACGGATCGTGCGTGTCGAGCATCGTGCGGCAGAACAGAGTCTTGTGCGCATCGCTGCCGAGCGGGACGCGCGCGCCGGGGGCGGGGCCGGCGGGGGCCATGGATTTGGGGATGAAGTTCATCGGGTATCTCCCGGTTACAGATCGGCAAAACGCGCCAGAGTGATGTTACGCCGTGCGACGATCGCGCGGGCTTCGGGGTCGAGCAGAGCAGCGAGCTCGGCCTCATATTGGTAGCCCGGTGCCGACAGCGGATACGGCCCTGTCGCCGGGTGAAGATAGATCTCGCTCACCCCATCGGGAAGATGGTCGAGCACGCCGCGCAGCCGCTCGGCATGCATCGCGCCCGACCAGGCAAGCCCGAAGACGCGGTCGGGGACCTTCACGCCACGCTTGCGCGCCGCGACCTGGACAAGCTGCGCGAAGGGCCGCGCGATGTCGAAGCCGGTGACGGGCTCGAACTTGGCCAGCGTCGTGCGATCCTCGACCGGCGCGCGCATCGCCGTCATGCCGTGGCGCAGGCCGACCTCGAGCAGCACGCCGACGATCACCGGGTGCAGATGCATGTGCTTGTGCGTGTTGACGTGGTCGAGCGGGAGGCCGGTGGCCTCGAACAACGCGAATTGCGCTTCGATCTCCGCCTCGAGCTGGCGGCGAACCGATTTGAGGCCGACAAGTTTCAGCGCGACGGGGAGCGACTCGATCCGGAACTTGCCGTGCGCATCGACCAGGTCGGGGATCTGCGCTGGCGGCAGTGCGGGTGGCGTCTCGGCGAGCGCGACGTGCAGTCCCACCCCGAGCGTCGGCGTACGGCGTGCCCGCTCGACGGCATCGGCCGCACCTGCGCCCGTCACCATCAGGCTGGTGACGGTCAGCACGCCCTCGCGGTGCGCCTGCTCTACTGCGGCGTTGACCTCGGTCGACACACCGAAATCGTCGGCGGTGACGATTGCGGTCTTCACGCCGGAGCGAACCCGTAGAACGCCGGGTCGGCGAGCACTGCGTCGGCGACGTTCTGCGGATTGGGCACCGCGATACGGCGCAGCACCGCGATCATCGCGGTACGGTCGCGTGCGCGGACCGCGTCTTCCCACAGCTCGGTCCGGCCCGTCGCGGCAAGCCGCTCGTTGACCGTCATGCCTGCCAGTGTCGTCATACCCAAAACCACAATCTACTCTGCGGAAGACCCGTCTTTGTCGGCCTCGAACGGGGGCTTCGACAGGCTCAGCCCGAACGGGGCGGGGATTGTCCCCGCCCGCGTTATGCGGGCTCTTTGCGCCGACGCAGGAAGTCGAAGAATTCGACGCCTTCGCGCAGGCGGCGCTTCATCATCTGCCAGTCGGTCAGCATCTCGCGGACGATGTCCCAGATCTTCGACGGGCGGAAATAGAAGCGCTTGTAGAATTCCCCGACCTTGTCGAAGATCAGCGCCGACGGAAGGTGCGGATAGGACAGCTGCGCGATCTGCGTGCCGCCGTCGGTCAGCAGGTGGTCGCCACCGTCGAACCAATTGTTTTCGACCGCCTGCTTGTACAGGAACGTGCCCGGATAGGGTGCCGCCAGCGACACCTGGATCGTGTGCGGATCGATCTCCTTGGCGTAGTTGATCGTCTCCTCGATCGTCTCTTCGGTCTCGCCCGGGAGCCCGAGGATGAAGGTGCCGTGGATGACGATGCCGAGTTCGTGGCAATCCTTGGTGAACTGCCGCGCGACGTCGACGCGCAGACCCTTCTTGATGTTGTGCAGGATCTGCTGGTTGCCGCTCTCGTAGCCGACGAGCAGCAGGCGCAGGCCGTTTTCCTTCAAGATCTTGAGCGTCTTGTACGGCACGTTGGCCTTGGCGTTGCACGACCAGGTCACGCCGAGCTTGCCGAGCTCGATCGCGAGCTCCTCGACGCGCGGGAGGTTGTCGGTCAGCGTGTCGTCGTCGAAGAAGATTTCCTTGTTCTGCGGGAAAGTCTCCATCACGTACTTCACTTCCGCGATCACATGGCCGATCGAGCGCGTGCGGTAGTTATGCCCGCCGACGGTCTGCGGCCACAGGCAGAAGGTGCAGCGGCTCTTGCAGCCGCGGCCGGTGTAGAACGAGACGTACGGGTGGAGCAGATAGCCGCCGAAATACTTCTCCATCTGCAGATCGCGCTTGTAGATCGGCGAGACGAAGGGGAGGCTGTCCATGTCCTCGATGACCTTGCGGTCCTTGTTGTGGATGATCGCGCCGTCGTCGTCGCGCCAGCTGATCCCTTCCACTTCGCGCAGCGGCATGCCGTTGGCGACATCGACGATCGTGAAATCGAACTCGTTGCGCGCGACGAAGTCGATCGCGGTCGAGGTCTCGAGCACCTTGGTCGATTCGACCGCGGCCTTGGCGCCGATGAAACCGATCTTGATCCGCGGGTTGCGCTGCTTGATCAGCTCGGCGGTGTGGACGTCCTGGCGGAAGCTCGGCGTCGAGGTGTGGAGGATGACGAGGTCGCGCTCGTCCATCTCGTGCGCGATGTCGTCCCACGACTGGTCGTGCGCGGGGGCGTCGATCAGCTTCGAGCCCTCGACCATCGCGGCCGGCTGGGCGAGCCAGGTCGGGTACCAGAACGACTTCACTTCGCGCTTCATCTGGTAGCGCGCACCCGCGCCGCCATCATAACCGTCGAACGAGGGAGCCTGGAGAAAAAGGGTCCGCAACATGTCTTAGTGCTCCGTGGCCGCTGCGATGCGGCCGTCCTGCTTCATTGTAAGGGTCGCCCCGCGCCAATCAACCGACCGGACGAAGAAGCTGGTGATATAGACCGCAAAAGCGGCGAAATCATGCAGCAACGCCATTCCGAACGACGCGACCCGCGTCCCTACCGCTGCATCGACACTTCGCACAACCACCCAGCGCGCGAAAATTGCTGCGAGTGCGAGGATCAGCCCGGCGGCGGGCCAATAGAGGGCGGCGAGCAAGGCAAGCGGGAGCGGAAGGCCGACCACGCTGCCGACATAGGGCCAGAAGGTGAGATCGCGCACCGTCGCGGCCCAGCGCAGCTCGTGACGCCATACGGCGCCGAAGCTGGCCTCGTCGCAGGCGTGTGCGACGAGGAGCGGCGGCACTCCAACGGTGAGGCCAAGCGCGCGGACGCTTGCGCCGATCGCATAATCGTCGGCGAGCACGTCGGCGAAGCGCGCGAAGCCGCCGATCGCGTCGAGCGTCTCGCGCCGCAGCGCGATCGTCGAGCCCATGCACGGCGTGGCAAGCTGCTTGGCGACGCCGAAGGTCGCGCCGATCAGGAACTGGTAGCTCACACCGGCGGCCGCCATGCGCGACCAGCAGCCGGCATCGCCGCGCCCGTGATAGAGGCAGGTGACCGCGCCGACCCCGGGGGCGTGGAGCGCCGCGAGGACTTGCGCGACATAATCCGGCGCGACGGCGATGTCGCTGTCGCTGAGGATGACGATCGGGTGGCGCGCGACGCGGTCCATGTTGATGAGGTTCGACAGCTTGCCGCTCGCGCCGTGGCTGGTGGCGTCGATGACGAGGTCGATCGCGGCGTGCGGGTGCGCGGCTTGCAGCGCTGCGACGACCGCGATGGCGGGATCGTCGGCGCGCTGGATGCCGAGGACGAGCTGGAGCGGGCCGTCGTGGGTTTGCGCGAGGAAGGTCGCGAGGTTTTCGAACAGGCGTGGTTCGGCGCCGTACAGCGGCTTGAGCAAGGTGACGGCTTCGCGGCGCACTGATGCTGGGCGCGCAGCGGCGAAAAAGCGGCGGAGTGCGCGCGCGGCGGCGAGCAGGAAGCCGACCCCGCAGGCGGCCAGCAGGACCGCCAACCAGCCAAGCGCTGCGCCGAAAAGGATCAGGAAAGGCTGCACAAGGATGGCCCTTACGCTGGTCGATAAGAGCGGGCTAGGCGGGGCGGGTGAAAAGCGCGTCATGGATTCGCGGTCCGCTGCGTCTCTCGCTGCCGTCTCTTCGGCGTTCGCAGCTGTCACTCTGGCACAAGGCCGGGGTGATGGCCGGATTAGGGACGAGTCCGCAGGTCACGGTGCTCCGGGGTAACGGGGCGCGGCCCATTGCGGCGCCCTACGGCCACTCGTAAAGCGCGCGGATGGACAGCGACATCACACTGGTAACAGGCGTTTCCGGCTTCGTCGGCTCGGCGGTCGCGCTCAAGCTTGCGGCCTCGGGTGCGCGCGTGCGCGGGCTGGTGCGCGCGAGCAGTGCGCGGACCAACCTTGCCAACTTTCCCGGCGAGCTGGTCGAGGGCGATGCGCGCGATCCCGTAGCGATGGCGCGGGCGATGGCAGGCGTGCGGCAGCTGTATCACGTCGCTGCCGATTATCGCATCTGGGCGCGCGATCCCGAGGAGATCGTTCGTAACAACCGCGCGAGCGCCGCGACGGTGATGGAGGCAGCGCTTGCCGCCGGCGTCGAGCGGATCGTTTACACAAGCAGCGTCGCCACGCTGCTGCCGGATCATGGCCGCCCGTCGGACGAGACGCGTCCCGCAACGCCCGAGCAGGCAGTCGGCGCATACAAGCGCAGCAAGGTGGTCGCCGAGCGGCTGGTCGAGGCGATGGTCGCTGAGCAGGGGCTGCCCGCAGTGATCGTCAATCCCTCGACCCCGATCGGCCCGCGCGACGCGCGGCCTACGCCGACGGGGCGGATCATCGTCGAGGCGGCGAGCGGGCGGATGCCGGCGTTCGTCGAGAGCGGGCTCAACCTCGTCCATGTCGACGACGTCGCCGAGGGGCATATCGCGGCGATGGCGCGTGGTCGGATCGGCGAGCGCTATGTGCTGGGCGGGCAGGATGTCGCCTTGCGCGAGATGCTCGCGACGGTGGCCGGGATCGTCGGCCGAAAGCCGCCGACCGTGCGCATTCCGCGTGCCCCCCTGTTTCCGCTGGCATGGGTCAACGAGCAGGTCGCGCGGGTGACGGGGAAGGACCCGTTCCTGACGCTCGATTCGCTGCGGATGGCGGCGCATGACATGTATTATTCGAGCGCCAAGGCCGAGGCTGAGCTCGGCTATCGCGCGCGGCCTCATCAGGAGGCGCTGGCCGAGGCGATCGCGTGGTTCGCGCAGGCGGGGATGCTGGCGTGAGTGTGCTGGGGGTGGCGCTGCTGTCGCTCGCGATCTGGCTGGTGCTGGTGTTTGCGCGGGACGGGTTCTGGCTGACGCGCGAGCGGGACAGCCTTCCTCCCCTCCCGGGAAGCGCGTCAGGTGAACAGCGCCCAGCGCTGTTCAGGTCAGGCCGGGGGCCTGACCGACCTGATGCTGGGCCGGGGGTGGGTTGGCCTAATGCGGGCGTCGACCTCTCCACGGGCCGGCCCACCCCCAGCCCCTCCCTTCCAGGGGGGGGCGGAGCATCGGCTTGGCCATCGGTCACGGCGATCGTTCCCGCACGCGACGAGGCGGAGGTGATTGCCCGGTCGATCGGCAGCCTCGTCGCGCAGGACTATCCGGGCGATTTCCGCATCGTGCTGGTCGATGATTCGAGCAGCGACGGCACCGCCGACATCGCGCGCGCGCTGGGGTCGGAGCGGGTGAGCGTCGTCCCCGGCGCACCGCTCGCGCCCGGCTGGACCGGCAAACTATGGGCCGTATCGCAAGGCATCGCCGCCGCCGGCGACACGGCCGATTACCTCCTCCTCACCGATGCCGACATCGCGCACGCGCCCGACACGCTGCGCAGCCTCGCCGCGCGTGCGGTCGAGGATGACCGCGTGCTCGTCTCGTTGATGGCACGGTTGCGCTGCGAGAGCGTGGCCGAGCGCGCGCTGATCCCGGCGTTCGTGTGGTTCTTCCAGATGCTCTACCCCTTCGCCGAGGTGAACCGCCGCGGCCGCGTACAGGGTGCGGCAGCGGGCGGGGTGATGCTCGTCGAACGCCGCGCGCTCGAGGCGGCAGGCGGCATCGCCGCGGTGCGCGCGGCGCTGATCGACGATTGCGCGTTCGGCGCGCTGCTCAAGACGCAAGGCGCGGTCTGGCTCGGACTGACCGACCGCGCGGTCAGCATCCGGCGCTACGATACATGGGGCTCGGTCGCGGCGATGATCTCGCGCTCGGCCTATGCCCAGCTGCACTATTCGCCGCTGTTGCTTGCGGGCACGACGCTCGGTCTCGCGCTGACCTACCTCGCGCCACCGGTGCTGGCGATTGCAGCGCGCGGGCCGGCGCAATATGCTGCGATCGCCGCGTGGGCGCTGATGGCGCTGGCGTTTCAGCCGATGTTGCGCTTCTACCGCCGCTCGCCGATCTGGGGACTGCTTTTGCCGGCCATTGCCACTTTCTATGCGGGCTGCACGCTGCTCTCGGCGTGGCAGCATGTCCGCGGGCGCGGCGGGCTGTGGAAGGGCCGCGTCCAGGCGGATCTCGCGGCATGACGCAGGCGGCCGAACTCGCCTCGGGCAAGGGGCATAAGGACGAGAATTTCCCGGTCGCCTCGGTGCTGCTCAAGCCCGAGCATCGCGCGCCCGTAATGGCCTTCTACCGCTTCGCGCGCGGCGCGGACGACGTTGCCGACAATCCGGCGGTCTCGGCGGACGCGAAGCTCGCGCTGCTCGGCGCCATGCGCGCGACGATCCTGGGCCAGAGCGATGCCGACGCCGCTTCGGTCGCTCTGCGCACGACGATGGAGTTGCACCGGATCAGCCCGCAGCACGCGCTCGACTTGCTCACCGCGTTCGAGCGCGATTGCACCGTGAACCGCTGCGCCGACTGGGCGGCGCTGATCGACTATTGCCGCTATTCGGCGATGCCGGTCGGGCGCTACGTGCTCGACGTCCATGGCGAGGACCATGCGACCTGGCCCGCGTCCGATGCGCTGTGCGCGGCGTTGCAGGTGATCAACCACACGCAGGACTGCGCGAAGGATTATCGCGCGATCGGGCGGGTCTACCTGCCGCTCGACCTGATGGCGCAGCACGGCGCGCGGCTTGAAGACCTCGAAAAGCCTGTCGCCACACCGGGCCTGCTGGCGACGATTCGCGACCTGGCTGCGCGCAGCGATGCGTTGCTCGACGAATCGGCGGGGTTCGCCGGGCAGATTCACGATCGCCGCCTCGCGGTCGAGGTCGCGATCATCCACCGGCTCGCGGTGAGCCTGACGCAGCGGCTGAAGACGCGCGATCCGCTGTCGCAGCGCGTCCACCACCGCCCGTACGAGGCACTCGGTCTCGCGGCGTTGGCGGCGGCATCACAAATGGTTAAGGGGCGGGCATGAACCCCAAGGCGACCCCCGCGCAGCTCCAGGCGCAAGTCTCGGGCAGCTCCTTCTACGCCGGCATGCGCGTGCTGCCCAAAGTGCAGCGCGAGGCGATGTACGCCGTCTATGGGTTCTGTCGCGAGGTCGACGATATCGCCGATGACGAGGTCGGCGACCGGCCCGAGCGCGCCGCCGCGCTCGATGCGTGGCGTGCCGATATCGAGTCGCTCTATGCCGGCGGCAATCCCGGGCGGGCGGTTCTGGTCGCCGAGGCGGTGCGCCGCTTCGCGCTCGACAAGGCCGATTTCCTCGCGGTGATCGACGGCATGGCGATGGATGTCGAACGCGACGTCCGTTGGCCGCCGATGGCCGAGCTCGAACTCTATTGCGACCGGGTCGCCTCGGCGGTCGGGCGGCTGTCAGTCAAGATCTTCGGGATGGAGGACGCGGTCGGCATCGCACTGGCGCATCATCTCGGGCTCGCGCTGCAATTCACCAACATTTTGCGCGACGTGGACGAGGATGCGGCGATCGGGCGCGTCTATCTGCCGCGCGAGGCGTTGGTCGGGGCGGGGATCGAGTTGCTCGATCCGATTACCGTGGTCGGCGATCCGCGCGTCGATGCGGCGGCGCGCGTGCTCGCCGCCAAGGCGCACACCCATTTCGCCGCGGCGCAGGCGATCCTTGCGCAGCGTCCGCGCGGGCATCTCATCGCGCCGCGGCTGATGGCGGCCGTCTATGCCCCGATCCTGACGCGGATGGAGGCCGAGGGCTGGGCTCCGCCGCGCACCCGGATCAAGGTCAACAAGCCCGCGCTGATCTTCACCGTCCTGCGGTTGATGCTGTTCCGTTGAGCGCGCGCGTTCGCATCATCGGCGCGGGGATGGCGGGGCTCGGCGCCGCGGTCGATCTCGCGCGCGCCGGCATCGCCGCCGAGCTGATCGACGGGGCGGCGCAGGCTGGCGGGCGCTGCCGCTCGTATCACGATCCGCAACTCGGCCGCACGATCGACAATGGCAACCATCTCGTCCTGTCGGGCAATCGCGCGGTGAACGAGTACCTCGCGGCGATCGGCGCGAGCGATCGGCTGAGCGGTCCGCTCCATGCGGATTTCGCGTTTGTCGATCGCCAGACGGGCGCGCGCTGGGCGGTTCGCGTCAATGACGGGCGGCTGCCGTGGTGGATCTTCCGCGACGGCCGGCGCGTGCCGGGGACGCGGGCGGGGGACTATCTGCGGTTCGGCGGGCTGCTCGGCGGTGGGACGAGTGAGACCGTCGCCGATCGCGTCGCGCTGCGCGGCGCGGTATGGGACAAGTTGATCGAGCCGATCCTGCTCGCGGTGCTCAATACGGCGGCGGCGGACGGCTCGGCGCGGTTGACCGCGGCGGTGATGCGCGAATCGCTCGCGATGGGCGGACGCGCGAGCCGGCCGCGGATCGCCGAACCGACGCTGGCGGCGGCGTTCGTCGATCCCGCGCTGGCGTGGCTTGAGGGGCAGGGGACTTCGCTGACACTTGGACGGCGGCTGCGCGCGTTGAAGTTCGCCGACGACCGCGTCGTCGCGCTCGATTTCGGCGCGGGCGAGGAGCCGCTGGCATCGGGCGACTCGGTGATCCTCGCGGTGCCGCCCTGGGTTGCCGAGTCGCTGGTGCCGGGTCTCGTCGTGCCCGATGCCTTCCGGTCGATCGTCAACGCGCACTTCGCCTACACCCCCCCGGCGGGGGTCGCGCCGATGCTCGGGGTGATCGGCGGGATGGCGGAATGGATCTTCGCGTTTCCTGACCGGTTGTCGGTCACGGTCAGCGCCGCGGACCATCTCGTCGATACCGATCGCGCCGAACTGGCCGCGACCTTCTGGGCGGATATCGCCGCGATCCACGGGCTCCCCGCAACGTTGCCGCCATGGCAGATTGTCAAGGAAAAGCGCGCGACCTTCGCCGCCACTCCCGAGCAGGATGCCAAGCGCCCGCCCGCGCAAACGCGCTGGCGCAATCTCTTCCTCGCGGGCGACTGGACGCAGACCGGGCTGCCCGCGACGATCGAGGGCGCTTTGCGATCGGGCGAAACCGCTGCCCGCTTGGCGCGTGGGCACGCTCTCGGCTAAGGGCGGGGCATGACTATCGAGACGATCGACCGCGCGAGCCTGGTGAACGAGGCGGACGCCACCGCGAACCGTGCCGCGGCGGCTTTGGGCGAGCTGCAGCGCGCAGACGGGCATTGGGTGTTCGAGCTCGAGGCCGATGCGACGATCCCGGCCGAATATGTGTTGCTGAAGCATTATCTGGGCGAGCCGCGCGACGCCGAGATCGAGCGCAAGATTGGCAACTATCTGCGCCGCATCCAGTCGGCGAGCCATCACGGCTGGGGGCTGTTCCACGGCGGGTCGTTCGACGTGAGCGCGAGCGTAAAGGCGTACTTCGCCCTGAAGATGATCGGCGATCCGGTCGATGCGCCGCACATGGTGCAGGCGCGCGCCGCCATCCACAAGGCGGGCGGCGCGGCGGCGGTCAACGTGTTCACGCGGATCCAGCTCGCGCTGTTCGACTGCGCCGATTGGAAGACCGTGCCGACGCTCCCGGTCGAGCTGATCCTGCTGCCGCGCTGGTTCCCGGTGCATCTGTCGAAGATGTCGTATTGGGCGCGCACGGTGATCGTACCGTTGCTCGTGCTCGCAGCGAAGAAGCCGGTCGCGCGCAACGTGTCTGGTGTACGAGTCGACGAGCTCTACACCCACAAGCGTGTGCCGCTGGAGAGCCGGGCGGCGGGGACCAAGCGCGCCTGGACGGCGTTTTTCGGCGGGGTCGATGTCGTGCTCAAGGCGGTCGAGCCGCTCTGGCCCAAGCGGACGCGGCGGCGCGCGATCCGGGCGTGCCTGACCTTCGTGACCGAGCGGCTCAACGGCGAGGACGGATTGGGCGCGATCTATCCGGCGATGGCGAACAGCGTGATGATGCTCGAGTGCCTCGGCTGCCCGGCCGATGATCGTATGCGAATGATCGCGCGCGAGTCGGTCGAGCGCTTGCTCGTGATCAAGGACGACGAGGCCTATTGCCAGCCGTGCGTATCGCCGGTGTGGGATACCGCACTTGCCGCGCATGCGATGCTCGAGGCGGGCGGGGATGAGGCCGAGGCGCGGGCGATGGCGGGGCTGGCCTGGCTCAAGCCGCTGCAGGTGCTCGACGTGAAGGGCGATTGGGCGGAGGAAAAGCCCGACGTCCGTCCCGGGGGCTGGGCGTTCCAGTACAACAACGCGCATTATCCCGATCTCGACGACACCGCTGTCGTGGTGATGGCGATGGACCGCGCGAAGGATCGCGGCGGCTTGCCCTATGACGAGCCGATCGCGCGCGGGGTTGAATGGACCGTGGGGCTGCAGAGCAAGGATGGCGGCTGGGGCGCGTTCGATGCCGACAACAGCTATCATTACCTCAACAACATCCCGTTCGCCGATCACGGCGCGCTGCTCGACCCGCCGACGAGCGACGTCACCGCGCGCGTCGTGTCGATGCTGGCGCAGCTGGGCGAGACCGATTCGCCGCGGATGAAGGCGGCGTTGGCGTTCCTCGAAAAGGAGCAGATGGCGGACGGCAGCTGGTTCGGGCGCTGGGGGGTGAATTACATCTACGGCACCTGGTCGGTGCTGTGCGCGCTCAATGCAGCGGGGCTCGATGCGAAGCATCCGATGATGCGCAAGGGCGCCGACTGGTTGCTCCACATCCAGAACCTCGACGGCGGCTGGGGCGAGGATTGCGAGAGCTATGCGCTCGATTACAAGGGCTATACGCCTGCGCCCTCGACCGCGTCGCAGACGGGGTGGGCGCTGCTAGCGCTGATGGCGGCGGGGAAGGTCGATCATCCCGCGGTCGAGCGCGGCGTGCGGCATCTGATCGCGACGCAGGCGGCGGATGGGCTGTGGGGGCAGGAGAAGTATACCGGCGGCGGTTTCCCGCGGGTGTTCTACCTGCGCTATCACGGGTATCCGGCGTATTTCCCGCTGTGGGCGGTGGCGCGGTATCGGAATCTGAAGCGCTCAAATGCGGGCCGGCCGGCGTTCGGGATGTGAGCCTGCTCGTCGCCTGCGGGCTGCACCGCGAGGCGGCGATTGTTGCGCGGCCGGGTGTCGTGGTGGTCGCTGGTGGCGGGGACTCGGCGCGGTTGGAGCGCGAGTTGGAGGCTGCTGTTGCTGGGGCGACCGCGATCCTGTCCTGCGGCGTCGCGGGCGCGCTCGACCCGGCGTTGCGCGCGGGGGATGTGGTCGTAGGCCCCCTCCACGACAGCCGTCACCCCGGACCTGTTCCGAGGTCCACCGTGCCGCAAGATTTACCGCCCGAGCACGCGCGACACGGTGGACCCCGGGACGAGCCCGGGGTGACGGAGAGGGGGGCTGGGTGCGAATTCATCGGATGGTTGGCGCGCCATCTTCCCGAGGCGCAAGCTGGCACAATCATCGGTGCCGATACGATCATCGCTTCCGCCGCCGAAAAAGCCGCGCTCTATGCGCAAACCGGCGCGATCGCCGTCGACATGGAATCGCACATCGCAGCCCGTGTGGCGGCGCGGCACAACCTGCCTTTCGCGATCCTGCGCACCATTTCCGACAGCGCCGACCACGCGCTCCCGCCGGCAGCGCTCGTCGGCATGAGCCCCGATGGCAGCGTCGCGCTCGGCGCCATCCTCAAGTCGCTGGCGAAAAACCCCGGGCAACTCCCCGCGCTCCTCCGCACCGGCCGCGATGCCGGTGCGGCGTTCCGCAGTTTAGGCCGCGCGCTGGGTGCGCTTGAAGCCGTCGGGATCGGCCGCCTTGATCTTCGCGAGCTCGGCCTCGACATGCGTTGAGTGGACGTCCTCGGCCTTGCGCGCATGGCTGAGGTCGATGTCGGGCGCCATCGGACCCTCGGTGCGGATGCCCTTGCGGCCGACGGTGAACATCTTGAGCGGGTTGCGCACGGCATCCGCCGCAGCGGTGCCCTCGAAGCCGCAATGCACCATGCAGTTCGAGCACTTTTCATACTTGCCGACGCCGTACTGATCCCAGTCGGTGCCTTCCATCAGCTCGGCGAACGTCGGCACATAGCCCTCGCCGACGAGGTAGCACGGCTTCTGCCAGCCGAAGACGGTGCGCAGCGGCATCGACCACGGCGTGCACTCATAGGTCTGGTTGCCCGCGAGAAAATCGAGGAACAGCGGCGAGTTGGTGAAGCTCCACGCGCGTGCGCCATCGCCGCGCGCGAAGACGTCGCGGAAGAAGTTCTTGGTGCGCTCGCGCGTCAGAAAATGCTCCTGGTCGGCGGCGCGCTCGTAGGAATAGCCCGGCGAGATGGTGATCTCGACGCCGAGCTCTTCCATGATGTCGAAGAACCCGGCGAGCCGCTCGGCGGAAGCGCCCTCGAACACGGTGCAATTGACCTGGACGCGGAAGCCCTTCGACTTGGCGAGCTTGATCGCGTCGATCGCGATCTCGTACGTCCCGTCCTGGTCGACGGCGTGATCGTGCATGCCCTTGTCGCCATCGAGATGGATCGACCAGGTGAAGTAGGGCGACGGCTTGTAGTCGTCGATCTTCTTCTTGAGCAGCAGCGCGTTGGTGCAGAAGATCACGAACTTCTTCTTCGCAATGTAACCCTCGACGATGCGCGGCATGTCGCGGTGGAGCAAAGGCTCGCCGCCCGCGATCGACACGGCGGGCGCGCCGCAATCGTCGATCGCTTCCATGCACTGCTCGTACGACAGGCGCTGGTTCAGGATCGCGTCGGGATAGTCGATCTTGCCGCAGCCGGGGCAGGCGAGGTTGCAGCGCAGCAGCGGCTCGAGCATCAGCACGAGCGGGTATTTGCCGCCCTTGATCTGGTTCTTGAGCGTGTAGGCGCCAATGCGCATCAGCGGAGCGAGGGGAAGCGTCATGGCTGTTCCTATGCGCCGACGGCGGCGCGTTTGGTAGGGGCAGGGTCGCGCAGTTCGCGCGGCAGGCCGAATTCGAGCGATTCGACCACGCCCGAAAGTTGCGTCACCTCGACCGGGCCGAGCTTGCGCAACGCCGCGATCACGCTTTCGACGAGCTCGTCGGGGGCGGATGCGCCTGCCGTCAGGCCAACGCGCTCGACGCCTTCGAACCAGGCCGGATCGATCGCGCTGCCATCGGCGACGAGATAGCTCGGCAGGCCTTCGTCAGCCCCGAGATCGCGCAGCCGGCTCGAGTTCGAGCTGTTTTCGGAACCGACGACGAGGATCAGGTCGGCGACCTTGCACAGATCGCGCACCGCGCTCTGGCGGTTCTGGGTCGCGTAGCAGATCTCCGACACGTCGGGGCCGATGAGATTGGAGAACCGCTCGCCGAGCGAGGCGATGACGCTCTTGGTATCATCGACGCTGAGCGTGGTCTGGGTGATATAGGCCATCGGCGTATCGGTCGGCAGGTCGAGCGCGGCGACATCGGCCTCGGTCGAGACGAGATGCACCGGCGCATCGACCTGGCCGCGCGTGCCGACGACTTCGGCATGGCCTTCATGGCCGATCATCACCAGCGTGCGGCCATCCTTGGCGTAGCGGCGGCCCTGCAGGTGCACCTTGGTGACGAGCGGGCAGGTCGCGTCGAACACCGGCAGCTTGCGCGCCTTGGCTTCGTCCTCGACCGACCGCGCGACGCCGTGCGCCGAGAAGACCGTCATCGCGCCCTCGGGCACGTCGGACAATTCCTCGACGAACACCGCGCCCTTCGCGCGCAGCGTATCGACGACGTGGCGGTTATGGACGATCTCGTGGCGGACATAGACGGGCGCGCCGTAGCGATCGATCGCCCGCTCGACGATTTCGATAGCCCGTACGACCCCAGCGCAAAAACCGCGTGGGTTGGCGAGAATGACCTGCAAACATCGTTCCTTCCGTCCGCTCGAATGCCGAACCGGGCACGAACGCCCTACAGCATTCGCGCGAATTCGTCATCTATGCCTCCCAGATAGCGATCTTAGCCGCGTTGCAACATGAGGGGAACGGAAAAAAGCCGTCGATGCGGGGCGTTGGTCCGACGAACGCGGTGCAACCGGTCCGCAATGCGGCGCGTTCATCGGCGCTACAGCCGTTTGTGCTAGCGACGGGTCGGTGCTACCGGCGCTCCCCGAGCGGGCCTTCCGGAATTTTCCAACAGGAGCTTTCGATGACGACTTTCCTGCGCATGATCGTGCCTGCCGCGGTGCTGGCGATCGCCGCACCGCTTTCCGCCCAGGCCGGTGACCCGGCACGCGCTTCGGTGCAAACGCTCGACGACGGGCTGCTCGCGATCATGAAGGGCGGGAAGGCGCTCGGCGCGGCGGGGCGCGCCGCACGCATCGCGCCGGTGGTCGACCAGACGTTCGATGTGCCGCTGATCACGCGGCTGTCGGTCGGCGCCGACTGGCTGAAAGTCGCGCCCGCCGACCAGACCGCGCTCGTTGCGGCGATGCGGCGGCTGACGGTCGCCCAATATGCGGCCAACTTCGACAGCTATGGCGGCGAGGCCTTCACGATCAATCCCACGGTTGAGATGCGCGCCGGCGACAAGGTCGTGCGCACGACGCTCGCCGCGCCGAAGGGCGATGCGGTCCCGATCGACTACCGGATGCGGCAGAGCGGCAGCAGCTGGCGGATCATCGACGTCTATTACAAGAACGGCATCAGCCAGCTCGCCACGCGCCGCGCCGATTTCGCGAGCATCTTCGCCAAGGGCGGTGCGAAGGCGCTGATCAGCCATCTCAACGCGCTCTCGGCCAAGGGCGGACGCTGAACTTGCGGCTGGGGGGCTCGAGCAGCGCGGTAGCGATGGCGATCATGCTGTTCGCCGCACCCGCGGCAATGGCGCAGGCCGTCGCCGCACCGGTGTCGGTGGCGTCTGCAAGCGCCGGTACGGCAGCGAAGCCCGCCGTGGCGCCCGAGGCGCATTCGCGGCATCACCGGACCAAGGGCGATCCGCTCGAGGGTTTCAACCGGACGATGTTCTCGATCCACCAGTTCCTCGATCGGATCGCGTTCCGGCCGATCGCGATGGTCTACAAGGCAGTGTTCCCCAAGCCGCTCCGCGCCGGCATCCGCCATGTCTTCTCGAATATCGGCGAGCCGTTGGTGTTCGCGAACGATGTGCTGCAGCTGAAGCCGAAGCGCGCGATCAAGACGGTTGGGCGTTTCGTGGTCAATTCGACGATCGGGATCGGCGGGCTGCTCGATGTCGCGAAGACGTCCGAATTCAAATTGCCGCATCACGACAACAGCTTTGGTACCACGCTCGGCCACTATGGCTTGGGGCCGGGGCCGTATATCTTTCTGCCGCTGGTCGGACCGAGCGATTTTCGCGATTTCGGCGCCGGCATCGCGCAGGGGCAGACCTATGCCTTCACGATCGGCACGCCGTTCGACTATGCCGAATATCGCGTTTCGGAAGCGGTGCTGACCGGGCTCGACATGCGCGTCGAGGCGGATGGTGCGCTCAAGGCGTTGCTCGGCAGCGCGATCGACCCGTATGCGACGCTGCGCTCGGCCTATCTGCAGGATCGCGCGGTGAGCATCGCCGAAACGCACGGCGCCAAGGCGACGGCGGCGAAGGCGCTCGACGATCCGCTGACCGACCCGGCGGCGGATCCGCTGACGGATCCGGCAGCAGGGGCTGCGCCCGCGGGGGCGACTCCGGCGGGCAAGCCCGCGGGGGACGATTTCCCTGCCGATCCGGCGGCGCCGACGGCTAACCCTGCGCCGCCGGCTGCAGATAAGCCGGCGGTCGACGATTTTCCGGCTGATCCCGCAGCGCCGGTGAGACCGACGCCGTCGGTTTCCGCCACCCCGGCGACGGCTGTCACCCAGCAGTAGCGCCACCGCGTTTCGTGCGCGGCCGCCAGCCCCAAAGCCCCTCTCCTGCTTGCGGGGGGCTAGGGGAGGGGCGTGCCGCGGGCGCAGCGCAAAGGATCCAGATCGTTCGCCCCCCCCAGCCCGTCGCGCCTGCGGGGAGGAGGGTCGGGCCTTCACCTGGAGCGGTAAAGGGCGCCCCGGCTACGCCTTCTTTGCCCGCGGCGGGCCGAGCAGCGCGGGTTCGAAGATCAGCGCGCAGACCAACGTCCAGGCCAGCGAGATCATCAAGATCTTGCCCATGCTCGCCGTCCCCGGATGGTGCGACAACCACAGGCTGCCGAACGCGCTGCCGGTGGCAAGCGCGCTGAACAGCACCGCGCGCGCAAGGCTCGACTGCAGCAGATCGGTCGCGCCGGCGCGCCACGCCATCACGAAATAGATGTGGAACGCGACGCCCACGCCGAACAGCAAGGGGAAGGCGATGATGTTGGCGAAGTTGATCGGCTGCCCGATCAGCACGCAGCTCCCGAGCGTCAGGAAGCCCGACAGCACGACCGGGGCGAGCGTGAAGGCCACCTCCTTCACGTCGCGCAGCACGACGAACAGCAGGCCGCTGACAAGTACGAGCGCGAGGATCCCCGCCTCGACGAACGCCCAGGCGACGGTGCCGGCAGCTTCCTGCGTCGCCACCGGCAGACCGCTCGCGGTCGGCGCGACCGCACGCACCGCCGTGGTGAAGCGGCGCAGCACGGCATTGTCGTTGCTATTGCCCTTGGGGAACACCTGCACGAGCGCGCGGCCGTCCTTCGACACCCAATCGCCCGCGATTTCCGGCGGCAGCGTCGCGCGCGTCACCGGCTCGGCCTGCAGCATCGCGCGGATCTGGTCGAGCATCGTGCCGAGCGGGGTGACGAGCAGCGCGGTCGCCTTCGTCCGCTCGGGCGGCGCGGCGCGCGCCAGGCGATCGAACGCCGTGGCGAGCCGGCGCGCATCGGCGGCGGCGCTCCCTGGATGCGCGGTCGCGCTCGCGCGCAATTCGCCCGCGGTCTTCATCAGCGCGCCGATCGAGTCGACATCGCTCGGCGGGGGCGTCACATCGAACGGGTTGACCGTCGTGTCGAGCAGCAATGCGGCATCCTGGATCACTGCGAGCTTGGCCGCTTGGTCCTCCGGCACGAATCCATCGACCGACACAGCCTCGGCGACCTCGGGCAGTGCGCTGAGCTTCGCCGCAAGCGCCTTCGCCGCATCGGCGTTGGGCGCGAGCACGTTGATCGTGTTGGGCGTGCGCAGCGGATCGCGCATCAGGTCGGTCAGCGCGAGCATCGCCGGGCCGTCCTTGGCGCACAGGTGGAGCGGGTTGAAGTCGAACTGGACGAAGGGGAGCAAAGCGATGCTTCCCGCCATCGACGCGGCAAACGCCCACAGCACCGTCTTGCGATGCGTATGCAGCCAGCGGTCGAGCGGGGCTGCCTCGCTGAAGCCGACCTCGCGCCGCGGCGTACCGGGCTTGAGCAGCATCAGCATCGCGGGCAGCAGCGTGACGCTCGCCACGAGCGCGACGACCATCCCGAGCCCGGCGATGATCCCGAGTTCGGCAATGCCGATATAATCGGTCGGCAGGAACGCGCCGAAGCCAAGGAACACCGCGCCAGCCGCAAGCGCCAGCGGCGCGCCGAGCGCGGTCGCGGCGCGCTGAAGCGCGGCGCCGGTATCGGCGCCGTCGAGCCGCTCGGCATTGAAACGCACCGAGATCTGGATGCCGAAATCGACGCCGAGCCCGACGAACAAGGGAATGAACGCCACCGAAATCAGATTGAGCGCGCCGACCGCGAGCAGCCCGAGCGCGGTCGTCAGCACGAGCCCCGCGACGATCGTCACGACGATCCCTGCGACGATCTTCACCGATCGCGTCGCGAACCACAGCGTCAGCAGCATCGCGGCGGCCATCACCAGCCCGACGAACCCGATATTCTCCTCGAGCGTCGCGAACTCCTCGTCGGCGAGCGGGACCTCGCCGGTCGTGCGCACGGTCACGCCATGCGCGGGGTCGAGCCCGAGCTTGCTGGCTTCCGCGACGATCGCGGCGACGGCGTCTTCGCCGGGCTGCAGCGCGCCGTAATCGAGCTTGGGTTGCGCAAGGATCAGCCGGCGGCGCGGCGGCGTGGCGCCGGCGTCCGGCTCGGCGAACAGTTCCTGCCACGAGAAATAGGCGGGCTTGCCTGCCGCCGAGGCGTCGAGTGCCGCAGCCATCGTCCGCATCGGCCGTGCGATCCGCGACAGCGGCACGTCGCCGCGATCGACCCCGCTGAGCATCGTCGAGAAAGCGCTCGCGATTCCGCGCAGCGAGGGATCGCTCGCGAGCGGACCGAGCAGCGGCTGCGCGCCGATCAGCGCCTTGGTCGAGGCCTGGACCTCGGCGGTCGAGCCGAACAACAGCCCCTCGCGGTCGAAAAAGGCGCCGCCATCGGGGCGCTGGACGCGGCGGAAATGCGTCGTGTCCGCGGCCAGCGCGGCGGCGAGCTTGGCGGTGGCCGCTTCGGCGAGTTCGGGCGTCTTGCCATCGACGATCACCAGCAGCACGTCGGACAGCTGCGGGAACGCGGTCTCGACCGCCTTCTCGTTTTGCCGCCACGCGATCTTGGGCGAGATCAGCGCTGCGGTGTCGGTGGTCATCGCGAAATGACCCGCGGCATAGACCGCCGCGCCTGCGACGAGCGCGAGGCACAGGCCGAGCACCGCGAACGGACGCCGCACGCCAAGCGCGACGAGCTGCTGGAGCAAGCGGGCGATCACTTGGCGGGCGCGTCCGGGCCCATGAAATAGCGCAGCTTCAGCCGGATCGTCCGATCCTGCCCGTCATAGTCGAACACGGCTTCCTCCCATTTCGGCGCAGCAAGCTTGATCTTCGCATCGTTGGAGAAGCCCACGCCTTCCTTCGGCACGCCGAACAAGGCGCGGTCGAGCTTGTTGTTTCCATTCTGGTCGTAAAACACTTCGGCAGCATAGCGCCCCGGCTTGAGACCGCTCACCGTGACGACGGTCTCACCGACATGCGCCGGCGCTTCGCCCGAGATCGGGCAATCCTTGAGATACTGTGCCTGGGTGCAGAGATCGACATGGACGCGACCGGTACGCGCGCGGATGTTGTCGACCGCAATGTGGAGCTGCCCGCTCGACCCCTGGCCGGCGGTCAGCGCGAACAACGGCAGCGTGGCGATCAGGAGTTTCCGGAGGCGCGGTAGCGAAGAGATAGGATGCATGGCGGCCCTTTAGACCAGATTGAGACCGGAATGGAACCGGCCGGACACGGTCGTCTGGTGGAGGCGCGCTGAACCCCGGCTTAAGCCGCGCTGCGCCGCAACATAACGAGGCGCGCGGCGGCGATTGGCGATTGCGCGGCGGTCGGGTTGCTCTACTCTTGGGCGGCGCACCGTTGCGGCCAGGGGATTGAGGTGAGGGAAGGGATATCGCAGGTGGCGCCCGCCCCCGATCGCTTTGCCGCCGCCCATGCCGCGCTCAAGGCCGATCCCGCGGTCCAGTTCACGCTCCAGCGCGCGCCGCCGCCGCCCCAGCCGCCCGAGTGGCTGGTGCAGTTCGGCAAATGGCTCGGCAAGCTGTTCGAACCTGTCGGGCGCGCGCTGCTGTGGCTCGCTGGTCGCATGCCGCCTTGGCCTTATGCACGGATCCTGTTGTGGGGTGTGCTGGGGCTGGTCGCGATGGCGATCCTGTGGGCGGTGTATCAGCGCGTGCGGCATGGCGAATGGCGCTGGCCGCGCATCGTGCGGCGGTGTCCTACCCCATCGCAGCCCGTCGAAAGTGCGTGGGCGCCCGACGAAGCGCCAGTCCATGAATGGCTGCGCGAGGCCGATCTGCTCGCGGCGGAAGGGCGTTATGCCGAGGCGGTGCATCATTTGCTGCGCCGCTCGGTCGACGATATCGCGCGGCGTCGCCCACAGCTTGTCCGTCCGGCGTTGACCAGCCGCGAGTTGAGCGCATCGAGCGCGCTCCCGCTTTCGGCGCGCGACCTGTTTGCGGGGATCGCGCGGCTGGTCGAGCGCAGCCTGTTCGGCGGGCGCCCGGTCGACGCGTCGGACTGGACGCAGGCGCGCGCCGCCTATCGCGACTTCGCGCTGCCGGGAGCATGGCGCGGATGAGTGACGTGACCATCGGCGGGGCAAGCGGGACGGGCGCGTTCAGCGTGCGGACGGTCGCGATCCTGCTCGCGGTCGGCATCCTCGCGTTCATCGGGATGCTCGTGCTTGGCGCTTATGCGCCTGATCTGCGCTCGGGCCGCGACGGGCGCGCGCATGCGCTTTCGAACGCCGCGATCGGCTATAGCGGGATCGTGCGGCTCGCCGAGGCGACCGGACGCAACCCGGAGATCGTCCGCAATCCGCGGCAGCTGGCGGGCGAGGATCTCGTCGTGCTGACGCCCGAATCGGGCGCGACCGACATGACCAAGGCGCTTGCCGCGCGCGGCACCAAGCCGACGCTCGTCATCCTGCCGAAATGGCGCACGTCGGTCGATCCGACGCATCCCGGCTGGGCGCGCTTCGTCGATTTCCGCGATGTCGATGATGTCCAGCGCGTCCTCGCGCCGCAATACAAGCTCAAGGTCACGCGCTATGCGAGCGGCGGGCACCCGCTGCGCGCCCTGTCGTGGATGCCCGGAACGATTGCGTTTGCCGCGCCGCGCCCGGTGCAGACGATCGCCGGCGCCGACCTGCGCCCGATCCTGACCGACGCCGAGGGGCATATCGTGCTGGGCCAGATCGGCGGCGGGCCGCTCTATGTGCTCGCCGATCCCGATCTGCTGTCGAACATCGGCATGCGCAATGCAGCGCAAGCGCGCGCGGCGCTCGACCTGCTCGACTGGCTCAATGCGACCGGCGCGACGACGATCACCTTCGATGTCACGCTCAACGGCTTCGGCGCGACGCCGAGCCCGCTCAAGCTGCTGTTCGATCCGCCGTTCCTCGCGATGACGCTGACGCTCGCGGCGGCGGTGCTGCTCGCCGCGATCCAGGCGACCGCGCGCTTCGGCCCGGCGCGGCGGCGCGCGCGCGCGATGGCGTTCGGCAAGACCGCATTGATCGACAATGCCGCCGCGCTCGTCCGCAAGGCCGGGCGGCAGGGGCGGCTCGGCCCGCGCTATGTCGATCTGGTGCGCGAGCGCGCAGGCGGGGTGTTCGGCGTGCCGACGCGGCTGCAGGGCGCGGCGGTCGACGCCTATCTCGACGGCCTGCGCGGGCGGGCGCGCTTCAGCGCGCTGACGGCAGAGGCACAGGCGGCGCGCGATCCGCGCGCGATGCTCGCGGCGGCGCAAGCGCTGCATCATTGGTTATGGGAGAAGACGCGGTGACATTCGAAACGGTCGAAGACGTGGCGGCGCTCGGCGTGGCGATCCGCGACGAAATCGGCAAGGCAGTGGTCGGGCAGGAACAGACCGTCGAGATCCTGCTCGTCGCGTTGTTCGCGGGCGGGCACGTGCTGCTCGAAGGCCCGCCTGGGACTGCCAAGACGCTGCTCGCGCGCAGTTTCGCAAGGGTGGTCGGGCTCGATTACGGGCGGATCCAGTTCACGCCGGATCTGATGCCGGGCGACATTATCGGCGCGAACCTGTTCAACTTCCAGACGAGCAGCTTCACGCTGACGCGCGGGCCGATCTTCACCGATCTGCTGCTGGCGGACGAGATCAACCGCACCCCGCCCAAGACGCAGGCGGCTCTGCTCGAGGCGATGCAAGAGCGCACCGTGACGATCGACGGGCAAAGCCTGTCGCTCGGCGAGCGCTTCATGGTTGTCGCGACGCAGAATCCGATCGAGCAGCAGGGTGTGTACCCGCTGCCCGAGGCGCAGCTCGATCGCTTCCTGTTCAAGCAGACGGTCGATTATCCGAGTGCTGCCGAGGAGCGCCGGATCATCGCCGCGCACGGCAGCGCTGCGCACGCGATGGAGCCCGCGGAATGGGGTGTCGCGCGCGTATCCGATGCGGGCGTGATCGGTGCGGCGGTCGCGGTGGTCGGACAGGTGCGGCTCGCCGACGAGGTGATCGACTACATCACTGCGCTGATCCGGGGTACGCGCGACGTTGCCGATCTCGAGAGCGGCGCGTCGCCGCGCGCGGGCGCGATGCTGGCGGGCGCGGCACGCGCGCGGGCGGCGCTCGACGGGCGCGATTTCGTGATCCCCGACGATGTGAAGGCGCTTGCGCCGGCATTGCTGCGGCACCGGCTGATCCTGTCGCCCGCCGCCGAGATCGACGGTCGCGCGATCGAGGACGTCGTGAGCCACATCATCGAGACGATCGAAGCCCCGCGGTGATCCTGCGCGCCGTACCTGTCCGCCACCAACCTTCGGCGTGCGAGATCCCCCCGTGTGCAGGGATGACGGATGGGGTGCGCCGTTTTGCCGTGTGTCGGGCAATCGCGCGGTGATCTACCCCACACGCACCGCGGTCCTCGCCGCAGCAGCCGGCGCGCCCGTGACGTTGCTGATCGCCGTCGCCCTGCCCGGTCGCTGGTATGTCGGGCTCGCCTGGCCGATCGCGGTGTTGCTGCTCACCGCATTCGATGCCTTGCGTGCCCGGCGCACCGGGACTGCCAGCCTCTCGGTGCCGACGACCGCTCCGGTCGGCGCCACCGTCGATGCGACGATCCGCGTCGCGATTACGGGCGGGCGTCCGCCGCGCAGCGCCGAGGTGGCGCTCGATGGCGGACCGTTGCTCGCGCTCGAGAATGACGGGCGCCTCTGGCTCACGCTGCACGACGGCCGCGGCGAAGCGCTGCTCCCGCTCACCACGCTGCGGCGCGGCACCGCGCGGATCGACCGGATCTGGCTGCGGTGGCGCGGGTCCTTCGGGCTGGCGTGGCAGCAGCGGATTCTCCCGACCGACGTGACGCTCCCGATCCTCCCCGACATTCGCGCGCTCCACGACCGCGGCGCGCAGATCTTCCAGCGTCACGCGCTGTCGGGGCTGCTCGCGCAGATCGACCGCGGCGACGGCACCGACTTCGATGCGCTGGTCGAGTTCCGCTCGGGAATGGACCGCCGTTCGATCGACTGGAAACAGTCGGCGCGGCAGACCAAGCTCCACGCCAAGGAATATCGCAGCGAGCGCAACAACCAGATCGTCTTCGCGATCGATGCCGGACGGCAGATGTCCGAGCCCGTCGCCGGCCTGCCGCGCGTCGATCGCGCGGTATCGGCGATGCTGCTGACCGCGTGGATCGCGTTGAAGCTCGGCGACCGCGTGTCGCTCCACGCGTTCGATTCGCGCCCGCGCATCGCCAGCGGGCTGGTATCGGGGATGCCCGCCTTCGCCAATCTCCAGCGGCTCGCCGCGGCGATCGATTATAGCGGCGAGGAAACCAATTACAGCTTCGCGCTGACCACGCTCGCCGCGCGGCTGACGCGGCGCTCGATGATCGTTTTGTTCACCGAATTCACCGATCTGACCTCGGCTGACTTCCTCGTGCGCGCCGCCGCGCGGTTGCTCGACGGGCATCTCCTGATGGTCGTCGTGCTGCGCGACGAGGAGGTCGAGCGGCTGGTCGATGCGGCGCCGGCGAACCCCGACGACGTGACGCGCGCGGTGACCGCCGCCGCGTTGCTGTGCGATCGCAAGCTCGTGCTCACCCGGCTGCAGCATCTCGGCGTGCATGTGATCGAAAGCGCGCATGACCGCGTCGGCGAGGAGCTGGTCGCGGGCTATGTCGCGCTGAAACGCAGGAACCTGCTCTGATGGCCACCGCTCTCCTCGCCGGGCAACCCGCCTTAGTCAACGCCAGCCGCTTCCGCGCAGCGCATGATGCCGACTGGCAGCGGCTCGAGACGCTGGTCACGCGGATCGAGAAACGCTCGATCCGGGTGCTGAGCGACGACGATCTGCTGACGCTTCCCGTGCTGTACCGCACCGCGCTGTCGTCGTTGTCGATCGCGCGCGAGACCTCGCTCGACCGTGCCCTGGTGGTCTATCTCGAGCAGCTGTGCACGCGCGCTTATTTCCAGCTGTATGGCGTGCCGACCTCGGCGGTGCGGCAATTGGGCGTTTTCTTCACGCAGACATGGCCCGCCGCGGTCCGCGCGCTGTGGCGCGAGACGCTCGTCTCGCTGCTGCTGACGGTGGCGGGCGCGGTCGTCGGCTATCTGCTGGTGCGGTCCGATCCCGGCTGGTTCTTCGGGCTGGTCGGCCAGGGCATGGCGAGCGGGCGCGATCCGTCGGCCTCGGTCGAGACGCTGCGGGGTACGCTCTACGGCAAGCACAACGACATGCTGACGATCTTCGCCGCGTACCTCTTCACGCACAATGCGCAGATCGCGATCTTCTCGTTCGCGCTGGGTTTCGCCTTTGCGGTGCCGACCGCGCTGCTGATCGCGTATAACGGCCTGATGCTCGGTGCTTTCCTTGCAGTGTTCGTGCCCAAAGGGCTCGGGTTCGGCTTTGCCGGCTGGATCCTGATCCACGGCACGACCGAATTGTTCGCGATCATCCTGTCGGGCGCGGCGGGGTTCCGCATCGGCACCGCGATCGCCTTTCCCGGGCGCGCGACGCGGGGCGACGCGGCGGTGCAGGCGGGGAAGACCGGCGCGACGGTGATGGGCGGGGCGGTCGTGATGCTGCTCGTCGCAGGGCTGCTCGAAGGGATCGGGCGGCAGACGGTGACGAACGATCTCGCGCGCTATGCGATCGGCTTGGTGATGCTCGTCGGCTGGCTGCTCTATTTCTACCTGCCGAGGAGTCGCCGCGATGGCGTGGTTCCGGCGTAACGCGCGCAAGGCGCCGCTGTCGCTGCGGCGCAGCTTCGTCACGCCCGAGGGTGTCGATCTGCGGATCGAACTCGGCAGCGCGGGCGAGCGCGCGGGGGCTTTCGTGATCGATGTGTTGGCGATTCTCGTCGTGCTGATCGTCGCGACGATCGCGATCGCCTATCTCGCCTGGTCGAGCCGTCAGAGCGCGTTCGCGGTGCTGTGGCTGCTCGGCTTCTTCGTGCTGCGCAACGGCTGGTTCGCGCTGTTCGAGCTGAGCGGGAGCGGCGCGACGCCGGGCAAACGCCTGCTCGGCCTGCGGGTCGTCGCGCGCGACGGGGCGCGGCTGACCGGCGGCGCGGTGATCGCGCGCAACGCGATGCGCGAGATCGAACTGTTCCTGCCGCTCAGCTTTCTCGGCAGCCAGGCGGCGCACGGCTGGGCCGATGGGGCGATGACGCTGTTCGCGCTTGGCTGGAGCGGCATCTTCCTGTTCTTTCCGCTGTTCAACCGCGACCGGCTGCGTGTCGGCGATCTGCTCGCGGGCACGTGGGTGGTGCATACGGTGCGTGGCAAGCTGGGTTCCGATCTCGTCGTCCCGGTCGAGCGCGAGCGGCGCGTGTTCAGCGAGGCGGCGCTCGGGTTGTACGGTGTGTACGAGCTGCAAATGCTCGAGGAGGTGCTGCGCGGCGGGAGCGAGGAGGCGATCGTCACCGTCGCCGCGACGATCCGGCGCAAGGCGGGGCTGCCCGATGACCGCGACGACCGCGGCTTCCTGACCGATTATTATGCGGCGCTGTGCGGGCGGCTGGAGCGCGGGCTGCTCGTCGGGCGACGTCGGGCGGACAAGTTCGCGTGACCCGACCCCTTTCGTCACCCCGGCCTCGTGCAGCGGCCTAACGTGCCGCGGGCGCGTGCCCGTGGCCCCTGGAACACGCCCGGGGTGACAGAGCCGTGTTGAACCCTGATCGAGGCGTACATCTTGCCCCGTAACCGATACTATTCCGGCCCGCCGAGCGACCATTTCGACGGCGTGCGCTTCTTCAACCCCGGACAGCCGTCGAGCGATGCCGGGCTCGGCGCGGTGCTGCGCTGGAAGCTGGCGAACGGCGTGGCGCGCTGGCCGGCGTCGGTGCCGGTGGTCGCTTCCAAACCGGTCGCGCGGCACGACGGTCTGCGCGTCACGATGGTCGGGCACGCGTCGCTGCTGATCCAGGCGGCGGGGGTCAATATCCTGACCGACCCGGTGTGGTCGGAGCGCGCGAGCCCCTTCTCGTTCCTTGGCCCCAAGCGCGTCACCGCGCCGGCGATCGCATTCGAGGATCTGCCGCCGATCCACATCGTGCTGCTCAGCCACTGCCATTACGACCATCTCGACCTCGCCACGCTGCGCCGGCTCCACGCCACCCACGCGCCGCTGATGGCGATGCCGCTCGGCACCGATGCCATCGTCCGCGCAGCGATTCCCGACGCGCGCTGCGTCGTCGGCGACTGGTGGGACGGCCTCGCGCTCGGCGATGGCCTCGCGACGACGCTGACCCCGGCGCGGCACTGGGCGAATCGCTGGCCGACCGACGTGCGGATGGCGCTGTGGGCGGGGCATTACGTCACGACGCCCGTCGGGACGGTGTGGTTCGTCGGCGACACGGGCTATGGCGACGGCGCGATCTTTCGCGCGATCCGCGAGCGGCTCGGCGCGCCCGACGTCGCGTTGATCCCGATCGGCGCGTACGAGCCGCGCTGGTTCATGGCCGAGCAGCATGTCGATCCGGCCGAAGCGGTGCGGATCTTTCAGGATGTGGAAGCGGGGCAGGCGCTCGGCATCCATTGGGGCACGTTCCAACTCACCGACGAAGCGCGCGATGCGCCGCGGCTGGCGCTGGGCGCAGAGCTTTCGACTGCGGGGATTGCGGCATCCCGTTTCGTCGCGGCGGAACCGGGCGGCGTGTACGACATGGATCGACGGGGGAGCGGCTCGGCCGCCTGAGGCTTTGGCGCGCCCGGAGGGAGTCGAACCCCCGACCGAGGAGGTAGAAGCTCCTTGCTCTATCCAACTGAGCTACGGGCGCGCGCTGGCTTCGCCATTAGCGCGGATTGCGCGCGCGCGAAACCGGCTTCATAGCTTCGGTTCGATCAGGGGGCGAAACGACATGGCCGGTTTGAAGACGATTACCGCCGACGAAACGCGCGGTCGCGAATTCCGCTATTTCGATTTCGTGATGGTCGCGTTCGTCGTCATCCTGCTGCTGTCGAACGTCGTCGGCGCGGGCAAACGCTCGGTGATCGACCTGCCCTGGATCGGGCCGTGGCCGTTCGGCGCAGGCATCTTGTTTTTCCCGGTCAGCTACGTGATCGGCGACATCCTGACCGAGGTGTACGGCTATGCCCGCGCGCGGCGTTGCGTCTGGGCCGGGTTCGGCGCGCTGATCTTCCTTGCGCTGATGGAGCAGATCGTCGTTGCGCTGCCACCCGCGGGGGCGTGGAACGGGCAGGCGGCGTATGAATATGTCTTCGGCCGCTCGATCTTCGTCGATCCTGCCGCGGCGACGGGGCTGCGCATCATCCTCGCCTCGGTCACCGCCTTCTGGGTTGGCGAATTCGCCAACAGCTTCGTGCTCGCCAAGCTGAAGATCCTGACCGAGGGTCGGATGCTGTGGACGCGGACGATCGGGTCGACCGTCGTGGCGCAGGGGTTCGACAGCCTGATCTTCTATCCGCTGGCTTTCTACGGCGCGCCCGATTGGCCGGTCGAAGCGATGCTGGCGGTGATGGTCAGCCAGTTCGTGCTCAAGGTGTCGTGGGAGGTGCTGCTCACGCCCTTCACCTACCTCGTCGTCGGCTTCTTGAAGCGCGGCGAGGGCGTCGACGTGTACGACCGCGGGACCGACTTCTCGCCGTTTCGGGCGCGGGTGTAGCAGGCGTGCGGCCCGCTCCCTTTGGGGGGAGCGGGGAAGTGGCTTACGCTCCGACGGTCTCGAACAGCCCCTCGAACATACGCCGACCGTCATTGCCGCCATGCGCTGCGGTTTCGATACGGCGCTCGGGGTGCGGCATCAGGCCGAGCACGTTACCCGCCGCGCTGAGCACGCCGGCGATGCTGCGCGCCGATCCGTTGACCGGACCGGCATAGCGGAACGCCACCCGCCCTTCGCCCTCGAGGCGGTCGAGCGTTTCGTCGTCGGCCGAGTAATTGCCGTCGTGATGCGCGACCGGATAGATGATCTGCTCGCCGGCAGCATAGCGGCTGGTGAAGACGCTCTGGCTCGTGCCGACCGTCAGCGTGACCTCGCGGCAGACGAAATCGAGTCCGGCATTGCGCATCAGCGCGCCCGGCAGCAGGCCCGCTTCGGTAAGGATCTGGAAGCCGTTGCAGATGCCGAGCACCGGCACGCCGCGCCCCGCCGCCGCGCTTACCGCGCGCATGATCGGCGACCGAGCGCCGATCGCGCCCGAGCGGAGATAGTCGCCATAGGAAAAGCCGCCGGGGACGGCGACAAGGCCGATGTTGTCGGGCAGCTCGGTCTCGGCGTGCCACACCATGGTCGGCGCGGTGCCGCTGACCTGCTCGAGCGCAGTCGCGATGTCGCGGTCGCAGTTCGAGCCGGGGAAGACGAGGACCGCGGTCTTCATACGCGCTCGACGCGATAGTTTTCGATCACGGTGTTGGCGAGCAGCTCGCGGCACATCGCATCGACGCGCTCGTCGGTGGTGTCGTCGGCGACGTCGAGTTCGATCAGCTTGCCCGCGCGGACGTCGTTGACGCCGGCGAAACCAAGGGTGCCGAGCGCCTTGTGGATCGCGCGGCCCTGCGGATCGAGCACGCCGGGCTTCAGCGTGACGAAAATGCGGAGCTTCATGGGGCTTGTCCTGGCTACGATCGGTGAGCGCGCAAGCCTATGGCGACCTGCGGCCCGTGTCGCAAGCTTTCAAGCGCGGCGTTTACTCGGCGTTGGGCACGGCCGGTGCACCGCTGAACCAGTGCGGCAGGCCGATCGTCGTGGCGATTCCGTAGCGGGCGAGCGCGGGCTTGGGCCACGGGCCGGTCAGATAGAGCGGCGCGAACCCGCCATCATCCTTGCCCGCGAGCAAGGCACGGACATGCGCGTCACCGAGCCAGCGTTCGTCGCCGGTGAAGGGACGGCGCAGCGCGACCGCATGGACCCGGCCGGAGACGAGGATCTGGTGATAGTCGAACGAATTGCGCAGCTCGCCCGTCGTGTCGGCCATCCACGCGGTGGCGAAATAGGTCGGTGTCCACTCGGCGCCATTGGGGGCGGGGAAGATCACCATCCGGGCGGGGGCGCTCGGCCCGACTCGGACGGGTTCGAGCCGGATCGTCAACGCAAGCATTACGGGTGCGAGCGCGATCAGGAGGACCGGGCGGCGGCGGGCGTCGAGCAGGAAGCGCAGCGCGAACAGGCCGAACAGCGGCAAGACCCATTTGAAATAGTGGAGATTGTTGAAGCGCCACAGACCGGTCGGCAGTAGGTCGACATAAGCGAGCATCAGCACGCTGTAGATCGCCCCCGCAGCGGCGACGGTGAGCGTGACCGGTCGTCGCGCGGGCGGCGTCGCGACGCAGGCGGCGACCAGCCCCGCGCCACCGAGCAGCAGCCACGGCGCATATTCGAGCAACCCCATCCCCTCGCCGAACCAGCCGCGCGGATCGACCAGCACGACATAGGCCTTCCAGCCGAGCCAGGCGAAGTTGAAGCCGTATTGCGCCGAGTAGAGCATGTAGGGACTGGGTCCGACGCCGTAGATCCGGACGTAGAGCGTGGCGACGAGGCCAAAGGCGATCGCGAAGCTGGCGGCCGCGATGCCAGCCGCGCGCCAGTTGCGCGAGCGGTAGAGCGCTGCCGCCGCCGAGAGTGCGATGATCGCGCCGATGATCGCGTCGCCAGGTCGCGCGAATGGGATCAGGCCGAGCGCGATGCCAAGGATGGCGGCGGGCCAGCGCGAGGACAGCACCGCGGCTTCGCCAGTGCCCGGAAAACCTCCCCACAACTGCGCCATCGCGCCGAGCCCGAGCCACAGCAATGCCGCCGACGGTGTCGTCGTCCAGGGCTCGATCCACAGCTTCGCGATGCCGAATTGGGCGAGCGTCGTCGCGGCAAACAGCAGTGCCGCCCCCCAGGTGGGCACGCCGAATGCGCGCGCAACGCTCCTGAAACCGGCAAAGGCGAGCAGATAGCAGGCCAGATCGATCAAGAAGAACGGCTGGCTCGGCCACACCGACAGGAACGGCATGCCGAGCAGCGGGTAGAGCAGGGGATAATAATGCACCGCAGGGTCGAAATTCCCCGCCGGCAGCGCGCTCGCCGAGCGCACATACAGCGCCTGGTCCTGCCAGTCGTGCCAGTAGAGCAAGGCCGGGTCGCGCAGGCCAGGAAGCCCGACCACGCGCCACACCGTCAGCAGATACGCCAGCGCGAGCGCAGCGAACGGCCAGACCGCCCGCGCCAACGCCCGCGCGCGCATCCGCGCTTACTTGCCCTTGTTCAGACGATGCTGCTCGAGATCGAGCACTGCACCGTCGGTCTCCTCGGTCAGCAGGCCGAGCCGGCGCGCGACTTCCTGATAGGCCTCGACTTCGCCACCGAGATCGCGACGGAAACGATCCTTGTCGAGCTTCTCGTTGGTGGTCATGTCCCACAGGCGGCAGCCATCGGGGCTGATCTCGTCGGCGAGCAGGATGCGCGGATAGTCGTTGTCCCACACGCGCCCGAATTCGAGCTTGAAGTCGACCAGCCGGATGCCGATCCCGGCGAACAGCCCGCACAGGAAATCGTTGATGCGGATCGCGAGGTCGGCGATGTCGTGCATCTCCTCCTGGCCCGCCCAGCCGAACGCGGCGATATGCTCGTCGGTGATCATCGGATCGCCGAGCGCGTCGTCCTTGTAATAATATTCGATGATCGTGCGCGGCAGCTGCGTGCCTTCCTCGATCCCGAGGCGAGTCGAGATCGAGCCCGCTGCCACGTTGCGCACGACGACTTCGATCGGGATGATCTCGACCTGGCGGATCAGTTGCTCGCGCATGTTGAGCCGGCGGATGAAGTGCGTCGGCACGCCGATCAGCCCGAGCAGCGTGAAGATGTGCTCGGAAATCCGGTTGTTGAGCACGCCCTTGCCGCTGATCGTGCCCTTTTTCTGGGCGTTGAAGGCGGTGGCGTCGTCCTTGAAGTATTGGATCAGCGTACCCGGCTCTGGACCCTCGTAGAGGATCTTGGCCTTGCCTTCGTAAATCTGGCGGCGACGTGCCATAAATGCAGCAACCCTCAAATGAGCGGCCCCGGCGACGCGGGCAAACGCGGGCCGGGGCGATAAGCTGCAGCCCATACCGGAACGCAGCGGAGCACGCAATCAATCGCTGACCGGCACGATCTTTCGCGGCCGCGGCCGCCAGCGGCGCCACACCAG
This sequence comes from Sphingomonas sp. UYP23, assembly GCF_054059235.1. Taxonomy (NCBI): domain Bacteria; kingdom Pseudomonadati; phylum Pseudomonadota; class Alphaproteobacteria; order Sphingomonadales; family Sphingomonadaceae; genus Sphingomonas; species Sphingomonas sp. UYP23. The sequence goes on from NZ_JBSSBX010000001.1 coordinate 2,941,927, forward strand.
CACGGCGACGATGGCCACCAGCCCGGGCGGGCCGAGCAAAGCGAGCAAACCGAGCAGCACCGCAAGCGTGAACTGCGCCGATCCGATCGCGGTGTCGGCGGCGCTGGTCAGCGGCGCGCTCGGGTCGAAGCCGCGGACGGCGGGGCCGGCGCCATAGTCGAACACCATCGGCGTTACCGCGAGGCTCTCCTGCTGCGCGGCCTTGGTGTCGCGTGTCGCGGCTGCACTCTGGTCGAGTTCGGCCTGCCGGGTGAGCAGGTCGCTGCGCTGCTCCGGCTTGAGCTTGGAATTGCCGAGCAGCGCCTCGTTCTGCTTGCGCTGGTCGGCGAGTCGCGCCGCGTCGGTCTCGAGCCGTTTGATCGCTTCGCTGGCATCGGTGCCGCTGATCTCGACATCGACCAGCTTGCCCGATTCAGCCGTGACACTCGTGATGGCGTCCCGTCCGAAGCCGCGCGCGAGACCGGGATCGAGCTTGAACGCCAGCATCGCCTCGACATTGTTCTCGCCGAGCAAACGATAGCGCATGCCGGTGATGCGGCAGCGTGACGGGCCAAGCTTCTCGCATGCCTGCGCATGCGCTTCCTGGGCGCGCGCGATCTTTGCGGCCGGCATGCGGAAGGCATAGCGATAGGCGAACGCCACCCCGGGGGCGGCGGTGAGGACGATGCCCGGTGCCGATGGTTCGGGCGGCGAGGTGACGTCGGCGGTTATCACCGCCTCGGATCGTTGCTCGCGCGACTCGGGTTTTTGGGAGCAGGCTGCCAGACCCAGGCACAAGGTTACCGCCGCCAGCTTCCGCATCGTCGCTCTCCCATGATTTCGATACACCATCACATTAGGCGGAAATACGGTCAAGCATTTTGCCACATTCTCGCCACATTTCGGCGCGGCACAGCGCCGTAGCTGCCGCGACAACGGTTGCTGCGGACTGGGAGAGAGCGGGGTGAGTCCAGATGGAGGTCAGGTGACGGCGGCGCGCGTCGCGAACCGGGGATTGTCGGCGGCGCCACTTTCCAACACCGCGCGCAGGATCTCGCCCGCCTGCCAGATATCCTCGAAGCCGAGGTACAGTGGGGTCAGCCCGAAGCGGACGACGTCGGGGGCGCGGAAGTCGCCGATCACGCCGCGTTCGATCAGCGCCTGGCACAGCGCATAGGCCTTGGGGTGGCGGAAGCTGATATGGCTGCCGCGCGCGCTCGGGTCGGCGGGCGAGACGCATTCGAGGCCGAGGCTTGCACCGATCGCGGCGAGCGCGTCGAACAAGGCGGCGCTCTTGGCGGCGACCTGCTGCTGGTCGACGTCGCGCCACAGGTCGATCCCGGCCTCGAGCCCGGTCATCGCCAGCATCGAGGGGGTGCCGGCGAGCCAGCGCTTGATGCCGGGAGCTGGGCTGTAGGCGTCGCCGAACTCGAACGGCGCGGCATGGCCCATCCAGCCCGACAGCGGGCTGGCGAGCTGCTCCTGCAGTCGACGCGAGACGAACAGGAAGGCGGGCGCGCCGGGGCCGCCGTTCAGATATTTATAGCCGCAACCGATCGCGAGATCGGCGCCCGCACCGCCCAGATCGAGCGGAATCGCGCCGACGCTGTGGCTGAGGTCCCACAAAGCGAGCGCACCCGCGTCGTGGGCGCGCGCCGTCCAGGCCGTCATGTCGAAGCGTTCGGTGGTCGTGTAGTGGACGTGGGTCAGCATCAGCAGCGCGGTGTCGCCGTTGATCGCTGCCGGAAGATCGGCGCGTGCGACCGCGTTGAGGCGCGCGCCGGAGACGCAGCCCGCCGCGCCTTCGGCGATGTGGAGATCGGTCGGAAAATTGCCCGTCTCGCTGACGATCGTCGTGCGGGGCGCCGCGTGGCGGAGTGCGGCGACGAGCAGTTTGAACAGGTTGACCGAGGTCGAATCGGCGACGATCACTTCGTCGGGCTCGGCACCGATCAGCGCGGCGATCTTGCCGCCGATGCGCTGCGGCGCGTCGATCCAGCCTTCGTTCCAGCTGCGGATGAGACGCTCGCCCCATTGCCGCTGCGCCATGTCGGCGAGCGCCGGCGCTGTGACGCGGGGGAGGGGGCCGAGGGAGTTGCCGTCGAGATAGATCACGCCCTCGGGGAGCGCGAAGCGGTCGCGATAGGGGCGGAGCGGGTCGGCGGCGTCGAGCGCGCGGGCTTCGTCGCGGGTCATGCAGGGGCCTTGCTGGAGGGGTGGTGTTCGAAGGCGATCGCCGAGGCGGAGCGCAACCGACTCCCCTCCTTTTCGGGGAGGGGAGGCGCGATGCGGTAGGCGGCTCGAATCGTGAGGCGCAGCATGCTCACGTCTTCAGCCCCGCCTTGATCAGCGCCTTCGCCCGCGCCCAGGCGGTGCTTTCGGGCGCGACCAGTTCGACATGCCCAGTCCGCTCGACCAGATGCAGCGTCGCCTGATCTCCCTTGGCCTGCGCCTGCGCGACATAGGCGCTCCCGAACCGCAGCGGGACGATCCGGTCCTCGCGCCCGTTGACCAGATCCTGCGGCACGCCGAGCGGCAGCAGCCGCGGAACCGAGGTGTCGGCATAGACGTCCGTCCGCGCGCCCGGCTGGCCGACGAGCCGCGCCACCACTTCGACGCCGCAGCCATTGTCCGGGCTCGCCGCGGTCGCCTCGAGATCGGGCAATCCGCCCAGGCCGACGACATGCGCGATCGCCAGCGGGTGCGCGGTATGCAGCGGGCTCGTCGGCGCGATCCGCGATCGCGCCGCCAGCCACAGCGCGAGATGCCCACCCGCCGAATGGCCGACGCCGACGATCCGCCTGGTCTCGAACGCGAAGTCCGTCGCATGCGCCCGCAACGCATCTGCTGCCGCACCCGCATCGAGGAAGGTCCCCGGATATCCGCCACCCGGCCGATCGACGCCGCGATATTCGATGTTCCACACGCCGATCCCGTCGCGCCGGAGATCGTCGGCGATCCAGTTCATCAGCGTCCGGTCCGCGATGCTCGTGGTCCAGCAGCCGCCATGCACCATTACCACGACCGGATGCGGGCCCGGCCCGGCGGGGCGCCAGACATCGACGATCTGCAGCGCATCGGGGCCGTAGGCGATCGTCGCATCGGGCACGGGCCGCGCGCGCCCGATCAGATCGGGCCAGGTCAGCAGCGGGCCGGCGGCATCGGGTGGCTGGGTCTCGGACATCGCGCCGGTCTATAGCCGCGGCAAAGCGAGCGGAAGACACCGCTGCATGCCTCCGCCGGTAAACGCCGCGCTGGCATCTCGCCACCGGCGAATAGCGCTGCTATCGCCGGAGGATGCCAACCGATGTGACCGATCCCTTCAACGCCATCGTCGACGCGCCGTTCGATAGCGCGCTGAGCGATCGCTATCTCGTCTATGCGCTGTCGACGATCACCGCGCGCTCGCTGCCCGACGTGCGCGACGGGATGAAGCCGGTGCACCGCCGTCTGCTGTGGGCGATGCGCCAGCTCCGGATGGACCCGAGCACGCCGTACAAGAAATCGGCGCGCGTCGTCGGCGAGGTGATCGGCAAATACCATCCGCACGGGGATTCGTCGGTCTATGACGCGATGGTCCGCCTCGCGCAGGACTTCTCGGTTCGCTATCCTTTGGTCGAAGGCCAGGGCAATTTCGGCAATATCGACGGCGATGGCGCGGCCGCTTTCCGCTACACCGAGGCGCGGCTGACGCAGGTCGCGATGGATCTGATGGCGGGCCTCGACGAGGACGCGGTCAACTACAAACCGACCTACAACAACGAAGAGCAGGAGCCCGAGCTTTTCCCCGGCGCCTTCCCCAATCTGCTCGCCAATGGCGCGGCGGGGATCGCGGTCGGCATGGCGACCAACATCCCGCCGCACAACGTGGCCGAACTCTACGACGCGGCGATCATGCTGATCGATCAGCCCGAGGCCGACAATGCCGCAATGCTGCAGCATATCCAGGGTCCCGACTTCCCGACCGGCGGGCTCGTCGTCGATTCGCCCGCGGCGATCGCCGAGGCCTATGCGACAGGGCGCGGCGGCTTCCGGCTGCGCGCGCGCTGGAGCATCGAGAAGGAGAAGGGCGGCGGCTGGAACGCGATCGTCACCGAGATCCCGTACGGCGTCCAGAAGGGCAAATTGATCGAGCAGATCGCCGGGCTGATCAATGACAAGAAGCTGCCGATCCTCGCCGACGTCCGCGACGAATCGGATTCGGAAATCCGCGTCGTGATCGAGCCGCGCAGCCGCTCGGTCGAGCCCGACATGCTGATGGAGAGCCTGTTCAAGATGACGGACCTCGAGGTCCGCTTCAGCATGAACCTCAATCTGCTCGACGCCGACCGCACCCCGCGCGTGATGAGCCTGCGCGAGGCGCTGCTCGCGTGGATCGCGCACCAGTTCATCGTGCTCCAGCGCCGCACCGCGCACCGGCTCGACAAGATCCGCGACCGGATCGAGCTGCTCGACGGCTATATCATCGCCTATCTCAATCTCGACCGCGTGATCGAGATCATCCGCACCGTGGACGAGCCCAAGCCGGTCATGATGGCCGAGTTCGAGCTCAATGACCGCCAGGTCGAGGCAATCCTCAACATGCGGCTGCGGAGCTTGCGCCGGCTCGAGGAAATGGAGCTGCGCAAGGAGCGCGACGGGCTCGAGAACGAGCGCTCGGGGCTCGAGGCGCTGCTCGGCAGCGAGGCGCGCCAGCGCACGCGGCTCAAGAAGGATTTCGGCAAGCTGCGCGAGCGCTACGGTCCCGAGACCAAGCTCGGTCGGCGTCGCACCACCGTCGCCGAGGCGGCGCCGGCGCGCGATATCCCATTGGAGGCGATGATCGAGCGCGAGCCGATCACCGTGATCCTGTCGCAGCGCGGCTGGATCCGCGCGATGAAGGGGCATCTCGATGCCGCCGGCGTGGCGGCGGTGAAGTTCAAGGACGGCGATGCCGCGGCGTTCGACTTCACCGCGCAGACCACCGACAAGATCATGATCGCCGCCGAGAACGGCCGCTTCTACACGCTCGCGGCCGATCGCCTGCCGGGCGGGCGTGGCTTTGGCGAGCCGGTGCGCCTGATGATCGACCTCGATGGTGATGTCGGCATCGTCCACATCTTCCGCGCGAGCATCGCCGAGAAACTGCTCGTCGCGGCGACCGACGGGCGCGGCTTCCTGGTGCGCATCGCCGACATCGTCGCCGAGACGCGCAAGGGCAAGACGGTCGTCACGCCGCGTCTCGGCGCGAAACTGAAGCTTGTTCGCCCGGTCGACCCGGCGCACGATTATGTCGCGGCGATCGGCGACAATCGCCGGCTGCTCGTCTTCCCCTTGAGCGAGCTTGCCGAATTGGCGCGCGGACAGGGCGTCCAGCTGATGCGCTTCCGCGACGGCGGCCTGTCCGACGCGATCACTTTCGTCTTCGCCGAGGGGCTGAGCTGGCCGATGGGCGGCGAGAGCGGGCGCACGCGGACCGAGACCGATCTCGGACCGTGGCGCGCGGCGCGCGGCGCCGCCGGACGGATGCCGCCCAACGGGTTCCCGCGCGACAACCGCTTCTAGATTGCTGCCCGGATACATCGCGTTGCAAATCTTCGGCTTTTTTGACGCAAGTGCCTGAAAACTGTCGCGGATAAGAGGGATATTAACGAATCGACCCTATCGCCGGGACAATGGCGCCGACATCCCAATCCGTGCTGACACATCCCACTCCGCCGGTGCTCCCGGCGGCGCTGGACCCCTATCCGACCTCGGTCGCGATGGCGGCGCGGATGATCGACCTGCTGCCGATCCCGGCGGCGATGGTCGCGCTCGGCGATTCGGGGGTCGTCGTCCAAATCGCCAATCGCGCGTACGAGATAGCCGGCCTCGGCATGAACGACCGGCGGCGCTCGCTCGTCGCGCAGATCGAAGCGCAGATCGTTGCGTTTATCGAGGGCGATACGCTGCGCAGCGAATTCCCGATCGAGTTCGGCGACAAGGTCGATTGCCACTATTACCACGTGACACTTGCGCGGCTCGAGCGGAACCCGCTGCACCGCTGCATGCTCGCTCTGGTCGACCAGACCGCCGAACTTCGTACCGAACATAATCTCCGGCGCGAGATGCTGACCGACAGCCTGACCGGTCTGCCCAACCGCGCCGGGTTCAGCGACCGACTCGAGATGCTGCTCGAGGATCCAACCTCGCGTGAGACCTACGCCGTGCTGGTGATCGACCTCGATCGGTTCAGTCGGGTCAATGCTTGCCTCGGGTCGATGGCGGGCGACGAACTGCTCATCACTGTCGCGCGGCGCCTGAAGGGCGCCTTGCGCGCGCAGGACGTGCTCGCGCGCACCGGCGGCGATGAATTCGGCATCCTGCTCACGCTGGAGGATGGGATCGGCGATGCCGAGCGCGTCGCGCGGCGGATCCAGGGCGCACTGGCGACGCCGTTCCGACTGTCCGATTTCGAGATCCGCGTCGCCTGCTCGATCGGCATCTCGTTCGGCGCGGTCGAAATCGAAGATGCCGAGGAATTGATCCGTCACGCACAATTCGCGGTCAAGCGCTCGAAGGCGACGGGCAAGACCGAAGCCTATCAGACGCAGGCGTTCGACATCGCGCGCGAACAGTTCGGCATGGAAACCGCGCTGCGCCGCGCGATCGAGCGCGGCCAGATGCGGCTGACCTACCAGCCGATCCGCGATCTCTCGACCGGGCAGCTCGTCGCATTCGAATCGCTCGCGCGCTGGCGCGACGAGGCGGGGATCGAATATTCGCCCAACGATTTCATCCCGGTCGCTGAAGAATCAGGACTGATCGTGCCGCTCGGTCGCTGGGCGATCCAGGAAGCCGCAGCGACGCTTGCCGGATGGGATGCGCGCTGTGGTGGCCATTGCGGCGTGCGCCTTGCGGTCAACCTCTCGGCGATCCAGCTCCAGCGCGATACGATCGCGCCGGTCGTCGAGGCCGCGCTGCAAACGTACGGCCTCGAGGGATCGCGCTTCACGCTAGAACTGACCGAAAGTGCGCTGGTCACCGACCCCGACCGGATCGCGGGGATCATGCACGCGCTGAAGCGACTCGGTACGACGATCGCGATGGACGATTTCGGGACCGGCTATTCCAACCTCGCCTATCTCCAAAAGCTGCCGATCGACGTGCTCAAGATCGACCGCAGCTTCGTCACGGGGATGCTCGCGGATCGCGACAAGATTGCCATCGTCCGTGCGATTCTGTCGCTGGCACAGGCGCTCGGCATGAAGACGACGGCAGAGGGGGTCGAAACCAACGAGCTGGCACAGACGCTCGCCGCGTTGGGCTGTACCTTCGGGCAAGGCTATCTCTACGCCCGGCCGCTCGAGGCTGAAGATGCCTATGCGATGCTGGTCGACAGCCGCCACTGAGCGACCGCTGCATCGGCGATCGCGTCCGCCCGGGCCGCGTCAGGGAAATTCTCGGCGACCCACTGATCCTCGACCAGCTTGAGCAAGCGCGCCACGTCGGGCCCCTTGCCGACGCCGCGCTGAACCAGCGCACCCCCGGTCAGCGGGAAGCTCGGGATCGGCCACGCCATGATATCGCGCGCGCCGATCACCGCATCGAAGGGTTCTTCCACCGTCAGCAGCCAGCGATCGATCGCGCCGTCGCGGCCGAGCCGATAGGCGAGCGGGTGTGGCGATCCGGTCGGGTCGGTCAGCGCCGAGACGATCCGCTTGCGCTGCGCGTTCGACAGTTTGAGCCGCGCCCCGACATTTTCGCCAAGCGCGGGATCGCGGGGCAGGACGGCCGCCAGACGGCGGAGCGGATCTGGCGCGAGTTCGGCCTGCGCCTCGGTGGCGGCGACGCGCGCGAGCCGTGCGACTCCGGTCGCGTCGATCTCGGGCAGCACCGGCCGCAGAATGCCGCGCGCGATCATCAGCTCGAGCGTCGCGACGGCGTTGGGCGCGACGAGCAGTTTGAGAAATTCCGCCGCGATCCGCTCGCGCGACAGCGCCATCAGATCGTTGGTGCGCTGCGTGCAGGCGTCGAGCGCCGCCGCATCGGGCGTGTCGCCGAAGCGGGCATGGAAGCGGAAGAAGCGCAGGATCCGCAAATGATCCTCGGCGATACGCTGCAGGGGATCGCCGATGAAGCGCACGCGCCGCGCCGCGAGATCGTCGAGCCCGCCGAAATAGTCGAAGATCTCGCCGGTCGCCGGGTCGGCATAAAGCGCGTTGATCGTGAAATCGCGCCGCGCCGCATCCTCACGCCAATCGTCGGTGAAGGCGACCGTCGCGTGGCGGCCATCGGTTGCGGTGTCGCGGCGCAGCGTCGTCACTTCGATCGGAACGCCATCGGCGAGCACCGCGGTGATCGTGCCGTGCGCAAGGCCGGTCGGGACCGCCTTGATCCGAGCCCGCGCAAGCAGGTCGACCACGTCCTCGGGGGCGTGAGCGGTCGCCAGGTCGACGTCGGAAACGTCGCTGCCGAGCAGCGTATCGCGCACCGCGCCGCCGACATAGCGCGTCTCGCCGCGTGCCGCGCCGAGCACGGCGCACAGGTCCGAAAGGCCCGCCCGCGTCCGCCACGCGGCGTCGGGCAGCGTCACCCGTTCCATCGCAACCGGCGCGACAGATTGACGATCATCGCCGCGGTCGCGCCCCAGATCCGGTGGCCGTCCCAGTGGATCTCGTAGAAATGGCGGTTGCGGCCCTGCCACTCGACGCTTGCCTCGGTGTGGTTGCCCGAATCGAGCAGGAAACCGAGCGGCACTTCGAACACTTCGGCAACTTCGGCAGCCGCGGGGGTGAAGACGAGATCGGGCGGCACGACGCCGATCACGGGGGTCACCTCGAACCCGGTGACGGTGCGATAGCGATCCGCCTCGCCGACGATCGTGACGCGGTCGCGCGGCAGCGCGATCTCCTCCTCGGCCTCGCGCAAGGCGGCGGCGATCGCATCGGCATCGCCCGAATCGACGCGGCCACCCGGGAAGGCGACCTGTCCGGCGTGGCGCGACAGCGTATCGGTGCGCCGCGTCAGGATCACGCCGGGTTCGGCGCGATCGGTCACTGGAACGAGCACTGCGGCCTGGGCGAGCGGGGTGGCGATCGACTCGACGTCGACATGATCGCCGGTCAGCAGCACGGTGTCGGCATGGCCGACCGCCATCGCCTGGCGGAGGCGTTCGACGAGCGTCATGCCGTCGGCTCCAAGGCGAAGAACGAGCCCGAACTCCAAACCCCTGGTGGTGCGTCACCGCCGTCGATCGCGCGCTGGGCGAGTTCGTAATAGACCGTGCGCGCGACCACCGCGTCGAGCCCGCCGCGGACATGAAGATAGGGACGGGGACCGTCGTCGCGCGGTTCGAAGCGCAGCGGATGCTCGGCATCGGCGGTGACGAGGTCGCCGGTATTGAGCCGGAAGGTCAGCATCGCGGTGGGGCCTTCGCCCGATGCCTTGAGTTCGACCGCGACGAACGGCGCATCCTCGACCTCGATATCGAGCTTCTCGACCGGGGTGACGAGGACATAGCTGCCATCGCTCTCGCGCCGCAGGATCGTCGAGAACAGGCGGACCATCGCCGCGCGTCCGATCGGCGATCCCTGGTGGAACCAGGTCCCGTCGCGCGCGATGCGCATTTCACTGTCGCCGCAATGGGTCGGGTTCCAGCGCTCGACCGGCGGGAGCTTCTGCTCCTCGGCAAGGCGGGCGATGTCGGCGAGCGACAAAGCGGAAAGGTCGGGGATCGGCTCCATGGGCATGGGCGCGCGGTAGGACAGGTGCGCGGTCGCGTAAAGCCGCCAGCGTCAGACCAAAGCGGCGATCCGGGGCGCGAGCACGCCCGAGCCGACCGGAACGTTCGCGCCGCGCGCGAGCAGGCGGTGCCGCTCGACCGGTCCGGGGACGCGCCAGTCCGCGGTGCGCGAAGCGTCGAAGCCGAAGAAGCGGCTGTAATATTCGGGATCGCCGATCAGAGTGAGCGCATCGCCGAGTCCCGCAGCGTCCGCCGCCGCCAGCGCGCGCGTCGTCAGGGTCCGGCCGATGCCGGCCTGCTGCCGGTCGGGCGCAACCGCGACGGGGCCGATCTGCACCATCGCGACGTCATGGCCATCATCGCCTGCAAAGCGAATCGGCCAGCACTGGATCGTGCCGATCAGCGCACCCTCTTCGAGCGCCGCGAAGCTCAGCGCCGGGATCGCGCGCATCCCCTCGCGGATCTTGTACGCGGTGCGGCCATGGCGGTCAGTCCCGAAGGCGCGGTCGAGCAATTGCTCGACGGCGGCGGGCGCGACAGCGGCAATCGGCAAGACCTCGATCACGGGCGTTGATCCTTCAAGACCCGGGCACCGGGCGGTCGGGCGCTTTACCCGCGATCGGCCGGAACGCAAGCGGCATGACGGGGCAAAGCTTCCTTGGACGGCGACATCTGCTATGGCGCGCCGCGATACGACCAGGATTGGGATCGATTTGACCGACCGTTTGACGCTCAACGTGCACGACCTCGAAGTGATGGTGCTGACCGGCATCTATTCCGAAGAGACGCATCTGCCGCAGCCGCTGCGCATCTCGCTGACGGTCGACCTGACGGTGCCCGATCGCTTCGACCCCGAGACGCCGCTGAGCGAATCGAAGAACTATCTCGATCTCAAGCACGCCGCGACGACCGCGCTGCCGCAGGGGGTTCATTTCAAGCTGGTCGAGGCGGTTGCCGACCATATCTGCGAGACGCTGTTCCTGCAGGACACCCGCGTAACCCGTGTCGAGGTCGCGATCGTCAAGCTCGCCATCGCCGAGGCGGGCGAATCGATCGGCATCACCTTGGTGCGAAACCGCCGGTGAGGGCGGCGCTCGCGGCGGCGCTCGCGGGACGGGCAGCGGTAATTTTCGGCGACGATCTTGGCGCGGTCGCGGCGGTGCGTTCGGCGCCGCGCGATTCGGGGATGGTCCTGCTGGTGATCGACGGCCGCGTCGCGGCGCTCGATCGCGCGATGTTGCGCGCAGCGGTCGCGCCGCTCGCGGTCGAGCTGGCGCCGGCAACGCGGCTTGCGGCGCTCGATGTGGGCGCGAATGCCACCCGTACCGCGGTCGCGGCCGCGGCGGACTATCTCGTCAGTGCGCGATCGACGACCGGGCAGGTGCTCGAGATCCGCTAGCGGTTGACGAAACCCCCAACCGGGGCTCGCCGCAAACCGCCTCCGGCCTGCTCAGACGGTGCGGCACGATGGGCCCCGAAACCCGGCATGTGTGCCGAAAAGGGACTGGCTCTCTTGTCAGGTCAGACCCTAACGCCGCCCCCCGCGATCGCACGCGCCCAGCTCCCGCACGACCAGCGCATAGTCCTCGCGCGCGATCGTCGCATCGTCGCCGCTTTGCGGAACCGAGGTGTCGGGCAAGGTCGCCGGCAGCGTGCAGGCGAGGCGATACCATAACAACGTGTCGCGCGCCGGTGGCGGGGCGGATTGGTCGACCACTTCGCTCAGCGCGATCACCCAATGCGGCGGCTGATCGGGCTTGCGCTCGATGTCGAACGAGATCGGGCGGCTGTCGGCGGTCGTCAGGAAGATCTGCGTCTGGCCCGAACCGGGCAGGTCGCCAGGCGTGTGGACCGCATTGCCGATTCCGGTAATGGTCGGTGGCGCGTCGGCGGCAAGCACCTCGCGGACGATTCGGCGGGTGAGGGCGTCGCCCGCCGGGGTCCAGCTGCGCTGCCCGTCTGGGCGGACGAGCTGCACCTGCCCGGCATTCGCCGAGACACCGCGCGCGAACAGCAGGACGCGCGCCTTTCGATAGCTCGGTACGCGGCCGCGCGCATCGAGCGGCAAGTCGAGCGTGTAGCCGAGCCGCGGCGGGACCGCATTCGTGCCGCGAATCAGGGCAGTGACATCGGCCTCGACATAAAGTCGGACAATATTCGGCGGAAGATTCGGCGCGTCGACGGGTTTGAGCCGCAGCTGGCTGCGGACCGTCGCATCGACGATCACCGGCGCTGCTACGGTCAAGTCGGCGTAATCGGCGTAGAATAGTGCCGGGGCCGCAACATCCGTCGGTTTTGCGCGGGTTTGCTGGCCGGCGCAAAGCGTTGCCGGCAGGCCGAGCAGGGCGGCCGAAAGCGTGATTTTGAGCATATTTCGCATGGCGCGGGACTAGCCGTTAACAAGTTTTTTAAACAGAAATAATTCTGCCACGGTGAGGTTGTACGTTTGTTGCGTGAGACAAAGCGTTTGCGTCGTGGTTTTTGGCGCGATAGAGGTTGTGGTCTGTCCAGGATACACTAGCCCATGACAGGCCGGATAACGAGCGGACGTTACGGATCGGCTTGGACCGTCGTGCCGGAATAGAGGAGTTTCGTTTCTGAATGGCATACGCTGATCGCAATACGAGTGGCAGCAAAGTGGTGTCGATCGTGATCGTTTCGGTCATTGTCGCGCTGTTCGCGTGGGGTTTCGTGAACGGGCTGACCTTCAAGTACATCAAAAAGGTGACCGAGAAGCTTAACACCTTCGACGTCGTCGAACCGCCGCCCCCTCCACCAGACAAGCCGCCCCCCCCGCCGCCCGAACAGCCGCAGCTGCAGACCCCACCGGTCGTGTCGCCGCCGCCGATCGTCCGCGTCCAGTCGCCGCCGCCGCCGATCGCTACGGTCGTCACGCCGCCGCCGGCTGCGCCGATCACCGTTCGCGCTGCTGCGCCTGCTCCTGTCCCGGTCGCGGCACCCCCCGCACCCGTGGTCAGCAAGGCCGCGGGCCCCAAGGGCGATCCGTCGCAGTGGGTGACCACCGACGATTATCCTTCCGACGCGCTGAGCGCAGAGGCGCAGGGTACCAGCAAGATCAAGTGGGAAATCAATACCGCCGGTCGTGTTGAGAACTGCGTCGTCACCGCCTCCAGCGGCAACTCGTCGCTCGATCGCGCTGCCTGCTCGAACATCACCCGTCGCGGGCGCTATTCGCCGGCGATGGACCAGAGCGGCAACCCGATCCGTTCCGCTTCGTCGCGCAACGTCGTGTGGCGCTTGCCCGAATAAACCAACCTAGCCGTGTGGCCCCGCGGAGGGGCCCATGGTCATCTTGTCGAGAAGGAAGTCCCCCCAATGTCCACCATCATCCTTACTGCCGGTGCCTCTGCCGCCGACAATTTCGGCTTCTTGAACGCCATGAAGCAGGGCGGCCCCGTCACCTGGACGACCGCTGCGATCCTCACGATCTTCCTGTTCTTCACGCTCTACATCTTGTTCACCAAGATCTTCGAGCAGCAGAAGATCATCAACCAGGGCCGTCGCGTCCGTGCGACCTTCTGGGCGTCGAACTCGCTGCGCGAAGGCGCTGCCAAGCTCGAGAAGAACTCGGCCTACAAGCAGATCGTCGACGACGGCATCGAAGCCCAGGAGCAGCATTCGCGTCTGACCGATCCGGTCGAAGCGCATGACTGGCTGCACGGCTCGCTCGCTCGCTCGGAAGCGATCATCAACTCGCAGCTCGGTGGCGGTCTCGCCTTCCTCGCAACGGTCGGCGCAACCGCACCGTTCGTCGGTCTGTTCGGTACGGTTCTCGGTATTTACCGCGCCCTGATCGGCATCGGCCAGGCTGGCCAGGCATCGATCGACAAGGTCGCAGGCCCGGTCGGTGAGTCGCTGATCATGACCGCCTTCGGTCTGGTCGTCGCGGTTCCGGCCGTGCTCGCCTTCAACTGGCTGCAGCGTCGCAACAAGGCGATCGCCGAGCATCTCTCGGCCTTCTCGAACGACGTGCTGGGCTATCTCGCTTCGAACGGTGCGGTTCGTCCGCAGGCGCCGGGCAAGAAGGCTCCGGTTGCTGCAGCGAAGCCCGCTGTGACCACCACGACGGCTGGCCAGGCCGGCGGCGTGCAGACCCGCGTCTAAGAGTACCGAACGGGGCCGCCGCTCGGCGGCCCCGCTTCCTTCGCCGCCCGGTATGTAGGGCGGCCTGACCGATACGAATAGGATGGCCTTTCATGGCGATTAGTACAGGTGGCGGCGGCGATGACGCCCCGATGTCCGACATCAATACGACGCCGCTCGTCGACGTCATGCTGGTGTTGCTCATCATCTTCCTCATCACGATCCCGGCGATCGTGCAGACCGTCAAGCTGAAGCTCCCGGACGTGCGCTACGATCCGACCGTGACAAAGCCCGAGAACGTGTCGCTGTCGATCACGCGCAAGCCAGACGGCAGCTGCGCGGTGTTCTGGGGCCAGACTCCGGTGACGCATGAGGAACTGCTCAAGCGTGCGACCGACAAGCTCAAGGAAATCGTCGACAAGGCCGGCGGCGCCGCGAACTTGACGACCGACGACCTTCCCGAAGCGCATATTCGCGGCGACGTCGAGACTCCGTATCGCTGCATTGGCGGTGCGATCTACACGATGCAGTCCGCAGGGTTCGCCAAGGTCGGCTTCATTTCGGAACCCCCTCCCACGGGCGGTCCGTCTTCGTGATCGCTGCGGTAGCAGCCCTAGTGACTGGCGGCCTCGCCGCAGGGAGTATTTGACATGGCAATGAGCGCAGGCCGTGGTGACGACCAGCCGATGATGGACATGAACACGACGCCGTTGATCGACGTCATGCTCGTGCTCCTCATCATGTTCATCATCACCATCCCGATCCAGACGCACGCGGTGAAGGTCGATCTTCCGATCAATGACCCCAACCAGACCAAGCCCTTGATCGATCCGCAAAAGAACAAGATCGTGATCCAGCCCGACGGCGTCGTGCTGTGGAACGGTGCGGCGACCGACCCGGCGACGCTGCAGCAGTATCTGACGCAGACGACGCAGCTGAACCCCGAGCCCGAGCTGCACTTCCAGCCCGATCCGGCGGCGAAGTACGAGAAGGTCGACCAGATCCTCGCGATCATCAAGCGGTCGAACGTCTCGAAGCTCGGCTTCATCGGCAACGAGCAGTATCGCAACGACTTCTAAGTCGCTTGCCGTGCGGTTTGAACGCAATCAGGGCGGTCCTTCGGGGCCGCCTTTTTTTTGGGGCGCGCTTCTGGCCTGCGTGCCCGGCGTTGAACCGCGGGTGCGATCCGACCGGAACGCGCATTCCCGGTCCTGCTCGGCGTCGCTCGATGCGACCCACTCGCTCATCCCGGTGTCGCTGGCCCGTCGGTCGCTGCCCAGCGGGGGGTGTTGCAGCGTCCTCGACCGGCTCGCCCATACGCTGGCAAAGGCCGAGGCGGACGCCCAAATCAATAGCTCACGGTTGCAATGATGACGTCGCTATAGGAACCGGGTCGCACGGACTGGCTGCTCGGTATGCGCGCGTAGATGGAAAGGCCCTGAGCGCTTCCCGTTCCCGTCGCGGCCCTGGTGTCGGAGCCCACCGTATTCCCCCAATTGGTCGTCCTCCCGCTATTCTGGAAAAGCTGATATTTGAGCGTGGCAGACGCAGGTCCGGTCATGCGGCGGGTGGTGATCGTCGCGCGGCTGCCGTTGCCGATGCTCAAGCCAAGATTGTAGCTGGTCGTGTTGGTGCAGGTGACCGTCACCACGGCGATGCTGTCGGCCTGTATGCCCGTATAGGTTCCAAAGCTCAGGCTTTGCGACGCGACCGTACAGGCGGCCCGGACGATGGCGGTAATGGTGAACGTCGTCGTCAGGGTCGACGTGCTCGAGACGCGCGCCGTTATCTTATCGGTATAGGTGCCGGGCGCGACGAACTGGCCTGTGGACACCCTGGGGTAGATATTGAGGATCTGCTTGTTGGCCGTTCCGATCCCCGTTTCCGAATTGGTGCCGCTGGTGTTGCCCCAGACGATCGAGCGCCCGGCGTCCTGAAACAGTTTATAGGCCAGCACGGCACCGCCGGGTCCGGTCAGCTTGCGGGTCGTGACCGTCGCGCCCTGTCCCATGCCCGCGCTCAACCCGACATCATAGGCTTCGCCCGAAGCGCAATTGACCGTGACCGGCACCGCGCCCGGGTCGAGCGAGGCGCTCGAATAGGTGCCGAAATTCGCCGAGACCGCCGAGATCGCGCACGCCGCATCGGCCGTCCCTGGAAGCGCTGCCAGGATAATCACGGCAGCAAGCGTTCGAAACCACATCATGGTGTTTGCACCTTGCAGAGGAGCGGGCCGATCGTCGGGAGGTCGCCCGCATTCGCGCGATAGTCGAACGACAGCGAGCAGCTCGATCCATCGGCCAGGCGCACGTCGATGACATTGTGCGGCTGCAGCCCAGTGACATAGCTTTCGCCGTCATATCCGACCGGGACGATCGCGCCGGTCCGTCGCAGCGTCGCCGTGCTGCCGACCGGGATGGCGACGCCGGCCGTATCCACGAGAACGAGCAACGCCCCGTGGCTGACGCTTGCGGAAAACTTGACGCGCACGCCCGCGTGATCCGGCGGTCGTACGGTGCGCGCATCGGTTTCGATCGTGATATCGGGGGGGATATCGGTGGCTTCGATGCCGATATGGTTGAGATCGAACGCGCGCAGGTCGGGGACCAGCAGCAGGCCATGCGCATTGGTCCGGCCGACGGCGCGATTTTCGTGGAAGACGCGGATGTTGGGCAAGCCGTCGGTGTCGACCACCGCGAAGCTGTCGTCGATCGCATTCGCGGCAAATACCGCACCGTCGACCAGCGAAAGCGACCCGCGCAGCTCGCCACGCAGCGACGTCTGCCCGGCGATGTGATCCACGCCTGCAGTCACCAAGGCCCATGGCGCCTCATATTGCAGCTGCCCGAATTGATGCGGCGTACTGCCGACCGATGCAAAGGCACGATAGCCCCAGTCACCGATCGTGACGGGCGAGCGCGAGGCGTCGAATTGGCCAGAGCGATCCCCACTGCTCGCGCCGGCGCTGACGCTGGCGGTGCTGCGCCGGCCGAGCGGAATCGTCAGCCCCGCGATCACGCCCCGCGTGCGACGATCGCGCAGGTCGCCATAGGCGGTCGCATACAGCGCGATCCGCCCCAGTTGGACCGAATAGCTGGCAGACATCGTGCGCGTCCGTTGGACGGGCAAGTCGAAGCTGTTGCAGTCGGGCGCCAGCGTGGTCGCCACGCATGTCTGGTCGAGGCTGGCATAGGCATCGCGGTTGACGGCGACAAAGGCGACCCCCAGCGATCCCAGCCTGCCCAGGGTCAGCCCCATACTGGCGTTGACCTGCAACCGGGCGACGGGATCGCCCGCTACCGCTGCAATATCGCGGAAGCGGCGGTCGGCCAGCGTCGCCGATGCGGCGAAGCTGAACACCGGCCCGACGCACTGGAGCCCGGCCGTGACCTTCGTTCCCGTGCCGGTGCCGCCGGTACTGGCGGCACCCACGACTTTCAGGATCGCGATCTGGGCCAGGTTGAGCACCAGACCGGCACCGCCCATCACGGCGCCGTGCGTGGCCTCGACGCTTGCCTCGACGGTCGCCAGTGCGGAGAGGCCGCGGCGCCACGTTCCGCTGCCGGCGAGCCCGGCATAGTCGTTGCTCTTCACGCCCCAATTCTTGCGAACCGCGCCGGCCTGCAGCGAAAACGTCTGCAACCCCGGCGCGAGCAAGGTCGCGCTGGCGTAAAAGGGTTGGGTCACCGTCACCTGGCGGCCAAGCGCGTCGCGGACCGTGATCGAAAGCATCCCCGCGCCGGTGATGACGGGGAGTTGCGGCACCTCGAACGGTCCGGCAGCGATATTTCGCGAGAACAGTCGGCTGCCATTCTCGAGGATATCGACCGTCGAGGGGACAGCGGCAGCGCCGCGCAGCGAGGGCAGCGGAAAGGTGATCAGGTCGGGCCGGGTCGAGAAATCCGCGGTCATCTGGGCGCCGCCCATCCGGACCGGACGAGTCCAGCTCAGCCCGCCGGTGATGAAGTCGCCGATGCGGTAGCGTCTCAGCGCCGTGCGATCCGAATAGCTGTAAACGGTATCGAGCCGGATCGCCGAGATCTGTCGCGGGATGTCGCTGCCGTCGACCATTCTGGCGAGCAGGCCCGAACTGACGTTGCCCCACGGCGAGAATAGCCGCGCGTCGAACAGCCCGTTGGCCAGTCGGGCTGTCCCGGCCGCGGTCGCATCGAGATCGTAGTTGAGCGTGATCCCGGTACTGCTCGGCGACAGCCCTTCGTCTTCGGCCGCGGTGTCGCTCAACACCGTGGGCACCAGTAGCGCCGTTGGAGCGGTGATCGACAAACTTTGGCGCGATCCGTCGAAGACCCAGGCGACACCCGGCAGATCGGCGAGACCGAGCAGGTCGTCAGCGCTCGACGTGGCTGACGTCGGCGGCGTGACGCCAAGGTCGCGCCATTCCGCGCGGCGTGCGCGCAGGACCCCTTCGTCAAGGACGAACGCGCCGATCTTGTCGATCGGATAGCCGTTGATCGAAACATCGAGCAGTAGCGTCTGCCGGGCAGGCGCCGGCGTTGGCACCGATGCTTGCGGTGTTGCCGTCGATCCCGGTCCGGGCGTGGTCAGCGCCATGGTTCCCCACAGCAGAAGCCACGCCCCGGCCATCGCTTAGGGTCGAAACGCGACCGGCAGCTGCTTCAGAACCCCGGTCTCGGTCGATGCGGTCAGCAGGAAGGGGAACGTGGCGCCGGCAAGCGCCGCGTCGGGCGCGATGTGCCAGCGCCGCGTCGCGCCCGCCAATATGTAGGGAAGCTGCGTGTCTTCCAGTCTCAACGCCGTGCCGTTCGCGGTCGACAGCGTCAGATCGCGAATGGCGTCGTGGCGCGCTCCGTCATTGAGCCCGACGAGATAGCTGCCCGTGGCATCGCGCTCGACATGGAACGAGACCTTCGGGGCGATCCGCGTCGTAGGTTGCGCGAACACCGGCATCGACATCCGTAGCGCAACGCGCACGACGCCGGCTTCGGCCGCGGGCGGGATCTGGTCGAGCAGGATACGGTAGGTCCCCTCCTGGCCGACGATGGGCTTGCGCAGAACGAGCCGGACGATCTGCGTGGCACCGGGCGCGATCCGGGCGAGCGGCGGACTCGCGACGACGTCATCGGAAGGCGTGAGCTGGTCGATCCCGTCCTTCTGGCTCCAGACGAATGCGCGGATCTGGACCGCGGTTTCGGCCTGGCCCTGATTGATAACGGTCAGGAGCGTGGCCATCTGGCCGGGCGCCATCAGCACGTTGACCGGTTTTACCGCCAGCGACTGCGCCTGTGCGGCGGGCGAAAGGGACAGCAAGGCTGCGGCAAGCGCGCCGGTGGCGACGCCACCGCGCAGGATCGACGGACGGGTCATCGCAGAGATCTCCATGTCAAAAGGTCACGGTCGCGGTGATCGTGTCGGTATAGGCGCCGGGCGTGACGAACTGGCTGGCGGGGATGCGGCCATAGACCGTGAGCGCCTGCGACGCGCCGGTGCCGACGCCGGCGAGCGTATCGGTGCTGACGGTGCTGCCCCAATTGACCGTGCGTGCCGTGTCCGAGAAGAGCGAATAGCTCAGCACCGCCGATGTCGGGCCGGTCATCTTGCGCGTCGTCACCGTGGCGGACGTTGCCAGACCGGCATTGAGGCCGACATTATAGGGGGTGGTATTGGTGCAGGTGACCGACACGGTCGATGTCGCATCGACCTGCACGCCGGCATAGGTGCCGAACGCGAGGCTCGTCGCCGAGACGAGACACGTCGCCTGGACCGTCGCGGTGACGGCCACGGTAGTCGTGACGGTCGCGGCCGATG
Organism: Sphingomonas sp. UYP23; assembly: GCF_054059235.1. Taxonomy (NCBI): domain Bacteria; kingdom Pseudomonadati; phylum Pseudomonadota; class Alphaproteobacteria; order Sphingomonadales; family Sphingomonadaceae; genus Sphingomonas; species Sphingomonas sp. UYP23. Next base: position 2,961,500 of record NZ_JBSSBX010000001.1, read on the forward strand.
CCGATGATGCGGTGGCGATGCCGGCTAAGCCCAAGCCCAGTCCCAGCAGTGCCGATCGCAGGACGCCGCGCCCGGAATTGTGCCTTGGGGCCGGAACCCAGCTGGTGGAGACGTCTCGAAATTCGGTCATTGTGAAGCTCCTGCCTCAGACCAGAATTCCTCCTCCGAAATCAATCTACCTGGCTGGTGCAATGGCGCGTGACGATCGGAATATAGAATTGCGGAATGATGGGTCCGTGAACAACGGCTCATGCAACACATCGAACATGGGTCGTTGCAGGGCTTCTGAACTCGACCTTAACCGGCAACAAGATTCGGCATCTGCATAAACGTGTGAAAAAGGTATTTCGAATTTCGATTTCGAGCATGGCGATATTATGCGTTAGGCGTATGAAGCGCTGCGTGAAACATCCCGGATCGTGACCTAGTTTGACCGGCCGTTGCCTCACCCAGCGGGATAGGAGGCATACGCATCGTTGGCCCAGCGGAAGTTGGTGAAGGTCAGCGTTATACTGAAATCCAGCGACTTGACCTGATGCCACCATCCGAGCGGCATGAACAGAATCTCGCCGGGCTCGAGGATCACGTCATATTGGGTCGCGTCGGCGAGCGCGGGATACCGAACCGCAGAGTGCTGTCCGGCCGGTCGATATCGTGTGAGCGAGGTCGTCAGCGCGGTGCGGGCGTGTCGACGATGCTCCGCAACCATAGTCCCCAAGTGTTGAAAAGCGCGCCTGAAACCAGGCCGACCACATCGGCGTCGCCGTTGATACCGCAGAAGGCGAAACCGGGGAGCGCCTGAGCCAGAGGACGGCGGTGGCAGCCCCGATCGCCACAAAGGCGACAGCAAACGCATCGGAAACGCGCGAGAAGTCTAAGGGGGTGATGATGTCGATGGGAGTCTCCCTCGCATTGATCCGCGGCACGGGCGCGCCGGGTGGGCTCGATTCAGAATCTCGCCCAACCCTGTTGAGACGGCGGTGTATCTCCCGAATATGTCGCCACAGCAGTGTCAGATGGCCGAGGGTCAGCCTGACCGCACACCGAATGGCTAAAGGCGCACGGCACCTCGGCTGTGGCGACACCGCAGGCTTAGACTGGAGCGGAGGTGCCGCCTATACCGGCTTTGTGCTGTACCGAGATCGTACGCCGGACAGGCTGGCCGCGACGGCGATGCGGGCGAGGTCGGCCGTGGTCTGCAGATCGACCCAACCCAACAGGATAACGCGGTGCATCCTGACGGTCATTTCCACCCAATGAAGCTCGGCTGCGATCTGCTTATTGAGCAGCCGCGCTCGGCACGACCGCTCCGGTCGATTCCCCGAGTCCGCTATACCTTCGCCACCAGAGAGGAACCGTTGGCGTCCGCACCTGGCCACACCATCGTCCACACCATCGGCGGCGGCTTTGGATGTCGGAGACCGATCGCCAGAGGGTCACTGCCTGATGGGCCGATGCGTCCTACAGCCGGGGCAACGTCACCCCGCGCTGGCCCATATATTTGCCCGCGCGGTCGGCATAGCTCGTCTCGCACGGTTCGTTGCCCTCGAGGAACAGGAACTGGCACGCGCCTTCATTGGCGTAGATCTTGGCGGGCAGGGGCGTCGTGTTCGAGAATTCGAGCGTGACATGCCCCTCCCAGCCGGGCTCGAGCGGGGTGACGTTCACGATGATCCCGCAGCGCGCATAGGTCGATTTGCCGAGGCAGATCACCAGCACGTCACGGGGAACCCGGAAATATTCGACCGTGCGCGCGAGCGCGAAGCTGTTGGGCGGGATGATGCAGCAATCGGTCTTGCGATCGACGAAGCTGTTCGACGCGAAATCCTTCGGATCGACGATTACGCTGTCGATATTGGTGAAGACCTTGAACTCGTCGGACACGCGCGCGTCATAGCCATAGGAGGACAGGCCGTAGCTGATGCAGCCGTCGCGCTTCTGGCCGTCGACGAATGGTTCGATCATCCCGGTGGTCAGCGCCTGCTCGCGAATCCAGCGGTCGGACATGATCGACATGTGAAGGCTCCCTCTTGGTTGCCGCCAGCCTGTTGCCGGAATCGCCAAAGCCGGCAAGCGCTGTTGCGAGGATATTAGTGTGCTGCTACCATAGTACACAACTTGGGAGGCTGATCGATGCGACGGTGGCATGCTCTTTTCAACCGCGCGCTTCTGCTCCTCGGCGTGGCGCTCGGAACCGTTGTGCTCGCGCCCGAGGTGCTGGCGTTCCCGCATCGCCAACGTATCGGCGACACCGCGGTGTATTCCGAGCAGGCGCTGCCTGCGACCATGCCGCAGCTCTTGGCGCGATCCGATGCGTTGCTGAAGAAGAGCGCGATCCACGGCGCCGGCTATGGACGGCGGATCTTCCTGACCGATGGCGGCTGGCGCTGGCGGGTCCTCGCCCTGCAGGCGTCCGGCGCCTTCGCGCTCTCACGCGGGTTGGGCGAGACGATCGTCGTCAACCGCAGCGATCCCGCGCGCGACGTCGCGTTCAACGGCGGGTCGATCGCCGGACAGCGCAGCCTGTCCGGCGTGATCGCCCACGAACGCACGCACGGCCTGATCCGCGCGCGCTATGGCGTGCTTGCCGACATGACCTATCCGGGGTGGCTGCGCGAGGGATATTGCGACCTCGTTGCGGGCGGGGGGAGTTTGTCGGACCACGATGCGGCATTGCTCAAGGCGCAGCACCGGAGGGTGCCCGCGTTGCTGTATTACGATGGCCGCAAGCGGGTGGAGGCGGCGTTGCGCGCGAATGGCGGATCAGTCGATGCGCTGTTCGCGACGGCGTTGAAGGGCGACTGACGCCGCGTTCCCCGGCCTTCGCCGGGGAGTCGCGATTTCGGGGTTAGCGCTCCGGCCCCAACCCCAGATCCGCGGGCCCGAAAGCGTGCGGCAACAATTCGCTCAGCAGGTAGCGCTCGACCGCATCGCCCTCGGCGGCGCCGCACCATACGATGATATCGCGGCCGCCGATCTGCGCGGCCTCGTTGATCACCTGGCGGCAGCGGCCGCAGGGGCCGACCGGCGCAGTGCCGGTCGGGCGCCCCTCCGCGTCCATCGCGCCGCCGATCACGCCGATCTCGACCACGTCGCGGAAATCGCCTGCGCTGTTGACCGTGGCGAGCGCGACCGTCTCGGCGCAGAGCGACAGACCATAGCTCGCATTCTCGAAATTCGCGCCGGTGACGATCCGCCCGTCGGCAAGCAGCACCGCCGCGCCAACCGCGAAGCGCGAATAGGGGGCGTGCGCGTTGAGCGCCGCCATGCGCGCCGCCGCGATCAAAGTTTGTTGCATCGTCATGGTGCCACTACGTCCCAATGTACCGGCCCATCGACCCCGTCGATGCGCCGCATGTCGCTTGCCTGCCACATCCGCCAGCGCCTTGCCGGATAATCGGGCGGGAAGAAATCCTGCATTGCCCACACAGGACGCGCAATCGCCAGCGTCACGCCGTACGCCGCATCGAAGCGCTTGCTGACCTTGAGCAGCACGGGTTTGCCGGTGTGCGATTCGACCATCGCAATGAACCGGCGCAGTTCGTCGAGCACGATCGGCGCGGTCGGCCGCGCGGTGCAATCGTCGCTGAAATCGAGCTCGACCGCCGCTGGCAGCGCGCCGTCGTCGCGCGCGACCATCGTGTTGAAGGCGTTCGCCTGGTCGGCGGCGAGCCGGCAGAGCGAATAGGCATGGCTCGCACCGCGGCGCATGCCCGTCTCGGCGACCGCAGCCCAATTGGCTTCGAAGCGTGGGTCACGCTGGTCGGCGGTGGTCGCGCGGATATAGGCGAAATCCGCGCCGCCGCGCTTGACCGCCCACCAGTCGATCTCGCCATTCGCGGCGGACACGTCGAGCCCCTGGAATGCGAAGCGGTCGGTCGGGCGCCAGCTCAGCGCGAGAACCCAGAGGATGATGGCAGCAAGGACAAGAATGCCGGTGATCGTGGCGTACAGCCCGACCCGGATGCCCCACAGGCGATATTTTACCACGATAGTCCCGTTTGGGCGGTCAGCCCTTGATATGAAGTACGCAGATCAGCGTGAACAGCCGGCGGGCGGTGTCGAAGTCGATCTCGATCTTGCCCTCCAGCCGCTCTTTCAGCAGCTCCGCCGCCTCGTTGTGGATGCCGCGCCGCGCCATGTCCACCGTCTCGATCTGCGCCGGTGTCGCGTTTCGGATCGCCTGATAATAGCTGTCGCAGATCGCGAAATAGTCTTTGATCGGGCGGCGGAAGCGCCCCATGCCGAGCACATAGGTCTCGAGATGGCTGCCATCCTCGCGGTGCAGCGCCAGCCCGAGCCGGCCTTCCTCGACCGTCAGCTCGATCTTGTAGGGGCCGGCATAGCCGTCGGGATAGGTCTTTTGCGGGGCGAAATGATTGCCCTCGATCAGGTCGAAGATCGCGATGCGGCGCTCTTGCTCGATATCGGCCGACCGCCACAGGATCGTGCGTTCGTCGAGAGTCACGGCAATGATGCGTGGATCGGCCATGATCACGCCGTAGCGGGGGCGGGGCCATGCGACAACATCCGCCCACGGGATTCACACCCGGGTGAGCGCAATCCGCTTGAGTGGGCAGGCGGCGAGTGGAATGAGAGCGCCATGGCCACAGCATTCCTTCCCACACCGCCCGTTCCCGAAACCGTCTCGCTCCCGCAGAACGTCGAAGCCGAAGCTGCAATGCTCGGCGCGATGATGATCGACAACCGCCTTGCCGACGATCTGATCGACCGACTCGACGCGGAACATTTCTTCGAGCCGCTCCACGGCCGCATCTTCAGCGCAATCAAGACGCTGCGCGGCAATGACATGCTCGCCAGCCCCGTCACGCTGCGCCCGATGTTCGAACAGGACGCCGGGATGCGCGAGCTGGGCGGCCCGGCCTATCTCGCGCAGCTCACCGGCTCGGGCGCCGGGCTGATCGGCGCGCGGCAGTTCGCCAAGCAGATCTATGATCTGGCGATGCTGCGCACGCTGGTTACAGTGGGGCGTGGCCTCGTTGATCGCGCGATGGATACGTCGGAGGAGGTCAATCCCCGCGCGCAGATCGAGGCGGCCGAGGAGGAGCTCTACAAGGTCGCGTCGGACGGCGCGACCGAGAGCCAGACCAAGAGCTTCCTGCAGGCCGCCAAGACGACGCTCAAGATGGCCGAGGTGGCGCTCAACTCGGGCGGGCACATCTCGGGCATCACCACGGGCATCGAGAGCATCAACACCAAGATCGGCGGCATGCACCGTTCCGACTTGATGATCCTCGCCGGGCGTCCGGGCATGGGCAAGACCTCGCTCGCCACCAATATCGCGTTCAACGCGGCGCAGCGCTGGATGCGCGACATGGCCGACGGGATCGACCCCGAGCGCTCGCTCGGGGCGAAGGTCGCGTTCTTCAGCCTGGAAATGTCGGCCGATCAGCTGGCGGGGCGCGTGCTGTCCGAGCAGGCGCGGATCAATTCGGACGTGCTGCGATCGGGCAAGATCAGCCGGCATGAATTCCAGGCGCTCGCGACGACCGCAGCCGAGCTCGAAAATCTCCCGCTGTTCATCGACGATACCGCCAATTTGTCGATCGCCTCGCTTCACACCCGCGCGCGGCGCTTGCAGCGGCGGCACAACAACCAGCTCGGGCTGATCATCGTCGATTACCTTCAGCTGCTGTCGGGCTCGGCCAAGGCGTCGGGCGACGGGCGCGTGCAGGAAATCTCGGAGATCAGCCGTGGCCTCAAGGGCGTCGCGAAGGATCTCAACGTCCCGGTGATGGCGCTGTCGCAGCTCAGCCGCGCGGTCGAGCAGCGTGAGGACAAGCGGCCGTTGCTGTCGGATCTGCGCGAATCGGGATCGATCGAGCAGGACGCCGACATGGTGATGTTCGTCTATCGCGAGGATTATTATCTCAACATGGCGCAGCCCGAGATCCCGAGCGCGAACAGCCCGGCGGGCGTGCAGGACAAGCATGCGCAATGGTCCGAGCATCTCTCACGCGTCGATGGCCTGGCGGAACTCATCATCGCCAAGCAGCGCCACGGCTCGACCGGCAAGGTGATGCTCAAGTTCGAGCCGCACATCACGCGCTTCAGCGACGTCGTGGTCGGCGGTGGCGGCGGCGGATATTGAGGGTGCGCGGTTGAAGACGCTCGTCGATTCGAACGCGGTGCTGGCCGCTGGCCTGCCGCTGATCCGGACGCAGTTCGGCGTGCCCGAGTCGTTTCCGCCGCAGGTGCTTGCGGCAGCGGAGGCGGCGGCCAAGCGCGTGCCGAATGCGCATGTCGATCGGACGGCCGTGGCGTTCGTCACGCTCGACCCGGCGAGTTCGACCGATCTCGACCAGGCGTTTGCGATCGAGCGCAGCGGGGCGGACCTCTTGCTGCATTATGCGATCGCGGATGTCGCGTGGTTCGTCGACGATGGCGGGGTGATCGACGCTGAAGCGTGGAAGCGCGGTACGACGCTGTATCAGCCCGACGGCAAGGCCGGGCTCTATCCGCCGGTGCTTGCCGAGGGGGCTGCCAGTCTGTTGCCAAGCGGGCCGCGGCCGGCGGTGGTCTTTACCGTGCGCGTTGCGTCCGATGGCACGCCCACATTCGACGGGGCCGAGCGCGCGATCATCCGCAGTCGGGCCAAGCTTGCGTATGACAGCGTAACCGATGCCGATCTACCGCCCGATTTCGCGGACCTCGCGAACCGGATCGCGGCCGCCGAGGATGCGCGTGGCGCGAGCCGCGTCGACCCTCCGCAGCAGGATGTGATCGCCGACGGGAAGGGCGGGTATCGGCTCGCGTTCGAACCGCGGTTGCGCTCCGAAGACCGCAATGCCGCGCTGTCGTTGGCGACCAATCTTGCGGTCGCTGCACTGCTGCAGGCGCATCATACCGGGCTGTTCCGCGTGATGGCCGGGCCCGACGATCATGCCGTTCAGCGGCTGCGCAATGTCGCACTCGGGCTTGGGTTGGAATGGTCCGAAGCGCTGTCGCTGTCGCAATTCGTGGCGACGCTGTGCGCCGCCGTCCCGGCACAGGCAGCCTTCATGATCGCCGAACGCCGCAGCGGGGGCGGGGCGACCTACATGCCGTACCGCGATGGCGTGGTCCCGTGGCACGCGGCAATGGCGGCGACTTATGCGCACGCGACCGCGCCGCTGCGGCGGCTGGCCGACCGCTATGTCGTGCGCGCGGCGCTCGCGATCGCCAATGGGCAGCCGGTGCCGGATGTGGTGACGCAGGCGTTCGGGACGCTCCCGCCGGTGATGGCGCGCGCCGATGCGATCGGCGGGCGGATCGACCGCGCGGTGATCGATCTTGCCGAGACGGCGGTGCTGCACGGGCGCGAGGGTGAGGTTTTCGCCGCGGTGATCGTCGATGCGGATGCGCATGGCGCGCGGATTCAGCTTTGCGATCTCGCGGTGCTGACCAGCGTCAAGACCGCAGGCAAGCCGGGCGAGGCGATCACGGTGCGGCTGGTGGCGGCGGATACGACGGCGCGGACTTTGAGCTTCGAGCGGGTCTCGTAAGGCGAATTACCGCCGAAATGCGTCGAAGCATGGACCTGGTTCACGCAAGCTGAAAGCCGCGGTGCGCGGCGTCGCTCCTCCCCTCCCTGGAAGGGAGGGGGCGGGGGTGGGGCGGCCCGTGGCAGGCGTGACGTTCCCATTGAGAGCAACCCACCCCCAGCCCCTCCCTTCCAGGGAGGGGAGGCATCACTGCAGTCTCGCGGAGCCGTGTGCAGTCAATGCAATCGGGTCGGACGCCTAAAAAACCGGCTCCTCGCCCGGTTTCTCGGGCACGTGAATACCGCACTCGACCTTCTCCCACCCGCGCCAGCGGCCCGAGCGGGGGTCTTCGCCGGGGAGTACCTTGCTCGTGCACGGCGCGCAGCCGATCGAGGGATAGCCTTCGGCTTCCAGCGGATGACGCGGAAGCTTGTGCTCTTCGAAATAGGCGTCAAGCTTGGCCTTGTCCCACGCCGCGAGGGGATTGAGCTTCAGCCGGCCCTCATCCTCCTCGAAGCGCGGCATCGCCTGGCGGGTGCCCGCCTGGAAGCCCTTGCGGCCCGAGATCCAGGCATCGAATGGTGCCAAAGCTCGGCGCAGCGGCTCGACCTTGCGCAGGTCGCAGCAGCCGTCGGGGTCGTAATTCCAGCGCAGGCCCGTCGCGTCCTTCGCCGCGAGCAGCCGCGGGTCGGGGCGGAAGACGCGCAGGTCGGTGAAGCCGAGCGTCTCCGACAGCTCGTCGCGGTACGCGAGCGTCGCACCGAAAATCTTTTGCGTGTTGAGGAAGATGACCGGAATGTCCTTGTCGACCTGCGAGATCAGGTGGAGCAGGACCGCGCTCTCCGCGCCGAACGACGAGACCGCCGCAACGCGCCCCTTGAGCTCGCCGGTGAGCAGCTCGCCGAGCATGTCGCGCGTGTCGACGCCGGCGAAGCGTGCCTCCATCGCCGCGGCATCGGCGGGGGAGAAGGGGGCGACGTCGATCAGGTCGAGCTTGCGCAGCGCGTTACCCATGCCGCAGCGCCCAGATCGGCACGCGCCCGTCGGCGGCCTTCTGATAGACGTTCTCGTAGCGCTTGAGCGATGCCTCGAGCGTTGCGGGATCGACCTCGGATTCGGGCGCGAAGCTGTCGAAGCCGCAGCGTTGCATCAGCGGCATCTGATCGACCAGTACATCGCCCTGCGCGCGCAGTTCGCCGGTATAGCCGGCCTCGCGCAGGATCCGCGCCGACGAATAGCCGCGCCCGTCGCGGAAGCTCGGGAAGCTCACCTCGATCAGCGCGATCCGGTCGAGATACGGCAGCAGCGCGCGCGCATCGTCGCCCGCCTCAAGCCGCACCGCGGTCGCGTTGGTTTGCGCATCGAGAAACGCGTCGAGCGTGACGGCTGGCTCGTCGAAACTCGCGTCGCCCCGGCGCAGGCCGGGGCCGCCCTGCGGCTGGGCCTCCGCGTCCAACGCAGCGGCCCCGGCCTGCGCCGGGGCGACGGTGATGGGCTTATCCATAAAGCGCTTCCTTGAACGGCTCCATGCCGATGCGGCGATAGGTATCGAGGAAGCGTTCGCCGCCCTCGCGCTGCGCCAGATAGACGTCGGTGACCTTCTCGACGGCATCGACCACGCCGTCCTCATCGAATCCGGGCCCGGTGATCTTGGCGAGGCTGACATCCTCCGCGCCCGACCCGCCGAGCGAGAGTTGGTAATTTTCGACGCCCTTCTTGTCGACGCCGAGAATGCCGATGTGCCCGGCATGATGATGCCCACAGGCGTTGATGCAGCCGCTGATCTTGAGCTTCAACTCGCCGATGTCGCGCTGGCGCGCGGGGTCGGCGAAGCGCTCGGTGATCTTCTGCGCGAGCGGGATCGAGCGCGCATTGGCGAGGCTGCAATAATCGAGGCCGGGGCAGGCGATGATGTCGCTGATCAGGTCAAGATTGGCGGGCGCGAGGCCGGCCGCGTCGAGCTGCTGCCAGATCGTATAGAGATCGGCCTTGCGGACATGCGGCAGGACGATGTTCTGCGCATGCGTCACACGCAGCTCGTCGAAGGAATAGCGCTCACCGAGATCGGCCATCAGGTCAATCTGCGCCGAGGTCGCATCGCCCGGGATGCCGCCGGTCGGCTTGAGGCTGATCGTGACGATCGCGTAGCCCGGCTGCTTGTGCGCGGCGGTGTTCTGGTCGACCCAGAGCAGGAAGTCCGGATCATCCGTCGCCCCGGCGGAGGCCGGGGCCGCTGCGTTTGGGGCACCCGCGGCGTCCGACATTCCAGCGGCCCCGGCCTCCGCCGGGGCGACGAACGGAGGATCGGCGAAGAAGGCGGTGATCCGGTCGAACTCGGCCTTGGGCGGATCGAGCCCGAGCGCCTTGACCGCGACGAACTCCTCCTCGACCTGGCGGCGATATTCATCGGGACCAATCTCGTGGAGCAGGATCTTGATCCGCGCCTTGTAGATATTGTCGCGCCGGCCGTAGCGATTGTAGACGCGCAGGCACGCCTCGAGATAGCTCAGCAGATCGTCGCTGCCGACGAAGTCGCGGATCTCGTGGCTGATCATCGGCGTGCGGCCCATGCCGCCACCAACGAAGATCTTGCCGCCGAGCTCGCCGTCGCGGCGGACCATCTGGATGCCGATGTCGTGCAGCCGCATCGCGGCGCGATCCTCGTCGGCACCGATCACCGCGATCTTGAACTTGCGCGGCAGGTAGGTGAATTCGGGATGGAAGGTGCTCCACTGGCGCAGCAGTTCGGCCCAGATGCGCGGATCGGTCACTTCGTCGGCGGCGGCGCCGGCATATTGGTCCGACGAGATGTTGCGGATGCAATTGCCGCTCGTCTGGATCGCATGCATCTCGACCGTGGCGAGCTCGGCGAGGATGTCGGGCGCGTCCTCGAGCTTGATCCAGTTGAACTGGAGGTTCTGCCGCGTGGTGAAATGCCCATAGTCGCGGTCATATTTGCGCGCGATGTGCGCGAGCATGCGCATCTGGCGGCTGTCGAGCGTGCCATAGGGAATCGCGACGCGCAGCATATAGGCGTGGAGCTGCAGGTAGAGGCCGTTCATCAGCCGCAGCGGCTTGAACTGGTCCTCGGTGATCTGGCCGGCGAGGCGGCGCTTCACCTGGTCGCGGAATTCCTCGACGCGGGTGTCGACGATCTGCTGGTCGTATTGGTCGTATTTGTACATCTCAGATTACCCAGCTTCCAGCCATCGGATCGGCCGGCTTCAACGTCAGATCGGCGCGCACCGTAGGACCGAGCGCGCGGATGCGGTCCTTGATGTGCGCGGGGCGGGGGCCGTCTGCGGTGAGCGTCGCGTCGATCACATAGGGGACGTTGACGCGGCGCGCGCCCTGCTCGGCATGCGCGATGCTCTCGCCCTGGTCGGCGACGTCGCACGCATCCTCGATGTGGCGCGACCAGCCCGAGCCGGTCCACCACACCACGTCGCCTGTCGGCAGATCATTCCCGGTCAACACTCTCACGCAACGGACTCCGCAATCTTGGCCCAGGCGCCGAGCTTATCCTCGGCGTCCGACAATTCGACGACTTCGCCGACGACGATGATCGCCGGGCTCGCCACTGCCTCGCGTTCGACCATATGGCCGAGATCGGCGAGCAACGTCCGGATCGCGCGCGCGCCGCTGAGCGTCCCGCGCTCGAGCACCGCGACCGGCATTTCGGGGGCAACGCCATCGCGCATCAACTTGTCGGCGATGTCGTTGGCGGTGGCGACGCCCATATAGATGACGAGCGTGCGGCCCTTGCCCGCTAACCCCGACCAGTCCTGGTCGGAAAGCCCCTTGCACTGCCCGGCGACGAAGCTAACCGCGCTTGCGTAATTGCGGTGGGTAAGCGGCAACATCGCCTCGGCCGCACAGCCGAGCGCTGCCGAGACGCCGGGGATCACTTCGACCGGCAGGCCGGCGGCGCGCACGGCTTCGACTTCCTCGCCGCCGCGCCCGAAGATGAACGGATCGCCGCCCTTCAGCCGCACGACGATCGCGCCGGTCTTCACATGCGCGACGATCAGCGCGTTGATCGCCTCTTGCGGCAGCGTGTGGCGCGCGCGTCGCTTGGCGACCGAGATGCGCTGTGCGGTAGCCGGCGCGAGGTCGAGCACACGCGGGTCGATCAGCCCGTCATGCACCACGACATCGGCCTGGCCGAGCGCGGCGACCGCGCGCACGGTCAGCAAACCGGGGTCGCCGGGACCGGCGCCAACGAGGATGACGCGCCCGCGCGCGGTAGGATCGAGCAATGTGGCCATCGTTGTCAGATGGGCTGGACCAGCGCGCGCTTCAATTCAAGCTTGCTTGGGGGCGGGGTAGCCAAACTTTTGCCGACTCCTCCGCTGGGGGATCACGCTTTGTCGTGCAACTCCTTGACGCGGCGCGCGAGTTTGGCGGCTTCGTCGATCAGCATTGCGGCGACTTCGGGCTCGCGTTCGCGGATCGCGATGGCCAGGCAGTTGTCCGACTCGAGTTTCAACTTGCGCGCGCGGGGAGTGGGGCCATCGGCCACTTTGTCGTGTTTCACGCCAGGCCCAAAGCATTGGAACGCCAGCGGTTCCATGTGTTTGCGACCAAAGGTGCCGCTCAGGCCAGCAACGCCCCGATTTCCGCGGCGAAGCGTTCGAACAGGATCGCGATGGCGGGCGTGCCGATCGGCCGCGCCTGCGGATCGATCGCGCACAGCGTCCCGAAGAACGCGCCATCGGGCAGGCGAATCGGAAAGGAGATATAGCTTTCGAACCCGTACAGGATCGGTGTCGGGTGCGTCCGCCAGTCGGGATTGCCCGATACGGTGTCGATGATGACGGCTTGCCCGCTTTGGCGGATTTCGTCGCAGATCGTGGTCTTCAGCGCGAGTTCGTCGCCCGCCTCGAGCCCGAATTCGATCCGATCGAGGACCTGGCAGGCGATCCAATGGCTGTCGGTCACGCGCGCGACGGCGGCAAAGCCCATCGTCGAGATGTCGCAAATCCGCTCCAGCATCGCCGTGACCGCGGGATCCGCCCGCAACCGTTCGACGCGGGATGCGTCTTCACCCATCGCGTAACCCCACCCCGATGCTTGCCCGTGCCTGATCGGCCTCGCTCGATACCACAGGATAGGCGCAATAGTCCGCCGCATAATAGGCGCTCGGACGGTGGTTGCCCGACCAGCCGATGCCGCCGAACGGCGCCTTGGACGAGGCGCCGTTGGTCGGCTTGTTCCAGTTGATGATCCCTGCGCGCGCATTCGCCCAGAACTGGTCGTACAGCGCCGGATCCTGGCTGAGCAGCGACGCCGACAGGCCGTAACGCGTGTTGTTCGCCTCGGTGATCGCATCGGCGAAGCTGGTCTTGCGGATCACCTGGAGGATCGGACCGAACAGTTCGATATCGGGCCGGTCATTGAGGTCGGTCGTGTCGATCAACGCGGGACGCAGGAACGGGCGGTTGGCGATCGGGCGCTCGAGATGCTGGATCGGGCGGCCGCCGCGCATCATCAGTTCGAGGAAGCTTTCGGACAGCAGGTCGGCGCTGTCATTGTCGATCACCGGTCCCATGAACGGTGCGGGGCTGGCGTGCGGCTCATCGACGATGATCCGTTTCACGATCTTGATGATCTCCGCCATCAGCGGATCGTAGAGCTTCTGGTCGACGATCAGCCGGCGCGCGGCGGTGCAGCGCTGGCCCGCCGAGGTGAACGCCGATTGCACGACGACGACCGCAGCAGCGTGGAGATCAGGCGAATCCCACACGATGATCGGGTTGTTGCCACCCATTTCGAGCGCAAGGATCTTCTCGGGCCGCGTCGCAAACGCGCGGTTCAGCGCGATGCCGGTATGTGCCGATCCGGTGAACAGCAGTCCGTCGATCCCGTCATGCGCGGCGAGCGCCTTCCCCTCGGCTGCGCCGCCGATCAGCAGGCGCAGGCAGCCCTCGGGCACGCCGCCGGCGTGGAAGCAGCCGACGAGAAACTCGCCCGTCGCCGGGGTCTTTTCGGACGGCTTGAAAACCACGGCATTGCCCGCGAGCAGGGCTGGGACGATGTGGCCGTTCGGCAGATGCGCCGGGAAATTATAGGGCCCGAGCACCGCCAGCACGCCGTGCGGTTTGTGGCGCAGCGCCATGCGGCTGCCCATCTGCGCTTCGAGCCGGCGCTGCGGGGTGCGCTCGGCATAGGCCGTTACCGAGATATCGACCTTCGCGATGACCGAGTCGACCTCGGTATGCGCTTCCCACAGCGGCTTGCCGGTTTCCCGAGCGATGATGTCAGCAAAGGCGTCGGCGCGCGCGCGCACGACATTGGCGACGCGGCGCAGCGCCTCGACGCGATAGGCGAGCGGTTGGGCCGCCCAGCCTGCCCAGCTCGCGCGGGCGGCGGCGACTTCGGCGTCGACATCGCCGATCGCGCCGCGCCAAAGCTCGGCACCGGTGGCGGGTTCGTAGGAGAGAAGTTCGGACGACATTTACTCGGTCCTTGCCTTAGATCGCGACGGGAATCCACTACTCTCCCTTTCCCCTTGTGGGAGAGAGAAGGGGCCCGCTCGCGTAGCGAGGGGGAAGGGTGAGGGGGACGTCGATGGCGCAACCGCCGCCACATCCCCTCACCCTTCCGCGCGTGCGGCGCTCCCTCCTTCTTCCACAGGGGGAGAGGGGTTTAGGCCAGCGCGTCGCCCATGGTTCGGATTTGCGCGATCTTGGCGTCGAAGGACGTCCAGTCGTCGCGCTGGTCGATCACCGCCCAGATGGCCTCGACCTCGTCGATCAGCATCGCGCACGGTTCGCCGTGCCAATAGGCATGATCGCGGGCTTTGCGGGGCGCATAGGGTTCCAGCGCCGCGCGAAGCTCGTCGAACGCCGCGCCCTCGGGCGCGACGCCGCCGAACGCGTCGAAATAGAAGCGGTCGATTCCCAGGCCGCTGGTGCGCAACCCGCGCTCGATCGCCTGGACCAGCGCCCGGTCGCTCGTCGGATCGCGCGGGGCGACGCCGAGCCGCCACAGGATCGCCGCCGAGACAGCGTTCTGATAGCGCTCGGCAAACGTATCGAGCACCGCGATCAACGGCTCGGCCTCAACCAAGGCGCGCAGCGAGATCGCGAGCTGGGTCGCGTTCCAGTGGATCGCCTCCGGCTGGCGCCCGAAGGCGTAGAGTCCGGCATGGTCGAAATACGCGGCGGTGAAGGCCGGGTCCCAGGTCGGCGCAAACCGCCATGGGCCGTAATCGAAACTCTCGCCGGTGACGTTGATATTGTCGGTATTGAGCACGCCGTGGACAAAGCCTGCCGCCATGTAGCTGGCGGCGAGGGTCGCGGTGCGATCGACCACCAGGTCGAGCAAGCGGACCGGCGCATCGGCCCCGGGTTCCTCGCCATACAGGTTGCGCAGGACGTACCCGACGAGCCGCTCCATCGCCTCGGCATCGCGCAGATAGGCGAGCCGCTGGAAGGTGCCGATGCGGATATGCCCGTGGCTGAGCCGCACCATCGCCGCCGAACGAGTCGGAGAGGGCTCGTCGCCGCGTTCGAGCGCTTCGCCCGTCTCGATCAACGAGAAGGTCCGCGATGTGTTGACGCCCAAAGCCTGCAGCATCTCGGTCGCGAGGACTTCGCGCATCCCGCCCTTGAGCGTGAGGCGCCCGTCGCCGAAGCGGCTCCACGGCGTCGTGCCCGATCCCTTGGTGCCGAGGTCCATCAACCGACCGCGCTCATCGCGCAGCTGCGCGAACAGGAAGCCGCGGCCGTCGCCGATCTCGGGATTGTAGTTGCGGAACTGGTGGCCGTGATAGCGCAGGGCGAGCGGCTGCTCGAGGCTGCCGGGCAGCGGATCGAACCGGCCGAAATGGCGCAGCCAGTCGGTGTCGCTTATCCCGTCGAGCCCGACTTCGGCCGCCGCGCGATCGTTGCGGAAGCGAAGGACGGTCTGCGGAAAGTCGGCGGCGGCGACCGGATCGTAGAAGCCGTCCCCCAGTTCGAGGATGCTCGTTTCGGGGCGACAGCCTTGCGGGGAAATGCTCATGCGTGGATATGGAGGGCGCCCGTAGCGCGGCGCAACCCCAGGATCCGGCGCAGGACTCGACAATGTCGCCTTATGAAAATCGATATTGGTGGTCCAAGGACGGCGTCCGGCTGCATTACCGTGACTATCCCGGACCCGCCGATCGTCCGCCGATCCTCTGCCTGCCCGGCCTCACGCGCAACGCCCGCGATTATGACGATCTCGCCCGCCGCCTCTCGTCCGAATGGCGCGTGATCGCGATCGATCTGCGCGGGCGCGGCGAGAGCGGCTATGCCAAGGATCCGATGAGCTATGTCCCGCTCAGCTACGTCCAGGACGTCGAGGCGTTGCTCGGTGAGCTTGGCGTCGATCGGTACGTCGCGTTCGGCACGTCGCTCGGCGGGATCGTGACGATACTGCTCGCCGGCACGGCGCACGAGAGTGTCGCTGGCGTGCTGCTCAACGATGTCGGGCCCGACATCATGGCCGAGGGTCTGTCGCGGATCCGCGGCTATGTCGGCAAGTCGAACACCTGGCCGACCTGGCTCCACGCCGCGCGCGCCGTCGCCGAGGTGAATGGCGACGTCTATCCCGCTTTCACGCTCGAGGATTGGCTGGCGATGGCGAAGCGGCTGTACCGTCTCAACAGCGCGGGCCGCGTCGTGCTCGATTACGACATGAAGATCGCAGAACCGTTCCGCGTGCCGGGCAACGAGGCCGGGCCCGACATGTGGCGCGCGCTCGACGTGCTGAAAACCGTGCCGACGCTGATCGTGCGCGGCGCGACGTCGGATGTCCTGTCGGCCGCGACTGCCGAGAAGATGGTCGCCGCGCTCGACCATGGCGAGCTTGTCACGATCGACCAAGTCGGCCATGCCCCGACCCTGAGCGAACCCGCTGCGGTGGCGGGGATCGAGCGTCTATTGTCTCGAATTGCGATCTAGTTTTCCTCCCCTCCCTGGAAGGGAGGGGCTGGGGGTGGGTCGGCCTGAAGAGAGGGCTGCCGCCGCCACGGGCCGACCCACCCCCGACCCCTCCCTTCCAGGGAGGGGAAAAGAAGAGGCGGAACCGCGCTTACCCCGGCGCGTCTCCATACAACATAACAGGAGCCCTGCATGAAGACCGTTACCGACGCGCATACCGCAATGACGAGCCTCAAGGGCAAGCGCGTCGCCATCACCGGTGGCACCACCGGGATCGGCCGCGCGATCGCCGTATTGCTCGCGGCCGAGGGCGCCAAAGTGTTCATCTGCGGGCGCAATCCAGAATATCTCGACGATGCCCTTGAGCGCATCCGCGAAGTCGGTGGCGAGGCCGAGGGGATCACCACCGAGCTGTCCGATCCCGAGAACGTGCTGAGCTTCTTCAAACAGGCGAGCGATTATCTCGGCGGGATGGACTGCGCTGTGATCAACGCTGCGGTCGCCGCGGGCGGCCTGACGCAGATGAGCGAGCCCGAATTGCGCTATGCGATCGCGGTCGACTTCACTGCCTATCTGCTCAGCGCGCATGCTGCGGTCGATGCCTTGCAGGGGCATGGCGACATCATCCTGATCGGCTCGATGAGCGCGCACGTGCTCGGGCCGAGCTCGACCGTCTATGCCGGGATCAAGGCGGGCATCGCCGCTTTCTCGGAAGCATTGCGCCGTGAGCTTGGCCCCAAGGGCATCAAGGTCGGCCTGATCGAGCCCGGCAAGACCGGCTCGAACATGCAACTTCCCGACATCACGTCCGAGGAGCAGCGCAAGATGATCCACGAGGAAACCTCGCTTCGCGCCGAGGACATTGCGGTCGGCGTACATTATATGCTGACCCAGCCACGGCGGACCGTGATCCAACAGCTCGTGATTTCCCCGCGGGCGCAGGAGGGTGAATGACCTTTTCGCATGATGCCTTGATCTTCTCGCCCGGCGACGTCGATCTTTCCCGCTCGCCGCTGGCGGGGAAGGTCGATGCCGAGACCTATGTGCTCGGCGCGTTCAACCCGGGCATGACGCGGCTGCCGAATGGCAATCTGTTGCTGATGGTGCGCGTCGCCGAGGCGCTCAAGACGCCGATCCACGATCAGCATATCCACGCGATCCGCTGGACCGAGCATAGCTACGCGCTCGATGCCTGGCCGCTCGAATATGTCGACACCGCCGACCCGCGCAAATTCATGATGCGCGGCGGCGGGTGGAAGGTGATGGCGCTGACCTCGCTGTCGTGGCTGCTGCCGGTCGAGCTCAATGCCGATGGGACCAAGGTCGAGCAGGTCCACTACGACAAGGCGATCGCGCCGCAGGCACCGTATCAATGCTACGGCGTCGAGGATGCGCGGATCAGCAAGGTCGGGCACCGCTATCTGATGACGACCTGTTCGGTCAGCCCCGAGCGGCATTCGACGACGCTGTACAGCTCGGCCGACGCGCTCGACTGGAAGCTCGAGGGGATCGTGCTCGATCACCAGAACAAGGACATGCTGATCTTCGAAGGGCTGATCGGCGACAAATATTATGCGCAGACGCGCCCGCTCGGCGATCTGTACTTTGCCTATCCGCCAGGGAGCGAGTGGCGTTCGGGGCCGTCGATCAACCTTGCGAGTTCGCCTGATGCGCTCCACTGGAAGCCGTACGACAAGCCCGGCATCCGCCCGCACGCGAAGACGATGGCGACCGCGCGGATGGGCGGCGGCGCGCCGCCGATCCTGACCGATGCGGGTTGGCTGACGCTGTGGCACGGCGTCGAGCCGATGGGCGTGGTCGGCGTGTACCGCACCTATTGGTCGGTGCTCGACCGCGACGATCCGAGCGTGGTGTTGCGCACCTGCCACGATCCGCTGATCGAGGCCAATCCCGCGCTGACCGAGCCGATCAAGAACCTGATGTATCTCCACAATGTCGTGTTCACGACCGGGATCGCAGATGCTGGAGATCACTATGTCGTGGCGAGCGGCGAGGCCGATCTCGGGTGCCGCATCACGCACATTGCGAAGAGCGCGTTCGCCTAACCTCATCCCCCTCCCGCAAGCGGGAGGGGAGTATTAAGGCAAGCGCATGACTCAGACTTCCCCAACGCTCGTCATCGCCGGCAGCCTCCGCCCGACGCGCATCTCCCCCAAGATCGCCGCCTGGATCGCCACGCTCGCCCGCGAAACCACCCACACGGCCTTCGAAACCGTCGATCTTACCGACTGGCCGCTCCCGATGGACGACGAACCCGGGATGCCGCAGGCCGGCCATTACGCTCACGACCACACCCGCGCCTGGAGTGCCAAGATCGCCGCAGCCTCCGGCTTCGTGTTCGTCATGCCGCAATATAATGGTGGCTATCCGGCGCCGCTCAAGAACGCGATCGACCATCTCTATCGCGAATGGGCCGGCAAGCCCGCGCTGATCGTCACCTATGGCGGCCACGGCGGTGGGCGCGGTGGCGAGCAACTCGCGCAGGTGTGCAGCTTTGTGAAGATGAAGCCGCTTGAAACCCGCCCCGCGCTGTCGCTGCCGCGCGAACGGATCGAAGCGAATGACGGGCAGATCGACCCGGCGGTCGACTTCGCTGCGGAGCGCGACACCCTATGTTCCGCCTTGGCGGAATATGCCGTGGCGCTTGCGACAGATGACGCCGCTGTCATTTCGCGCTAACGCCGCGCGCAAATGAGCCGGCCTGTCAACATTCTGCACTTGCACTCGACCTTCTCGCTCGGCGGCAAGGAAGCGCGCGCGGTGCGTCTGATGAACGCGTTCGGCGACCGTGCACGCCACACGATCGTGTCGAGCATGGACGGCCAATACGGCGCGCGCGATGCCATCGCCAAGGGCATCGACTATGAGATTGCGCAGGATCCGCCGCCGCTGACCGGGTCGCCCTCGGTCAAGCGCTACGAGGCGATCGCGGCGTATATGCGCCGCTTCGATCTGGTGCTGACCTATAATTGGGGCGCGATCGACGGGGCGATGGCGCGGCGCGTCTCGTCCAAGGGCGTGCCGCCGCTGGTCCATCACGAGGACGGTTTCAACGCCGACGAGGCGAAAGGCCTCAAGGCCGAGCGCAACATCTATCGCCGTTTCGCGCTGACCAAGGCGGCGGCGCTGGTCGTGCCGTCCGAGACGCTCGAAGGCATTGCGCTGAAAACCTGGAAGCAGCCGCACGAGCGCGTCCACCGGATCGCCAACGGCATCGACACTGCGCGCTACGCGATCCCGCCCAAGCCCAATGCGATCCCGGGCTTCAAACGCAAGCCTGGCGAAGTGGTGATCGGCACGCTGGCGGGTCTGCGCGAGGTCAAGAACCTCCCGCTGCTGGTGCGCGCGTTCGGCGGCATGTCGAGCCGCGCGCGGCTGATCATCGTGGGGGAGGGGCCCGAGCGCCAGGCCATCCTCGATGCCGCCGAGCGGATGGGGGTGGCGGACCAGGTGCTGCTCCCCGGCTTCCTGCCCAACC
This sequence comes from Sphingomonas sp. UYP23, assembly GCF_054059235.1. Taxonomy (NCBI): domain Bacteria; kingdom Pseudomonadati; phylum Pseudomonadota; class Alphaproteobacteria; order Sphingomonadales; family Sphingomonadaceae; genus Sphingomonas; species Sphingomonas sp. UYP23. Next base: position 2,981,392 of record NZ_JBSSBX010000001.1, read on the forward strand.
CGCAGGCTTATATCGGGCTGTTCGACATCATGGCGCTGTCGTCGAAGTCCGAGCAATTCCCGATCTGCGTGCTCGAGGGAATGGCGGCGGGGCTGCCGATCGTCTCGACCCCGGTTGGCGACGTGCTCAAGATGGTCGTGCCTGAGAATTCCAGTTTCATCGAACGGCGCGATCAGGAAGTGTTGATCCGCGACGCGCTCGAGTCGCTGGCGCAGGCGACGCCCGAAGCGCGTAAAGGGCTGGGCGAACTCAACCGGCGCAAGGCGGTCGCCGAATATGACGAAGCGACGATGATCGGACGCTATGCCCGGCTGTACGGCAGCGTTATCGATCGCCCCGCTGCATTCGCGGAATAGAGATTTGCCCGGGTGGGCATCCAGAGCGTATAACAGAACGTAAGTTAAGTCGGAGGCCGTCACGTTGTTCAAAGGTTTGAAGCCCATCGTCTATGGCGGCCGCGAGGTCTGGCCGCTCGTCGAGGGCGGCAAGGGCGTCGCCGCGACGAATCATGCGAGCGCGGGCGCCTGGGCGGCGGCCGGCGGTATCGGCACGGTGTCGGCGGTCAATGCCGATAGCTATGACCCCGAAGGCAAGATCATACCGCAGGTCTATAAGGCGCTGACGCGGCGCGAGCGCCACGAAGAGCTGATCGAATATGCGATCGAGGGCGCTGTCCAGCAGGTGCGCCGCGCGTTCGACATTGCCGGCGGCAAGGGCGCGATCAACATCAACGTGCTGTGGGAAATGGGCGGCGCCCAGCGGATTCTCCACGGCGTGCTCGAGCGCACGCGCGGGCTGGTCGCGGGCGTGACCTGCGGCGCGGGGATGCCGTACAAGCTGTCCGAGATCGCGGCGTCGTACGAGGTCAGCTACCTCCCGATCGTCAGTTCGGGCCGCGCCTTCCGTGCGCTGTGGAAGCGTGCATACTCGAAGGCGGCCGACTGGCTGTCGGCGGTGGTCTATGAGGATCCGTGGCTTGCTGGCGGGCATAACGGCCTGTCGAACGCCGAAGACCCGCTGATGCCGCAGGACCCGTATCCGCGGGTGAAGGCGTTGCGCGAGACGATGCGCGAGGGCGGGATTTCCGACAGCGTGCCGATCGTGATGGCGGGCGGCGTGTGGTATCTGCGCGACTGGTCGAACTGGATCGACAATCCCGAGCTCGGCACGATCGCCTTCCAGTTCGGCACGCGGCCGCTGCTGACGCAGGAGAGCCCGATTCCCGATGACTGGAAAGCGCGGCTGACCAACATCCAGGAAGGCGAAGTGCTGCTGCATCGCTTCTCGCCGACCGGTTTCTATTCGAGCGCGGTGCTCAATCCGTTCCTGCGTCACCTGCAGGCGCGTTCAGAGCGCCAGATCGCGTTTTCGACGCAGAGCGCTGGCGATCACACCTATCAGCTCGACGTCGGCGTCAAGGGCAAGAACTTCTGGGTCACGCGCAACGACCTGCTGCGCGCGCGCCAGTGGTTCGGCGAGGGCTTCACCGATGCGCTCAAGACGCCCGACAACACGCTCGTCTTCGTCACGCCGATCGACAAGGGCGTGATCCGCAAGGACCAGGCCGATTGCATGGGCTGCCTCAGCCAGTGCGCCTTCTCGTCCTGGTCGGACACCGAGACAAATTCGACTGGCCGGCTTGCTGATCCGCGCAGTTTCTGCATCCAAAAGACTCTGCAGGACATCGCGCATGGCGGCGATGTCGAGCAGAATCTGATGTTTGCCGGGCACGGCGCGTATCAGTTCAAGCGCGATCCGTTCTATTCGAACGGCTTCGTCCCGACCGTCAAGCAGCTGGTCGATCGCATTCTGACCGGGGATTGAGTCCCGGCAGCAACAAAATGCAACGGAGCGACTTTGCCAATTGTTTACGCCCGTCCGGCTATCGCTGGACGGGATGACAACGCCCGTTTTCCTGACGATCGACACCGAGGTGATGTGGCGGCACCACAGCGACGGGCTGGCGAGTGCCGAGATCTTCGCGCGCTCGCTCGAACCCGCCGGGGTCGGCGTCAGCTACAAGCTCGAGATGCTTGCGCAGCATGGATTGAAGGCATGCTTTTTCGTCGATCCGATGCCGGCGATGACCTTCGGGATCGCGCCGCTGCGCGCGATCGTCGGGAAGATCCTCGCGGCGGGGCAGGAGGTGCAGCTCCACCTCCACCCGAACTGGACGAGCGCAGTGTCGGGCGATGGCGGGGCGAGCGCCTCGCGTTTCGAACTCGCCGAATATAGTTTTGCCGAACAGCGCGCGTTGATCGCCGGTGCGACCGATTTGCTCGTCGCGACCGGCGCGCCGCATCCGATCGCGTTTCGTGCCGGGTCGTACAGCGCCAATGACGACACGCTGCGCGCGCTCGCCGAGCTCGGTTTCGCCTATGATGCCAGTCACAATGGCGGCGAGCATCCCTGGCCGAGCGCGATCGATTTGCCCGCACGGCACATCTCGCCGGTAAGCCGCGACGGGCTGATCGAAGTGCCGGTCACGGTGATCGAGGAACGGCCGGGCGCTTTGCGCAATTTCCAGATCTGCGCGCTGTCGGTCGGCGAGATGCGCGCTGCGCTCGACCATGCCGAGATGTCCCGCCACGCCGCGGTGAGCATCGTCAGCCACGGCTTCGAACTCGCCAATCGCGCGGGAACGCGGCCCAATACGGTGCACGTGCGGCGCTTCGAAGCGCTGTGCGCCTTGCTCGCCGAGCGGGCCGAGACGATGCCGACGGTGCGTTTTGCGGATCGCCCCAGGCTCCGGCTTGAGCAGAACGATGTGCCGCTCGGCCCCGATCCGCTGCGCACGCGCTGGCGGCAGGCCGAGCAATTATGGTCGAACATGGTGGCCGAGCGCGTGGCGTGACGCCGCCTGGTGCGGAACCGTTGCCGCTGCGCTTTCAGATCGGTGCGCGGACCTTGGGGGCGATCGAGCGGCGGCTGGTGCGCGTTTCGCTCTCGCTCGACGCGATCGTCGCGGGGGCTCCGTCGACGCTGCCGTCGCTCGGGCGCGGCGATGACGGCTATCGCGTGACCTCGCTCCCCGCCGCGGGGCTCGACGCGCTCCTGGGCAGCGCAGGCGGTATGATCGGCTATGTCCGGCAGCGCTATCCGCGGCATTATGCCGATCTGACGATCGGCTTTGCGGCGTATCAGGCGTCGCTGTCGGGCAACACCCGCTCGGGGCTCAAGCGCAAGACGAAGCGCGTGATCGACCTTTCGGGTGGCGCTCTCGATGTCCGGCGCTTTCGCACGCCCGCTGAACTCGGCGATTTTCACGCGATCGCGCGGGGGATTTCGCAGCGGACCTATCAGGAGCGCCTGCTCGGCGGCGGCTTGCCCGACGATGCGGCCTTCGTACGCACCATGACCGAGCAGGCGGCCGCAGGGCAGGTGCGCGCCTGGCTGCTCTACGTCGCGGGCGAGCCGGCGGCGTATCTCTATTGCCCGATCGCGGGCGGGACGGTGCGCTACGATCATGTCGGGCACGACCCGGCGTTCAACGATGTGTCCCCCGGCGGCGTGCTGATGCTCGAGGCAATGCGCGACCTGTATGTCGAGCCGGGACTCACGCGGTTCGACTTCACTGAGGGCGACGGTCAGCACAAGCGCAGCTTCGCGACCGATGGCGTGGCGTGCGTCGACGTTCTGCTGCTCCGCCCGACGATCGCCAACCGGGCGACGATCGCCGCGCTTCGCGCCTTCACCCGGGCCGCACAGTCGGCCAAGGGCGCGGTGACGCGGCTCGGGCTCGAGCGGATCGCGCGCAAGCTGCGGCGCTAGCGCACGGCAGCGGCCACCGGAACGATGTCCGCGGGTTCTGGCGAACGGTCCGCGCGGCCGGCATAGCGCCGCGCCAGCATCGCACAGACGAACAGTTGCGCCTGGTGGAACAGCATCAACGGCAACACGATCAGGCCGACGGCATGCCCTGGGAAAAGAATCGCCGCCATCGGAATGCCGCCCGCCATGCTCTTCTTCGAGCCGCAGAAGACGATCGCGATCTCATCCTCGGTCGAAAAGCCGAGGCTGCGGCTGGCGAAGGTCGTGGCGAACAGCACGAACGCCAGCATCGCCAGATCGATTGCGACCAGCGCGGCCAGGTTGAACACCGACAGCTGGTGCCAGATGCCCGCGATCATGCCCGCGCTGAACGCGGCATAAACGACGACCAGCACCGAGCCGCGATCAACGATCGACGTCGGCAGGGGATGGCGCAGCAGCCAAGCGCCGATCCACGGCCGCAGGATCTGGCCGACCACGAACGGCAGCAGGATCTGCGTAGCGATGTCTTCGAGCGCGGAGAGCGAGAAACCGCCGCTCGCCGCCGGCAACAGCTGCGAAACGAGGATCGGGGTGAGCACCACGCCCAATACGTTCGACAGCGACGCCGCGCACAGCGCACCCGGAACGTTCCCGCGCGCGATCGAGGTGAAGGCGATCGACGACTGCACGGTCGACGGCAGCAGGCACAGGAACATCAGGCCGGTCAGCACGTCGCCCGGGACATGCCCGCGCAGCAGCAGCGTGACGACCACACCGAGGATCGGGAACAGCATGTACGTGCTGACGAAGATCAGCGCCTGCAAGCGCCAGTGCGATAGCCCCCGCCAGATCGCAGCGGGCGCGAGGCGGGCACCATAGAGGAAGAACAGCAAGGCGACCGCGAAGACGACCAGATGCGCGACCCAGTCCGCCGCCGCGCCGCGCGCCGGAAACAACGCTGCGAGCGCGACCGTCGCGATCAGCAACAGCAAATAGCGATCGATCCGCAGCAGGATCGCGCTGATTCTCGAAAGGGGCATGATCGGCGTCCTTATTGGCTGGCTACGATGTACGGGCTGACCGGCGACCGACAATCCCGATAGCCACGATAACGGTCATCATGTATCGTGATGACCATGGACCGTATTCCCGTCGATCTGCTCGAAGCGTTCGTCGCGGTCGTGGAGGCGGGCAGCTTCACCGGCGCGGCGCGAATGCTCGGAGTTCGGCAGTCGACCGTCAGCCAGAAGATCGCGCGTCTCGAAGCAGCGGCGCGGCGGCGGCTGCTCGACCGCGACACACATAGCCTGGCGCTTACCGTTCAGGGCGAACGCTTGCTCGAACAGGCGCGCAGCGTGATCGAGGCGCATCTGCGGCTCGAGCGCAGCCTCGCCGACACGCCGCTGCGTGGCCGGTTGCGGCTCGGCGCGTCGGAAGACTTCGTGCTGTCGGCGCTGCCGGATGTCCTCGCCACCTTCGCGCGCCGCCATCCCGAGGTCGATCTCGAACTGCGCGCCGGGCTGAGCGAGGATCTGTACGGCGAATTCGATGCGGGGCGGCTCGACGTGATCTTCGTCAAGCAACGCCAGGGCGACCGGCGCGGGACGCTGGTGTGGCGCGAGGCGATCCGCTGGGTTGGGCAGGGCGATCTGCGGATCGACCCGAGCGAACCCTTGCCGCTGTTGCTCTATCCGCCGCCCAGCGTGACGCGCGCCCGTGCGCTCGAAACGCTCGATGCGGCCGACCGGCACTGGCGCGTCGCCTTCACCAGCGCGAGTCTCACCGGGCTGACCGCGGCGGCGCGCGCGGGGCTCGGCGTGATGCCGCATTCGGCGCGGCTGATGCCGGCCGGGCTCGCGGTGCTCGATCCCGATCCGGGGCTGCCGCCGCTCCCGGAAATGGCGTTCGTCATCCTCGGGCCCGGCGGCCATCAGCCGGTCGCGGATGCGCTGATCGCCGCGGTGCTGCACTGGGCGGCGATTGCGCGGTGACGGAGCTGGCCGACGATGCTCGCCGACGTGACACCGCTCTAACGTATCTGCGCATCGAAGCTCTGACGTTCGCCGCCCGCACCGGGAGCGAAGCATGCTTTTCGAAGCCCTTATGGCCGTCGCCGCCCTGGTCGTGCCGCAGACGCAAGCGCAAAGAGCCGCGCCCGTCACCGCCGAGGGCATTTTCCGCGAGGGATTGATGCATTGGGCCGACTCGACCACCGATGCGGTGGTCGTGACGGTCATCGACCGAACGACCGGGGCCGCGACCGAGGTTTGCGTCGGAGCCAAAACCTTGGTTTTCGCGGTTGCGGGGGACGGGTGGGTACGCGTTGGCCGCGATAGCGCTCACGCCATCACCGACTGGATACTTGCAAGCAAGGACCACCTTCTCGAAGCCGGCAGCATTGGCGGTCGTCGCCAGTGCGCTTGGACGGCCGGACGTCGAAAAGGAGGTGGCGGCTACATCCGGCGCGGGGTGTACGCGTTCCGAAGCGATCGGCCGGCAATCCTCTTCGTCGGCCAAGTGCGCGACTGACGTCCTTGGGCAAAGGTCCGATCTGGCCTAGGCAGCATCACAGCCAGACGCCTGCCCGGCCACCCCGACCCTCTGGCGAATCCCTCAACCCACGCTACACCGCGGAATGCATCTGCGTGTCGAAGCCTTAATCCTCGCGATCCGTCATCACGGCGAGCACGGCGCGATCGTGCGTGCGCTGACCGCCGAGCATGGGCTCCAGGCGGGTTATGTCCGCGGCGGGCGCTCGACGCGGATCCGGCCGATCCTGCAGCCCGCCAACCGCGTGATCGGCGAATGGCGGTCGCGCACCGACGATCAGCTCGCGAGCCTGACGGTCGAGCTCGTCACCAGCCGTGCGCCGCTGTTCGCCGAGCCGCTGCCCGCGCTCGCGCTCGAATGGGTGACGACGCTCACCGCCGCGGCGTTGCCAGAGGCGCAGCCCTATCCGCGGCTCTATGCCGCGCTCGACGGGACGATCGGGGTGATCGAGGCGGCACCCGCGGCGCGCGGCTGGGCGCTGGCACTCGCGCGCTACGAACTGCTGCTGCTCGCCGAGCTCGGCTATGGGCTGGAGCGCGAAACACTGCCGCCGGCGCTGACGAGTGGGCACGCGGCCGAATGGGACGAAAATTTCGATGCGCTGGCGATGACCGGCGGCGCGCTCGAGGCCTCGATCCTCATCGATCGCCGCGCGGTGACGCTTCCCGCGCGCGCTCGCCTGGTGGATCGGCTGAAAAGGGCGGTTGCGTGACGCGTCGCGGCTCGGCATTGGCGGGGCAATTGAAGGGAACTGCACCTTGGCACTGATCGCGATCCTCGCCGGCGACGGCATCGGCCCCGAAGTCACCACGCAAGCGCGCCGCGTGCTCGACGCCCTGGGGCTCGACCACCAGTTCGAAGACGGCCTGGTCGGCGGCGCCGCCTATCGCGCGCTCGGCCATCCGCTCCCGCCGCAGACGCTCGAGCTGGCGCACCGCGCCGATGCGATCCTGTTCGGCGCGGTCGGCGACCCCGAGATGGACGGGCTCGAACGCACGCTGCGCCCCGAACAGGCGATTCTGGGCTTGCGCAAGGCGCTCGGCCTGTTCGCCAATCTGCGCCCCGCGACGATGTTCCCCGGGCTCGAGAATGCCTCCGCGCTACGCCCCGAAGTCGCGCGCTCGATCGACATGGTGATCGTCCGCGAACTCACCGGCGACGTCTATTTCGGCGACAAGGGCCGCGGCCATACCAAGATGGGCCTGCGCGAAGGCCATGACATGATGCGCTATGACGAGGCCGAGGTCGCGCGCATCGCCCGCGTCGGCTTCGAGATGGCCAAGCGCCGCAAGAAGATCCTGACCTCGGTCGACAAGGCCAACGTGCTCGAAACCTCGCAGCTGTGGCGCGAGATCGTCAACGAGGTCGCGCTCGATTATCCCGAGGTCAAGCTCACCCACATGTATGTCGACAACGCCGCGATGCAGCTGGTGCGCAATCCCGGCGCGTTCGACGTGGTGGTGACGGGCAATCTGTTCGGCGACATCCTGTCCGACCAGGCGAGCATGTGCGTCGGCTCGATCGGGATGCTGCCCTCGGCGTCGCTCAACGAATGGACCGGCACGTGCGGGCTGTACGAGCCGATCCACGGCTCGGCGCCCGACATTGCCGGGCAGGGCAAGGCGAACCCGTGCGCGGCGATCCTGTCGGCGGCGATGCTGCTGCGGCATTCGCTGTCGGACGAAGCGTCGGCACAGCGGATCGAGGCGGCGGTGATCGCGGCGATCGGCAGCGGCGCGCGGACGCCCGATCTCGGCGGCAGCCATTCGACGACGGCGATGGGCGATGCGGTGCTGGCCGCCCTGCAATGATCCCACGCCTCGAGCTCGCGGTCGTCATCCCGACGTTCAACGAGCTGCGCAACGTTCCGCTGCTGATCGCCAAGCTCGACGCGGCGCTCGCGGGGCGCGCGTGGGAGGCGATCTTCGTCGATGACGACAGCCCCGACGGCACCGCGCAGGCGGCGCGCGAGCTTGGTCTGACCGACCCGCGCGTCCGCGTGATCCAGCGCTTCGGGCGGCGCGGCCTGTCCTCGGCGTGCATCGAGGGGATGTGCGCGACCGCCGCGCCGGTGGTGGCGGTGATCGACGGCGACCTCCAGCATGACGAGACGATCCTGCCGGCGATGCTCGACGCGCTCAACGCGGATCCAGCGCTCGACGTGGTGATCGGCTCGCGCTTCGTCGAAGGTGGCGGGACGGGCGATTGGGACCAGGACCGCGTCAACAAATCGGCGCTGGCCACGCGGCTGTCGCGGCGCGTGCTCAAGGCCGATCTCAGCGATCCGATGAGCGGCTTCTTCATGATGCGCACGCAGATCGCGCGCGACCTGATCCCGCATCTCTCCGCGATCGGCTTCAAGATCCTGCTCGACATCATGACCGCGAGCCCGCGGCCGCTGAACTCTCTCGAGCTGCCCTATACCTTCCGCCTGCGCACCGAGGGCGAGAGCAAGCTCGATTATGTCGTCGCGATGGAATTCCTGATCGCCATCTATGATCGGCTGTTCGGCCGGATCGTGCCGGTGCGCTTCGTGATGTTTTCGGGCATCGGGGCGCTCGGTGCACTGGTGCATCTCACGGTACTCTACGCGCTGTTCCGCAAGGAAGCGGTCAATTTCGTCGGCGCGACGATCATCGCGACTGTCGTGGCGATGACTTTCAACTTCTTCCTCAACAACGCGCTTACCTATCGCGAGCGGCGGCTCAAGGGCACGCGCGCGCTGTTCGACGGGTGGATCTCGTTCTGCTTGGTGTGCGGCATCGGCGCGGCGGCGAATGTCGGCGTGGCGTCGTTCCTGTACGAGATGGAGCACGGCACCTGGGCGATATCGGCAATGGCGGGGCTGATGGTCGCGGCGGTGTGGAATTACGCGCTGTCGTCGCGGTTCGTGTGGGGGCGGTACTAAGCGGGTACGCCTCCGCACACTGGCCGCGCGCCCCTCGCTGCGATCAGATCGCCGCGAAAGTCTCAACGCCTAGATAGTCGGTCAAGATGCAGACGGAGACCCCGTCTCTGAGCGGTGCGTTGCACACAGTCCTCGTTGGACACCAATTTCGGGGCATCGGATCCGGTCGATGCCGCCGACCTGACCGTCACCTATTGAGCGCTCGACCCCGCTCGAAAACCGTCCGCCCTGCACGCCGTCGGTGGTACCCGCCGCGCTACCATGTCGCTTTCCGCGGCCGTCACCGGCGCGCGAACGCCGCGATGATCCGCAACCCGAAAACCAGCGTGCCGCGCGCGGTGCCCGAGCCATGGGCCCGGCGGATATATTGCACGTCGGGCTGGACCGACAGGAAGGGTGTCACGCGGTCCTGATAGGTCAGTTCGAGTCCGGTTTCGCCCGCGCCCGGACGATCGCCCGCGTCGCGCAACTGCGCCCTCATGCCCGAGGACAGCAGCGCGTGAGCCACGCCAAGGGAGAGTTGCCCGTCGGGCCGCCCCCGGATGATCCCGTGCGCGAGCAGACCTGCCTGGAACCCGCCGCGGAACGGCGTCGTCGCACCGTCGGACAGGCCGGCCCGCACGAACATCGAGAGGCCCCGCGTGTCGTTCCTCACGAGGCGCTGATCGAGCAGGACATAGGCACCGCGCGCGATCCGGCGGAGCGGGGCGCCGGTCGGATCGACCGCGTACAGATCGTCCTGTCGCCGCGTATATTGCCACAGCCCGAGCGCGAGCTTGCCGCCGCCGCGCGTGCTGCCGCCCTCGGCGATCAGCAACGCGCCTTCGCGCAGCGTCAGATCGACGCCGCCGTCGTCCCCGAGGACGCCGGCGCGCGCATCGACGACGGCGGCGCGCAGATAGGCGGACGGCGTTACCGCGATATTGAGCCGGGCGGTGAGCGCCGTCGACGGGAAGATCGACGGTCCATTCGGGCCGGTCGCCGCGAATTCCGAACCGATCCCGAACGCCGGAGCGATCAACAGTCCGGCGGCGTCGTTCTGGTAGAAATCGGCGTTGAGATCCGACAGGCCGACCAGCAGCGAGAGCCGATCGTTCGCGAAGCCCTGCTCGATCCACGCTTCGTACAGCTTGGTGCGGCCGTCGGCGACTTCGATATTGTCGATGCCCTGCAACGTGCCCGCAAGGTCGTTGATCGCGCGCCCGTGATTGCTCAGCAGGTGGACGTGCATGCGGGCGCCCCGCCAGCCGACCAGACGACTCAAATCGCCCTCGGCGGTCAGCTCGATATTGCCCAGCGCTCCCGCGCCCCGCGTGTCGCCGCCGGCCGCCACGCCGATGACATCGAAGACATAGCGACCGTCGAGCGTGATCGCGCGCGGTGGCGGAGTGGTTTCCGTCGCGGGGGATTGGGCAAGCGCGGGGCCCGTCCAGCCGCCAACCGCAGCGAGAAAGTGCCAGAAAACCAAAGTCCTATAGGCTATCTTCATCATTAATCGCTCGATTGGGGTAGTTCGTCCTATTATAGGATGAATTCCACCTTGGACGGAGTGCGCGGGTCGATGACTTCCTCAACGATGATGCAGGTACGCAGCCAGATGTCGCTCAGCCGAGCGATCCGGCTGTCCGGCGCCGCCTTATTGGCCTTGATGGTCGTGTGCGGTGGCACCGGAATCGGCGCTGCATGGTTGCAATCGAGTGCCTTCGCCCGACAGGATGAAGCGGCATCGCTGCTCGCCAACCACGAATTGGCCGACATGATGCACGATGCCGTCCGCTCCGACATTCTGGCGATCCTGCAGGCGGCGGATCCGCAAAGCGGGCTCAAGCGCAAGGACATCCAGGCCGATTTCGATGACCATGTGAAAGAGCTCCGCAAGGGGATCGCGGCCGATTCGGCGTATCGCGGTTCGGCCGACGTCGAGGCGGTGACATCGCAGCTTGCCGCGCCGATGGAGACCTATGCCAACGCGGCGGCGCGCATCTTCACGGAGTCCGAAAACGATCCAGCGGGGGCGAAGCGCGACCTGCCATCCTTCTTCGTCCAATTCCGCATCCTCGAAACCTCGATGGGCAAGGCATCCGACGCGATCGTCGCGCATGCCCAGCAAACATCCGCCAACGCCAGGATGCTCGGCACCTATGCGATGGTTCTGCTCGTGATCGTCCTGGCGGTCGGGATCGCGGGAACCTTCGCTTTTGTGCGGATGGCGACGAGTCGGGTCGTTCGCCCGATCGAAATCCTCGCCGGTACGATGCGCGAGTTGGGGAGCGGGAACCTCGACGTCGCAGTCGCCGGTGCCGATCGCGGCGACGAACTGGGCGACATGGCCAAGGCGATGCTGGCGTTCCGCGATCAGCTGCAGGCGGCCGAGGCGTCAAAACGCGCGCAAGCGCAGCTCATCGTCGAAAGCCTCGGCACCGCGCTGACCGCGCTGGCCGAGGGCGACCTGACCGCGACGGTCGATGCAGACCTTCAGCACCCGTTCACTGGGCTCAAGGACAATTTCAACAGCGCGGTCGGCACGTTGCGGACGCTGATCGGTTCGGTCGCCGAAAGCGCTGCGACGATCCGGACGGGCTCCGACGAGATCGCGCATGCGAGCGAGGATCTGGCGCGGAGGACCGAGAATACTGCCGCAAGTCTCGAGGAGACGGCGGCGGCGATCGCCCAGATGGACAAGCGCTTGCAGGCGACCGCGAGCGCTGCTGCGCGAACCGTCGATCGCGCCGATGGCGCGATGACGACCGTCGCAAGCGGTCGCGCGGTGACCGACGAGTCGGTCCAGGCGATGATGCGGGTCAGCGAAAGCGCGAAGGGAATCGACGACGTGATCGAGGGGCTCGACAAGATCGCCTTCCAGACGCGCGTCCTCGCGATGAACGCCGCGGTCGAGGCCGGGCGTGCGGGCGATGCCGGGCGCGGCTTCGCGGTCGTTGCCGATCTCGTCTCGGCGCTGGCGATGCGCGCCGAGGAAGAAGCCGGGCATGCGCGCGAACAGCTCACCGCGACCCAGGCCGAAATCGGCACCGCGGTCAGCCGCGTCCAGCAAGTCGACGGCGCGCTGTCGGACATCTCCAACGATGTGGGCGAAGTCCACAAGCTGCTGGCCGACATCGCTGCCGACAATCTGGCGCAGTCGACCAGCGTCACGGAGGTGACCACGGCGGTCAATTCGATGGATCGGGCGACGCAGCAAAATGCCGCGATGGTCGAACAGGCATCGGCCTCGGCCCGAAACCTCGCGTCCGAAGCCGTCGGGCTTGCGCAGCAGACCGCAAAATTCACGATTGGCCGCGCCGGGCACCAGCCCAATCGTGCGCCTGCGGGGCACGCGACCGGGCACGCGACCGGGCGCGCGTCCAAGCCGTCGCGTCCGGCGAGCGCACCGGCGCGAGCCGTGCCGGCGATGGCGGTCTCCGCTGGTGGCGGCGACGACTGGACTTCGTTCTGATGATGCGCGCCGAGCTGGAGACGGGCTGGCTAGACCCAGCTCGGAAACCACGTCCACACCTGGAACGCCTTCGGGCCCCATAACGGCACCGCCGAGAGGATCGGATAAAAGACCGCGAACAGCGCGACCGCGGCGCCGAGCACCGCCATGTCCCACTGCCGCCCCCGGCGGAATTGGTCGAGCGCGACCGCGAGCGCGACGCACAGGAAGATGCTCGGCAGATAGTAATAATAAAAGAAGCCGAGCGACTTGGGGATGACGATCCACACGACATAGCTGCCGATCCACAGCCCCGCCGCCGCCAGCAGGCGCAGATCGCGCGCGCGCGCGCCGCGATACAGGCACGCCGCGACTGCCACGAGCCCGCCCCACAGGATGGCAAGGTTGCCGATCATCAGCACGCCGCGCTGCGCGCCGTCGGTCCGTTCGTAGAGATACCAGATCGGGCGAAGCATCACCGGCCAGCTCCACCAGCGCGACTGATAGGTATGCGGCGGCAGCACCTGCGTTTGCTGCCCGTACATCGTCAGCTGGAAGGGGAGCAGCGTGCGCAGCGTCAGCGGCTCGATCGTGTAGAAGAAGGCGGGCGCGAAGGTCGCGAAATACGTCGCGATGCTCACGACCGCTAGCACGAGGATCGCCGGGATCGCCGCCATGCCCGGCCAGTGGCGGTGCCGCCCGCGCGCGGGTCGCGCGTTGAGCGCGGCGTAGACCGAGCGGCCGGTGCGGTGCGCCTCGGCGAGCCGCACGACGACGAAACCCATCGCGGCATAGGCCACGAACGGGGCTGCGATCCACTTCGCCGCGACAGCCAGGCCGAGCAGCACGCTCCCCACGATCCAGCGCCCCCACGCGCTGTGCGCGGTTTCCGCGCGCATCGCCCAGAACAGGCTGGCGACGCCGAGCAGCGTGAACGCCGCCATGAAGCCGTCGAGCATCGCGATTCGCGCCTGGATGAAGACGGTGAAGTTGAACAGCGCAAACAGCGCACCGAACACGGCGGGACGAACGCGCCCGAGCATCAGCCATACGATCGCGAATACGCCGAGCACCGTCGCGGTGCCGGCGAGCGTCGAGAAGAAGCGCCACCCCAGGCTGTTGTCGCCGAGCAGCAGGATGCCGCCCGCGATGATCTCCTTGGCGAGCAGGGGATGCTCGATGTTGCGCGGCCCCGACAGCGCGATCAGCATCCGCGCGGCGGGGACGTAATGCACCTCGTCGAACATCAGTTTCGACGGGACCGTCAGACGATAGCTGAACAGCATCTGCGCCAGCAAGGCGATCAGCGCGGCTGCGCGATACGGGCTGGTCGCGGCTTTGGGGGAGAGGGCGCTCACCCGCCTTTCTATCCAGCCGAACAGCATGGCTTTCAAGCGCGTAGACGCGCACCCCATTGACGCGCCACCCTCGCCCCCGGCAAAGCAACGCCCATGAAACGTCGCACCGGCCAGGACCAGAGCATCACGCGCCAATGGCGCCCCGCTACGCAAGCCGTGCGCGGCGGCACCGCCCGCAGCGAATGGGGCGAGACGTCCGAGGCGTTGTTCCTCACCTCGGGCTATGCGTACGATTGCGCCGCCGACGCCGCCGCGCGGTTCGCCGGCGAGCAGCAGGGCATGACCTATTCGCGGTTGCAGAACCCGACGGTCGAGATGCTCGAGGGGCGCATCGCCTTGCTCGAGGGGGCGGAAGCCTGCCGCACGATGACGACGGGCATGGCGGCGATGACCGCGGTGCTGCTATGTCAGCTGCAGGCCGGCGACCATGTCGTCGCGGGCCGTGCGGCGTTCGGCTCGTGCCGTTGGCTGGTCGATACGCTGCTCCCGAAGTTCGGCATCGAGACGACCGTCGTCGACGCGCGCGACCCCCAGCAATTCGAGGATGCTGCGAAGCCCAACACAAAGGTGTTCTTCTTCGAAACGCCTGCGAACCCGACGATGGATATCGTTGATCTCAAGGCGGTCTGTGACATCGCGCGCGCGCGCGGCATCACCTCGGTGGTCGACAATGCGTTTGCCACACCCGCGCTCCAGCGACCGATGGAGTTCGGCGCCGACGTCACCGCCTATAGCGCGACCAAGATGATGGACGGGCAGGGGCGCGTGCTTGCGGGTGCGGTGTGCGGGACCGAGGATTTCATCACCAACACGCTGCTGCCCTTCACGCGCAACACCGGCCCGACGCTCAGCGCGTTCAACGCGTGGGTCGTGCTCAAGGGACTCGAGACGCTCGACCTGCGCATCCGCCGGCAGAGCGAGAACAGCCTCAAGGTCGGCGCTTTCCTCGAAGCCCGCGTGCCGCGCATGCTGCACCCCGGCCTCGCCAGCCATCCGCAGCATACTCTCGCAATGTCGCAGATGGAGGCGTGCGGGCCGATCTTCGCGTTCGAAGTGGCCGATCGCAAACAGGCGCACGGGCTGCTCGACGGACTCAACCTCGTCGACATCTCGAACAACATCGGCGATTCGCGCTCGCTGATGACGCACCCGGCGTCGACCACGCATTACGGCGTCGCTGAGGACAAGCGCCTTGAAATGGGGGTGACCGAAGGGCTGTTGCGGCTCAATGTCGGGCTCGAGGATGCGCAGGACGTGATCGACGATCTCGACCAGGCGCTGACGGCGGTCGGCCTGTGAAGGCGCTGTTCCCGTACGTTGCAGAGACGCGCGGCGTGATCGTCCGCGTCGCGGTCAGTTTCCTGCCCGAACAGTCCGAGCCGGCGCGCGGGCGCTGGTTCTGGGCCTATCACATCCGCATCGAGAATGCCGGCGCGCTGGGCGTGCAGCTGCTGACGCGCAACTGGATCATCACCGATGGGCGCGGCGCGCGCCATTCGGTCGAGGGCGAGGGTGTGATCGGCGAACAGCCGATGATCGCACCGGGCGAGAGCTTCGATTACGTCTCGGGCTGCCCGCTCTCGACGCCGACCGGCTCGATGCTGGGCAGCTATCGCATGATCGCCGAGGACGGTTCGGCCTTCGACGTCGATATCCCGAAATTCGCGTTGCTCGCGCCGGCGGTGGGGGCGTGAGGGCGTTCTCATTTCTTCCCTCCGGCAAGCGGGAGGCGCGTAAGACATGAAGCGCACCCACCTCCCGCTCAACGGCCTGCGCGTGCTCGACGCCGCCGCGCGCCACCTGAGCTTCACGCGCGCCGCCGACGAGCTCGCGGTCACCCCCGCCGCGGTCGGGCAGCAGATCCGCGCGCTCGAGGATACGCTCGGCGTCGTGCTGTTCCGCCGTACCACCAAGGGACTGGAGCTGACCCCGGAAGGCGAGGCGGGGCTCGCGCCGCTGCGCCACGGCTTCCTGCAGTTCGAGGAAGCCGTTCGCGCGATGCAGGCAGGTCAGACGAGCAAGTCGCTGACGATCGCCGCGCCGCGTGACCTGACCGAGAAATGGCTGATGCCGCGCCTCGCCGATATCGCGCGCGCCGATGGCGAATTGCGCTTCGTGCTGATCTCGGCCGATGAAACCATCGACTTTACCGAGGCCAATCTCGATCTCGCGATCCGCTGGGGCGATGGCCCGGGCGGGCATGAGGGCGAGGCGATCGCCTCGGCCGGGATGGTGACGGTAGAGCGCGCCGCGGGCGGGGTCGATACGCGGATCGCCTGGCCCGGCTGTATCGACGACGAGTCGTCGTCGCTGGTGCGCGTCGGCGATGCCGGGCTCGCGCTCGATGCCGCGGCACAAGGGCTGGGGCGCGCGACCGTGCCTGAACTGCTCGCCGCCGCCGATCTCGCGAGCGGGCGCGTCGTCGCGCTGGGCGAGGCCAAGGCCTACCGGCTCGGCTATTGGCTCGTCGCGCCGACCCCCCAGTGGCGCCAGAAGAAGGTCAAGACGCTCGTCGCTTCGCTGACGACATGAGCAGCATCCCGGTCCTCGAAACCGCGCGGCTGCGGTTGCGCCAGCGCACCGCGGATGACGCCGACGCGCTGTTTCCCAGCTTCTCCGACCCCGGCCTGATGACCTATTGGTCGCACGGCCCACACGAGTCGGTCGCGCAGACCCGCGCGAAATTTGCCGAGCCGTTCGATGTGTGGCGCGGCTGGGCGATCACCCTGCACGGCGACGATCGCGTGATCGGCTTCGTCGCGGCAGGCGCGAAGCGGCCGGGCGTCTCGGAGATCGGCTATATGCTGGCGCGCGACCAGTGGGGCCGCGGGATCGCGCGCGAGGCGGTGAGCGCAGTGCTCGACCAGGTGTTCCGCGTCGAGCAGCAGCGCCGGGTGTTCGCCGATACCGACCCCGACAACGCGGCCTCCAACGCATTGCTCGAAACGCTCGGCTTCCGGCGCGAGGGGCGCCTGCGCGCCGAGTGGGAAACGCATATCGGGGTCCGCGACACGATCCTGTGGGGACTCCTCGCCAGCGAATGGACCGATCGATGACCAAAGACACGGCCGCTGCACCGCCGCCCGACCTCAACGACCCCGTACAGCGTGCCGCCTACAAGGCCGAGTTGCGCATGGTTGCGCGGCCGATCCGCTGGATGGGCGTCGCGCTCGCCGTCGCGGGCGCGCTGCTCGCAGCGCTGCGCGCGCGCTATTGGCCACAAGTGCCGATGATCCTGCCGCTGTTCCTGCTCGGCGTTGCCGCACTGCATCTCCTTGCGGGCATCATCGTCCGCGCGAAATATCATCAGGCGCGGATGCGGCGGTAGCGCGCGTCAGGAAGCGACCGGCGCGGGATCGCGCGTCAAGTCGAGGACTTCGATCTTGGGGACGGGGCGACGCGCCCGGATCCGCGAACCGGTCTCGAACTCCCACTTCGCGGTATAGGTATAGCGCTCGACCCGCGACGTGCCTGGCCCCGTAGCGTTTGGTGCATACCGCCTGCCCCGGATCGCAGCCACCACGGGTTGCGCCCATTTGCCGGAATATTGTGGGCTCTGGCGGAGCACTTCGGCCTCGTCGACGGTGCCGTCGGACGCGATGCTGAAGCCGATGTCGACCCATTGATCCGCAAAATTGTGGTCGCCTCCCTTCATCGCCTCACCGTCCGGAAATTCGAGATAGGCCAGGAGCGGACGATCGATCGTCGGTGCATAGAGCAGCACCGGCTTGGTCGCCCCGTTCGCAAGCGTGCGATAGGTCGCGACAAGCTGACCCACCGCGCCGGGATCGCCGGCCTTTACCGCGAGCTTTGCCTTGAGCACGGTGGCGGCGGCACCGAACGGCGCGATCGCGGGGTCGGTCGCGGCGCGAACGGCGTCGCACGCTTTCAGCGCCGCTGCATAATAGCCGTCGTTGCGGACGCGCGAGGCGGCGACATAGGCGTTGGCGATGCTGAGCAGCGCCATGCCTTCCGCCCGGCCAAGGTGCAGCTCGTGCGCGCGCCGCGCGACGCTGCGGTAGAGGCCGACCGCATCCTCGAACCGTCCGGTCTTGAAGTACGCGTCCCCCAATTCGATCTTCGCGCCGAGCACACGCCAATCGTCGTCCGGGAAGCCGGCCTTGAGCGTGCTGACCACGTCGAGCGCGCTACCGAAATAGGCGCCATCCTCGCCAAGATGCGCCGCGACGCGCGAATGCGCGCGATAGAGGTCGGACACGGGCTCGGGATAAGTCTTGGCGAAGCGCCGGTTGCGATCGATCGACTTGAGCATCGTCGCGCGCGCATCGCG
Source organism: Sphingomonas sp. UYP23 (assembly GCF_054059235.1). NCBI lineage: Bacteria > Pseudomonadati > Pseudomonadota > Alphaproteobacteria > Sphingomonadales > Sphingomonadaceae > Sphingomonas > Sphingomonas sp. UYP23. Next base: position 2,999,685 of record NZ_JBSSBX010000001.1, read on the forward strand.
GTATTGGCCGGCGACGAACTGCGCCTCCGCCACCGCCAGCGTGGCGTCGATGTCCTTGTCGGGCGGGCAATGCTGGTCAAGACACCGCGCCAGCGCAGTGCGCAGATCCTTGAGGGGGGTTCCCGTGACGACGATGTCCCGGCCACCGGTCGAAGGTGCCGGAAGCGGCTGCTGGGCGGGTGCTGCGGCGGTGGTGAGCAGCGCGACCAAGGCAAACGACGTCGTTCGAAACATGGCAACACTCCAGGCTGCTATAGTTGCCGGGAAAGATATGCTTCAAAAGGATATCTGTCGATTCCAAAGTTGTTTGAAGTAATCGACGCCGAGATCACGGGTTTGCCGCAACGAGATCCACCGCCCTGCTCACCAAGGCCACGAAGCGCGCATCGTCCACCGCCGCCGCTGGATTGTTCCAGCTCGCCGCGAGCGCATACCAGACGCCCGCCTTGGACTGCAGCAGCAGCGTCATCTCGATCACGCCCGGCTCCGACCCGCCCTTGTAGCCGACATAGCCCCAGTGCGCCGCCTGGAGCGGGCCGACGCCGGGGTTGATCGCGAGGATTGCGCGCGCCTCGGCACCGGGGCCGGTCTCGGTGTTGCGGCGAATCCAGTCCATCGTTCGGATCAGGTCGGCGGGGCTGGCGAACCATTCGATGTCGAGCATCACGGGCACGCCGCGCCGGAACATCGCCGGATCGATCGCGCTCAGCGGCGTCGCGGCGACCTCCTTCGCAAGCAGCGCGCGGCGGCCGCTTTCGTCGAGCGTCAGCCAGCGCTTGCCGAGCGCGCCATCCGGCGTGCCCTTGAGCTTGAAGACGTCGAGCGTGCTAAGAAAGGGGCGGTTGCGGGCAGCGTCGCGCCAGCCGATCACCGGCAGCATCGCCTCGACCTTCGCGCGGCCGAGCGCGGCGAGCAGGATGTCGGTCGCGCTATTGTCGCTGACCGAGATCATCTTCTGCGCGAGTTCGCGCAGCGTGACCTTGGTGCCCGCCGGCTGCTGCGTATAAAACCCGCCGGGAAGCGGCGCGCCATCGAGCGTGACGAGATCGTCCCACCGCCGTTCGCCCACATTGGTCGCGCGGATCGCCTCCGACAGGATGGCGAGCTTGAACGCCGAGCCGATCGCAAAGTCGGTGTCGGACTTGGCCGCATGCAGCACGCTCGGCGCGCCGTCGCCGAGGCGCGCGAGCGCGAATCCCGCGACCCCCGGCAGCGTGCCGATCGTCGCGACGATCTGGTCGAGCGAGGCCTCGCCCGAGGCCGTGCCAGTGACGAGCAGCCCGACGATGCGATGCGCCGCGCTCGGCTCGACCGTCATCGTCATCGCCACGCTTCCGCGCGCATAGCGGACGTTGAGACTTGCTCTCTGCGGGGTCGCGGCCGTCAGTGACTCGATCGCCAGCGGCGCGCCGAAGGCGTCCGACAATTGCCTGGCGATCGTTCGGATCTTTGCGTCGGGGATTTGCGCGAGGAAGATCGGATCGAACTCCGCCGCAGTGTCGCCGCCGCCGCCAAGGATCCCGAGCAGCGCCTGCGCGCGCGTGCGGAGCGGGTCGCTCGCCACGGCCGCGGCCGTCGGCGGGTTTTGTGCGACGGCAGGCGCGACGAGCCCCAATAGCGAGACGAGCAAAACGACCCTGCAAATCACCGTGCGTCCCCCGTCACCTAGCCTGCATCGCAGCGTATCGCAGTGGTGCGGCGTCCGAAAGCCGCGGTTCAGGCGTCGATCGCCGCCTCGTCGAGCCGCGCGGCATTCTCCTGGATGAAGGCGAAGCGGTGCGCGGGGTTGGTGCCCATCAGCCGGTCGACCAGATCCTTGGTGACGGCGCGGCCCTCATATTCCTGCGGCAGCGTGATCCGCAGCATCGCGCGCGATTTGGGGTCCATCGTCGTTTCGCGCAGCTGCATCGGGTTCATCTCGCCGAGACCCTTGAAGCGCCCGATCTCGACCTTCTTGCCCTTGAACTCGGTCTTTTCGAGCAGCTCGCGGTGCGCGTCGTCCATCGCGTAGAGGCTCTTGGTGCCCGAGGTGAGGCGATAGAGCGGCGGCTGTGCGAGATAGACGTGCCCCGCGCGGACGATCTCGGGCATTTCCTGGAAGAAAAAGGTCATCAGCAGCGTCGCGATATGCGCGCCGTCGACGTCGGCATCGGTCATGATGACGACGCGTTCGTAGCGCAGGTTTTCGGCCACGCAGGTTTTCCGCGTGCCACAGCCGAGCGCCTGGATCAGATCGGCGATTTCCGAATTGCCGGCGATCTTCGCCATCGTCGCGGAGGCGACGTTGAGGATCTTGCCGCGGATCGGCAGGATCGCCTGCGTCTTGCGATCGCGCGCCTGCTTGGCCGAGCCACCGGCCGAATCCCCCTCGACGATGAAGATCTCGGTGCCCTCGGGGCCGGCCGAGGCGCAATCGGTGAGCTTGCCCGGCAGGCGGAGTTTCCGCGCCGACGTCGCGGTCTTGCGCTTGACCTCGCGCTCGGCCTTGCGCGCGAGCCGCTCGTCCATCCGCTCGATGACATAGGTCAGCAGCGCCTTGCCGCGCTCCATATTGTTGCTGAGAAAATGGTCGAAATGGTCGCGGACCGCTTTCTCGACCAAGGGAGTCGCCTCGGGGCTCGAGAGCCGATCCTTGGTCTGGCTCTGGAATTGCGGCTCGCGGATGAAGACCGAGAGCATCAACTCGCTGCCGGTCATGATGTCCTCGGCCGAGATGTCCTTGGCCTTCTTCTGCCCGACCAATTCGCCGAACGCGCGGATGCCCTTGACCAAAGCGTTGCGCAGGCCCGCCTCGTGCGTGCCGCCGTCGGGGGTGGGGATGGTGTTGCAATACCAGGAGTAGGAGCCGTCGCTCCACAGCGGCCAGGCGACCGCGCATTCGACGCGGCCGGCGCTGCCGGGGAAATCCTGGCGGGTGACGAAGAAATCGGTCGTCGCGCATTCGCGCGTGCCGATCTGCTCGCGCAGATGGTCGGCGAGGCCGCCGGGGAACTGGAACACCGCCTCGGCCGGCGTGTCGTCGGTGATGAGTTCAGGCGCGCATTTCCAGCGCAGCTCGACGCCGGCGAAGAGATAGGCCTTGGAGCGTGCCAGTTTGTAGAGCCGCGCCGGCTTGAAGTGCATCTCGGGCCCGAAGATCTGCTCGTCGGGAACGAAGCTGACCGAGGTGCCGCGCCGATTGGGGGCTGCGCCGACATGCTCGAGCGGCCCGAGCGTATCGCCACGCGAGAAACGCTGGCGGTAGAGTTCGCGGTTGCGCGCGACCTCGACCACCGTGTCGCTCGACAGCGCGTTGACCACGCTGACGCCGACACCGTGGAGGCCGCCCGAGGTGGCATAGGCCTTGCCCTCGAACTTGCCGCCCGAATGGAGCATCGACATGATCACTTCGAGCGCCGACTTGCCGGGAAACTTCGGATGCGGGTCGACCGGCATGCCGCGGCCATTGTCGACGATGACCAGTTTGTTGCCGACATGGAGTTCGATCTCGATCCGCGTCGCATGCCCCGCGACCGCTTCGTCCATCGCGTTGTCGAGCACTTCGGCGGCGAGATGGTGATAGGCGCGCTCGTCGGTGCCGCCGATATACATGCCCGGGCGACGGCGGACCGGCTCCAACCCCTCGAGCACCTCGATCGAGGAGGCGTCATAATCGGTCGGCTGATGTTTCGGGGTGGCGGCGAACAGGTCTTCGGACATGCCACCGCTATAGGGCCGCGGTGGCGCTGCTGCCAACCACTGCGTCGTCAGCTACCGGTGTGATATATTAACATCAACATGACAGAATGTTCATGTTGATGCGGCCAACGGTCCCGCTCGGACGTCTCTCCTGCGCTGAGTCAGCAACTCCAGGAGTTTCTATGCGTACAAAATCTCTTCTTTCCGCCGCGACCACGCTGGTTGCCGGCCTGACGTTTGCGGTTCCGGCGATGGCGCAGGAGGCCGATCCCAAGCCGTTCGACGGCCTGTATGTCGGTGGCACCGTCGGCTTCGACGCGCAGCCCAACGATACGCGCTCGGCGATCCTGTTCGACCGCAACCTCGACGGCGCGTTCACCGAGTCCGTCACCACCGCGACCGGCGCGGACGCCTTCGTTGCGACCGCTGCCCAGCCGGGCGCTGGCTTCTGCAACGGTCGCGCGACCAGCAGCGGCAAGCTGACAGGCTGCACCAACGACAAGGACAATATCAGCTATTCGGGCCGTATCGGCTTCGACAAGCAGTATGGCCATCTCGTGTTCGGTGTCGTCGGCGAGTTCGGCAAGAGCGAAGTGCGCGATAGCGTTTCGGCGTTCAGCACCACGCCCGCCAGCTACACGATGACGCGCAAGATCGACTTCAACGCTAACGCTCGCCTGCGCGCCGGCTATGCGTTCGACAAGACGCTGTTCTACGCAACCGGCGGCGGCGCATATGCGAAGACCAAGTCGAGCTTCGCCACGAGCAACACCGCCAATACCTTTACCGACAACGGCAGCAAGCATGACGCGTGGGGCTTTGTCGCAGGCGGCGGCATCGAGCAGAAGCTCGGTCGTCACTTCTCGGTCGGTCTCGAGTATCTGTACAACCAGTACAACGACAAGGATTACCGCGTCCGCGTGACGCGCGGGGCCGCGCCGGCGACCAACCCGTTCGTGCTGGCGCCCAACACCACGGGCACCGACTTCCGTCGCAATGATCCGAAGTTCCGCTGGAGCAGTGTTCGCGCGACCGCGAACTTCCGCTTCTAGGACGCGGGCGTCATCCTCTCCCGTCGATGACGGGAGAGGAACGGGTGAGGGTCTTCTCCGAATTCGGACAGCGGAAGACCCTCATCCCTTTAAAGCATCGCCGCGGTCACGCCGCGACCCGCCGCCCCCCACCCGATCGGCGCGGGCGGCATCGCGCGATCACCGTGCGCGCGGGCCGCCGAACGGGAGTGGCGGCGCAGGACGGCGATCGCGGCGCGGAAGCTGCGCCTGATACGCATGGCCGCAATGCCCGACGCAATACGGGAAACCGGGGTTCACCTTGTCGCCGCAGAAGTGGAAGTCGGGCTCGCCCGGGTGACCGATCGGCCATTTGCAGATCTTGTCGTTGAGATCGAGCAAGGTCGTCTTGCCCGCCATCTCGGGCGAAGGCTTTGCCGGCACGAGACGACGCGGCGGCGCGGGCGTGATCGGCGCCTGCTGCTCGCCGGGTGCCTGGCGCAGGAAGCCGCCAGGGCCGACCGACCGCAGGATCGGGGGCGCGGGACGTACGACGACGGGGGCGGCGTCGGCCTCGTCGGTGTCGTCGTCGCTATCGGCCTCGACCGCGATTTCCTCTTCTTCCTCGTCCTCGACCTCAGCGACCGGGGGCGCTGCGACGACCGCGGGACGCGGGGCAGGGGGCGCTGGCTTGGGCGCCGGTGCCGGTGCGGGCGGTGCTGCGGCCTTGGGCGGCGCTGTCGGCGCGGGTGCTGGCGTTGGAGCAGCGGCGGCAGCTGCCGCAGGCTCGTTCGGCTTCACCGGCGAGGGGCGCGACTGCAGGCCGAGGCGATGCGCCTTGCCGATGACGGCGTTGCGGCTGACGCCGCCCAGTTCCTCGGCGATCTGGCTTGCGGTCTGTCCCGCTTCCCAGCGCTTGCGCAGCGTATCGATGCGTTCGTCGGTCCAGCTCATTCAATTTTCCCAATCGTCTTGCCGGGGTTGCGGGCGGCGGCGGCAGTCTTTAGCGACACCCCCATGAGCAGCCAGCCCCCAATCGGCGAAATTCGTCCAATGATGAACGCTCCCGGCGTTCCGGTCATCCGGAATGTCAATTGGGGCGGTCTTCGAACGCTCTATATCAAGGAGGTGCGCCGTTTCTTCAAGGTGCAGCTGCAGACGATCTGGGCGCCGGCGATTACGACCCTGCTGTTTCTGATCATTTTCACGGTCGCGACCGGCGGAAAACGCCCCGTGATGGTCGGTGGGGTCGCGGTTCCCTTCGCCGACTTCATCGCGCCCGGGCTGATCGTGATGGGGATGCTGCAGAACGCGTTTGCCAATGCGAGCTTCTCGCTGCTGGTCGGCAAGATCCAGGGCACCATCGTCGACTATCTGATGCCGCCGCTGTCGACCGCCGAATTGCTCGTCGCGATGGTCGGCGGTGCGGTGACGCGCGCGATCTGCGTCGGGCTCGCCGTTTCGGTTGCAATGGCCTTGTGGCCCGGTGTCCACCTCGTGCCGCACCATCCGCTCGCGATCCTGTGGTTCGGGCTGCTCGGCGCGGCGTTCCTCGCGTTGGTCGGTGTGCTGACCTCGATCTGGGCGGAGAAGTTCGACCATGCGGCGGCCGTGCAGAATTTCGTGATCGCGCCGCTGACGTTGTTGTCGGGCACCTTCTATTCGGTCGACACGCTCGCGCCCGCCTTCCGCGCGTTCAGCCATGTAAATCCGTTCTTCTACATCATCTCGGGCTTCCGGTACGGCTTTCTCGGCACCGCCGATTCGCCCGTGCTGGTCGGCGGCGTGGTGATCCTCGCGATCGACGTTGCGCTCGGCATCCTGTGCTACGCGCTGCTGCGCTCGGGCTGGAAGATCAAGAACTAAGGGGCGTTTCTTTCGCAGGCGAATCGCGTATCGGCCGGTGAAGAGGAGTCGGTGATGCGGATTTGGATCGGACTTGGAACGGGCTTGCTCGTCGCTGCGTGCGGCACGCCGGCGCCGCGCCAGTCAGCGGCCGCGCAAACGCCTCAGGCCCCACAAGCCCCGCAGGTCCGCATCGCGCAAGTCGGCGGCACCGTCTTTGCGGCTACCGTCACCGGGCCGGGCAAGGTCGTCGCACGCTCTGCGGAGGCCATTCCCGGGCGCGCAGTCCCGACTGCGAGGGGCGCGCCCAACGGCTTCAGCCTGATCGCCACGCTGCCGGCCGATTCCGCAGCGCGGGTGACGCTCGGCGCGACGGCGCAGGTCCGTTTCCCGGCCTTTGCGGACGACGTCGTCGTCGGCCGCGTCGTGAAGGTCGCACCAGCGAAGGACGCGACGTCCGCGGTCGAAGTCACCTTGCCGCGCGATTCGCGCTTCGCCGCCGGCCAGTCGGCGAGCGCGCGGATCGTCGCCACGGGTGCCGGCACGACGATGCTCGCGGTCCCGCCAAGCGCGATTCTCGGCCCGCATAGCGGCGCGGCGGCGGTCTATGTCGTCGATCTGGCGAGCGCGCGGGTGCAGCGGCGCGCGGTGACGCTCGGAGAACAGACGCCCGACGGCATCGGCGTCAGCGCCGGGCTGCAGAAGGGCGAATGGGTCGCGCTGACGCGAGTCGATCAACTCCACGACGGCATGAAGATCGCACCGGTCGGCCCGTCGCAATAGCCCCGTCCGTGCCTATAACCCGCGGGGTGCCGCACGGTGTTGCGCTTGCGGCGGCATCTTCGTAAAACGGGACTCGGGCGACCGGTTGGGTCGCCCTTTTGCTTTTTCAGGAGACGGCCCGTGTCGACCCCCGCTTTGATGCCTGTGTACCCGCGGTGCGGCGTACGCCCGGTGCGAGGCGAAGGCTGCTATCTGTACGGCGAGCAAGGCGAGCAATATCTCGATTTCGCCGCCGGAATCGCGGTCAACGCGCTCGGCCACGGCCACCCCAAATTGGTCGAGGCGATTGCCAAGCAGGCGGCAACGCTGATGCACGTGTCGAACCTCTATGGCAGCCCGCAGGGCGAGCATCTCGCGCAGCGGATCGTCGAGAATTCGTTTGCCGACACGGTGTTCTTCACCAATTCGGGGACCGAAGCGGTCGAATGCGCGATCAAGACCGCGCGGCGCTATCATTTCGTCACCGGAAATCCGCAGCGCACCACGCTGATCACCTTCAACAATGCCTTTCACGGGCGGACGATGGGGGCGATCTCGGCGACCAACCAGCCCAAGATGCGTGACGGCTTCGAGCCGCTGTTGCCGGGCTTCGCTTACGCGCCGTTCAACGATCTCGAGGCGGCGCTCGCGCTGATCGACGATACGACGGCGGGCTTCATGGTCGAGACGATCCAGGGCGAGGGCGGCGTCTCGGCGGCGACGACCGAATTCCTGCAGGGTTTGCGCAAGGCGTGCGACGAGCACGGCCTGCTGCTCGTGCTCGACGAAGTCCAGTGCGGCTATGGCCGGACCGGCAAGATGTGGGCGTATGAGCATTACGGCGTCACCCCGGACATCCTGTCCTCGGCCAAGGGCATTGCCGGCGGTTTCCCGCTCGGCGCGTGCCTCGCGACCGAGGAAGCGGCCAAGGGCATGGTGTTCGGCACCCACGGCTCGACCTATGGTGGCAACCCGCTGGCGATGGCGGCGGGCGAGGCGATTCTCGACGTCATGCTCGAGCCGGGCTTTCTCGACCATGTCACCGCGATGGGCGAACGGTTGCGCGCCTCGGTCGAGCAGATGATGCCGAATTACGACCAGATCTTCGACAGCCTGCGCGGAAAGGGGCTGATGTTCGGGATCAAGCTCAAGGACGCGATCGTCGCGCGCGATTTCGTGGCGCATCTGCGCGACCATCACGGGTTGCTGACGGTGTCGGCGGGCGAGAATGTCGTCCGCGTGCTGCCGCCGCTGGTGATCGAGGACGCGCATATCGCCGAGTTCGTCCAGAAACTGAGCGACGGCGCGCGCAGTTTCGCGCCCGTGGCGGTGGCGGCATAAAGCAAACTCCCTCTCCCTTTGGGAGAGGGAAGGGGCCCGCTCGGCGCAGCCGAGTGGGAAGGGTGGGGGCAGCGCACGCCAACACCCTGTCCTCACCCTTCCGGGGTTTCGCCGCTCCCTCCCTCTCCCAGAGGGAGAGGGAATTAAGGATTTAGGATGCGTAACTTCCTCTCGCTTTCCGATGCCGCTCCCGATGGCGTGGCCGCGATGCTCGCCGATGCGCTCGACCGCAAGGCGGCGCGCGCCGGCTGGCCCAAGGGCAAGCCCGATGCCGACGCCCCGCTCGCGGGCCACACGCTCGCGATGGTGTTCGAGAAGAGCTCGACCCGTACACGCGTCAGTTTCGACATGGCGATCCGCCAACTCGGCGGCAGCTCGGTGATCCTCGATTCGGGCACCACCCAGCTCGGCCGTGGCGAAACCGTCGCCGATACCGCACGCGTGCTGTCGGGCTATTGCGACGCGATCATGCTGCGCACCGATGATCACGCCAAGCTCGAGGAAATGGCGCATTATGCGACCATCCCCGTGATCAACGGCCTGACCGACGATTCGCATCCGTGCCAGATCATGGCCGACCTGCTGACCATCCTCGAAGCGGGCAAGCCGCTGCCGGGTCTCAAGGTCGCCTGGCTCGGCGACGGCAACAACGTGCTCGCCTCGATCGTCGAGGCCGCCGGGCTGATGCAGTTCGACGTCGTCGCGGCGTGCCCGCAGGGCTTCCAGCCCGACGACGCGGTGATCGGCCACGGCTCGGGTCGCGCGCGTGTCGTCTCGAACCCGGCCGAGGCGGTGGCGGGCGCCGATGTCGTCATCACCGATACGTGGATCTCGATGGGGCAGGCGCATGCCGACACCAAGCTCAAGGCGATGCTGCCGTATCAGGTCGATGCCGCGCTGATGGCGCAGGCCAATCCCGCGGCGGTGTTCCTCCACTGCCTGCCCGCGCATCGCGGCGAGGAAGTAACGCCCGAGGTGATCGACGGCCCGCAGTCGCTGATCTGGCCCGAGGCGGAGAATCGGTTGCATGCGCAGAAATCGGTGCTGCGCTGGTGCTTCGAGCAGATCGGTTGAACCCAGACTCAAAGTCCACGATATCCGTCATCCCGGCGAAGGCCGGGATCTCCTGGCTGTAGGGCGCTCCCGAGCCCCATGAGACCCCAGCGTTCGCTGGGGTGACGAAAGTTTGCGATGACCGATCCGATCACCACCGACACCGACCGCGCGCTCGGCTTCACCATCCCGCAGCGCCACGCGCGCGGTCGGATCGTCCGGCTGGGTCCGGTGCTCGACACCATCCTCGCCGCGCACGCCTATCCGCCCGCGATCGAGGCGCTGCTCGCCGAGGCGCTGACGCTCGCCGCGCTGATCGGCTCGACGCTCAAGGATGCCGGCGGCCAGCTGACGATGCAGGCGCAGACGCAGAGCGGGATCGTCACCTTGCTGGTGTGCGATTATCGCGGCGGCGAACTGCGCGGCTATGTCCAATACGACGCCGACCGCCTCGCCGCGGGGCCGGAAGATCCCAGCCTGTTCGCTCTATTCGGCGCAGGCTATCTCGCGATCACCTTCGACCAGGCGACGACGGGCGAGCGCTATCAGGGCATCGTCCCGCTCGACGGCACGTCGCTGAGCGAAGCGGCCGAGCATTATTTCCTGCAGTCTGAGCAGATCCCGACCCTGGTCCGCGTCGGTGTCGGCCGCGCGGCTGACGGCAAGCGCGTCGCGGGCGGGCTGTTGCTCCAGCATCTCCCCGAGGGTGAGGATGGCCGCGAGCGGCTCCACACGCGGCTCGACCATCCCGAGTGGGAGCATGTCGCGATTCTGGGCGGCACGATGGCGGCCGACGAGCTTGCCGATCCGGCGCTGCCGCTCGAGACGCTCGTCTGGCGGCTGTTCAACGAGGAGGAGGAAGTGCGCCTCCACGGCGAGACCGCGTTCGCGCGCGGCTGCCGTTGCTCGCCCGATTACATCGCGCAGGTGCTCGGCAAATTCCCGCCGTCAGAGCAACAGGCGATGGCGGACGAAAATGGCGTGATCTTCGTCGATTGCGCCTTCTGCGCGACCAAATTCCCGGTTCCCGCCGCGCGCGAGATCGTTACGTAAACGCATTGTAACAGCACGGGTGTATCCCCAGATACGGGTCTGGAATCAGCCCGGCCGCGCATTGGCGCGCCGCCGGACGGGGATCGATACAATGCAAGTGCGGAATGTGGTGCGCGGGATGATTGCGGTCTTTGCGGCGACGGGCGGTCTGGCCGCCGCAGCGCCTGCTGGGGCGCCGACGCTGGCCGCGCTCGCGCGGATCGAGCCAGGCGAGTGGCAGTTCAAGGCGGTCGATGGCGACGTGCCGCCGCGGTTGATCTGCATCGGCGATGCGCGTCCGCTGATCCAGTTCGGTCATGGCAACGCGCAATGTCAGCACACCGTCCTGGTCGATGACGCCAATGTCGCGCGGGTGACCTATGTCTGCCCCGGCACCGGCCATGGCCAGACAAGTGTGAAGGTCGCGACGCAGCGCAACTTCAATCTCGAGACGCAGGGCATTCTCGGCGGCGCGCCGTTCGACGAGCAATATGAGGCGCGCCGGGTCGGTGACTGCGCGGCGGGTACGATGCGGCTTAAGTGATCGCGTTAAGGGTCTTTTTAATCTTTGGTGGCTAGACCGGCGTGTGCACTTCTTTCTACCGCACGCTTTTTCTCCCAATCGCCCAGAGATGGGCACCCCCTGGGCCGCCTAAGGGCGGCCCGTTTTTCTAGGGGGGCTGCGCTTGCGTAATGCGAAAGCGGGGGGTACCCGCGGGATATTATGACAAACCAACCTGTTTCAGCAGCGCCTGCGGGCGTCGCGCCGCTTGCCGTCGTCCTGGTGTCGGGCGGTCTCGATTCGATGGTCGCCGCGGCCTTTGCGCGCGAGGCGGGCTATCGCCTGCTCGCATTGTCGGTCGATTATAACCAGCGGCACCGGCTCGAGCTCGCCTCGGCGCGGCGCATCGCGCATGTGCTGGGAGCCGAGCGGCACGTCGTTCTGCCGCTCGATCTCGCGGCGTTCGGCGGATCGGCGCTGACTGCGGACATCGACGTGCCCAAGGACGGCGTGCAGCCCGGCATCCCGGTGACCTATGTGCCCGCGCGCAATACGATTTTCCTTAGCCTCGCGCTCGGCTGGGCCGAGGCGGCGGGTGCGCGCGATCTGTTCATCGGCGTCAATGCGCTCGATTATTCGGGCTATCCCGATTGCCGCCCCGAATTCATCGCCGCGTTCGAGGGCCTCGCCGAGCTCGCCACCAAGGCGGGTGTGGAGGGCAGCCCGTTCCGCATCCATGCGCCGCTGCAGGATATGACCAAGGCCGACATCGTCCGCGAAGCGGCGCGGCTGAACATCGATCCGGCGCTCAGCTGGTCGTGCTACGATCCGGCGCCGGGCGGTCTGCATTGCGGCGCGTGCGACAGCTGCCGGTTGCGCAAGAAGGGCTTCGAGGAAGCCGGCCTGCCTGATCCCACCGCCTACGCGGTCTGAGCCGGTGTCCTACGCGGTCAAGGAAATGTTCCTCACGCTGCAAGGCGAGGGGGTGCAGGCCGGGCGGCGCGCGGTGTTCGTGCGTTTTGCCGGGTGCAATCTGTGGTCGGGGCGCGAGCAGGACCGCGCGAGCGCGATCTGCCAGTTCTGCGACACCGATTTCGTCGGGACCGATGGTGCGGGCGGTGCGAAGTTCGCCGATGCGGCGGAGCTGGTCGCGGCGGTTGCAGACTTCTGGGGCGCGGACCCGGCGCATCGGTTCGTCGTGCTGACCGGCGGGGAGCCGATGCTGCAAGTCGACGATGCGCTCGTGGATACGCTCCACGCCGCCGGTTTCGAGATCGCGATCGAGAGCAACGGCACGCTCGCGGTGCATCCCGGCATCGATTGGGTGTGCATCAGCCCGAAGGCCGGCAGCCAGGTCGTGCAGCGTCAAGGCGACGAACTGAAGCTCGTCTGGCCGCAGCCGGGAAGCGACGTCGCCGAGATCGAGACCTGGGACTTCGCGCATTATCTGATCCAGCCGCTCGACAGCGCCGTGGCCGAGGCCAATCACGCCGCCGCGATCGACCTCGTCATGGCGCGCCCGCAGTGGCGGCTGACGCTGCAGGCGCATAAGGCGCTCGGCCTGCGCTGAGGCAGGCCAGACCCGTCCGCTTTAGCGAAACGTCGTCGAGAACTGCCCGCACTTGCGCGAAACCCACGTGCCGCGCTTATCCCAGCACGCGTCGTCGAGCCGCGCCAGCGACAGCCGCGTATCGACGCGGACACGGCGCGAAAACCGCTCCTCGCCAAACGGGATGAGCGCATTGCGCAGCGAGCTCATGTCGCGCGCAGCGACCTTGTACAGCTCGCCGCGCGGGGCGTAGGCGGCGTCGGTCGCGACCGCTGCCGCGGTCTGGCAGAAGCCCAGCTGCGCGTTGACCGTGGTGAAGGCCGAATAGGTCTTCGTACCGTAGCGATCCATCGCGGCCTGGCCCGGCTTGAGGCCCTTGTTTACGCGGGTGAAATATTTGGTCAGGATGTCGAGCGACTTCTTGAACTCGTCCTTATGGTTGATCAGCGAGATGTTGTAATTCTCGACCGTCAGCAGGCTCGGCTCGAACTGGCACTGCAGCGCGGCGACGTTGAGCGCCGAACGCATGTTCCACACCAGGTTCGCACGGACTTCCTCGTCGGTCGCGCCCGGCAACGTCGGCAGACCAGGCTCGTCACCGCGGATCGGTGGGCCGCTGAAGTCATGCGGTTTGAAAAAGAACTGCGCCGACGCAGGGGTAACGGCGAGGGCGGCGCCCGCGATTGCGGTGATCGCAGCCAGTTTACGCAACACGGTCATTGAAAGCCTCTCATTAACGATGCTGCGATTACGGCGTTTTGTCGCGCAACCCAACTCTTTTCGTTTCGTCGCGCGGAGGGTTCGGCGCGATCTGCGACGGAATGGAGTGGGGCGGAATCGAAAAGGGCCGCCCGGTTGCCCGGGCGGCCCTCGCTATAATCATTCCCGAACGGGAAGATTACATTGCGTTCGTGGTCGTGGTCGTGGTGTTCGAAGTCATCATGGTGTCGTTTGCCATCATGCCTTCGTTGCCAGCAGCGTCCGTCGACGTCATCGTGTCGTTGGTCGTCGCGCCCATCGTGTCGGTCGAGTTCATGTCGGTGACCATCGTGTTGTCGGTCGTCGTCGTCTCGGTCTTCGGGGTGCATGCCGAAATCGCGATCGCTGCAACAGCGATCATCGAACCAGCAGCGACCTTGGAAATGAATGCACGCATTGGAAAGCTCCCTAGATAAATGGTTGGTTGGCCTCGAGACCTTTAATACCCAAACCGTGGTGGACATTAGTCCGGAAACGCCTGGCCCTCAAGCCCAGTTTTGTCGGCTGATAGAATGAGTTTCCAGGAACGCTGCTAGGCGCAACGCCAAGGCCGCGTCGAAAGTTGCATAATCGGTCGGCCGGCCAAGCATTTCGGCACTCGTTACCGCGAAGTCCGGGAGCCCGCACGGCACAATTCCGCCGAAATGCGCGAGGTTAGGCGACAGATTGACTGAGAAGCCGTGGAGCGTCACCCAGCGCCGCACGCGTACCCCGATCGCCCCGATCTTGGCTTCGGCCGGCGCGCCACCGAGCGGGGCGGGGAGATGCGTCCAGATGCCGACGCGCCATGGCGCGCGGAACGCGGTGATGCCGAGATCGCCGAGCGTATCGATCACCCAGCCTTCGAGACCGTGGACGAACTGGCGTATGTCGCGTCCGCGCTTGTTGAGATCGAGCACGATATAGCCGATCCGCTGTCCGGGGCCGTGATAGGTATAGCGCCCGCCGCGCCCGGTCTGCACCACCGGGAATTGCGGGTCGCGCAGTTCGCTCGGATCGGCGCTTGTCCCGCCGGTATAGACCGCGGGGTGTTCGAGCAGCCACACCAGTTCGCGCGCACGCCCTTCGGCGACCGCGGTTGCGCGCGCCTCCATCTCGGCAAGCGCCTCGGCGTAGGGGACGGGCGCGGGGGCAATGCGCCATTCGATGTCGTCGTGAAGATCGGTCACCTGCGTGATGTGGCCCGGCTGCCAGCCGGACGCAAGAGATTGGCAAGCCGCGCGGCGTCGGGCTAATAGCGGGCGCTCGGGGCGGGCCATGTGCGGAACCGGGGAGAGACGACATGACCGTGACGATGAGCACCGTGTGGGATCGCACCAGCGAATGCCTGGGCGAGCGCCTTCGCGTGATGGCGCCGATCGTGGAGTTGGGGCTGTTCGTGCCGCTGGCGCTGCTCGGCATATGCATGCAGTTGATGGGATCGAGCGGGCCCACTGTCGACCTTGTCCTCGGCATCATCGTGCTGCTTTCGTCGCTGCTGACAAGCTGGGCAGGGCTCGCGATCACCGCGCTCGCGCTCGACCCGGCAATTTCGCGCGCCGACGCGGTACAGGCGGCGAATCGTCGTTTCCTGCCCGTGCTCGGGATCGGGCTGGTGACGCTCGCGGTGGTGCTTGTGCTTGCGGAGCCGATCGGGATCGCGCTCAACCTCAGCGGAACCAACATGGCCGCGCTCGCCGCGGGCACGCTCCAGCCGGGCGACGTCAATGGCGGCGCGATGGCGTTTGCCTCGCTGTACAGTCTCGTACTGGTCGTCGTGCTGTTCTGGGCCTATGCGCGCTGCGTGGTGCTGGTGACCCCGATCCTGCTCGAGGAGCGGCGCGGCTTGGGGGTCTATCGCCGGAGTTTCGAATTGACGCGGCATATCGCGTGGAAGGTGATCGGCGTGGTGTTTCTGTACGGCGTGGTTTCGTGGGTCGCCTCGGCGGCGGCCAAGAGCGTGTTCGGGACGGTGTTTCTGCTGATGTTCGGCGGCGAGGGGCGGGTGACGCTGGCCGGCCTCCTGACGCAGGTCATCGTCGCGAACGTCTCGACGCTGTTTTCGCTGCTCGCAGTGGTGTTCCTGGCCAAGCTCTATCTCGCCGCCCGCGAGGCGAACGTCGCGCGCTCATGAAACTCGATGCTGCTGCCGTGCTGCGCGATGCCTGGGCGATGGCGAAACGCGATCGCGATCTGTTGATCGGGGTCGGCGGCGTGTTCCTGCTGGTGCCCAAGGTGGCGCAGGTGATGTTCGTCGACCCGACCCCGCCGTTGCCCGCGTCGAGCTCGGACCCGGTCGCGCTGCAGGCGTGGCTCGATGCGGTCGCTGTGTGGTCGAAGCAGAACGACCTGCTCGTGCTCGCGCTGACGCTGGCGTCGCTGTTCGGAACGCTGACGCTGTTCCTGCTCTACACCGATCGCGACCGTCCCGATGTCGCGACAGCGCTGCGCCAGGCGCTGCCGCTGCTGCCGCGCTACCTTCTGCTGGCGCTGCTGGTGACCTTTCCGGTCAACATCGCGTCGCTGCTGCTGATCCCGGGCCTGTATCTCAAGGGCCGACTGATGCCGATCGGCCCGGCGTTCGTCGCCGAGCGCCCGCTCGGCGTGATCGCGGCATGGCGGCGCAGCTTCGCGCTGACGCGTGGCCATGGTCTGACGCTGATGGCGTTTGCCTGCGTGCCGTTGATCGCGGGCGACCTGCTCGCGCTGCCGTTCGAGCTGCTCGGCAGTGCGTTGAACGGCGCACCGATGGCCAATCTGGTGGTCGCCGCGGTGCTCGATGTCGGCAATGGCGCCGCGCGGACGATCGCGACGCTCGCCGCGATCCTGATCGAGATCGCGCTCTATCGGCGGCTCAAGAGCGGGATCTGAGGGGCCGTCTCGGGCGGCAGATGGCCGGTGACGCGCGGATCGGGAAAGGTTTCGATCGTCCGCTTGATCGCGGTGAACCCTTGCGCGCGGTAGAAATTGAGCGCGCTTGGATGATCGAGCGTGCAGGTGTGCAGCCAGACGCGCTCGATCCCCTTGCTCCAGGCGCGCGCGAGCGTTTCGGCCATCAGCCAGCGGCCGAGGCCCTGGCCGGCCAGTTCGGGGATCAGCGCGAAATAGGAGATTTCGCACGTTGCCGGGGTGCGGAAGTCGAGCTCGACCATGCCGACTTCGATCCCCGCGGGATCGACCGCCGCATAGATCGCGACGGCCGGATCGTGGATGATCGCGACGAGCGCCGCCTCGTCGATCACGAGGCGCGAGAACCACAGCCACGGCGCGCCGACGCGGCGGAACAGCGCGCGGTAGCGATCGGGCGTCGGCGCCTCCCAGCGTACCAGCCGCAGCCGCGAAGCGGGCAGGGGGCGCAGCGGGGGCTTCTGCCGCATTTCGAGCGTGGTCACGATCGCGGCGACCGCGTCGTCGCGGACCGGGGTCAGCCCCATCGGCTCACGACCAGGTCGCGAGCGGCGGCAGGCTCATCAGGATCGCATCGATATTGCCGCCGGTCTTGAGCCCGAACAGCGTCCCGCGATCATAGACCAGGTTGAATTCGGCATAGCGCCCGCGCCATTCGAGCATCTGCGCGGTGTCGGCCGGGGTGAAGGGCAGCTTCATCCGCCGCCGCACGATCCGCGGGTAGACGTCGAGGAACGCGCGGCCGAGATCCTGGATGAAGGCGAAATTGGCGGCGAAATCGCCCTCGAGGTGATCGCAGAAGATGCCGCCGACGCCGCGATGCACCTTGCGGTGCGGAATGTAGAAATAGTCCTCGGCCCATTTCGAATAGCGCTCGTAATAGTCCGCGCCGTGCGGGTCGCACGCGGCCTGCATCGCGGCATGGAACTCGGCGGTGTCGTCCGGATACGGCAGCGGCGGGTTGAGATCGGCGCCGCCGCCGAACCAGCGCTTGGTGGTGACGAGGAAGCGGCAGTTCATGTGGACCGCGGGAACGTGCGGATTGGCCATGTGCGCGACGAGGCTGATGCCGGTCGCGAAGAAACTCGGGTCTTCGGCCGCGCCGTGGATCGATTTGGCGAACTCGCCCTCGAAGGCGCCGCCGACGGTCGAGACGTTGACGCCGACCTTCTCGAACACCTGGCCCTTCATCACGCCGCGCACCCCGCCGCCGCCATCGCCGCCGCTCGGGTCGGTGCGGTCCCACGGGGTGTAGTCGAAATCGGCGTCCGATCCGGCTTCGCGCTCGATCGCGACGAATTCGGCGCAGATCTGGTCGCGAAGCGCCTCGAACCAGGTGCGGGCGGTGGTTTGTTCGGGGTCGAGTTGCATTGTGCCGTTGTGCCGAGGGATCGCACGCAAGTCGAGATGGCTTTCCACATCCGCCCGCGCGCCGCGGGGGAGGATTTAGGTGGGCCAGCCGCCCGTCTGGCGCAGCGCTTCGCTCAGCGCGATTCCCGCCGCCACCGCGATATTCAGCGAGCGCATTCCCTCGACCAAAGGAATCCGCACGGCCAGATCGGCCTGGTCATGCACCGCATCGGGCACGCCGCTCCCCTCCGATCCCATCAGCAGCACATCGTCGGCGCGGAATGCGGCGGCATCGATCCGCACCCCGCCGCGCGTCGACAACAACACGATTCGCCCCGGCACGGTCGCGACGAAGGCGTCCCAGTCGACGTGCCGCCGCACCTCGACCAGTTCGGCATAGTCCATCCCCGAGCGCGCGAGCGCCTTCTCGCTCCAGGTGAAGCCGGTCGGCTCGATCACGTCGACCCCGACGCCGAGGCAGGCGCCGAGCCGGAAGATGGCGCCGACATTGCCGGCCATGTCGGGTTGATAAAGGGCGATGCGCATTTGCGCCCGCTCATAGTCTCTAAAGGCTTTGTTGCATAATTACGCGAGAGCATGACCGACGTTTTACTTGAAGATGTTATTGGATGCGGACGGTCACCGGCGTTCCTATTTCGGAGAACCGATTGAGAATTGCAGCACGGACTTTGAGCTCGGTAATCTGACGATCGAAGGTGCGGGCGACAACGCGCTGGCCCAGGAGTTTGAAGCAGTGCATTTTGGTCTCGACCAGACTGCGGCGATGATAGCCGCTCCACTTTTTCCAGATTGCGCGACCAAGCCGCTTTGTCGCGCGTAGCGCTCCATTGCGTGCATCGACGCCGGGACCGCCTTCTGCCCATGGTTGCCCGTTGCGGCGGACCGGGATGACCGCATCGGCACCGCGCCCGGCAATAGCGGCATGGCAGTCCCTGGTATCATAAGCGCCATCTCCGCCGACGCTGAGTATCCGCTCGTCTCCGGGAATTTGCGCCAGGAGAACGGGCAGCGTCGGTGCGTCACCAATGGCATTCGTCGTGACCTCAATGGCCCGGATATCCAGCGTCCCAGCATCAATCCCGAGATGCACCTTGCGCCACTGGCGACGGTAGGACGGTCCGTGTTTGCGCGTCTTCCACTCGCCTTCTCCCGTCATTTTGATCCCGGTGCTGTCGACCAGCAGGTGCAGTCCGCCCGAGCTGATCCGCCCGCCGAGGTTGACCTTCAACGTCTTCTGCCGTCGGCACAGCGTCGTATAATCCGGCACCGACCAATCCAGCCCCGCCATTTTGATCAGGCTCGAAACCAACCCCGTCACTTGCCGCAAAGGCAGGTTGAACAGCGTCTTCAGCGTCAGGCACAGCTCTATCGCGCTGTCTGAAAACCGCATCGGGCGACCAGGGCGACCACACGGCTTCGAAAGCCAGTGCATCTCCGGATCAAACCATATTTCCAGCGACCCACGCCGCTTCAGCGCCGCATTATACTCAGGCCAGTTCGTCGTACGATACACAGGTGCGGCAGGTTTGGGCATTACGCCTATCTATACCGCTCGATTCCCTGCGTGAATCCCCGCCATCAGTTTTGCAACAAAGCCGTCTCTAAAATGCTATTGGCAAAAGCTTGCGACGCCGTCTAACACGACACCCAAGAGTCCCCATACGAGGGAAGCGTTCTGGTGTGCCTGTCGATCGAAGCGCAGGGCGCCGCGTTAAAATAGGTCGTTGATCCGCGCGCTGCCGCGGACCGACGAAAGATAAGGGCGAGTGGATGGCAAGCGGAAACACCCTGGAAGTTCCCCTGCACGAGGGACCACACCATGACGGGGAGCCGCGCCGTCGCGATTTCCTCAGCATTGCCGCGGTCTCGGTCGCCGGCGTGGGCGCGATCGCCATCGTCGTCCCTTTGATCAACCAGATGAACCCGTCGGCCGACGTGCTCGCGCTCGCCACGACCGAAGTCGATCTCAGCAAGATCGAGGCCGGTCAGGGCGTCGTCGTCTCGTTCCGCAAGCAGCCGCTGTTCGTGCGCAACCTTACGCCGGTCGAGATCGCCGAGGCCGACAAGGTCGACGTCAAGTCGCTGCGCGACCCCGAGACGCTCGAGCAGCGTACGCGCGGCAAGAAGAACTGGCTGATCACGCTGGGCGTCTGCACGCATCTCGGCTGCATCCCGCAGGGCATCACCAGCGGTGAGGATCGCGGCCAGTTCGGCGGCTATTTCTGCCCGTGCCACGGCTCGCAATACGACACGGCCGCGCGCATCCGGAAGGGTCCGGCGCCGAAGAACCTGTTCGTGCCGGATTATACATTCACGTCGCCGTCGACGGTCGTGGTGGGTTGAGGATAGAGACATGAGCTTTCCCTGGGCCAAGCATTACGAACCCAAGAGCGGGTTCACCAAATGGATCGACGAGCGCCTGCCGCTCCCGCGCCTCGTCTACGGCGCGGTCGGTGCGGGGTACCCCGTGCCGCGCAACCTCAACTATTTCTGGAACTTCGGCGTGCTCGCCGGCGCCGCGCTGGCCATCCAGATCGTCACCGGCATCGTGCTCGCGATGCATTACGCGGCCAATGGCGGCGTGGCGTTCGATTCGGTCGAGCACATCATGCGCGACGTCAATGGCGGCTGGTTCCTGCGCTATGCGCACGCCAACGGTGCCTCGATGTTCTTCGTCGTGGTCTATATCCACATCTTCCGCGGCCTCTTCTACGGATCGTACAAGGCGCCGCGCGAGATGATCTGGCTGCTCGGCGTCACGATCTTCCTGCTGATGATGGCAACCGCCTTCATGGGCTATGTCCTCCCCTGGGGGCAGATGAGCTTCTGGGGCGCGCAGGTCATCACCGGCTTCTTCTCGGCGATCCCCATGGTCGGCGACACGATCCGGATCTGGCTGCTCGGCGGATATGCGCCTGACGACGCCGCGCTCAACCGCTTCTTCTCGCTCCACTATCTGCTGCCGTTCGTGATCGCAGGCGTCATCATCCTGCACATCTGGGCGCTGCACATTCCGGGCTCGAACAACCCGACCGGCGTCGACGTGAAGGGCGAGCAGGACACCGTCCCGTTCCATCCTTACTACACCGCCAAGGACGGCTTCGGGCTCGGCGTGTTCCTCCTGATCTTCGCGTCGCTGCTGTTCTTCGCACCCAACAGCCTCGGCCATCCGGACAATTATATCCCGGCCAACGCGCTGCAGACCCCCGCACACATCGTCCCCGAATGGTATTTCTGGCCGTTCTACGCGATCCTGCGTTCGTTCACCGCCGACTTCCTGTTCATTCCGGCCAAGCTGCTCGGCGTGCTGGCGATGTTCGGCTCGATCCTGCTGCTGTTCTTCCTGCCATGGCTCGACAGCTCGCCGGTGCGCTCGTCCAACTATCGCCCGCTGTACCGGATCTTCTTCTGGGTGCTGGTGCTCGACGTGCTGGTGCTCGGCTGGGTCGGCGGGTCGGAGATCTCGCCGTTCAAGGTCGCCCTGGGGCAGATCACCGCGGCCTATTATTTCGCGCACTTCCTGATCATCCTGCCGATCGTCTCGCGCGCCGAGCGGCCGCAGCCATTGCCGAGCTCGATCACCGCGGCGGTACTGGCGAAAAAGGGTGGCACCAGTCCGGCTCATACCGCGCTCAGCGGTAGCCCGGTTCCGGCCGAATAAGGGGCAATCAGACTAATGGTTCGCGCAATCGCAATCCTCATCGGCGCCGGTATCGTCGCCTGCCTCGCCTGGGCGCTGTTCGGCACCGTCTACGGTGCCGTCACCGATCCGGCGCCGCCGACTGCGGTCGAGGAATTTCATCGCCATCCCAAGGACGTGGCCCTTGCCTCGAACGGGCTGCTCGGCACGTTCGACGAGCGCCAGCTCCAGCGCGGGCTGCAGGTCTACAAGGAAGTCTGCTCGAACTGCCATTCGCTCAAGCACGTCGCCTTCCGTGACCTGACGCAGCTCGGCTATTCGGCGGGTCAGGTGAAGAAGTTCGCTGCCGACTGGGCGGTCAAGGCCAAGCAGTTCGACCCCAAGTCGGGCGACACGACCGACCGACCGAACACGCCCGCCGATTATTTCCCGGCGGTCTATTATCCCGGCACGGGCAACCCGCCAGACCTGTCGCTGATCACCAAGGCGCGGCATGAAGGCCCAGCCTATGTGTACTCGCTGCTGACGGGGTATCAGGATAAGCCGGCTGCCTTGCTCAAGCACTTCCCCGACGCCAAGGTGCCGGACGGCCTCTACTACAACCCGTATTTCGCGAACCTCAACCTCGCGATGCCGCCGCCGCTGACGCAGGACGGGCAGGTCACCTATCTCGACGGCACGAAGTCGACCGTCGACCAGAATGCCAAGGACGTCTCCGCGTTCCTGACCTGGGCGGCCGAGCCAAACCTTCCGGCGCGGCACGGTTACGGCCTGGCAGTGCTTGGTTTCCTGCTGCTGTTCTGCGTGCTGTCCTACGGCGCGTACCAGAACATCTGGCGCGACATTAAGCACTGATCCATAGACGTCGCCCCGGCGAAGGCCGGGGCCGCTACGTTGTCTGCGGGACAGTCGTTTCGCAGCGCGGCATAACGGCCCCGGCCTTCGCCGGGGCGACGAGGATCTTATGGCTGACAATGACGATCTCAAGGCGCTGATCCGGACGATCCCGGACTTCCCCAAACCCGGCATCCAATTTCGCGACATCACGACGCTGCTGCTCGATGCCCACGGCTTCGCACAGACGATCACGCGGATGGCGGCGATCACGCTCGGTCCGATCGATCTCGTCGCCGGGATCGAGGCGCGCGGCTTCCTTTTCGCGGCCGCCCTGGCCCGCCCGCTCAACGCCGGCGTGCTGCTGATCCGCAAGGACGGCAAGCTGCCCGGCGCGGCGATCGCCGAGGATTACGCCCTCGAATATGGCACCGACCGGATCGCGATGCATGCCGATGCGCTGGCGCCGGGCAAGCGTGTGCTGCTGGTCGACGATCTGATCGCCACCGGCGGCACCGCGCGCGCCGCGCTGCGGCTGTTGCGCAAGGCCGGCGCCGTCGTCGAACAGGCGCAATTCCTGGTCGATCTCCCTGATCTCGGCGGCGCCGCTGCATTGCGGTCCGATGGCATCACGGTCGATTCGCTGATCGCCTTCCCCGGGCACTGAGCGCCGGAAAGGAACCAAGCACGGGGCGCCGGGTTGAGGATCTAACCCCGCGCCCCGCATGATGTCTGGCGCGTCGTCCAGCAGGAACCCGCCATGTCGATTTTCAAGCTCACTCTCGCCGCAGCAGCGCTCGTCACCGTTGGCGGCTTGTCAGGCTGTGTCGATGATTACGGCTATGGCGGCGTCCAGGTAGGGTACGGCGCGAGCGCGTGGGATCCCTATTATGGCGGCTACAGCGCCGATCCGTATTGGGGCTGGCAGGGCGACTATTATTATCCCGGCTCGGGCTATTACGTCTACGACCGCAACAATTACCGCCATCGCTGGAACGATCAGCAGCGCGGCTATTGGCAGGGCCGTTCGCAGGGCTGGCGCGGCGCACATCGCGAGATTCGCCCGATGTGGCGCGATTACGGCGTCCAGGGGCGGCCGGGTCGTGGGATCCCGGGCGGCATCAACCGCGGTGGTGGCAATCGTGGCGGTGGCGGCCAGCGCGGCGGTGGCGGGCGGCATCGCTGATCGCGTGGGCTGACGCCGACGCCGCGGCTCAGGCGGGGCGCGTCCGGATGAGGCCGATCGAGACGAACGTCATCACCGCGACGTTGTCTTGGTTGAGCACCGTCATCCGGCTGCGATAGCTTCCCATCTCCGGGCGACTCTGCGACGCGCGCTTGTCGAGGATCTCGGTCTCGCACCGAAGCGTGTCGCCGGGATAGACGGGTTTGAGCCAGCGCAGCTCGTCGATCCCGGGCGACCCGAGCCCGGCCTGGTCGTTGGCCTTTAGGTTCTCGACCACCATCGCCATCGTCATCGCGCAGGTATGCCAGCCGCTCGCCGACAGCCGCCCGAAATGTGTCTCGGCAGCGGCGGCGTCCGAGAGGTGGAACGGCTGCGGATCATAGGCTTTGGCGAAGGTGACGACCTCGTCGTGCAGCACCGCATAATGGCCGAACGACGCGGTGGTGCCGACCACGATATCTTCGAAATATTGCATCGCGCGAGTGTCTAGCGCCCCCGCTGCGAAGGCAAGCGCTACTTGACGAGCGCAGCCCGGAACGGCGTATCGTCGCCATCGAGCCCGCTCCCGGCGGGCAGCCCGAGCAGGTCGCGGATCAGCGGCGCGACGTCGACATTGTCGAACCCGGGCAGCGTGCCGAGCGGCGTGATCGCTGGGCCGGCGGCGATGAACAGCGCCGCCATTTCAGGCGCGGCATTGTCGAAGCCGTGATTGCCGCCCGGCTTGGCATCGGGCTTCGGTTTGCTGGCAGTGAGCGACCAGCCCGTCTCGGCGAGGCAGAAATAGGGCGGGATCCGCGGGTTGGTTCCATAGTGCAGCCGGGGCGGGATCTCGCTCTTGCGCCAGCAATCGTAATGCGCGTGATGTCCGAGCAGGGCCTTTTCGAGCGCGGCCTCATGCCCTGGTACGGCGTAGAGGCTGGCGAACGGCCCCGATTCGAACAGGCGATAGTCCGCCGGGTTGGCGATGCTGTCGATCGCGATGGTGCGCGCCGGGCTGGTCGCCGCCATGCCGTGGTCGGCGACGATGACGAGATTCGCGGGCTGGCCGAGCGCGCGAAGCCCCGACACGAGCGCGCCGATCGTCGCATCGACTTGCTTGACCGCTTCGGTCGTCTCGGGCGCATCGGGACCGAAGCTGTGCCCGGCGCTGTCGACGGTATCGAAATAGAGCGTGACGAAGCGCGGGCGCTGCGCGGCCGGACGCCGCAGCCAGTCGATCACGCCGGCGATGCGCTGTTCGCCGGGCACCGCCTGGTCGAATGGCCACCAATCCTCGGGGCGCACCCCGCCGCTGGTCGCGCCGTGGCCCTTGAGCGTGCCGCCCCAGGCGACGTTCGATCCCGGCCAGAACATCGTCGCGCTGCGGACCCCGCCGCGCTCGGCGGTGACCCAGAGCGGCTCGGCCGCGTTCCACCAGAAGGGGTCCTTCGAATCCTCCATGGTGAACTTGTCGCCGGGGCGCGCGACGTCTTCCATCGCGTTCGAGACGATGCCGTTGCGGTCTGGCCGCAGTCCCGTGACCAGCGTCCAGTGATTGGGGAAGGTCTTGGACGGGAAAGACGGCCGCATCGCCGCGCTGATCCCGCTTGCGGCGAGCGCATCAAGGTTTGGGGTCACGCCGCGCGCGCGGTAATCGGGGCGGAAACCGTCGATCGAGACGAGGATCGTGACGGGGGCACGCGCTTCCTCGCGGACCGCGGTGGGGCGTGGTCCGGGGGTAGGCGCAGTGACACAGGCTTGCAGCGCGGCGCACAAGGCGGCGGCAACGATCTTGGTGGTAAAACGCATGTGCGATCCCCTGCGACACGATTGCGTCGGGGCTATGACAGGGTCGTGGCTGGCGGGCTAGCCATTGGCTTGCTTCGTCACCCCGGGACGAGCCCCGGGGTGACATATTGCGAAGGGGTGGCCGGCCGGTTTCGCTATCCCCCCAGCGACACCTTGGCGAACAGGCTGAAGCTCACCGGCAGCTTGCCATACGCCGCGTCGAGCGCCGCCGGCTTGGCATAGACCCCGACCGACCCGCCGAGCGCGAGATCGAACGGGCCGACGAAGGGCAGGCGATAGGCATAGCCGCCCTCGAGTTTCCCGACACGGAACTTGCGGTCGTGGAGCGGGTCGGTCCGGTCGGGGAACAGCTCGTCATTCGCCACGTCCTCGCCGCGGGCGAACAGCGTGTGGTGCCGGTCGATGTCCCAGTTCGCCTCGGCCAGCCACGCGGTCAGCGTGCGCCCCGGGAGCAGATGCTTGTTCGAGAAAGCGAGCAGCGCCGAGACGCCGTGCTGCGCATATTGCACGCTCGCGGTGGTGCGTGCCTCGTCGCGGTCTGGCTCGAGTTGCTCGGGGCTCTTGAGCCGGCCGTGGCTGACCTGCACCGCCCAGGCGGGCGAGGGGGTCCAGGTCGCGCGCACGCTCCACGAATCGAGGCTCGGCCGCTCGATGTTCCAGCGATACTGGTCGGGCTCGCGCCCGCGGAACGCCGAGGCCTCGAGCTGCCAGCGCGGCGCAGCATAGCCGAGCGTCACCACGCCGTAGCTGATGTGCGTGCTGTCGAACCAATGGTGCGTGATCGGCGAGAGCGGCTGATACGTCGCCGAGGCGCGATGCATGAACGCCGACGGCCCGAGTGCGGGTTCGGCGACCGGGCCGCCATAGACGAACACGCTGCCGGGCCCCGCGTCGACATCGAGCCGCGCCGACAGTTCGATGAACAGATCGTGCGGGTGCTGGCGGTCGGTCAGCTGGAGCTTGCCGTCGGCGGTCTCGCCGGTGGCGAAGAGGTTCGGGTAGCCCTTTGCGCCCATCGCCGGCTCGAGGCTCATCATCGAGCGCAGCTGCAGCCGCGTCGCCCCGAAATCGCGCGCGGCGGATAGCATCGCCATCGAGGTGACGAAGGCTTCGTTTTCGCCGCGCGGCCCGCCCTGGTCGGTATAGACGCCCCAGGCATAGCCGTGGAGCATCAGCATCCAGTCGCCCGCCATGAAGTGCGCCCCGCGCATCGCACCGTCATTGCCGGGGTTGCGCGCGGTGCCCGATCCTTCGGCGTACGAGCCGTCGGGCGGGCCCATCGTCATTCCGGGCATCGTCATGCCGGGCATGGTGGCCATGTCGTGGGCGGTGTGCCCGGCCTGCGCTGGCGGCATCGCCATTGCGGGCATGGCGTCGGATGTCGGGTCTGTGGCTTCCTCTCCTATTTGCTTCCCCGGCGAAGGCCGGGGCCCAGGCGTGGAGGTGGTGGTTGGCGCGTCCTGCGCGTGATCGTCGGCCGCTCGCTCCTGGCCCCCGGCCTTCGCCGGGGAAGCAGGGATAGGCGAAGCGGGCGTATGCGCAGGCGAAGCGCCGTGCTTGTGCACCGGCGCCGCGCGCTTCGCGGGTTTCGCTTGGGGTTTCGCCGGCATCGGCATGTCCATCTTCATGCCGGGCATCATCTGCGCGAGCGCGCCCGTCGGCAGCAACGCCGCCACGGCACAGCCCGCGATCCTCATCGATCGAGTCATTGTCGGTCCTCCCGAACGTAAAAAGCCAGGCGGGCACGCGGCCCGCGGTTCAGGCTTTCGCGCGCGGAGGGGGAAGGGCAGGCGGCGTCCCCGAAGCCGGATCGAACGCCGCAGCAACGATGCGCCGCGTTGGCGCGTCGGGCGATAGCGGCGCAGTCACGCCGCGTGCGGCCAGGCTCGCCGGCGGAATGCAGCCGATGCACATGTGCGGAACGGTGGCATGGTCTTCGCGCACCGGCGCGGCGTGGCCGTCATGATGCATCGCGGCCATCATCGGTGCGGGCGTGGGCGCATCATGGCACGGCGCGCTCGCAAAAGCCGGAAAGGCAAAGGCTGCAAGCAGCAGCGCAAGGATCAGTCGGGCGAACACGGTCTCGCTCTACGACGTGCCGCGGCGAGGGGCAATCACGCGGCGCCGCCAAGCGTCAGCCGGTAGAATTTGGTGTCGAGCGGCATCCGCGGGAAGGACGGCGGCAGCGTATCCAGGGAAATCTCGACGAAGCCGTTCTTCTCATAGAAGCGATGCGCGCCGACAAAAGCGGCGGTGGTGCCCAGCATCACCGTCTCGAGCCCGACCGCGCGCGCATGCGCCAGCAGCTGCGCGAGCAACGCCGCCCCGACGCCATGCGCGCGCCCGCGCCATGCGGGCGCGACGAACATCTTCCGCAAAGCACCCAACCCGCCGCCGCAATCGCGCAACGCGATCGTGCCGACGATCTCCCCGCCCGCCACCGCGGTCCAGAACCCGCCCGCGCCCGACTGGTAGAAGCCGGGGATGTCGGCAAGGTCGGGCTGGTCGGCGGCGGTGATCGGGATCCCGAATTCGCCGGCCTGAATCCCCACGATCAGCGCAACCACGTCCGCTTCGGACCCGGCGCTGAATGCGGTGATCGCGACCGGTGACGCCATCAGACGTTGAAGCGGAAGTTCAGCACGTCACCGTCATGCACGACATAGTCCTTGCCCTCCTGGCGCAGCTTGCCGGCATCGCGCGCGCCGGTTTCGCCGCCGAGCGCGACATAGTCGTCATAGGCGATCGTCTCGGCGCGGATGAAGCCGCGCTCGAAATCGGTGTGGATTTCGCCTGCGGCCTGCGGTGCCTTGGCGCCGGCATGGACGGTCCAGGCGCGCGCTTCCTTCGGGCCGACGGTGAAGAAGGTGAACAGCTTGAGCAAGCGGTAGCCCGCGACGATCACGCGCGTCAGGCCGGTCTCGCTCAGGCCGAGCTCGGCGAGGAACTCGCCGCGCTCTTCGGCCGCCATCGTCGCGATCTCCGCCTCGATCGCGGCGGAGACGACGACGGCTTCGGCGCCCTCGGCCTTGGCCTTCTCGAACACGCGTGCCGACTGGCTGTTGCCGTTCGCGGCGCTCGCTTCCTCGACGTTGCAGACATAGAGGACGGGCTTGGCGGTGAGTAGCTGCGCCTGGCTGAAGGCGCGCGTCTCGTCCTCGTCCTTGGGCAGGGTCAGCCGGGCCGGCTTGCCCTCGCGCAGCAGCTCAAGTGCCTGGCCGAGCACCGAGGCGGCGACCTTCGCCTCCTTGTCGCCCTGCGTCGCCTTCTTGAGCAAATTGGGGACGCGCTTCTCGAGGCTCTCGAGATCCGACAGCATCAGCTCGGTTTCGACGGTCTCGGCATCGGCGATCGGATCGACCTTGCCCTCGACATGCGTGACGTCGTCATCCTCGAAGCAGCGCAGCACATGGACGATCGCGTCGACTTCGCGGATGTTGCCGAGGAACTGGTTGCCGAGACCCTCGCCCTTCGACGCGCCGCGGACGAGCCCGGCAATGTCGACGAAGCCGAGCTGCGTCTCGATGATCTTCGCCGAGCCCGCCACCGCGGCGAGCTTGTCGAGCCGCGGATCGGGCACTGCGACGTTGCCGACGTTCGGCTCGATCGTGCAGAACGGATAGTTCGCCGCCTGCGCCGCCGCGGTCTGCGTCAGCGCGTTGAAGAGGGTGGACTTGCCGACATTGGGCAGCCCGACGATGCCACAGCGAAAACCCATGATATTCCTTGGTGTGCGATGATGTGCGTGAAGCCCGCCCGATACGGCTTTGCGCCGCGAAAGACCAGCCTGTCACGGTAGGAAGGCCCTTGCCGGGAACCCGCAAAGGCATAGGCTGTTGATTCTGGATCAAGTCGCTCGGTCGCCGAGTCGTACGTCGGAGTTTCTTGCTGGGGTCAATGCGATGCGCCGAAAGTGTCTGCAGAGCTGCTGTGTCACCATCCTGCTTTCAGGCGCGGCGCCAGGCGTCGCTGATGCCGCCGATTTCGAATCGCGCATCGTTTCGCTGGAAGATCCCGCGACCTCGCAAGATCCCGCGGTCCCGCACGGCACGACCGCTCGCGCTCTCGTATCGGTGCTTCCGCATGCCGAAACGGGTGCTCAGCCCGCGGTGTCATACGATCTGCGGGTGGCGCGTGGCTATCAGGCGAACGCGGTGACGGCGCTCAAACAGAATTTGCGCGCGCGCGGTACCGGTATGACCGACGCCTATGCCCATGGCGATCACGGTCTGCGGGTGTCGGTCGGATCGAGCTATCACATGCGCTACCGCGCTTCGGATGCCGGGCCGGGCGCGGCGGCGGGTAGGGCCGCATTGATGCGGCTTCCGGTCGGCGCGGTGAACCTGCGCGACGGCTATGAGAGTTACGCGCCCGTTGCGATGCTGGGATATGACGCGGCGGTCAGCGAACGGATGAAGATCGGGGTGGAGGGCGGCATGATGGTCGGGCGCTCTACCGCGATGTACGCCGACGAAACGCTACCTGGCATGCGCGACGACAGCCATTCCGCGCGCAATCCCGTCGCCGATCTGGTGATGACCTACGCGTTCTGACGCCGCGTCGCCCCGCGCCTACCAGCGATAGTTGAAGCTGATGCTCACACGCTCGGTCTTGGCAGTGCCGGGCGCGACTTCGTGGCGCAGCCAGCTTTCCCACAGCAGCACGCTGCCTGCCTGCGGCTCGACATAGACGAAGGTCTTGAGCGCATCGGCGACATCGTCACGGCGGCGCGGGGCCGCCATCATCATCGGCAGCCGCGGATCCTCGAACTTGATCGCGCCGGCACCCGGCGGGGCGGCGATGTAGACCGTTCCCGAGATCACGCTGTGCGGGTGGATATGCCCGGAATGCGCGCCGCCCGGTTTCATCACATTGACCCACAGGCTGTCGAGCTTGAGCTTGCCGCCGTCGAGCTCGAAGCCGCACGCCTCGGCGAAGGCGGCGACATGCTTGTTGAGCAGCTTGACCAGATCGGCGAACGCCGGGTCGCGCATCGGCAGGTCGTTGAGCGAGGCGTAGGAAGTGTAGCCACGATAGCCATTCGCCTTCGACCAGCTGCGTCCGGCGCGATCATCCTCGGCGAGCGCGTGGCACGAGCGTTCGAGGTCGGCGACCAGCGCCGCGTTCTTGAGCTTCGCTTCATAGAGCGGGGTAGCGAACAGCGAGCGGGTCGAGGCATTCTTCATGCTGCGGCCTATCCTCCAGTGCGACGCCGTTGCCAAGGTGTCGGATGCGAGTCTAGGTTTCGCGCGTGAACTTTGCAGATCTCGTCGCGCCGCTCGATAGCGCAGTTTTCCGGTCGACCTATTGGGGCGTGCAGCCCGTGCATATTCCCGCGCCGCCGGGTGGGCGGGGCGCTCTGCTCGATTGGCCGCGCTTTTCCGAACTGCTCGGCGTCGGCGCGCACTGGACCGCGTCCAATCTCAAGCTGATCCTCAACAGCCGGCCGATCGTTCCCGATTTCTATCTCGACGGCGATGCGACGATGTCGCTCGAGACCCGCCGGGCCGATCCGGCGCGAGTCGATGTGTTTCTCGGGATGGGCGCCAGCCTGGTTGCGAACGATATCGAACGCATCGCGCCAGAGATTCGCGACTGGACGCAGATGCTGGGCGACCATTTCGCCGCGCTGACCAACGCGAACGTCTATTGCTCGTTCAAGGGCGTCCAGGCGTTCGCCACCCATTTCGACGTGCACGACGTCTTCGCGGTCCAGTGCGAGGGCGAGAAGATCTGGCGCGTCTATCAGAATCGTGCCGACACGCCGCTCGCTGCGCCGCATGGTGGCGAAGAGGTGCAGCGCCAGATCGACGCGGCGCGCGGGCCGCTGCTCGCCGAGGTGCGGATGCGGCGTGGCGACGTGCTGTATCTGCCGCGCGGCTGCTACCATGATGCCTTGGCGCAGGATGGCGCGTCGCTGCACGTGACCTTCGCGGTCGCCCCGCTGACGGGCATGACGCTGTTGCGCGTGCTCGAGACCGAGGCGCGACGCGATCCGCAGTTTCGCGCGTATCTGGCGGATGCGCGGGTCGATGCGGGCGCGCCGCTCGAGGCGCAGTTGCGCGCGCTGGCGACGCGGCTGGGCGAACTCGCCGCCAGCCCGTTGGTGCGCGACGCGGTGATCGACGCGCAACGCGCACGGACGCGCCCCACGCACGCCCTCACGCTGCCGCAGCGGCCCGCGCTGGCTTCCTATGCGCGGACCCAGCGCCCTGCGCGGATCGATTGGCGCGATGCCGGGATGATGCTGCTAACGCAGAGCGGCACGCATCCGCTCGGGACGTTCGGGGCGGTGGCCGAATATGCGCTGTCGCGGCCGGCGTTCTCGGCGCAGGAGTTGCGCGCGCGGTTCGCGCACGTGCCGTTGGCCGAGCATCAGGCGCTGATCGCCCTGCTGGTGCGCGAACGGCTGTTCGAACGCTACACGCCCGAGGTATGACCGCGCGGCGGGCGTTCAGCCCGCGAGGCGCACCGCGACGTCGCTCATGAACCGCCCATCGTCGCCACCCGCCAGCCACGGCGCTTCGGCCGCGACTGCGCCAAGCATGTCGGCGAGCGAGTCCATTTCGGCCTTGGCGTAATTCCCGAGCACGTAGGGGCTGACCTTGTCCTTGTGGCCGGGGTGGCCGATGCCGAGGCGAACGCGCCGAAAGGCGTTGCCGATATGCGCTTCGGTCGAGCGCAGGCCGTTATGCCCCGCGGTGCCGCCGCCGGTCTTCACTTTCACGCGGAACGGGTCGAGGTCGAGCTCGTCGTGGAAGACGGTAACGTCGCCCTCGGCGAGCTTGTAGAACCGCATCGCCTCGCCGACGCTGCGACCGCTTTCGTTCATGAAGGTGGCGGGTTTCAGGAGCAGGATCTTTTGCGCGCCGATGCGGCCTTCCTGCGTCCAGCCCTGGAACGCCTTCTTGACCGCGCCGAAGCCATGCATCTCGGCGATCGTGTCGAGGACCATGAAGCCGACATTGTGCCGATTGAGCGCATATTGCGCGCCGGGATTGCCCAGGCCGACCCAGATTTGCACGGCGAAAGCCTACCTTTTCAAACAAACGGGGCTCAAACGAACGGGCAGCGAAAGCGTCTGCTTCCGCTGCCCCGATTGTGCGCATCCCGCAAGGGGACGGCAGCGGCTTACTCTGCCTTGTCGCCTTCGGCGTCGTCGGCAGCGGCTTCGGCTTCTGCCTCGGCTTCCGATTCAGCCGATTGGGCTTCGGCGACCGCAGCCTCGAGCTCTTCGTCCTCGACGGTCGGGACCGTCGGCGGAACGATCGTCGCGATCGCGAAGTCGCGGTCGGTGATCGCCGGCGTCACGCCCTTGGGCAGCTTGACGTCCGAGATGTGGATCGAGGCACCGACGTCGAGACCTGCCAGCGAGATCGTGATCTCGGTGGGGATGTCGGCTGCGTCGCACACCAGCTCGAGCTCGTGGCGGGTGATGTTGAGCACGCCGCCAGCCTTGGCGATACCGGGGGCATCGTCCTCGTCAGCGAACACGATCGGCACGTTGACATGCACGGTGGTGTGCGCGCCGATGCGCAGGAAGTCGACATGCGTCGGACGATCGGTGACGGCGTCGAACGAGACGTCCTTCGGCAGGGTGCGGATCTGCTGGCCACCGGCGTCGACCATGACGACCGAATTCATGAAGTGACCCGTCATGAGGAGACGCATCAGCGCCTTTTCCTCGACATGGATCGAGAGGGGTTCTTGCTTGTTGCCGTAGATCACGGCGGGGACGCGGCCTTCGCGACGAAGCAAACGGGAGGCTCCCTTGCCAACCTGTTCGCGCGTCTCGGCTGCGAGCTCCAATTGGTCGCTCATTGCATTACTCCGAAATACGGTTGTGGTGTTTCCGGCCAAGCCTCCAGGGATGACCCTGGCCGAAGCTCGGCGCTATAGGGGAGAGAGGCGGGAAGCGCAATATCGCAACTCCCTCTCCCATCGGGAGAGGAGTTTCGGGTCGGCCAAGCCCCGCATGGCCTGAACAGCGCGGGGCGCTGTTCATCCGAAACTGGGCCCGCGCCGCAGGCGGGGGAAGGGTGAGGGCGAAGCGGAACACCCAGCCACCCTCATCCGGCGCTTCGCCCCACCGTCTCCCAGAGGGAGAAGGATCTTCACTCGACCCGTTCGACCTTCAGCCCCTGCGCCTGCAGCATCGTAACGACCGAACCCGGCCCAACCAGATGCCCGGCGCCAACGGCAACGAACACCCGCCCAGGCCGCGCCAGCCGGCGCCCGATCGCGCTCGCCCAGCGGGCGTTGCGATCGATCACCAGCGCCGCCCCCATCGCCGGATCGCGCCGCAACGGCGCGACATCGGCGGCAAGCCCCGCCGCATCGCCGGCTTTCCACGCAGTGAGCAGCGCGGCATCGCCCTTCGCCGCCGATAATGCGTCGCGCGCCGCGGCGATCAGCAGCGTGCGCTGCGACTCGGTTGGGAGGCGGTCGAACATCCGCAACTGCCCGTCGCGGCTTTCCAGCGCCCCGATCGCCTTGCCCGCGAACGCCTGCGTCAGCACAGCTTCGACGCCGTTGGCGGCAGCGGCATCGGCGATATGACCGGCCCCTGCGCTGATCGTCAGCGCCGCCGCCCAGGTCTTCAAGCCATCGAGCGTTTCCGGCGATTGGCCCGCGACCGCCATGCCACGCGACAGCACCCCGCGATCAGACGGGGCCACCCGCTCGAGCAACGGCGGCAAGCCCGGGTGCTCCGCCAGCGCCAGGAACTGCGCGCGTGCGGCGCCATCGTCGGCGGGCGGTACTTCGAGGATCAGCGTGTCCGCCGCCGCGATCGCGCCGGCCACCGCGGGCGTCTGCCACGCGACGCGGGGCGGTAGCGCGTGGATCGACCCGAACAGCCAGATCGTCGTATCGCCATCCGCCACGCGCCACAGCGCCGGATGCGCCGGAATCTCCGGCGCCTGCCCGCACCCGCCCAGCGCAAGCGCCAGCCCGATCGCCAGGCCCGCGCGGCTCAATAGCGGATCCGCGTCGCGACGATGCGATGCTTGGCGAGCTGCACCTGCACGCTGTCCTTGCCCGCCAGATGCCCCGCGCCGACCGCGATGAACACCGTGCCCGGCGTCTTCAGCCGCGTGTCGATCCAGTCCGCCCAGCGCGCGTTGCGATCGACCAGCAGCACCTTGTAAAGGGTCTTCTGCCCGGTCAGGTCCTCGTTCATCAGCTTGCTCAACCCCTCGGCGTCGCCGGCTTTCCATTTGTCGACCATCGCGTTGATCGTCGTATCGAACTTGTCGATGTCCTTCACGCTTTCGAGCAGGAAGGCGATCTGGTCGGCTTGCGGCAAGTCGTGGAAATACCCGAGCTGCTGTTCGAGCGTCTCGAGCCCTGTGACCGGCTTGCCCGACGCCTTGGCGGCAGCGTCGAGCGCCATCTCTGCACCATCAGCGGCGCTGAAGCCCGCCTTTTGCAGCGAGATCTGCGACATCGTTACCGCGGCAAACCACGGCTCGAAACGATCGAGCGCCGCGGCGGGAACGCCGAGCTTGGCGAGCGCAGCGGCGTACGCCGCGCGGCTCTTTTCGGGCAGCTTCTGCGTCAGCGTGGGGCCGGTCGGGTCCATCGCGAGCGGTCCGATCACTTTCTTGGCCTGCTCGGGCGTCGGCAAAGGGATTTCGAGCACGAGCTGGCCGCTCGCGTCGAACGCCTTGCGCACCGCCGAATCGAACCAGCTGAGGTTCGGCCTAAGTGCATGGACCGTGCCGAACAGATAGATCGTCGTGTCCTTGTCCTTCACCACCCACAGCGCTGGGTCGGCGGGGACGGAGGCGATGGGCGCGGGCGCGGGCGCAGCGGGTGCCGGGGCAGGCGCGGCAGTTTGCGGCGCGCTGTTGGCGGCCAGCAGCAGCGCGGCGAGCGTGACCACCGTCTGCCCGAAATCGAGCGTCTTCATGTTCCGATCCTTCTCAAAAAAGTGTGTCGAGGTCAGCGCAGCTTGCGCCAGGCATAAGCGAGGCCGGTCGAGACCAGCACCGCGAGATACAGCGTCATCGCATCGGGGGCGGGGACGAGCCCGCCCTTCCACAGGATCAGCCAGACCGGATAGGCGATCAGCAGCACGTTGGCACCGATCGTCGCGGCCCAGTAATTGTCGAGTCGCTGGAGCTCGTCCATCGTACGGTGATAGACGATGCTCCCCGCAGTCACCGCACCGATCATCAGCAGCGCGGCAAGGATCGCGAACCACGCCGGCAGCGAACCGCCGGTGGTGAGCGACGCCTCGCGCGGCTCGATCAGCGCGACGGTGAAACCGACCGCGCCGCCGAGCAGGCCGAGCACGGCAAACATGATCAGTGTACGGCGCGAGCGCGCCCGATCGGCGGCTTCGCCGGGGCCGATGTCATTCTGCGTCATGGGTATTTCCGGTCTGATCATCGAAAATCTCCTCGATCGGCATTTCGAACAGGCGCGCCAGCTTGAACGCCAGCGGCAGCGACGGATCGTATTTGCCGGTTTCAATCGCGTTGACCGCCTGCCGCGACACGCCGAGCCGGCCGCCAAGTTCGGCCTGGCTCCAGTCGCGTTCGGCGCGCAGCACCTTCAGGCGGTTCTTCATATCGGTTTCCATCGGAGTCGCATCGTCAGTCGAGTGGCGACGTCTGGCTTGCTGGATAATCGCGCATTGGTCTCTCCATCATGCGACACTGACACTATGTCAGCTGTCCATGACTAAATGACAGTGAGTCGTGTCTATGTCAAGAACCCCTGACAAAAGGTCAGTGCAGGCTGACGGACACGCGGACTGCCCCACGCGCGCAGTTGAAATTCCGCGCGCCCTGCGCCAAAGCCCGCGGCGTGACCGACAGACCGCTCAGCTTCCAGGGCATGATCCTAAAGCTCCACGAATACTGGAGCCAGCATGGCTGCCTCATCCTCCAGGCCTATGACATGGAGATGGGGGCGGGGACGTTCCACACCGCCACCACGCTGCGCGCGCTCGGGCCCAAGCCGTGGAACGCCGCCTTCGTCCAGCCGTGCCGCCGCCCGACCGATGGCCGCTATGGCGAGAACCCCAACCGGCTGCAGCATTATTACCAGTATCAGGTGATCCTCAAGCCGAGCCCGCCGAACCTGCAGGAGCTGTATCTCGGCAGCCTCGCGGCGATCGGCATCGATCCGCTGGTCCACGACATCCGCTTCGTCGAGGACGATTGGGAAAGCCCGACGCTCGGCGCGTGGGGCCTGGGCTGGGAAGTGTGGTGCGACGGGATGGAAGTCACCCAGTTCACCTATTTCCAGCAGATGGGCGGCTTCGACATGAAGCCCGTCGCGGGCGAGCTCACCTATGGGTTGGAGCGGCTCGCGATGTACGTGCAGAATGTCGACAATGTATACGACCTGGCGTTCAACGATGCCGGCGTGACGTACGGCGAGGTGTTCCACGAGAATGAGGTCGAGATGTCGACCTGGAACTTCGAGGTCGCCGACACCGACAGCCTGTTCGACGCCTTCCGCAAGCATGTCGCCGAGTGCGAGAACAGCCTCGCCGCCAAGCTGCCGATCCCGGCCTACGAGCAGGCGATCAAGGCGAGCCACGTCTTCAACCTGCTCCAGGCGCGGGGTGTGATCTCGGTCGCCGAGCGGCAGGCCTATATGGGCCGCGTGCGCGATCTCGCGAAGGGCAGTTGCCAGGCGTGGATGGACAAGAATGCCGAAGGCTGGAAGGCGGAGTATCCGACATGGAGCGCGGCGTGATGGCGACGGACTTCTCCCTCTCCCTGTGGGAGAGGGAAGGGGCCCGCTCGGCGCAGCCGAGTGGGAAGGGTGAGGACCGTTACCGCGCGTCTGCCCTCACCCTTCCGGCGCTTTGCGCCTCCCTTCCTCTCCCACAGGGAGAGGGATTGTGACGGACTTCTTGCTGGAGCTGCGCTCCGAGGAAATCCCTGCGCGGATGCAGGATCGCGCGCGCGAGGATCTCGCCAAGCTGTTCGCAGCCGAGCTCGCCAAGGCCGGCCTTCAGCCAGGCGACCTGCAGACCTACGCCACCCCGCGCCGCCTAGTGCTGATCGCCCGCGATCTGCCCGCGCAGACCGATGCTGTGTCGGAAGAGACCAAGGGCCCCAAGGTGAGCGCACCGCCACAGGCGCTCGAAGGCTTCCTGCGCAAGACCGGCCTGACGCGCGAGCAACTCGTCGAGCGTGACGGCATCCTGTTCGCGGTGATCGGCAAGCCCGGCCGCGCCACCGCCGACGTGCTGGCGGCCGCGATCCCCGCGATCGTCCGCGCGTTCCCGTGGCCCAAGGCGATGCGCTGGGGCGCTGCCTCGACCACGATGGAATCGCTGCGCTGGGTCCGCCCGCTGCAGGGGATCGTCGCCTTGTTCGGCGACGAGGTGATCGATTGCAAGATCGCCGGCATCACCAGCGGCGCCGCGACCGTCGGGCATCGCTTCCACCATCCGCACGTCATCACGATCGGCAACGCCAACGACTATGTCGAGAAGCTGCGCGCTTGCCATGTGATCGTCGACCAGGCCGAACGCCGCCAGATCATCGCGCTCGGCGCGACGATGGCCGCGCGCAAGGCCGGGCTCGAGCTGGTGCAGGACGAGGGGCTGCTGACCGAGAATGCCGGCCTCACCGAATGGCCGGTGCCGCTGCTGGGGCGGTTCGACGAGGCGTTCCTGGAAGTGCCGCCCGAGGTGATCCAGCTCACCGCGCGCGTGAACCAGAAGTATTTCGTGTGCCGCTCGGCCGACGGCGCGCTGGCGAACGCGTTCATCTGCACCGCCAACATCGACGCGGCCGATGGCGGCGCGAAGATCGTCGAGGGCAACCGCAAGGTGCTCGCGGCGCGGCTGTCCGACGCGAAATTCTTCTACGAGACCGATCTCAAGGTGCCGCTCGAGGAGCAGGCCGCCAAGCTCGACCGGATCGTGTTCCACGAAAAGCTCGGCACGGTGGCCGACAAGGTAGACCGCGTCGCGAAACTCGCGCGCTGGCTGGTGGAAGAGGGCATCGTAAAGCCCCTCCCCTTCAGGGGAGGGGTTGGGGGTGGGGCCGTGCCTCAAATCCCCAACGACGAAATCGCGGCACGGCCCCACCCCAACCCCTCCCCTGAAGGGGAGGGGCTTAAGGAACTGGCCGACCTCGCAGACCGCGCGGCACGCCTGTGCAAGGCCGATCTCGTCACCGGCATGGTCGGCGAATTCCCCGAGCTGCAGGGCCTGATGGGCGGCTATTACGCCGAGCGCCAAGGCGAACACCCCGCCGTCGCCGCGGCGATCCGCGATCACTACAAGCCGGTCGGGCAGGGCGATGATGTGCCGAGCGATCCGGTGACGGTGGCGGTGAGCTTGGCGGACAAGCTGGATACGCTCAGCGGCTTTTTCCTTGTCAATGAGCTTCCCACAGGGTCGCGCGATCCCTTCGCACTGCGACGTGCCGCGCTCGGCGTTATCGCTCTCATTCTCCAGAACGGTTTGCGCCTATCGTTAGGATCAGTGCTGCAAAAATGCGAGAATGACCATTTGCTGTCGGACTTGGTTCGTACAGCAGACGCCATCTCGGATTTGGGGCTTCAGGAATATAAAGATCGCAATTTCAATTTCATTCTCGAGGATGGAAGGCGATACCTTTACTACGGCGATCGTTTGATCGACGTCAGCCTGTGGCTAAACAAGTCAGCGGTTTATGACGAGGTTGATTGGGACTTGACCAATTTGCCTCTGCTTCTCGACTTCTTCGCTGACCGCCTCAAAGTCCAGCAACGCGAAGCCGGTGTCCGGCACGACCTGATCGACGCGGTGTTCGCGCTCGGTGGGGAGGACGATCTCGTCCGCCTGCTCGCGCGCGTGCGGGCGTTGCAGGGGTTTGTCGGGACCGAGGATGGGGCGAATTTGCTCGCCGGCTACAAGCGGGCGGCGAATATCCTGAAGAAGGAGGGCTTTTCTGCGCCTCCCCTCCCTGAAAGGGAGGGGCTGGGGGTGGGTCGGCCCGTGGCTGCCGACGCGCTCTCCGCGGGCCAACCCACCCCCGCCCCCTCCCTTCCAGGGAGGGGAGGAGAAACCCCGCCGGCGTACACGCCAGAATCCGCAGAGACGGCGCTCGCCGCCGCGCTCGACGCTGCCGAACCCGCCGCCTCCGCCGCGATCGAACGCGAGGATTTCGAAGCGGCGATGGCCGCGCTCGCGACGCTGCGCGCCCCGATCGACGCCTTCTTCGAGGGTGTCATCGTCAACGACCCCGAACCCGCCAAGCGCACGGCGCGACTCGGGCTGCTTGATCGCGTTCGTGCTGCGGTGCACAATGTGGCCGACTTCTCGAAGATCGAGGGCTAGCCCCGCGATGGTGTGACTTTACTGCGACTTTTGCCGACGCCTCCCCAGCGAAAACCAGGCACTAGGTAGGGATACTCCATGACGTACGTATATCGGTTCGGCGGCGGCGTTTCGGACGGGGGCAAGGGCGACCGGAACTTGCTGGGGGGCAAGGGCGCGAATCTTGCCGAAATGGCGTCGATCGGCCTGCCGGTCCCGCCGGGGTTCACGATCTCGACCGATTTCTGCGCGGTCTATTACGACGAGGGCGGGCAGTTCCCGGAAGGCCTGCGCGACGAGGTCGCCACCGGGATCGCGCATATCGAGGGCATCACCGGCAAGGCCTTCGGCGACGCCGCCGACCCGTTGCTCGTCTCGGTCCGCAGCGGCGCGCGCGCCTCGATGCCGGGCATGATGGACACCGTGCTCAACCTCGGCCTCAACGACCAGACCGTCGAGGGTCTCGCCGCCACGAGCGGCGACGCGCGCTTCGCGTGGGACAGCTATCGCCGCTTCATCCAGATGTATTCGGACGTCGTGCTCGAGCTCGATCATGGCGCGTTCGAGGAAGCGCTCGAGATCGCCAAGGAAGACCGCGGTTACTTCCTCGACACCGATCTCACCGCCGAAGATCTGCGCGCGCTCGTCGCCGAATACAAAGGCCTGGTCGAGAAGCAGTGGGGCAAGCCCTTCCCGCAGGACGTCCACGACCAGCTGTGGGGCGCGGTCGGCGCGGTGTTCGGATCGTGGCAGTCCGAGCGCGCGAAGGTCTATCGGCGCCTCAACGACATCCCCGCGTCGTGGGGCACCGCGGTCAACATCCAGGCGATGGTGTTCGGCAACATGGGCGACACTTCGGCGACGGGCGTGGCGTTCACGCGCGACCCCGCCAAGGGCGACCGCGCCTATTACGGTGAGTTCCTGATCAATGCGCAGGGCGAGGACGTCGTCGCCGGCATCCGCACCCCGCAATACCTCACCACCGCCGCGCGCGAGGCGGCGGGCGCCAAGCCGCTGTCGATGGAAGAGGCGATGCCCGTCGTGTTCGCCGAACTGGCGAAGGTGTTCGACCTGCTCGAGACGCATTACCGCGACATGCAGGACATCGAGTTCACCGTGCAGCAGGGCAAGCTCTGGATGCTCCAGACGCGCTCGGGCAAGCGCACCGCCAAGGCCGCGCTGAAGATCGCGGTCGACATGGCCGAAGAGGGGCTCATCAGCCGCGAAGAGGC
Source organism: Sphingomonas sp. UYP23 (assembly GCF_054059235.1). Taxonomy (NCBI): domain Bacteria; kingdom Pseudomonadati; phylum Pseudomonadota; class Alphaproteobacteria; order Sphingomonadales; family Sphingomonadaceae; genus Sphingomonas; species Sphingomonas sp. UYP23. The sequence goes on from NZ_JBSSBX010000001.1 coordinate 3,040,431, forward strand.
GGTCGCGCGGATCGATCCGGCCGCGCTCGATCAGCTGCTCCACCCGACGCTCGACCCCAAGGCGCCGCGCGACGTACTGACCAAGGGCCTGCCCGCCTCGCCCGGCGCGGCCTCGGGCTTCGCGGTGTTCGACAGCGATACCGCCGAGAAGCGCGCCAATGCGGGCGATTCGGTGATCCTGATCCGCACCGAGACTTCGCCCGAAGACATTCACGGCATGCACGCCGCCCGCGGCATCCTGACGGCACGCGGCGGGATGACGAGCCACGCCGCCGTGGTCGCACGCGGCATGGGCCGTCCGTGCGTCTCGGGCGCGGGCTCGATCTCGATCGACGCCAAGGCCGGCGTGATGAAGGTCGGCGAGCGCACGATCCGCGAAGGCGATCTCGTCACGATCGACGGCACCACCGGCGAAGTGATGGCGGGCGAAGTGCCGACCGTGCAGCCCGAACTGTCGGGCGATTTCGCTGCATTGATGGTCTGGGCCGACGGCGTGCGTCGCCTGAAAGTCCGCGCCAATGCCGAGACCCCGCTCGACGCCAAGGTCGCGCGCGAATTCGGCGCCGAGGGCATCGGCCTGTGCCGTACCGAGCACATGTTCTTCGATGCGCAGCGCATCACCGACGTGCGCCAGATGATTCTCGCCGAGGACGAAGCAGGCCGTCGCACCGCGCTCGACAAACTGCTTCCCGAGCAGCGCTCGGACTTCGTGCAGCTGTTCGAGGTGATGGCGGGCCTGCCCGTCACGATCCGCCTGCTCGATCCGCCGCTCCACGAATTCCTGCCGCACGAGGAAACCGAATTCGCCGAGGTCGCGCGCTCGGCCGGGATCGACATCGCGGTGCTCAAGCGCCGTGCGGCCGAGCTGCACGAGTTCAACCCGATGCTCGGCCATCGCGGGTGCCGCCTCGGCGTGACCTATCCCGAAATCTACGAGATGCAGGCGCGCGCGATCTTCGAGGCGGCGATCGAGGTCGCGGTCAAGTCGGGCGCAGCACCTATTCCCGAGGTGATGATCCCGCTCGTCGGCACCGCGCGCGAGCTCGAGCTGATGAAGGCCGTGGTCGACAAGGCGGCCGAGGCTGTCTTCGCCGACAAGGGAAGCCGGGTCGAATATCTCGTCGGCACGATGATCGAGCTGCCGCGCGCCTGCCTGATGGCGGGCGAAATCGCCGAGATCGGCGAGTTCTTCTCGTTCGGCACAAACGATCTGACGCAGACCACGCTCGGCGTCAGCCGCGACGATGCGGCACGCTTCCTGACCACCTATGTCGAACGCGGCATCTATGCGCGGGATCCGTTCGTTTCGCTCGACGTCGAGGGCGTAGGGCAGCTGATCGGCATGGCGGCGGAGCGGGGGCGGGCAGCACGTCCCGGTATCAAGCTTGGCATCTGCGGCGAACATGGCGGCGATCCGGCGAGCATCGCCTTTTGCGAGACAACCGGTCTCGATTACGTTTCAGCCTCGCCCTACCGCGTGCCAATCGCGCGATTGGCGGCGGCGCAGGCGGCGCTGGCGAAGCGAGGCTGAACGGCGGTGGGGGTCGGGGTGTGGCCGCAGGGCAAGGCGCGGCTACCCCATCAGGCCTTCCGTATCGGCGTCTGCCGGCGCTGACCGCAGCGACGCCACTTCGCTGCGCCACCGGTTCCGCGCGATATACCCCGCAGGCAGGTCGAGTCGCGGCTCGAGCGCCAGTTCGTCCTGTGCCGAGAGCGACTCGATATCTTCGAAGCGCACCAGGCCGAGGCTGAACAGCCGCATCGCGAGCATCGCATCGATCCCGCTGATTCGCTTCAGATCGTCACGCGGACGGCCGTTCGGCGCGGGTGAGGGCAGCGCGGGCGCTGGCGGCGCGGGAGTGGCCGGAGACGGGGTGGCGAGGGACTCGGCGGTCGCGGCCGCTGCCACGCCTGCGCCGCTCGCAGCGGCATCCGCGCGCAGCCGCGCGATCGTCCGTTCGGCATCGGCATGGTCGGCGTGCAGCACCGTCAGCGCGTCGTTCAGGTCGGACGCGCGCTGCTGCGCGGCGCGCAACCGGTCCTCGACATCGCGGTGATAGCTGGCAAAGCGCGCGGCCTGCCCCCGCGCGCGCCGCTTCCATCTGGCGTCGCGGGGCGCGCTCGCCAGACCGAGCAGCCATCCGGCGAACAACCCGACCGCCAGCAGGACGAACTGCTCGGCTGGAGCGAACTGCATGGCATCATCCCCCGACACAATATCGTGGAATAAAATGCCGTTAACCACGCCCCGCTGCAAGAGCGCTTGCGGTCGGGCTTAGTGGCTGAACGCGTCGGAGATCGAGCAGGCGGCGGGCCCGAGAATGACGACGAACAGCGTCGGCAGGATGAACAGGATCAGCGGGATCGTCATGATCGCGGGCAGCCGCGCGGCCTTTTCCTCGGCGCGCATCATGCGTTCATTGCGGAACTCGCCCGACAGCACGCGGAGCGCGGAGGCCAGCGGCGTTCCGTACTTTTCGGTCTGGATCATCGTCGTGACGACGCCCTTGACCGCGTCCAATTTGACCCGCTGGGCGAGGTTCTCGAACGCCTGCCGGCGCTCCGAGAGAAAGCCGAGCTCGATCGCGGTGAGCGTGAATTCGTCGCCGAGTTCGGGGTAGGCGCGGCCAAGTTCGCGCGCGACGCGCTGGAACGCGGCATCGACCGTGAGTCCCGCTTCGGCACAGATCACCAGCAGGTCGAGCGCGTCGGGCAAACCCTTCTGGATCGCGGTCGAGCGCTTGGTGACGAGGTTGTTGAGATAGATATCGGGCGCCTTGTACGACAGCACGAAGTTCATCGCGACGAGCGCATACGCCTTCCACGGCGTCCATCCGGCGAACATCGACGTGCCGTATACGACATAGACGCCGAACACGCCCCAGGTGAGCGGGAGCATGAGGCGGCCGAAGATCACCGCGACGGCATATTCCTTCGATCGGATGCCGGCCTGCATCAGCTTGATCTGCGCTGCCTTGACCTGACTGTCCTGCAGCACCTTGAGGTTCGACAGCAGTGCCTTGATCCGGTCGGTCGTCTCGTTCTTGGTGACGAGCTTGGCGCGGCGCTTGGTCGAGGCGGTGATGCCCGCTTTCAGCTGTTCGCGTCGGTCGTTGAGCGCCTTGACGCGCTTGGTCATCGGGTCGCGCGCGGTGGTCGCGGCATAGACCGCGAGCAGCACCATCAACGCGGCGACGCCGGCAAGGAGGGTGGCGACGGTGTAGACGTCGATCCCGAGGACGTGCGGGCCGGTGGGCGAGCTGACTGGATTCATCGCATCAAATCTCGAAATTGACCATGCGGCTCATGATGAACGCGCCGAGGCCCATCCAGATCAGCCCGCCACCACCGACGACCATCAGCCGCTGATCGACGAAGAAGTTCTGCATGTAGCTGCCGTTGATCATCCAGATCATGCCGAACACGATGAACGGCAGCGACCCGACGATATAGGCCGAGGCCTTCGATTCCGACGACATCGCCTTGATCTTGAGCTTCATCTGGGTGCGCATCCGCAGCACGTTGGCGAGGTTGGCGAGCGTCTCGGCGAGGTTGCCGCCGGTCTCGCGCTGGATCGCGATGGTGATGACGAAGAACTGAAATTCGGGCGTGCCGAGCCGGTCGGCGGTTTCCTGAAGGGCTGCGTCCATCGTCCGGCCGATCTTCATCTTGTCGGTGATGTTCTTGAACTCGACGCCGACCGGGCCATCGACCTCGGCGCCGACCACCGCGATCGTCTCGGTGATCGGCAGGCCCGAGCGCAGGCCGCGGACGAGCAGCTCGATCGCGTCGGGGAATTTGGCGGTGAACTTGGCGATCCGGCGCTTGATGAAGAAGCCGACGACGATGTGCGGGATGCCCGCGCCAACGACGATGCCGAGCAGCAGCCCGAGCAACACCGGCAGGCCAAGGATCGACAGCAGGATCGTGACCGTCATCGCGATGCCGATCGTCGCCATGCCATATTGGCCGACGGTCCAGGTCTTGCCGGTCATTGCCAGGCGCTTCTTGAGCAGGGCCGGGCGCGGCAGGAAGCGCGCGGCGGCGGCATCCATCTTGGTGCCTTGCATCGCCGAGATGCGGCGCAGCTGCGCATCGGCGAGCGTGTTCGCCGACTCGCTGTGCCGCGCGCGCAGCGCCGCGACCCGGCGTGTGCGGGCACGTTCGGGCGAGGGGCCGGCGAAGGCGAACGCGATCATCATCAGCATGATCAGCGCGCCGCCACCCAGCGAAAGAACGGGCATCAAGTCCATTGGCCTATCAAGCGCTCCGCTTCGTTACGACGGCGTTTACGGCGCCCCCAAAACTCGTCATTGGCGTGCAATCACGCCTTTTTCTTGCGCGACACCATCGCCTTGAAGTCGAACTTGCCGACAAGCGAGGGGCCCTTGCCCGCGGGCTTCTTCTTTTCCGCGCTGTCGATCGGCTCGGCCGAATCGCCGACCGCCATCAATTTTGTCGCGAGCTCGACGATCGGCAGGACCGTCTTCGAGCCCTTGCCGGCCTCGGCGAAGGGCTTGCCGAGCTTGGCGGATTGCGCCGCGAGCTTTTGGTCGAACACGACGCTGATATCGATCTTGCGCTCGATCGACCCTTCGAAATCCTTGCGGCTGATCTCGAGCTGCGCGGTCGGCTGGACGCGGTTGGCGACGACCACGACCTGCGTCTGCGGCGCGTTCGACTTCATCCACGACAGCAATCGGATCGTGTCGCGCGCGGCGGCGAGCGTCAGCTCGGTGACGATTACCGCGACCTGGATGTCCGAGATGAGATGCGGATGCTGCACCAGCATGCCGCGCGGCAGATCGACCACGGTGCATTCGAACGCGGCGCGCATCTCCTCCTGCAACTGGTAAAAGGCCGATCCGTCGGTCATCAGCGGCGAATTGATCGGCGCCTCGGCCGACAGCACCGACAGCCGCTCGCTCGATTTGACCATCGCGCGTTCGATGAACAGCCCGTCAATGCGGCTGGGATTCTCGATCGCGTCGGTCAGGCCGCGGCCGGGCTCGAGATCGAGCGACAGCGCGCCAGTGCCGAAATGCACGTCGAGATCGAGCAAGGCGGTGGTCCGCGCGCCCTTCTCGCTCAGCACCCAGGCGACCGAGGTCGCCATGCTCGACGCGCCGACACCGCCGCGCGCGCCGATGAACGCGGTCGAGATATGCGGCCGCTCGGTCGATGCCTCGACCGCCTTGGGGGCGTTGAGGATCGCCTGCGCGTTGGTGAACGCCTCGCGCAGCATATCGGGGTTGAGGGGTTTCAGCAGATAATCCTGGATTCCGCTGACGACCAAGTCGCGGTAGAGCCGGACATCGTTGACCTGGCCTGCCGCGATCACCACCGTGCCGGGCTCGCACACTTCGGCGAGCGCGTTGATGTCGTTGAGCGGATCGCCGCTCTCCGAAAGATCGACGAACAGAATCTGCGGCGAGGCCGAGACCGACAGCGACTGGACCGCGTTGCGCAGGCCGCCCTTGTTCACCTTTTCGGGCGCCCAGCCCATTTCGATCGCGATCGGCCGCAGCGTCTCGGCCGTGGTCTCGTCGCAGACATAGGCGGAGAAGGGGTCGCGCAGACCCGTCCGGCCTGGATTGAACGGTGCGTTCATTATTTGCCCCCGGCGCTTTCGGCCTTGATGGTGGTGCCGCCCGCGCCACTCGGCGCAGCCTTGCGGAAGCTGTCGATCGCCTTGGCCGATGCGGCCTGATCGGCGACGCCGGTCCCGGTCTGGCCGAGCACGAAATCGGCCGGATTGGCGATCATGGCGGCAAGCGTCGCGTTGCTCGAGCAGCCGTAATTGGACGAGGTGTTCGATTCGAAATCGGTCGAGCTGTTGCGGCTGTAATCGGGGCAGCCGGGGACGCGCGCCTTCATCCGTGTGACGACAACGCGGATCGTGCCCGGCTGGACCGGCGCATTGGTGACCGGTGCATCGTCGGACACGAGCAGCCCGAAATGCGCGACCTGCCGCGCGACCGCGTCGCGCACGCCGGGGCCGTACGGGGCAGGGTCGTCGATCGCGACGCGGTCGCCATAGCCGACGCGCAGCGAGCTCATCCAGCCGGCGAGGCGCTGTTCCTCACCCGATGCGAGGTCGCCGCCGCTCGTCGCGACGTCGAGCGCGTAATCGGTGCGGCTGACGACCGGCTGGTGAACCGATTCGAGCCCGCGATTCTGCGTCCCCGCGCATGCCGTGACGAGCAAGGCGGGGAGCAGGGCGGATGCGATCAACAAGGTGCGCTTGACCATGGTCATGTTCCTCCGGCCTTAATTGCTGAAACCGGGCGCTGCGGTGGCGCCCTTTTTGGGGGTGCGCGCCGGGGCGGGCAGCGCCGGGAGCGGCGCGGCTGTCGCCCGCTCGCCCGGCGCTATCGGCGCGCGCATGGGCGGGGCGGATGCCGCGTTGCCAAAGCCCTGCGGCAGCGCGTCGACCGGCGCCATCGTCGGCTTGGGACGGTCGCCGCCATTGGTGCCGCCGCCGAGCTGCCCCATGATGACACGGCCGAGATCGGTCGGGGCCTTATAGCCATCGGTCGGCAGGACGATGTCGGCCGCATTGACCGGCTTGACCAGATACGGCGTGATCACGATCACCAACTCGGTCTCGTTGCGCTGGAAATTGTTCGAGCGGAACAGTGCGCCGAGGACGGGCATGTCACCAAGTGCCGGCGCTTTGTCGATCGAGTTGTTGTGGTTGTTCGACAGCAGCCCGGCGATCATCATGCTCTGGCCCGAGCCGAGCTCGACCGTCGTTTCGGCACGGCGTGTCGTCAGCGCCGGGATGTTGGTGCCCGAAAGCGTGACCGCGCCTTGCGACGAGAGCTGTGAGACTTCGGGCCGGACGTGCAGCGAAATCCGTCCGTCGGACAGCACGGTCGGAGTGTAGGAGAGGCTGACGCCATATTGCTTGTAATCGACCGACACCGCGCCGAGCCCCTGGGAGATCGGGATCGGGAATTCGCCGCCTGCCAGGAACGAGCCGGTTTCGCCCGAAATCACGGTGATATTCGGGTTGGCGAGGGTCGAGACTTGGCCGTCGGTCTCGCCCAGATCGAGCGAGGACAGCAGGTCCATTCCGAGCAGATGCCCGGCGACCCCGAGAGTGGTGCCGATGCCGCTTGCGGCGGGCTGGGTGAAGACGGTCTGGCCCGGAAGGGAACCGTCGGAATTGATCACACCGCTGCCGATCGTGCCCGGCGCAGTGGTGATCGTGCCTTGGCGCCCCTGACTGATGCCGAACAGCGTGCTGCCGGTGCCGCGGCTCGTCAGATTGACGCCGATCTTCTTGACGAAGCTGCGGCTGACTTCGGCGATGCGTACCTGCAGATTGACCTGCAGCGGCGTCGCCGCGCGCAGCCGGTTGATCACGCCGATCTTGAGGCCGGTCTCGCTCCCCGGCGCGGAGCCAGGGTTGAGCAGGCCGCTGACGAGCCGTTGCGCCGCCGCGCTGTCCTCGGGCGAGACGACGGTGCCGGTCAGCACCGCGATCTGGCCGACCGTGGTGACGCGGATGTCGCTGTCTGGCATGGCGAGCTTCACCATCCGGTCGATCGACGTCAGGTTCTGGCTGACGCGGACGTTGGCCGAATAGATCACAGCGCCGTTCGACGAGGTCGCGAAGAGCGTCGATTCGCCGAAATCCTTGCCGAACAGATGGATCTGGCGCGGGTTGCTGACATAGACGTCGGCGACCCCCGGGTTCGAGATCCACACGTCGCTGACATTGCCGGGCAGATTGATCAGCTCGCCCTGGCCGGTCGACAGCGTGACCTCGTTGGTCGGCCGCACCGTGCCCACGGGTGCCGATCCGATATGCGTTACGGCGTGGCTGGCCGGGCGGGCGGGCGAACCGCGCCGCGGCGGCTTGGCGCCCGCGGCCAGCGCCGAGATCGGCGCGCTGGCGACCAGCGCCGTCAGAACCGTCGCCGAAACGGCGCGGTGCAGAAAGCTGAGGGTGCGCATTACTTCTTCCCTTCGACGGCGACGTCGGTCACCGCATTGCCGCGAACGATATGGACCATCGGTCCGGCGGACACCGCACCCCCCCCGGGGAAACTGCCGGCAGCGGGCATCGAAGCCCCGCCCACCAAGCCGCCCTGGGCCGCCTTTCCAGGCACTGTGCTGCGCTGGAAGCGCGACACGTCGGCGCCAGTCGCCATCGTGCCGCTGCCCGCCGAGGGCGAGCTCGCAATGCGCGTCAGCATCGCCTTTTCGGCCTTGGGATCATCGGGCATGGTGACGTTGCCGCTGGCGATCGCCTGTTCGAGATCGCTGTTATTGTCGGCGATCGAGCGCAGCGACAGCGAGAGCGAGCCGAGCGTCTGTGCGACCGCAATCTGTTCGGCGATCTTGGGCGTCGCCTCGATCGTCACGTTGGAGAAGGTGCGGACGACCGACTTGCCATCCTCGCCGACGCCATTGTCGGTGCGCTGATCGGTGGCGAGCACGCGCAGGTTGCGCATGATCGTCTCGGCCGCCTTGAGGGGCGGGCCATCGCCGCCGCCGGGGACGGCTTGCGTCAGGATCAGGTCGATCCGGTCGCCGGGAAACACGAAGCCCGCGACGCTCGTCTGGGTCTGGACCGGAACGGTGACGGCGCGCATGCCTGGCCCGAGGGCTGCGGCGAGGAACCCGCGGTCGCCCGGCTTGACCAGGGCGCCCTGTGTCAGCGGCTGTCCGGCGGTGATCGCGTTGCGCACCACGGTGCCGATCAGCGTGCGCTGATCGAAGCCGTCCTTCCTGATGAAATAGGCGTTCTCGACGAGTTCCTTGGGCCAGGGCTGATACTTCAGCGCGGTGGCATCGAGGATCGTGCCGACGGGCAGCGCCTTGGTCGCGACGAGCACTTCGGGCCCGTTGATGGGCGGGGCGACCATGGCGGCGGCCTGCGGTGCCGCACTGCCGACGATCAGCGATCGCGCCATGAACGCGGTGATCGCAGCGACGATCAGCGCTCCCACCAGCAATAGGACCTTGCGACTATCCATCTCGAACCTTTCGAACGTGGGCGGTTGAGCCCGCGTTAAGCAATCACACCGAAGTGGTTAAAAAGCGGTTCACGAAGCGCGACCAGCGCGGCAATCGCGATCGCGACTCCGTAGGGAATCTCGATTTGCGTGGTGCGTCGGCGTAGGCGATGGTCGATCATCAGCAGTGCCGTCAGCACCCCGCCGACCAGCGACATCACGATCAGCATCCACACCAAGGGCACCAGTGGCAGCCAGAGCGCGAGCGCGCCGATCATCTTGACGTCGCCGCCGCCCATCCAGCCGAACTGGAACGCCGCGACGAACAGCGCGAACACGACCAGCGCTATCCCGAACTGGGATGCCATGTCGGGCCAGACCGCGAGCCCGCATGCCCACCAATAGAAGGGCGCGAGCACTGCGATCGCGGCGTTCTTCCAATTGGCGATCTCGCGCGTGCGCGCATCCTGGATCCCGGCCGAAACCAGAAGCAGCGCCAGCATGGCGAGCAGCACCGTTGCAAGAGAGTCCCCACTCATGTGGGAAAGCCCTAGACGACAGGCCTTTCAAAACCGTAACCACGATCCATGGTTTCCCCCCAGCTGTATCGACGCGCGATTCCCGCTGCGGCGCGGATCACGCGCTGGACCGCGCCCGATGGTTGGGTGCTGCGGCGGTTTGACTGGCCGGCAAACGGCACCCCGCGCGGGCGGATGCTGTTCCAGGGCGGGCGCGGCGATATCTTCGAGAAATATCTCGAGGCGTTCGCGCATTGGCAGGCGCAAGGCTGGTCGATCACCTCGTTCGACTGGCGCGGGCAGGGCGGATCGGGCCGGCTCTCGCCCAATCCGCATGTCGGCCATGTCGAGGATTTCCAGCACTATATCGACGATTTTCGGGCGTTTTGGGCGGGGTGGATCGCCGAAGGCGGCACTGGACCGCATGTCGCGATCGGGCATTCGATGGGCGGGCATCTGCTGCTGCGCGCACTTGTCGAGGGCGCGGTGGCGCCCGCTGCGGCGGTGCTGGTCGCACCGATGCTCGGGCTGCACAGCCCGCTTGGTGCGACGCTTGGCGAGCAATTGGCAGGGATGCTTGCCGGGATCGGCGACGCCGCGCGGCCGGCATGGCGCGGCAATGAGAAGCCTGCCACGACCGAGACGCGACAGGCGCTGCTGACGCACGATCAGCAGCGGTATGAGGACGAGATCTTCTGGCAATCGAGCAAGCCCGACCTGCTGCTCGGTCCGCCGAGCTGGCGCTGGGTGGCCGAAGCCTTCCGCTCGACCCGGCGGCTGCGCGCCGATTCGCGGCTGAATACGCTCGCCGTGCCGCTGCTGTTCGTGGTCCCCGACAATGACAAATTGGTCGCGCCGAAGGCGGCCTACGGCGTGGCCGCCAAGCTGCCCGATGCGCAGGTCGCGCGCTTTGGCAAGGAAGCGGCGCATGAAATCCTGCGCGAGGTCGATGCGGTGCGCACCTGCGCGATCGGCGCGATCGACGGCTTTCTCGCCGAACGCGCGCCGGTGAACCGCGTGCCGGGGAAACGGACATGACCCACTACGACGTCGCGATCGTCGGGGCGGGGATTGCGGGCGCGAGCCTTGCCGCTGCGGTCGCGCCGCACGCCTCGGTGGTGTTGCTGGAGGCCGAGGATTTGCCGGGCTATCATGCCACCGGACGATCGGCGGCGTTCTGGTCCGAGACCTATGGCGGACCGGGGATCCAGCCGCTGACCACCGCATCGGGGCCGGCGCTGCGCGCGGGTGGGTTCCTACAGGATCTCGGTTCGCTCCATATCGGCCGCGCCGAGGATGCTGCGGCGATCGACGCGTTTATCGCCGCCTTTGCAGGCAGCGGCGTTGCGCTCGAGCGCGTCGATCCGCACGCTTACGTGGCGGGCCTGCGTCCTGAATGGAGCCTCGGCATCTTCGAGGCGAGCAGCACCTATATCGACGTCGCCGCGCTCCACGCGCACTATCTCGCCCAGGCCAAGCGCGCGGGCGCGACGCTGCTCGTGTCGGCGCCGCTGCAAGGTGCCGCGCGCCGCGCTGCGCGCTGGGACGTGCAGACCGGCGCCGGGAGCGTCAGCGCAACGATCCTCGTCAATGCCGCTGGCGCCTGGGCCGATCAGGTCGCGCGAATCGCTGGCGTCGTGCCGATCGGCATCACCGCCTATCGCCGGACCGTCGTGCAACTCGCGACCGACCCGGCGGCACCCGACACGCTGCCGCACGTCGCCGACATTTCGGGCAACTTCTACTTCAAGCCCGAGGCGAACGGGCGTTTGTGGCTGAGCCCGCATGACGAGACCGAGGCGGCGCCCGGCGATGCCCAGCCCGAGGAGCTCGACGTGGCGATCGCGATCGACCGGTTCGAGCATGTCGTCGATTGGACGATCACGCGTGTCGAGCGGCGCTGGGCGGGATTGCGCAGTTTCGCGCCGGATCGCTTGCCGGTGTATGGCTTTGCGCCCGAATCGCCGGGCTTTTTCTGGTTCGCCGGGCAGGGCGGTTTCGGCATCCAGACGGCGCCAGCTGCCGCCGCGTTGGCCGCAGCGCTGCTGCTCGGCACAGCCCCTGATCTAAGCGTCGCGGCGATCGATCCCGCGCGCTACGCCCCCGATCGGTTCGTCACGGTGGCGTAACGACCCGATTCGCGCTATCATCGGTGCGTAGCGGGGAGGGCGACCATGGCGCACACATTCGTGATCGAGCAGAACAAGGCCGGCGAATATGTCGCCAAGTTCAAATACAATGCCGAGCTGATCTGGTGGACCGAGGGCTATTCGAGCAAGGCCGGCGCGAGGAACGCGATCGAATCGGTGCTCAAGAATGGCCCCGGCGCGCCGATCGAAGACGCCTAACCGCGACGCCCCGCCAGCACCGCGGAATCGCTCGCCAGCCGGTCGGCGCGTTCGTTGTCGGGGTGGCCCGCATGGCCCTTGACCCAGGTCCATTCGATCCGGTGTGGCTTGGCGGCGGCGAGCAGCGCCTGCCACAGATCGGCATTCTTGACCGGCTGCTTCGCGGCGGTCTTCCAGCCGTTTTTCTGCCAGCCTTTGATCCACTTGGTCAGGCCGTCCATGACATAGCGGCTGTCGGTCGAGAGGGTCACGCGGCAGGGGCGCTTGAGCGCGTTGAGCCCCTCGATCGCCGCCATCAATTCCATGCGGTTGTTGGTCGTCGGATTTTCGCCGCCCGACAGCTCCTTCTCGGTCCCGCCCGAACGAATCAGCGCGCCCCAGCCTCCGGGGCCGGGGTTGCCCTTGCAGGCGCCGTCGGTCGCGATCTCGACCTTGGTCATCTCGGCGGGTGTCATTTCGGCGGCGGTCATTTCAGCGGCAGTGTCGGTCATGTAAACAGGTCGTCCGTGGCATAGGTTTGGTAGCGGCGCAGATAGGCCAGCGGATCCTTGCGTGTCACCAGCGCATCGGCCGGCGTGTTGAGCCAGTCCCACGCACGCGACAGGAAGAAGCGCAGGCAAGCGCCCTTGGCGAGCGTACCGAGCTGCGCGCGTTCGGCGCCAGACAGGCCGAACGTCGCATCATAGCCCTCGATCAGCGCATCGCCGACGGCACGGTCGATCGATCGACCTTCGGCGTCGAACGACCAGGCGGTGTGCAGGATCGTGACGTCGAACGCGCGGATGTCGGTGCAGGCGAAATAGAAGTCGATCAGCCCGCTGACCTGATCCCCCCGCATCAGCACATTGTCGGGAAACAGATCGGCATGGATCGTCGCGGTCGGCAAATCGCGCGGCCAGTCGCGCAGCACGGTGTCGAGCATCGCGCTTGCTTCGGCGTGGAGCCCAGGCGCGATCGTGTCGAGATCGGCCCCGCAGCGCTCGAGCAGCGGCTGCCATGTCGCCACCCCCATCGAATTCGCGCGAACGGCCTCGAAATCCGCGAGCGCGGCGTGCATTCGGCCCATCGCCTGCCCGGCGGCGAACGCCTGCGCCGGGGTCGGGTGCGTCACCGAAACGCCGGGCAGGAACTGGATCAGGCAGGCGGGCCGTCCTTCGAGCATCTGGATCGCGACGCCGTCGCGGTCCTTGATCGCGGGCGGCACCGGATTGCCACGCGCGGCGAGATGATCGAGCAGATCCATGAAATAGGGCAGGTCGCCACCCTCTACGCGCTTTTCGTAGAGCGTCAGGATGAAGCGGTCGGTGGTCGTGTCGACGAGATAGTTGGTGTTCTCGACCCCTTCGGCGATCCCTTTCGAAGAGACGAGCTCGCCGACGGCATAGCGTGCGAGGAAGGCGGCCAGCAGCTCGGCCGAGACGGGCGTGTAGACGGCCATCGCTCAGGCAGCGGCGTCGAGTTCGCGCGGCAGCTTGAAGACGATCGTCTCGCGCTTGGTCTCGACCTCCTGCTCGCTCACCGCGTAATGTTGCCCGAGCAGGTCGACAAGTTCGCGCACCAGCACTTCGGGTGCCGACGCGCCCGCGGTGACGCCGAGCGTCTTGACGCCGTCGAGAAAGGCGAAATCGAGCTCGGCGGCGCGCTGGATGAGCAGTGCCGGGGTGCCTTCGCGTTCGGCGACTTCGACCAGTCGGACCGAATTCGACGAATTGGGCGCGCCGATCACGAGCACCGCGTCGCACGCATGCGCGATCGCCTTGACCGCGCTCTGGCGATTCGAGGTGGCGTAACAAATATCCTCGCCGCGCGGCGCGAGCATCGCAGGGAACCGCCGCTGCAGCGTCGCAACCACTGCGGCCGTGTCGTCGATCGACAGCGTGGTCTGCGTCAGGAAAGCGAGGCGGTCGGGGTCGGCGGGGGCATAGGCCTCGGCATCGGCGACGGTTTCGATCAGCGACATCGATCCTTCGGGAACCTGCCCGAAGGTGCCGACCACCTCGGGATGTCCGGCATGGCCGATAAACACGATGTGCCGCCCCGCCTCGACGAGTCGCTCGGCCTGGCGATGGACGCGCGAGACGAGCGGGCAGGTCGCGTCGAGGAAGACGAGGCCGCGCTCGGTCGCCTTGTCGGGAACCGCCTTGGGCACGCCGTGTGCCGAAAAAACGACGGGAACGCCCTCGGGGACCTCGTCGAGCTCCTCGACGAACACCGCGCCCTTGCCGCGCAGCATGTCGACGACGAAGCGGTTGTGGACGATCTCGTGCCGCACATAGACCGGCGCGCCATATTTCTCGATCGTCAACTCGACGATCTGGATTGCGCGATCGACCCCGGCACAAAAGCCGCGCGGCGCCGCGATGATCAAATCGAGTCTGGGCTTGGAAGCGGTCACCATCAGGGCATGAGCCTACGCGATTGCTTGCGCGGGCGGAAGGCGGTTCCTATGGTGCGCGTGCCATCTGCGCCGAAAAACCTCCTCGGTCAGCGGATTCCTTTTGCATGAATAAGGTGCGTGCCCCCGTGACAGTCCGGAAATCGACCATCGCCGCTCCAGTGCTCCTGCTGTCGGCGTTTTCCCTGCTCGGCGGCTGCGCACATACCGGCGACTTTGACGAGAGCGGCGGGATCACCGCGGTCCGCAGCGCCTGCCCGAGCGTCGAGGTGCCCGCGCACACCGGCGACGTCACGCTGTTCGACTCCGCCACGAGCCGCGACTCGAGCGCGATCGACGTCACCGCGGTGCTCACCAACGTCCGCTCGACCTGCGACGATACCGGCGCCGACGTGCTGACCAACGTCACCTTCTCGGTCGAGGGGCGCCGTGTCCGCACCGAGGGGCCGCGCGACGTGACGCTGCCCTATTTCGTGACGGTCGTGCAGGGTGGCAACGCCGTCGTCGCCAAGCGCGTCGGGCGTGCGGTGCTCCATTTCGAGGCCGGCCAGGCGCGGGCGGTGGTGCAGGGTACCGGTACCGCGACGGTCTCGCGCGCCGCGGCGACGCTGCCCGACGACGTCCGCAAGAGGCTGACCGAGAAGCGCAAGGCCGGCGGCGACGATGCCGCGATCGATCCGCTGAGCCGCCCCGAAGTGCGCCAGGCCGTGCTGCGCGCGACCTTCGAGGCGCTGGTCGGTTTCCAGCTTACCGACGACCAGCTGAAATATAACGCGACGCGCTGATATGCCGCGTTGACTCGCTTGCTGCAGCGCGTCAAACCGAATTGGTCGATGGAGGGGAACCTTCATAGGCACGCGCGGGAGAGTGTCCGGGGATCCGCAAGGGTCAACCGGGCCGCCGAAGGAGCAACCGCCCCGGAATCTCTCAGGCAACCGGACCGCGCGGGCTAACGACACTCTGGAAAGCGCTTCCGCCGCGTTGGTGGAGCCACCGAAGGGGTAAGCCTGCAACACGCAGGTCAAAGCTCTCAGGTATCCGTGACAGAGGGGGCGGTGTGAGATTCGGCGCTGGTGCGTCGAGCTGCGCCGTAGTCCCAGCACGGAAGGCCTGACATGAGCGACACCGAGATTTCCGACGAGATCGCCCCGACCGAAGTTCCGACGCAGGTGCTGCCGCTCGACGGCTGGCACCGCGCGCAGGGCGGGCGGATGGTCGAGTTTGCCGGCTATCACATGCCCGTGCAGTATGAAGGCATCATGGCCGAGCATCTGTGGGTGCGCGAATCGGCCGGGCTGTTCGACGTCAGCCATATGGGGCAGCTCGTCTTCCGCGCCGAGGGCGGTGCCGACGTCGTCGCTGCGCTTGAGGCGCTGCTTCCGGCCGACATTGCCGGGCTGGGCGAGAATAAGCAGCGCTATTCGCTGCTGCTCGCGGAGAATGGCGGCATTCTCGACGATCTGATGGTCACGCATCTGCCGCGCGAGAGCCCGTTCGCGGCTGTCGAAGAGGCGGGCGTACCCGCCGAGCCCGCGGGCTGGTCGCCGCTCGACGCGTCGCCGACCGATCCCGACGCGCCGCTCTTCTACATGGTCGTCAACGGCGCGACCAAGATCGACGATATCGCGCATCTGCTCGAATTCCTGCCGGACGGCATCGCGATCAACCATCTCGAGGAGCAGGCATTGCTCGCGCTGCAAGGGCCCAAGGCGGTCGATGCGCTCGCGCGGCTGGTGCCCGGCGTCGAGCAGCTGGTCTTCATGACTGCGGACGCGTTCGACTGGAACGGCGTGCCGCTGTGGATCAGTCGTTCGGGCTATACCGGTGAGGACGGTTTCGAGATTTCGGTGCCCGGCGAGCATGTCGTCGCGCTCGCCGACGCGCTGACCGCCGAGCCCGAGGTCAAGCCGATCGGTCTGGGTGCGCGCGATTCGCTCCGGCTCGAGGCGGGGTTGCCGCTTTATGGGCACGATCTCGATCCCGAGACGACGCCGGTTCAGGCCGATCTCGGCTTCGCGCTGTCGAAGCGCCGCCGCGAGGCGGGCGACTTCATGGGTGCCGAACCGATCCTCGCCGAGCGCGCCGCCGGTGCGGCGACCAAGCGCGTCGGCCTGCTGATCGCCGGTCGCCAGCCGGTCCGTGAGGGCGCCACCGTCGTCGATGGCAGCGGCGCCGACATCGGCCGCGTCACCAGCGGCGGCTTCGCGCCGAGCGTCGGTGCGGCGATCGCGATGGCCTATGTTCCGGCCGAGTTCGCCACGCCGGGCACCATTGTTACTTTGTCGCAGCGCGGGAAGGTCCACACCGCGACCGTCACCGCAATGCCCTTCATTCCCCACCGCTACGTCCGTGCAGGAGGTCCAAAATGAGCCGCTATTTCACCGAAGACCATGAGTGGGTCGATGTCGATGGCGATGTCGGCACCGTCGGTATCTCCGAATATGCGCAGAGCCAGCTCGGCGACATCGTGTTCGTCGATGTCCCCGAAGAGGGAAAGGAGCTGACCAAGGGCGACGAAGCCGCAGTGGTCGAATCGGTCAAGGCGGCATCCGACGTCTATTCGCCGGTGTCGGGCACCGTGCTCGAGGGCAACCCCGCGCTCACCGAGACGCCAGGCCTCGTCAACGAGGAGCCCGAGGGCGACGGCTGGTTCTTCAAGCTGACGCTGTCCGATCCGGAAGAGCTGAGCGGCCTGATGGACGAGATCGCCTACGCGGCGTTCGTCGAGAAGCTCTGAGCCTTCTAACCCCCCTCCCGCTCGCGGGAGGGGCTGGGGGAGGGCCTATAACAAGACCCGCCGCCGACCCTTTCGACATTCCCTCCCCCAGCCCCTCCCGCAAGCCGGGAGGGGGGAGTATCCGAAATGCGCTACCTGCCCCTGACCCAAATCGATCGCGACGCGATGCTCGGCGTGATCGGCGTTGCGACGATCGACGATCTGTTCGTCGACGTGCCCGAAGCCGCCCGCCTCGACGGCCCGATCCATGGCCTGCCGATGCACGCGAGCGAGATGGCGGTCGAACGTCACATGACCGCGCTGTCGCGCAAGAACCTCACCGCGGGGGACGTGCCGTTCTTCCTCGGCTGCGGCGCATACAAGCATCATGTGCCAGCCTCGGTCGATCATCTGATCCAGCGCGGCGAGTTCCTCACCGCCTACACGCCGTACCAGCCCGAGATCGCGCAGGGCACGCTGCAGATGCTGTTCGAGTTCCAGACGCAGGTCGCGCGCCTGCTCGGCACCGATGTCGCCAACGCCTCGATGTACGACGGCTCGACCGCCTGCTGGGAGGCGATCGGCATGGCGCGGCGCATCACCAAGCGCGGCAAGGCGATCCTGTCGTCGGGGCTCCACCCGCATTACGTCTCGGTCGCGAGGACGATGGCGAAGTTCACCGGCGACGCGCTCGAGACTTCGGCGCCGACGCTCGGACCGGACACCGATGTCGAGACGCTGATCGCGGCGATCGACAAGGATACGTCCTGCGTCGTGGTGCAATATCCTGATATTCTCGGCCGCATCGCCGATCTGCAGCCGCTTGCCGATGCGTGCCATGCCAACAAGGCGCTGCTGATCGCCGTCGTGACCGAGCCGGTCGCTTTGGGTGCGATCAAGGCGCCGGGCGAGATGGACGCCGATATCGTGGTGGGCGAGGGGCAGTCGCTCGGCGTCGGGCTGCAGTTCGGCGGCCCTTACGTTGGCCTGTTCGGCTGCAAGGAAAAGTACGTCCGCCAGATGCCGGGCCGACTGTGCGGCGAGACGCTCGATGCAGACGGCCGCCGCGGCTTTGTGCTGACGCTCAGCACGCGCGAGCAGCATATCCGCCGCGAGAAGGCGACGTCGAACATCTGCACTAACAGCGGGCTGTGTGCGCTGGCCTTCTCGATCCACATGACCTTGCTCGGCGAGGCTGGCCTGCGTCAGCTTGCGGCGATCAACCATGCGGGTGCGGTGGCGGCGGCCGAGCGGCTGTCGCAGGTGCCGGGTGTCGAGCTGGTGACGACGCGCTTCTTCAACGAATTCACGCTCAAGCTGCCGGTCGAGGCGCGCCCGATCGTACGCACGCTCGCCGATCGCGGGATCCTCGCGGGGGTTTCGCTCGGGCGGCTCTATCCGGGCGAGGATGCGCTGGCGAACGGCCTTGTCGTCGCCGTGACCGAGACGACGACCGCGGAGGACGTCGAAACGCTTGCCGCCGCGCTTCAGGAGGTACTGGCATGAGCATCAACGCAAGCGGATGGCGCCCCGAAGCGCCGATCTCGGGCGGGAAGGCTAGCCCGACGACCACTGGCAACAAGGCGCTGATACTCGAAGAAGCGCTGATCTTCGAGATCGGTGACACGACGACCACCGGCGTCGACCTTGTCGAGCCCGTCGCCGCAACTTCGCGGCTGGGCGACCTCGCCCGCACTGCGCCGATCGGCCTTCCGGGCCTGTCCGAGCCCGAGACCGTCCGCCACTATACCCGCCTGTCGCGCCAGAATTACGGGATCGACCTCGGCTTCTTCCCGCTCGGCTCGTGCACGATGAAGCACAATCCGCGGCTCAACGAGAAGATGGCGCGGCTT
This sequence comes from Sphingomonas sp. UYP23, assembly GCF_054059235.1. Lineage (NCBI taxonomy): Bacteria > Pseudomonadati > Pseudomonadota > Alphaproteobacteria > Sphingomonadales > Sphingomonadaceae > Sphingomonas > Sphingomonas sp. UYP23. The sequence continues at coordinate 3,059,230 of NZ_JBSSBX010000001.1, forward strand.
CCCGGTTTCGCCGACATCCATCCGCTTGCACCGGTGCAGACCGTCCAGGGCGCGCTCGAGGTGATCCAGCAGCTCGCGCATTGGCTGGTGACGCTCACTGGCATGGACTCGGTCGCGATGAGCCCGAAGGCCGGCGCACACGGCGAGCTGTGCGGCGTGCTCGCGATCCGCGCGGCGCTCGAAGCGCGCGGCGAGGGACACCGGAAAATCATCCTCGTCCCCGAAAGCGCGCACGGCACCAACCCGGCGACCGCGGCGTTCGCCGGCTATAGCGTCGAGGATATCCCCGCGACCGCCGACGGCCGCGTCGACACCGAGAAGCTGATCGCGCGACTCGGGCCCGACGTCGCGGGCGTGATGATCACCAACCCCAACACCTGCGGCCTGTTCGAGCGCGACATGCGCGTGATCTCGGACGCGGTGCATGCGGCGGGCGGGCTCGTCTATTGCGACGGCGCGAACTTCAACGCGATCGTCGGGCGCGTGCGGCCGGGTGATCTCGGCATCGACGCGATGCACATCAACCTCCACAAGACCTTCTCGACGCCGCATGGCGGCGGCGGGCCGGGTTCGGGGCCGGTGGTGTTCTCGAAGGCGCTCAGCCCCTTCGCACCGCTGCCGTTCGTCGAGAAGACCGACGACGGCTTCCACCTCGTCGAGGAGGAAACCGCGGGCGAGCATCATGCCGCCGCGTTCGGCCGGATGGTCGCGTTCCACGGGCAGATGGGCATGTTCACGCGCGCGCTGACCTACATCCTCAGCCACGGCGCCGATGGGCTGCGGCAGGTATCGGAGGATGCCGTGCTCAACGCCAACTACATCCTGCGCAGCCTCGACAAGACGCTCGAGGCGCCGTTCGGTGGCGCGGGGCCGTGCATGCACGAGGCGTTGTTCTCGGACAACGGACTTGCCGACGGCTTCTCGACGATCGACGTCGCCAAGGGGCTGATCGACGAGGGCTTCCACCCGATGACGATGTACTTCCCGCTCGTCGTTCACGGCGCGATGCTGATCGAGCCAACCGAGACCGAATCGAAGGCTGCACTCGACCAGTTTATCGTGGCCCTGCGCTCGGTCGCCGAGCGGGCCAAGGCGGGTGACGTCAGTCTCAAGTCTGCACCGCATTTCGCACCGCGCAGCCGGCTTGACGAAACGCTGGCCGCACGCAAGCCGATACTGGTATGGAAGGACCCGGAACTCGCGCAAGCCGCGGAATAAGGGGGAAATATGCAGGTGCATCAGGTTCAGGCCGGATGGCAGCAATATGCCATCCTGGCCGTGGTCTTCGTCATCGTCTTTGCGATCCGCGGACGGAGCCTGATGCGCGTGCGACCGCTCAAGGTCGAGCAATTGTGGATCGTGCCCGCGGTCTATGCACTGGTCGTCGCTTATCTGTTCGTGCGCTTCCCGCCGACGCCTCTCGGCTGGGGCGTCGCGCTGCTCGGTTTGGTGATCGGCGGGGCGATCGGCTGGCAGCGCGGCAAGACGATGCGGATCCATATCGACCCCGCGACCGGGCTGCTGATGCAGAAGGGCTCGATCTGGGCGCTGGCGATTATCGTCGTGCTGATTGCGGTCAAGACGATCGCGCAGGCCGAGGGGCAGGCGCTGCACTTCGACGTCAATCTGCTGCTCGATGGCTTGGCGGCGCTGTCGCTCGGCATCTTCGCGGTGCAGCGGCTCGAAATGTATCTGCGCGCGAAGCGTCTGCTCGAAGGCGTACCCGCGTGACCGAGCCGTGGATCCCGGCCGAGGCAGGCGTCGAGGCGCGGCGGCCATGCGCCCGCGACGCTGCGCAACCGCATGGCGATCGCGGACACGCTGCGCGGCGTGTTGCCCTTGTCGGGAACGGTGCTCGAGATCGCCAGCGGATCGGGCGAGCATGCCGCCTATTTCGCGGGCGAATTTCCGGCGCTCGACTGGCAGCCGAGCGATCCGGACCCGGCCGCGCGCGTGTCGATCGCGGCGTGGTGCGAGGGTATCGACAATGTCCTGCCGCCACTCGAGATCGATGCCGCGGCCGCTACCTGGCCCGTCGATCGCGCCGATGCGGTGCTGTGCATCAACATGGTGCATATCAGCCCGTGGGAGGCGACGCTCGGGCTCATGGCTGGCGCGGCACGGCTGCTTCCAGCGGGAGCGCCGCTGATCCTCTACGGCCCGTTCCTGCAATACGATGTGCCGACAGCACAGAGTAATCTGGAGTTCGATGAGTCGCTTCGCGCGCGCGATCCGCGCTGGGGGATCCGCTCGGTCGATGCGGTGCGGGAAGCGGCGGTAGGGTTCGTGCTGGAGGCGACGATCGCGATGCCGGCGAACAATCTGCTGCTGGTGTTTCGCCGCACGGCGTAGCGCGCGCCCGGGGGTGACGCCGCCGCTTCTCCGCGCTATCCGCGCCAGCATGATCAAGCATGCACTCCCCGTCACCCGCGAGGCCGATTTCTCCGCCTGGTACCAGTCCGTCATCGCGGAGGCCGATCTCGCCGAGGAATCGGGCGTACGCGGGTGCATGGTCATCCGGCCGTGGGGCTATGGCATCTGGGAGCGCATCCAGCGCCTGCTCGATGATCGGATCAAGGCGACCGGCCACGAGAATTGCTATTTCCCGCTGTTCATTCCGCTCTCCTATTTCGAGAAGGAGGCGGATCACGTCGAGGGCTTCGCCAAGGAGATGGCGGTCGTCACGCATCACCGGCTGGTGAGCGACGGCAAGGGCGGACTTATGCCCGATCCGACCGCGAAGCTCGAGGAGCCGCTCGTCGTGCGCCCGACCTCGGAGACGGTGATCGGCGCGGCGTTCGCGCGCTGGGTGCAGTCGTGGCGCGATCTGCCGGTGCTGATCAACCAATGGGCCAATGTCGTCCGCTGGGAAATGCGCACGCGGATGTTCCTGCGCACCAGCGAGTTCCTCTGGCAGGAGGGGCACACCGCCCACGCCACGGCCGAGGAGGCGCGCGAAGAGACGCTCAAGATGCTCGAAGTCTATCGGTCGTTTGCCGAGGATTGTCTCGCCCTGCCGGTGGTGGCGGGCGAGAAGCCCGAGAACGAGCGTTTTCCCGGTGCGGTCTCGACCTACAGCATCGAGGCCATGATGCAGGACGGCAAGGCGCTCCAGGCGGGTACTTCGCACTTCCTCGGCACCAACTTCGCGCAGGCGCAGGACATCAAGTTCCAAAATTCGGAAGGCGTGTTCGAGCTTGCCAACACGACGAGCTGGGGTGTGTCGACGCGGATGATCGGCGGCGTGATCATGGTCCATGGCGACGACGACGGCCTGCGCGTGCCGCCGCGGATCGCACCGTGGCAGGTGGTGATCGTGCCGATGCTGCGCGATGGGCCCGAGGACGCTGCGGTCGTCGATTATTGCAAGGCGCTGCAGGCCGACCTGGCGCAGCAATCGGCATTGGGCGAGCCAGTGCGGGCGTTGCTCGACCTAAAGTTCGGCAAGGCTGCCACCAAGCGCTGGGGCTGGGTCAAGAAGGGCGCGCCGATCGTGATCGAAGTCGGCGGACGTGATGTCGCCGGCGGCAACGTCTCGGTGATCCGCCGCGACCGGCTGTACCGCGCCGATGGCAAGCTCGACAGCGCGGTTGTCGCGCAGGGTGATTTCGTCGCTGCCGTCTCGGCGACGCTTGAGGAGATCCAGGGATCGCTCCACAGCGAGGCGCGTGCGCGGCTCGAGGCGAGCATTGTTCCGGGTGCCGATTTCGCAGCGCTCGAAACGCATTTCGCCGAGGGCGTGAAGAACCCCGGCTGGCTCGAAGTGCAATGGTCGAAGCCGAGCGGCGAAGCGCTCGAGGGTGTCGTGGAGCGGCTCAAGAAACTCAAGCTCACCATCCGCAACGCACCAATGGCGCAGGCGGTAGTCGATGGGCCGTGCGTGTTCACCGGCGAGCCCGCGGTCGAGCGCGTGCTGATCGGGCGGTCATACTGAGGCTGCTTCGCGCGGCTCAGCCATGAACAGCGCTTCCCCGGCGAAGGCCGGGGCCCAGTCGTGATGGACAATGGGATCACGCGCAACGCGAGCCTCTGACCGCGCGCGATTGGGCCCGGCCTTCGCCGGGGAAGCGACCGCTCTACGGCGAGTCGCGTCAGCCCTTGTCGAACGCGGCTCCGACATGCGCCTCGCCGCGGGCTTCGGCGAGCTTGACCTGACGATGGCGCTCGGCGTCAGCGGTGCGCTTGGTGGCATCGATCGTGTCCGCGCAGGCGGGGCAGGCGACGCCTTCCTCGTACAGCGGCGAAGCGCGTTCCTCGCGGCTGACCGGCATCCGGCAGCCGCGACACAGTTCGTGCGTGCCCGGCGCCAGCCCGTGCCGGACCGCGACGCGCTCGTCGAAGACGAAGCATTCGCCCTGCCAGCGGCTCTCGGCCTCGGGTACTTCCTCGAGATATTTCAGGATGCCGCCGTCGAGGTGATAAACCTCGTCGAGCCCCTCGGCCTTGAGGAAGGCGGTGGACTTCTCGCAGCGGATGCCGCCGGTGCAGAACATTGCGATCTTCTTGCCTTCGAGCTCGGCGCGGTGCGCGCGGGCCCAGGCGGGGAAGTCACTGAAGCGCGCCGTCTCGGGGTCGATCGCGCCGGCAAAGGTGCCGACCTTCACTTCATACGCGTTGCGCGTGTCGATCACGATCGTGTCGGGCGACTCGATCAGCGCGTTCCACTCGGCGGGTTTGACATAGGTGCCGACGCCGCCGAGCGGATCGATCGCGGGTTCGCCCATCGTCACGATCTCGCGCCTGAGGCGGACCTTGAGGCGGTGGAACGGCATCGTGTCCGCATGGCTGTATTTGGGGGTGAGCGCGGCACAGTCGGGCAGGGTGCGAATGTGGGCGACGACCGTGGCGATACCGGCTTCAGGGGCGGCGATCGTGCCGTTGATGCCTTCCTGCGCCAGCAGTAGCGTGCCGCGCACGCCGTTCGCGGTGCAGAGATCGAGCAGCGGCTGGCGGAGCGCTGCCGGGTCGGGGAAGCGGGCGAAGCGGTAGAGCGCGGCGACGGTGATGGGGGAGGGGGCTGTCATGACTTCGCCCCTGTAGATGGTTTGCAGCTGCGGTAAAATACACCGGCCGTCACCCCGGCCTTGTGCCGGGGGCCACCTCTCCACAACCGCTGTCGCGGACGCTGCACGGTGGACCCCGGCACAAGGCCGGGGTGACGTGGTGAGGTGTGGCGGGCGGCGCGCTGACGCCGCCCGCCCCCGAGTTAAGCCGCCTTCAGCGACTCCATGTCGATGACGAAGCGATACTTCACATCGCTCTTCACCATCCGGTCATAGGCGGTGTCGATGTTCTGAATGTCGATCATCTCGATATCCGCGGTCAGGCCGTGCTTCACGCAGAAATCGAGCATTTCCTGCGTCTCCTGGATCCCGCCGATCAGCGAGCCCGCGATCGAGCGCCGCTTGAACACCATCGCGCCGACGCTCGGCGAGGGATGCGGCGTCTCGGGAACGCCGACCAGCGTCATCGTGCCGTCGCGCTTGAGCAGGTTGAGGAACGGGTCGAGATCGTGGCTCGCCGCGACGGTGTTGAGGATGAAGTCGAAGCTGTTGGCGTGTTCGGCCATCGCGGCTTCGTCCTTCGACACGATCAGGTCGGTCGCGCCGAGCCGCTTGGCGTCCTCACGCTTGTTCGGCGACGTGCTGAAGACATAGACGTCGGCGCCCATCGCCTTGGCGATCTTGACGCCCATATGGCCGAGCCCGCCCAGGCCGACTATACCGACCTTCTGGCCCGGACCGACGTTCCAGTGATGCAGCGGCGAATAGGTGGTGATGCCCGCGCACAGCAGGGGGGCGACCGCGGCGAGATCGGCCTCGTCATGCCCGACCTTGAGCACGAAATCCTGCTTCACGACGATATGGTCGGAATAGCCGCCGAAGGTGTAGCCGCCCGAGCGCGTATCGGGTGCGTCATAGGTGCCGACGAAACCGGTGGTCTCGCAATACTGCTCCTCGCCGTCGGTGCACGACGGGCAATGGCCGCAGCTGTCGACCATGCAGCCGACGCCGGCGAGATCGCCGACCGCGAACTTGGTGACGTCGCTGCCGACCGCCGAAACGCGGCCGACGATTTCATGGCCGGGGACGCACGGATAATTGGTCGGGCCCCACTCACCGCGCGCGGTGTGGAGATCGGAATGGCAGACCCCGCAGAACAGGATGTCGATCGCGACGTCGTCGGCGAGCAGATCGCGGCGCTCGAACGAGAAAGGCGCGAAGGGCGCGTCGGCGGAAGGCGCCGCGAAGGCGTTGGCGGTGGTTGTCATTTGGGGGGTACCTCGGCTTTGGAGACAGAATGTCGAGGCACCCCAGATCGGGTTGTGTACCGCCCGTTACAAGGCGTCTTGCTGCACTGCGGCAGAAAAGAGCGCGGCCCAATGCTCGGCAAAACGCGCCTGCGCGGCGTCGGAGAGGTGCAGGCTGAGCTTGCTGCGGCGCTTGAGCACATCGTCCGGCGTGCGCGCCCATTCGCGGTCGTGGAGCCAGCGCGCCTCGACTTCGGTGAGGCCGCCGCCGAGGTCGGGGCCGAGATCGTCGGCGCTCTTCACATCGCGCAGCATCTCGGCCAGCATCGAGCCATAGGCGTGCGCCATCCGCTCTGCGCGCGCATCCCCGAGGAACGGCCAGGTCGCGCGGATGCTGGCGAGAAAAGTCTCGAAGTCGGCGATCGCGCCGCCGGGGAAGATGCGCGCGCGGCTCACGGGGTGGGCGGTGAAGCCGATCGGCGTCGCGAGCTTCTCCATCGCCTCCTCGGCGAGATGGCGCGCCGTGGTAATCTTGCCGCCGAAGATCGACAGCAGGGGCGGGCCGTTGGTGTCGAGCTCGAGCACGTAATCGCGCGTCACCGCCTTCGCCTCGCTCGCGCCATCGTCGTAGAGCGGGCGCACGCCCGACCAGGTCGAGGTGACGTCGGCGGGGGAGATCTGCTGCGTGAAGTGCAGATTCACCGCATCGCAGAGATAGGCGATCTCGGCATCGTCGATCTTCGCGTCCTCGGGCGCGTCGACCGGGATGTCGGTCGTGCCGATCTCGGTGAAGTCGCCCTGATAGGGGATCGCGAAGACGATGCGGCGGTCGGGCTGCTGGAGGATGTAGGAATGCGTCCCCTCGAACAGCTTGGGGACGACGATATGGCTGCCCTTGACGAGTCGCACGCCCGAGGCGGCGTTGACGCCGAGCTTGCCGAGCATCTGGTGGACCCACGGGCCCGCCGCGTTGACCATCGCGCGGGCGCTCACCGTGCTGCCGTCGGAAAGCGCGGCCTGCCACAGGCCATCCTCGCGCCGCGCCGACCCGACTGCGGTACCGACTCGCACATCGGCGCCATTGGCTGCGGCATCGATCGCGTTGAGGACGGTCAGCCGCGCGTCGTCGACGAACGCGTCCGAATAGACGAAGCCCGACGCCGCGCCCTTCAGCGGCGCGCGATAGGCGGTGTCGGTCTTCCGCAGGCCGCGCGAGCGCGCGAGCGTCATCTTGCCGCCGAGGAAATCGTAGAGATACAGCCCGAGCCGCACCATCCACCACGGCCGCACCGCATTGGTCTGCGGCAGGACGAATCGCATCGGGTGAATGATGTGCGGCGCCGCCTTTACCAGCCGCTCGCGCTCGCGCAGCGCCTCGGCGACGAGTTTGAACTCGTAATATTCGAGATAGCGCAGGCCACCATGGATCAGCTTGGTCGAGGCCGATGAGGTATGCGCCGCCAGATCGTCGCGCTCGACCAGCAGGACGGTGAGCCCGAGCAGCGATGCCTCGCGCGCGATCGCGCAGCCGTTGATCCCGCCGCCGATGATGAGCAGGTCATAGGGTTTAATTGTCATGAACTGGCCTTACCAGCTAGGGGGAGGCATCGGAAGCACCGAAGATTGGTAGAGCGCGCGGTTGACCCAAACCGAGTCGCATTGTATGCGCACCCCCGCTCGACCGGAGTTTTGCTCCGGGACGGTGCTTGAACATTGCTGGATGCATTCCAGGGCCCGGTGGCCGTTTCGCTGCCAACGGCCCTTTTTGTATTCCCCGAATTGTTCTGGGGGGGCGTCAAGGCTCCAGCAAAGTAACCAACAGTCAAGGTGAAGAGATTCAATGCCGACAATCAACCAGCTGGTCCGCAAGGGCCGCGATCCGCAGAAGGCCAAGTCCAAGGTCCCTGCAATGGAGCAGAACCCGCAGAAGCGCGGCGTTTGCACCCGCGTCTACACGACGACCCCGAAGAAGCCGAACTCGGCTCTGCGCAAGGTGGCCAAGGTTCGCCTGACCAACCAGCGCGAAGTCATCAGCTACATCCCGGGCGAGGGTCACAACCTGCAGGAGCACTCGGTCGTGCTGATCCGCGGCGGTCGCGTTCGCGATCTTCCCGGCGTGCGCTACCATGTCCTGCGCGGTGTCCTCGATACACAGGGTGTCAAGGATCGTCGCCAGTCGCGTTCCAAGTACGGCGCCAAGCGTCCGAAGTAAGCCGGTCGGCTCGATAGCCGATCCTCGTATGGCTGAAGTTTAGAAGGAAGAATTTAAATGGCACGTCGTCGTCGCCCAGAAAAGCGTATCATCCTCCCCGATCCTAAGTACGGTGATGAGGTCCTCTCGAAGTTCATGAATTCGGTTATGCTCGACGGTAAGAAGTCGGTTGCAGAACTGATCGTGTACGGCGCGATGGAAACCGTCGAAGCCCGTGCGAAGAAGGATCCTGTCGCGGTGTTCCATGACGCGCTCACCAACGTGAAGCCCGGCATCGAAGTCCGCAGCCGCCGTGTCGGTGGTGCGACCTACCAGGTCCCGGTCGAAGTGCGCCCCGAGCGCGCCCAGGCTCTGGCGATTCGCTGGTTGATCTCGGCTGCCCGTGCGCGCAGCGAGAACACCATGTCGGCCCGCCTTTCGGGCGAGCTGATGGACGCCGCCAACAACCGCGGCAACGCGGTCAAGAAGCGCGAAGACACGCACCGCATGGCCGAGGCCAACCGCGCGTTCTCGCACTACCGCTGGTAAGCTAGCGCTCGCTGCAATCGTAACCTATATAGTGGGGAGCTGGACCATCCGGCTCCCCACATCGCTAAGGAAGCACTGACATGGCCCGCAGCCATCCGCTCGAACGCTATCGCAACATCGGCATCATGGCGCACATCGACGCCGGCAAGACGACGACGACCGAGCGTATCCTCTATTACACCGGCAAGTCCTACAAGATCGGCGAAGTGCATGAAGGCACCGCGACGATGGATTGGATGGAGCAGGAGCAGGAGCGCGGGATCACGATCACGTCGGCTGCGACGACCTGCAAGTGGCGCGCCAGCGAAGGCAAGGGCGAAGAGCACCTGATCAACATCATCGACACCCCCGGGCACGTCGACTTCACGATCGAAGTCGAGCGTTCGCTCCGCGTGCTCGATGGCGCGGTTGCGTGCTTCGACGGCGTTGCCGGCGTCGAGCCGCAGTCCGAAACCGTGTGGCGTCAGGCTGAAAAGTACAAAGTGCCGCGGATGTGCTTCGTCAACAAGCTCGACCGTACCGGTGCCGATTTCTATTTCTGCGTCCAGTCGATCATCGATCGCCTCGGTGCGCGTCCGGCCGTGCTGTATCTCCCGATCGGCATGGAAGGCGGCTTCAAGGGCCTCGTCGACCTCGTCGAGAACCGTGCGATCATCTGGCTCGAAGAGAGCCTCGGCGCGAAGTTCGAATATGCCGAGATCCCCGAGGATCTCGCCGAGAAGGCAGCGAAGTATCGCAGCGACCTGATCGAAATGGCCGTCGAGCAGGACGACGCACTGATGGAAGCGTATCTCGAGGGCAACGAGCCTTCGACTGCCGACCTGAAGAAGCTGATCCGCAAGGGCACGCTCAATTTCTCGTTCGTGCCGGTCGTCTGCGGTTCGGCGTTCAAGAACAAGGGCGTTCAGCCGTTGCTCGACGCCGTCGTCGACTATCTGCCGTCGCCGCTCGACGTTCCGGCCATCCAGGGCCTCAAGCTCGACGGCACGACCGTCGACGAGCGTCCTTCGTCGGACGAAGCGCCGTTCTCGGCGCTCGCGTTCAAGATCATGAACGATCCGTTCGTGGGTACGCTGACCTTCGCGCGCATCTACTCGGGCAAGCTCGAGACTGCGTCGCAGGTCACGAACTCGGTCAAGGACAAGAAGGAAAAGGTCGGTCGCATGCTGCTGATGCATGCGAACGAGCGCGAGGACATCCAGGTGGCCTATGCAGGCGACATCGTTGCTCTGGCGGGCCTCAAGGACACCACGACCGGCGACACGCTCTGCGCGATGAACGCTCCGATCATCCTCGAGCGGATGGAATTCCCCGAGCCCGTGATCGAGCTCTCGGTCGAGCCCAAGACCAAGGCCGACCAGGAGAAGATGGGCGTCGCGCTCAATCGTCTCGCACGCGAAGATCCGTCGTTCCGCGTTTCGTCGGACGCCGAGTCGGGCCAGACCATCATCAAGGGCATGGGCGAGCTCCATCTCGAGATCCTGGTCGACCGCATGAAGCGCGAGTTCAAGGTCGAGGCCAATGTCGGCGCGCCGCAGGTGGCGTACCGTGAGTATCTCGGCAAGCCGGTCGACGTCGACTACACGCACAAGAAGCAGTCGGGTGGTACCGGCCAGTTCGGGCGCGTGAAGGTCAAGGTCACGCCGGGCGAGCGCGGTTCGGGCATCGTCTTCAAGGACGAGATCAAGGGCGGTAACATTCCGAAGGAATATATCCCGGCGATCGAAAAGGGCTTCCGCGAGACGGCGGCTACCGGTTCGCTGGTCGGCTTCCCGATCATCGATTTCGAGATCCTCGTCTATGACGGCGCCTACCATGACGTCGACTCGTCGGCGCTGGCGTTCGAAATCTGTGCCCGTGGCGCGATGCGTGAAGTCGCGCAGAAGGCCGGCATCAAGCTGCTCGAGCCGATCATGAAGGTCGAAGTCGTGACCCCGGAAGATTATCTGGGCGACGTCATCGGCGACATGAACAGCCGTCGTGGCCAGATCCAGGGCACTGATACGCGCGGCAACGCGCAGTCGGTGGACGCGATGGTCCCGCTGGCGAACATGTTCGGCTATGTGAACGCGCTGCGCTCGTTCACCCAGGGCCGCGCGAACTACTCGATGCAGTTCTCGCATTACGAAGAAGTCCCGGCGAACGTCGCGGACGAGGTCAAGGCAAAGCTGGCGTAATTGCAAGCCCTGGCGCCCGGTTGGGCGCTAGGGCTAGCGTATCCCGAAATAGGTCGCTATGGGCCCGCGTTCGCGTGGAGCTCTGAAGGCCGCGAGCGAATCAATAAGGTAGGAAATCATGGCGAAAGCAAAGTTCGAGCGGAACAAGCCGCATCTCAACATCGGCACGATCGGCCATGTCGATCATGGCAAGACGTCGCTCACGGCTGCGATCACCAAGGTGCTCGCCGAGACCGGTGGCGCCACCTTCACCAGCTATGCCAACATCGACAAGGCTCCCGAAGAGCGCGAGCGCGGCATCACCATCTCGACCGCACACGTCGAGTATGAGACGCTTGCCCGTCACTACGCGCACGTCGATTGCCCGGGCCACGCCGATTATGTGAAGAACATGATCACCGGCGCAGCACAGATGGACGGCGCGATCCTCGTCGTTTCGGCGACCGACGGCCCGATGCCGCAGACCCGCGAGCACATCCTGCTCGCACGCCAGGTCGGCGTGCCGACGATGGTCGTGTTCATGAACAAGGTCGATCTCGTCGACGACGAGGAAATCCTCGAGCTCGTCGAGATGGAAATCCGCGAGCTTCTCTCGAAGTACGATTTCGACGGCGACAACATCCCCGTCATCCGCGGTTCGGCTGTTGCAGCGCTCAACGACACCACGCCTGAGATCGGCCATGACGCCGTCCTCAAGCTTATGGAAGCTGTCGACACGTACCTGCCGCAGCCCGAGCGTCCGCTCGACAAGCCGTTCATGATGCCGATCGAGGACGTCTTCTCGATCTCGGGTCGTGGTACGGTTGTCACTGGCCGCGTCGAGACCGGCATCGTCAAGGTTGGCGAGGAAGTCGAGATCGTCGGCATCAACGACACGCGCAAGACCACGGTCACGGGCGTCGAAATGTTCCGCAAGCTGCTCGACTCGGGCCAGGCTGGCGACAACATCGGCGCGCTGATCCGCGGCGTTGGTCGTGAAGAAGTAGAGCGTGGCCAGGTTCTCTGCAAGCCCGGCTCGATCAAGCCGCACACGGCGTTCTCGTCGGAAGTCTACGTGCTGTCGAAGGACGAGGGTGGCCGTCACACGCCGTTCTTCGCCAACTACCGCCCGCAGTTCTACTTCCGCACGACCGACGTCACCGGCACCGTCGAGCTGCCTGAGGGCACCGAAATGGTCATGCCTGGCGACAACATCGCGCTCGGCGTCAAGCTGATCGCACCGATCGCCATGGACGTCGGCCAGCGCTTCACGATCCGCGAAGGCGGCCGTACCGTTGGTTCGGGCATCGTCTCGGGCATTTCGGCCTAAATTTTCTAGCAATAGAAAAAAGTGCAGCCCGCGCCTCGATGAGAGGCGCGGGCTGTTGCTTTTTATGGAAGGGCCCTGTAGTGGCCCGCCTCCAGTTTTGGTTTTAATCAGTAGAGGCGGCCATTCAGCCGTCATCCCCGGCGCGAGATGCCGGGATGACGAGTGGGTGAGTTGCCCCGCTCTTTCGCATCGGTAGGGACTATGGACAGCAATATCCGCATTCGTCTGAAGGCATTCGATCATCGCGTGCTCGACCAGGCTACCGGCGACATCGCCGACACTGCCCGCCGCACCGGCGCGCTCATCCGTGGCCCCATTCCGCTGCCGACGCGCATCGAGAAGTTCACGGTCAACCGCGGCCCGCACATCGACAAGAAGTCGCGCGAGCAGTTCGAGGTCCGTACCTACAAGCGCATGCTCGACATCGTTCAGCCGACCCCGCAGACGGTCGATGCGCTGATGAAGCTCGACCTCGCCGCAGGCGTTGACGTCGAGATCAAGCTCGCGTAATAGCGCGCCTCCACGAGATTCGGTGAAGCCTTCGGGCGGCACCAGATAGACGGGATACCGCCGGACCCCCTTATTAAAGGTGTGGTCCGGGTCTGCGTCCCCCGACACGCTCCACCGCCGACGCGGGGAGCACCAGCCCGGGTCGGGGCCGCAGTATAAAATGAGTTTGGGCTGAGTACGCACCCTTCGGAATGGTCCGAGGGGTGCCTCTGCATTGTATGGAGCATTGATCATGCGCACTGGCGTGATCGCGAAAAAGATGGGGATGACCCGCTGGTTCCAGGACGACGGGCGCCATGTGCCCGTGACCGTTCTGGCACTGGAAAATCTTCAAGTTGTGGCCGTTCGCGAGGCCGATCGAGATGGGTATGTTGCAGTCCAGCTGGGCGCAGGTACCGCAAAAGCAAAGAATGTCGCCAAGCCGCAGCGCGGCCACTTCGGCAAGGCCGAAGTCGAGCCCAAGGCGAAGCTGGCGGAATTCCGCGTGAGCGATGATGCCGTGCTCGAAGTCGGCGCGACCATCTCTGCCGATCATTATGTTTCCGGCCAGATCGTCGATATCCAGGGCGTGACCCAGGGTAAGGGCTTTCAGGGCGGCATGAAGCGTTGGGGCTTCGGCGGTCTGCGCGCGACCCACGGCGTTTCGGTCTCGCACCGTTCGCTCGGTTCGACCGGTCAGCGCCAGGATCCGGGCAAGGTCTTCAAGAACAAGAAGATGGCCGGTCACATGGGCGACAAGAACCGCACCCAGCAGAACCTCGAAATCGTCTCGACCGACGTCGAGCGTGGCCTCATCTTCGTCAAGGGTTCGGTCCCTGGCTCGAAGGGCGGCTGGTTGCTGGTCAAGGATTCGGTCAAGGTCGCGCGTCACGCCGATGCGCCGTACCCCGCCGGCCTCCGCCAGGTTGCCAACACCAACGACACCGCTCCCGCCGAGACGCCTGCTGACGTCGCGACCGTGGACGCGACCGACGGCCAGGAGGGCTGATCATGAAGGTTACATCTCAGTCTTTCGACGGCGCAGCCGGCACGGAATTCGAGCTCAACGACGAGGTCTTCGGTCTCGATCCGCGCGCCGACATCCTGCACCGCGTCGTCACCTGGCAGCTCGAGAAGCGCCGTGCGACCGCAAGCGGCACGCGTGAGCGTTCCGACGTTGCACGTACCGGCAAGAAGTTCGGTCGCCAGAAGGGCGGCGGTACGGCACGTCACGGCGATCGCCGTGCTCCGATCTTCGTCGGTGGTGGTAAGGCGCACGGTCAGCGGACCCGCGACTTCAACCCTGGCCTGAACAAGAAGATCCGCGCACTCGGTCTCAAGATGGCGCTGTCGACGCATGCACAGGCCGGTACGCTGGTCGTCATGGACAGCCTTGGCGTTGCCGAGAACAAGACCAAGACGCTGATCGCGGATTGGGCCAAGCTCGGCACCGGCAAGACCGCGCTCGTCATCGACGGCGACATGGTCGACACCAGCTTCGCACTGGCTGCGGGCAACCTGCACACGATCAACGTGATGCCGGCCGCCGGCGCCAACGTCTATGACATCCTGAAGCACGACACGCTGGTCCTGACCCGCGCTGCCGTCGAAATGCTGGAGGCGCGCTTCAATGGCTAAGCCAAAAACCGGGATCGACGCACGTCATTACGACGTGATCGTTGCTCCGCACATCACCGAAAAGGCCACGTTGCTCTCCGAGCACAATGCGGTCGTGTTCAAGGTCACCAACGACGCCACCAAGCCGCAGATCAAGGCTGCTGTGGAAGCGCTGTTCGACGTGACCGTTCTGGGGGTCAACACGATCGTCCAGAAGGGCAAGACCAAGAAGTGGAAGGGTGCGCCCTACACGCGGTCCGACATCAAGAAGGCGATCGTGACGTTGAAGGACGGCCAGTCCATCGACGTGACGACGGGGATCTGATCCGATGGCACTGAAGCATTATAACCCGACGAGCCCGGCACGACGCGGGCTCATCCTCGTCGACCGTTCGGCACTGCACAAGGGCGGCCCCGTCAAGGCGCTGACCGAAGGCAAGCGCAAGACCGGTGGCCGTAACAACAAGGGTCACATCACGTCGCGCGGCATCGCCGGCGGTCACAAGCAGCGCTACCGCATCATCGACTTCAAGCGCCGTAACTGGGGCGTCGATGGCGTGGTCGAGCGGATCGAATATGATCCCAACCGCACCGCGTTCATCGCGCTGATCAATTATGGTCAGACCTCCGATGGCAAGGAAAACGTTGCCTACATCATCGCGCCGCAGCGCTTGGCCGTCGGTGACAAGGTCATCGCGGACAAGAAGACCGACGTGAAGCCGGGCAACGCGATGGAACTGGGCCAGATGCCGGTCGGCACGATCGTCCACAACGTCGAGATGAAGCCGGGCAAGGGCGGTCAGATCGCACGTTCGGCCGGCACGTACGTGCAGGTCGTTGGTCGCGACAAGGGCATGGTCATGGTCCGCCTCAACTCGGGCGAGCAGCGCTACCTCCATGCGAACTGCATGGCCACGGTCGGCGCCGTGTCGAACCCCGACAACGGCAACACCAACCTCGCCAAGGCAGGCCGCAGCCGCTGGTTGGGCATCCGCCCGCTGACGCGTGGTGTCGCCAAGAACCCGGTCGACCATCCGCACGGCGGTGGTGAAGGCCGTACCTCGGGTGGCCGTCATCCGGTTACGCCATGGGGCAAGCCGACCAAGGGTGCGCGCACCCGTCACAATAAGTCGACGGATAAGATGATCATCCGTTCGCGTCATTCGACGAAGAGGAAGGGCTAAGATGGCTCGCTCAGTCTGGAAGGGTCCCTTCGTGGACCTCCACCTGCTCAAGAAGGCAGAAACCGCGCAGGAAACCAATGCGCGCGGTGCGATCAAGACCTGGTCGCGTCGCTCGACGATCCTGCCGCAGTTCGTGGGCCTCACGTTCAGCGTCTATAACGGCCGCAAGTTCGTGCCGGTCTCGGTCAATGAGGACATGGTGGGCATGAAGCTCGGCGAGTTCGCGCCCACTCGGTATTTCCCCGGCCACGCCGCGGACAAGAAGGGCAAGCGCTAATGTCTAAGGCGAAATCCCCCCGCAAGGTCGGCGAGAAGGAAGCCCTCTCGGTCGGCACGCAGATCCGTGGTTCGGCGCAGAAGCTGGGTCTCGTTGCAGCGCTCATCCGCAACAAGCCGGTTGGCCAGGCGATGAACATCTTGCAGTTCTCGACCAAGGGCATGGCGATCGAAGCGCGCAAGGTGCTGGCCTCGGCCATCGCCAACGCCGAGAACAACCATAACCTCGACGTCGACTCGCTCGTCGTTCATGAGGCATCGGTCGGCAAGTCGATCGTCATGAAGCGGTTCGCCACGCGCGGCCGCGGCAAGTCGACCCGCATCCTGAAGCCCTTCAGCCGCCTGCGCATCGTCGTTCGCGAAATGGAAGAAGAAGCGTAATGGGTCAGAAATCGAACCCCATCGGTCTGCGCCTGCAGATCAACCGCACCTGGGACAGCCGCTGGTATGCCGAGGGCGCCGATTACGGTCGTCTTCTGCTCGAAGATCTTAAGATGCGTGCGTTCATCATGAAGACGCTGCCGCAGGCAGCGATCTCCAAGGTCGTGATCGACCGTCCGGCCAAGCTGTGCCGCGTCTCGATCTTTGCAGCACGCCCCGGCGTGATCATCGGCAAGAAGGGCGCAGACATTGAAAAGCTGCGCCGCCTGCTCGGCAAGATGACCACGTCCGACGTGAGCCTCAACATCGTCGAAATCCGCAAGCCGGAAGTCGATTCGAAGCTCGTCGCACAGGGCATTGCCGATCAGCTCGAGCGTCGTATCGCTTTCCGCCGCGCCATGAAGCGTGCGGTGCAGTCGGCGATGCGTCTCGGCGCAGAGGGCATCCGGATCAACTGCGGCGGCCGTCTCGGCGGTGCTGAAATCGCGCGTTCGGAATGGTATCGCGAAGGTCGCGTTCCGCTCCACACGCTGCGCGCCAACGTCGATTATGCCGAAGCGACTGCACACACCGCCTACGGCGTGTGCGGCGTGAAGGTCTGGATCTTCAAGGGCGAAATCCTGGGTCATGACCCGATGGCGACCGACCGGCTGATGATGGAAGCACAGACTTCCGGCGTCCGGCCTGATCCGCGCCGCTAAGGAATAGATCATGCTGCAACCGAAAAAGACCAAGTTTCGCAAGGCCTTCAAGGGCCGCATCCATGGCGACGCCAAGTCCGGCACGACCCTCAACTTCGGCTCGTACGGGCTGAAGGCAATGGAGCCGGACCGGATCACCGCACGTCAGATCGAGGCGGCTCGCCGCGCTATCACGCGTCACATCAAGCGCCAGGGGCGTTTGTGGATCCGCGTTTTCCCGGATCTTCCCGTCTCGGGCAAGCCTGCCGAAGTCCGCATGGGTAAGGGCAAGGGTTCGCCGGAATATTGGGCAGCTCGCGTCAAGCCGGGCCGCATCCTGTTCGAACTGGATGGCGTTCCGGGTGACATCGCCGCTATGGCGTTCAGCCGCGCAGCGATGAAGCTGCCGATCAAGGTGAAGGTCGTTGCCCGTCTCGGCGACACCTCGCATCTGGGAGTTGCATAAGATGGCAAAGCTCGACACGCGTCGTTCCGACCTGGTCGCCAAGACCGAAGACCAGCTGGGCGAAGAGCTCGGCAACCTGAAGCGTGAGGCGTTCAACCTCCGCTTCCAGGCGGCGACCAACCAGCTCGAAAAGTCGAGCCGGGTGAAGGAAGTCCGTCGCGACATCGCTCGCATCAAGACCCTGCAGTCGACGCGTTCGCGCGACGCTGCGGCAAAGTAAGGATTTAGACATGCCAAAGCGCGTGCTGACGGGGCTGATCGTCTCCGACAAGGGCGACAAGACGGTGGTCGTGAACGTGGAGCGCAAGGTCAAGCACGCGCTCTACGGCAAGATCATCCGTCGTACGAAGAAGTATCATGCCCACGATGAGGGCAATGAGTTCAAGCAGGGCGAAACCGTGCGGATCGAAGAGACCGCACCGATCTCCAAGCTGAAGACCTGGAAGGTGATCGATCGGGTTAACACCCATGCGACGCCTGAGCGGGTCGACGTCGACGCCTGACACCTCCGTCGCGGTACCCCGGTGAAAGCCGGGGCCGCATGGAAAGGGTCAGGCAATAGTCGTGCTACCCCGGTATTGGGGTGACGACTGAGTTTAGGCGGCACCGGTCGGAATCGGTGCCTGGAATGAGAAGGAAGCGGATCCAATGATCCAGATGCAATCCAATCTCGAGGTCGCTGACAACAGCGGCGCGAAGCGGGTTATGTGCATCAAGGTGCTTGGGGGTTCCAAGCGTCGTGTTGCAGGCGTGGGCGACATCATCGTCGTCAGCGTCAAGGAAGCTGCCCCCCGTGGCCGCGTGAAGAAGGGCGACGTGCACCGTGCCGTCATCGTGCGTACGGCGAAGGACATTCGCCGGGCCGATGGCACCGTGATCCGCTTCGATTCGAACGCAGCCGTGCTGGTCAACAAGAACGAAGAGCCGATCGGCACGCGTATCTTTGGCCCAGTGGTGCGCGAGCTCCGCGGCAAGAAGCACATGAAGATCATCTCGCTCGCACCGGAGGTGCTGTAAAATGGCCGCCGCTAAGATCAAGAAGGGCGATCGCGTCATCGTCCTGTCGGGCCGCGACAAGGGCAAGACCGGCGAAGTGACGACCTCGTTCCCCAAGGACGGCAAGGTCATCGTTTCGGGCGTCAACGTCGCCGTGCGCCACACCAAGCCGAGCCAGGGCGACCCCGAGGGTGGCCTGAAGCGTTCGGAAGCACCGATGCACATTTCCAAGGTTGCGCATGTGACCGCCGACGGCAAGCCGACGCGCGTTCGCTTCGAGACCCAGGACGGCAAGAAGGTCCGCGTTGCGGTCAAGACCGGGGAGAAGATCAGTGGCTGATGCTGCAACCAAGCCCCGGATGAAGGGCATGTACGACGACAAGATCGTCGCTGCGATGACCGAGAAGTTCGGCTACAAGAACGCGATGGAAGTTCCGCGCATCGACAAGATCGTCCTGAACATGGGCGTTGGCGAAGCGACGCAGGACAAGAAGAAAGTCGACCAGGCAGCCCAGGAAATGGAGCTGATCGCCGGCCAGAAGCCCGTCGTGACCAAGGCCAAGAAGTCGATCGCCCAGTTCAAGCTGCGCGAAGGCATGCCGATCGGCGTGAAGGTTACCCTTCGCCGCGAGCGCATGTACGAATTCCTCGACCGTTTCATCACGATCGCGCTCCCGCGCGTTCGCGATTTCCGCGGGCTCAACCCCAAGTCGTTCGACGGACGCGGCAACTATGCCTGCGGCCTGAAGGAGCAGCTGGTGTTCCCGGAAATCAGCTACGACCGGATCGACAAGATCCGCGGCATGGACGTGATCGTCACGACCACGGCACGGACCGACGACGAAGCGCGCGAGCTGCTCCGCCTGTTCGGCTTTCCGTTCCCGCCGGAAGTCACTGAAGACGCGACCGAAAAGAAGGCGGCATAAGATGGCGAAGGTAAGTTCTGTCAACAAGAACGAGCGTCGCAAGATGCTCGTCAAGAAGTACGCCCCGAAGTACGCGGCGCTCAAGGCAATCGCTGGCGATAATTCGCTGAGCGATGGCGAGCGGATCGAAGCCCGTCTGAAGATGGCCGAGATTCCCCGCAACGGGAACCCGACGCGCATCCGCAACCGCTGCGAGCTGACGGGTCGTCCGCGCGCTTATTATCGCAAGTTCCGCCTCTGCCGTATTCAGTTGCGCGATCTGGCCAACAAGGGCCTGATCCCGGGCGTTACGAAGTCGAGCTGGTAAGGATCAACAGATGGCATTGACCGATCCCCTGGGTGATATGCTCACCCGCATCCGCAACGGCCAGCGCGCGCGCAAGGACTCCGTCCTGACGCCGGGCTCCAAGCTGCGGGCCCGCGTTCTCGACGTTCTCCAGCGTGAAGGCTACATCCGTGGCTATAGCGAAGAGCAGATGGGCCCCGCGGCCGGCATCCGCATCGAGCTGAAGTATTTCGAGGGCCAGCCTGCGATCAAGCACGTTGCCCGCGTTTCGAAGCCTGGCCGTCGCGTCTATTCGGCTTCGACCGAACTGCCGCGCGTCATGAACGGCCTCGGCATCACCATCGTCTCGACGCCTCGCGGTGTTCTGTCCGACGCCGAAGCGCGCGAACAGAATGTCGGCGGCGAAGTCCTCGCGGAGGTGTTCTGATATGAGCCGCATCGGTAAAAAGCCGGTCGCGATCCCCAGCGGCGTGACCGCGACGATCGAAGGCCAGCAGCTCACCGTGAAGGGGCCCAAGGGCACCCTCGCGATGCCGCTGCGCGAAGAGATCAGCTATGTGCTCGAAGAGGGTGGCGTTTCGGTCAACCCCGCAAACGAGACCAAGCGCGCTCGCGCGTTCTGGGGCATGCAGCGCACCCTCGTGCAGAACCTGATCACCGGCGTGTCGGACGGCTTCACCAAGAAGCTGCTGATCAACGGCGTTGGCTATCGTGCTGCGGCGCAGGGCAAGAACCTGAACCTCAAGCTCGGCTACAGCCACGACGTCAACATCGACGTGCCGGAGGGGATCGAAGTCAAGACCCCCGACAACACGACGATCGAGATCTCGGGTTCGGACAAGCAGAAGGTCGGCCAGCTGGCAGCTGAAATCCGTCGTTGGCGCAAGCCCGAGCCTTACAAGGGCAAGGGCATCAAGTACGACGGCGAGTTCATCTTCCGCAAGGAAGGGAAGAAGAAGTAATGTCGACCAAGGGTATGTCTCTCTTCGAGAAGCGGCGCCGCCGCAACCGCACCGCGCTTCGTGCACGGGGTTCGGGCCGTCCGCGGCTGTCGATCCACCGCTCGGGCCGCCACATCTATGCGCAGATCATCGACGACGCCAAGGGCGTGACGATCGCTGCTGCTTCGACGCTGGAAAAGGACGTGCGCGACACGTCCGGCGCCAACCTCGACGCAGCGACCGGTGTCGGCACGCGCATCGCCGAAGCCTGCAAGGCTGCTGGCGTGACGCAGGTCGTGTTCGATCGCGGTGGCTTCCTGTTCCACGGCCGGGTCAAGGCGCTGGCGACTGCCGCGCGTGAAGCCGGATTGGAGTTCTAATTATGGCTGACGACAACATTCCAAACGAAATCGCAGCGTCGCCCGACGGCGCACCGGTTCCGCAGCAGGAAGCGCCGCGCGGTCGCGGTGGTCCTGGCGGCAACCGTGGCGGCCCTGGCGGCGGTCGTGGTCCTGGCGGCGGTGCGAACCGTGGCGGCCGTGACAACCGTGGCGGTCGCGACAATCGCGGTCGTGGTGGCCCCGGTGCCGATGATGGCGGCGAAGAGCTGATCGAGAAGCTGGTTCACATCAACCGCGTCTCGAAGACGGTCAAGGGCGGCAAGCGATTCGGCTTTGCAGCACTGGTCGTCGTCGGCGACGGCAAGGGCCGGGTCGGCTTCGGTCATGGCAAGGCGCGCGAAGTGCCTGAAGCCATCTCGAAGGCGACGGCTGCTGCCAAGAAGGCAATGGTCCGCGTTCCTTTGAAGGAAGGCCGCACGCTGCATCATGACGGTCGCGGTCACTTCGGTGCCGGTCTCGTCACGCTGCGCTCGGCACCTGCGGGTACCGGCATCATCGCCGGCGGCCCGATGCGCGCCGTTTTCGAATCGCTGGGCGTTGCAGACGTCGTGACCAAGTCGGTCGGCACGTCGAACCCCTACAACATGATCCGTGCGACCTTCGAGGCACTGACCGAGCAGGTCTCGCCGAAGTCGGTCGCGCAGCGTCGCGGCAAGAAGATCGCCGATCTTCTCGGCCGTGGTGGATCCGAAACTGCCGAGGCCGATGCGGCCGCGGTTGTGGAGTAAGATAGATGGCCACCATCAAGATCACGCAGACCGGTTCGCCGATCCGCCGCGAAGCCGACCAGCGCGCAACGCTGATCGGCCTCGGCCTCAACAAGATGCACAAGACGCGTGAGCTCGAGGATACCCCCGAAGTCCGGGGCATGATCCGCAAGGTCGCGCACATGGTGAAGATCGAGGCGTAAGCCTCGATCGCCTCTCCTCATCGGAGAGGGATATGGACAAAGGCGGGGCAGGGGGCTAACGGCCCCCTTCCTCATTTATCAGCGCGACAAAAGCGAAAGCGAGTGCACTCATGAAACTCAATGAAATCCGCGACAATCAGGGCGCGCGTAAATCCAAGATGCGGGTCGGCCGTGGTATCGGTTCGGGCAAGGGCAAGACTGCCGGTCGTGGCCAGAAGGGCCAGAAGAGCCGTGAAGGCGTCTCGATCGCAGGCTTCGAGGGCGGCCAGATGCCGCTCCACATGCGTCTGCCGAAGCGCGGCTTCAACAACATCTTCGCCAAGGACTATGCCGAGGTGAACCTCGGTGCGATCCAGGCTGCGGTCGACGCAGGCAAGATCGAAGCCGGCGCGACGCTCGACCACAATGCGCTCAAGGCCGCTGGCCTGGCGCGTGGCGGCAAGGACGGCGTCCGTCTGCTCGCCAAGGGCGAGATGACGGCCGTTCTCAGCTTCACGGTCGCTGGCGCGTCGAAGGGCGCGATCGAGGCAGTCGAGAAGCTCGGCGGCAAGGTCGACGTGATCCACGTCGTTCCGGCTGCGGAAAAGGCTGCCGCCAAGAAGGGCGTCAAGTATCGCGAGCGCAAGGCCCACAAGGAATCGTTCAAGGCGTAAGCCTGGCGATCCAAACATCCATTGTCCCGAGCAGCGACCCCGCTGCTCGGGACAAATTGTTTCAGGGCAGCCCCGATTGTTTGCGAGATCACCTCGCTCCCTTCGTTTCGTGCGGAGGCGAGAAACAGGTGTCACGCGCGGCGCAGGGCTTCTCGACTAGGCCAGAAACGAACGGAT
The DNA here is from genome assembly GCF_054059235.1 of Sphingomonas sp. UYP23. Taxonomy (NCBI): domain Bacteria; kingdom Pseudomonadati; phylum Pseudomonadota; class Alphaproteobacteria; order Sphingomonadales; family Sphingomonadaceae; genus Sphingomonas; species Sphingomonas sp. UYP23. The sequence goes on from NZ_JBSSBX010000001.1 coordinate 3,082,089, forward strand.
AGGGGCGTGCCGGGGCGATCTCTTCGCGCTAGGCATTAGACAAGCCCGACCGGGCCCCTATATGAGCGGCGGGGCGGTAAAACGTTTCCCGCCGTTTTTGTTTCCGCCGCTACTGCATCCAGGACGATAGACGCACATGGCATCCGCAGCCGACCAGATGGCTTCCAGCATCAGCCTGTCGAAATTCGCACAGGCGACCGACCTCAAGAAGCGGCTGTGGTTCACCATCGGCGCGCTGATCGTGTTCCGCCTGCTCAGCTACGTGCCGCTGCCGGGGATCGACCCGACCGCGCTGACCGAGCTGGCGAATCGCACCAGCGGCGGCGTGCTCGATTTCTTCAACGCCTTCTCGGGTGGGTCGCTCAAGCGCGCCAGCCTGATCGCGCTCGGCGTGACCCCCTACATCACCGCCTCGATCGTGGTGCAGCTCGCGACCTCGCTGTCGCCGACGCTTGCCGCGATCAAGAAGGAAGGCGAGAGCGGGCGCAAGAAGCTCAACCAGTACACGCGCTACGGCACCGTCGCGCTGACGATCATCCAGGGCTATTTCCTCGCGCTCGGCTTCGAGAGTCAGGGCGTCGTGGTCGATCCCGGCTTCATGTTCGTCGCGGGCTCGATCGTCAGCCTGGTCGGCGGCACGATGTTCCTGATGTGGATCGGCGAGCAGATCACGGCACGCGGGATCGGCAACGGCATGTCGCTGATCATCATGGCGGGCATCGTCGCGAACTTGCCGACAACGATCTACAATCTTGCCCAAGGCGGCCGCGCCGGCAACCTCAACGGCTTCACGATCGTCGCGATCGCGGTTGCCGTCGCAGGGCTGATCCTGTTCATCTGCTTCATGGAGCGCGCGCAGCGCCGCATCCTGATCCAGTATCCCAAGCGCCAGACGCAGCGCGGCATGCAGTCGGACCGCAGCCATTTGCCGCTCAAGATCAACACCGCGGGCGTGATCCCGCCGATCTTCGCCTCGTCGCTGCTCCTGATGCCGCTGACGGTGATGCAGCTCGCAGGCAAGCAGACGACCGGTGCCAAGGAAACCTGGTACGGTGACCTGGTCATCACGCTCAACCAGTACCTCCAGCACGGTAGCCTGGTGTACATGCTGCTCTATGGTGCCGGCATCGTGTTCTTCTCGTTTTTCTACACCGCGGTGGTGTTCAATCCGGAAGAGACCGCCGACAATCTCAAGCGCCATGGCGGATTCATTCCCGGCATTCGCCCGGGCAAGAACACCGAGAATTATTTCGACTATGTGCTGACGCGCATTACCGTGATCGGCGCTGGCTACCTCGCGATCATTTGCCTCTTGCCCGAATATCTGGTGTCGGCGCTGGCGATCCCGTTCTACCTTGGTGGCACTAGCCTCCTGATCGTGGTCAACGTAACGATGGATACGGTGACGCAGATCCAGAGCCATTTGCTTGCGCATCAATACGGCGATCTGATCAAGAAGGCGAAGCTGAAGGGCGGACGTCTCCGCTAAGAGAGACGGTTCGGAAGGGGATTGTGGCGTGAACATCATTCTTTTGGGGCCTCCGGGCGCGGGCAAGGGCACCCAGGCGAGCCACCTCGAGGCGACGCGCGGGATGATCCAGCTCTCGACCGGCGACATGCTGCGCGCGGCAGTCAAGTCGGGTAGCCCGGTGGGGTTGCAGGCCAAGGCCGTGATGGAAGCGGGCGAACTCGTTTCCGACGCGATCGTCTCGGGCATCATCGACGAGAAGCTGGCGTCGCTTGATCCAGCGCAAGGCGTGATCTTCGACGGCTACCCGCGAACCGCAGCGCAGGCAGAGCAGCTCGACACGATCCTCGAAGGCCGTGGGCGAACGCTCGACAAGGTGATCGAGCTCGAGGTCAACGAGGACAAGCTCGTCGCGCGGATCGTCGGGCGTTACACCTGCGCGGTGTGCGGCGCGGGCTATCACGACCATTTCAAGCAGCCCAAGGTCGCCGATACCTGCGACGTCTGCGGCAGCCACGACTTCAAGCGCCGGCCCGACGACAATGAAGAGACGGTGCGCACGCGGATGACCGAATATCGCGCCAAGACCGAGCCGATCATCCCGATCTACCAGGGCCGCGGCCTGCTGGCGCGCGTCGACGGCATGGGCGAGATCGGTGTCGTGACCAAGGCGATCGAAGCGATCCTCGACGCCATCTGATCGCGCTTCGGCGCACCGCTAGTCTCTTTCCGGTTGCCGCTGGGCCTGTTGCAGGACGGTCCTTTATGGCGCTGGAAAGAGCAGAGCTTCGTCACATGCAACTTGAACGGCGGCTCACGGCCAAGCTGCGCGGGAACAGGCGCTCTCGTGGCTCGCGCGATGTGTTGTCGGGCGCGCCGTCATTTTATCGCAAATGACGCTTTCGTCACGTCGCTGTCACCGCCGTGGCAGCCGGAGCGCTGCATAAGGCCCCCGACGCCGCGTGCATGCGGCGGGAAAACTGCACGAGATCGGCACTCGCACTCCCGGGAGTGTCGTTGGCTGGCGGAAGGCTTGCTTTCCGCCAGCCTCATTTCATTCTAGGCACGAGGAAACCGCCCGGAATGCCACCTATGTCCCGCAAGATTCTGATCGTCGAAGACGATGCCTCGACCGCCGCCTACCTCGCCAAGGGGCTGGGGGAGGCGGGCTATGTCGTCCAGACCTGTGCCGACGGCCGCGACGGCCTGTTCCTCGCGAGCGAAGGCATTTTCGACCTGATCGTCGCGGACCGTATGCTGCCGGGCCTCAACGGGCTGGCGATGCTTGGCGCGATCCGCGCCGCGGGCGTTGCGACCCCCGCTTTGGTCCTGTCCGCGCTCGGTACGGTTGACGACCGGATTGACGGACTCAACGCCGGCGCCGACGATTATCTCGTCAAACCCTTCTCGTTCGCCGAGCTTACCGCGCGGATCGACGCGATCTTCCGCCGCGTCGATCGTGGCGGCGCCGAGGGGCAGCCGACCAAGCTGTCGGTCGGCGATCTCGAGATCGATCTGCTCGCGCGCACCGTCGTCCGGCAGGGCCGCGCGATCTCGCTCGGCGCGCGCGAGTTCAACTTGCTCGAATATCTCGCGCGCCACGCCGGGCAGGTGGTGACGCGCACGATGATGCTCGAGAAGATCTGGAACTATCATTTCGATCCGGGATCGAACGTCGTCGACGTCCATATCGGGCGGTTGCGCCGCAAGCTCGAGGAGGGCTTTGCCGCGCCGATCCTGCACACCGTGCGCGGCGCGGGGTATCGGCTGTCGACCGAGCCTTGATCCGGCTTTCGGTCACCGCGCGGATCGCCCTGCTCGCGATCGGGCTGGCGTTGATCTCCAACCTCGTGCTCGTCGGGTTCGTGTGGAAGCTCGTCCATGACGATGCGATCGATGCGGTCCGGCGCGATACGATCGAGGAATCGGACGCGCTGGTCGCGGTCTATCGCACCGGCGGGCTGGCCGCGCTCAGTCGTGCGATCGAGGATGCACAGGCACCGAGCGATCCGACCCGTATCGTGATGGTCGTCGGTCCCGATGGTCGTCGGCTGGCGCAGGTCGGGCCCGCGATCGGGCAAGCCGGGCAGGCGCCGTCGATCGGCTTTCATATCGGTCAGGTCGGCGATTCGCGTCCGTGGTCCGAGCGCGAGGCTGGCTATGCGGTGCGGCAGATCGGGCCCAACCGTCTCGTCAGCGGGCACCTGCTCGACGATTGGGAAGAGGAGCAGCGCGGCATCGAGCGCGCGCTCGCCGCGGCGACCTTGCTGTCGCTGGCGCTCGGGATCGGCGGCGGGTTGGTCGTGACGCGCTATGTCGGGCAGCGGCTCAACCGCGTGACCGACGTGATCGAGGGCGTCGCCGAGGGCGATCTGTCGCGGCGCGTCCCCAATGCGGCGAGCGCCGGGGACGCGTTCGATCGCCTCGCGCTGCGGCTCAACGCGATGCTCGACAAGACCGAGCGACTGATGACCGAGTTGCGGATCGTCACCGATGGCCTCGCACACGACCTGCGCTCGCCGCTCGCGCGGCTCCGCGCCAAGGCCGAAGCTGCGGTCTTGCAGGCCGACCCGGCGCAACGCGAGGCGGCGATGGGCGGGCTGTTGATCGAGACCGATCTCGTGATGCGGATGCTCTCGACGATGATCGAGATCACCCGCGCCGAATCGGTGCCGCGCGACCGTCTCGCGCCGATCGATCCCGCGACGTTGATGGAGGAGATTGCCGAACTCTACGCGCCGGTCGTCGAGGACGTGGGGATGCGCTTCGAGGCGGTGATCGAGGCCGGCGCGCCGCGCATCGTGCTGCACCGCGAATTGCTGACACAAGCGATCGCCAATCTGATCGACAATGCACTGCGTCATGCCGGGGCGGGCGGGGCGATCACCTTGCGGCTGGCGATCGCGGGCGGCGAGGCGCGCTTCCAGGTCGAGGATCGCGGACCCGGCATCGCCGAGGCCGACCGCGCGCAGGCGTTGCGCCGCTTCGGCCGGCTCGACAGCGCGCGGAGCTTGCCTGGGGCAGGGCTGGGGATGGCGCTGGTCGAGGCGGTCGCGCGGTTGCACGACGGACGGATTGAGTTGGGGGACAATGCGCCGGGGCTGGTGGCGGCGATCGTTGTGCCGGTGACGTTGTAGATCGGCGCTTAAAAGCGTAAGGTTACCGCATGAATGTCCTGGCCCACGTGATCCCGGAGCATCTGATCGAACCCCGCAAGCTGCAGCTCCGCGTGGAGGATTTCATCGTGCTTCAAGAGAGCGGGGCGCTCGACGCGTTCGCGAAGTCTGAGTTGATCGACGGAGACATCTACACCGTGAACGCGATCTATCGACCGCACGCGGGTATTCTGGCGGATATCAACGCCGATCTCGTCTACGCTGTGCGCGCATCGGGACTCGCCCTCAAGGTCTATACGCCCGTCTCGATCCGGCTGGACGAACACAATCTGCCAGAGCCGGATCTGGTGATCGCGACGATCGAACCGGAAGATTTCGTGTCGGGGCGCTCCGTTCGGCTCGCCGTCGAGGTGTCTGCGAGCTCGCTCGATTTCGACCTTGGCAAAAAAGCACAGCTTTACGCTCGAAACAACATTCCCGAATACTGGGTCGTTGATGTGGCGGGGCGGAAGATCCTCCAGATGACAGCGCCAGTCGACGGGGCTTATAGCGTTGTCGGCGAGTTCCGGTTCGGTGATCGCATTGCTGCGATCACTATCCCGCAGATCGCGATCGATACCACAGCCCTCGCTTGACACCAACCGAGTCGGCCGTTACCGAGCCTCTATTCCGAAACACCGGTCTCCGGCGGCGCTGTTTGCGTGCGCCGGTGTCGTGCGTTACGGTATTCAACGCGTCGAGATGGGGTCTGCAGCCATGCAGCCCCGTGGAGCAGGAGAAAAAGTTCATGGCACGTATCGCCGGGGTCAATATCCCGACCAACAAGCGCGTCGTTATCGCGCTCACCTACATTCATGGCATTGGCAACACCAAGGCCAAGGAAATCGTCACCAAGCTGAACATCCCGATGACGGCGCGTGTGCAGGACCTGACCGATCAGGAAGTGCTCCACATCCGTGAGGCGATCGACGCCGATTACACCGTCGAAGGCGATCTGCGTCGCCAGGTCGCGATGAACATCAAGCGTCTGATGGATCTCGCCTGCTATCGCGGCCTGCGCCATCGCAAGGGCCTGCCGGTTCGTGGCCAGCGCACGCATACCAATGCGCGCACCCGCAAGGGCAAGGCTAAGCCGATCGCCGGTAAGAAGAAGTGAGCTTGAGCCGCGGGTGACCGCGGCTCGCTCCTCGTTCAGGATTTAGGATTTCAAAATGGCACGTGAACCACAGCGCATTAAGCGGCGCGAGCGCAAGAACATCACCTCGGGCGTCGCCCATGTGAACGCAAGCTTCAACAACACCATGATCACGATCACCGATGCCCAGGGCAACGCGATCTCGTGGTCGTCGGCCGGCGCAATGGGCTTCAAGGGCTCGCGCAAGTCGACTCCGTACGCAGCACAGGTCGCTGCCGAAGACGCCGGCAAGAAGGCCGCCGAGCACGGCGTCCGCACGCTCGAAGTCGAAGTGAAGGGTCCGGGTTCGGGCCGTGAGTCGGCGCTTCGTGCGCTGCAGGCGGTCGGTTTCCAGATCACTTCGATCCGCGACGTGACCTCGATCCCGCACAACGGCGTGCGCCCTTCGAAGCGTCGTCGCGTCTGATTTCTCTCGGGCGTGCGCGGTTGATCGCGCTGCACGCCCGAGATTCCGAACTGGTCGGCATCGCGCCGTGCCGACCCAAAACCAAGGGATAGCCTATGTCCGTCAATGCAAAGAACTGGCAGGAACTCAAGAAGCCGTCCGGCCTCGAAAAGAAGTCCGGTGATGGCAAGCGCAAGGCAACCTTCGTTGCCGAGCCGCTGGAGCGTGGTTTCGGCCTGACGCTCGGCAACGCGCTGCGCCGCGTGCTGCTGTCGTCGCTGCAGGGGGCTGCCGTCACCTCGATCAAGATCGAGAACGTGCTGCACGAATTCTCGTCGCTTGCCGGCGTTCGCGAAGACGTGACCGACATCGTGCTCAACGTGAAGCAGATCGCTTTGCGCATGCAGGGCGAGGGGCCCAAGCGCCTCCAGCTCTCGGCAACGGGTCCGGGCGAAGTCAAGGCGGGCGACATCGCGGTGTCGGGCGACATCGAAGTGATGAACCCCAACCTCGTGCTGTGCCACCTCGACGAGGGCGCGACGCTCAACATGGAATTCACCGCTGACGTCGGCAAGGGCTATGTCGCTGCCGTCGCCAACCGTCCGGCCGACGCGCCGATCGGGCTGATCCCGGTCGACGCGCTGTATTCGCCGGTCAAGCAGGTGAGCTACAAGGTCGAGAACACCCGCGTCGGGCAAGAGCTCGATTACGACAAGCTCACGCTGACGATCGAGACCGACGGCACGATCACCCCTGAGGACGCTGTCGGCTATGCCGGTCGCATCCTGCAGGACCAGCTCGCGCTGTTCGTCCACTTCGACGATTCGTCGGCTACCCGGTCGGCACCGATCGGTCATGCCGCTCCGGCTGCTTCGGCAGGCGAAGTGTCGGGCGACACGCAGCAGATCAACCGCTACCTGCTCAAGAAGGTCGACGAGCTCGAGCTTTCGGTGCGCAGCGCCAACTGCCTCAAGAACGACAACATCATCTACATCGGCGATCTGGTCCAGAAGACCGAAGCCGAGATGCTGCGCACGCCGAACTTCGGCCGCAAGTCGCTCAACGAGATCAAGGAAGTGCTGTCGTCGATGGGGCTCCGCCTCGGGATGGAAATCCCGGGTTGGCCGCCTGAGAACATCGAAGAGATGGCCAAGAAGCTCGAGCAGGAGATTATGGGTTAAAGCACGTCGCCCCGGCGCAGGCCGGGGCCGCCTCGCAAGTGTGCGAAGCGAGTGCCCCATAGCTAACGGCCCCGGCCTCCGCTGGGGCGACGGTAATTTGGGTGGGCGAACCGTCCCCACCTGGTCTGGGGTACCTCACACGGCCCCCTAACGAACGAAGGAAATCACCATGCGTCATCGCGTAGGCGGTCGTAAACTGCAGCGTACCTCGGCACATCGCATTGCGCTGTTCCGCAACATGTCCGCTGCCCTCATCAAGCACGAGCAGATCACCACCACCGTCGCCAAGGCGAAGGAACTGCGCCCCTATATCGAAAAGCTGATCACGCTCGCCAAGAAGGGTGGTCTCAGCAACCGCCGCCTGGCGCACGCCCGGCTGCTCGACGACGCGCAGCTGATCAAGCTGTTCGACGTCCTGGCGACGCGTTATGCCGATCGCAACGGCGGCTACACCCGCGTGATCAAGGCCGGCATCCGCATGTCGGACGCCTCGCCGATGGCCGTCATCGAATTCGTCGACCGCGACGTGAGCGCCAAGGGCCAGGATTCGGGCCCGGTGATCATCGACGGCGAGTATGACGAGGCCGCATAAGCCGTAACCGCTTTGCAGGTTGAGAAAGGAGTCGCGCTCGGTAGAGTGCGGCTCCTTTTTTCGTTTCGGAGCCTTACATGCGCTTTACCTTGCCGCTGATCGCTCTCGTTCTCGCGGCTCCCGCGCAACTACAGGCCCAAAGCATGAAATATCCCGAGACCCGCCGTGTCCCCCAGGTGGACGAACAGTTCGGCGTCAAGGTCGCCGATCCGTATCGCTGGCTCGAGAATGACGTGCGGACCGACGCCGAGGTGGCGAAGTGGGTCGCCGACGAAAATGCGGTCACCAACGCGTATCTGGCGACGTTGCCCGGGCGCGACATCTTCGCCGCGCGGTTGAAGCAGTTGCTCGACTATGAGCGCTTCGGGGTGCCGGTGAAGAAGGGCGGGCGCTATTTCTACACGCGCAACGCGGGGCTGCAGAACCAGGCGGTGCTGAATGTCCGCGACAGCGTGAACGGCGAAGGCCGCGTGCTCGTCGACCCCAACGGCTGGTCGAAGGACGGCGCGACCGCGCTCGCCGAGTGGACGCCGTCGGAGGACGGCCACAAGCTGCTCTATGCGGTGCAGGACGGCGGCACCGACTGGCGGACGGTGAAGGTGCTTGACGTCGCCAGCGGCGCGATCAGCGATCAGATCGACTGGGTGAAGTTCTCGAGCCTGTCCTGGGCGAAGGATGGCTCGGGCTTCTATTATTCGCGCTTCGCAGCCCCCGCCGAGGGCGCCAAGTTCCAGGCGCTCAACGAGAACCAGCAGGTCTATTTCCACAAGCTCGGCACGCCGCAGAGCGCCGACCCGCTGATCTACGCGACCCCCGACCGCCCGAAGATGGGCCACAATGCGCAGGTCACCGACGACGGCAAGTGGCTCGTCATCACGACGCACGAGGGCACCGACAATCGCTACGAGATCACCGTGATCGATCTCACCGCGCCCAAGCCCGCCCCGCGCACGATCTTCAAGGGGCTGCAGAACCAGTGGACCTTCGCGGGCAATGTCGGCGGCAACTTCTACTGGGTTACCAACAAGGACGCGCCGCGGCTGCGGATCGTTGCGACCAACCTCTATGCGCGCTCGGCCGAAGTACCCGAGCATGAGGTGGTGCCGCAGGGCAAGGACGTGCTCGACGGCGCCTCGATCGTCGGCGGCAAGCTGCTGCTGTCCTATCTCGCCGACGTGAAGAGCGAAGTCCGCCGCTACACGCTCGACGGCAAGCCCGATGGTGTCGTGCCGCTGCCGGGGATCGGCGATGTCGGCGGCTTCGGCGGGGACCAGGACGACCCCGAGACCTTCTATGCCTTCACCAGCTTCGCCACACCAACGACGATCTATCGCTACGATGTCAGCACGGGCAAGGCGACGCCGTGGGCGGCCCCCAAGGTCGCGTTCGATCCGTCGCGTTACACGGTCGAGCAGCGTTTCTATGCGTCGAAGGACGGCACCAAGGTTCCGATGTTCGTCGTCAAGCGCAAGGACGTGACCGGCCCGGCGCCAACGTTGCTCTATGCCTATGGCGGCTTCAACATCTCGGTGACGCCCGCGTTTTCGGCGACACGGATCGCGTGGCTCGAGCAGGGCGGGGTGTTCGCGGTCGCCAACATTCGCGGCGGCGGGGAATATGGCAAGCCGTGGCACGACGGCGGCCGGCTCGCCAACAAGCAGAACGTGTTCGACGATTTCATCGCGGCGGGCGAGTATCTGAAGGCGCAGCACATCACCGGGGCGGATCAACTCGTCATCCAGGGCGGGTCGAACGGCGGCCTGCTCGTCGGCGCGGTGACCAACCAGCGGCCCGACCTGTTCGCCGCGGCGCTGCCGGCGGTGGGCGTGATGGACATGCTGCGCTTCGATCGCTTTACGGCGGGGCGCTATTGGGTCGACGATTACGGCTATCCGGCGAAGGAGGCCGATTTCAAGACGCTCTACGCCTACTCGCCGTACCACAATATCCGGCCGGGCAAGCCCTATCCGGCGATCCTGGCCGAGACCGCGGATACCGACGACCGCGTCGTGCCGGGGCATACGTTCAAGTACACCGCTGCGCTGCAGGCCGCCGATCTCGGGCCGAAACCGCGGCTGGTGCGGATCGAAACGCGCGCGGGGCATGGATCGGGCAAGCCGACCGACAAGGTGATTGCGGAGACGGCGGATGCGTGGGCGTTCGCGGCGAAGTGGACCGGGTTGAGCGTGAAGCCGGTCGAATAAGCTCCTAGCCCCTCCCCTTTAGGAGTGTCAGGTGAACCACGCCCCGCGTGGTTCAGGTCAGGCCGGGGGCCTGACCGACCTGACACTGGGTTGGGGTGGGGAAGTGCCGGGTAAAGGCTGTGCCCGTTACAGCCCCACCCCCAACCCCTCCCCTGAAGGGGAGGGGAGCTCGGTCGCGCCCGCGTCTTCGCGCCACACCAATAGCTGATGCCCGTCATGCACTCCCACGACCCGCAGCTCAGTTCCCGGAGCCAGATCAAGCGGTACATCGAACGGGTAATATTGCGCCCCCCAATGCGATTTCGCATCCGGGCCAGGCCGGTTCTCGTAATCGATCACATCGTCGAGCTGCAGCCGGATCCACTGCACGATCCCGCCGATCGGCCCGCCCTGCGCGACGAGCGTCGCCGTGCCATGGTGCGGCTCGCGTGCGGCCTCTCCGGTGAAGTCGAACGACAGCAACGCCGCCGGCTCGCTTTGCAGCGTCAGCGTCGCATCGCTCACCGCAACGTTGCGCGGGACCTGCGTCAGCGCGTTGAAGCCGCCGAGATCGAACCCTGCCACCATCGTCATCCGGTGGTCCTCGGCCGCCGACCAGGTGCCGAGCGCAATCATCACATCGCCGCCCGCCGGGATCATCTGCCCGCCCGGCGCGAGCAGCCGCGTCGCCGCATCGGCAAGCGTCTTGAGCACGCCCTCGGCAAGCAGATTGTTCGAGACGATCTCCGAGACGATCACGTCGGCTGGCCCCTCAAGGTCGGATTCGACATCGAGGTCGGTCGAATTGCCCGTCACCACGCGCACGCGATCGGCAAACCCATTCGTCGAGACAATCTGACGCGCCATGTCGGCGATCGCGGGATTTTCCTCGCATGCCACGACGCGCCCGGCACCGGCGCGCGCCGCCATCATCGACAGCAAGCCGCTCCCCGCGCCGATGTCGAGCACATGCGTGCCCGGCGTCACGGCACGGCGGATCGCGGCGTCGAACGCAGCATTGCGGGGTTCGTCGCGCAACATGTTGAAATGCCAGCGCGGAACGCTCTGGCCAATCAGTTGCTGGGTGCGCGCCGCGACCTCGACATCGTCGGGTTCGTGCGTGCGCGCTGCCATCGCCAGCGAATAGACGCGCCCGCCCAGGCCGATCTTGGCGGCGAGTCCGGCGAGGCCTGCCAGTCTGCGCCCATCGCCCGCTGCGGCGGTGACCATCGGTTCGAAACCGGCGCGCGCGGCGGCTTTCATATACTTGTCGTGCATTCGGCCCCCAAAGCTCTTCCCCCGCCGCGCTCTTCTGCTATCTGGCGGCATGACCCATCCGACCGACTCCATTCTCATCGTCGATTTCGGCAGCCAAGTGACGCAATTGATCGCACGGCGCGTGCGAGAGGCTGGCGTCTACAGCGAGATCGCCCCGTTCACCACCGCAGAAGCGGCCTTTACGCGAATGGCGCCCAAGGGCGTGATCCTGTCGGGCAGCCCGGCCTCGGTGCTCGACGAGGGGAGCCCGCGGATTCCACCGGCGATCCTAGACAGCGGTGTGCCGATCATGGGCATTTGCTACGGCCAGCAAGTGCTGATGCAGCAGCTCGGCGGCAACGTCACGCTCGGCGAGAGCGGCGAGTTTGGCCATGCCGTGATCGAGATTACGGACGACTGCGTCCTCTTCGACGGCGTGTGGAAGACCGGCGATACCCACACCGTGTGGATGAGCCACGGCGACAAGGTCAGCGCGCTCGCCCCCGGATTCCGCCCGGTCGCGGTCAGCCCCGGCTCGCCGATCGCCGTCGTTGCCGACGACGCGCGCAAATATTACGCGACGCAGTTCCACATGGAAGTCGCGCACACGCCCGATGGCGCCAAGCTGATCGCCAATTTCGCGCGCCACGTCTGTGGCCTCACCGGCGACTGGACGATGGCGGAGTTCCGCGCCGCCAAGGTCGCCGAAATCCGCGCCCAGGTCGGCAGCGGTCGGGTGATCTGCGGCCTGTCGGGCGGCGTCGACAGCGCGGTCGCGGCCGTGCTGATCCACGAAGCGATCGGCGAGCAGCTCACCTGCGTGTTCGTCGACCACGGCCTGATGCGCACCGGCGAGGCCGAACAGGTCGTCAGCCTGTTCCGCAATAGCTACAACATCCCGCTCGTCCATGTGAACGCCGAGGAAACCTTCCTCGCTGGCCTCGCGGGCGAGACCGACCCCGAAAAGAAGCGCAAGTTCATCGGCGGGGCGTTCATCGATCTGTTCGAGGAAGAGGCGCACAAGGTCGGCGGCGCCGATTTTCTCGCGCAGGGGACGCTTTACCCCGACGTGATCGAGAGCGTCAGCTTCACCGGCGGGCCGTCGGTGACGATCAAGAGCCACCACAATGTCGGCGGCCTGCCCGAGCGGATGAACATGCAGCTCGTCGAACCCTTGCGCGAGCTGTTCAAGGACGAAGTCCGCGTGCTCGGCATCGAGCTCGGTCTGCCGCAGGCGTTCGTCGGCCGCCACCCGTTCCCGGGGCCGGGCCTCGCCATCCGCATTCCGGGCGAAGTGACCAAGGAACGCTGCGACATCCTGCGCAAGGCTGACGCGATCTATCTCGAGGAGATCCGCGCGGCGGGGCTGTACGACACGATCTGGCAGGCGTTCGCGGTGCTGCTGCCGGTGCGTAGCGTCGGCGTGATGGGCGATGGCCGCACGTACGACAACGTGCTCGCCCTGCGCGCCGTTACCTCGACCGACGGCATGACCGCCGAGGCGTTCCAGTTCCCCGGCGACTTCCTGCCGCGCGTCGCAACGCGGATCGTCAACGAGGTCAAGGGCATCAACCGCGTAACCTACGACTATACGAGCAAGCCGCCTGGCACGATCGAGTGGGAATGAGTCTCCGCAGTTGAGGGGTTTTGACCGCGCGATCGTGTCGCGGTCCGGGGGGAAGCATTTTGACCGGCCTGTTTCGCAAGAAGATCATCCTCCACGGTGACGACCAGCCGGTCGAAGAGCGCATGGCGCGCACGCTGTCCTGGCCGCATCTCGTCGCGCTCGGCGTCGGCGCGATCGTCGGCACCGGTATCCTGACGCTGATCGGCGTGGGCGCCGATCGCGCCGGGCCCGCAGTGTTGCTGAGCTTCGCGATCGCGGGCGCGATCTGTGCATGTGCCGCGCTCTGCTATGCCGAGATGGCGACGATGATCCCCGCCTCGGGCAGCGCCTACACCTATAGCTATGCCGTGCTTGGCGAGGTGGTTGCCTGGGTCGTCGGGTGGAGTCTGATCCTCGAATATTCGCTCGTCGTGTCGACCGTCGCGGTCGGCTGGTCGGGCTATGCAGTGGGCTTTCTGCATGGCCTCGGCATCGATTTGCCGGACTGGGCCACGCACGGGCCGAGCATCGGCGGCGCGTTCGGAATCAATCTGCCCGCAGTGTTCATCATCGCCGTCGTCGCCGGCCTGCTCACGCTCGGCACGCGGGAGAGCGCGCGAATCAATGCGGCGCTCGTGCTCGTCAAGATCGTCACGCTCGCGCTGTTCGTCGCGGTCGCGCTGCCGCATTTCGACCCGGCGAACCTCCATCCGTTCGCGCCGTACGGCTATGGCAGCGTCGCGGGCGATGGCGGGGTGAAGTACGGCGTGATGGGCGCTGCCGCGATCATCTTCTTCGCGTTCTACGGCTTCGACGCGATCTCGACCGCCGCCGAGGAAACCCGCAACCCCGAGCGCGACCTGGCGATCGGCATCATCGGATCGATGGTCGCGTGCACCGCGATCTACATGATCGTCGCCGCGGTCGCGGTCGGCGCGGTGCATTTCTCGGTGTTTGGCAAGAGCAGCGAGCCGCTCGCGCTGATCCTGCGCCAGATCGGGCAGGGCGGCGTCGCGACGATCGTCGCCGCCGCCGCGGCGATCGCGCTGCCGACGGTGCTGCTCGGTTTTCTCTACGGGCAGAGCCGGATCTTCCTCGTCATGGCGCGCGACGGCTTCCTGCCACCTGCGCTGGCGCGGCTCTCGATACGCGGCACGCCGGCGCGGATCACGCTCGTCACCGCGGTGTTCGTCAGCGTGATCGCCGCGCTGACCCCGCTCGACGTGATCGCCAGCCTCGCCAATGCGGGAACGCTGTGCGCGTTCGTCGCGGTCGCGGCGTGCGTGCTCGTGCTGCGGCGGCGTGATCCCGGCGCGCGGCGCCCGTTCCGCACCCCGCTCGCCTGGCTCGTCGCGCCGCTCGCGATCCTCGGCTGCCTCTATCTGTTCACGAGCCTGCAGGTCGTGACGCAGGCGTCGTTCCTGCTGTGGAACGCAATCGGGCTGGCGGTATACTTCGCCTATGGCCGCGCGCGCGCGACGGTCGCGCAGTAACGCGGACTGGTCAGCGCCCGGCGGCGCGCTTATGTCGCGCTCAAAGGGAGCTTCCATCATGTCCGCGACCAAAGAAGGTGGCTCGAACTTCGTCGTCATCGCAGCGCTCGTCGCCAATCTCGGGATTGCGGTCGCCAAGTTCGTCGCGGCGGCGCTGACGGGATCGTCGTCGATGCTGACCGAGGGCTTCCACTCCGTGGTCGACAGCTTCAACCAACTGCTGCTCCTCTATGGCCAGCACCGCGGTAAGCGCCCGCCCGACGAAGCGCATCCGTTCGGATATGGCCGCGAACTCTATTTCTGGAGCTTCGTAGTCGCGATCCTGATCTTCGGGGTCGGCGCGGGCGTCTCGATCTATGAAGGCTGGGAGCATTACAAGCATCCCGAACCGTTGCGCGATCCGCTGGTCAATTACATCGTGCTCGGCGTGTCGTTCGTGCTTGAGGGCGGGTCCTGGTTCTTCGCGATCCGCGAATTCGCCGCAGCCAATCGCGGTGTGAACTGGTGGAAGGCGGTGCGCCGGTCGAAGGACCCGGCAGGCTTCATCGTGCTGTTCGAGGATTCGGCGGCGATTGCCGGCCTGATCGTCGCCGGTGCCGGCGTGTTCCTGAGCCATGCCTATGCCGATCCGCGAATCGACGGCATCGCATCGATCGTCATCGGCGTGTTGCTCGGCGTGGTCGCAGCCTTGCTCGCGCGCGAGGCCAAGGGCCTGCTGATCGGCGAGGGCGCCGACCGCGAGATCGTCGCCAAGGTCCACGCGATCGTCGATCGCCGGCCGCAGATCACCGCGGTCAACCATGTCCGCTCGATCCATACCGCGCCCGAAAGCATATTCCTCGCGATTAGCGCCGATTTCGAGGATTCGCTGACGATGGGCGAGGCCGAATTGCTGATCGAGGACATCGAGACCGAATTGAAGGCGGCCGAACCCAAATTGTCGTCGATCTATATCCGGCCCGAACGCAAGGAAGACGCCGCGCGCTTGCCGGCGCCGCCGGTGGACTGAGGCTCAGCGCGGCGCCGGGACGATCTCGACCACGTCGAGCAAGGATTCGAAGCGCGGCCGTGGCAGCACCAGGCGCCAGCGCTGCTCGCCGATCCGCTCGACATAGCCGGCGAGATCGCGATTGACGTCCTGTCCGTAATTGAGCGGGCGGGTCTCGTCGCCGATCACCATCGTGCCGAGAAACACAGCGCGCGAGGCGGATTCGGGAAAGAGCAGGCCGACCGGGCGCTGCGGTCCCGACACTTTGTAGAGGCTCGACATCGCGCCATCGCGCGTCACGTGGCAATCGACCTCGGGATAGGTCGTGACATTGCGCATCGCGGTGCCGTTGGCGCCGAGCTTGAACACCCGGCAGCGATATGCACCCGGCGGTGGGGTCGCGCCGGGCAGCGCGCGGTCGGGGTCGAACAGCAACGGGTCGGCGGTCAGCGTCCCGGCATTGGCGCTGGCCGAGGCCTTGGCGAGCGCGGCGATCCACGTCTGGCGCCAGCCGCGCAGTCGCTCGCGGTCGTTGGGCGTGGCGACGCGGCGCCAGTCGGTCGTGTCGCTCGACACGCCGATCACCGACCGCGGTTCGATCCGGACTTCGATCGTCTTATGGGCCTCGGCACCGCATTGACCGAACAGCGCGAACGGAAGCGTACACAGCGTAGACCCCAAACCCCGGGCAAATCTCTTCAAGACGATCCTTCTTTCGTTGCGACCGGTATACGCAAGCACAACTAACCACGGCAGTGCTAGGTTGCCAACCGCGCACCGCCGCGGCCAAAAAGCCTGATCAGGCGGCGGTCCAGCCGCCATCGACCGAGAGATTGGCGCCGGTGATCGATTTCGCCTCGTCGCGGCACAGGAACAGCGCGAGCGCGGCGACCTGATCGACGGTGACGAATTCCTTGGTCGGCTGCGCCTCGAGCAGGACGTCGTTCATCACCTGCTCCTTGGTCATGCCGCGCGCCTTCATCGTATCGGGGATCTGCGCCTCGACCAAAGGTGTCCAGACATAGCCGGGCGAGATACAATTCACGGTGATGCCGTAGGTCGCCGTTTCGAGCGCGATCGTCTTGGTCAGGCCGGCAAGGCCGTGCTTGGCCATCACATAGGCCGATTTGTTGGGGCTCGCGACGAGACTGTGCGCCGAGGCGGTCGAGATGATCCGGCCCCATTTCTTCGCTTTCATCAGCGGGACAGCAGCCTGCATCATGTACCAGGCCGAGTTGAGATTAATTTTGATGATCGCCTCGAACTTGTTGGCGGGGAAATCCTCGATCTTGGCAACGTGCTGGATGCCGGCGTTGTTGACGATGATGTCGGGGCCGCCGAGTTCGGCATGGCAGCGCGCGACCATCGCGGCGATCTCGTTGGGCTTGGTCATGTCGGCAGCGTCATACAGCGCCTTGGCGCCGCTCGCCGCCTCGAGCTTGGCGCGCTCGGTCTCGATCGCGGCGGCATCGCCGAAACCGTTGATGACGACGCTCGCGCCCTCGGCCGCAAACAGCTTGGCATATTCGAGCCCGATGCCCGAGGTCGAGCCGGTGACGATGGCGGTCTTGCCCTTGAGGAACATGCGTATCTCCGTTTCGGTCAGGGTAGGGGCGTGCGGTGGACGGTCAGATCGAACGCGGCGCTCTTGCCGGTCTCGATATTCTCGGCGACGAGCCGGGCATTCGCCATCGTCTCGGCAACGGCTTGCTGGCCCGCTTCCCAATGCTCGCGCATCGTGCGCGCCGAAAATTCGAAATCGCGGCTGCCGCCCTCCCACGTGTTGGCGCGGTAGATCAGGTGGACCAGGTTGACGGGATCCTCGCTCGATTGCTTGCGCAGCGCAACGACATCGGGGTCTTCGGCCAGTTCGGGCGGCAGCTTGGCCAGCACTCGCCGCGCGAGTTCGCGATCCTTGCGGATGCGCATCACCTGGTCGGAGACCTGGCGGCGTGCGGCTCGAAAAGCGGATTTCCTTTTCGCGCGCCATCACGTCCATGATGGTGCGCGGGCGTTCGGTCGCAGCGGAGAAGAGATCGACCTGGAAGGCGAGCAGCGCGCCTTGCTGGTGATCGAGCACGTGCGTCAGCGGTGTGTTCGAGACGAGGCCGCCGTCCCACCAGAGCCGCCCGTCGATCTCGACCGGCGGCAGACCGGGCGGCAGCGCGCCCGACGCCATGATGTGGCGCGCGTCGATCATGGTCTCGGTCGTGTCGAAATAGCTGAAATTGCCGCTCTCCACATCGACCGCGCCAACCGACAGTCGCACTGGCCCGTGGTTGAGCAGATCCCAGTCGATCAGCGCGTCGAGAAGGTCCTTGAGCGGCGCCGAGTCATAGAAGCTCAGCGCGCCAGGCGTACCGGGTACGGCGAAGGCCGGCGAGAGCAAGCGCGGCTTGAAGAAACCCGGCACCCCCGCCGCGAGCACGATGCCCGCCGACCATTCGTGGAGAAACTCACGGATTCGATCGTCGGGGAAGATGGGGAAGCTCGGCAGTGCCGAGGTCACCTTGTCCCAGAAGATATTGAGTCGCTCCACGCGGCGATCGGGCGGGTTGCCCGCGACGATCGCGGCGTTGATCGCCCCGATCGAGATGCCCGCGACCCAATCGATCTCGATCCCGCTCGCCGCCAGGCCCTCGATCACGCCCGCCTGGTAGCTCCCCAGTGCGCCGCCGCCCTGCAGGACGAGCGCGACGCAATCGGGGAGGGGAAGCGCCTTGGCGTGACGTTTCGGACGGACTGTGCCTGCATCTGCCATGCGGCTCGACATGCGCGAGTTGCCGTAGCGGATCAACGACAGTTTGATGAAACCCGTGTCATCCGGCGGCGGATCGGAGGCAACAGCGGCTTGCAACAAGCGGGCGCGCGAAGCATTCAGCAGAAAGCGGCAACGACCCCGGGACTGATCCAATGCGCCTCGACGATTTCGACCCCAACATCAATGTCGAGGACCAACGCGGTCAGGGCGGCAGCGGCTTTGGCGGCTTTGGTGGCGGAGGCGGTGGCGGCGGCTTGCTGCTCGGCCTGCTGCCGATGGTGTTCAGCCGCTTCGGTTGCGGCGGCGTCGCAATTCTGCTCGCGGTGCTGTTCTTCTTCGGCGGCGGGCTCGGGATGCTCGGCGGTGGCGGGACCAGCCAGCGCTCCGCGCCGACCGAACAGGTCGGGCAGCCAAGCTTGGGAAAGAGTGTCACCGCAAGCTGCACCGCCGATGCGGCAAGCAAGGTGGCGTGCAACGCGTTCAGCTCGGCCGACAAGACCTGGGCGTCGATCTTCCAGCGCGAGGGCAAGACCTTCCAGCGGCCGAAGCTCGTCTTCTATGGCGGCAGCGGTCGTTCGGGCTGCGGCGCGGCGCAGAGCGCGATGGGGCCATTCTATTGCCCGCGTGATCAGGGCGTCTATCTCGACACGAGCTTCTTCGACGAACTCGGCACCCGCTTCGGCGCGAAGGGCGATTTTGCGCAGGACTATGTCGTCGCGCATGAATTCGGCCATCACATCCAGAATCTGCTCGGCACGTCGGACCAGGTCGCCGCGATCCAGCAGCGTGGCAGCGAAGTCGAGGGCAACCAGGCCTCGGTCAAGCTCGAGCTGCAGGCGGATTGCTATGCCGGCGTCTGGGCCGCGCAAAACAAGGACCGGCTCGATGCCGGTGACGTCGAGGAAGGCATGACGGCAGCGCAGGCGATCGGCGACGATACGCTGCAGAAGCAGTCGCAGGGCCGCGTCGTTCCCGACAGCTTCACCCACGGCACTTCGGCGCAGCGCATGGCGTGGCTGCGCAAGGGCATGGACAGCGGCGACCCCGCGCAGTGCGACACCTTCTCGGGCGCACTGTAAGCCCAGGTCAACAAAAAGCCCCTCTCCCGGTGGGAGAGGGGCCGAGGAGCGGCGCGACGGAAGGGGGGCGGGCTTCCGTACTCTGCGCCACCTTTCGCGCGGCTGGCCCCGCTCCCGCCGGGAGCAGGGCGCCTCGCGTCAATAGGTCCGCGTATTCTGGCCGAAACCCTGCGTCCCGGTCGCGGTCTTGTCGTCGCTCTTCTCGTTCCGGTGCGTGCCGTCGTCGTTGAAGAACGCCTGATTGCGCTCCTCGTCACGCCAGTGCGCCTTTGCGTCCTCGGCCGTCTTCGATATCGTCACCTTGTCGGCGACCGACTGGAGCCAGCGCGACGGGATCGAGTGATGCCGGCCACCGGCATCCGCGTCGGTCTTCGTCAAGATGATGCGGTCGCCACGCACCTTGTCGACCGTGCCGACATGCGCGCCGTCCGACCCGACGACTTCCATATGCTCGGTAACCTGGCCGAGCGAGCCGCGCTGCGTCTGGCGCTGGGAACGCCATGAGCCGAATTCGCTGTCGAACTTGGTCCGGTTTTCCTGGCGATACTCGTGATAGTCGCGGTCGAGCGCGTCGATCTGCGAACGGCGCCAGTCGCTATAATGGTCATCGCTGGGGTGGCCGGAGCGCTGCTCGTCGTAGCGGGCGTCGAGATCACGGCGGCGATTGGCGTCCTCGTCGCCGAACCACGAGCGAACCTCGTCGCCGGCACGGTCGAAGAAGCCGCGATCGTCATAATCATAGCCCTGCGGCTGGCGACCATAGCCCTGTTGGGCACGATCCTGGCGACCGCGATCCTGCTGGAAGCGATCATTGGTGGTGCCGCGGTACATGTCGGAGCGACCATAATCGCGCGCGCCGTAGCGATCGTTTTGGCCGCCGCTTTGGGGGTAGCCATCGCGGCCATAATTGCCCTGGCCCTGATAGCCATGGTCGCGGTTCGAGCGCTGCTGGCGGTCCTGCTGATCGTCGGCATTATAGCGGTCGCGCTGGCCGAACTCGTCATACGCGCCCCATGGCTGGGACTCGCGGCTACCATAGGAATCGCGGTGCGAGCCGTAGGAATCGCGGTTGCTCGAATCTCGCCCATAACCCTGGCGCTGGTCGCGATCGTCATATCCACCCGAGTTGCTGCGGGGATAACGTTCATAAGCCATGATATCGTCCTCCTGAGACGGTGACGCCGCGCCGCACGATCTGCCCGTGTCGGCGGGGCTGTGGGTACAAGCGCAGGAGATCGCCAAGCGTTCCGGGGCTCGGGCGCAACGCGGCGGCATATCATCGCACGGCGGCTACGCTTCGTCGCAAGCCGGTTATCGTGGCGGAAAATCCGGGAGTTGCATCGCCCGAAAAGCCCCGCTAAGGCGGCATTCCGCCTACAGGCTGGGCCGGGCGTGGTGCGGGGCTGTAGCTCAGATGGGAGAGCGCTGCAATCGCACTGCAGAGGCCAGCGGTTCGATTCCGCTCAGCTCCACCACGCCAAGCCAAGCCAATCCAAGCTTTGAAGTTGAGGATACTGTCCGCCTAGTGCGGATCGATTGAAGTCTCATTGCGGTAAACGCAATGTAGTACATGCTTCCAGTTTGAATTGCGCCGCGGGGATCAGCTTTTGTGCCTAACTGGTCATTAAAATGCCAAACCGTCCTGTCTCGGCCGCGGCGTTTAGAAAATCGCTAGCGAATCGCCCGGATACGAAAGGCCGAAAGCCTAAACGCTAAATTGACAATATTCGGCTATTGCGGTCGGCTCGATGGACGCCACGAGAGGGTCGTAATGTGTTAGGGTGGCTCTGTCGCTTCGATATCCACCGTTGGCTTCGGAAGTCGGCAACAGCGCGGCCGCTAACTATCGTCGCGCGATGTGTCCGCTGTGGCAAGGTGCGAGTTACGCGGACCAAGCGGTAGCGCTCGCGAAGGTTGATCGGCAGGGCGCATCCGGCAATCGACGTTCCCGGAACAGTGGGGCCAGTTACCCCATCGCTATCGCGCGTCGCCGCCCAGTCGCGTCAGGGCGAAAAAGCCGCCTTCTCTGCGGGATGCAAGAGGCCGACGACTGTGAGTACGGTGATAGCCCAAGGGTTGAGGTCCGCGGGCAATGCAGCAGGAGCGAAAGACGATACCGCTTCGACTTCGAGGTTTCGTCTGAACGCAAATGTTACGTCGCTCACGATCACGACGTCGGTCGCGACCGGTACACCGGAGAAGGGGCGATGAATGGTTGTACGCCACTGCGTCTCACCCCAGCCGAACAGTCCGATCTCTTCGCGCAATTCACGTAACGCCGCCGCAATGGGCTCCTCCGTCGCCCGACGCCCGCCCCCCGGCAGGCACCAACCGTCGGTATAGGTCTGCCTGACGAAGAGCAGCTCGCCGTCGGGGGTATAGGCCAGCGCCGCCGTGGCAAGCCGAGGGCGGCCTCGCCACCGCCAATACCGCTGCCGTACCCCATCGGCAGTTTGCATCATCAATCTCAAAAGGCCAGCCAGCATTGGCTGACCCTAACGCTGCAAAAAACCTGGTGCAACACACCGCACCAGGCTGAGCCTCTCGGCTGGAAAGATGACCAAACGGCCCTGCTTCATTGTACGACGAAGTGGCTAAGCCGACCGTCTTTTGTGGGTACGAGACGAGAGAGCTTCGGTGAGGATGTACGTGCGGCGGCATGGATGCCATTGGGTTCATGTCGACGATGCCACCCAAATCTGTAGCGACCAATCTGTTTCGATCCAAACGACACTACCCCGCGTAAGATGGCAATCCGCGCGCTCCGGCAAGCGACCATATGCCCTTCTCCCTTGGTTCGCTTCCGCAATTGTAACCCCGGTATGTGGCGGCGCCAGATCCTTTGACGGCTTTCCCACTTGCCTACTTTGTTATCCAAACTTCGATTTATATGGATCTAATAAATAAGGATAAAATGAAAAATTATGCAAATAGAAACCCAGGTACAGCGTTTTAGGCTGAAGCTTCATTCTGTAACATTAAAAATTTTTCATCTCTTATGCCTCATAATAGCTTTGCCGATATCGGGTCACTTCGATAATACTATCGCTTGATAGTGCGTGTGTCCAAAGGCTATAACGATGCTTGCTTCAGCTAGGCGTATAGCGGTCCGCGCGCCTTCGTATGCGACATATGCACGAGAGCGGCCCGGATGGGTTTTCCTCATCGTGTTCGGGCGATTGAAATGGGCGCGTTGGATCGAGCGCAAGCTGCGGACGAAGCCTACGCTGCAAACGCCGTTGCCAGCTAGCAGCGACGTCGATTCTCCGGACGCCGATATCGTCACGCGCCGCTTGCACAGCGATGGCGTCTGCGAGGGCTTCTCGCTGTCCGCGGCGACATTTGAGGAAATCCGGACGTTCGCCAATGAAAATCGCTGCTCCTCACGGGACGCAGACGGTATGAGCTTCCTGCCTCAAGACGTTGCCGGGGCCAATCACGAGCGCTCCAACGACATCCTCGCCGGCTACTATTTCTCGGCGGTCGAACGCTCCGACGCTGTCAATAGACTGTTGGTCGATCCGCGTCTTCTCGCCGTAGCGCGCAATTATCTTGGTCAGCACGCAAAGAATATTCGGGTCCGGCTATGGTGGAGTTTCCCGGCGAGGCGCTTCGACGACGGTGATCTGCGCAGAGCCGCCCAGGACCGTTTCCACTTCGATTTGAACGATTGGCGAACGCTCAAATTCTTCTTCTACCTTACAGACGTCGATGAGGTCTCCGGGCCGCATCTCTATATTCGCGGCAGCCACCGGCATCGCGGCCTGCGCCACCAATACACGCTTTTTCATGGGCAGGAGCGGGGTGCCCTCGAATCCTATTATGGGCTCGACATGTTTACATCGATTACAGGGCCTGCCGGCAGCGGCTTCTCGGAGGATCCTTTTGTCTTCCACACCGGCACGGTCGCACGGTCGAGCCCGAGGCTCATTCTCGAACTCGAATTCGGCCCCTATGATCCGAGTCCCAGTTACCGCTATGGCGTGCTCGGCTGATTTGCACGATCGGGCAGATGTGACGGCCCTCAAGCAGCCGATACGCCGTCGATGGGTGTGTCCGCACTGCAGCGCGAGCTGTTCGGGGCTTTGCCGATCTGGCAGTCCGCACATTGACGCAAAAAGGGCGCAGCAGTCGGATAGGATCCAGCCAATCAAGGCGCACGAGTTGGATCCGCGTCGCGTTTTGCTAGTCGTGCGAAAACGCCTGCGCGTCGAACCTGTGCATTTGCAAGACCATGCCGACACGACCGCCATGCGCTAAGACACCGCGCACCTGACGGTCGATCGACGCAGCGAAGGCATTCCCGTCCAGGACATTGCTAGCTGCACTCATCGGGGATCTGCGATCCGAGCGGGGACGACACGCCCGGCCTTCATCACTTCCTGGGGGCGCAGTGGCCTAGCACGCTCCGCGGGCTTGAGGTATCGATGGTTCGACCGCAGGGCGTCGGGCGACGGATGGTTCGAAGGAGTGACGTCAACGTGATCGAGATCGAGCCGCGAGCGGTCACGATGCGGTTTTGAATCCTATACGACTGTCTATATCCCCGGACAATCGGCGGCGGAGAACGCTGGTATCGCAACCTGGCGCTGGCGCTGGCGCGCGCTGGCCACGACGTCACCTATCTTACGCTCACACAGTGGGACGCGGGCAACGCGCCCGATCTGCCCGGGGTCCGCGTGGTAGCGGTCGGACCGCGCATGCCGCTATATCGCAACGGCAAGCGCCGCATCTGGCCCCCAATCCGCTTCGGGATTGGCGTGTTCTTCCATCTACTGCGCCACGGCCGCCGCTACGACCGCGTCCATACGGCATCGTTCCCCTTTTTCTCGCTGTTGGCCGCAGCGGTGTTGCGCCCCATCGGCCGGTTCACGATCGCGGTCGACTGGCTCGAGGTCTGGAGTAGGGGCTATTGGGACGAATATCTCGGTAGGCTCGGCGCGGTGGGCTGGTGCATCCAGCGGCTGTGCGCCAAGGTGCCGCAGACTGCCTACAGCTTTAGCGCACTGCATCGTTCACGACTCAGTGAGATCGGTCTGGAAAGCGTTGCTGTCTTGCTGACCGGCCTGCACACGAGCAGTAACTACCGCAGCCAATCAGAAGCCGCGACGCCCGCGACTATCGTCTATGCAGGGCGGTTCATCCCCGAAAAGCGGCTATCGCTTCTGATCGACGCGCTGGCCGTGGCGATGGAACGGCACCCGGCCCTTCGCGCCACCTTGTTCGGGCAGGGGCCTGATCACGCCGCGATCTCCGCAAAGATCGCCCGGCTCGGCCTCAGCGAATGGATCGCGCTGCCTGGGTTCGTCGACCAGTCGGTCGTTGAGGACGGCATGGCCGGGGCAACCGCGATCGTCCAGCCGTCGGCGCGCGAGAGCTATGGCATGGGCGTGGTCGAAGCGAGCGCGCGAGGCGTTCCGGTCGTCGTCGTCGTCGGGCCAGACAACGCCGCGGTCGAGCTCGTCGAGCCCGGCGAGAACGGGTTCGTCGCGGCGGACGATACGCCCGCAGCGCTTGCCGAAGCGATCATGGCCTGCGACCGGGGCGGGCCGGCGCTGCGCGCGGCGACGCGCGAATCGTATGCGCGCAACCAAACCCGGCTTTCGATCGAAGCCTCGACCGAAAGAGTCCTTGCCGACGCGGTGGCGGCGTTCCAATCCTAGCGCCGCCCCGTGACGAGCAGGCAGGATTGCTGACCTGCTGCCCGTTTCCTGGACCGTTTTGAGCTGGAAAATTCCAGTTTAGGATTGAGGGTCAGTCGATGGAGTGAGCGATGAAAAGATCGAAGTTCAGCGAGGCGCAGATCGCGTTTGTGTTGAAGCAGGCCGAGGACGGCACGACGATCGGCGAGGTGTGCCGCAAAGCCGGGATCAGCGATGCGACATTCTATGCCTGGCGCAAGAAATACGCCGGTTTGATGTCATCGGAGATGCGGCGATTACGCCAACTCGAGGATGAGAATGCGAAGCTCAAGCGGTTGGTGGCCGACCTGAGTCTCGACAAGGCGATGTTGCAGGATGTCGTCTCGCGAAAGCTCTGAGGCCTGATCGGCGGCGTCAGCTCGTCGACGACATCCGGGGCATCTGGTCCGTCAGTATCCGACGGGCGTGCAGCGTGCTTCGGGCGGAGCGATCGAGCTACCACTATCGTGGACGCCGCGCGGATCAGGCCGACCTAAAGAAGCGGATGCAGGAGATCGCTGAAACGCGCGTGCGTTACGGCTATCGCCGGATCCATGTGCTGCTCCGGCGGGAGGGTTGGGACGTGAACGCGAAACGTGTTTATCGGCTTTACAAGGAGTTGGGGCTGCAGCTGCGACAAAAGCCACCGAAGCGCCGGGTGAAAGCGAAGCTAAGAGAAGGACGCTGCGCGGCGTCGTGTTCGAATGAAGTATGGGCCATGGACTTCGTCCATGACCAACTCGCCACGGGATCGAAGCTACGTATCCTGACGGTGATCGACACGTTCAGCCGGTTCTCGCCAGCAGTAGTGCCACGGTTCAGCTTCCGGGCGCCTGACGTGATCGCCGTGCTGGACCGGGTCTGCGGCGAGGTCGGCTATCCAGCCTCCATCCGGGTGGATCAGGGCAGCGAGTTCATCTCCCGAGACCTCGACCTGTGGGCGTACATGCGGGGTGTCGTACTGGACTTCTAGAGGTGGCTCCGCTTGTCTGAACAGGCTCGCGGTCTGGATAAGTGGACTACCGCGGGTTGATCATGCCGCTGCGAGAAGCGGCTGGTCGAAGTATACCTGGTCCGGTGTTCTGGCGCCAAGGGCTGAATGTGGCCGGACGCCGTTATAAAATGCGAGATATCGACCGATGCCGGCGCGGGCTTCGGGAACCGAGGCGTAGGCATTGAGGTACACCTCTTCGTATTTCACCGAGCGCCACAGGCGCTCAACAAACACGTTGTCCCGCCAGCACCCTTTGCCATCCATGCTTATTGCTATCTCTTCGCGGTGCAGGACGGCGGTGAAGGCCACACTGGTGAATTGCGAGCCTTGGTCGCTATTGAAAATGGAAGGCTTGCCGTACCGTGCGAGCGCTTCCTCCAACGCAGCGACGCAGAACGCGACATCCATCGAAATCGACACTCGCCAGGCCAGCACCCGTCGGGTGAACCAATCGACGATAGCCACCAGATAGACGAAACCGCGAGCCATTGGGATGTACGTGATATCCGTCGCCCAGACCTGGTTCGGCCGGATCACTGCCAGCTTGCGCAGCAGGTACGGATAGATCTTGTGCCCCGTCGCCGGTTTCGACGTGTTCGGACGGCGGTAGATCGCCTCGAGCCCCATTCGCTTCATCAGCGTCGCGACATGCCGTCGCCCGATGACCACGCCTTCCTGCCGGAGCAGATCGCGCAGCATCCGGCTGCCGGCGAACGGATAGAGCAGATGAAGCTCATCGATCCGCCGCATGATCAACAGGTCGGCCGGCGAGACAGGCCGCGGGAGATAGTAGATGCTGCCGCGGCTGATCTTGAGCTGCTGCGCTTGACGGGCCAGCGGCAGCTCATGGTCACGGTCGATCATCGCTTTGCGCTCGGCAACAGACCGGCCTTCCCGAGCGCACCGGCCAAAAAATCGTTCGCCAGCGTCAGCTCGCCAATCTTTGCGTGCAGCACCGTTATATCGACCGCTGGTTCGCTCGCTGCCGGCACCGCTCCGAACACGTCTGACGCCCCCTCCAGCAGCTTGGACCGCCACTGATTAATGAGGTTCGGGTGCACCTCATACTCCTGCGCCAGTTCGGCCAGCGTCTTCTCGCCTCCCACGGCAGCCAGCGCCACCTTGGCCTTGAATGCCGGGCTGTGGTTCCGGCGGGGTCGCTTGCTCATCTTGCCTCCTCTTCGCGGCCAGCATGGCCGCTCTCAGATCGGCAATCCACTTATCCCCGCTGTTCAGATTCCTAGAACCACCTCTTTCTCGCGGCCTGGCACGCCGACGGACAATGCGTTCATCGAGAGCTTCAACGGCAAGTTCCGGGCGGAGTGCCTGAACCAGCACTGGTTCATGAGCCTCGACGACGCGGTCGGAAAATGCGAGACTTGGCGTAGAGACTATAACGAGGTGCGACCACATAGCGCGATCGGCAATAAGCCGCCGATATCGCTGGTGAACCGGTCAGCGGCACATGGCCCGCCCTGGCCGGCAGGAACTGGATGACGCCCAGCCGGGTGGTCCAAGAATGGGTAGCAGCTCACTTCGGGGTCGGACTCTAGCTTCAACTGGACGAAAAAAGGGGGTCACGTCAACGCGACCCAAGGGTCGATAGCTCTGACGCACGCTCGACAGGTGAGTGGCAAGCGCGAGGATCGCCGATAGATGGCCAGTCGTGAACAAGAAGCCCGCCGCGATCGTCCAGCTTGTGCCGAACGGCGTCTCGCCGTGCATCATACCCAGCAGATGCGCGAGCGCGACAAGCAGCACGACGCCCGCGAGCGCCATCGCCGCTCCCCCCGGTAAGGCAAACAGCCAGGTCGGGCTTAGCATGAAGAGATAGCGCAGATGTCGCCAACCGTCGCGCCACGGCCGGAGATGCGGCGGCCGGTCGCGCAGGTCGGCGAGCAGTCTGGCGGGTGCTTGGGTGATCCTCAGCCGTTTTAGCGCGGCCTCGATCACCATTTCGCTGGCGAATTCCATGCCGGTACCAGTAAGCCCCAAGCGCAAGAACGCATCTTTGCGGATCGCGCGCAAACCGCAATGCGCATCGTCGATCCTTGCGCGGAACAGGAAGTTAAGAAGGCCCGTAAGTAAAGGATTGCCGATATGGCGGTTCTTCCACGGCATCGCACCGGGCGCGATCCCGCCCAGGAAGCGCGATCCCATGCACAGATCAGCGCTGTCCTGATGGAGCGAGCGGATCATCGCCACGCCGTCAGTGAAGTCTTAGCTGCCGTCCGCGTCGCCCATCAATACGTAGCCGCCAAAGGCCGCGCTCGCGCCGCCGTTGAGCGCGGCGCCGTAGCCGCGTTCAATGACTGCGACGACGCGGGCGCCGAGACCCACGGCAAGCGTCTGGCTGCCGTCGGTCGACCCGTTGTCGGCGATAACGATCTCACCCAGCAGGCCGAGTTCGTTTTCAATCGCCGCGAGAGCGACTCGCGCATTGGCGATGCAATGCGCAAGGCAGTCTACCTCGTTGAGACACGGCATCACGATCGTCACGTCGATCGTACGATTTGCCATGATTGCCGCTTCGAAATCCGCTGTTCGTTCGCTGCGCATTCGCGTTATCCCGGCTGAAGACGGACCCGCTCTAGGCAACGGACGCTAAGGGATGGTTAACGATATTTCAGAAGTCGGCGCCGCACCGCGGTTAGAGACATACCCGCGCCCGGGCGCCGCCTAGCGCGGTGCGAGCGCACCAGCCCGCTCGTGCTGCTGAATCGGCTGCCAGTCTGGTCGGCGGCGCGAAGGGCTGGCCTATCTAAGATTGCGGCGTCGAAGTAAGCTCGTACGTACTCTTCCGCCTCACTAATCACACGCTCATCGCAGACCGATGTAATTGTATTTGCCGTTTCAAGGGCTTCCCGCCATAAGCGCCGATCGAACGCCAGCTTAAGAGACCGCGTCGACAGGGGAAGATCGGATGTCGGCGCGTCGCGAAACGTTTGAATTGCTGGATGGGCTGCGCGGGATCGCAGCGATCGCAGTCGTTATCATGCATACGAGCGATCAGTACGGTTTGGTATACGCTATTCCGCATGCCTATATGGCGGTGCCGTTCTTCTTTATGCTGAGCGGGATCGTGATCGCGCACGCTTACGAAAACCGCATTATGCGCACCAGTTCGCCGTTTGCGTTTCTGGCTATTCGGATCGAGCGGCTGTACCCGCTGCTGCTCCTTGGCTTGGCAGTATCGCTCGGTATTCGGATTGGCTTTGGCGATGGGGCTATCAACCACGAGATATGGTTGATGCTGCTTGCGGCGATTTGCCTTATTCCGTGGCCCGGCAGTTCGGTGTTCCCCCTGCTTGCCCCTCAATGGTCGCTTGCAATCGAGATATGGGGGAATCTCGTACACCGTTTGATCCTCGGCCGTTTGAGCGATCGCAACCTGATGCTGCTGGTCGGGTTGGGCGGGTTTGCGATGGCGGCATGCGGCGTGTACTTCGGTGGGCTCAACATCGGCTGGTCGTTTGACACGCTGGTTGGCGGCGTAGCGATCTTCGCCTTTTGCTACCCCTGTGGCATCCTGTTGTACCGGATGCGCGTTCAGTTTCGACTACCACAGATTACAGCGCCGCTTTGGCTCGTCGTTCTGGCGTTGCTTGCCACGATTTGTATCCCGACGCCGCTTCTCACGACCGTCAACGGGCTGCGCGATTTAGCCTGCGCTATTCTGGTCTTTCCGCTGTTGCTGACCGCTGCGATGAACGAGCGGCCGAGCGGGTTCGTGCAACGGATATCGCGGTGGCTCGGTTTGTTGTCCTATCCGCTTTACATCGTTCATTACCCGATTGTGATCAAGGCGGCGAGCCTACTGAACCGGACCGGCCCGTCGCGAATTGTCGAGTATATTTCGGTTCCGATCATCGTGGCGCTAGCGATCGTGATCGCCTGCCTGTGCCTCGCTATCGATATGGCGTTGCGGCGTCGCCTAAAGGCGATCCGCGGCAATCGGGCGATCGCTCAACCTGCTGCCGCACCGTAACATCGTCAGGCGCTCAGCGTGGTGGGTTCTGAACGGGTATGGCGGCCGAGTTCGCCTTTCGTGTAGCCTCGGCGTCGGCGATGATAGCATGCCGCAGCGCTTCCCCTTCGAGGTGGACTGCCGGTGCTCCATCACGTGGCACGTCGGTGTAATCGACCATCTGCGAGTTCGTTTCATGCGCCAAGGTTTCACGCGCTAAGCGCTCCCGATTTTCGCGATACAACGCGATTGCTGCCCAATTCGGCCGTTTCGGTGAGGAGCGCGGTGCTGTCATTGCAGGCACAGCGGACGTAACGACGGCTGGCGCGGTCGGCACCGCAAGGCTTTGTGCGACGATCGAGCGCGCAGAGGCAGGCATCGCAAGCGACCGATGTCGCAATATGCCATCGCCCATCTGCTGCGAAACGACGAGTGCGGTGGCGCCACCAACGCCGAAGGCCAAAGCGATCAGGGTCGAGACTAGACCCTTGCGATTAAATAGAATTGAGCGTTTTGTAGCGGGCCGGGGCCGGGGCTGTGATGAAGGCGGGGGCGCCGTGTAAGATCCCAGAACACGCTCGATCAATAGGTCCCGGGCAAGGCGTTGCTCGTCGGCCTCTTGTGATCCTGGTGGCAACGCAACCTCCTAATACTGAATCCGCATACGCGTTCTTCGTATTGGGAAGACCGAATGCGTATAATGATCGTCTGGCAACAGGCCTGCATACTGCAACGATACCATGATTAAGCATCGGCGTCGCGCGTATTGCGTCGAGGGAGATAGTTGTCTGTTCGCAACCGGTAGGCGAATATCGGGTAAGGCCGGCTGATGCGCCGCCCGTCTTTCCAACCTTAAATGTTCGCAATAGCGCTGGTGAGGCCAGACGTTAGCGGCTACGGAACCGCGCATGTCGACCGGATTTGCGTTGCGAAATGCCCTTATCTTTTCCGCAGCCGGTGCGACCGTCCGGGTTTCTGTTGCGAGACGTGGAGACACGCTGGCAAATCGTCGCCTTCTGGTCTGCGATTGTCATCTACGAACTGTTGATCCGGCCTGCCGTCGGGAAGCCCGTTTCGATCCGATCGACGATGGCGAGCCTCGTCGCCGTAACCATCGCGATCGTCGCCATGAAAGTTGCGCTTGAGGGCAAGATAACCCATTGAGTAACGGCTCGACGGTGGGGCGGCCAGACGCGTCTGCGGCGATCAAATGATTGCTTAAGCGTTGTGCGTCGCGTATCACCAACCGATGAGCACAATACGTATGCGCTTCGTCGCAAAGACGCTTTTGGCGGCCGTGGCGCTGTCGATGGGCGGCGCCGCATTGGCCGACGGATGTCGGGACGGGCAGGGCCGTCTCGTTTATTGCGACGATGCTGGGCGAGATACCCAAAACTGCATCGACAAGCGCGGGTTTACGGTAAGCTGTGGCTTGCCAGGCGCGCGATACAGGAATTCGCGTGCGGCTCGAGACAATCGCATCGTCGTCGCGAATCGGATGGCCGCCGATGTCACCGTTCGCAGCCTGATCCGAGGTACGCCAGCCGAAATCCCCGAACAGGATTTGGTCTCCGCCGGTAAGCGTCGCGCGGCAGCCGCCAAGCGGGGCAGGGCCGGGGCGAATGCAACGCAGCGCGGTGCGAGATCCGGCGAGCCTGCGGGCAATTAGCCCGACGGGCAACGCATACGACGTGCGGCCCAATTCCCTGTGCTTATCGCTTGATGATGCGGCGTCCGAAATCTCTCACCGTGAGATATCCCCGCTTCGCCATGAGATAGGATGCATAAGCGGCTTGGCCGACCGGGCCTTGGTCGATCAGCGGCATTTTTTGCAAAGAATAATGCGGCGGCAGATACTGTTGGTAAGTCACCCCGCCCAACGCGTTATAGACCAATGACAGATGTGTTTCGTCGGCGACTAAGCGGTGCGGATAGTGCGCTAGCAGCGGTTCGATCGCCAGCGTGTACGGAACCGGCCCGGTCACGTTGAGCACTGCCACCTTTCCTGCCCCGTCTCGCCAGGGATTGTAATGCTCGATGCTTTCAAGCACGCGTTCGGCTACCGCGCGAAGAAAAGGGTGCCCCTTTACCGCGATAACATGCCATTGCTGAAACTCGCCGGTCTCGCGATGAGCGAGTTTGGGATGGATGCCATAGCCGGAGAATTCCGCACCTGCAGACTGATCCCAACTGCTCAGGATATATTCGTCATCCGTGTGCAGCACTTCATCGAGCGGTTTGCTAAAAGTGCTCTTGATGTCGATGTACACGCCGCCGACCTTGTAAATCAGGAGATAGCGCCAGAAATCGATCCGAGCGGCGCCATAGCGCTCATCGATCCGCAGGAATGCCTTCAGCATTTTCGGGCCGTATTCGCGTCGGATGAATTCGCGGATATCGTCATGGTCGTAGAGGCGATGCTCCCAAGTCGGATTGTTGGCGCAAAGCTCATCGATCAGGGCGCGCACCGGGGCCGGGAGGTTTTTCGTGGGAAACGCCTGGTGGATGATCCGCGGGATTGTCTCGCCTTTCGGCACGATTGGGATATCGGACATCGGCGAGGAAGGCATCGTGAGCTCCTGAAATAATGGTCGTTCGCCGCGATTGGCTGGGGATAGAGCAGGTCGGTATCAGGACAAGGGCGCCCGACCACTAGGATCGACGCATTTCCCCCGCTTCGTGAACAGGCTAAGCGTAGAGGGGGCAGCGACTCAGCGCGCATCGCTTCGGCTTGCGCTGACGACGCTCAGTCGCTGTGCTCCCGCACCGGTAAGGGGCGTCTTTACGCCATGTACGCTCCGACTGACCGTCTCGGCATTCGCATAGACCCGCAAATAGTCGATCTTGAACGCCCCGATACCCGTGCTTGAATCGACCTTGCCCGCCCAGGCGTTGCCGATCGCCAAGTTGATAATGACGTAGAATTCCTGGCGGAAAGTGGCCGGTGCGGGTTGCTGCGCCACTTCCATTTCATCGACGTACCAAGTCAGCTTTTCCTTGGTCCAATTCAGGCCATAGGTGTGCATCCGTTCAGTATGATCGAAATACGCGGCGGAACCCTTTCGGACGCCGCCGATGTCGTGCATCGTCATGTAAACCATGCCTGGATCGCGGCCGAGTGACTCCATGACGTCGATCTCGGGTGGCCATCCGCCCGTAGCGGGCATCAGCCAGAATTCGGGTAGGAATCCCTGGCCTTTCGGCAATGCGGCTCGAATTTCGAAATAGCCATATTGTTGTGAGAAACCGGTCTTGCTGCTCAGCAGGCCCGAACTGTAAGCGGCGCGCCCAAGCGCCGCGGCGTTGGCCTTTTCGATCGGGGCTGCAATGATGGAAAGGACGCCGTCGGGGCTGACCGCAAACGGATTGATGCCGAGCGGGTTGGTCGCACTCCCGGCATAACCGGCGTCGACATAAACTTGCTGTTCGTCGACATGACCATGGTCGGTCATGCCGCCTTCCGCTAGATTGGGGATCCAGATGCCGCCCTGGGCCCGCAAGCGAAGCGTCGAAAATTCGTCGGTGAACGACAATCTGAGCTTCGACATGTCGATCGGTAGCTGAAAATCCCCGGCTGTAAGCGTTTTTGCAGAAACGCCGCGCAAGATGAGCTTCTCGGTCTTGTCGAGCCTGATTACGGTGTCCGCGCCGACCTGTCGCATCGTGGCGCGGACCTTGTCGAAGCTGTTGATCGTGTAGCCACCAAGCCGGACCTTGTCGGTGCCCTGCGTAAAGTCGATGATCGCATCGCTTCCATTGCCCGCGCGAATTTGGAAGATGTCGGGGCCCCGACCACCGACAAGGACGTCATTGCCGCCACCGCCGTCGAGCGTTGCGCCGGTATCGCCGGCGGTGATGATGTTATCGAGGGCGTTGCCCCCCGCATGGTTCGACCGGTCGCCTTTCAGCGTCAGATTTTCTACGTTGTCGGCGAGCACGGTTGCGCCATTGCTATAGCTTTCGACTGTGTCGACGCCTTCGCCGGGACTCTCGACGACGAGGTTGCCGGTATCCCACAAGGTGTAGGTATCGTCTCCTTGGCCACCAATCAGCACGTCACCGCCGACGCCGTGAAACTGGTCCTTCAGCGACGTGCCGTGCTGGGTTTCCTTCGCTGGACTGTTGACGATCCAACTGTCGACCGATTTGGAATAAGGGAGCTCGACCCCGACCGCGTTGAACCGCGACGTTACCGGGCCGCTTCGCTCTGCGCGATACAACACTACCGCCGCGGTCAGCGCTGCTCCCGCGAGCAATGCGAGCGCGACCCGGGCCCAGGTCTGATAATCATTGCCGAATCTTATCATTCGGCTACGGCCGGACGACCGAGCAGGCTTGAGTATGACCTGTGGCATCGCACGGCCGGGTGTCGCCCGCAGCCTGCTCGGGCAAGACGAGCACTGTGGCCGGCGGCGGTCATCCTATCGCTCGTTTCTGATCAGGCCGCCTTGCGTTCGACAGACTTAGCCCATTCGAGTTCCGGCATCGCCGGACAGGCGAACGCGTGACGGGGCGCGATGTCGGTCAGCGCCAACAGAGTCGGAGCAACTTCGCGAAGGGATACGCGGCGATCGATCTTGGCATGGACGTGCTCGGGCGTGCGGATCCACAACATGCCATCTGGATGATGCATCCCGCTGCGCACAGCCTCGACCGGGTAGAACATTGCGTTGAATGCCGGCGCCTCATTCGACGCGGTCGATAAGATCGTCGCGCCAGCGGCGGGATGCGCGACGAGATCGCAACCGGCAAAGACCCGATCACCCTCGTTCCGCGCCATCATGACCTGCGTACCGTCGCGCAGCTTGACGCCACGAAGCCGCTCGGCCGCTTCACCTGCTGCCGCTTCGGAATCGAAGATCAGATGGAATTGCTCCGCCATAACCGGCGCATAGGTGTAACCTTCGGGCACGCCCGCAAAGGCAAAGAACGCGGCGGCGTCGTGCATCTTGAAGATCTGCTTGCCGCCGATGTCCTCGTGATCGAGCATCGGTTGCTGGCTGAGCGCGGTGCACAGGACGATCGAGGTTTGCGGCCCTGCAAGCGCCAAGGCTTCGCCAATGATCTCGTCCATCTTCTCATACCCGTACGGGATGGCGTCGGCATATTTTTGCTGCGTCTCGGAATCGGACGTGACTGCGAAGGCATCCGGATCAAGGTTGCGCCAGAAATAGTGCTGGAAATGGGCGGTGCTGTTGAGGAAGAACGTCGAGAGCACCGGACGCTCGCTCCGGTAAAATTTTCGGAAGATGTCCCATTGCAGACGATCCAGGATCGTCGCACGCCGCCACTGGATCGGCTGACTCAACTCGCCGACCAATTGGCGCATCGCCTGGAATATCGTCCGGGTTGACAGGCCGTTCGTCGCCATGAAGCGGGCGAAACGGATCATCGTCGCCTTGCTGACGTTCGGGCGGCTGGTAGTGTATTCCTGCACATAGGTTCGCACCAAGTCGAGATAGGGCTCAAAGAGCCCAGCCGGCTGCGATTTGACGTCGGTGGCCCACGGGTCCGGAAGCACCAACCCGTTGAACCGGTCACCTTGTACCGCCGCGTTCATACTGCCGCAGATCCACGCCTTTTCACCCGCGTCGGATACCATGTCCCAGATACGCGGTTCAGAAAGTTTCGGACCATCACCCAGGTCGAAGACCTTGTGTTCTGCGTACGACAGGCCGGTATGGACCGTAACCCATTGAATCCAGGGCTCTAGCGCCGGTGGCGCCTCCTCGGCGTCAGTTACGGCAACGAGCGACTCCTGCCTCAGCCTCGCGAAATTGGGCAGCTTGCCCATCTTGATGAATCTATCGACAAGCGACGGCGTCAGCTCGTTGAATTCCAAGACAATGACATCTTTTGTCATTCAATCTTCCCAAAGATTTTGATGCGCGCCGGTGTCGACAGCACCATGTGAATACCATGAGTTTATTACCGAAGTAACCCGTTCATTCGTCCCGCTTTGGGCTAAGCCAAGAAATGAGGGGGCCGTAACACGTTTCCGCCGAGAAGGTGGACCGTGCGACCGTGAGGGCTTGCTCGGCTCGACGGGCACGTTCTGCCGGATCGCGCAAGAGCGCGACGATCGCGTCGGCAAAGCCAGCATCATCGTCGACCCGTATCACCGCGGGTCCGGCCTGGCGCTCGACGCCTTGTAGAGTAACCGATGTGGCGACGATCGCCTTGCCTTGCGCCAGCGCGTCGATCAGCTTGATCTTTAGGCCCGAACCGACCGTGAGGGGCGAGATAACGACCCCTGCGTCGCGGTAGAGCGGTGCGAGATCAGGCACCATGCCGCAGAATTCGATGCCTTGGCCGCGCCAGTCCCCCTGCGTCTCTGGGAACGCCGCGGATACCGAGCCCGCGATGACCAATCGCACGTTAGGAATCGCCGCGCGAACGCGATTCCACACGCCCGACAGGAGCCACTCGATCGCGATTACGTTGGGCGATGTGTTGCTACCGACGAATAAGACGTCGCGGTCGTTTCCAGGCTGGGCGGCCGGAACCGGATACGCGGCCATCGGCGCTGTGAAGACCTGGACGCCGGAAACGTGGCGGCGCACCCATTCGGCCTCCTGCTCTTGAATTGCGATGATGGCTGCTGCCTGACGCATCAATGCGACTTCCTGATCGGCATCCAGCATCGCGACCGAATCACGCGAAGCGTCGTCGCCGAAGCTTCCGGCACGTTCGGCATACAGATCGTGCATGACGATCGCGTTCGGAGCATCCGGGCGTAGTAATAACGGGATCGCCTCGGCTTGAAAGACATAGTCGGCAAGGATGGCATCGGCGTATCTGCGGCCGTGGCGTGCGACGAACAACCGGTCGGCGTCGGTCCAGGGCACTGTGATCGTGTGGGGATATGGCGTGTCGGTCAGGTCCAGGCGAACCCCCAGCCGTTTCACGAGACGCGCTGCAATACCGCGCAACGCGTCGCTCCATACGCGCAAGTCGCGCGACACGATCACCGAACCATATTTCCATACGCCGCGCACCTCGTGCGTCTCGAACACGGCAAGATCGGGGCTCAGCCGCAGCACCGGCCGTCGTCCAGTCACCGATGGTGCGGGCTGCAACAGATGCGGCGTCAGCCCAGCAGCGCGCACCGCTGCAGCGATATCGAGAAGATAGGTCGAACTGCCGTTGGTCCGCCCGACGATCCGCTGACGACTTACGAAGAGCACGTGTCGGCCATCGGTCCGATCAGGCACCGCATGATCTCGCTTGCGTCGGCGCAGGCGTGCCGCGAGCGGCAGCCGCAGCAGACGGGCCGCAGACGGGCGTTTGGCCAGCGCGCCA
Organism: Sphingomonas sp. UYP23; assembly: GCF_054059235.1. Taxonomy (NCBI): domain Bacteria; kingdom Pseudomonadati; phylum Pseudomonadota; class Alphaproteobacteria; order Sphingomonadales; family Sphingomonadaceae; genus Sphingomonas; species Sphingomonas sp. UYP23. The sequence continues at coordinate 3,119,337 of NZ_JBSSBX010000001.1, forward strand.
AGTGCGGCGGGAACGCGGCGTGCCTTCGCAGCGTCAAGGAAGTGTTGGAAAGCCAGCGCGTCGCGCGTCGCGGCGACTCGGTTCGAGATTGCATTTGCCGTCGCGCGATCGGCATTGGGGAACAACCCTGCGATCCGATTCGACGCGACGACCATTGCGTTCAGGTCGGCGATCGATGTCCGGTGCGAAATCGACCGCGAATGTTTGCGATAGAAATAGGTCAGCGACGGAACGATCCAATAGCGCAGACCCGCCGCCAGCGCTCTGATCACGATATCGTCATCCTCGGCGATCCGCAGGCGTTCGTCGTAGCGTATGCCCGCCGCGACCAACGCTGCGCGGCGAAAGACGGGCTTTAGGAAACCGAGATTGGGCTTGCGCCCATACATGACGGTCTGCGCGAAATATCGCTCGGGCGTCAGGGCGAAGGGGCCGTCGCTTTCTGGCCGTTCGAGGAAACGCCCGATCGCGCCGCCGACTTGATCGTCGAATACGAGCAGATCGTCCGCAACGATATCCGCTCCACGATGCTCGGCCGCCGCGATCAGCTTTTCAAGCCGCGACGGGTGCATCAGATCGTCGCTATCAAGGACGGCGATCCAGTCGCCGCGTGCAACCGCGATCGCGCGGTTTCGCGCGCCGGCGGGCCCGGTGTTACGCTTGGCGGTGAGGAAGCGGATGCGCGGATCCGCCGCGGCGAGCTCTTGCGCTATTGCCGGGCTCGCGTCGCTCGACAAGTCGTCGGCGACCAGGATCTCGAGGTCGGATACCGTTTGTCGCGCAGCGGACTGAACCGCCGCAGCAAGATCACGCGCGCCATTGTAATTGGCGATGACGACGGACACACGCGGCGCCGCATGGGGCTGTCGCATCACGCGGCCGTCGCGCGTCGGCGAAACCGCAAACCTGCCGCACGCCGGACCAGCATGACGAGCTGACCGATCGTCTCGCGACCGCCCGGCATCAATGCGATGACCAGCCACGAGATGGCATAGCCGATAGTGCCCCCCAGGATCAGTGCCGGGATCGCGTCGAGTGCGGTTAGGTGACGGAAGAGCATCAACGCGCCCGCCGCGACGCAGGCGGCGACGGCATGCGAACTCGCCAGGCTCGCGAGATCCCAGGTCGACACGGGCCCCGATCGACCGACATACCAGATCATCAGCGGTAGCCCGACAAACAGATCAACCAGCGCGAACGATGCCGCAACCCCAGTCACCCCGAATTGCAGGCCGGCAATAAAGGCCGCGACGCAGACGATGGTGTGCAACGTCGTCACGGTCGAAAGGTCGCGTGTGCGCTGCTGGCTGACGAGCAGCCACGGTAACGTCTGCGTGAGCGGCATGTAGATCCCAGCCAGTCCCAGCCAGCGGAAGATCGGCACGACGTTGACCCACTGCTTCCCCATCGCCAGCGGGATCAGTTGGTCGGCCATGACCACTAGCACCACCATGCCCGGAATCGCGACCAGCATGATTTGGTTGGCAGCGCGGCGATATGCCGAACGATAGCGCGGCGCGTCATCGGCGAGTTGCGATAGAATCGGCACCACCGTCCGCGACAGCGGGCTGACGATCTGCATAAGCGGGAACAGCAGCAGCTTGTATGCCCGGTCGTAGAAGCCGAGCTGTTGGGCGCCAAGATATCGGCCGATCAGGATATTGTCGGCATTGCGCGCGATGAAGTTTGCGATGTTGGCGCCGGCAATGCCACCCCCGAAGGCGAGGAGGTGGCGCACCTCCGAAAGTCGAGCCGGGCGTACCGGCCGCCACCCAGTTGCGACCCAACCGCACACCAGCCCGATCGCCATATTACCGATCACAGAAGCAACGAGCGCCCACGGGCTGGGATAAATCACTGCGATCGCGATTGAAGCCGCAAGACCGCCGACCGCTCCCCCGATCTCCGCAACCATCATCGCGCCGAAGCGTAAATCGCGGGCGAGAATCGCGAACTGCAAGGTTGCAAGCCCGGAAAGAACGATCGTCCCCGCCAGCGCGATCGCCAGCGGCACTACTGCCGGCGCATTGTAGAAATCGCTGATCAGCGGCGACGCCACGGCCAACGCTAGGGCGAGCACGACCGACAAGCCAACGTTAATCAGGAAAAGCGTGGTTTCGTGTGCCCGGGTCACGTTGCGAACGGTGATCACCGCGTTAGAAAGGCCGAAATCCTGGATCATCATCACGAACCAGACGAGCGGCATCAACATCGCAAACAAGCCGAAATCGGTTGGTGCTAGCAATCTTGACAAGATAACGGTCGATGCCAGTTGGCACAGAAACTTCACGCCCTGAGCGGACCCGAGCATCAACGCGCCACCCATGGCGCGGTGTGAAAAGCCCTCTGGGCTGGTCGGTGAATCTTCGGGGTTTGCCGGAACTTCGGTATCGGCAGCGGCATCGGTCGGCATCGTTACTCCTCGACGTTTACGCCACGGCCTGCATTTCTACTGATTCAGCGGGTAGCATCATTCGCGCGATCTCTGACGATTTTTTCTGCGCCGCAATAGATTAGTTATTGTTCTGCACTAAGGACGGATGTGCCATGCCGGTACCTGACCCCTCCCAATGCCCTTTCGCGCCGGCTCAGGTCGCTTGCGTTGCAATGCAGCTTGCCCTGCATTACCGCTGCAAGGCAGCATCGGTCGAGCAGGCCGCAGATGCATTGCCCTCAAGAATGCGAGGCTCACCCGTGATCCGCGGTTATCGATCGAAAGTCCGGCGAGCAAAGCTCAGGCAATGATAGCAGGCAAACAGGTGAGGTGCGCTGTTGTCGTTGGGAACGGCGACTTTAGTGCGTATTTGGCAGGGACGGCGGGTCGCGACGAGCCCCGCATCGAGTTTATCGAGATCGCACGGGCGACCGGTGGCGATTGCCTGTCTTACACGTCGGGTGCGGCTAAGCACGGAGGCTGGTTTTGTCGCCTTTTTGCAAAGCGGCCGAATCTTGGATCTGCGGTACATGCCGCCTGCGTCGCGCACCGGTACGATGCTATCTATGTGACGGGGGAAGATGTCGGCATGCCGCTTGCGTTGCTGCTTCGCTTGCGCGGCTGGCGCGGTCGGCTTGTTTGCCTCGCACATTATATAACCCCGCGTCGCGCACGGATATTCAAGCGGATCGGTGCCGGTGCCTTCCATCGGGTCATTACCGTGTCGCAGGCGCAAGCTGCCAGCTTGGTCACTCTGGCCGGATTTCCAGCCACGCGCGTTCGCGCGTTGCACAATTGGGTCGACGATCGCTTTTTCGATCCGGCGCTTGTCGACAAGATCCCGGATGTCGGTTTTGTCGCGTGCGGCGCCGAGAACCGTGACTATGCCGGGCTACGCCGCGCGTTTGCGGAGACGCCGCAGCATGTCATGCGCATATTCGGCCATGGTTTCTTCGGGACCGGCGTTGCCGGGGCGGAGCGTCACAAGGACGGTCCGAGCAATGTCGTCGCCATGCCGCGGGTGAGCTTTGCCGAATTGCGCAATTATTACGGCAGTGCTGAAGCGGTGGTCGTTCCGCTGAACGGCGTGACCTATGCGGCCGGGGTGACGGGTGCGGTCGAAGCGATGGCGTGCGGTCGTCCGGTGATCGCAACCGAGACGACCGGGATCGCGGAGTATCTTGGCCAGATCGATCCCCGGCTGCGCGTGCCCCCCGGCGATGCGCATCGCATGGCGGAGGCCGTGCAACTCCTGGCCGACACCGACCTGGAAACCCGCGCCGCATGGGGCCAGCGCAATCGTGACTGGGTGGTGCAGCATTGTAGCCTCGATCGATACGTTGCGATCATCCGCGGCGAGATGATCGATCGCGACGACGTGGATTGATCTTGATGGGTTCGACAAACTTTATGATACAAGCGTCAGACGATTTCCCCTCGGTCAGATTACCCCAGTCGTCAGCAGGCCCTGCGCTTTCTCCGGCGTGGCAGTCGTTTTTGTTGATGTGGTCGTGCGAAGGGGCGCTGCTGTTTGCGTCAGTCGGCAGTCGCCTATGTATCGTCGCCTTCATCCTGATAGCGACATTGTGGATCACCGCGAAACCTGATGCGAGCATAGCGGCCCTGCGCCGAAACGCCATCCTGTTTGCCCTGCCGCTCTTTTATTTCGTCTCTTCGACCTGGTCAATCTTCCCCTTCAAGACCTTGTATTCCGACGCAGCTTTGGTTGCCACGTTCGTTCTAGCGATCGCCATCGCCGCCGCGCCGGATCGCCGCTCGGCGGCCACCGGCGTCTGGGCGGCCTATGCCACCTTCACGCTCTTCTCGCTGATATTCGGGGGGCGCGTTTATTGGGAAGCCGAGGGGCTGACCGCCTTTGCGGGATTAGGCGGCGGCAAGAACGTGTTCGGCCACACCTCGGCGTTGACGGCGATCACATCGCTCTGCCTGCTTAGCTGGGTCTGGGATGGGAAGCGCCCGCTTGCGATGCGCACGATGGCCCTCGCAGTCTTTTTCGGGATCTATCTGATAAGCGCCTACGCGGTCGTAATCGCCCGTGCCAGCGGTTCCATTATCGCACTCGGGCTCGCAACGCTTACGTTTTTCATCGCATTGCTCTCCGGTCGCGCGTCGGGGAGCATCCGCTTTCTTATTCTTTTTGCGGCCGTCAGCATTGTCTTGCTGTACGTATTGTTTGGCGAAGCGATCAAAGAAAGCGTTACCGGGCTTATTCTCCAGACGTTCCACAAAACGCCGGCGCTGAGTGGGCGGCTCTATTTTTGGGCGACCGCGGACAAGATCATCGCCGACCATCCGCTCCTCGGTATCGGCTACGACGCCTTTTGGACTCACGGTAATCCAGCCGCCGAAGGGCTTTGGCAGCTTTATAACATTCCAGGCCGGTCGGGCATCAATTTCCACAACACCAGTCGAGAGATCCTCGTCGCCGGCGGAATTGTTGGAATGGTCGTGGTCGTCACGACGATCGGTACGCTGATCGTGAAGCAATTGATACGGACCGTGTTGCACGGCAACCCGGTCGACGCGTTAGGCGTGGCGATTACCGCTTACTATGTTTCACGGATTTTCACCGAGAGCGTTGATCTCGGGCTCTGGCAGCCCGACACGATCATCATGCTCTTCTTTCTGAGCGCGCCCGCTCGTATGTCGCGCGGTGCTATGTCAACAGAAATCAAGGACAATCTGATCGTCCCGAAGGTCCGAGCGGGTCAGCGCTCCTATCCGAATTCACCGCGACGACTCTAGAGGCGTGGTTCGACGGAATATCGACAGCGGATCGCCAAGCTGGAACGGGCGTTCGACCAGCCCATAGAATATCAAACCTGCAAGCACGATAATCGGCGTCTCGACCAGCAGGAGGAGACAATAGAGTCCGCCGACGGAATGTGCGCCGATGACCTTGACCAGCACGGTTGTCATGATCTGGACGATCTGAAGGTGTACGAGATAGAAGGAGTAGCAGGCGCTGCCGAGGAACGCGATGGGGCGGATCGAGAACAGTCTGCGGAAGAACTGGCCCCTGATTGCTGCAAAGAAGACGAGCAGGACGGCCAGCATCCTGGCAACTTCGACCGCCGCGACGACATTCCAGCTCGAAATGAAGTGAGTGAGCGTTCCGAGCGCGCCCAGCAGCGTCAAGCCGAGCAGCCCTAGGACATCGATCACACCGAAGGCGGCGGGACGGTCGGTGACGGCGTCCGGATAGAGATCCGCCAGCCATAGCCCGATCCAGAAGAAACCCAGGAATTTCGGAAAAGCAAAATAATAGCGTCCGACTTCGCCGAAGACATATTGGCCGGCGACCATCCAGCAAGCGAAGAGGATCGTGGTTATCACGCCGGAGATGATCTCTCGGCCACGGGGCCGAAATCGGAAATATGAGAAGAACAAGAAGGGCGCGACCAGATAAAACTGCACCTCTATCTCAAGCGACCAGCCTGGGGGGAAGCCACGCGGCAACTCGCCGAACACGATGCCGTGGACGTACAGCACGCTGGCAACGAGATGGGGAAAGAAATCGCCGCCGCTGGCCTTTGAAAGGCTCGGTGCAATGAGAATGGCGATATTGCCGAGGACCAGGACGACCAGATAGGGAGGGGCGATCCGCACCAACCTTCGGTGAAAATACGCTCCATAAGCGAGCCGCTCTTTGCGGAGCCAGCGCCGCTTGAACTGTGCGGCGAGAATATAGCCGCTGATAGCAAAGAAAAGCAGCACGCCGGTCTGGGCCGCTGGCAGGAGACGGGCAAGCAGATCTTCCGATGCAGTAAGAGCGCGCGCGCGGCCGACTTCATGGACGACATGCTCCATCAGGTGGCCGACAATCACGAAGGCGATTGCGAGGAACCGCAACCCGTCGACTTCGGGGCGATACGAGCCGTGGATCACGACGCGATGCAGCGCTCGGAACCAAGCCGTTATTTTTGATTCCGGCCGGGTTGATGCGATCGACATGATTGATCCTATGATCGTTTGCTCGGGCTTGATGCAGTATCTTCGGCAATGGTGGCGGATGCCCTATCCGATAGTTTTGCGGATAGACACGCGCCCTAAGAAAACGGCGGGTTTAGGGATGCTCCATGGCCGGCCAGGCGGTCGGCGAGGCGCCGGGGGGGCGGCCGAACAGGCGCTGATGCAGATATCCGAACGCCCATGCGCTATGCATGATCATCGCCGCAATTCCCCCCCATGCGACGCAACCGCTGCGCGCGCGGATGCCAAGATACAGACCAAACGCGATCGACGCCCCAGCCCAGCCGACAAAGGGCAGGGCAAAGCCTACCCAGACTGGGATCAGCAGCAACAGGAGGATGGCCGGCACGACGACCAGCGGCGCGAGCTGACGTGGCTTGATCGGCATCTTATGGCGCTGCTGATTTCGCGCGCGTCCCTGGCCGTATTTTCGATACTGCCGGAACAACGAAGCCGGATCGCCACGCGGATAATATATGATCGACAGCGATGGTTCGAGCCAGATCTTGCCGCCGTTCAAGCCGATCCGATGATCGAGTTCGGCGTCCTCATTGTGTGTAAAGCTTTCGCAATATCCCCCGGCTTCCCGAAATGCATCGATCCGCATCAAGGCGTGATGGCCATGATCGACAAAGCGGCCTTCGCCGCCGTGACGATGCGCCGACCCACCGGTTCCCAGCACCGAATTCTGCGCGGCCGCGACGGCGCGTTGAAAGCATCCGATCCCGCGCGTTTCCATCGAGACAACGACTGAGGATACGCCAAGCGCAGTAGCGCGCGATACCAATGTCGAGACATAAGCCTGTGGATAGTCGGCATGCGCATCTATGCGCGCGAGCCATTGCCGCTCGGCGCCGTATCGTTTGACTGCCAAGTTGATGCCGGGGCCCTGCGCCCGGGCGGGATTTTCAAGCAGGATGACGTTGGGGTGTTCGACTGCAACCGCAGCCACGATCGCGCGGCTTCGATCGGTGCTGCCGCCGTCGGCGACGATGATTGTTGCGGAGCCGACGTCGTCAAGCAACTGCCCGAGCAACCGAGGAAGATGAGCCTCTTCGTTGAGGCAGGGGATGACGACCAGCACGTCGCTCAGATCGGGCTTCATGCGCCGTTCTCCATGCCGGTCGTGCCGAGAAGGGTCGAGACGATCCGCAACGATTCGCCTTGGACGAAGCGCGTCTTTTCGGCCGGCAACGCCGCGACCGCTTCGCGCATAGAGGCGTACGCGGTCGGTTCCAGCCCCATCAGGAACGGCATAACTTCTGCTTCCAAGTCATCGAAGGTGCGCCCAACACGTGTCCGGTCGAGCCAGCATCCGACCTCGACAGCGCAGAGCGCGAGGGGGGGGACGCCCGCCGCCAGGCTTTCATACAGTCGGTTCGGCAGCAGCCATTTCGAGTTCAGTCCTTCTTCGTAAAAGTCCACGGCCCAGGCAAAATCGACCGACGCGTATAACGAAGGCAATTGCTCGAGTCGGTAGGGGCCGGTGAAGCGAAACCCCGGCGACGCCGCAACGATCGCGTCGAAATCGGGGATCTCGGTCAGGTTTGGACGACCGGCGATCAGCACTTCCACGCGCCCAGCGGACGCCGCTGCAAAGCTCGCCAGTATCATCAGGCTCTTCCGGCATCGAATGATCCCGAACCAGCCGATCTGCCAGGGATGGCCGTGCGCCGGTCGTACCGCGGGAAGTGCCGTGGGCGCGTCGCGGGGCACCTTATTCTCGACTAAGAGAATGGGCTTGCGATACCCTTGAACAGAATGGAAATATTTCTCGATATAGGCAGGTGAACTGGTCACGATCATCGCGACGTCGGCGAGCAACCTGCGCTCTATCTTACGCAGCAGCTTCCCGACGGTGCCGTCCGACAGCAAGAGCCGGTGAAGGTCGAGGCATTCATAGACAAGCCTTTGCTCAGGTTTGCGGATCCGTACAGCGATCGCCAGCATCTCCAGATTGCGCGCTACGATGACATCGGCGCCGACCACGACGCGGCGCGCGTCAGCTGGCTTGGCGAGGTTCGCCATGATCGCCTTGATCCGCTGCACGAGGCGCATGTCGCGGGTCACGCCCAGATCGATCACACAGTCTGCGGCTCCGACGGTATCAGGCAGCGCCCGGCGTCGAAATCCGCCTACGCGCACCCGCGCGCCGCCTTCGACGAACAAGCCGACGCGTCGTTCGACGGCCGCATCGTTCAGGTCGTGAACGAGATACCCAACGGTCCGATCCATGCCGGTTTCGCCGCTCATTTATAGGGCGCTACGCTAGGGCCGTGCGGGCCCAATATCGAGCACGAACTTATCGGTCCCATTTTCAAACGCTCGATCCTTCATCGCCTCTTAAACTGATTGCCTTAAAGCCGATGTACTGCAAAGAGGTTATATAAATGCGTTGGGGTGGGGCCATCACAACCAAAGAAGACCTCGCTACATAAGGGTTGGGCTGGTGAATACACAATCGATCGACGCGAACGAGCCGTCTGCGGAGCGTGCGTCCGACAGCAGGTCCTTGTTTCCCGATCCCAGAACAATTCTCGCTGTTTTTCGGCGTAGAATCTGGTGGTTCCTTATCCCAGTGCTGCTCGCCGCAGCCGCTCTTACCGTCTATCTGTTGCTGGTGCATCCGCGTTATGCGGCCGAGGCGTCAGTTGTTATCGAGCCGCGTAAAACTGAATTTATCACAAGCAATCCGAACACGGCGCCGATCGCTGATTCTCCCCCGGGCAACGACGAGATGGACACGGAAGTCCAAATCCTCACCTCGACCGCGATGGCGGGTCGCGTCGCTGAGGCGTTGCACCTCGAGCAATATGCCGAATATCGCAGCGCAGTCCCTCTCGTCTACAATCACAAGGTTCCGAGCCAAAACCCGCTTGCTCGCAAGCTACTGCAGCACATGCTGATCCAGCGTGTCGGCCTGACCTTCGTTATTACGGTCTCCGCGAAATCAAAGGATCCAGCGCTCGCAGCGCGAATCGCTAACGAATATGTGCAGCAATATATCGCTGCTGGGCTCGACCGGAAAAACTCCGCAGCTGAAACAACCGGTGATTTTTTGCAAAGCCGGCTCGACGAGCTGCGTAACGGGGCTGTCGCGGCAGATGCCGCCGTCCAGCGCTACAAGGTTCAGCATGGACTGATGAGTGCCGAGGGCGCAACGATGGCGGAGCAGGAAGTTTCGTCGTTGAACGAAGAGATCGCCAAGGCGCGTGCGGACTCTGCTGAGAAGCTCGGCCGTCTAAATTCGGCGCGTTCGCTTGCCGGTCAGGGCGGCGGGCAGGATCTTCAAACCGCGCTGCAATCCCCCACGATCGCAGATCTTCGCAGTAAGGAAGCGGAAGCCAGCCGCCGCCTCGCGGATTTGACGGCGCATTACGGCAATCTCTACCCCGAAGTCGTTCGCACGCAAAAGGAGCTGAGCGACATCCGGACCCAGATCAGCCGCGAACTGCAACGGATCGTCGCCAGCCTTAGCGGCGAAGCACAGATTGCTGGATCGCGCTTGTCGTCGCTGATACAAAGCCAAGCGCAAGCCCATGGCCAGCTTGCTTCCAACGGCGTGTCGCAGATCGAATTGCTCGAACTGCAGCGCAAGGCCGAAGGCGCGAGCGCGATTTACGCGGCGTACCTTAACCGCTCCAAGGAAATGATCTCGCGCAAGGGCCTGAATACGACCGACGCGCGGATCGGGACTCTCTCAGGCGTTCCCACGACACCCGTTTCGCCCAACATCCCGCTTGCGGTTCTTGTTGCGATCCTGGCCGGCATCGGCTTTGGCTGCGCCGGCGTATTTGTCGCCGAATATCTCGACAGCGGGGTGAGCACCAAGTCGGACGTGGAGCGGCGCTTGCGCGTTCGCTATGCTGGGGCGGTGCCGGAGCTCAAATCGACGCTGGACGGCATGCGCAACATGCAGAGCCCGCAGGATTATTTGATCGATCATCCGAATTCGGCCTTTGCCGAAGCGTTCCGGAGTCTGCGGGCCATCCTGATGCTGCGCGGCGGCAGCGGGGCGCGTGTTATAGCGATCACCTCCGCCATGCCGCGCGAGGGCAAATCGACCACATCGATCTGTCTAGCCCGGACTTTCGTCTCGTCAAACATGCGGACTGTGCTCGTCGATTGCGATGTCCGGCGCCGTTCAAGCAGCGACGCGCTGTTGGCGGAAGGCTCGCAGGGCTTGCTGCAATATTTCCGCGGCGAAACCTCGATGCAGGACTCGCTCGTGAAGGACAAGGACACCGACCTAGTCATCCTTGGTACGACACTTGCCCCCGATGTTGGTCACGACGTCATGACCCAGGCGAACATCGATCGCATGCTCCAAGATCTGCGGCCGCTCTTCGACGTCATCCTGCTCGATACCGCGCCGGTGCTGGCGCTCGCCGAGACCCGGGATCTGGCAGCCGCTGCTGACTCCGTGTTGATCGTGACGCGCTGGCGCAAGAGTTCGCGCAAGGCGGTCGACGCGGCGATCGAGCTGCTGCTTCATGCTGGCGCTCGCTTGCGTGGTCTCGCGCTCTCGCGCGTCGACGTCAAGAAGTTTGCCAGCACCGGGCCGGAAGATACCTTCAGCTATCATAAGAAGTTTGCCGGTTACTACGTGAATTGAGAGCGATCTCGCTCCGGTCAACGGAGCGGTTTGAGCGGGTCATTTGCCTACAGATACTATTACCGCCGTCTGCGATCGCAGCGCGGGCCTGTGGCCGAGCAAGAAATAAGGTGGAAAGGGGTGACATTGTCCATACGTAAATACCGCCTGCTTGCAGGCATCATGAGCGTAGGGGCTTTTGCCGCGACGGCGTCGCCGGCCGCCGCACAGATCACCGAGGCCTATCGGCCAGTCAATCCAGATCAGACCGATGATGACGTCCTGACCCGGCGGCAGCCAGAATTCGACCCGGTCGGCGGACGCCTCGGCAGCTTTTTCCTTTACCCACGTTTCACCGTCAGCACGGGGTATAGCGACAACGTCTTGGGTACGCCGACCGCGGCGAAGAGCGATGGTTTCTCGACCGCGCGTGCCGATGTCCAGCTTGTGTCCGACTGGGGTCGTCATCAGCTCGAATTCCTCGCTTACGGTCAGGCCCGGCGCTATTATCGATTGAGCACGGAAAACACCGAAGCCTATGGCGCGTTGGTCAACGGTCGGTACGACATCAGCCACGATACGGCTGTCTCGGCCAACTTCCGCGCAGACCATCAGCCGGAGGATCGCTTCAGCGTCGACAATCTGGCCTTCACGCTTAAGCCGGTCGAAACGTTGATGCTGAACGGCAATGTACGTGCGGACAAACGCTTCGGCGCGTTCGCCGTACGGGGCGGTATTCAAGTGGTCGATTCCTCTTATGAGAACGCCAGGACACTGGCGGGACCAATCAACGAAACCGACCGCAACAACCTGCGCGTGTTGTACCAGGGATCCGTCCGGTATGACGTTACGCACAATGCAGCGCTGATTCTTGCCGGCCAATACGACACGATCAACTATGGCAGATCGCTGTTCGGCGATCGCGACACGACCGGCTATCGCCTCGAGGCGGGTGTGGGGTTGGCGATCACGCATCAGCTCGTCGGCGACATACGGGTCGGATATCTGCATCGCGACAATGCCAACCCGCTCCTACGCAACCTCAGCGGAATTTCGTTCTTCGCAAACGTAAGTTGGTCGCTGACACGTCTGCTATCCATCCGCCTGACGGCCAATCGCGATATCGAGAATTCGGCGACGCTGGCAAGCCCGGGCAACCTGCGCTCGACGGGGCAGCTCAGCGCTAGCTACGAAGTGTTGCGCCCATTGATCATCACGCCCGCGATCCGCGTGTCGCGGATCGATGCGATCGGGATCGAAGGTTCGAACTTCGAAAAGGAAGCCACGTTCGACGCGATCTACCGGCTCAACCGGCAATTCTCGATTTCGGCCAACCTTCGCCATTTCGACCGAAACGCAGGCATTTTCCAGCCCGTCAACGGGAACACCGCCCGGGTCGGGGTCGCATTGACGCTGTGAGCATCGTTGACGATCCTTCGCGGCGCACCGATCCGATACGGACGGTCGATATCGTAATCGCCGCATACAATGCGGCCGCGACGATCGGCGAAACGATAAAGTCGGCGTTGGCTCAACCCGAGACCGCATCCGTCATCGTCGTCGACGATTCATCCCGCGACGATACCGTCGCGGTGGCGACCGCCCGTGATGACGGGACGGGACGGCTCCAGGTCTTGCGCCAGGACCGCAACGGTGGTCCCTCGCGCGCGCGCAACCGGGGAATCGCAGTATGTTCGGCGCCCTGGTTCACCGTACTTGATGCCGACGACGTGTTCCTTCCCGGCCGGCTCGCGGCGTTGCTACAGCATGCCGACGAAGCCGATCTCATTGCCGATGATCTGCTCGTCCGCGACGAAGGGGCGGCCGAGACACGCCCGATGTTTTTCCCGCCGGTGGACCGTCCGCAAGCGCTCGATGCCGCGGCATTCATAAACGGAAATATCAGCCATGGTGCGAAGGGGCGCCGTGATTTAGGTTTCATCAAGCCGCTGATACGGCGAGAGCTGCTGGTTCGGCACGCGGTTCGGTTCGACGATGCGCTCTGGCTTGGTGAGGATTACGAGCTCTATACGCGGGCGCTGTTGCTCGGTGGCCGGCTGTTGCTCGTTCCGGCGGCGGGATATGTTTATACCGTGAGGCCAACGTCGCTGAGCGGTGAGCATACGATTGATGCGCTGCGGATGCTGCGTGATTGTGACCGAGATCTTGCCACCATTCCTGGCCTGACGACCGCGCAAAGAAAAGCGCTCGATGATCATTATCAGAGCGTTGATCGGCGTTTGCAGTGGCGCCTCCTGATCGAAGCGGTCAAGCGACGTGACGCCAAGGCGGCAGTCGCTACATTTTCGCGTTCAGGTGCCGTTTCGGTTTTTTTGGTAGGCATGCTTCTGCAGGAAGCAGTGCGCCGTGTCAGACTAGCGCTGCCTTCGTGAATCGTTCAAGAGAAATGCACAGCTTTGGCTGTGCTGTTGGGGAGGAACCACATGAATCGCGTGTTTGGGGCGATCATATTGATTGCCATGACTGGTTTCGTCGGCACGGCAAACGCCCAGACCGCGATGGGCGTGCCCGCCAAGATGACCACTGCAACGATGATCGATGATTATAAGCTGGCATCGGGCGACAAGGTTCGGATCATCGTTTACGGCGAAGACGCGATGACTGGCGAATACAGCGTGACGGATGCGGGCTTCATCGACTTCCCGCTTGTCGGCAAGGTGCCTGCCGGCGGCCTGTCGCTAAAGGACGTCACGTCGGTGATTACGCGGCGCTTGGCCGAGGGGTATATCAAGGATCCGCGGGTTAGCGCGGAAGTGGTCGATTATCGTCCGTTCTATATCCTTGGCGAAGTTCAGAAGCCTGGCAAATACCCGTTCGCGACCAGCCTTACGCTGCAGCAGGCGGTCGCCGCGGCGGGTGGCTTCACGTACCGGGCCAATCTCAAGAAGATCTATCTGAGGCGGCAGGGTCAGGATACGGAGGTTGTTGTGAATGCTAAGGCCGGCCCTATCAATATCATGCCCGGTGATACCATCCGCGTTAGCGAACGTTTCTTCTGACCCCCGGATCAGCGGTGCTCTGATTTCAGCAAGGCATAAGCATGGCTAGGTCCGGGCCACGGAAGGGCCTGTTGGAACGAGTGTGGGCGCTGTTCGGGCGACGATCGCGGACGCTCTCGTTTCCAAGTTATGATGGCGAACGACCATCGGCGATCCCCCCGGGACGCTTGGTTTACGCCATTGGCGATATTCACGCGCGCGCCGACTTGTTCTGGGCATTGCTTGATCGGATCGCCGACGACACGACCGCTCGAATGGGGCGTGCAGTGACGATGATCGTGCTCGGTGATATTATCGACCGGGGCCCAGACTCTGAAAAGATGCTGCGTACGATGCATCAGCTCAGTCTGACCCGCGATAACGTCATCGTTATTCGTGGGAATCACGAACAGATGCTGCTCGACGTGCTCGATGGAAGCTATGATGCACTTGCCCTATGGCTGCGCCATGGTGGGCGTGAGTTCCTAGGCAGCTTCGCTATCGACGAGGCGCTGATGGATCCCGATCGGATGAGGGAGTTGATTGCTGCGTTGCAGCAGGCGATCGCGCCACCGATCGTAGCGTGGTTGCGATCGCTACCGCTCAAGGTTCGCATCGGCGACTACCTCTTCGTACATGCCGGCATCCGACCCGGGGTCGCAATCGAAAAACAGGAAGATACGGACTTATTGTGGATCCGCGACGCGTTCCTCGACTATGATGGGCCCCATCAGGCCGTCATAGTCCATGGTCATACGATCGTCGAATCAGGCCCTGAAATGCTCAGATATCGGATCGGGGTCGATACCGGTGCGTACCGAACGGGCATTTTGACCGCAGTGGGGTTGGCGGGCGAAGATCGCTGGATCATCCAGACCACCGACTAGGCAGGCGTTTTGTGCGGTTTCGGCACAAAAATCCGGAAAAGTCATATAATTTTAAGCACACCCTCGGAAGGTGAACCCCTCGCTACGGGGTGTGTGTGATGAGCGTTAGTAGACCAATGTCCTTTTTGTCCTCGTTCGCTTTGACCTTGTCCGCATGCGGTGGCGGAGATGCGTCGGCGAGCGCTCCGGCGATCAGTGTGGTGCCCGCAGCGGCGACTGCGACGCCAACTCCGGCACCATTGCAAACTCCGGCCCCCACACCGACACCCACCGCAGCGGCTAGTTCGGCGTCGGCGGCTTCTGTTGCGATGGCGACTCTCCCGGCACTCGACATGCGCGGCAATGTATTGTGGAACTGGTCGGCGCCTTGGCTCGCCTCCGAATGGGGTAGCGTCTTGGGTGTCGTGCCATGGAAATTCGACCACGTAACGACGGCTGGCACTGATGTCGTACTCACGATGAATCAGTCGGGTGCAGCGCAACTGCAGGCACAGGGCGCGACGCCTGCATATAGCCAAGGACTGTGGGAAGCGGATGTGTCGATCCCGACGCTCCGATCGGGCGTAGATGTCGCGGCTTTCTATTTATATTCGAATGATACTAAGGACGAGGTAGATTTCGAGTTCTTTGGTACGCTTGGTTTGTTCGCGACGCTACATTCGGGCGGGAAGTCATCGGATTCGATCAAAGTCGCGGAAGCCGCCGATTTCAATGGCCGTCGCGCGCGGCTGGGGATCAAGATCGATCAGTCGAACGGCTATATCGCGATGATGATCGATGGTCGCGAAGTCCATCGTTTTCAGCGTGCAACGACTCCGGTATTCCCAGCGTCAGCGATGAAGCCTTTTTTCGATCTCCAGCCGGGCACACCCGCACAGGATAGCTGGCTGGGCCATTGGAACGGATTTTCCTCGCAGGCCGATCAGATGCAGTTGATCATTCATGGCTATCGGTACAGTTAGTCCGATCGCCCCGCCGCTGATCGCTTACGCGCGGCATAAGAGACCCGGCGTCTGCGCAAAGGCGCGCCTGGTCTGTTGCGATATAAAGCGCAGTTCCAGACCGGCTGTGTGCTGAGTTGAACCGAAGATTTCCGGGGAGAGGATTTTTTTGATTTAAGATGACTGCTGGACAGGGAGGCCAGCAGTCATGCCGAAAGCCTGTTCGAACGATTTGCGCGAGCGTGTGGTGAAGGCAGTGGTGTCGGGGGCTTCGGCCCGGTCGACGGCGCTGCGCGCTGGGGTTGCCAGTCGAGCGCGATCAAGTGGATGGCGCGGTATCGAGAACGCGGTGATGTATCACCAGCGTCGCAGCTGGGGCGTGTGCGCTCGCCGCTGCATGCGCATCGCTCGAACGCTTCCCACCAGCAGAATGCGCCTACTATCTGCGCAATGCTAGATATGTCGCTATCTAACCTGAAAACGCTCTAGGCGGTAGGGGGCCGGGGAAGCGTATCTCCAGATCGCGCGTTCGTATGGAATATATGCTCTTGAAAGCGCTTGCAAAAAAAGGTGAGGCTTTCGGCGCGGTCAGCCGCCACACATCGGCACAACCTTACTTCGCCGCAATTTGGTAGACCGGCGGATGAGGGCCTGATGGTCGTCGCGCATTTCGAGCCCGTGCCGGTGCTTTAGCCTTATTGAGCCTCCATGCGCGTCGTTCAAAGGCGTTAGGTCGTTAGCCTCACTGCTTGGTGCAGACGCGTTTACAGCAGCGCAATGATCCCGATGACGGTAAGCCAGCCAGCGACCCCGAGCCCACCGACCACCAGCAAGCGCTGGCCTCGCGAAAGGCGTTCGACTTCTGGAGGGGTTTGGCGCGACCATTCGCGTACCATCGCCTGATCGAGTTGCCCGCCGAAATCAACTTCTACAACCGATCGCGCGTTTGCCGGCGCGGACACCAATTGTGGATCGATCGGTTCGAGGAATTCACAGCCAAATCCATCACCAGTCTGACGAACGATATATGCAGTACGTTGACCGATGCCGGGAATTCCGACCGTCACCTTTTCGTGAAGATCAAGACCGACTTCTGTCCGCACGCGAAAGCCCGTTACAGACAGATCCTCAACGACTACGTCGATCGGCCCGTTGCGCACGTGCCGCAATGTTCCGGCGACATCGAGAGTCTCGCGTTCTGCTCCGCGACTGTCTCTAACAAGCTTTGCGATCAGTGCCATAATCTAGTCCTGCTAAGATACGTCCCATCTAGGAATAAAGCGATAAAATAAAGTTAACATAGGACTGTTTGCCCATAGCGTTCGAAAGCGGGTGGGCCGCCGCGATGTGAATGATAGGTCGACCGTCATAGTCTCAACCCCAAAAGGGCTGACCTGCTGCCCGTTTCCTGGACCGTTTGAGCTGGAAAATTCCAGTTTAGGATTGAGGGTCAGGCGATGGAGTGAGCGATGAAAAGATCGAAGTTCAGCGAGGCGCAGATCGCGTTTGTGTTGGAGCAGGCCGAGGACGGCACGACGATCGGCGAGGTGTGCCGCAAAGCCGGGATCAGCGATGCGACATTCTATGCCTGGCGCAAGAAATACGCCGGTTTGATGTCATCGGAGATGCGGCGATTACGCCAACTCGAGGATGAGAATGCGAAGCTCAAGCGGTTGGTGGCCGACCTGAGTCTCGACAAGGCGATGTTGCAGGATGTCGTCTCGCGAAAGCTCTGAGGCCTGATCGGCGGCGTCAGCTCGTCGACGACATCCGGGGCATCTGGTCCGTCAGTATCCGACGGGCGTGCAGCGTGCTTCGGGCGGAGCGATCGAGCTACCACTATCGTGGACGCCGCGCGGATCAGGCCGACCTAAAGAAGCGGATGCAGGAGATCGCTGAAACGCGCGTGCGTTACGGCTATCGCCGGATCCATGTGCTGCTCCGGCGGGAGGGTTGGGACGTGAACGCGAAACGTGTTTATCGGCTTTACAAGGAGTTGGGGCTGCAGCTGCGACAAAAGCCACCGAAGCGCCGGGTGAAAGCGAAGCTAAGAGAAGGACGCTGCGCGGCGTCGTGTTCGAATGAAGTATGGGCCATGGACTTCGTCCATGACCAACTCGCCACGGGATCGAAGCTACGTATCCTGACGGTGATCGACACGTTCAGCCGGTTCTCGCCAGCAGTAGTGCCACGGTTCAGCTTCCGGGCGCCTGACGTGATCGCCGTGCTGGACCGGGTCTGCGGCGAGGTCGGCTATCCAGCCTCGATCCGGGTGGATCAGGGCAGCGAGTTCATCTCCCGAGACCTCGACCTGTGGGCGTACATGCGGGGTGTCGTACTGGACTTCTCGCGGCCTGGCACGCCGACGGACAATGCGTTCATCGAGAGCTTCAACGGCAAGTTCCGGGCGGAGTGCCTGAACCAGCACTGGTTCATGAGCCTCGACGACGCGGTCGGAAAATGCGAGACTTGGCGTAGAGACTATAACGAGGTGCGACCACATAGCGCGATCGGCAATAAGCCGCCGATATCGCTGGTGAACCGGTCAGCGGCACATGGCCCGCCCTGGCCGGCAGGAACTGGATGACGCCCAGCCGGGTGGTCCAAGAATGGGTAGCAGCTCATATGAGCGACGAAGCTAAGGTATCAGCGGCCTGAAAATGGGGAGCACGTCAGGGCGGCTCAATCTAAGCGGCAAGCTTAAGTCGGAGAATACAAAACGCCAGTTTCGTGTGGTCGGGGTCGTATTCGGTCGAGGTAGAACGACTTTGAAAGCGCGCCCGCGGATCGCACATCAGGGAGCAAGTTTACCCTCGTTGCGGGAATATGGTGCTATGAAAACGGACCGAATTAGCCGGGCGAAAAGTGATGAAAAGTAAGGTAGAAATCGATCGCTTCACCTGGCGATCCGCGACTATGCGAGGGAAATGTAGAGCATTCGTTACTCCGCCTCGGAAAAGGTTTGCGAGCGGCGATACGGCGGCCCTTCATCAACCGACGGATCGCAAGGCGGGGCGGCAAGCTCGCCAGTGTCTGTTACTGGCACCTTCGCGACTATGGCGCAGACGGTTGCAGCCAGCCTGTACGGCTGTTGATATAACCGATTTCAATTAAATAAATGATCTTGTAACGTTTCGACACTAGGTTATTGATTCATCCTGAATAGCCATGCCGTTTGTATGGATCGGATGTCCATTTATTGGTGTGAGATAGGCATGTGAGTTGGCCGGAACGTGTAAAGCAGGACAAGCCGGTCGGCGTTCCACGATATGAGCAACCTGTATCGTCGACTCGATTTGATCTGGCTGTGATTCGTTGGCTCGATGTATCTCTGGCCGGGCTAGGGCTACTGTTCCTGTTGCCGCTGATGATTGTCCTGATCATCGTGACATGGCTAGGAGATCCCGGCCCGGTTTTTTTCGGCCATGTGCGAATTGGCAAGGGCGGTCGCGCCTTTCATTGCCTTAAGTTTCGCACGATGGTCGCTGATGCTGAAGAGCGCTTGCTCCGGTTGCTGCAATCCGATCCAGACGCTCGGGCGGAGTGGGAGCGCGATCGCAAGCTTACGAACGACCCCCGCATAACCGGAATTGGGCGTTTCATGCGCAAAACGAGTCTCGACGAATTACCGCAGCTCTGGAATGTCGTGCGCGGGGAAATGAGCCTTATCGGTCCGCGCCCCATCGTACAGGCTGAGGTTCCGCGATACGGCCGGTATATCGCCGATTACATGAGCACCCGGCCGGGCATTAGCGGTCTGTGGCAAATCAGCGGTCGAAACAATGTCAGCTACAGGCGCCGCGTCGCCTTGGACGTAGCATTCGCGCGCTCACGTTCGCTTAAATTGTATCTCAGAATTTTGGTTCTCACCTTGCCGGCCGTAATTTTACAGCGTGGTTCGTACTGATCAGGTATGTCATATCGCTTCGCCTATGTTGGCGAGGGAACGGAAAATAAAAGTGCACTCATACTTTGTGTAAGCCAGCCTAAAAGACCAAAGTTGTCACAAGCTGTATATCCGCTCCCCGAGCAATCAGCTCGATCAGCGCAGAAAAGTTCTATCGGTTCGTCCCGAATCAAAATCGAGCACAGTAGGACAATGGCGCGATTCAATCACTTACCCTGCCCTCGGTAACGAAACTAACGCCCTAACCCGACTGATGCATACAGCGCGGGTTCAAAGGCTAACAGCGGCTATCAAAGCTACCCAAATTATACCGGACACACCGAACGCCAGGAAAATACTGCGTGGTACGTCGATCGGACGTGATCGATGCGCAATAACTTCGCTATTATTTGTAGGTATCCGCATGAGGGACGGCATCGTGTGAATGCAATGGTGGCGGATACGTACCCGCGTTACGATATGCTCTTTCATAACCTCTCCGTATGTCCTTCAGTTAACGTTCTGCTATTCCCGTAGTTCCGCGCCAAACCGGATCGGCCGCTACCAACCATTGAACCTGACGCTTGTTCGTGCTTCTTACGGCTTCAAAAGGGCGCGTCCGGCGCACTTGATCTGTTCCTAAATTCGGCGGCGTAGGGTGCCATACCGGCGATCTGGCAACGCATTCCGTGCGGTGGAGGGGATAAACAACGCTTCCACCCTTGTTCGCCAACTGAACATGGGCGCGAATCGTAGTGCTATCAATGATCTAAGGTGTAGTTCCAAGATTATTTACCGAGGCACCAAACCTTGTCAGGGTATCGGTATATCGGGGTATCGGCAGTCAGACGACCCGGATCGCTATCATCTGAGTGGGCTGACCAAGGTTGATCGATCGAGCGTTCAATTTCGGAAGTGTGCGTTTCGCTCGATTCCGCCAATACGGAGCCCCCCGCGATCGGACTAATTCTTTAAGGCAATTCCTGAACTAGACCCAAGTTAATAACGCTACCCGCACGAGCAATCGACTGGTATGTCCGATGTGGACCCAGCGCGTGGATAAGATGCGAACGGCGCACTCGTCGACGTCGGTGCAGGGTCTCGAACTGACTGAGCCGCTTGTCGGGAAAGAGGTACCAATGACGATCACGCGAGTACGCAAGGCCGTGTTTCCCGTTGCGGGGCTCGGCACGCGATTTCTTCCGGCAACCAAGGCGATGCCGAAGGAAATGCTCACGGTGGTCGACAAGCCGCTGATCCAATATGCCGTCGAGGAGGCGCTCGAGGCGGGGATCGAGCAGATCATTTTCGTCACCGGGCGTGGAAAGGGCGCGCTCGAGGATCATTTCGACATTTCCTACGAGCTCGAGGACACGATGCGCTCGCGCGGCAAGTCGCTGAGCGCGATCGAGGTGATCCGCCAGAAGCCGGGATCGCCCGTCTATGTGCGGCAGCAGCGGCCGCTCGGCCTTGGCCACGCCGTTTGGTGCGCCCGCGATATCGTCGGCGATGAGCCGTTTGCCGTGTTGCTCCCCGACGAGCTGATGGTCGGCACGCCGGGGTTCCTCGCGCAGATGGTCGAGGCCTATAACCAGGTCGGCGGCAACATTGTCGGCGCGCTGGAAGTGGCGGACGACGAAACCGACAAATACGGCATCATCTCGCCAGGGGCCATCGATGGCCGTTTGACCGAGGTCAAAGCGCTCGTCGAAAAGCCGAAACTCGGCAGCGCTCCATCCAATCTGATGATCCCCGGGCGGTATATCCTCCAGCCTGCGGTGATGCGGATCCTCGAGAACCAGGAGAAGGGAGCGGGTGGCGAGATCCAGCTGACGGACGCGATGGCGCAATTGATCGGCAATCAGCCGTTTCATGGCTTCACGTTCGATGGACAACGGTTCGATTGCGGCGACAAGGCCGGCTATATCCAGGCCAATCTTGCGCTCGCGATGGCGCGTGAGGATATCGGGCCGGCCGTGCGAAACTTTGCGCGCCGTCTGCTCGACTAGGTCTGCCGAGTAGAACGGGCGCCGCGCGCCGTGGTTAGGGCCCTGACCGGTTTCGCGAGGCTGCTCGACGAATGCCGCGCGCACCGCGGACCCTATCGGCGTTCCATCCATTCAGGCACGATGCGCAGCATGTCCCCCGGCCATCGCCTGACCCGCCCGCTGAAAGGCTTGATCGTCGGTCAGGTGCGCGCCGTGTTCAACGATACGGCGCGTGGCGAAAAGCCCGTGCAGCGCAATCCACAGGCGCTGTTCCCGCCGGGTTCGGTCGCATGGCGCGTTCATGGCGACGTCACGACGATGCTGATCGGCGGCATCGCCGCGTTGTTGCTGCAGATGCTGCATCCCAAGGTGCTCGCCGGCGTGTGGGATCATTCGGGCTTTCGCGACGATATGCAGGGGCGGCTGCGCCGAACCGCGCGCTTCATCGCGGTGACGACCTTCGGCGCGCCGGCCGATGCGCATGCGGTGATCGCACGCGTCCGCCAGATCCACGACCTTATCGGCGGCACGTTGCCCGACGGGACGCCGTACCGCGCTAACGATCCCGCGCTGCTGGCGTGGGTGCATATCAGCGAGGTGCTGAGCTTTCTCGACGGCTGGATCCGCTATGGCGAGCCGACCATGTCGCGGCGCGACCAGGACCGCTACGTCGCCGAGATGGCCCGCATCGCCACGCCGCTTGGCGTCGATCCGGTGCCGCACAGTCGTGCCGAGGCCGAGGCGATCATGGCGGCGATGCGACCCGAGCTTTTGGTCGATGCGCGCACCCGCGATGTGGCCAGCGTGCTGCTCGACCAGCCGGCGCCGTCGATCGCTGCCGGGCCGTTCGCGGCGATGACCTTGCAAGCGGGGGTCGATCTGCTCCCTGGCTGGGCGCGCGCGATGCATGGCCTCACGCAGCCCAGTCTCGGCGTACCCCTGTTGCGGGCCGGGACGTTCGGCGTGGCTAGCACGCTGCGCTGGGCATTTCGCGCATGAGCCCGCCGATCCCCGCCGCGACCCTGGTGCTGTTTCGCGAAACCGGCGGCGGGGCGCCTGAATTGCTGTTCGTCGAGCGGTCGCGCGCGATGGTCTTTGCGGGCGGTGCGCTGGTCTTTCCCGGTGGGCGGGTCGATCCGGGCGATTACGCCCTAGCCAGCACACTCGACGGCGACCCCGACGAGCTCGCGGCGCGGATCGCCGCGATCCGCGAGACGATCGAGGAGGTCGGCGTGGCGGTCGGCGTTTCGTCGATGACCGATGCGACGCTGCAGCAACTGCGCTGCGCGCTTCATGACGGCATGGCGTTCGGCAGCGTGTTGCATGACCTGTCGCTGACGATCGATCCCGCGGCGCTGACGGCGTTTGCGCGCTGGCTTCCCGCGCATGCGGCGAGCCGGATCTTCGATACCCGCTTCTATCTGGCGCGCCTGCCCGAAAGGGCAAGGGCGGCAGTCGTCGACGCTACCGAGAATGTCCGTGCCTTCTGGTCGAGTGCGCAGGCGGTACTGGACGACGCCGATGCCAGCCGGGCGACGATCATCTTCCCGACGCGCCGCAATATCGAGCGCCTGGCGCGCTTCCCGGATTTCGATGCCGCGGTAACGGATGCCGAACGCCACGAAATCTGCACCGTGACGCCGTGGACCGAAACCCGCGACGGCGTCGACCATCTCTGTATCCCCGACGACCTCGGCTATCCCGTAACTGCCGAGCCGCTGAGTGCGGCGGTTCGGGGATAGCAATAGCCGCTCAGTTGGGGAGCGCGGTCGTTTCGACCTTTTCGACCCATTTGGGGTAGAAAGCGGGCTGGCGGTTCGACCATCCCGATGCGGTCGCTGCGGCTTCACTGATCGATTGCAGTAGCTTGCGCCGCAGATCGGGGTGGAGATGCGGCAGCGCCGCTGCCGAGCAGAACGCCGCCGGCAGCCATGGCCGCACTTCGGCGCCGATCAGGCGTTCGTAGAGGAAACGATAGGCGGCGAAGGTAGTGAGCCGACCCTGGCCCAGATCGAACGCCGTCACGGTCATCAGCGGGGCAAGGAAGGGTTCGATCGCCTCGAGCCCGGTATCGTCGGGGAGCATCGCGCGAATTGCAGGGAGCCGTACGTAGAGCCGGGCCTGGGCGCGGATGCTTGCCGTCTCGACTCCGTCGCGCGACCAGCGTTCGATCGCGTCGGCGCGGTCGAGCCCGATATCGAGCGAGCGCCGAACATACCGCTGAGTCGCCGATGCGAAGGTCGCAAATTCCTTGATTTCCGACAGCGTCATCGCGCCATTGGCCGGTTTCATTCGAGAACCCATTCCGTCACCCCACTATCAAGTGCAGTCCGGCAATGCTGCGCCCTAACGCCTTTCGGCATGGTTAACGTCACAACATCCGCCGTCGCCAAGCGACCACGTTTCTTGATGCAACGCAACATAGCTTGTGAGGCTTTCGCGGCGAACGCGCGAAAATTTCGGAACATGCGGCGATGGCGCAACATTTGCGCCATCGCCGCGGATGCTCAGTCGTGGTCGGTCGAACGCTTCGCTTCGGCGTCGGCATCGTATCCAGACGATTTCGGTGCGTCGCTATTGCCGCCGGGTTGCGTGTTCGAGGGGGGATCGGACGCGTCCATCGATTCGTCGAGCGCATTGTCGAGCGCCGCATCGGGGCTCGCCGGATCGCGTTCGAGCCGCTTGGCGATCGATTCATCCTGGCCGGCATTCTGGCGCGGATGGTGGATCTGCTCATTCTCTTCGGGGCTGCCGGGCGCGACCGACAGGCTGTCGAGCGCCTTTTGATCAACCAGTTTGGTGTCTTCGGTCATCGTGGCTCTCCTGAATACCAGAAAGCCCCAACACTTGAACGCGCTGCGGTGTTCCGTCAGGGAAGTTTCGTAACCGCAACATTTTGCCAGTTGAGCGTGGCGGATCCGAAAACCGTCATGAAGGCGATGTCGGTGGCATCGCGTCCGACCGCAACGCGCACGAGGTCTGCACAGGCTGCCATCCGGGTGGCGTCGATCAGATGCCAGCCCCCGCCGATCCACAGTTCGGCGACCGCGTGGAAGTCGGGCGGATCGACGCCGGGCGCATAGGCCGACACGCAGCGCGCCGGAATGCCGCCGGCGCGTGCAAGCGCGACGAGCAGGTGCGCATAATCGCGACACACCCCGCGGCGTTCGGCGAACGTCATCATCGCCGTCGTCGTGCCGGTCGAGGTGCCACACGCATAGGTGAGGTGGTCGCTCACCCAATCGGTCAGGGCGACCGCGAGCGGACCCGCGGTCAATTCGGCGAATTTCTGCTGAACGAAGCCCTCGAGCCGATCCGATTCGCAATAGCGGCTGGGGAGCAGATAGGGGATCGTCTCGGGCGGCATCAGCCGGATCTGCGTATCGCCAAGCATTGCGAGATCGACCGGCGAGCGCACGATCTCGACGATCGCACGATATTCGGCGCGGAACGGGCCGTCGCCGCGCGCCCAGCAGCGCTGACCGATGCCGTCTTCGCCGGGCACCGCACGGATCGGGTCGTTCGAATAGACGCGCAGATCCTGCAGTTCGAGGCGCTGGTCGGTGCCCTTGGCCGCCTCGACCAGCAGCAGCACATCGGCCGCGCCATCGATCGTATAATCGAGCGTCACATCGATTCCGAGCCGCATGCTGGTCTTTCGCGCAAAAGAAAGGGCCCGACGGAGCGGTCCGCCGGGCCCTGTAAGATGGTATCCCTGATACGCTTAGTTGCGGTTGCCGAACAAGCGCAGGATGAACAGGAACATGTTGATGAAGTCGAGATAGAGGCTGAGTGCCGACATGATCGTCACGCGCTGCTCGTCCGACGTTCCGGCGACCTGGGCGTAGAGGCTCTTGGTACGCTGCGTGTCGTAGGCGGTGAGGCCTGCGAACAGCAGCACGCCGACCAGGCTGATCACGAAGCCGAGCGGACCCGACTGCAGGAACATGTTGAGGATGCTCGCGACGAACAGGCCAACGACGCCCATGATGAGGAAGGTGCCGAATGCCGAGAGGTCCCGCTTCGTCGTGTAGCCGTACAGGCTCAGCGCGCCGAACGACGCGGCGGTGGCGAAGAACGCCTGGGCGATGGCGACCGGCGAGTAGACCAGGAAGATCGTCGAGAGCGAAAGGCCCATCGCGACCGCGAAGCCCCAGAACATCGCCTGCAGCGTGCCGTTCGTCATACGCGCCTGGCCGAAGCTCATGCCGAACACGAAGCCGAGCGGGGCGAGCGAGATGACCCACTTCAGGATGCCGGGGCCGGTGAAGACCTGCGCGGCATAGCCACTGGCGACGAAGCCGAGCGCGACGATACCCGTCAGCAGCACGGCCGATGCCATGTAGTTGTAGACCGATAGCATGTAGCGCCGCAGACCCGCGTCATACGCGTCGGTGCGCGTGGTCCCGGCCGTCTGGAATGCCGAGGCATTCGAACGGGGATCAGACCAGTTTGCCATTGCGAAAAGCTCCTAATGACCGGCCAAGTGCCGGATAGCTGCAATATCGGACTTGGCAGGGGGCATTTCAAGCGAATCCGCGTGGCGGGCGCGGTGGCACTCGGTGGCAGCAGCACTTTGTTACAAAAGCCATGCCGCAGGGGGGCGAGCGGCCGGGTCGGGAATGGTGCGGTGAGCGGGAGCGGAAATCGCTTTCGTATTTCGGGTATGGTCTGCTACGCCGGTCGGCAGAGCAGAAACTGCCGAGAGGAAAGAGTGATGGCCACCCCTGCGGGTTCCGCCCCGACGCGCGCGCCAGCGTACGCCTGGTATGTGCTCGGCATCCTCTTCCTTGTGTATGTCCTGAATTTCGTCGATCGGCAGATCATCTCGATCCTCGCCGAGGACATCAAACGCGACCTGCATTTGAAGGACGAGGATCTCGGCTTTCTCTATGGCACGGCGTTTGGCGTGTTCTATTCGTTGTTCGGGATTCCGCTGGGACGGCTCGCCGACAATTGGCACCGCGTCCGCTTGATGACGCTGGGGCTGGCTTTGTGGTCGGCGATGACCGCGTTTTCGGGAATGGCGCGCAGTGGCGGGATGCTCGCGACCGCGCGGATCGGCGTGGGCGTCGGCGAGGCGACCGCGAGCCCGTCGGCCTATTCGTTGATTTCGGACTATTTCCCCAAGCGGCTGCGCGCGACCGCGCTCGCGATCTATTCCTCGGGCCTGTATGTCGGCGGCGGGCTTTCGCTCGGTATTGGCGGGTTGATCGTCCAGCGCTGGAACCATGCCTATCCCGATGGCGGACCGTTCGGGCTGCACGGGTGGCAGGCGGCGTTCATGATCGTCGGGATTCCGGGGCTCGCGCTCGCTTTGGTGATCGCGACCTTGCGTGAGCCGATCCGCGGCGCGGTGGAAGGTCTCCCGGAGCCGTCGGCGCATCCCGCGCCGTTCAAGGAGTTCCTCGCCGAGCTCGTCACGATCCTGCCGCCGCTGACGCTGATCGGTGCGGCGATGGGTGGGGGCAGGGCGCTGCTCGTCAACCTGCTCGGGCTCGGCATCGTGGTTGGCTGCGTCACACTCCTGCTCGCGTTCGGCGAACCGTGGCCGCAATGGGTCGCGATCGGGATCGGCGCCTATGCGGTGTTTTCCTGGGCCTGCGCGCTGAAGCGTCGCGATCCGCCGACCTTCCGTCTGATCGTCGGCAACCCGGCCTTCCTGTGCGTCGTGATCGCCTATGGGCTCAACGCGTTCGTGAGCTATGGAGTGAGCTTCTGGGCGTCGCCCTACGTGTTGCGCACGCTCCATGAAACGCCGGCGTTGGCGGGGCTGATGGTCGGCTCGAGCGGGGCGCTGGGCGGGTTCTTCGGCGTTACGCTCGGCGGAATCGCCGCCGATCGCTTGCGGCGGCGCAATCCGGCGGGGCGGCTGCTGGTCGTGCTGTTCGGGGCGACCGTTCCGATCCCGTTCGTGATCCTGGCGTTCACCGCGACCTCGACCTTGGTCTTCTATCCCGCGGTGTTCCTCGCCGGGATCTGCGCGAGCACTGCGCTCGGCGCGGCGGGCGCAACGATGCAGGACCTCGTCCTGCCGCGGATGCGCGGGACGGCGACGGGGACGTTCTTCATCGGAACGACGCTGCTCGGCCTGGCGATGGGGCCATATCTCGCCGGGCGGATATCGACGCTCTCGGGAAGTCTCTCGACCGGAATGCTGTCGCTGCTGCTCGCGTCGCCGATCACGATCGCGGCGGGGATCGCTGCGTACAAGCTCGTCCCGCGCGCCGAGGCCAATCGTGAGGCCTGGGCGCGCGAGGCAGGGGAGCCGATCTAACAAATCAGCTTGCGGCAAATACCCCGCAGGCGATCCGCCCGCCGCTATTGCCGGACGGATCGGTCATCAGATCGTCGGCCTTGTCGTGGATGACGATCGCGGCGCCATCGGCATCGAGCAGACCCGCCATCGTCGCGCCGGGCAGCACCGCGCCAATCGTGCCGCGGCCGTTCGCGCCGACGATCAGGTTGGGCATGTCGCCCTCATGCGGCCCTTGCGGGTTCATCGAGCCGTGCTTGGCACCGGCCGGGTTCCAATGGCCGCCAGCGGTGGCGAAATCGGGCGCGTCGCACTGGCCGACGGTGTGGATATGCGCACCGTGCGTACCTGCCGGCAGTCCGTGCAGGTCGAGCGTCACGCGCAGGCCACCCGACACTTCGGTGACGGTGGCGCGGCCGAGATCGGCGCCGTCGGCGGTGCGCAGCATCGCCGTGGCGTGCGCGCCTTGCGCGATCGGCGCGCCGATGGCGGCGGGATGCCCGGTGTTGCAGGCTGCCAGGCCCAATAGCGCTGTCGTCGCGATCATCACCTTACGCATAGGATCCTCCGTGTTTTGAGCGTGCTTGCTGCGCGCGAACGCTGCGTCGCGCAACCGTACAACCCGTCAGACATGAAAAAGGCCCGCGCGACCGAAGTCGCGCGGGCCAAGATCGACCGGTCGCGCGCTTTAGTTCGCTGCGCTCGTCCGGATATTGCCGTTGATGCCGTTCGGGAAGAACCCGCCGCCGACCAATGCCGACTTCGACAGGTAGACGATGTTGAGCACCTGGCCCGTCGTCCGGCTGTACGCGATGCCGTTCGCATCGGTCGGCACGATGTTCGACTGCGATGCATCGGGGCCGGCAATGCCCTGATCGTCGTCGCTTGCACCATCGAGGCTGTCGCGCGCGTCGCTGATCTTGCCCGCCGCGGTGACGATCGACGGAGTCGCCAGACCCTTGGCATAGAGCACCGTGCGGACGAGGCCCGCATGGTAAGCTTCGGCCGCGAGGATGCCGGCGGCCGCCTCGAGATAGGTCTTGTTGGTGATCAATGTCGATGCGCCCTTATAGGCCGACACGCCGACGTCTTCGAAGATGAAGGCGCCGAGCAGGAAGTTGATGTCGTTGGCGTACGGATCGAACGTGCCCGCGACATTGTCGATCGCCCCGCTCGCATTGGTCGCGATCCCGGCAGCGCGTGCTGCCATGGTGAACGCGCCGGTGGCACCGCCGTCGATGTTGATCGCCGGCTGCGCGACCGCCGCCGACCCGAGCGCCGAGCGCAGAAAGTTGACGTGCGCTGCTTCGTCCGCCGCGATTTCCCGCGCATATTGCGCGACGACGGGATCGGTGAAGGTCACCTGCCGGCCGCCGGTGACGGCGCCCTGCGTGCCTGTTCCGGTCAGCGCGGCGGCCGGAAGACCTTGGCCGTACACCGCGTTCACGTAGAATTGCGCCTCGAGATATTCGAGGTTCAACGCGAAGTTGAGCACGTCGAGATCGGTCTGCTGGCTCGCCGAGGTCGTCGGGGCGGGCGTTGGCGTCGGGGTCGGTGCGGAGGTGTTATCGTCGTTGCACGCTGCCAGCAACGACAGCCCGCCAACCGCGATCGAAGCGGTCGCGGCGGTCCGCATGAACTGACGGCGCTCGTGGCGACGGCGTTCGCCGGCCTCAAGGACCTGCGTAAGGATGGTCTGATCGGTCATGTCGGTATCTCCCCAAATGGGAACGGCGCGGCTTAGTTCGCGGCGCTCGTCTTGATGTTGCCATTCACGCCAGCCGGGAAGAACCCGCCCATCGTGACCGAAGCATTGTTCAGATAGACGATGTTGAGCACTTGGCCCGTCGTCCGGCTGAAGGCGATGCCGTTATTGTCGAGCGGCACGATGTTCGACGCAGTCACGCCGTTGATCGTCGTGGGGGAGATGCCCTGATCGAGATCGGTCGCCCCGTCGAGCGAGTCGCGGGCGTTCGAAATCGCATCGGCCGAGGTCCGCAGCGACGGCGTCTGGACACCGCGCGAATAGAGCGCGGTGCGCACCAACGCGGCGTGATACGCCTCGACCGCGAGGATGCCGGCGGCGGCCTCGAGATAGGTCTTGTTGGTGATCAGCGGCGCGGCGCCTTTGTATGCGGTCACGCCGACGTCTTCGAAGATGAAGGCGCCGAGGAGGAAATTGTTGTCGTTCAGATACGGGTCGAAAACGGTCGACTGCGCGGTACCGGCGGGTGCCGAAGCGATCAGGCCAGCGGCGCGTGCGGCCGAGCTGAACGCGCCGGTCGGCGAGATGCCGATGTCGATCGTCGGCTGGGCGACGGCCGAGGTGCCGAGCGCTGTGCGCAGGAAGGTGACGTGCGTGACTTCGTCCGCGGCGATTTCCTTGGCATAGGCGGCGACGAGCGGATCGGTGAAGACGACCTTGCGGCCACCGGTTGCGGCGCCCTGCGTGCCAGTGCCGGTCAGGACAGAGGCCGCGAGACCCGTGCCGTTGACGGCGACGCTGTAGAATTGCGCCTCGAGATATTCGAGGTTGAGTGCGAAGTTGAGCACGTCGGCGTCGGTCGGTGTCGTTGGATCGGCTGCCGACGCGCGGCTGCCCATCGTCATCGCGCCGATGCCTGCACCTGCGACGGCGGCTGCGCCAAAGGCGGTCTTGAAGAAATCGCGGCGTTCGTTGCGGCGTTCGACGCGCCGGTCCAGAACGTCGATCATCTGCTTGCTTGTATCGTCGGTCATCGGTTCAGACCTCCCCTGGTGATGGTTAATCGTTCAAACCCTGACCGCGGTTTTCGTTCCGAATCGGACCTGGTTCGACGATCGCACCACTTCGCCTACACACGACATGACGTTGGCCGCAGCGGGACTGCTTCGGCTCACCATGTCGCGACAGGTACGAGGAGAACGCCGTCTAGGACGCACCATCTATAAACAAATATTGCAGAATATTTCGAAGAGGGGGGCCGCGCCGGTCGGCTGACTACAGTCCGATCTTGCGCGCCCGGTCGATGACCTTGGGTTCCAGGCTCAGCGCGAGCGCGCGGTCGTGGTCGGATCCCGCGATGTTCCCGCTCTTCGCTTCGACCAGGCTACGCATGTAGAGTGTCCAGGCGCTTTTGGGGGCGATCGCCAGCGCCGCGTCATAATCGGCGAGCGCCTCGCGCAGTTCGCCGCGCCGCAGCCGGATCAGGCCACGGCTGTCGAGGAACGACGGGTTCTTGGGTTCGATCCGGAGCGCGGCGTTGCAGTCCGCCAGTGCCTTGTCGGGATCGCGCCCCAGCAGGCCGCGCGCCCAGCATCGGCCGTTGAGCGCGCTTGCGCGGGCGCTGTCCTCCGGATGGCTGGCGAGCCACAGATCGTAATTGACGAGCGCGGCTTCGGGCACGTCGAGCCGGTCGTAGAGGCTCGCCACCGCCAGCCGCTTTTCCGACGAGGGCGCGAGGGCATGGTCGGCGACCTTGACGTCGTCGAGCGCGTCGGCTGCAGCACTGCCCGACACGGTCAGCCAGGCGCGTGCGATCCGCGCGTCGGGATCGCCCGGGGCGAGCTGGATCGATTCGGCCAGATCGCCGATCGCCGCGTCGCGCTGGCGGTTGGCGAGCCGCGCCATCGCGCGCTGGTAGAAATAGCGTCCCTCGGTCGGGGCCAGCGTGCAGGCCTTGGTGAAATCGAGCAGCGCCTCGGTGATGCGGTGGTTGGAAAACGACACCGCGCCGCGCCGGCTGAATTCCTCTGCGGTGGTCGGCTCGGGGGCGGTGTTCGAAAGGTCGAGCGCTTTGCCCTCGGCCGACATCGCACCCTTCGGCGACAGGTTGAACACCGGGCCGCCCTCATAGGTGATGAACAGCGCGCGGTTGGCGTTCGAAACGAACAGACGATGCGTCAGGAAGAAATCGGCGCCGACCAGCATGTCGATATCGTCCATCCCGATCTCGGAAATGGTGAGGCGCGGGCGGCGGATCGCTTCGCCGCCGATGTCGATGGAATCGAACGGTGCGAGCCACGATGCCACCTTGCGGGCGCCGATTCCGGAACTGAAGCCGGTGCGGATCACGCCCGGTGAGTCCGGTGTCACGCCGGCGCGTTTGGCGGCGGCGAGCGACACCAGCGAGCCTTGCGCGCCGCTGTCGAACATCGCGCGGATCTTGACGCCATTGAGCAGGATCGTGCCGATCGTATGGGGCTTCCACGGCCCTGGGCCAGGCGCGGCGAGCGGCACCATCGTGACGGGCTTGTCGCCCGCCCAATAGGCAAGGCTGAGCTTTGCGCAGCCGGTTGTTTTCATCAGCCGGACAGCGCCGTGCGGCAGATCATATTCGACGTCGCCGATCCCGAGCACGTTCTGGCCGAGCAGTCCGGCGGTGCCGGTATCGCTGCCGGCGACGACGAAATCGGCCTTGGGGATCGCGATCCCGCCGATCGAGAAGTCTTTTGCCGTGATGAAGCCCGCGGTCGAATCCCCGCCAATCCCCCGGACCCGAAAATAGCTCGGCAGGGCCATGACATGCTCGCCGAATTCGGCAGCATTGGCGCGCGAGATCGTACTGTAGAAGGCGCCGCTGTCGAGGATGAAGCGCGCCTCCTTGGTGCCGAATTTGGCGAGGACCATCGGCGATCGACCGTTCATCGTGACGGGAAGCTCGAGCATTTTTGCGATCTGACATCCCGCCATGGCCGGCACGGGCGCGGCCAGCGCCAATGCAGGAAGGATCAGGCGCAGCATCCGCATCGCAATTCCCCGTTTCGAAACCGTCTTGCCACCGATCCACCCCTTCAAAACGGGAGCGATATCAACGCCAACCGCAGCGGCTCGGTGGGCCGGGCATAGCCGAACGGGCGGGGCGTCGCATATCGAAATGTTGCTGCAGCGGCAGGAATGACCGTGCGGGGGCGGTGTGGCGGTCGCGTGCCCTTCCCCAAGGCGCACCTCGCTGCTATCGGCCTCCCGACTCTCGCATTCGCATAGTCGGTCGCGCCCGCGCGGAACCTGTGGTTTCGCCTCCCCGCCGCGGCCAGACGCAAAGGGAAGGACCCGCTGCTTATGACCGCCATCGGCCAGGATACACTCGGTACCCGCACCACGCTCGACGTGGGCGGCACGTCGTACGACTATTACAGCCTCGCCACCGCCGCCGAGAAGCTGGGCGACATCAGCCGCCTGCCGTTCTCGATGAAGGTGCTGCTCGAGAATCTGCTGCGCTTCGAGGACGGCAAGACCGTCACCACCGAGGATCTCCAGGCGATCATCGACTGGCAGCAGGAGCGCAAGTCCGACCGCGAGGTCCAGTATCGCCCCGCGCGCGTGCTGATGCAGGATTTCACCGGCGTTCCCTGCGTCGTCGATCTCGCGGCGATGCGCGATGCGATCACCAAGCTCGGTGGTGACGCCGCCAAGATCAACCCGCTGGTGCCGGTCCATCTCGTGATTGATCACTCGGTGATGGTCGACGAATTCGGCACGCCCAAGGCGTTCGAGGATAACGTCGAGCTCGAGTACCAGCGCAACAACGAGCGCTACGAGTTCCTCAAATGGGGGTCGAAGGCGCTCGACAACTTCAAGGTCGTGCCCCCCGGCACCGGCATCTGCCACCAGGTCAATCTCGAGAACCTCGCGCAGACGGTGTGGTCTTCGGTCGCGCCCGACGGCAAGACGATCGCATACCCCGACACCTGCGTCGGCACCGACAGCCACACGACGATGGTCAACGGCCTCGGCGTGCTCGGCTGGGGCGTCGGCGGGATCGAGGCCGAAGCCGCGATGCTCGGCCAGCCCGTCTCGATGCTGATCCCCGAAGTCGTCGGCTTCAAGCTGCACGGTAGCCTCGCCGAGGGCATCACGGCCACGGATCTCGTGCTTACCGTCACGCAGATGCTGCGCGCCAAGGGCGTCGTCGGCCGCTTCGTCGAGTTCTACGGTCCTGGCCTCGATGCGCTGTCGCTCGCCGATCGCGCGACGATCGCCAACATGGCGCCGGAATATGGCGCGACCTGCGGCTTCTTCCCGATCGATGACGCGACGCTCACCTATCTGCGCCTCACGGGCCGCAGCGAAGAGAACATCGCGCTCGTCGAGGCCTATGCCAAGGCGCAGGGCATGTGGCGTCTGGCCGACGCGCCCGACCCCGTGTTCACCGACACGCTCGAGCTCGACATGGCGAATGTCGTGCCGTCGCTCGCCGGCCCGAAGCGTCCGCAGGACAAGGTCATCCTC
Source organism: Sphingomonas sp. UYP23 (assembly GCF_054059235.1). NCBI lineage: Bacteria > Pseudomonadati > Pseudomonadota > Alphaproteobacteria > Sphingomonadales > Sphingomonadaceae > Sphingomonas > Sphingomonas sp. UYP23. The sequence goes on from NZ_JBSSBX010000001.1 coordinate 3,153,526, forward strand.
ACCGAGGTCGACGACACCTTCAACGCCGATCTCGCCAAGGTCTATCATCACGCCACCGCCAAGCGCGTTGCGGTCGAAGGCCATGACCATGACATCGGCGACGGCGACGTCGTGATCGCGGCGATCACGAGCTGCACCAACACCTCGAACCCGTCGGTGCTGGTCGCCGCCGGGCTCGTGGCGCGGAAAGCCAATGCGTTCGGCCTCAAGCCCAAGCCGTGGGTCAAGACCTCGCTCGCGCCGGGTTCGCAGGTCGTCACTGACTATCTTGACAAGGCGGGCCTGACCGAAGACCTCAACGCGGTCGGCTTCAACCTCGTCGGCTATGGCTGCACCACCTGCATCGGCAATTCGGGGCCGCTCGCGCCCGCCATCTCGGCGGCGATCAACGGCAACGACATCGTCGCTGCCTCGGTCCTGTCGGGCAACCGCAACTTCGAGGGCCGCGTATCGCCCGACGTGCGCGCCAACTTCCTCGCTTCGCCGCCGCTCGTCGTTGCGTACGCCCTCAAGGGCACGGTGACCGAAGACTTCACCACCACCCCGATCGGCCAGGCGACCGACGGCACCGACGTCTATCTCAAGGACATCTGGCCTTCGAACGCCGAAGTCCGCGACGTGATGGACGCGAACATCGACCGCGGCATGTTCCAGTCGCGCTATGCGAGCGTGTTCCTCGGGGACACCAAGTGGCAGGCGATCGCGATCGAAGGGTCGGACACCTATGCCTGGCCGCCGGCATCGACCTACATCGCCAACCCGCCCTATTTCGACGGCATGTCGATGACCCCGGCGCCAGTGCAGGACATCATCGAGGCGCGTCCGCTCGCGATCCTCGGCGATTCGATCACCACCGACCACATCTCGCCGGCCGGTTCGATCAAGGCCGACAGCCCCGCGGGTGCGTGGCTGATGGAGCGGCAGGTCAATCGCGCCGACTTCAACTCCTACGGCGCACGTCGCGGCAACGATAACGTGATGGTCCGCGGCACCTTTGCCAACATCCGCATCAAGAACGAGATGGTCCCCGGCGTCGAGGGCGGCATGTCTTCGTACAAGGGCGAGACCATGCCGATCTATGACGCGGCGATGCGCTTCAAGGCGGACGGCGTTCCGCTGATCGTCATCGCCGGCAAGGAATATGGCACTGGCTCGTCGCGCGACTGGGCGGCGAAGGGAACCAATCTGCTCGGCGTGCGTGTCGTCATCACCGAGAGCTTCGAGCGCATCCATCGCTCGAACCTGGTCGGCATGGGCGTGCTGCCGCTGCAGTTCGCGGAAGGGACCGATCGCAAGACGCTGGGCCTCGACGGGTCGGAGAGCTTCACGATCATGAAGGTCTCGGAAATCCGTCCGCGGCAGGATGTCGAAGTCGTGATGACGCGCGCCGACGGCACGGTCGAGACGTTCCTGACGAAGTGCCGGATCGATACCGTCAACGAGCTGGAATATTTCCTCAACGGCGGGATCCTGCAGTACGTGCTGCGCAAGCTCGCGGCCTGATCTGATCGGTCTGAAAGGGGGACGGGCGGCGCCGCTGCCCGTCCCTTTTGGTGTCTGGGGTGTAAAAACGCCCGCTCCCTGCGAGAGAGGCGCGTCGGGTCGTCCATTCCCCCGGCATGGACTGAACAGCGCGGGGCGCTGTTCACCCGACGCTGGGCTCGCTCGGCGAAGCCAAGTGGGAAGGGTGAGGGTAGCGCGATTCGGTGGCGCTGCGCTGCCCTCACCCGACCTCGCTGCGCTCGGCCACCCTCTCCCGATGGGAGGGGGGATAAAACAGGAAATGCCCGCCGCGCACGAAGCGCGACGGGCATCCTTTCCTCCCCAGGAAACTCTCAAAGCCATTCGATCTGTGGCACTTTTTACAAGCTGCCGACCGGTCGTTGCGCCACTACGGGCGAAGGCCGGTCGCCGCCTAGCGAAATTCGACAGGAGGGTCGGTAAAGGCGTGACTAATCTAGATGTAATACAGCGTGATCTTGTAAAGATGTGACAGATAGGGTCATGCTGCGCCCGCGACTCCGGTGGAGCGCGTAGCAGATCCGAGGACGAGTCATGGCCGATCGCAAACTCTTCGCTGGCCACGCCATCCGCCGCTTGCGGCGTCAGGCCGGGTTGACCCAGGCGGCGATGGCGGAAGTTTTGACGATCTCGCCCAGCTATCTCAACCTCGTCGAAAAGAACCAGCGTCCGCTCTCGGGCTCGCTGATCGTCAAGCTTGCCGAGAGTTTCGACTTCGACCCGCGTGCGCTGGCTGCGGGTGAGCCGGGCGGGGGCGAGACCGCGCTGCGGCGGCGGCTTGCCGACCCGATGTTCGCCGATCTCGAGATCGACCGCAACGAGCTCGAGGAATGGCTCGCGGCGGCACCCGGCGGCGCCGAGGCCTTTGCCCGCGCCTTCGATCGGATCGGCGCCGGTGGAGCGGTGGCGCCCGGCGCGCTCGACTCGGTCGGCGAGGTGCGGCGCGAGATCGAGCGCTGGCGCGGCTATTTCTCCGACCTCGACACCATCGCCGAGAAGCTCGCCGACGAGCTGCGCCTCGGCGCCGGTGACCTGTACGGCGCGATCGCCGAGCGGCTGCGGGTCAAGCATCAGCTGACCATCCGCGTACTGCCGGTCGACGTCATGCCCGATCTGCTGCGGCGCACCGATCTGCATGCGCGCCAGGTCCAGGTGTCGGAAATGCTCGACCCCGCGTCGCGCACCTTCGCCGTTGCCTATCAGCTCGCCGAGATCGAGGCGCGCAGCGAGATTGACGGGTTGGTCAAGGGCGCAGGCTTCACCGATCGCGCCGCCGAGCGCCTCTATCGCCGCCACCTCGCGAGCTATTTCGCCGCGGCGGTGATGATGCCTTACGCGCGCTTCCTGCGGGCGTGCGAGGCGACCGGCTATGACATCGAATTGCTCCAGCGCCGCTTCGGCGCGGGGTTCGAGCAGGTCGCGCACCGCTTGACGACGTTGCAGCGCGTCGGCGCGCGCGGGCTGTCGTTCTTCCTCGTGCGACTCGACCGGGCAGGGCAGGCGTCGAAGCGCTTCTCGGGTGCGAGCGCGTCGCCTCTGGCGGAGGCCGATGGCCGGTGCCCGCTCTGGCAGATCCATGCCGCGTTCGATCGTCCGGGCAAGCTCGTCGCGCAGTTGGTCGAGCTCGAGGATGGCGCGCGCTGGTTCACGATCGGACGCACGGTCGCGCCGCAGGGACGGCGGTTCGGCGCGGTGACCGCCGAGTTCGTCGTCGGGCTGGGCGTCGCGGCGGAGCATGGCGGCGCACTGGCAATGGCGCGCGGCGTCGATCTCAAGGGCGAGGCGATGCCGATCGGTCTGGGATGTCGCGCCTGCGGGCGGGGCCATTGTCCGCAGCGCTCGCTCCCCCCGGCGGGACGCGCGCTGGTGTTCAACGAGCGTGAGCGCGGCGTCAGCGCCTTTACTTTCGGGGGGGATTGAGGGCAGACTTGGGTGTGCTTGGCGCTCGACCGCGCACGACCGGAGTGAGATCGATCAACACGCAGCCGACTGCCTGACCATCCCGCCGCGACATCGCGGCTTCTCAGCTCTGGGATTTTACCGTGAAACGATTGGAAGACAAACTGTGCGTCGTGACCGGCGCAGGGCGCGGCATCGGTGCGGCGATCGCGCGGGCGTTCGTTGCCGAAGGTGCGCGCGTGGTGGTGACCGACAAGGACGCGGAGAGTGCGCTGCGGCTAGGGGCGGATCTCGGCCAGAGCGCGGCGACGCTCGACGTCGCGGTCGAGCAAGACTGGGCCCGGTTCGCGGAGGCGTGGCCGGAGATCGACGTGCTCGTCAACAATGCCGGCATCACCGGGTTCGAGAAGGGCGCGGTGCCGCATGATCCCGAACATGCCACGCTGCACGACTGGCGCGCGGTCCACCGCGTCAACCTCGACGGGACCTTTCTCGGCTGTCGCTATGCGATCGCCGCGATGCGCGCCAAGCGGGCGGGGTCGATCATCAACATCTCGTCGCGATCGGGGATGATCGGGATCCCGGCGGCGGCGGCCTATGCGTCGTCGAAGGCCGCGGTGCGCAATCATAGCAAGACCGTTGCGCTTTATTGCGCGCAGCAGGGGCTAGCGATCCGCTGCAACGCGATCCACCCCGCGGCGATCCTGACGCCGATGTGGGAGCCGATGCTGGGCGATGGGTCCGATCGCGCGGCGCGCGAGGCGTTGCTTGTTGCCGACACTCCATTGCGACGCTTCGGCACGGTGGAGGAAGTCGCGGCGGTCGCGGTGCTGCTGGCAAGCGACGAGGCGCGCTACATGACGGGATCGGAGCTGACGATCGACGGCGGAATCCTCGCAGGGTCAGCTGCAAGTCCAACGCGCAGCGAAAATCAGGGGTGTCACAAATTTACATAGTGACATTCCGATCGCCGCGTGTTTGACATCGAGACCCCAGAGTTGGGCGGTCGTTGGCTGTCGCGAATGTAAATTCGTGTACTTATCCTGCTATTGCGACAGCGAGGGTGCCAGCATGACCTACCAGACCGACATCGCCCAGACCAAGAACCTGATCCAGCGCTACAACGGCACCTGGGACGGCATCGACGCCGAAAGCGTCGCGCGGATGCGGGTGCAGAACCGCTTCCAGAGCGGGCTCGACATCGCGCGCTACACCGCCGCGATCATGCGCAAGGACATGGCGGCGTATGACGCCGACCCTTCGGCCTACACCCAGTCGCTCGGCTGCTGGCACGGTTTCATCGGCCAGCAGAAGATGATCAGCATCAAGAAGCATTTCGGCTCGACCGAGCGCCGCTATCTCTACCTCTCGGGCTGGATGATCGCTGCGCTGCGCTCCGAATTCGGCCCGCTGCCCGACCAGTCGATGCACGAGAAGACGAGCGTTCCCGCGCTGATCGAGGAACTCTACACCTTCCTGCGCCAGGCCGATGCGCGCGAGCTCGGCATGATGTTCCGCGATCTCGATGCGGCGCGCGCAAGCGGCAACGCCATCGAGGAGCAGCGCCTGCTCAACGCGATCGACAATTATCAGACGCATGTCGTGCCGATCATCGCCGATATCGATGCGGGCTTCGGCAATGCCGAGGCGACCTATCTGCTCGCCAAGAAGATGATCGAGGCGGGCGCTTGCGCGCTGCAGATCGAGAATCAGGTCTCGGATGAAAAGCAGTGCGGCCATCAGGACGGCAAGGTCACGGTCCCGCACGAAGACTTCCTCGCGAAGGTCCGTGCGTGCCGCTATGCCTTTCTCGAGCTGGGGGTCGAGGACGGGATCATCGTCACGCGCACCGACTCGCTCGGCGCGGGGCTCACCAAGCAGATCGCGGTGTCGAAAGAGCCGGGCGATCTCGGCGACCAGTATAACAGCTACCTCGATTGCGAGGAGATCGACCCCGCCACCGCGCGCAACGGCGACGTCATCCTCAACCGCGACGGCAAGCTGCTGCGCCCCAAGCGGCTCGCCTCGAACCTGTTCCAGTTCCGCGCCGGCACCGGCGAGGACCGCTGCGTGATGGACTGCATCGCCAGCCTGCAGAACGGCGCCGACCTGTTGTGGATCGAGACCGAAAAGCCGCATATCGAGCAGATCGCGGGCATGGTCGATCGCGTGCGCGCGGTCATTCCCAACGCCAAGCTCGTCTACAACAATTCGCCCAGCTTCAACTGGACGCTCAATTTCCGCCAGCAGGTCTATGATGCCTGGGTGATCGAGGGACGCGATGTGTCGGCCTATGAGCGGGCGCGGCTGATGTCGGTCGACTATGATGGCACCGAGTTGGGCGACGAGGCCGATGAGCGGATCCGCACCTTCCAGAAGGACGCGGCGGCGCGCGCCGGGATCTTCCATCACCTGATCACGCTGCCGACCTATCACACCGCGGCGCTCTCGACCGACAATCTCGCCAGGGAGTATTTCGGCGACGCAGGGATGCTCGGCTATGTGAAGGGCGTCCAGCGCAAGGAAATCCGTGAGGGGATCGCTTGCGTGAAGCACCAGAACATGTCGGGCTCGGACATTGGCGACGACCACAAGGAGTATTTTGCGGGCGAGGCGGCCCTCAAGGCCGGCGGCGCGCACAATACGATGAACCAGTTCGCGGCCTGACGCCCAAGCCCGAGCAACTCTCGGGCGCGGGAAACGCGGCAGGCCCGGCCGGCGGGGCCTGCAGCCCCGTCCGACAACGCAGCTTCGCCGCGGCGGAGCCCGCAAACACCCTGAACCGGTTACACCATCCGGCCGATTCGGAACCAACAGCATCCATCGCGGCTTGTGCGGCGATGGATGCTGCGTTCCCGGCCTTTGCGCCTCGACTTGCCAGGGTGCGCGCACGGTGGCGGATCATTTTGACCTATTGGTGGCGGCACGGACGCTGGCCGCAGCTCGATGATCCGCGGACGTTCACCGAGCTGGTTCAGGCGCGCAAGTTGGCCGGCGCTGACTCCGCGATGGTGCGGATGGCGGACAAGCTCGTCGTAAAGCGGATCGTGGCTGAGCAGCTGGGCATCGACTGGATCATCCCGACGCTGTGGCACGGGACCGCGCTGCCCCCGGTGCCGGCATGGCCTGTGCCGTTCGTCGTCAAGGCGCGTCATGGCTGCAACCAGACGGCGTTCGTCTTCGACGACGGCGCCGACTGGGCTAACATCCGCCGGTGCGCAGCTGGCTGGATGCGGTCGGCCTACGGCTATTGGCTCGACGAGGATCTCTACGCCGGTATTCCGCGGGGGCTGATGGTCGAGCCGTTTGTGGGAACGCCGCCGGTGCTGCCGATCGACTATAAATTCTACGTGTTCGGTGGGCGCGTCCGCTACGTCCAGGTCCATCTCGGTCGCGGCGGACGGCATCGGTGGATCCTGTTCGACCGCCAGTGGCAGCGCGTGTCGTCGGCAACCGCTGATCCCGACCCGGCGCCGCCGGTCACGCTCCGCGAGATGATCATCGCCGCCGAGCGCCTCTCCGACGGCCGCGATTTCGTGCGGGTCGATCTCTACGAGATCGACGGGCGACCGCTGTTCGGCGAAATGACCTTCTATCCGGGCTCGGGGCTCGACCCGTTCAGCCCCGTCTCGCTCGACGCCGAGTTCGGCGCGCTCTGGCTGCGCGCCAGGCTCGCCTTGCTCGAGCCGTTCCGCGCGGTTGCCTGATGCCCGGGGGCCTCAGGCGCCCGCGACGGACAGTCGGTCGATCTGCTCCGCACTCAGCGCGAGATCCATCGCGCCAAGCAATTCCTCGACCTGCGCGACGCTAGTCGCGCTCGCTATCGGCGCGGTGATCGCGGGCTGTTCGGCCAGCCATTTGAGTGCGATCTGCGCCAGGCTCGCGCCGGTCTCCTCGGCGATCTGGTCCATCGCGGCGAGCACGGCCGGACCCGTGCCATCGAGAAACGCCTGCATCCGCCCGCCGCGCACGCTTTTCCCGAAATCGTCGGCGCTGCGATATTTGCCCGTCAGGAAGCCCGAAGCGAGGCCGTAATAGGGGACCACGCCGATATTGTGCTCGACGCAATAATCCTGAAGCTGACCCTCGAACTTGTGACGGCTGACAAGATTATATTCGGGCTGGAGTACGTGATAATGCGGCAGGTCGTGCGCCTTGGCGGCATCGTTTGCCGACTTCAGGCGTGCAGCATGGAAGTTCGACGCGCCGAGCGCGCGGATCTTGCCGGCCTCGATCAGCTTGCCGAACGCGGCGAGCACCTCTTCCTGCACGACGGCATCGTCGTCCTGATGCGCGAAATAGAGGTCGATAGTCTCGATCCCGAGCCGCCTGAGCGAGGCGTCGCACGCCGCCGCGATCCGCGCGGGTGCCAGCTTCTCGCCACCGTCGCCCGGCAGCATCCCGACCTTGGTCGCGATCTGCACCTGGTCGCGCTTGCCCGATTGCTTGAGCCACGCGCCGATCACGCGCTCGGACTCGCCGCCCTTATGCCCGGGGGCCCATGCCGAATAGGAGTCGGCGGTATCGATCATCGTTCCGCCACCAGCGACGAAGGCGTCGAGCACCGCGAAACTGGTCGCCTCATCTGCGGTCCAGCCGAAGACGTTGCCGCCCAGCACCAGGGGCGCGATGTGCAGGTCGGTGGCGCCCAGGCGGCGGAGGGTGGTCATTGCGGCTGGTCCTCGTTGCCGGGTACATCGTCGTCGACGATCACCGCGGCGTTGGTGTCGGAAGAATTGGCGTCGAGCGACGCGGCAGCCTCGTCAAGCGCCTGGTCCTCGCCCGGCGACGCGCCGGTCGAGGAGCTGCCGCCCGAACAGGCGGCGAGCAGCAGCAAGGGAAGGAGCAGCGCGCGCCGCTGAGACTCGACGCGCATCAGTCGCGGATGTCGTTGCCGAAATCGGAAATCGCGGCGCCGGCACGATCGGCTGCGCGGTCGGCCTTGTCAGAAAGCCGATCGGCCTTGTTGTCGAGCACGGCGCCGGCGTTGTCGAGCCGCGTTTCGGCAGCGCCGAGCGCGGCGTCGGTATCGTCGACCGCCTTGGCGCCGGTGGCATTGGCATCGGCCGCGACGCTGTTGGCGGCTTCGCTGATGTCGTTCTGCGCCTTCGGGCTGCACGCGGCGAGGCCGATTGCGGCGAGCACGGTGAGCGGCAGGAGAATGCGGGTCTTGATCATGGCGGGTCCTTGGCTCCCAGAAGTGGGTGCAACGCTAGAGGATGGGGTCGGGGGCTTCAACTCCGGCTGCGCCAGGTTGTTGCGCGTCGATCGCAGATTATGGACGTTCGAACCGCGTTGACCTCATATAAAGATATCTTTATATGAGGTCGCACAATGACCATTGCCCTGGATATCTTCCGCGCGCTCGCCGACGCGACGCGGCTGCGGATCGTCGCCTTGTTGCGCACGATGGAACTGTCGGTCGGCGAACTCGCGCAGGTCCTCGGGCAGAGTCAGCCGCGTGTCTCGCGTCATGTGAAGATCCTGTGCGACGCGGGCATTGCCGAGCGGCGCAAGGAAGGCAGCTGGGTGTTCGTCGCGCTCGGCAGCGGCGCGACGGTCGCGCCGGTGATCACCGCCCTCGATGCCTGGTCGGCGATCGAGCCCGATCATTGGGCGGTGGCGGACGCGGCGCGGCTGGCGGCGGTGCGTGCCGATCGCGCGGCGTCGGCGGCGAGCTGGTTCGAGTCCAATGCCGGGCAATGGGATGCGATCCGCTCGCTCCACATCGCTGAGAGCGAGGTCGAGGCGGCGATGTCGGCGGTGCTCGGCGATGCGCCGATCGGCCAGCTGATCGATATCGGAACCGGCACCGGGCGGATGCTCGAACTGTTCGGCGGGCGGGCAGGGCAGGCGCTCGGGATCGATCGCAGCTCTGAAATGCTCCGCCTTGCGCGCGCAAAACTGTCCGAGCGCGGGCTCGCCAATGCCGAGTTGCGCCAGGCCGATCTCTATGCGCTGCCGCTCGGCGACGACGCTGCGGACGTTGCGATCGTCCACCACGTGCTGCACTTCGCGCAGCAGCCCGGCGCGGCGATCGCCGAGGCGGCGCGCGTGTTGAAGCCCGGCGGGCGACTGCTGATCGCGGACTTCGCGGCGCATGATCGCGAGGACCTGCGCGCCAAGGATGCGCATACCCGCCTCGGGTTTGCCGACGACCAGATGGCGACGTGGTTTGCCGCGGCCGGGCTCGCCCCGGCCCGGATCGAGACGCTCGAGGGCGGCGAATTGACGGTGAAACTGTGGCTCGCTCGCAAGGTCGGGCAAAGCGTATCAAAGGTGAAGGCGGCATGACGGTTTCGGTAGCGCAGATGCAGGAAGCGCGGCTCGCTCTGGCGACGCCGCTGTTCGCGGACCTCGCGGGCGACGCGCGGGTGAGCTTCGAATTCTTTCCGCCCAAGACCGAAAAGATGGAAGAGACGCTGTGGGCGTCGGTCCAGACGCTCGCGCCGCTCGGCCCGCGCTTCGTTTCGGTGACCTACGGCGCGGGCGGCACGACGCGCGAGCGCACCCACGCAACGGTGGCGCGAATTGCGCGTGAGACCGACATTCCGGCGGCGGCGCATCTCACCTGCGTCGATGCGACGCGCGAGGAGATCGACGCGATCGCCGACGAATATTGGAAGGCCGGGGTCCGCCACATCGTCGCGCTGCGCGGGGATTCGCCGGTCGCGGGGCAAAAGTTCGTCTCGCCGGTGGGCGGTTACGAGAATGCCGCGGCGTTGGTCGCGGGGCTGCGCCGGCTGCACCCATTTGAGATTTCGGTCTCGGCTTACCCCGAATGCCATCCCGATTCGCAGAGCGAGGCGGCCGATCTCGACAATCTCAAGCGGAAGCTCGATGCCGGTGCGAGCCGCGCGATCACGCAGTTCTTCCATGAGGCGGAAACCTTCTTCCGCTTCCGCGACGCCGCCGCCAAGGCCGGGATCGACGCTGAGATCGTGCCCGGAATCATGCCGGTGATGAACTTCGGCGCGGTCCAGCGCATGTCGGCGATGTGCGGGACGGTGGTGCCGCCGTGGATGGGCACGCTGTTCGAGGGCCTCGACGATCGCCCAGCCGCGCGCCAGCTGGTGTCGGCGACGATCGCGGCCGAGCTGTGCCGGCGGCTGTATGCGGGCGGCGTGCGCGATTTTCATTTCTACACGCTCAACCGTGCCGAGTTGAGCTACGCGATCTGCCACCTGCTCGGCATTCGCGCGCAGCCGGCGCTGGTCGCGGCGCAAGCGGCGTAACAAATTCCCCTCCCGCTTGCGGGAGGGGCTAGGGGAGGGGCTGTCATAGGCGTCTCCCGCGACATTCCCTCCCCCAACCCCTCCCGCAAGCGGGAGGGGAGAAGGAATAAGATCATGACCACCCGCCAGACCTTCCTCGCCGAAGCCGCCAAGCGCATCCTCATCACCGACGGCGCGTTCGGCACCGAGATCCAGAACTGGAAGCTCTCCGAGGCCGATTATGCCGGCACGCTCGGCCTCGCCAAGGACCAGAAGGGCAACAACGACATCCTGGCGCTCACCAAGCCCGAGGTGCCCGAGGCGATCCACCGCGCCTATTTCGAAGCCGGCGCCGATATCGCCGAGACGAACACCTTCTCGGCCAACCGGATCAGCCAGGCCGATTACGCCGCCGAGCATCTCGTGGGCGAGATCAACGTCGAGAGCGCCAGGCTCGCGCGGCGGCTGGCGGACGAATTCCAGGCCAAGGACGGCCGCCCGCGCTTCGTCGCGGGCGCGGTCGGGCCGACCAACAAGACGCTGTCGCTTAGTCCGGACGTCAACGATCCGGGCTTCCGCGAGATCGACTTCGATTATCTGAAGGACGTCTATCGCGAGCAGGTCGATGCGCTGCTCGAAGGCGGGGCCGATTTCATCCTGATCGAGACGGTGTTCGATACGCTGAACGCCAAGGCTGGGATCATGGCGGTGCTCGAGGCCGCCGACGCGCTTGGCCGCGATGTCCCTATAATGTTGTCGATGACGCTGACCGATCTCTCCGGGCGGAATCTCTCCGGCCACACTGTCGAGGCGTTCTGGCATGCGGTGCGGCATGCCAAGCCGGTGACGATCGGGCTCAACTGCTCGTTCGGTGCCGAGCAGTTGCGCCCGCATGTGCGGACGCTGTCGGACATCTGCGACACGCTGATCATGGTCTATCCCAACGCGGGACTGCCCAACGAGCTCGGCGAATATGACGAGCAGCCGTCGACCACGGCGGGCTTGGTGCGTGAATGGGCGGCCAACGCGCAGGTCAACGTGCTCGGCGGCTGCTGTGGATCGACCCCGGCGCATATCGCGGCGATCGCCAAGGCGGTCGGCGGGCTGACCCCGCGCGCGCTGCCGGTGCCACCGGTGGTGACGCGGCTCGCCGGGCTGGAGCCGATGACCATGGCGGCGTGAATCTCCCTCTCCCCGCTTGCGGGGAGAGGGCAAGCGAGCGAAGCGAAGCGGGGGAGAGGGGCAGTAATCGGGGATAGCGCCCGGCACTCCGCTCTCCCTGACCCTCTCCCCGCAAGCGGGGGAAAGGGAGAAGGAAATCCAATGACCTCGAACTCCTCGACCAATTTCGTCAACATCGGCGAGCGCACCAACGTCACCGGATCGGCGCGCTTCAAGAAGCTCATCATGGCGGGCGATTACCCCGCCGCAGTCGAAGTCGCGCGCCAGCAGGTCGAGAGCGGCGCGCAGGTGCTCGACGTCAACATGGACGAGGGCCTGCTCGACGCCGAATATGCGATGACGACCTTCCTCAAGCTGATCGCCGCCGAGCCCGACATCGCGCGCATCCCCTTCATGGTCGACAGCTCGAAATGGTCGGTGATCGAGGCGGGGCTCAAGTGCGTCTCGGGCAAGCCGATCGTCAATTCGATCAGCATGAAGGAAGGCGAATATCAGTTCCTCGCCCAGGCGCGCAAGGTGATGAACTACGGGGCTGCCGTGGTGGTGATGGCGTTCGACACCGTCGGCCAGGCCGACACGCGCGCGCGGAAACTCGAGATCTGCGGTCGCGCGTATGATTTGCTGATGAGCATCGGCTTCCCGCCCGAGGACATCATCTTCGATCCCAACATCTTCGCGGTCGCGACGGGGATCGAGGAGCACAACAATTACGCGGTCGATTTCATCGAAGCGTGCCGCGACATCAAGGCGCGCTGCCCGCACGCGCATATCTCGGGTGGTCTCTCGAACCTGTCGTTCAGCTTCCGCGGCAATGAGCCGGTGCGGCGCGCGATGCACTCGGTGTTCCTCTATTATGCGATCCCCGCCGGCCTCGACATGGCGATCGTCAATGCGGGGCAGCTCGACATTTACGACGCGATCGACCCCAAGCTGCGCCAGGCATGCGAGGACGTCATCCTCAACGCCGACGACGGCGCGACCGAGCGGCTGATCGCGATGGCCGAGAGCTTCAAGGGCACCGATGCGGTGGCCGAGAAGGCCGCCGCCGAATGGCGCAGCCTCGATGTCGGCAAGCGGCTCGAATATGCGCTGGTCAAGGGCATCGACGCGCATGTCGTCGAGGATACCGAGGAATGCCGCCAGTTGTTCGCGCGCCCGATCGAAGTGATCGAGGGACCGCTGATGGACGGGATGAACGTCGTCGGCGACCTGTTCGGATCAGGCAAGATGTTCCTGCCGCAGGTGGTGAAGTCGGCGCGCGTGATGAAGAAGGCGGTGGCGCATCTGCTGCCCTTCATCGAGGCGGCCAAGGAGCCCGGCGCGCGCGGCAAGGGCAAGATCATCATGGCGACCGTCAAGGGCGACGTGCACGATATCGGCAAGAACATCGTCGGCGTCGTGCTCCAGTGCAACGGCTTCGACGTGGTCGATATGGGCGTGATGGTGCCGTGGTCGGACATCCTGAAATCGGCCAAGGAGAATGACGCCGACATGATCGGCTTGTCGGGGCTGATCACCCCGTCGCTCGACGAGATGGTCACCGTCGCTGAGGAGATGAAGCGGGCAGGGATGACAATGCCGCTGCTGATCGGTGGTGCGACGACCTCGAAGGTGCATACCGCGCTGCGCATCGCGCCGGCGTATGACGGCCCGGTCGTGCACGTGCTCGATGCGAGCCGCGCGGTTGGGGTCGCCTCGACCTTGGTCAGCGACACGATCCGCGACGATTTCGTCCAGAAGACCGCCGACGAATATGAAGCGGTGCGGATCGCGCGCGCCAATAAGGGGCAGAGCGAGCTCATCCCGATCGAGGCAGCACGCGCCAATGCGTTCCCGGCCGACATGGCGCTGAAGCCCGAAGCACCGAAGCAGCCGGGCGTGCATGTGTTCGAGGATTGGGACTTGGCCGATCTGCGCGAGTTGATCGACTGGACGCCGTTCTTCCGCGCATGGGAACTGGCGGGCAACTACCCGGCGATCCTGACCGATTCGGTTGTGGGGGAGAGCGCGACGTCGCTGTTCGCCGATGCGCAGAAGATGCTCGACCAGATCATCGCCGAGAAATGGCTGACCGCCAAGGGTGTGGCCGGCCTGTGGCCGTGCCACCGCGATGGCGACGACGTGTTCATCTATACCAGCCACGCCGACGCGCAGCGCAGCCCCGACGGTGCGAGCTTCCCGGCCGATCTCCACACCCCCAATCTCGATCGCACGCACGAGGCGAGCGTCCGCATGCCGTTCCTGCGCCAGCAGATCGCCAAGCGCGAGGGGCGCGCCAACATGTGTCTCGCCGATTTCATCGATTCCGAAAGCGATTGGATGGGCGGCTTCGCGGTCACTGCGGGCCACGGCATCGACGCGCACCTCGCGCGCTTCAAGGCCGACAATGACGACTATTCCGACATTCTGCTTAAAGCGCTCGCCGACCGCCTCGCCGAGGCCTTCGCCGAGCGTCTGCACCAGCATGTCCGCACCGAATTGTGGGGCTATGCCGAGGGCGAGCAGCTCACCAACGAGGCGCTGATCCGCGAGCAGTATCGTGGTATTCGCCCGGCACCGGGCTATCCGGCCTGCCCCGATCACAGCGAGAAGCCGATGCTGTTCGAGCTGCTCGGCGCGACGCAAGCGACCGGTATAACGCTGACCGAGAGCTTTGCGATGCTGCCGACCGCGGCGGTCTCGGGCTTCTACTTCGGCCATCCACAGGCGGAGTATTTCGGCGTGGCACGCGTCGGCCCCGACCAGCTCGAGGAATATGCGACGCGGCGCGGGGTCGATCTGGCGACCGCGACCCGCTGGTTGCGTCCCAATCTGGACTGAGGCGCGTGAAGGGTTAACCCTCAATTAGCCTTCTCACCGGGCCTTTGCGCGGGCATCGTCGCGCGCAAAGGAGCCAGCCTCATGCGTCGCATTCTACCCCTGCTCGCCATCGCGATCGCCGCCCCCGCCGCCGCGCAGCAGCGCGCGCCCTTCACGATCGAGGGGACGGGCCAGGGCTTCCAGACGATCGACGAGGCGGTCCAGTCGATCCGCATGGGCACCGCGACGATCCTGATCGCGCCCGGCATCTATCACCAGTGCACGATCCAGTCGGGCGGGCACATTACCTTCAAGGCGGTGACGCCGGGCACCGCGATCTTCGAGGGCACCGCGTGCGAGGACAAGGCGGCGTTCGTGCTGCGCGGGCAGAGCTCGGTGGTCGACGGCATCGTCTTCCGCAAGATCGCGGTCGGCGACGGCAACGGTGCCGGGATCCGCAGCGAAGTCGGCGACCTCGTCGTGCGCAACTCGATGTTCCTCGACAATCAAGAGGGTATTCTGGGTGGCCAGCCTAATGGCCAGAAGATCACGATCGACCATTCGACCTTCGCCGGGCTCGGCCAGTGCGACATCACGCCGAGCTGCTCGCACAGCATCTATCTCGCCAATCTCGGATCGGTGACCGTCACCAATTCGCGCTTCGAACGCGGCACCGGCGGGCATTACGTCAAGCTGCGCACGCCGCACGTGACGATCACCGACAACAGCTTCGACGACACCAGGGGCAGCAAGACCAACTACATGATCGACCTGTCGCAAGGCGCGACCGGGCTGATCGCGCGCAACACCTTCGTGCAGGGTGCGCACAAGGAAAACCATAGCGGGCTGATCGTCGTATCGGCCGAGGCGAAGACGTATAGCGCGTCTGGTTTGCGGATCGAGGACAACGACGCGAGCCTGGCGCCGGGTGCGCCCACCAATCCGGCGTTCATCGCCAATATGAGCGGGGATCAACTTGCGATCGGCGCGAACCGGCTTGGGGCTGGGATTCGGTCGTACGAGGTGCGGTAAAACTCCCTCTCCCATAGGGAGAGGGAAGGGGCCCGCTCGGCGGAGCCGAGTGGGAAGGGTGAGGGCGGCACACCTTACCAGCGTGTGCTTCCCTCACCCGACCTCGCTACGCTCGGCCACCAGCATCGGGTAAACAGCGCCCCGCGCTGTTTAGGTCATGCCGGGGGCATGACCGACCCGATGCTCCCAAAGGGAGAGGGATTTCAGCGACACGGCGCTCCGCCGGCATTCAAATCCAGGCACCGTCCATCCATCTTCGGCGCCGTGAGCGGCAGCGCGATCTGGTGCGCGAGCGTCGGCGCGATATCGACCGTTTCGACGCCGGCGGCATGTTCGAACCCCGTCATCCCCTTGCCCCAGAACAGGATCGGCACGCGGCGATCGTAATCGTACGGGCTGCCATGCGTCGCGACATAGCCGCCCGTCGCGCTCGGGATCGGCGTCACGCGCGGCTTGAGGAACACGACGAAGTCGCCCGAGCGCCCGGTCAGGAACGACGCCCGCGCACGCTCGAGCATGGTCCACTTTTCGGGCGGTCCCTTGGGGCTCGGCGTCGCGCGGATCTGCGCCGCGGTGAACACCTCGGCTACCTGCGGCGCGGCCTTGTAATAGGCGATTGCCGCGGCCTCGACCGCCTTGTGCTGCGCGCTCGTCAGGTCCTTGGCGATGTAGACGTCGCCATTGGGGATGTCGCCGAACAGCACCGGCTTGGCGATGCCGAGCTTGCCCGCGATCTCCTTCCCCGCAACCGCAGGGGCCAGCATCAGCTTCGCGCGCTGGGCCGCAGGCAGCCCGGCATCGACCTCGCGCTCGGGAAGGTCGTTGCCGCCGTGATCGGCGGTGAGCACGACCTCATAATCGACGCCCGTCGAATCGAGCACCTGGAAGAACGAACCCAGCGTTGCATCGAGTTGCTGCAGCTGGATGCACATCTCGGCGCCCTCCGTGCCATAAGTATGCCCGATATAATCGGTTGCCGAGGCGCCGACGTCGATGATGTCGGTGGTCGGCCCTTGGCCGAGCTTCATGTCCTGCACGAGCCCTGCTGCGAGCGCGACGATCGCGCCGTCGAACGCGGGCGAGGCGCGGAAACCCGAGGCGCTGCCGCCGGCACGCTCGAAATGCCCCGCGCCGACGGTCTTGCCGCCACCGAGCTCAACCGCGCGGTCGTGCGGCTTGCAAACTTCGGGCACGTCGAGCGCGGCTTGTGGCGCGGCGATCCTGGCGGCGGTAGCGGCGTTGGCGCGCGCGACGACGGCGGGGGTGGCGCGGCCGGCATAGCTGACGAACGCCTTGCCGTTCCACCACCAGAGCTCGTCGACGTTATGCCCGCCCATCATCACCGCGGCGCGATCCTTGCCCGCGACCGAGACCACGCGGATCGCCGGATTGGCCGCCTTCATCCGCTCGCCGAGCGTGGGGACGAGCAGATGCTTGTCGGACACGGTGTACTGGCCGTCATGCGTCGTGCCGGGGACGGTCTCGTCCTCGGCGCAATAGACCACCTTGTCGGCCCGCGCGACGCCGAGGTCGGTCCAGTTGTTGGCGATGATTCCGGTATGCTCGGGGCGGAAGCCGGTCAGGATCGTCGAATGGCCGGGGCAGGTTTCGGTCGCGGCATGGCTCTGATAGCCGCTTGGGAAGACACCGCCCTGCTGCAGCCGCGCGAAACCGCCGGTGAAGGACTTGCGATATTCGGCGAACAGGTCGGCGGAGAATTGATCGACCGAGATGACGACGATCAGCTTGGGCGCGCTGGCGGGCGGGGTGAACGGTGCGGCTTGCTGGGCTGACAGCGGGGTCGACAGCAGCGCGAGCGCCATCGCCAAGAGGGAAGCCTGTCGTTTCATCGGTGATCTCCGCGCCATATACTTGACCCCGCGCGAGCTATGCCCTTGGTGCGCGCGACCTACAAGGATGTGCGGATGCGCTGGTTTCATTTCGGCTTGATGACGGTTCTGGCGTTGTTGACGGCAAGCGCCGCGCACGCCGATGGCGGCCCGATCGGGGCGCCGGGCGCCCATCACCTCGCGATCACGCTGGTGTCCGAGAGCGCGACCCCGGTGGCCGGGTCGACCGTGACGGTCGCGCTGGCGACGGTGCCCGAGGCGGGGTGGCACGGCTATTGGGAAAATCCCGGCGATGCCGGCTTTCCCGCCAAGCTCGACTGGAACTTGCCCAAGGGCGTGATCGCGAGCGAGCCGGTCTATCCCGTCCCGGGGCGGCTCGTCGTTGCCGACCTGATGAACTATGTGTTCGAAAAGCCCTATGCGCCGCTGGTCACGCTGAAGCTGCCGGCCGGCCTTGCCGCCGGGGCTGCGCTGCCGATCAAGCTGCACATGACCTATCTCGTCTGCTCCGCGACGGTGTGCGTGCCGGAAGCGGCGGATCTGTCGCTCGCGCTCACCGTCGGCGACGGCGCGATTGCGCCCGATACGCAGGCGCGCTTCGATGCGTGGCGCCGGGCCGTGCCAAAGCCGCTCGATGCGAAGGGAATCTTCCAGGCAAGCGACGGCCGCATCCGCATCGCGCTCCCGTACCCGGCGGGTGCGGCGCTCAAGGATGCCTATTTCTATCCGGTCACGACCGGGCTGCTCGACTATAACGCGGCGCAGACGGTGACGCAGGATGGCGACCGGCTGGTGGTCGAGACCAAGGCGGGCGCAACCGGCGCGGCAGGGCCGCTCGTCGGCGTGCTGCAGATCGGCGCGCAGCAGGGCCTGCGCGTCACGGCCACTGCAGGGACCGTTGCTGCGACGACGGCCACATCGACGGCGCCTGCGGGGGGCGTTCTGCTCGCGACGCTGGTCGCCTTTGCCGGCGCGATGTTCGGCGGGTTGATCCTCAACATCATGCCATGCGTCTTCCCGATCCTCAGCCTCAAGGCGCTGAGCCTTGCCCGCGGGCATCTCGACGAGGGCGCGGCGCGGCGTGAGGCGTTGGCCTACACCGCCGGCGTCGTCGCGGTGTGCGTCGGCCTGGGCGCGGCGATCCTCGCATTGCGCGCCGGTGGCACCGCGGTCGGTTGGGCGTTTCAGCTGCAGGATCCGCGCGCGATCGTCGTGCTGCTGCTGCTCACGGTGGCGCTGTCGCTCAACCTGGGCGGGCTGTTCGAGATTCCGACGCCGCAATTCGTCAACCGCTCGGGCGGGGCGGGTGGCGCGTTCGCGACCGGCGCGCTCGCGGCGTTCATCGCGACGCCGTGCACCGGGCCGTTCATGGGCGCGGCGCTCGGCGCGGCGCTGGTGCTGCCGTGGCCGGCGGCGCTTGCCGTGTTCGCCGGGCTGGGGCTCGGCCTTGCCATCCCGTTCCTTGCGCTCGGCTTCGTGCCGGCGTTGCGCAAGCGGCTGCCCAAGCCCGGCGCGTGGATGGAGACTTTCCGCCACATCCTGTCGGTGCCGATGTGGCTGACCGCGCTCGCGCTCGCCTGGGTGCTGGGGCGTCAGGCCGGGGTCAACGGGCTGACGCTCGGCCTCGGCGCGGCGTTGTTCGCCGGTTTCGCGCTGTGGATCGGCGGTCGTCGCCAGGCGCGCGGGCTGGCGTTCGGGTGGGGCGCGCTGATCGCCTTGCTGTTCGTCACGATCGGCGGCGCGGCGCTCGTCTCGCGCGCGCCGGCGCAGGCGGCGGTCGCCGAGGCGGGCAGCGAGCCCTTCACCGAGGCGCGGCTCGATGCGCTGCGCAAGGCGGGGTGGCCGGTGTTCGTCTATTTCACCGCCGACTGGTGCCTGACGTGCAAGGTCAACGAGAAGGCCGCGATCGAGACCGATGCGACGCGCAAGGCCTTTGCCGATCACAAGGTCGCGGTGCTGCTCGGCGACTGGACCAATGGCGACGCGACGATGGGCCGCTTCATCGAGGCGCATAACCGCGCCGGCGTGCCGCTGTACCTGTACTATGCGCCCGGCGCGGCCGAACCGCGGGTCTTGCCACAGGTGCTGACTCCGGGGATGCTGGCGGCGCTATGATCGCCCGCATCCTCGCCGCACTCGCCGCGCTGTTCGTCGGAATTTCTTCGGCGGGTGCGCAGTCCTCGCCCGCATGGTCGCGACCAACCGCGCCGTTCCATATCGCTGGACCGATCTGGTATGTCGGGACAGAGGGGCTGGGTGTCTATGCGGTGGTCTCGCGCGAGGGCACGATCCTCGTCAGCGGGCCGCTCGCGCAGAGCGCCGGGCTGATCGAACGCAATCTCGCGACGATCGGGGTGCGCCCGCACCAGATCACGTGGATCCTCAATTCGCACGCGCATTTCGACCATGCCGCGGCATTCGCCGAGCTGCGCCGCTGGAGCGGCGCAAAGCTTGTCGCCTCGGCCCGCGACGCCGCTGCGCTGCGCCGCGGCCGGCACGAGGCCGACAATGAAAACGGCCATACCCGCTTCGCGCCGGTACCCGTCGACCGCATCGTCCGCGATGGCGAGCAGGTGCGGGTCGGCGATGTGGCACTGACCGCGGTGCTGACGCCGGGGCATACGCCGGGCTGCACGACCTGGACGATGTCGGTCGTCGAACGCGGCCGGTCGTTGCGCGTGGTGTTCCCGTGCAGCGTGACGGTCGCGGGCAATCGCCTGATCGGCAATCGCGCCTATCCGGGGATCGTCGCCGATTATCACGGCAGCTTCGATCGCCTGGCGACGCTGCCCGCCGACATCGTGCTGCCGATGCACCCCGATCTGGTCGATCTGCTCGGGCAAGCCAAGCGTCGCGATGCGGGGGTGGCGGACGCATTCGTCGATCCCGCTGTGCTGCCGCATCTGGTGGCGGAAGCGCGGCGCGACTTCTCAAGCGCGCTTGCACGTGAAAGCAAGCGCTAGACGCCAGATTTCTTTTCAGCAGCGCTTGTGCGGCGCAACAATCCATCGCAGCATGGAACCCAAGATGTATCTGGGGGCTTATCATCTCGATGGGGACACGACCGGCGTTTGACGAAATCATGGGACGGGCGGGGTCGACGACCCCGCGGGACGAACTTGCCGCCTTGGGCGCCTGGATCGAGACCACGCCGGATGCCGAACTCCGCCGACGCCAACAGTCGGCCGAAGCAACCTTCCGCCAATTGGGCATCACCTTCGCGGTGTATGGCGAGAGCGATGCAAGCGAGCGGATCATTCCGTTCGACATCGTCCCGCGCATCTTCCTCGCCGACGAATGGGAGCGCCTGTCGGCCGGCCTCGTCCAGCGGGTCGAGGCGATCAACGCGTTCCTCCACGACATTTACGGCGAGCGCCGGATCCTTGCCGAAGGCGTGCTGCCGCCCGACCTGATCTTCGGCAATCCGCAATTCCGCCCCGAGATTGCCGGTATCCGCCCGCCGCACGACATCTGGGCGCATATCTGCGGGATCGATCTGGTGCGCACCGGGCCCGACGATTTCTTCGTGCTCGAGGACAATGCCCGGACCCCGTCGGGGGTGAGCTACATGCTCGAAAATCGCGAGGCGATGCTGCGGCTGTGCCCCGAACTGTTCCGCGAATTCCACGTCGCGGCGGTCGATTCCTATCCCGATCGCCTGCTCGAAACGATGAAGTCGGTCGCGCCGGTCGGCGTCGCCGCGCCGGTTTGCGTCGTGCTGACGCCTGGGCACTATAACTCGGCCTATTACGAGCACAGCTTCCTCGCCGATTCGATGGGGATCGAACTGGTCGAGGCGGCCGACCTCGTCGTCGATGACGATGTGGTGTGGATGCGCACGATCGCCGGCCGCGTGAAGGTCGATGTGATCTACCGCCGGATCGACGATGACTATCTCGACCCGCTCGTGTTCCGGCCCGATTCGATGCTCGGCGTGCCCGGGCTGATCGCCGCCTATGCCGCGGGCAATGTCGCGCTGCTCAATGCGCCGGGCAACGGGATCGCCGACGACAAGGCGATCTATTCGTACATGCCAGAGATCGTGAAATTCTATTCGGGCGGCGACCCCAAGCTGCCCAATGTCGAAACCTGGCGCTGCCGCGAACCGCAGGCGCTGAAATATGTGCTCGATCGGCTGCCCGAGCTGGTGGTGAAGCTGGTCGATGGCTCGGGGGGATATGGCATGCTCGTCGGCCCGACCGCGACCAAGGCCGAGATCGAGAGCTTCCGCGCCGCGTTGATCGCCGAGCCGCACCGCTACATCGCGCAACCCACGCTCGCCCTGTCGACCGTGCCGACGCTCGCCGCGGCAGGCCTGGCGCCGCGGCATGTCGATTTCCGGCCGTTCGTGCTGACCGGGTCGAAGGGCGTGCAGGTCGTGCCCGGCGGGTTGACGCGCGTCGCGCTCAAGGAGGGATCGCTGGTGGTAAATTCCTCGCAGGGCGGTGGCACCAAGGACAGTTTCGTCCTCATGGACAATGGCGCGGGAGGCCAACCCGTGGGTCAGCTGCACTCGCAGACGCAATCGCAGGAGCAGGTTTCGTGAGCGCGCTCGCCGCCTTTTCCGCACACCGGGGCGATCGGCAATGCTGAGCCGTACCGCATCGTCGCTCTACTGGCTCGGCCGCTATGTCGAGCGGACCGATTTCATTGCGCGGCTCGTCGAGGCGACCGTCCGGCTCGACGTCCTCTCGCCGCGCCCGGCGGGCGAGGCGGCGTGGGCCTCGGCGTTGGCCGTCACCGAAACCGACGCCGCTTTCGCGAAGACCGGCCAGAGCATCTCGCAAAACCCCGTCGCGCGCTTCCTGACGGTCGATTCGAGCCACCCAGGGTCGATCGTCCGCGCGCTCGACATGGCGCGCAACAACGCGCGCGCGGTACGTACCGCGCTGACCAAGGAAGCCTGGACCGGGATCAACCGCGCCTGGCTGATCTTCGACAACCGCTCGAGCCCGGGCGGTGCGATGGCGACGCTCAATCTGGTCGAGGCGGTCAAGGCCGAGACACGTGGGTTCGAGGGCGCGGTCCACCGCATGCTGCGCAACCAGACGACATGGTTCATCCGCCTGGGCCAGGCGATCGAACGCGCGGACAACACCGCACGGTTGCTCGACGTCAAATATCATATCCTGCTGCCCAAGGGCGAGTCGGTCGGCGGCGTGGTCGATCGCGACCAATGGACGACGATCCTGCAGACCGTGTCGGCGGTGACCGCCTATCGCTGGCTCTATTCGGAAGGGTTGAAGCCGGCGAACGTCATCGACCTGCTGATTGCGCGCTCCGAACTGCCGCGCAGCCTTGCCGCATCGGTCGAGGAAGCGGTCGAGATCCTCAACCTGCTCGCCAAGCGAACCGGGCTGCACGGCGAAGCCGACCGGATGGCGCGCAACCGGCACCAGCGCCTGTCGCGTACCAAATCGGGCGAGGTGATCACGAAGGGGCTGCACCAATATCTGCAGGGTTTCATCGCCGAGAATGATAATCTCCACATGGCGGTCGGCCGCCAGTTCAAGTTCACCTGATGCGGCTCGCGATCGATCACCGCACGACGTATCGCTTCACCAGCCCGCAGGCGCGGCTGACGCAATTGCTGCGGCTGACTCCGGAGGACACGCACGACCAGTCGGTCGCTGGCTGGAACCTCCATGTCGATTGCGACGCGCGGCTGCGCTACGGACGCGACGGCTTCGGCAATCGCACGACGATGCTCTATGTCGAGGGACCGATCGACAGCATCGAGATCCATGTATCGGGTGAAGTGCTCACCAACCGCTCGCACGGGATCGTGCATGGCGGGCACGAGCCGTTGCCGCCTGAATTGTTCCTGCGCGAGACAATGCTGACCAAGCCCAATGGCGAGATCGCCGGCTTCGCGCGCGCGATCGGCGAAAGCGATCCGGTGGCGCGCCTGCATGCGCTGAACCTCGCGGTGCACCGTCGCTTCGCGCTGTGTCGCGGGCGCCCGGTTGCGGGCCGCACCGCGATCGAGGCATTTGCCGAAGGGGAGGCGAGCGCGCGCGATCTGGCGCAGGTGTTCGTCACCGCGGCCCGGACGCTCGGCGTTCCGGCGCGCTACGTCTCGGGCTACAGCCCGGCGTGCATCGACGTCGCCGATGCGCGCCCCGCACCGCATGGCTGGGCCGAGGCGCATGTGCCGGGACTCGGCTGGGTGGCGTTCGATCCGTGTACCGGACTGTGCGCCGACGAAGCCTATGCGCGCGTTGCCGTCGCGCTTGATTCCGCCGGAGCCGCGCCGGTCGCGGGGTCGCGGCTCGGCGAGGGCGAGGAATTGCTCGACGTCGATCTGCACGTCGATCGCACGTCGGGGCAGTAAATCCAGATCCAGATCAGCGCGTCGTCACCAACTGTTCGGCCATGATCGCGTATTTTTCGGCGGGCGGCGAATAGACCGCATCCTCATCGACCAGCACGTTCCAGCCCTGCGGGCCAAGAACTTCGATCGGGCGATAGCGGATCTTGTAGGCCATCCGCGGCGATCCCTTCACCCAATAGCCGAGATAGACGTAGGGCAGTCCGACCGAGCGGGCGCGCAGGATGTGGTCCATGATGATCATGTTGCCGAGCCCGGGGCGATCCGCGCTATCGGCGTCGAAGAAGCTGTAGATCATCGACAGGCCATCGGCATGCTGGTCGGTCAGGCACGCGCCGATGAGCTTGCCGCGCTCGCCATGAAGCGAGGGTTCGCGATATTCGACGATGAAGCTGTTGACCGGCGAGTGCTCGACCATGTCGGCATAATCGCCCTCGTCCATCTCGGCCATGCCGCCGCCGGGATGGCGCGAGGCGAGGTAGCGGCGCAGCAGCTGGAACTGTTCGTCGGTTGCCCAGGGGCGACACGCCGAGACTTCGAGATCGGCATTTTTGCGCAGCTGCTTGCGCTGCGTGGCATTCGCCTCGAAGTCCGACACGACGACGCGAACCGAAACGCACGCGGTACAGCCCGAGCAGCTCGGGCGATACGCGACCGACTGGCTGCGGCGAAACCCGATCCGGCCGAGCGCATCGTTAAGATCGCTCGCTTGCTCTCCGCGCAATTCGGTAAACACCTTCCGCTCCTGGCGGCCGGGCAGATACGGGCAGGGCGACGGGCTGGTGACGAAAAATCGTGGAAAGCGGAATGGCGCTGTCACCGCGTAAGGTCCCTTGAAAAAGCGTGTCTTGCCGCCCCCAGCGGCCAGCTCGCATCGCCGTTATGAATCGTCGCGAACGTGATGAAAAGCGGCTTTACCAACAATAGTGGTTAATGCCGCATTTGCTGAATCGATTCAGCGCGCTGGCAATAAAATGCACCGATCCGGGCCCCTGCGATAGAGTCGCGGGACTCGGTTGGCCGCACGCCAGATTCGTTTCGTCACGCGAGTTCGACGGTACTCACTTCATAGCCTCCGGCGCGCAGCGCGGCCATCAGGCGGTCGAGATGCGCGCGGTCGCGCGTCTCGCATTCGACATCGGTGATCAGGCCCTTGGCGGGCAGCGTGGTGAAGACGCGCTGATGATAGATTTCGATGATGTTGACGCGCTCGGCATCGAAGATCCGCGCGACGTTGAACAGCGCGCCGGGCTGATCCTGGAGCCGGATCCGCAGCCGCGCGAGGCGGCCCGAGCGCGCCAGATCGCGCAGCAGGACGTTGGCAAGCAGCCGCGTGTCGATATTGCCGCCACACAGCACCACGCCGACGGTCTTGCCGGCGAAGCGCTCGGGATGCTGGAGCAGCGCCGCGAGTCCGGCCGCGCCCGCGCCCTCGACCACGGTCTTCTCGATCTGCAGCAACAGGCTGACCGCGCGTTCGAGATTGCGCTCGCTGACCAGCACGATGTCGTCGACCAGCGCCTTGACCATGCCCGAGGTGATCCCGCCCGGCTCCTTCACCGCGATGCCCTCGGCGAGCGTATCGCCCGCACACGGCATGTCGGTGCCGTTGATGCGGTTGTACATCGAGGGGAACAGCTCGGCTTCGACGCCGATCACCTCGACCGGATGGTCGGCAGCGGCCGCGACGACCGCCATGCCCGAGATCAGCCCGCCACCGCCGATCGGGGTGAGGAAGGTGTCGATGCTCGGCACGTCCTGCAGCATTTCGATCGCACAGGTGCCCTGGCCGGCAATCACACGGACATCGTCGAACGGATGGACGAAGGTCAGCCCGCATTCGGCCTCGAGCTCGCGCGCATGCGCGTATGCCGCATCGAACGTGTCGCCGAACAGCACGACGGTCGCGCCGTGGCCCTCGGTCTGCGTCACCTTCACGGTCGGCGTGTTGGTCGGCATCACGATCGTCGCCGGGATGCCGAGCCGGTTGGCGTGATAGGCAAGACCCTGCGCATGGTTGCCGGCCGAAGCCGCGATCACGCCGCTCGTCCCCGCGGGCAGCTGCAGCAGCGTGTTGAGCGCGCCGCGTTCCTTGTACGCCGCGGTGAATTGCAGGTTCTCGAACTTGAGATAGACCGTCGCGCCGGTCAGCTCGGACAGCGTCTTGCTGATGAAGGTCGGCGTTCGCACGATCTGGTCGGCAATCCGCGCGTGCGCAGCCTGGACGTCGGCGAGGGTGACGGGAAGGGTTTCGGGCGCGGGGCGGGGATGTGTAGCCATGCCGCCGCCTAGACCATCTGGCGCGACGAAGGAACATTGCTTATCGCCGTAACGATGCAGACCCGATCCTTCGCCCGTCGCGCCGCGCTAGTCCTCGCCGCGCTTTCGCTTCCGACTGCCGCTCTGGCCGATGGGCTGATCGACAACGTCACCGGTATCACGCTCGACAAGGACGGCAAGGTACTGCGCTTCACAGGCCTGCTGGTCTCGCCCGAGGGTAAGGTCGTCAAGCTGCTCGCCGACAATGAGAAGCGTCCGGTCAAGCTCGACTGGAGGGCCGACGAACACGGCAAGGTGCTGCTCCCCGGATTCATCGACGCGCACGGGCACGTCATGGAACTGGGCTTCCGCGCGCTCGAGCTCGATCTGTCGGGCACCAAGTCGCTCGACGAGGCCAAGGCGCGGATCGCGGCCTATGCCGCCGCTAACCCTGAGAAGAAGTGGATCATCGGCGGCGGCTGGAACCAGGAAGTGTGGAATCTCGGCCGCTTCCCGACTGCAGCCGAGCTCGACACCGTGGTCAGCGACCGTCCGGTCTGGCTCGCGCGCGCCGACGGCCATGCCAGCTGGGGCAACAGCGCGGCGCTGAAGGCCGCGGGCATTTCGCCGAAGTCCGTCTCGCCGGCCGGTGGGCGGATCGAGAAGACCGGCACGCAGCCGAGCGGCGTGTTCGTCGATGCGGCGCAGTCGCTGGTCGAGAAGGTCGTGCCGCAGCCGCAGCCCAAGGAGCGCGATGTCGCCTTCCTCAAGGCGCAGGAGATCCTGCTCGGCTACGGCATCACCGCGACCGCCGACATGGGCACGAGCATGGACGACTGGCTGGCGTATCGCCGCACCGGCGATGCGGGCAATCTGCGCGTGCGGATCATGAGCTATGGCATGGGGGTCGATACCGCGGTGCGGATCGGCGGCGCCGGGCCGACGCCGTGGTTGTATGACGACAAGCTCCGGATGGGCGGGGTCAAGCTTTATGCCGATGGCGCGCTCGGCTCGCGTGGCGCGTGGCTAAAGAAGCCGTATAGCGATGCACCCGGCCAGTCAGGTGCTGGGTTCATGTCCGACGACGTGATCCGCAATTACATGAGCGGCGCCGCGCTCGATCATTATCAGGTCGCGGTCCATGCGATCGGCGACCGCGCCAATGCCGAGGTCCTCTCCGCGATCGAGGATATGGCCGATACCTATAAGGGCGATCGCCGCTGGCGGATCGAGCATGCGCAGATCGTCGATCCGGTCGATCTGCCGCGCTTCGGCAAGAATGGCATCATCGCCTCGATGCAGCCGACGCACCAGACGAGCGACCGCGCAATGGCCGAAGCGCGGCTCGGGCCCGATCGGCTGGTCGGCGCCTATGCGTGGAACGCGATGCTGAAGAACGGCGCTACGCTTGCTTTCGGGTCGGATTATCCGGTTGAGAAGCCCGATCCGTTCGCGGGATGGGCTGCGGCGTTCACGCGGCAGGACGCCGATGGACAGCCGTTCGGCGGCTGGCGTCCGGAAGAGCGTATCACGCGCGAACAGGCATGGTGGGCGTTCACCGGTGCGGCGGCCTATGCCGGCTTTGCCGAGGACAAGTTCGGACGCCTCGGCGTTGGGCAGCGCGCCGACTTCATCATCGTCGATCGTGATCCGCTGCTCGCCTCGCCGACGGAACTCCGCGCGACCAAGATCGAACAGACCTGGATCGGCGGCGCGAAAGCGTGGAGCCGCAAGTAACAAAAAAGGCCGCGACGTCCCCCGATGTCGCGGCCTGTCTCCCGCCGCAGCGGGAGCGGTAAACCTTAGAGCCTCAGGCGACCGCCGCTGGGGTCATCATTTCGTCGGCCTCGCGCAGCACATAGCCGCGGCCCCAGACGGTCTCGATGTAATTCTCACCCTCGCAGGCGAGCGACAGCTTCTTGCGCAGCTTGCAGATGAAGACGTCGATGATCTTGAGCTCGGGCTCGTCCATCCCGCCATACAGGTGGTTGAGGAACATTTCCTTGGTCAGCGTCGTGCCCTTGCGCAGCGACAGCAGCTCGAGCATCGCATATTCCTTGCCGGTCAGGTGAACGCGGCTGCCATCGACCTCGACCGTCTTGGCGTCGAGATTGACCGCGAGCTTGCCGGTGCGGATGACCGACTGGCTATGGCCCTTCGAGCGGCGGACGACGGCGTGGATGCGGGCGGTGAGCTCTTCGCGGTGGAACGGCTTGGTGACGTAATCGTCGGCGCCGAAGCCGAAGCTGCGGACCTTGCTGTCCATCTCGTTGATCCCCGACAGGATCAGCACCGGCGTCTGGACGCGCGCGACGCGGAGCTTTTTCAGCACGTCGTAGCCGTGCATGTCGGGCAGGTTCAGGTCGAGCAGGATGATGTCGTAATCATACAGCTTGCCGAGATCCAAGCCTTCCTCGCCGAGGTCGGTCTTGTAGACGTTGAAGCCTTCGGCCGTCAGCATGAGCTCGATCGCCTTTGCGGTCGTCGGCTCGTCCTCGATCAACAATACGCGCATCTGGGCGGTCCCCGTTTCTCTTCAGACGTTCGGAGCCCCCTGCGGCCCGATCTGCCTGACACAAACCATTAACCTGATCAGTGATGAAGGCAAAAGGTTAATTTCGCATTAATCGGCCTGAATCCGCGAGTCGCGGGGCGATTCGGTATCGCCGGTCAGGTCCTCGCCAAGCACGTCACGGAGATAGAGGCTGCGCACGAGCGAAAATCCGACGACCAGCAGCCCGGCCGAGAAGAACAATCCGAACAGCCCGAACACGAAGCCGATCGCGATGATCGCGAACACCGTGATCGCGGGCGGGATGTCGATCACGCGGCTCTGCACATAGGGTGTGACGAAATTGGTCTGGATCACGCGGACGATCGCATAGGTGATCAGCGTGCCCATCAGCGGCGTCGTCCCCGCGGTCGCTGCAAGCCCGAGCGCGGGCAGCATCGCCGCGGTCGGCCCGACATAGGGAATGAATTCGCTGAGCCCCGCGAGCAATCCGAGCGCCCAGGCCGACGGCACCCCCGCGATCCACAGCCCGGTGCCGACGAGTAGCCCCATCGACGTCATGCCGATCAGCTCGGCGCGCAGCCAGAGACGCAGCGTGGTGCCGACATCGACCAGGGCATCGGCAAAGGCGGGCCGGACCGACGGCGGGACGAGCAGCAGCGCGCCGCGCTGATAGATTTCCGGGTCGGCCGAGAAGAACAGCGCGCCGACGAGCAGCAGGATGCAATTGAGCATGAGCTCGCCGCCGTCACTCAGCAGCCCGCCAATATCGCGCGCGACGCGCGACCCGGCGAACGCCGCCTTGACCGCCTCGACGATCTTGGCGCCGACCGGGGATTGCGACATCCAGCGCGACAGCTGGTCGAGCAGATGGGGAAGCTGCGTGACGAGCTCGTTGATCTGCTGCGCGAATTGCACGCCGAACAGCCAGCCGAGAAAGCCGATCACCGCCAGCACCGTGGTCACCGCGAGCGGCATCGTCGCGCGCTGCGGGACGACGCGGCCGTACAGCTCGGCGATCGCGCGGATCGCGACCGCGCCGAGCATCGAGCCGAATGCGAGGATCAGCAGATTGCCCGCGCGCCACACCACCGCAGTGAGCGCGACGATGAGGATCACGATCAGGACGCGACGGATGAAGCGGGCATCGTCGGCATCGGGGGCGAGGCGCTTCACGTTTCGGTGACGCAGGGATTGCGGACTTTTTCCGTCAGAAAATGCATCAACGCCTCGACGCGTGCCGGGCGCAGCGCGCTAGGCGGTGTCATCAGGTGCAGCGCGATCGGCGGGCCGTGCCAGTCGGCGAGCACGACTTCGAGCGTTCCAGCAGCAATGTCCGGGCCGACGATGAAATCGGGCAGCAATCCGATGCCGAGCCCGGCCCGTAGCGCCGGGAGCAGCGCATCGCCGCTGTTCGATGAAAGCGGGCCACTCGGCCGCACCGCCGCCTCGGCGCCGTCGGGGCCGAAGAAGCGCCATGGTCCGGTGACGTTGGTGTAGCCGAAACAGGCATGTTCGCCGAGTTGGGCCGGGTGGGTCGGCCGGCCGTGTCGCGCAAAATACGCGGGAGACCCGACGACATGGATGGCGATCGGTCCAAGTCGGCGCGCGCGCAGCGAACTGTCGGGCAGATCGGCGATGCGCAGCGCGATATCGAACCCCTCGGCGACGATGTCGACCTTGGCGTCGGACAGGATCAGCTCGATCTCGATGCCGGGATGAAGGTGCAGAAACTCTGCCACGAGCGGGGCGACGATGGCGAGGCCCAGCGTCATTGGCGCGCTAAGCCGGACCAGCCCGGTCGGCGTCGTCGCGGCATCGTGCGCGGCCTCCTCGGCGGCAACGGCTTCGGCCAGAATGCGCGCGGCGTGCTCGGCGAGGCCCTTGCCGGTCTCGGTCAGCGTCAGCCGGCGTGAGGTGCGATGGAACAGCGATTGCCCGAGATGTGCCTCGAGCCGCGTCACGGCTTTCGACACCGTCGCCTTCGATACGCCGATCGAATCGGCGGCGCCGCTGAACGAGCGATGTTCGACAACACTGGCGAAGATCGCCCAGGCTTCGAGATCGGGAAGACGCATTCGGTGGCAAGCTCCAAACAATGCGTTCTCTTATATGTCGAAACGATCGGTTTCCAGTGTTTCCATTTACCGCGCAATCCAAATGCCTATCTTGGTTTCAACGCAATTCCTTCGGGAGACCAACGATGATCGAGAAACGTTCGTTCGAAAGCCTCGGCCATGCCGAGCATGGCTGGCTCAATGCGCGCCACCATTTTTCCTTCGCCAATTACTACGAACCCGCCCGCATGGGCTGGGGCGCGATCCGCGTGTGGAATGACGACGAGATCGCCGCGAACAGCGGCTTTCCACCGCATCCGCACCGCGACATGGAAATCGTCACCTATGTCCGCAAGGGCGCGATCACGCACAAGGATTCGATGGGCAATGAAGGCCGCACCGGGGCGGGCGACGTCCAGGTGATGAGCGCCGGGACCGGCGTGCGCCATGCCGAGTACAATCTCGAATCGGAGCAGACGACGATCTTCCAGATCTGGATCGAGCCGAGCCGCAAGGGCGGATCGCCGAGCTGGGGCGCCAAGCCTTTCCCGAAGGACGATCGCTCAGGGCAGTTCGTGACGCTCGCGAGTGGCTTTGCCGAGGATACCGACGCACTGCCGATCCGTGCCGAGGCGCGCGTGCTGGCCGCGCTGGTGCGCGCTGGCGAGACGATAACGCATGAGGTTGGTCCCGGGCGGCATGCCTATCTGGTGCCGGCGACAGGATCGGTCGAGATTGACGGCCAGACCTTCAAGGCGCGCGATGGCGCCGCGATGGATGGCGGCCAGACCGTCACGATCACCGCGCTCGAAGACGCCGAACTGGTGCTGGTCGACAGTCAGTAATGTGAGCAATCCCCCTCCCGCTTGCGGGAGGGGTTAGGGGAGGGGCGTGCCGCAGGCACTAACCTCGCCCATTCAGACTTCCCTCCCCCAGCCCCTCCCGCAAGCGGGAGGGGCGCCAAGAAGAAGGATTTTTCCATGACCAAAGTTCTCGTGCTCTATTACTCGTCCTACGGCCATATCGAGCAGATGGCCGATGCCGTCGCCGAAGGCGCGCGCGCCGGTGGTGCCGAGGTCGACATCCGCCGCGTCGCCGAAACCGCGCCGCAAGCGGTGATCGAGGCCGCACATTTCAAGACCGATACCGCGCATGCCGTGATCGAGAGCCCCGATGCGCTTGCCGACTATGACGCGATCATCGTCGGCGCACCGACGCGCTTCGGACGGATGCCAAGCCAGATGGCGTCGTTCTGGGACACGACCGGTGGCCTGTGGTTCGGCGGCAAGCTGATTGGCAAGGTCGGCGGCGCCTTCACCTCGACCGCGAGCCAGCATGGCGGGCAGGAGACGACGCTCTTCTCGATCATCACCAACCTGATGCATCACGGCATGACGATCGTCGGCCTCGATTACGGCTTCAAGGGCATGACCGGCGTCCAGGAAGTGCTCGGCGGATCGCCGTATGGCGCGACGACGATCGCCGATGGTGACGGCAGCCGGCAGCCGCATGCCGAAGAGCTCGCCGCGGCGCGCTATCAGGGCAAGCGGATCGCCGAGACCGCCGCCAAGCTCACAGCCTGAACAACCTGCGCCTCCGTCGCTCGACCGGAGCGATGATCGGCGGAGGCAGCAGTTGCGGCAGTACGACCGGCGGCGGCACCGAGGGTGGCTTGAGCCAGATGTCCGACACGTCGGTCACCCGCGGGCTTGCCGGATAGGTCGCGCGCGCGCGGGCTACCGCCAGGCGAGCTCGCGCCGCACCCATCACGTTGACGTTGGCGCCGACCCAGCGCCAGTGCCACGGCTCCCACGTTACGCCCTGCGCATTGCCCATCGGAAACGACAGTTCGAAGCCGAACTCGGGCGCATGGCTGATCAACCAGCGCCCGGCCGCGGTCGTCGCCATGCACGTGTCGACATCGGCGCAGCCCGCCGACGGGCGAATTCCGAAATCGATCGCATAGCCCGTCGCGTGCTCGCTGAAACCCGGCGGCCCAACCGAGCGCGCGCGCATTGCCGGGTCGCCGCACCGGCCGGGACGGCCATTGTGGCAGAACACCGCGCGCTGATGCGCGATCGAGCGGAAGCAGGAAATACCGCGCAGCGTCGCGCCGACGCCGGGCGTCAGCGTGGCGGCGGTCAGCATGCGCGCGAGATCTGGCGCGGCGTCGCGGTGAACCATGCACGGCTGACCGAGCGCGAACCCGGGGGGCGCTGCGACCAATTCGGTCCGCGCGGTTTCGGGATACGGCAAGTGGCCAAGCATGCGCCCATCGGCCATCGCTGCGGGCAAGTCGCCGGCATAGACGCCGGGCGGAAGACTCGTCGGGGCCGGCGGGGAATTCGCGGTCTGTGCGAGCGTTGGCGGCGCAGCCCACAGCGCCAGCGCGATCCCCATCGCCCAAGTTCCGGTCCGTCGCACGGCGCGCCTCTGGCATGTCGGCGCTTGCGGTGGCAAGGGGGGGACATGCTAGCCAATCATGTTCTTTTTCTCGACGGCGAGGCGCTCGTCATCGACAAGCCCGCCGGTCTTCCGGTCGACCGTCCGCGCGATGGGTCGCTCAGCCTCGAAAACCATCTCGACGGGCTGACCTTCGCCTTCAAGCGCTGGCCGGTGCCGGTGCATCGGCTCGATCGCGATACGTCGGGCTGCCTCTTGCTGTCGCGCAATCCCAAGGCGCACGCCAGGCTGCAACAGGCCTTCGAGCAGGGGCTGGTGCGCAAGCGCTATCTTGCGGTCCTCGAGGGCGTGGTCGAGGGCGAAAGCGGGCTGATCGACCTGGCGCTCGCCAAGGTCAGCACGGCCGAGACGGGCTGGCGGATGGTCGGCGATCCGCTCGGCGCCAAGGGCAGCAAGGCGTCGCGCACCGCATGGCGCGTGCTGTCGATCAAGGACGGGCGCAGCTTCGTCGAGTTCATTCCCGAGACGGGCCGCACGCACCAGATCCGCGTCCATGCTGCCGAAGCGCTCGGCGCGGCGGTGGTCGGCGATCCGATCTATGGGAACGGCACCAAGGCGGCTGGCAGCGCGACGCTGCTCCATGCAGCGGAACTGACCGTGCCGCGCGCTGGCAAGGAACCGATCATTGCCAAGGCGCCGCTGCCCGAGCGCTTCATCGCGGCGGGGTTCACCGAGGCCGACGCGGCGGCGCAGGAATAGCGCTTTCCTCGCGTGACCTGAC
This sequence comes from Sphingomonas sp. UYP23, assembly GCF_054059235.1. Lineage (NCBI taxonomy): Bacteria > Pseudomonadati > Pseudomonadota > Alphaproteobacteria > Sphingomonadales > Sphingomonadaceae > Sphingomonas > Sphingomonas sp. UYP23. The sequence goes on from NZ_JBSSBX010000001.1 coordinate 3,187,366, forward strand.
CGACTAAGCCCCGCGCTCCCCGGGGGGCCGCTGATGCGCGGCTGAGAGGTGGGCTGCAGCCCACGACCCGCTGAACCTGATCCGGTTGATACCGGCGTAGGGAGGGCTGGCGGCAGACTCCGTTATCCCTCCGTGTAGGAGTGACGACGGATGACGCGCAGGCTTTCCAGAATCGACGGTGGCTGTGTCGCGCGCGGGGCGCTCGCGCTCGCCATGCTGTCGGCCGCATTGGCCGCAGTGCCGGCGCTTGCCGAGGACAAGGACCAGCCTGGCGATATCGTCGTCACCGGCCATCCCGATCCCGAAGGGCTGCTGCCCGACCAGCACGCGCCGAAAGCGCAAAGCGCGATCTCGGCCGATTTCATCACCAAGCAGGCGCCGACGCTCAACGCGTTCCAGCTGGTCGGCCTGTTGCCCGGCGCCAACGTCTCGTCGAGCGACCCGTACGGCCTTTCGACCAGCTCGAGCCTGACGCTGCGCGGGCTCGGTCAGGACGAGATCGGGGTGCTGCTTGAGGGCGCGCCGCAGAACGACATCGGTTATTACTACGCCTATCCCGCGCAATTCGCCGATGCCGAGAACCTTAAGCAGATCACGCTCGCGCAAGGCGCGGTCGATATCGACTCGCCGACCGTCGGCGGGGCGGGGGGGCTGTTGTCGCTGACGCTCGACGATCCCAAGGCGAACCCGCAGGCGCTGGTCAATCTCTCGCTCGGGTCGTACGCCGCGCGGCGTGCCTTCGTGCGGGTCGATACCGGCACGATCGGACAGACCGGGCTCAAGGCGTTCCTGTCCTATTCGAACATCCGCGCCGACAATTGGCGCGGGGCGGGGTTTGATACGCGCCAGCATGTCGACGCCAAGCTCCTCAACGAATGGGGCAACGGCAACCGCGCGAGCCTTGCCGTGTCGTTCAACGACGCCAATTCCTCGACCTATCCCAGCCCGACGCTCGCCGACTGGAAGGCCGCGGGGCGCGGGTTCAATTACGATCGCGACTACAGCGCGGGAAACACCAATTACTGGCGGCTGTACCGCGCGCCGTTCCGCAACGTCTATGTCGCGGCGCCGCTCCATCTGGCGCTCAATGACCGGCTGACGCTCGACACGACGAGCTATCTCCAGTTCGGCTACGGCAATTCGCCCTATGGCACTGCGCTTGCCACCACCGGCAATTATCTCGGCACCGAGGCGCTGGGGCCGGTCGCGCTGCCCGGCGCGGTCGATGGCGAGGCGACCGTGCTCGGCAATTACACCGGCGAGCAGTTTCGCGGCGGCACCGTTGCCAAGCTCACGCTGGCCGCCGGGGCGCATCGGATCACCGCTGGCCTGTGGTTCGATTACGGCAAGGACCGCGTGCTGCAGACCTACGGCGCGGTGCGCGCGGATGGGCGTCCGGTCGACCCGTGGGGCTATCAGGAGAATGCGATCCGCACCGCCGATGGTCGCTTGCTCGCTTATGAGGATCAGCGCACCGTCACGGTAACCAAGGGCTTCTTCCTCGCCGACAGCATTACGCTGACGCCGCGGCTGAGCGTCGACGTCGGGTTTAAGGGCGTCGACCTGCTGCGCAACGGGCGCAACTATCTGCCCGGTCCGCAATCCGCGGTGCGTCGCGACAGCTTCGCGGCGCTCCCGCGCGCAGCGGTCCATTATCGGCTCGACGACCGGCAACAATTGTTCGCTAACATCACAACCAACTTCCGCGGGCCCAATGAGTTCACGCTCTACAACAGCTATGATGGCGGCGAGCTCAGCACGCAGGGAACCAACGCGCTCAAGACCGAATATTCGGTCTCGCAGGAGCTCGGCTATCGCTATATCGACCCAAGCCTGTCGGCGTCGGTGACCGCCTTCCATTACCATTTCCGCAATCGGCAGCTCGGCACGCTGGTCGATGTCGGCGGCGCGCAGGTCAATTCGACGCTCAATGCGGGCAGTCAGACCTCCTACGGCGTCGATGGCGAGATCGATTACCGCCCCGCCGCCGGCGTGAGCCTTTATGTCTCGGGCGAATATCTGCGCGCGCGGCTCGACAATGACCTGCAGGTCGGCGCGGATTTCCTGCCGACGCGTGGCAAGCATGCGGTGTCGAGCCCCACCTTCCAGGCAGGGCTCGGCGGGACCTATGACGACGGCCTCTTCTTCGGCAGCAGCGCGCTGAAATATGTCGCGCGGCAGTACGCCACCTTCGTCAATGACGAGAGCATTCCCGGCTATGCGACGCTCGATCTGTCGGTCGGCGTGCATCTGGCGGCGTGGCTCGACGGCAAGCGCACCGACCTGCGGCTCAATGCGATCAACGTGACCAATCCGCGCGTGCTGTCGGGCGTCGCGGCGGTCACCCCCAACGCGCAGGACACGATCGGGCGCGGCGCGAGCGTCATCGCCGGGGCGGCGCCGGCCTATTATGTCGGGAGCGGCGCGGCGCTGATCGCGACGCTGTCGCGCGTGTTCTGAGCGCATGGCCGCAAGCGCTCCGCATCTCGTGCACGGCATGGGCACCACGCTCGAGCCGCCGACCTGGCCCGCCATCACGCAGGCCGAAGCCGCGGCGGCACTCGCGCGTTTCCCTGCGGCCGGGCAGCTAGAGGCGCTCGAATGGCATTCTCCGCGGCCGTTCTCGGCGGCGGCGCGGGTGCGCACGACACGCGGCGTGTTCGTGCTCAAGCGACACCACCCGGCGGTGCGGACGCCTGCGGGGCTTACGGAGGAGCATGCCTTCATCGCGCATCTCGCGGCGGGCGGGGTGCCGGTGTCCGAGATCCTGCTGACCGACGAGGGGACAAGCGCGATAGCGGTCGGGGATTGGACCTATGAGCTCCATCGCCAGGGCGCGGGGCTCGACCTGTACCGCGAACGGCTTTCCTGGACGCCGTTTTTCTCCGTCTCGCACGCGCATGCGGCAGGCGCGTCGCTTGCCCGGCTGCACGCGGCCTCGCGCGGTTTCGCGGCGCCGGCGCGCGCGGTGCAGCCCTTGGTCGCGAGCTTCTCCATTCTTCCCAGCAACGACCCGGTGGCGGCGGCCGATGCGTATGTCGCCGCACGGCCGGCGCTTGCTGCCTTTCTCGAACCGCGCGACTGGCGGCCGGCGGTCGCGCGACTGTTCGCCGAGCTCGGCCAAGGTGTGTCGGACGCATTGGCGGTGCGCGAAGAGGTGTGGACGCATAACGACTGGCACCCTTCGAACGTCCTATGGAGCGCGGACGGGCAGGTGGAGACGGTGTTCGACTTCGGTCTCGCCGACCGCACCTGCGCGGTGCACGACCTCGCCACCGCGATCGAGCGCACCGCGATCGACTGGTTGGCGTTGGGGCAGGGGGCAGACGCGACGATCGGCCATCCCGAAACCGCGCAAGCGCTGCTCGCGGGCTACGCCACGGTCCGCCCGCTCGATCGCGGCGAGGTGGAGGTGGTGCTGCGCGTGCTCCCGCTCGTCCATCTCGAATTCGCGCTGTCCGAGATCGACTATTTCGCGGGCGTCGTCGGCGATGCCGCGCAGGCGAGCGTAGCGTGGGAGCAGTATCTGCTCGGCCACGCCGACTGGTTCCTCGCGCCACACGGACAAGCCTTCCTGCACGCGATCGAACGCGGGGTTCCCGGCTGATGTCCGCGCTCGAGATCGTCGCCGTCATCGTCAGTTTTCTGGGGATCTGGCTGACCGCCGCGCGGCGGATGCTGTGCTGGCCGATCAACCTGCTGGCCTGCGCGCTCTACTTCAAGCTGTTCCTCGACGTGCGGCTCTATGCCGACATGGTGCTGCAGGCGCTGTTCGGGATCGCCATCCTCTATGGCTGGATCATCTGGGCGCGCGGCAAAGAGGATAGCGGCGCGGTCGTGGTCGAGCCGCTCCGCGCGGTGCCGGCGGCACTCGCGCTGGCGGCGGGGGCGATTGGCGCGGTGACGATCGGGTGGGGCACCAGCCACTATACCGACGCGGCGCTTCCATGGATCGACGCCGCGCTGAGCAGCTTCAGCCTCGTCGCGCAATATTGGACCGCGCGCCGCCACCGCGCGAGCTGGCTGCTGTGGATTGCGGTCGACATCATTTATGTCGGCATGTTCGGGGTCAAGGGCCTGATGCTCACCGCGGGGCTCTATGCCGCGATGATCGTCCTCGCGGTCCTGGGGTATCGCCGCTGGCGCAGCGCGCAGCAGGTCTAGGCACCGCCCGACCACCGCTCTGGTACTTCTTGGTCAGCAACTGGTGCAAAGATACTAGGAACTGCACATCGACTGGGCTTTGTTGCAAAACTGATGGCGGGGATTCACGCAGGGAATCGAGCGGTATAGATAGGCGTAATGCCCAAACCTGCCGCACCTGTGTATCGTACGACGAACTGGCCTGAGTATAATGCGGCGCTGAAGCGGCGTGGGTCGCTGGAAATATGGTTTGATCCGGAGATGCACTGGCTTTCGAAGCCGTGTGGTCGCCCTGGTCGCCCGATGCGGTTTTCAGACAGCGCGATAGAGCTGTGCCTGACGCTGAAGACGCTGTTCAACCTGCCTTTGCGGCAAGTGACGGGGTTGGTTTCGAGCCTGATCAAAATGGCGGGGCTGGATTGGTCGGTGCCGGATTATACGACGCTGTGCCGACGGCAGAAGACGTTGAAGGTCAACCTCGGCGGGCGGATCAGCTCGGGCGGACTGCACCTGCTGGTCGACAGCACCGGGATCAAAATGACGGGAGAAGGCGAGTGGAAGACGCGCAAACACGGACCGTCCTACCGTCGCCAGTGGCGCAAGGTGCATCTCGGGATTGATGCTGGGACGCTGGATATCCGGGCCATTGAGGTCACGACGAATGCCATTGGTGACGCACCGACGCTGCCCGTTCTCCTGGCGCAAATTCCCGGAGACGAGCGGATACTCAGCGTCGGCGGAGATGGCGCTTATGATACCAGGGACTGCCATGCCGCTATTGCCGGGCGCGGTGCCGATGCGGTCATCCCGGTCCGCCGCAACGGGCAACCATGGGCAGAAGGCGGTCCCGGCGTCGATGCACGCAATGGAGCGCTACGCGCGACAAAGCGGCTTGGTCGCGCAATCTGGAAAAAGTGGAGCGGCTATCATCGCCGCAGTCTGGTCGAGACCAAAATGCACTGCTTCAAACTCCTGGGCCAGCGCGTTGTCGCCCGCACCTTCGATCGTCAGATTACCGAGCTCAAAGTCCGTGCTGCAATTCTCAATCGGTTCTCCGAAATAGGAACGCCGGTGACCGTCCGCATCCAATAACATCTTCAAGTAAAACGTCGGTCATGCTCTCGCGTAATTATGCAACAAAGCCAACCGAAACCGAGATTGCTTCGCTTACCAATGTCGAGTTGATGGCAGCGTGCCAGCGCACCGATGGCCAGCTAGCACCGGCATGACTGTGCGAGTGGCATTGCTGACCCTCGCTTGGCACATGTTGAGAAATGAAGAAGTGCACGCCGATTGAGCGTATTCAGCTGACCTGCCCCCGTCGAGTGGACCGGGTTGACTGTTAGTGGATTATGCTCGCCGCCGCCATATCCGGGCGGAGGTGGAGCGAAGCGGAACCGGAGGCCGGATATGGCGGTGAAGCCGTTTCCGGGGCCGGCGGTCGGTAGCCGAGGCTGCTGTGTGGGCGGACCGTGTTGTAATGTCGGCGCCATGCCTCGATCAGCACCCTTGCCTCGGCGAGGCTGTAAAAGATTTCGCCATTGAGCAGTTCGTCGCGAAGCGACCCATTGAAGCTCTCATTGTAGCCATTCTCCCATGGTGATCCCGGCGCGATGTAGAGCGTCTTCACTCCGATCTGTCCGAGCGGTGCTGTCAGTCTAACGCGAACCGCTCTCTCCAAGATGCATTTCGGACTTTGTGATTGGGCAACTAGCCCATGACCGATTGCCACTCGGCCTGTGCGGCTGAGCGGCGTTCCTTGTAGGTCTTGCGGTCGACGAGATGGCGTTCGAGGTTGAAGTGATTGTGGATGTTGGCGTGCACGTTGGCGAACTTTTGTAGGGTCTTCATCTGCCTGAATCTGAGCATCGCCCGCTCTCGTCGTCGGAAGGGCAGGTGGCTGTTTTCCACCCGGTTATTGGCCCAGCGAGCGACCTCCTGCTTCTCCTCGTTCCCAAGGTCCCTCATCGCTGCGCGATAGGAGCGAAGGCCGTCGGTCGCGATCGACTCCGGCGAGCCATGGCGCTTCAGCGTCTTTTTCATGAAGGTCAGCGCGGCGGCTTTGTCACGCGTCCTGGTGACGAAGCTTTCGAGGATCTCGCCTTCGTGATCGACCGCGCGCCAGAGGTAAACCATCTCGCCGTTGAGCTTCACGTACATCTCGTCGAGATGCCAGCGCCAGTGTCGGAAGCCGCGCATCCGGTTGGCGCGCTGCCGCCGGATGTCGCCGGCGAAGATCGGGCCGAACCGCCCACACCATTGCCGCACTGTCTCATGGCAAATGTCGATCCCGCGCTCGAACAAGAGATCCTCGACGTTTCGAAGCGATAGCGGGAACCGCACATACATCATCACGACCAGCCGGATCACCTCGGGTGACGAGTTGAAGCGGCGGAACGGGCTCGGGGGCAGGGCTCTCGATTTGCGGCTCATTGGGCCACGGTAGCGAACGCCTCGTTGGTCTGACAGAGCCTACTCAGGCCAGTTCGTCGTGCGATACACAGGTGCCGCAGGTTTGGGCATCACGCCCAGCTATCCCGCTCGATTCCCTACGCGAGGCCCCAACGTCAGTTTTGCAACAAAGCCGCTCGAACGGCTTATCCGTACGCTGGCACCGGTTGCATGCTACGTCCCCGATCTCTCCTGATGCCAATATTGCATGCCCCTATTCGATAATTTCACTTCCCGCTTCGGGGGAATCAGGTGAGCTTCTTATTCAGGGGGCGATAGCAACGCCGCTTCAGGAAACGAGCCAAAACAGGCCGCTGCATGGAATGACGATATCGACGGGGTATTTCTACAAGGGGGAATAATGACGAAGGTTCACGATCGCACGTGCCATTCAGATCGCCGCGCACATTCGCTCGCCATGCTGCTCGCCTCCGGCACAGGGCTGGCGCTCATGGCGCCCGGGATCGCTTTCGCCGCTACCCCCGAACCTGTTGCAGCGCAATCTGCCGCAGCGCAGGTGCCAAAGGCGACCAGCGACGACCAGCTTGGCGACATCGTTGTCACGGCAAACCGCTCGGGCGCCGAATCGCTCCAGAAAGTACCGATCGCGGTGTCGGTCGTGAACGTCGATCAGATCACCAAGTCAGGCCAGGGCAATTTGTCCGACCTTGCCAAATTCACCCCTTCGCTTTCGATCACGGAGAGCGCGCCCGGCTTCAATAAGTTCAATATGCGCGGGCTTTCGACCGGTGGTTACGCGACGTCGGACACGTCGGACCGCTCGCTCGTCGCCGTATATCTCGATGATACGCCGATCTCGGTGCAGGGGCAGACGCCGGATCTGAAGGTGTATGATCTGGAGCGCGTCGAAATCCTGCGCGGGCCGCAGGGCACGCTGTACGGCGCCGGCTCGATGGCGGGTACGATCCGCTTCGTCACCGCCAAGCCGCAGATGAACAAGGTGTTCGGTACCGCCGAAGCGGGCGTCGCAACGACCGAACACGGCGATGCGAGTTACAATTTCCGCGGCATGCTTAACGTGCCGCTCGTCACCGATGCTCTGGCGCTGCGCGCGAACTTCTATGTCGGGCGCGATGGCGGCTACATCGACAATATCGGGGCGTATAATAAGAACAACGTCAACTCCAACCGCACGTATCAGGGGCGTGTCGCGCTGCGCTGGACTCCGTCACCGGACCTTACGGTCGATGCCAGCATGACGTACGAGCGCAGCATCGCTAACGGACTGAGCCAGGGGCTTAGCGGTCTTGCACCCTACACCGTCTCCACCAATGGACCGGAGGGAACAGACGACCGCTTCCGCCTCTATCAGTTGGGCGCTGATTATGACGCGGGCTTCGCGAATGTCGTGGTGACAGGTGCCTATACCGACCGTGCGATCGGCTTCGATGCCAGCCCGGAACCGCAGATCGGCTATTTCTTCCAGGATTATCGCAGCGGAAAACCGGTCAGCAACACGACCTATCCGCTGTTCCAGGCGCCGAACTCGTACAACCAGGCGATCACTAACAAAATCCCAGCCGAACTGTATCAAATCGACCAGAAGTTGAAGGACGTGATGGGCGAGGCGCGCCTCGTGTCCAAGCCGGGCGGTCCGGTCAATTGGACCGTCGGTGTGTTCTACGAACAGCAGAACCGCCATTTGCGGCAGGACATCCCGACGCCGGGTTTTGATACCCTGTCGTACATGAATTACTTCTACGGCCCGTTCAACACACCGGGCGGCCTGTATGATTCGAAGGCGGTCGACGGCGCGTTCCAGTCGAATGATATCTTCTCAGGTCTCCAGGACGTCAACGAGCACCAGTTCGCCGCCTATGCCGACGGCACTTGGCACGTGACCCCCAAGCTCGATCTGACGGCAGGCCTGCGCTATTTCAACTTCAGCGAGAAATATTACCTGTACGAAGGCGGCGTATACGGCGTCATCAACCACGTGCCGCTCACCACCAATGCGCGACTGAAGTCCAACGGGGTCAACCCACGCGGCAACATCTCGTACAAGGTGACGGACGACTTCATGGTGTACGGTGAGGTCGCCAAGGGCTTCCGTTATGGTGGCGGCAACCAGCCGGTGCCGCTCGGTTCGACCGGCGTTGCCGGGCAATGCACGCAAAACCTTGCCGCTTATGGCTATGCCCAGGCGCCCCTAACCTTCGGCCCGGACAAGCTTTGGAACTATACCATCGGCGAAAAGGCCAAGCTGGCCGGCGGCCGGGTAACCATCAATGCCAGCGCCTATTACATCGATTGGTCGGATGTGCAGACGCGGCTGCGGCTGGATTGCTCATATTTCTTCACCGACAATAAGGGCAAGATCACGAGCAAGGGCATCGAGCTGGAAACGACCTTCAAACTCAGCCCGCAGATCACCGTGTCGGCGAGCGGATCCTATAACAGTTCCAAGGCGAACGGCAACATCCCGACGGTTGGCGCGTTCGACGGCGACCAGACGCCTTATTATCCAGCGTGGACGGGTGCTGCGACGATCTTCTACGACACGAATATCGGATCCGGTAGCGTGCATCTGCAGGGCAGCTACCAGTACCAGTCGCAGCAATACACGACCTTCAACAGCTTCGCGACGACCATCACGGGCGGCAAGCTGACCGCGACCGGTCCAAGCTCAAGCTATGCCGTCATCCCCGAGACGCACAGTCTCAGCGCCTCGATCGCTTACGATACCGGGCCGTTCGAGTTCGGCATTTACGGCAACAATCTCGCGGACGGCGTGAAGGTGACCAACGTCGGGCGGGCGACCTATTACAAGGTCTATCAGGCAGGCGACCGCATCACCCTGGCCCGCCCGCGCACGGTGGGTGCGCGCGTAAAGTACAAGTTCTGACCCGTTCGGATTTGGAATCGTGCGAAGGGGCGCGGGCGACCGCTCCCCGTTTCGTCCCCGGCGACTATCGCGTACGCGACCGGCGCGCCCAGGCCACACTCTGGCGGTAAATCAGCGTTGCGAGATCGCCCTCGACCACCGCCATGTCGACGACGTGGAATCCCCAGTCTGGCCACGCCGCATCGCCGACCGCGACCGGGCCGATCGTCGCCGCGATCAAATCGGTCGCAGCGCCCGGCGCGACCTTTACCGCAAGGTAGGTGAATCCGCGGCGCACGACGCATTCGCCCGAGAGCAGACCCGGCATCTTCACGAAGCGCGTCGTCACCGGTTTGCCCGATGCGGTCCAGACCTTGGGTTGCTGGAAGGTCGCAACGCCGCCTTTCCACCATGGAAAGCCAAGCAGTGGATCGAGCGGGGCAGGGCCACCCTCCAAGCGCGCCGGATTGGTGCAACCCGCGACGAGATCGTCCGATGCCGTCGCACCGATCGTGACGGCGCGGCCGAACAAGCCGATCACTGGCGGCGGATTGGTGTAGCGGTACGTGGCCCAGGTCACGACGCACTCGGTCTGCGCGGCGGCGCGGCACAGAGGCGTCGCCTTGAGATCGCCGCCGACATCCTTGCCACGCGGCACCATGATCGACGTGCCGGGCAGGATCGCGGAGAGCATCTGCCGCGCGATCGGCTTGCCGTCGATTTCATCCACCAGCAATTGCTTCAGCATCGCCGAACCCTGGCTATGGCCGACCAGCACGAATGGCCGGCCATGATTGTCATGCACCAGATAGTCGCGCCACGCCGCCAGCACATCGGCATAGGGGAGCGCAAAATCCGCCGCCGTTAGCTTCGTCCCCTTGCTCATCGCCAAACGTAGCGCGGGCAGCGTCACCTGGCGGTAGAGCGGCGCGAACACGCAACACGCGCTCCGTAAGGGTGCCGCCTGCGACACGACCATCCCGCGCTCGGCGTCGCCCGCGATCATGTCGCTATGCGGGGCGGGATCCATCGAGGTGGTGGGGTAGAGGTAGAAGCAATCGGCTTTGGGCGTCGCGGCGCGCCTGGCCGGTTCGACCCGCATCACGCCGTCCGGCGTCACCACCGTCGCGGCGAGATCGCTGCCGCACAGATCGGAATGGCCCGGTCGGCACAGCCATGTCTCGGGCTGGCGATAAGTGTTCGCCGCATCTGCTGGGCCTGCAACGAGAGCGGCAAGGATCAGCAAGGCGCTCATGGTCGCTCCCTCAATCGCGGAAGACGATGGTCCGCGCGCCATTGGCAAGTACGCGCCCACTCAGGTGAAGACCCACCGCACGTGACAGCACCCGTCGCTCGATATCGCGGCCCTTGCGAACGAGATCGTCCGCGCTGTCGGCATGGCTGATGCGCTCGACGTCCTGCTCGATGATCGGCCCTTCATCGAGATCGCCGGTCACGTAATGCGCCGTCGCGCCGATCACTTTTACACCGCGCCGATGGGCCTGATGGTATGGCTTGGCGCCCTTGAAACCGGGCAGGAAGCTGTGATGGATGTTGATGCAGCGATGCTCGAACTTCGCCGAAAGGTCATCCGACAAGATCTGCATGTAGCGCGCCAGCACGACGAGATCGGTGTAGGTCGATTGGTGGATTTCCCAGATCCGCGCCTCCTGTTGTGCCTTGGTCGCAGGCGTGATCGGCAAGTGATGGAAGGGGATGCCCGCCAGATCGAGCGCGCCGAACGCCTCGATCGGATGGTTGGAGATAATACCCACCACATCCATATCCAACTCGCCGATCCTTCGGCGGTAGAGCAGATCGACCAGGCAATGGTCGAACTTCGAGACGAGGATCAGTACCTTCTGCCGTTCGGCCGCCGGGCGCAGCGTGAGCGTCATACCGTAGCGCGTTGCGAGGCTTTCGAAGCCGGAGCGCAGCACGCCTGCATCGGCATCTTCGGGTATGGCGAAGGCCGTGCGCATGAAGAAGCCGCCCGAATCCGCATCGTTATATTGGCTCGAATCGGTGATGTTGCCATGACACACAAAGATGTGCGCTGAGACCGCAGCGACGATACCGGAACGGTCCTGACAGGACAGCGTCAGGATGAAGGATTGGGTTGGCATCAAGGCTCCGTGATCGTGGCGTCGGGCTTGCCGAAGTTGCGCACGCGCGCATCGTCGGCGGTATAAGATCGGACGCTCGTCCAATAATGGTAGGCGGCCCAGAAGCCGGTAAGCGACAGCGCCATCAGCGCGTAGCGCAGCGATTCCGCATTGCCCATCCGGCCCGCAAGCGCGTCGCTGATCCAGCCGACGATGCTTGGCGCGATGATCAAATTGGCGACGTTTGCGGTGAGCAGGCTGATCGCCATGCCCTGAGCGCGCATCGAGGGCGGCAAAAAGTTAAGCAGCAGCGCCATGGTTGGCCCGACATAGAGATAAGCGGTCGGCACCACGAGCCACAACATCGCCGTCGCCACGCCGAGCGAGTGGGTATGATAGGCGATGAACGACGGGATGGTGGAGAACGTCACCAGCCCGGCGAGCATCCATGCCGCGCGCTTGGGATCCTGCATCGAGGGATGGGCAAGGATCAGCCCGGTCGCGATCGTCGCGCCGCTGCCTGCCCAGAAATAAATGGTGCCGAGCCGCTCGCCCGCCTGCGCGGTGGTCAGGCCATATTCGCGCTCGAAATAGGTTTGCGTCCACCACAACAGACCCCAGCCCCACAGGCAGATCACGGTACCTGCGGCGTTGATGTGCCAGGCCGACCTTTGCGTCCACAGGAAGTTGCACGTCTCGAGGAAGGTCGCGGCGGGGGCGCTGCTCTCGTTTATATATTCGAAGCGCCCGCGCACCGGTTCGCGCACGGTCAGCAGAATGAGAATACCGAAGATGACACCGGGAATGCCGAGTGCGATGAACGCCGCGCGCCAACTGTGGAAATAGTCGACCACCCAGCCCGCTACGGTCGAGCCGAGCCAGGCGCCTAGCGGCAAGCCCAGCGCATAGATGGTGAGCACGAATGCCCGCCGTCCACGCGGAAAATTGTCGGCGATGATCGAGGTGGAGGGCGGCGTACCGCCTGCCTCGCCGATGCCGACGCCGATCCGCGCGACGAGGAACTGCCAGTAATTTTGTGTGAGACCGAGCAACGCGGTCATGGCCGACCAAACAATCATCGCACCCGCCACGATGTTGCGGCGGTTTGCGCGGTCCGCGACTTTCGCGATCGGCAACCCGACCGAGATGTAAAAGAATGCCAGCGCCACCCCGGTCAGCCAGGCAACACCGGTGTCGGAAAGATGGAATTCCTTACGGATCGGTTCCAGCACAGTCGACACGACATAACGGTCGGCGATGTTCAGCGCATAGACTAGCCCAAGGACAATAACGACGTACCAGCGCGCCCTTGCCAGTGCTGGTTGGGCAAGCTCCGGCTGGGCCAGGTTCGGTGTGCCAGATGTCATCGTGTGCCCCCCAATTTTGCTTACAACCCCAGCCTCATGGCGTGCCGATCGCATCGTTCCACAGATCTTCCAGACTGGCTGTGTAACTGCCGGGCAGATATACCTCGCAGGATTCGTCGCCAGCTGGTGCGATCCAGACCGGTACGTGGTGGATCGTGCTGGCTGCGATGTGTCCGGGAGCCAAAACGGGGCTTTCGGTGTCGAGCCAACCGCTGACCGAGAGCAACCAGCGCCAGCCTGCGCCGGTGAACGTCGCCCGCATCAGGCCGCCGCCGACCGGCACGAGCGCGCCGCTTCCGGCTAGGTCGATGGCATCGGTCCCGGCATCGATCAGCCACCAGCGGCACGGTTCGACCTGCAAGGCGCGGATCGCTGGCGGGAGGGCAGGCAGAGTGCCCTCCCACAGATCCAGCACGACGACATCGTCCGCAGCGGTGATCGTGAACGAGACGGGCGCGTCAGTCACGATAGCGCGTTCCTTCGGTGTCGTAGAAAACCGGTGTGGTCACGAGTACACGCGCCGATCGCCCGCGGGTGGGCGAGGCGGCGAGCAACGTTTCCCCGATCCGCGCCCGCCCGCCGGCGAGCAGACCGAGCGCGACCGCGCCGGCGCCAATCACACGACCAGTGGCGGATGTGACATGACCTTGGACTGGCGCACCTTCGGCGGCGATGAGCATTGCGCCTTCGGGGATGGGCGTCTCGCTGGTCAGGCCGATCAACTGCACTCGATTTTCGGCCGACAACGCCATGCGGTGCAGACCCGAAGCGCCTATAAAGCCGCCATTCTTGCGCACCATCCTCTCCAGTTGCAGATCGTGCGGTGTGGTGCGACCGTCCGCCTCCGCGCCAATCACGATATGGCCTTTCTCGATACGCAGAAATTCGAGCGCTTCCAGACCGTAAGGACAGCCGCCATGTTTGCGCGTGGAGTCCTCCAGCGCGTCCCAGACCGGGCCTGCCGCGTGTCCGGTCGCATAGATTTCGAACGCCCGCTCGCCGCTATAGCTCGCTGCCAGGATCAGGACCGGCAACCCCGCGATCGCACCGTGGGTGATGCCCATATGCGCGGGCATCTCCAGCCCGGTAAGGTCGGTAAGGATTTCGCGCGCTAGCGGCCCCGCCAGCGCGATACCTGCGAGATGCTCCTGCTGCGCGACGACCGAAACTTTCAGATGCGGCGCCAGCACAGCGCGCGCATAGCTGAGGTGCGACTCCATCCGGTCCGCACCACCGGTCGAACTGGTCAGGAGATAGCGCTGTTCCTCGATCCGCCAGACGGTGCCGTCGTCCATCACCATGCCGTCCTCGCGCAGCATGAAGGTGTAGCGCCCGCGCCCGACCGCGAGCTTGGCTACGCCCGTTGCGCAGACGATTTCCAGGAATGCTGCGGCATCCGGCCCGGTGACCGAGAACTTCGCCAGCGTGGACACGTCGACGATGCCGGCGGCGGTGCGAACTGCGCGCGCCTCGCGCATCGCGGCTTGATGCAGCGTCTCGTCCTTCACCGGATAGGCACGCGGGCGGTGCCAGTAACCGAGCGGTTGCCACAATGGGGCGAGCCGCTGATGCTGAGTGTACAAGGCAAGCCGCCGCGATGGCGCGGCATGACCGCCACCATCCGCGCCCGCCATCGCGCCCAGTGTCAGCGGCGTGAACGGCGCGCGGAAGGTGGTAAGGCCCGCCTGGGGGATGGTCACGCCCGCCGCGCCCGCGAGGCGCGCGAGAGCAGCCATGTTGCTCGTCTTGCCCTGATCGGTCGCCATACCGAGCGTCGTATAGCGTTTGAGATGCTCGACCGAGCGGTAGCCTTCCTGCCACGCCAAATCGACGTCGGCGGCGGTCACGTCGTTCTGGAAGTCGATGAAGCTGTGCTTGGGATCGGGCAGGTCGGCGGGCATGGGCGCAATAGGAGCCACGTCTCCGGCGGCGGCGCCCACGCTGGTGACCGCCTGCCGCGAAGCGCCGGGAACGAATGCCTGCACATCCTCGCGCCACTCGAGCTTGCCGCCGGCCTGGCTGTGGAGATGCACCACAGGTGTGAACCCGCCCGACATGGCGAGCACGTCGGCGTCGAAGTGGCGGATCGTGCCGCCGATCCGCGCCGCGACAGAAGCGAGGTGGTGCTTGCGGCCCGTGGTCGAGAACGGCACGGCGTCGGTGAAAACCGGGAAGCGGGCAGCAGGCGCGGTCGCGCGGCTATCGAGGATGGCGACGACGTCGCCACCCGCCGCGGCGACCGCCGCGGCCGTCGCGTAGGCGTCATCGTTGTTGGTCGCGATTACTACGCGCTGGCCTGGCAGCACGGCGTGGCGCGCGATATAGGTCCGCACCGCCTGCGATAGCATGACCCCGGGGCGGTCGTTCCCGGCAAAAGTCAGCGGCCGCTCGATCGCGCCGGTAGCCAGCACGATACGCTTGGCGCGGACATGCCAGATGCGTTGCACAGGAGTGCCTGGGGCGGGGGGCTCGCCCGGCTCGACCAGTCGCTCGGCCAGCGTGACAAAGCCGTGGTCCCATATGCCCGATGCGGTGGTGCGCGTGAGGATGTGCGCGCCTTCGACCGGGCCGGTAATCTTGCGATCCTGCTCAACCAGCAATACGCGCTCACCTGCCGCCACGGCGTCGCGAGCGGCGACGATACCAGCCGCACCGCCCCCCACTACCAGAACGTCGCAGAAGGCGGCGCGATGCTCGTAGCGATCGGGATCGATCTCGCTCGGGGCGGCGCCCAATCCAGCGGCGCGACGGATGAACCGTTCATAGACCATCCAGCGCGAAGGCGGCCCGAAAAAGGTCTTGTAATAGAAGCCCGCCGTCAGGAAGCGTGCCGCCAGACCGTTCACGGCCCCGACGTCGAAGGTCAGGTTCGGCCAGCGATTCTGGCTCCGCGCGACAAGGCCATCATAGACGTAAAGGTCGGTAGCACGCGTATTCGGCTCGGTGCGCCCACCTTCGCCGACCGTGACGAGGGCGTTCGGTTCCTCGACACCCGCCGCCAGGATCCCGCGCGGGCGATGATATTTGAAGCTCCGCGCGACGAGGCCTACGCCGTTCGCGAGCAAAGCCGCTGCCAACGTATCGCCGGCCCGCGCGCGATATTCCACACCGTCGAAGGTGAAGCGCAGCGTAGCCTCCGCGCCGCCCGCGATGCGCGCGGGACCGCTCACAGATGCACCGCCGGATCAAATGCCGTGACGGATCCGATCTCATGCGTAACCCGGTGGCGCCGCAACACCAGCCATTGCCGACAGCCGAAGCCGTGCCGCCAGAGTTCATCATCCTCCCCGCGCGGATTGGCGCGGGCGTAGAGGCGTTGAACCGCCTCTTGGGCGGACATGTTCAGTGTCACCACCGAATCCAGCGTGCGCTCATATGCGAACTCGACTTGCGCGCGCGGGCCGCAATGTGGGCAATCGATCTGCATCATCAGCGCAAGTGCGGCATAAAGCCGACCCCCGCTTCGTCGATGGTCGCGCCGCGCTCGAACCGGTCGAAGGCAAAGGGCTTGGCGAGACCATGACTCTCGCCGGTCGCCAACAGATGCGCGTAGCACCAGCCCGATCCCGGCGTCGCCTTGAACCCGCCATAGCACCACCCGCCATTGAGATAGAGCCCGTCCACCGGCAACGCGGAGATGATCGGTGATCCGTCGAAACTCATGTCGGTCGTGCCCGCCCAGCATCGCACCATCCGCAATCGGGAAAGGGCGGGAACCAGCGCGATGGCTTCGGCGGCCGCCTTCTCGACCCGCACGGGCAGGCCACGCTGGGCATAGCTGGGGAACTGGTCCGGGTCGCCCCCGAGCAAGATGCCGCCTTTGTCCGACTGGCTGATGTAGCAATGGAGCGATTGCGACATCACCACGGTGTCGATCATCGGCTTGACCGGCTCGGTCACGAATGCCTGTAGCGTCTGCGCCTCGATTGGTAGTTTTAGCCCGGCCAGCGCCGCGACCGGTCCGCTATTGCCCGCGACGCAAATGCCGACCCGGCCCGCGCCGATCGCCCCGCGCGTCGTTTGTACGCTGGTAATGCGGCCGCCTTCCATGGTGAAGCCGGTGACCTCGCAATTCTGGATGACGTCGACGCCCAGCGCATCGGCGGCGCGGGCATAGCCCCAAGCGACGGCATCGTGCCGCGCCGTACCGCCACGCTTCTGGATCATGCCGCCATGGACCGGGAAACGAGCGTGCTCCGACATGTCCAGCAACGGCACCAGTTTGCGCACCTGTTCGCGGCTCAGCAGATCCGCGTCGATCCCGTCGCACCGCAAGGCATCGCCGCGCTGCGCCAACATCGTCATGTCGCTGTCCGAATGACCGAGGAACAGCGCGCCGCGCGGGGAAAACATCACGTTGTAATTGAGGTCGTCGCTCATCCCCTCCCACAGGTTGAGCGCGAAATCGAAAAGGTCGTGCAGCGGCTTCTGACGGTAGTTGGAGCGCACGATCGTTGTGTTGCGCCCCGTATTGCCGCCGCCGATCCAGCCTTTTTCCAGCACCGCGACGCGACGGATGCCGTGCACCTTGGCAAGGTAGTAAGCGGTGGAAAGGCCATGCCCGCCGCCGCCGATGATGATGACGTCGTACTGCTTTTGCGGTTCCGGGTCGCGCCACGCACGGTCCCACCCGCGTTGTCCGGTTAGCCCGGCTTTCAGCAATGCGAGTGCGGAATAACGCTTCACGCCGCCCACCCGCGATGCTCGCGCCAATCGGGTACCAGACCCTCGAATCGGGCGAGACCGAGCTTGCCGATCTCCGCGAAGGAGCACGTGCCCTCGATGACGAGGTCTCGGATCGCATGACCGCTTGCGGGAGAAAGTCCGAAGCCAACGCCGGACATGGTCGCGACGGTCAGGTTGCCCGGGTCGCTCGGCCGGTCGAGGATCGGGCGGCCATCGGGCGTGTTCTCGATCACGCCGGCCCAGGAGCGGATGACGTTGAGGTTCGCGGCCTTCGGGAACATCTCCGCTACGCGGCGTGCGAGGTTGCGCACCAGCGGCGAGGTGGGGCGGCACTGCGGACCTTCGGGCGCAGTGGAAATCCACTCATGCGGTCCGCCCCCGAAAGCGAGATTACCGCGCAGGGTCTGCCGTCCGTACAGCCCATTGCCGTCGACGCCACCGATCTTCATCAGGGGGGCGGGTTCGGTCACGATCATCTCTGCGCGTGCTGCCGCGAGCGGGACGTGAATGCCGATCGGGGCAAGTAGTGCCTGTGTTTGCGGTCCGGCCGCGACGACCAGGGCATCGCATGCGATCCGCCCGCGCGGAGTGTGCACCGCCACGACTTTGCCGCCGGCGGTCTCGACCGAAAGGGCAGGGCAATGCTGCAAGATGCGCCCGCCCAGATCCTGCAGTGCCCAGGCATAGGCCTGCACCGTGCGCTGTGGATTGGCGTGCCCGCCGAAGCGTAGATGGATGCCGCCGAGGCAGGTTGCATCGGTCAGCGGTACCATCTCCTGCGCCTGCTTCGCGTCCAGATCGTCGACCCGATATCCCATCGCGCTGCACATCCGCCCGACTGCACGGTAATGATCGAGCAGTTCGGGGTCTCGCTGGATGATGATGCGCTCGCGGACATATTCGGTCGGGTATCCGAGCAGATCGTCCATCTGCGGCCACATCCGCTGCTCTTCGGCGAAGAGCGGGCTTTGGTAATGCGATGCGCCGCCGCCGTTCCGGCCCGAAGCTTCCCAGCCGACGATGCCTTTGTCGATCGCCACGACATCGAGCCCGGAGCGCGCGAGCCACCATGCGGCGGACAGGCCGGTCACGCCCGCGCCGATCACGACGACGGATGCGCCCTTCGGAGGGGCGACCTCAAACATGCATGTTGCCGCCGAGGCCAGCGACATGCTCTGCCTCTTGTGGAGTACCGATCACGGCATAAGGCGTCCACTGCGTCGGAATGCCGAACCACACATCCCAGCCGCGCGCCATGGCGTCGTTTTCCTGCCAATCGGCGAGGATGGAAAGTTGAACGGGGCGTACCGGCGCCCGAAAGCTGGCGATGGGCACTGATTCGAGCGGCACCTTCTGATGCTCGGCGAGCAGGCACGCGACCTGATCACGGCAACGGCGACCCTGACACGGGCCCATGCCGGCGCGGGTAAGGCGCTTGATCTGGTCGGGGTGTGCCGGACCATCGTTGAGCAGCGAGGAGAGCGAACGCTGTGCCATCTTTTCGGGCCGCGTGAGATATTGCGGTGGCTGCACGCCAAGCAAATCGGCGCGGGTAACGTCCTCGCACTGGCACACGACAGTATCGGGCGTCGCGCCGCGGCCGAGCGCGGCGGACCACGCTTGCAGATAGGCGGCTTCGGGGCGCGTCACGGTGGCGGCATCGCCAATCAGGGTGATGGTGTCGCCGGCTGTGGTCCCGGCTGCGTCGAGCAGTTCCGTTGCGGCAGTCGCGCCGATCGCCAGAACGATCGTGTCGCAGGCAATTTCGTTCGGTGCTTCGTTTTCTGACAAGAGAATGATGCTCTCGACGCCGTCAATCCCGCCGCGCGCTTCCGCCACCGTGTGTCCGAGGAGCACCGATATGCCCGCTGCCTGCACCTGTTCCAACAGTGCAGCCGGACCTTGTACCACCTCCGCGACCTCAACCAACGCCGCCACTTCGATTCCGCGCGACACGGCCAGCAGCGCGGTGACCAACGCGAGCATATTGGAACCGAGGATCACCACGCGGCGGCTCGCCAGCGCATCGTAGCGGGTCAGCAACGCGGCGAACCCTTGCGCGCCCATCACGCCAGGCTGGTTCCAGCCGTTGAAGCCGAGCACCAGATCGCGTGCGCCCGTCGCGAGCACCAGCCGATCGAAGCCGATCATCGCAGCGGTTTGGCCATCGGCAATGCCGAGCAGCGGCTCGGGCAAGGCGCGCATCGCTGGGCCATTGACGTACAGCCCCCAGGCGCAAGTGCCGAGCCGCACGTCCACGCCCGCCTCGAACGCCGCTGCCAGTAGCGGATTGCTGGCGAATACCTGCTCAAGCATCCGTTCCGGATGCTGCACCGCCGCCGTCATCCGGCCACCGAAGAAATACGGCACGTCGGTGCCGATCAGCGCCCCGGGAAAGGGATTTTCATCCAGTAGCAGTACCGACGCTCCGCCCTCCGCTGCCGCAATCGCAGCGGCTGTACCGGATGCGCCGGCGCCGACAACGACGACGTCGAAACTGGTATCAGGTGCAGCAATTTTCCCGTCGATGGCGTGGATGTCGATCATACCGCGGCCAGCGCCTGTGCCAGATCCACCAGCAGATCATCGATATGCTCGATCCCAACCGAGAGGCGCAGCGTCGCATCGGTGATGCCGCCCGCCGCCCGTTCTTGCTGCGAGATCGCATAATGCGTCGTCGTCGCGGGGTGGGTGATGAGCGTTTCCGATCCGCCCAGGCTCA
The DNA here is from genome assembly GCF_054059235.1 of Sphingomonas sp. UYP23. NCBI lineage: Bacteria > Pseudomonadati > Pseudomonadota > Alphaproteobacteria > Sphingomonadales > Sphingomonadaceae > Sphingomonas > Sphingomonas sp. UYP23. The sequence continues at coordinate 3,207,685 of NZ_JBSSBX010000001.1, forward strand.
CCGCGAAGCGCAGCAACCGTAACCCGTCGAGAAAGCGGAATGCCTCCGCCTCGCCACCGACCACCGCGAAGGAGAAGGTCGAACCCGCCGCTTTGCACTGGCGGTCGTACACCGCGCGTTGCGGGGTGCCTTGGGCGAGGAAGCCGAGATAGGTAATGCCCGCGACCTTGGGATGATCCTGTAGGAATTCCGCGACCGTGCGTGCATTGGTCATCGCGCGTTCGACTCGCAGATGCACCGTCTCCATCGAGCGCAGCATTAGCCAGCTCGTATAAGGATCGAGATGGCTGCCAAGCGTGGTGCGCAGCAATCGGAGCGGGGCGATGAGCTTTTCCTTGCCCGAGACGCCCCCTGCCAGCAGATCGCTATGCCCGCCGCAATATTTGGTGAGGCTGGTCATGCACAGGTCCGCGCCGAGTTCGATCGGGCGCTGCATCAGTGGGCCGAGCAGTGTATTGTCCACCACCACCAGCGGTCGCAGGCCGGTTTGCCCGCCGACTGTAGCGGCGATCTGCACCACCAAGGCGATGTCGACGATCGCGGCGGTGGGGTTGGCGGGCGTCTCAATCACGATCAGCTTGAGCGGACCCTGCGCGAGCGCCTCGTCCACCGCGGTCTGGATACTCGCACGGTCGCAGCCATCGCAGAATTCGGCATGGCCGACGCCGAATTCGGGCATCAGTCCGGTGTAGAGTCCGTTCGTCCCACCATAGATTGGGCGGCTGAACACCACACTGTCACCGGGCCGTACATGGGCGAGGGCGATAGCGGTATGCGCGGCCATGCCGGAGTTGAACACCGCCGCACCCTCGGCCCCGTCGAGCGCCGCGAGCCGCGCCTCGACCATGTCGAGCCCTGGATGGCCGAGCCGCGAATAGATGTGTCCCGGCCGCCCGACTTCCGGGCCGGTGCCGTCGAAATACGCCTCGTGAATCGCCTTTGCCTGTCGCGCCGAGGCGTAGGCAAAGGTCGAGGTCATATAGATCGGCGGCTTGGCGGAATTGCCCGCGCTGGCGGGATCGTATCCGGCGCGAACGGCAAGGGTTTCGGGCTGCCAGTTCGGCACGTCCTCGGCCGTCATGCCGCGCGCTGCTCGAGATAGGTCGCGGCCTTGGCGCAATACCAATCGACAAAGCGCAGCGTCAGCGATTCCGCAGCGGGGCTATACGGACCTGGCGTGTACCCCGGCGAATTTACGCCCAACTGGTTGTTCTCGGCGAATTCCTTGTCCTGCAGATTGGTCTGCGTCCACAGATGCGTCAGCGTATCCAGATCGTAATCGACCCCCTCAACCGCATCCTCATGCACTAGCCATTTGGATACGACATGGGTTTCGGTCGGCGAGACCGGGATAGCGGTAAAGGCAAAGGTATATTCGCTGGTCGAATGGCAGAAATTGTTCGGCTCGATCGCCCAGCGCAGTGATCCGGTATTGCCGCCGCCAAGGTCGCACATCAGCTTGTTTACGCTGAACTGCCCGCTGGTGCTCATCGCGACGGTGCCGTCGTTCAGCGGGAAGCGCACCGCCTGCCACCAGTCCTCGCCGGCCGGACCGATCGGAATGCCGAGATCGGCCATGCGCGCTTCGTAGCGCGCGGCGGTGTCATCCTCGAAATCGAAATAGGCCGAAGCGTTGATCGGGAAGGAGGCCGAGAGTTCCGGATGGCCGGAAGCACAATGATAGCATTCACGGCCATTCTCCATCACCAGCTTCCAATTGGCGTTTTCGACTAGGGTAGATTGATAGGCGAGCTTTGCATGCTGCAGATCGTGCGGCGCGAGCAGCGGTGTCAGATCGCTCCGCATCACGGAAATGTCGGGTGGCGTACCGGCAAGGCAGATGAAGATCGCGCCGGCGATCCGTTCGAGATGCACCGGCTTCAGGCCGTGCTCGTTCTTCTGGAAATCCTCCGGCATCCGGCTCGCGGCAAGCAAGCGGCCGTCCAGCCCGTATGTCCAGCTATGATAGGGGCACACGAGGCGGGTGACATGGCCTTCGCCCGGCTTGCACAGGATCGAGCCTCGGTGGCGGCAGCTGTTATGGAACGCGCGCAACTCCCCGTCGCGACCGTGCAGGATGATGACGGGCCAGCGCCCGACCATGAAGGATAAGTAATCACCTGGTTTCTTGATCTCCGCTTCGAAGCCCGCGAACAACCAGGAATTGCCGAAGATCGCAGCCAGGTCGAATTCGAACGCCGCGGCGCCGGTATACAGGCCCTGTGGAAGCGAGTGGCCGGCCGGGCGTGCACGCAATAGCGCCGAAATGTCCCCCAGGTCCAAAGCGTGATCTCCAATTGCTCGGGCACGTGACTGACATGCCGGACAGGTGGAGTGAAAATCGCATTTGTGCATGACGACATGCGAAAAGCTGAAAGCGCGGCAGACCGGCCGCACTGCCCGTTGCATCAGGAGATAAAACGCGCTTGGTATCGGAAAAGAGCATGAGCTCGCAGTTCTGAAGGGGGGCTTCCATAGCACGCACGTCGCCTGTCAACAGACGCTGGTTACCGCTCAACGCATTGCGAGCGTTCGATGCGGTGGGACAGCGGCTGAGCTTCACCGCCGGTGCGCAGGCGCTCAACGTCTCACAGAGTGCGGTGAGCCGACATGTCATCAGCCTGGAGGAATTGCTCGGTCACAAACTGTTCGACCGCTCGGGCCAGACGCTGGCGCTGACAGCGGCGGGCCGGGCGCTGCTGCCTGAGGTGAGCAAATCGTTCGATCGGCTCGAGCAGACGATGAACGCGATCTGTTCAAACCCCAATGCCAGCCGCCCGATCCGCTTGCACATCCCGCCTTCCTTACTCCAGCATGTCGTGATGCCGATGATCCAGGCGTTTCATGTCGAGCACCCCGATATCCGCATCGACATTTCGAGTTCCGGTGTCACCGGCCTGCCGGCGCGCGAGACCGACATGGCGATCGTGTTCGACCGGCCCAATATCGACGACCGCGTGACCGATCTGTTGTGGATGGTGCGTGTCGCCCCGCTGTGTTCACCCGAAACGGCGAAGCGCAGTACGGGCAAGTCGCTCGAGCAGTTTCTCGCCGATACCGACCTGCTTCACGTCAAGCTCGACGGAGAGCCGCGAGGTCTTTTGTGGAGCCTCTATGCGCGCCAGACACGAATTGCACTCGACGTCGACCGGGGGCTGGCGTTCGACACCGCGTCGCTCGCCGTCGGTTACGCGATGGCGGGGAGCGGAGTGGCGCTCAACGACATCGACATGTTCGCGCCTGAAATCGCGACCGGCCGGCTTGTCGTGCCTTATGACACGGTGAGTAACGACGGCTTCGGCTATTACCTCAAACTGCGGCCCGAGGATCTTGCCGACCCGACGATCAGCCTGGTACGCTCCTGGTTGATCGCTCGGTTCGCCGCGCGCGAGGAAGAGCGCGTCGCAGCGTGATGACCCCATGACCAGATTGGCGTCGCGCATCGCCACCAATCAGATATGCTCGGACGCATGGACATGACCACGCTTTCCCCCGAACGCCGGCCCGATCCGGAAAACGTCGCCGTGCTGGAGACGATCGAGACGCGGCTGCGCTGGCTGTCGTCCTGGACGATCCACAATGCAAATCACCTGCGGGAGAGTCGCGACGGGCTGAAGGTCGGCGGGCATCAAACGAGCTGCGCGTCGATCACCGCGATCATGACGGCGCTCTATTTTGGCGCGCTGCGCCCGCAGGACAAGGTCGCGGTGAAGCCCCATGTCGGGCCGGTGCTGCATGCAATCCATTACCTGCTCGGCCAGCAATAGCTCGAGGCGCTGCAACGCTATCGCGGCTATGGCGGGGGACAAAGCTATCCGAGCCGGACCAAGGATTCGATCCCTGTGGATTTCTCGACCGGTTCGGTCGGGCTGGGGGTAGCGATTACCGCTTTTGCCAGCCTGATTCAGGACTATCTCATCGCACATGGCGAAATAGACGAGGCGGATGCGGGCCGGATGATCGCGCTGATGGGTGATGCCGATCTGGACGAGGGCGACATCTACGAATGCCTGATTGAGGCGTACAAGCACGACATCCGTAATTGCTGGTTGTGGATTGGCGCCGAAAACGGGACCCCGGTAGTTCCTCGCCAAGCTATTGAATCGGCGTCGAAGCCTTACATAACCGGGGGTCCAATCGGCGCGGATCGGGACCCCTTGATAACCCATACTTTCAAAGGATTACAGGTAGTTGCTCCACTCCGGCCGGGGTCTCGCTTTCGACGCCGATCCACAAGTTCGTAATAAATTGCTTGTGGGACGGGAGAGCGGGTCGCGGACGCCACGCTCGAGAGCCTCGTCCAAGGAGATCGTGTCCCACCGCGTGGTGTAGCTTCGGCGGCGTAGCCGCTTTGATCTCCGGTTATGACCGGGTCGATCACGCCGCCATGGACGACAACGTGACGACGGGATCATCGCTCAATTGCGAAACGCTTTCCAGTGTCATGTAGCGGCCCCGCTGGACGGCCCACTCGTCGTTCTGCTCGAGCAGCAAGGCGCCGACGAGACGGGTGATGGCACCTCATTGGGGACGATGCCGACGACACCGGTGCGCCGCTTGATCTCGCCGTTCAGGCGTTCGAGCGGATTGGTCGAGTGCAGCTTGGTGCGATGCTGCGGTGGAAACGACATGTAGGCCAGCACGTCCTCCTCGGCGGTATCCATTATTTCTGGCGAGTTTGGGGACGCTGGGGCGCAGCTGGTCGGCGACTTTGCGCCATTGCCCCTTGGCCGCCTCGGGCGTTTCCTGCGCATAGGCCGTGGCGATGAAGGCCGAGACGAGGCGGCGCCCGCTCTTGCCCGCATGGGCCATGGCGTTGCGCGCGAAGTGAAACCGGCAGCGCTGCCAGGTGGCGCTGAACACGCGCGAAACGGCGGCCTTGATGCCCTCATGCGCGTCCGAGATGGTGAGCTTCACACCGCGCAGGCCGCGCCGCGCGAGGCTCCGCAGGAAATCGGTCCAGAACGTTTTTGCCTCCGACGCACCGATCGCCATGCCGAGGACTTCGCGCCGGCCGTCACCGTTCACGCCGACCGCGATGGTGACCGCGACTGAAACGATGCGTCCGGCTTGCCGCACTTTGAGGTACGTCGCATCGACCCAGACATACGGCCAGTCCCCCTCGATAGGGCGGTCGAGGAATGCCTTCACGCGGACGTCGATCTCCTCGCACAGCCGGCTCACCTGGCTTTTCGAGATGCCGGTCATCCCATCGCCTTGACCAGATCATCGACTGAGCGGGTCGAGATGCCCTGGATGTATGCCTCCTCCACGACCGCGGTCAGCGCCTTCTCGGCAAGACGCCGGGGTTCGAGGAATGCTGGGAAATAATTGCCGGTTCTAAGCTTGGGGATACGCAGTGCGAGGTGCTGTCAGTCTAACGGGAACCGCTCTCTCCACGATACAGGTTGGGCTTTCTTAAGCGGCGTTATTCCATGACTGACTGCCACTCAGCTTGGGCGGCTGAGCGGCGTTCCTTATAAGTCTTGCGGTCGACGAGGTGACGTTCGAGGTTAAAGTGATTGTGAACATTGGCATGGACCGAGGCGAATTTCTGGAGGGTCTTTATTCGCCTGAATCTGAGCATCGCACGCTCTCGTCGTCGGAAGGGCAGGTGGCTATTCTCTACCCGGTTGTTGGCCCATCGACCGACCTCCTGTCTGTCCTCATTCCCGAGTTCTTTCATCGCTGCACGGTAGGAGCGGAGGCCATCAGTTGTGATTGCCTCAGGCGAACCATGGCGTTTCAGCGCCTTCTTCATGAACGTCAACGCCGCGCCCTTGTCCCGTGTCTTGGCGACAAAGCTTTCGAGGATCTCGCCTTCTTGATCGACCGCGCGCCAGAGGTAAACCATCTCGCCGTTCAGCTTCACGTACATCTCATCGAGGTGCCACCGCCAGTGCGGGAAACTTCGCATCCGGTTAACCCGCTGCCGCCGCACGTCGCCGGCGAGGATCGGACCAAACCGCCCCCCACCACTGCCGCACTGTCTCGTGGCAAATGTCGATCCGCGCTCGAACAGCAGGTCTTCGACGTTTCGTAGCGACAGCGGAAAGCGAACGTACATCATCAACACCAGACGGATCACCTCGGGCGACGAGTTGAAACGGCGGAACGGACTAGGCGGCAGCGCTCTCGATTTTCGGCTCATCGACCACGGCTATCACCAACAGGACACTGCTGCGACGTTGGTCTGACAGAGCCGGATGTCGCCGGCAAAGATCGCGCCGACCCCCCCCCACCATTGCCGCACAGTCTCATGGCAACTGTCGATCCCGCGCTCGAACCGCAGATCCTCGACGTTGCGAAGCGACAGCGGGAACCGGACGTACATCATAACGACCAGTCGGATCACCTCGGGTGACGAGTTGAAGCGGCGGAACGGACTGGAGGGCAGGGCTCTCGATTTGCCGCTCATTGGACCTCGGTAGCGAACGCCTCGTTAATCTGACAGAGCCTCTTGAAGTGATGCCCATCGTTGCACGGTGACGACGTCGTCGGAATCCGCGCATGCGGTTGACCCAGCGACGCCGAATTTCGCCGACAAACGACGGTCCAAACTGCCCCTAACCAATGCCGTACCGTTTCATGGCAGATGTCGATGCCGCGCTCGAATAGCAGATCCTCCACGTTCCGCACTGAAAGTGGGAACCGCACGTACATGATGACGACAAGGCGGATCGCCTCGGGTGACGAGTTGAAGAGGCAAAATAGGGAAGGGGGAAGCGCCCTTGATCTTCGCTTCATGTCCCCTCGGTATCAGGTACCACATTTGTCTGACAGAACCGGTCTGAGCCATAGCTTGCCATTAACGCACGCTTGTTCGATTCCGACACCGGACACTTCGACAATGCTAAACTCAATTGATTTGCATTGTTCAAGCTTATTCTGGACAAGGCGATCGTGACGACGAACGAACCCAAACGCGCCGCCGGACGGCCGCGCGATACCGAAAAGACCCGCGCGATCCTTGAGGCCGCATGGGCGCTGTTTCTCGAACGCGGAGTTGGCGCGGTGTCGATCGAAGCGATCGCAGCGTGCGCCGGCGTGTCAAAGGTCACCGTCTATCGCCAGTTCGGCGACAAGCTCGCGATTTTCGAGGAGGTGATGCGGCAGGAGATGCTCAAAATCGAGGCTGCGCAGCAGGTCAAAGCTCCGTTCGATCCGACCGTCGGGCTAGAGTCCGCGCTACGAGTGTTCGGTATCGGCATGCTGTCGTTTCTGACAACTGTCCCGGCGATCGACTTCTACAAAGTCCTGTCGGGGGAATCGCGTCGTCACCCCGAACTGGCGCGGACGTTCTACGACCTCGGGCCGGGTCGCACGATCGCCAATCTGGCTGCGCTGCTTGCACGAGGCGACCCGCGCCTGTTGATACCAGACCCGCATGCCGCCGCCGAGGAGCTGTTCGGACTGTGGCAGGGGTTGAGCAATTACCAGATTGCGCTGGGGATCGACGTGGACTCATACGTCCCGTCAATCCCCACGCGTGTCTCGCGCGGGATTAGGTTGTTTATCCGAAGCTATGCCTGTGAACACGCTGTGGATGGCATCCAATATGCAGAGTCGACCGATTAGTGACGTGCTCCCCAGAAATCATGCCACTGGTAAGTTAGCTCGTCAGATGGAGACGAGTGATGCGGCGAGGCCGATTTACCGAGGATCAGATCATTGGAGTGCTGCGCGAGCATGAAGCTGGCGTGAAGACGGCGGATCTGTGCCGCAAGCACGGGATCAGCGACGCGACGTTCTACAACTGGAAGGCGAAGTATGGCGGCATGACCGTGTCGGAGGCGGCGCGGTTGCGAACGCTGGAGGACGAGAACCGACGACTGAAGAAGCTGCTGGCGGAGTCGATGCTCGACGTGTCGGCGCTGAAGGATCTGCTGGGAAAAAACTGACCCGGTCTGCGGAGCGCTACGCTGCGGTGGAGAAGCTGATGGCCGATCACGGCTTCTCCGAGCGTCGCGCCTGCAGGCTGATCGGGGTCAATCGGTCGGCATGGCAATATGAGCCGCTTCGCGGGCAGGACGATGCTGTCCGCGAGCGGATGCGCGAGATCGCGAACGAGCGACGCCGGTTCGGCTATCGACGGCTGGCGATCCTGCTCAAGCGTGAGGGCAAGGGCATGAACCTGAAGAAGGTCTATCGGCTATATCGCGAGGAGCGGCTGACGGTGCGCAAGCGTGGCGGCCGGAAGCGCGCGCTGGGCACGCGGGCACCGATGTCGATCCCGCAGGAACCCAACCAGCGCTGGTCGCTGGACTTCGTGTCGGACTCGTTGGCCTGCGGCCGGCGGTTCCGCCTGCTCAACGTCATCGACGATTACAGCCGGGAATGCCTGGCGTGCATCGTCGATACCTCTTTGTCGGGCCGGCGGGTCGTTCGCGAGCTGGGCGCCATCGCCGAACGTCGCGGGCTGCCGTGCACGGTGGTCAGCGACAATGGCACCGAGCTCACCAGTCACGCCGTCCTCGCCTGGTGCCAGGAGACCGGGGTCGAATGGCATTACATCGCGCCGGGCAAGCCGCAGCAGAACGGCTTCGTCGAAAGCTTTAATGGTCGCTTGCGCGACGAGTGCTTAAACGAGCACCTGTTCTCATCGCTGGCTGCGGCGAGACGGATCATCGGGGCATGGCGGACGGACTACAACAATGTGCGTCCGCACAGCAGCCTTGGCGGGTTGGCACCCGCCGAGTTTACCAACCGCCCCCGCCAAGGGCATATGGACACCGAAGCTAAGGTATCAGCGGCCTGAAAATGGGGAGCACGTCACTGCGCAATAGGAGTGAAGGCCATCAGTCGTGATCGCGTCCGGCGAGCCATGGCACTTCAGCTTCTTTTTCATGAAGGTCAGCGCCGCGTCTTTGTCACCCCTCCTGATGACGAAGCTTTCGAGGGTCTCGCCTTCGTGATCGACCGCGCGCCAGAGGTAGACCATCCCGCCATTCAGCTTTACGTACATCTCGTCGAGATGCCAGTTGCGGCGCGGCGATCAGGATGAGCAAAGCGCGACAAACAGGATGAGGATCGCGAGGGGCTGCGGCGGCGCAGGGCGTAGCCCGGAGCCGACGTAGCCCCTCGCGATGGCGCGTTCCTGATGGGGCGTTGCCGCTGATGATCACGGTCGGTCGGGTATTCCCGGCTTCCTCGCTCGCAGGGGAAGCCGCAGATGCCCGGTCGCCACATCAACGATCATCAGATGAGGCTCTATATGAAGTTCCGACACAGTGACGGCGTCGCGACCGCGGCTGCCAAGGCCGGGTTCAGCACGGCGAGCGGATATCGGATCGCTGGCGATCCGCGGCTGCCCTCGCAAAAGGAGGCTGTTCGGGGACGACGCCGTCCCGATCCTCTGGCCGATATCTTCGACGCCGAGGTCGTGCCGCTGCTTCGTGAAGCACCCGGCCTGCGCTCGGTCGCGGTATTCGAGGAGATGCTGCGACGCCATCCCGATCTTGGCACCGGGGTCCGGCGTACGCTCGAACGACGGATCCGCGACTGGCGGGCGCTTCATGGCGAGGAGCAGGAGGTCATCTTCCGCCAGACCCACGAACCAGGCCGGATGGGACTGTCGGACTTCACCGATATGGCCGATCTCGCGGTTACGGTCGCCGGCGTTCCCCTCGATCACCGGCTCTGTCACTTTCGTCTCGTCTGGTCGGGGTTCGAGCATGCCCATGTGATCCTCGGCGGCGAGAGCTATGCCGCACTGGCCCAAGGACTGCAGAACGCGCTGTGGGCGCTCGGCGGCAGCCCGCTCGATCATCGCACCGACAGCTTGTCGGCTGCGTTCCGCAACCTCGATGCCGACGCCCGGTCCGATCTGACCCGTCGCTATGATGCGCTGTGCGAGCATTACGGCATGACGCCGAGCCGCAACAACCGCGGCGTCGCGCACGAGAACGGATCGGTCGAGAGCGCGCACGGACATCTCAAGAAGACGATCCGCGACGCACTGCTGATGCGCGGCAGCGCCGCGTTCGACGACTTGGCCGCCTATCGGCGGTTCATCGACGAGGTGATCGCGGCCAAGAACCGCCGGGCGGCAGCACGGATCGATGCCGAGCGCGTCCACCTCAAGCTGCTACCCGACCGGCGAACCAGCGATTACGAAGAGGTGATCGTCACCGTCACCTCAAGCAGCGGCTTCACGTTGCGCAAGGTGTTCTACACCGTTCCCTCGCGGCTGATCGGGCACCGCCTGCGCGTCCGGCTCTATGACGATCTGCTCGACGTCTTCCTTGGCGCGACCAGGCTGATGACGCTTCTGCGCGGCAGGTCAGTCGGGAACGGTAAGCACGGTCACGTGGTCGACTATCGGCACGTGATCCACTCGCTGCGGCGTAAGCCGATGGCGCTCATCGGCATCGTCTACCGCGAGCAGCTGTTCCCGCGCGAGGCGTATCGGCGGATGTTCGACCGGCTCCTCGAGCAACTGCCCGACCGCATCGCCTGTCGCACGATGGTCGAGCTGCTCGCGCTTGCGCACGAGCGAGCCTGCGAGGCAGAGCTCGCCGACATCCTCGCAACCGATCTCGATGCTGGTCGGTTGCCGGACATGGCGGCGCTGCGCCGACGCTTCGCGCCGGATCCCGCAACACTCCCCGAGGTCGTCGTCACGCTGGCACCGCTCAGCACATACGATATCCTGCTGAACGGAGTGGCGGCATGACCAACATGACCCAACCGATCGACGCGCAGCGTCTGACGCTCATCCTCAATGACCTGCGTCTTCCCGCGATCAAGCACCACTGGCCCGCGATGGCCGCGCGCTCGGACAAGGAGGGCTGGCCCGCTGCCCGCTTCCTGGCCGCGCTCGCAGAGCACGAGATCGCCGAACGCGATCGACGCCGCATCGAGCGGCACCTTGGCGAGGCCAAGCTCCCACCGGGCAAAACGCTCGACAGCTTCGCGTTCGATGCCGTGCCGATGATCTCGCGTGCCCAGGTCATGGCGATCTGCGCGGGCGACGGCTGGCTCGAACAGGGCGCCAACCTCATCCTGTTCGGCCCGCCGGGCGGCGGCAAGAGTCACCTGGCTGCCGCGATCGGCCTGGCGCTCATCGAGAATGGCTGGCGCGTGCTCTTCACCCGGACCTCAGATCTCGTCCAGCGCCTCCAGGTCGCGCGTCGCGAGCTGACGCTGGAGGCCGCCATCGCCAAGCTCGATAAATACCATCTGCTGATCCTCGACGACATGGCCTACGTCACCAAGGACCAGGCTGAGACCTCGGTCCTCTTCGAACTCATCAGCGCGCGCTACGAACAACGCTCGATGCTCATCACCGCCAATCAGCCGTTCGGCGAATGGAACCGGATCTTCCCCGATCCCGCCATGACACTCGCGGCCGTCGACCGCCTTGTCCACCACGCAACCATCTTCGAGATGAACGTCGAAAGCTACCGGCGTCGTACCGCCGTCCAGCGACGTACCGGTGCTGGCAGACCGCCGACCTACGCGACAATCAAGACGGTCGAGCAATCGACGCCCAGCGACAATCAAAGCACCACATAAATCTTGCCAGCGACAAACAGACGCGCCATCCCTGTCGCGCCGCGACAATCAGTTCTCATCCTGATTGACGCGCTTCTCAACCAGATCGTCGCGCTACAGCCAGTCCCATTGCCAGAAGCCGCGCATCTGCTTAACCCGCTGCCGCCGGAAATCGTCGTTGAAGATTGGGCCGAACCGCCCACCATTGCCGCACTGTCTCATGGCAAATGTCGATCCCGCGCTCAAAACTTAGATTTTGGACGTTTCGCAGCGAGAGCGGGAACGGACATACATCATCACGACTAGTCGGATCACCTCGGGTGACGAGTTGAACCGGCGGAACGGGCTGGGGGGCAGGGCTCTCGATATGCGGCTGATTGGGCCTCGGTAGCGAACGCCCCGTTGGTCTGACATAACCGCTTTACGAACTGCTGCCTTGGAACCGGCGACTACACCCATGACTGCTCAAGGCTACGTAAACGCGGTCCTCAGTGAATGCTTACCTATTGGCGGAGCGTCAGCAATGCCGGCGTGGCGGGCGCGGGCTATGCAGCGCTGCCGGTGCTCGGCCGCGTGTCATTGGACCTGACCGCGATCTTGGTCGAGGCGACGCAGGGCTCGTGGGAGGGCTATTGGGCTATTGGGTGTCGCTCGACTATGCGTTGCCGCTTGCCGCCGCCGAAGCGCTAATTTCGCAATATGAATTGCTGACGGGGCTGGGCGGCGCATCGAGCGGGTCTGGCGATAGTCCGCGCCGTTAGGGGCGCGGCGGGTTCCAAGGGTCATAGGGCCGGGCGCGGATCCAGCGCGTCGCGAGCCGCTTGACGCCCTGCGTGACGGGCAGCCCGGCATGGATCGCGCGCTGATCGATGCGTCCGTCGGGCAGCACGTTCGAAAAGACGATCGCATCGCCGAGCCGGGGCGCGATCTTCAATCCGGTGGCGGTGAAGACCGTTTCCCCGCCGCGAAATCCCTCGTTGAGATACACTAGCACCGTCAGCACGCGCTGATTGGGCGTGCCGGTGATGGTGTCGAGGTGAGGGCGATATTGCTGGCCGGGGGCATAGCGCAGCACCGCGAGCGGCTCGCCCTGCTGGGTCTGCGTCCCGCTCGCGGCGGCAAGACGACGGGTGATCGCATGAATCGCGAGCGATTCGCGGGCAGGGCTGATCACCGCGCCGTCTGAGGTCCGGATCGGATGCTGGAGCGTCCGGCCGGTGCGCGGGTCGATCACGACTGCAGGTTGAAGCTGGGCCTCGGTCCAATCGATGATGTGCGTGCATTCGGCCGGGCTGAGCAGCGCGGGGTATCGCCGGACATCGATCGTCGCGCCGAGGGGCTCGGCTTCGGGGAGGGACAAGGGGTCGCCGGTTTCGCTCAGCGACATCGCGGCCACCAGCGCTTCGTGCTGCGCGGCGACAGGATCGGTCCTCGCCGATTGCGCCAGCAAAGCGAGCGCCTTGCGCCAGTCTGCCGGCGCTCCGGCCCCGGTCGCGGTCAGCGCGATCTCGATAATTGCCGCATTGCAGTGCCCGGTCGCGACACAGCGCTTCAGCACCGCCCGCGCGCGCGGAAGGTCGCGCGGCGTCGGGTCGCCCGCGAGAAGCCAGATCGCCAGCGTGAACAGCGCGTCGCTCTGCCCTGCGGCGGCGGCCTGCTCGATGATCGAGATGGCGCTCGAACGATTGCCGGTTGCCAGAAGTGCGTTGGCCTGGCCTACGCTATCGAAGGCGCTCATCGACGTTCGCTAGCACAAAAAAAGGGCCGGCGAAACATCGCCGGCCCCGTGTCGAGGTTGATCGGGATCCGATCAGAACTTCGCGGTGAAGCCCGCATAGAAGCGACGGCCAATCGATTCGAAGATGCCCGAACCCCCGCCTATGCCGGTCGAACCCAGCGGCGGCGCCTGGTTGGTCAGGTTATCGACGCCGAAGTAGAAGTTCGAACCGCCCTTAATGTTGAAGCCCAGGCGAGCGTTCATGTAAACGACGTCGGGGTAGAACGCGGTCGTGAAATCGTCGAGGTTCTGCGGCTGACGGCCCTGAAACGTCTCGTGATTTTCGATCGCGCCGACCGCCTGCTTCGACAGGTAGCGGATCTCGTAGCTCGCGAAGATCGGGCCGGTTTCGCCCGTCAGCGTCAGGTTGGCCGCATCGCGCGGTGTTCCGAGTTCACCCAGTGTGGTGTCGGCAAAGCCGGGCTGGGTCGGATCGGTGTACGAGTTGTTCTGCGTCGAATGCGTGTACACCGCATGTGCGCCAAGCGTCGTACCCCCGAAACGATGCGAATAGGCGACATCGACGTCGATACCGCTCACCGCGAGCTTGGCGTAGTTCAGCACGGTCTGCTGCAGGCTGCCTTCGATGATCCGGAACGGATTGCCGGTTACCGTGCCCGACGAATTGTCACGCGTGAACAGGGCGCAGAACTGGTTGTTCGTCGTCGGCGAATCGTAGCAGCTGTTGGCGATCCCCTGTGCGCTCGGCGCGGTGATCACGTTGTTCACCCGGATCTTATAGTAATCGACCGAGATCGTCAGGCCCGGCACAATGCGCGGCTTGAGCACCACGCCGTACGTGTACGAGTCCGACGTTTCCGGAGTCAGATCGGGGTTGCCGCCGCTGACAATCTCCAGCGACTGCGAATACTGGAAGTTGTACGGGTTCGCACCGCCGGTCGGGATGCCGGCCGCTGCGCAATTGGCGGCGCGATATTGCGTCCCACTTGCGATATTCACGGCCGAGCACGGATCGGCGAAGCCCGGCGCGAAGTTTTGCCCCTGAGGCGAGTAGAGATCCGATAGGTTCGGGGCACGGACCGCGCGCGCATAGTTCACGCGGAAGCGGATGTCGCGGATCGGCGCCCAGTCCCCGCCCACGTTGTAGGTGTAGGTCGTGCCGGCCGAACCCTTATAGTTCGAGATACGACCCGCCGCATTGATTTCAAACGTGTTGGCGAAGGGCAGGTCCTTCAGGACCGGCAAGCGAAGCTCACCGTAAGCTTCCTTCACTTCGAACGACGGCGGGTTGAACACCGGAATCGAGTTATAGAAGGTGTAACCCGCCTCGACCAACGGATCCTGACGGTAGAACGCCGTCTCGCGACGATATTCGCCACCGATCGCAAAGCCGATAGGGCCGCCCGGCAGGTTGAAGAACTGACCGGTATTGCCGCCGACAAAGGCGTTGATGTCGAGCTGCGTAATCTTGCCAGCCGAAATCGTGTCCTGGAGGATGTAGTTCTTGGCGGCCTGCGACGGGCTGCCAACGCCGAACGGGTTCAGCGGCTGGCAGGCGGCGATGTCGGCGTTGAGAATCGACTGGTTCGGCACGTTGCCGAAATCCTCGGCGCGGGCCGGATTGAGCTGTGCGGCGCAGACGATCTGCCCCGATGCGTTGCGCGTAGTGTCGAGGGCGAGGAGTTCGCGCTGGACGTTGACGTTGCCGAGCACCTTGGTCTTCTCGTCGAACTCGCCATAGTTGACCGAGACTTCGTAGTTCCAGTCCTTGTTGAACACGCCCTTGACGCCGCCGACGAAGCGATACGTCTCTCGCTTAGCCTGCTCGGACCTAACCCCGAAATCGGTCAGGTTCTTGCGGAGGATAAAGCGATAGCTGCCGCTGTTGACCTGCGCGAGCAGAGTTGCCGCCTGCGCCGGGGTTATCGCGGCGCCCGTGGTGGGGTTCTGCCCATTGTTGATCGACGCGATCGCCTGCGCCGAAATGACGCCGCGCGCCTGTGCGCTCAGATACGGGTTGTCTAGCCGCGGACGCTCATACAGCGCGTCGAGCGTCGAACCGGTGAAGAATGCCGGGCCACTGCTGCCCTGGCCGTACGAGTCGGTGCGGACGTACTTGGCCTCGACGAACGGCACGAACGCGTCTGAAATATCGAAATGGCCGATCAGGTTCGCCGAATAACGGCTGAGGGCTGGCGTGATCTGGACGAGATCGCCCTCGCGGCGGGTGTTGCCGTTGCCGCCGATGAAGCTGCCGGCCGGCGTTGCGCTTGGAGCGGTTGCGCTGCCGCCCGAAATACCGACACGGGTGCCGGTCTGCGAAACAAGTGTGCCGTCAGGCTGGAACAGGAAGTTGCAGGTGAAGGCACGGCCGTCCTTGTCGCGGCCGCATGGTGCGATTGCTGTCGAGCTGAGCGGGCCGGCGAAGGTGACGAGGCCGCCATCGCTGATGCTCGAGCTGCGGATGTCGTGAAAGAACGACGCATCCGGGTTGCCGTCATTGTTGATCGTCAGGTTTGGCTGCGTCGTGCCGAGGCCGGCCTGATCGGTGTCGACCGTCAGGAAGCCCGAGGCGGTGCGCAGGCGCGTGCGGTCCGACGCATACAGGATGTTCTGCCGCGCATATTCGAGATCAACCGCGATATTGCCGCGGCCGCCGGCGAAATTCTTGCCGGCAAGGATGCTGCCATAATACGTGCCGGCGTCGCTATATTGCGAGATGCCGCCCTGGCCGCGAACCTGAACGCCCTGGTAGTGATCCTTCAGTACGAAGTTGACGACGCCCGCGAGCGCGTCCGAGCCGTACACGGCCGAGTTGCCGCCGGTGACCACGTCGACGCGTTCGATCAGGTCGGTCGGGAAGGTGTTGGTGTCGGGCGACACCGCGTTGTTGAGAATGTCCGAGCCGACGTGGCGACGTCCGTTGACGAGCACGAGCGTACGCTGCGTGCCAAGGCCGCGCAGATCGAGCAGGTTGAGGCCCGACGTGCCGAGGAAGCGTGTCGAGTTCGACTGGCTGAAGGTGCTCTGCAGCTGCGGAAGGTCGTTCAGCACGTCACCGATCGAGACCTGTGCGGTCTGGCGCAGTTCCTGGGCGCTGACGCTGCTGATCGGAATCGTCGAATTGTCGTTCGGCCGCGTGATGCGCGAACCCGTCACGACGATTTCCTTGTTCGATGCCTCATCCTGATCATCGGCCTGGCCGGCGTCGGCCGGTGATCCGATCGGAGCCGTCTGCGCCATGGCGGCCAGCGGGAAGCCCGCCAGAACGCCAACGAGCGCAGTCGCACCCAAGAGCTTCTTGATATTCATATAAAACGCCCCACTTGTTTCGGCTTGTTCGCCTTCGACTGGGGCAGTGAAACTTTTTTGCGCTCGGCATGCAAGGCTACATGAACGCCAGATGACTGCTCCGTTCAGAATGTAACTAAATGTTGCAGGATTGTCACATAATCGGGTTCGGTTCACAGCGCTCACACGCTTATCGGTGGACGCACAGCGCGGTTCCCATCCCTCTGTAATACAAGGCGTTGTAAGGTTTTTTACGTCGCGCTTTCCCATCTCGTAGGCCAGGGTGATGAGCACGCGCACGCCTTAAGCGTCGATCGGGAGGCCGATCGCGACTGATCTACCCTCCGCTGAGTGGTCCAGAGCCTATGATAGTCTGGACAGCGAAAGAGGGTTCTACGGTTTCTCATCCGGTTCGAAGGTGAGTTTCCGGCGTTCATTCGGCCGCGATCTTGGCCGCGGCAGCAGCATATTCGATCGGCGTCAGCCAGCCAAGCGATGTGTGAGGACGGGCTCTCGTTATAATCCCGCCGCCAGGCGTCGATCTTGGCTCGTGCGTCTTCCAGCGATAAAAACCAATGCGTGTTGAGGCACTCGTCGCGCAGGCGGCCATTAACCGGTTCCACGAACGCATTGTCCGTCGGCTTGCCCGGACGGCTGAAGTCGAGCGTGACGCCGTTCTCATATGCCCAGCGATCGAGCGCCTTCGAGATGAACTCAGAAGCATTGTCCATCCGAATAGTCCTGGGCGCACCACGCGACAGCGTGATGCGCGTCATCGCCTCGACCACCTGCTCGCCTTTAATGCCCTGACCCACATCGATCGCCAGCGCCTCGCGTGTGAAGGCGTCCACCACCGTCAGTGCGCGCAGCCGACGCCCGTTGAACAGCGCGTCCGAGACGAAGTCCATCGACCACATCTCGTTCGCCGCCAAAGCCGCGGGTTGTCGCTCGCGGTTGGCAGCGCTGACGTTCCGCCGGGGTCGCTTGAGCCGAAGGCTCAGAGCATCGTCCCGGTAAAGCCGGTAGACACGCGTGTGGTTAACCAACCATCCTTCCCCGCGCAGCATGATGTAGATCCTGAAGTAGCCGTACCGCGTCCGCGTCGCTGCAAGATCACGGAAGCGCAGCAGCAGCGGTGCCTGATCGGGCCGGTGCGACTGGTATCGAACCGACGACCGATCAACGCTCAGCGCCAGACAACTGCGCCGTTCGCTCACACCATGAGACGCCTGAACGTGCGCGACCACTTCGCGCCGCCGCCCAGGCGTCAGAGCTTTTTTGACAAACGTCCTGCAGGATATGCTTGTCGAGGCCGAGGTCCGCGACCAGCTGCTTGAGCTTGCGGTTCTCCTCCTCGAGCAACTTCAGGCGCCGCAACTCACCCACGCCGAGCCCCCCATAGACCTTCTCCCAGCGTTAAAACGTCTGCTCCGAAATCCCCATCCGACGCATCAGCTCCGCCACCGGCGTACCCGTCTCCGCCTGCTTCAGCGCGAACGCGGTCTGCTCGTCAGTATACTTCGACTTCTTCATATCCAGCTCCTCGCCCGCAGGCTCTACAGGGCCGGAAAACTCTCGCTCAAACTCGAGGAAAAAATAGGGGGGGCGTCAATCTCGCCTTCGTGATCGACGGCGCGCCAAAGGCAAACCATCTCGCCATTGAGCTTCACGTACATCTCGACGAGATGCCAGCGCCAGTGTCGAAAGCCGCGCATCCGGTCGACTCGCTGCCGCCGGATGTAGCGGGCGAAGATTGGGCCGAACCGCCCCCACGATTGCAGCACCGTCTCATAGCAAATGTCGATCCCGGACTCGAACAGCAGATTCTTGACGTTTCGAAGCGACAGCGGGAACCGGACATACATGATCACGACCAGTCGGGTCACCTCGGGTGAGGAGTTGAACCGGCGGAACGGGCTGGGGGGCAGGGCTCTCGATTTGCGGCTCATTGGGCCACGGTAGCGAACGCCTGGTTGGTCTGACAGAGCCGAAGGGTCATGGGCTTGCGCGGCATGGAGGCCTCCTCGATGCGAGTCGGGAGAGCAAGATGCTGCGCCCGAATCTGCGGAGCCGAAATGGGGCGCGTTGCCCGCAGCAGCTTTACCAAGTCAACCAGCGCGCCAATATCGACGTAGGGAGCCGCTCGAAACGCACCTTGGCGCAAATCCCGCGATCGAACATCCATGCCGGAACCGAAGGACAGCGCTCCGACACCGAACCGCCGATACTGCAGCGGAAGATGTTCACGTCCACCCGCTCGACGGTCTCATGAATGTGAAGCTGACGGCCGGCCCAGAGATGCCACCGATAGAGAACCTCTCGAACATCGGTCCCGTGGGCGTTCCGTCGCCGCGTTGTACAACACAGTCCGTCCGCACAGCAGCCTTGGCTACCGACCACCGGCCCCGGAAACGGCTTCATCGCCATATCCGGCCTCCGTTTCCGCTTCGCTCCACCTTCGTCCGGATATGGCGGCAGCGAGCATAATCCAATAACAATAATGCCGGTCCACGCGAAGGGGGCAGGTCACCCAGCGCCGGGTGATACCGTTTTCCTGACCGACCCGCGCCTCGTCCTGCCACCAAAGCTCTATCGGCGTGCCGCGCGGGAGGCGTGCCCGGCTCGCTGCCACCTGGGTGGGGAAGTTTTTTTACAGGTCGGGATGGCATCATCGTCTTGCGCATGGTGGCGTGTTTGCGCCGACAGCTTGCGATATTCAATGGCCCGAAGCTCCCGGCTCAATGTCTGCTTGCTGATCGCGATTTCGAACTCGTCCCACACCCACTGTGCCAGATCGATCAAGCGCCAACGCACGACACCGTGCTAAGCCGGCGTAGGACCGCTCTCGACGATCTGCGCCAGCGCGCTGCGCTGCGGGTCATCGAGCAGCGGCATGCCAGCCGGCGGCGGCACGTCGATCAGCCCGTCAGACCCGGCAGCGTTGAACCGCAACACCCAGTCGCGAACCGTCTGGAGACCAACGCCGCCAAGCTGCGCCGCATCGCTGCGCGTCCTGCTCTCATAAATTGCCGCAAGCGCCAGCAGCCGACGCACCTGGTCCGCGTCTCGGCTCGATCGCGCCAAGGCCAGCATCCTCGCCGCCATGAAATCCAATCGAAGCGCCACCGCCGCTGCCATCGCAAACCTATCCTGGGTCTCGACCATTGAATCGAACTTCAAACGCTTTGGGAATCCCTCATGGTCAGCCCTCGCGGGATTTGGTATTGAGTGCCAAGGAACACTTTCTGTTTCGCTCGCGTTTTGGCTTCAGAAGGATGCTGTTGTGGCATCCGCCGATCGGAGGCTTCCCATGCTCTGGACCATCGCCGCAATTCTCGTCGTTCTCTGGATCCTTGGGTTCGCCGTGCATATCGGGGGAGGGTTAATCCATCTTCTGCTGGTAGCTGCGGTGATTGTGGTAATCTACAACCTGCTGAGCGGCCGTCGCGCGGTATAGGTAGTATAACAGGCGCCGCTGACCCGACGTATTTAACAGCGCGGCGCGGAAGGACGACCCACCCTCTTTCGCCGTTCTGCTATCGACTTTCCGGAAATGGGTGTCAGCCGACTGGCCGATTCTGCGCTGCTGCGTCCATGCAATACTTTTGATTTGCATCAGGAACGACCGGGTTTGGTGGACTGGCGACAGGCAAATTTTCCAATATGTCCGTCCGCTTGAAAACGTAAAGAGTGAGAGGTTCGAGCGGACGGAACGGCAGGGTGAGACCGGCCGCCTTGCCTTCCTGTGGGCAGATCTCCGAAGATATCGGCGTTTCACAGACCTCTGTACGTCTGCGGGCCCGCGGTGAGTTACCACTCGTTTAACATGAGCGTCAGGGCTCTTCGCAAATCTTCCACCCTACAGGATGAGCGATGCGGATCCGGGAAAAACCCTTTTTCAAGTTGCCGCGCCTGTTCGACCGCCTGAACGGTAAAACAGCAGAACCGTCTCGCCGAGAGAGCTAAGAAGCGCACGGGCGGATAGCGACGCTGCTGGTGGCCGAATTCGAAGCGCATTCCAACGGCTGGTTCTGGCAGACCGATGTCGGAGGAAACATCACCTATCTGACGACGAAGGTCGCCGTGTTGTTTCAGTCGCTTGGCCTAGACAGCAACCGATCGATCGCCCAGGCTCATCCAAATTCGCGTTTTAACGGCCTAAAAACGCGAATCGATTGAATTGAGCGTCTTAAGCATTCAATTGCCGACGTAAATTGTGACATATTTCGATTAAGCCATGGAAAATACCATAGCTTTGAAATCTGCTCGCGTTCTAATCCGGGACACGTATTCAAATGTGGCACTTTCCATCGGCTGCCGTATGTCACCTCTCGATAGTCTGGGACGGCTTTGTTGCAAAACTGATGGCGGGGATTCACGCAGGGAATCGAGCGGTATAGATAGGCGTAATGCCCAAACCTGCCGCACCTGTGTATCGTACGACGAACTGGCCTGAGTATAATGCGGCGCTGAAGCGGCGTGGGTCGCTGGAAATATGGTTTGATCCGGAGATGCACTGGCTTTCGAAGCCGTGTGGTCGCCCTGGTCGCCCGATGCGGTTTTCAGACAGCGCGATAGAGCTGTGCCTGACGCTGAAGACGCTGTTCAACCTGCCTTTGCGGCAAGTGACGGGGTTGGTTTCGAGCCTGATCAAAATGGCGGGGCTGGATTGGTCGGTGCCGGATTATACGACGCTGTGCCGACGGCAGAAGACGTTGAAGGTCAACCTCGGCGGGCGGATCAGCTCGGGCGGACTGCACCTGCTGGTCGACAGCACCGGGATCAAAATGACGGGAGAAGGCGAGTGGAAGACGCGCAAACACGGACCGTCCTACCGTCGCCAGTGGCGCAAGGTGCATCTCGGGATTGATGCTGGGACGCTGGATATCCGGGCCATTGAGGTCACGACGAATGCCATTGGTGACGCACCGACGCTGCCCGTTCTCCTGGCGCAAATTCCCGGAGACGAGCGGATACTCAGCGTCGGCGGAGATGGCGCTTATGATACCAGGGACTGCCATGCCGCTATTGCCGGGCGCGGTGCCGATGCGGTCATCCCGGTCCGCCGCAACGGGCAACCATGGGCAGAAGGCGGTCCCGGCGTCGATGCACGCAATGGAGCGCTACGCGCGACAAAGCGGCTTGGTCGCGCAATCTGGAAAAAGTGGAGCGGCTATCATCGCCGCAGTCTGGTCGAGACCAAAATGCACTGCTTCAAACTCCTGGGCCAGCGCGTTGTCGCCCGCACCTTCGATCGTCAGATTACCGAGCTCAAAGTCCGTGCTGCAATTCTCAATCGGTTCTCCGAAATAGGAACGCCGGTGACCGTCCGCATCCAATAACATCTTCAAGTAAAACGTCGGTCATGCTCTCGCGTAATTATGCAACAAAGCCCCCGAACAGGCGCAGAAGGAAATCGCCAAGCAGCTCCCCCCGCTCGCCCGCGGTGGCACCGAGGGTGCGCAGGCCGAGAGCCGGATCGTCGATATCGTCGCCGCGCAGCGCAAGGTCAGCCATCCCGAGGCGCAGGCCCAAGTGACGCGCGCCAAGGCGCAGTTCGTCAAGACCAAGAACGACACGATCGCCACCGCCAAGTCGGCGACCGACACCGCTGCCGGTGTGGCAGCCGGCACGTCGTTCATGCTGGTGATCGCGCTGCTGATCGGCGCGGGTGCTGCGAGCTTCGGTGCTACCGCCGCGACGCGCCGCCGCGTCTGATGTCGGTGACAGTGCCACCCGATCGCGGGTGGCACTGTTCTCTCATGGGAAGAAGTGCCGCCCATCTGCCATTGCTCGATCGGGTAAGCCGTTTACCTGTCAAAGATGCGCGCATATACGAGCACGCGTCGGCGCACGGTCTCGATCACGATGCGACGCCCATCGAGAGAGGATTTCTTCATGACGCTTCGTGTCGCCGCCATGCCCTTGCTGTTGGTCGCTGCCAGCGCGTCCGCGCAGGTCGCCGCGCCGCCGCCGCCGGCCAAGGTCGCGCCGGTTGCAGGAACGCCGGTGCTCCCCGCGTGGACCAAGCCCGCACTCCGCGGTGCATGGAACGATGCCAAGCTCGACCCTGATACGCGCGCCAAGGCGCTGGTTTCGGCAATGACGCGCGACGAGAAGCTGACCATGGTGTTCGGCTATTTCGCCACCGATTTTCCGGTATCGATGTATAAGGCCCCGGCCGGGGCGCGTGCCGGTTCCGCCGGCTATGTCCCCGCGATCGCACGGCTCGGCATTCCCGCGCAGCACCAGACCGATGCCGGCATCGGCGTCGCGACGCAGGGCGGCGCGGCGGTCAAGCGCGAGCGCACCGCACTGCCGTCGAACCTCGCGATCGCCGCCAGCTGGGACGTCGCGATCGCGCATGCCGGCGGCGCGATGATCGGCGACGAGGCGCGTCGCTCGGGCTTCAACGTGATGCTCGCGGGCGGGGTCGACCTGCTGCGCGAACCGCGCAACGGGCGCAATTTCGAATATGGCGGCGAGGATCCGCTGCTCGCCGGGACGATCGTTGCCGAGCAGGTGCGCGGCATCCAGTCGAACCATGTCATTTCGACGATCAAGCATTATGCCTTCAACGACCAGGAAACCGATCGCAACGCCGGCAATTCGCTGATCGAGCACAGCGCCGCGCGCGTGTCCGACCTGCTCGCCTTCCAATTGGCGATCGAGCGCGCCGATCCGGCCTCGATCATGTGCTCGTACAACCGCGTCGATGGTGCCTATGCCTGCGAGAATAGCTGGCTGCTGACCGACGTGCTGCGCACCGACTGGGGCTTCAAGGGCTATGTAATGAGCGACTGGGGCGCGACGCACAGCACCGTCGCCGCGGCCAATTCCGGGCTCGACCAGGATTCGGGCTTTCCGTTCGACACGCAGCCGTTCTTCGGCGCACCGCTCCGCGCGGCGCTCGACAGCGGGGCGGTGGCGCCCGCGCGGCTCGACCTGATGACGCACCGCATCCTGCGCGCGATGTTCGCGCAAGGCATCTTCGAACATCCCGTCAGCGAACAGCCGATCGATTATCCCGCGCATGCTGCGGTAACGCGCGCTGCGGCGGAGGCGGGCGCCGTGCTGCTCAAGAATAGCGGTGACCTGCTCCCCCTCGCTGCGAGCGCCAAGCGGATCGTCGTGATCGGCGGTCACGCCGACAAGGGCGTGCTCGCGGGCGGTGGATCGTCGCTGGTCTATCCGGTCGGCGGCAATGCCGTGCCAGGGTTGCTGCCGACATCGTGGCCCGGCCCGATCATGTATTATCCCTCGTCGCCGCTCGACGAGATCAAGCGCCGCGCGCCGGGGGCAGAGATAGCCTTTGCCGATGGCAGCGATCCCGCCGCTGCCGCCGCACTGGCGCGCGGGGCCGATGTCGTGATCGTCTTCGCGACGCAGTGGCAGGGGGAATCGTTCGACGTGCCGATGGCGCTCGACGGCGCGCAGGATGCGCTGATCGACGCGGTCGGCACGGCCAATCGCAAGACCGTCGTCGTGCTCGAAACGGGCAGCCAGGTGGCGATGCCGTGGCTCGGCAAGGTCGGCGCGGTGCTCGAGGCGTGGTATCCCGGCACCGCCGGCGGCGCGGCGATCGCCAATCTGCTGTTCGGCACGACCAATCCGTCGGGCCGCTTGCCGATGACCTTCGCCAGCAGCGTCGACCAGCTGCCCGACCCGGCCAAGCCGCACGCCGGCGACGTCGTCTACACGGAAGGCGCAGCGGTCGGCTACAAATGGTTCGACGCCAAGGCGATCACACCGCTATTCGCCTTCGGGCACGGCCTGTCCTACACGCGCTTCGCGACCGACGGCCTGACAGCGATCGCCGCGAACGGCGCGCTGACCGCACGCTTCACCGTGCGCAACACCGGCGCGCGCGCCGGCGCGACAGTGCCGCAGATCTATGTCGCGCCGGTCGCAGGCGGATGGGAAGCGCCCAAGCGGCTCGGCGGTTTCACCAAGGTCGCGCTGGCGCCAAGCGCGCGCCAGACGGTATCGGTATCGGTCGATCCGCGCTTGCTCGCGACGTGGGACGAGGCCGGGCACCAGTGGCGGATCGCGGGTGGACGCTACAAGGTGATGCTCGCGGATTCAGCGACCGACATTCGCCAGACGGTAATCGTCAGCGTGCCGGCGCGGACGATGCCGGCGACGTGGCGCGCGCGCTAGGTTCAACGGAACCGTCGCCCCGGCACGAGGCCGGGGGGACGGCGGGGGGGCTGATGGGATCAACGCGAGCATGATCCTATCAGCGTCAGCGCCTCACAATCGCTCGTCGCTCGGTACCAGCTGCGCGGCGATGGTCTTCGTTGCCGCGACCAGCATCAGCGCGACATGCTCCGCGCTGTGGATCGGCTCGCGCCGCTCGAGATAGGGGACGGTGAGCGCCGCCGCCGCCGCGCCGCCGCGCATGATCGGCGCCGAAATGTCGGTCACGCTGCTGACCAGCGGACTTTGCGTCAGCTCGACCTGGTGAGCGCGGACCGCATCGGCGCGGGTGCGGAACGCGACCAGCGCGTCCTTGCCGAGTTTCGGTGCAAACAGACCCTCCCAGCGCCGGCGCACCTCTTCGGGCTGGAAGGCATAGAGCACGACGCCCGACGCGGTGCTCGGGATCGGCCGACGATAGCCGACGCGCACCGAGAAGCCGACCTGCTCGCCCGATTCGACGCGCGCGACAACGACCATCTCGCCGCGGCTGTGGAAGGCGAGGTGGCACGATTCGCCCGAATCCTGCACCAATTGCCGCATTACGGGGAGCGCCAGCTCGACCAGATTGCGCGTGCGCGGCTGGCGCATGCCGAGCGCGAACAGCCGGTCGGTCAGGCGATAACCTTCCGAGCCGACATCGTGATCGATATAGCCGCGGAATTGCAGGACCTGCACCATGCGGTGAAGTTCGCCGCGCGACCGGTCGAGCTGGTCGGCGATTGCCGCTAGCGGCAGCGGGTCGGTCGCGTCGGCGAGCAGCTCGAGAATGTCGAGCCCCTTTTCCAGCGCTGGCGCCTTGTAACGCCGGTCTTCCCCATCCTGATCGTCCGACAGATCGTTGATCGGATCGCCTGCCTGCTCGTCCATGCCCCACCCCGTTCGGTACGCGTTCGCGCGCCGCGCTCCGTCATAGAGCGCGGCGTCGAACGCGCACAAGCGCCGCCTCAGCGGCCCATCACCTTGACCAATGCCGCGGCATCCTGACCGCCGGGCAGCTTGCCCGACGCGGTCAGCCGACCACTTGCGTCGTCCCAGCGCAGCACGGTGCCGGCTGTACCCTTGCGATAGGCGTTGCTCACCCCGTCATCGTCATACAGCGTGAAGCTGGTCGAGCGCCCGGGATAGACGCGGATGCTCTCGAGCGGCTGGCGCGTTGCGGTGCTCGGCACCTGCACGCCCATCGGCACGATCGATCCGGCGCGGACGAACAGCGGGATCTTGTCGATCGGCGCATTGGCGGTGATCGTCTGGCCACCGGTGTGGCGCTCGTTGGTCCAGTAATCGTACCAGTCGGCGGCGGCCGGCAGATACACCGAGCGGCTGGTCGCGCCCTGCTCGGTCACGGGTGCGACGAGGAAGGCGGGGCCGAACATATATTCGTCGCCCATGTCAGCGACCTTGGGGTCGTTCGGGAAATCCATGAACAGCCCACGCATGAACGGCGCACCGGTCATGTAGGTCTGGTGGCCCATCGCGTAGAGATACGGGATCAGGGCGTACCGCAGCTTGAGATACTGCGCGAGCACCGGCTCGGCCGCCTTGCCATATTCCCAGATCGCGGTGCCCGGCCGCTGGCCATGGATGCGCAGCGTTGGCGTGAAGGTATTGTACTGGAACCAGCGCACGAACAGTTCGGGATAATCGGCGTAGTTCGGTGCCATCGCGGTCGCGCCAGCGGGATCGAGCAGGACGGGATGCTCGGCCTTGGGGCCCGCCGGATATTGCCAGCCGCCGGTGTCGCTGCTCCAATAGGCCATCCCCGACGCGGTGAAGTTGAGCCCGGTCGGCACCTGCCGCTTGAGCGCTTCCCACGTCGCCTGGACGTCGGACGACCAGAACAGGCAGCCGTTGCGCTGCGTACCAAGATACGCCGCACGGCACAGGATCAGGTTGCGGAAGTCGGGACGATCCTTCGCCGAGCCGTCGGCGACGCTCGCGGTATGTACCAGCGGGAAGACGTTGTGATAGCGATCGCCCGAGCCGATCGAGAATTGGTGGCCGTCGGGCACCAGATCGGGTTCGGTTTCGTCGAGCCAGAACCAGTCGAAGCCCTGCGAGGCGATATTGTCGCGGATCTTGCCCCAGAACCAGCCGCGCGCATCCGGGTTGGTGCTGTCGAGCAGACCGCCGGCGCGGTCGGCGCGGATCGGCAGGCCGTCGACGACGGTGCCGTCGGTGTCATGCAGCAGCCAGCCCTTGGCGGCGAGCATGTCGAAATAGCGCGATTCCTTCTCGAAGCGCGGCCACACGCTGATGATGCTGTGCATGCCGAGGCCCTTGAGCTTGGTATTCATGCCGGCCGGATCGGGGAAATAGGTGCGGTCGATGTCGAGCTGGCCCATCCGGGTCCAGTAGAACCAGTCGAGCACCATCACGTCGAGCGGATAGCCGCGGCTGCGATAGCCCTCCGCGACGCCGAGCAATTCGGCCTGGCTCTCGTAGCGCGCCTTGCTCTGGATGAGCCCGAACGCGGCCTTGGGCGGGAGCGGGGTCTTGCCGGTCAGCTTGGCATAGCCGGCATAGAGCTCATCGGTGGTCGCACCGGTGATGACGAAGAACGACACGCGCTCGCCGACATCCGATTGCCAGTGCGTGCTGTTGTGCAGCCCGGGCGAGACCGTCGTCGCCGACGGATTGTCCCACACGATGCCATAGCCCTTGTTCGTCACCATGAACGGCACGCAGACCGTTTCGCCAGCCGGCGCATCGTAATTGTGGCGACAGTCGATCGTGCGGCCGCGCAGATCGAGCTTGCCCTCCTGGTTTTGGCCGAGCCCGTAATAATGTTCGTCGAGCGGAGCAGCGAAGCTCGCGCCGACCTTGAAGGTCTTCTCGCCCGCGACGGTGTGCGGCGCCATTTCCCAGCCGTTCATCTGCGTGATGAGGTGCCCATCGGCGCCCTTCACGCTGACCGACACCGGCGGCAGCGACGGCGCGAAATAGCGCTCCATCTGGCTCGGCGCCTTGGGCCACGCTTGCGCGTTGACCGTCATCGACAGCGCCGACGAGGTGAACACATCGCCGCTCGCATCGGCGCTATGGGTCCAGCCGGCGGCATCGGGCTTGGCATTCGGGCCGGGGCCGGGGGGCGCATCGGCGAGATCGCGATCGACCGCGATCGTCACGCGGACGATGTTGGGGGCATAGGGTTCGATCGAGACATGGCTGCCGTTGCGGTCGAGCGACCCGAGCGGCGCGGCCTGCGCTGCGACGGCGGGGACGAGCGCGAAAGCCGCTGCGCCAGCCCATTTTGCAAGCGCGCGTTTGCGTGCCGATACCATTGCCATATCGCTGATCCTCACCTTTGATGCCGGCGGTTGACGCACTCGCGGTTGCCAGGCAGTGCGTTCACCTATGAGTATTCGTTTCACTGGCGCAAGTGAGAATGTCATCTCTCTGCGTCATCGGGGCGTGGCTTGGGGCAGGTCGGCGGCGAACACGATCGCTCCAATGGTCGCATACGCCGCGCAAAGCGCGATCGCCGCGGGCGACGTGTCGGGAGAGGATTCACGATGAAGACCATGCCGCTGTTTCTTGCCGCACTCACGCTCGCGGCTACGCCGCTATCGGCCCAATCGCGCGACGTTCCGCACATCGCGACCAGTGCCGGCGGCCATCACGCGCTGATCGTCGATGGCGCGCCGTTCCTGATGCTGGGCGCGCAGGTCAACAATTCGAGCAACTATCCCGCGGCGCTCCCCGCGGTGTGGCCGATGCTCGACCGGCTCCACGCCAATACCGTCGAAGTGCCGATCGCCTGGCAACAGATCGAGCCGAGCGAGGGGCATTTCGATCTGAGCTTCGTCCAGACGCTGCTCGATCAGGCGCGCACGCACGACAAGCGGCTCGTGCTGCTATGGTTCGGCGCGTACAAGAATAGCGGGCCGAACTACACGCCCGACTGGGTCCGCCAGAACAATCGCCGCTTCCCGCGGATGAAGACGCGCGACGGCAGCGACCATTACGTGCTGTCGCCGCATGCGCGCAGCACGCTCGAGGCCGACAAGCGCGCGTTCCTCACGCTGATCACCTACCTGCGCGACCATGACCAGCAGAACACCACGATCCTGGTGCAGGTCGAGAACGAAACCGGCAGCTATGGCAGCCCGCGCGATTATGCCGCGGCACCCGAAGCGCTGTTCCGGGGGCAGGTGCCGGCGGCGCTGCGCAAGCGCGGCTCCTGGACGCAGGTCTATGGCGCGCAGGCCGACCGCGCGTTCAACAGCTGGTACACCGCGGCCTATTGCAACGAACTCGCGGCGGCGGGCAAGGCGATCAAGCCGCTGCCGATGTACGTCAACGCAGCCCTCGCCGACCCCTTCAAGATCCCCGCACCGACCGACGTCGCGAGCGGCGGCCCGCAGCAGGACGTGCTCGACATCTGGAAGGCCGCCGCGCCCGCGATCGATTTCGCCGCGCCCGACATTTACGACCGCAAGAGCGCGAACGTCTTTGCGTTTCTCGACGGCTATCACCGCCCCGACAATGCGCTGGCGATCCCCGAGATCGGCAATGCCGCCGAATATGCGCGCTTCTTCTGGGCCGCGATCGGGCGCGGCGCGATCGGTTTTGCGCCGTTCGGGATGGATGCGACGGGCTTCTACAATTACCCGCTCGGCGCCAAGACGCTCGACGCGCATACGCTCGACGCCTTTGCCACGCCGTATGGGCTGTTTTCCGGGATGCAGCGCGACTGGGCGAAGATCGCGTTCGACCATCCGACCTGGGGCACCGCCAAGGGCGACGACGGCGCGGCGCAATCGACCACGCTGGGCCACTACAAGATCACCGCGAGCTATGGCGAGTGGCAATTCGGCCATCGCACCGACACCTGGATCAAGTCCGAGCCGACGCCGTGGGCGAACGAGAGCGTCGGCGGGGCGGTCGTCGCGCAGCTGTCGGCGACGCAATATCTCGCTGCGGGCGACCATGTCCGGATCGAGTTCGCGCCAGCGGAGGGTGCCCCGAAGAACGCGCTGATGCTGCGCGTCGAGGAGGGGCGGATGGTGCAGGGCGCGTTCGTCGTCGATCGCGTGTGGAATGGCGACCAGACCGATTACGGCCTCAACTTCATCGACCATCCCGTGCTGCTGCGCGTGACGATGGGGCGCTACGCCTAAGCGCGGCGGCGCGCGCCGCCGCCGCCGTTCACATCCGATGATCAAGCGGATCGAGCCGGTCTCCGAGGACGGCCCGATCCGCGCGCTTGTGTCGAAGAATGATAGCGCTAACCAATTCTGTCATCTTGTTCATATATGAACACAAAAATCACCTATCCACATTTTGATTGACCCTAGGGATTGGCGGGCGTAGCGAGCCGCGATCGAGAGAGACCTCCTCAAAACTTCGGTTGAAGCGAGGGAGGCTCACAGGGGAGAGGCAAGGCGGCGTCGATGGTCGCACCCTTCCCGAGATGTTCGTGAGCCTCGCCGCGTCGAGGTATCGCTTGGAAGGAATACGAATGTCTGCTGTTGATGCCGTCCGCCGCATGGGGATGAGCAAGGCGCTGTTGCTTGGCGCCTCGGTCCTGCCATTCATCGCGATCGCTGCCCCCGCCGCCGCACAGACCACGCCGTCGACCGGCACCACGGCGCCCTCGGGCGACACATCGGCGCCGATCTCCGCAAGCGCCCCCGATGCCGCCGCTCCCGCCGCTGCGCCCGACGCCGCCACGCCCGCTCCCGCGGCAGCCGCGGGCGAGGACATCGTCGTCACCGGCGTTCGCGCGAGCCTCCGTTCGGCGCAGAACATCAAGCGCAACGCCGACCAGGTGGTCGATTCGATCGTCGCCGAAGACATCGGCAAGCTGCCCGACCGCAACATCGCCGAGGCGCTGCAGCGCATCTCGGGCGTGCAGATCCAGCGCAATTTCGGCGAAGGCAGCTCGGTCGCGATCCGTAGCCTGACGCAGGTCCGCACCGAGCTCAACGGCCGCGACATCTTCACCGCAAGCGGATCGAGCAATTCGCTGAGCCTCGAGGACGTCCCCTCCGAGCTGCTCGCAGGGGTCGATGTGTACAAGAACCCGTCGGCCAACCTGATCGAGGATCAGCTGAGCGGCACGATCAACTTCCGCACGCGGAAGCCGTTCGACTTCAACGGCTTCAAGATTTCGGGCTCGGCGACCAACACCTATTACGACCTGATCCGCAAGAGCCAGCCAGCCGCCTCGCTGCTGGTCAGCAATCGCTGGAACACCGGTATCGGCGAGATCGGTGTGCTTGCCAGCGCGTCATACCAGAAGACCGCGTTCCGCCAGGATACGATCTCGACCGAGCCGTTCTACACGCTCGACCAGAGCCGCAAGGCCGATGGCACGCCGAACAGCCCGACCGACGTCGCAACCGCCGCCTTGCTCGGTCGCACCGGCCAGACGACCACGCTGCCGCACGGCACCGGCATCGGCGAAGTGTTTGGTGACCGCCGCCGCCTCGGCGTCGACGTGTCGGTGCAGTGGCGGCCGACCAGCACGCTCGAATTCACCGGCGAGTATTTCCGCAACGATTACAAGCTGCGCTCGTACGGCTACAGCTATTTCGCCTATACCAGCGGCGCGTCGATCACGCCGCTCGCGGGGGCGCCCTTCACCTATGCGTCGAACGGCGATTTCCAGAGCGGCACCTTCACCAACGTTCCGATCGGCGACAACACCTCGATCGGCACGCGCCATTCGGTGACGAGCGATTACTCGCTCAACGGCAAGTGGAATCCGTCCGCCAATCTGACCGTCACCGGCGATTTTCAATATGTCGATTCAAAGACCAATAATCTCAACTCGATCGTCGGGCTGAGCGGCACCGCGACGACACTGACGCAGAACATTTCGGGCAATATCCCGTCGTTCCAGATCGCCTCGGCGGCCGGGTTGTCGAACCCGGGGACGTACAGCAACGCGTACTATCTCGACGACCTCAACCATTCCGAAGGCACCGACACGACCGCGCGGCTCGACGGCGAATATCGCTTCGACGGGGGCATTCTGAGCTCGATCAAGGCCGGCGTGCGCTTTGCAGATCGCAAGAACACGACGAGCGACACCGGCTATCGCTATATCGGCCTGACCGGCACGGCGAGCAATCTGACCTATGTCGATCTCAGCGACTTCTTCCGCGGGCAGGCCAATCTGTTCGGCAATATCCAGGCCTTCTCGCTGCCGACCGTGCTCAGCTATGACGCGACGCGCGCCGCGCTCAACGTGACGACGACGCCGGCCTATACGCCGAGCGGCACGAACACCGAGTCGCAGAAAACCTATGCCGGCTATGTCACCGCCTATTTCAAGGCGTCGAACCTGCCGGTGCCGATCGATGGCAATGTCGGCGTGCGCGTCGTCCGCACGCAGTCGGCGGTATCGGGCTTCTATCAGCAGGTCGATCTGATCACGGCGGCCGACGGCAGCCAATCGACCGCGGCGCCGACCTTCACGGGCCTCACCGAAACCAACACCTACACCTCGGTGCTCCCGAGCCTCAACCTGCGGGCGCATTTCACCGACCGGCTTCAGCTGCGCCTGGCCGCGTCGAAGAACATCTCGCGCCCAGGGTTCGATCAGGTCAACCCGACGCTGACGATCACAGAACCCGGCACGGCGCAGATCAACCAGCAGCACACCGCTTCGACGGGCAACCCCTATCTCAAGCCGATGAAGTCGACCAATTTCGATGCCTCGCTCGAATGGTATTTTTCGCGCACCGGGTCGCTCACGGTCGCTGGATTCTACAAGGATATTTCGAACTATATCCAGACGGTCATCACGCCCCGTAACGTCACGTTCACCGACGGCGTAACCGCGACATACGATGTCACGACCTACAACAATGCGGCCAAGGCCAAGGTGAAGGGCGCCGAAATCGCCTATCAGCAGTTCTTCGATTTCCTGCCCGGCGATCTGAAGGGCTTGGGCGTCCAGGCCAACTTCACGTACGTCGACTCGCAGGCACCGAGCCCGGCGAGCGACGGTCCCGTGACGCAGCTGCCGCTCGAGGGGCTCTCGAAGTACAATTTCAACCTGGTCGGCATCTACGAGCACGGGATCATCTCGGCCCGCGCCGCGTATAACTGGCGCGACAAGTTCCTGGTGACGACCTCTGCGAACGGCACGGGCAATCTGCCGATCTTCCAGAAGGCGTCGGGGCAGCTTGATGCGTCGATCACCGCAAACATCACGCCGCATTTCTCGCTGACGCTGAACGGCACCAACCTCACCAACACGGTGCGCTCGACCTATTACGGCATCGCCACCCGCCCGCGCGATTCGATCATGAGCGATCGCCAGATCACGGGCGTCGCGCGCGTCACCTTCTAACGGCTGACCTGGTCAGCCTGGTCCGCCCGGTGACGGGCGGACCCTTCGGTTCCTCCCCCCTGCTCGTCCGGGTGGCATCGCTTCGGTGGTGTCGTCCGGACGGGCTTTTTTGCGGCCGTAGCGATGGGGTCAGCGAAAGCGACAACCTTATCGGGAACGGCGGAAAGTGATGGATTTGCGACCGTCCCCTTTCGTGTAATATCGTCTGAAAGTACGCGTCCGTTCTCGATCGGAGAAGGTCATGAAGCCAAAGAGTACATCGTTAATCGCGGCGCTCATGGCACTCGGCGCGACTGAATTTTCAGCCCAGGCAAACTCGCCCGACGGTGTGTCGCTTAGCTCGAATGAAATACGAAAAGCTCTAGCAGGTAAAAGTATACGCTATAGCCCACCTGGTTGGGCAGAAGTGGCAATGTACGAGGAGTTTCATTCTGATGGCGTGTGGAGTGGCGTGGAAGCTGGACGTGGCGCCTGGTCATTTTCGGGACGGTGGTTGATCACCGCCAACCAGATATGTGTTACCGCCGACGCGGGGACTTCCTTCGAGCGCTGGCATTCAGGGCAGTCCTGTCGAAAGATCTGGCAGGATCGAAAAACTGGCCTTCTGCGAACCTATTATCCGTGGGCGCACCCGTCTTCGTCGAGTAAGTCTGGTACGCAAACCCTTGCGGTTTCTGATCTTGCCCTGGATAAGTAAGGCCTATGAACGTCCGCTTCTCTATCGCGGCTTGAGTCAACAGGCACACGTCACTCCCCGCCGTCGCGAATGCGCCGGTCGTGACGGATGGGCAGGCGACGAAGTGCAATACTGGGTTTCTGCCGGGCTTGAGATCGCCACACGGGGTTCGTGCTTCTCTCCGGGGTCGGCACGTAGCCGCCCCATGATGGGGTAAGAAAAAGCGGTGTGGATCAATCTTTTGGACGCCCTTGTCGCTGGCGACAGGGCTGCGGACGTTACGATCTCACACCACCTTCGTCCCCGTGAGGACCTCTTTCTGCCGAGGCAGAACCGTGAAAGCTCCTTTCTGAGATCGTATCAGGCGACCGCGACCGCGGTGCCGGGTTCGCTTCCCCAGCGGAAGTCGGTGCCGTCCGTCCACATGCGGTGGAGAACGACGGCCAGGCGGCGTGCGACGGCGACGATGGCGCGCCGCATGCCCCGGCGCTGTGCGACCTTAATCCCCCATGCCTTGAGCCACGACCAATGCCGGCTCTGGGTCATCAGGATCTGCGCCGCTTCGTACAACATCGTTCTCAGCATGGTGTCACCGGACTTGGAGATGCCGCCGTCATAGTCGATCTCGCCCGACTGATGCCGCCGGGGTGTCAGCCCGACATGTGCGCCGACCGCTCTGGAATGGATGAAGCGCTGCGGCTGGTCGATCGAGGCGCGATAGGTAAGCGCAACCACCGGGCCGACGCCGGGTGCGGTCATCAACCGCCGACACACCGGATCGTGCCGGACCGTGTCGAGCAGCATCTTGTGGAGCTTGGCCAGCTGCTGGCGCATCACCCGCCGCACCGTCAGCAACGGCTCGACAATCGCCGCCAGTCTCGGAAAGCCCTCGACCAGGTGACGGATACGAGCCTCATAGCCGATCGTGCTGACCACGCCGACCTTCAGGCCGAAGTTGCGCAGCGTGCCGCGCATGTCGGACTCGATGTCGATCAGCTTGCGCTGCACGAGCTTGCGGCTTGTCAGCAGCATGCGTTGCTCCTGCGCCGCCAGCGTCTTCACATGCACCGGCTTGAACAACCCGACCCGCATCATCTGGGCGATGCCGCGCGCATCGTTGCGGTCGGACTTGTTGATCTGCTGCGCCTGCAACAGCGCCTTCATGTGGCGGGTCTCAACACAGATCACCGGCAGCCCTGCCTCGCTCAGCCCGTTGACCAACCACTGCGACAGCGGCCCAGCCTCGATCCCGACCCGCACGTAATCGCCGCCGACCGACGTCAGCAGGACGGCAATGTCATCCGGCTCGGTCGGCACCTTGCGCTCGCACACCACCTTGCCGGCATCGTCCACCACGCACACCGACGTCTCCTTAACCGAGACGTCGAGACCCACGAAATGCGTCATCGCTCTCACTCCTTCCCTCGATGCACGAGGTCAGGTCGACCCCGATCCAGGCATCGTACGTGAAGGGGCTGCAATCTCATCTGCTGTCGAAATGCAGCCGCCGCGATACACCATCTTTTATAGAACGCAATACGGGCGGCAGAACGACTAGTTTTGGTCGAAAGAAGACGTACCCCTCCTACCACCGCATCCTAATTCACCCACCCGCCATCGATGACGTGCGCCTGCCCGGTCGTGAACCCCGCCTCGTCGCTTGCCAGATACAGCGCGAGTGCGGCGATCTCCTCGGGGCGGCCGAGCCGCCCAAGCGGTTGGCGCGCGGTGAAGTCGGCGCGCGCCTTCGCGTAGTCGCCGGTGTCGCGCAGCCGCTGCTGGAGCGAGGGCGAATCCACCGTGCCCGGGCAGATCGCGTTGCAGCGGATTCCCTGCGCCACGAAATCGGCGGCGACCGCCTTGGTCAAGCCGATCACTGCGGCCTTGGTCGTGCCATACGCGAAGCGGTTGGGGATGCCCTTGATCGAGCTCGCGATCGACGCGACGTTGACGATGCTGCCCGATCCTTGCGCCAGCATCCCGGGCAGATACGCGCGGATCGTGCGGTAGAGCGCGGTGACATTGAGGTCGTTCGAGGCCGCCCAGGCGGCTTCGTCGCAGTCGAGGATCGTGCCGTTATGGACCATGCCGGCGCAGTTCATCAGCACATCGACCGGCCCGGTCTGCGCGGGCAATGCCGCGACCGCGCCGGCATCGCGCACGTCGAGCGCGAACGTCGCGCAGTCGAGTCCGGCGAGCTTGGCGGCATCCACGTCGCTCGCGAAGACGCGCGCGCCCTCGGCGGAGAAGCGTTCGGCGCAGGCGCGGCCGATGCCCTGGCCCGCCGCGGTGACGAGCGCGGTCTTGCCGGCAAGCCGCCCGCTCACGCCGCAGCCCTTCGCGGCAGGCAGGCGGGACCGACCGGCTCGAACGTCTTGTAGGTGAGGATGAATTCGCGGTGGCCGAGCGCCTCCGAAACGCTGCGCGCGCCCCTCGCGACCGCGATCGTGCGGTCGTAGATTTCATCCCCGACGTCGCCGATCGTCGCGAGCCCCTCGATGATCCGCCCGGCGTTGATATCCATGTCGCCCGCCAGATTGCGCGCGGTCTCGGGGTTGGCGCAGATCTTGATGACCGGCGAGATCGCCGAGCCGACCACCGAGCCGCGCCCGGTGGTGAACAGCGTGACATGCGCGCCGCACGCGATGAGCTCGACGATCTCGGCATTGTCCGAGATGTTGGGGAAGCCGAAGCGCGGCTCGCCATCGGGGACGACGTCGAGCAGGTACAGGCCGGGGGAGGGGGGGATGTCGCCGGGTTTGACGATCCCCGAGATCGGCGAGCTGCCCGATTTGGAATAGGCGCCCATCGACTTTTCCTCCTGCGTGGTGAGCCCGCCCTCGGCATTGCCCGGCGCGAAGCTGCCGAAGCCGAGCACGGTGTAATAGCGCTCGGCCTTCTCGACGCTCGCGACCAGCGCCGCGCCGAGTTCGGGCGTCAGCGCGCGATCCGCCATGATCGTCTCGCAGCCGACCAGTTCGCCGGTTTCCTCGAAGATGCAGGTCGCGCCCTCGGCGACGAAGCGGTCGAACGCGCGGCCGACCGCGGGGTTGGCGGTGATCCCGCTGGTCCCGTCCGACCCGCCGCAGATCGTGCCGATGACGAGCTCGCTCGGCGCCATTGCCCCACGCGCGCCGGCGTCGGCGATCGCCTTGACGCGCGCGACGGCCGCAAGCCCGGCGGCAATCGTCGCGGCGGTGCCGCCATTCTGCTGGATCACCAGCGTCTCGACCGGGCGACCGCTCGCGGCGACGGTCGCGGCGAGCCCTTCGCGATTGAAACTCTCGCAGCCGAGCGAGACGATCACCAGCCCGCCGACATTGGGGTGCGTCGCGATCGCCTTCATCACCGTGTCGGCATAGCTGTTGGGGTAGCAGCCGGGAAAGCCGATCAAATGGACGTCGGCGTCATCGATCTTGTCGACGATCCGCCGCGCGACATGGTGCGCGCATTCGACGAGATAGGCGACGGCGACGACGTTGCGGATGCCCTTGCGGCCATCGTCGCGCAACCAGGCGGAAATCATGAGGGGCTCCGTTCGAGCGTATCGCGCAGGTGCGAGGCGATATAGTCGCTCTTCATATTGTGCAGGTGGACATGCTCCGCGCGGCCGGCCGACGCGGTCATCGATCCGATCGGCGCGCCGTATTTGATCACCGTCTCGCCCGCGGCGAGCGGCTGGCGGGCGATCTTGTGGCCGACGCCGATCGGCGCCTGGATCACGCTTGGCGTGTCGTCGATCAGCACGATGTCGCCCGGCGCGAGCGCGGCGGTAACGACGAGGATCGTGTCGTCGGGGTGGAGCAGGATCGCGCTCATCGCGGTGCGTCTTCGGCGCGCACGGCGTCCCACAGCGCGTCGGGGATCGGCGAGGCGGCGTAGCGCAGCGTCGCGGCGACCTGATCCGCGCCAACCAGACCGGGGATGACGCCCGCGACGACGGGCTCGCGCACCGGAAATTGGAGCGCTGCAGCCGCAAGCGGCACGTCGAACGCCGCGCAGGCGCGCTCGAGCTCGGCGACGCGCGCGACGATCGCGGGGGGCGGGGGGGCGTAATTGAAATGGCTGGCGGCGCGGCTGCCCTCGACCAATATGCCGCTATTGTAGGAGCCACCGATCACGAGCCGGGTGCCGGTCTTGCGACACCGCTCGATCAGCGGACGTGCCGCATCCTGTTCGAGCAGCGTATAGCGCCCGGCGAGCAGGATGACGTCGAGCTCGACCCGGTCGAGCAGGTCGAGGCACACCGCGACTTCATTGACGCCGATCCCGATCGCGCCGACCTCGCCCGCATCGCGCAAACCGCGCAGCGCGCGATACCCGCCCGCAAGGAAATCCGCCATGTGGCGCGCTGCGGCATCGCCGTGCGTCAGTACGCCGAGATCGTGCGCGAACAGCACATCGAGCCGGTCGCGCCGCAGCCGTACGCGGCTCGCGTCGACGCTGCGCAGGACCGCGTCATACGAATAATCGAACACCGGCTCGAGCGCGGGCGCATCGACGAAGCCGTGCCGCTCGGCCGCCCGGCTGTCGGTCGGCTCAAGCAGGCGGCCGACCTTGGTCGAGACGATCGCCGTTCCGTGCGGGTCATGCTCGGCCAGCGCCGCGCCCAGCCGGGTTTCGGCGAGCCCGAAGCCGTAATGCGGTGCCACGTCGAAATAGCCGATCCCGCCCGCCAGCGCCGCTGCGACGGTATCGCGCGCGGTCGCGTCATCGACCGCGCGGTAGAGGTTGCCGATTCCGGCACAGCCCATGCCGAGCGTGGGAAGCGCGATCATCGTGTCGCCCCCCGCGCGCTCAGGCCGAACAGCAGGACGACCAGGAAACATCCGGCCGGCACCAGCATCGCGGGCACGATCGATCCGCTCGCGTCCGAGACCAGCCCCATCACCGCCGGGAACACCGCGCCGCCGATGATCGCCATCACCAGCAGCGCGGACCCTGCCTTGGTGCGCGTCCCCAGGCCATCGACGGTCTCGGCGAAGATCGTCGGATACATGATCGACATGAAGAAGCTGCTCGCAACGAGCGCGACCACGCCCGCCATGCCGCCGGCGAGGCCGGCAAACGCGCAACACGCCGCCGCGATTCCCGCAAACGCCGTCAACAGCGGCAGCGGCCGGATCCGGCCCATCAGCGCGGCCCCGACGAAGCGCCCGATCATGAAGACGACGAGCGAGGCGGTGAGGTACCCCGCCGCCTCCGTTGCGCGCGTCCCCGGGATGGTGACTTCGGCATAGCGGATCATGAAGCTCCACACCCCGACCTGCGCGCCAACATAGAAGAACTGCGCGAGGACGCCGGCGAGGAAGCGCGGCGTGCGGGCAAGCGCGGCAAAATCGGCAGCCGCGCCGACGCCTTCATTCGGCTCGGGCTGCGTCGCGATCGCAGGGAAGGGGGCGAGCCGGATCAGCAGCGCCCAGAACAGCACGCCGAGCCCGATCACGAGATACGGGATCTGTACCGAAGCCGCCTGCGTCGCGCGGTCCAGCGTGTGGGGTGCGTCGGACAGGATGAAGGCGCGTCCGATCAGCACGCCGGTGATCGAGCCGAGCGGGTTGAACGCCTGCGCGAAGTTGAGCCGCCGCGCCGCCGTCTCGGGGCTGCCGAGCCGTGCGATCAGCGGATTGGCCGAGGTTTCGAGGAAGGCGAGCCCGCTCGCGATGACGAACAGCGCGACGAGGAAGAAGGGGTAGCTCAAGGCCGCCGCGGCAGGCCAGAAGAGCAGGGCGCCCGCGCCGTAAAGTCCCAGCCCGAGCAGCACCGCGGCGCGATAGCCATACGCGCGCATGAACAGGGCCGCCGGAATGGCGAGGCAGAAATAGCCGAGATAGAAGGCCGATTGCACCAGGCCCGCGCCGAAATCGCCGAGGCTGCACAGCCCCTTGAAATGCGCGATCAGCACGTCGTTGAGATTGTTGGCGGCGCCCCACAGGAAGAAGAGCGCGACGATCAGGACGGTCGGTACGATCCGAGTGGCAGCCTGTGGGTGTGGCGTCATACCAATCCTTTCCCGTCGAGACGGATTACGGGGACGAAGCCGCCCGCGGGCTTGCGCGGCAGGTCGAGATGCAGGCCTGTGGCATCCTGGCGGTGCGCGACCGGTCCGCCGCCGAGCAAGGTCGCGCGTTCGATTACGCCCGACAAGCGCCCATGCGCGAGCGACGCGACCGAAGCGGTGCCGCTCGGCCAGCCGAGGAACAGCACGTACAGCGCGCCCTTGTTGGTGGTGAAGCGCACGTCGCGCGGTGTGAAGGCGCCCGCGCCGGCTTCGTTCTGCATCCCCGGTGTAAGTCTGGTCGGCCCTTCGCCATAACGCCGCCACGGCCGCGATCCGAAGATCGCCTCGTCATTGATCGCGGTCCAGGCACCGAGCTGGTCGAGGATTGTCTCCTCCTCGCTATCGATCGCACCGTGGCCGGGTTGCGGCACCGAGAGCAGCAGATTGCCGTTCTTCGACACGACGTCGGCAAGGCGTTGCACAACCTGCTCGGCGGTCTTGTAGCTTTTGTCGTTCAACCGCGCGACGTTGTAGAACCAGTCGCCGAGGCAGGTGTCGGTCTGCCACGGCTCGTCCCACAGATGGTCGCTGAAGCCGCGCTCGACGTCCTGCACCACGCCGAAGCGTTCGTGCGGCTTCAACTGCTTGGCGAACAAGGCGACGTCGATCTTGCCCGACCATGCGATCGAGCGGTTGTAATAGTCCGCCGCCGCCTCGAGTCCGATCGATCCGAACGGCAGCCCGTAATCGTCGAAATAGACGAGGTCGGGCTTGTACTTGGCGACCAGATCGGTCTGCCGCAGCAGCCATTTGGTGACATAGGCCGGGTCGTCGGTCGGGCCGGTCTCGATCCACTGGCCGTCGTGCGTGTCGTGCCACGATTCCATGCCGGCGATCGTGTCGATCCCGTTGGGCATGACGGCATGACCGCCGGTATAGAGCTCCTGCGGGTCGAGCCCGTCCCACCATTGCCCTTTGCCGTCGGCCTTGCGCAGCCGGAACGCGTCGTAGCGCTCGCCCTTGTTGGGGCCGGTCGGATCATAGCCATAGGCGGTCTGATACCAGTGCCAGCTGTGCGCCGAATGGTTCGACACGCCGAATTTAAGCCCCGCCGCGCGCGCGGCCTTTTCCCAGGTGCCGACCACGTCGCGCTTGGGGCCGACGCGCAGCGAGTTCCAGGCGTGATAGCGGCTGTCGTAGCAATCGAGATTGTCGTGATGGTTCGCCAGCGCCATGAAATAGCGCGCGCCGGCCTTCTTGTAGCGCGCGATCAGCGCTTCCGGGTCCCAGCGGTCGGCGGTCCAGCGGTTCTGGATGTCCTTCATCCCCGCGACCGAGGGATGGCCGTAGGTCTTTAGGTGATGCGCGTACATCGGGTGGCCCTGCATGTACATGAAGCGGCCGTACCAGTCGCCTTGCTCGGGCACCGATTGCGGACCCCAATGCGACCAGATGCCGAGCTTGGCGTCGCGAAACCAGTCGGGATAGCGGTAGTTCGAGACAAGCGACGGCCAGTTGGGCTGGACCGGCCCGCGCGCGGCGCCCATCGGGCTTTGCGCCAGCGCGCCGCGCGCCATCGGCAGCGCAGCCATGCCGGCGAGGATAGAACGCCGGGTAGGGCTCACTTGCCGAGCGTTTTCGCGATTGCGGCGAGCGCGAGCGGCCGCATCACAGCATAGCCTTGCGCGGTCGGATGGACGCCGTCGCTTGCCAGGCCCGGCTTCATCGCGCCTTCAGGCGTTGCCAGCGCGGCGAAGTAATCGACATAGGTGAAGCCTTCGGCCTTGGCGTAGCCACGCAGCCAGCTGTTGAGCGCTGCAATCTGCGGCACGGGCTGCTTCGACGGGCTCCACGGGAAAGCGGCGGCGGGCGGGACCGAGGCGAGGATCACCTTGATGCCGTGCGCGCGGGCGAGCTCGGCCATGCTCATGATATTGCCCTCGACCGTCTCGATCGTCGCGGCGCCGGTATTGCCCGCCACGTCGTTGGTGCCCGCCATGATATGCACCGCCTTTGGCCTGAGCGCGATCACGTCGGCGCGGAAGCGCGCGAGCATCTGCGGCGTGGTCTGCCCGCTGATGCCGCGATCGACCACACCGTTGCTGAACAGCGCCGCGTCGGAGTGGATCCAGTTATCGGTGATCGAATCTCCCATGAAGACGACGCGGACCGGCGCGCTGCTGCCGGCGAGCGCCTGATTGGCGGCGGCGTAGCGGC
The DNA here is from genome assembly GCF_054059235.1 of Sphingomonas sp. UYP23. Lineage (NCBI taxonomy): Bacteria > Pseudomonadati > Pseudomonadota > Alphaproteobacteria > Sphingomonadales > Sphingomonadaceae > Sphingomonas > Sphingomonas sp. UYP23. Next base: position 3,249,611 of record NZ_JBSSBX010000001.1, read on the forward strand.
AGGCTTGCGCGAAGTCGCGCGTCAGCATGTGGAGCTTCCACGCTTCCCAGCCGGCACCGTCGGTCGGGTTGGGATGCTGCGGGCAGGGATCGGTGACGATGCCGACCGGATCGCCGGCATAGGGGTCGCCAGGGACATTGGTCTGCGCCTGCGCGGCACCCGCCAACACGGCAAGAAACGGCAGTATCCACGCGGTGCGGGTCATATCCACGATCCTATCCTCTCTTTGTCTTCGCCCCGGCCGCGCAAGCGCACACCGGGACGTGACGGAGATGTCCTATCCGGTTCACTTGTGAAGCGCAAATGCACATATGAACAAATTTGAGCGCGGGTTGCCGGGGCCCGATTCGACGCTTCAGGCGGCGAAAATCCCTTGGCTGACGCCGAAGGTGTGGAGCAGGTCGGGCCAGGCCGACGCCGGGTTGGTGCGCGGCAGGCGCACGCCGAACCCATGCCCGCCCCCGGCAAAGGCATGGAGTTCGCTCGGCCGCTTCTGCGCGGTGAGCGCAGCGTACAGGGTAAGGCTGTTGGCGACGGGGACGAGCCCGTCATCGCCGGCATGGACGAGGAAGGTCGGCGGCGTATCGGCGGTGACCCGCGCTTCGACCGAGCCCGCATGGCGCAAGGCGGCGGACCCATCGCGGCCGAGCAGATTGTCGCGCGACCCGCCATGCGTGAACGGCGCCTCGAGGCTGACCACCGGATAGAGCAGCCCGACCAGATCGGGCCGCGCCGACAGCGCATCGGTCCGGTCGACCGGCGCATAGGTCGGCTCGGCGAAGCGCGTCGCGAGCGACCCTGCCAGGTGTCCGCCCGCCGAAAAGCCGAGCGCGGCGATCTTGCCGGGATCGACCTTGAAGCGCGCCGCGCCCGCGCGGATCACGCGCAGCGCGCGTTGCGCATCCTGCAGGGGTACGAGCGCCTGGTTCGCCCAGCCTTCGCTCGGCAGGCGATAGAGCAGGATGAACGCGGTGATGCCGCGCGCGTTGAGCCACGCCGCCTGTTCCTCGCCCTCATTGTCGTACGACAGGAAGCCATAGCCGCCGCCCGGCATCACCAGCACCGCGGCGCCGTTGGGCTGCGCGGCGCGCCGCACGACCAGCATCGGCTGGGCGATCCCGGTGATCCAGCGGTCGAGCCGCTTGGGATCGTGCGACTGGTCGGCGCTCTTGCGGACGATCGCGGCGTGGCGGTCGCCGGGGATCGCGCCGGGCCAGAGCGGGACGAGCTCGTCGTTCGGCCGGGTCTGCGCACGCACTGCAACCGGGGCGACCGACGCGACCGCCGCCAGCGTCGTCGCGCCGAGCAGCAGGGTCCGCCGCGTGGTCAATTCCTCGAACATTCTCAATCCTTCCGCTGTCGTTGCGCACGTCCGGTCGTCGCCGATCGCCGCTTTAGTGCCGTAGCGTCGATCCCGCGGCAATCACCGAACGCTCCACCGCGGATCGCTTGCCGTCGCGCGATCATCGCGGTTGATAGCGCGCGGTGCGATCTGCGATGATCCTGCCGCAGGGTCCCCGACCCGAAAGTGTACCGCGTAGCCGCCACACGTACATTTCCTGCCCCGAGGAGACCGCTCATGCCCAACATCACCACCAACGACGGCACCGAAATCTTCTACAAGGATTGGGGACCGCGCGATGCGCAGCCGATCGTGTTCCATCACGGCTGGCCGCTCAGCGGCGACGATTGGGACGGGCAGATGCTGTTCTTCCTCGACAAAGGCTATCGCGTCATCGCGCACGACCGGCGCGGCCACGGCCGCTCGACCCAGACCGCGACGGGCAACGACATGGACACCTACGTCGCCGACGTCGTCGCGCTCACCGATGCGCTCGATATTCAGAATGGCATCCATATCGGCCATTCGACCGGCGGGGGCGAAGTCGCGCGCTATGTCGCGCACGCCAAGCCAGGCCGGGTCGCCAAGGCGGTGCTGATCAGCGCAGTCCCGCCGCTGATGGTCCAGACGCCGGCCAACCCGAACGGCGTTCCGATGGCGGTGTTCGACGAGATCCGCACGCAGACCGCCACCAACCGCGCCCAATATTATTACGATTTCACCATGCCATTCTACGGCTTCAATCGCGAGGGCGTCGCGGTTCACGAGGGCGTGCGCCGCAATTGGTGGCGGCAGGGAATGATGGGCAGCGCGCTCGCGCATGTCCGTGGCGTGGCCGCCTTCTCCGAGACCGACTTCACCGCCGATCTCGCGGCGATCACCGTCCCGACGCTCGTGCTGCACGGCGAGGACGACCAGATCGTGCCGATCGCGATCTCGGGCGATCTGTCGGCCAAGCTCATTCCGGGGGCGCAGTACACGACCTACCCGGGCTATCCGCACGGCATGCCGACCACGCATGGCGCGCAGATCAATGCCGACCTGCTGGCGTTCATCGCTGGCTGATCTTGGGTGTCGGGTGGCGTTGCGGCGTCACCCGACATTGTGTGCGAAAGTCTCGAGAACCTTCAGAGCCTGTGGCGCAGTCGGGCATTGCCTGGCACGTCAGCGTGGTGTGTTGGTGGCCGCTCGGCGCTGGCGACCCCTACGGACGGTGTCGACCAGCTTCGAAATCGGCGGAATTCTGCGGGTTCGGGCGGTTGCGGATAGGCTCCGCTAGATCTGCGACCCGCCAACGCCCCATCCTGCCGCGCTCCCGCCGATCTGCCGGCGTCAAGCTCCGCTACCGGTCCATTCCTCCCGATTGCTCTGCAGATGCGGGAGAGCCGTCGATCACGCTTGAACCCAACCGAGCTTCAAGAGCCGATTGCTGCTCAATGAGCGCAGGCGGAAGGCGGTCGCCAAACGTCTCGAGATATGTCCGGTTGAGGCGTGCTTCCTCCAGCCACACCGGCGTATCCACCGTCAGCAAAAGATCTGCGTCGTTCGCGGTAAGCGATAGGCCGCTGAGATCGAGCGCGTCGACTTCGGGCAACAGGCCGATGGGTGTCGTGACCGCCGCGGCAGCACCCGTGACTCGTTCGACAATCCATTTGAGCGCGCGCGCATTGTCCCCAAAGCCCGGCCAGAGGAACTTGCCGGCGCTGTCCTTGCGGAACCAATTCACCAGGAAGATCTTCGGCAGGACGGACGCATTCGATTGCGCTGCTGCGCCGATCCGCAGCCAATGGTTGAAATAGTCGGCAATGTGATAGCCGCAGAAGGGCAGCATCGCGAACGGATCGCGACGCAGTTCACCGACCGCGTTTTCGGCTGCAGCGGTACCCTCCGACGCGATGTTCGCCGCCAGATAGACGCCGTGCTCCCAATCAAACGCCTCGGTCACCAAGGGCACCGCGGTTGCGCGACGACCGCCGAACAGAATCGCCGAAATCGGCACGCCTTCCGGGGAATCCCATTCGGGCGCGATGCTGGGGCATTGTGCCGCAGGAACCGCAAAGCGCGCGTTCGGGTGGGCGGCCGGCTTGCCGCTTGCCGGATCATATGGCGCGCCGGTCCAGTCCGTCAGGCCGTCGGGCGCGGTCTTGGTCAGACCCTCCCACCAGACGTCGCCATCGGCCGTCAGCGCGGTGTTGGTGAAGATGCAATTGTCGATAAGCGTCGCGATCGCGTTGCGATTGGTGCTCGGTCCGGTTCCTGGAGCGACCCCGAAAAAACCGGCTTCGGGGTTGATCGCATACAGCCGTCCGTCTTTGCCGAACCGCATCCAGGCAATGTCGTCACCAATCGTTTCGGCTTTCCAGCCGGCCAGGCTGGGCTCGAGCATCGCGAGATTCGTCTTCCCGCAGGCGCTCGGAAACGCTGCCGCGATATAATGGCTGCTACCCGCGGGATCGGTCAGCTTCAGGATCAGCATATGCTCGGCAAGCCAACCCTCATCGCGCGCCATCACGCTGGCAATACGCAGCGCGACGCACTTCTTGCCTAGCAGCGCATTGCCGCCGTAGCCCGAGCCGTATGACCAGATCTCCCGCGTTTCGGGAAAATGCACGATCCACTTCTCGTCGTTGCACGGCCATGCGACGTCGGCGACACCGTCCGCGAGCGGCATCCCGACCGAATGCACGCACCGGATGAAGAAGCCGTCTTCCCCAAGCAGATCGAGCACCGGCGCGCCGATGCGGGTCATAACGCGCATGGAAAGCACGACGTAGGGGCTGTCGGTGATCTCGATGCCGATCAGGCTCTTGTCGGATCCCAGCGGGCCCATGCAAAACGGAACGACATACAGGGTGCGACCCGCCATGCAGCCGGTAAACAAACCGTCGAGCCGAAGCCGCATTTCGTCGGGTTGCGCCCAATTGTTGGTCGGCCCCGCGTCGTTTTCCGAGTCCGAGCAGATGAAGGTTCGGCTCTCGACACGGGCGACGTCGCGCGGATCCGATCGGGCGTAGAACGAATTGGGCCGCAACGCGGGATTGAGGGGGATGAGCGTGCCGCTTTCGACGGCCTGCGCGGCAAGGGCCTGCGCTTCGGATTCCGAGCCGTCGCACCAATGGACGTTCTGCGGCAGCGTCTGCGCCGCGATCCCCTCGACCCAGTCGAGCAGGACGCGATGGCGTGTCGGCATTGCTGCCTCGGCAACCAGCAGGTTGGTCGATTGGCTCGACATGTTCGCGTCCTCTCCAGACATTTTCATTCACGTGTTTCTGCAAGGCTAGTCGCCGCCGCGGGCTACAACAAATTTCTTTATCGGAATGCCATAAGGTCATGCTAAAGTAGAGGAATGGCGACGCCCTATGACCTCAACATGCGGCACTTGCGCATGGTCGTGGCGATCGCCGACACCGGCAGCCTGAGCGCTGCGGCGCGGACGGCGGCGATTTCCCAGCCTGCGCTGACCCAAGCGCTCGCGCGTCTCGAAAAGGCGTTTGGCGCATCGCTGTTTCACCGCAGCGCAGGCGGTGTAATCCCGACCGCCGAGGGCAAGCCCGTCCTGCAGCGAATCCGCCGCGCAATGCGCAGCTTTGGCAAAGCGTGTCGGGCGATCGGGAAGACCCAGGCCGCCGAGCGGCTCGAATCGTACCTCACGACCGCGCACGTGCGGGGCTTGATCGCGCTCTCGGAAGCCGGCAGCTTTTCCCGCGCTGCGGAAAATGTCGGAATCTCGATCCCCTCGCTGCATCGCGCGGTCCGCGATGTGGAGCGTCTGGCGGGGACGCCGCTCGTCGAGCAACGGGGACGCGGCGTCGAGCTGACCCGCGCCGGGGCGAAACTGGCGCGGGGGTTCATGATGGGCGTCACCGAACTCTCTGCCGGTCTCGAGGAGACGACTGAGCGCGGCGGGTATCTGTCGCTCGGGGCGATGGCCTTGTCGCGCTCGCTCCTGTTGCCCGCGACGCTGGCGAACCTGTTGCAACAGCGCCCGGATGTGCGGGTCGATGTGGTGGAAGGATCGTATTTCGAGCTCGTCGAATTGCTGCGCAGTGGGCGGATCGACGTCCTGATCGGCGCGCTGCGCGACCATCCCGGGGCGGATCTGTTGCAGGAGCCGCTGTTCCACGATCGGCTCACGATCATCGGGCGCGCCAGCCACCCGCTTGCGGGCGCCGTCGCCGGCCTGGAGGAACTCGCCACCTATCCGTGGATCGTCGCGCGGCGCGCATCGGGGTTGCTCGACCGTTGGCAGAAGATGTTCGATCGCTCGGGGATGCCTCGGCCCGATGCGCCGATCCAATGCGGTTCGGTCGCGCTGATCCGTGGGCTGCTGGTCCGTAGCGATTTCCTGACGCTGCTGTCGACAGACCAGGTGAGCGCCGAAATTGACTCAGGCACGCTCGTCCGGATCGAGTCGAACGTGCCGGATACGATGCGCACAATCGGCGCGATATCGCGCCGCGATTGGTTCCCTACTCGAGCACAGCAGGCGTTTCTGCACTGCCTTCGCGAGACGTCCGCCGATGTCGAAGCGCCGCCGCAATAGGGCGGTTCCAGCGCGCATCCCGCGCGCCGTTCCACGTCCCATGCAAAGCTGCTCGCCGTTTGACCTTGTCAAAGCGATGCGCGATCCAGCGAAGGCTTGCCGCTTTCTGCGGTGAAAGCCGATTTCGGGAAGGGAGCCGTCGGATCCGACAGGCCTGGTGCATCTTTTAGAAAGTGAGCGCGCGCAGCTGCCGACCGATCCAATCAACGTATGCGCGATCGTGCGTATGAAATTTCGTGGCAGCGGAGAGCCCACGCCCGAGAATCATTCTATAAGAGTGGAGAGGATTGCTATGATTTCTGCCGATCACCTCATGCGCCTTGAGGTAGAGCTGGGACCTGTTGTCGATATTGGCCCTGTTCCGGGCGGGTACCGTCGGATTATTCCGATCACCGGCGGGCGCTTCTTCGGACAACGCCTTCGTGGAACGATCCTGCCCGGCGGGGCGGATTGGAATTTGGAACGCCCGGACGGCACGGTGTACCTGTGGGCTCGCTACACGCTCCAGACCGACGACGGCGCGCTGATCATGATCACGAACGACGGGCTCCAGCCGGGCGCGCGCGACATGATGGCGCAGATCCTGGCTGGCGAGGAAATCGACATGACCAACTGGTACGCAAAAACACGCCCGACGTTTGAGGTTGCTGGCGAAAAATATGCGTTCCTCAACAGTCGTATCTTCATCGGGAACCTGACGCCCCAAGGATCATCGGCAGTGGCGATAGACGTTTTTGAAATAACGTAAAATCGACGCCGGTCGGTCAAATTGCCGGCGCATCTGCGACGCGCGAGCGCAGTACGATCCCGCCATTTCCGATGCAGAACGGTGCGAGCGCGCTCGCACCGACCTGACGAAACGGCCTCCCAGGCCCGCTTCAACTCTGACTAAACAGTCCAATAGTGATACAATAAGTCACATTGCGATCAGGCGCTCCGGTGTCGCCACGACCATTGGGTATCCATTGTCGCGGTCGATAACACGGCCCCTCGTACGGATCGGCAGGAAGCGTTCGGGCAGCCGACGTTTGCGATGCCGGTGTCGCGAAGGGGTGCCTGGCGGGGTCGATAACAGCCGCAAAAAAATCGCGGCGGCATCTGGAGGGGATCACGATGAAGCAATATATCAAATGCTCGATGCTCGCGGTGGCAGTCGCGTCGATGAGCGGTGCCGCCGCTGCGCAATCGCAGGTCGCAGCGCAGCCGCAGGCCGCTGACAGCCAGGGTATCGGAGATATCGTCGTCACCGCTCAGCGGTGGGCCGAAAGCGTCCAGCGTGCCTCGATTTCGATCGAGGCGTTCAGCGGTCAGGAGATCGCCAATCGGGGGGTGACGCGTCCTGACGACCTGACCAAGATTGCCACCGGCGTGCAGGTCGGCGGGGGCACCTCGACGCAGATCTATGTCCGTGGCGTGGGCGATTTCGGGGTGGTCGCGACCGCGAACCCGGCTGTGGTGACCAACCTCGACGGTGTCCCGATCTCGCGACCCCAGGCGATCTCGGGCAACTTCTTCGACCTCGATCGCATCGAATTGCTCAAAGGTCCGCAAGGCACGCTCTATGGGCGCAACGCCAGTGGCGGCGCGCTAAACCTCATCGCGGCAAAGCCTCGGCTCAACAAGTTGGAAGGTTATTTGCAAGGTACCGCCGGCAATTACGATACGTTGGGCGGCGAAGGGGCGATCAACCTGCCTGTCGCGGACGATGTCGCGGTGCGCGCATCGTTCCAACTTTCCGATCGCGGCGGCTACCTCACCGACGGCGGCGATGATGACAAGCATCAGTCGGTTCGTCTGCAAGCGCTTGCGAAGTTCGACAAGCTGACCATCCATCTGCTCGGCGGATATACCCATCTCGGCGGCAAAGGCTCTGGCTTGGCAGTCCTTCCGAGCATTCCGGGGCAGTCGCCGTGGACCGGAACGACGTCAAAGGCCGCCGCCGACTATTATTTCTCGGTCATCAACGCAAACTTCGTCGCCTCGAGAGGCGCGTCGCCGCCCGCTGCCGTGTTCGACCGCCCGGATGCGGAGCGCTTGTTCCAGAACGTGAAAAGCTGGAATATCAGCGGTCAGGCGGATTATGATTTCGGCGGCGCGACGCTGACCGTCCTGCCGGCATACCGCCGCACCACCGCGATCTTTTCCGTATCTCCCGGCTTCAACTACTCCCCCGGTGGGAAAGGCACCAAGGGCGAAACCTCCGATCAATATTCGCTCGAAACCCGGCTGGGCGGCACCAGTGGCAAGCTGAAATGGGTCGTGGGCGCGTTTGCCTTCCAGGAGAATCAGAGCACCGATTTCGCGATCACCGCTGGTGTCATCCAGCGTGTTCGGATCGCCTCGGACCTGCAATCCAAATCCATCGCGGGGTTTGGCGAAGCGACGTACAGTCTTACGGATCGGCTGCGCCTGATCGGCGGCCTTCGCTACACGTCGGATCAGCGGTCGCTGACCAATTTCCGCAAGTTCGCGGTTTCGCCGACCGTCACCGGTTCCCCGCCGCTCGCCACTCCGTGCGTGCCGCCGACCTTTGCACCGGGCAGCGAGTGCAACCTCCTGCCGCCGGTCAATTTCGACAGCGCCCGCACTTTCAACCGCGCGACCTGGAAGGTTGGCGGCGAGGTCGATCTGGCGCCGCAGAGCATGCTGTTCGCAACGGTGAGCACCGGGTTCAAAGCCGGCGGGTTCAACCAGGCCGTCGATACGGTCGCCACCAACCGCGCGTTGCCGTTCAAGGCCTAGACGATCACGGCCTACACCGTCGGTCTGCGCAACCGTTTCCTGCACAACACGCTGCAATTCAATCTTGAGGGATTCTACTGGGACTACCGTGATCTCCAGCTCTCTTCGCTGATCCTCGACGGATCGGGCAATCTGTCGCTGACCACGCAGAATGCCGGCAAAGCGCGAATTTACGGCCTCAACGCGGACGTCGTTGCCAAGCCGTTCGCCGGGACCACGCTGCACGCGGGCGTAGAATATGTGAACTCGCGCTATCAGGAATTTTCCTTCGTACAGGCAGCGCAGTTCACCACCCCCGGTTCGACGGGCTGTGGCGTATCACCGGCAAACATTACGCCAGGGCCGCTGGGTCCGTATGTAACGGTGAATTGCGCCGGCAAGCCGCTCGTGCGTTCGCCCAAAGTTTCGGGCAATGTCGGCATGACACAAGTGTTCCGATTGACGAGCGGGAGCAACATCACGTTCGATACCGATCTGGCGTTCGCAACGAAGCGCTACACGTCGACCAGCTTCGTGCCGAATTCGCTGGCGGATGCCTATGGCAACTGGAACGCCACGCTGACCTACAACGCCCCCGGGGAACGGTGGTTTATCGGGGGGTATGTCCGCAACATAACGAACGCCACCGTCTATACCGGCGGCGGCGGCGACCAGAGCCCGTTCGTCAACGGCTTTGTCTCCAGCACGATCGGCGCACCCCGAACCTACGGCGCGCGCTTCGGCATGCGGTTCTAACGACACGGGAAGGGGGGGCGACAATGGCGTTGGTTCCTGCCGCCGGAGGTCGTCCGCGTGACGATCGAGGCCCGGCGGCAGGCCAGCGCAACCGGCGAGTGCCAGCGCTCCGCCGCGACTGCGCGCCACGACGATGGTCTGGCTGGAATTGATGCAAGCCGGCGGTACACGCATTGCGATCGGGTTGCGCCCGGGGTGGCGCTGCTCGATGATGCGGTTGCCGCTGGAGACCGCCATGACCGACGATACGCCGCCGCCCGACAGCAAGCTCACCCGTTCCAAGCAGCGTTGGGCGAGCGAGCACAAGTTCATTACGGGGGACGATGCACGCCACGGCGCATGAGCGCCTTCCACCGGGCCAGCATCTGGTGAACGACTGGCCGGTGCTCGATCTGGGCCGCCAGCCCGACGTCGCGCAGGAGCGCTGGGCGCTGGCAATCGGCGGGCTCGTCGAGCGCCCGGTGACGCTCGACTGGACGGCGTTTATGGCCCTGCCGCAGATGCGGACGCGCTCGGACATCCACTGCGTGACGACGTGGTCGCGCTACGACAACGGATGGACAGGGGTTGCCACGCGCGACCTGCTCGACCGCGTCCGGCCGCGCGAGGAGGCCGCCTTCGTCCTGTTACACGGCTATGACGGCTATACGACCAACGTGTCGCTCGCCGACTTCGCGGATGCGGCGGCGATGGTCGTGCATAGCTGGGAGGGCAAGCCGCTCACCCGCGCGCATGGCGGCCCGGCGCGGATGCTGATCCCGCACCTCTATCTGTGGAAGAGCGCCAAATGGATATGCGGGATCGACTTCTTGGACGCCGACAAAGCCGGGTTCTGGGAGGTCAATGGATACCATATGCGTGGCGATCCCTGGTCGGAAGAGCGCTATTCATGAGCAGCGGGTTCAGGACGGGCGTTTCGTGTCGGTAGCCTACGGAACGGTGACGCGCGGCACGCCATCGAAGTGAGGCCGTCGCGTGACACCGTTCGGGTCGACCAGCCCGGATCGGCGCCTCGTTATCGCTGCTTCTTCGTTGTGGTAGCGGTGAAGTCGGGATCCTTCTTCGCGACCCAATCCACGAATTTCCGGACGGCGGGATCCGCGAGCAGCGCTTCCACATCCATCGCGTGGCGTTGCAGCTCGGCGTTGGTGAAATTTGCGACCAGCGTCTGTTGGCAAATCGGATGCATCGGCACCACGTCGCGACCACCACGGCTTTTCGGCACGGGATGATGCCAGACAATCGTCTTGCCCAGCACGCGGCCGCAGAGCCAGCAGGGCGCTACCGCAGCCGGGATATCCTCGTCCTCGAGCTGTGGCGCCTCGTACGGGCCATGTTTCGAATGCTTGCGGGCCATGCGTCTCTCAATTCCAAAATCAGCGCAGGCTGTAGCAGCGCGCCGGGCGCCACGACAGCCCAGTCCGTCGCGAGGGATCGCCGGCTTCGAGTCATAAACGCCCGCGGTCACGAACCGCCCAAGCGAAGCTCCAGACGTGCCGCCGATGCCACTATCCAAAAGACCTTGCTCAAGGGTGCATTGCGGTGGATTGATACCGGGTATTACGCTGCCAAATGTCGACCCCGTTAGATCGCTCTATCTTACGTTGGACCTTCCCTTGCCGAACACCGCTTTGAACCGCTGGATCATCGACAGCGCGACCGACTTCGCGATCATCGCCACGGACCGCGAGGGGCGGGTGACCGCCTGGAACGCGGGCGCGCGGCTGATCCTTGGATGGAGCGAAGCGGAGATGCTCGGCCAGACCCTGGCGCGCGTCTTCACGCCCGAGGACGATGCAATCGGCCGCGTCGATACCGAGATGCATGAGGCGCTCATCGCGGGAGCCGGCGCTGACGAGCGCTGGTATCAGCGCAAAAGCGGCGAGCGTTTCTGGGCCAATTGTCAGATCACGGTGCTCCGTGACGACGCCGACCAAGCGATCGGGTTCGTGAAGGTGCTGCGCGACAGGACCGAGCAGAAGCTTGCGACCGAAGGGCTGAGCGGCAGCCAGAGCAACATCCGCCTGCTGCTTCGATTCGATGATGGAGGGCTTCTACGCGGTCGATACCGAGGGCGTGACGACGCTTTGCAACGCCGCGTTCCTGCGCATGATGGGCTTCGCGCGCGAGGAGGACGTGCTCGGCCGCAAACTGCACGACACGATTCACTCCAAACATCCCGACGGATCGCCCTATCACTTCAGCGACTGCCCGATCTCCAGATGCGCGCGCGACGGCATCGGCGCCCATGTCAGCGATGAGCTCTTCTTTCCGGTCAATGGCGCGCCGCCGTTGCCCGTCGAATATCGGGTCATCCCGATCATCAGCGGGGGCGAGCATCGCGGCGCGATTTGCACCTTCGTGCCCGTTGCCGAGGAGCGGAACGCCTCGGAGCGGTTGAAGCTCGCGCTCGACGCCGGTGCGATCGTCGGCACCTGGGTATGGGACGTTTCCGCGGACACTTTCATCGCCGACGATCGCTTTGCGGAATCGTTCGGCTTGTCGCCCGAACTGTGCCGATCGGGTTTGCCGCTCGATCAGGTCACCGCGTCGATCCATGAGGACGACCGAGCCAGGGTTGGCGACGCGATCCAGGACGCCCTTGCGCGCGGCGGGCCGTACTGCTGCGAGTATCGTGTGCTCCAAGGTGACGGCGTCTATCGATGGGTCGAAGCCAACGGCCGGGTCGAACTCGACGGTGAGGGGCGCGCGCTTCGTTTCCCGGGGGTGCTGCTCGACATCGAGGCCGGGCGTGTCGCGGAAGCCGAACGCGATCGCGTGACCGCGCTGCTGCGCACGTTCACGGAAGCCGTGCCGGGCGTTGTCTATGCGAAGGATCGCGAGGGGCGCTTCCTCATCGGCAACCGCGGCACGACCGAGCTCATCGGCAAGCCGCCAGCCGAGTATATCGGGCTGACCGATGTGGACGTGCTCGATGACCGCGCCGAGGGCGAGAGGATCATGGCGACCGATCGCCGCATCATGGAAAGCGGCGTAGAGGAACAGGCCGAGGAAGAGGTCAGGCTTCCGGATGGCAGACCGGCGACCTGGCTGTCGACCAAGGCCCCGCTGTTCGACGACGCCGGGGCGGTGATCGGCCTCGTCGGCTCCTCGGTCGACGTGACCGCCAGAAAGCAGGCAGAAGCGGCTGTCCGCGAACTGAATCGAACGCTCGAGCAACGCGTCGCCCAGGCGATCGACGAGCGTCAACAGGTCGAGGAAGCGCTCCGCCAATCGCAGAAGGTGGAAGCCGTGGGGCAGCTGACCGGCGGCTTGGCGCACGATTTCAACAATCTGCTGACCGGCATGATGGGGAATCTGGAACTGCTCCAGTTGCGGATCGCGCGCGGCCGGCTTGACGATATCGATCGCTTCGTGCTGGCAGCCCAAGGCGCGGGCCGCAGGGCCGCGTCGCTGACGCAGCGTCTGCTCGCTTTCTCGCGTCGGCAGACGCTCGATCCCAAGCCGACCGACGTGAACCGTCTGATCGGCGGCATGGAAGACCTGTTGCGGCGCACCGTCGGCCCGGGCAACACGATCGAGGTCGTCGGCGCTGCTGGTCTCTGGGCGTCCAATATCGATGCCGGGCAACTCGAGAATGCCCTGCTCAACCTGTGCATCAATGCCCGCGATGCGATGCCGGACGGCGGCCGGCTGACGATCGAGACCGCCAACAAATGGCTCGACGATCGGGCGGCCCGGGAACGCGACCTTTCCGCCGGTCAGTACCTTTCCGTGTGCGTGACCGACACCGGCACCGGCATGTCGCCCGAGACAATCGAGCGCGCGTTCGAACCCTTCTACACGACCAAGCCCATCGGCCAGGGCACGGGGCTGGGGCTCTCGATGATCTACGGTTTCGCGCGGCAGTCCGGTGGCCAGGTACGGATCTATTCGGAGGTGGGTACCGGCACGACGATCTGCATCTATCTGCCACGGTATCACGGGGATGCGCCCGTCGCCGAGATCGAAGAAGCATCGACGCGTCGCGATAGCGCGCACGGCCAGACGGTCCTGATCGTCGACGACGAAGCCACTATCCGCCATCTCGTCGACGAGGTGCTCGAAGATCTGGGCTACACCGTCATCGGTGCAGCCGATGGCGCGGCCGGTCTGAAGGTGCTGCAGTCGGGCGCGAGGATCGAGTTGCTGATCACCGACGTCGGCCTCCCGAACGGAATGAACGGGCGGCAGGTTGCCGATGCGGCTCGGTCGCTTCGGCCGAATCTGAAGGTGCTGTTCATCACGGGCTATGCGGAGAATGCCGCCGTCGGCAACGGGCATCTCGAGCCCGGCATGGAGTTGCTGACCAAGCCTTTCACGATGGAAGCGCTCGGGATCAAGGTCGGCGAAATGCTTCGTAAGTCAGACGCGGAAAAGCCCTAGCGATCCCGGAATGCCAAGCCGGCGAGCCATGGCGCTGACTGGGACGGAGCCGAAGCATCGTCCCTTTTCCGGCTCCAGGAACGATCGGTTGGTTTCGGGAAGCCTTGCGCTGGTCGGGGCTGCTGTTTCGAGCGGGTGGCGCGCGTCCGCCGACAGCGCATACGGTTCGAGCGCGACCGTGTCGGGAAGCCCTTCGTGCAAGGGCAAATCACAGGTGCTGAAAAGCACGTCCGGTCTGACCGTTTATGCCCAGGCTTCTCCGGTCGGTCCGGGGAACGGAATTGGGGCGCACCGTGCGTGGACGCTGAGCCATTCGCGGCCTGCTGCCACCCGATGGCGATCTGCGCCTTGCCAAACGTCGGGAACGCTTCCGCCGTCACCTGCCCTTCACCCTGATGACCTGCTGCCCGTTTCCTGGACCGTTTTGAGCTGGAAAATTCCAGTTTAGGATTGAGGGTCAGTCGATGGAGTGAGCGATGAAAAGATCGAAGTTCAGCGAGGCGCAGATCGCGTTTGTGTTGAAGCAGGCCGAGGACGGCACGACGATCGGCGAGGTGTGCCGCAAAGCCGGGATCAGCGATGCGACATTCTATGCCTGGCGCAAGAAATACGCCGGTTTGATGCCATCGGAGATGCGGCGATTACGCCAACTCGAGGATGAGAATGCGAAGCTCAAGCGGTTGGTGGCCGACCTGAGTCTCGACAAGGCGATGTTGCAGGATGTCGTCTCGCGAAAGCTCTGAGGCCTGATCGGCGGCGTCAGCTCGTCGACGACATCCGGGGCATCTGGTCCGTCAGTATCCGACGGGCGTGCAGCGTGCTTCGGGCGGAGCGATCGAGCTACCACTATCGTGGACGCCGCGCGGATCAGGCCGACCTAAAGAAGCGGATGCAGGAGATCGCTGAAACGCGCGTGCGTTACGGCTATCGCCGGATCCATGTGCTGCTCCGGCGGGAGGGTTGGGACGTGAACGCGAAACGTGTTTATCGGCTTTACAAGGAGTTGGGGCTGCAGCTGCGACAAAAGCCACCGAAGCGCCGGGTGAAAGCGAAGCTAAGAGAAGGACGCTGCGCGGCGTCGTGTTCGAATGAAGTATGGGCCATGGACTTCGTCCATGACCAACTCGCCACGGGATCGAAGCTACGCATCCTGACGGTGATCGACACGTTCAGCCGGTTCTCGCCAGCAGTAGTGCCACGGTTCAGCTTCCGGGCGCCTGACGTGATCGCCGTGCTGGACCGGGTCTGCGGCGAGGTCGGCTATCCAGCCTCGATCCGGGTGGATCAGGGCAGCGAGTTCATCTCCCGAGACCTCGACCTGTGGGCGTACATGCGGGGTGTCGTACTGGACTTCTCGCGGCCTGGCACGCCGACGGACAATGCGTTCATCGAGAGCTTCAACGGCAAGTTCCGGGCGGAGTGCCTGAACCAGCACTGGTTCATGAGCCTCGACGATGCGGTCGGAAAATGCGAGACTTGGCGTAGAGACTATAACGAGGTGCGACCACATAGCGCGATCGGCAATAAGCCGCCGATATCGCTGGTGAACCGGTCAGCGGCACATGGCCCGCCCTGGCCGGCAGGAACTGGATGACGCCCAGCCGGGTGGTCCAAGAATGGGTAGCAGCTCACTGAACCCAACCTTTCCATGCCAGGTTGGTCCAGGAAACGGGGAGCAGGTGACCTTTAGTGGGCTGCGCCTGCTTCGACGGCGCGGGTAGGGCGGGGCGACAGCCAGATGATCATCGCGGCAAAGGCGAAGACGATCGCCGACAGCAGAAAGAGATGGTTGATCGCCATCGCATAGCTTTCCTGGGTGACCGTCTGCTCGATGGTGCCACGCACCTGATCGAGCGAGAAGCCGCTGGCCTGCATCGCCGCGCTGGTCGGGTCGGCGTTGAGCTTCGACACGATTTCGCTGCGCGCGACGACGGCGTTATTGGCATAGAGCGTGGTCGAGACCGAGGTGCCGATCGCGCCCGCCATCGTCCGCAGGAAGCTCATCACGCCCGCCGCCGAGGCGGTTTCCTCGGGCTCTACCGCACCAAGCCCGATCGTGGTGAGCGGGATGAAGAAGAACGGCATGCCGATCCCCTGCAACAGCTGCGGCATCGCCAGTGTCCAGAAATCCGCGCCGCTGGTCCAGTGGACCCGGAGCAGCGAGGTCGCGCCGAGCCACAGGATGCCGAAGCAGACCAGGCCGCGCGGATCGACCCGGTCCATCAGCTTGGCGACGATCGGCGACATCGCCACCGCGCCGACCCCGGTGAAGGCGGTCACATAGCCGGCATAGGTCGCGGTATAGCCCATGCTGCTTTGGAGCCATTGCGGGATCAGCACCGCCGAGGCGAAGAACGCGGCGAAGGCGAAGGCGAGGCTGATCACCGAGACGGTGAAGCCGCGGTGGCGAAAGACGCGCAGATCGACGATCGGCTGGCGCTCGGTGATTTCCCAGGCGACGAACACCGCCAGCCCGATCGCCGCGACGATCGCGAGGGTCACGATCAGGCCGTCGCCGAACCAGTCATGCTCGCGGCCGATGTCGAGCATGATCTGCAGCGCGCCGATCCAGACCACGAGCAGCCCGAGGCCGATCTTGTCCATCGCCAGCTTTTCGGTTCCGGTTTCTGCCGGCGAGAGCAGGCGGTGCGCGCCGAACGCGCACAGCGCGGCGATCGGGATGTTGATGAAGAAGATCCAGTGCCACGACCAGCTGTCGCTGATCGTCCCGCCCAGGATCGGGCCGAGGATCGGCGCCGTGACGGTCGTCATCGCCCACAGGCCCATCGCCTGTCCCTGCTGTTTCTTTGGAAAGATGCGCAGCAGCAGCGTCTGGCTGAGCGGCATCAGCGGGCCGCCGCACAGCCCCTGGCCGATCCGACACGCGACCAGCATGGTCAGGCTGGTCGAGAATCCGCACAGCATCGAAAACAGGCCGAAACCGAGCATCCCCAGCATGAAGGTCTTGACCGTGCCGAAACGTCCGGCAAGCCAGCCGGTGAGCGGCACGCAGATCGCCTCGGCAACGGCGTAGGAGGTGATCACCCACGTGCCCTGCGTCGACGAGATGCCGAGCGAGCCGGAGATGTGCGCGACCGACACGTTGGCGATGGTGGTATCGAGCACGACCATGAAATTGGTCAGCGCCAAGACCACGCCCGCCAGCAGCAGGGTGGGCCCGGTGAAAGGCTTGAAGTCTTCCTGAACGGCCATCGCCGCCTTACTCCTGCCGGCGCCGGAGCGCCCGGTTAACGGGTTCATTTCTCGGCTGGCAGGCGGGTCGACCTATGCGATCCCGCCTGCCCTCGACGGGGCGTTCCCGAGCCGGGAGGGGGAACCCCGGGCTCTGGCGTTCGGGAAGGAACGCCCCGACAAGCACGTGCCGACGCAGGCGTTAGCGCGCGGCGGTATCGATCTCCGCGGTCATCGACAGGCCGACCCGCAGCGGATGCGCGGCGAGTTCCTTCGGATCGAGCGCGACGCGGACCGGCAGGCGCTGGACGACCTTGATCCAGTTGCCCGTCGCATTCTGTGCGGGGATCAGCGCGAAGGCCGAGCCGGTGCCGCCCGAAAAGCCGACGACACGACCGTGATACGCGACATCGTCGCCATAGAGGTCGGAGGTCAGCGACACCGCCTGGCCCGGCTTCACCTTGGCGAGCTGGCCTTCCTTGAAGTTCGCATCGACGTACATCTGGTTGACCGGGACGATCCGCATCACGGTCGTACCCGGCGCGACGCGCTGCCCGATCTGGATGCTGCGGCTCGCGACCACGCCGTCGACGGGCGCGCGCACGATCGTCCGGTCGAGATCGAGCCTCGCCTGGCGAACGCGGGCTTCGGCGGCGAGCACGTCGGGCGCGGTGGCGGCGGTGGTTCCCTGGATCAAGGCCTGGTTGGCGGCGAGATTGCCCGACGCCGCGCCCTGTTGCGACATTGCCTGCGCCACCGCGGCGCGCGCTTGCTCGAGCGTTGCGCGCGCGCCGGCCAGCGCATTGGTCGCCGATGTCAGTTCGTCGCCCGAGACCGCGCCGTTGGGCGCGAGCTTCTGCCGGCGGTTGAAATCGACCTGCGCCTTGGCGAAGCCCGCGCGCGCCGACACGAGCTGGGCCTGGGCGCTGGCGATATCGGCGCGGCGCGCATCGACCTGCGCCGACAGCGCGTTGCTGGTCGCCGCGCTCTGGCCGAACTGGCGGCGCGCCTTGGCCAGATCGGCCTCGGCACCGGCAAGCGTGATCTGCGCATCGCTGTCATCGAGCCGGACAAGCACATCGCCGCGCTTGACCGGCTGCGTGTCGGACGCGAGCACCGCGATCGTCTGCCCCGACACCATCGGCGTCACCTGTGCGGTATCCGCGCCGACATAGGCGTTGTCGGTCTCGACATGATGGCTGCCCACCACCGCATACCATCCGCCATAGCCTGCGCCGCAGAGCAGGACGACTGCGGCGATGCCGGTCAGCAGCCGCTTGCGCGTGTTCGGCGTCTTGCTGTCGGCGGCCATGTCCGGGGTCTCGGTCTGGTGGAATTGACGCGGCGTGGGGTCGGCATCAGCCATGGGTCTGGTCCTTGCTGGTCGGGTCCGTAAGGGTCCGGGCTGTCGCCACGGACGGGGAGAAGCCACCGCCCAACGCGCGCACGAGCGCGACATCGAGGGTGAAGGCGCGCGCCTGGAGGTCGGCGACCGTCCGCTGCGACTGGAGCGCACGGTCCTGCGCGGTCAGCACATCGGTGAAACGCGACAGCCCGACTTTGTAGCGCTGGCGTGCCACCGAATAGGCCGCCTGTGCCGCCACCAGTGCGGCGCGCGATTCGGACAGCCGCGTCGCCAGCGCGCGCTGGCTGACGACGGCATCGGCGACGGCGCGATAAGCGTCGGTCACCGTCTGGTCGTAAGTGGCGACCGCTGCGTCATAGAGCCCGCGCGCATGGCGATATTGCCCCTGCAACGCACCGCCGCGGAAGATCGGCAGGCTGATCGCCGGTCCGGCATTGCCGAAGGTCGATCCGCTGTCGAACAGCGAGCCGAGCCCCAGCGACTGGAGGCCGAAGACCGCGCTGAGTTTGACGTCCGGGTAGAAATCGGCGCGCGCGACTTTGATGCGGCTCGCCTCGGCCTCGACGCGGGTGCGGGCTGCGATGATGTCGGGCCGGCGGCCGATCAGATTGGTGGTGACGTCCGCCGGCACGCCGCGCGCGGTGATGATCGCGGTCGGCGCGGTAATCGCGAGCCCGCGATCGGGCCCCTTGCCGAGCAGCGCGGCGAGGCGGTTGCGCGTCAGCGCGATCTGTTCGTCGGTCGCGGCGATATCGGCGCGCGCGGTGGGTACGGCGGATTGCGCCTGTTTGAGCTCGGCCTGCGTGTCGAGCCCGGCGACGACGCGGTCGGCGGTGAGGCGCTCGGTCTGCTGGCGGATGTCGAGCGCAGTGGCCTGCACGCCGCGCTCGGCAAAGAGCTGGGCGAGCGTGGCATAGGCGTCGGCGATACTGGTCGAGAGCGTCAGCGTCGCTTGTGCGAGGTCGAGCCGCGCCGCCGCCGCGTCCGATTTGGCCGCTGCATACGATGCCTTGTTGCGGCCCCACAAATCGAGGTCAAAGCCGAGATCGGCCTCGAGCTTGCCGGTGCCTTTCCACCCCTTGGGCACGAAGGCCGCGGGATAGCCGTTATTGTAGCTCTGCTTGGCGGTCCCGACGCTGCCGCTGGCGTCGAGCGTCGGCAGGCGCGCCGCCTGGGCCTGCTGGACATAGGCATCGGCCTGGCGAACGCGCGCCACCGCGGCGGCGAGATCGGGCGTGCCCGCCATCGCTTCGGCGATCAACGCGTCGAGCTGCGGATCGCCATAATCGTGCCACCACGCCTGGTCCGGCCAAGCCGAGCGGTCGACGCCGGCAAGCGTCGCGTCCGCGGCATAAGCCGTCGACGGCGCCATTGTCGGAGCCGGGCCCAGCCTCGGGACGGTCGCACAGGCGGACAGCAGAAGCAGGGCGAGCGGTGCCATCGGGCGGATCGCGGTGCGGGGTGTCATGAGCGTCATATCTAAAACCGTACTAAGAGGTACAGTTTTCAAATGGGGGAGACGTGAACGGTTGTCAATTAAAAAGTGTACCGTATAGTACGATCATGACGATCGAACCGAACACGGCGCCGCTCGGCAAACGGGAGGCGCGCAAGCAGGACCGGCGGCAGGCGATCGTCGCCGCCGCCCGACGCTCCTTCCTCGAGGACGGCTATGCTGCGACGTCGATGTCCGGCCTGCTGACCGAACTGGGCGGATCCAAGGCGACCTTGTGGAGCTACTTCCGGTCGAAGGAGGAGCTGTTCGCCGCCGTCATAGAGGATGTGACATCCGATTTTCGCGCGGAACTCGAAGGCGGCTTGCTCGCCTCGGCCGACCTCGAAACGACGCTGTTCAGCTTCTGCCGCAGGTTCATGCAAAAGACCGCGCAGCCCGACGCCGTCGCGGCGTGGCGACTGATCGCGGGAGAGAGCGGGCGCTTCCCCGAATTGGGCGCCATCTTCTACGAACGCGCAGCGATGCGGGTCGAACACGCGCTGGCGGGCTATCTGCGCGGCCAGATTGGTGCCGGCTGCCTCCGCGACGAGGATCCGGTCGACATGGCCCAGATGCTGCTGGGCCTTTGCACGACCCAACATAACCGCCGCTTATGGGGCGTTTCGCCCGATGCCCCCGACTCTACCGAGCGCAATGCGCGGCGGTTCACCGGCTATTTTCTTCGGCTTTTCGCTGTGAACGCGACATAAGGTCGGGACCTGAAGCCGCCGGGAGGAACGTCATCATGTCAGGTCCGGGCCGTGTTGGCTGAGTCGGATCCCAACGGGCGTGATCTCTGGTTCCAGACCGCCGTTTGGAGTCGCCGTTGCAGCAGGAAGACGTGTCGGACGCTGAGTGGTCGCGGATCGTGGCCAACGATGCCCGGAGCCCTCGTTACACCCCATTGAAGCCTGTCGGGACTGTCAGACGGAATGCGGCGCAAGGTAGGCGGAGTTGGTGAAGTCGCGCTATCAAGCCATTCATTGCTTGGCGATGGTGACCCCTACGGGAGGGGGCAACGGCTCTAAGAAACGGCGGAAATCCGCCATTTTCGGCGCATATCCCCTCAGCCGCTATACCAGGAGGACCGACCTCCCGCTATGCCTGCGGCCTGCAGCATCACGGCGGCGCCGCGACAGAAACGGCATATGAATTTCAGGATGAGAGAGTCATCCTGAAAATCGGCGGCGCGCGATGGGACGCCTTCAACACGCGACGGAAGCCACCGCGCTGGAGCGACGATCAGGAGAACGCATCACTCAGCCTCGCGTGGCCGTTCGTCACCGCGGTCCGTATCAATGCCTCGAAGAAGTGGACATTCGCCACTTCACGGAACGAGAGCCGGGCAGTTGCCTTCGACTTTGGTGGCCCGTCGATGACAAGAGATCCGTCGATCGTTCGGAATGAGACCTCATGCCATCCAAACTGCGTGCGCTTCTCACCGAAGAGTTTGGAACACGGCAGGGTGATGCTTTCGTTTCGGACCACGGCGGCGCCTACGCGAAGATCGCGTCCGGTCTGGAGTTCCGAAATGATCTGACTGATCACCGGCTCCGCGAGTACGCGCCAAAGGCGTTCCACATAGGCTTCGTAGATGCCCTTGTTGCGCAATTTGATGACGGCTTCGCCCGTGCCATCGCTCCACGCGATGAGATATTCCGTGCCCGTTGGGATCCCGTTTAGCGAGTGGCTGATGCCGCCCCATCTGGCGCTGCGGATTTGCGCGACGTCATATTGGCGCCCCTTCCACTCGAGGGTGCGCGAGCTGATGCTCAGGCGCGTCTTGTTGAAGGTACCGACCTCAGCGACGTACGTATTTTTAGCTTCCAGCTGCTTCTTTTGAGCGACGAAACTGGCGATGGCCTCCCTGTCTTCGTCCGCCTTTGCAATGAAGCCCGGCAGGGCGGCGAAGCTCCTGACCAGCATTGCGTTCAGCTTTCGTGCGTCCTCGGAGAGATCGTGCTCGTTGTGAAGATCGATCGAGAGGCTGCGGATCATGTAGGCCAATCGTTCGCTATCGCGATCAGTGCGGCCTAGAATCGTCATGCTGCGCTGAATGGGCCTGGTTACCTCCTCCCAGGTCTCGAGCAGCTCGCCGAGCGCATCGATCAGCGGGCCCAACGCTTGGGGCCGGCTCCCAGCGACGTCTTTCGCCTTCTCGCAGAGCCTTTCGGCACCTGTCAGTTCTTCCTGGAGGAAGGGCTGTGTCCGCAGCGCGTAGTCTTCGATGACTTCGTGCATGAACGTGGGAAGGGCGCCCGATTTCGCCATCCTCTCCGACGCGCGGTACAGGCCTTCAGCCATCAGCGTCGTTGGCAGGCGCGACAGTAGCGAGAGGACGTCCCGTCGCCATAGTTGATGGCGTTCGCGGAGCATTTCCTCAGCCGCGTCTGTAGAGCTGAACGGCGGAAACCCCGCGATCTCGCGATCTTCGTTCACCTCGCGAAGCGTGCCGCCCAACGTCACCTCACTGACGGCTGAGGTCATCGCGATCAGGAAGCCGACGAGGTCGTCAAGCGTCCCCGGTGGGTATTGCTGGGCGCAAGCTGCGAGCGCATTCGCCATCGCCAGCCCGGCAAGGGGCATATCCTCGATTTCGCTCAGTCCGCGCGCTTGCATGGCGCGCTTGGCGGTCGATGGAGCGACGCCGGGAAACCAGCCGAGCTCGGCTTCAAACCGGCGGCGTGGTGCGGTCAGCACGGCACGGGCTTCCATGCATGCGTCGGGATCGAACATGAGCGAGCGGTCTTCGACGGCTTCGAAAATCCGCTCGCGCGTGTCTCGTGTCGTGACGTCCAGAATGGCGAAGGGGTTGGTCGCGATCGCAACCTGGTCGACGACGTTAGCTGACACGGGCACGGCCCTCCGCTTCGAGGCTCACACGCTGGTTTTCGACCTGCGGTTCGGCCATTTGCTTGTCGCTTACGTTGAACGACCGCTTGGAACAGCGGCTCTGATAATCTGTGATCGACGCGTTGATGCCATCGACATTGCTGTTGTAGCGCTCTCCGTCTGACGACCTAAGCTCATTAAGCTCCGACTGCTCGGCGGAAATGCGGATGTCCTCGGCTAGACAGTAGCGCAGTTCGCCTATCGATAGTGTCGAGCTGTCGTAGGCGGTCGGCTTCGGCATATCCGTTGGATCGCCTGCCGACGGATCGGGTCGGGGCGCAGCCGAGGGACCTTGATCGACGATCTGCCAGTTGCCGTCGGTCGAGGCAGCCGCAGTGTCCGTGGCGCCATCCGTAGGCGGCACGATGGATGTATCTTCGGCCTGCGGTGTCGAAATGGCGGGTGCAGCCGTTTCGGTACTCTGCTCGTAGGGCGCTGACGTGTGCGTCGCGCCGAAGAACGCGCCCTTTATACCGATGATGATGATGATTCCGAGGACCCAGCCGCCGATCTTCTTCGCGACTCCGGAAGATGCGCCGGTGTCGCGGTGAACTGGTGCCGCCGTAGTCGTATCCGATGTGTCCTGTCGCATCGGACGAGGCCCCGAAGCGGCACGATCTGCCTTCGCGAAAGCTGCATCGATGTCGGTTCGAAACGTGCTGAGCCCCGCAAAGCCGATCGCCTCTTTTCCCCCGTCGCTCATTAGAATCCGATCCGCTTCTGATCATCGGGATTACGTGATGGACTACGCGAAAGCGCTTCCTCGAAGTCTGTGGGCGCGATCCGGTCCTTGCCTGAGCGTGCTGCTAGGCGACCGGCCTCACGGACGACGTACGCAACGTCGGAGAGCGGCCGTCCGGCAAGATTGCTAGATAACGTAGCGAAATCTTCCAGATCATGCGGAATGTCTTGCAGGAGAGACGCAAGCATGCCTTTGATCTCCTCCAGCTCCGCGTGGTCGACCCGAACCACATGATCGAAGCGACCGCGGCGCAGGATGGCGGGATCGATCAGTTCGATCTTATTGGTCATGCCTATTACCAGGACGCGTGCGGCGCTCGCTTCGGGAATGCGCCGGAGAAATTCGGCGACTTCTTCAACACGGTGGTGGCCGGTTCCCACGTCACGGTCAGCCAGGAAGGCGTCCATTTCGTCAATGACGATCACGGCGGGAGCCGCCTTAATCGCCTCGGTGAAAATCTCGGCGACCTTGCGTGATGTCTCATGAATATACGGACTGGCGACGCTTGACGCATCGATCGAGAAACTTCGCCATCCCAGGTGCTCTACGAGTTTTTCGACGGCGAAGGTCTTGCCGCAGCCGGTGGGGCCCTCAAGGATGACGCCCCCCGGGAAGCCGATCCCCAAAGCGGCGTAGCGGGTCTCGTTCGCGACGATGTCGACGACATGCTCGTTGAAGAACGCCTCGAGATGGCTTCTTCCGGGGAGCCTGAAAGGTCCAATCGCTTCGGCCGGGACCTTGGGACTCCGCGGCGCCGAGGTTTTGCGTTTGGCCGCACGAGGTATGGGCTGCTTGATATCGATCCCGGCTGTCGCCGCGACATCTACGAGATCGTCCAGGTCCATTTTAGTGACGATCCGGTCGAGCGCGACAACGTCCTCGGCGGAAACGTCGACGCCGCCGCTCAAATAGCGACCGAGAGCGAGGGCCTTGTCGATCCGCGCGTCCCCATCCGTATCGATGGGGATCATGCACTCATGCTGGCGACAGAAAATCGCTCCGGACGTTCCTTCCGGCAGGGCCTCCAGCGCTCTGGCGAAAGGAAGAGCGTCGTCTTTGGACAATGGCCGTCCAAGCCGGGATATTTCGTCTATCTCGCCTACGACTGCCATGTAATGGTATTCGACATCGCCGAACGACAACACCGATAGCTCGGGAATCGGCACCTGATTCATTGCACCGCGGATGCCGGCATGGAACTCGCGCGTCATGATTAGCGCCCGCCCTTCGGGCACGAGCGCATGAAGCCAGAAGTCCCCATCACGTCCTACCAGCAGTCGGCCGATCTTGCGGCCATCTGGCTCGGACAGTTGGAAGCCGCGAGGAAGAGGGGAGGACGCCATTATGCCCCCACGATGTTCGTCATGGCCAAGATCTCCTCCTCACCAGGGCGAGTAAAGCGGAGCTGGTCGAGGATCATCAGTATCTCGCGCAGCTTGTCGAGATCAGGCTTGCCCAACGCGACGCGACCTTGCGAAATGAGCGCGACGTAGCGGTCGTGGTCGATGAACTGTTCCGGGCTCTGTGATAGCCAGTGGAAGCGATCCACGATGAAGTCGTCGGATCGCCATACCGTATTAATGTTGCGGGAGCGCAGCTCGGCGAGGTGTGTCTCGAAGTCGTTGCCATTTGCGTCGATAGAGTGCTGCGCAGTCCGGAGAAGTGCATCGAACGACTGCTCTTCTTCCGGGCGTGCATATCTGCGTGTCTGATCATCAAAGAAACCAGCGATGCCGTCGAGATCGACCTGACGGATGACCTTGAGGTGATCCTTGCGCAGGATCGAGATCTCCTTGCGGATCACGCGGATTTCGTCGAGCGCCAGTTTGGTCTCTTCAGGATCGGCCCGATCGGCGTCGATCTCACGGATTCGATGCAATCTTTGGCGGATGCCGGCAATGCGCGGATCGTCGACATGCCTCGCGATTTCGTCGAGACGGGAGACCGTGGTGGCAGCCTCACTCGATACGAGCGCTGCGGCTTGGGTGTAATCTAGCTGAGCGTCTTGCCGGGAATAGTAGTTGTGACCGCTCGAGAACGATCCCCCGATTGATGGTACCGACACATCGAGCTTGATGTTGCCGCTATCCGTGACCTCATACTCGAGGAGGATTTCAGCGCCTGTGGCAATCATGCCCTCATCGAAGTCGGACCCGTTCACGCGGAAGGTTCCGATGAACTGATTGTCTCGGATCTCCCCCTGGGTATCGCCTTCGTAGAGCATGAAATTCAGCGCGCCCGGACTTCCGGCTCGGAGTGTTTCCCCCGCGAAGAGAGACAGTTTTCCGCGCTTCGGGAGAGGATCTCCAGCTTTCACGAGGCGCGAAAGAGTCTCTTGGCCGCCCCGGCTCCGGAGGACCGCGAGGCCGATCGTGTGCGAGGCAGGAATGGCGTCTATCGACGCCGCGGTACGACTGACGACGATCCGGTCGTTCCCGATCTTGATAGGTCCGCCGTTCGCGTCGAACACGAAGACACGGAAAGCGTTCTCGCCCGGCTTCGCCAACGGGAGCTCCAAGGACGCCCCGTCGTGCAGATCCTTGCGTCCCGACGACCAGCCCGTGTCTAGGCTGTCGACCTGGAACTCGCCGCTCATTCCGCCGACGCTGCGGGCTACGATACGGGCCTGGGAATCGGGAGTCCTGGCGGTATAGGCGAACTCGATCCCGACCGAGGATAGTGAGCTTCGCGACGCTTTGCGGCCTCGGGTCTGCGTCGACCAGTCGATCGACTCCGCGAAGATCGCTGCACCCTCGGCGACAGCCGTCATCGGGTTGACCTCTGTCGAGGCCGAGATGCCGAGTTCGAAGGCGACCTTGTCTCGCAGCGGCTTGTACTGGGTTGGGCCGCCGACGAAGACGATGCGATCGACGTCATGCGCGCTTATGCCCCCCTGCTCCAGAGTTGCGCGCGCGGATGCGATTGCCTTGTCGAGAATCGGAGCAATTAGCTTGTCGAGTGTCATTCGATCGATGGCGATATCGACGTAGACTTCCTCGTCGGATTCATCCCGCACCGCGATCTCGGTTTCCGAAAGGGCGATCACGGAGTCCTCCGACTGGGACAGCTCGATCTTTGCCTTCTCGGCTGCCCACGTCGCCATGCGGACGAGGCCCTTGTATTTCGCGTTCGAAGAAAAATCGTCTCCGATGTCGAATGTTTCAGCCAGCCAAGGTTTTACGAGATCGTCCAGGATGGCGCGATCGATATCGCGACCGCCACACATTTCGACCCCGCCATGTGCGAGTAGGCTCACTCGGCCTTTCATGCTCTGGGCGATGGCGATGTCGAGCGTGCCGCCGCCAAAGTCGAAGACGAGGAAGGTGCCGTCGCGGTTGCGCTGACGCATCACGCTCATGACGGCTGCCACCGGCTCCTGCATCAGGGCCACGCGGCCGATCCCGGCGGTCTCTGCGGCGGCAAGCGTGGCATCCTTTTGCATCTGATTGAAGGCCGCGGGAACGGTAATGACCGTACCGGTCTCTCCGCCGTTCCGCATCGTCTCGGGCAGGTAGCCGAAGACAGTGCGCAGAATTTCGGCCGAGCATTCCTCGGGCGTCATCGTCTTACCAACCGCCTTCAAATTGATAGGCGTGCTGGTGCCCATGAAGCGCTTGAACAGGGTCGCGGAATTATCGGGGTTCCGAGCGGCGTTGTTGTACGCGCGACTCCCGACGAATTTGTTGCCTCGACGATCGAGAAAGATCGCCGAAGGCGTGACGTCGTGCTGCTCGGGACTCTTGTACAGCGTCACGTTTTCGCCGTCGAAACTGGCGATGGCACTGTTGGTCGTGCCGAGATCGATACCGACGTATTCCACTATCCTACTTCCTCAACATCATCGTGCCGGTACGGCGCACGCTATCGGGACCCATGACGACGGGCTCCATCATCTGATCGACGTAGAGGACATCGTCAGCCTCGAAGTCGGCGGCGTTCAGCGCCGTCGCAGCCATCCCGGCATCGAAGGGCTGGCCGTCGAGATCAACGAGCCGAAGCCCGAGCGGTGACAAGGACTCGTCGAGCTTGCGCTGGAAATAGCGGATCTGGTTGGATTGCCGCCCCGCCGCCTTGATGTCACGGACGTCGATCGACCTCAGGAACATTCGCGACAGGCGCCAACTTTCGACCGCTAGGTCGATCAAGAGCTCCTCGGTATTAACCGACGTTTCTTCGTCCGACATTGAAACCCCCGATGTTTCCGCCGCTTCCAGCTGCATCCTGGAACCCGTTGTAGGATGGAGGTTATGAAATTCAAAACAACAGGATGTTATCGCTCTATTATCCGGTGATAGGTGTCGTTGGCGCGGGCCGATCTCCTGGTGCGGTTCGCCCGCCGATGATGGACGCTGCTAGGCCGCGCGTCGTCCCAGCAACGAGAACATGCTGGGCTCGCGGACCAGCTCAACGCGATCGTCCCACGCGAAGCGCGTCACGGAACGCCGGATCGAACCGTCCGCCGCGGTGATGACGATCTCCTTTTCGTCGCGAAGGAAGGCGAGCTGGCTGTCGACGATGTCGGCGACTACCGGTGTGTCGTTGCACCGGGAGACAAAGATGCGCTGCTTGGTCAGCGGCGCTGCGTCCTGCTGCGCGTTCGCGTGAATGAGGCGGGGCAGCTGATCGAGCACGGCCGCCTCCGACCGTGACCTGGCGTTGTCGTTAAAGCCGAAGTCGAGATCATCCTCGCGCACATCGATGCCGGGGATGAATCCGAGCGCATTGAATCCGGTGCGTCCGAAGTGCTCGAACGTGTTCTCCAGGCCCCAGTGGATCTTGCCCATCTCCTCGCGCGCCTGATGATGCTTGGAGAGATGGAGCAGCCAGTAGTCGCGGTTGGACTTCTCGGGGTGGATGAAGAAGGGCGTGTAGAACGCTGCGCCCGTCTGGGCCTGGATGTGGCTGTACACGGTGTTCTGGATGATGCGCTTCCATCCGCGCTGCTGCTTGAGCGCCATCAATGCCTTGATGTCCTCGCGTCCGTAGTCGATCGCGGTCAGGGCGCGGAAGTCGGACATGCCGTCGTGCAGGAGGTTGACCAGGCTATCGACCATGAAGGTCAGGATCACTTCCGGGTTGGCCAGCTTGCCCATAATGTCTCGAATCGTGGCGAACGTGACGTCGCTCCAGCCGTACTGGTCGAGGAAGAACAGCGACCTGTGAGCGCGTCCCTTTTTCTTGATCCCCTCGATCACGCCGGCGCAAGCAGCCTCGAACGTCGACGTGATGATCCGGATGTCGCGACCGATGCGGTCACCGTGGCCGCGCTGATGCAGCTGGTCGCGGAGAAATTCGATGTGATTGGCATTGTCGTCAATGAAGACGAAGTCCGCCTTGATTTCAAATCCCATAGCGCGCGCGGCGTCGAGCTCGACCTGGGCCCGCTCGACCGCGGCCAGCATCCGTAGGGGTGAGCCGTCGACTTCCTGACCATACAGCCTGTATCGGCCGCCACCGCAGAACCCGTCGACAATCGTGAGGTTGAGGGCGCGCTTGAGGTGATTGCGTGTGAGCGTGCGGATGTACGCCGCGATATAGCGGTCGAAGACCTCATGCTTCGCTACACTGTGGCGACCGAGCTCGGGGAGCTGGCCGCCCAGAATCCAATCGTAGCCTAGACGCTTCCCCATCCATGTCGCCTCGCCGGCGCCCTGTCGCCGGAGCCGAGAATATGGGTAACGCGCGCGCCCGCTGTCTAGCGGAATGCGCTTGACGCTTGTCGATTCTACCGTGTTCGAAGGTCAAATTCGTTGCAGCGCGACTCGCGATGTGGCAGATTCACGGTTCGTTCTTCGGAGGCGCGAAAACTATGGCCGATGGCAGTGCGATCGAGTGGACCGACGCGACGTGGAACCCGGTCACGGGATGCACGAAGATCACGGCCGGCTGTGACAATTGCTATGCCGCGCGCTTCTCGGAAAGATGGCGCGGCGTTCCTGGGCATCCTTTCGAGAACGGCTTCGACCTGACGCTCCGCCCGGAGCGGATCGGTCAGCCGCTGTCGTGGAAGCGGTCGCGCATGATCTTCGTCAATTCGATGAGCGATCTCTTCCACAAGGAAGTCCCTCGGGCTTTCATCGATCAGGTCTTCGACAGCATGGAGAAGGCCGACTGGCACGTCTTCCAGGTGTTGACGAAACGCAGCTCGCTGATGCGGGACTATCTGAAGCGGCGCTACCGCGACGTCGCACCTCCGGCGCACATCTGGCTTGGGGTATCCGTCGAGGACAAGCGGTCGAGATCGCGGATCGATCATCTTCGGCAGGCCCCCGCGGCGGTGCGGTTCCTCTCGATCGAGCCGCTGATCGGTGCCGTCGGCAAGGTCGATCTAGCAGGGATCCATTGGGTGATCGCCGGCGGTGAGAGCGGGCCGGGGGCTCGTCCGATGTCCATCGAGTGGGCACGGGAGATCCGCGATCAGTGCGCCGGGCAGGGCGTCGCCTTCTTCTTCAAGCAGTGGGGCGGCATCAGACCGAAGACCGGTGGCCGAGATCTGGACGGCCGCGAATGGAATCAGCTTCCCGTTCCGGTGGCGTCCAGAGCAGCCTGATGCCCCTGAACCTCGCGAACTATAAGGGCCGCGAGCAGGCCTACGTGAAGCATTTCTTTCTTGCCAGCTATCTCGAGAAGCTGATCTTCAAGATTGGCAGCAAATACGATGAGATCGTCTATGTCGATGGGTTCTCCGGGCCTTGGCAGGACAAGGGCGAGAGCTTCGAAGACACGTCCTTCGGCATCGCATTGCGGGCGTTGACCCTTGCGAAGCAGACTTGGGCGACGATGGCCGATCCCGCGCAACGGCGTCGGGTGAAGATGACAGCGCACCTCGTCGAAAAGCACAAGGGCGCCTTCGCGAGGTTGGGCGCCCTTCAGGAAATGTTCCCGGAAGTCACGATCGTCCCGCACAACGCAGACTTTACCGACATCGCGGCCGACATCGCGGGCCAGATATCATCCCGGGCTTTCTCGTTCGTGCTGATCGACCCCAAGGGGTGGTCGGTCGACCTTGTGGCAATTCGACCGCTGATCGCCCGCGACAGCAGCGAGGTCGTTTTCAATTTCATGTTCGACTTCATCAATCGGTTCGCGCTCTCGGAAGACCCGACGATCTCGGGGCAGCTCGACAGGCTGATCCCGGGACGGGATTGGAGGTCACGCGTCAGGTCGATCGACCAGCAGGGGCTGCAAGATTTCGAGCACCGTGCGTCCGACGCCCGGAAGGGAGTGCTCGTCGAGGAGTTCCGTGATGCACTGGCCGATGTGGGCCGGTACCAATTCGTTTCCGACGTGGACGTGTTGCGGCCGACGAAGGATCCGACCCTCTACTTTCTGGTCTACGCCACGCGACGCCCGCCCGGCGTCGAGGTCTTTCGGGATTGCCACATCAGCTCGCTGACGGTGCAGAGTGAAATCCGCGGACGGCGAAAGCTCGAGGGGCAGGAGAGCCGTAGCGGCCAATTTGAACTGCTGGCATCAACGAACCAGATGGGACCCGATCGAAGCTCGATCTCACTCGTCGACGAAGAGCAACGTGCTCGTGCATTGCTTCGCGATCTGCCTCCAGCCGATGGGCCAGGTGTCCGCTGGGATTCGGTCTGGCCCGTAGTGCTGAGCCGTTGCGTGATCCGCCTCACCGATCTGAAACGCATCGCCAACGAGTATCGCAAGAGCGGTGTGTTGGAGTTTCCCGGGTGGCCGACCACCCCCAAGCGAACGCCCGAGGACGAATATCTCGTCCGACGCGGTGCCACGACGATGATGCAGGCGCCGCTTTTCTGAAAAAGCGCGCGCTGGCGGCCGTCAGGTCGAGCTTCCGACAAAAAGTTCAGTTCCCGGTTTGTTCGATTTTGCGGCCTGTCCTACAACGGCCGGTCTGACCCTCGAACACGCACGGATACGCCATGCCCCCACTCCGACTTCATGACGTGCCGTTCGAGATGCTCCCAAGCGAGGCCAGGCTGTTGCTCTGTCCGACGCCGGCCGGCTTTCCATCGCCCGCGCAGGATGACATGGAAGAGCCGATCGACTTGGCCGCCTGGCTGATCGATCACCCCGCGGCGAGCTACCTCATGCGTGTCTCGGGACATTCGATGACCGACGCCGGCATCGTCGACGGCGACATCGTCGTGGTCAGTAGGGCGGTGGAAGCCCGGCCAGGAGACATCGTCGTCGCGCTGGTCGCGGGTGACCGCACGATGAAGCGCCTGCGCCGATCGGGAGACCGGCTGTGGCTGGTGCCCGAATCCGAGGGGTACGAGCGGATCATCGTCGATGAGACCGTCGAGATCTGGGGCGTCGTGGTTGGCCTGGCGCGCCGCTACCGCGCGTGAGCGTCATCGCGCTCATCGACTGCAACAACTACTACGTGTCGTGCGAGCGTGCGTTCGACAGCAGCCTCGTCGGCGTGCCCGTCATCGTCGCGTCGAACAACGACGGCTGCGCGATCGCGCGGTCCTCCGAGGCCAAGGCGCTGGGCGTGAAGATGGGCGATCCCATCCACCTGATCCGCGATCGGCTCGACAAGCATGGCGTGCGGGTGATGAGCAGCAATTACACGCTCTACGGCGACATGCAGCGGCGCGTGATCGCGTCTATCCAGGATTTCGCGTCCGAGATCGAGATCTACAGCATAGACGAGAACTTCATCGACCTGGGGGGCTTCGGGGGACGCGATCTGGTGGTCCACGCGAACGCGATGCGGGCCCAGGTGCAGAGGTGGACGACGATCCCTACATGCGTGGGGATAGGCCCGACGAAGACGCTGGCGAAGCTGGCGAACGCCGCGGCGAAGAAGAACCCTCTGTTCAACGGCGTCGCGGATCTGCAGGACGAGGTCATCCGCCGCTGGGTCCTCGACCGCTTCCCGGTCGGCGACGTCTGGGGCGTCGGGCGCGCCACTGCGGTGAAGCTGGCCGAGCTCGGCGTCATGACGGCGGGGCAGCTGCGCGACATGCAGATGAAACAGGCGCGCGGCGTCGGAACGGTTGTGCTCGAGCGGCTGGTCGCCGAACTCCAGGGCGTGCCGGCGAGCGCGGTCGAGATGGTCGAGCCGCAGCGGAAGGGCATGGCGGTCACCCGCAGCTTCGGCACGCCGGTAAACGACCTCGAGACGCTGATGGGCGCGGTAACCCAATATGCCATGCGCGCCGGCGAGAAGCTGCGGTCACACGGTCTGGTCGCCGGCCGGTTGACGGTGTTCTTCCACACCAACCCGCACAAGCGCGATCGGCCGCAGCACCAGGGATCACGCAGCATGTCGCTGCATCCGATGACCGCGGACTCTCTCGAGCTCCTTGCGGCGGCGCGACGCGGTGTCGAAGCCGCATGGCGGGACGGGTTTGCCTACACCAAGGCCGGTATCATGCTAGACGACCTGATCCTTGCCGAGATGCGTCCAAGGACGCTTTTCGAGGGTGACGTCGATCGTCGCGATCGCCTGATGACCGCGATGGACGAAGTGAACTCGCGGTTCGGCAAATTCGCCGCCGTTCCGGCAGCTCAGGGGTTCAAGCGCGATTGGAAGATGCGGTCTGACAACAAGTCGCCGGCGTGGACGACGCGCATCGGAGAGCTGCCGGTCGTCCGAGCCTGAGCCTATAGCGCGGATACGACAGCCTCCCTGGTAACTTCGTCAGCGACCGGGATCGACCATGCCTCCGCCGCCAGATCCGACAGCCATGCGGCGCGTTGCGCGATGTCGGTCCGAGTCCAGGTCTCGAACGGTTTCATCGCGGCGACCGCCCGATCGATGGCGGTCTGGCCGATATCCGGCTTCTCCCCGAGCACTCGGGTCAGCAGGTACTGCGACTTGGGATAGATAGTGCGCTTGTAAGAGAAGGGCCGGCGACCAAGCGACGTGTTGATCGCCTTTTCGGCCAGCGCGAGGTTGCCGATCGACCACAGCAGCGTAGGGCTGTCCGCGCCCTCGCCGAATTCGGCGCGCACCTCGTCATCGGGCGATTGGGGCAGGATGTGTTCGATGTGGACGTTGGCACCGTCGCAATACCGCGAGAGCCACATGCTGCTCTGTGAGGACTGGCCGTAGGCGGCCCGATCGACGTGCTGCGTGAGCTTCCCGAGGATGTACCGCAGCTGATATTGGCGCAGCGTGCTGCCGTCCAGGACGGCGAACTCTCGGTGGAAGCGGGCGGCCAGCTCGCGGCGACGCTTGCGCAGCGTCTCCTCGGCGAACGGCTCATAGTCGTCGATCGTCCGTAGTGCAGCGAGCCCCGGTGCCCATTCCGGGAACATGACCTCGAACTCGCGATTTGTCTGACGCGTGACGAGATAGGTGAAAAGCAGGGCTTCGGCGTCCGCGCACAGCGCGTCGAAGACGGCGGGGGGAAGATCACGCCCCGCCAGCAGCAGGATTAGATGCTGCCGCGTCGATCCGCCGGCGAGAAGCGAGATCGACTGCACCGCAGGCGACTCCTTGCCGTCTCGACCGAGCCCATTCAGGAAGTTGAGATAGGCGGAGAGCGCATCCTGCAGCCGGTCGACGAACGCGATCGGGTCGCTGGAGAAGCCGACGAGCTTCTCGTTCTTCACGAACCAGTTGTAGAGCTCGTCCTCTCGCAGCTTGGTGACGCCGTAGGTGGCGAAGACAAAGTAGCGCAGGAAACGAAGCGGCTTTTCGCCGGCTTTGTACAGAGCGTCGGTCAGCGCCTTCCATCGGTCCTTGAGCCGATCGAACTTCGCCGGGTCGGTCTGCATGAAGAGCAGGTTCTTCAGCAGGTCCATCGCATCGAGCCCGATGCCGCGATCGTTGATCGTCTCGAAGATCTTGAGCGCTCGCGCGATGCTGTCAGTGCGAATGCGGATCAGCTTCACGCGGTGGACCAGATAGCCGTAGAAGGCCTTCGCCGCCTGCGGATCGGTGCCGAATTCCTCCGAGAGGAAATCCCGAGCCGTCTTGTAGGCCGTAGCGACGTTCTTCATCGACCTGGTGCCGGTGGCCGCAGGCGTCGTTCCGTCCACGAGCTTTTGGAATACGTCGCCGGCGTCCTCATACTGGGGATCGAGCCTGGCGCGGAAGCTGTCGTTGCCGCTGAGGTCGGTGATCGTATCGGCGATCAGCTTTTTGATGCTCTCCGTGCCGGCATCGCCGATCGCTGTGAGGTGGTCTCGGATTGCGCACAGGATCACGAACAGCGTCGTGGTGCGCTGTTGGCCGTCGATCAGGTCGAATGCGCCATCGGGGCGGGGGCAGACGACGATGGACCCGATGAAATACTCGGCGTCTGCGCCTTCGGCCTGCTCGGTGCGAATGTCCTTCAGTAGCTGATCGACCTCAGCCTCACCCCAGACGTATTCCCGTTGATAGTTGGGGACGACGTAGAAGTCCTTGAAAATGCCCGAGACGGTCTCGTCCTTGGATTCGATGGCAGCCATGGTTCCCCCTATTCGTGTTCGATACCAGTAAAGGGCCAAGATGCCAGATGCTAACGCTCGTCCGTGGGTGGCCGGCGCTTGCGAGGATCGGCGTTAATCATCGGCCTAGGAGGCTGCCACCTGGTCATCGCATCGATGCACGGGTACGCTGGCGACATGGCGGCGGGTGACGATTGGACGGCGGCAGAGCTGAATGCGATCGTCGCGGACTATTTCGCCATGCTCGGCGACGAGATACGCGGCGCGCCCTTCAACAAGGCCGCTCATAATCGCGATCTGCAGAAGACCATCGCGCGTTCCCACGCTTCGATCGAGTTTAAGCACTGCAACATCACGGCGGTGCTCGAGGAGCTCGGGGTTACCGGAATCACCGGATACAAGCGGCGCGACAACTATCAGGGCGCGATCCTGAACGCGATCGAGCGCTACCTCGACAGGACCGGCGCTCGCGATCTGTCGGCGGTGCCGGAAGTCCCGAGGGGATTGCTGACGCTGGTCGACATTCCGATCCCGAGGATCAGCAACGCGCCAAGAGTTCCGGGCCTCGAGCCGCTCGTCCGGCGGTTCGATCCGGTCGAGCGCGACCTGCGCAATCGTGAGCTTGGGCTGGCTGGGGAACTGGCCGTGCTCGACCACGAACGCCACTGGCTTGCCGATCGTGGCCGCGGAGATCTTTCGGAGCGCGTCCAGCATGTCTCGGTCGAGATCGGCGACGGCCTCGGATACGACATCGCATCCTTCACGGATCAGGGCTTGCCGAAGCTGATCGAGGTGAAGACGACGCGCGGCGGCGCCGCCACACCGTTCTTCATGTCGAAGAACGAGCGCGAAAGAGCCGAGCATCTGGCGGATTCGTACCATCTGTACCGCGTCCATCAGTTCGGACCGAAGACGTCGTCGATCTTCATGTTGAGGCCGCCGCTTGACGGGTCGGTGCGCTTCTCGACCGAAATCTGGCGAGCGGAGATCGCGTAGTCGAGATGTCCGGGCGCGAGCCTAGATCCCGGGTTCGATCCTGCCCGGGAGATCGACGTGCGGCCCGCAACGCCGCGACCACTCGCCATCCGGGCGTCCTGCAGAGCGTGCCCCTCCCGCCGCACTGATCGCAGGTGACACCCGCTCGCGCGATCGCCTTCGCTACCATCAGATCGGCTGGCCAGGTCGACGATGCGAATACGATCCTGAGCTTGCCGAGGCGCTGATCCGCAAGCGCCAGGAGCGGGACGGGATCGATAGTCGACAGCTGCTGGACAGAATCGTCGAAGATCGGGCGCCACGCGGTGGGCAGGGATGACCGCCAGCGCCGATTGGCCGCAGTCTGGATCGGCAAAAGTCGTTAGCTTGGACCACGCGCATCGCCAAGGTTCCGATAGTGTGGTCGTAACGCCCTCGGACATCAACGTGTTACCGTTGGGACTGGTCAGCTTGTGCGCGATGCATGCTGTTCCAGTCGAGCGGCATGACGTCGAGTTGAGACGCGAAGTGCTTGAGGAGCCTCTCGCCGGCATGGGTTGCATCCAAGTCGTTTGGATCGACATAGATCCAGC
Source organism: Sphingomonas sp. UYP23 (assembly GCF_054059235.1). NCBI lineage: Bacteria > Pseudomonadati > Pseudomonadota > Alphaproteobacteria > Sphingomonadales > Sphingomonadaceae > Sphingomonas > Sphingomonas sp. UYP23. Next base: position 3,285,984 of record NZ_JBSSBX010000001.1, read on the forward strand.
AGACGGAAAAGGCCTCTCCTTCCACAGTGCGCCGCTTCGTGTCGCGTAGTACGATCCGTGTCATGCCTGTGGTCCTGCGGACTTGCGTCTGCACTATGTAACGCCCCTCGTTGCTAGGTCCCACGCCTTTTCGGCGATCTTCGTTACACAGTACCACAATTTCCCGGGCGAGCGATTCCGTCGCTGTACTGACGACAAGCCGCCCGGTCTGCGTGTCGACGACGCCGACGCCACCCGAGCGCCGCCTTCCGCCCAGCACGCATTCAGGTCCGTTCATACCGAAGAGTTCGCAACCTCTATGACGCTGCCCGACGTCGTCATCGAAGTAGTAATGTCTTTCATGCAGGACCGACTGCACGGGGACAATCGATTGCCGCCCGCGATACCAATCGAGCGCTTGCTCGTCCTGTCTTCCAACCATGGATTTTTCCTCTGACCAGTTCCGATTGCCCCTGTTGCCGCCTCTCGAATGAATTTCTGGTTCGACATCACTGTCATCTGCGAGATCTGGTACGGCTGAGTTTCCAGGCTAGGGTCGGAGACAAGATCGCCGCTGGTCGCCTTCTGGCGGGCGGCGGCTGGGTGAACGACCCCAGGGTGATCAAGATACAGCGTTTCAATGCACAGCGGATCTGCGGCCGCTGCAACAATCTCGACTCGATCGATCCTGCCTCGAGACCGGGTCGATGGTTCTCGCTGACGCCGGTTGAGATGGGCATGCTTCGACGCTTTGCCGGCTCTGATTCCAACAGGGGAAAGACGGTGACCGAGGTCGTGGGCTTATTGCGCGGAGCCGCTCGTCACGACTATCTCCGCCGGATTGGACCGGCCGTACTTGTCGGTCGGGCACTCGCGGATGAAATGACGGCTGCGGCTGCGGCTGCGGCTGCGGCTGCGGTGGCGAGCGCGACCGCAGGCTGACCGCGGAGCGCCGTTCCAAGAGCAGATACGTCATTGGCCATGAGGGCGGTTTCCGCTGCTCTCGAATCCGGCTATGGTCGGATCGCTGAAGAACGGCGGGGTGTCGACAGCCGTGAGGAATGGCCATCGTTTCCGATGGCGTCACTGAAAGCCTTTTTTAGTGTCATGCGTACGGCAGGCGCGCCTGCCCGTCAGTCGGCCGCGGCGCCGTTTAGCGACGATCCCATCCTGAAAATATTCGCCTTTCTTTAACCCGGCGATTATAGCCTGGTCCCGCACGGGAAGAAGTTCTCGTGCCGGGGCGTGGAAACCCCGAGTAGAAGCCGGTCGAAAGACCAACACGGTCGAAGAGCTCTTCGGCCGGGTGGCGGACGCGTATGTCCAGACCACTCGGTTAAAGGTGCCCGCGCCTGTTCTACTCAGGTTTCCAACACCCGGCTCACAGGGGCCGGCATCCCCGAGGTTTCAACGGGATGCCGCCGGCTGTCCGGCGGACATGGACGTGTGGAAGGATTGCGCCGGTGCACGAGACAGTTCAGCATTTGACCCTGCTTGCGATTCAATCGCCCGCCTTACGGATGACTTTCTGAGATGGTCGTTTCGACCGTCGCGTTCATTCCGCCGTTCATCTTCGGCTTGGTATTCCTTCTGGGCCCGTCGCTGCTGGTGGCTCTGCTGGTGGGCGACACGGCAAGTGCTGTTGCGGCGGCTCTTATCGCGATCGCCGCATTCGTGTGGCCACGCGACAATTTCTACCTGTCGAACGTGCTGTGCGCGCTGCGCACGATTCCGGCGATCTACCTCATCGCCGTTCTGGTGGGCATGAAGATCGCGCACTCCGGGCCACCGTCCATTCCGCTTTTCATCGCCGGCATCGTCGTCGCGGGGTGCGCCCAATGGCGCATCCGCGGACTGGTCCGCGATGGCGATCTCGCAATCTGATCTGGAGAAAGAACGATGTTCATACAGGCATTGCTGCTGATGGCGGTCGGCGCGCCCGTCGCGCAGGTGGGGGTCACCGCGACGGCTCCGACGACGATGAAGACGGATCCCGCCACCTATGATCTCGGCGGGTTTCGTCTGGGCATGACAGAGGCGGAGGTCGAGCAGGTGATCCGCACGCGGCATATGACGGTCCGATCGAGGGAGCGCGTCGTCGATTTCGAGACGAAGGTGAGGACGGTGCTGAACATGCAGGACCACGGTACGAACCGCGAGACTGGAAGAGGCGTCCTGGAGGGTGCGACGCTCGACGATGGTCAGGGCGGTCAGATCGTGCTGCACCTGCTCGGCTGGCCTGATGGCGCCCACATCTCGGTGATATCGTATCTGGTGCCGCGCGGAACGACGCTGGCGAGTTGGCGGGGCGTGCTGGAGGCGAAGTATGGCGCGCCCGGCGAGGTGTCGACGAGCGCACATTACCAGGCGATGTGGTGCGGACGGGTGAAGGACTGCTTCAACACGTCTGACCGGTTCCGGCTTCAGGCTGGTGTCGGCCCGGATGGCGGCACCGTCGTACTTACGCAGCCGGAAAGCACGCGCGGTCATGTTGCCGAAGCGGTTGCTGCGGAGGCGGCGCGTCGTACGAAGGGTGGTCGCCCGACCCTCTGACAGGTCTTGAGGCATTTCGACCGACAGCGCATTGGCAGCGTTCGCATGCGCGTAGCGCGGCCACTCGCCGCGGGACCGATGGCAGGGAGGCCGGTGACGGCTATTCCGTGTTCGGCTTCTGCTGTACTCGTTCGAAGATTATGAGCCTGTAGGTCTTCGCATCCTTGCGATATTGGAGTCGGTATGAACCTGAGACTGGTCGTTCTGGCTCTCGCAGCGGCAGCCTCTCCGCTCTCCGCGCAGCAGCTTTCATTCGACGCCGTACAGCCGGACGCCGCGGCCGTACGCATCATGGAGGTCTACGCTCGATGCGCCGTTGCTCATGATCCGAAACGCGCCGCCGAGATCGTCAATGCCGATTACCGCACCGATGCATATCAGGTGGAAATCCGATCCTTTGCGATGAAGGAGCGGAGTTGTGTGCCGCGGGCCGGAAAGCTGAAGTTCCAACCGATCGTCTTCGCCGGCAACATCGCGGAAGACCTTCTCCGCAGGCGCGGGATAGACGTCTCGGCGTTGGAACATGCCCCGCCACCTTCGAGCCCAGAGGGCCCGATCGCATGCGTCGTACATACCCAGGCATCACAGGTCGCGGAGCTGTTTCGAACGCCTCCAGCATCAAGCGCCGAAACGCAGGCGGTCGCTCGCATCCAGGTGGCGATGGCCGATTGTCTGCCGAGCGGACGATCCCCGATCACGAACAAGGTGGTGCTCCGTGCGATGCTTGCGCTGGTCAGTTATCGATTCGCCACGGCATCCTGAACGAAGCTCCGCGTGTCACCGGCTACTTGAAGCGTGACCACCTAGGACCTGTAAGCTCCGCAGGCGGCGGTCAGCTATCGTCGCCTGACGGACCCCGGCGCTGCCTTTCGCTCAACGTGGCGAATACGGCAGCCTGATCCAGATGGGCGCGCTTGTCTGTCCCGGTTGTGCCTGAGGCCTTCTCGAGTTCGATCAGGGCCAGCTGCCCGTAGTCGGTGGATGTCAGGGAATCGGGCAGAGGGACCTCGTCAAATGGCTCGACCGCGGGATGCGGAATGACAGCTACGTTCCCCGAAACGGTCGGACGCAATCGGCTGCGACGGAAGGGATCAAGCGTGGTCTGAGCCCGATCAGCTCCCGCCCGGGAAGAATCCACTCGCGAGGTCGGCCCTTGATCTAACTTTGCCCTTCGGCTGTGGACCGTGGAAGCCGTGGGCATGGACGAATTCCTCAATCGGATGAACGATGTCTCACGTGCAGGGACCTGCACGTGAGATCGAAATGCATGCCGCACCGACGAGCCCACTTCGCATCTGGAGTGCGACAGACCGTTCCGCCGTCGCCGCCGCACAGATCGCATGTCCCGGCAGCAGTGGTGACAGCGTCCTGTGCCACCATCTCCGCGACCGCACACGCTTGATCGAGCTGGATCCGCAATTGCCCATATCGCTGCTCCACATTCATGATGATCGGCACTGGGTGGAGGGTCGACAGCTGATCTAGGAGGCGATTGAAGATCGGCTTCCAGCCATAGGGCACGGCCACCGCCTTGCGTCGATTGGCCGCGATCTGGATGGGGATGATGGTAGCGGATGTCATTTCAGGCTCCTCGGAAGGTCCGGCTTCGGCACACCCGAACAAATGCGTTCACAAGGGACAAGTGACCGTCGGCATCACCAGACGGAGCCGGATGCCGATGCCGGGCAACGCCTCGTTAAGCTGGTCCAGGCTTCGGACGACTATGCGATCGTCGGTTAGCAGGTCGTGGCCGAGCACCGTGGCGATCGGAAGATCTGTGGCGGTCATGATCGTTGCCGGGAGCTCGACGCAGAACAGATGGATTTCGTCGCTTGGGTGATGATACCAGGCGAGACGGCCGATCTTTATCGCGCAGCTGATACCACCGTGACCCAGATGCGCTTCGACGCAGATGTCGCTTTCCAAACTCGTAAGCACCTCGTCTCGGAACGGCGCGCTCGCCACGAGGGTATCGAGGAACGCCGGGATGGCGATACCTAGCTCGGCGAGTGCATGGACTAGGATTATGGGCAGGAGAACGGAGCGTTCGGGCTCGATGTGTGGAGACGTGTTGGATGAAGCGATGGCCGGCGCGCGCTGGCCCGTTCGTGTCCCGCCGCTGCGATCTTCCGTTGGAAGGCGACGAGACACGACGATCAGCCCTTGTGAACGATCGCGAGGCGAACGGGCGGAACGGGATCGGGATCACTGATCCGTTTCTCGTCCAGTACGAGCAGCGAGAACAGGTGCTGGGTCAGCGCGGTGGCGCCGTTCCTCAGTCCCAGTTCGCCCCATGCCGTCCATCGATCAAGTCGCTCGTACATCCACTCGAAGGTCCGATCGCGGCTCCGGTCATCCGCGAAGGGCTGATGCCAGATCGTACGGACCAGCGGCATGTCCGTGTCGAGGTCGCGATACAGCAGCGAGATCGCGGCTTTCCCGAAAAGCTGCTCGCGCACGAACGCGAACGCGAGGCGTCGAGCCTTGCCTTCAGCTGCGGCGAACCGTTCGCGATTGCATTCCGCCGCCGATCCCGGTTCGCCGAACGCCTTCACGGCGGCGCTGCCGATCGGGACACCGTTCAGGCCCAACGGCCGAGTGGCAATCAGCATTCGGATCACCGCGACGCCTTCGTCATTCGGCATGGACGCCATCGGGCTTGCCGAATGCCCGCCTTCGATCAGGCCGGCCGCGTGCAGCCAGTGAAAGTAGAACCGGTAGAAAAGCGCGCCCTTGAAGGTTTCGTGGATGCTTTCTCGCATCGCGACGACGCTGCGGTCCAGCGACGCCAGGGCGGTGAGCATCAACTCGAGCTGCTCGTCCTGCACACTCGGCATCGACCGGCTCATGCCGAGACGCTTGCCCCAGAAGCAGTCTCGAACCGAGGGCCAGCGGCCGCCTTCCTCGTCGACGAGGAAGGTGACGCCGGTCGGCGCGGTGACAGTCCGCAACCAGGAACCCCAAGGGATCTCGCGACCATATGGATATCGACGGTTCGCCATCAGCTGTCCCTCGATTCGAGGCCCATCGGTGCGGCTGAGGGGGTATCGATCGCGACCGCATGCAGCTGCGCGGCGAGATCTGTGCACTGTTCGAACACGTATTGTTCGGTGCGATAGGTCTGCTCGATCCCGAGAGATCGAGCCTCGGCCGCATGTGCAGGGTCGTCGGGCACGAGATCGGTGTTCTTGTCGCACTCGAACCCAAGCCACCAGCGGTCGTCGTGTCGGGCGCGATGATCGCTGACGTGGCAGACGGAGCTCTCCTCCGGCCCGTCGTCGTCGCACCTAGCCGAGTAGTCGAGACCGCCGTGCACCTGCAGGATCTCGCGCGGGATCGCACGGGCATCGAATCCGAATAGCGGATGGTCGTTACCGATCGCGACGTATCCACATAGATAGCCGGTGATTTCGCGCCTGATGATGCAGGCGTAGCCGGTGTCAGGATCCTGCCAGGCGATCTTCTCCGCTTCGCGACGCCATTGCCCCGACGCCTTCGGCTGAAGGTCCGGGACGTGATAGACCGCCTCCATCTCCTGGTTGCAGACGACATATGCCTTGCGCGCAGCCGGCACTCCGGCGCTGCTTTTTTTAGGGGTCCTTGCCATCATGACCTCCCGATCACAGCGGGAGCAGGGCGATGCCCGCCCCTGCAACGGTGACGGCGACGTCGACCAGGCCGATGAAGCCCAGCATCAGCAGGACTGGTACGTTGGGCGGCTCACGCCCCGTGCGCGGAACTGCGAGTACCTGACGGCCGGCCTGCACAGAGATGCTGATGCCGGAGACGCCGAGGATGGCGGTGCCGAGACCGAAGATGTTGATGGCACTCATTCGGCGTCTCCCTCGAAGTCGTAGGCGCCGAGCTGGTAGCCGCGGTCGGACTGGAACCAGTCGACCTGTGACAGGACGGCCGGGTTCAGCAGCGTTCCTGCCAGCGTCAGCCACGAGACGGCGGTGTTGATCCTCGTCGTCGGATCGATCGACACGTAGGGCTCGGCGAGCGCCTTGAGCAGCGTGACGAGCCCGAGTGCGTCGAGCTGGTGCGCAGATAGCGCCGCGCAGCTGCCCGCGATGTCCCAGCAGAGACCCAGGGTCGCGCGGTCGAGCTGGTGGAAGTGGACGGCCAGGTCGTTCCAGACCGGCACGCGCTCCTCGAACTGGGCAGTCAGGAGTTCGCTGATCAGTTCCGGCGGCGCGAGCCGGGATACGCTGATGAGCGAGGCGACGGAGGTCTCGACGACCCCCACCTCGCCGGCGAAAGTCGTGGCGCTCAGCGTGCGCCAGTAGCTCAGAGGGCTGATGAGGTGGCGCGAGAGCGCCGACAGTTCTTCTTCGAGTGCGATGTTGCGCATGGGATTTCTCCCCATGTTCGCCGGCGGCTCAGCCGGCTGCGGGTTTCAGGATGGAAGGATCATCCCATCCAGAAAGCAGAACACAAAGAGAACGAAATCGACTCATCGTCCCGCAATTTATTACGATGGGTGAGCGGAAACTTCCTTCCGAACTAGGCGCGGGCACCACCGACCGGGCATTGCGAGTATTCCAATCGGCTTGTGACGTGCGCAACCGATCTCGGAGCCGGCCGCAGGCGACGATAATGTGGTCAAGCTCAACCGCGAAGTTGATCGTCAGTATTTTGGCGTCGTCAAACGTACCGGTTTGGAGAAGTGTCGAACCAGATTGGCGTGAGGTCCGGAGTATCTATCGGTGCAACGCCACCCTACAGCGCTCGCAAATCCGAAGTCCGTAAGGAGCGATCGGGGTAGAAAAGCCTCGTCGTTGATCGCGATGGCCCTCTGCCCGTTGACGAATATGGCGCTGTAGGAATGGGCCCGGGAGGATCCTTCGTCGAAACGCGTCCAACCGCCTGTGATTGCGGTGATCCGGTCGACGTCGCCTGGCGCGGGGGCCAAGGCCTTGTCGGCGCGCCTCGCGAGATTGTGATCGAGCTCCACAACGGCGCTGTCGCATGAACCCTGGCTCGCATAGTCGTTCTGGAACAGATGGGTCACCGAAATTGCAACGATCGGAACTGCCAGCATCGCTACGATGGCCGACCGTGTTACCAGCACGGTCGACCGTCGTAGAGTCCAACAGACCGCAAGACCATGCATCCCACCGACGACTGCACCCCAGATTAAGTAGAGCGGCAGGTCGGCACCACGCTGGACGGAGTTGGCCTCGAGGGCCTGCTCGATGGGATAGGCCAGCGCGCATCCCAGAAGAGCCAGCACGATCGTAAAGACAATCGGGTGCCGCGCGATCGGGCCCTGTGCCGTCCAGACGATAGGCGCGCCGACCACCAAGCCGCATGGCACCGCTATGATCGATCCTACGGTGAAGACGAAGAGAAGCGCCACGGGTGTCATCGCAATGGGTGCACCAAGGGCTCCGCTCGTCAAGAAATCGAAGATCACGAACGCGCAACTCGCGACGAGCGCGGCGGCGAGCGTCGATGCGAGCGAGAGCGCTACCGCTCGAAGCAGCGATATGCCTCTGGGTTCGTCGATTGATGCTGGAGTTGTCACCTTACTCATGGATCGGCTTCTTTCATGAAAAATTTGCCGTAAGTTCCGTGTGACCTACTGCCTTGGTAGACGCCGGTCGAACCGATGCTCTACGGCTTGCATGGACCATGGCCGGTCCGTGACGCCGGTTGCCATGGGCCGAACTCGCGAGACGCGTCGCATCGAAATCGTATGTCGAGGTTCTGGCGCTCGCCGATGTATGACCCGTCGACGACGCATCAGAGTATGCGCGGCGTCAGGTGGCATTCCCATCCGCGACTCGGGTGGCTCGCGTCACCGTGACGGTAGAGAAATCCCAGGAGCGAGCAGAACGCGGCCGATCGGACCGCATTCGCGCAGGATCGCAAAATAAAATTTCGTTCGTGATCGCGCACTTGCTGGTTTCAGGATAGCTCAAGCAATCCCCGCTTCGGCCGAATACGTTTTTTTCCAGATCGGGTCGCTGAACCGCAGCCATCTGCGAAACGCGGATATTTTCAGTTTCAGGATGAGATTTTCGTGACTGGCTTACGCGGGTAATCACCGGCCGGGTCGTCGAGTACCTGTCGGCCTGTAATCGACTGATAGAGGGCCGGCGTCGCACTTGACGCACGTAGCTCATCCCGGAATCGTGAGTCCGTGGTCGGCGCGCATGACCGCCGTTGAGATCGTTTCGTTGAAAATGGGTCTACGGATTTCATGCATCGATCACCATCATGACCGGGCAGGGCGCCCGGTGCGTCGCGTAATCGACCAGAGTCGGCGAGGCTGCCCGTTAGGCAGGCTGCCTCGCCGCTCGGTTACGCAACGTGATGGTGTCCCGAGTCTTGAGCCCACGAGGAAACCACGATGCGCATCACCTAGATCGAAACAGAGGCTCCGACCTTCGTGAAGGCATCAGAATCGCACACGCGATTCGCGAGGTCAAGCACGAAGGCGGCCCGCCCTCGTCGATCGGCATGAGACGGCAACTCGAATTTTCTGGATGGCATATGAGCTTTCCGGAACAAGTTCTCTGTATGTTCCGTTCAAGCCGATTCCGCGGATGTGATCGAGACCGGCCTTCGCCGGCGATCTCGCCGCGATCCCGGGGGCGGGAAGGAGCAAGTCATGTCGGAACCCGCGGATGGAACCGCAGGCCGTGAAATCGAGGCCGACGTCGGGCGCATGCAGCTCCCCGACTGGCCTCGGCTCATGAGCCTGCCGCTGGCAAGCGCCTACTTCGGCGTCTGCGCGGCAAAGTTTCGTGCGCTCGAAATCCGGCCAGTCAGAATTGGCCGCCGCGTCCTGTGGGATCGGCACGATCTCGACCGATTTGTCGATGGCATGTCCGGGCAGCCCGTCATGGGCGCTGACCCGGTCGCCGTGGCAAAATCGATGGAGCGGCGATTTTACACAAGGTTGAAAAATGAAAGAGTCAAGGCTGTCGGGCCGTAAGCCCGTCTATACGTACGTCACCGCATCTGGAGGCTGGCGATTCCGCCGCAACGGCTTCGACGTCGCGCTGCCGGGTATCCCGGGAGAAACGTGCTTCGAAGTGAAGTACGCCAAGCTCAATGGAGGCTGATCATGAAAGGAACGAAACAGCCGGCTAACAGGCTGGCATACACCTACGTCGCCAAAAGCTGCTATTGGAGGTTCCGGTACAAGGGACTGGACGCCCCTTTGCCGGGCGTCCCCGGCGACGCGTGCTTTCAGGAGAAATACGCAGATCTCCTAGCGCGCTTCCTGCGTCAGCCGCCCGTGGTGGTCGACCTCGCCAGAGGCACGTTCGATCACGCACTTCGCAAGTTCTACGCGGATGCGGAGTTCCTATCTCTCGCCAAGTCGACGCAGGGCAATTACCTCCAGTTCGGTAAAATCGTATCACGGCTTCTCGGCGATTGCCTCATGGAGCAAACCACTGTCGACATGATTGGCGCGGTGCGGTCCAGCGTCAAAATCGGTTACCGAAGAACCATAAGGTGCTTCATCAGCCGGCTTTACGTCTTCGCCAGCGATCGTGGGTATGTCACGCGGGGGCTCAACGTGGCCGAGCGACTAAGGCCGCTGAAGCCTAAGAAGGGCGGGCACGAGCCGTGGAGCAACGACGAGATTGCGAAGTTCTTCGAGTATGCGCGCGGCTCCGTCCGGACGTTGATCATCATCGCGCTGTGCACGGGGCAGCGTGCCTCCGACATCGAGCAGATGTCATGGTCGCAGGTTCTCGGAGACTTCGTCAGGGTGCGGCAGCGCAAGACGGGCGAACTGCTCGAGATTCCTCTTCATCCGATGCTGCGTCGCGAACTCGATCGTTTGCGCTCGGAGGGGCTGGTTAGCGGGGTCATCGTCAGAAAGCCCAGCGGTTGCCCGACGGGGGGCAAGAGCTTCGAATACCAGATGAGGAAACTGGTCAAGGCGATCCCCAATATGCCGAGGCGTACGCCGCATGGCGCCCGGTACGCTACCGCGGCTATTCTGCAAGATGCCGGCTGCGACGTGGAGGAGATCGTGTCGATCATCGGTCACCGCAACTACGAGATGGCGATCCAGTATGCGACGAAGCGCAAACTGGCCCTGCGAGCGATGGCTAAGATGATAAGGCATGCTGCGCTTGCGGATGGCCACCCGAAGGATCAGGAAGACTATTCTCCAACGGTGTCGATGCCGATGGCATCGTGCTCCGCGGGGCCCGCTCGCACGGTCCGCTTGGTCCGCGCGGGGCCTATCGCGCCAGTGCCTGATCTGCAGCGCTGGACGTCGGACGCCGCCTGAACCGTATTCCTTTCAGATGGGTCGCCTGGGGTCGGTGCCGTTACGCGCCGGCCCTTTCTATCCTTTCGGACATCCTGGGAAACGCGCTGAGAAATTGCGAACTCGGTGCGAACTTTCGCGGTTTCCCGCCCGAAAACTTCGTTTTCGATGCTGCGACTAAAAAAGGGGGGCGTGCGGGAAAACCGCGATAGTTCGCACTCGGATGTTATGCCATCCGTAAACTGGATGACACCCAGGTTCGCATTAAGTTTGCACCTCTCGCAATCAGGCAATCTGACGACCCGCCGCTCCGCTGGGGAGATGACCCAGCTCTAGGGCCTGCCGATGGTCCTCAGTTGCGAAACCACATGCACTGAACTGGCTCCCCTGCTGAGCGCGACATAGAGGTTGGCTGCGTCGAGCGGCGTCGCGTCGAGGATGATGCCATGGTCGGCTTCCAGCCCCTTGAGCAACAAGGTGCTGCCGATGCCGCGGCGTGGCATCGATCGTCCTTTTAGCCGGCGTGCCTCTTTCACCTCAATCGCCTGCGCGCGCAGATCGTCGCTAGCCTCGGTGCGTCGCAGGGCGTCGACCACGACGGATAGGACGTCGGGCCGGAACACTCGGTGACCGTTGTTCGCGGCGAATGCCTCCAACATCCTCGCAAGTTCCGCGTGAGATGGCGTCGCTACGAGTCGAGCACCGGCAACATCCTCGGCGTTCGCCATCGGCTGCCCGTTTTCCTCGGCTCGCCGGATCATGCCTGCTCGACCAGGCGTGACGCCGGTCATCACCTTCCCGGCGAAGGCGAGCCCCCGCTCGAGAAGCTCACTCGCCGGACCATCGGCCAGAGCCGCTGCTTCCAAGATCGCCTCCGGCAGCTCCGCGCGCTCCACGACCTGCACGTCGTCGAACCGTCGGGCGATGGACACCCGGGAATCGATGCTGAATTGGTCGCCGATTATCAACGTCGTTCCGTCTGCCATTGCGGCGAGAGCTTCATCCGAATGGGTATCCTGCCGTGCGGGATCGGCGACATGTGTCCAGATGACCCTGGCCGGCGCCGAAGAGATGTCCACGCCCCTACCGGCGATCAGGTCGTTTCGGATATCCATCATCCATCGGCCCAGTTCAGGCTGGCCGGCGTTTATCCATCGCCAGGGGTTGTCGAGCACGCCGACCATGGGGAAGTCGACCAGAACCCCGGCATCCCAGTCCGGCACCGGGCCGGCGAACGTGAAGATCCGCTGAAGCGGATCGCCCAGAACAGCACAAGGTAGCCGATCTGCCAACGCGAGTACCATGCTGTGCTGAGCTTCGCTGCAATCCTGATATTCGTCGACGATCACCCGGCTGTAGGTCGCGTGAAGGACCGCATCGAGCGCCCCGCTTCTGATTGCCGCAAGGACGGCGCCTCGAAGGGCGGGATAGTGAATCGCGCCGAGGTTAGGCCGCAGACCGGAAAGCTCCGGGTAAGCGAGTACGACGCGGAGAGCCCACCCATCCAGCGTCGCCAGACGATAGTTCGCCGCCGGAACCCTGGCACGCGTCAGTCGTGCGCGTAGGGCGGTGACACCTGCGTTGGTGTGCGTGATTATCAGGACGGGCTTGCTTCGATTTCGGCCTGCCGCATTGACGATCGACTGCGTCTTGCCGCAACCGGCAGGCGCTACGATCGCACCGCGATCGACTTGCAGCAGATCGACTTCGGCCATGGCTCAGCCGCGCACCCAGATGTCGAGGGCAGCGATGATGTCGGGCAGAGTTCCAGTACTCGTGGCGAGATCGGGACCGAGGATCTCGCGTCCGACACGCTCACCCAAAGTGATGTTCTTGAACCATCCGCCCTTTTTGGCGGCCATGCCAAGGCTCGCTCGCACGTTCGGCTCGTTCAGGAAATGGATATAGTCGAAATCCCGGACAGACAGTTCCGGATCCTGTTTCGTCAGGTCCGCTTCGACCTTGTCCATGTTCTGTTCGTCGACCGCGATGGCGACGAGCTTCGGCAAAGCGTCGAGAGGAAGGCTCAGACAGAGCTGTTGCTCGGTCGACAGTCCCTCGTCCCAATGGAAATCCTCGACGCCGAGAGCAACCAGGCTGGCCAGCTGATCGGCAGGTAGCACCACGTCGCAGTCGCGCAGCAGGCAGGTCGCGTAACCCATCCGCCCGAACGTGCATGCCCGAGAGATCATGCTGCCTCCGTGTCCATCGGCCAGGGCCGCTCCGTAGGTGGCGAGAGTCGATACGTCGGTCTCGTCGCGATAGAGGTTCAGACCGCGAAGAAGACCGATTTCGGTCGCCCCCTCGCATACGATGACGCGAGGGGCGAGGAACGCTTCCGCACATGCACGAAGAGTCGCCTGATCACTGGCTTGCGAGAAGACCATGCCGCCGTCGGCCCCGCGGCCGGCACGCCAGAGCTGCGCGGCGGTCAGCTCCCGTACGACCACTGCGGAATGCGTGGTGAGGAAGACTTGGCGCTTTGACGGCTCATCCTTGCTTCCCAGCGTGTGAAGCAGACGAATGATCCGGTGTGGTTCGAGACCGTGCTCGATCTCGTCGATCAGGAGAATAGGGCTCGCGTCGCCTGCTTCCGCCTGCAGTGCGGCAACGAGAAGCCTCGCGCTGCCGGTCCCCAAGTTGCGGAGCGGCACGCCATCTTCGTCATGAAGCGCGATCGAGCCGCCGTTGAGGCTGATGCCATGAACGTCGAGAAGAGCGGTCGCCGCAGCTGCGCGCGTCACGCCGGCACGCGTCGCCACCGCACGCACGATTTCGAGAGCGTTCTCGACCGATCCCAGTGCAGCCCCGCCGAAAACCGAGCGCGCTTCACGCGCGGCCGCGGCCAAGGCACTTCCCGTGCCCTCCGGCACCGCTGCGAGCTTGTTGAGGATGGATCGGGCGCCCCATGCAAGGTGGTGCGTACCGGTCATTCCCAATCTCGTCGGAGCGAGCCTGTTGCGCTCCGTCGATGGTATCTCTCGGCGGTGGTCATCTGCTTCCGCCCGATCTGAGAATAGGCACCATCTGGGCTCGAGATCGGCGTCGACGGTGAGCCGTATGGTGATTACGGTCTCCCCGTTGGGTGTCGGTTCGTCCGACAATCCGTGTTCGGGGTGCCAACCCCTGTGCAGCATGCCATACCGCTCGAGATCGAGCATCGGATCGGGCAGCTCGCCGATGGTCGCGCGAATGTCGATCGGCTCCGACACGTCGAGCATCCAGAAGTCGGCATCCGTAAAGGTGATGTTCCGTCGAGGAGCCATCACCATTTCGATCGCGTCCAATATGGTCGACTTGCCGTTATCGCCCGAACCGATGATGGCGTTGATGCCATGCTTCGGACGCCAGACGGCTTCGCGAATGCCGCGAAAGCGGTATATCTCGATCTGCCTGATGATCGGCATCCGTCCCCCTGATGCGGACGCCCCCTTTGGCCCACCCTTGCTCTCTAAGCGTCGACCTCCTGACGCTCAAGCTCCAGTGTGATCGTCGAGGACGCTTCCAACGCAGCCGTCAGGGAAGCAGCAGGTGACGCTCGATCCGCATCCGCCCCGGCGTGCCGTCGGACGGCATGAGCATGACACTCGCCTGATCCGTCAGCCGTTCGACGAGGCGGTCAAGCGTAACTGCCTCGCCATCGAGGAAGACCTTCGGGCGACCGTCCGCCAACGTCTGCAGACCGACACCGACGAGGCTGCACCCGACTGCGACGATCTGGTCGGTATCCTGGTCGAACAAGGTATAGACGTGGGTCCCACTCATCTGCTGATCCTCGCGCCGGCATCCGATCGCGCCGCGATCCGTGCGACATGCGTCCCGACCATCTTGCGCCAGTCGACGGCGGCCGCCGCTTCCGAAAGCCCGTTCCAATCGACGGACTCGAAGGCGATCTTCGCAAGATTGCGCTTCAACGAGCGTAACGCGGCACCGCTCCCGTAGCGCGCCCCGACCGAAGCCGGAGCGTGTCCGCAGATCTGATCCAGGATCGTGTCCTGCACGTCGGCGTCGCGGCCCTCGTCCTTGAACTTGTGCCGCAGGCTGTGGAACACGAGGCGATCGTCGGTGCCGACGACGCTGTTGACGAGACGGTTCGCGCGCTTGCTCGCATCCTGCGTGACCTTGCCGTACATGTTGGCGCGCAGATCCGGGAAAAGCAGCTCCTGGCCGTGGAAGCGCAGGGCCTCGACGTAGCGTTCGAAGCCGAGCGCGGTCGCATGATGATGGATCGGGACGACGCGCCGAGATCCGTCGTTCTTCAGCCGTTTCGGCTGGAGGGCCGCGTTCGCGTCGTGCGCCTCGGCGTCGTCTATGTCGATGTAGAGGACGTCGGCGTCTACCTTGACGTCCGCGACCCGCGCCTGACCGACTTCCTCGAGGCGCGCGCCCGACGTGCAGCCCAGGACGAAGAGCCAGTAGAGGGTCAGGTCGCTGGTTATCGTCTTTCGATCGAGCAGCTGCGCCGGCCGGACGAACAGGTCGTTGCCGAAGAGGGTCGTGAGTTCGCCGTCGAGGAAGCTGCGGCGGCGCCCGGACTTGCGCGTGTAGCCTTGGATACGCACGCCGACGCCGACGTTGTGCGTGACGAATCGCTGCTCATGAGCGTAGCCCAACAGCGCCTGCACCGCGCCGATGCGCTTCTTGAGCGTCGGTCCGCTGACGCGGGGCGCGTCCGTGCCGGCGTGTTTCGCGACCCTGTCCGGGAACGCCAGACGCCGATCCGCCCTGGGCATGTTCGCGGCAAGCCGCGCTGCCTCGTCGCGATAGTCCATCAGCATGTCGGACGTCAGCGCCTCGACCGGAACGTCGCCGACGAAAGCGACGAGATCCTCTACCGCGACGGTGGCTTCGGCAAGCGACTGGAGCGTCGGCTTCCTGACAGCGGCCCAGAGGGCGAGAAGTTCGCGGAAGCGCAGATCGGGCCGTCCTCGGGGCTTCGACCCCGCGCGGCGCGGCGCCTGCACGTCGTCGACCAGGGTGGCGTGATCCTCGCGGACGCGCGCGTTCCACGCATCCATCAGCGTCGCCTCGTTGGCCGGCGTTCGCGCAATGGGCGGATCGGCGCTTTCCAGCAGCGGCTCGAGTACCGCTCCGGCCGCCGCCATCCACTTGGATCGGGGCAGATCCATCAGAGCGCCGATCCAGCCTGCGCCGAGCAGCTTCTCGTGCCGCAGTTCGATCATCCGCTCGGCGTAATCGTCGCTCGATGGGGACGGCGGCGTGAGGCCCGGCTTTACGCCGAACAGACTGAGGGCCGTGCTCTCGAGCCACCACGTGAGCGCGAGGCTCGGATAGCGCTTGAACCAGGCGTCGGGACGACGATCGAGGAACCGCGCGACGGCTCCGGCGGCATGCTCGGGCGTGATCTCGTCCTTCGCGGCGGCCTTGGCGACGTGGACGGCGGCTTCGTCCAGGAGGATCTGGAGGCGGGCGTTGGCGGCCACGAAGAGGCGCCTGGCCTCGTCGGGTTCGCGCGTTCGCAGCGACTCCTTCCAGTGGACGCGGCCGCCGAACTCCGTCCGGAGCGGCAGCGGGATCTGCCGATTGAGGTAGTAGATCCCGGTCTTGGGGTGTTTCCAGGGGGTCGCCATGTGGACCATCTCGCGTCTCGCTATGCCCGTTCGCTATGCCTGCGGAGGGTGAAGATGCGGTGAACGCTGGATTTCTGCCGAATTCCCGAAAGATGGTGACCCCTACGGGAATCGAACCCGTGCTTCAGCCGTGAAAGGGCCGCGTCCTAACCGCTAGACGAAGGGGCCATGCCGGCGTGGCCGGTTGGTTGGAGGCGGTTAGGGAAACTGGCGGCACGGGTCAAGCCATCTCTTGCAGGAAATCGTCTCAATCGGCCCAGGCGGCGTCGTCGATGTGGAGTTCGGCCGCCGGCCGCGATCCCCAGTCGTCGATCTTGGCGCGGCCGGCGAGCCACAGGCGGCGGTGTGGGGCGGCGCCGAGCAGCGCCTGGCCGAGCGCGGTATCGGCCTGACGGAAGGCGACGGCTTTCAGCGAACCCCCGCCATCGCCCGCGACGATCGCGCGGACATGGCCGTTGCCGACGACATCGGCCTTGATGATCCGCACCGGCCCGGCAACGACACGCGGCTGCGGCCAGCCCATGCCATAGGGACCGCCGAGCTCCATCGCGGTGACGAGATCGGGTGTGACGCCGCCAGCGGTCAACACCGCGTCGAGCAACAGTGCGCGGTCGCCCATCGCGCGAGTTACGGCCGCTTCGAGGCGCTCGCTGAGGAAGGCCGCGAAGGGATCGACCTGGTCCTCTGCGATCGTCAGCCCTGCGGCCATCGCGTGTCCGCCGCCGGCGACGAGCAGACCCGCCTCTTTCGCCGCGAGCACTGCCGCGCCGAGATCGACGCCCGTGATCGAACGGCCCGAGCCCTTGCCGAGCCCGGCGTCATCGAGCGCGATGACCAGGGCAGGGCGGCCGTATTTTTCCTTCAATCGCCCGGCGACGATGCCGATCACGCCCGGATGCCAGCCATGCCCCGCGACGACGAGCACCGCGCGGTTGCTCTGGTTGAGCGCGATCAGTTCGGCGGCTTCCTGGACGATGCCCTCGATCGCGCGGCGTTCCTCGTTCAGGCGGTCGAGCTCGACGGCGATCCGCTCGGCCTCGGCCGGGTCGCGCGTCGTGAGCAAGCGCACGCCGAGATCGGACTTGCCGACGCGCCCCCCGGCGTTGATCCGCGGGCCGAGCGCGAAGCCGAGATCGGTGCTGATCGGCGCGCGCGTCAGGCGCGACGCGGTGATCAGCGCGTTGAGCCCGATGTTGCGGCGCTGCGCCATCACCTTGAGCCCCTGCGCGACGAAGGCGCGGTTGAGGCCGCGCAATGCGGCCACGTCGGCGACGGTGCCGAGCGCGACGAGATCGAGCAGGTCGAGCAGTTTGGGCTCTGCCCGGTCGGCGAAGAAGCCGCGCGCGCGCAACGTGCGGACCAGCGCGGCGCCAAGGAGGAACGCGACCCCGACCGCAGCAAGATGGCCGTGCTCGGCGCCTTCGGTCTCGTCGAGCCGGTTGGGATTGACCAAAGCGTGCGCATGCGGAAGCGCGGCGGCGCATTTGTGGTGATCGACCACCAGCACGTCGACTCCGGCATCGCGCGCGGTCGCGAGCGCGTCGAACGCCTGCGCGCCGCAATCGACGGTGACGATCAGCGTTGCGCCTTCGTCCTTGAGGCGCACCAGCGCCGGGCCAGTCGGGCCATAGCCTTCGAGCATCCGATCCGGGATGTACGGCCGCGCCTCGAGCCCGAGATCGCGCAGCAGCAGGATCATCAGCGCCGCCGAGGTTGCGCCGTCGACGTCGTAATCGCCGAAGATCGCGAGGTTTTCGCCCGCCTGCACCGCATCGGCGAGCCGGTCGGCGGCGCGGTCCATGTCGCGGAAGATCGAGGGGTCGGGCATGAAGCCGCGGATGCTCGGCGCCATGTGCGCGTCGAGCGCGTCGCGCGGGCAGCCGCGTGCGAGCAGCAATTGCGTGACGAGATCATCGGGCGCGAAGCCTGGGTCGCGCGCGTCGGTCTCGAGCATGCGCCAGCGCCAGGGCTGGCCGAGGATCGAATGGCTGATGTTGAGGACGGTGTTCATTGCCCGCTCTCCTACGCGCTTGGCGTGGGAGCGCAAACCGGAGCGGTCGGCGTCAGGCCTTGATCCACTTCCCCTCGCGAAACCATTTCGTGACGATATATTTGGTGCCGCTCACCACCGGCATGCCTTCGTGGAGCGTCTCGCTATTGCGGCTGCCGTCGCGGTTCATGTTGTTCCAGGCGAGCAGCAGGCCCTTTTTGGGTGCGACGCGAATGCCGATCTGCGGGAACCAGGTCGCGCCGCCTTCCGCGACATGGTTGAGATAGATCATCGCGGTCCAGGTGCGCTGGCCGCCGGTCTCGATCATCTGCGGCCAATAAGCCTGCTTCTCGTTGAAATAATCGAAATGCGCGCGGAAATGCTGGCCGACCGCGTAGCGCTGGCCCTGCATCGTCTCGCCCTGCACGGGGTCGATTCCGAGCAGGTGCGCGATCGCCTCGTTGGTCGGGCGGACTTCGGGCGACCAGCGATCCATGTCGCAGCTCTCGCTGGTGCGGAATTCTTGGATGTTTTCCTCGGCGAGCACGGTCGAGCGGCGCTTGTTGGCGTCGATCATCGCAACGAGCGCGTCGCAGGTCGCGGCGTCGAGAAAGTCGGGGTGCTGATAGATCTGCGCGCCATCGACCGCGAAACGCGTGACTCCGGGATTGGCATCGAGCCGCGCCGAGACGGTTTCGCCGAACTGTCGCCGCAGCGGCGAGGCGCCGTTGGGTTTCTTTGCAAAGAGAGCCATGCGCGCGACTTTGTCGCGGACGCTCGAAAAAACAAGGGGTCCGCAAGGCGAGTGCCTGCGAACCCCGAGGTCGGTCTTCCGGCGCTTACCAGAAGATGTCGTACACCGTGTCGACGACATAGCCGGTGCGGATATCGACCAGCAGTGCGTCATTGTAATAGCGCACCCAGCGATACGGACCGTAGGCCGGCGGCAGGCGGTAATAATCGGCGTCGTCGATCCAGTAGTTCTGGTTGAACAGCACCGAGCTCAGCGAGAAGCCGACCGAGAAGCGGCGATATCCGCCCGACCAGCCCGACGGCGCGTAATAGCGCGGGAGATGGTAGGCATTGCGGTTCTGGCTGCGATAGCTGTTGTAGTTATAGCGGTTGTCGCGCCGCCAATCGCGGTTCCAGTCGCCACGATTGTCGCCTCGGCCGTAGCCGCCGGCATAGCTCCCACCATTGCCGCGATCCCCGAAGCGCCCGTCATTCCCGCGGAAGTCGCCGCCGCGTCCGTTGCGCAGCCCGTTGCGGGGATCGCCGCGATCGTTGTCGCGGAAATCACCGCCGCGCTGCTGCCCGTCGAAGGCCGGGCGCCCGTCGCGCGGGCCGCCTTCGAAGCCTGGACGACCATCGCGCGGACCGCGATTGAAGTCCTGCCGACCGTCGCGTTGCCCGCCGTTGAAATCCGGGCGGCCGTCGCGCTGGCCGCGGTCGAAGCCTGGGCGACCACCGGGTTGGCCGCCGGGAAAGCCGGGCTGGCCGCCGCCCTGTACCTGGGGTGGCACACCCTGCGGCGGCGCACCCTGCGGCTGGCCGCGATAGTCGCCACGCCCGCCAAAGTCGCGGCCGCCACCGCCTTGACGATCGGGGCGCTGCTGCGATTGCTGCTGGACTTGTACCGGCGGCTGGGCCTGCGCGGGCGCCTGCGGCTGGGTTTGTGGACGCTGCCAATTGGTACGGCCTTCGGCGCCCGGAATCGCTTGGCGCTGCGGCCGGCCTTCGCCTTGCCCCTCTTGCTGGCCGCGGCGCCCTTGACCGTCGCCGCGATTCGGCCGGTCGCCATTATCCTGCGCCATCGCCGCGGCGGGGATCAACGCAGAAGCCGCCATGATCGCGGCGAGCAAAGACTTGCGCATCGATACTTCCTCATCTTCGTCCGGACAGCATGCCCGGTCGTTAAACTGCTTATGCTCTGCGCGCGATGAGCCGTGGCTGAATTCGGATGACAGCGTTGCGAAAGCTTTGGCTCATCTTGGCGGGGAGAGTGCGGGGACTTCGCGCGCGGCCTCGGCGGGCGTGATCCCGGGGCGGGGCGGCGCCGCGATCGTCTCGTCCCCGCGCTGTACGCTCGCCGCGAGCAGGATCGCCTCGACGAGTCGCGGATAGACGCCGCAGCGGCACAGGTTGGTGATGCCGGCGCGAATATCGTCCTCGTTCGGATTGCGGTTCTTCTTGAGCAGGACGGCGGCGGCCATGATGATGCCGGGGATGCAGAAGCCGCATTGCACCACGTTCTTGTCGAGAAACGCCATCTGCACCGGATGCGACCGGTCGCGCGACAGGCCTTCGATCGTCGTGACATAACTGCCCTCGACCGCGCCGATCGTGCGCTGGCACGACCGCACTGCTTCGCCATCGATATCGACGGTGCAGGCGCCGCAGTCGCCCGTGCCGCAGCCATATTTGGTGCCGGTGAGGTTCGACGCATCGCGCAGCGCCCAGAGCAACGGCGTGTCGGGCGCCATCTTGTACTGGACCGGCTGGTTGTTGACGGTGAAGCGCGTCATGCGCGTCGCTCGCACACCGTCGCAGGGCAGGGGGCACTCGTCTTGACCATGCGGCGACCATGCCCGCGCCTGACCTTGCGGGCAAGCGAGGAGGCCGCCCGCGAAACGCGCCGTTTCGCGCAGCGCGATTGTCGGCGCGGCAACCCGGCGCGATAGAGGTGTGCATGAAACTCCCCACGCTTTTCATCCCGCATGGCGGCGGCCCGTGCTTCTTCATGGATCCCGCCGGTGGTCCGCCCGATCCGATGTGGCGGCCGATGCAGGCCTATCTCGCCGGACTGATCGGGTCGCTGCCCGAACGGCCGCGCGCGATTCTGCTCGTGTCGGGGCATTGGGAGACGCCCGAACTCGCGATCAACACCGGCGACGGGCATCCGCTCGATTTCGACTATTTCGGCTTCCCGCCGCATACCTATCAGCTCGACTGGCCATCGCGTGGCGATTCCGCGCTCGCACAGCGGGTGAGCGTGTTGCTCTCGGCAGCGGGAATCGCGAATCATGGCGAGGACCGCGGCTGGGACCACGGCGTGTTCATCCCGATGATGGTCGCGGTGCCCGATGCTGACATTCCGCTCGTCCAGCTTTCGCTGCGCGCCGATCTCGATCCCGCGGGGCATATCGCGATCGGGCGCGCGCTGGCGCCGCTGCGCGACGAAGGCGTGCTGATCGTCGGATCGGGGATGAGTTTCCACAACCTCCGCGCGCGGGGCCCGCAGGTCACGCCGGTCGCCGAGGCTTGGGACGTCGCGCTGACAACGGCAGCGACCGATCCCGATCCGGTGGCGCGCGCCGCGCGCATCGCCGCGTGGGAGACGTTGCCGAACGCGCATTTCGCGCATCCCGCGGCCGAGCATCTGCTCCCGCTGATGGTCGCGCTCGGCGCTGGTGGCGGCGATGCAGCGGTCTGCGATTACCGCGATGTCGTGCTCGGCTGGGTGGTGTCGGGCTATCGCTTCGGGTGAAGCGTGCGGGGCGGCACGGCGCCGCCCCGACAGGTATCAGGCAGGCTTGGCGCCGGGCGTGCCGCATTTGGCGAACTTGCCGTTCAGCCGGCACTTGGTCGCGACCGGCTTGGCCGGCGGACACTTCATGAAGCGCCCCTTGGCGTCCTTGCACGGCGCGGCCATGGCAGGCGTCGCTGCGAGCGAGAGCGTCGCGGCGGCAAGCAGAATCTTCAGCATTTTTGTCTCCACACGATACGGGCCTAACGGAGGTTAAGCGCGTCCGCGTGGGAGGCAATGCTAATAACGTACGTTGCTGATTAAGTTCAGTTTGTCGGGGTCAGGCGCGCCAGCCGGTGTCGATCTTGTCGACGAGCCGCACCATCGCGGCGAAGTCGGCAGCTCCCGGGCCGCCCGGAACCTGCGCCATGTGCAGATCGCGCTGATGTACCGCGACGACGTCGGGCGTGACTTCGATCGCGGTGCCCATCGACATGGTGGCGATCTGAATCTCGCAGGCACGCTGCAGCGACCAGTGTTTGATGAAGGCCTCGGGCAGGGTCCGGCCCATCACCAGGATGCCGTGGTTCTTGAGCAGCATCACGCGCTTGGATCCGAGATGCTCGAGCAGGCGCGCGCCCTCCTCGTCGCGCACCGTGACGCCCTCGAAATCATGGTAGGCGATCTGCCCCGCGAAGTTGCACGCGTAGAAATTGGTCGCGCGCAGCCCACCCTCGAGCGAACTGACCGCCATCCCGGCAGTGGTGTGCGTGTGCATGATGCAATGCGCGTCGGGCAAATGCCGGTGGAACAGCGCGTGCTGCACGAAGCCTGCACGATTGACCGGATAGGGATTGTCGTCGAGCTTGTTGCCGTCGATATCGATCTTGACCAGGCTCGATGCCGTCACCTCGCTGAAATGCAGCCCGAACGGGTTGATCAGGAAGGCGCCGTCCTCGCCCGGGATCTTGAGCGTGATGTGGTTGTAGATCATCTCCGACCAGCCGAGCATCGCAAAGACACGGTAACAGGCGGCGAGCTCCTGGCGCGCTTCCCATTCGGCTTCGGACATCTCGACGCGAGCGACGGCGGCGGTGGCCATGGCGGACTCTCCTGATCCGGATTGTTCTATCGGCAGAGTATCGCATGGCATTCTGCGGATTGCCAGACCGGGCTTTGCGCGGGCATGGAGGGCGCCGAGAGAGACAGGCGGCGCAAGCGGCCAATGCAGGGACCGCTTATGCACATAGATGCCGCCACGCCTAACGGCACCGACGAGATCGCAACCAAGGGGATCAACGCCCCCGATCTGCAGGTGTTCGTGTTCGCCCTGTTCTTCATCTTCGGCGGGATCACCAGCCTCAACGATGTGATCATCCCCAAGCTCAAGGACCTGTTCACGCTGAGCTACGCGCAGGCGCTGCTCGTGCAATCGGCGTTCTTCGCGGCCTATTTCGTCTTCTCGATCCCTGCCGCGGCGATCGTGCGCAAGGCTGGCTATATGCGCTCGGCGTCGATCGGGCTGCTCACGATGACGGCGGGCTGCCTGTTGTTCATTCCAGCGTCGCAATCGGGCACGTTTGCCGTGTTCCTCCTCGCGCTGTTCGTGCTCGCGGCCGGCATCACGATGGTGCAGGTCGTCGCGAACCCGCTGATCTCGCTGCTCGGGCCGCCCAAGACCGCGTCCAGCCGACTGACCTTCGCGCAGGCGTTCAACTCGCTCGGCACGACGATCTTCCCGTATGTCGGATCGATCCTGATCCTCGGGTCGCTCGCGACGATCAATCCCAAGACGCTGACCGGCGCGGCGCTCTACGCCTATCGCACCGCCGAAACGCAGACCGTCGTGCACACCTATATCGGGCTCGCGGTCGCGCTGGTGATCGTCGCGGCCGTGGTGTGGACGCGCCGCAACCGGCTGCCGACCGCGGTCGATGACCAGGGCAGCATCGTCAAGGCGTTCGCGCTGCTGCTGATGCCGCGCTTCGGCTTCGGCACGCTGTGCATCTTCCTCTATGTCGGCGCCGAAGTCGCGATCGGCTCGCTGATCGTCAGCTATCTGACCCAGGCCGATACGCTGGCGCTCGGCGCCGAAGCGGCGGGCAAGCACGTGCCCTTCTACTGGGGTGGCGCGCTGGTCGGGCGCTTCATCGGCGCGGCGGTGCTGCGCTATGTATCGCCGGGGAAGGTGCTCGCCGGCGTCGCGATCGCGGGGATCGCGTTGATCGCGCTGTCGACGCACAGCACCGGGCTCGTCTCGGGCTGGTCGCTGCTCGCGATCGGGCTGACCAATTCGATCATGTTCCCGACGATCTTCAGCCTGGCGAGCGAAGGGCTCGGCAAGCGCGCGGCCGAAGGGTCGGGCGTGCTGGCGATGGCGATCGTTGGCGGGGCGATCATTCCGCCGCTGACCGGGCTGATCGCGGATCACAGCACGCTGCGCTTCGCCATGATCCTGCCGGCGGCCTGCTATGCGATCATCGGCTGCTACGGCGTGTTCGCGCGCAAGCCGGTGATCGCCTAACCGAGCAGCGCTTCGATCTCGGCGGGGGCAAAGCCGGCTTCGCTCAATATAGCGTGACCATCGGTGTCGCCCGCCATGCGCGGCGGCACCGTCGCGCTAAGCGAATAGCGCGGGGCCGGGGCGGGCTGCGTCACGCCGCCCGCGGTGACGAAGGCCTGGCGCGCGACGTTGTGCGGATGCGCCGCCGCTTCTTCGAAGCCGAGCACCGGTGCGACGCAGGCTTCGTGGCCCTCGAACGCCGCGACCCAGGCGTCGCGGTCGCGCTGCTTGAAGCGATACGCGAGCTCCTGCTTGAGCCGCGGCCAGACGGCGGGCGCAAATTGCGCGTCCCATTCGGCGCCGTCGAGCTGCATCACGCGGCGCAAGGCGGCGTAGAATTGCGGTTCGATCGCGCCGACGGCGATCCATCGGCCGTCGGCGGTTTCATAGGTGTCGTAGAAATGCGCACCGCCGTCGAGCAGGTGCGTGCCGCGCGCGTCGCTCCACTGGCCCATGCCGCGAAACCCCCAGATCATGCTGGCAAGCACCGCCGATCCTTCGGTCATGGCGCAATCGACGACCTGGCCCGTGCCGCTCGCCTGCGCCTGCAAGATCGCAGCGAGCATCCCGAAAGCGAGCATCATCCCGCCCCCGCCGAAATCGCCGACGAGGTTGATCGGCGCGGTCGGCTTGCGGCCAGCCTCGCCCAGCGCGTGGAGTGTGCCCGAGATCGCGATATAATCGATGTCGTGCCCCGGCGCGTCGGCGAGCGGACCGGTCTGCCCCCAGCCGGTCATGCGGCCATACACGAGTGCCGGGTTGTCGCCGAGCAACAGATCCGGCCCGAGGCCGAGCCGCTCCATCACGCCTGGGCGGAAGCCCTCGATCAAGCCGTCGCACGTGGCAGCAAGGCGGCGCACCGCGGCGACCGCTTCGGGCTTCTTGAGATCGAGCGCGATCGTGCGGCGTGAGCGCAGCAGCGGGTCGCGCGTCGGGTCTGCCATCCCCGGTGGGCCGGGACGCACGACGCGGATCACCTCGGCGCCGTGATCGGCCAGCATCATCCCGCAGAACGGCCCCGGCCCGATCCCCGCCATTTCGAGGATCCGCAGGCCGGCTAGGGGCGGTGGTGCCATTCAAGCTCTCCCGAATGAACCTCCTCCGGTCTGCGCCGGGGTGAGGCGAAACCTCCGATCGCTAGAACGCCGCGATTCCCGTGATCGCACGTCCGAGGATCAGCGCATGGACGTCGTGCGCGCCTTCATAGGTGTTGACCGTCTCGAGGTTCATCATGTGGCGCATCACCTGATATTCGCCCGAAATGCCGTTGCCGCCGTGCATGTCGCGGCTCATCCGCGCGATATCGAGCGCCTTGCCAACATTGTTGCGTTTGACGATCGAGATCATCTCGGGGGCGAACTTGCCGGCATCCATCAGGCGGCCGACACGGAGCGACGCCTGCAGCCCGAGCGCGATCTCGGTCTCCATGTCAGCGAGCTTCTTCTGGTAGAGCTGGCGCCCGGCGAGCGGGGTGCCAAACTGGTTGCGGTCGAGGCCGTACTGGCGTGCCGCGTGGAAGCAGAATTCGGCGGCACCGAGCGCGCCCCAGCTGATCCCGTAGCGCGCGCGGTTGAGGCAGCCGAATGGCCCTTTCAGCCCCTGCACGTCGGGGAGCAAAGCGTCCTCGGACAGCTCGATCTCGTCCATCAGGATCATGCCGGTGATCGAAGCGCGCAAGCTGAGCTTGCCCTCGATCTTGGGGGTAGCGAGGCCCTTCGCACCCTTCTCGACGATGAAGCCACGGATCCCGTCGCCATGCGCCTCCGATTTCGCCCAGATGACGAACACATCGGCGATCGGCGAATTGGAGATCCAGGTCTTGGCGCCCGACAGCAGATAGCCGCCGTCGATCTTCGTCGCGCGCGTCGTCATGCTGCCGGGGTCGGAGCCGGCGTCGGGCTCGGTCAGGCCGAAGCAGCCGATCCATTCGCCGCTCGCCAGCTTGGGCAGATACTTCCGCTTCTGCGCCTCCGAGCCGTACGCGAAGATCGGGTACATCACGAGGCTCGACTGGACCGACATCATCGAGCGATAGCCCGAATCGACCCGCTCGACCTCGCGCGCGACGAGGCCGTAAGCGACGTACGATGCGCCGACGCCGCCATATTCCTCGGGCACGGTCGGGCCGAGCAGCCCTTGTGCGCCCATCTCGCGGAAGATTTCGGGGTCGGTGGTTTCGTTTTGGAAGGCGTCGATGATCCGCGGGGCGAGCTTGTCCTGCGCATAGGCCCGCGCCGAATCGCGGATCATCCGCTCGTCATCTTCGAGCTGATCGTCGAGGAAGAAGGGGTCTGCCCAATCGAAACGCGCCATGTCGGCCATGAGAGTGTCCTTGTCTCGCGCGTCACCCCGGCGGGAGCCGGGGCCGCTGGGTTGTGAAACGATGGCCGTGCCACACCTCAGCGACCCCGGCCTGCGCCGGGGCGACGACTATTGTTGTAAGATCCGGTCGTCGAACAAGCCGAACGCCAGCGTCGATGCATAATATCCGATTGCGCGCTCGCGCGTCATCGTATGCGCCCATTTTCGCATGTCGAACGCAGCGTTCTGCATCGCCATCAGCGCCTGCGCCGCGATCAGCGGATCGACCGGGCGGATCGAGCCTTCGGCGATGCCGTCGCTCATGGTCCCGGCGAAGCGGCGCGCGATACGGTTCGAACGATCGACCATCTGCGTGCGCGATTCGCTCGGCAGGCCCGACAGCGCCGTCGTGCGCAGCAGTGGGCCGCGCTCGGAAAACTGGACGTCGAGCAGGGTTGCGATCGTCCCCGACAGCCGCTCCCAATGGCTCCCGCCGCGCTCGTCGGCGAGCCGCTGCGCATCGGCCACGGTATCGAGGCTCCGCTTGTAGCAAGCGAGCACAAGATCGTCCTTGGCATCGAGATGGTGGTAGAAGCTGCCCTTGGTGACGTTGAGTTCGGACGCGATCTTCTGCACCGAGGCGCCGCGATAGCCGAGCTGGTTGATCAGACGCGTTGCCGCCAGCAGGAACGCCTCGCGCCCCGGTTCGGGCTCGTCATGCGCCAGGTCGATCAGCTCGGGGTCCCAGGTCGCTCTCGGTCCGGCGATGCCGTGCGCGAACACATCCATCAGCCGTTCCTCAACGCGCGGATATTGGTCGGGGTCGTAGCGCGTCAGCCAGATCGGCAGCCAGAAGGTGTTTTCGAGCAGCACATGCGCGCGCCCGCCGTGGAGATCGGTCTGCGCGCGGTTGGCGGCGGGGCCCCACAGGCTGCGGGTCTTGCGGAATACTTCGCGCCAGCCCGCCATCAGCCGGCCGAGCACGGGCTCCTCCGTCGCGCGCAGATCGGAGAGGATCGCGAAGGCGGTTTCCTCGCCACGCTGGATCCGCGCGAGCCGCACCATGTTGAGCGAAAGGTATTTCGCGACGCGCGCCTGCGGTGTCGGCTCGAGCAGCGATTCGTCGAGCATCGCCAGCAGCTTTTCGAGCGTATACTCGAAACAGGCAGCGGCAAGGTCTTCCTTGCGCTTGAAATAGTAGGTGACGCTCGTCGTGTTGAGCCCGACGCGGCGCGCGACATCGGCGAAGGTCA
The DNA here is from genome assembly GCF_054059235.1 of Sphingomonas sp. UYP23. NCBI lineage: Bacteria > Pseudomonadati > Pseudomonadota > Alphaproteobacteria > Sphingomonadales > Sphingomonadaceae > Sphingomonas > Sphingomonas sp. UYP23. The sequence goes on from NZ_JBSSBX010000001.1 coordinate 3,313,922, forward strand.
TGCCTTTCGCGCTCTGCTCGTTGATTGCCTCGGCGGCGGCGGCGAGGATCGCATCGCGCTTGGCGCGGAAGCGCTTGGTGCTGGTCTCTTCCTCGGTCGGAACGGTGTTGCTGGCCTCCATCCGACAATCTGTACCATCATCTTTTAGAAGAAACAGTCCCTTTGTTGAGCGCGGTCAATGCGTGGCTTTTCCGCGCCAAAGACGCTTTACCGAAAACGCGGTACGGTATACCCAGCCTCGCAACGACCCGATTGGAGAGAGCAGATGGACTTCAGCTTCAGCGAACGCGAGATCTATTTCCGGGATCGCGTGAAGGCGTTCATCGACCAGCAGATCCGCCCGCGCCAGGCTGAATATGACGAGCAGCACCACAGCGGCGAGCGCTGGAAGGTCATTCCGGTGATCGAGGAGATGAAGGAAAAGACCAAGGCCGCCGGCCTGTGGAATTTCTTCATGCCGCCGCATTCGGGGCAGAGCCATGTCGACGATTCGTTCGTCTTCGAAGGCACGCAGCTGACCAACCTCGAATATGCGTTATGCGCCGAGGAGATGGGCAAGGTCGGCTGGGCGAGCGAATGCTTCAACTGCTCGGCACCCGACACCGGCAATATGGAGGTGCTCCACCGCTACGGCACGCTCGAACAGAAGGAGCGCTGGCTGCGCCCGCTGATGAATGGCGAGATCCGCTCGGCCTTCCTGATGACCGAACCGGCGGTCGCCTCGTCCGACGCGACCAATATCGAGACCTCGATCGTCCGTGACGGCGACGACTATGTCATCAACGGCACGAAATGGTGGTCGTCGGGCGTCGGCGATCCGCGCTGTAAGATCGCCATCACGATGGGTAAGACCAACCCCGACGCCGCGCGTCACAGCCAGCAGAGCCAGATCCTCGTGCCGATGGATGCGCCGGGCGTGACGATCAAGCGGATGCTGTCGGTCTATGGCTATGACCATGCGCCGCACGGCCACGGCGAAGTCGTGCTCGAGAATGTCCGCGTACCCGCCGAGAACATCCTGCTCGGCGAGGGCCGCGGGTTCGAGATCGCGCAGGGTCGGCTCGGGCCGGGCCGCATCCATCACTGCATGCGCACGATCGGCGTCGCCGAGACCGGCATCGAGGCGATGGCCAAGCGGCTGCTGACGCGCGTCGCGTTCGGCAAGCGGATTGCCGACCAGTCGGTGTGGGAGGAGCGCATCGCGCGCGCACGGATCGACATCGAGATGACGCGGCTGCTGTGCCTCAAGGCCGCCGACATGATGGACAAGGCGGGCAACAAGTCGGCGCAGCAGGAAATTGCGATGATCAAGGTGCAGGCGCCCAACATGGCGCTCAAGATCCTCGACGATGCGATCCAGGCGCATGGTGGCGGTGGCGTCTCGGGCGATTTTGCGCTGGCGCATGATTGGGCGGCGATGCGGACGCTGCGCTTCGCCGATGGGCCGGACGAGGTGCACAACCGGGCCATCGCGCGGAACGAGTTCGGGAAATATGCCGATCTGCCAGCCGCGGTTGCGGCGAAGGATGCGGTGCGGCGGTAACCTCGTCGCCCCGGCGCAGGCCGGGGCCGCTGGGTTATAGTGCCGACCAAGTGCCACAGAGCGCAACGGCCCCGGCCTTCGCCGGGGCGACGGAGTTGAGATGAAAGCAGCCATCCTCTACGCCCCCAACACCGAGCTGGTGATCGACGACGTCGCGATCTCCGATCCGGGCCCGCGCGAAGTGCTGATCCGCACTGTCGCGTGCGGGGTGTGCCGCAGCGACCTCCACTTCGTCGACGGCGCCTTCCCGCATCCGATGCCGACGGTGCCGGGGCACGAGGCGGCGGGGATCGTCGAGGCGGTCGGGTCGGACGTCGCGCATCTCAAGGTCGGCGATCATGTCATCACCTTCTTCACGGTGTTCTGCGGTGCGTGCGAGATGTGCGTCACCGGGCGGCCGTCCTTGTGCGTCGATCCCTCGACGCGGCGGCCCAAGGGCGCGCCGCCACGGTTGAGTCTGCAAGACGGCACGCCGCTCGCGCCGTTCCTCAACCTCTCGGCGTTCGCCGAGATGATGCTGGTCCACGAAAACGCTTGCGTTGCGATCAGCAAGGAGATGCCGCTCGACCGTGCCGCCTTGCTCGGCTGCGCGGTCATCACCGGCGCAGGGTCGATCTTCAACGACAGCCAGTTGCGCCCCGGCGAGAGCGTCGCGGTGATCGGCTGCGGCGGGATCGGGCTCGCTGCGATCAACGCCGCCAAGATCGCAGGCGCGGGGCAGATCATCGCGATCGACCCCGTCGCCGACAAGCGCGCGCTCGCCGAGAAGCTCGGCGCGACGCACACGCTCGATTCGAACGACGCCGATCTCGCCAAGAAGGTGTTCGGAATGACCGGCGGCGGGGTGCATTATGCGATCGAGGCGGTCGGGCGGAGCAACACCGCCGAGCTCGCCTGGACGATCCTGCGGCGCGGCGGCACCGCGACGATCCTCGGGATGATCGCGCCGGGCAATGAGGTGAAGATCGCCGGGCCGACCTTCCTGACGGGGAAGAAGCTGCAGGGCTCGCTGCTGGGCTCGACGCGCTTCCCGATCGATCTGCCGCGGCTGGTGCAGATGTACCTCGACGGCAAGCTCGATCTGGACACGATGGTCGCCGAGCGGATCAAGCTCGAGGACGTCAACCATGCACTCGCCAATCTGCGGACCGGCGACACCGTGCGCTCCGTGATCGAGTTTTCGTGATGGACGATTTCGCGCCGCAGACGATCGCCGTTCCGGACAAGGACCGGCTCGACGAGGCCGCGCTGACGGCCTGGATGGTCGCCCATGTCGAGGGTTTCGTGGGGCCGCTGACCTACGCGAAGTTCGCCGGCGGGCAGTCGAACCCGACCTTCAAGTTCGAGTCCCCGTCGGGCACCTATGTGCTGCGGCGCAAGCCGATGGGGGTGCTGTTGCCCTCGGCGCATGCGGTCGACCGGGAGTATCGGGTGATTGCCGGGCTCTATCCGACGGGTTTTCCGGTCGCCAAGCCTTATGGTCTGTGCATCGATCCCGCGGTGATCGGCACCGATTTCTACGTGATGGGCTTTGCCGACGGCCGCAATCTGTGGGACGGCACCTTGCCCGACTACACGCCCGACCAGCGTACCGGAATCTATAACGCGATGTGCGACACGCTCGCGGCGTTGCATAACACCGACCATGTCGCGGCGGGGCTCGGCGAATATGGCCGACCGGGCAATTATTTCGAGCGCCAGGTCGCGCGCTGGACCAAACAGTATCGCGCGTCCGAGACCGAGCCCATGCCGCAGGTCGAGAGACTGATCGAGTATCTCGGCCGGACGGTGCCCGAGCAGACGCGGACATCGGTGGTGCATGGCGATTACCGCATCGACAACATGATCTTCGCGCGTGACGAGCCGCGCGTGATCGCGCTGCTCGACTGGGAATTGTCGACGCTTGGGGATCCGCTCGCGGACTTCTCCTATTTCCTGATGAGCTGGGTGACGGCGCCCGAGGGCCGGTCAGGGGTGCTCGGGCATACTGGGCCGGAAACGGGGATCCCGACGATCGAGGCGATGGTCGAGCGCTATTGCGCGGCGACGGGGCGTGACGGGGTGCCTGACCTCAACTGGTATTTCTCGTACAATCTCTTCCGGCTGACGGGGATCGTCCAGGGGATCAAGAAGCGGATCGTCGAGGGGACCGCGTCGAGCGCGCAGGCGGAGAAGTCGGCGGCGGGGGTGTACCGGCTGGCCGATGCGGCGTGGGATTTCGCGGTGAAGGCGGGGGCGTAAGTCTCATTCCCCTCCCGCTTGCGGGAGGGGTTAGGGGAGGGACGTGGCGGAGCGCTTGTGCGGACAGGCCCTCCCCCAGCCCCTCCCGCAAGCGGGAGGGGAGCAGTAGAAGCCATGTCGCAATTCGATCTTACCGGCAAAGTCGCCATCGTCACCGGGTCCTCGCGCGGGATCGGCAAGGCGAGCGCGTTCGAGCTCGCCGAACACGGCGCCAAGGTCGTCATCTCGAGCCGCAAGCAGGACGCCTGCGATGCGGTCGCCGCCGAGCTCAACGCGCGCTTCGGTGAGGGCACCGCGATCGCGGTCGCCGCCAACATCTCCGACAAAGCGGGGCTCCAGCATCTCGTCGATGCCACCCGCGCCGCGTTCGGCCAGATCGACGTGCTCGTCTGCAACGCCGCCTCGAACCCCTATTATGGCCCGCAGGGAGGGATCGCCGACGAGCAGTTCCGCAAGATCCTCGACAACAATATCGTCTCGAACCACTGGTTGATTTCGATGGTCGCGCCCGAGATGCGCGAGCGCCGGTCGGGCAGCATCATCATCGTGTCGTCGATCGGCGGCCTGCGCGGGTCGACGGTGATCGGCGCGTACTGCATCTCCAAGGCCGCCGACATGCAGCTCGCGCGCAACCTCGCGCATGAATTCGGGCCCGACAACGTCCGCGTCAACTGCATCGCGCCCGGGCTGATCAAGACCGATTTCGCGCGCGCGCTGTGGGAGGATCCCGAGCGGATCGAGGCCGCGAACAAGACCGTGCCCTTGCGCCGGATCGGCGAGCCCGAGGAGATCGCCGGTGCGGTCGTTTTCCTCGCAAGCGCGGCGAGCAGCTTCATGACCGGGCAGACGATCGTGCTCGATGGCGGCGTGACGATTTAGGAGAAAACGACATGGCACGGTTCAGCGGAAAATCGATCATCGTTACCGGCGCGGGCTCGGGGATCGGACGCGCCACGGCGTTGCTGTTCGCGAAGGACGGCGGCAGCGTGATCGTCGCCGACCTGAGCGACACGGTCCACGAAACCGCCGCGCTCATCGCGCAGGCGGGTGGCACCGCTCACGCGATCCAGATCGATGCGGGCAACGAGGACGACGTGATCCGCGCGGTGACCGTCGCGTGCGAGACCTATGGCGGGCTCGACATCATGTTCGCCAATGCCGGCATTTCCGGGGGAATGGCAAACCTGTTTGATACCGATGTCGCGCTCATCACCGAAGTGCTGCGCGTCAATCTGATCGGCCCGTTCCTCGCGATCAAACACGCCGCCCCCAAGATCGCCGAGCGCGGCGGCGGGGCGATCGTGCTGACCGCGAGCGTTGCTGGGATCCGCTCGGGGGCCGGGTCCCCGGCCTATTCGGCGTCGAAAGCGGGGGTGATCAACCTCGCGATGGTGTCGGCGCAGCAGCTTGCGGGGTCGAACGTGCGCGTCAATGCGATCTGCCCAGGGTTGACCGAGACCGGAATGACCAAGCCGACCTTCGATTATGCGCGCGAGGCGGGCAAGATCGACCGTGTCGGCCGGCTCAACCCGCTGCGCCGCGGTGCTCAGCCCGAGGAACTGGCGGAAGTCGCGGCGTTCCTCGCGTCGGATGCGGCGAGCTATGTCAACGGGCAGGCGATCGCGGTCGATGGCGGGCTGTCGAGCAGCCATCCGGTGACCAAGCAGGAATATGGCAAGACCGCGGTGTAGCGGTCACTCGCGCAGGCGGATGAGCCCTTCCTGCGCGACGCTTGCGACCAGTCGCCCGTCGCGCGCGAAGATCTTGCCGCGGTTGAAACCGCGCGCATGGCCTGCCCACGGGCTGTCGCAGACATAGAGCAACCAGTCGTCGGCACGGAAATCCTCGTGCAGCCACAGCGCGTGGTCGAGACTGGCGGTCTGCAGCTTGTGCGTCATCCAGTTGACGCCGTGCGCGAGCGTCGCGGTGCCGAGCAGCGACATGTCGGAGGCATAGGCCAGGATCGCACGGTGCAGCGCGGGATCGTCACCGACCGGCGCCACGACGCGGAACCAGCTGTTCTGGCGGGGCTCCTGCTCGACCGGATCAAGCCAGCTGCGCGGGGATACGGGGCGGATGTCGACCATGCGCGGGCGCAGGAACATCGTACGAAATTTTTCGGGGATGCGGTCGATCATCGCGAGGCGGAGGTCGCGATCGCTGGTCAGGTCCTCGGGCGGGGGCACGTCGGGCATCGCATCCTGATGCGCGAGGCCGCCCTCGGGCACCTGGAGCGAGCAGGCGAGGTTGAGGATCGGCACGCCGCGCTGCGTCGCGATGACGCGGCGGGTGGCGAAGCTCTTCCCGTCGAAATCGCGCACGACTCGGTAGAGGATCGGATGGCTCTCATCGCCGGCCCGCATGAAATAGGCGTGGAGCGAATGCGCTTGCTTGGGCGCATCGGTCGAGCGTTGTGCGGCCTGAAGCGCCTGGGCGATGACTTGCCCGCCGAACACGCGGCCGAACCCATCGGTGCCGCGGGGGCCGCGGTAGAGATCGGTGTCGATCTCCTCGATGTCGAGCAGGTCGACGAGTTGCTGCGCAAGCTGGGCGGGGGTGGGGTCGGTCATCATGTCCTTCTTCTCCCGCTCCCGTTCGGGGAGAGGGTCGGGGAGAGGGGCTGTATCGCAAAACGCCGTTCGCGTAACGGCCCTCTCTCGACCTCGCTTCGCTCGGCCACCCTCTCCCGCAAGCGGGAGAGGGAGAGCGGTTAGTACCCCGCAGCTTTCGCCACCTTGTCGGCGTGGAAGTTCGCATCGCCGAACATCTCGGCCAGAACGCGCGCGCGCTTCATGTAGAAGCCGATGTCATACTCGTCGGTCATGCCAATGCCGCCGTGCATCTGCACGCCTTCCTGCACCGACAGCGTCGTCGCCAGCGCGGTCATCGCCTTCGCCACGGACACCGCGGTGTCGGCGTGGGGGCTGTCGAGATCGAGCAGTTGCTGCGCCTTCATCACCGCCGCGCGCGCGACTTCCATCTCGGAATAGAGGTGCGCCGCGCGGTGCTGGAGCGCCTGGAAGCTGCCGATCAGCGTGCCGAACTGCTTGCGCTGCTTGAGATAGCCGACCGTCATGTCCATCGCGCCGCCGCCGACGCCGAGCAGTTCGGCCGAGGCGCCGGTCCGCCCGGCGCGCAGCAGGCGGTCGAGGGGCGACCGGCCGCCATCGACGTCGCCGATCACGGCATCGGCATCGACCTCGACGCCGTCGAACTCGAGCCGTGCGGCGAGGCTCGCATCGGCGAGGCGCTCGGGGGTGGCGGTAAGGTTGGCGGCACCCTTGGGGATCGCGAAAAGCGTCACGCCCTCGGCATCGTCGGCGCTGCCCGCGGTGCGCGCGGCGACGATCAGCAGATCGGCGACATGGCCGTGCGTGACGAACTGCTTCTTGCCGGTTAGCTTGAAGCCGTTGCCCGAACGCTCGGCGGTGAGGCCTACGCTGTCGCGGTGCTTGGCGGCCTCATCGATCGCGAGCGCGGCGACGGTGTCGCCGGCGATGATGCCGGGAAACCAGCGCGCGGCATGCGCCGTCCCCTTGAGCGCCTCGACCGCAGCGACCGCGGTGGTGAGGAAAGGCGAGGGGGACAGGTTGCGACCGATCTCCTCGAGCACGACGCCCGCCTCGACGTGACCGAGCCCGAGCCCGCCTTCATCCTCGCCGATCAGGAGGCCGGTAAAGCCCATCTCGGCGAAGCTCTTCCACAGGTCGCGGCTGAAGCCGGTCGCGTCCTTGCTGTCGCGAAGCCCGCGCATGTGGCTGACGGGGGCCTGCTCGGCGACGAAATCGCGGATCGTGTCCTGCAGGGCGGTTTGGTCTTCGTTCAAAAACAGGGGCATTTCTTACTCCGTCACGCCAGCGGAAGCTGGGGTCTCGTGCCGCCAAGGGCACGCTTCGTTGCGGGGAGACCCCGGCTTCCGCCGGGGTGACGCTTGGTGTTACGCCGGCAGTTCCAAGATGCGTTTGGCGATGATGTTGAGCTGGACCTCGCTCGTCCCGCCTTCGATCGAATTGGCCTTGGTACGCAGCCAGGCGCGCGCCTCGGCGCCGCCGCGCGAGCCCTCGCTCTCCCATTCGAGCGCATCCGATCCGCCCGCGGCCATCATCAGTTCGTGGCGGCTCTTGTTGAGTTCGGTGCCGTAATATTTCATCATCGAGGGCTGGGCAGGGTGCGCGCGGCCGGCCTTCAACTCATCGATGAAACGCTCGGACATCGACCCGAACGCCTTCGCGCGAACCTCGAACATCGCGATGGCGCCACGCAGCAGCGGATCGGCGAGCCGGCCCTCGGCATCGAGCCCGATCGTCGCGATCGCGCCGTCGAGCAACGGATTGCCGCCCGTCGAGGCGAGGCCCATGCCCGAGATCATCTCGCGCTCATGGCCGAGCAGATACTTTGCGACGTCCCAGCCCTTATTCTCCTCATGGATGCGCTGCGACTTGGGGACCTTCACATTGTCCATGAAGGTCTCGCAGAAGGGCGAATAGCCTGAAATCAGCAGGATCGGCTTGGTCGAGACGCCTTCGCTCGCCATATCGAACAGCACGAAGCTGATGCCGCCCTGCTTGCTGCTCTTGTCGGTGCGGACGAGGCAGAAGATCCAGTCGGCCTTGTCGGCATAGGAGGTCCAGACCTTCTGGCCGTTGACGATGTAATGATCGCCGGCATCCTCGGCCGAGGTGGCGAGGCTCGCAAGATCCGAGCCGGCATTGGGCTCGGAATAGCCCTGGCACCAGCGGATTTCGCCGCGCGCGATCTTGGTGAGATACTCGAGCTTCTGCTCCTCGGTGCCATATTTCAGCAGCGCTGGCCCGAGCATTGAAATGCCGAACGAATTGAGCGGATTGCGCGCCTTTATTGCGGCCATCTCTTCGCGCAGAATCTTGGTTTCGGCAGGGGTGAGGCCGCCGCCACCATAGGCCTTGGGCCAGTCGGGCACGGTCCAGCCGCGCGACGCCATCGCGTCCATCCATTCCTTCTGGCCGGGCTGGAAATCCGGATTGCGGCCGCCCCAGCAGGCGTCCTTTTCCGAGCGCACGGGCTCGCGCATTTCGGGCGGGCAATTGGCGTCGAGCCAGGCGCGGGTTTCGCTGCGGAAGGTGTCGAGATCCTGGGTCATCTATCGGCTCCGGATGAGGTCGTGCGCGCGGCGCGCGACGGCGATGGCGGTATGGTCGGCGTAACGGTCGGCAATCACTTGCACGCCGATCGGCAGGCCGTCGGGGTCGATGCCGACGGGGACGCTGGTGGCGGGCAGGAGCGGGAAGGTGGCGAGGCCGGGATAGGCGATCTGCGCGCCGAACGGCGTCGGGACGCCATCGATCCACGCCTGGCGCGTCTCGATTGGGGTGTCGTCATGCGCGAAGGCGGTGGTGCCCCAGGCGGGGGCGATCACGGCGTCGAATGCACGAAACAGGCGGCGCCACGCGCGCCGACACGCTGCCTGCCGATCGAGCAGCACCGGCATCGGCGTCGAGGGCGGGCCGCTCCGCGGCGGCTGGCCGCGCGCCATCGCGACGGCGAGGATGCGCATGTAATCGGCATGTTGCTCTGCGAGGTCGGGCAGGAGGTCGCTGTCGCGCGCCACGCTCGCGCCAGCGGCGGCGAAGGCCGCGCCGATCGCTTCGACCGCGCCGCTGACGGCGCGCGAAGCAGGGGCGAGCGGGTGTTGCGGCAGGAGCAGGATGCGCCACTCAGCGGTGTCGCGGATCGGTGCCTTGGGTAGTGGCAGGTCCGCGGTTAGATCCAGCGCGAGCGCGAGATCGTCAGGATCGCGCGCGAGCGGGCCGATCACGCTGAGATTGAGCGCGGCGCCCTGCGTGCGCGGGAAATAATGGCCATCGGTGTCGAGCATGCCAAAGGTCGGCTTGTGACCCCAGACACCGCAGAAGGCAGCCGGCACACGGATCGAGCCGCCGATATCCGACCCGAACTCGAGCGGGACGAAACCCGCCGCGAGCGCGGCCGCCGATCCGCCCGACGAGCCGCCGCTGACGCGGTCATGATTGTGCGGGTTGCGGGTGCGGCCGTAGACGGGGTTATTGGATTGCAGATCGGCGAGCCCGACCGGCACATTGGTCTTGCCCAGGATAACGGCGCCGGCGGCTTTGAGGCGCTGGACGGCGAGGGCGTCTTCGCTGGCGACATGGTCGGCATGTTCGGGGAAACCCCAGCTCGTCACCAGCCCGGCCACGTCGAAGCTTTCCTTGACCGTCATGGGTACGCCGAGCAGCGGGCGGGCGTCGCCCTTGGGATCGGCGTCGATTGCGCGCGCGGCCTCGCGCGCCCGATCGAAATCGCGGACGACGACGGCGTTGATCTCGCCGTCGCCCGCCTCGATCCGCGCGATCGCGGCGTCGCATTCGGCGAGCGCGGTGGTTTCGCGCGTGCGGATCGCGGCGGCGGTTTGGAGGGCGGTGCGCATCACCGTTACCCCGGCTTGGGCCGGGGGCGGCCGGTTGTGGTGCGGATCGGGTGCCGCACGCCCCGGGGCCCCGGCCTTCGCCGGGGCGACGGCTGTCGGCTCATCCATTGAACCGCCCGCCGCTCTCTGCCTTCGACGTGAGCAACTCGGCGACGGCAAACCCGTGCTTCTCGAGCCCCGCGACGATCTTCTTGAGGCCCTCGGTGTCGGCCCAGAACATCGGCCCACCGCGATACACCGGCCAGCCATAGCCGTAGATCCACACCACATCGATATCGCTCGCGCGCTGCGCCATCTTCTCCTCGAGGATCAGCGCGCCTTCGTTGACCATCGTGTAGAGCGTTTTCTCGACGATCTCCTCATCGCTGATCGCGCGCTTCTGCAGGTTCGATTTCGAGCGGAAATCCTCGATGATCTCGGCCACGCGCGGCGAGGGGGTCGGGTTCCGCTTCTCGTCGTAATCGTAGAAGCCCTTGGCGGTCTTCTGCCCCCAGCGCCCTTCGGCCGCGAGCGCGTCGCGGATGTTCTCGATCCGATTGGGATCGCGGTGCCAGCCGATGTCGACGCCAGCGAGATCGCTCATCTGGAACGGCCCCATCGGCATGCCGAACGCGACATGGACGCGGTCGATCTGCTCGGGCGTGGCGCCTTCCATCAGCAGCTTCATCGCCTCGACCTGACGGGGTTTCAGCATCCGGTTGCCGATGAAGCCGTCGCATACGCCGGCGACCACCGCGACCTTCTTGATCGTCTTCGACAGCGCCATCACGGTCGCGAGGACATCGTCCTCGGTCTGCGCGCCGCGGACGACCTCGAGCAGCTTCATCACGTTGGCGGGCGAGAAGAAGTGCATGCCAACGACGTCGCCGGGCCGCTTCGTCACCGACGCGATCTCGTCGATATCGAGATACGAGGTGTTCGAGGCGAGGATGGCGCCGGGCTTGGCGAGCGCGTCGAGCCGCGTGAAGATCTCCTTCTTCACGTCCATGTTCTCGTACACCGCCTCGATGATGAGGTCGCACTCGGCGAGCGCCTCGAAATCGAGCGTGGGGTTGAGCGCGCCCATCGCGGCCTCGACCTGTTCGGGCTTGAGGCGGCCCTTGGCGGCGGAGGCCTCGTAATTCTTGCGGATCGTGCCCGCGCCACGGTCGAGCGCTTCCTGCGCCATCTCGACGATCGTCACCGGGATGCCCGCCGACAGGAAGTTCATCGAGATGCCGCCGCCCATCGTGCCCGCGCCGATCACGCCGACGCGCTTGATCTCGCGGAGCGCGATCTTGGGGTCGATGCCGTCGATCTTGGCGGCCTGGCGCTCGGCGAAGAAGATGTGGCGCTGCGCGGCGGATTGCACGCCCATCATCAGCTTCATGAATTCCTGGCGCTCGAAGGCGATGCCCTCGTCGAAGCTCGATCCGTCGGCGGCTTTCTCGACACAGGCGATGTTGGCGGCGGGGGCGTCGAAGCCGCGGAAGCGCTTGGCGTTTTCCTTCTTGAACGCGGCGACGGCTTCGGGGTCGGCCTGCGCGACCTTCTCGCGGGCGCGGGGCAGGCGCTTGGTGTCGGCAACTTCGCGCGCGAAGGCGATGGCGTCGGCTTCGAGACTGTCCTCGCCTGCGAGTCTGTCGATCAAGCCGGCTGACAGAGCGAGCTTGGCCGGGATCGGATCACCCTTGGCGGTCATTTCGAGCGCGAGCTTGACCCCGGCAATGCGCGGGATGCGCTGCGTCCCGCCGGCACCGGGGAGCAGGCCGAGCTTGACCTCGGGCGTGCCGATCTTCGCGCTTGGTACGGCGATGCGATAATGGCAGCCGAGCGTCACCTCGCACCCGCCGCCAAGCGCGGTGCCGTGGATCGCGGCGACGACGGGCTTGTCCGACGCTTCGATCATGTCGACCACGGTGGGGAGGCCGGGCTCCTGCATCGGCTTGCCGAACTCTGTGATGTCGGCGCCTGCAAAGAAGGTACGGCCATCGCAGCGGATCACCATCGCCTTGACCTGCGGATTGGCGAGCCCTTCCTTGATCCCTGCCTCGAGCCCCTGCCGCACCGCCGCGCCGAGCGCGTTGACCGGCGGGTTGTTCGAGATGATGACGAGGACGTCGTCGTGGAGTTCGGTGGTGATCGGGGAAGTCATGATGGTCTCCTGTTGAGAGCGACGCCCCGGCGAAGGTGGGGCCGCTGGAGGTGGTCCGCGACGTCAGCGACGCGCGCCCGACCCAGCGGCCCCGGCCTGCGCCGGGGTGACGATGGGGGTCAGATCAACGCACTGTAGATCAACGTCTTCAACTCACGCCGGATCGGATAGATGTTCGACGGCGACACCTGCGTCATGAACACCATGTGCAGCCGCTCGACCGGATCGACGAAGAAGGCGGTCGAGAACATGCCGCCCCAATAATATTCGCCGACCGACCCCGGGATCATCGAGCGCGCGACGTCGATATTGACCGCAAACCCGAGCCCGAAGCCGGTGCCGGCATTCGCCGCCTCGCTGAACAGCGATTTCGACAGCGTCGAGAGATCAGCGCCGCCGGGAAGGTGGTTCATCGTCATCAGCTCGATCGTCTTGCGCCCGACGATTCGCGCACCTTCCAGCTCGCCGCCGTTCAGCAGCATGGTGCAGAAGCGATGATAATCGAGCGCGGTCGAGACCAGCCCGCCGCCGCCCGAGACGAGCCTTGGCGGCTTGCTCCACGCGCTCGCCTCGCCACGATCGTAGAGCACGCGGCCCTTGCCGGGGGCGAGCGTGTAGCAATCGGTCAGCCGGTCGATCTTGTCGGCGGGCACGACGAAGAAGGTGTCGCGCATCCCGAGCGGCGCGAAGATGCGGGTCGCGAAGAATTCGGGCAGCGAAAGCCCCGAGACGCGCGCAACGACCGCGCCGAGCACGTCGGTTGCGACCGAGTAATTCCACGCCGTGCCGGGCGAGAATTCAAGCGGCAGCCGGCCAAGCGCCGCGACGAAGCCGTCGAGATCGAGTCCGCCATGCCAGTTTTCGATCCGTCCCTCGCGGTATGCGGCATCGATATTCGAGCGGTTCTGGAAGCCGTAGGTCAGCCCCGAGGTGTGGCGCAGCAGATCGACCATCCGCATCGGCTCGCTCGTCGGCTTCGTCTGGAACAGCACGCCCGCGCCGCCGCCGTTATAGACGCCGATATCCTTGAATTCGGGCAGCACGTGATGGACCGGGGTGTCGAGCGCAACCTTGCCCTCCTCGACCAGCATCATGGACGCGATCGAGGTGATCGGCTTGGTCATCGAGGCGATGCGGAACAGCGAGCCCTCGTCGATCGCCTCGCCGCCTTCGCGCGCCGCGCCTTGCGACGAAAAATGGACGATCTCGCCATCCTGCGCGATCAGCAGCTGCGCGTTGGGCAATTTGCCCGAATCGAGATAGCGATCCCTGAGAAATGCATCGATCCGCGCGAGGCGGCCTGAGTCGAAGCGTGTGCGGGAGGGCAAGTCTGCGGCCATCGGCGTTTCCATACCCCCTGTTCGAAAGCGAGAACACCCTATTGCCTTGAGTGGCGCGCGAATCAACACTAACCTTGCGCAAATGCTGTTCCCCGGCAAACCCGAGTTTCAACTCGGGCGTGCCCGGCGGGCTTTCGGGAGAGACTATCGTGGATATCGAACCGCTCGTCGCGCTCGATCCGGCCTGGCCCAAGATGACGCTCGATCAGGTCGATGCGGCATTGGTGACGCCGGGCGGAAAGTTCGAGATCGAGACGATCCCGATCCGCGGCATCCCGACTCGCGTGTGGAAGCATGCGCCGCCGTCGCTCGCCTGGCTGATTGCGGCATCGCGTGCGCACGGCGAGCGGATCTTCACCGTCTATGAGGACGAACGCGTCAGCTACGACGCCAATTTCCGCGCGGTCGCGACGCTTGCCCATGCACTCGCCGAGATGGGGATCGGCAAGGGCGACCGCGTCGGCCTTGCTATGCGCAACCTGCCCGAATGGCCGGTGATCTTCTTTGCCGCGGCGAGCATCGGCGCGATCGTCGTGCCGCTCAATGCGTGGTGGACCGCGGGTGAGCTCGCTTATGGCATCACCGATTCGGGCTGCCGTCTGCTGTTCGTCGATGACGAGCGCTATCAGCGGCTGGTGGCGGAGGGCGCGGCTTTCCCGGCGGTCGAAACCACCATCGTCGCGCGCGCCTCGATCGCGCTGGGCGCCGACGCGGTTCGGCTCGAGGATCTGATCGGCACGCCGAACGCCTACGCACGCCTTCCCGAACGCGATCTCCCTGCGGTCGAGCTCGACACCGACGATGATGCGACGATCTTTTACACCAGCGGCACGACGGGCCATCCCAAGGGTGCGCTCGGCACGCATCGCAACCTCACGACCAACATCCTGACTTCGGCCTTCGGCGGCGCGCGCGCGTTCCTGCGGCGTGGCGAGGCACCGCCTGCGCCGGCGCCGAAGACCTTCCTGACCGTGATCCCGATGTTCCACGTCACCGCCTGCAGCGCGACGATGATGATGTCGGTCGCGCTCGGCAACACGCTCGTCTTCATGCGCAAATGGGATACGGTTCGCGCGATGGAGATCATCGAACGCGAGAAGGTGCAGGTCACCGGCGGCGTGCCGACGATCGCGTGGCAGATCCTCGAACATCCCGACCGCGCGACCTACGATCTCTCCTCGCTCGAGGCGATCGCCTATGGCGGCGCGCCCTCGGCGCCCGAGCTGGTGCGGCGGATCTACACCGAATTCGGCGCACTGCCGTCGAACGGCTGGGGGATGACCGAGACGATGGCGACCGTCACCGGGCATGGCGGCGAGGATTATCTCGCGCGCCCGACCAGCGCCGGGCCGCCCGCACCCGTCGCCGATCTCAAGATCATGGACGAGGAGGGCGAGACCGAGCTGCCGATCGGCGAAGTCGGGGAATTGTGGGCGCGCGGGCCGATGATCGTGAAAGGCTATTGGAACAAGCCCGAGGCGACCGCGGCGACCTTCGTTGATGGCTGGGTGCGCACGGGCGATCTCGCGCGGCTCGATGCCGAGGGGTTCCTCTATATCGTCGACCGCGCCAAGGACATGATCATCCGCGGCGGCGAGAATATCTATTCGTCTGAGGTCGAGAACGTCCTCTACGCGCATCCCGCGGTAACCGATTGCGCGCTGATCGGCATCCCGCACCGCACGCTCGGCGAGGAGCCGGCGGCAGTGGTGCATCTGCGGCCTGGCACGAGCGCGAGTGAGGCCGAGTTGCAGGCATGGGTGCGCGCGCGGCTCGCGATCTTCAAGACGCCGGTGGCGATCCGTTTCGTCGCGGACACGCTGCCGCGCAACGCAAACGGCAAGATCCTCAAAAAGGATCTGAAAGCGTTGTTCGAGGATCGGATGAGCGCAGTCGCCTGAGCGGTCCCACAGCAAGACCTTAACCAGATTCGGTAACGCGTCGCCAATCGATCCGCCCGGGCTTTTGGGTAAATTCGGTGTTAACGCGCTGGCGCCGCGACGTGCTTTGCCGCTTTGCTCTGCTGCGGGAACGTGGAAGGGCAGGGCATGGCAGCGACTCGATCATGGAGCGCACGCGTCGCGGCTTTCGAGACCGCGCCATTGGTCGTGCCCTCGCTGTTCGCGCTCGCGCTCCTGCTGCGGGTCGCCGTGCTTTTCGTGCTCCCGCAGATCGCGGTGTCCGATGGCGAATGGTATATGGTGCGCGCCGCCGAAATGGCCCGCGGGATGGGCTATCAGGAGGCCGGATATCCGACCGCCTTCTGGCCGGTCGGCTATCCCGCTTTGCTGGCGGGCAGCATGATACTGTTCGGGCCGGGGCTGTTCGGGCCGTTGCTGCTCAACCTCGTGTCGGCCGCGGTGATCCTCGGTGCGATCGTCTGGCTCGGACGGGTGCTCGGCGCCGGCGCGCTCGCGACGCGGATCGCGGTGCTGCTCTACGCGCTGTACCCGGCGCACATCGCCTATGTCGGCCAGCCGTGTTCGGAGACGGCATCGACCGCGCTGAGCATGGTTGCGGTCGTGGTGCTGATCGCCGGGCGCAAAAACAGCCTCGCGCTGATCGCCGCGGGGGCGCTGTTCGGACTGTCGACGCTGATGCGCTCGCAGATGCTGGTGTTCCCGCTCGGGGTGATCGTCGCGTTGCTGCTGAGTTTCCGCGACTTCCGGTGGCGCGATGCGCTGCGTGCGGTGGTATTGGTGCAAGTGACGCTGGCGGCGGTGGTGTTGCCATGGACGCTGCGCAACGTCGAACGGATGGGGACGTTCGTGCCGGTCTCGACCAATGGCGGCGTCGCGCTGTTCTATGGCGCCAACGACCGTGCGACGGGTGACTGGTTCGCGTGGGAGCGCACGCCGTATTGGGACGAGATGGTCGGCATCCCTTACACCCAGCGCGTCGCGCAGCAGGTCGAGCTCGACCGTCGCTTCAAGGCGCGCGCGATCGCCTGGATCGCCGCGCATCCTGCGCAATGGAGCGTGCTCGGCGTCCGCAAGATGGCGATGCTGTGGCTGAAGGACTCGGACGCCTTCTGGTCGCTCGAAAAGACCTATCCCGATCGCCCGACCGCGTGGCGCGTGGTGCAGGGTGTCGACCAGTTGTATTACATGGCGATCGTCGGCTTGGGCCTGTTCACGCTCGGCGTGGCGCTGCGCGATCGATTGCGCGGGCGGTTCGACCCTGCGCCGCTGCTGCTGCTCGGGTGCATGCCGGCATTCGCGACGCTGACGGCGTTCGGCTTCACCGGCCAGACGCGCTATCATTACCCGGCGATGCCGTTCCTGATCCTGGCGGCGGGTTGGACGCTGGCGCAGCTGCTGCGGCGCCTTTCCGCCCGCGGCCGGCCTGAGGCTCAGGCGTCGAACGCGGTCGCGCGGCGCGGCAGCGTGCGATGGATGATGACGATCGTCAGCAGCAAGACGGGGATGACGAATACGCTGCCCTCGGGACCAGTGGCGCCGCCGGATAGCCATGTCGCGCCGACCGGGTGCGTCAGCAGCAGATGCCCCTGCATCATGCCGCCCGAATCGGGCACGCCATAGAGGAAGGACTGCGCCCAATCCCATGTCGCGTGAAAGCCGATCGCCCACCACAGCGAGCCGGTGCGGTACAGCACATAGGCGAAGGTCAGGCCCGCGAGCGCGACGCTGACCAGCCCCATCGCGGTCTCACCCGTGTTGAAGATGTGCCCGACCGCGAAGAGGCCGACCGAAAGGACCGCCGCCGCGACCCAGAAGCCGATCGTCCGCGCATAGGCGTTGGTCGGCGATATTGCCGAGACGATTCCGGCGATCCCGCGCGCGAGCGTGAATTGCAGAAACCCGCGTGTGAGAAATTCCTCGAACAGCCCGACCAGGCAGAAGGCGACGAGCCACAAGGCGCCATAGCGAAGCGCCTCGCCGAGACCCAGCGCAACGCCGTCGAACACCAGCACGCCCGACAGCGCGAGCATGCCGACGAGCAGCGACAGCATCGCCAGCCCCCACGCCATGCCCTTGAGCAGATCGGGCAGGAGCGCCGCCGAGCGCAGGCCATAGTGCGCGAACGGGCGCCGCTCGATACCCGCGACGAGGAACGCAGCGAGCGCGACGACGAAGAAGCTTGCCGCCTCTCCGCCGATCGTCGGCAGCGGGGCTTGCGGGGTTCCGGCCTTTGGCGTCGGGGGATGGAAGCCCATCGTGACCCCGACCATCACGGCGGCCAAGACCGCGACGAAGATCAAGTCGAGCAGCAGGCTCCACCCGGCGCGCAGCCCATCCTTGCCGATGAAGACGGAAAATCGTGCGCTGTGCGTTCGGCGTGGCACGTCAGTAGCGGTCATGATCGGTCCCTGGCATTTCCGCCGCGGTTGCGTTCGACGGTCGATTCGTAGGCGTGGGCAATACCGCCAAGTGGTTGCGAAGCGACAGACATCGCGCGCGATGCACGACATCTACGCCGGACGGGCTCACGGCACGGCGATCACCCGCTGGACTGCCGCGCGCCAGCCATCGAGCCGCGCGGCGCGATCCTGGTCGGCGATCGCCGGCTCGAAACTCTCGACCGCGCCGCGCATCACGCTCGCCGCGGCAAGATCGGCAAACAGCCCACAGCCGATCCCGGCCAGCATCGCCGCGCCGAGCGCGGTGGTCTCGGCGAATTTCGGCCGTTCGACGCAGACGCCGAGGATATCGGCCATGTCCTGCGCCATCCAATTGTTGGCAACCATCCCGCCGTCGATCCGCACGCTCTTCCAGTCGACGCCATCGGCGGCGAAGGCGGTCTTGAGGTCGTGCGCCTGGTGCGCCATCGCCTCCAAGGCCGCGCGAACGATATGCGCCTTGCCGGTAGAGAAACTGAGCCCCGAAATCGTGGCGCGCGCATCGGGCTCCCACCACGGCGCGCCGAGACCCGACAGCGCGGGGACGCAATAGACGCCGCCATTATCGGGCACGCTGTGCGCGAGCGCTTCGGTCTCGGCCGCGCTGCCGATCAGCCCGACCTCGTCGCGCAGCCATTTGATCAGGCTGCCCGCGACGAACACCGAGCCTTCGAGCGCGTAGGCACGGCGCCCGTCGAGCTGCCACGCGATCGTCGAGAGCAGGCGGTTGCGCGAGGTCGGTGGGGTGGGGCCCGCCTGGCTCAGCACGAACGCACCGGTGCCGAAGGTCGCCTTGGTCTCGCCGATCTTGAGGCACGATTGGCCGATCGTCGCCGCCTGCTGGTCGCCCGCGATACCGCAGATCGGGATTGCCGCGCTGAACAGCCGGGTTTCGCCGAACCGCCCGGCGCAATCGACGATCTCGGGCAAGGCGCCGCGCGGCGCGCCGAACAGCTCGATCAGCCCGTCGTCCCAATTGCCGCTGCCGATCGCCATGAGCGCGGTGCGGCTGGCGTTCGTGGCGTCCGTGATGTGCAGACCGCCCGTCAGTTTCCAGATCAGCCAGCTCTCGACCGTGCCGACCGCGAGTCGCTTGCCCGCCGCCTTGATCTCGGGCCAGTTCGCCATCGCCCAGCCGATCTTGCTTCCCGAAAAATACGGATCGAGCAGCAGACCGGTTTTGGCCTGGACCATCGCTTCGTTACCGACCTCCTTGAGGTCGCGGCAGATCGCGGCAGTGCGGCGGTCCTGCCAGACGATCGCAGGGCTCAGCGGCTCGCCGGTGTCGCGGTCCCAGAACACCATGGTTTCGCGCTGGTTGGTGATGCCGATCGCGGCGATCTTCTCGGCGCCGCCCGCTTCGTCGATCACGGCGCGCGTCACGGCGAGCGTCTTCTCCCAGATTTCGCGCGCGTCATGCTCGACTCGGCCTGGTGCGGGATAATGTTGCGTGAGCTCGACCGCTCTGGTCGCGCGGCATTGGCCGTCGGGCTGGAACAGCATTGCACGAGTCGAGGTCGTGCCTTCGTCGATGACGAGGAGAAGATCGGACATGGGTGTATGGCTAGCGCCGTTTGCGTGGCGTGGGAATGCCGCTACGGTCGCCTGCATGGCAGATCGCGACAACAGCATGAATGGGGCGTTCGAACTGCCCCCGGTTCCCGCCGAGGAGCCCGAGGATGAATGGCGGATCGCGATGCGGCGCGATCGCCTGCTGGCGGCGCTGACGCTGATTGCCGGGGTGGGGCTGACGGTGGCCCTGCCGTTCGCGCTCAAGGCGGGGGCGGAGTTCTTCCTGCCGACGACGGCGGCGTTGGTGATCGCGATCGCCTTGGTGCCGATCCTCGAATGGCTCGAGCGGCGGCGCGTCCCCTCGGCGCTGGCTGCGCTGACCTGCGTGCTGCTGTTCCTGGTGGCGGCGAACGTCGCGCTGGCGGCGATCATCGTGCCCGCGACTGAATTCTTCCGGCGGCTGCCCGAGCGTATCGACCGGATCCAGATGAACATCGCACCGCTGATCGACCTCTACGCAAGCTTCCAGAAATATCTCAACCGCACGGTGCAGCACCTCGCCGCGACCGGCCCCGTCAAGGCGCCGCCGACCGCAGCGGTGACGCCGCCGAGCTCGATCCTCGAACTCGCCGCGAGCTTTGCGCCGTCGGTGATCGTCCAGGTGTTTTTCGGGATCCTGGTCGTCTTCTTCTTCCTGTCGGGCTGGACGCGGCTGCGCCGCCGCACGATCACCAGCCGCTCGAGCTTCGGCGGCGCAATGGCGACCGCGCGCGTGATCCAGAATGTGGTCGACGACACCTCGGCCTATCTCGGTACGATCACCATCATCAACCTCGCGCTCGGGCTGGCGATTTCGGCGCTGCTGTATCTGATGGGGATGCCGTTCCCGCTGATGTGGGGCGGGATCGTCGCCTTGCTCAATTACGTGCCCTATTTCGGGCCGATCACCGCAGCGCTGCTGCTGGCGCTCGGCGGGCTGATGACGTTCCACGATATCTGGGTGGCATTGGTGCCGGCGTTCGTGATGATCGGCTGCCATCTGGTCGAGGCCAATGCGATCACCCCGCTGATCGTCGGGCACCGCCTGACGATCAACCCGATCATGATTCTCGTGTCGATTTCGTTCTGGTCGTGGGTGTGGGGGACGGCGGGGACGCTGCTCGCCGTACCTCTGCTGATCATCCTGCAAACCGTGCTCGGGGCGGCGGGAAAACCCGATATCGCCGGTTTCCTGTTTGAACACGGGACCTTGACCCAGCGCCGCCGCGGTAATTTTGCAAATTCTTCGGAAGAACGCGAAACGGGCGGTTGACAGTCTGGAGTCACCCCCATAGAGACGCGCCTCACGCTGAATAAGCGGGTGTAGCTCAGTTGGTTAGAGCGCCGGCCTGTCACGCCGGAGGTCGCGGGTTCGAGTCCCGTCACTCGCGCCATTCCCTGATTTGGGATGGCGTATCGCGGACTTAGATCCCAGACATTAGAGCGCAAATCTCCGGCCAGCTGTCGTGGTGCAGCTGCTCAGTCTGTCGTGTTTAGCAGGATGGTCTGGGACACTCGGACCCGGCCCCGCGAATCATCCGCGGCCTACCACGTGCCGGTTTCCATCCACGCCAACATGCGCCGGAGCGGCAAAACCCAGATCCAGGCGATTCCCGCGATGAGGTAGAACAGCGCCTGCAGCAGCGGATGCCACTGGCCGACCACGCCCGACAGGCTCGCGGCTGCCACGCACCACAGGCCGATCAAAGCGAGGATGGCGAGCATCCCCACCGGTTTGCGCCAGCTTGGGGTCATGAGCGTTCGATCCATCCGGTTTCGGTGATGATCGCGTGGAGCGGCATGTCCCACGGATCGGTCGGCAGGGTGTCGACCTGTTGAACGCTCCACGCAACACCGATCCGGCGCGCGTGCGGGAATTGCGCGAAGGCGCGATCGTAATAGCCTGCGCCCTGGCCGAGTCGGTCGAGCTTGGCGTCGAAGGCGAGCAGCGGTGTCAGGATGATGTCGGGTGCGAGCGCATCTGCCTCGCTGGCGGGCTGGTGGAGGCCGTAGGGCCCCGCCTGCAGCGCAGCTTCGGTATCCCAGGCCAGGAAGCGCATCGGTTCGCGGCGTGTCGTGACATGCGGCAGCGCAATGCTGCATCCGGCCTCGACCGCTGCGCGCGCAAGCGGGGAGGGGTCGGCTTCGCTGGCGATCGGTACGTAGGAGGTGACGGTCAGGCCTGGCGTGAGCAGCGCGAGAAAGTCGTCAGGTGGCGTGATAGCGGGCGGGCGGCCCGCGAAGAAGGCGTCGCGCTCGGCACGGATACGCGCGCGCAGGGCCGTCTTGTCGATCACGAGCCGTCGCCCCGGCGAAGGCCGGGGCCGCTATAGTGGGCGCGCTGGGCAGGCCGCACGTGCTCAGCCGGCCGCCCCCGGCCCGGGCCGGGGCGACGCAGGCGTCGCAAGGTTTGGGAAGCGGTGGCGGGACCGCCATGGCCGTGTGCCGGGTTATCCTCTGACGCGCGGTACGTCAGGTGGGGATCATGTGCTTCGGGCCAAGACCCTAGCAGGGACAACCCCCTTGGATGATGAATAGCCTCAGGGATAATAAAGGCTCGTACCGGGCAGTGCCCGCCACCAGAGGATATAGGCGCTGTGCGGCTATTGCTCAAGGGAGTTGGCGAGCGATTCGAGCCGCTCGGCGATCGTGGTGAGCAGTACCTCGTCCTTGATCTCGGCCGGGCGGCGATTGGCCTCCTCCAGCGAGTCGGCGAGCATGAGCGCGACGAACATCATCGTGCGTTCGCCGCTGAGCCCGCCCGAGGCGCGCACCGCCATCGGCCATTGCGCGTCGAGCATCGCGGCGAGGCGGCGCAACTGGTCCTCCTGACCGTCGGGGGAAGCGAGGACGTGGCGACGATCGCCGATCTCGAGCGTGACGTCGGCCATCAGGCTTCGCTCTCGCGCGCGATCACCGCATCGAGCGCGGAGACGGCTTCGGCCATGCGGGTGCGGAGCTTTTCGTGGCGCTTCTGGAGGGCGGTGTTGCTGGCGGTGCGGGCGGCGGCGGCGGCTTCGATGCGCTCCAGCGCGCGGTCGATGCGGTCGAGGGTCGAGGAGGTGGAGGTGTCTGCCATTCCGAGTGAGATAGCATGGCGGACCGCCCGAACAAGGCGGGTTCGTGCGCGCGCCGCCCGACTCGCCGCGCGTTCGGGGCGGTTGACGCGCTCGCCGCGCGCCCGCAAAGACGCGCGCATCGAAGAAGAGTCGGCGGCGCGCCGCCGATCGACCGCAAGTGCTTGAAGGAGCCAGGACGATGACGATCAAGGTAGCGATCAACGGTTTTGGGCGCATTGGCCGCCTTGTTGCGCGTGCTGTGCTCGAGCGCGGCGACACGGGTCTCGAACTGGTGGCGATCAACGATCTCGCCGACGCCAAGTCGAACGCCTGGCTGTTCAGCCGCGATTCGGTCCACGGCAAATATCCCGGAGACGTCTCGGCCGAAGGCAACGATCTCGTCGTCGATGGCAAGCGCATCCGCGTCACCGCCGAGCGCGATCCCGCCAATCTTCCGCACAAGGAACTCGGCGTCGACATCGTGCTCGAATGCACCGGCTTCTTCACCGATCGCGAGAGCTGCCAGAAGCATCTCGATGCCGGCGCCAAGAAGGTGCTGATCTCGGCGCCGGGCAAGGGCGTCGACCTGACCGTCGTGTTCGGCGTCAACCACGACAAGCTGACCGCCGAGCACACGATCGTGTCGAACGCCTCGTGCACGACCAACTGCCTCGCGCCCGTCGCCAAGGTGTTGAACGACGCGATCGGCATCGAACGCGGCCTGATGACCACGGTCCATGCCTATACCAACGACCAGAAGATTCTCGATCAGATCCACCCGGATCTGCGTCGTGCGCGTGCCGCGGCGATGAACATCATCCCGACCACGACTGGTGCCGCCCGCGCCGTCGCCGAAGTGCTGCCCGAACTGAAGGGCAAGCTCGACGGTTCGGCGATCCGCGTTCCCGTTCCCGACGGCAGCCTGGTCGATCTGTCGTTCGTGCCATCGCGCGACACCACGCGCGAGGAGGTCAACGCGGTGCTCAAGGCAGCGTCGGAGAGCGGTCCGCTCAAGGGCGTACTGGTCTATTCGGACGAGCCGCTCGTCTCGATCGACATCGTTCATACGCCGGCCTCGTCGACGATCGACAGCCTCGAGACCGCGGTGATGGACGGCAAGCTCGTCCGCGTCGTCAGCTGGTACGATAACGAATGGGGCTTCTCGAACCGGATGGTCGATACCGCCGGGGCGATGGGGAAGTTCCTCTGATGCAAGACGCCGTCGCCTCGGCGCAGGCCGGGGTCGTTCTGCTGGAGGGCTCCACGCCCGATATCGCAGCGGCCCCGGCCTCCGCCGGGTCGACGGGAGTTTTGGCGGGTATTGCCCGCCACGGCCGACCCAAGGGGCCGATGGAGACCGTCGATCATGTCGAGGTCACGCTCGACGGCGGTCTGCACGGCGATTTCCGGGGGACGATCAAGCCCGGCGGCAAGGGGCGGCGGCAGGTCACTTTGATCGAACGCGCCGACTGGGATGCGGCGATGGCCGAGGTCGGACACAGCCTGCCATGGTTCGAGCGGCGCTCGAACCTATTGGTCGAAGGCCTTGATCTGCCACAGATCGCCGGCACCAAATTGCGTATCGGGGACGATGTCGTCCTCACCATCACGCGCGAGACCGATCCGTGCGAGCGGATGGAAGCGCTCGCGCCGGGCCTTAAGGCGGCACTGCTGCCCGATTGGCGCGGCGGCGCCTGTTCGCGTGTCCTTGTCGGCGGGATCATCCGCGTCGGCGATTCTATCAGGGTGGAACCATGACAAGAGCCTTCAAGACCCTCGACGACATGGGCGACGTGCACGGCAAGCGCGTGCTGGTCCGTGAAGACCTCAACGTGCCGATGGCCGACGGAAAAGTCAGCGATGACACGCGTTTCCGCGCCACCTTGCCGACGGTGACCGAACTGTCCGACAAGGGCGCGATCGTCCTGATCCTCGCACATTTCGGGCGGCCGAAGGGGATGCGCAATCCGGACATGTCGCTGGCGCTGTTGACCAAGCCGTATGAGACGGTGCTCGGCCGTCCGGTCCAGTTCGTCGACTATGACGGTGCCAGCGAAGCAATGGCGAACCTCCAGCCGGGCGACGTTGCGATCCTTGAGAATACGCGTTTCAATGCCGGCGAGGAAAAGAACGACCCGGCCTTCGCCGCGGAACTCGCCGCGCTCGGCGACATCTATGTCAACGATGCGTTCTCGGCCGCACACCGCGCGCACGCCTCGACCGAAGGGCTCGCGCATCTGCTCCCGGCCTTCGCTGGTCGCGCGATGGAGACCGAGCTCGACGCGCTCGACAAGGCGCTCGGCAATCCCGAGCATCCCGTCGCAGCCGTGGTCGGCGGCGCCAAGGTGTCGACCAAGCTCGACGTGCTCAAGCATCTCGTCGCGCGCGTCGATCATCTCATCATCGGTGGCGGGATGGCCAACACCTTCCTCGCGGCGCGCGGTGTCGATGTCGGGAAAAGCCTGTGCGAGCATGAGCTTACCGGCACTGCCGAAGAGATCTTCGCAGCCGCCGAGCAGGCGAATTGCACGATCCATCTGCCCTATGACGTGGTGGTGGCGAAAGAATTCCGCGCGAATCCTCCGGTTCGCACCGTCAACGTCCATGAAGTCGCCGCCGACGAGATGATCCTCGACGTCGGGCCGGCCGCGACTGAGGCGCTCGCCGACGTGCTCAAGAATTGCCGCACTCTGGTGTGGAACGGCCCGCTCGGCGCGTTCGAGACACCGCCGTTCGATACGGCGACGGTCGCGCTCGCCCAGACCGCGGCGGCGCTGACCAAGAGCGGATCGCTCGTCTCGGTCGCAGGCGGCGGGGATACCGTGGCGGCGCTTAACCAGGCGGGCGTGGCGGACGACTTCACCTTCGTCTCGACCGCGGGTGGCGCGTTCCTCGAATGGATGGAAGGCAAGGACTTGCCGGGGGTTGCTGCGCTTTCGCGCTAACGCCTCCTGCTCAAGCGCTTACCGCTTCACCGGTTTAGTGGAGCGCGCACCGTCCCTGTTCTGCTTTGCGGATACCGTGAAGCAGAACAGCCGTTCGACACGCTCCTGCCAACCCTGGTGGCGATCAATCGCTCGACTGCGCCGCCTTGCCTCCAGTGGATGGCCGATCGAACAGCCCGTACAGCAGCATCGCCACGCCGCCGATCACCGCGCCGATCAGGCTCGACAGCGACCACCCACCCGCCGCGAAGCTCGCGCTGCCGATCAGCGATCCGCTCGCGCCGAAGACGAAGACGATCGTCATGTACGCGGCGTTGATTCGTCCGCCCGCGCTACTGTCGAGCGCGAAGATGATGCGTTGCCCCGAGATCTGGTTGAGCTGCACCGCTGCATCGATCAGCAACGCGGTCACCGCGAAGGCGATCAGCGCGCTTGCCGCGACGACCAGATCGGCGACGACGAACGACACGGTGAGCAGCGACAGCGCGAACAGCGTGGTGGCACGCGCGCGGCCCTTGTCGGCGAAATGGCCGGCGATCGGCGCTGCAAGCGCGCCGCCGGCGCCGGCCAGCGCGAACAACGCCACGCCGTTCGCGCCAAGCCCGAAACGCTGCGTCAGGACAAGCGGCGCCACGGTCCAGAACAGGTTGAACGCGATAAACAACAACGCCTGATACGCCGCGCGCAGGCGCAGCGCGGGATAGCGTCGCAACAGATCGAACGACGATGCGAGCAACGCTGCATAGCGCAGCGTGCTTTCGGGCCGCCGCACTGGCAACATCAGCAGCAAGGCGAGCCCAACCAGGGCAGTGACGCCAGCCGAGCAGAAGAACAGCGCGCGCCATCCGAGCGCTCCGGCGACGAAGCTCGCAATCGGCCGCGCGAGCATGATCCCGGTGAGCAGTCCGCTCATCACGAGCCCGATCGTACGGCCTTGCCGCGCCTGGCTGCTCAGTTTTGCGGCGAGCGGCACAAGGATCTGTGCGCCGACAGAACAGATCCCCATGATCGATGCCGCGACGAGGAACGTGCGCGGACCCTCCGCCATCGCGATGCCGATGCAGCCGAGCGCCGCGCCCGCGGTAGTGATGATGATGAGGCGCTTGTTCTCGATCAGGTCGGACAAGGGCACGATGAAGGCGAGGCCGAGCCCATAGCCGAGCTGGATCAGCGTGACGATCCCGCCCGCCGCCGCCGGCGACAGGCCGATGTCGGGGCCGATCAACTCGATCGGCGTCTGCGCATAATAGAGATTGGCGACCATCGCGCCACAGGCGACCGCCATCAGGGCGGTGACGATAGGGGACAGGTCGTGCGTATCAGGATCGCTCATCGCACAGCGAAAGCGCGCGGGCCGGCAAAAGGCAAGTGCGCAGGGCACAATCGCCCGACCCGAGATTGCTGCGTTGCAGTGCAATGCAAGGCTGACTATCAGCCGCATAAAGAGTCACAACTGGAGAGCTGTCGATGACCCCAATAGTTCAAGCCATTCTCGACAAATATGAGTCGGATAGCCCTGCGACCAAAGCGAATCTTGCGCGCATTTTGATGCACGGCAAGCTCGGCGGCACGGGCAAGTTGGTGATTCTTCCGGTCGACCAGGGCTTCGAACACGGCCCGGCACGCAGCTTTGCGGTCAACCCGCCCGCCTATGACCCGCATTATCATTGGCAGCTCGCAGTCGATGCGGGCCTTTCGGCCTTTGCCGCACCGCTCGGCATGATCGAGGCAGGCGCACAGACCTTTGCCGGCCAGGTCCCGACGATCCTCAAGGTCAACAGCTCGAACAGCTGGGCGCAGGGCGCCAACCAGGCCGTGACCGGTTCGGTCGAGGACGCTGTGCGGCTCGGCTGCGCAGCGATCGGCTTCACCATCTATCCGGGTTCGGACGATCTGTTCGAGATGATCGGCCAGATCCGCGAAATGTCGGCGGAGGCCAAGTCGGTCGGGATCGCCACCGTGATCTGGTCGTATCCGCGCGGCGGCGTGCTGCCCAAGTCGGGCGAGCTGGCGCTCGACGTCGGCGCTTATGCCGCGCACATGGCGGCGTTGCTCGGCGCGCACATCATCAAGGTCAAGCTGCCGAGCGATCATATCGAGCAGAAAGAGGCCAAGCCGATGTACGAGGGCACCGACTGGTCGAACCAGGCGGATCGCGTCAAGCATGTCGTCCAGTCGAGCTTCGCCGGGCGCCGCGTGGTCGTCTTCTCGGGCGGTGCGGCCAAGGGGGCCGACGCGGTCTATCAGGACGCGCGCGACATTCGCGACGGGGGCGGCAACGGCTCGATCATCGGGCGCAACACCTTCCAGCGCCCGCGCGACGAAGCGCTCGAGATGCTCGCCAAGATCATCGCGATCTACAAGAACGAAGAATAAGCCGTGGAATTCGCCTATCATCGTAGCCTGGCTCCGATGATAGGCGTCCTGCTCGGCATCGCGATCGTCGAGATGCTGGTGGTGCATCTTGTCGTCGTCGCGTGGTTCGGCGGGTGGGCGGCGTTGGTCGTCGGCGTGCTCGATGCGTCACTGGTGATTGCTCTGATCGGCCTGATCCGGTCATTCCGGCGCTTGCCCGTGACGCTGGCCGACGGCGTGCTGACGATGCGCGCGGGGGCGCTCCGATCGATTGCGATCCCGGTTGCCAATATCGCCGGATTGCGGGCCAGCTGGGATGCCGCGGCGATCAAGCAGCGTGGTGTCCTCAACCTTGCGTTGGCGAGCTGGCCGAGCGTTGTCGTCGATCTCGATCCGCCGATCGAGCAGCGCCGCGGGCGCCGCGTCCATGCCGTAGCGCACAAGCTCGATGATCCCGTGGCTTTCCATGCCGCGATCGCGGCGCTATCGCGCAGGGATGGATATTGAAGACGCACGCGGCGAAGACCCGCTCGGCCCGCTCGACCCCAATTTCGCGGCGCGCTTCACGCGCGATATCCGCCGGCCGCCGTGCCAGCTTTATTTGATCTCGCCGCTCGATGTGACCGGTGGCTTCCCTGATCGGCTGCGTCGAGCGCTCGACGCCGGCCCGGTCGCGGCGTTCCAGTTTCGCGTCAAGGACGTCGACCAGCATGTCGCGGCGGCTCTGGCCGATCCATTGCAGCGGATCTGCGCCGACGCCGACGTCGCGTTCATCGTCAACGACAGGATCTCGCTCGCCAAGCGGCTCGGGGCCGATGGCGTGCATCTCGGGCAGGACGATGGCGACCCACGCGAAGCGCGTTCCGAACTGGGTGCCGCGGCGCAGATCGGTGTTTCGTGCGCCGACAGCCGCCACCTCGCGATGGAAGCGGGCGAGGCAGGGGCGGACTATGTCGCGTTCGGTGCCTTCCATCCGACGACGACCAAGGTCACCGAGCATGTCGCCGATCCGGTTCTGCTGAGCTGGTGGACGACGGTGTTCGAAATCCCGTGCGTCGCGATTGGCGGGATCACGCCGGCCAATGCCGCGCCGCTCGTCGCGGCGGGTGCGGACTTCGTCGCAGTGTCGAGCGCGGTGTGGGGCGGGGACGAGGCGGCGGTGGTTCAGGCCTTCGCGGCGGTGCTTGCCCGGTAGAGACTCGCGGGCATTTGTGCTATCGCCTCGGCATGGCCAAGCTGTCTCCGATTGAGTCCGAATTCGCCACCACCGAGGAGGCCGAGGCGTATGACGTCTGGTTTCGCGCGAAGGTGCAGGAAGCGCTCGATTCGACCGAACCCGACGTGCCGCATGATGTCGTGATGGCGAGCGCTCGGGCGATCATCGAGAAGCACAAGGCTGATGCGGCTCGTTTGGCGCGCTAAGGCGCGGAGAGACTTCGATTCGATCGTCGATTATATCGCGAAGCGTAATCCCGCGGCTGCTGAAAGACTTGAGGCTCTCATCCAGCGATCGGTCGAGTTGCTTGTGTCACATCCGTTCATGCACCGGGTGGGGCGCATTCCCGAAACGCGCGAAGCCGTCGTCCACCCCAACTATATCGTCGTCTACCGTATTGAAAACGACGTGATCACGATCATCGCCGTTTTGCACACCCGGCAGGATTATCCCTGACTCACCACTGCCGCACGCGGCCCGTATCGACATGCACGAACCCGTCGCGCGGATAGTATCCCACGCCGCCGCCGCCGAGCGCGAGCGCCGCGCCGTGCAGCCGGTCGAGCCGCACGCCCGCGACCTTGATGTCGGTTGCCTTCCCCAGCATGTGCTGGCTCTGGCTCGCAACGCCGGTATGCGCGCCGCCCTTGGCGCGCAGCGAGGCGTTGGTGGCGGGGGAGCGATAGCCCGAGATCAGGTCGATCTTGGTGCGGCCGGTCAGTTCGAGCTTGTCGCGCAACCGCACGAGCAAGGCCAGCAAGCGACGGTCCATCGCGGTCGCTTGGCCGGTGCGCCAGTCGCGCAGGCCATGATTGAGCTCGGCTAGACCCTGGGGGACGAACGCGCCGTTGCGCGCGAACAGGGCGTCGACAGTCTCGTTGGTATGGACGTTGCGGATCGCCAGGCGCCATTCGGTACCGACCGCCACCGCAGGAAGCGGGAAGGAGAGGGCAGCGCCGCCAGCAAGAACGCCGCCGATGAGGCCACGCCGCGACAGGGTCATTTCGGGGTTGCGTATTTTGTCGGACACAAGCGTGTCGCAAGTCGTTGTCTGCATAGTGAATATGTAGGAGCCGAGCGTAATGCGGAAAATGGTGGCCGGAACGGCCTGTCTGGTGATAGCCTCCTTTGGGCTGATCGCCGCCGCCGCGCCCGGAACAAAGGTCGCCATGGCCGCCACAAAGCTCGATCCCTCGACGCTGCATGTGCAGGTGATCCTCGATCATCTCGGCTTCTCGCCCGGCGTACTCGACGGTCGCGAGGGTAAGTCGCTGGTTGCCGCCCTGAAGGGCTTCCAGGAAACACGCGGCCTTCCGCAAACCGGCGCGATGGACAAGCCGACGCTGCAGGCGCTGTACCCCGATCGCAAATGGCGTCCGACGGTGACGGTCACCCTCACGCCGGAAATGCTCGCCGGGCCCTACACCAATCCTTTGCCGAAGAACCCGGCACTCCAGGCAAAACTGCCGCAGCTGGGCTATCGCAACGCGATGGAGAAGCTCGGCGAGATGTTCCATACCACGCCAGCAGTGCTGGTCGAGCTCAACAGCCCGACGACGCCGCTCAGGGCCGGCAGCAAGATCGTGGTGCCCAACGCGATCGCATCATCGATGGCGTACGACGCGAAGTTGCCCGAAAAGTGGCGGCAGACGCTCGCCTCGCTCAACATCGACTCGACTCAGCCTGCAGGCGCCAAGATCGTGGTGAGCAAATCACGCGAAGTGCTCCGTGTGCTCGACAAGGACGGCAAGCTCGTCGCGCAGTTCATGGCGACGATGGGCAGCGAGCATGATCCGCTCCCGATTGGCACGTGGAAGATCAACGGCCCGTCGTACAATCCGACGTTCCACTACAACCCCAAATTGTTCTGGGATGCCAAGGGCAGCGCGAAGGCCGCCTTGCTTCCGCCGGGCCCGAATGGGCCGGTCGGCGTGGTATGGCTCGATCTCTCCAAGGAGCATTACGGCATCCATGGCACACCCTCGCCAGAGACGATCGGGCGCGCCGAGAGCCATGGCTGCATCCGCCTGACCAATTGGGACGTCGCGCGGCTGGCGATGATGGTCAAGCCGGGCACACCGGCCATTTTCGAGAAGTGACCGCGTGAACCGGGTCGCGCGTTTCATCCTGATCTCGCTGGCGATCATGGCGGCGGCGTGGATTGCCCTTCTGGCTTTGCTACCCGAGGCGTCGCGCCGGATCGGGGGCAGCATCTCGCCATCTCTCGGCGTTGCCCCTGGGTCTGCGGGCTCGGCGCCGGCGGGGGTGGGGGCTGTGCTCGCCGTCCCGGTCGGCGGTATCCAGCGGCAGGATATCCGCGACTCCTGGGGCGATCCGCGCGAGAATGGCTTGCGCGAGCATCACGGTGCCGATCTGGCTGCTCCCGCCAACACCCCCGTCTCCGCGGCGGCGCCGGGTGTGGTCGAGAAACTCTGGACCAGTGCGGCGGGCGGGACCACCGTGTACGTCCGCTCACCGGCGAGAAACTGGACCTATTACTATGCCCATCTCAGCGGCTATGCGCCCGGACTGCATGAGGGCCAGTCGGTCAAGGTCGGCGATGTGCTCGGCTATGTCGGCGATACCGGCAACGCCGGGGCGGGCAATTTTCACCTGCATTTCGGGCTGACCCACACCACACCCGACCAGCATTGGTACGAAGGCGTCGACGTCGATCCCTACCCCTATCTTGCCGGAAAGGCCTTGCCCCGCTAAGGCTCACCTCCGCGCGGCGTGCCGTGCGCTTGGCTCTTTCCAACTACAGGCTCCCCCATGAAGATCAACGCGGTCGAAATTCGTCCCGGTAATATCCTGGAATATGAAGGCGGTATCTGGAAGACCGTCAAGATCCAGCATACCCAGCCGGGCAAGGGCGGGGCCTATATGCAGGTCGAGATGAAGAACCTCATCGACGGCCGCAAGACCAATGTCCGCTTCCGTTCGGCCGAAAGCGTCGAAAAGGTGCGGCTGGACACGGTCGATTTCCAGTATCTGTTCCGCGAGGGCGAGACGCTGACCTTCATGGACAAGATCAATTACGAGCAGATCACGCTCGACGCGGGCATCCTCGGCGATGCAGCGGCGTTCCTGCAGGATGGCATGGATGTCGTGATGGAGCTGTGGGAAGAGCGCCCGATCTCGGTGCAGCTCCCCGACACGATCGAGGCGATGATCGTCGAGGCCGATGCCGTGGTGAAGGGGCAGACCGCCTCGTCGAGCTACAAGCCTGCGATCCTCGAGAATGGCGTGCGCGTGATGGTGCCGCCGCATATCGGTGCCGGCACGCGGATCGTTGTCGACGTTTACGAGCAGACCTACGTGAGGCGCGCGGACTGATCTAGGTCCCTCTCCTTGTGGGAGAGGGTGGCCAAGCGAAGCGAGGTCGGGTGAGGGCAGGGCCTTTACCGACCCTCACCCTCCCACCGCCGTTGGCGGCGGGCCCCGCCCTCTCCCGATGGGAGAGGGGATTTGGAAAAAGACTATGCCCTCCCATTCCGGCCTCATGACGATCATCGACCGCGCGGTCCGCAAGGCCGGCCCACGGCTTCGGCGCGATTTCAACGAAGTTCAGCAGCTGCAGGTCAGCCGCAAGGGCCCGGCCGACTTCGTGTCGATCGCCGACCAGCGCGCCGAACAGACGATCTACGAGGAACTGTCGCGCGCGCGCCCAGATTGGGGCTTCCTGATGGAGGAGCGCGGCGAAGTCGCCGGGGACCCCAACAAGCCGCGCTTCATCGTCGATCCGCTCGACGGCACGACCAACTTCCTTCACGGAATTCCCCACTTTGCCATTTCGATCGGCGTCGAGGAGCCGCTGCCCAACGGCAAGCGTGAGATCACCTCGGCGATGGTCTATCAGCCGATCACCGACGAAGCCTTCTGGGCGGAGAAGGGCCGCGGCGCCTGGGTGCAGGAGCAGCGGCTGCGCGTCTCGGCACGCCGCGACCTTGCCGACTCGCTGATCGCGACTGGCATTCCGTTCCTCGGTCATGGCAATTTCACCGAGTGGAGCCGGATCTTCGGTGCCATCGCCCCCGAAGTGGCGGGCATCCGTCGCATGGGTTCGGCCGCGCTCGATCTCGCATGGGTCGCGGCGGGACGGTATGACGGTTATTGGGAAAGCGGCCTGAAGCCGTGGGACGTCGCGGCAGGCATGCTGCTGGTCAAGGAAGCGGGTGGTTTCGTCAGCGATTTCCGCGGCAGCGACCAGATGGTCCAGCGCAGCGAAATCCTCGCGGCGAACGATGCCTTGCAGTCGCGCCTGCACAAGCTGCTGGCGAACGCCCTGCGCTAGGGTTCATGGTTCCGTTCGTTATCCGTCACCCCGGGCTTGTCCCGGGGGGCGCCGGGATACGCGGTCTGCGGTGGTAGGATGGACGGCACGATGGACCCCGCCACGGAGTCGGGGAGACGGAGGGTGTCGAGCCGGCGCGATCGCCCACGTTCACTAAGCCAGCGCATCCTGCCTCAACCTCGCGCTTTCCCGAGCCCATGTGCCGCCCGGTACCGATCGACCGCCGCCAGCACTCCGGCAATCTCCGCCGCTACAAAACCGGCATCGCGTGCCACGCCCGAATGCGCCTTGAGCCGATAGCGCCACGTCGCGGGCTGCCCCGGCACGTAGCGCGCCGCGAATTGCCGCAGCAAAGCCTCGTTCACGTCGAAACCAACCACCTCGTCGAACGGGCACCCCTCGACCCGACGGCACCCATCGCGCGAGCGGAGGATGACCGTCAGCGGTTCCGTCGCCGGCCCCGTCGGCGTCTCGTAATTGACGGTTTCGAACGAGTCGCGGTGGCGCGCGATATAATGCATCGCGTGATAGACCTGGAACCGCGCGGCGCCGCTCTGCTTGTCGATGAACACGCGGAAGAAGGCGTCGGTGTTGACGATGCCGAGCAGTCCGACATGCTGCTGCCAGCCATTCCGGGTGGTGATCGTTGCGACCGTCTCGAGCGCATCATCGCGCAGATCGGACGCCGCTTCGAACTGCTCGGGCGTCATGTCGAGCAAGCGTCGCAGTTGGCGCGGCATCGCGTCTCGATCGGCGCCGAGTCCGGGCGCGGGGAGGATCGCCAGGCAGACCGCAGCCAGAGCAGTGACGATATCGAGCCGACTCATGCGGATTCCCCCAAATCCAATAGCTTGATCCTCCGCCTCGAACCCACGCTCCGTCAAGGGCTCAGGTGGTTGCGCTTGTTGCGATTCATTCTCATGGCCCAGAGCCTTGCCCGCTCGGGACCATCGTCCTAAAGCCGCGGGCATCCGTTCGCACGTGCGAGAAGCACCCAAGGGTTATCATGCTCGACCTGTCGCAATATCTCCCGATTCTGCTGTTCCTGGGCGTAGCCCTGGTGCTGTCGAGCGCGTTCGTGTTCCTGCCGATCCTCGCGGCACGCTTCACGGGCGCGAACAAGCCCACCGCCGAAAAGCTCAGCGAATATGAATGCGGTTTCCCCGCGTTCGAGGATCCGCGCAGCCAGTTCGACGTGCGCTTCTACCTCGTCGCCATCCTGTTCATCATCTTCGATCTGGAAGCGGCGTTTCTCTATCCCTGGGCCGTATCGGTCTTCAAACTCGGCTGGGTCGCCTGGGGCTCGATGATGCTGTTCATCGTCGAACTCGCGCTCGGCCTCGTCTATGCATGGAAGAAGGGAGCGCTCGAATGGGAGTAGCACCAAGCCTGCCCGGTCACTCGGGCCCCGTCGAGCTGCTCCGGCAGCCAAGCGGCAGCGACATCATCCAACCCGATCAGGCGTTCTTCAACGATCTCAACGGCGAGCTCGGCGACAAGGGTTTCCTCGTCACCTCGACCGAGGACCTGTTCCACTGGGCGCGCACCGGCTCGCTGTGGTGGATGACGTTCGGTCTCGCGTGCTGCGCGGTCGAGATGATCCACGTCAACATGCCGCGCTACGATCTCGAGCGTTTCGGCGCCGCGCCGCGCGCGTCGCCGCGCCAGTCGGACGTGATGATCGTCGCGGGCACGCTGTGCAACAAGATGGCCCCGGCGCTGCGCAAGGTCTATGACCAGATGTCGGAGCCGAAGTACGTCATCTCGATGGGGTCGTGCGCCAATGGCGGCGGCTATTATCACTATAGCTACAGCGTCGTGCGTGGCTGCGACCGGATCGTTCCGGTCGACATCTACGTTCCGGGCTGCCCGCCGACCGCCGAAGCGCTGCTCTACGGTATCATGCAGCTCCAGCGGAAGATCCGCCGCGTCGGGACGATCGAACGGTGAGGGCGCCCGCACCCTCCTATGTCGCCAATGATGGCGTGATCGACGCGGCGTCGGCTGCGCTCGGCGGCCGTCTGCTGCATTCGCTCGACGCCGTCGGCGAAATCGCGCTGCACGTCGATCGCGTCTCGCTGGTCGAGACGATGGTCGCGCTGCGCGATACGCCCGGCCTCGAATATCAGCAGCTGATGGAAATCGCCGGCGTCGACTATCCCGATCGCGGGATCGATCGTTTCGAAGTCGTCTATTGCCTGCTCTCGCTGACTCGCAACCATCGCATCCGCGTGCATGTGCAGACCGATGACGAGAAGCCGGTGCCGTCGGTGACGGGCATCTGGCCGGTCGCCGGCTGGCTCGAGCGCGAAGTGTACGACATGTATGGCGTGCTCTTTTCGGGCAATGCCGATCTGCGGCGCATCCTGACCGATTACGGCTTCCGCGGTCATCCGCAGCGCAAGGACTTCCCGCTCACGGGCTATGTCGAATTGCGCTATTCGGAAGAGGCCAAGCGCGTCGTGTACGAGCCCGTCCAGCTCGCGCAGGATTTCCGCACGTTCGATTTCATGAGCCCGTGGGAAGGCGCAGAGTACGTCCTCCCCGGCGACGAGAAGGCGAAGGTTCCGGAGCAGAAGGGCGCGCCGACGCCGCTCAAGGCCGACGAGATCGTCAAGGCCGACGCCAACGTGTCGGCCAAGGCCGCGCCGAGCGATCCCAAGACGACCGAAAGCACCGCGCAATCGGGCGCCGGCAGGCCCGGTCCAGGTGCCGGCGAGAAGCCCGCCGATCCCGACGTCGTTCCCTCCCCCAAGGGGCAGAACCAGTGACAGAGTATCTCGACCAGCTCGAAAAGCGTGTCGACGGCGAAGACCCCGAGGTCGGCGACGTCGAAATCCAGAACTACACGATCAACTTCGGTCCGCAGCATCCGGCCGCGCATGGCGTTTTGCGTCTGGTGATGGAGCTCGACGGCGAGATCATCGAGCGCGTCGATCCGCACGTCGGCCTGCTGCACCGCGGCACGGAGAAGCTGATCGAATACAAGACCTACATGCAGGCGCTGCCGTATTTCGACCGGCTCGATTACTGCTCGCCGCTGTGCATGGAGCATAGCTATGTGCTCGCGGTCGAGAAATTGCTCGATCTCGAAGTGCCGTTGCGCGCGCAGTATCTCCGCGTGTTGTTCGCCGAGCTGACGCGCATTTCGAACCACATGCTCAACCTCGGTTCGCACGTCATGGACGTCGGCGCGATGACGCCGAACCTGTGGCTGTTCGAAATCCGCGAAGACTGCATGAACTTCTTCGAGCGTGTCTCGGGCGCACGCATGCACAGCGCGTATTTCCGTCCGGGCGGCGTCCACCAGGATGCGCCGCTCAAGCTGCTGACCGACATCGCCGACTGGCTCGACACGCGCCTGCCGCGTCTGTTCGAGGATGCGATCTCGCTCGTCGCCGACAACCGCATCTTCAAGCAGCGCAACGTCGACATCGCGACGGTCAGCCGCGACGATGCGATCAAGTGGGGCTTCTCGGGCCCGATGATCCGCGGCTCGGGCATCGCCTGGGATCTGCGCAAGTCGCAGCCGTACGACGTGTACGACCGGATGGACTTCGACGTGCCGGTCGGCACGCGCGGCGATTGCTATGACCGGTTCATGGTGCGCGTCGAGGAAGTCCGCCAGTCGGCGCGGATCATGAAGCAGTGCTTGAACGAGATGCCCGAGGGGCCGATCGCGTCGCTCGACCGCAAGGTCGTGCCACCCAAGCGCGCCGAGATGAAGCGCTCGATGGAAGCGCTGATCCACCACTTCAAGCTCTACACCGAGGGCTTCCACGTGCCGGCAGGCGACGTCTATGTCGCGACCGAGAGCCCCAAGGGCGAGTTCGGCGTGTATCTCGTCGCCGATGGCACCAACAAGCCGTACCGCTGCAAGATCCGCCCGACGGCCTTCTCGCATCTGCAGGCGATGGACTTCATGTCGAAGGGCCACATGCTCGCCGATACCACCGCCATCCTCGGCGCGATGGACATCGTGTTCGGCGAGTGCGACCGGTGACGGGCAAGCTCGAGACCGCGCATCGCATGATCGCGCTGTACAATGCGCAGGATGCCGACGGCTATGTCGACCTGATGACCGACGCGGCGTGCGAGGCGACCTATCGCGGCGCCGTCGTCCGCGAAGGGCGTGAGGGCGTGCGATCGGGGCTCAAGGCGATGTTCGCGCAGTTCCCGCACAACCATGCCGGGATCCTGTCGTCCTACGTGCTCGGCGACACCGTCGTCCTGCACGAGAATGTTTCGCGCGCGCCCGGCGGTGAAGCGTTCGAAGTCATGTCCATCTATTCGTTCGTCGGCGACAAAGTCGACCGCGTGGAGTTCATCCGCTAATGGCCGAAGCGCCCAAAATTCCTGACGAGGCCGAGACCCGCGCGCGCTGGGGCGCGTTCGCCTGGACGCCCGAAAATCAGACCAAAGCGAACGAGATCCTCGGCCGCTATCCCAAGGGGCGCGAGCAATCGGCATCGCTGCCGCTGCTCGATCTCGCGCAGCGCCAGGTCGGTGCCGAGACGCAGACGCAGGGTTGGTTGCCGGTTCCGGTGATCGAGTTTGTCGCACGCCAGATCGGCGTGCCGTACATGCGCGTCTATGAAGTCGTCAGCTTCTACACGATGTTCAACATGGCACCTGTCGGCCGCTATCACGTCCAGGTCTGCGGCACGACGCCGTGCCTGCTCGGCGGCAGCGACGACGTGCTGTCGGCGTGCAAGAACAAGGGTCTGATCAAGGGTCGCACGACGCCCGATGGCATGTTCACGCTGACCGAGGTCGAGTGCCTGGGTGCCTGCGCCAACGCGCCGATGGTCCAGATCAACGACGATAACTTCGAAGACCTGGATTACGACAAGACCACGGCGATCCTCGAGGCGCTCGCCACGGGCGGGACGGTGACGCCTGGCTCGCAGACCGGGCGTCGCGACAGCTGCGCCGCGGGTGGCCCGACCAACCTCGTCGCTATGGTCGACGAGAATCACGATTATCGCGGGGAGTGGGGCTGATGCTCGCCGATAAGGATCGCATTTTCACCAACGTCTACGGCTTCCAGCCGTGGAACCTCGACGCCGCGATCAAGCGCGGCGATTGGGACGACACCAAGGGCCTGATGGCACGCGGCCAGGATGCGCTGATCGATGCGGTCAAGGCGTCGGGCCTGCGCGGCCGAGGCGGCGCTGGTTTCCCGACCGGCACCAAATGGTCGTTCATGCCGAAGGAGCCGAAGGCGGATCGCCCGAACTTCCTGGTCATCAACGCCGACGAATCCGAGCCGGGTTCGTGCAAGGATCGCGAGATCATCCGCCACGATCCGCACAAGCTGATCGAGGGCGCGCTGATCGCGGGCTTCGCGATGCGCGCGCGCGCGGCCTACATCTACATCCGCGGCGAATATATCCGCGAGGCCGAAGTGCTCTTCGCGGCGATCGCCGAGGCGTATGACAAGGGTCTGATCGGCAAGAACGCTTGCGGGTCGGGCTATGATTTCGACGTGTTCTGCCATCGCGGCGCCGGCGCCTACATCTGCGGCGAAGAGACCGCGATGCTCGAGAGCCTCGAGGGCAAGAAGGGCCAGCCGCGGCTCAAGCCGCCGTTCCCGGCAGGGGCGGGGCTCTATGGCT
This sequence comes from Sphingomonas sp. UYP23, assembly GCF_054059235.1. Taxonomy (NCBI): domain Bacteria; kingdom Pseudomonadati; phylum Pseudomonadota; class Alphaproteobacteria; order Sphingomonadales; family Sphingomonadaceae; genus Sphingomonas; species Sphingomonas sp. UYP23. The sequence goes on from NZ_JBSSBX010000001.1 coordinate 3,353,002, forward strand.
GCCCGACGACGGTCAACAACGTCGAGTCGATCGCGGTCGTTCCGACGATCCTGCGCCGTAGCCCCGAGTGGTTCGCCAGCTTCGGCGCCGAGAACAACCGCGGCACCAAGCTGTTCCAGATCAGCGGCCATGTGAACAAGCCGTGCGTCGTCGAAGAGGCGATGTCGATCACGTTCCGCGAACTGATCGAAACGCATTGCGGCGGCATTCGCGGCGGCTGGGACAACCTGCTCGCGGTGATCCCCGGCGGATCGTCGGTGCCGCTCGTGCCGGCGGCCGAGATCATGGACTGCCCGATGGATTTCGATGGCCTCAAGAAGGTCGGCTCGGGACTCGGCACTGCGGCGATCATCGTGATGGACAAGTCGACCGACATCGTCCGCGCGATCTCGCGGCTGTCGTACTTCTACAAGCACGAGAGCTGCGGCCAGTGCACGCCGTGCCGCGAAGGCACCGGCTGGATGTGGCGCGTGATGGAGCGGATGCGCACCGGCGACGCCGACATCTCCGAGATCGACACGCTGTATCAGGTGACCAAGCAGGTCGAAGGCCACACGATCTGCGCGCTCGGCGATGCCGCGGCATGGCCGATCCAGGGCCTGATCAAGCACTTCCGCCCGGAGATGGAGCGGCGGATTACGGAAAAGCGTGGCGGTGGTCTCTCGCCGATGATGGAAGCGGCTGAATAATGCCTATTGTCAAAGTCGATGGCGTCGAAGTCGAAGTGCCCGCTGGTGCCACCGTGCTCCAGGCGTGCGAGATCGCCGGCAAGGAAATCCCGCGCTTCTGCTATCATGAGCGCCTGAGCATCGCCGGCAATTGCCGGATGTGCCTGGTCGAGGTGAAGCCTGGTCCGCCCAAGCCGCAGGCGTCGTGCGCGCTGCCGGCGGCGGACAAGCAGGAAATCTTCACCAACTCGCCGATGGTCAAGCAGGCGCGTGAAGGGGTGATGGAGTTCCTCCTCATCAACCATCCGCTCGATTGCCCGATCTGCGACCAAGGTGGCGAATGCGATCTGCAGGACCAGAGCCTCGCTTATGGCCGCGGCCACTCGCGCTATGACGAGAATAAGCGCGCGGTCACCGAGAAGTATATGGGCCCGATCGTCAAGACGGTGATGACGCGCTGCATCCAGTGCACGCGCTGCATCCGCTTTGCCGAGGAAGTCGCCGGCGTCGAGGAAATCGGCGCGATCGGTCGCGGCGAGGACATGCAGATCGTGTCGTACCTCGAAGGCGCCGTCACGAGCGAGTTGTCGGGCAATGTCGTCGATCTGTGCCCGGTCGGCGCGCTGACCTCGAAGCCCTACGCTTTCGAGGCGCGTCCGTGGGAATTGAAGAAGACGCTGACGATCGACGTGATGGACGCGGTCGGCACCAACATCCGGCTCGACAGCCGCGGTCGCCAGGTGCTGCGCGCCGTGCCGCGGATCAACGAGGACGTGAACGAGGAGTGGGCGAGCGACAAGACTCGCCACGCCGTCGACGGCCTGGTCCGCAAGCGCCTCGACACGCCTTACATCCGCACGGACGGCCGCCTCACCAAGGCGACGTGGGACGAAGCGTTTGCTTCCATCGCGGCGGTCGACGCGGGGTCGAGCGTTGCCGCGGTCGCGGGTGACCTGGTCGACGCCGAGACGATGTATGCCGCCAAGGCGCTGCTCGCGAGCATGGGGTCGACCCTGCTCGAAGGTCGCCAGACCGGCATGGATTACGACACGTCGAGCCTCGCTGCGGTCAATTTCAACACCACGATCGCCGGCACCGAAAAGGCCGACGTGATCCTGCTCGTCGGCAGCAATCTGCGCTGGGAAGCGCCGCTGGTGAACACGCGGATCCGCAAAGCCATCAAGAAGGGCGCCAAGGTCTTCGCGATCGGACCGGAAACCGAGCTGACCTACAAGGTCGAGTGGCTCGGCGCCGATCTGGCGCTGCTCGGCAATCTGCCGGAAGCCGTGACCGAGGCATTCGCTTCGGCGGAGCGTCCGATGGTGATCGTCGGCGGGGCAGGGCTCAAGGCACTCGGCGCCGCGCTCGCATTGGTTTCGCCGCTTGGCCTGATCAAGGACGCGTGGAACGGCTTCAACGTTGTCCATATGGCCGCGAGCCGGATGGGCGGACTGATGCTCGGCTTCGCGCAGAAGGGCGGCATCGCCGACCTCGTCGCGGCGGCGCCCAAGCTGGCTTTCTTCCTCGGCGCTGACGAAGTCGATTTCAGCAGGTTCGCTGGCAGCTTCAAGGTCTATGTCGGCCATCACGGCGACAAGGGTGCAGCGGCTGCCGATGTGATCCTGCCGGGCGCGAGCTATGCCGAGAAGTCGGGTACCTACGTCAATCTCGAAGGTCGCGTGCAGCGTGGCGAGCGGGCGGTGTTCCCGCCGGGCGACGCGCGTGACGACTGGACGATCCTGCGCGCGCTGTCGGCCGTGCTCGGCAAGACGCTGCCGTTCGACACGATCGAGGAATTGCGCGCGAACATGGCGAGCGATACGCCTGCGCTCGCCAATCTCGGCCTCGCCAGCCTCGACTGGGCACCGCCTGCGCTCGACGCGAGCGTGACCGGCGAGATCACCGGCTATCCGATCCAGGACTTCTACTTGACCAACGCCATCTGCCGCGCGAGCCCGACGATGCAGCGCTGCTCGTCCGAACTCGTCCACGGTGTCGACTATGCGGAGGCAGCGGAATGACCTCCTTCTTCACCTATCGCTTCGGCTGGGATTATGGCTGGGCGTGGTTCGCCGCCACGCTGATGGACATCCTGCTCGTCGCACTGCCGCTGATGCTGTCGGTCGCGATGATCATCTATGCCGATCGCAAGATCTGGGCGTCGATGGCGCTGCGCCGCGGCCCCAACGTCGTCGGGCCGTTCGGTCTGCTCCAGTCGTTCGCCGACGGGTTGAAGGTGTTCCTGCAGGAAACCATCATCCCGTCCGCGTCGAACAAGGTGCTGTTCCTGCTCGCGCCGATCATCACCTTCACGGTGGCGTTGATCGTGTGGGCGGTGGTGCCGTTCGATGCGCGCGCCGCGATCGCCGACATCAATGTCGGTCTGCTCTACGTGCTCGCGGCGTCGTCGCTCGGCGTGTACGGCATCATCCTCGCCGGCTGGTCGTCCAACTCGAAATATCCGTTCTACTCGGCGATCCGCGCCGCGGCGCAGATGGTGTCGTATGAAGTCGCGATCGGCTTCGTGCTGATCTCGATCGTGCTGTGGACTGGCAGCTTCAACCTGACGAACATCGTTCAGGCGCAGAAGGGCATGGGCTTCGGGCTGATCAACGGCTTCTTCATCAACCCGTTCCTCTTCCCGATGGCGGTGGTGTTCTTCATCTCGTCGCTCGCCGAGACGCAGCGCGCGCCGTTCGATCTGACCGAGGCGGAAAGCGAGCTCGTCGCCGGCTACCAGACCGAATATTCGTCGATGTCGTTCGCGCTCTACTGGCTTGGCGAATATGCCAACGTCATTCTGATGTGCACGCTCAACGCGACGCTGTTCTGGGGTGGCTATCTGCCGCCGCTCGACATCCCGATCCTGTACATGGTGCCGGGGATCATCTGGCTCTTCATCAAGATGCTGGTGTTCTTCTTCCTGTTCAGCTGGGTGAAGGCGACCGTTCCGCGTTACCGCTACGACCAGCTGATGCGGCTGGGCTGGAAGATCTTCTTGCCCCTGTCGCTGTTCTGGGTGTTCCTCGTCTCGGGCGTGCTGATGCTCACCCGCGTTGGCACCGAGTGTGCGCCGCAGGACCGGGTCTATTCCAAGCAATATCTCTATGACGACGGTCGTCAGCGCTATCCGACCGATGGCGTGTGCCAGGCCGCGTCCGCGAACCAGACGGAGAAGCGCTCGTGAACATCGGGCAGATCATCAAGTCGTACACGCTCTGGGAATTTCTCAAGGCGCACACGCTCACCTTGAAATATTTCTTCAAGGCCAAGGCGACGATCAACTATCCGTTCGAGAAGAACCCGATCTCGCCGCGCTTCCGCGGTGAGCATGTGCTGCGGCGCTATCCGAACGGCGAGGAACGCTGCATCGCGTGCAAGCTGTGCGAGGCGGTGTGCCCGGCACAGGCGATCACGATCGAGGCCGAACCGCGCGACGACGGCAGCCGCCGCACGACGCGCTATGACATCGACATGACCAAGTGCATCTTCTGCGGCCTGTGCCAGGAAGCCTGCCCGGTCGATGCCGTCGTCGAAGGCCCGAACTTCGAATATGCGACCGAAACGCGCGAAGAGCTGATCTACGACAAGGCGAAACTGCTCGCCAACGGCGACCGCTGGGAAAGCGCCATCGCGGCGAACCTTGCCGCCGATGCACCGTACCGTTAAGCGCCACGCAACTTAGAGGGGCCCACTGATTCCGTGATCCAAGCAATCGCCTTTTACCTGTTCGCGTTCATGGTCATCGCGTCCGCCGCGCTGACCATCACCGCGCGCAACCCGGTGCACGCCGTGCTGTGGCTGATCCTGGCCTTCTTCAACGCCGCAGGGCTGATGGTGCTCGTCGGCGCCGAGTTCATCGCGATGCTGCTCGTCATTGTGTATGTCGGCGCGGTCGCGGTGCTGTTCCTGTTCGTCGTGATGATGCTCAACATCGACTTCGCCGAGCTGCGCGCCGGCTTCGCCAAATATGCGGCGATCGGCGCGGTGTTCGCGGTCGGCCTCGCCGCCGAGATCATGGTCGCGTTCGGTGCCTGGAGCGCCGGCAAGATCGAGCTCGCACGCCGCGCCGCGCCGACGCCGGACACGGTGCCCAACATCGAGGCGCTCGGCATGCTGCTCTACACGCGCTACCTGTTCGTGTTCGAGGGCGCAGGGCTCGTGCTGCTCGTCGCGATGATCGGCGCGATCGTGCTGACGCACCGCGAGCGCAAGGGCGCGCGCGCGCAGAATGTCAGCCGCCAGAACGCGCGGCGTCCGCAGGATGCCACGCGCAACACGCAACCCACCGTCGGCAAGGGAATTGAGCTGTGATTGGTCTCGGCCATTATCTCGTGGTCGGCGCGATCCTGTTCGCGCTCGGCGTGCTCGGCATCATCGCCAACCGCAAGAACCTCATCGTCATGCTGATGGCGGTCGAGCTGATCCTGCTCGCGGTGAACCTCAACTTCGTCGCCTTCTCCGGCTATCTCCACGATCTCGTCGGCCAGGTGTTCGCGATGTTCGTGCTGACCGTCGCGGCGGGTGAGGCCGCGATCGGCCTTGCCATTCTCGTCATCTATTTCCGTAGCCGCGGGACGATCTCGGTCGACGACGCCAACCGGATGCAGGGGTAAATTTCGTGATCCTCTTCATCGTTTTCCTGCCGCTGCTCGCGGCGATCGTCGCGGGTTTCGCGAACAAGAGCTTCGGCGCGATCCTGCCGAAGGTCGTCACGACCGGCGCACTGTTCGCCTCGTGCATCCTGAGCTGGCCGATCTTCATCCACTACCTCGGTGGTGGCGAAGCGACGGTCACGCCGGTGCTCGACTGGATCCATTCGGGCGACTTGGCGGTAGACTGGTCGCTGCGCGTCGACGCGCTGACCGCGGTGATGCTCGTCGTCATCACGTCGGTGTCGGCGCTCGTCCATCTGTATAGCTGGGGCTATATGGAGGAGGACCCCGACCAACCGCGCTTCTTCGCGTATCTGTCGCTGTTCACCTTCGCGATGCTGATGCTCGTGACCGCCAACAATCTCGTCCAGATGTTCTTCGGCTGGGAAGGCGTCGGTCTCGCATCCTACCTCCTGATCGGTTTCTGGTTCCGCAAGCCGAGCGCCAATGCCGCCGCGATCAAGGCGTTCGTCGTCAACCGCGTCGGCGATCTCGGCTTCATGCTCGGCATCTTCGGCACGTATCTGGTGTTCAATACCGTCTCGATCCCCGAGATCCTGCGGCTCGCGCCGGGGATGGCCGGGTCGACGATCGGCTTCGTTGGGGGCCGCTTCGATACGATGACGGTGCTGTGCCTGCTGCTGTTCGTCGGCGCGATGGGCAAGTCGGCGCAGCTCGGGCTCCACACCTGGTTGCCCGACGCGATGGAAGGCCCGACCCCGGTGTCGGCGCTGATCCACGCGGCGACGATGGTCACCGCGGGCGTGTTCATGGTGTGCCGCCTGTCGCCGATGTTCGAGACGTCGCCGTTCGCGCTGACCGTCGTGATGACGGTGGGTGCCGCGACCTGCCTGTTCGCGGCGACGGTCGGGCTGGTGCAGACCGACATCAAGCGCGTCATCGCCTATTCGACCTGCTCGCAGCTCGGCTACATGTTCTTCGCCGCTGGGTGTGGCGCGTATGGCGCCGCGATGTTCCATCTCTTCACGCACGCCTTCTTCAAGGCCTTGTTGTTCCTCGGTGCGGGTTCGGTGATCCACTCGATGCATCACGAGCAGGACATGCGCTATTATGGCGGCCTGCGGAAATCGATCCCGATCACCTTCTGGGGCATGATGATGGGCACGCTGGCGATCACCGGCGTCGGCATCCCGGCCGTGTTCGGCAATCCGCTCGCGATCGGTTTCGCTGGCTTCCACTCGAAGGATGCGATCATCGAGGCGGCCTGGGCTTCGGGCCAGCATGGCGCGTCGATCGTCGGGATCATCGTCGCACTGCTGACGAGCTTCTACTCGTGGCGCCTGATGTTCCTGACCTTCTGGGGCAAGCCGCGCTGGGAGCAGTCCGAGCATATCCAGCACGCGATCCACGACGCACATGGCCATGGCCATGACGCCGGTCACGACGATCACGGCACGACGGCCGCACATGCTCACCACGGCGAAGCCGCCGAGGAAGGGCAGGGCAGCGAGCCGCATGCTCACGATCATCGGCACGATCACGGCCACGTCGTCCAGGCGCATCCGGTGTTCACCACGCACGGCGACGGCACGGGCGGCTATCATCCGCATGAGAGCCCGTTCCCGATTCTGCTGCCGCTGATCATCCTGTCGATCGGCGCGATCGCTGCGGGCTTCGTGTTCCACGGCTATTTCATCGAGCCGAGCGCGGGCGAAGAATATTGGCACGGCGCGATCGCGTTCCGCGAGCATCTGATGCACGCGATGCACGAAGTGCCACTGGGGGTGAAACTGTCGGCGTCGATCGCGATGCTGACCGGGTTGCTCGGGGCCTACATCTTCTACATCCGCTCGCCGCACGCGCCGCGGAAGCTCGCCGAGACCTATGCTCCGGTCTACGACTTCCTGCTCAACAAATGGTATTTCGACGAGCTGTACAATCTGCTTTTCGTCAAACCCGCTTTCGCCATCGGCCGCTTCTTCTGGCACCGCGGTGACGAGAAGACGATCGACCGGCTCGGCCCCAACGGCTCGGCCTGGGTCGTGTCGCAAGGCTCGCGCGTCGCTGGAAAGCTGCAAACTGGATATGTCTACACTTATGCCTTTGTCATGCTGCTCGGTCTGACCGGCGCCGTCACTTGGGCGATCACGCGATGAGCGCGCGCCTCCACACCGTCGCCCCGGCGCAGGCCGGGGCCGGCCAGCCGCATGTGGCTAACGCCGGACACACCAACGCAGCGACCCCGGCCTTCGCCGGGGTGACGGGGATACAATGACCGGCTTCCCCATCCTCTCCGTGATGCTCGCCATCCCCGCGCTTGCGGCGGTCGCGTGCCTCTTCGTCAGTGCGCAGGGCGCACGCTGGATCGCGCTGATCGCGACGCTGATCGATTTCGTGCTCGGGATCGGCCTGTGGGCGAGCTTCGAGATTGGCGGCCCGCAGTGGCAGTTCGTCGAGAATGCCGGCAGCCTCGGCGTGTTCAGCTGGAAGCTCGGCCTCGACGGCTTCGCGCTGCTGCTGGTCATGCTCAGCGTGTTCCTGATGCCGATCTGCATCGGCGCGAGCTGGGTCGCGATCGAGAAGCGCGTCCAGGAATATATGGCGGCGTTCCTCATCACCGAAGTGCTGATGATCGGCACCTTCGCGGCGCAGGACCTGTTCCTGTTCTACATCTTCTTCGAGGCCGGCTTGATCCCGATGTACCTGATCATCGGTATCTGGGGCGGTGCGAACCGGATCTACGCGTCGTACAAATTCTTCCTCTACACGCTGCTCGGCTCGCTGCTGATGCTCGTCGCGATGCTGTGGATGGTGAATTTCGCCGGCACCTCGGACATTCCGACGCTGCTCAACACCGATTTCCCGGTGCAGGTGCAGACCTGGCTGTGGCTCGCCTTCTTCGCCTCGTTCGCCGTCAAGATGCCGATGTGGCCGTTCCACACCTGGCTTCCCGACGCGCACGTGCAGGCGCCGACCGCAGGGTCGGTGATCCTGGCGGGCGTGCTGCTGAAGCTCGGCGGATACGGCTTCCTGCGCTTCTCGCTGCCGATGTTTCCGGAAGCCTCGGCACAGCTGACCTGGCTGATCCTCGCGCTGTCGGCCGTCGCGGTGATCTACACCTCGCTCGTCGCGTTGGTGCAGTCCGACATGAAGAAGCTGATCGCCTATTCGTCGGTCGCGCATATGGCGATCGTGACGATCGGCCTGTTCGCCTTCAACCGGCAGGGCATTGAGGGCGCGATGATCGTCATGCTGTCGCATGGCCTCGTCTCGGCGGCGCTGTTCCTGTGCGTCGGCGTGATCTACGACCGGCTCCATACCCGCGAGATCTCGCGCTATGGGGGTCTGGCGATCAACATGCCGCGCTACGCCCTGCTGTTCCTGTTCTTCACCATGGCCTCGATCGGCCTGCCGGGGACGAGCGGCTTCGTCGGCGAGTTCCTTTCGCTCGCCGGGACCTACCGCGTCTCCACCACTGCCACCTTGCTCTGCACGACGGGCATCATCCTGGGTGCCGCCTACATGCTCTACCTCTACCGCCGTGTCGTCTTCGGCGAGATCGTTCATGACGACGTCCGGGCGATGAAGGACATCAGCCTGCGCGAAGCTGCGTTGCTGGCGCCGATCGCCGCGGTTGCCTTGTGGATGGGCGTTTACCCTGAGAGCTTCCTCGCCCCGATGCGCAGCGATGTCGCGACGCTCGAGGCACGGATCGCACGCGCGACGCCCAAGGGTGACTCGCTGCCGACGCCGGGCAAGGCTCCGGCCACACCCGCGGTACATGCGGAGGCACGGCCATGAACGCTTCGCTGTTGATGACGCTGCCCGAGCTGGTGCTCGCGGCGGGGGCGATCGCTTTGATGCTGGTGGCCGCCTGGGGCGGGCAGGGGTCAACCCGTCTGGTGTCCTGGGCTGCGGTTGCGGTGCTGATCGGCGCCGGGCTTGCGCTGCTTGGGCCGGCGTCCAAGGGTGGCGCTGCGTTCGAGGGACTGTACCGCGCTGATGCCTTTGCGGCTTATGCCAAGGTGCTGATCTACGTCGCCTCGGCGGTTGCGATCCTCATCGCGCCGCGCTTCTTTGCGCAGGGTCGCGGGGACGATCTGCGTCCTGAATATCCAGTGCTGATCCTGTTGTCGGCAGCGGGCATGGGCATGATGGTGTCGGCGGGCGATCTGCTGACGCTCTATGTCGGTCTCGAACTGCAGAGCCTCGCGGCGTACGTGCTGGCGAGCTTCATGCGGCGCGATACGCGGTCTGCGGAAGCGGGCCTCAAGTATTTCGTGCTCGGCGCGCTGGCGAGCGGCATCCTGCTCTACGGTATCTCGCTGGTCTACGGCTTCAGCGGCACGACGCTCTTCTCGTCGATCGCGACCGCCTATGGCGCGGGTCATTCGCTCGGCCTGACCTTCGGGTTGGTGTTCGTCTTTGCGGGTCTCGCCTTTAAGATGAGCGCGGTGCCGTTCCACATGTGGACGCCGGACGTGTATGAAGGCGCGCCGACCCCGGTGACGACCTTCTTCGCTTCGGCGCCGAAGGTAGCGGCGGTCGCGCTCGCGGTGCGCGTCGCGATCGAGGCGATGGGCCCGGCGACCGACCAGTGGCGCCAGATCGTGATCTTTGCCTCGCTCGCGTCGATCATCTTCGGCGCGGTTGCGGCGATCGGCCAGACCAACGTCAAGCGGCTGCTCGCGTACTCGTCGATCAACAATGTCGGCTTCCTGCTCGTCGGCCTCGCCGCCGGTACGCAGGAGGGCGTTGCGTCGGTGCTGTTCTACCTCACCGTCTATGTCGTGATGACGCTCGGCAGCTTCGTCGTCGTCCTGCAGATGAAGGATGCCGAGGGCCAGCCGGTCGAGACGCTGGCGAGCCTCGCTGGCCTGTCGCGCTCGCGGCCGGGTCTGGCGCTGGCGATGGCGATCTTCATGTTCTCGCTCGCGGGCATCCCGCCGCTGCTCGGTTTCAACGCCAAGCTGGCGGTGTTCACCGCGGCCGTGAATGCGGGCCTGTATCCGCTGGCAGTGGTCGGCTTCGTCGCCTCGGTGATTGGCGCGTATTATTATCTGCGCGTCATCAAGGTGATGTATTTCGACGAACCGGCCGAGGCCTATGCGGGCCGTGCGACGCCGGTCGAGAGCGCGGTGATCGCGGTGTCGGCAGTGTTCGTCTCGCCGATCGGGTGGCTCCTGCTAGCACCGCTCGGCGTGGCGACGATGTTCGCGGCGAAGGCGCTGTTCTGACGGCGATGATCCGCACCGTCGCCGAGACGGGGTCTACCAACGCCGATATGCTCCTCCTCGCCGCTGCGGGCGCCGAGGAGGGGCTTTGGCTACGGGCCGAACGGCAGAGTGGCGGGCGTGGCCGGCAGGGGCGGGTCTGGGCCTCGCCGGTGGGGAATTTCTACGGGTCGACGGTAGTGCGGGTGCGCGCTGGGGATCCGGCGGCGGCTACGTTGGCTTTGGTTGCGGCGATTGCCTTGGAAGAGGTGGTGCGCGTCTATCTGGCCAACCTTGTCGCCCCGGCGAAGGCCGGGGCCGCTGTGTTGGGACGCGCGCCGGCCGGTGTGCGCGATGCGCCAGCGGCCCCGGCCTCCGCCGGGGCGACGATGTGGATCAAGTGGCCCAACGACCTTCTTCTGGACGGCGCTAAGCTCTCGGGCATCCTGCTCGAACGCGCCGGGGACGCAGTGATCGTCGGGATCGGCGTAAACCTCGCGCATCACCCCGACGACACGGATCGTCTCGCCACCAGCCTCGCCGACCACGGCGCAACCCCCGATCCCGCTGACTTCGCCGAAACGCTCGCCGAGGCCTTCGCCCGCTGGCTCGCCATCTGGCGCGGGCAGGGCCTCGCTCCAATCCGCGCGCGCTGGCTCGAACGCGCGCACCCGATCGGCACCGCGCTCACCGCACGCCTGCCCGACGGCCAGGCGATCGATGGACTGTTCGGCGGGCTCGACGACGATGGCGCGCTCATCCTGCGCTTGGCGGACGGCGGCAGCCGTGTCATTCACGCCGGCGACGTGTTTCTGATCTAGCTTCCCATCCGTTCGTACAAGGCTCCGCCCATGCTGCTCGCGATCGATGCCGGCAACACCAACATCGTCTTCGCGCTCGTCGAGGACAAAGCGATCAAGGCACGTTGGCGCATCGCCACCGATCCGCGCCGGACCGCCGACGAATATGCGGTGTGGCTGCATCAGTTGCTCAACCTCGAAGGTTATGACCGCGCAGCGGTAACCGGCGTCATCATCGCCACCGTCGTCCCGCGCGCGCTCCACAATTTGCAAACGCTCGCGCGGAAATATTTCAACACCGAGCCGCTCGTCGCGGGCGAAGCGCCGGTCGAATGGGGAATGGCGCTCGACGTGCTCGAACCCAAGAGCGTCGGCGCCGATCGCGCGGTGACGATGATCGCGGCGCACGCGCGTCATCCGGGCGACCTGATCGTGATCGATTTCGGGACGGCTACCACGCTCGATGTGGTCGATTATACCGGCGCCTACAAAGGCGGGATCATCGCGCCGGGCATCAACCTCTCGCTCGACGCGCTCGTAACCGCCGCCGCCAAGCTGCCGCGCATCGCGATCGAGGCACCGGCGACCAGCAGCGTGATCGGCCGCGACACCGTTAGCCAGATGCAGATCGGCATCTTCTGGGGCTATGTCGCGATGATCGAGGGGCTGGTCGCGCGGATGAAGGCCGAGGTCGGGCGGCCGATCAAAGTGGTCGCTACAGGCGGCCTAGCGATCCTGTTCGAGCAGCACACGACCATGTTCGATGTGGTCGAACCCGATCTTACCATTCAGGGGCTGGCGATTCTGTGGGATCGCGCCCATATAGGAGCCTAGAGTCAGCGAGTGTGCGCCGCATTTCGGAGCCCCGCTTCCCCAACTCTTACGATATTCCGCGCTTAACAGGCGCAAACCTGAAGGCACGCGCGATGCGCGGCCGAAATGAAAGTACCGATTCTACGTGACAAAACCAAAGAACGAGCTCCTTTTCCTGGCCCTTGGCGGGTCGGGCGAAATCGGCATGAACGTCAATCTCTACGGCTGCGAAGGCAAGTGGCTGATGGTCGATTGCGGCATCACCTTTGCCGATCCGCAATATCCTGGCATCGACGTGATCCTGCCCGACCTGCAGTTCATCGAGGAACGCCTCGACGATCTGGTCGGCATCGTGCTGACGCACGGCCATGAAGACCATATCGGCGCGCTGCCGTACCTCGCCGAAGATCTCGGCGTGCCGCTTTATGCGACGCCGTTCACCGCCGGCCTGATCCGCGGCAAGCTCGAGGAAGAGGGCAACGCATCGCGCGTCAAGCTGCGCGTGATCCAGCCCAACGCGCCGTTCGACCTCGGGCCGTTCGGCGTCACCTTCGTGCCGATGTCGCATTCGATCCCCGAGGCGAGCGCCTTGTTGATCGACACGCCGTACGGCCGGATCTTCCACACCGGCGACTGGAAGCTCGATGCGGCGCCCGTCATCGGCCATCCGTCGAGCCCGGCCGAGCTCGCTGCAATCGGCGAGGACGGCATTCTGGCGCTGGTCTGCGACTCGACCAACATCTTCAACAACGACGCTTCGGGCTCGGAGAGCGACGTGTTCTCGGGGCTGATGGACGTGATCAGCAAGGCCAAGGGCCGCGTGATGGTGACGTCGTTCGCGTCGAATGCCGCGCGTCTCCACACGCTCGGCAAGGTCGCGATCGAGACGGGCCGCTCGCTCTGCGTCCAGGGCCGCTCGCTCGACCGCATCCTCAAGGTCGCGCGTGCGACGGGGTATCTGAAGGACTTCCCCGAGACGATCGATGCCGAGGCCGCGATGCGGCTGCCGCGCGACAAGGTGCTCGTCGTCGCGACGGGCGGGCAGGGCGAGGAGCGCGCCGCGCTCGCCCGCGTCGCCAACGGCCAGCATCCGATCGCGCTCGCGACCGGCGACACCGTCGTCTTCTCGTCGAAGCAGATCCCCGGCAACGAAGTCGCGATCGGTCGCATCCAGAACCAGTTGGCGGCTAAGGGTGTGATCATGATCACCGACCGCCAGGCGCATGTCCATGTGTCGGGCCATCCGGGTCGCCCCGAGCTGCTCCAGATGTATCGCTGGATGAAGCCGGAGATCCTGATGCCGGTCCACGGCGAGATGCGCCACTTGATGGAACATGCGCGCTTCGGCCTGTCCGAGAGCGTACCGCGCGCGCTCGTGCAGACCAATGGCGACATCGTGCGCCTCGCACCGGGCGCGCCGACCAAGATCGGCAATGCGCCGGTCGGCCGGCTCGTGCTCGACGGCGACGTGATCCTGCCGGGTGACGGCCAGACGATCAACGAGCGCCGCAAGCTCGCGCTCAACGGGCAGATCTCGGTCGCGGTCGCGATCGGCTCGCGCGGGCTGATCGGCACGCCGCAGGTCCGCATCCAGGGCATCCCGGTCGAGGAAGACCGCGAGCCGTTCCTCGAGGAAACCGTCAGCGCGGTGATCGCGGCGACCAAGCAGGGCGGGCGCGACCGTGACAAGCTGCGCGAGCAGATCCGCCTCGCCACGCGCAAGGTCGCGACGCGTTGGACCGGCAAGAAGCCGAACGTCGACGTGCTGCTGATCGAGGCGTAAGACATACGCCTTAGCCCCTCCCCTTCAGGGGAGGGGTTGGGGAGGGCAGTGCACGGGGCGACGCTCTCTGCGAGGCACTTCGCCACTCCCATCCCCTCCGCTAAAGGGGGGCGACCATGCGGCTAGGACAGGATCAAGACCAATGCGGTGGACTTCGGCGCTGGCGATCTACTTCCTGTTCTGGGCGTTCTCGGTCTTTTTCGTGCTGCCGTTCGGCGTGAAGACGAGTGACGAGGCAGGTGTCGCGCGCGTTCCAGGCCAGGCCGAGAGCGCGCCGCACGAATTTCGCCCCGGTCGGATCGCCAAACGCGTTACGATCCTCGCGACCATCCTATGGGCGCTCTACATGCTCAACTTCCATTTCGGCTGGCTGACTCCACAGATGCTCGACGTGTTCGGGACGTGGAACGGGGTCGCGTAAGAAAAGGATCGCCGCGGCTATTCCCTGAATCGTTCTGCATCCGTTATTAACGCGTTCTTGGTAGATACCGGCGTGAAACGGGGCAGAGAATGACGGTGCGGCGGGCGCAAGAGGGGGCGGGGCAAGGGTCGTCGAATGGCGATCCGTTCGGCGATATCGGCGCGAGCGTTCTCGCGTTCCTCGCCGAGCAACCACTCGGCCCGACCCCAGGCAATTACGAACTGGGCTATCTCTATCGCACCGATCGCGACAGCCTGGCCGCGCGGTCGATCGACGCGGTCCTTGCCAGCGGCGCCACGCTGACCCAGGCGCAGGCCGACTATATCCTCAGTGCCTGTCATGCCCCGCCGCGGCAGAGCGGCGACGCGTGCGACGGCGCGGCGGAAACGCCGACCGGCGCGCGGCTCCGCCACCAGACGCTGCAGCTGCATGATCTCGCCAGCGATGCGGCGACCGTCACCGGGCAGTTCGGGCGCGATCTCAGTGCCGAACTGATCCATATCGAGGCCGATTCGCTGCCGATCGCGCGGACGATCACGACGATGATCGCGCGATCGGGCGATGCCGAGCGCAATCTGGTCGCGGCGCTCGAGCAGATCGACGCGCTGCACGCCGAGGTCGCCGCGGCGCAGAACGATGCGCTGCGCGATTCGCTGACCGGGCTCGTCAACCGCCGGGGCTTCGCCGCCGAGCTTGCCAAGGGGGCGAGCGATGCGCCGGTCGCTCTGGCGATCTGCGACATCGACCGGTTCAAGGCGATCAACGACCGGCATGGCCATCCGGTCGGCGATCGCGTGATCAAGGCGGTCGCCGAGTCGATCGCGCGGTGTTGCGCGCCACACGTCGTGTCGCGGTGGGGCGGCGAGGAATTCCTCATTCTGATGGACGATGTCACGCTCGCCGAAGCGCACGAGATCGTCGCGACCGCCAATCACGCGCTGCAGAACCGCGCGTTCCGGATCCGCGAATCGGGCGAAGCGCTCGATCCGATCACGTTTTCAGCCGGGATCGTGCTGACGCAGCGCGCGTCGGCCCTCGATTCGATCGCGGCGGCGGACCTTTTGCTTTACCGCGCGAAGGAAGCGGGGCGGAACTCGGTCTATAGCCAGGACAGCACGCAACGCGCCGCGTGACCGGGCGCGTTGCGCGCTTGCGCCCGTTCCGTGTCGCGATCCGCTATTTCCCCGGCGCGGCCGCTGCGGCCCGCCCCGCGTCGATCTCCGCACCCCACGGATCCGGCCGCGCCACGGCTGTGCCGTCGACGCCGAAGTCCATCAGCGTGTCGCGCGCGCGGTCGTAGCGCGGCCAATCGGCAAGCCCTGCGCCGTTGGGCGTACCCGTCTTGGCGAAGGCGACGATCGCGCGGCTCATCGCCTTGCCGATCGCCACGTCGGTCGGCGTTGTTGCCGCGCCATATTTGATCGCAGTCGTATCGAGGAAGAACGGGATATCGGTCGCGTGCTGCGCGTCGGGCGTGCCGACCGAGCTCGCGACATAGGAAAAGCGATATTCCCAGACCGGAACGCCCGCCGCGGCGAGCGTGGCGGAGACGGCGCGCGCGCCGGCGATCATCGCGCCAGTCTTGCCGCCGATGTCGGCGCTGGTCGCCCCGATCAGCATCGGAACCTTGGCAAAGCGCCCGCCGGCATAGGCCTCATGGGTATCGACCACCACGCGGCCGTCGGGGAAGGGGCCGCCATAGGTTGCAGGCCCGATTTGGGGGCGGCGTGCCAGATTGAGCCCGTCGGTGACTTGCTCGGCGCTCAATGCACGCAGCTTGGCGAGCGCGTCGGGGGCGGTGGGCTCGATCCCCTTTGCCGTGGCGAAGGACGCGCCGATCTGCTCGGCCGCAGCGAGCGTGCGGTCAGGCTCGGCGCCGGCATCGCCGCCCGACATCACGATCGCCTTGGCGAACAGGCCGGTCGCCAGCGGGGAGGTCACCAGCGCATGGACCGAGCGCCCACCCGCGCTTTCGCCCATGATCGTGACGTTGGCCGGGTCGCCGCCGAAGCGCGCGACGTTACGCTGAACCCAGTGCAAAGCGGCGATCTGGTCCATGATTCCGTAATTGCCGAGCTGGCCGTGATCGGGATCGGCCTTGCTCAACTGAGGAAAGGCGAAGCTGCCGAAGCGTCCGAGCCGATAATTGAAGCTGACGAACACCACGCCCTGCTGGGCAAGCGCGGCGCCGGCATAGGTCGGCGGCGAAGCCCCGCCGTTGACGAAGCCGCCACCATAGATCCACACGATTACCGGCAGACGGCCGCGCGCCGCGGCGGGTCTCCAGACGTTGGCGTAGAGGCAGTCCTCTGCCGGCTGCGTGCCGAGCGGCGCGGCGTCGCTCGGGAAGGGCAGCTGCATACAGTCATGCGCATAAGCGGTCGCGTCGCGCACGTCCCGCCACGGGGTGGCGGGCTGCGGCGCGCGCCAGCGCAACGCGCCGACCGGGGGCGCGGCGAAGGGAATGCCCTTCCAGCTGGCGACACCCTCGGCCGTCGTGCCGCGGACGCTGCCGATATCGGTTTTGACGACGGGCGCCTGCCCGGATCGGGCCATGGCGGGCGCGGCGAGCGCAATGCCGGCCAGCAAGGCGATCAGGACGGACTGTTTCATGCGACGCATTCCTTATGAACTCACACCGACGCTACGCCGTTCCACGCACGGGTGTCACGTTGGTCCTCGGCGCGGGAGGCATATCGCTTGTCGAAAGGGTGGAGGGCAGCGCCGAGCCTCGGCGCGCCGCTGGTGCCGGCTGCAGGAATCGAACCCGCGACATCCAGTTTACAAAACCGGAGGTTACCCATCCTAAACGCTGTCGGCAGCACATCGAAAACCGCAGAAATCTGCGGCTATTCGGATTTCTGCTCCCGTTTTCACAGCCAGTCAAATCGAAAAAGGTCACAAAATCGGTCACAAATTGTCTCAATCTTCGTGCGCGGCACAGGAGCCACGGGAGAAGACGCATCGCTGCATTTGGTCGTGCAGCGCCAGCGAACGCCGTGTGAGCGTATGATGTTCGTGGGACAGATCGAGAGCAGCCGAACGGCGCTCTTCGGACCCCGGACATATTTGCGAGGCCCCTCCGGCGACCCGTTATTCAACCGACACGCGCGAACGCCGCGGCAACAGCACGGCTGGGCACACCGACTGTACTTGGCGCCGCCAGCACAACTCGTTCGAGCAAGCCCAGGAGGCTATTACAGAGTTCCCATACGGCAGGTCGACCGGGGGCGGGGGGCGGCCGATCGACGTCGTCGCTGACTTATTTTTTAGACAGCTTCGCAAGCGCGGCCTTATACGCGTCGTAATGCGCGCCTTCGTCGACCGCGATCTGCCGGAACATCGCCGCGACCTTTACATCGCCATCGGCTTGCGCTTGCTTGGCGAAGTTCACATACATCGTGACGTTCTCATAATGCTCGCCAGCCATCGCATCTTCGAGGTTGGCACTGTTCGCACCACCGAGCTGAAGCGCCTGTGCCTCACGGTCGAAATGCTCGTTCGCTTCGATGTTTGCCGACGCGCGGAACAGCTTGGCGAGCGCCGGTTTGCCGGCTGCCTGCGCCTGATCGGCATAGCGGAGATATTTGAGATTGGCATAGGCTTCGCCGTGCATCGCGGCTTCGAGGTTGGTGCGGGTCTGCGCCGACAGCGGCTTGCCTTCCGGCGGAGCCGCGATTGCGCTGGCAGAACAGAGAGCGGCAAACGTGGCAGCCGCTGCGAACAGGGAACGGTTCATGTCAATCTCCGGTATGCGCCGACAGCGGCGACGCCCGGCTTGTGGAGGGATGTCCTGACGCACTCCTGACACGCCGATCACAAAGTCAAAAAAAGCGCGACCATACCTTTTTCGCCGGCCGTCAGCTTTTCGTCAGGCCGTGGGCGCAGTTCGATTGGGCCGGGGCAGCTCCCCCGATCACAAAGGATTGTCCCTATGACGCTTGCAACAATGCTCAAGCTGGCTCTTACGGCCTCGGCCCTGTCGCTGGCCTCGATCGCAAGCGCCGCCCCGGTCTGCACCAAACTCCCGCCGGCCAAGTGGCTTACCCAGGCGCAGATGAAAGCGAAGATCATCAAGATGGGGTATCGCGACATCAAGGTCTTCCAGGTTTCGGGCAGCTGCTACGAAATCTATGCCCATACCAAGGACGGCAAGCGCGCCGAGGTCTATTTCAACCCGGTGACCGGCGCGGTCGTCCAGAACAACGTCGACTGATCGTGGCTGCGACTGCCCCCGTCGCCGCTGCGCCCACCCCTGGCCCGGCCCCCCGCCGGGTCAGGGTGTGGGATCCTGTCGTCCGCATCTTCCACTGGACGGTCGCAGGCGGCGTCATCGCCAACCTGACCTTTCTCCGGCATGCAGAAAGCCCACATATCTATGTTGGGTACGCCGTCATCGCCGCGCTGATTGTCAGGCTCGTCTGGGGCCTCGTCGCGCGGGGGCATGCCCGCTTCGCGACCTTCGTGCCTGGCCCGCGTCGGTTGGTCGGCTACCTTGCTGCGATGCTGGCTAAGCGCGAGCCCCGCTATCTCGGCCATAATCCGGCAGGAGCTGCCATGATCGTGCTGCTGTTGATGCTGCTAGCGACGATCGGCACGAGCGGATGGATGATGGGTCTTGATGCGTTCTGGGGCGTCGGTTGGGTCGAGACCCTGCATGAGATCGCCGCCAACATATTGATCGGGGCAGTAGCCCTGCACGTCATTGGTGCGATCGTCGAAAGCGTCCGCCACCGCGAGAACCTGCCGCTCGCGATGATTACAGGCTACAAGCGGGCGGCAGAAGGGACGGACATCGACAATGCGCTTGCTGCTGGTTGAAGATAACGCCCGTCTCGCGAGTCTCATTCGCGAGGGTCTCGATCGCCAAGGTTTCGCCGTCGATTGGTGCGAAACGGCTTTGTTGCAAAACTGATGGCGGGGATTCACGCAGGGAATCGAGCGGTATAGATAGGCGTAATGCCCAAACCTGCCGCACCTGTGTATCGTACGACGAACTGGCCTGAGTATAATGCGGCGCTGAAGCGGCGTGGGTCGCTGGAAATATGGTTTGATCCGGAGATGCACTGGCTTTCGAAGCCGTGTGGTCGCCCTGGTCGCCCGATGCGGTTTTCAGACAGCGCGATAGAGCTGTGCCTGACGCTGAAGACGCTGTTCAACCTGCCTTTGCGGCAAGTGACGGGGTTGGTTTCGAGCCTGATCAAAATGGCGGGGCTGGATTGGTCGGTGCCGGATTATACGACGCTGTGCCGACGGCAGAAGACGTTGAAGGTCAACCTCGGCGGGCGGATCAGCTCGGGCGGACTGCACCTGCTGGTCGACAGCACCGGGATCAAAATGACGGGAGAAGGCGAGTGGAAGACGCGCAAACACGGACCGTCCTACCGTCGCCAGTGGCGCAAGGTGCATCTCGGGATTGATGCTGGGACGCTGGATATCCGGGCCATTGAGGTCACGACGAATGCCATTGGTGACGCACCGACGCTGCCCGTTCTCCTGGCGCAAATTCCCGGAGACGAGCGGATACTCAGCGTCGGCGGAGATGGCGCTTATGATACCAGGGACTGCCATGCCGCTATTGCCGGGCGCGGTGCCGATGCGGTCATCCCGGTCCGCCGCAACGGGCAACCATGGGCAGAAGGCGGTCCCGGCGTCGATGCACGCAATGGAGCGCTACGCGCGACAAAGCGGCTTGGTCGCGCAATCTGGAAAAAGTGGAGCGGCTATCATCGCCGCAGTCTGGTCGAGACCAAAATGCACTGCTTCAAACTCCTGGGCCAGCGCGTTGTCGCCCGCACCTTCGATCGTCAGATTACCGAGCTCAAAGTCCGTGCTGCAATTCTCAATCGGTTCTCCGAAATAGGAACGCCGGTGACCGTCCGCATCCAATAACATCTTCAAGTAAAACGTCGGTCATGCTCTCGCGTAATTATGCAACAAAGCCACCCTAATATGAAAAGCCGCATCCCCGTGCCAACGCAGGTACGTGAGCCAATATCCATTTTCTGGCAGGCGTTCACCCACGCAGACGGAAAGCTGCTGGGTCGAGTCGACTAGAGGCCTCGTGCTAAAGCGCGGATAGTCTTCGGTAACGCGGCTGTCAGCTTGGCTTAGACATCGACGACGTATGGCAGCTAGCCTCCCTTCGGAAGCAAGACTGCGGCGTCTGCTGCTGATGGGCCAATTTGAGCGGTGACTAAGATGGCGGATCATTCTCCAGCGTATTCTGACATTTTTGTTAAGATGTCCGAATGTTTTGCCTCTTTGCGGTTTGCGGTTCAGGATCGATCCATCGAGTTGAACGCGCCGCCGAATTTTCGGCCGGCAATCGGAGAGTCCTTCGAGGCGGTAAGCGGCGTTGGTTCGTTATGACCCTAGAGGCGCCGGAACCGACCGGCCCCGACCTAACCCGCATCAAGGACTGTATCGATGACCGACCAGAAGGACCTCCCACACGACACCGGTCCAGCAGGCGGTTGGGGGTCGATGAAGGGAATCTCGCAGATTTTCGGCGAGACTTGGCCCGTGGGTGGGGCGGTGCGCAGCCTCGGCCGGTTGAACAAGCCCAAGGGCGTGATGTGCGTGTCGTGCGCATGGCCGAAGCCCGCCAATTATTCCGCGTTCGAATTCTGCGAGAACGGCGCCAAGGCGACGATGTGGGAGCTGACCAAGGATCGGTGCACGCCCGAATTCTGGCAGGACGAGGGGCACTCGGTCACCGCGCTGCGCGATTGGAAGGATCATGATCTCGAAAAGACCGGGCGGCTGACGCATCCGCTGCGGTACGATGCCGCAACCGATCGCTATGTCGCAGTCAGCTGGGACGAGGCGTTTGCGGCGATCGGCAAGACACTCCAGTCGATCGATCGCGAAAGCGCGGTGTTCTACGCGTCGGGCCATGCGGGGCTCGAGGCCTCGTATCTCTATGCGCTGCTGGCGCGGACCTACGGCAACAACAACCTGCCGCAGAGCTCGAACATGTGTCACGAAACGACCTCGGTCGGGCTGACCAAGGTGATCGGCTCGCCGGTCGGGACGATCGTCTGGGAAGATCTTGCGGAAACCGACGCGTTCTTCTTCTTCGGGCAGAATCCCGGCACCAACAGCCCACGGTTCCTGCATCCGCTCAAGGACCTGAAGGATCGTGGCGGCAGGATCGTCACGTTCAACCCGGTGATCGAGCAGGGCCTGGTGTCGTTCGTCGATCCGCAAAGCCCCGCGGCGATGCTGACCGGCAAGGAGACCAAGATATCGGATCAATATCATCAGCTGAAAGCGGGTGGCGACGTCGCGGCGATCCTCGGGCTGTGCAAGTGCGTGGTGGAGGCCGACGACGCGGCCCGGGCAGCGGGCAAGGCCGAGGTGATCGACCACGCCTTCGTCAAGCAGCACACCACCGGCTTCGACACCTTCATCCAGTCGTGCCGCGACGTGACCTGGGCCGAGATCGAGCAGGAATCGGGTCTGACCGAGGCGGCATTGCGCGACGCCGGTGACGTCTACATCGCCGCCGAAAAGGTGATCGGCGTGTACGGCATGGGGCTGACCCAGCACACGCACGGCGCGCTCAACATCGCGATGCTGGTAAACCTGCTGCTGCTGCGCGGCAACATCGGCAAGCCAGGTGCTGGCTGCTGCCCGGTGCGCGGGCACAGCAACGTGCAGGGCCAGCGCACCGTCGGCATCGCCGAGAAGGTCAAGCTCGTCCCACTCGACAAGCTCAAGGCATTGTTCGGCTTCGATCCGCCGACCAAGGACGGCATGAACATCGTCGAGGCGGTCGAGGGCATGTTCGCGGGCAAGGTCCGCGCGTTCGTGTCGCTTGGCGGCAACCTCGTCCGCGCTGTGCCCGACCAGAAGCGCATGGAGCAGGCGTGGGCGGCGCAGGATCTGACCGTGATGATCTCGACCAAGCTCAACCGCAGCCATCTTTTTCCGGCCAAACAAGCGTACATCCTGCCGTGCCTGGGCCGGTTCGAGGTCGACGAACAGGCGACCGGTAACCAGTCGATCACCACCGAAGACAGTTTCTCGATGATCAGCGCATCGGTCGGCCATACCGCACCGGTATCGGACATGGTGAAGAGCGAGCTCGCGATCGTCACCGGCATCGCCAAGGCCACGGTCGCCGCGTCGCCAGCGTTGAAATGGGATGAATGGACCGCCGATTACGGGCTCGTCCGCGACCTGATCGAACACACCTATCCCGACGACTTTCGCGATTACAATGCACGCATGTACGAGGCTGGCGGCTTCTACCGCGGCAATGGCGCGCATGAGCGGATCTGGAAGACGCCCGAAGGCAAGGCTGTGTTCACGACGCCCGGCCAACTGAATTCGCTCGGGTTCAAGGATGCGCCGGGTCGCTACCGGTTGATCACGCTGCGATCGAACGACCAGTTCAACACGACCATCTATGGCTATTCGGACCGCCTGCGCGGGCTCGAGGGTTCGCGCGACATCGTTTTGATGAGCCCCGAGGATATCGCGGCGCGCGGGTTCCACGATGGTCAGCGCGTGACGCTGGTCACTGATGTCGACGGCGGCGACGATGATGGCCAGGATCGCCGGCTCGGCGGGCTGACGCTGACCGCTTACAAGCTGCCGCGCGGGACGATCGCGTCCTATTATCCCGAGTGCAACGTGCTCGTCCCGATCGGCCACCACGATCAGCTGTCGAAGACGCCGGCCTCGAAATCGGTGCCGGTCCGGGTCGAGGCGGGCTGAGCGGCCGGCCCGCAGGAGGATGGATCGCGTGAAGGCGATACCCTGGCGACGCGCAATCGGTTGTCTGGCGCCCGTGCTGCTATCGGGTTGCGACGTGCTCAGGCTCGGCGTGGTCGGCCATGCCGGCCCGATCGCGGCGAGCCAGTGGCATCTGTATCTCATCGTCGGCGCGGTCCTTGTGTTCGTCGCCGGCCCTGTGTTGCTGCTGACGCCGATCATGGCGTGGCATTACCGGCTGTCGAACAAGAACAGCGCGTTCAAGCCGAAATGGGACTTCTCCTGGTGGATCGAGGCGCTGATCTGGCTCCCGCCGGTGGGGATCGTGATCGGGCTGGCGATCGTCTTGTGGACCTACACGCACGCGCTCGATCCGTATCGCCGGATCCCGTCGGCACAGCCTCCGCTCGAGATCCAGGCGGTCGCGCTCGACTGGAAATGGCTGTTCATCTACCCCGACGCGCGGATCGCGACCGTCAACGAACTCGATATTCCGGTCGGCAGACCCATCCATATCACCCTGACGAGCGGGACCGTGATGCAGTCGCTGATGGTGCCGCAGCTCGCCGGCCAGATTTATGCGATGGCCGGCATGACCACGCAGCTGAACTTCGCGGCAAGCCGTCCGAGCGTTTTTCGCGGTGAGAACACCCAGTTCAACGGCGCCGGTTTCCAGAACCAGAAATTCGCCGTCATCGCGCGTCCGACCGCCGACTATCGGCAATGGCTGGAGCGCGTTCGCGCAAACGGTCAGCCGCTCGACGCAGCGCGCTATGCCCGGCTCGCCAAGCGATCCGTGATCGCCCGGCCGCTATTTTACGCGTCGACGCCGCCCGACCTGTTCTCGCATATCGTCGCCCAAATCCCGGAAAAGACACGATGACCGACGGCATCTGGCCAGCTTTGCTCGGCCGCTTCACCTGGAACGCGCTGGCGTTCGTCCGCGCGTGGCAAAACCCGACCGTCAACGAGATCATCGGGGCAGGGGCGGCAATGATGGTCGTGCTCGGTGCGGCAAGCGTGATCACGCTCATCACGGTGACCGGAAAATGGGGCTATCTGTGGCGTGAGTGGCTGACCAGCCTCGACCACAAGAAGATCGGCGTCATGTATGTCGTGCTCGCCTTCGTTATGCTCGCGCGCGCGCTGGCGGAGGCGGTGCTGATGCGGATGCAGCAGGCAGCGGCGGTGAACGCGCCCGGCTTTGTCGAACCCGATCATTTCGCGCAGCTGTTCAGCACGCACGGCAGCATCATGATATTCTTCATGGCGATGCCGTTCCTGACCGGCATCATCAACTATGTCACGCCGCTCCAGATCGGCGCGCGCGACGTGGCGTTTCCGCTGCTCAATTCGATCAGCCTGTGGCTCACCGGCGGGGCGGCGGGGCTGATGATGGTATCGTTGGTGATTGGGCGCTTCTCGACCGGCGGCTGGACCGGGTATCCGCCCTATACCGAACTCGCCTTCAGCCCCGATGTCGGTCCGGATTACTGGATCTGGGCGGTGACGCTGGGATCGATCGCCTCGACGCTGTCGGGGCTCAATTTCGCGGTGACGATCTACAAGCTGCGCTGCCCCGGCATGACGCTGATGCGGATGCCGTTGTTCTGCTGGACGACACTGTGCACGTCGATCCTGATGATCTTTGCGATGCCGCCGCTGACCGTTGCGACCGCGCTGCTCGCGCTCGATCGCTATCTGGGGTTTCACTTCTTCACCAACGACCTCGGCGGCAACATGATGAACTATGCCAACCTGTTCTGGCTGTTCGGTCATCCCGAGGTCTATATCCTGATCCTGCCCGCCTTCGGCGTCTATTCCGAGGTGGTGTCGACCTTTTCGTCGAAGGAATTGTACGGCTACACCTCGCTGGTGCTGGCGACCATGGCGATCGCGGTGCTGTCGTTCACCGTCTGGGTCCATCACTTCTTCACGATGGGGCAGAGCGCGAATTTGAACGCGGTGTTCGGGATCGCGACGATGACAATCGGCGTGCCGACCGGCGTCAAGATCTACGACTGGATCTGGACGATGTTCCGCGGCGAAGTGCGCTTCACCGTACCGATGCTTTACTCGCTCGCGTTCATGATGACCTTCGTGCTCGGCGGGTTCACCGGTATCCTGCTCGCGTTTCCGCCGCTCGATTACCTCGTCCACAACACGCTGTTCCTCGTCGCGCATTTCCACAACATGCTCATTCCCGGCCTGCTGTACGGCATGCTGGCGGCCACGCATTACTGGTTTCCCAAGGCGTTCGGTTTCCGCCTGAACGAGAAATGGGGACGGATCGCGTTCGGCTGTTGGGTGTTCGGTTTCTATCTCGCCTTCATGCCACTGTACGTGCTCGGCGCGGGTGGCGCGGCGCGGCGAAGCCAAGCGTTCTTCGAACCGGCGTTTCGACCGTGGCTCTACGTCGCCGGCGTCGGCGCGCTGATCCTGCTCGCGGCACTGACCGCGTTGTTTGTGCAGCTGTGGGTCAGCATCCGCGAGCGTGACGACAACCGCGTATTCGCTGGCGATCCTTGGGACGGGCGCGGGCTCGAATGGTCGACGTCCGCGCCGCCGCCCGAGTATAACTACGCGGTGATCCCGGTGGTCGACGGCCGCGACCCATTCTATGACGGCAAGCGTGACGGCGATGCCTACGCAGTCCCGGCGGGGTATGAGGACATCGCGGTCCCGCGCAACAGCATGGTTGGCCCCGCGACGGGTATCCTCGGGGCTGGGCTCGCGTTCGGTCTGGTCTGGCACATCTGGTGGCTGGCGCTGCTGTGCGTTGCAGGGATCATCGCCACCGTGATCGCCCGCAGCTTCATCCGCGACGTCGAGCGCATCGTTCCTGCCGCCGACGTCGCGCGGATCGAGGACCGCTGGCACCACGCGATCGCCGCGGCTCGACCGATCTCCCGCCATCACGAGACGACGTCGGCCAATCAGGGCCTCGCCGAGGTGACGGCATGAGCGTCGGCGACATGCGGCACGCCGGCATCAATCTCGGCGCCACCGACCGGGAAACGCACGACCAGGCGGAACCCGACATATTCGGCTTCTGGATCTTCCTGATGAGCGATGCGGTGATCTTCGCGCTGCTGTTCGCCGTCTATGGCACGATGCTCGGCGCAACCGTCGGCGGGCCGACCGCAGCCAGTGCGTACAGGATCGGTCCGACCTTCGCCGAGACGGTGATCCTGCTGACGAGCAGCTTCACCTTCGGCATGGGCTCGATCGCGATGAAGCACGGCGCGTCGAACCGAGTGCTGCTCGGCTGGCTTGCCGCCACGCTGATCCTCGGCTTCGCTTTCCTGGGCCTGGAACTGCACGATTTCGCGACGATGATCGGCGATGGCGCGGTGCCGACGCGCAGCGGGTTCCTCTCGTCGTTCTTCGCGCTTGTCCCGCTGCACGGCGTGCATGTGGTGGGCGGCTGCCTGTGGCTGATCGTGATGATGGTGCAGGTGCCGACTCTTCGGGCGCGATGCGCGGGTGAAGATCAATCTGCTGCGGCTCGGGCTGTTCTGGCACTTTCTCGACATCGTCTGGATCGCGATCTTCTCGGTCGTCTATCTGCAGGGGTTGATCCGATGACCGCGCCGCAAGCCGATCCCCGCCGGGAGAAACGTCGCGAAATCCGGAGCTATGTGATCGGCTATGCGCTGGCGCTCGCGCTCACCGGAGCGGCGTTTGCCGCAGTGCACTGGCCGCGCTTTCCGGCGCGCACGACGCTGGGTCTCGTATTCGGCCTCGCGCTCATCCAGATGATCGTCCACCTCCGGTGTTTCCTGCACGTCAGCCTCAGGCGATCGTCGCGCGACGACCTGTTGCTCATCCTGTTTTCGACGCTGATCATCATCCTGATGGTGGCCGGGACCATCGTGATCATCGCCAACTTGCACGCTCGCATGATGTAGAGCGAGGCGGTGCCGCCTGCACCGTTACGCACGGCGCAGGCGGTTTACGCATGCCGAATCTGAACGACAGTTTCCACCACCCGAGCGCGATATATTCAACGATACCCGATCGAGAGGGTCGCCGCCGCCGTTGCGATAACGATCACGACCAGCATCGCGCCCATCCGGGCATAATCGGTAAAGCGATAGCCGCCCGGCCCCATCACCAGCAGATTATTCTGGTGGCCGATCGGGGTGAGGAAATCGGCGGAGGCGCCGATCAGCACCGCGAGCAGGGCCGCATCGGGGCGCACGCCCAGCAGATGCGCCGCATCGATTGCCAGTGGGCCCATGATGATAGCGGTGGCGACATTGTTGAGAAAGATCGAGAGCAGCATCGTCACGCTGCACAGCGCGGCGATTACCCAGAACAACGGCAAACCGGCGAGCGTCGTCCCGAGCCAATGGGCGGCGATGGCGGCGGCGCCGCTTGTCTCAAAACTCTGGCCGACCGGGATCATGGCGGCGAGCAGGACGATCACGCTCCAGTCGATCGAACGATAGATTTCGTCGGTCGGGATCAGACGAGTAGCGGCGAGCAGCACCGCGGCGGCGAGAAACGCAAGTGCGGGCGGCGCGCCGAAGACGACGATCGTGAGAATCGCGGGAAGGAAGATTGCGACGATCGGCAATGCGCGGCGCCGCGTGAGCGGAATCATGTCGAGACGGTCGATCTCGAGCAGGCGGGCGCGGCTGGCAAACGTCGCGAGATGCGCGGCCAAGCCGCGGATATAGAGCTGGTCACCGGCTTCGATCCGCAGCGTCGCGAGCGGCACCTTGCGCCGCGCTGCGCGCGGACCGACCGCAACGACGTGCAACTGCTCCGCGCTGCGGATGCGCACCGCCTCGTGCGAGAGGCCGATCAGAAACGATCCGTGCGCGACCGCGACGCGCGCCGTTACCGCGTCGGGCGTCGCGGCCGGATCGGTCTCGGCCTTCAGTCCGGTCGCGGCCGCGCTGGTCCATTGCTGGTGCCGCGAGACGACCAGCAGGCGATCACCGGCTTCGATAGTACCTGCAGGGGTAACCCGCTCGCCGTGGCGGAAGATCGCGAGCAGGCGCACCGAGGCGGCGCGCAGCGTGGGGAGGATCGCGGCGATCGCAAGCGGGGCTTCCGCGGCAAGCTCGTAGACCCGCCAAGGTGGCCGCGCCGCGTCCCGAGCAGACTGGCGGATCGGCAGCAACCGCCATCCGATCAGCGCCAGATAGAACAGTCCGACGATCGAAACCGCGACCCCGACCGGCGCCATCGTAAAGAAGCCGAACGGTGCGCCGAGTTCCTTCTCGCGCACCGAGGACAGTATGAGATTGGCAGGCGTCCCTATCAGCGTGGTCATTCCGCCGAGGATCGTCGCAAAGGCGAGGGGCATCAGCGTGACCGCAGGCGGGCGCTTCGCGTCGCGCGCGATCTCGGCGGCGATCGGCATGGTGATGACCAGCGCGGCGATGTTGTTCATGAACGCCGAAAGGAACGCGCCGACGACCAGCAGCATCGTCATCCGCACAGTGAATCCGGCGCGTGGTGGAATTGCCACGCGGGCGATCTCGGCGGCGATCCCCGAGAGTTCGATCGCGCGGCCCACCACCAGGATCGCGGCAACCGCCAGCACGGCTGGATCCGCGAAACCGACAAAAGCATCGGCCGGCTTGGTCAGCCCGACCGCCACGCACGCCAACAAAGCGAGCAGCGCTACGAGATCGTGCCGCACCGCTTCCGACACGAACAGCAGCAGCGCGCCGACCAGGATCAGCGCGCTGAGCAGGGCAGGGCTCACGCGGATGTACCCGAGCGCCAGCGGATCACGCGCTCGATCGTGCCGCCCTGTACGATCACCGAGAAGAGCACGACGATATAGGTCGCCGCCAGTGCAAAGGCGCGCGCTTTCCCATCCGGCAACCCCAGCGCCAAGGCGACCGAGATACCTCCGCGCAACCCGCCCCAGATCAGCGTGATCGGCGCGAGCTTGCCGAGCGACAGCAGAGGCCGCATTAGCAGGAGAGGCCCGACCACCGAGATCGCGCGCGCGATCAGCACCAGCGGGATCGCGGCTAGGCCGAGCACGATCAGCCGGACGTCGGCGGGGATTGTCACCACTTCGAGCCCGATCAGCAGGAACAGCACGGCGTTCAGGATATCGTCGATCAAAGCCCAGAATTTGAGCAGATAGTCGCGCGTCGTATCGCTCATGGCATGGGCCACGCCCTGGTTGCCAATGATCAACCCGGCGACCGCCATCGCGACCGGTCCGCTGACGTGCAGCCGGCTTGCAAGAGCATAACCGCCCATCACCACCGCAAGGCTGATCATCACCTCGACCTTGTAATCGTCGATCGAATGCATCGCCTTGTAGGCGAGCCAGCCGGTCGCCAGGCCGAGCAGGATGCCGCCGCCTGCCTCGACCGCGAACAGCTCGGCGGCGGCGGGGACCGACAGCGGCTGGCCGCTCAGCGCGGCGGCGAGAATGATCGCGAACACAACGACACCGACCCCGTCGTTGAACAGGCTTTCGCCCGCCACGGTCGCCTGCAGCGTCGGCGGAACCGATGCTTCCTTCATGATCCCCATCACCGCGACCGGATCGGTCGGGCTGATCAGCGCACCGAACACCAGACACCAGGCGATCGGAATGGCGATACCAAGCAGGCTGGCGATGAGCTGAAAGCCGACGCCGATCAGCACGGTCGACAGTATTACGCCGACCGTGCTGAGGATTAGGATCGGCCAGCGCCCACGTCGCATCTCGGTCCAATCGACGTGCAACGCGCCGGCGAAGAGCAGGAACGACAGCATCCCGTCCATCAGCGTCGTGTGGAAGTCGATGCCGGCGATGAACCGCACGATGTCGTGGCTGACCGCGCTGGCCGGCAGCAACCGGTCGAGCCCGACCACCATCAACGATGCGACGGCGCCCATCACCGTCAGGCCGATCGACGGCGGCAGTCCAAGGAAACGCCGGTTGAGATAGCCAAGCGCCGCCGCCAGCACGATCAGGATCGCGGCAGCGTCGAATGGCGTGATGGCGAGGCCGCTCATTGCCCGCCTGCCTTCAGCGTCACGACCTGGCCGCCCCCCGGGGAGGGCGCCGCGCTCATATGGTTGGCGCGCAACAGCGTGGCGATGGCGAGCGCGCGGCGCTGGTTGAGCGTCGGACGGGCCGGCGGAGTGTCGCCGCCGGGAAGCCCCGGCACCGCGAGCGATGCGATGTTCCAGCGCCGCGCTTCCCAGATCGACAGCAGCACCGCGTCGCGCGCCGCCGCGTCGAGCGTATCGACATTGGAGGCGAAACGGATCGCGGGCAATTGCGCGAGCGGCGGAATAATCGTGATCTGCCATCCCGCCGCGGCGAGCGCGGCACGCTGCTCGAGCACGCGGAAGGTATCCGGGTTCGCGCCCGCCAGTGGCGCCGCGGTCGCGGTCGCGCGGTGGTGATCGCGGTCGAGCGTCACTTGCTCGGCGGGCACGCCGGCCGCGAGCGCCACCAGTCCGACGATGCGGGCGGCCTCGGCATCCTCCGCTGCAGCGGTGTCGGTCGCCTGCCGGAGCTCGGCGCGTTGGGTTTCGAGCGCGCCGGCCGAAGGATCGAGCAGCACCTGGTCGAGCTGGAGCTTGACGGGGCGGGTTAGCCGCTTGGCAAGTTGGGCTTGCAAGGCGCCGCTGTCCTTCGCGTTGGTGCGGGGGGCGATCACCACCGATCGTACCGCGATCGGCGTCCTATCGAAATCGATATCGAGCTGGGTTACCCGCGCGTTTGCACCGAAGGCGCCGTTGAGGAACGAGCGGACTTGCGTCGCGGTGACGGTTTCCCTCGCGATCCGGCCGAGCGACACCGCGAGCGGGACGCCCATCACAACGAAGACCAGCATCAGGACGATCGTTTGCGCCCAGCTCTGCGTGCCCGACAGATAATGGCCGAAGCCGTAGAACCGCGCCATCACGGTCGCCGAAAGCGCGATCGTGAGAAAGTTGGTGGCAAACAGCGCGAGCGCTCCGCCGAGCACCGCCATGTTGCCCGTCGCAAGACCGTAACCCACCACAGCCAGCGGCGGCATCAGCGCGGTCGCAATCGCCACGCCGACGATCGTCTCGCCGCGCCCGCGGATGATTGCAAAGGTGCCGGCGAGCGACGCGAACAGCGCGACCAGCAGATCGAACAAATTGGGGCGGGTCCGCGCCAGGATCTCGGCAGTCGGCGCCTTGAGCGGCGAGCAGAGCACGATCAGCGCGGTGAAGGCGACCGCAATGACCGACCCGATCGCCAATGCCGTCAGTGAGCGACGCAACTCGGCAAAGTCGAAGAGCGCGAGGCTGAAGCCGAGACCGAGAATCGGGTTCATCAAAGGCGAGATCAGCATCGCACCGATCACGACGGCAGGCGACGAAAGCAACAATCCCAGAACCGCGATCCCGGCCGACATCATCGTCATGAAGGCGTAGCGGCTCGACCAGCCGCTCTCCTCCACGATGCGCTCGACCACGCGCTCATGATCGACAGGTCGGACGACGGCCATCCGCCACCAGCGGTACAGGCGGAATCGCTGGAGCGGAGGGCTTGCGGGGCGTTCGGCGTCGATCGTCGGCCGAGGATCAGGCATTCCATTCTCCGAAGAGGCAGCGTGGACACGACAGGCGTTCGCCCGGCGCCAGGCGGTAGCCGGCTGGCCGATCTAGCCTGAACGCGGTGAAAGCCCAAATCTCTCTCATCGTCGGTTTTTTCATGCAATCTTCCGACTGCGGTCCTGGGGAACGGATACGTTTGCGGAACGAACCGACGGTCGGGACATTATCAGAAGAGCTCATTCGCGCGACGCGATGTCGCCCCCTTTTTGAGAAAGACAGCGCTGATGCATCGCTCGCCCGCGCCGCTCGCGAAACCGATCGATTCCGCATCGTGCCGCACCGCCAGGCACGCCGCTGCCCGATGAAGAGCTGGTTGCTTCGGATCGGAGATACGCTGAGCGCGAGCTATTGGTTCGTGCCGTCCATCATGGCCTTCGCCGCGGTCGTCCTCGCGGTGCTGATGATCGTGATCGACGGCTATGCGGGGTCGGCCTGGATCGAACGGGTCGGCTGGCTGTACGCCGCACACCCCAACGGCGCGCGGCAGATGCTATCGTCAATCGGCGGATCGATGATCACGGTGGCCGGTACGGTCTTTTCCGTGACGATCGCCGCAGTCGTCTATGCCTCGGGGCAATATGGTCCACGGCTGCTGACCAATTTCATGCGCGATCGCGGCAATCAGGTCACGCTCGGCACGTTCATCGCCACCTTCCTCTATTGCTTGGTGGTGCTGCGCACGATCCGTTCGGCCGAGGAAAGCGGGGGCTACAGCTTCGTGCCCAACCTCGCGCTGCTGGTCGCCGTCGTGCTGGCGATCTGTTCGATCGCGGTGCTGATTTTCTTCATCCACCATGTCCCGAGCAAGATTCATATCAACAGCGTCATCGAGGATATCGGCGAACGGCTCATCGAGGAGATCGGCAACCGCTTTCCGCGCTTCATCGGCGATGCACGGCCCGAGGACGCGCGTCAGGCGCGATCCACGGCAGTCCCTGAGCCGTTCCGCCCCGACGCCAGCGCCGCCGAGGCCGAGCGGAGCTTGCGCATCGTGGGCGAGCGAACCGGCTATATCGAGCTGGTCGACGGCACGGCCTTGATCGAGCAGGCGCGCAAGCACGATCTCGTGCTGCGGCTGCACTATCAAGCGGGGGACTTCACGCATGTCGGCCGCACGCTCGTCGAAGCCTGGCCGCCCGAATGCTGTGACGAAGACGCGACGGTCGCGATCCGCAATGCATTCTCGGTCGGCGCGCGTCGCACTGCGCTTCAGGATTTGCGTTTCCTGATCGACGAGCTGGTCGAGATCGCGGCGCGCGCGCTCTCGCCCGGCGTCAACGACCCGTTCACTGCAGTCACCTGCATGGACTGGATTGGGGCGGCGCTGTGCGATCTGGCGAAGCGAGATTTGCCGTCGCATCTGCGTGTCGACAAGGACGGCGCATTGCGCGTGATCGCGCATCCCGAAACCTTTGAAACCTTCATGGCGCGCTCGTTCGGCGCGCTGGCGCAATACAGCGCAAGCGACATGGTCGCGGCTTTGCGCTTCCTCGATACGCTCGCAGAGATCGCGCTCGAATGTGGCGATCCCGATCGAGTGGCGACCGTCGCGCACTATGTGGACGTGCTCGAGGGACTTGCCGAGCCTGCGCTCAGCGGCTTCAATCTGCAGCGCGTCAAGAAGAGCGCGGACACGGTGCGCCGTGCGCTCGCCGAGCCTGACTATAAACGCCGCCTGCGCGCCGCGACCGGCTCGGTCGGCGGTACGGCATGACGAGGAGAGCTACGATGCCCCATGCTGGACTGTGCGTCATCGGCGGGCTCGGCCGATGCCGCTGCGCGGACTGCGGTGCAGCGCGACACCAAGTGCAGCGGCGCAGCCGCGAGGGGGGCGCATGATCGTCGCGGTCGCAATCCTCGCGGCGGTCTGCGTTACCGCACTGCTGACGTTCACCCGTTTTTCGCATTCCACCACGTGGCGCGCGACGGTGACGCCGCTCGCTTCGATCATCGGTTCTGGATTCCTGATCTGCGGGCCGCTGCTCGCGCGCGAATTCGGCTCGGCCGCGATCCTTGCGATGGCCGCGCTGCTCGCGATTGCCTATGCGGTCGGAGCGGTGATCCGCTTCAACATCATCCATGTCGAGAACATTGCGCCCGAGCTGTCGCTCAACGATCCGATGGCCTGGGCGATGCGCGCCGCTCAGGTCATGCTGGCGATCGCCTATGCCGTCTCGGTCGCCTATTATCTCAAGCTGCTCGCCGAATTCACGATGAAGCCGCTCGCTATCGCGCCCGAATGGCACGGTCTGGTCGCGAACATCGTCGTCACAGTCATCATCGTCGCTCTCACCACACTCACCTTTTCGGGCGACATCCGCAAGATCGAACATGCCGCCCACGCCAGCGTGTCGGTGAAGCTCGGCATCATCGCCGGATTGCTCGCGGGGCTGGGCCTGTGGTGGGCGACTCGTACCGGTTTGCCGCTCGACTTGCCCGCGACCAAGCTGTCGTGGAGTGGAATACCGTTGCTGCTCGGGTTGCTCATCACGGTTCAAGGCTTCGAGACGTCGCGCTACATGGGCGACAGCTACGATCAGGCGACGCGGGTGCGGACGATGCGCCACGCGCAATGGTTGTCCTCCGCAATCTATCTCGCCTTCCTCGCGCTGCTGACTCCGTTCCTGCGCGAGGCGCAGCACGCTGAAGGCGTGGCTGGGATCCTCGACATCATGGAGCTGGTCGCGCCGGCGCTCGGGATCTTCGTGCTGATCGGGGCGGTGTCGAGCCAGTTGAGTGCGGCGATCGCCGACTCGATCGGGTCGGGCGGCCTGATGGTCGAGGTGTCGCGCCGCAAACTCGGCGTACGGGGCGCCTTCATCACCGCGAGCGCCTTGTCGATCGCGGTGGTATGGCTGACCGATCCTTTCTCGGTGATCGCTCTGTCATCGCGCGCGTTCGCGCTCTTCTACGCGATGCAGGCCGTGCTGGCACTATGGGTGTCGTTGCGGACGGGGAAGGGCGGCTTGCCCGCGCGGATCGGGTTCGTGCTCGTCGGTGCGGTCTGTCTGGTGGCGGCGCTGGCCGGAGCGCCCGCGGAGGGATAGCGGTCTTGAACGAAAGTGCGTAGCCATCCGGCGGGGGCCGCCTTGCTGATTGTGAGCTGGAGCTAGAGGACGTCCTTACAGTCGCACGTAAGGACGTCGGTTTCGATCATGGTGCAGGTAACGATACTGGCGGGACCGGAGCGTCGCCGTCGCTGGAGCGATGAGCAGCGCGAGCAGATTGTCGCAGAGGCGTTTCAGTCGGGCGCGCGGGTCTGCGACGTGGCGCGGCGCCATGACGTTGCCCGCAGCCAGATCTACGAGTGGCGGCAAGTGATGCGGCGCCAGGCGGACCCGGCCTTCGTGCCGGCGGTGCTGGTGGATGAGCGACCCCAGCAAGTGTGCGAGCCCGTTGTCGCTGCCGTTTTCGATCTGCCCGATGGCGGGCGGCTGAAGATCTTTGCTTCAGCGTCACCGGCTCTGGCGGCGGCGGCCTTGAAGGCGATGCGATGATCCCGTCGGATGCACGGGTGTGGATCGCGATGGGCCACACCGATATGCGCAAGGGGATGCAGGGTCTGGCGCTGCTCGTGCAGCAAGGTCTGGGCCGCGATCCGCATGGCGGCGACCTGTACGTGTTCCGAGGCCGTGCCGGATCGTTGGTGAAGATCATCTGGCACGACGGGATCGGCGCATCGCTCTACTCCAAGCGGATCGAGCGCGGCCGCTTCATCTGGCCCTCGGCGAAGGATGGCGTGGTGTCCTTGACGCGCTCGCAGCTGGCCTGCCTGCTCGACGGGATAGACTGGCGTAATCCGCAGCATAGCTGGCGCCCGGCGAGCGCGGGATAGCGCATTTTGCGGCTTGCATGAGGGCGTGGAGGATGATTCACTCTCCGTCGTGGAAGCCGTCATTTCGCCTCTTCCGGATGATATCGCAGCGCTCAAGGCGCTGCTTGCTGCAACGATCCAGCGCGCCGACGAGGCCGAGGCGCGCCTTGCCACCGCCGCGGCGCGCGAGAGCGCGACCCAGGCGATGATCGCGCACCTCAAGCTGCAGATCGCCAGGCTCAGGCGTGAACAGTACGGCCCAAGCGCCGAGCGCAGCCGCCGTCTGCTCGAGCAGATGGAGCTGCAACTCGAGGACCTTGAAGCGGACGCCGGCACGGACGGCCTCGTCGCCGAAGTCGCCGCCGCCAAGGCGACCAGCGTCGCCTCGTTCGAGCGCAAGCGACCGGCGCGCCAGCCATTCCCCTCCCATCTGCCGCGCGAGCGCGTGGTCATCGCAGCGCCGTGCGCGTGCGCGGCCTGCGGTGGCACGCGCCTGTCGAAGCTCGGCGAAGATGTGACCGAGACGCTCGAGGTGATCCCGCGCGCGTGGAAGGTCATTCAGACCGTGCGCGAGAAGGTCGCCTGTCGGGACTGTGAGAAGATCACCCAACCGCCGGCACCGTTCCATGTCGTGCCGCGCGGGTGGGCCGGACCCAGCTTTCTCGCGATGCTCTTGTTCGAGAAGTACGGGCAGCACCAGCCGCTGAACCGCCAGGCCGAACGGTTCGCCCGCGAAGGCGTGCCGCTCAGCGTCTCCACGCTCGCCGATCAGGTCGGCGCGGCCGCCTTTGCGCTCACGCCGCTTTACAAGCGGATCGAGGCGCATGTCCTCGCCGCCGAGCGGCTGCACGGCGACGATACGACCGTGCCGGTCATGGCCAAGGTCAAGACCGATGTCGGTCGATTGTGGGTGTACGTCCGCGATGATCGGCCGTTCGCCGGTGCCGATCCGCCGGCAGCACTGTTCCATTACTCACGCGACCGACGCGGCGAACATCCCCAGGCGCATCTCGCGACCTGGTCCGGGATCCTGCAAGCCGACGCTTATGGTGGCTATGGTGCGCTGTATCGAGACGGGCGCTTGCCCGGTTCAGTGCGCGAGGCTGGTTGCTTCGCGCACGCCCGGCGCAAGTTCTTCGAGCTCGCCGATGTCGCGGGTGCCGCTCGCAAGAAGAGCCGCGGCGAACACGCCGGCATGATCTACCCGATCGCGCTTGAGGCGGTGCGACGGCTCGATACCCTGTTCGACATCGAGCGTGAGATCAACGGCAAGCCTCCCGCCGATCGCCTGGCCGCGCGGCAGCAGCGCAGCGCGCCGGCAATGAACGAGCTTCAGGCCTGGCTCACCGCCCAACACGCGACGTTGTCGCGCAACCACGACCTCGCCAAGGCGATCAACTACATGCTGCGGCGCTGGGGTGCGTTCACCCGGTTCCTCGACGATGGCCGGGTCTGCCTCTCCAACAACGCCGCCGAGCGTACGCTTCGCTGCATCCCGCTCGGCCGCAAAGCGTGGCTGTTCTGCGGTTCCGATCGTGGCGGGCAGCGTGCCGCGATCCTCTACACCCTCATCCAGACCGCGCGGCTCAGCAACGTCGATCCGCAGGCCTGGCTTGCTGACGTCCTCGCCCGTATCGCCGATCATCCCGCCGTCCGGCTCGACGAACTCCTTCCCTGGAACTGGTCACCCTCGAACCAGGTCGCAAAAGCCGCCTGATGGCCACCCCGTCCGTGGTGTTCACCAGTCGCTACGCCGCAAGCCGACTCCGCGTCGATCTCGACCTCATCGAGGACTGGCCGAACAGATGTCACCCGAGGACGGCTGCCTCAGCATCGTCGACAGCCTCGATGAAACAGCCGAGTCCGTCACCGCATTCACTCGTCGGGGCCTCGATCGCCTCACCGAAATGCTCGATGAACGACGCTCGCAGTTTCTGCGAGATAGCTGAGACAACGCGGTCCTCGCCGGATGGATACGAAAGTGCGCCTGCTGGGGCGCTATCTCTCGGTCGGGGCGGACGGGGGCATCGAGCGGACATGAATGTCGCGCTGTGGGAAGGGCAGTTCGACCTGATTGTCCGCGAACAGGCGCCACAGCCGGTTGAGGATGTCTGAACGGACGTTGCCGACGCCTAGCTCCGGATCGGCGATCCACACCAGAATGTCGTGATCGACCGAGCTGTCGCCGAAGCCCTTGAGCCAGACGGACGGCTTGGGCGCGTCGAGGACGCGTGCGGCACCGGCCGCTGCTTCGATCATCAGCTTCTGCGCCAGCGCCAGATCGCAGCCGTAAGCGACGCCAACCGGGATGTGAATGCGCACGTTACGGTCGGAATAGGACCAATTTTCCACCGCTTCGGTCATCAATTGTTCGTTGGGAATCAGATGTTCCTTGCCGTCGCGCGTCACGACCGACACCGCGCGCACCCCGATCTTGCCGACCGAGCCGAACGTGTCGCCGACCACGATCACGTCGCCCGGCTTGATCGAACGATCCATCAGCAGGATCAGCCCGGCGATCAGGTTGCCGAAGGTCTTTTGCAGGCCGAAGCCGATCGCGAGGCCGGCCGCGCCGGAGAAGACCGTAAGTGCGGTCAAATCGATGCCGAGCAGATCGATACCGAGCAGCACCGCCACCACGACGACGCCGAGCCCGGCCAGCTTTTGCACCAGCACCCGTTGTGCGAGATCGAGGCTGCTCGTCCGGCCGATGAGGTGGACGAGCACATGGTTGGCCGCCTTCGCGACGACGTACAGCAGCGCGATGATGACGATCGCATTGATCGCTGCAAGCAGGGTGATGCGATGCTTGCCGACCGAAACGCCGATGCCGTCTAGCCCATGGATCATCGGCTGCATCCCGCCGAGCGTCGCGGCGGTGGCCGCGACGAGCGCCACGAGCGCGATGATCGTCGCCGTACCCTTGCCCAAGCCTGCGGTGCGGCCGATGCGGTGGACGAGACGACCGACTGCGACGCCGAGCGCCACCGCCAGCAGCATCAGGGAGAGCGGGCTGAGCGCGACCGAGTTGCCGACGACCAGCAGCAGGAGCGAGATCACGCCATATTGGATGATCGCGGCGACGACCTTTTCGGGAAACGCCGCCGCCCGACCGCCGAGCCGCTTCAGCCGGGCGGAAAGCGGCGGAGCGGCGCGGTGCCCGGCGAACCACCCGATCGCGATCGCTCCCGCGATCAGCACGACGGCGACGATCAGCGATTCCACGTCGGGGGAATTCGGGATGGGGATGCCGCTATCCGCGAGCCAATTGTGCCAGTCCATCGCTGCTTCCTGTCTTATGGCGTTCGGCTGGGGGAGCGCTGGGTGAGGAGACGCTCCCTTCTTGCCACACGCTTTACCGTTCGCAAACGCTAGGGGCCGCTCCGCGATCGATCCAGCGCGTGCAGCCTCTCGTCAAGCGCCGCGCGATAGCGTAGCGGGGCGCTCGAATTTTAACGAGGAGGCCGTCTTGGCGATCCGTATACCGGCGGGTTGCGCCCTTTTGTGCGTCTTCCTGCTGTCTGGTTGCGAAAAGCCGATCGTCGCCCGTTCGCAAGTCGCCCGGTCGCCCGATGGGCGCATTGCCTTGGCGATCGGACTGGCGCGCGACGGCAGCCCGCTGTTTCGCGTGCGCCGCGATGGCCGCGACATGATCGCGCCATCGACGCTCGCGCTCGCTATGACCTCGCGCGGCACCGCCGTACGCTTCGACGACCTCACAGTGACGGCGGTCGATCACGGCCAGCGGGATGAACGCTATGCCATGCCGGGTCGCGCCGGCCCCGTGCAGTCGCGTTTCACGACGATGATGGTGCATGTGCAAAGTCGCCATGCGCCGGTGCGGCGCTTCGATCTGGAAGCGCGGGTCAGCGATCAGGGCGCCGCGGTGCGGATCGTGGTGCCGCAGCAGCCGGGTGTGGATCAGGTCGCGATCACGGCCGATCGCACGCAGTTCCGCTTCCCTCAGGACCGTGCGTGCCTTGCCGTGCGGCATTACGAAATGAAGAACAGCCATGAGGGCGACTACACGCCGGTCAAGGCGAGCGCGCTGGCACCCAATGGTCTGTACGATATTCCGCTGGTCTGCCGTACCGGCCATGGCGGGGAGACGCTGGCGCTGAGCGAAAGCGGGATCGAGAATTTCGCTGCCGCCTATCTTGCCGGGACCGAAGACGGACGCGGCGTGCGGCTGCGGCTGACGCCCAACCCGGCGCATCCCAAGGCGCCGCCGGTGATGATCGCGCACGGCGCAGTGGTGACGCCGTGGCGCGTCGTGATGCTCGCCGACCGGCCCGAGGATCTGATCGCCTCGACGCTGATCGACGATCTCGCCGGCGCGTCGCGCGTGGCCGATGCGGGCTGGATCCGTCCAGGCAAGGCGGCGTGGGACTGGTGGTCCGGGTCGCTTGCCCCGAGCGTACCGAACGCGGGTCACAATGACGCGACCTATAAGGTGTTCATCGATTTCGCCGGCCGCTTCGGCCTGCCCTATATGATGATCGACAAGGGCTGGGCGTGGCGCCCGCCGGGCGAAAGCGTGAACAAGCCCAACGCCGACATCACGCGCAATGCGGTTGGCGTGGATATCCCCGAACTCGTCCGCTATGCCCGCGCGCGCCACGTGAAGCTGTGGCTGTGGACCAATTGGGAGACGCTCGACAAACAGATGGCGCAGGCGCTGCCGCTGTACGAACGGCTCGGGATCGCCGGGATCAAGGTCGATTTCATCTATCGCCAGGACCAGGAGATCGTCGGCTTCTATCACCGCCTGCTCGCCGCGGCGGCGAAGCATCATCTGATGGTCGACCTGCACGCGGCGATGGTGCCGCGCGGGCTCGCGCGCACCTATCCCAACTTCCTCACCCAGGAGGGCGCGATGGGGCTCGAGTACAATCGCTGGTCGACCAAGGTGACCTCGGGATACAATGTCCGTGCGGCCTACACCCGCGCGATCGTCGGTCCGATGGATTACACGCCGGGCGGCTTCCGAAACGTGGCACCGGCGCAGTTCCAGGAGCGCTCGATCGGGCCGATGGTGATGACGACGCGCGCGCAACAGCTCGCGCTGTTCGTCGTCTATCCGAGCCCGTTCATGATGCTTGCCGATGCGCCGTCGGCGTATGAGGACGCCGCGCATCGCCCGGTTCCCGGCGCCGATTTCCTCAAGCTCGTGCCGGCCGCATGGGATGAGACGCGCGCAATCGGCGGCAGCTTCGGCCAATCTATCACGGTCGTACGGCGCAAGGGTCGCGACTGGTTCGTCGGCGTGATCAACGATGAACATCCGAGGCAGATCGCGGTCCCGCTGGCGTTCCTGGGCAAGGGGCGCTGGCAGGTCGACAGCTGGACCGACGGCGCGGGCTATACCGCGATCGATCGACGTGCAGGGGTGGTACGCGCGGGGGCGGGGAACCTGATCCTCGCTGCTCATGCCAATGGCGGCGCGGCGCTCCGGTTCCGACCCGCACGATAGGGCGCGAACCGTGGGGATCGTGGCGGCCGGATTGCACCGCTATGCCCGCTTCGGTACCGCGTCGGGATGAGCAGCGCCGCCGCCCCCTCGCTTTCCCAAGCCGACTATGAATCGCTGGCCGCGTTCCGCTACGAGCTGCGGCGCTTCCTTCAGTTCAGCGAACGGGCGGCGAAGGGGTTGGGCCTCACCCCGCAACAGCATCAGGCGTTGCTGGCGATCCGTGCGGCGCCGGGCCAGACGATGGGCATCGGCGATCTTAGCGAGCAGCTGTTCATCCAGCCGCACAGCGCGAGCGAACTGGTTGACCGGCTCGTCGCGCTCGACCTTCTCTCCAAGCAGAGCGCGCAGGAGGACCGGCGCCGGTCAGTGCTGGCGTTGACGCCCGTAGCGACGACCATTCTTACGCAGATGT
The DNA here is from genome assembly GCF_054059235.1 of Sphingomonas sp. UYP23. Lineage (NCBI taxonomy): Bacteria > Pseudomonadati > Pseudomonadota > Alphaproteobacteria > Sphingomonadales > Sphingomonadaceae > Sphingomonas > Sphingomonas sp. UYP23. The sequence continues at coordinate 3,394,307 of NZ_JBSSBX010000001.1, forward strand.
CGACCGTCCACCGCGCCGAAGCCGTTCGCATCCGCGAAACATTGACCGCGATCCTCAATCGTCTCTGAACACTCGAATTCGTCTGCCTACACTTGAATTATATCGGGTTACGACATATATTCAAGTTAGGACACGAAGCGAGTCGTTCGCTCCATTTCACGCTCCGGTCCGAAAGGAGAGTGAGTCATGGATGTTCTCCACATGGTCTTGACGATGGCAACCGTCACAGCAGGCGGAGCGCTGGGCGCGGGCGGGATCGGCTGGCTTTTCTGGACGGCGTTCAAGCTGGTCCACCGTCCGCAATGGGGACCCGTGCTCGCCTTCGTGCTTGTGCTGATGCTGAGCTATCCCTGGCTCAGAACCAACGAATTCGCGCAGACGCTGCTTCTGTTCAGCGCGCTGACCGCCGCCGTCGGGCTGGTGTCGCCGTCTGACTCTACCGGGGGCAAGAAGCGCTCCAACGGCGGCCATCGATTCGGTGAAGGCGCCTGATCCGATCGAGCCTGATGCCGTGACGCCGGTCGCTTAACCCTCGGTCGAGACCCCCGGGCCTCATAGACCGCTATCAACAATCGAAGGACACTGATTATGACCCTCATCCCGAAATCAGGCTTTTACGCGGCCCTCGCACTGGCCTTGGCCGTGCCGGCGAGCGCGATGGCGCAGCAAGCCACGACGATCGCGCCGGGGATGCGGGTCGAAGGGTCTGCCGGCGGGCTGATCGGGACGGTGACCGCGTTCGACGGCACATCGGTTACGGTCAAGACCGACCGGCACAGTGTGCAGATCGCCAAGACCTCCTTTGCGCAGGACAAGGGCCGGTTGCTGCTCGGTATGACGCAAGCACAGCTCAACGAGTCGATTGACAGGAGTCTTGCTGACGCCGCCACCAAGCTCGTCCCCGGTGCTTCGGTCGTCGGTTCGCAGGGGGCGCCCGTGGGCACGATCGCCGCGATCGACGACCAGTTCGCCACGCTCAAGCTGACATCGGGCAAGCTGGTCAAAATCCCGCGCGCTGGCCTCGCCGCTGGCGCAAACGGGCCGACGATCGGCATGACCGCGAGTGCGTTGGATGCCGCTGCCACCGCCGCCGCTGCGGCGCCCCCCGCCGCCGCAGCGGCGACGACCACCCCTGCGACCGCGACGCCCTAAGTCCGCGCAGGCCTGCGATACGGGGCAGGTGGTACTTGCTGGGGCCGCGGTGCGCCGCGGCCTTACATCTTTTCTTTCCGGCCGATGTGGATCAGCAGCCAGTTGACCGGAGAGGCGGTGGCGAAGCCGGCGAGCATTGCGACGTGCATCGCAAACCAGAATCCCGCGCTGTCGACCGGTGCGATCCCACCGACAGCGTGCGCGAAGCGGACAGACTGAAGCAGCTCCATGCACCCATACATGCCGACGTCCCATGCCGCGATCGAAGCTATGTCGGCCTCGTAGCGCGGCGCGTCATCCCTCGCCGAGTGACAAGTGCCGCATCGGCGCGATGCTGAAAAATGGAAAGATCACGCCTATCTCTGGCGCGACCAGGAAATCGGAAACCGGTATCGCAAAGGTCCTTTCCGCGAACAGGGTGTGCCACCCGAACCAAACCGCGATCGTCGGAAAGACGAAGACGTGCCACTCGGCGATCAGATCGCCGAGCGTACACCCCGCGCCGCAATGGCTGGTGGCCTTGTCGACGATAATTGGAAAAGGCGGCTCGCGTGTCGGGGTGTCAGCGTCGATCGACGCGCGGCCCCAGGCGCAATAGCCTGCCAGCCACACCACGCTGGCCGAACACCAGCGTCAGTGGCTACACGAAATTTATGATCCAGACCGGCTGCGGACGGCGGATGTCATCGATTGCTATACTGATAGCGCAGGCGCGCCCAGCGCGATCGACACGGTGGCGAGCATGTTGAGCAACGTCGGGAACATGGCTGTCATGGCCCGACGTCGATCGGCTCGGCTTTTGCTTTCATATGCGTGCCCTCGCCAAAGCCGAGCGCGGTCGCCACCGCGGGGTTCCAGTCATACGGATCGGTGCGGAAGGCGAGGCCGCCGTGCTGATCGACAAAAACATTGTGATACAGCAGCCGCACGGGAATCTCGTGCGGCAGGGGCACGAAACGGTGCTGGCCCGATGCCTGCGCCGCGCGCCAGCGCTCGCCAATCCCTTCGTCGTCGGCAAGGCGCTCGGCGAAGGCAGGCGCGTCCTCGACGCGGACGCACCCATGGCTTAGATGACGATGGCTGCGCGCGAACAGGGCGTGGTTCGAAGTGTCGTGAAGATAGATCGCCTGGTCGTCCTTCATGTCGAACTTGACCACACCCAGCGCGTTGTGCGGGCCCGGCTGCTGAACGATCCAGCCATTGCGGAGCACCATGTCATGCTGTCGGAGGTATGCTGCGCCGACATGCGCCATCTCACCATTCTGAATCGATTTCGGGATCGTCCAGGTCGGATTGGCCACCAGCCGATAGATCGGCGCGAGGAGCGGCGGCGTTTCCTTGCCCGGTTGCCCCGCGATCACCCTGCGCTCGTCGACGAGCGTTCCATTGCGATAATAAGAGAGCCGTGCCGCCGCCACATTGACATCGATCCTGGTCGGGGGAGGCGTGCGCGACAGCCAGCGACGGCGTTCCATCGCAACCGCAAGCGACCGGGCGCGGTCGCCCGGGCGGAGATTGAGGATTGCGAGCGTTTTCTCCCCGATGATGCCGTCTTCGACGATGCCGTAGTCACGTTGAAGCGCTTTCACCGCAGCCACGAGCGGCTCGCCGTACACTGTCGGGTCGCTGGGCAATGCGCCGTTCGTCGACGGGTCACCGAGATACTCTCCGGCAGTCAGTTGCTGGACGATCGTGTCCATGCGGTCATCATGATCGCCCGGTCGCAGCGCCCCGGACACGGTGATGGCGGGTGTCGCGCGATACTGCGCGTCCTGCCGGAACGTCAGATAGGCCTTCGAGAGCTGGCGGTATTCTTCGTCCTGTGGCGCTAGTCCGGCGAACCATTCTCGCAGTTGACCCTGGCGTAGCGCTGCCGCGAGGCCAGCCGCAAGATCCGCCTGCGGCCTTGGAATATCGTATAAGGCATGCAGACTTTTCGGGTCGACCGCGCCCGATGCCAGTGCGGTGGCGTAGCGCAGCGCGCTTCGGGTGAGCGCGGCATCGCGCCCGGCGGTCGCAGAGTCATCAATCGACGGCGGGAGGAACGCGATATGGTCGAGCCCGTGCGCCGCCCGGTCGCCGAGCACATCGCGGAATGCCGCCAGGTCCGCGTCCGACCACGCCAGCCGTTGCGCGCGGTGCCCGGACGCAGCGCGTCTGCGCGAGTCCGTCTCGGTCGCATCAAACGATTCTGCTGGCTTAGCAACGGGATGCGCCGACTTTCGAACGAGTCGCAATGCAGCTGGGCTTGATGTGCAGGTCGTCAGAAGCAGCACCGCCAATGAAGTGCGCAGCGCGAAACGCGTTTTGGTCAGGGTCATACCAATCGAACGAGTGACACACGTCTTGGCTCCGCTTCGAGCGCGGATCCTGGCCCGATATCCAGCGGAAAAGCTTACGTTAAAAATTATTCATGTGCGCCACAGGCTGATGTTCGGTGTCGTGCATAGACCCTAACACTGTTCTTCAATTTACGGGGTAGGCGATGCCACTTTCGAACCTCTTCGCGCGGCCGGCATTGGCTGCAATTCTGCTTGCCGGTGGGGCAGGCGTCGGCGCGACGGGCGCGCTGGCCTTGACCGAGGCGGCGACGCCCACCCGCGGCGTGGTAGCGCCGGCGGTCGCTCCCTTGCGTGATGGCCAGCCGCACGGTCTGGCCGACATGGTGGCAGCTGTCGGGCCAAGCGTTGTGCAGATCAAGGTCATGAAACATGCCGAGATGCAGCAGATGGCGTATGGCGGCGAAGGGGACGATCAGGATGGTCTGGGAGAACAGCTGCGGCGCTTCTTCGGACCGCAATTCGCGCCCGGTGGTCGGGGTGGTGCACAGCAGGCGCCTTTGCAGGGCGCGCTGGGGTCGGGCTTCATCATCGACAAATCGGGAATCGTGCTGACCAACAACCATGTCGTCGACGGTGCGACGCAGGTGAAGGTCCAGCTCAGCGACGGCAAGGAATATGACGGCCGAGTGCTTGGCAAGGATCCCAAGACCGACGTCGCGGTGGTCAAGATCGAGGGCAGGGGCGACTTTCGTCCAATCGAGTGGGGCGACAGCGACCGAATCCGCGTTGGCGACAGCGTGTTCGCGGTCGGCAGCCCGTTCGGTCTCGGCAACACCGTTACGGCGGGCATCGTCTCTGCGCGAAGCCGCGACATCGGCAATGGCCCGTATGACGATTACCTACAGGTCGATGCCGCCATCAACTCGGGCAATTCCGGCGGACCGCTGTTCGACGGCTATGGCCGGGTGGTGGGCATGAACACCGCGATCTTCTCGCCGTCAGGCGGTAACGTCGGGATCGGCTTTGCCATTCCGGAAATGATGGCCCGGAGGGTGGCCGATCAGATCGTCGCGCACGGCAGCGTCGCGCGGGGCCATATTGGTGTCACCTTGCAGAACGTGACCCCCGACATCGCCGACACGATGCAGATGAAGGGCACCGATGGTGCGCTGGTCGCCGATGTCGGTATCGACAGCCCGGCCGCCCTGTCCGGCATCAAGCAGGGCGATGTCGTGCGCTCGTTCGATGGCAGGTCGGTCAAGGACACGCGCGCATTCTCGCGCATGGTTGCCGATGCCAGGGTCGGCGCGCGCGTGCCGATCACCGTCGTGCGCGACGGACGTCAGGTCGCGCTCGACTTGCGGATCGGCGGCGAGCACAATAGCTGACCGGTTCGTACTCGAGCGGGCCTAGCGGGGGACGGTCGGCGTCCTCCGCATCTCGTTCCCCGGAGGCCTTGCGTGAAGCTGCTGCTCGTCGAAGACGATCGTCAGACCGCTGACTACGTTCGTCGCGGACTGAGCGAACTCGGGCATAGCTGCGACGTCGCCTCGGATGGCGTCGAAGGGCTGACGGCCGCGCTCACACACGACTATGACGCGATCGTTCTAGACCGCAATTTGCCGCAACTCGACGGTATGGCCGTGCTCAAGGCGCTCCGGTCGCAAGGCAACCGTACCCCGGTGCTGCTCTTGTCGGCGCTCGGCGAGGTGAGTGACCGCGTTGCCGGGCTTCGCGCGGGCGGAGACGATTATCTTCCCAAGCCGTTTTCTTTTCAGGAACTCATCGCGAGGCTTGAGGCCATTGTGCGGCGGCGTGATGATCGGCCGGGCGCCGACACCCGGCGTAGGGTCGGCAGCCTGAGCCTAGACCTGCTCGCCCGCAGTGCGCAACGCGGCGACCGTTCGATCGAGCTGCTGAATAAGGAATTCCAGCTGCTCGACTATCTCATGCGACATGCAGGCCAGGTCGTTACGCGGACGATGCTGACCGAGGCCATCTGGGACTATGATTTCAATCCAGGGACGAATGTGATCGACGTGCATATGAGCCGCTTGCGCGCGAAGATCGACGGTGTCGGCGAAGCGCCGATGCTGCGCACCGTGCGCGGCGCGGGATATCGGCTCGATGCGGCCTGACCCGTCTCCGGCGCGCAGTGCCGCATGGCGCGGTGCGTTGTGGATCACGCTGATCGCGCTGGTTACGACCAGCGTCGCGTTGACGCTGCAATATGTCCAGACGACGCAGACCATCGACGCCCGCCGGGCAGCAGTCGTCGATGACGAAGCCAGCGGCTTGGTCGAGCGCTACCGCAGTGATGGCGTTCCCGGCGTCGCGCAAGCGATCCAGCGCCAGGTGTCCGTTCCCCGCATCCACGAATTCTTCTACCTGCTCACCTTGTCCGATGGGACGCCGATTGTCGGCAATCTGCTCGGCTGGCCGGCGGCGATTCAGCAGGGCGGCTTCTATCGGTTCGAAACCGCGGTGACCAACACCCGCGGCATCAGTAGCCGACGTTGGGTGGAAGCGCGCGCGATCGTACTCGACGACGGTGAGCGCCTGCTTGTCGGCGATTTCGCCGACGAGCGAGGTGTGTTGCGCGAACGCTATCTCTCGGGACTGTTGTGGAGTCTGGTCGCCACGGGTGCCCTCGGACTGCTTTTTGGCTGGTGGTACGCAAGGCGCGGCCTTGCGTTCGTCAAGCTCGTGTCTGACGTCGGGCAGCGGTTCCTCGGCGGTTCGATGGGCGAGCGCGTTCCGGTCTCGCAACGCGGTGACGAATATGATCGCCTTGCCGAGACGATCAATCGCACATTCGGCGAGGTTGAACGATTGGTCGATTCCCTTCGCGCGGCAACGGACGGAATGGCGCACGATCTCAAGACACCGCTCACACGAATCCGTGCGCGGCTCGAACTGGCCGAAATGGAAGAGGGCAAAGACGTTACCCTGCGCGACGCCGTCGCCGAAACGCGCTCGGACCTCGACGCGATGCTGCAACTGATCGAAGATATGCTCAGTCTGGCGCGTGCCGAAGCGGCTGGCAGCGCCTCATTCGTGTCTGTACCGCTCGACGCGATCATTACCGAAGCGCTCGAACTCTATGCGCCGGTCGCCGAGGAGAAAGGGCTGAGCGTCACAGCCGCACTTGCCCCCGCGACGGTTTCCGGGTCGCGGCTGCTACTTGGGCGTCTGGTGGCGAATCTGCTCGACAATGCGGTCAAGTTTACGCCCACGGGGGGGCGTATCGAAGTTCGCCTGGACAGCGATGCGGACGGCGTGCGGTTCCAGATCGCCGACAGCGGCAGCGGCATTCCCGTCGAACGGGTTCGGGAGGCGCTAGGACGCTTTCGGCGGCTCGACGAGAGCCGGTCGACGGTTGGCAGCGGACTCGGTCTCAGCATTGTCGCTGCGGTCGCACGTGTCCACCGTGCCGACCTTAGGTTTGCCGATAATCTACCTGGCTTGAGGGTCGAACTTTGCTTCCCACTCGAAGGCGCGGGCATCGCCACCCGCGATCGAGCGGAAAAGCCGCTTATTCGGAAGCGCCCAACCCACACCGGATCATGAAAGGTTGATCTCTAACGTTTCTGGTCGAGCCATCGGGTCATCAGCGCTTCGACCAAACGGCGCTCATCTGGCGCGAATGGCCGAAAGGGGTGGATTACAGCCTGACCGCTTTCGGGCGGTAAATCGGTGTAAGTGGCCCTTCGTTCATGTCCATGCTCTCGATGGCGGCGGGCTCGTTGTGGCGCGTGCTACCGATAGCGCAGTAATCGAATTCTGTAAGAGTGATTGCCTGGAAACAGCGCCATCCAGATCCGCTATGTATGCAAAATGCGGTTCAAAGGTCTCGATCTTAATCTTCTCGCGGCTTTTGCAGTGCTGATCGAGGAGCGTGGCGTCTCGCGGTCGGCCGAACGGCTCAACCTGAGCCAATTAGCGGTCAGCGCTGCACTTGCCCGGCTGAGAATCTATTTCGGCGACGCATTGCTGGTGGCGGAGGGAAAACGGATGTTCCCGACCGCGCTTGCAGGAGCACTCGCACCACAAGTTGCTGCGGTGCTCGACGGGGTCTGGGCGATCGTCGATACGGCGGGAACGTTCGATCCGGCGCGCTCCCCGCGAATTTTCCGGATCGCTGCGTCGGACTATATCGCGCTGGTGGTATTTCCGCGGCTCGTTCAGCGGCTGGAGCACATCGCGCCGGGGGGCCGCATCATGCTCGAACTGCCCGACGAACGGACGCGGGCGCGGCTGGACGAGGGACGGATTGACCTGTTCGTAAGGCCGCACGAATTCGCCTCGCCGCCTCATCCAATCGCGCTGTTATTCACCGAGCGGCACGTCGTCGGGGGGGGGGCGCGGACAATCCCGCGCTTGCCGCGGGGCGCATCAGCGTATCCGATTTCCTGGCGCTCGACCATGTCGCGGTTCTGCTCGGGACCAATGTTCCGGCGGTGTTTGCGGACCGTCAACTCGAGCAGATCGGCAAGGTTCGGCAGATCGGCGTGACGGTCCCGAGTTTCGCCGCGGTCCCGTGGATGGTGGTCGGCACGCGGCGGATCACGTTGATGCATGAGCGGCTGGCGCGCTTGATGCGCACGCGGTTGCCGATCGTGACCGCACCCGTGCCCTTCGCTTTTCCCGAAATGTCCGAAGTGATCCAGCATCACCGTATGCGGGATGCCGATCCGGGCCTGCGGTGGCTGCGCAACCAAGTGCGGGCCGAGGTTGGAGCGGATTAGCCCTCGGGCGCGAAGATCGCGCTGGGGAGCAAGCGGGCGAGCAATGCTACTCCGGCGAGCAGCACGATGGCGAGCACCACGGCGCCAAAGAAGGCGCGCTGCGCGCTGCCATGATCGAGGATCGCGAAGAACAGCGTGCCGACCACCGCTGCGCCGAGCGCACCGCCGATCTGCTGCGCGCCATTGTGCATTCCGCCGGCGACCCCGGCATGCCCGCGGTCGACGCGCGCCAGCGTGACCGGTCCGAGCGGGCCGGTGATGCAGCCCATGCCGATACCGCTGAGCGCGAGCGCTGCGGCGATCAGGCCCGGCACCGGCGCGAATGCCACCGCCGCCGCGGTTCCTGCGAGCCCGAGCGCCATCGTCAGCGCGCCGAAGATCAGCAGCCGGGCGCCGACCCGCGGGAGGACGCGCGGTCCGATCAGCGCGATGCCCGCCATCACGCCCAGTCCGAACGGCAAATGGAGCAAGGCGGTGTCGAGCGGGCTCATGCCGAGGCCGCGTTGCAGCACCATGCTCAGCACCAGCAGGAAGCCGTTGGTCGCGGTGGCGAACAGCACGGTCATCGACAGGCCGAGGCGGAAGGTCGGTGCGGCGAACAGTTCGGGCGGGCTTTGTTGCAAAACTGATGGCGGGGATTCACGCAGGGAATCGAGCGGTATAGATAGGCGTAATGCCCAAACCTGCCGCACCTGTGTATCGTACGACGAACTGGCCTGAGTATAATGCGGCGCTGAAGCGGCGTGGGTCGCTGGAAATATGGTTTGATCCGGAGATGCACTGGCTTTCGAAGCCGTGTGGTCGCCCTGGTCGCCCGATGCGGTTTTCAGACAGCGCGATAGAGCTGTGCCTGACGCTGAAGACGCTGTTCAACCTGCCTTTGCGGCAAGTGACGGGGTTGGTTTCGAGCCTGATCAAAATGGCGGGGCTGGATTGGTCGGTGCCGGATTATACGACGCTGTGCCGACGGCAGAAGACGTTGAAGGTCAACCTCGGCGGGCGGATCAGCTCGGGCGGACTGCACCTGCTGGTCGACAGCACCGGGATCAAAATGACGGGAGAAGGCGAGTGGAAGACGCGCAAACACGGACCGTCCTACCGTCGCCAGTGGCGCAAGGTGCATCTCGGGATTGATGCTGGGACGCTGGATATCCGGGCCATTGAGGTCACGACGAATGCCATTGGTGACGCACCGACGCTGCCCGTTCTCCTGGCGCAAATTCCCGGAGACGAGCGGATACTCAGCGTCGGCGGAGATGGCGCTTATGATACCAGGGACTGCCATGCCGCTATTGCCGGGCGCGGTGCCGATGCGGTCATCCCGGTCCGCCGCAACGGGCAACCATGGGCAGAAGGCGGTCCCGGCGTCGATGCACGCAATGGAGCGCTACGCGCGACAAACCGGCTTGGTCGCGCAATCTGGAAAAAGTGGAGCGGCTATCATCGCCGCAGTCTGGTCGAGACCAAAATGCACTGCTTCAAACTCCTGGGCCAGCGCGTTGTCGCCCGCACCTTCGATCGTCAGATTACCGAGCTCAAAGTCCGTGCTGCAATTCTCAATCGGTTCTCCGAAATAGGAACGCCGGTGACCGTCCGCATCCAATAACATCTTCAAGTAAAACGTCGGTCATGCTCTCGCGTAATTATGCAACAAAGCCATTTGGAGACGAGGTGTCTCAAACATGCCGTCTTATGCTGATATTTGAAACGTCTATCTTGTATCCAGCGACGACAGCGGTCGTCTCGGCGATCAAGGAGATACGACATGACGATCTTGGTAACGGGCAGCACGCGCACGATCGGAACGCAGGTGCTGACCTTTCTCAACGGGCAGGGGGCCGAGGTCAACGCGCTGACGAGGACGCCGGAAAAGGCGCAGTTCCCGGCCGGGGTCACCGCCGTGCAAGGCGACCTTTCCGATATCGACAGCGTTCGCGCCGCGCTTCGCGGCGTAAGCACACTGTTCCTGCTCGCGCCGAACGCGCCCGATGAGCTGACGCAGGCGATGCTGACGTTGGATGCGGCGCGCGCCGTGGGCGTGACGGGCGTCGTCTATCTGTCGGTATTCAAGAGCGAGGCCTATGCCGACGTGCCGCACTTCGCGAGCAAGGTGACGGTCGAGCGCATGATCCATGCCGCAGCGCTGCCCGTCACCATCTTGCGCCCCGCCTATTTCATCCAGAACGACTTGCGGCAGAAGGCCGCGCTGCTCGGCGGCGGCGTGTACGGAATGCCGATCGGCGACAAGGGCATTTCGATGGTCGACATCCGCGACATTGGCGAGGCTGCGGCCAAGGAATTGCTGCGCCGCGAGCAAGCCGACGCAACATTGCCGCGTGAGATCTATGAACTGGTCGGGCCCGACGTGCTCACCGGCGAGACGATCTCAGCGCTGTGGAGCGATGTGCTGGGGCGGCCGATCGGCTATGCTGAAAACAACCTGGAAACGCTGGAGAATCGGCTGAAAGCGTTCGGACCGGCGTGGCTCGCCTATGACATGCGGCTGATGATGCAGCGCTATCAGCAAGATGGTGCGATCGCCACCGATGCCGAGATCGCGCGCCTCACCGCTCTGCTCGGCCATGCGCCTCGCTCGTATCGCGCTTTCGCCGAGAGTGCGGCAGCTGCATGGGCGACAGCCTGAGCTATGAAACAGTCCCTCCGAGGAGATCTCTCATGACCAGCATCCTGTTTGTCGGCCAGAAGCCGGAAACCGTCGACTTTACGGACCCATCGCTGCCACCCGGCCTCAACGCCGACCAGATCAATGCGGGCATCACCATCGCGCTTGAAAGAATCCGAGAGCGCGGGTGGCAGGGGGACACCTGTATGATTACGCCGGACGCCGCGGGCAGCACGATGCTGGCAACCGCGCTGCGCGGTGCCGCTTAGATCGGTGGCGGTCTGCGGCTTCCACCGAAGGGGCTCGGCCTGTTCGAGACCGTGGTGAACCTCGTCCACAAAGCGGCACCCAATGCCGCGATCGCCTTCAATACGCGGCCCGAAGACACGGCCGAGGCCGTCGCCCGCCAACTCTCGACGGACTGACCTCAATCGCTGCGTTCGGTTGGCGTGGGCTAGCCGAACGCGGACGATATTCGACACGGCCCGATATTCGAACCTGAACGAGTGGCGGGTTCTCGGAACCAGGAATGGCGACCGGAGTGTCGGTTATTGTGAAGGAAATCGGATGCCGTGAGGCGTACGATATCCTCCAAAGCAGGAAGCCGCGGGCCACGTGTACTGGCTATGGGGATTTCGAGTTTGGCCCGGCTGTGCGGCGCGTGTGACGGCTGTCGAGGCGCGTATCGGCGGCCGAGATCATGGTCCCGAGGGGCAGTGTCCGGGGTGCATCTTGCCCATGATCGCAGGTTGAAGGTGCCGCTGATGCAGTCGGTGATGTTGCCAGCACGAGCGGCAGCATCGCCGGAACCGCAAGACCTGCGTGGCGGGATGAAGCTGAGCCATGCGGGGTCATGGCGTGGTCGTCCCGGTCGATGCGGTGCTCTGCGGCGGTGCGCGCGGCTGCCGCCAGCGTTCGAAGGTCTCTATGACGACCATGTGCCCGCCGCAGCATGGACATGGCGGTCGAACGTCTTCCGGCCCGGTCGGCGCATCGGTGATGGCCGGCGGTGCAACGCCAAGTAGCTCACGGATCCGCTCGAGCTGCCCCTTGCGGGTGGCACCGGCGAGCAGGCCGTAGTGACGGATGCGGTGGAAGCCTTTTGGCAGGACATGGAGCAGGAAGCGGCGGATGAACTCATCGGCCGCGAGCGTCATGGTCTGCTGGCGGTCGGCTCCGTCTCGGCGGTAATCCTTGTAGCGGAACGTCACGCCGGTCTCGTCGAAGCGCAGCAGCCGGCCGTTCGAGATCGCCACCCGGTGGGTGTAGCGCGACAGATAGGCGAGCACCGCCTCTGGTCCCGCGAACGGTGCTTTGGCGTAGACGACCCAGTTCTTCTTCCGGACCGGCGACAGGTGGCGCAGGAACGCACGCCGGTCGGCGAGATGGCCCATGCTTCCGAAGAAGCCGAGCCGCCCGGTGTCGCGCAGCGCCATCAGTCGGGTGAGGAACAGGCGGCGGAACAGCTTGCCGAGCACGCGCACCGGCAAGAGGAACGCCGGGCGCGACGACACCCAGCGGCTGCCGTCGGGCGACAGCCCGCCGCCCGGCACAATCATGTGGATGTGCGGGTGATGGGTCATCGCCGATCCCCACGTATGAAGGACAGCGGTGATGCCGATGCGTGCGCCAAGATGCTTGGGGTCGGCGGCGATGGTGGTCATCGTCTCGGACGCCGCCTGGAACAGCAGGCCGTATAGCGCGGCCTTGTTCTGGAGGGCGATATCGGCGACCTCGGCCGGCAGCGTGAACACGACATGGAAGTAACCGACCGGGAGCAGGTCGGCCTCACGCTCGGCCAGCCAGGCGCGCGCGGCGGCACCCTGGCACCGCGGGCAGTGTCGGTTGCGGCAGCTGTTATAGGCCACCCGCCAATGCCCGCAGTCGGTGCAGGCTTCGACGTGACCGCCCATGACGGCGGTACGGCAATGTTCGATCGCCGACATGACCTTCAGCTGGTGCAGGCTCAGGTGCCCCGCATGCGCCGTTCGATATGCGGGACCAGCGCCGCGAAAGATGTTGGCGACCTCGAGGGAGGTCCGCACGAGGGCGTCAACCGGGCGGCGTCTTGCCCTCCATGAGCGCCATCAGCCGGTCGAGCGGGCTGGTCACGGCGCGGATCGTGCGCGTTGCGACCTTGGTGTAGAGCGCGGTCGTCTCGAGCTTGCTGTGCCCGAGCAGCACCTGGATCACGCGGATATCGACGTCCTGTTCGAGCAGGTGAGTGGCGAAGCTGTGCCGCAGCGTGTGCGGGCTGACGCGCTTTCGAATCCCCGCCGCCTCGGCCGCCTCGCAGACCGCGCGGTGCAGTTGCCGGGTCGAGATCGGGTCGGTGTAGCTGCGCCCTGGAAAGAGCCAGCCGTGCGGCAGAAGGACACTGCGCCGCTTGCCTTCGCGCCACCACAGCCGCAGCAGCTCGAGCAGCTGCGGCGACAGCATGGCGTTACGATCCTTGCGGCCCTTGCCCTCCTCGATCCGGATCAGCATCCGCTTGCTGTCGATATCGTCGGCCTTGAGGTGCGCGACCTCCGACACGCGCAGGCCAGCGCCATAGGCCACGCCCAGCGCCGCCCGGTACTTGATGCCCGGTGCCGCCTCGAGCAGCCGTCCCACCTCATCGACGCTCAGCACGTCGGGCAGCTTCCTGGGACGACGCGCCAGCACCAGCCGCCGCGACAGGTCGGGTCGCTCGAGCGTCACGTCGAACAGGAAGCGCAGTGCCGATACCGAGCCGTTGATCGTGGACTCTCCGACACCCTGCTCGCGTTGGTGAAGCTGGAAGCGGCGCACATCCTCGGCGGTCGCGGTATCGGGCGAGCGCCCGAGGAAAGCCGCGAAGGCGCGGACGTGGCGGATATAATCATGCTGGGTCCGCGACCGCATCGCGCGCATCGCCATGTCGTCGAGCATCCGCTGACGCAGCGGGGTGACGGGTCGTTCGATCGGTACAATCGCCATGATCAAGTTCCTTTGGTTGAAGGAACTCCATCGTCTGCCGCCGCTGCCGCCGGGCCAAACCTCACCGCAAAGGCGCTACCTCACCACCAACACCAATGCCGCGCAGCGGCTTCGTGCTTTGCAGGCTTGCGGACGTAGCGAAGGCTTAGTCTTCCCAGCTTAACGAAGCTGTGCGCGCTGATCGCCCGTGATGACAATCGCTTGGCGCGCGACTCAACATTTGCTAGCCTCCACGACGCGTTGCGCAAAGGGCAGCGCCGGGACTGGTAATCCCGCACGTGAACTAACTCGGTGACCAGTGGTTTCCGGGGTGCTGCCGCGTATGTCCAGACCTTCGGGTTAAAGGCGGCGGCGCATGTCACGTGTCGACCTTGAGCCGCTTGGTGTTCGATCGCGAAGTTCGGCGCATATCATGCGGGGTCCATCGCTCGATCGGGCGTCCAGCATATTCCGACATCCTCGCGAGGACACGGTTGCGCGATTTGTACCAGCCGCACGACGTCTGCGGACCGTCGGTCCGGGCAGAAGGAAAAACCCAGACGCCGCTTGAGCGGAACAGGGAGAGACCCCAAGGCCCGAGTGCTATGCGATGGGCTCGCGAGTTTTTCACCCTGTTTTCAGGGATTGCCCACACATCTCCGTCCAGCTCGGCTGATCTGGCATGAATGACCTCTTTGAGCCGTGCTGCAGACAGCAGCAAAAGTAACAACCCCCGCTGATACTTCTTCGGTTCCAGCGCCACGGCGCGCAGAAACCATCCTATTTCCTCCATACTCAGTTTGCGGCTTCGCGGCGCCTCCGCGAACTTGAGATCCGTTAATCGAGCAGCTGGATTGGACGTTAGTCCAATTTCGGTGCCGCGTAACGAAGAGGCCCATCCGAAAAAGACCTTGAGTTCCGCCGCTAGCCGGTTCGCGCGAACGGGGGAACGTTTGCCTTTCGCCAGAACCAGCTTGGTCAAATCGGATTCGACGATGTCATAGATAATCTTCTTAGCCAGCTTGGGCGCGATGTCGCACCCATAGATCGCAAGCTTTTCTGTGATCGTGCTGGGTTTGTTAATCCGCTTCGCTCGTGAGGCGCGACCCTCACGAACCGCCGTCATGTACAGCGCGTGCGCGAACTCAACGGTCATCTTTGCGCGTTCGTTCGCGGCTGCCTCGAGAGCGCGTGGATCGATCCCGGCTTCAACTTGCCCATTCAGCTCGGTCGCCCATTGCCTGGCGGCAGCGATGCTGAAAGTGGGGAATGGGCCAAGCGTCATTTTCACGATTGCCCCATCGCCGGCGATCCTACGGCGGAATTGCCACACTTTCTTGCCAGCCGATCGCACCTCGATGGACAGACCCGCGACCGACGGATCGGCGTGTTTGCCGTCCTTCAACGCCTCGATGGCGGCAGGGGTGAATGCTTTCCTTCTTTCCATTTTCCGACTCCAAGTCGGTCCGACGAATCAAAAATCCAGGTCACAAATCGGGACACAAACAGGGCAAAACAGGTCACAAATCGGGACACAAGACCTGGCTAAGTGAGTCTAGCCTGGTCTAAATCAGGCGAAACCAGTGGCCGACTTTAAATTTTCTGGATCAATGAGTTACGGTCCGAATCTCGAGGATTCGAAGTGGTGCCGGCTGCAGGAATCGAACCCGCGACATCCAGTTTACAAAACTGGCGCTCTACCAACTGAGCTAAGCCGGCACTCGCACGCTAAATGCGTCAGGATATGCCGAAGGTCCAGCCCTCGGTGCGGGCAATTTCGGGGGTGAGCGCATTTGGCTGCCACAAATCGGTGCGCGCGGCGTTCGCGCGGAGCCAGGCGGCGGTGAGGATCGCGTCGGTCGCGTGGTCGCTATAGCGCGCCAGCGGACGATGCGCCCGGCTGCCGAGCGCGGTGAGCGCGGCATCGAGCGCGGCGGCGTCGCGAAGCTTGCTGCGCCCCTTGCGCACGCCGGCGGCGCGCGCGGCGATTGTCGTATAGATCTCGACGACGCACGCGCCGCTGTGCGGGGCGGGGTCGATCGGCCAGACGGGGAGGGCGTGGCCGAGATGATGGAGCAGCCGCATCCCGGCAAAGCTCGCTTTGGCGACCTGCGCCGCGCCGATCGCATCGTAGACGGTCGAGGGTTTGCTGAAGCCGGCGGCGGTGTGGTGCGCCTCGCAAGCGCGGAAGTGAAGAAAGTCGGCCTTGATGCCGTCGGCCGCGCCCAGGTAAAAATGCGTGCCGCGGCGTGCTTCCAGGAAAGAAGCGGCACCGAGATCGCCATCGCCGCTCTGCGCATCGACATACGCCCAGAAGGCGCGCGCCGTCGTCGGCGTGGGCTCGCCGGGAAGATAGGCGCCGCGCGCGACGTGCGGTGGCGCGAAGCTGAAGTCGAAACCGACCAGCAGCGGGGTATCCGCCTGATCGCGCAGCCATTCCAAGATTTCGGCGCGTGACCACAGTCCGCGTGGCGGCGGGACCAACACCGGGGCCGCCGTGCCCGTTTCGCACAGCGCCAGCGCGATGCCGGGGTGGCGCGCGCCTTTCGCTCCGGACCAGTCGATCGCGGCGAAGCGGGAGAAATGGGTCGGGATCACGCCTTTTTGCGCGGCTTGCTCGGATTGCGCACGGCTGCCTGGTCGCGCGCGCGCGCGATCGTCTGGGCGACGCGCGTCGGATCTTCGCTGTCGTAGCGAACCAGCAGAGCGGGCCAGCCCTCGTAATGCGGCGTTTGCCAGAAGGTGGCGGGGTCGGTCTCGAGCAGCAGGTTCTTGGTATCGGTGTCGATCGACAGGACGAACGATCCCGCCTCACGACCAGGCGAGACGAACGTCCGGCCGTTCGACGCGACGCTGACCGCCGGGCCGCCATAATAGGTCGCGGCGATCGTGTCGGGTAACGTCAACGCGAAGGCGACGAGCGAGTCCCAATCCTTCATTGCCCGTCCTTCAAGCTCGCCCACCAGGCCATCCGTTCGGCGATGCGCTTTTCGACGCCGCGGTCGGTCGGCACGTAGAAGGTCTGCGGCTCCATCTCGGCGGGCCAATAGTTCGACCCCGAAAAGCCCTCTGCCGTATCATGATCATAGGCATAGCCCTTGCCGTAGCCGATGTCCTTCATCAGCTTGGTCGGCGCGTTGAGGATGTTTTCGGGCGGCATCAGCGAACCGGTTTCGCGCGCCGATTTCCAGGCGGCCTTCTGTGCCTTATAAGCGGCGTTCGATTTGGGGGCGGTCGCGAGATACAGGCAGGCCTGTGCGATCGCCAGCTCGCCCTCGGGGCTGCCGAGGAAATCATAGGCATCCTTGGCGGCGAGGCACTGCGTCAGCGCGCCCGGATCGGCGAGGCCGATATCCTCGACCGCCATCCGGACCATCCGCCGCAGCAGATAGAGCGGTTCCTCGCCCGCGGTGAGCATCCGCGCGAGATAATAGAGCGCCGCCTGCGGGTCCGACCCGCGCACGGCTTTGTGGAGTGCCGAGATGAGGTTGTAATGCCCCTCGCGATCCTTGTCGTAGACCGCGACGCGGCGCTGCAGGAAAGCCGAGAGCCCGGCTGGGTCGAGTGGCTCGGGCAGGTTCACCGCGAACAGCGTCTCGGCCTGGTTGAGCAGGAAGCGGCCGTCGCCATCGGCGCTGGCGATCATCGCATCGCGCGCTTGCGGGGTGAGCGGGAGCGGCTGCTCCTCGATCTGCTCGGCGCGGTCGAGCAATTTGCCGAGGGCTGCAGGATCGAGCCGGTGGAGGATCAGCACCTGCGCGCGGCTGAGCACGGCGGCGTTGAGCTCGAACGACGGGTTTTCGGTGGTCGCGCCGACGAGCGTGACGGTTCCGTCCTCGACATAGGGCAGGAAGCCGTCCTGCTGCGCGCGATTGAAGCGGTGGATCTCGTCGACGAAGAGCAAGGTACGCTTGCCGATCCGGGCATGGTCGCGCGCTTCGGCGAACGCCTTTTTCAGATCGGCCACCCCTGAGAAGACCGCCGAGATCGCCAGGAAGCGCAGGCCCACCGCATCGGCGAGCAGCCGCGCGATCGTCGTCTTGCCGGTGCCGGGCGGGCCCCACAGGATCATCGACGACAGCCGCCCGGCGGCGACCATCCGCCCGATCGCGCCTTCGGGCCCGGTGATGTGCTCTTGACCGACCACTTCGGCGAGGGTGGTGGGGCGGAGGCGGTCGGCAAGTGGCGCCGTGGCGCTCACCGCCTCGGCGGCGGGTGGATCGAAGGCGGCAAAGAGATCGGGCATGTCGGGAAGATAGGGTGTGCGGGGCGGAAGTCACGCGTTGCCCCGACGCCGCTGCGGTTTGAGACGTTGGCAGCTAAGGGGAGCGCGCGGCCCCGGCCTGCGCCGGGGCGACGGATTTTTTTCCAAGATATATCTTGAACGATCAGAACGAAGATATATCTTAGCGCTATCGAATCACTAGAAAGGAACGATATGTTTGAAATGCACAAACGCGCCGGCCACCGGATGGACGGGCATCATCACATGGGCATGCGCGGCGGCTTCGGCGGCGGGCGTGGCCATGGTCGAGGCGAGGGCGAGGGCCGCGGTGGTCCACGTGGCCGGCGCATGTTCGACGGCGGCGAGCTCCGGCTCGTCTTGCTCAAGCTGATCGCCGACGAGCCGCGGCACGGCTATGACCTGATCCGCTCGATCGAGGAACTGACCGGCGGCGCCTATGCGCCGAGCCCGGGGGTGGTCTATCCCACGCTCACCCTGCTCGACGAAATGGAGCTGATCGAGGTCGGCCAGGCCGAGGGCGCCAAGAAGCGCTTCGCGATTACCGCCACCGGCACCGCGCATCTCGCGGACAATGCCGAACTGATCGAGGCGCTGTTCGCCCGGCTTGCCGAGGTCGGCGCCGAGCGGGCGCGCACCGACAGCGCTTCGGTCCGTCGCGCGATGGGCAATCTGCGCGAGGTGCTGATGCACAAGCTGCGCGCCGAGGAGCTCGACAAGGAAACGCTCCACCAGCTCGTCGCGCTGATCGACGACGCCGCGCAGAAGATCGAGCGCCTGTGATGGCGTATGTGGCGACAGCGCGCGTGCCGACCGCGTCGGCGAGCAAATACCTCCAGCAGACGTGCAAGCATTGGGAGCATAATCTGGCGGTGACGTTCACCCCCGACCACGGGACGATCGTCTTCCCCAAGGACGCGCGCGGGGCGGATCATCCCGGCGACGCCACCGTCACCTTCGATGCGCATCCCGCTACGCTCGAGGTGCGGATCGATGCGACTTCGGAGGCGCAGCTCGAGGGGCTGAAGGGCGCGGTCGCGCGCCATGTCGACCGCTTCGCGTTCCGCGAGGCGCCATTGACGTACGACTGGGGCTGATTGCGCCGATCACCAGCGGGTACTGGATGGAGGGAGGCCTGTATCGCCTCCCTCTCTTCATTTCGGGATGAGCAGCCGGGAGCGACCCGGCGAGGTCGTAGACTCTTAAAGCGGTCATTCCGCTTCCGACCAATAGCCGTCATCGCGAGAAACAGCTACGCTCCAGCGATGAGCATCAACGCCCCCTACATCGAACAGATGCGTGCGAAGATCATCGACACCGCACGAAGAATGCTTGCAGGTCAGCTGCCCTACATAGAAGGAGTTCGTGCGATTTGTGAAATGTTGAGCGACGCGCGGCTGTCCAATCTGGAAGAACCGTTTGTTGGCTTCACAGCTGTTGATAGCGAGACTGACGCTGTGCCCATCGGCGATGTTCGTGAGCGTTGGCATCCAGAAGCAAAGATCAAGCTGGCAGCCGAGTGGGAACGGGCAGAACTATACGCCAAGTCGATCTGCGAGCCCGCTTGTAGAGCGGCCATTGAATGGCTTGAGGCCCATCCGACCTTTGTCCGCTAACCACCAATTTGCGCCGTTCAGCCCGGTGCGTCGTGGGCCGCTGTTAAAAGCGCCACCGACCCCCTTCCGTCATCCCCGCGTAGGCGGGGATCCATACTGGCTCACGGCGCAGGACTGGACGGACGGGACTAATGGATTCCCGCCTACGCGGGAATGACGGGCAGGTTGCACGAAATTTCGTGTCCGACCTTCGTTCCGCAACGTCGGCTTCCCCCACTTTTCGCCGTTAAGCCCATGCGTAAGTAGAACGCGTTCTATGGGGTGACGCCCTACGCGGCTTGCGCAACACTGGTCGGCAGCGTCCCAGCGCGCCGCTCGAGCACCTTGAGATAGGTGTCGAGCACGACCTGGTTGATCCGCTCCCACTGGTAGGTCGCCGCTTCGGCATGACCTGCCGCGCCCGCGCTGCGGCGGAAGGCGTCATCCTGGCAGAAGCGCTGCAGCGCGTCGGCATAGCCTTCGATATCGGTCGGCGGTACGATCAGCCCGGTCACGCCATCGGCGATCAGCCCGACCGCGCCCGAGGCGCGCGCCGCGACCACCGGAACCCCCGCCGCCATTGCTTCCAACGTGACGTTGCCGAAGGTCTCGGTCAGACTCGGATTGAAGAACACGTCCATCGACGCGACCGCGCGGCCGAGATCGTCGCCGGTGAGATAGCCCGCGAACACCGCATTGGGCGCCTGCTGCGCGAACCAGTCGCGCGCGGGGCCTTCACCGACGACGAAGGTGCGATACTTGACGCCACGCTGGTCGAGCACGCGCAGCGCCTGCGCGAACACGTCGAGGCCCTTTTCCTTGACCAGCCGGCCGAGGAACCCGACCGCGATCTCGTCATCGGCGATGCCGAGGCTGCGCCGCCAGGCGAGGTCGCGCCGTGCCGGGTTGAAGCGCTCGTGATTGACCCCGCGCGACCAGCGCGTGACCGGCGTCGGCACCCCCCAGTCCTGGAGGATCTCGCCCATCATCTGGCTCGGCGCGAGCACTTCGTCGACGCGGCTGTAGAAGCGCGCCTGCGCGCGGATCATGATGGGGACGAGGAAGCCGAGCCCATAATAGCTCATATAGGTCTCGAACCGCGTATGGTACGAGGCGACGCACGCGATATTGTGCTTCTCGGCATAGTCGAGCGCCTTGTGGCCGAGCCGGTCGGGCGCCGAGAGATGGATCAGATTGGGTGCGAACGCCGCGAGATCGCGTCGGACACGATTGCCCATGCCGCGCGTCAGCTTGTATTCGCCGCGCAGCGGGATCTTGATCGACGGCGCGCTGACCAGATCGCCGGTCGGCGGGAAAGCGGGCTTGCGGCTGGTCGGCGCATAGATGCGCACCTTCACCCCGCGGCTGAGCAGATGGCCGACGAGCAGGTTGAGCGTCTGGTTGGCACCATCACGCGTATAATTATAGTTGCCGCTGAACAGCGCCACACGGAGATCGGAAGCTTGCATCGGATGGCGCCATAGCGAAGCGCGGGGCTCGTGACTATCTCCCGTACCGCATCGCGCCGCGCTCAAGGATTTCCGTATGTCCGATCTCTCCGCCTTCCCGATCACCCAGCGCTGGCTCGCGCAGCATCCCGAGCGGCTGCAACTCTATTCGTTGCCAACGCCGAACGGCGTGAAGGTTTCGATCCTGCTCGAAGAAATTGGGCTGCCCTATGAAGCGCATCTGGTCGATTTCGCGAAGGACGATCAGAAAAGTCCCGAGTTCGAATCGCTCAACCCCAATGGCAAGATCCCGGCGATCCTCGATCCGAACGGCCCCGACGGTCAGCCGCAGGCCTTGTTCGAATCGGGCGCGATCCTGCTGTATCTCGCCGAGAAGACCGGGCAGTTCCTGCCGAGCGATCCGGTCGCGCGGTTGCAGGCGATCCAGTGGGTGATGTTCCAGATGGGCGGGGTCGGCCCGATGTTCGGGCAGGTCGGCTTCTTCGTGAAGTTCGCCGGCAAGGACTTCGAGGACAAGCGCCCGCGCGATCGCTATGTCGCCGAGGCCAAGCGGCTGCTGGGGGTGATGGACGCCGCGCTTGCCGGCAAGACCTGGTTCCTGGGCGACGCTTATACGATCGCCGACATCTCGATGCTCGGCTGGGTCAACGGGCTGGTCAATTTCTACGGCGCGGGGGAGCTTGTCGGGTTCGACGCGTTCGCCAACGTCAAGGCGTGGCTCGCGCGCGGGCTCGCGCGGCCGGCGGTGCAGCGCGGGCTGCATAGTCCCGCGCGGCCATAGCCATCACGCCGCGGCGTGGACCTGCGCGAAGCCCTCGAAATAGCCGCGCAAGCTCGGGTCGATGACCGGCGCGAGCAGTTGCGCGACGGTTTCGGGGAGCGTCGCTTCGCCGCGCACCGACCCGCCGCGCGCATAGCCCATCGACCATTCGCCAAAGCTTGGCGCCGCGATCTCGGTCCGCGACAAGACCACGACGGCGTGATGGCGGGGGTCCTGTTTGATCCGCTGGAATACAGCGTCGATCGCGTCCTCGGCGCCCTCGAGCACCTGGAGGAAGCGTCGGCCGCCGGCGACGAGCAAGCCCGTCACGCCGACCGCGGCATTGTTGCGCCGCGAAACGCGAAGGATCTCTTCCAGGTCACCGGCGGTGAAGGTGGTTCGGGTGCTGCTGATGTAGATGAGGCGACGCATAAGGGAACTCCGGGGAACGTCCCTTCTTCCCGCGCGAATTGCGAAGGGCGGGTTAATATTGCTGTGTGATTGATCTGGATCATCTAAATCGTGGGTCAGCGCGTGCCGCAGCGCCGAGCCAGCGAAAATCTGTTCCCCTCTCGTTCCGAATTGGCTATGGGGTGACGCATGGCCAAACCTCAGAAACGCTATGTCTGCCAGGCGTGCGGATCGGTCTCGCACCGCTGGCAGGGGCAGTGCGCCGATTGCGCCGAATGGAACACGCTGGTCGAGGAAGCCGGCGGCGGCACTGTCACGCCGTTCCAGGCCAAGCATAACCTCCAGTCAGGCGGGCGGACGATGACGCTGGTCGGGCTCGATGCCGACATCGCGCTGCCCGAGCGGATGACGTCGGGGATCGCCGAGCTCGACCGCGCGCTCGGCGGCGGGTTCGTCGAGGGGTCGGCGACGCTGATCGGGGGCGATCCGGGCATCGGCAAGTCGACGCTGCTGCTCCAGGCGGCGGCGAAGATGGCGCTGGCGGGCCTCCGCGTCGCCTATGTCTCGGGCGAGGAAGCGGCCGACCAGGTGCGGCTGCGTGCGCGACGGTTGGGGCTGGGGCACGCGCCGGTGCAGCTCGCCGCGGCGACCTCGACGCGCGATATCCTGACGACGCTGGGGCAGGGGCAGCCGCCCGCTCTGCTCGTGATCGATTCGATCCAGACGATGCATAGCGACCTGATCGAGGGTGCGCCGGGCACCGTCAGCCAGGTGCGTGCCTCGGCGCAGGAGTTGATCCGCTTCGCCAAGGAACGCGGGACGGCGGTGGTGCTGGTCGGCCATGTCACCAAGGACGGCTCGATCGCCGGCCCGCGCGTGCTCGAACATATGGTCGACACCGTGCTGAGCTTCGAGGGCGAGCGCAGCCACCAATATCGGATTCTGCGTGCAATCAAGAACCGCTTCGGCGGCACCGACGAGATCGGCGTGTTCGCGATGGTGGCGGAAGGCTTGTCCGAAGTTGGCAATCCCTCGGCCTTGTTCCTGACGCAGCGCGACGAGGGCGTGACGGGGACGACGGTCTTCCCCGCGCTCGAGGGAACGCGGCCGGTGCTGATCGAAATTCAGGCACTGGTCGTGCGGCTGGCCAGCGGCGCGACACCGCGGCGTGCGGTGGTCGGCTGGGATAGCGGCCGGCTGGCGATGGTGCTCGCGGTGCTCGAGGCGCGCTGCGGGCTCAGTTTCTCGACCAGCGAAGTTTATCTCAACATCGCCGGCGGCTACCGCGTGCAGGATCCCGCGGCCGATCTCGCGGTCGCGGCGGCGTTGATCTCGGCCTTGTCCGAGCGGCCGGTGCCGGCCGATGCGGTGGTGTTCGGCGAGCTTGCGCTGTCGGGAGAGGTGCGGCCGGTCGCGCATGGTGCGCTGCGCTTGAAGGAAGCGGGCAAGCTCGGTTTCGAGCGCGCGTTGCTGCCCGCCGCGGTGCAGGACGACAAGAGCGGGTTGAAGCTGACCGGCTTCCGCACGCTCGGCAGTTTCGTCGAGCATATGCTCGGGCGCTAACAGCCCCTCGACTTCTGCCACCGCTCGCGGATAAGGCGCGAAGATGCATCTTACCGCGCTCGATATCCTTGTCCTGCTTACCGTCGGCGGATCGGCCACGCTCGGGCTCGTGCGCGGGTTCGTGACCGAAGTGCTGTCGCTGTTCGCGTGGGTGGCGATCGTCTTCGCGGTCAAGCTGTTCCATGTGCCGCTGACGCACGCGCTGACGGGCATGGTCGGCACCACGACCGGCGCCGCGGTGCTCGCCTTCGCGATCCTTGGCGGGGTGACCTATTTCGGCGGGCGGATGGTGGCCAATGCGATCGGCGCGCGCACGCGCGATTCGATCCTCGGCCCGGTCGATCGTGCGCTCGGCTTCGGCTTCGGCGCGCTGAAGGGGCTGATCCTGGCGAGCCTCGCTTTCCTGCTCGTCGTGCTGATGACCGACACGATGAGCGGCGGTCCGACGCACCGGCCCGAATGGCTGACCCAGGCCAAGGTCTATCCACTGCTCAACACGACCAGCGCGAGCATCGCCGATTTCGTCGATCGCCGCCGCCGGGGTGAGCCCGTGTTCGGCCCGAACTATGCGGTGCCAAAGCGCGGCGCCGAAACGAACTCCGCCTCCGAGTGAGCGCGGCGGGGTGACGCGCGGGGCGGTCTTGCCTACATAGGCGCCATGACCGCGCCGCTCTACACCACCGAGATCCTCCGCCTCTCGACGACGATCCCGCATCACGTGCGCCTGACCGATCCGATGGGCACGTCCGAGAAGCGTTCGCCGATCTGCGGCAGCCGGGTGACGGTCGACGTCAATATGGATCGCGACGGCCGCATCGCCGAACTCGGGATGCTCGTGCGCGCGTGTGCGCTAGGACAGGCATCGGCGTCGCTGATGGGCGCCGAGGTGATCGGCAAGACCCCCGCCGAGATCGCCGCAGCGCGCGACGCGCTCGCGGCCTGGCTCGCGGGTGACGGCGCGCTCCCGGACTGGCCGGGGTTCGAGCTGTTCACGCCGGCCTTGCCGCACAGTGCGCGGCACGCCTCGATCCGGCTCGCTTTCGAGGCCGCCGCCGAAGCTGCGCAAAGCGCCGCCGCCAAGGCACCGGCATGAACGAGTCGCTGCTGCTCGACGGGGTGATCCTCGGCGGCTTCGCGCTCGTCTTCGTCCTGATCTTTCGCCGCTTCGGGCTCGGTGCAACGCTTGGCTATCTCGTCGCGGGCGCGGTGGTCGGGCCGCAGGTGCTGCATCTCGTCGGCAATGCCGAATCGAAGATGGGCATCGCCGAGCTCGGCATCACCTTGCTGCTGTTCATCGTCGGGCTCGAGCTCAACCCGACGCGGTTGTGGGCGCTCAAGAAGGAGATCTTCGGGCTTGGCCTGATGCAGGTCGTGCTGTGCGGGCTCGCGGTAACGGGCGTGGTGTGGCTCTCGACGCGGCTCGGCGGATCGGCGGCGCACTTTACCTGGGCGGCGGCGCTCGTGCTCGGCCTGCCGCTCGCGCTGTCGTCGACCGCGCAGGTGTTGCCGATGCTGCAATCGGCGGGGCGGCTGCGCACCCCGTTCGGGGAGCGCGCCTTCTCGATCCTGCTGTTCCAGGATCTGTCGATCGTACCGTTGATCACGCTCGTCACCGTCCTGTCGCGCAATCCGGCCGATGCCGGTGGGCCGCCGGGATGGCTGCTGTTCCTCTACACCGTCGGTGCGGTGGCGGGGCTGGTCGCTGCCGGGCGCTTCCTGCTGCGGCCGCTGTTCCGCATCATCGGCAACATGGGCGAGCGCGAGATGTTCGTGTTCGCGGCGCTCTTCACCGTGATCGGCGCGGCGGCGATCATGGAATCGCTCGGCCTGTCGACCGCGCTCGGCGCGTTCGTCGCGGGCGTGATGCTTGCCGACAGCCCGTATCGGCACGAGCTCGAGGCCGATGTCGAGCCGTTCCGCTCGATCCTGCTCGGGCTGTTTTTCCTCGCGGTCGGGATGATGCTCGATCTCCATGCGATCGCCGAGCGGCCGTTCTTCGTGATCGGGATGGCGCTCGCGCTGATCGCGACCAAGGCGCTGATCATCTTCGGCATCGGCATCCTGTTCAAGATGAAGTGGCGTGCGGCGCTCGCGCTCGGCCTGTTGCTGAGCCAGGGCGGCGAGTTCGGCTTCGTGCTGTTCGCGCAGGCGCAGCACGCCTTCCTGATCGCGCCCGAAGCCGCCAGCCTGTTCGGGGCGATCGTCACGCTGTCGATGGCGACGACGCCGTTCCTGATGATGATCACGCAGCGCATCCGCGAGGAGCCGATCATCGCCGGCGAGCGCGACGGGCCCCAGGCGGACGGCGCCAACGCACTGATCGTCGGCTATGGGCGCTTCGGCCAGACGGTTGCGCAGATGCTGATCGCGCAGGGCGTGCCGGTGACGCTGATCGACACCGATATCGAGATGATCGATATCGCCTCCGAGTTCGGCGCGAAGGTCTATTATGGCGACGGGACGCGGATGGACATGCTGCGTCAGGCAGGGGCAGGCGAGGCCGAGCTCATCATGTTCTGCATGGATGGCGACCAGATCTCGGCCGATCTGGTCAAGGGCGTGAAGGAGGCGTTCCCGCACGCCTCGATCTATGTCCGCGCCTATGATCGCCGCGCGGTGATCAAGCTCAAAGGCGCGCCGCTCGACGGGGTGGTGCGCGAGGTGCTCGAATCGGCAGTAAAGATGGGGCGGATGGCGCTGAAGAGCATCGGCGTCGACCAGGCCGAGATCGATCGCACCGAGGAAACCTATCGCCGCAAGGACAAGGAGCGGCTGCGCGCGCAGGTCGCCGCGGGCGACATTCGCGCCGCGCGCGACACGATCATCACACAGGACGAGCGCGAATCGGCGCTGCCCGAGGATGAAGCGTCGGTGGAGGAACCGCGATGAACTGGATTGCGATCATCGCTGCGCTGTCCGGAGCGCTGGCGATCGGTGCCGGGGCGTTCGGCGCGCATGGCGCGGGCAAGGAAGCGGCCGAGTGGCTCAAGACCGGCGCGCATTACCAGTTGATCCATGCGGTCGCGGCGCTAGTCGCACTGCGGATGGAAGCGCGCGGGCCGGCGTGGCTGTTCCTCGTCGGCGGGGCGATCTTCGCGGTGTCGCTCTATCTGATGGCGCTCGGCGCGCCGCGCTGGTTCGGCGCGATCACGCCGATCGGCGGTGCGGCGCTGATTGCCGGCTGGCTGTGGCTGGCATGGGTGGCACGGAGCTGAGCTAAGCGGCGTGCGGGTGATTGACCCGGCCGATCCTCCCGACGTGCGATCGATCCGGAGCGCCTGTTGCCGTTTGTGTAACGATGCCGGACCTTAGGGGGCGGCGATTTCAAGGCGGCGTGATGTCGTTTCGCCGATAGGAATGCGGCCGACATTGACGGTCTGCGGCGAGCCGAGGTCCTTGATGTGGAATCGCCGCGCGTGCCAACGAGCCGCTTTGTAATTTTACGTAGTATCCTCTCAGCAAAGTCTTGAGGCTTTATTGGCCATTGGTTGTCGTTCGCCCAGTGACCCTTCCCTTTGCCAGAGTTGTATCCTGATGCTGCGCACGGTCGGACTCCTGTTCAAGCTCGATACACCTGACCATGAAATTGCGCGCGCCCAGTTCCGTTCGCTCGCCAAGCAAGTTCCGCTACTGTATCTCATTCTGATCTGCAATACCGCGGCGATAACGTCGGAGTTCTTTCGCGCAGAAATGCCGTTTCGCACCTTGGTCATACCGACGATCCTTTGCGTTATCGCATCGGCGCGTGCGATATGGTGGCTGCGGCAGAACGCGGAAAGGGATATTTCGGACGAGGATCTTGTGCGTCTGATCAGACGAACCTGCAACCTCGCCTTAGTGCTGACGATGGCGTTCGAGATATGGAGCGCGTCTATTTATGGTCTTGGCCAATCGAAGTCGCGCGGACAGCTGATATTCTTTCTATCGTTGACCGAAGTCAGTACGATCTTCTGCCTGATGAGTATTCGTGCGGCCGCCATGCGAGTGGCCGCCGTCTCTATGGTTTGGTCGATCGGATATTTCGCGTGGATCGGGGCTGGGGAGAACATGGTCGAATCGATCGTCATGTTTTTCGTCAGCGGCGGGCTGATGGTCATCGCCTTCCGGTACAATTTCGAATTTACCCAGATGATCTACTCGCGACGCGATCTGCGCCTTCGCCAGATGGAATCGGAAATCCTCAGCCGGGAGAACGCGCGCATTGCAGTGACGGACGCGCTGAGCGGACTTCCGAACCGCCGGCATCTGGTTGCGCGCCTGGATACACTGGAAAGCGATCCAGACCGGCCGCTTGACAGCGTGGCCATCGTGTTCGTCGATCTCGATGGATTCAAGGAAATCAACGATGCACACGGGCATCATGCCGGAGATCTGCTGATCGGAAGCCTGAGCGAGCGGCTGCGCGAAACCTGTCCGGCGTATGCGACTCTCGCGCGCATAGGGGGCGACGAGTTCGCCGTTCTGGTCGAGACGTCGGGAGCAACCGCGAAGGCGGTCGCGATAGCGAAGCGCTACCGCGCGGAGATCAACCTCCCGGTGCTGGTCGAACAGCACGTCCTCCAGGTCGGTTCCAGCATCGGGATCGCCGGCAATACGTCTGCCCCGCTGAAGGCGAACGAACTGCTTCGCCGCGCCGATACCGCGATGTATCATGTCAAGACGCACGCGAAGGGCGAGATCGCGGTCTATCAAGAGACGTTCGACGAAGGCAGGCTCCACCGCATCGCCGTACAGGCCCAGATCGGCGCGGGCCTCGCAAAGAATGAGTTCGATGTCGTCTATCAACCGATCGTTGACGCCCAAACCGGTGCGATTGTAGCGGCGGAGGCGCTGATCCGGTGGCCTGGCCGGTCCGAAGGGCCGCTCAGTCCCGATCAATTCATTGGGATCGCCGAAGCGACGAGACAGATCCTCTCGATCGGCGTGTTCGTGCTGGAACGCGCATGCCGCGATTTCCAGAGGCTCACCTCCATCAAGCTCAGCGTGAACGTGTCGCCTGCGCAGTTCCGCGATCCCACCTTCCAGCGGCAGGTCGCGCATATCCTCGAACAGACCCGTTTTCCGGCAAAGCGGCTGCAGTTTGAAATCACCGAGGGCTATCTGCTCGCCGACGCCTACCGCGCGATCGACGGGGTCAAGGCGTTCAGAGCGATGGGAATCTCGGTCGCGCTGGATGATTTTGGAACCGGGTTCACCAGCATCCACTATCTGCAATCCTATGGCTTCAGCCACATCAAGATCGACAAGTCCCTGCTCGAGGATCTGCACCGCGGGAGCAAAGCCTCGATGTTGATCGAGGCGGCCGTCCTGTTGGCGAAGGGACTCGACATGCGAGTCGTTGCAGAAGGCGTCGAGACCGATGAGCAGGCGGGACTGCTGCGCGCCGCGGGGTGCCATGAGCTCCAGGGATATCTGTTCGGGAGACCGATGTCCCTGGAGGCTTTTCGTGCGCTGTGCACGGCGCAAATCCAGGCGTGCGGAAAACCGGGGTCGGCTGAGAAGCGTTTCGCTTGAAGCCGTTCGTGTGACGCGACGGGATGGCCTCCCGGCTTCGTCGATCCCGATATGAATGGATCGTATCTGCCGATCACCCGCTCTTGCCGGCGCGGCGGCAGCGGTCCGAGCAATAGACGACATTGTCCCAGTCGCGCGCCCATTTCTTGCGCCACGCAAAGGGGCGTTGGCAGACCGGGCAGATCTTCTCGGGCAGGTTTGCCTTGGCGATGCCTTGGGGCATGGGGACGCCTCCTTTTCACTTCCCCGGCGGAGCGCTTAGGCGTCGAGGAACGCCCGTACGTCGGCCAGATCCACTGATTTGTCGAGGAAGGTCGCGCCGATTCCGCGCGCGAGCAGGAAGGGGAGGGTGCCGGCGTCCATCTTCTTGTCGTGGAGCATGTGCGCCACCAGCGTTTCACCGTCCGCCGCGAGCCCCGCGGCCGCGACGTCAGCTGGCAGGCCGATCGCGCGCAGATGTGCCGCGACCCGCTCGGCGTCGATCGCCGGCGCGAGGCCGTGCGCGGCCGAATAGCCGAACGCCAGCGCCATCCCGGCAGCGACGCCTTCGCCGTGGAGCAGCCGGTCGGAGAAACCGGCCTCGGCCTCCAGCGCGTGACCAAAGGTGTGGCCCAGATTGAGCAGCGCGCGCTTGCCGGTCGTCTCGCGCTCGTCCTCGGCGACGATCCGCGCCTTGGCGGCGACCGAATGCGCGATGGCATAGGCACGCGCGGCAGGATCGCCGGCGAGCAGTGCCGGCGCGTTGGCCTCGCACCAGTCGAAGAAGGCGGGATCGTCGATCAGCCCGTATTTGACGACCTCGGCATAGCCCGCGCGGACGTGGCGCAGGGGCAGCGTGTCGAGCACTTGCGGGTCGATCAGCACCAAAGCGGGCTGGTGGAACGCGCCGACGAGGTTCTTGCCGGCCTTCGAATTGATCGCGGTCTTGCCGCCGACCGATGAATCGACCTGCGCGAGCAAGGTCGTCGGGATCTGCACGAAGCCGCAGCCGCGCTTGAGGATGCTGCACGCGAAGCCGACGAGATCGCCGATCACGCCACCGCCCAGCGCCACGACATGATCGCCGCGCTCGATCCCGAGGTCGAGCAGCCGGTCGGTGAGCTGTTCGAGCATCGCCCAGCTCTTGGTGCCCTCGCCCGGCGGGAGCACGATCGCCTCGCTTTCGACGCCCGCCGCGCTGAGCGATGCCTGCAGCGTCGCCAGATGGGGGAGCACGTTCTCGTCGGTGACGATCGCCATTCGGCGCCCGCGCGACAGCGGTTTCAGCCACTCGGCGGCGCGTGCCAGCACGCCGGCTTCGATCACTACGTCATAGCTGCGCGAACCGAGCGCCACGGGAATGGTCGTCATATCTTGCCGAGCGCTTTCAGAATGGTGTTGACCGTCGCGTCGTGCGACGCGCGGTGGCTGGAGACGCGTAAATGCGCGGTCGCGTAGAACGGGTTGCGCACGCGCGCCAGTTCTTCGAGCACCGCAAGCGGATCGCGGTTGCGCAGCAGCGGGCGCGTGTCGCGGCGCGAAACACGCTCGACCAGCACCGCGGGCTTGGCATCGAGCCAGATCGCAAAGCCGTTCGACAGGATCGCGGCGCGCGTTTCAGGATCGACAAAGGCGCCGCCGCCGGTGGCGATCACGCGGCGTTCGCCATCCATCAACCGCGCGATGACGCGGCGTTCGCCGTCCCGGAAATGCGCTTCGCCGAATCGCTCGAAAATCTCCGCGACCGCCATCCCAGCAGCGATCTCGATCTCGGTGTCGGCATCGACGAAGGGCAGGCCCAGACGGGTCGCGAGCCTGCGGCCGACGGTCGATTTGCCAGCCCCCATCAATCCGACCAGCACGATCGGCTGGCCGTTCCAGCGGGGCGGTTCGGGCGGGGTGGGGGCGGGGCTTTGCAACATCGAAGCGAGCGCTATACAGCGCACCTGCGTCTCGGGCAAAAGCTTGGTCGTTGCCCATTTTCAGTTTGTTGCAGGTTGTGAGCCCATGCCCCGTTCGATCGTCGCTCTCATCGTCGTCCTCGTGGTGGTGGTCGCTTTGCTGTTCGGCCTGTCGCGCCTGTCGCACGAAAAGCCGCTGAAGCATGTCGAGAAGGCCGTCCCGCTTGCGAATCTCCAGAAGTAAGGTCGCGCTGGCTGCGCTCGCCGCAGCGCTGGCGATCCCGGCCTCAGGCCAGGACAAGCCCGAATCGATTCTCCCGCCCGGCTTCGGTGATCCGACGCCGGCGCCGAGCGCACCGCGTCCGCGCGCCGTCCAGCCGATTCGACCCGACGCGTCCGCCTCGCCGGCGACGCGTCCGGTGGGGCCGCTCGTCGCGCCGCCGCTCCCTGACGCGCCCGATGTCGATCCGACGCCGCTCGAAACACCGACGCCCACCGCAACCCCGCCGGCCGCGACCGATTTCGCCGCATTCGTCCGCGCCGACATGCCGGCCTATGCCCGGCGATCGCTCGCGCAGGTCGGCGTCGTCGGCCCCGCGCAGGGCGCGATGGCGGCCGATGCGTTCGGTCGCGCCGATGGTCGCTATCTCGAGACGCTGATGCGCCGGTTGAACCCGCCGGTCGCGTCGCGCTGGGTCTCGATCGCGCTGCGCCGCGCGCTGCTCGCGCGCGTCGATACCCCGCGCGGCGTCAACGGTGCCGATTTCGCTGCCGAGCGTGCCTGGCTGCTGGTGCGGATGGGCGAGTCCGTCGCTGCCCGCGCGATGGTCCAGGCGGTCGATACCGAAGATTATACGCCCAAGATGTTCGTCGCGGCGATGCAGGCAGCGCTTGCGGCGGGCGATCCCGCGGCGTTGTGCCCGGCGGTCGAAGTCGGTGCGAATCTCGGGGCCGAGCGCGGCTGGATCCTCGCGCGGGCGATGTGCGCGGGGCTGTCGGGGATGCCCGCCAAGGTGCAGCCGCTGCTCGCCCAGGCGCGACGGTCGCGGTTGGCCGGCGGCGTCGACCTGCTGCTTGCCCAGAAGGTCGCGGGTGCGGGGCAGAGCGGTCGCCAGGCGGTGACGATCGAATGGGACGATGTCTCGCAGCTGACGTCGTGGCGCTATGGTCTTGCGATGGCGTCGGGGGTTGAAATCCCCACGACGCTGCTCGCGACGGGGACGCCTGCGGTCGATGGCTGGCGTGCGCTGGCGCCGACGCTCGCGCCCAACGTCCGCGCCGCGGCGGCCGAACTCGCGGCGGCGCGCGGCATCTTGTCGAGCGCGGCACTGATCGATCTGTACAGCGCGATCGACGCAGGCGACGACCAGTCGATCGCCGAGGCGGGCATCGCGCGCGACCTGCGCGCCGGTTACGATGCGAGCGATGTCGCGGCGCGCGCCGATGCGCTCAAGCGGCTGTGGGACGAACCCAAGACCTATGAAGGCCGCTACGCGCGGCTCGTGCTGACCGCGGGTGCGGCGGCGCGGTTGCCGCAGACGCTCGAAAAGCCCGATGTCGACCGGATCGTCGCCTCGATCCTGAGCGCCGGGCTCGACCCGCGCGCGATGCGCTGGCGCGAGAAGGCCGAGCGCGGCAGCAACGCCTGGGCGCTGCTGACGTTGGTCGACCCGTCCGAGCCGGTGACGAGCTATGACGAGGTCAGCGCCTATGCCGGCGCGAACGATTCGGACGGGCTCAAGCGGCGGATGTTCTTTGCCGGGCTTGCGGGGCTCGGCCGGATGTCGGCGAGCGAAGTCGAGCGCGGCGCGCGGACGCTCGGCGTGCGCGTCGGGCGGGAGTACAGCTGGACGCGTGCGCTCAACACGGCAGCGCTCGATCGCGAGCCCGGGACGGTCGCCTTGCTGTCGGCGGTCGGGATGCAGACGCGGCTGTGGCGGGGCGTTTCGCCCGAAGCGCTGTATCACATCGTGCGGGCGCTGCGCGCGGTAGGTTTGCCGGGCGAGGCCAAGATGGTCGCCGTCGAGGCGATGAGCCGGCTTTGACCGACGTCGCCACAGCGGGCGGGGATCGCGCGCTGATCGGGCGGTTTCTCGAGATGATGGCTGCCGAATCGGGCGCGGCGAAGAATACCGTGCTCGCCTATCGCAGCGATCTCGAGCTCGCCTCGCGCTTTCTCGAGGGGCGGTTGTGCGATGCCGGCGCCGACGATCTTGCGCGGCTCGGTGCGGAATGGCTCGCGCTGTCGAAGGCGAGCGTCGCGCGCAAGTCGGCGGCGTTGCGGCGCTTCTTCGCCTTCCTGGCGGACGAGGGGTTTCGCAGCGACGATCCCGGCGCCGCGCTGCCGCGCCCCGGCGCGTCGCGCGGTCTGCCCAAAGTGCTCGACCATGCCGATATCGACCGGCTGTTCGCCGCGATCGCCGCGCGAATCGCGCGCGATCCGCCCGATCCCAACGACCTGCGGCTCGCGGCGCTGGTCGAGCTGCTCTACGGCTCGGGGCTTCGCGCCACCGAGCTGATGTCACTGCCGCGCCGCGCGGTGGCGCCCGACCGGCCATACCTCATCCTGCGCGGCAAGGGCGGCAAGGAGCGGCTCGTCCCGCTGTCCGATCGCGCGCGGGCGGCGGTGGCGGTATGGCGGCTGCATGTTCCCGAGGAAAGCCCGTGGCTCTTCCCCTCGGGCAGAAGCCATCTCAGCCGGATCAGGCTCTATCAACTGCTCAAGGGCCTCGCGGGCGAAGCGGGGATCCCGCCGGACCGGGTCAGCCCGCACGTCCTCCGGCACGCCTTTGCGACCCATCTGCTGGCAGGCGGCGCCGATTTGCGCGCGCTGCAATCGATGCTCGGCCATGCCGATATCGCCACCACCGAAATCTATACCCATGTCGATGCCAGCCGGCTGGTCGAGCTCGTCAATGCGCGGCACCCGCTGGGCGAGGCGCAAGATCGTTTGGCGGCACGCGTTGACGCCAAGCGACGCGGGGCTTAACCGCCGCTGGCTATGGCAAGTTTCCTCGATTTCGAAAAACCGATCGCCGAGCTTCAGGGGCGAATCGACGAGCTGCGCGAGACCGCGTCCGAAGGCACCGTCGATATCGCAGCCGAAGTCGGCAAGCTTCAGGCAAAGTCCGACAAGCTGCTGCGCGACACCTATTCCAAGCTGACCCCGTGGCAGAAGGCGCAAGTCGCGCGTCACGGCGACCGGCCGCATTTCAAGAACTATGTCGCCGGGCTGTTCGAGGACTTCATGCCGCTGGCCGGCGACCGTGCGTTCGGCGACGACCAGGCGATCCTCGGCGGCTTCGCGACGTTCAGAGGGCGCCGCATCCTCGTGATCGGTCACGAGCGCGGCGACGATACCGCCAGCCGGCTCAAGCACAATTTCGGGATGGGCAAGCCCGAAGGCTATCGCAAGGCGATTCGCCTGATGCAGCTCGCCGATCGCTTCGGCCTGCCCGTCGTGACGCTGGTCGACACCAACGGCGCCTTTCCCGGTATCCAGGCCGAGGAGCGCGGCCAGGCCGAGGCGATCGCGCGCTCGACCGAGGCGTGCCTTGCGCTCGGCGTGCCGATGGTCGCGGCCGTGGTCGGAGAGGGCGGTTCCGGGGGCGCGATCGCGCTCGCTGCCGGCAATATCGTGATGATGTTCGAACACGCCATCTATGCCGTGATCACGCCCGAGGGCTGCGCGTCGATCCTGTGGCGCACCGCCGACAAGGCGCCAGAGGCGGCCGAGGCGATGAAGATCACCGCGCAGGACCTCAAGGGTCTCGGCGTGATCGACACGATCGTGCCAGAGCCGCTTGGCGGTGCGCAGCGCGATCCGGCCACGGCGATCGCTGCGCTCGGCGACGCGATCGAGGCGGCGTTGGTCAAGCTCGACGGCAAGACGCCGGCCGAATTGCGCCGCGGCCGGCGCGACAAGTTTCTGGCGATGGGGCGGCTCTAGGCGGCGCGCACGCGACCGCGGCGATGGATTGCATAGCGCCCGATACCTTGGCGAAGGTCAGGGGAAGCCGATTGCCGACGCCCTGCATCGCGGCGATGGCGATCAGCGCGGCGCTAAGACCATTTCCAATTGCGGTCGCGTCTCTTCGTATCATACCCAGGTCCTGCCGCATTCGCATCGAACCCTTCCTGCCCGATCCGAGCCGATCGGACGAGGCGCGAAGCGGCGGCAGCCGTGAACAGGGTCTGCAGCGAACAGCAGCGCGAGACGCACGCGAAAACGGGCGGCAAGACCATCGTCTTGCCGCCCGCCGGTATTCGCATAAGCGATAAAGCTTACGTAGCGCTCGACTTCAGCGTGCCCGACACGTTGTTGAACGTGGTCTTGAGCTGGTTGCCCAGGCCCTGCATCGCGGCAATGGCGGCGACGGCGATCAGCGCTGCGATCAGGCCGTATTCGATGGCGGTCGCGCCCTTCGAGTTCTTGATGAAATTGCGGATGGTCTTCATGATTCCGGTCTCCAAGGATAATGCTTCAGTACCCGGTCGGACCGGCACCCCGGACCAACGCTGACCTTGTAGAAGACCAGAGTTGATAAAAGTTTAAGGCCGGCGAAGGGGACCGCGGCTCATTTTGCAGCGGTCGCGGTGCTGACCTTGGCATTGACGTTGCCCCACATGGCGATGGTGATATTGGCAAGCCCCGAGAGCGACACGATCATCGCAATGACGATGAGCGCGACGATCAGCCCATATTCGATGGCGGTGGCACCCCGTTTGTCGCCAAGCAGAGACTTCAGCAGTCTGACGATCATGGCGATATCCCCCGGGCCTGATACAGACGCAGCGATACCAGAGGATCGTTAACGAATGGCTAAGCTTGTCGAGGCGGATGTCGTAAAGCCGCTGATGCCGGTCGTGGCGGCCGCGTTGTTCGATCGCGACGGGCGTGTGCTGGTACAAATGCGCCCACCGGGGAAGGCGATGGCGGGATTGTGGGAGTTCCCCGGCGGTAAGATCGAGCCGGGCGAGACGCCCGAGGCGGCGCTGGTGCGCGAACTTGCGGAGGAACTCGGCATATTGGTCACCGAAGAGGCGCTGTCGCCGCTGACCTTCGCCAGCGCGGGCTTGCCCGGGCGCCATCTGCTGCTGTTGCTCTATGTCTGTCGCCAATGGGCGGGGGTGCCGCAGGCGCTCGACGCGACCGCGCTCGCCTGGCACGCGCCGACAGAATTGCGCGGTCTGGCGATGCCTCCAGCCGATCTGCCGTTCATCGCCGCGCTCGAGCAGATCATGCTCGAGCGCTGAACGCGCCGCTTCTTTCAAGAAGGTTGTCGATGAGCAACAATACCCGTCGACGTAAGTGCCTCAATAGCCCCGGTTTGTGCAAAAACAACAACTGAGTGGTTGGCAAACGAAAATACTCAGGTCTGCCTTTTGGGCAACAACGAGTGCTCATCGCCCGCGGGGGCGCGCATGACTCGTCGATCGAGATCGCCTGCATCAGCGCAGTAAGCATCTGGTTTAGAGAATTTGGTCGGTTGTCAGCGGTATATACTTGGAAAATAGCGTTCAACCTGCTGTCGGTTCCAGAGACCATCGGCTACGACCTCGATGTTCTCTGCTATGACCAGGTGGTAGGTGGAGGCGGCCTGTTGTCCGGTCCTTGTCGCGATCTCAAGAATCGATACACCCTTATTACCAAGGCTCGTCACAGCGTCGAGCGAGTAGGTTATGGGGTTTCTGCCGGCAGACGCGAGTCCATCAAGTGCTCGGCTTGCGACCTTGGCATTGAGTATCTCCAGCGGGCTTTGTTGCAAAACTGATGGCGGGGATTCACGCAGGGAATCGAGCGGTATAGATAGGCGTAATGCCCAAACCTGCCGCACCTGTGTATCGTACGACGAACTGGCCTGAGTATAATGCGGCGCTGAAGCGGCGTGGGTCGCTGGAAATATGGTTTGATCCGGAGATGCACTGGCTTTCGAAGCCGTGTGGTCGCCCTGGTCGCCCGATGCGGTTTTCAGACAGCGCGATAGAGCTGTGCCTGACGCTGAAGACGCTGTTCAACCTGCCTTTGCGGCAAGTGACGGGGTTGGTTTCGAGCCTGATCAAAATGGCGGGGCTGGATTGGTCGGTGCCGGATTATACGACGCTGTGCCGACGGCAGAAGACGTTGAAGGTCAACCTCGGCGGGCGGATCAGCTCGGGCGGACTGCACCTGCTGGTCGACAGCACCGGGATCAAAATGACGGGAGAAGGCGAGTGGAAGACGCGCAAACACGGACCGTCCTACCGTCGCCAGTGGCGCAAGGTGCATCTCGGGATTGATGCTGGGACGCTGGATATCCGGGCCATTGAGGTCACGACGAATGCCATTGGTGACGCACCGACGCTGCCCGTTCTCCTGGCGCAAATTCCCGGAGACGAGCGGATACTCAGCGTCGGCGGAGATGGCGCTTATGATACCAGGGACTGCCATGCCGCTATTGCCGGGCGCGGTGCCGATGCGGTCATCCCGGTCCGCCGCAACGGGCAACCATGGGCAGAAGGCGGTCCCGGCGTCGATGCACGCAATGGAGCGCTACGCGCGACAAAGCGGCTTGGTCGCGCAATCTGGAAAAAGTGGAGCGGCTATCATCGCCGCAGTCTGGTCGAGACCAAAATGCACTGCTTCAAACTCCTGGGCCAGCGCGTTGTCGCCCGCACCTTCGATCGTCAGATTACCGAGCTCAAAGTCCGTGCTGCAATTCTCAATCGGTTCTCCGAAATAGGAACGCCGGTGACCGTCCGCATCCAATAACATCTTCAAGTAAAACGTCGGTCATGCTCTCGCGTAATTATGCAACAAAGCCCTTTACATCCTCGAACGTCGCCGACGAGCAACACGAACTTCTCCTCCGCGTGCTGACGGGGATTTATGCCGGATGGTCCTCGCCGTCCGAGGACCGGCAGGATCTGTTCCTAGGAAATACGCCGGCTTGGCGCTTCTATATGTGCTGGCTCGCCTCCGTCGGTCTGACCTATGCCTTGGGTCACTTGGGCGCGTTGGACGCGCCGCTCTCCACAAAAGGCCGATCCGTCATGTTGATGCTCCAGGCGACCCGCGACCCCGCCTGGGAGGCACTGCCGATGTCCGAGGTGATCGAGGCGATCGCGCGGGCCGACCGGGGCCCGGAGGGCACCGGTCGGGAGGAGGCGTTGAAGGCGTTCGAGCGCGGCGTCGGCCTTCGCCGATTCGTCTTCGCCCGCGAGCGGGTCGGGAGGGCGTTTCTCATCACGCTCACCGGGATCGCTGCGGACGCCCGCATGCCCACGCGGCGGGTGATTTGGTCGCAACCGTTCACCGACGCCCAAATACGCGACGACCTGTTCGCATGGTTGGCGGCCCGAGTTCACAGGTGGGACGATTGGGGTCAGCTTGCATATCGTACTGGCGGCGAGGCGCTCACCCGCCACATCCTCGCGCTCGTCCTTCACAGCAATGGCTCGCCCTAGGGTTTCCAGCCGTCGGAAGTTGACGATCGAGTTAATCGTCGGCAACGACAATAGTAACCGGCTTATTCGCCAGATAGGCGAGGCCTGCACGACAGATGTAATTCCAATTTTCGTCCGAAGTAGCCACCTGACGTTGTTCAGCCGCTTTTTGTAATCCGTGCGAATCATTCTGACGTCGATCGGCTTTGAAGAACGGGAGAGGCGACGCTCAATTGCGGTGCCGTCGACTACGGCGGCATCAGCCGCACCCACCGCCGGCAAATTTGCATGGCCACGGCTCGATCTTCGGAAATCAACCGCACGCATACGAAACCGCCAGTCCGGCGAGTGCGTACCTACGCGGTGATTCGCGTTGCGAGCCCGTTATTCCTTAACATCATATCCTTGGAACCGGCTAAGCCGGATCCAGTGTTGGTTTGCCATTCATATGCAAACCACTCATTTGCTCACGTCGAGTAGCTCTTGTTGCTAATCGACAAAGGTTTGGAGGCCCGACCGGGAATCGAACCCGGGTGCGAGGATTTGCAGTCCTCTACGTCACCACTCCGCCATCGGGCCACGAGGCACTCGAGAGCGCATCGGGGAGGCGCGCTGATGCAAGGGTGGGGGCGCGCTGTCAACCGCGCGCATGCAAAAATGCCGATACGCGTCGCTTGGCGTAGGCATTCCATCACGATAGAAGCAAGCGCAGCAAACAAGTGTATTGCACAGCTACAACAGCTGTGCAAAGCTGGTGTCCGACAAGGGTGTGGCTCGATGACAGTGATGACGCATGAATCCGAAATGGTGGCGATGCGCCACGCAATGGTCGCCAGCCAGCTGCGCACCAATGCGGTGAGCGACGCGCGCGTGGTGGCGGCGATGGACAGCGTTCCGCGCGAGGCCTTCGTGCCCGCCGATGCAAAGGCGATCGCGTACCGCGACACCGCGGTGCCGCTCGGCCATGGCCGCGCGCAGAACGTGCCGATCGCGACCGGGCGCCTGCTGACCCAGGCCGAACTGCGCGCCACTGACCGCGTGCTGCTCGTCGGGGCCGCAGGCGGATACACCGCGGCGGTCCTGTCGCATCTCGTTGCCTCGGTCGTCGCGCTCGAATCCGAGCCGGCGCTCGCCGCCGCGGCGCGGACCGCTCTCGCCGACATGCCCACCGTCACCGTGGTCGAGGGGCCGCTCGAGGCCGGTCACGCCGCGGGCGCACCGTACGACGTCCTCGTCATCGATGGTGCCGTCGAGGCAGTGTCGGACGCGCTGATCGCGCAACTCGCGATCGGCGGGCGGGTCGTCACCGGGATCGCGGATCGCGGCGTCACGCGGCTGACCTCGGGCCGCAAGACCGCGGGCGGGTTCGCCTTGCTCGACTTTGCCGACATCGATTGCGTTCCGCTGCCGGGCTTCGCGCGGCCGCGCAGCTTCACGTTCTGACCAGAAAGAAACGCCGATCCATGCGTGCACACGTTTTCGTCACCGGTACAGCGCTGCTCGCTTTGGTCGCAACGCCGCTGTCGGCCGAGACGCTGCGCGAGGCACTGGTCAAGGCGTACAATACCAATCCCACGCTTGCGGCGCAGCGTGCCAGCCTGCGCGGGATCGACGAGACCGTGCCGATCGCACGGTCGCAGGGACTCCCGAGCGTCCAGCTGCAAAGCAGTTACACTGAAAATACGGTAAAGGCAGCGAACAGCTTCGTCTCGCCCGACCGTCAGGCGGTAGCGAGCGTGTCGCTCGCGGTGCCGATCTACAGCGGCGGCGCGGTGCGCAACAACGTCCGTGCGGCGCAAACCCGCGTCGAGAGCGGGCAGCTCAGCTTGCGCGGCACCGAAGCGAGCCTGTTCACCACCGTGGTCGGCGCCTATATGGACGTGATCCGCGACGAGGCGATCGTCGGGCTCAATACGCAGAACGTGCGCGTGCTCGAGGTCAACCTGCAGGCCAGCCGCGATCGGTTCCAGGTCGGCGACCTGACGCGCACCGACGTTGCGCAATCCGAGGCGCGGCTCGCGGTTGCGCGCAGCCAGCTGCAATCGTCGCAGGCGCAGCTGATCACCAGCCGTGAGAGCTACATCCGCTATGTCGGCACCGAGCCCGGCCGGCTCGACACGCCACCCGAACTGCCCAATCTGCCCGCCGAACCCGATGCAGCGGTCGATGTCGCGCTCAAGAACAATCCGACCTTGCTCGCCGCGGCGAAGGCGCGCGATGCTGCGGGATACGACATCGGTGTGGCGCGCGCGAACCGCTTGCCGCAGCTCGCCGTCAATGTCGGCGGCAATTATTACAATTATCTCGGCTCGCTCGGCTCGGGAACCGGGGTCGCGGTCGGCCAGAGCGGCAAGTCGGCGACGGTCGGGCTCGGGCTGACGCTACCGCTATACCAGGGCGGGCGTCCCGCCGCGCAAATCCGCCGCGCACAGGACGCGCGGGCTCAGGCGATCGAGCAGGTGACCGAGACCGAACGCGGCGTCATCGCGCAGGCGCGCTCGGCCTATGCGGTGTGGAAATCCTCGCTTGAGACGATCGCGTCGAGTGAGGTCGCGGTCAACGCCAACAAGCTCTCGCTCGAGGGCGTCCGCGCCGAGAACAGCGTCGGCAACCGCACGATTCTCGACATCCTCAATGCCGAGCAGGAATTGCTCAATTCGCAGGTCACGCTCGTGAGTGCGCAGCGCGACGCCTATGTCG
Organism: Sphingomonas sp. UYP23; assembly: GCF_054059235.1. Taxonomy (NCBI): domain Bacteria; kingdom Pseudomonadati; phylum Pseudomonadota; class Alphaproteobacteria; order Sphingomonadales; family Sphingomonadaceae; genus Sphingomonas; species Sphingomonas sp. UYP23. The sequence goes on from NZ_JBSSBX010000001.1 coordinate 3,435,609, forward strand.
CGGGCTTCGCCTTGCTCGCTGCGATGGGCGAGGCGGAGGCGCGCAATCTCGGGCTCGACGGCGGCGCGCTCTACGATCCGGTCGCGCATTACACCAGCGTGCGGCACCGGATCTGGGACTGGTCGTCGGACCCCGACCCCGCGATCACCGGCACGCGTACCAACGCCACGCGCCCACAAAATGCGAAGATGACGCAGCCACTCGACCCAATTCTCGATGCACCAGTTGACAGAAGCGCGCCGATCACTGCAGGTAATGCGACGAAGAACCGTTAACCATCGGATCGACGCACAACTTAGGAAGCGGCAATGGGTGATCTGAGCGCGGAGCCATCGATGGAAGACATCCTTTCGTCGATTAAGCGCATCATCGCCGAGGAAAATGATGCAACCCCGGGTCGCAGCAAGCGCCCGCCGCGTCAGCTTCCGCCGCGCTCCGAATCGGAACCCTTCGACCACGACATCCTCGAGCTGAGCGAGCCCGTCCATGAGCCGGAATATGCACGCGAGCCTGCCTCCCGTCCTGCGCCTCCACCTGAGCCGGAGCCTGTAGCGGTGGCCGCCAAGACTGCGTCGGCGCCTGCCGCGCCCGAACCGAGCCCCGAATCGCTGCTCTCGGCGCGTACTGCCGAAGCCTCGCGCAGCCCGCTCGACGCGCTGTCGCGGCTCGTCGTCAAGCCCGAGGTGACCGGATCGGACACGCTCGAGGGCGTGGTGCGCGAGATGCTGCGGCCGATGCTGCGCGATTGGCTCGACGCCAATCTGCCGACGATGGTCGAGGCGATGGTGGCGCGCGAGATCGATCGGATCACCGGCAAGTAACATCGCCGGCAAGACCGATTGCGGCAGCTTGCGGCTTCTGCTGTAACCTGCGGCCATGAAGATGCTTCTTGCCGCGACCGCCTTGAGCGCCGCTTTCGTCGCTGTTCCCGCAGCTGCCCGCCAACTCACCATCGACGACGTCGTCGCGCTGTCGCGCGTTTCGGCGCCTGCGGTCTCGCCCGACGGGCGCTGGCTCGTGTGGCAGCAGCGCGAGACGGATCTCACGATCGACGGCGGGCGTTTCGACCTGTGGCGGCTCGACCTCGCGCGCAAGGGCGCCGCGCCCGAGCGGCTCGCCGCCGAGGCCGCGGTCAACGAGACCGCGCCGCAATTCTCGAGCGACGGCAAGATGGTGTATTTCCAGTCGGACAAGGGCGGCGACGATGCGGTCTGGTCGATCGGCATCGCGGGCGGCGCAGCGACGCGGCTGACGCAGTTCAAGGGCGGGATGGGCGGCTTCAAGGTCTCGCCGCAGGACGACAAATTGCTCATCTGGGCCGATCGTCGGCCGGGCGCGCCGAGCCTCGAGCCGGCGATGATCAAGAAGGACGCCAATGCCGGCAACGGCCGCACCTTCGACCAGATGTTCGTGCGGCATTGGGCGAGCTGGTCCGACGGGACACGCTCGCAGCTGTTCGTCCTGCCGCTGAGCGCGACGGGCGCGACGGGGAACGGCGTTCCGATCGAAGGCGCGCTCGTCGGCGACGCGCCATCCAAGCCATTTGGCGGTGGCGAGGAAGTGTCGTGGAGCGCCGACGGCAAGACGGTGTTCTTCGCACTGCGCGAGGCGGGGCGAATCGAGCCGCTGTCGACCAATCTCGATATCTTCTCGGCGCCCGCGGATGGTTCGGCCGCGCCGACCAATTTGACCGCGGCGAACAAGGGCACCGACACCTTCCCGACCGTCTCGCCCGACGGGAAGTCGCTCGCCTGGGTCGCGATGAAGCGCGCGGGCTACGAGGCCGATCGGCAAGTGCTGATGTTGCGCGATCTGGCGAGCGGGCAGGTGCGGGCGCTGACCGAGGATTGGGATCGCTCGATCGGCTCGATCGCGTGGGCGCCCGATGGCAAGACGATCCTCGTCACCGCCGAGGACACGCAGGAGAATCCGATCTGGTCGGTTTCCCCGGTCACCGGCAAGGTCACGCGGCTGACGCAGGCGGGCAACGTCACGGCGGTGCTGCCGACCGCCAGCGGCGTGGTGTTCGCGATGAATTCACTGACCGCGCCCGACGACTTCTACCGGCTGAGCGGCACGAAAACGACGCGGCTGACCGCGGTCAACGCGGCCAAGCTTGCCGGGATCGACATGCCGAGCGTGACCAAGTTCAGCTTCACCGGGGCGAACGCCGACACCGTGTGGGGCTATGCGGTGAAACCCGCGGGCAGCACCGGCAAGGTCCCCGTCGCGTTCATGGTGCATGGCGGGCCGCAGGGGTCGAGCAACAACAGCTGGTCGTACCGCTGGAACCCGGCGGTCTTCGCGGGCGCAGGCTACGGCCTCGTCGCGGTCGATTTCCACGGGTCGACGGGCTACGGCCAGGGCTTCACCGATGCGATCCGCAGCAATTGGGGCGGGTGGCCGCTCGACGATCTGAAGGCGGGGCTCAAGGCCGCGACCGATAAATTCGCCTGGCTCGACGCCGACAATGCCTGCGCGCTCGGCGCGTCGTACGGCGGCTATATGATGAACTGGATCGAGGGCAATTGGCGCGATCGCTTCAAGTGCATCGTTCAGCATGACGGCGTGTTCGACGCGCGCGCGATGGCGTACGAGACCGAGGAGCTCTGGTTCGACGAATGGGAGCATGGCGGCAAGGCCTATTTCGAGGACCCCGCCGCGTTCGAGAAATGGAACCCGGTCAATCATGTGACCGCGTGGAAGACGCCGCAGCTCGTCATCACCTCGGAGGGGGATTACCGCATTCCCTACACGCAGGGGATCGCTGCGTTCACCGCGCTGCAGCGGCGCGATATTCCGTCGCGGCTGGTGGTCTATCCGGGCGGCAGCCATTGGGTGCAGAAACCCAATGAAAGCCGCCAATGGTATCGCGAAGTGCTGGGCTGGATGGGGAAATGGACCGGGCGTGACGTGGCGGGGCCGATCGTTGGCGGTTCGGGCCGCAAGGGCGGCTGACCTGGTATCCCCTCTCCCCGCGGGAGAGGGGTGTGGCGCGTAGCTTTCATCTGCCGTCCAGCTTGCCTGCGTAGATTTGTCCGCCTCATCCACTGCCACGAGGAGGAAACCCATGCGTTTGATGTCCAAGATCGCGCTGGCCGGTGTCGCGGCCTGTACGCTTGCCGGGACCGCTTATGCCGCGGATCGCGAATTTCACCGGATGAACGTCGCGCTCCCCGACGGCTCGGTCGCGCACGTGATCTATCAGGGCGATGTCGCGCCCAGGCTCGAGCTCGTGCCGGTCGAGCGCGCGATCCCCGTCGCACTGGTCGATTCGCCGTTCATCGGGTTCGACCAGATATTTGCCGACATGGATCGCCAGGCCGCCGCGATGATGCAGCAGGCCGCCGTGTTGCAGGCGTCGGCGCCTGCAGGCGGCAAGATCGACCAGGCGGCGCTCAAATCGATGCCGGCGGGCAGCAGCTATTCGTACACCTCGTACAGCTCGAGCAACGGCGGCTGCACGCAGAGCTACCAGATGACGGCGTACGGGACTGCCGAACCCAAGGTCGTCTCGCAGACCAGCGGCGATTGCAGCAAGGCGGGGCAGCTTCAGGCCGCGCCGAAGCCGGCCAAGGCGGTCGAAGCCCCCAAGACCGTGCCGCACGACGCGGTCTAACGCGCGCCATCCTGAAGTGGAGAGGGCGGTCCTGCGGGGCTGCCCTTTTCTTTTGCGGCATCGCGGCTAAAGCCTGAAGGCTATGACCGAGCTCTCCAAAACCTTCGACCCCGCCGAACTCGAGCAGCGCTGGTACGCGCATTGGGAAACCAACGGCCTGTTCCGCCCCGACCGCCCCGGCGCCGAGCCGTGGACGATCGTCAACCCGCCGCCCAACGTCACGGGTTCGCTCCATATCGGCCATGCGCTCGACAACACGCTGCAGGACATCCTCGCGCGGCATGCGCGGCTGCAGGGCAAGGATGCCTTGTGGGTGGTCGGCACCGATCATGCCGGCATCGCGACGCAGATGGTGGTCGAGCGCCAGATGGCCGCCTCCCAGCAGAAACGCACCGACTTCACCCGCGAAGCGTTCATCGCGAAGGTGTGGGAGTGGAAGGAAGAGAGCGGCGGCGAGATCACGCAGCAGCTCCGCCGGCTCGGCTGCTCGATGGACTGGGCGAACGAGCGCTTCACGATGGACGAGGGCTTTTCCAAGGCCGTGCTCAAGGTGTTCGTCGACCTGCACAAGGAAGGCCTGCTCTATCGCGACAAGCGGCTGGTGAACTGGGATCCGGGCCTCGGCACCGCGATCAGCGACCTCGAGGTCGAGACGCGCGAGATCAAGGGCAGCTTCTGGCATCTGCGCTATCCGCTGGCGGACGGGTCGGGCTTCATCGAGGTCGCGACGACGCGGCCCGAGACGATGCTCGCCGACATGGCGGTCGCGGTGAACGCGTCGGACGAGCGCTACACGCATCTCGTCGGCAAGCAGATCAAACTGCCGATCACCGGCCGGTTGATCCCGATCGTGACCGACGACCATGCCGATCCCGAGCTGGGGTCGGGCGCGGTCAAGATCACGCCGGGGCATGACTTCAACGATTTCGAGGTCGGCAAGCGCGCCGGGATCGCGGCGAACGCGATGCTCAACATGCTCGATGCCAAGGCGCAGGTCGTCCAGGTGTCGGACGGGCTGATCCCGGCCGAGCTGCTCGGTCTCAGCACGGCGGAGGCGCGCAAGGCGGTCGTCGCGCGGCTGAAGGCCGAGGGCTTCCTCATCGCGCATACCGACAAGGACGGCGTCGAGCATGACGCCGAGCCGCGCACGATCCAGACGCCGTATGGCGATCGCTCGGGCGTGGTGATCGAGCCGTGGCTGACCGACCAATGGTATGTCGATGCGGCGACGCTCGCCAAGCCGGCGATCGAGGCGGTGCGCTCGGGCGCGATTCAGATCGTGCCCAAGACGTGGGAGAAGACCTTCTTCAACTGGATGGAGAATATCCAGCCGTGGTGCGTCTCGCGGCAGCTGTGGTGGGGGCACCGGATCCCGGCATGGTTTGGGCCGAAGAAAGTTACTGAAGACAAGCTAGTCGAAAACCCGAACGACCCTGCTGGACAGGAGATCTTCGTCGCGCCGACCGAGGACGACGCAATCGCGTTGGCTCGGATCTACTATGGTGATAGTTGGACAGTTACGACATCCGAAGCCCTGCCTTGGAAAGCACCTGAGGGTATGACCCATGAGTCCACCTATCATGAGGGTGCGCTCAAGGTTGTAACGCTTAATCGTGATCCCGACGTGCTCGACACCTGGTTCTCCTCCGCGCTGTGGCCGTTCGCGACGATGGGGTGGCCGGATGATCAATCCCCCTCCCCTTCAGGGGAGGGGCTAGGGGTGGGGGACGCCTCGCAGAGCACCGCGCTCGCGGGACGGCCCCACCCCAACCCCTCCCCTGAAGGGGAGGGGCTTAATACGCTGCACGGCCGCTACCCGAACGACGTGCTCATTTCGGGCTTCGACATCCTGTTCTTCTGGGACGCCCGCATGATGATGCAGGGCATCCACTTCATGGGCGATGTGCCCTTCAAGAAGCTCTACCTCCACGGCTTGGTCCGCGCCGCCGATGGCGCGAAGATGTCCAAGTCGAAGGGCAATGTCGTCAACCCGCTCGGGCTGATCGACCAGTACGGCGCCGACGCTTTGCGCTTCTTCATGGCGGCGATGGAGAGCCAGGGCCGCGACATCAAGATGGATGAGAAGCGCGTCGAGGGCTATCGCAACTTCGCCACCAAGCTGTGGAATGCGTGCCGCTTCGCGCAGTCGAACGGCATCGTCGCGAGCACGACGCTCGAGGCGCCGGCGGCCGAGCGCGCGGTCAACAAGTGGATCATCGCCGAGACGATCGCGTGCGTTCAGGCGGTCGACCTGGCGCTTGCCGACCTGCGCTTCGATGGCGCGGCGAATGCGGTCTATCAGTTCGTGTGGAGCCGGTTCTGCGACTGGTATCTCGAGCTGATCAAGCCGGTGTTCGACGGCGACGAAAAGGGCAGCATCGATCCCGAGAGCAAGCGCGTCGCGGGCTGGGTGATCGACCAGATCCTCGTGCTGCTTCACCCGTTCATGCCATTCATCACCGAGGAATTGTGGCACGCGATGGGGCCGCGCGAGACCGATCTGATCGTTGCGAAATGGCCGATGGCCGATGCGCGCTCGCTCGATCCGGCGGCGAGCAAGGAGATCGACTGGCTGATCCGATTGGTGTCGGAAATCCGCGCCGCGCGGACCGAGGTCAATATCGCGCCGGGCACGCGGATGCAGATGCACGTGCGCGATGCCGATGCGGAGACGCTCGCGCGGCTCGATCGGCAGGCGCCGGCGATCGCGCGGCTTGCGCGGGCGAGCGTGGTGCAGGATGCGCCCGGCGGCGGCGCGCTGCAGGTGGTGGTCGATGGCGCGACCTTCGTGCTGCCGCTCGAGGGGATCATCGACCTCGGGGTCGAGCGCGAGCGGCTGACCAAGGGCATTGCCGCCGCCGCCAAGGAGCGCGATGCGCTTGCCGGGCGGCTGGGCAATGCGAGCTTCGTGGAACGCGCCAAGCCCGAGGCGGTTGAGAAGGCGCGAGCCGATCACGCCGAGAAGTCCGCCGAGGCCGAGCGGTTGACGGCGGCGCTGCATCGGCTGGGCTGAGATCGGATAGTCGTCACCCCGGCCTTGTGCCGGGGTCTACCGTGACACACGAGCGGGCAGCGTTGCTCTCGCGGCACGGTGGACCCCGGCACCAGGCCGGGGTGACGAAGGGGAGTAGAGACGACGATGGCAAGCTCCCCGACGCGCCGCGGTCAGCGCGACCTGACCACCGGGCCGATCGCGATGACGCTGCTCGCCTTCGCGCTCCCCACGCTCGGATCGAACATCCTCCAGTCGCTCAACGGGTCGATCAACACGATCTGGGTCGGGCGCTTCCTCGGCGAGGGCGCGGTGGCGGCGACGGCCAACGCCAACACGATCATGTTCCTGATGTTCGCGCTCGTGTTCGGCTTCGGCATGGCCTCGACCATTCTGATCGGCCAGAGCATGGGCCGGCGCGACGTCGAGGCGGCCCGCCGTGCGTTCGGCGCTTCGATCGGGCTGGTGATGGCGGGCGCGGTGGTCGTCGCGGCGCTCGGCTGGGTCTTTTCGCCGGACATCTTGCGCGTGCTCGCCACGCCGCCGACCGCGATGCCGCTCGCGCTGGCCTATCTGCGCGTGATCTTCCTCGGGCTGCCCGCCTCGATGCTGCTTGTCCTGCTCAGCATGGCGCTGCGCGGGATCGGCGATTCGATCACGCCGCTCTGGTTCACCTTGCTCAGCGTATTGCTCGACAGCGGGTTGAACCCGGTGTTCATCCGCGGCTGGTTCGGCATGCCGGCTTTGGGGATCGCCGGTTCGGCGACCGCGACGCTGATCTCGGCACATGTCGCCGCGTTCGGATTGCTCGCCTATGTCTATCTGCGCGACTTGCCGATCCGGCTGCGCGGCAGTGAGCTCAGCTACCTGATGCCGAGCCTCGCGCTGACGCGGACGATCCTGTCGAAGGGCCTGCCGATGGGCGCGCAGATGCTGGTCATGTCGGTCGCTGCGCTGACGATGACCGGGCTCGTCAATCGCTACGGGATCGAGACGACCGCGGCCTATGCCGTGTCGCTTCAGCTCTGGGCCTATATCCAGATGCCTGCGCTCGCGGTCGGCGCGGCGGTGAGCAGCATGGCGGCGCAGAATATCGGCGCAGGCTTCTGGGATCGGGTCGATCGGATCACGCGCGCGGGGCTGATCTTCAGTGCGGTGCTGACCTCGACGATGGTGCTTGCGATCATCGCGTTCGACCGGCCGGTGATGGGGCTGTTTCTTGGCAGTGAAAGCCCGGCGATCCCGATTGCGCGGCATATCCAGGTGCTCGCGAGCTGGAACTTCATCGTCTTCGGCATGACGATGGTCTTGTTCTCGACCGTGCGCGCCAACGGTGCCGTTTGGGCGCCACTGATCATGCTGTTCGTCGCGATGTATCCGGTGCGGATCGGCTTTGCCTTGCTGTTCCAGCCGACATGGGGTGCTGACGCGCTGTGGTGGAGCTTCCCGCTCGGCTCGTGCGCCAATTTCGTGATGGCGCTGTGCTATTATCGCTATGGCGGGTGGCGCAACCAGCGGCTCGTCGTGCCGGCCGAGCGCGCGCAGGAACAGGTGCCGAGCTCGGCCGAACCGGCGGGGCGGCTGCACCCGTCGAGCTAGGGCAGCAACGCGAAGCTCACCACGATTTGCGCGCGCGTCTCGACCGGGGTCGGCGCGATGTCGAGCACGACCGGCGCCTGCGCGATAGCTGCCGGCGCCATGTTGTAAGCATTCGCGGTATCGAACAGCGTGCGCCCGTTGGGATCGGCCCGCATGATCGAAACGACCGGACCGAGTCGCATCCCGCTCGCCGCCGCCAGCGCAGTGGCCTGAGCGCGCGCATTCGCCATCGCATCGGACACTGCGCGCTGCGCTGGCGCACTATCGTCGCGCAAAGCGAAGGCTTCGATCCGCGCACTGCTTGCGCCGAGTCGCCCCGCGAGGCCGACCGCGGTGCCGGCCTGCGCCACCGCTGCCAGCCGCACGCTCGTATCGGTCGTCGCGACATGCCCGACTACCCGGCATGGCCCCTTTTGTGTCCCCGGCGCGCCACCGCTGGCAGACTGTTCGAGCGTGTCGAGCGCGTCGTCCATCATCTCGGCAGCGCTGCCGCCACCGCCGCGATCGGAACAATCCCCGCCCTTCACTTCGCGCATCGCGATCGCGCCGGTGCGGATATCGAGTTTGGGGTCGAGACTGCGCAGGCCGCCGAAGACAGCGCGCTGCTTGGCGGCGAGCGCGGTGGTGGCCGCGTCAGGGGTCTTGCCTTCCCCGCGAATGGACAGCTCCAGGGTCGCGAGATCGGGTGGAGTTTCGATCTTGCCCGACGCGGTGACCAGGATCGTGTTGGGTCGCGCCAGATCCGGGAGCGTCTGCGCGAACGCGGGCGCGGACCACAGTGTGATGAGCGCAAGCGGCATGAGCTTCGACACGGCGCGTCTCCCGGTGCGTGTTATGTTGTAACATCAGCATCGCAGCGATCGAGCAGTCATGCAAGACCGCTTGCGCCCGCCCGCGCGAGGTCGCAGAACGCGCAGCATGACCGCGCAATATCCAGCACTTCGCCTTCGTCGCACTCGTGCATCGGCCTGGAGCCGGCGGCTTTATGCCGAAACGGTGCTCACCCCCGCCGATCTGATCTGGCCGCTGTTCATCGCCGAAGGCTCGGGCGTCGAGGAGCCGATCGCCTCGCTGCCCGGCGTGTCGCGCTGGTCGGTCGACGGGATCGTTGCGCGGGGGCGTGAAGCGCGCGATCTGGGGATTCCGTGCATCGCTTTGTTCCCCAACACGCCGGGGCATCTGCGCAGCGAGACGGGCGCGGAAGCGCTCAATCCCGACAATCTGATGTGCCGCGCGGTGCGCGCGCTCAAGGACGCCGTGCCCGAAGTGGGCGTGCTGACCGACGTCGCGCTCGATCCCTATACCAGCCACGGCCATGACGGGCTGCTCGATGCGGCGGGCTATGTGCTCAACGATGCGACTTCGGATGCCCTGGTCGGGCAGGCACTCAACCAGGCGGCGGCGGGATCGGACATCATCGCGCCGTCGGACATGATGGACGGCCGCATCGGCGCGATCCGCGAGGCGCTTGAGGGGGACTCGCACCACAATGTCCAGATCATGTCCTACGCCGCCAAGTACGCGAGCGCCTTCTACGGCCCGTTCCGCGATGCGGTCGGCTCGCGCGGCCTGCTCAAGAGCGACAAGAAGACGTACCAGATGGACTCGGCCAATGCCGAGGAAGCGCTGCGCGAGGTCGCGCTCGACCTTGCAGAGGGCGCCGACAGCGTGATGGTCAAGCCCGGGCTGCCCTATCTCGACATCGTCGCGCGGGTGAAGGCGGCGTTCGAAGTGCCGGTGTTCGCGTATCAGGTGAGCGGCGAATATGCGATGATCGAGGCGGCGGTTGCAGCGGGCGCCGCCGAGCGCGACCCGATGGTGCTCGAGACGCTGATGGCGTTCAAGCGCGCGGGCTGCTCAGGCGTGCTGACCTATCATGCCGCGCATGCGGCGCGCTTGCTCAACGCGTGATCGAGACGGCGCGCTTGCGGTTGCGACCCTGGCGCGAGGCCGACAAGCCTGCGTTCGCGCGCATCATCAACACGCCGGCCATGATGGCGCATTTCGGCGGCGTCCGCCCCCGCGCCGAGATCGACACGCTGATCGACTCGCAAACGGCGAAACAGGCCGCCGAAGGGCATTGTATTTGGGCGGTCGAGACCCGGTGTGATGCCGAACTCGCCGGGATTTGCGGCCTGCGGATCGGGGGGCATCCGGACACGCCGGTCGACGGGATGTACGAACTCGGCTGGCGAATCGCCGAGCGGCATTGGGGTCGGGGCGTCGCGCGCGAGGCGGCCGAGGCGAGCCGCGACTGGGGTTGGGCGAACACGCCGGCGCGCACGATCGCGGCGTGGACCAACCCCGATAATGCGCCGTCCTGGGGGCTGATGCTGCGGATCGGCATGACGCGCCGGCCCGAGCTCGATTTCCGCCACCCGCGCTTTCTCGACACCGATGATCCCATTGGCGACATGATCGTCTATGCGGTCGATCGTCCATGATCGAGACGCCGCGGCTGATCCTGCGCGGCTGGCGCGAGCGCGACATCGCGCCGTTCCATGCGATGGGACAGGATGCCGAGGTGATGCGCTATCTCAAGCCGCCGCTGAGCCTGGACGCCGCGCGCGCCGCGCATGACCTGATGGTCAGGTGTCTGGCGCAGCACGGCCATTGCTTCTGGGCGCTCGATCGGCGCAGCAACGGCGCCTTTCTCGGATTCTGCGGGCTCAAGCCGGGCGACCGTTTCCTCGAAGGCGAGACCGAGATTGCCTGGCGGCTCGCGCGCGACGCGTGGGGGCAGGGCTATGCGCGGGAGGCGGCCGAGGCGAGCCTTGCCTGGGGCTGGGCAAATCTCGATGTCCCCCGCATCACCGCGATCACCGTGCCCGCCAACACGCGCAGCTGGGGGCTGATGGAGCGCATCGGCATGACGCGTGTGTCCGACGGCGATTTCGACCATCCCGACCTTGCCGCGGGCCACCCGCTGCGGCGCCACATCCTCTATCGTATCGATCGGCCGACTGCATGACGACCCTCCGATCTCCCGCGCGCCTTGCGCGGCCGCTGTTCGTGCTGACCATCCTGGCGAGTTCGTTCTTGCTCTTCCTCGTCCAGCCGATGGTTGCGCGCATGGCGCTGCCGCGGCTCGGCGGTGCGCCGGCGGTGTGGAACTCGGCGATGCTCGTCTATCAGGCGCTGCTCCTCGCCGGTTATGGCTATGCCCATTGGCTCGGCCGGCTGACGCCGCGGGGGCAGGCCATGACACATCTCGGTGTCTTGCTGGTGGCCGGTCTGTGGCTGCCGATCGGCCTGACGTCGCTTCAGCCGAGCCCCACCGCGCAGCCCGCGATCTGGGTGCCGTGGCTGCTCGGCCTGTCGATCGGGCCGCTGTTCTTCGCGATCTCGGCGCAGGCGCCGCTGCTGCAGCGCTGGTTCAGCCTGACGCGCCACGGCGACAACCCGTATGGGCTTTATGCCGCGTCGAACCTCGGGAGCTTTGCCGGGCTGATCGCTTACCCCTTGTTCGTCGAGCCCGGCCTCGCCCTGTACGGCCAACGCGCGCTGTGGAGCAGCGGCTATATCCTGGTCGGCCTGCTGGTGGCGTTGTGCGCGGCGACCCTGCCGCAGCGCGGGCCGAGCGTCGAGGCCGAGCCGCGCGCCACCTCGCCCGCGCCGGGGCGGCGGCGCATCGTGCATTGGATCGCGCTGGCGATGGTGCCGTCGGGGCTGATGCTCGCGACCTCGACGTTGATCACCACCGATATCGTTGCGATGCCGCTGTTGTGGGTCCTCCCGCTCGGGCTGTACCTCCTGAGCTTCACGATCGCCTTCGCCAGCGACCGCACCACCGCCGATCTCCAGACGCGCATCGCGCCCGTTGCGATCCTGCTGTTCGGCGGGTTGCTCGTCGGCGGGATGGCGGGGATGCCCATGCTCGGCGCGATCATGGCGCTGGCGCTGTTGTTCCTCGTCTCGGTCGCGCTCCACACCGCGATGTATCGGCTGCGGCCCGAACCCGACCAGTTGACGGGTTTCTATCTCGCGATGTCGGTCGGCGGGGTGCTTGGCGGCGTGTTCTCGGGCCTGCTGGCGCCGTTGCTGTTCGACTGGACGTATGAATATCCGATCCTGCTGCTCGCGGCCGGGTTGCTCATGCCGCAACGCGCCTTGCTGGGGCTGATCGCCCGGCTGTGGGGCGGCAGCGCGCAGCGGCAGCGGCTGCTGCTCTATGGCGTTGCGATCGTCGTGCTCGGCCTCGCGGCGCTCGTGCTCGCGTATCCCGGGGCGGTCGATGGGCCCGGCCCGATGCAGCAGGTCGCGCTGCTCGTCATGGTCGGGATCGGGATCCTCGCGATCGGATCGCGCCGCGCTTTCGGCATCGCCCTGCTCGGATCGCTCATCGCATTCGGGGGGTATCGCGCGGTCGTGATCTCGCTCGAGCCAGGCGCGCGGACGAGAAGCTATTTTGGCATCTATACCGTTCGCGGCAATCCGCATGAGCGGCAACTCGCACACGGAACGACGGTGCACGGCACGCAGGTGCTGGGTTCCGCCGGGCTCGAGCGGACGCCGACGACCTATTATGTGCCGGGTTCGGGGATCGGCCAGGCGATGCAGGCGGCGCCGGCGCTCTATGGCCCCGGCGCGCGAATCGGCGTGGTCGGGCTGGGGGCGGGGACGCTGGCCTGTTACGCCAAGCGTGGCCAAGACTGGCGCTTCTACGAGATCGACCCGGCAATCGTCCGGCTCGCCCGAACGCGCTTCAGCTTTCTGTCGCGGTGCTTGCCCGACGCGAAGGTCGTCCTGGGCGATGCGCGGCTCAACCTTGCCCGCGCGCCAGAGGGATCGCTCGATCTGCTCGCGCTCGACGCTTTCTCGTCCGACTCGGTGCCGATGCACCTCATGACGCGCGAAGCCTTCGCCAGCTACGCGCGCGTGCTTGCGCCGCGGGGGCTGCTGCTGGTGCACATCTCGAATCGCTTCCTCGACCTCGAGCCGGAGGTTGCAGGGGCCGCGAAAGCCGGCGGGTGGCATGCGGTGCAGCTCTTTTATCACCCGGTCCACAATGACACGCCCGCCGCTACGATGTCGCAATGGGTCGCGCTGTCGCACGATCCGAAAATCATTGCGGCTTTGCAGCGCGGCAATGCGGCGTGGGCGCCCGTCCCGCTACGTGCCGGCTTCATGCCCTGGACCGACGATTATTCGACGATCCTGCCGCTGCTCAAAGGGCTGCGCTAGTTCAGCGGGCTAGGCGCCAGGCAGCGTTGCGGAGATCGCGGTGATGCGCGCGCTCTGCGCTTCGAAGGCCGCCTGTGCCGCGCTCTGCAGCGTCGTGATCGCCGGATAGTCGGGCTGGCCGCCAGTGATGCGGTCCGAGGCCATCGTATCGATCGCGGAAAGCGTCGCCGACGTCGTTGCGCGATAGCCGTCGAGTTCGGCGAGCGCGGTCTGCGCTGCGATCCAGCGCTCGGCGCCGGGCGCGTCGCCCCTGGCGGCGGCGGCGAGCCGCTCGGCGCGTGCCGCGGCAGGCGTGAAATCGGCGGCGGTGCGGTCGAGGGTCTTGTGGAGCTCGGCCAGCGCCGAATCGGTCGATGGTTCGGGATCGGCGAGCGCGACCGGCGTTTCGGGCTCGGCATCGCTGCGCGTTTCGATCGCGCGTGGCAGCAGCGAGGGGTAGCGCATCGAGGTCTGCGCGGCGCACCCGCCGAGGATCATGGTCAGGGCCAGCGCTAAAGCGGCGGGGCGGGCGGGCAAAAGCGGCTGGGTCATCAAGAAATCCTCTATGTCGGCAAGAAAGGTGACGCAACGCCCTTGCGTCCTCCGAAAGACGCCGCTAACAGCGCCACTCCACTGCACCCATAGCTCAGCTGGATAGAGCATCAGACTACGAATCTGAGGGTCGGGCGTTCGAATCGCTCTGGGTGCACCAACCTTTTCCGCCGAATGGCGGGCGACGAGCCGGGACAGAAATGTCCCGGCTTTTCTGCGTTATGGCGGTGTCGGTGGTGCGCGCCGACGAGACGGTGGACGGTGGACGGTGCCGGCCCCGTGCCGCGCCAACGTCCGGCACTCCGCCCTTGTGCCGGAGCGTGTGGTGCCGCGCGAGCCGCGCGGGCGCCTGGTGCGTCCGGTGGATCCCGGGACGAGCTCGGGGTGACGTATGGGGGTTAGGGCAGCAAGGGCGTTGCCGCAGCGACAGCCGCCAGCACCTGCTCGGCATATTCGCGGCGGCAGATCAGCAGATCGGGGAGCAGCGGGTCGCGGCAATTGTACACCAGCGTGCTGCCATCGATTCGCGACGCGAACAGGCCGGCCGCCAATGCGACCGCGACCGGCGCGCAATTGTCCCATTCATATTGCCCGCCGGCGTGGAGGTAGATCTCGGCTTCGCCTTGCACCACCGCCATCGCCTTGGCGCCGGCCGAGCCCATCGGCACCAGATCGGCGCCGATCGCCGCGGCGACCGCGAGCACGATCGGATGCGCGCGCGAGCGGCTGACGACCATGCGCGGGCGGTGTGGGGCAGGGGCGAACGCCCGCGGCGTATCGTCGGTTGCAAAGACGCGGTGCGCCGCGGGCAGCGCCACTGCTCCCGTTACGGGCACCCCGTCGATCGCCAGGCCGATATGCACCGCCCAATCCTCGCGCCGCTCGCGAAACTCGCGGGTGCCGTCGAGCGGATCGACCACCCAGACGCGCCGCGCGGCGCAGCGCAGGCCGTCGTCGGCGGCTTCTTCCGACAGGACGTAGTCGTCGGGCCGTGCCGCATGGAGCAGCCGCAGGATCAGCGCATTGGCATCCTGGTCGCCGCGGTCGCCCAGTTCGGCATCCGGGCAGGCGCCCGCCACGCACAGGTCGCGGAGCACCTCGGCCGCGGCGAGCGCCACCGAGCGGGCGAGTTGGGCGTCGGTCTGGTCGCTCACAGGTCGTGGGTCCAGACACCCATGATATGCTCGACGATGCGCTCGGCCGCTGCTTCGGGGCTTTCGCGGGTCGTCTCGACGCGGATATCGGGGTGTTCGGGCGCCTCATAGGGGCTCGAAATGCCGGTGAAGTTGGCGATCGTCCCGGCGCGCGCCTTGGCATACAGGCCCTTCACGTCGCGCGCCTCGGCCTCGGCGAGCGGCGTGTCGACGAAGATCTCGACGAACGCCGCCGGCAGCATCGCGCGCACCATGTCGCGCTCGGCGCGGAACGGCGAGATGAAGGCGGTGAGGACGATCAGCCCGGCGTCGGTCATCAATTTGGCGACCTCGCCGATCCGCCGGATGTTCTCGACGCGGTCGGCATCGGTAAAGCCCAAATCCTTGTTGAGCCCGTGCCGCACATTGTCGCCATCGAGCAGGAAGCTGTGCCGGCCGAGCGCGAACAGCTTCTTCTCGACGAGATTGGCAATCGTCGACTTGCCCGAGCCCGACAGGCCGGTGAACCAGAGCAGTCGCGGCACCTGCCCCTTCTGCTGGGCATGCGCGGCGTTGGTGATGTCGACCGCCTGCCAATGGACGTTCTGCGCGCGGCGCAGCGCGAAATCGAGCATCCCGGCGGCGACGGTCGCGTTGGTCGCGCGGTCGATCAGGATGAAACCGCCGAGATCGGCGCCATCGGAAAAGGGTTCGAACACGATGTCGCGGTCGGTATAGACCTCGGCGACGCCAATATCGTTGAGCCCGAGCGTCTTGACCGAGAGCTCGGCGAGCGTGTTGACGTCGATCGCGTGGCGCGGTTCCTGGACGGTCGCGCCAACGGTCTGCGTGCCGAGCTTGAGCCAATAGCGCCGCCCGGGCAGCAGCGGGGTTTCGGACATCCAGACGAGCGTCGCGCGGAACTGATCGGCGACCTGCGGCGGCGCATCGGCGAGCGCGATCACGTCGCCGCGCGAGCAATCGACCTCGTCGGCGAGCGTGAGCGTGACCGACTGGCCGGCAACCGCTTCGGGCAGGTCACCGTCCATCGTCACGATCCGGGCGACGGTCGTGGTGCGGCCCGAGGGCAGGATGCGCACCGCATCGCCCGGGCGGACGCTGCCGCTCGCGATCAGGCCGGAGAAGCCGCGGAAATCGAGGTCGGGGCGGTTGACCCATTGCACCGGCAGCCGGAACGGGCGCGCCTGCGCGGCGTCGGCCTCGACGTCGATCGTTTCGAGATGCTCGATCAGCGTCGGGCCGTCGTACCACGGCATCGCCGCGGACGGGCTGGCGACATTGTCGCCGGCAAAGCCCGAGATCGGGATCGCGGTGAAGCGCTCGATCCCGATCGCGCTGGCGAAGGCGCGATAGTCGGCGACGATCGTGTCGAACACCGACTGGTCGTAATCGACCAGGTCCATCTTGTTCACCGCGAGTACGACGTGGCGCAGCCGCAGCAACTGAACGAGGAAGCTGTGGCGGCGGGTCTGCGGCAGCACGCCCTTGCGCGCGTCGATCAGGATCACCGCGGCGTCGGCGGTCGAGGCGCCGGTCACCATGTTGCGCGTGTATTGCTCGTGGCCGGGCGTGTCGGCGACGATGAACTTGCGCTTTTCGGTCGCGAAGAAGCGGTACGCGACGTCGATCGTGATGCCCTGCTCGCGTTCGGCGGCGAGGCCGTCAACGAGCAAGGCGAAGTCGATGTTCTGCCCTTGCGTGCCGACGCGCTTGCTGTCGTCCTCGAGCGCGGCGAGCTGATCGGCGAAAATCGCGCGCGAATCGTAGAGCAGGCGGCCGATCAGCGTGGACTTGCCGTCGTCGACCGAGCCGCAGGTGATGAAGCGCAGCAGCGACTTGTGCTGATGCTGCAGGAGGTAGGCGTCGATGTCCGATGCGATGAGCGCGTCGGGGGCATATGAGTCTCCCCTCCCTGGAAGGGAGGGGTTGGGGGTGGGTTGGCCTAGGGAGAGGGCTGACGCCGCCACGGGCCGACCCACCCCCGGCCCCTCCCTTTCAGGGAGGGGAGGAGAATTAGGGAGGGGAGGAATACCTGCGTTCCCAAGCGTGCCCATCAGAAATACCCCTCGGCTTTTTTCTTCTCCATGCTGGCGCTCTGATCGTGATCGATCGCGCGGCCCTGGCGTTCGGAGGTGGTGGTGAGCAGCATTTCCTGGATCACCTCAGGCAGCGTCGTCGCGTCGCTCTCGACCGCGCCGGTCAGCGGATAGCAGCCGAGCGTGCGGAAGCGGATCGAGCGATCGACTGGGACTTCGCCGGGTTCGAGCCGGAAGCGGTCGTCATCGACCATCAGCAGCATACCGTCGCGCTCGACCGTCGGGCGCGGCGCGGCGAGATAGAGCGGGACGATCTCGATCCCTTCGGCGAGGATATATTGCCAGATGTCGAGCTCGGTCCAGTTCGACAGCGGGAAGACGCGGATGCTCTCACCCTTCGCCTTCTTCGCATTGTAGAGGTGCCACAGTTCGGGCCGCTGCGCCTTGGGGTCCCAGCGCTGGCTCGCCGAGCGGAAGCTGAAGATGCGCTCCTTGGCGCGGCTCTTTTCCTCGTCGCGGCGTGCGCCGCCAAAAGCGACATCATAGCCGCCCTGCGTCAGCGCCTGCTTGAGGCCCTCGGTCTTCCACATGTCGGTGTGGCGGCTGCCATGGTCGAACGGGTTGATGCCCTGCGCCACCGCGTCAGGGTTCTTGTGGACGATCAACTCCATCCCCGCCGTGGCCGCGGCGCGCTCGCGCAGGTCGTACATCGCGCGGAATTTCCATGTCGTGTCGACATGCAGCAGCGGGAAGGGCGGCTTGCCGGGGAAGAAGGCCTTGCGCGCCAGATGGAGCATCACCGCCGAATCCTTGCCGACCGAATAGAGCATCACCGGGCGCTCGGCCTCGGCGACGACTTCGCGCAGGATGTGGATGCTTTCGGCTTCAAGCCGTTGGAGGTGGGTCAGGGTCGTCATGCTGCATTGCAGATAGTGGAGAAACGCAGCCGCGCGATCAACTTATCCTGTTGGCGTCTAAAGCGCGCTCACGACGCGGCATTGCGCTCGACCGAGTCGAGGATCCGCGCGCCCGCCATGAACACCGCGATCGGGCAGACCGCAAAGAGCAGCCAGCCGCCGATGCCGGGATATTGCGAAAGATAATGCACCCCGCGTTCGACCGCGCCGAGCGCGAGTGCGTAGATCACCGCAAAGGCTTCGAACTTGGTCTTGATGACGAACAGGCTGGAAAGTTTGGTCCACATGCAACAACCCAAAGCAAGGGTCAGGCCAAGCGCGGTTTGGCTGGGGTCTGCGGTGCCCGATATGGTTACCTGTCAGTTAACCCGACGGTTGCCGGATCCCTTGGCCCCGTTTCGCCCCGTGGCGTCAGGCCCGCGCGACATGGCTGACGATCGCATCCTCCCCGACGCGCAGAGCATCGGCGGTCACCCGGTCGAGCACCACGCCGCCCTCGCAGCCGCGCACCCCGCCATAAGCGCAGCGGAAATCGGCGAGTCGGCCGTGTGCGATCAGCGCTGGCTCGCCGCCATCGTCGTCGAGCGCGACGATCCGCGAGGATTGCGCGTCGCGCACGGTGCGGACCTGGTCGGTCTTGGCGATCATCGTCGGCCCACCGTCAAAAATGTCGACATAGTTCTCGTACGCGAAGCCTTCATTCTCGAGCATCCGCATCGCCGCGCGGCCCGACGGGTGGGGCAGGCCGATCACAGCGCGCGCACTCTCGGGGAGCATCGCGATGTAGACCGGGTGCTTGGGGAACAGGTCGGCGATGAATTGGTGGCCGCGCACCGCGTTGAACTGGTCGGCGTCCTGGAAATTCATCCCGAAGAAGCGCCCCGCCAGACCGTCCCAGAAGGGCGATCCGCCGGCCTCGTCGATGATCCCGCGCAATTCCGCCAGCACGCGATCGGCGAAGCGCGCGCGATGTGCCGCGATGAACAGGTAGCGGCTGCGTGCGAGCAACATGC
Organism: Sphingomonas sp. UYP23; assembly: GCF_054059235.1. NCBI lineage: Bacteria > Pseudomonadati > Pseudomonadota > Alphaproteobacteria > Sphingomonadales > Sphingomonadaceae > Sphingomonas > Sphingomonas sp. UYP23. Next base: position 3,454,654 of record NZ_JBSSBX010000001.1, read on the forward strand.
CGAGTCCGCCGGCGCGCTCGCCCGGATGGAGGAACAGCCCGCCGACTTCGCTGCAGCCCTCGAGATCGGTGGTCAGCCCGAGCATGTCGGCGCGGAAGGTGCGGCCGAGCTCCTTGCTGTGCTGCGTCAGCGTGCCGAGGCGGTAGCTGTAGAAGGGGTAGCTCTGCCCGACATGCGTGAAGATCTGGCAGGTGCCGCGCACCTCGCCCGTCTCGACGTTTTCGAGCACGAGCACGAACAGATCGTCGGCCTTGCCGTCCTCTGTGCGGCCAAAGGCGGCGGCGCTGCGGTCGAGCTTGGCCTTCAACGCCGTGCGATCGGGCGGGAGATTGGTGAAGCCGCCGCCGGTGAGCTTGGCCATCTCGTAGAGCGGCTGGAGATCGCTGTCGCGCGCGGCGCGGATCACGTGAGTCAAAGGGAGCCCTTTTCGGCAAGGCGCAGGATTGTCAGCGCCGACAGCGCGGCGCGTTCGGGGAGCGAATCGACGATGAGGAATTCGTCGGTCGAATGGATCGCGCCGCCGCGCGCCCCCATCGTGTCGACGACGGGGACGCCGCACGCGGCGATGGTGTTGCCGTCGCACACCCCGCCCGTCGCGCGCCACGCGATGTCGAGGCCGAGCGCGGCGCCGCATTCCTTGACGAGTGCGAAGAGCTTGGCGGCGCCGGGATCGATCGGCTTGGGCGGGCGGTTGAAGCTGCCATGCACCGCGATCGTCACGTCGTGCGCGGCGGCGACGTCGGCCACCAGCGTGTCGATGGCCGCCTGCGCGCGCGCGATTTCGGTATGGTCGGCGGGGCGGAAATTGATCCGCAGCACGGCGTGATCGGGGACGACGTTGTTCGGCCCGCCGCCCTCGATCCGCGCCGGATTCACGGCTAGCGCGGGCGAGCGAACCGCGAATAGGCGCACCGCGAGGTCCGACGCTGCAACGATCGCGTTGCGGCCGTCGTCCGGGTTGCGCCCGGCGTGCGCGCTCTTGCCGGTGACGACGATCGAGAAATTGCCCGTGCCACCGCGCCCGCCCGCGAGCGTGCCGTCGGGCAGAGCGGGCTCGTAGGTCAGCGCGGCAAGCTTGCCGCGCGCGGCGCGGGCAATCAGCGCCGATGAGGAGAAGGAGCCGGTTTCCTCGTCGGAGTTGATGACGACTTCATAGCCGATCCGCGCTGCGAGCGGGCTCGCCTCGACGGCCTTCAACGCCGCGAGCATAACCGCGAGCCCGGCCTTCATGTCGGCGACGCCCGGGCCGTTGAGCGTGCCATCGTCGCGGGCGGTCAGCGTCTGGAAGGCGTGATCGATCGGATAGACCGTATCCATGTGCCCGGTCAGCAGGAGCTGCACCGATGCTTCGGGGCGGACGACGAGATGCAGATGCTTGCCGTGGTTGAGCGTGGTGACGGTTCCGTCGGCCGCGACGCTTTCAGCAGTGTCGCCCGAGACGAGCGCAAGCTCCCCCGGCAGCGCGCCGAACGCCGCCGCGAGCTGTTCCGCGACCACCGCCAGCCCCGCGAGGTTACGCGTGCCGCTGTTGATCGCCGACCAGGCCTCGACCTGTGCCAGCATCGGCTGCGTCGCGACATAGGCGACGGCCGCGCGGTCAATGTCTGTCATCCCCACCATAGGCTCGGTCTAGCCGGTCTGCGCGGTACGCTCCACCCCTGGCACCGCGTCAGGACAGATGCGGCGCAAAGGCGGCGAGGACGTCCTCGTACAGCGTCTTCTTGAAGGGGACGATGACGTCGGGGAGCGTCTCGGGGCGGATCCATTGCCAGGATTTGAATTCGGGATGCTCGGTCGCGATGTCGATATCGGCGTCGCTGCCGAGGAAACGGTAGAGGAACCAGCGCTGCCGCTGCCCGCGCCACTTGCCCTTCCACACGCGGCCGACGAGCTCTTCGGGTAGATCGTAAAACAATTCGTGCGGCGCAGCGGCGATCAGTTCGACATGCTCGGGCGCGATGCCGGTTTCCTCGCCGAGTTCGCGCAAAGCGGTGGTCTCGGGGTCCTCACCATCGTCGATCCCGCCTTGCGGCATCTGCCATGCTTCGACCTCGGCATCGATCCGCTGGCCGACGAAGACGAGGCCGTCGGCATTGAGCAGCATGATCCCGGCGCAGGGCCGATAGGGCAGGGTGGTGGGGTCGGTCATTGAGGACTCTTTCTTCTAAATCCTCCCGCGCGAAGCGTGGGAGGGGGCCCCGGAGCATTCAGCGGAGGGTGGGGGGCGGCGCTTCGCGAGCGTGTCGCTTGTCGCGGCTTCCTCCACCACCAGCCTGACGGAGGCTGGTGGCCCCCCCGGTTTCGGGCGAGGATTAAGCGGCTTCCGCGATGAGTGCTTTTGCCGCGGCAAGCGCACCCGCGACATCGGCCGCCGAAGACGGGATCGCCTTGCGGAGCGTGATGAAGCCGTGGATGTTGCCGACGGCCTCGCGGAAGATTACCGGAACGCCCGCTGCGGCGAGTGCCCCTGCATACGCGCGGCCCTGGTCGCGGATCGGGTCGAGGCTTGCCGTCACCACCACCGCGGGTGGCATCCCGGCGAGGTCGCCCTTGAGCGGCGAGGTGCGGATATGCTCGGCCTCGGCCTGATACGCGGCGTTGAACCATTCCATACTGTCGCGCGTGAGCAGATAGCCATCCGCGAATTGGGAATAAGACGGATATTCGCGGCTCGTGTCGGTCGCGGGATAGAAGGGCAGGTGCGCGATTACCGGCACCGCGGCCGGTGCATCGCGCAGCGCCATCGCCGTGACGATCGCGAGATTGCCTCCGGCGCTGTCTCCACAGACGACGAGGCCGGTGACCGTCCGGCCGAGCGCGGCCGGGCTCGCCGCCGCCCAGCGTGCCGCAGCCTCGCAATCGTCGGGTGCAGCGGGCCAGGGGCTCTCGGGCGCGAGGCGATAATCGACCGCGAGCACCGGCAGGTCGAGCGTACGCGACACCTCGGCGCAAAAGCTCGCATGCGTGTCGAGATCGCCGATCACGAAGCCGCCGCCGTGGAAGAATACGACCAGCGGCCCAGCCGCGCGCGTCGCGGCGGTGTCGAACAGCCGCGCGGGAATGTCGCCGGCGGGTCCGGCGATTTTCAGGTCGGTGATCGTCGCCAACTCGCCGACCGGCGGATCGGCGATGTCCTTCATCGCGGCATAGGTTGCGCGTGCGGCCGGCGCCTCGAGCTGGTGCATCTTGGGGCCAGGGATATTGTTGAGGAAAGCGAGGAAGCCCGCGACATCGGGGCGCACATACGGATCGGTCACGCTGCTCTCCATCTGGTCTATGCCGTGTTTGCTCCTACCTAGGGAGGATGATCGCGGTCGTCCATCACCCAGCCTATGTCGCGAACGGCCAGTCGGCCAACCCGAGCCAGCTCAGCAAGAATGCCGCGATCCGTGATCTCCTGCGCACGCATGGGAGCGCGATCGACTGGCACGAACCCGAGCCGATGCCGCTGCACTGGCTCGAGGCGACGCATGATCCCGACTATGTCGCCGAAGTGCTCGAAGCGCGCGTGCCGCGCGAGAAGGAGCGGCGGATCGGCTTTGCGGTGACGCCGAGCGTCGCGGCGCGCGCGCAGGTCGTGCCGGCGGGGACGTGGCTCGCGGCCCGGCTCGCGCTCGTCCGTGGGTTTGCCGCCAATAGCGCGGGTGGGAGCCATCATGCGCTCGCCGAGACCGGGGCGGGCTATTGCGTGTTCAACGATCTCGCGATCGCGGCGGTTCGGCTGGTCGAAGAGCGTGATGTCGCGCGCGTGCTGATCGTCGATTGCGACGTGCATCAGGGTGACGGCACGGCGGCGCTCACCGCCGGTCGGCCGGGGATCGCGACCTATTCGATCCATGCCGAGAAGAACTTCCCGGCGCGGAAAGCCCGTTCGAGCCTCGACGTGCCGCTCGCCGACGGGATCGGCGATGCCGCCTATCTGGAAACGCTCGCGGCGACGCTTGTGCCGCTGATCGACGATTATCGGCCCGAGCTGATCCTCTACCAGGCAGGGATCGACCCGTTGGCGGGCGACCGGCTCGGCAGGCTGGCCCTGACGCCCGAGGGCCTCGTCGCGCGCGACCGCTTCATTGCGGAAGCCGCCGCGACGCGCGGGATCGCGCTCGCGAGCACGGTGGGGGGCGGCTATGGCGATGACGTCCGCGCGCTCGCGGCGACGCATGTCGAGGTGATCCTGACATTGGGGCGGGCATATCACGCGGCGCGTGCGCATCTGCCCGCTCCGGGAACGATGGCGGCCGGTTCAAGTTGAGCATGACGGAAGCGGGCCAGGGTGCCTAAAGGGGCACCGCTCCCGTTCGTTTGTGAGGCCGTGCTTGACCGATCCCGTTCTTCTCTGGCTGCGCCGCGACCTGCGGCTGGCCGACCAGCCCGCCTTGCTCGCCGCGATCGAGGATGGGGCGGTGATCCCGGTCTACATTCTCGATGACGACACGCCGAAACACTATGCGATGGGCGGCGCGTCGCGCTGGTGGCTGCATCACAGCCTCGAAAGCCTCGATGCCGCTTTGCGCGCGAAGGGATCGCGGCTGATCCTGCGGCGCGGGGTGTGCGATGTCGAATTGGCCAAGCTCGCCGCGGAAACCGGTACGAAACGCGTCCATGCGATCCGGCATTTCGAGCCGTGGTGGCGCAATGCCGAGCGCGCGGTGGCCAAGCGGCTCGACCTGGAGTGTCACGACAGCAACTATCTCGCGCCGCCCGGTTCGGTGACGACGGGCTCGGGCGGGCAGTACAAGATCTTCACGCCGTTCTGGCGCGCGCTCAAGGCGACGCTGCCGCCGCCCGAACCGAGCCGCGTGCCCGCGCATATCCCCGCGCCGGCGCACTGGCCGAAGAGCGATTCGCTGGCCGACTGGGATCTGCTGCCGACCAAGCCCGACTGGTCGACCGGGTTCGGCAAGGAATGGACGCCCGGCGAGAAGGGCGCGCACACACGCCTGAAGGCATTCGCGGATCATGCCGACCGCTATGACGAGACGCGCAACCTGCCATCGGTCGAGGGCAGCTCGCGCCTCTCGCCGCACCTCCATTTCGGCGAAGTGTCGGCCGCGCAAGTGTGGCACGCGGTCGCCGATGCGGGAGGCTCGGTCGATGTCTTCCTCAGCGAGATCGGGTGGCGCGATTATGCGCAGACCGTCATCCAGCAATATCCCGATTACGGCACCAAGAACGGTCGCGACGCACTCGATACGCTCGCCTGGCGGACGGGCAAGGCCGCGGATGCGGATCTCAAGGCGTGGCAGCAGGGTCGCACCGGCTATCCGATCGTCGATGCCGGGATGCGCCAGCTGTGGACGACGGGCTGGATGCACAATCGCGTGCGGATGATCACCGCGAGCTTCCTCATCAAGCATCTGCTGATTGACTGGCGCAAGGGTGAGCGCTGGTTCTGGGATTGTCTGGTCGATGCCGATTACGGGTCGAACGCGGTCAATTGGCAATGGACTGCGGGCACCGGGATCGATTCGAACATGTTCGTGCGGATCATGGCGCCGCTCGTCCAGTCGCCCAAGTTCGACGCGGGTGCCTATATCCGCGAGTGGGTGCCCGAACTTGCCGGCGTCAGGGGCGATGCCGTCCACGATCCCGAGGACGCCGGCTGTCGCCCGCGTGGCTACCCCGCAAAAATCATCGGGCATCGCGCGGCGCGCGAGCGTGCGCTTGAGGCGGCACGCCAGACGCGCTGAAAATCCCGTTGCGGTGCGCGGGCATGGATGCGAGGGGGCGCGCAATGCTTGGGGCCTTCTCGAAATTGTTTCACCGCCTGCTGGACCGGATCGACGCAGGTCTGGTCACGGGATCGCTTGCCGCGCACTTGCCCGACGGGCGCGACCGGCTGCTCGGCGGACGCGCGCCGGGTCCGGCGGCGGTGGTCGACCTGCGCAGTTGGCGCGCGCTGCTGCGGCTGGCGACGGGCGGATCGGCGGGCTGGTATGTCGCCTGGTCCAAGGGCGAATGGGCGAGCCCCGATCCGACCGTGCTGTTCGAGCTGTTCATGCGCAACCGCGTGACGCTCGGCGGCACCGCGCGCTCGGGCGGGGTGATTCGCACGCTGCGGCGCGTGGTGAACAGCCGGCGGCGCAACTCGCGCGTCGGGGCACGGCGCAACATCGAGTTTCACTACGATCTCGGCAACGATTTCTACCGCGTCTGGCTCGACCCGAGTCTGACCTATTCGAGCGCCTTGTTCGCCGAGCCCGTCGCAGCGGCAGAAAGCCTCGAGGCGGCGCAGGCGACCAAGATCGACGCGATCCTCGACCGGTTGGCGGTGGCGCCCGGGGACCGCGTGCTCGAGATCGGCTGCGGCTGGGGCGCGTTTGCCGAGGCGGCGGCGCGGCGCGGGCTCAGCGTCGATGCGATCACGCTGTCGGCCGAGCAGGAGCTCGCGGTGCAGCAGCGGATCGCGGCGGCCGGCTTAAGCGACGTCACGGTCTCGCGGACCGATTATCGCGACGTCACCGGCGAATATGACGCGGTCGCCTCGATCGAAATGGTCGAGGCGGTCGGACAGGAATATTGGCCGGCCTATCTCGCTGCGATCGCGCGCGCGCTCAAGCCTGGCGGCCGCGCGGCGCTGCAGTACATCACGATCGATGACGCGATCTTCCCGGCCTATGCCGAGAATGTCGATTTCATCCAGCGCTACATCTTTCCCGGCGGGATGTTGCTGTCGGAGAGCCGCTTTCGTGCGCTGGCGGAGGCGGAGGGGCTCGCGTGGCGGGACAACCACACCTTCGGGCTGCACTATGCCGAGACGCTGCGGCGCTGGCGCGAGATGTTCGATGCGGCGGTGGCGGAAGGACGCTTACCGGCCAAATTCGACCGGTCTTTCATCGACTTGTGGCGCTATTATCTGATGTATTGCGAAGGTGGCTTCCGCGGCGGCGGGATCGACGTCGCGCATGTCTCGCTGGTTAAAAGTCCCCCTCCCGCAAGCGGGAGGGGAGTTTTGACGGATCCCTGCGGGAAGCAAGAGGGATGATCTTTATTCGACGCGCTCGAAATGCCCGGTCGCGAAATCTTCGGTCAGCAGGGCGACGATCCGGTCCGCCACGACCGAGGGATCCTTGACCGACTTGGGATCCTCGCCCGGATAGGCCTTGTGGCGCATCGCGGTGCGCGTGGCGCCGGGGTCGATGATCGCGGTGCGGACCTTGCTGATCAACTCCATTTCGTCGCCATAGGCGGCAAGCAGCGTCTCGAACGCCGCCTTCGACGCGCCGTACATCCCCCAATAGGCACGCGGTTTGCGCCCGACGCTCGAGGTCAGGCCGATCACCCGGCCGTGCGCCGACTTGCGCAGCATCGGGTCGAACGCTGCGATCAAGGCGGCCTGCGCGCTGACGTTGAGCGTGAGGACCTGCGCCATTTCCTTCGGGTCGATCGCGGGGACGGCAGACAGCTGCCCGAGCATCCCGGCGTTGAGCACCATGATGTCGAGCGCCGGCCAGCGTTCGCCGATCGCGGTGCCGAGTCGCGCGATGCTGTCGGTTTCGGTCAGATTGAGCGGCGCGATCGTCGCCGACCCGCCCGCGTCGAAGATCGCGTTCTCGACCGTTTCGAGTCCCGCGGCGGTGCGTGCGGTGATCACGACATGCGCGCCCGCCGCGCCGAGCGCGAGCGCGGTCGCGGCGCCGATCCCGCGGCTTGCGCCGGTGACGAGGGCGATTTGATTAGCGAGGGGCTTGTTGGTCATACGGGGCTCTCTCCCTTTAAGCCCCTCCCCTTCAGGGGAGGGGTTGGGGGTGGGGCCGAGCCTCGCAGAGAGCTAGCGCCCGTTCCTTCCCTCACCCCAACCCCTCCCCTAAAGGGGAGGGGCTATGTTTGTTAGATAACGCGTTCCGCCAGCAGCGCGAACTGGTCGACCGAGGACACGTCGTCCTGGTCGGTCAGGCTGGTCGGATAATCGCCAGTGAAGCAGGCATCGCAATGGCTCGGCCGGATCGCATTGCGCTGCGGCTCGCCGAGCGCCTTGTACAGGCCGTCGATCGAGATGAAGGCGAGGCTGTCGGCCTTGATATATTCCGCCATCTGTTCGAGATTCTTGGTTGCGGCGAGCAGCTTGGCGCGTTCGGGCGTGTCGACGCCGTAGAAGCACGAATGCCGCGTCGGTGGGCTGGCGATGCGCATATGCACTTCGGCGGCGCCGGCTTCGCGCATCATCTCGACGATCTTGAGGCTGGTCGTCCCGCGCACGATCGAATCGTCGATGAGGACGATCTTCTTGCCCGCGATCAGCGCACGATTGGCGTTGTGCTTGAGCTTGACGCCGAGGTGGCGGACCTTGTCGCTCGGCTGGATGAAGGTGCGCCCGACATAATGCGAGCGGATGATGCCGAGCTCGAACGGAATGCCCGACTCCTGCGCATAGCCAAGTGCCGCCGGCGTACCCGAATCGGGGACCGGGATGACGAGATCGGCATCGACCGGGCTCTCGATCGCCAGCTGCGCGCCGATCGCTTTGCGCACGGTGTAGACGCTGCGGTCTTCCGAAATCGAATCGGGGCGCGAGAAATAGACATATTCGAAGATGCACGGCCGCGCCGCGACCTGCGGGAAGGGGCGGTGCGAGGTGATCTCGGTGCCCTTGACCATCACCAGTTCGCCCGGATCGATCGAGCGGACGAAGGTCGCGCCGACCACGTCGAGGGCCACGGTTTCCGAGGCGAAGATGATCGACCCGCCGTCGGGGCCATCGATCTTGCCCATTACCAGCGGGCGGATGCCAAGCGGATCGCGGCAGGCGATCATGCCCTCGGGGGTCATCACGATCAGCGAATAGGCCCCTTCGACGCGCTTCAGCGCATCGATGAACTTGTCGACGGTGGTGCGGTAGTTCGAGGTCGCGACGAGATGGATGATCGTCTCGGTGTCGCTGGTCGACTGGAAGATCGACCCGCGCCGCACCAGATCGCGCCGCAGCCGCATCGCGTTGGAAATATTGCCATTATGCGCGATCGCGAAACCGCCCGAGGCGAGATCGGCATACAGCGGCTGCACGTTGCGCAAAGCCGTCTCGCCCGTGGTCGAATAGCGGACGTGGCCGCAGGCGACCGATCCGCGCAGCGGGACCATGATGTCCTCGCGGTCGAAATTGCCCGCGACATGGCCCATCGCGCGATGGGTGTGGAATTCCACCCCGTCGAAGCTGGTGATACCGGCCGCCTCCTGGCCACGGTGCTGCAGCGCGTGCAGCCCCAGCGCCACCAGCCGCGCCGCGTCGGTCGCGCCGGAAATGCCGAAAATGCCGCACTCTTCGTGCAGCGTGTCGTCTTCATGTGGATTCGTGGTCAGCATATCGCCCTTCGGGGGTAGCGCTCGCGGGGCATATAGGGACCGCTCGGCGGTTTGTCGCGCTTTTGTCACAACAGGCGGAGCGTTTGGTCGCATCGCCCGTTTTCGGCGGATTGCAGGAGATGGCGATGGCAAAGGATCATGGGCCGAGCGTCTAGGACGACGCGCTCTACGAAGACCTGCGGCGCCACGGCGCGTCGAAGAGCAAGGCGGCGCGAATCGCCAACGCCAGGGCGGCGGGAACGATCGACCATCGATCGAGCGAGCTCGACGATCGCACGAAGGACGATCTGATGAAGGAGGTGCGCGCGATCGGGGTCGCCGGGCGGTCGAAGATGACCAAGGCCAAATTGGCGCAGGCGATCCGCAAGGGTTGAGCGAAACCCAGGCGCGCCGCCGCCCACCGTCACCCCATTCCCGTCGCCCCAGCGAAAGCTGGGTCTCTTGGTCAGGCGCGCGCCCGCCTTCACGAGGCCACAGCTTTCGCCGGGGTGACGGTGCGGGGGTAGGGTGTTGAAGGGGCGGGAGTGGTGGTGATGGCGGGCCGGGGCGACCGTGAAGGGCGGGGTGACGGGCGGCAGCGGGGCCGCTAAGCAAGCCGCATGCCCGATCCCCGCGAAACCGGCCTAGCGCTGGACCCGAAATACGACGCCTCTGGCCTGATCACAGCCGTCGCGACCGACCGCACGACAGGCGAAGTGCTGATGCTCGCCCACATGAATGCCGAAGCGCTGCGCCTGACGGTCGAGACCAGAGAAGCGCATTTCTGGTCGCGCAGCCGTGGCGCACTGTGGAAAAAGGGCGAGACGTCGGGGCATGTGCTCCACGTCGCCGACATGCGGATCGATTGCGATCAGGATGCGGTGTGGCTGCTCGTCGATCCCGCCGGACCCGCCTGCCATACCGGCGCGCGCAGCTGCTTCTACCGGCGTATCGCGGGCGATCGGTTGGTCCCCGCGGAATGACGCCGCGCTCTGGCATGCGCGGTCGCGCCGTGCGGGGGCGGGCGAGGGTGGCATGTGCGCTGTTCGCCCTGGTCGCGCTGGCGGCATGCGGTAGCGGAACGTCCGATCCGGCCGCCTCGCCGACGCCGCAGGGCCTCGAAGCCGCAGCGATCCAGGCTGGCGTGATTCCCGATCCGGCGAGCACAGATCTGACGGGCGTGTACGCCACCGAGAATGATCGCCTGTGCATCGTGCCCAGCGCCAATGCTTATCGGATCGGCGTGTTCGTCGACTATGACGAGACGCAGAATTGCGGTGGTTCGGGCGAGGTTTCGCGCAGCGGGGATACGCTCCACGTTACGCTCGGCGCGGGCGGCGATGCGGCGGGGTGCAGCTTCGATGCGCGCTTCGAGGGCGACCGCATCGTTTTTCCGGCGCGCGTGCCTGACGCCTGTCAGAAAGTCTGCCGCGGGCGCGCGTCGATCGCGGCGCTCGACGTCACGCGGCTGAGCGAGTCGGTGGCCGAAGCCGCGACGCTGCGCGATGCGCGCGGTCGGCTGCTCTGTGGCAGCGGCGGATAGGCTTGACGTTCACGTAAGCGGCAACTATTTGTGCGGCATGTCTACCGGTCCCGCCTATGCCCTGATCGAGCGTCATCCCGACCGCGATCATTTCTCGATTTCCGATCTCTCAGCCGAGTTCGACGTCACGGCGCGGGCGTTGCGCTTTTACGAGGATGAGGGGCTGATTGCCCCCGAGCGACGCGGCACCGCGCGGATCTATTCGCAGCGCGATCGTGCGCGGCTCGCCTGGATCCTGCGCGGTAAGCGCGTCGGTTTCTCGTTGTCCGAGATCCGCGAGATGATCGACCTCTACGACATCGGCGACGGACGCCGCGCACAGCGTGCCGTCACGATCGAGCGCTGCCGCAGCCGTGTTGCCCTGCTCGATGCGCAGAAGCGCGACATCGACGCCGCCATCGCCGAATTGACCGAGTTCATCGAGCTCGTCGAACACACCAATCCGAAGGAAGCCTGATGCCCCAATATACGCCCCCCGTTCGCGACGTTCGCTTCGTGCTCGAGCATGTCGTCGGCCTCGAAAACTATGCCAACCATGCCGGCTTCCAGAACGCGACGCCCGACGTGGTCGATGCCGTGCTCGACGAAGGCGGCAAGTTCGTCGCCGAAGTGCTGTTCCCGCTCAATGCTTCGGGCGACCAGGAAGGCTGCACGCGTCACGACGACGGTTCGGTCACCACGCCGAAGGGCTTCAAGGAAGCCTATGACGCCTTCGTCGAATCGGGCTGGGGTACGCTGAGCGCACCCGAGGAATTCGGTGGCCAGGCGATGCCGCATGTCGTCTCGACCGCGTTCCAGGAATTCATGATCTCCTCGAACATGGCGTTCGCGATGTATCCCGGCCTGTCGCACGGCGCGATCGCCGCGCTGCTGGCGAAGGGCTCGGACGAGCAGAAGGCCAAGTACGTCCCCAACATGGTCAGCGGCAAATGGGGCGGCACGATGAACCTGACCGAGCCGCAGTGCGGCACCGATCTGGGGCTCATCCGCACCCGCGCCGAGCCGCAGGCCGATGGCTCCTATGCGATCACCGGCACCAAGATCTTCATCTCGTCGGGCGAGCATGACCTGACCGAGAACATCATCCATCTCGTGCTGGCCAAGACCCCGGGCGCGCCGGAAAGCTCGAAGGGCATTTCGCTGTTCGTCGTGCCGAAATTCCTCGTCAACGACGATGGCAGCCTCGGCGATCGCAACCCCGTCACGTGCGGCTCGATCGAGCACAAGATGGGCATCCACGCCAATTCGACCTGCGTGATGAACTATGACGGCGCGATCGGCTGGCTGGTCGGCGAGGAGATGAAGGGCCTCGCGGCCATGTTCATCATGATGAACGCAGCGCGCTTGGGCGTCGGCCTTCAGGGCTTGGGTGTCGCCGAAGTTGCCTATCAGAACGCGGTCCAGTACGCGCACGACCGCCGCCAGGGCCGCGCGCTGACCGGTCCCAAGGAGCCCAACGAGAAGGCCGACACGCTGTTCGTCCATCCCGACGTCCGCCGCATGCTGATGGAAGCCAAGGCGCTGACCGAAGGCCTTCGGGCATTGTGCTTGTGGGGCGCGCTGCAGGTCGATCTCGAACATGCCGGCGCGACCGAGGAAGAGCGCCAGCTCGCCTCGGACCTGATCGGCCTGCTCACGCCCGTCATCAAGGGCTACGGCACCGACAAGGGCTATGACGTCGCGACCAACGCGCAGCAGGTCTATGGCGGCCACGGCTACATCGCCGAATGGGGCATGGAGCAGTATGTCCGCGATGCCCGCATCGCGATGATCTACGAGGGCACCAACGGCGTCCAGGCGATGGATCTGGTCGGGCGCAAGCTCGCACAGAACGGCGGCCGCGCGGTCCAGGCATTCTTCAAGGTCGTCGCCGACGACGTCGCGGCGGGCAAGGCCGATCCGGCGACCGCTGATTTCGCCAGCCGCCTCGAAAAGGCCAATGGCGAGCTGCAGGCGGCGACGATGTGGTTCATGCAGAACGGCATGCAGAACCCCGACAATGTCGGCGCCGGCGCGCACAGCTACATGCACATCATGGGCATCGTTGGTTTGGGCGTGATGTGGCTGCGGATGGCGACGGCTGCGACCAAGCTCAAGGCAGCGGGCGAGGGCGACCAGGCGTTCCTCGACGCCAAGCTAATGACGGCGCGGTATTTCGCCGAGCGAATCATGCCCGAGGCGGGCGCGCTGCGTCGCAAGATCGAGGCTGGCGCCGAAGCGCTGATGGCGATCCCGCCGGAAATGTTCGTAGCGGCGTGATCGGCCATCGCCGCGGGTCCGGGGAAAACGGATCCGCGGCGTGGCGGCCGACGTCCCGGCGGCGGCCCCGGCCGCGGCGTCGGCGGTTTCGATAGCGCGGTTCAGCGCGGTTCGAACACTGTCGTGGGTTTGGGTGGTGGCGGGACCCGGCCGGTCGCCGCCGCCGCAGATTCGCCCGCCGGATCGGCTTTGCGGCGAACACCCGCCAGGCCTTCGGGCGCGGGGGGCGTCGAAAGCCCCGTCGTCGCGGCCGCATCGCGGGCGTCGAAAATCACCTCGTCGTCGCCGATCGGCTTTGGCGTCGCGAGGTACGTCTGTGCCTTCATACATTGCGTCGGGCTGGGGCGGCGGAACTCGCGACAGTTCCAGAGCGACTTGTCATATCCATGCTGCCGATCGCGGAGATAGCTGAACGACAGTGAAGCAATTTGCGCGGGCTTGAGCGGCAGCGTGGCGGAGACCTTTGCCGGATCGCTCCAGCCCATCACCTTGCAATACGCCCGATCACCGCAGGTGCGCTGTGCCATGACGGCGTAACCGTCGGGCGAGAGCGCATCGTCGAGCGCGATCAAGAAGCTGTTGCCATCACCGGCGAGCGGTGGCGGCAGCGCCGTCTTGGACGCAATCGGATCGAACATGGCGCCCGCGACCTGCCCGACGGCCAATTCGACGCCATCGCGATGCGCATCGGAATAGGCCGCGAGTTGCGCGATCGCGGGCTCGTCGCTCGAAACGTGCCGGTTGAACGCGGCGGGCGTGCCCCACCAGCCGCTCCAGCGGAAGAACAGATGTGTCCCGACGGCGGCGATCTTGTCGAGGCTCGACTGCCAATAGGGCACGACCCAATTGGTGTGGTAATGCGTCGCATAGCCGACCAACGGGAAGACCGCGCCGTTGAGAGCGGCTGTCGCGGTTGCACGCGCGCGCGCCCATTGGGCGTCGAGCCAGTGATTGCGCACCAGCGCGCCATCGCAGGTAAAGGTGAACTGGCAGCCGGTTGACCGTTCGGCCCCTTGGAACACCACGCCGCAGATCGTCTTGGGAAAGGCGGGGTGCCGGACGCGGTTGATGACGACCTGGGCCACTGCACGCTGGCCGGTCGAATCGTCGCCGGCTTCGTACAGCACCGCCGCTGCCATGCAGTCGATCGCGCGCTGGCGTTGAAGCGCGTCGCCATCGAGCGTGAAGGGGCGGGCGGGCGGGTTGGGGCCGTCGACAAAGGGGACGCCAGCATTGAACGTCCGGGCGTCATCGGGATCCACATCCTGGAAGGCGAGCGGATCAACGGCCGGCACCTCGGCAGCGGGGACGATCCGCGGCGGGCTGCTGCGCGCGACATGGTGACGCACCAGCGGCGGAGCAAAGCGGATCAGCATGGCCGGTACGGCGACCGCGAGCAGCGCGATCAGCACGATGATACCGCGAAGCGTCGCACTGGGCGGACGGCGGTCGTTGGTCATCGGCGAGGGAGGCGCGAGAAAGCGGGCACGAAAGTCTCCTGTCGGGAACGGCGGGCGCGTCTACCGCATTCGGCCCGGAAAGCGAAATGCAGTCCGGGCCGAGTCGATATCGTCATGTCGCAACGCAGTCGCCGGCTGGCGAGCGGTCGGGCTCAGCTTTCGGGCAGGAAGTCCGGCACCGAAAGATAGCGCTCGCCCGTGTCGTAGTTGAAGCCGAGCACGCGCACGCCCTCGGGCAGATCGGGCAGCTTCTGCAGGATCGCGGCGAGCGTCGCGCCCGAGCTGATCCCGACGAGCATCCCTTCCTCGGCCGCCGAGCGACGTGCCATGTCCTTGGCGACGCTGGCATCGACCTTGATCGCGCCGTCGATCGCCTGGGTGTGGAGGTTGGCGGGAACGAACCCCGCGCCGATCCCCTGGATCGGGTGCGGGCCGGGCGACCCGCCGGAGATGACCGGCGAGGCGGCGGGTTCGACTGCATAGACCTTGAGGTTCGGCCAATCCTGCTTGAGCCGCTCGGCCACGCCGGTGATGTGCCCGCCGGTGCCGACGCCGGTGATGATGACGTCGATCGGCGAATCGCGGAAGTCGTTGAGGATCTCGAGCGCTGTCGTGTGGACATGGACGTCGATGTTGGCGGGGTTCTCGAACTGCTGCGGCATCCACGCGTTCGGCGTCTGCTCGACCAATTCGAGCGCGCGCTCGATCGCACCCTTCATGCCCTTCTCGCGTGGTGTCAGGTCGAACGTCGCGCCATAGGCCAGCATCAGGCGGCGACGCTCGAGCGACATGCTCTCGGGCATGACGAGCACGAGCTTATAGCCCTTGACCGCGGCGACCATCGCCAGGCCGACGCCAGTATTGCCCGAGGTTGGCTCGATGATCGTGCCGCCGGGCTGAAGATGGCCGTCGCGCTCGGCCGCCTCGATCATCGCGAGCGCGATGCGGTCCTTGATCGATCCGCCGGGGTTCGAGCGTTCGGACTTGATCCAGACTTCGGCGCCGGGGAACAGCTTCTGGACGCGGACGTGCGGCGTGTTGCCGATCGTTTCGAGGATCGTGTTGGCTTTCATGGCGTGGCCTCCAGTTCGAGATCGTGCGAATCTTGTACGCTTTTGGGCGGGTCGAAGGTTTTCGCGTTGCGAATGCTGGGAAAGAGATAGGTCCACAGGAGCGTAACGACAATCGCCCCGCCGCCGCCGACCAGCACCGCGCCGACCGGGCCGAGCGCCGCCGCAAGGAAGCCCGACTCGGCTTCGCCGAGCTCGTTGGACGCAGAGATGGTCAGCTGTGAGACCGCGCCGACGCGCCCGCGCTTGTCGTCGGGCGTGTGGAGGGTGACGAGCGACTGACGGATATAGACCGAGAACATGTCAGCTGCGCCTGCGACCGCGAGCGCGCCAAGGCTCAGCGCCATGATTTGCGACAGGCCGAACACCACCGTTGCGACGCCGTAGACCAACACCGCGCCGAGCATCTTGGGCCCGACATTGGTCTTGATCGGGCGGAACGAGAAGAACAGCGCGACGACTGACGCGCCGACCGCGGGGGCGGCGGCGAGCAGGCTCAGTCCCTGCGGACCGACCTTCAAAATATCGTGCGCGTAGATCGGCAGCAACGCGCTCGTTCCCGCCAGGAACACGGCGAACAGATCGAGCGTGATCGCGCCAAGTACCAGCTTGTTTTGGCCGACATAGGCCAGTCCGTCGCCGATCAGGCGGAGCGGGTTGCCCTTGTTGGCGGCGATCGAGCGCGGCACCGGGGGAATCGTCAGCATCGCCGCGAGCGCGACCGCGAAAAGCACGGTTGCCAGCGCATAGGCGCCCCACGGCGCCGCGGCATAGGCGAAGCCGCCGAGCGCCGGCCCGATGATCGTGCCCACCTGCCACGAGATCGAACTCAGCGCGATCGCGGTCGGCAGCACTTCGCGCGGCACGAGATTGGGCGCGAGCGCGCCGAACGCCGGGCCAGCGAAGGCGCGGCCGAGCCCAAGCAGCACCGCGACCGAAAACAGCACCGGCAGCGTCATTCCACCCGAATAGGTGACGAGTGCGAGGATGAGCGCGCAGAGTACTTGTAATGCGAGGGTGCAGCGCGTGATCAGCCGCCGGTCGAATCGGTCGGCGACCCAGCCGGTGATCGGCGTCGTGACGAACAGCGGCACGAACTGGAGCAGACCGATCAGCCCGAGCTGCGCGGCGGCGCCGGCGGGCGACATGGTGGTGCGGGCGATCGTGTAGGTTTGCCAGCCGATCACGATGATCATCGCATTTTGCGCGATCGTCATCGCGAACCGCGCCGCCCAATAGGAACGGAATTGCGCGATACGGAGCGGGTGGGGGGCGGCGGTCATCGCGGTCAGCCTTAAGCGGTGCGCGGCGGGCGGGGCAATCGAGGATGTGCTTCGCCCGTCGAAACTTGCGCTGTCCCACCATCATCCCCCGCGTGATCCGGGATCGAGGCGGGCCGCTTGCTCTGGATCCGTTGCTCAGGGCGGCCGTTCCCGGGGATGCCGGATCCTCTCCGGCACGACCGGGTGCGAACACGAAACGTCACCCCGGTGCATCGTTTTGACAGCAGCGATTGATATCGGCGCAACATCGCGCCTATAGGCTCGCGTCCCTCTCCCTAGGTCATGAGGTCTTCCAGACGTGGCAAAAGCCCCCGCTGCCGTAAAGGCACTACCCCCGGTGCCCAACCGCGAGCGCCCCGACGAGCCCAAAGCGTACGAGGCATCGAAGGCGGAACTGCTCGAATTCTACAAACAGATGCTGCTGATCCGCCGCTTCGAGGAAAAGGCTGGCCAGCTCTATGGCCTCGGCCTGATCGGCGGCTTCTGCCACCTCTATATCGGCCAGGAAGCCGTTGCGGTCGGCCTGCAGTCGGGCCTTGATGGTGACAAGGACTCGGTCATTACCGGGTATCGCGATCACGGCCACATGCTCGCCTACGGCATCGATCCCAAGGTGATCATGGCCGAGCTGACCGGGCGTGGCGCCGGCATCAGCCGCGGCAAGGGCGGCTCGATGCACATGTTCTCGACCGAGAAGAAGTTCTACGGCGGGCACGGCATCGTCGGCGCGCAGGTGTCGCTCGGCACGGGCCTCGCGTTCGCGCACAAATATAACGAGGATGGCGGCGTCGCCATGGCCTATTTCGGCGACGGTGCGTCGAACCAGGGCCAGGTGTACGAAAGCTTCAACATGGCCGAGCTGTGGAAGCTGCCGATCATCTATGTGATCGAGAACAATGAGTACGCGATGGGCACGAGCGTCAATCGCTCGTCGGCCGAGGACCAGCTGTTCCGCCGCGGCGAATCGTTCCGCATCCCGGGCATCCAGGTCGACGGCATGGACGTGCTGGCGTGCCGCGGTGCCGCCGAGGAAGCGCTCGCCTGGGTCCGCGCCGGCAAGGGGCCGATCATCCTCGAGATGAAGACCTATCGCTATCGCGGCCATTCGATGTCCGATCCGGCTAAGTATCGCTCGCGCGACGAAGTCCAAGCGGTGCGCGACAAGTCGGATCCGATCGATCACGTCAAGAAGCTGCTCGACGCGCAGGGCGTGACCGAGGCCGAGCTCAAGACGGTCGACCAGGAGATCCGCAAGATCGTCAACGAAGCCGCCGACTTTGCCGAGCAGGCGCCCGAACCCGAGGCGGCCGAACTCTACACCGACATTCTGGTGGAAAAATACTGATGTCCGTCGAAATCAAGATGCCCGCGCTTTCCCCGACGATGGAGGAGGGCACGCTCGCCAAATGGCTCGTCAAGGAAGGCGATGTCGTCAAGTCCGGCGACATCATGGCCGAGATCGAGACCGACAAGGCGACGATGGAATTCGAAGCCGTCGACGAAGGGACGATCAGCAAGATCCTCGTCGCCGAGGGCACCGATAACGTGAAGGTCGGCACCGTCATCGCGACGCTGACGATGGAGGGTGAAGAGCCCGCCGCGACCGGCGAAGGCAAGTCCGAAGCCGCAGCGCCCGCGCCTGATCAGCCCGCCGAGCAGAAGGCCGAAGCGACGCCCGAGCCGGAGTCCAAGAAGGTCGACACCGGCACGCACCAGCTCGAGAAGGCCGCCGAGCACAAGGCCGAGGTCAGCGATCCCGCGATCCCCGAGGGGACCGAGATGGTCAAGCTCACGCTGCGCGAGGCTTTGCGCGACGCGATGGCCGAGGAAATGCGCGCCGATAAGCGTATCTTCGTGATGGGCGAGGAAGTCGCGCAGTATCAGGGCGCGTACAAGGTGACTCAGGGGCTGCTCGAGGAATTCGGCGACAAGCGCGTGATCGACACGCCGATCACCGAATATGGCTTTGCCGGCATCGGCACGGGCGCGGCGATGGGCGGGCTCCGTCCGATCGTCGAGTTCATGACCTTCAACTTCGCGATGCAGGCGATCGATCACATCGTGAACTCGGCCGCCAAGACCAACTACATGTCGGGCGGCCAGATGCGCTGCCCGATCGTGTTCCGCGGGCCGAACGCGGCGGCGAGCCGGGTCGGTGCGCAGCATTCGCAGAACTATGCGCCGTGGTACGCCTCGGTTCCTGGCCTGATCGTGATCGCACCGTATGACGCCGCCGATGCCAAGGGTCTGCTGAAAGCAGCGATCCGCACCGAGGATCCCGTCGTGTTCCTCGAGAACGAGCTGCTCTACGGCCGCACCTTCGACGTGCCCAAGCTCGACGATCACGTCCTGCCGATCGGCAAGGCGCGGATCATGCGCGAGGGCAAGGACGTGACCATCGTCAGCTATTCGATCGGCGTCGGGCTCGCGCTTGAGGCTGCCGAGAAGCTTGCCGCGGAAGGCATCGACGCCGAAGTGCTCGACCTGCGCACGCTGCGCCCGCTCGATACCGAGTCGGTGCTCAAGAGCCTGAAAAAGACCAACCGCCTCGTCGTGGCGGAAGAAGGCTGGCCGACCTGCTCGATCGCGTCGGAAATCCAGGCGCTGTGCATGGAGCAGGGCTTCGACGACCTCGACGCACCGGTGCTGCGCGTCACCAACGAGGACGTGCCGATGCCCTATGCGGCGAACCTCGAGAAGCTGATGCTGGTCAACGCCGACAAGATCATCGCTGCCGTGAAGCAGGTGACGTACCGCTGAGACAAACGGGGCCTCTTCCTGGTGGGAGAGGCCCCTTTTGTAAGGTCAGCAGCTCGACGGCGTCACCCCGGTAACCGGATAGACCCCGCTGTTGCCGCCGGTAAGATCGCGCGCATCGCGTACCAGCATCGACGCATATTCGACGATATACGTGCTCGGCGACAGCGACGTCTTCACGAGCGGCGTGTAGAGATAATAGACCTCGACAAACATGGTCGCGTTGTTGTCGGGCGTTATGACTTGCCGACCCGTCGGGCCGAGTCCGGTCAGACCGGTCTTGGTGCTGGTCGTGTAGATCGGCACGTAACTGGTTTGCGCGCCGTAGCATCGCTGCCACCCGATCTTGTAGGTCCCCGCCGTGTTCGGGTTGGCGGTCGGCTCAAGATCGCTGAGGATGACGCGCCCGTTGGTCTGCAGCTTCAATTCGCCCGCTTGCAGGTTCGCGCCAATGAAGACGTCGTTGATGTCGGATTCGCTGATCGTCTTGGCCGAGAGCTGACTGCCCGTTCCCATCCGGGCGGCATCGTCGGCGAGCTGCAGCGCCAATTGGCTGACCCGCATCTTGGTGGTGATGTAGTTCGTCATCTCGGCGCCGGTCAGGCTGAGCAGGATGAATACCGGCAGCAGCAACGCGAATTCGGTCAGCGCAAGACCGCTGCGATTCTGTTCGAGCCGCTCCGCCCGGTCCAGCACGAAAGTGGCGAAACGGGTCATGGGCAGTTTCTCACGGTCGCGGTGGCATAGCTCGCCTGGTCCGAATACGGTTGGTTCTGCAGGATCGTGGTTGCCACCAGGGTGGTGGTGCTGGACGTCCCGAGGAACCGCCACAACGGGAACATGCGCGGATACGTGACCGACACCGTGTAGAGCGTGCGGTCCTTCGCACCGCCTTGGCCGGCATCGCCGCCGTCCGCGTCCCATATCGAATTGTTGTTGGCGTCGACATACGGTTCGCCCGCATCGCAGGTGCCGTTCTTGTTGGTGTCGGTAAACGACTCGGCCTTCGCGGCGGCCGCCAGACTGAAGGTGCGATAGAAGCGCCGCTTGAAAACGATCTGCGGATTCCTGGTCAGCGCGGAGACCTGCGCCGTGACGCGGGCGTCGAGCGCGGCGGAGACCTGCGCGTCGGTTCCCGTTTCCAGACTCGCGTCGCGCGCGACCTTCTGCACGATGCCCTGCAGGATCGCGCGCGTGTACAGCGTATGGGCAATATCGAACCCGCCGATAATCAGCAGGCACATGACCGGCGCAACAATGGCGAACTCGATCAATGCCGCACCACGGGTGTCGCGATACAGGCGAGACGCGCGTAGAGCCCGCGGCGTCATTTGGTAAGCCTCAGCGCGGAAATCTTGTTCGCGATCGCGGCGAACTGCGTCTGCAACGCCGCCGAGTCGGCCGCCTTGAAGTAATAAGACGGCGACGTCGCGCAGTTCTGCAGGCGCGTCTCGGTATCGGTGTTGGTGCCGTTGCCGAACGAGATGACCCACAGCGTGATGTTCTTGTTCTTCACCGCGGTGCACAAGGCGGCCAAGCGCAGGTTGATCTGGTCGATCAACGCTTGCCGATTGCTGCCGCAGTCCGTCGCCGCGCCGACATCAGTGGTCTGCTTCTGGTCGTAGAAGGGGACGCCATAGGCATTGTAGTCGCACGGACTCGACGTGGAATCGCCGTCGGTCATGAAGATCATGTGGCGCTGGATATCGGCGCCGCCGCTATAGCTCCCGTTCGGCAGCGTGACGGCGTTCTCCGACGCGAAGATCCCGGTCGGCGACATGAAGCGGGCACCCCACAACATGCCGATGTCGTGATAGGTGTTGCCCTGCGCGACCAAGCTGTCGACATATTGATCAAACGTCGCGGCGTCGCTCCAGCTTTGAAGTTTTTTTGCAGCCGTCGGGCAGTAATCGTCGCTAGAATTGTAGTAATCGGTCGTCGAATCGCTCTCCGTATTGGTCGCCTGGCTGTAATAGTTCACGATGTTGCGGAGGTAGATCGCGTCGGGCAGCGAGGGGCCCCACAGCGAATTGCTGTTTCCAGCGGATGGGACGAGATCGATGTTGAGATCGTAGGCGTTGCTGGGAATGGGGGTGTAGTTGGTGGTCGCGACCGTCGGGCGTTCCTGGATGCAGCCGCCCCATGCGACCGAGCGGTTGCCGCCGCCCGCGGCGATCGGCAGGTTGAGACTCGTGTTCCACGAGGTCCCGTTTTTCAGGCCGCTGACGTTCTGGGATATCTTGCCGTAATGCCAGGTCGTGACCAGCGATCGGGACGATTGGGTGCAATAATAGCTCGTATTCCCGAACCGGTTCGTCGAGCTCGTCTTGTCGACCTTGTATTGCGTCGTCGCGGTATCGGAATGGGCGACAGTGCAGGTGCCGTTCTGGGTGCTGTTCGACTGGCTGTACGCGCTCCATGCGCTCCATGATGAACTCACGAACTTGCGCGATTGATAGCTCCAGGTGTCGGCGAGATAGGCCGGTGGCAGCGAGTAGCCGACATTGACGTTGCTGGCATAGGGCATGAACCCGAAGCGGATCTGCACTTGGTTCCCCGTACCCCCGGTCGCGTTGGTGGTCGCGCAGGTGGCGTTGGTCTTGAGCCGGGCGACGATCTCGTAGAAACATTTGACCGCCGTCTTGAGACCGTCGATCTTCGATCCCGCTGCCGGGACGCCGTTGTTGTTGGTGCAGGTGGTGGAGGACGCGGTGCAATTCATCGAGCCCGTTACGTCGAGCACGAACATCACATCGGTGTTGGGAAGGCGCATTTCCGAATCGCACGACACCGCGAGCGTCTGCGTCGTGACGCCGAGCACACGCATCAGCGTCATCGGGACCGTTGCGGTGGCGGTGCCGATTACCGTCCCGCCGCTTTCCGCAAACGACCGTGTCGTCGCGGTGCTGCCATAGCCATTCGACGGGAAGTTCCCATCGTAGAATTTCTCAGCGACCGCATTGTCGTCGGTGCCCCAAATCCCGCCGCCCATCTGCTTGCGGCCGGCCAGCGCGCCGGCGTCGCACGCGTGTTGCATGCGGGTCTTGATGATATACATGCGGCTGATGTCGATCGCGCCGCCGACCATGCCCGCCATCGGAATCAGGGCGGCCGCCATGATCGCGAGCGCGTTGCCGGCGACGTCGCGACGCAGACGCGAGAGAAATCCGAGCAAACGCCCGATTTCCGTCGTGCGCGCGCTGCTTGCCTTCGCCATCCACCCGTCTCGCATTGCTCGTTTCCGACCTCACACGTCGCGCATGCCGCGACATCCGGTAATGTCCATTAAAGCTGCTAGGTTAATAACATGGTTACGTATCAAACCGGCCCCGAACGGGCGCTGGCGTTAAGCTACGCACCCGAACCCGCGCGGGCTTCGCTTGCCGCGCTGTTCGCGCTCGACGATACGCTCGGCCAGATCCTGCGCACGACGCGCGAGCCGTTGGTCGGGCAGATGCGGTTGACGTGGTGGCATACCGCGCTGACCGCGCTCGACAGCGCACCGCCGCCCGCGCAGCCGGTGTTGCAGGCGCTCGCGGACGACGTGGTGCGAAACGGTGTCAGCGGGGCGCAGCTCGCCGCGATGATCGATGGCTGGGAGGCGTTGCTCGAGGCCGAGGCGATCGACACGGCCGCGCTGCAGCTGCATGCCGCCGCGCGCGGTCGCGGCCTGTTCGTCGCGGCGCAGGCGCTGCTGCGTGGTTCGCCACGCGATCCGGTCGAAGCTGCGGGGGAGGGATGGGCGCTGGCCGATCTCGCGCGAAACGTGCGCGACCCCGAGAGCGCGCGCCGCGTGGCCACCGCCGCGTCCAGCGCGATCGCGGCGGCGACGGCGGTGCGCTGGAGCCGTGCCGGACGCGCGCTTGGTGCGCTGGCGCAGCTTGCGCGGATGGATCTGGCGGTGCCGCTCGATGCCGCCGTTCCGCATGGCGCGCCGCGGCGGGTTGCGCGGCTCGCGCTGCACCGCATCACCGGACGATAGACTTTCGCCAGAGACCAGAATGGGTTATCCTGCCGTGACAGTCGTGGGGGGACGATATGTGGCGCTATCTGATGGGTGGGCTGGCGACGTTGGCGCTGGTTGCGGCAGGAATCCTGGTGTTCAATCGCAACGCGCGCTCGGTCGCCGCCTTGCCGCTGGCGCCGCCCGCATCGGCGCAGGCAGGGTTTGCGGCGGCGCTCCCGGACAGCGTTCCCGAGGCGAGCGACAAGACGCGCGAGCAGAAGCGCTTCGACCGCTACGACAAGGATCGCGACGGCACGGTAACGCGCGAGGAATATCTCGCGGCCCGGCGCAAGGCGTTCGCCAAGCTCGACGTCAACCATGACGGCACGCTGTCGTTCGACGAATGGGCGGTGAAGGCCGAGGGCAAGTTCTCAGGTGCCGATGCCGACAAATCGGGTGTGATGACGCCGGTCGAATTTGCCAAGACCGCGGTCAAGCGCAAGCCGCCTCGCGTGCGGCGCGATTGTCCGCCGGCGGCCAAGGACGAGGCGCCGGCGAACGGTGAGGACAGTTGACCGCCGGCGTTAGGCGGCCATCCAGGCGGTCAGCGCGTCGCGCGCGCGGTCGGTGTACATCTTCTTGCGATCGGCCTTCTTGGTGCGGCCTGCGATCGGCGGGAACAGGCCGAAATTGACGTTCATCGGCTGATACGTCTCGGCGACGGCTGCGCCGGTGATATGGTGCAGCAACGCGCCGAGCGCGGTCTCGACCGGGGGCGGGGGCATCGCCGCACCGCCAAGCTCGGCGGCGGCGAATCGTCCGGCGAGCAGCCCGATCGCCGCGCTCTCGACATAGCCTTCGCAGCCGGTGATCTGCCCGGCGAAGCGGATGTTCGGCCGCGCCTTCAGCCGCAACGTCGGGTCGAGCAGTTCGGGCGATCGGATGAAGGTGTTGCGGTGCAGCCCGCCGAGGCGCGCGAATTCGGCATTCTGCAAACCCGGGATCGTGCGAAATAGCCGGACCTGCTCGCTATGCTTCAATTTGGTCTGGAAGCCGACGATGTTCCACAGCGTGGCCGAGGCATTGTCCTGGCGCAGCTGGACCACGGCATAGGGCCAGCGGCCGGTGCGCGGATCATCGAGCCCGACGGGCTTCATCGGTCCGTAGCGCAGCGTATCGACACCGCGCGACGCGGCGACCTCGATCGGCATGCAGCCCTCGAAATAGGGGACGTGCTCCCATTCCTTGAACTCGGTCTTCTCGCCGTCGATCAACCCGGTGTGGAAGGCGAGATATTCGTCCTTCGTCATCGGGCAGTTGATGTAATCCTTCGTATCGCCCTTGTCCCACCGCGACGCCATCCAGGCGGTCTCCATGTCGATGCTGTCGAAATGGACGATCGGCGCGATCGCATCGAAAAAGGCGAGCGCATCCTTGCCGGTCGCAGTGCCGATCGTCTCGGCGAGCGCGGGCGCGGTGAGCGGACCGGTCGCGACGATCGTCATGCCGGTCTCGGGCAGGGCATCGACGCGTTCGCGCACCACCGTGATGTTGGGGTGCGCCATCAGCGCGGCGGTGACGCCCTCCGAGAAACGATCGCGATCGACCGCCAGCGCGGAGCCCGCGGGAACCTTGTGGACGTCGGCCTCGCGCAGGATCAGCGAGCCGAGCGTGCGCATTTCCTGGTGGATCAGCCCGACCGCGTTGCTCGTCGCATCGTCCGAGCGGAAGCTGTTCGAGCAGACCAGTTCGGCCAGGCCGTCGGTCTGGTGCGCCGGGGTCATCTCGCCCGATCCACGCATTTCGGAGAGTTTCACCTTGAAGCCAGCCTCGGCGAGCTGCCAGGCGGCTTCGGAGCCCGCTAGGCCTCCGCCGATAATGTGTACGTCGTGTGTCATGCGCTGGCTGATAGCGGCTGCGGCGCGGGGTGGCAAAGGCCGTGCAGTCGGAGCGAGCGCTGGCCCCCCGCCGCCGCGGATGCGTTCACGACATGACATAAAGTTCACACATGAATTTAGTGGCTTAGTGCGCGCGCCCTCTACCGCCCGCGTCGGCCGCGCGATATGGTTGCGCTTGACGAACATTCCTCGCGGTCGAAAGCCGCCACCTACGGAGTCGTGTCATGGCGATCGGTCGGTATCTTGCCGCAGGGGCGATATGGTGGAGTGTCGCGACACCTGGCGCGGCGCAGCAGCCGCCGGTCCAGGCCAAGACCGGGCCCGACATTGTCGTCCAAGGTGCGGTCGATGCACCGAGCGCATGGCGGCGCGCCGAGTCGGCGCATGTCATCGTCACGAGCAAGGGGAGCGAGGCGGAGCTCAAGCGCGTCACCAACACGCTCGAGCGGCTCTACGCCCTGATGGCGCGGCTCTATCACCGCACCGATGCCGCCGACGACACTGTCAAGCTGCAAGTGACGCTCGTCGACACGGCCGATTTCTTTCAGGCGATGAAGCTGCGCAACCTGCGCTCCGAAGAAGGCCCCTATGCGGCGACGTTCGCGGGCGAGCGCTATTACGATCCGCGTGAGGACGGTCCCGTCCTCGCCGTCGCGCGGACCGACCAGGTGATCAAGCTCTCCACCGCGCTCGCCGAGGATCGCGATGTCGAGGACGCTTCAGGTTCGATCGATTCCGAAGGAAGCATGGGCACCGGTATGTCGGTAACCGCCAAACGCCCGCCGATCGCGCGGAAGTGGGAAGCGGTGCTCTATTCGGCGTTCGCGCAACATTTCCTGCTCACCTACATGCCCGCCGCCTATCCGCGCTGGTATCTCGACGGCGTCGGCGCGTTATACTCGACGTTCGATGTCAGGCGCGACGGTAAGGTCGATTACGCGCGCGATCCGCTCGATTATCGACAGGTGTTCTACGCGTATGGCCCGCTTCGGGTGCGGCCGATCCTGACCGGCGCGTATCTCGAGGGGGAGGCGGGCAAGGCGCATTGGACCCCGTATCATGCTTGGCTGCTGACGCATTTCTTCCTGTTCTCGCAGCTCAAGCCCGAGCGCAGCCAGCAATTCGCGCGCTACATGGCCGCGATTGGGCGCGGCGTGCCGCTGGCCGAAGCGGCCAAGGTATTCGGCGACCTCAACCGGCTCCAGCATGATCTCGATGCCTATCAGGAACGCGGCACCGAATACGCGCGCGCCGACGCGGTGCCGCCGCCGGGCGGCGACCCGACGATCAACGTCGTATCGCGCAGCAGCGCGGCGGTGATCGAGGCGCGGCTCGAGCTCGGCACGCGCCTCGCCGCTGGGACGAGCGACGGCGCCTGGGTGGCGCAGCTCCACGATACCGTGGCGCAGCTGCCCTATAGTGCCGAAGCGCTGCTGACCGAGGCCGAGGTCGAATGCCGTGCCGGGCAGAACGACGCCTGTCTCGACTCGGCCGAGCGTGTGCTCGCCAAGACGCCCGACAATATCCGTGCGCTGGCGTGGAAGGGCATCGCGCTGACGCATCAGGCGCTGGCGGGGCCGGCGAGCGATCGCGCGCGCGGGCTCAAGGCGGCGCGCGTGCCGATCGTCCGCGCACTGCGGATCGACAATGACACGCCGCTTCCGCTGCTCGCCTTCTTCAACAGCTATGCCGAGGCGGGCGATCCGGTTCCGGACCAGGCGGTGCTCGGGCTGGTCAAGGTGACGCAAGCCGTGCCCGCCGCGCCGGGGCCGCGGGTCGCGCTCGCGCGCGAATTGCTGCGGCAGGGCCATGCCGACCTCGCGCGGCAGGTGCTGATGCCGGTGCTGTATGGGGGGTACGACTCGCCCGAAAAGACGGTAGCGCAGACGCTGCTGGCGACCGCCGGATCGGCGCAGCACGCCGCGCGTTGATCGCGCGCGGGCTCGTCCCGACATAGGGGGCGAGGAGCTGCCATGAAAATCTATACGATCGGCTATGAAGCGACGACGATGGGGGCGTTCATCGACGCGCTGACCAAAGCGAGCGTTGCCCGCGTGATCGACGTCCGTGCGCTGCCGTTGTCGCGCCGGCCGGGGTTTTCGAAGACGTCGCTTGCCGCATCGCTGGCCGAGGCGGGGATCGACTATGTCCATCTGAAAGCCCTCGGCACGCCCAAGCGCGGGCGCGACGCGGCGAAGAAGGGCGATGTCGCGACGCTCGAGGCGGTCTATGCCGAACAGCTCGTCCTGCCCGAAGCGCAGGCGCAAACCGCCCGGATGCTGGAGCTCGCGGCGGAGAAGCCGAGCGCCTTGCTCTGCTTCGAACGCGACCCGGCGCATTGCCATCGTACGCTGCTGCTCGAGGCCGAAGCCGCCGATGCCGAAGTGATCGACCTGTTCGCTTGATCGCCGCAACGCTTTGTTAGCGAACAATATGAGGAACGATCCTAACCCGGAACTGTTATTTACACAGTGCCGATCGTCGGACACTTAGGATTGTGGGCGTGGGTACTAGCAAGGAACTGCAGACGGTTCGACGCGAACAACGCTATTCGACCCGGTTCGCCGGCACGGTGATCGTCGACCGCCGACCGCATCCGGTCGAGATTGCGGATATCTCTTGCGTCGGCGCCTGTGTACGCGGCGTCGACCTGCCCAAGCGCGGCGAGGAGATCGTGCTGCTGGCGGAGGAGCTCGAGGTGGTCGGGACGGTGGTGTGGAGCGACGGGACGTCGTGCGGCATCAACTTCCACAAGCCGATCGCACCGCTCGCGGTCGTCCAGAACAATCCCTATTTGCCCAATCGCAACACGTTCACAAAAGCCGTCGCGATGCGCGGCTGAGTCTGCTCAGCCGGCGACCGGGAGTTTGACCGTACCGTCGGCATCGCGCTCGAGCGGGCCGTAGGCAATCACCGTCTCGAGCAGCAGCGGACCGCCGTACAGATGTGGGAACAGCTGCCCGCCGCGGGACTCTTCCCATTTCAGCCCTGCGCCGAACGACCCGAGATCGACCGCGGCGACATGCAGGTCGCTCTGCCCGGCGAAATGCTTGTCGACCGTCTCGGTCAGCTGCTCGGCGGTCGAGAGGTGGATATAGCCGTCGGCCACATCGACCGGCGCGCCGGCGAAGGCTTCCTCCGTCTCCAGCGTCGCCATCTGCTCGGCGGTCAGCACCTTGTACGCGGTCAGCGGCAGGTCGCTCATTCGCCATTCTCCGGGCCAGCGGCGAGATCGTCGCTGGTATCGGCGGTGTCGTCGGGCGCGATCTCGACCGCGGTCAAGTCGCGGACGTCGGCCTCGGCATCGCCCTCGGACTCTTCGATCCGCGCGGCCGAGACGATATGCTCGTTCTTGCCGACATCGAACAGCTTCACGCCCGCCGAGTTGCGGCCGATCACGCGCATCGAGCCGAGCGTGGTGCGGATCACCTTCGCCTGATCGGTAACGAGCATCAACTGGTGGCCCTTGGTCGCAGCGAAGCTCGCGACGACAGGTCCATTGCGCGGGATGTTGTCGATATTGGTGATGCCCTGGCCACCGCGGCCGGTGCGGCGATAGTCATAGGCCGAGGACAGCTTGCCATAGCCGTTTTCGCAGACCGTCAGCACGAACTGCTCGCGCTCCATCAACTCCTGATAGCGCGCGACCTCCATCGTCGGCTCGCCGTCGCGCTCGCCCTTCCACGGGGCGAAACGGAGATAATCCTCGCGCTCGTCGGGCGTTGCGCCGACGCGGTGGAGGATCGACAGCGAGATCACCTTGTCTTCGCCCTTGAGCGCCATGCCGCGTACGCCGGTCGAGTTGCGGCTCTGGAATTCGCGCACTTCGTGTGCGGCAAAGCGGATCGCCTTGCCCGCGCGCGTCGCGAGCAGGACGTCGTCTTCCTCGCTGAGCAGCGCCACGCCGATCAGGCGATCGTCTTCGTCGATGCCTTCGAACTTCATCGCGATCTTGCCCGCGGTCGGGATGTTGGCGAAGGCGTCCATCGAGTTGCGGCGCACGCTGCCGTTCGCGGTCGCGAACATCACGTGGAGCTTGGCCCACTCGGCCTCGTCCTCCGGCAGCGCGAGCACGGTCGAGATGACCTCGCCCTCGGCCAGCGGGAGCAGATTGATCATCGGCCGGCCGCGTGTCGCGGCACCACCCTCGGGCAGCTTCCAGACCTTCATGCGGTAGACCTTGCCGAGCGTCGAGAAGAACAGCACCGGCGTGTGGGTCGACGTCACGAACAGGTTGGTGATCGCGTCCTCGTCCTTGGTCGCCATGCCGGCGCGGCCCTTGCCGCCGCGCGCCTGCGCCCGGAACGTGTCGAGCGTGGTGCGCTTGATATAGCCCTGCATCGTCACGGTGACGACCATGTCCTCGCGCTCGATCAGATCCTCGTCGTCGATGCCGTCGGCGGCAGCGGCGATCTCGGTCTTGCGCGGCGTGGCGAATTCGGCGCGGACCGCGACCAGCTCTTCGCGCATCACGGCGTACAGCTTGGCGCGGTTGGCGAGGATATCGAGCAGTTCGGCGATCGAATCGGCAAGGCCCTGAAGCTCGTTGCCGATCTCGTCACGGCCGAGCGCGGTCAGACGATGCAGTCGCAGGTCGAGGATCGCGCGGACCTGCAGCTCGGACAGGCGATAGGTCGCGCCGGTGACCTCGGTATCGACCGCTTCGACCAGCCGGATGTAGGGCGCGATGTCGGCGATCGGCCAGTCGCGCGACAACAAGGCTTCGCGCGCCGCGGCCGGGCTCGACGAACCGCGGATGATCTTGACGACCTCGTCGAGGTTGCTGACCGCGATGACGAGGCCGAGCAACAGATGCGCGCGCTCGCGCGCCTTGGCGAGCTCGAACTTCGAGCGGCGCGTGATGACTTCCTCGCGGAAGCCGACGAACGCTTCGAGGATGTCGCGCAGGTTGAGCAATTCGGGCCGGCCGCCGCGGATCGCGAGCATGTTGGCCGGGAAGCTCGACTGCGCCGGGGTGTGCCGCCACAACTGGTTGAGCACGACGTCGGGGGTCGCATCGCGCTTGAGGTCGATGACGATGCGCACGCCCATGCGGCTCGATTCGTCGCGGATATCGCTGACGCCTTCGATGCGCTTGTCCTTGGCGGCTTCGGCGATCTTCTCGACCAGGCCGTTCTTGCCGGTCTGGTACGGGATCTCGGTCAGCACGATCGAACGACGGTCGCCGCGGCCTTCCTCGACGACGTAGCGCGAGCGGATAATTACCGAGCCGCGGCCGGTCTCATAGGCCGAGCGCGCGCCCGAACGGCCGAGGATGATCGCGCCGGTCGGGAAATCGGGACCGGGGACGATCTCGAGCAGTTCCTCGGTGGTGAGCGGCTCGCGCGCGCCGGTCTTGGCGTCGAGCATCGCGAGCGTCGCGTCGATCACTTCGCCGAGATTGTGCGGCGGGATGTTGGTCGCCATGCCGACCGCGATGCCGCCCGCGCCATTGACGAGCAAATTGGGGAAGCGCGCCGGGAGCACCGAAGGTTCGCGCTCCGAGCCGTCATAGTTCGGCGTGAAATCGACGGTGTCCTTGTCGATATCCTCGAGCAGCGAATTCGTCACCTTGGCGAGACGCGCCTCGGTGTAGCGCATCGCCGCGGCCTTGTCGGGATCCATCGAGCCGAAATTGCCCTGGCCGTCGATCAGCGTGACGCGCATCGACCAGTCCTGCGCCATGCGGACCAAGGCGTCGTAGATCGAGCTGTCGCCGTGCGGGTGATATTTACCCATCGCATCACCGACGATGCGCGCGCATTTGCGATACGGGCGGTTGTAGACGAAGCCGCTTTCGCTCGCCGACCACAGGATGCGGCGGTGGACGGGCTTCAGGCCGTCACGAACGTCGGGCAGCGCGCGCGCGACGATCACGCTCATCGCATAGTCGAGATAGCTCGACTTCATTTCGTCGACGATCGAGATCGGCGCAATATCGGAAGGGTCGGCGAGCACGGTCTCGTCGGTCAATTTTCGGTGCCTTCGGCTGTGTTACGGGATTGCGACAACCCTAGCCCAGCGCGGCGACGAATGCCACCCCCGCGCATGTCCCGGAGCGGGCGCAGGGGCGGGGAAGAGCGTTACTTGCAGGCGGTCTTGGTCGCGTTGCCAGGAAGCGAGCAATTGTAGGTGACGGTCTTGCCGTTGGCGAGCTTGGCCTGGACCATGCGGCCGCCGGTGGTGGTCGTCTTGGTGGTGCGCGAGCGGGCGACGGTGGTGGCCTTGACCGTCGTGGCGGGCGGGGTGGTCTTGGTGGTCGTCACCATCGTCTTGGTCGTCGGCGCAGCGGCTGGCTTGGCGACAGTGGTCTTGGTGGTCGTCTTGGTCGCGACGGGCGTCTGCGCGAGTGCGGCGGTGCCCGACAGCAGGACGATGGCGGTGAATGCGTGTCTGATCATGACGGTCCCCTCAAAAAACCTTCGAGCTTGCTGCGCGATGGAAGAAGGATGCGGCCGATCCGCGACCATATCAATCCCTTGAGGGTGACAAGTTCGTCATGCTGTTGCGCTCAGAAGGGCACTTCCTTGCCTTCGAAATCGAACAGTTTGCCGGTATCGGGGGCCTTCAATTCCTCGATCACGTCGAGCAGTTGCAACGCGGCGCGCTCGGTATCGAACAGCCGACCGGGCTGGACATTGCCCTGGAATGGCTTGGACAGCGCGGTATCAACCGTACCGGGATGCAACGCGACGACGATCGCGCGGTCGTTGCGGCGCTTTTCCTCGATCGCGATGGTGCGCACGAACATGTTGAGCGCGGCCTTCGATGCGCGATAGCCGTGCCAGCCGCCCATCTTGTTGTCCGAAATGCTGCCGACGCGGGCCGACAAAGCGGCAAAGACGTTCCGCCCGGTCTTGGGCGTGATCGGCAGGAAATGCTTGGCGACGAGCGCCGGGCCGATCGCGTTGATCGCATGGACGCGCGCCAGCCAGGCTGGGTCAAGCTCGCGCAACGCCTTTTCGGGGCCGTGTGCATCGGCATGCAGGATGCCGGTCGCGACGATCACCAGCGTTGGGGCAGGGCCCTTGGCGACGTACGCTGCCGCGGCGGCGATGCTCGCCTCGTCGGTCAGGTCGAGATGCTGCGCGCCGATGCGTGACCGCGCGAAACCGTGGACGACGTCATAGGCGCCTTCCTCGATCAGCGCCGCCTCGAATGCCGCGCCGATCCCGCCCGACGCGCCGATGATGACCGCCGCGCCGCTCATGACCGCGCGAACCGCCAGCGATCCGGCGTGCTCTCGCCCGCGTCGAAGCGATAGCCATCGGTGTCGAAGCCCTTCATGTCGTCGATCTTGGTGATGCGATGCTCGCACAGCCAGCGCGCGACCAGCCCGCGCGCCTTCTTGGCGTGGAAGCTGACGAAGCGCGGGCCATCAGGGCCGGGCTCGCGGAAATCGACGTCGATCACGCGCACCCCGTCGAGCTTGCCGAGCACCGCGCCGAAATATTCCTGGCTGGCGAGGTTGAGCACGACGCCCGATCCCTCATCGGCGACTTCCTCGCGGACTGCAGCGGCGATGCGGTCGCCCCACCATTCGTAGAGGCTACGCCGGCGTGGCGCCCAGCGCGTGCCCATCTCGAGACGATACGGCTTCATCGCGTCGAGCGGGCGGAGCAGGCCGTACAGCCCCGACAGCATCCGCACATGATCCTGAGCGAACGCGATCGCCGGCTCGTCGAGCGTCTGCGCCTCGAGCCCCGTGTAGACGTCACCGGCAAAAGCGAACAGCGCCGGACGCTCGGGCGCATCGGCGAAACCGGCGAAGCGGTCGGCGTTGAGCTTTGCAAGCTTGGGCGAGATATGCATCAGCTCGGACAGCCGCTTCTGAGAGAGGTTCGCCGCCGCTTTGGCGAGCGTTTCGGCCTCTGCCGCAAAGCGCGGCGTCGTCGGCGTCAGGGCGGGAAGCGGACTCTCGTAATCGAGCGTCTTGGCGGGAGAGAGCAAGGCGATCATCGCGACCGCCGTTAGGCTCCCGCTACGAATGCGTCAAAGAGTCTCGCATTAGGGATATATCGGGTTCAAGCGGGGTTCAGTCGCGGTGACGCTATTGCCGTCGCTTGACGGTATGATGCGTGGCGTTAGAGCGGCGGCAGCAATCCGCCGCGCGGGGCCGCGCGACAATAGGAGAGTTCGACAATGAAGATGGTCTCGAAAATCGCTTTGGCCGCCACGCTCGTCGTCGGCATGAACGGTGCAGCGCTCGTCGCCCCCGCCTTCGCCGCCAAGAAGGAAAAGGCTGCCGAGGCAGCTGCGCCAAGCCTGTCGAAGGAAGCCCGCGCCGCCGCCGTCGACGCGCAGACCGCGCTCGGCGCCACGCCGAAGGATCTGGTCAAGGCCGCGGCTGCGCTCGACGCGCTCGATGCCGCCGCTAAGAGCGATTACGAAAAGTATCTCGCCTCGGGCCTGCGCCTCTCGCTCGTCAACGCGCAGACCGCCGGCCAACCCGAGACGCAGCGCGTCGCCGCGCTGACCCCGCCGCTCGACGCGATCATCGCCAATCCGGCGACGCCGAAGACCGAACTCGGCATCCGGTACGAAGAGCGCGCCGGCTTCGCCTATGCGACCAAGGATTATAAGCGCGCCGTCGAATATTACACCAAGGCGCGCGACCTTGGCTTCACCAATGAAGATCTGCAGCTCAACATTGCCCGCTCGAAGGTTGAGGCCGGCGACGTCGCCGGCGGCGCCAACGATCTCGAAGCCGCGGTCAAGGCCGAGAAGGCCGCGGGTAAAAAGGCCCCCGAAGCCTGGTACAAATACGCTTTCACGCGCCTGACCAAGGCAGGCCTGACCGATCAGGCCGACGCTTGGACCGCGGCGTGGCTGACCGAATACGGCACCGCCCCGAACTGGCGCGGCGCGATCTACACCTTCGGCTTCCAGGGCCCGGCGGCGGTCAAGTACAGCAAGAACCGGATCGATCTGTTCCGCCTGCTGTGGGCGACCAAGAGCCAGGCCGGCCAGCGCGAATATATCGACTATGCCGATGCCGCGCTGACGATCGGGCTTCCGAACGAAGCCAAGACCGTGATAGACGAAGGTCTCGCATCGGGCGTGATCCCCAAGGGCAACGTGACTGCAACCGAGCTGCAGACGCGTGCCAAGACCGGGATCGCGGGCAGCTCCTCGCTCGCCATCAAGGAAAAGAACGCGATGGGTGCGCCGAAGGGCGATCTCGCGCAGCAGGCGGGCGATGCCTATTTCGGCACGCGCAACTACGCCAAGGCGATCGAGATGTATCGTCTGTGCGAGACCAAGGGCGCGCCTGACGCCGACCGCAACAACCTCCACCTCGGCATGGCGCTCGCGCTGTCGGGGGATCGCGCTGGCGCCAAGACGACGCTCGCCAAGGTCGCGGCCGAGCCCAACAAGGCGATCGCCCGGCTGTGGACGGTGTTCGTCGATGCGCCGCCTACGGCTGCATGAGGACGTCCAAGACGTGAAGTGAAAAGGGCGGCCCGCGGGCCGCCCTTTTTGTTTGCGCCGTGAGTGGCGCCCGGCCCAACCGGGGAGCGGATCGCCGCTCCCCGGCCAGCGGGTTACCAGGTCAGGCCGATGCGCCCGTAGACATAGCGGCCGTTGAAGCCGAACGGCGAATAATACGGGAAGCCGACCAGCCCGGTGCTGTTGAGCGCCGTTCCGACCGACGACGTCACCTTCACATAGTCCGGATAGGTGTCGAACAGATTGTTCGCGCCGACCGCGAAGTTGAGGTTGCGGATCACCTGATAGCGCGCCTCGAGATCGAAGATCGTGTGGCGGCCGGTATGGATGTCGTTCGCCGCGAGGCCGTTGCCGCTGCTCGGTTGTGTGACGTCGCCATAGTAAGACGCACGTGCGGTCAGCCCGAGTTTCGCCAGCGACCAGTCGATCGTGCCGACGACCTTCTCGCGCGGGGTGCCCTGTTCGATCGAGACGATCCGCTGGCGCGTGAACAGCGCCTGGGTCGAGCTGGTCGAGACGCCGTTCACGAGCGCGGTGATCGTCGTGTTGCCCGGGAAGCTGGTCACCTTGATGTCGTTGAAGTTGGTGGCGGCGGTCAGGTCGAACGTGCCTGCGGACGACGTCGCCTTACGATAATGCGCGACGATATCGATGCCCTTGGTGGTCGAACGGATGCCGTTGAGCAGGAAGCGCCCGGCCGAGACGTTGTACGGCGCGAGCAGCGCTGCGACGACGGTACCGCTGAGATTTTCCGACAGCGCGATCTGGTCGCGCAGCTTGATCTGATAGGCATCGACCGACAGATCGAACCCACCGCCGCGCAGCACGACACCCGCCGACAGGTTGCGCGACTTCTCCGCCTGAAGCTGTTTGCCGCCAAGCGCGAGGCCAACCGGGCTGGTCGAGGGGAACAGGCCCGTCTCGACGATCGCGCCGCCGGTGTTGAGCACCGACGAGGTCGAGGTGAAGAATTGCTGCTGCAGCGACGGCGCGCGGAAGCCGGTCGAGGCCGCGCCACGCAGCGCGATCCACGGTGCGAAATCATAGCGCGCGCTGAGCTTTCCGGTCGCGGTCTCGCCAAAGTCCGAATAGCTCTCGCCGCGCACCGCCGCGCCGATTGTCAGCTGCTCGATCGGTTTGGCCTCGAGATCGAGATAGCCCGAGACATTGTCGCGATGCTTGCTGATGACGTTCGACGGCTGGAAGCCGGGAAAGCCCTGCGCGCCGCCGCCGAGCGTCGAGCTCGAGCCGGGTGCGCGGTTGTACGACGCCGGCTCACCTGCGCCGATGCGGAAGCCCTCGCGCCGATATTCGAGGCCCCAGGCGATGTTGATCGTGCCCTGGCCGAGCGGCTGCTCGCGCGACACGTCGATCCCGCCGACGAGCTGATCGTAGGTCAGCTTGCCGTCGTAGAAACTCGTCTTCGACGCGGCGCCGTAGGTCGCGTTGCCCGAGTTGCGCGTCTCGAAATTGAGCTGGTTGCGCCCGTACGACACGTTGAAATCGACCTTCCAGCCCGACAGTTCCCCGCGGATGCCGCCGGTTGCGGTGAGATCGTTCGATTCGACTGCGATCAGCGGGGTGAAGCCGTCGGGATAGAGGCTGGCGAGCGCGGCGGCGCTGGCATTGTTGTCGGTGCCGCCATTGATGCGCGGCGTGGCCGCGCTCGTGCTGTCGCGATGCTGGTATCCGCCGAAGCCGTAGAGCGTCCAGCCGCTGCTGCCGAGCGGCTTCGCGGCGTTGACGAAGCCGGTATATTGCTCGACCGCGGGATCGCCGAAGCGCGAGCGCACGCGGATCGGCGTCTTGCGCGGATCGAAATCGCCGCGGCTGGTCGCGCCGCGGTTGAGATATTCGGCCGAGACGGTGAGGAAGCCGTCCGAGCCGAGCCCGATGCCCTGCCAGCCCGAGGCCGTCACGGTCTTGCCGTCATGCTCGCTGCGATTGCCGCGCGCGGTGGTGACGTCGGTGATCGTCTGGCCATAGGTGACCGTCGCGCCGCCACCGGTGCGGGCTTCGCGCAGCCGCAGGTTGACGACGCCGGCGATCGCGTCCGAGCCATATTGCGCCGCCGCGCCATCGCGCAGCACCTCGATCCGGTCGAGCGCGACCGAGGGAATCGTGTTGAGATCGACCGCTGCCGAGCCGCGCCCGACCGACCCGTTGGTGTTGAGCAGTGCCGAGGTATGCGCGCGCACGCCGTTGATCAGCACGAGCGTCTGATCGGGCGACAGGCCGCGCAGCGTGGCGGGGCGGATCGAATCGGTGCCATCGACCGCGGCCGAGCGCGGGAAATCGATCGACGGGACGACCGCGGCGAGCGAGGCCGCGAGCTCGGTCGTGCCCTGGCGCTGGAGCGTGGTCGCGCTGAGCACGTCGATCGGCGAGACGCTGCCGAGCCGGGTGCGTCCGCTGGTGCGCGTGCCGGTCACGACGATGTCGGTCGGCTCGCTTGCGGCGGGTGTCGTGTCGGTGGGGGCGGGCGGCGGTGCTGCCTGCGCGTGCGCCGATGCCGCCGTGGCGATGGCGAGCGTGGAGGCGGCGACGGCGAAAAGCGGCCGGAAGTTGGTCATGGTCGAGTCCCTTTGGTCAGTGCGAAAGCTGCACAGCGTTATGACGCTTTTGTGACTGCCCTCTGGCAGATCTTGTGTGCGTGTGGCGTAAAGAAATGCGTCGTCGCAGTTTAAAAAAAGTGGCCCGACACCGAAGTGGCGGGCCAAGGTGCGCGCGGGAGCTTACCCTGCGTGTCGGTTGTCCACGGCGGGGTGGAATCTTCAGGGCGCGTTGCCGGTGGTATCCGCGGCGTCGAGCGGTGCCGATCCGTTGCTGGCGCGCGAATCGTTGCCGAAGCCCTCGACCGTGCCGCTATTGGCGTCGAGCGCGGTGGCGTTCAGGTCGGTTTCGGTGACGATCGCGGTGTTCGCGGCATCGTCCTGCTTCGCGCAGGCGGAGACCGCCAGAAGCGCTGTGGCGAGCATGGGAACCAGCAGGAGAGTCTTGCGCATCATTACCCTTTCTTGGGGGGGAAGGCGTTCATCGCGCAGCCGCCGCACTGCGCAGCGACGTACCGATCAGGGAAAAGAAGGCGCGGCTCGCGTGCGATCGCTCGAAGTCCCATTCGGGATGCCATTGCACCCCGAGCACGTCGCCGCCGCATGGTCGGGCCCGCACCGCCTCGATCAGGCCATCGTCGGCGGTTGCCTCGACGCACAGCCCGGCGCCGAGCCGATCGATGCCCTGTTCGTGGACCGAATTGACCGACATCCGCCGCCGCCCGATCGATTTCGCGAGCAGACCGCCGGCGCTGAGCTCGACATCGTGGCAATGCCCGAACATCTCCTTGTAACAGCCATCCCACGAGCCACGATGATGTTCTCCCCGGCATGCCGCGCTCGACAGCGTTCCGCCGAACAGCACGTTGATCTCTTGCAGCCCGCGGCAGATGCCGAACACCGGCTTGCCCGCCTCGATCATCGCCTCGGCCAGCGCAAGCGCGACCGCATCGCGGTCGGGGTCGCTCGACTGATCGGGGGGGAGCGGCGCGCCGCCATAGCGTTCGGGCGACACGTTCGAGCGGGAGCCGGTCAGCAACAGCCCGTCGAGCAGCGGCGTCAGCGTGGCGATCGTCGCATCGTCGCGCACCGCGGGGACGAGGATCACCGCAGCCTCGGAAAAGCGCGACAGCGGCGCGATGAAGCGTGTCGCGACGGTCTGAACCGGCCGACCAAGCGCCTCGTTACAGCATAACAGCCCGATGACGGGGCGTGGGGCAGGGCGGGCGAGGCCGCTCTGGGGGCGTGGCACGGTCACTGTGCCGCCGCCCGCTGGAGCACATCACGCAGGTCGAGCCCCGCGGCATGATCGAGCCGCACCGCCTCGGGCTGGACGAGCACGCGGTCCTCGGCCACGTCGGACAGCAGCCAGACATTGCCGCCGATCGTCGAGCGCGCGCCGATCGTGACGCGGCCGAGGATCGTCGTCCCGGCATAGATGACGACATCGTCGCCGATGATCGGGTGGCGGGCGTGACGCTGGCGCACATCGTCGTGCGTCAGCCCGACCGGGCTGCGCGCGCCGAGCGTGACATGCTGGTAGAGCCGCACGCGCGCGCCGACGATCGCGGTCTCGCCGATCACCACGCCAGTGCCGTGATCGATGAAGAAGCTTTCGCCGATCGTGGCGCCGGGATGGATGTCGATCCCGGTGCGCTCGTTGGCGATCTCCGACAGGACGCGCGCGACGATTGGCGCGCCGAGATTGTGGAGTTCATGCGCGATGCGGTGGTGGAGGATGGCGATCGCGCCAGGATAGCAGACGAGGATCTCGTCGACGCTGCGCGCCGCGGGGTCGCCAAGGAATGCGGCCTCGACGTCGCTGTCGACCCGGCGGCGGATGTCACCGAGCGTCGCTGCGAACAGCCGCGTGATCGTCGCGGCATGGTCGGGCTCGAACGCGCCGGCTTCGTGCTGCCAATAGCCGATTTCGGCGCCGATCTCGCGTTCGAGCGTGCTCAGCGCGGCGAGCAGCTTGGCGACGACGAAGCCGTCTTCCGCCTCGGCAGTCCCGCGGAACTGGCCGAGCCGGCGCGGATAAAGCGCTGCCGACAACAAAGCGACGACCTGTTCGAGCGCGGCGCGCGACGGGAAGCTCGCCGTATCGCGCGCTTCGTCCTGCCGCCCGCGCCAGGCGTCACGCGCGGCGCGCAGATCGGCGACCGCCGCGGCGACCGGCGACGGCGCCTCGGTTTGCACCGAATATGAAAATGCGGACCGGATCGTCATCATTGCCTCCGCGACCGAGCATATCCTATCAATTGGATGGGGTATGAAAGAATTGCTTCGATCGCGGCAAGCAGACCTTTGGCGGGCGGCCATCGCCGCGCTGGTGCGAGCGCGCGCCGCGTCTCGCCCCGTGGCGCAGACGCCGCCGATCACCCATCGGGCCTTGCACCCGTCACGCGATCGTGAGTCCGACCGTCAGCGCCTCGAGCAGCGCATCCACCTTGGGACTGAGCTGGCGGCTGCGTGGCCAGACGAGGTGCAACGGCAGCCCGACCGTCGTCAGTTCGGGCAGGATCTCGACCAGCTGGCCGCTGGCGAGCTCGTCCTTGATCAGCCAGGTCGCCAGCTGCGCAACGCCGAAGCCCGCCTTGACTGCACCGACCTGCGCCTCGGCGCTGCCGAGCACGATTCGCCCGTCCATCGTGCGCTGCTCGATGGCGCCCGCGCCATCGGCGAAGCGCCACGCGATCGTGCTGCCGTCGGCGCGCCCATAGAGAATGCTGTCGAGCCGGGCGAGCGCCTCGGCCGAATCGGGGGCGCCGCGCCGCGCGAGATACTCGGGCGCCGCGCAGAAAATGACGCGTTCGCGCCCGAGATAGCGATGCCCGAGGGTGTCCGGCCACGCCTCCGACCCGCCGATCCGGATCGCGACGTCGACGCCTTCCTCGACGATGTCGACGACGCGATCGGTGAAAGTGACGACCGGGCGCACACCGGGATGCTGCTCGGCAAAGGCAAGCAAGACCGGCATCACCTGCATCCGTCCGAATGCCACCGGCACATCGAGCTTGAGCCGCCCGACGATTTCGGAGCGTTGCGCGGCGAGCACCGCCTCGGCGTCGGCGAGGTCACCGAGCACGCGCGCGCACGTCTCATAGAAGGCGGCGCCGGCATCGGTCAGCGCGAGCCGCCGCGTCGTGCGGTCGAACAGGCGGCTGCCGAGCCGCGCCTCGAGCCGCGCGACGCTCTTGCTGACCGCCGAGTTTGTCAGGTTCAGGCGGGCGCCGGCGGCGGTGAAACTGCCGGCATCGGCCGCGCAGACAAAGGCTTCGATGCCCTTGAGGCGTTCGGACGGGATCACATGCTGCTCCATTCTGGAATTTCTGTCGCACCATACCCGAAAAAATGCCGTGAGACCGGAAATTTCGTCGTGAGTTAGAGGCGGCTGAACAGGAGCCCCGTCTATGTCGTCCGTCCATCCCCTTCATGCCGCGCCGCCGGCCTCCGGAACCGCGGGGCGCGGGCTCGCGGTCCTGTTGCTGGCGATTTCCGCCTTCGTGATCGTCACGACCGAGTTCATCATCGTCGGACTGTTGCCGAGCCTATCGCGGGACCTCGGCATCTCAATCTCGACCGCGGGTCAGCTCGTCACGCTGTTTGCCTTTACGGTGATGCTCGCGGGGCCGTTCCTGACGGCGCTGCTGTCGCATTTCGAGCGCAAGCGGCTGTTCGTCACGATCCTGGTGATCTTCGCGGGCGCCAGTGCGCTGGCAGCGGCGGCGCCTGATATCTGGGTGCTGGGCCTCGCTCGCTTCTTGCCGGCGCTAGCGTTGCCGGTGTTCTGGGGTACGGCGAGCGAGACCGCGGGCGAGCTCGCCGGTCCCGAAAAAGCCGGCAAGGCGGTCGCCAACGTCTATCTGGGGATTTCGGGTGCGATGGTGCTCGGCATCCCGATCGGCACGCTGGCCTCGACCGCCTTCGGCTGGCGCGGGACATTCTGGGGGCTGGCCGGGCTGTCGCTGGTGATGGCGGTGCTGCTGTTCGTGGTGATGCCGACGCTCGCACGCCCCGCGCGCGTCAAGCTCGCCGAGCAGGCGCGGATCCTCAAGGATCCGTATTTCCTCGGCAACGTCGTGCTGTCGGTGATCGTCTTCACCGCGATGTTCACGGCGTACACCTATCTCGCCGACACGCTCGAGCAGGTCGCCAAGATCCCGGTCGGGCAGGTCGGCTGGTGGCTGATGGGCTTCGGCATCGTCGGGCTCGGCGGCAACTGGCTCGGCGGGCAGTTCGTCGGGCGTGGGCCGCTGATGGTGACCGCGGTCACTGCGCTGGTGCTCGCGCTCGGCATGGCGGCGACGACGCTGGTGGCGGGCACGCACGTCTGGCTCGCGGTGGCGATCGCGGTGTGGGGGATCGCTAATACCGCGCTCTATCCGATCTGCCAGGTGCGCGTGATGCAGTCGGCGAGCCATGCGCAGGCGCTTGCGGGCACGCTCAACGTATCGATGGCGAATGCCGGGATCGGGCTTGGCGCGATCATCGGCGGCTCGGTCATCCAGCATTTCGGGCTCGGCACGGTCGGCTATGTCGCCGCCGCCATCGCCGTCCTCGCCGCGATCGTCGCGGCGTTGGTCGGTCGGCTCAAATCGACGGGCGCTGCCGCCTAGGCATATCGCGTCCTCGCGCGTTTGCCCCTCATAGGAGTCCACGATGAGCAAAGTTTCGATCACCACCGATTACGCCGCGCGCGATGCCAGCATCGCGATCAACAGCTACACAACCGTGCTGCGCCGCCCGCGTGTGCCGCACGACGTGTTCGCGACCTATTGGCGCGACGTCCACTGCCCGCTCTGCTCTCGCATCCCCGGGCTGGCCTGGTACGTCCAGAACCATTTCGACCGCGAACAGGACGCGCATCTCTGGCCCGTGATCGAGGGGATTGCGGCCTTTCCCGATTACGAACTCGACGGCGGGGTGGAGATCGGATTCGCCTCGGCGGAAGACCAGAGTGTTTTCAACGAAGCAAGTTCGATCCTTTTCGCCGACGAGCAGAACATGTTCGCCGCGACGGTTGCCTATGCGCTGCCCGGCGGATCACGCACCTTGGTCGATCGTTCGCCCGACCCGGTCCCGAATGGCAATGACGGGGTGGATCGCATCCATGTCCATTTCGGGACGGCGGGGACCGATGCGCAGGCGTTCGGTGCTTTCATGACCGGCTTTGCAGAGGCGCTTGCGGCGGAACCAGCGGTGCTCAAGCTGCGGCTGCACCTGCCGGACGCCTATGACCATGCCGAGCCGGCACCGCCCGCGCCCAATGTCGACCATCGCGTCCCCCCCGAACGATCGCTGATCGCCGTGCTCGAGATCGCCTTCGAGACGCCGATGACGCGGCGCGCGTTCTTCGAAACCGAAGCGTTCCGCGCGACGATCGACGGTCAGAAGGCGCAGATCGCCTATGCCTCGGCGTTCGCGGTGAGCGGGGTCTATACCTATGTCCGCGACAAGACGCTGACCATCGCGGGCCTGCGCGGCAGTCGCGCGGCGCAGCTGATCGAGTGGCTCGGCGCGAACAACCAAGTCGCGGACGACGTCTGCGACCTGATCCGCACCGGCTCGCTCGCCTGAACGCAAACGGGGCCGGCGCTGTGCCGGCCCCGCCATCGGTCAGGCGTTCTGCTCGGCGAGCGTCGGATAGTCGGTGTACCCCTTCGCCGCGCCGCCGTAGAGCGTGTCCTGATCGATCGTGTTGAGCGGCGCATGCTGCCTGAAGCGCGCGACCAGATCGGGGTTGGCGATGTACGGCTGCCCGAACGCGACCAGATCGGCAGCGCCCGACTCGATCGCCGTTGTCGCGAGCTCGAGCGTGTAGCCGTTGTTCGCCATATAGGCGTTGGCGAAGCGGCGACGCAGCGACGCATAATCGAACGGCGCGAAATCACGATCGCCGCCGGTCGCACCCTCGATCACATGCAGATAGACCAAGTCTAGGGCGCTCAGCGCATCGACGATATAGTCGAACAGCGGCTGCGGATTGCTGTCCGAGACGCCGCTCGCGGGCGAGACCGGCGAGATGCGGATGCCGGTGCGGTCGGCGCCGACTTCGGCGACGACCGCCTTGGTCACTTCCAGCATCAGCCGGGCGCGGTTCTCGATG
Source organism: Sphingomonas sp. UYP23 (assembly GCF_054059235.1). Taxonomy (NCBI): domain Bacteria; kingdom Pseudomonadati; phylum Pseudomonadota; class Alphaproteobacteria; order Sphingomonadales; family Sphingomonadaceae; genus Sphingomonas; species Sphingomonas sp. UYP23. The sequence goes on from NZ_JBSSBX010000001.1 coordinate 3,498,260, forward strand.
CTGCCGCCGTATGCGTCGGTACGGTGGTTCGCGCCGTCCTTGGCGAACTGGTCGAGCAGATAGCCATTGGCGCCGTGCACCTCGACGCCGTCAAAGCCAGCGCGGATCGCATTGGCGGCGGCGCGGCGGAAATCCTCGACGACGCCCGGGATCTCATCAAGTTTTAGCGCGCGCGGCGTCGAGGTGTCGACAAAGGCGTTGCCGACGAAGGTCTTCGCCTTCGCGCGGATCGCCGACGGCGCAACGGGGGCACCGCCGTTGGGCTGAAGGTCGACATGCGAGATGCGCCCGACATGCCACAGCTGCAGGAAGATCTTGCCGCCAGCCACGTGGACGCGGTCGGTTACCACGCGCCAGCCGTCGACCTGCGCATCGGTGTAGATGCCGGGGGTGTCCTGATAGCCCTGGCCCTGTTGCGAGACCTGCGTCGCCTCGGCGATGAGCAGGCCGGCGGTGGCGCGCTGTGCATAATAGTCGGCGGCGAACGGACCGGGGACGAAGCCCGCGCCGGCGCGGTTGCGGGTGAGCGGGGCCATCACGATGCGGTTGGCAAGCGGGATCGCGCCGAGCGTGTAGCTGTCGAACAGGGTAGCCATAGGGAAGTCTCTTTCGGTCGGTGAGGGGGATCAGGCGGCGGCGATTTCGCGCAGCGCCCGCTCGAACAGTTCGGGCGGCTGGCCGCCCGAGATCAGGTGGCGATCATTGCTGACGATCGCGGGAACGGCGGTGATGCCGCGCGACTGCCAGAGTTGCTCGGCGGCGCGGACCTCGCGCGCGTAGGTATCACTTGCCAGGATCGCGGCAGCGCGCACGGGATCGAGCCCGACCTTCTCGGCGACCGCGCCCAAGACGTCATGGTTCGACGGGTCCTGCTGATCGGTGAAATAGGCCTCGAACAAGGCGCGCTTGAGCGGGGCCTGCTTGCCCTCGAGCTCGGCCCAATGGAGCAAGCGGTGCGCGTCGAACTTGTTGTAGATCCGGCTGTCGCTGCCCATCGCCATGGTGAAGCCGAGATCGGCAGCGCGTTCGCGGATCGTCGCACGGTTGGCGGCGGATTGCTCAGGCGTCGCGCCATATTTTTCGGCGATATGCTCGCCGATATTCTGCCCGTCCTTGCCCATTTGCGGGTTGAGCTCGAACGGCTGAAAGGTGATGTCGGCAGTGACCACGTCGCTGGTCCGCGCGAGCGCTTCCTCGAGCCCGCGCAGCCCGATGATGCACCACGGGCAGGACACGTCGGAAACGAAATCGATCTTCATCGGCTTGGGCATGAGGCATCACCTGCAGCTATTGGGTCGAAAAGCGATGTGGGGTTTTGCGACCGAAAATACAGGGGTCGGGACCTACTTGTGTTCAATTAAATTGTGCACAATATGAGAGCTCGCTTCGATCCTCATTTCAGGAGTCCCATAATGACCACGCTCTACAGCACCAAGGTAACCGCGGTCGGCGGCCGCAGCGGAACGATCCGCAGCGACGACGGCCTGCTCGACCTGCAGCTCGCCATGCCGACCGCGCTCGGTGGCAAGGGCGGCGCGACCAATCCCGAGCAGCTGTTTGCTGCGGGCTATGCCGCGTGTTTCGAGAATGCGGTGATCCATGTCGGCCGCGGCAAGCCGCAAAAGGTCAAGGATGACGACATTCTGGTCGTCGCCGAAGTCGGCCTGTCGCCCAACGCCGCCGGCGGATTCGTCCTTTCGGTCGCACTCGACGTGACGATCGCCGGGCTCGACCAGACTGCTGCCGAGGCGCTCGTCGCTGAGGCGCATGCGGTGTGCCCCTATTCGAACGCGGTAAAGGGCAATATCGACGTCAAGATCACCGTCGCGACGACGTGAGCGGGGAAGGGGAGGCAATGCGCGACGACATCGATTTCCTGCGGCTCGATCTGCAGGTCTGTTTCCCGCTCTACGCCGCCTCGAACCTGTTCGGCCGGCTCTATCGCCCGGTGCTCGCCAAGCTCGGGCTCACCTATCCACAATATCTGGTGATGCTCGTCTTGTGGGAGCAAGCGCCGCAAAGCGTCGGCGCGCTGGGCGAGCGGCTGCATCTCGACAGCGGCACGCTGACGCCGTTGCTCAAGCGGATGGAGGTGGCCGGACTGGTCACGCGCCAGCGCGACGCGACCGACGAACGCCGTGTGCTGGTCGGCGTGACGGCGCAAGGCGCCGCGCTGAAGGACGCCGCGCGCGCTGTTCCGGAGACACTGGCGAGCGGGCTCGGCCTGTCGGCGGCCGAGCTGAACGATTTGCGGGCGACGGTGCAGCATCTGGTCGGCGTCCTCGCGACCGCCGAGGCGCAGGTCGCCTAGCGCGTCACCCGGCGGCCCGCAGGACCTCGTCATTGCCGGGGAGCCGCAACCGCGCTTCGGCGTCGGCGATGAAGGCGAGGCACTCGGTCATCGGCATCGGCCGGGCAAGGTGATACCCCTGCATCATCTGGCAGCCGAAGGTCCGCAACATCCGCAGATCCTCGATGCTTTCGACGCCCTCGGCGGTCACGTCGATGCGCAGCGACTGCCCGAGATTGAGCACCGCCTTGACCAGCACCTGATCGCCGGCGGAATCGGACAGCCCCGAGACGAAGCAGCGATCGATCTTGAGGCTGTCGACCTTGAGGGTGCGCAGCAGGGAGAGCGACGAATAGCCGATCCCGAAATCGTCGATCGCGATGCGGATGCCGGCCTGCGACAAAGCGAGCAGCTTGCGCGCGCAATCGGCGGTGTCGAGCGCGGTCTCCTCGGTGATCTCGATCTCGAGCGCGGCGGCCGGGAGATCACGCTCGGCGAGTGCGGCGAGGACCATCTGATCGACCGGCAGCTGCGACATTTCACGCGGCGACACGTTCATCGCAACGGTGACGCGGCCGAGCCCGCGTACGCTGAGCGCAGTGATCATCCCGCAGACGCGGTCGAGAATAAGGTCCATCAGCGGCCGCGCGAAACCCGCCTTGGCGGCGGTCGCCATCAGGTCGGCGGGCATGATCCAGCCGAGCGTCGGATGCTGCCAGCGGACGAGCGCCTCGAGCCCGAAGATCCGCGTTCCGCCATCGCCGAAGATCGGTTGAAACCAGACCGACACCTCGGCCGTGCCGAGGGCCGCGGGCAGATCGCGCTCGATATCGCGTCGCAGGTCGAGCGAATCGCGCAGATCGTCGTCGAAGACCGTACACCGGTTCCGCCCCGCCGACTTGGCGGCGTAGAGCGCCAGGTCGGCACATGCCAGCATTTCGGGCATGTCGCTGGCGTGCGACACATGCACCCCCACGCTCATTCCGACGCGCGCGACGGTCCCGAAGGTCGGGTAGGGCGCGGCGACGGCGGCGATCAGCCGATCGGCGAGGTCGACCGTCGAACTGCCGTCCGAGCCCGCCGCGAGCAGCACCGCGAACTCGTCGCCACCCCAGCGGCCCATCAGCACGTCGTCGGGCAATTCGCGGCGGAGGCGCTGCGCCACCTCGACCAGCACTTCGTCGCCGATCGTATGGCCGAACACGTCGTTGATCGCCTTGAACCCATCGAGATCGAGCAGCATCAGGCAGGTCGGCGCGCGCGTGTCGTGCGTGCAGGCCGCAGCGGCGCGCAGGAAGCCGGCGCGGTTGAGCAAGCCGGTCAGATGGTCATGATCGGCATGATACCGCATTTCCTCGGCGGTACTCTGGGCGCTGGCATGGGCCGTTTCGAGCGAGGTGTTGAGCACCGTCATGCAATGCCCGAGCGCGCTGGCGTGGCGGAAGGCGGCCTCGGCCCGGCGCGCGGTAAGGATCAATGCCGCCAGATAGAGCGCCATCGTCGCGGCGAGCATGAAGCGATCGAACCCGCCGACCGCGACCAGGGCGACCGCGGTCGAGACGATCGGCGGGGTGATGAACGCGATCGGCACGCGCGCATAGGCGCCGCCATGCGATACCGCGCCGGCAGTGATGCCGCAGCCGACCGCGAGGAAGAACAGCGCTTCGGGTGCGGTGTACAAGCCGCAGAGCAGCGGGAGCATCGCCCATACGCACCCGGATGCCAGTGTGATCCGCCACAGATCGCGCAGCTGCCGCTCGACTGCGGCGGGCTCGACCGGAGACGTTGCCGCGCTGCGGTGGCCGCGCGTCTGCCACTGCAGCAGGGCCCGGGCGGCATTCACGCTCACCGATGCGAGCAGCCACACCAGCGCCACACGCGTGGTACCGGCGTGCCAGGCCACGGCCGCGCAGATGAGGGTGAGCAAGGTGTTGATCGGCAGCGCGATCGTCACGCTGCGCTGCGCCGCGAGCAACTGATCGGCGCGGACGCACCACTCGGACGACGCCTGTTCGTGCGACGCGCGCGGCACGACGAGAGTTTCGTCCGGTGAATTGATTTCGGCCATAGCGCGCTCTTGTACAGCATCCGTAACGATCGGGTAAAAAATCACGGCGGACGCGAGGATGTTTCGGACCTGACATGAAAAAAGGGCGGTGCGCGCCGGCACCTGCCCCATTTGCCGCACGCGGCGGAAAGCGATTGGGCTGTATCGCGCGCGCTGGCGCCCTACATTTGCCGTGAAGGAGTATCGTCATGCGTATCGGAATTATCGGGTCGGGACATATCGGCGGCACGTTGACGCGGCGGCTTCGCACGCTCGGGCATGACGTGCTGGTCGCCAATTCGCGCGGACCCGCGTCGCTTGCCGATCTTGCAACGGAGACGGGCGCAAGAGCGGTTGCGATCGAAGCGGCGACGCAGGATCGCGACCTCGTCATCGTCGCGATCCCGCTGCGCAGCATCCCCGATCTCGACCCAGCGATCTTCGATGGCGTGCCGGTGCTGGTCGATACGAGCAACTATTACCCGCAGCAGCGCGACGGACTGATCGTCGAAATCGAGGCGGGTGAGCCCGAAAGCGCCTGGGTCGCGCGGCAGTTGCGGCATCCTGTCGTCAAGACGTTCAACTCGATCCACGCCGAGCATCTCTTCGGCAGCGGCAGCGCCGCGGGAACGCCGGATCGGATCGCGCTGCCCGTCTCGGGCGACGATGCGGCGGCGAAGGCGACGGTGATCGCGCTGATCGACGAACTCGGCTTCGATGCGGTCGACACCGGCGCGATCGCGCAATCGTGGCGCCAGCAGCCCGGCACCCCGGCCTATGGTGCGGACCTGCCCAAGGATGGATTGCGCAAGGCGCTCGATCAGGCCTCACCCGACCGCAGCGCCGAGTGGCGCTCGAAGCCGGACAGCCCGGCAAGCTGACCGCCGATGTGCAACCGCGCGCGCCTGAGCTACGAGCCCGAAACGCTCCGTACCGATCTCGCGACGGTGTTCGAGGCCGAGCGGCCGCTCGACAATCGCTTTAATCCGCGCGAGCTGATGCCGCGCGGCCGGGCCTATGTCGTGCGCGAGGTAGAGGGGCGGCGCGGCCTCGATATCATGGCATGGGATGTGCTCGGCGGCGCTGCGGCCTGGCCGATGACCAATGTCCGCAACCTTGGCCTATCGCAATGGCGGGCGCTTGCCGCCCGGCCCGACAACCGCTGCCTCGTCCCGCTCAGCGAATTTTGCGAATGGACGCCCGAGGCGCACGATCTCGGCGACGGCAAGAAGCCGCTCAAGGGCGAGATGTGGTTCCAGGTGACCGACCAGCCGCTGTTCTGCGTCGCGGGGTTCTGGCAACCTACTGCCAAGGGAAACGGCTTCACGATGGTCACGTGCGATCCTAATCCGCTGGTGGCGCCGATCCATCCCAAGGCGATGGTCACAATCCTCGCACCCGAGGATCACGAGCGCTGGCTGCGTGGAAGCTATGACGACGTGGTCGCGCTGCAGCGGCCGTATCCGGCGGAGCAGATGACGGTCCGCGGTCCGGTGTTCCCGACGCGGCGGGACGAGATGTAGCCGGGGCGGGGGAGGGGGGGCGGGGTTAAACCCTCCAGCGTCACCCCGGCCTTGTGCCGGGGTCCACCGTGCCGCCTAGGCTGAGCCGGCAGTATGCGGATCGCGGTGGACCCCGGCACGAGGCCGGGGTGACGGCGGGGGGTGGGATCAGTCGGCTGCCACCTCGTCCTTCCGCTTCGCCGTGCCATCATCGCGCACCAGCCAGCGATACAGGCTCGGCAGCAAGACCAGCGTCAGCAGCGTCGAGGTGACGATCCCGCCGATCACGACCGTCGCCAGCGGCCGTTGCACCTCTGCGCCAGCCCCGCTCGCGATCGCCATCGGGACGAAGCCGATCGACGCTACTAGCGCGGTCGACAGCACCGGCCGCAACCGGTCGTGCGCACCCTGGCGGACCGCGTCGTCGACCGGCAGCGCATCGCCGTCGCGCAGGCTGTTGATATGGTCGATCAGCACCAGCCCGTTGAGCATCGCGATCCCTGAAAGTGCGATGAACCCGATCGCCGCGGTGATCGAGAAGGGCATCCCGCGCAGCCACAAGGCCAGCACGCCGCCCGTCACCGCAAACGGGATGCCGGTATAGACGATCGCCGCCTCCTTGACGCTCCCAAGGGCTGCATAGACCAGCAGGAAGATCAGGATCAGCGCCGCCGGCACGACGATCGCGAGCCGCTTCTGCGCCGCCTCGAGCTGGTGGAACTGGCCGCCGAATTCGATGCGATAGCCCGGCGGCAGCTTGACCTGCTGGTTGACCTCGTCACGCGCCTTCTTGACGTAACCGGCGAGATCGCTGGTGTTGAGATTGACCATCAACGCCGCGCGACGCTTGCCGCCATCGTGGAGGATCGGTTCGACCGCCCGGATCGTGCGCAGGTGCGCGACGCGCGACAGTGGTACCATGCCATAGTCGCCGACGCGCAGGGGGAGGGCGAGGATCGAAGCGGGGTCGGCGCGCAGGTCTTCCTTCATCCGCACGACGATCATGTGGCGCGCTTCCTCGTGCGGGATGAAGCCCTCCTCGGTGCCCGCGATCGCATCGGTGATCGCCTTGTTGACCTCGGCGGTCCCCAGCCCGAGCCGGTTGAGCGCGGCATGGTCGAGTTCGACGACGATGCTCTTGGGGCGCCCGGCGGTCTCGAACTCGACGCCGGCGGTGCCCGGCTGCTTCTCGAGGATCGCCTTGGCCTGCTTGGCGGCTCTTTCGAGAACGTCGTAATCCTCGCCGAACACCTTGACCGAGACGTCGGCGCGGACACCCTCGAGCATCTCGTTGAAGCGCATCTCGATCGGCTGCGCGAATTCGAAGGTCTGGCCTTTATAGACCTTCCGCCCGACCTTCTCGATCCCCGTGACCAGCTCCTCCTTGGTCTTGGGCTTGCCCTCGCCGGTGGGCCAATCCTTCAGCGGCGCGTAGAAGATGTAGAGATCGTTCTCGTTCGGCGGCATCGGATCGGTCGCGACCTCGCTGGTGCCGATCCGCGAGAAGGTGTGCGTCACCTGCGGGAACTGGCGCTTGATCTGGCGCTCGGTCTCCTTCTCGATCGCCAAACTGCGGTCGAGCGACATGCCGACCGGGCGATACACCATCGCCGTGATCGCGCCCTCGTCGAGCTGCGGGGTGAATTGCGAACCGAGCGTGCGGAAGACAAGGAACGTCCCCGCCAGCATGATCAATGCGCCGAGCACCAGCAGCTTGGGATGCGCGAGCGCGCGCTCGAGCACGGGGACGTAGCCGCGCTCGGCATAGCCGATCAGCCCCTTCTTGCGGCCATCGCCGACGTCGCCAGCCGGCGCGCGCAGCAGCCAGGCGGCGAGCGCGGGGACGATCGTGAAGGTCCAGATCAGCCCGGCGAAGATCGCGAGCATTACCGCCTGCGCCATCGGCTGGAACAGCTTGCCCTCGACCCCGCCAAGGCTGAGCACGGGCACATAGACGAGCGCGATGATCACGATCCCGAACAAGGTCGGCCGCGCGACCATTCGAGCGGCATCGGCGACGGTCTGGCGGCGTTCCTCGGGCGTAAGATCCTCGCCCTTGTCCCGCCGGCGCTCGGCGAGCAGCCGCAGGCTGTTCTCGACCACGACGATCGCCCCGTCGACGATCAGCCCGAAGTCGAGCGCGCCCAGACTCATGAGGTTCCCGGAAACGCCGATCGCGGTCATGCCCGATACGGTCACGAGGAAGGCGAGCGGGATCACCAGCGCGACGATCAGCGCGGCGCGCCAATTGCCCATCACGACGAGCAGCACGAGCGCGACGAGCAGCGCGCCTTCGCCGAGATTGTGCTCGACTGTCGAGATCGCGCGGTCGACCAGATCGGCCCGGCTATATTGCCGGTCGAGCACCATGCCCTTGGGCAGCGCCGCCTGGATATCCGGCAACGCATCCTGCACGCGCAGTGCGACTTCACGGCTGTTCTGGCCGACGAGCATCATCACGGTGCCGAGCACGGTCTCGCGCCCGTTCTGCGTCGCGGCACCCTGGCGCGGGGCCGAGCCGACGACGACGTTCGCCAGATCGCGCACCTGCAGCGGCAGCACGCCGGCGGCGAACTTGACCGGGATCGAGCCGATCTCGGTAGCATTGGTGACGCGCGCCTTGGTCAGCACCGTGAAGCGCTCGGCCCCTCGCGTGATGATCCCGCCGCCGGCATTCTCGACATTCTTGCCGACCGCATCGGCCAGCTCGCCCGCCGTCACGCCATGCATGGTGAGGCGCGCGGGGTCGGGCTGGACGACGAACTGCTGCTCCATCCCGCCGTTCGAATTGACGTCGGCGACGCCCGTCACCGCGCGCAGCATCGGGCGGACGGTATATTCCTGCGCCTCGTACAGCTCCATCAGCTGGCGCTGCGCGTCATAGCCGGGCGGCGGCTTCTTCCATTCGAGCGTGTAATAATAGATTTCGCCCAGCCCCGTCGTGATCGGCGCGAGCTGCGGCGAGGCGCCCGGCGGAAGCTGATCGCGCACCGCCTGGATCCGCTCGGAAACGAGCTGGCGTGCGCGCAACTGGTCGGTGCCGTCCTTGTAGAGCAACGTGACCTGACTCAGCCCGGTCTTGGTCAGCGAGCGCGTCTCCTGGAGGCCCGGCTGGCCCGCCATCGCGCGCTCGATCGGCAGCGTCGCGAGCCGCTCGATCTCCTCGGGCGCGAGCGAGGGGACCATCGTGTTGATCTGGACCTGGACGCCGGTGATATCCGGGATCGCGTCGATCTTGAGCGCCGAATACGCCCCCATACCGAGCATGGCGACGATGGCGGTGACGATCGCCACCGCCAAACGGTGACGCGTCACGAGCGCGAGCAACCAGCCGATCATCGCGCGAGCGCGGTCCCGCCGTTGAGCGCGCGGAGCTGGAGCAACGCCTCGAGCGCCTCGCGCCGCGTATCGAGCACGGCATTGGTCGCCTCGATATAGGATTGCTGCATCTGCATATAGACCTGCAGCGGAATCGCGCCGAGGCGATAGTTGCGATCGGCATCGGCGGCAGCGTCGGCGAAGCCCTGCGGCGTGCTGCCCGACCATTGGCCGAGCGCGTTGCGCTTCGCCTCATATTGCGCCGCCTGGTCGAACACGTCGCGTTCGATCCGGCGCTCGGCGTTGATGAGCGTCGCATTGGCCTGCGCCTGGCGGCCCTGCTCGGCGGCGACGTCGCCTGCCTGGCGATTCCACACCGGCAGCGTGGTCGACAGGCGCAGTCCGTAATTGGTCTCGCGAATGTCCGAGCGGGCGCGGTCATAATAGGGGCCGACGCCGACGATCGGGATGCGGGATTTGCGCGCCAGATCGACGCGCAGGCCCTGCTGCTCGAACTGCGCGCGCAGCGACTTCAGCTCGAAATTGTTCGCAGTGGCACTCGCCGCAAGCGATGCGCCCGAGGGGAGATCGGGCAACCGCATGTCAGGGCGGATGATCCGGATCCGCGACATAAACGGAGCGCCGCGCAACTGGTTGAGCTCGTACAGCGCCGAATTCGCCTCGGCGTCGGCCATCGCCGCGGTGCGCTCGGCGGTGATCGCTCCGGCCTGGAGCGACGCCGCTTCAAGCCGTGGGGCAGGGCCGGCGGGATCGCGTGCGACGAGGACGCGCGAAAGGTCCCGCATCCGCGCTGCGACGGTCCGTGCGGTGGCGGCCTTTTCGTCAGCGGCGAACAATCCGTAGCCGAGCGATCGCGCGCGTGCCGCCAGCGTCGCGTCGAATTGCTGCAGGCCGATCTTGGCGAGATCGATCTGCCGCTCGGCGATCGCGCGGCGCAGCGCGATGCGGCCGCCGAACTCGATCGGCTGGACGATCGATACGGCATAGGTCTGCCCATCGCCGAGCAGCGCGCCGGTGGTGCGGTCGTTGGCGTTGCGCTGGCCGAATTCGACCACGGCCTCGGGATCGGGCCCAGCGCCCGGCGGCGGCGCGTTCGACGCCGGCGGTCTCGATCTGGCGCTGATAGAAGTGCCGCTCGGGATTGTTCGCGATCACGTCCTGTGCGAGCCGGTCGAGCGACATCCCCGTCGCCTCCTGCGCCGCCGCGATCGTGGGCATTGCGGCGAGCACCACCGCCAGGGCAAGATTCCGCATCAGAGTTCCTTCAGACCGAGCGGCACCCGTTAGCGGCGCGAGCGCTGGCGTCGACTAAACACGAGTTCAGACAGAAGGGTCCGCATCGGGCGAACGCCGCTTCGTTTCGCCGATGGGGCGCTCGTCCCGCGCCTCGGCAACACTGAAAGCGAATTTAGACAACCGTTCGATCCGATGTCCGTTGAGCGTGCCGAGCGAGACGCGATGGCGTCTCCAGTGTTCGATCGAAAGGACTCCCATGCGTTTCATCCTGCTCGCCACGGCGGCGCTCGTCAGTGCGTCGCCCGCTCTTGCCCAGACCCAGCCGCAGACCGGCCCATTCCCGCTCAACAGCGTGACCGACCGCGTCCATTCGGGGCCGCAGGGCGAGGGGCTGCGCGCCTCGACCCAGGCGCTGCAGCAGACGCTGACCGAATTGCAGCAGTTGCAGCTCGAAACCAAGCGGGCGCACTGGAACGTGTCGGGCAGCTTGTTCTACCCGCTGCACGAATTGCTGCAGGAGCATTACGAGGGCGTCGCCAAATATGCCGACGAGGTCGCCGAGCGGCTGCAGGGGATCGGCGTCTCGTCCGACGGACGCGCCAACACGATCATCCGCACGAGCCGCATTCCCGAATTTCCAGGCGGCTTCGTCGATGATGCGCAGGTGATTCAGTGGTTCGCGCACTATTATCGCGTGACCAGCGACGAGATCGCGCAGGGGATCAAGGCGACCAATGACAGCGATCCCACCACCTCTAACCTGCTGCAGGAAGTGCAGCATGCGATCGACAAATATCAGTGGCAGATGCGCGCAATGATCCAGGCGACGCCGACGGATCCGAACAACGGTGCCGACCTCAACGGCGGCCGCCCGCTCGCACCCGCCGGGCGCCCGAGCGCACCGCTCCAATAAGCGGCCAGGGGCGGCGGCGCGTCTGGCGCTGCCGCCCCAAGCGCGGCTCAGGCTGCTTTAGCCGCCATCCGCGCGGCGGCCTTTTCTTCCTCGGTCCAGACCTTGCGCTCGCGCTCCTTCGGCGCCTTGACCTGCTTGACCGGGCCACCGCCGAGCACGGGCGCGCGCTTGGTCGAGTGGCGGGCGATTTCGCAATGCCATTGGTGATCGTCCTGGACGGTCAGCGTCTGGCCAATCTCGCGCTCGACATCGTGCAGCCAGGCGCGCTGCTCGGCATCGCACAGCGTGATCGCGTGGCCGCTGCGCCCGGCGCGGCCGGTGCGGCCGATGCGGTGGACATAGCTTTCGGGCAGGCTCGGCAGATCGTAATTGAAGACGTGCGTCACCGTGTCGACGTCGATCCCACGCGCGGCGATGTCGGTCGCCACCAAAACTTGGACCGTGCCCGCCCGGAACGCGTCGAGCGCGCGCTCGCGCTGGCCTTGCGACTTGTTGCCGTGAAGCGCCTCGGCGGTGATCCCACCCTCGGTGATGAAGGCGCAGACCTCGTTGGCGATGTTCTTCTGCAGCGTGAAGACGACCGCCTGGCCCATGTCGGGCGTGCGCAGCAGCTCGAGCAGCGCAGCCTTCTTGTTGGCGGCATCGAGGAACATCACCGATTGCGCAATCCGCTCGACCGTGGTCGAGGGCGGGGCGATCTCGACCTTGGCAGGATCGCGCAGCAGGCTATCGGCGAGCGCCGTGATCGACGCCGGCATCGTCGCCGAGAACAGCAGCGTGTGGCGCTCGACCGGCAGCGTCGCGACGATCTGCGCGATCGGCTTGGCGAAGCCCATGTCGAGCATCTGGTCGGCCTCGTCGAGGACCAGCGCCTCGAGCGCGGACAGATCGCATTCGCCCTGCTCGATCAGATCGAGCAAACGCCCCGGCGTCGCGACGACGATGTCGACGCCCGCCTCGAGCGCCTTGATCTGGTGGAACGCGCTGACGCCGCCGAAGATCGTCGTGACGCGCGGCGACAGATCGCCGCCGAAATTCTCGAACCCGGCGGCGATCTGCGACACCAGTTCGCGCGTCGGTGCAAGGACGAGCACGCGCGCGCCGCGCGCCGGGGCAGGGCGGGGAGCCTCGGCCAGGCGATGCAGCAGCGGCAGCGCGAAGGCGGCGGTCTTGCCGCTGCCGGTCTGCGCCATGCCGAGCATGTCGCGGCCCTGCAGCAACAGCGGAATCGCGCCGGCCTGGATCGGAGTCGGCTTCGCATAGCCAAGGTCGGCCAGGCTGCGCAGCAGGAACGGCGCCAGAGCGAGATCGGCGAAAGTCATGGTCATGGGCACGCGGCGCCTCCGGCGCTGAGCAAAGCTGCGCCTGATCGGGCTTAGCGGGGGTGGGAGCGCGCGCTGGTAGGTGCGATGCTGCACTGCGTCAATCTGCAAACACGGCGCTAGCGCCGGGGACTCGCCGACGCCGACCCGCGCGGGTTATTTTGCGGCCAGCGCTCCGATCGCCTTGCCGGCAATCACGTGCCCCGCAACGCTGATCGAATAGCGCCACAGCTCGTCGTCGGGATCGGTCATCGCGATGCGCACCATCTTGGCCAATGGCCCGTCGCCGATCTGCTCACGCACGGAGCGCTCGATCTCGTCGGGCCATTCCGCGCGAGACCGAAACAATATGGCAGGTTCAGAAGGCGATAGGGAACGCGCCGTCATGGGATTCGCATCGTTCGCTGCTCTGCTCCTACACCGCTTCCGACGAACGGCTTGTCCTGACATCGCCGGAGCGGGCGCCCGACGCAAGCCTCCGATCGCATCGCGGCGCGGCAGGGATCGAGGCACCAAGTCCGAACAGGGGGATTGGCGGCGTCGTGCCGCTCCGATACGGGAGGACGCTACAGGGAGCCATATCATCCGCCAGATCGCAGCACTGCCCTATCGCACCGAGGGGACCAGAATCGATGCACCCGTCCGCGTGCTGTTGGTCACGTCGCGGGAAAGCAAGCGATGGGTCATTCCCAAGGGAAATCCGATGGCGGGCATGGCCTCCCACACCGCGGCCGCGGTCGAGGCCGAGGAGGAAGCCGGCGTCAGCGGGCTCGTCTGCCCGACGCCGCTCGGGTCGTATCGCTATCGCAAGCGCAAGGGCAACGGCGCCTCGCTGATGTTCGACGTCGATGTGTTTCCGCTGGCGGTGACTCATGAGCTCAGCGCGTGGAAGGAACAGTCGCAGCGCGAGCGCCGCTGGTTCTCGCTCCCCGATGCGGCAAAGGCCGTCGATGAGAGTGACCTGCGCGATCTCATCCGGTCGTTTGGTCCTGCCGAATTCAAAACCGCCGCACAGCGCAAGGGTGTGCTGGCGGCCGTCGCCAAAACTACGAAAGTCAGTCCGATGTTCGCTTGGTTCCAGCGCCTCCTGCCCCGCACCGGCAATTTCTTCGAACTCTTCGAAGCCCATGCCGTGGCGATCGGCGCCGCCGCCGACGCGGTCGCGCGGCTGCTGCAGAACGGCACCGGCGCCGCCGCCGACCATATCCGCGAGGTGATCGAGCGCGAGCACGATGCCGACGACATCAACCGCGAGATGCTGCTGACGGTGCGGCGCACCTTCCTGACGCCGTTCGATCGCGGCGCGATCACCAGCCTGATCGGCGCGATGGATGATTCGATCGACGAGATGCAGGCCGCTGTCCAGGCGATCGACCTGTACGAGGTGCGCAGCTTTACCCCGGAAATGCAGGACATGGCCGCGATCATCGTCGATGCCGCGCGGCTCACCGCCGAGGCGATGCCGTTGCTGCGCGATGTCGGGCGCAACGGCGCGCGGCTCCACGAGCTGACCGAACGGATGGTACGGATGGAAAGCCAGGCCGACGAAATCCACACCAACGGCGTCAAACGCGCCTTCAAGGAGCTTGGCGCGAGCGATACGCTCGGCTTCATCGTCCAGCGCGAGGTCTACAAGCATCTCGAACGGATCATCGACGCGTTCGAAGATGTCGCGAACGAAATCGATGGCATCGTCATCGATCACGCCTGACCAGAGCGATGTACACCTTAGCCTTGCCCTTGCTGATCGGCCTGATCGCCGTCGCGCTCGCGTTCGATTTCCTCAACGGGTTGCACGATGCGGCGAATTCGATCGCGACGGTCGTCTCGACGCGGTTGCTCAAACCCGTCCACGCCGTGCTGTTCGCCGGCTTCTTCAACTTCGCCGCCTATTTTCTGACGATCACCTTTCCAAGCCTGCACGCGGTCGCCTCGACGATCGGGAAGGGGCTGATCGCGCAGGAACTGGTGACACCCGCGGTGGTGTTCGGCGCGTTGGTAGGCGCGATGTTCTGGAACGTCGTGACCTGGCTCAAGGGCATTCCCTCCTCGTCGAGCCACGCGTTGGTCGGCGGCATGATCGGATCGGGGGTCGCGCATGCCGGCATCACCGGCGTGCAGTGGAGCGGGCTCAACAAGACGCTGATCGCCATCGTGCTGTCGCCGGTGCTCGGCATGATCCTGTCGATGCTGATCATGCTCATCTCGAGCTGGCTGTTCCGCCGCGCGACGCATCGCACCGCGGAACGCTCGTTCCGCGCGCTGCACCTGATCTCGTCGGGCACCTATTCGCTCAGCCACGGCCTCAACGATGCCCAGAAGACGATGGGGATCATCACCGTTCTGCTGTTCTCGACCGGCTATCTGCATGGCGAATTCGAAGTGCCGCATTGGGTCGCGATCAGCTGCTACATCGCGATGGGGCTGGGCACGCTGACGGGCGGGTGGAAGATCATCGAGACGATGGGATCGCGGATCACCAAGCTGTCGCAGCATCAGGGTTTCAGCGCCTCGCTCGGCGGGTCGATCATGGTGTTCGCAGCGTCGCTGCTCGGCATTCCGGTCTCGACGACGCACACGATCACCGGTTGCATCATCGGTGCAGGCGTCGCACGGCGTGCGTCGGCGGTACGGTGGGGCGTTGCGCAGAACGTGCTGGTCGCGTGGATCATCACGATCCCGGCCTCGGCGCTGGTCGGCGCGGCCTTCTACCTGCTGACGACGCTGTTCTGAGCATCGATCCCGGCGTGATGCATCCCGGCGCGATGCCGGGCGTTGGAGTGCGATGACGATCCTCGTTCCGATCCTGGGCGATCAGCTCTCGCACGATCTCGCATCGCTGCAGGGCGTCACGCCCGATGACGCCGTGGTCCTGCTTATGGAGGTGGCGGACGAGACGACCTATGTCCGCCACCACAAGCGCAAGATCGCGCTGATCCTCTCGGCGATGCGCCACTTCGCCGACGAACTGCGTACCGCTGGCTGGAGCGTGGATTACGTTGCGCTCGACGATCCCGCCAACACCGGCAGCTTCACCGGCGAAGTCGCGCGCGCGATCGAACGGCACCGCCCCAGTGCAATCCGGATCGTCGAACCAGGCGAGTGGCGCGTCCGCCGGATGATCGATGGCTGGGCCGAGCGTTTCGGTCTCCCGGTCGAAATGCTGATCGACGACCGTTTCGTCTGCGGGATCCTCGAGTTCCAGACCTGGGCGCAGGCGCGCAGCGACCTCGTGATGGAATATTTCTATCGCGAGATGCGCCGCAAGACCGGCCTGTTGATGATGTCGGATGGCAAACCCGAAGGTGGCCAGTGGAATTTCGACAAGGACAATCGCGTGCCGCCCAAGCGCGGGCTCAATTACCCCGAGCCGCTGCATTTCGTGCCCGATGCGACGACCGAGGCGGTGATGGCGCTGGTCGCCGATCGCTTCGCCGGCCATTTCGGTCGGCTGGAGAAGTTTGCCTTGCCGGTAACGGCGGTGCAGGCCCGAAGCGCGCTCGCGCATTTCGTCGCGACGGCCTTGCCCGATTTCGGCACCTATCAGGACGCAATGATGACCGGGCAGGACTGGCTTTACCATAGCTGGCTCAGCCCCGCGCTCAATCTCGGGCTTCTCACCCCGATGGAAGTCGCACAGGCGGCTGCCGACGCCTATGCTGCCGGCAGCGTGCCGCTCAACGCGGCGGAGGGGTTCATTCGCCAGGTGATCGGCTGGCGCGAATATGTCCGCGGCTATTATTGGCTCGAGATGCCCGACGTCGCCAGCGCCAACGCGCTCGAGGCGACGCGGCCGCTGCCGGAATTCTACTGGACCGGCGACACCCCCATGCTGTGCCTGGCCGAAGCCGTCCGCAATACGCGCGACAATGCCTATGCGCATCATATCCAGCGGCTGATGGTACTGGGCAATTTCGCGATGCTCGCCGGGGTGCGGCCGCAGGAGGTCGCCGACTGGTTCCTCGTCGTCTATGCCGATGCCTATGAATGGGTCGAACTGCCGAACGTGATCGGCATGAGCCAGCACGCCGATGGCGGGCGGCTTGCCACCAAGCCCTATGCCGGGGGCGGGGCCTATATCGACCGCATGTCGGACCATTGCGGGAAATGCCGCTACGACGTGAAGAAGAAGGTTGGGCCGGACGCATGCCCGTTCAATGCGCTGTATTGGGATTTCCTGGCGCGTCACGAAGCGCGCTTCGGCCGCAATCGCCGCATGGCCAACATGTATGCGACGTGGAACCGGATGAAGCCCGAAGTGCGCGACACCTATCGCGCGAGCGCGGGTGCATTCCTTGCGACGCTCGAGCCCGCGGCGGACGGATGGGCGCGCCGAGACGGATCGGAGGATCGGTGACTCGCCAGACGCCTGTGACGAACCGTCGCACCCTCGTCGTGGTATTTGGCGCGGCGGTGCGGCCTGACGGGAGCGCGAGCCCGGCCTTGGCGCGCCGTGTCGGATATGCCGCCGCAGACGCCCAGGCCGATCCGCGCGTCGATCTGTTCCTGTCGGGCGGGGTCGGGACCTATCCACCGTCCGAGGCGGCGGTGATGGCGCAGCTGCTAAAGGGGGCGATCGCGCCCGATCGGCTGATCCTCGATGAAGTCAGCGCGGATACGCTGCAGACGGTCCGGGCGGGTGCGACGTATGCGCGGCGTCACGGTTATGCTGCGATCCGGACCTGCACCGATGCGTATCACCAGCCGCGCGTGAGAATGCTGTTCGGCGTGATGGGGTTTGCCAGCCGCCCCGTCCGCATGGTCGCGCGCGGTCCAAAGCCGCTCCAGGCGAAAATGTGGGCGCGCGAGATGGCCGCGATCCCGTACGACATGGTGGCGGGCGTGCATGCGCTGTGGCGGCACCGTCGGGGGTGAGGCGTAAGGACCGCAGGGGAGATGCGCAGGCCAAATTTCGACCGCGCTTCCCCTGCGCGCTCGTCTGCTCACATACGCGGGGCCCCGATCCTGCGATACGCCTCACCTCCGAGACACTGGCTCGCAAAGATCGGGGTGGGGCAACGAAAGTCCGGTCTGAAATCCTAGCTGCCCTGCACCATCCCCGGAGGCCCTCGCGCGGAAACGCCCCGCAGGGGATCGTACCCGTCACCCATCGTCCGCATCCTCGCATCGCGCCGGCTATGACGGTGCCAGTTCGGCACTCGTCATTCTTGCGGTGTGGGACCTCAGGGCTGGGAGGACCATGGTTGAGGCACCCAGGAATACCCCGTTGCGTTGCGGACGACATGGCCCAGTCCCGGAAACGAGATATGCGCGCCCCCCACGAGAACGCCGCTTTTGGCAGTCTCCGCCAGAATACCAGCGCGCGTGGCCGCGGCAGCCTGCGGATCGACATCATACTGGATCGTTACCGAGGGTTTCTGAAATTGTACCTCTGCCGAATGAATGACGTCACCCCACAGCAGCAGACGCTCGCCCTTGCTTTCGATGACATAGCCGCTTTGTCCTGGCGTATGCCCGCGCAACGGAATGGCACGGACGCCGGGAAACAGGCGTGTTGGCGCTTCGAAGGTCTTTAATCGACCTGCGACGACATAGGGACCGACGGTCTTTTGCGACTGTTCGAATGTAGCGCGTTGGGCCACTGGCGCGCGTTGTTCTGCAGCCTTGCTTAGCCACAGCGCGGGATCGGCCGCATCGACATAGACAGTCGCGGCCGGGAAGACCCGTCGACCCCCGATCGAAAGGCCGCCGGAATGGTCGCCGTGAATATGGGTCATCAGGATTGTGTCGATATCCTCGGGCGCATAGCCGGCGCTGCGCAGATTGGCGACGAGCTGCCCGGCGACGCCCGCACCAAACACCTCGCCGGCCCCGGTGTCGATCAGGATGCGATGCGCACCAGTGTCGATCAGATAGCAGTTGATCGACAGGCGTGCCGGGAGCGCCTGGTGCTGCATTCGATAGCGATCCCGGACCAAATCCGGGTCGCTCATGATGGCAGGCAAGTCTCTCTCCACCGATCCGTCCGACAGGACTGTCACTTTGAAATCGCCCAGCTGCATCCGATAGTAGCCCGGTGCCTGCGGCCACGGCGTCTGCGCTACCGAAGCCGCCGGGATCGCGGAGAGCAAAGCTGCCGCCAAGGTCTTGCTGATATCCATCGTTCGTCTCCTCTTGCGCCACCAGATAGCTGCGACCGACCGCCACGATTAGCCGGCATTTGGGGTATTCAGCGGACCTTACCCGGTCTAATGGAGCGCCCGATGTCTGCCGATGATACGCTAGCCTTCCTTGCGGTTGCCCAGTTCGGGGGTTTCACCGCCGCTGCAGCGCGGTTGCGTCAGCCGAAAACGAACCTGGTGCGGCGGGTCCGTTCGCTCGAGACTGCGCTCGGCGCACGGCTGTTCGATCGGACGACCCGGTCGCTGTCGCTGACCGAAGCGGGCTATGAATATCGTCGGCATCTGGGAGACTGGGGGCAGCTCCTGGCGGCCGCCGAACAGGCGGTCAAAGACCTGCAAGGCGAGGCTGCGGGCTGGATCAGGATGAGCCTGCCGCATTCGCTGGCGGTGGGTGTCGTCGCACCCCTTCTGGTCGAGTTTGCTGCGCTTCATCCGCAAATCCGCTTCGATCTGCGGATCGATCATCGCGCGGCGGATCTGATCGGCGATGATGTCGATATCGCATTGCGGCTAGGCCCGCTTCCCGACAGCGCTCTGGTCGCTCGGCGACTGACCCGATTTCCGAACCGGATCTACGCAGCGCCCGCATATCTTGATCGTCATGGAGTGCCGGTGCAACCGACCGATTTGCTGGATCACGCGACACTCGCCAATCGCCTGGCTCAGCGCCAGGATGATCATGCCTGGGGGCTGAGCAACGGTGGCCCAATGCGCGACTACGCCATCGCGCCAGTGATGATCGCCGACGACCCCTCCGCGCTGCTCGGTGCGCTCGAAGCCGGGGTTGGATTGATGTTGGTGACGGACCAGCTGGTGGCGTCGCTCGTGCCGAATGGGCGGGTCGTTCCCGTCTTGGAGCGCTGGACGGGCCGTATGCCGGAATTGCATGCGGTGTTTCCAACCGGTCGTGGGCGTTTCCTCAAAATACGATTGTTCGTCGACTTCCTCGCGGCGCGTTTCGCAACGCCCGGCGGAACCGCCGCGGAGTAGCTTCGCCCCGCCGGCGGCAAGGTCGCTTGGCTCTGTGCGACAGGTTGCTGAAATGCCACGCAATCCGGGGAGGGTAGTGGGCGCGCAGATCCGGCCCAAATCACCCATCAAAGGCTGAAGCGCTTCTCACGAATGCCGGACGGGCCCGGACTTGCGAATACCAGCGAGAAAGGGCGGGAAGTCGCTCCCAGGGTAACGCATCGGCGACCGACGATACGATCGTCACCGCGGCAATATCAGCGATCGAAAAGGCATCGCCAGCCATATGCGCGCTTGCCGAAGCGAACCGCTCGGCATTCTCGATGGCAGCCATCGAGCGCTCGGACAGCACCGTTGCGGCGACGGGGTGACCTTGCAGCCTGAGTAAAAATGCTGCGTGACTTGGCGCGATGGCATCGGTCACGAAGTAGACAAAGCGCTCCAGCACACGCGCCTGTGCCCGCGCATCAGCTGCGTGCAGCAGCTTTTCCGGCGCTTTTGACGCGGCATAGAGCACGATGGCGTTGGATTGGGTCAAAACGAAAGGATCGTTCCGCTGGGCCATATCGATGAGTGTCGGCACTTTGCCGGTCGGATTGAGGTCCAGGTAACCCGCTTCGCCGTCGCCGGGCGTCCGTGGATCGTAAGGGCGCACGATGTACGGCATGTCAGCCTCTTCCAACGCCATCGCCGCCCGAATGCAATTGCCCGTCTTCATCCCGTAGAGAACGAACGGTGCTGCATTTTCCAAGTTTTCCAGACTGGTCACAGGGTAGATCCTTGATAAGAGACGAGGTCTGCTGGGTGCGGACGGTAAGCTCTCCGCCGCCGTCGCTGACACCCTGCAAATTGCGACAGGGCGATGGGTATGGCCGAAGCCTAATCTCGGGTGTTGGGTGACGCGACCGGGTCCAACCACGCAAGATGCGGTCCGGCGGGGACGATTCCGGTCGGGTTGAGCGCCTGCATCGAGTAATAGCCCCGCTTGATGTGATCGATACGCACCGTCTCGCGCACACCCGCTATGGCCAGGAACCGCGCCAAATAGGCGCTCAGGGCAGTATAGTCTGCAAGTCGGCGCAGATTGCACTTGAACAGTCCGTAATAGGCCGCATCGAAGCGCACCAAGGTCACGAACAATCGCACGTCTGTCTCCGTCAAGGCGTCTCCGAACAGGAAGGGCCCTTGACGGCTTAGTCGGTCTTCGAGCTCATCGAGCTCCAAGAAGACACCGGCGAACGCTTCTTCATAGGCAATTTGAGTTGTGGCGAAGCCTGCTCCGTAGACGCCGTGGTTGAGCCGCGAATAGAGGTGGTCGTTGAGTGCGTCGATGTCTGCGCGAAGCGCCTCCGGGTAGAGGTCAAGCCCGCCACCCGCTAATGTGCCGAAACCGGAGTTGATCATCCGCATGATGTCGGCGGATTCATTGTTGACGATCGTCTTGCGCTGCTTGTCCCAAAGCACTGGCACCGTCGCCCGCCCGGTGAAATGGGGATCAACGGTCGTGTAGAGCTCATGCAGGTAGGTGGCACCATTGAGCACATCGCGGTCGGACCCAGGGTAGTCGCCAAATCGCCAACCCTCATCGGTGAGGATCGGTTCGACGACGCTCATCGAAATTACCGATTCGAGCTGCTTGAGTTTCCGGGCAATCACCGCGCGCGACGCCCATGGACAGATCAGCGCCACGTACAGATGATAGCGACCGGCTTCGGCCTTGAAGCCATCACTTCCCGTCGGACCTGCAGCGCCGTCGGGCGTAATCCAGTTGCGGAAACTGGAAACTTGACGAACGTAGCCGCCTTTGGCGTCGGTGGCCTGCACAGGTTGCCATTTCGCCATCCATCTGCCGTCAACAAGCATCGTTCATTCCTTCAAGAAACGATTTCCCGAAACGCAGCTTCATCGGACCCATGGCGAAGCCGAAGGGTCGCCACGGGTACGCGCGTCGGTCCAACACGATCGTTGGCGCGCCGCCGTGATGTTCCAATTTTGGTATCCGCAGAAGACGAGTTCGGGCCATATGACATATGCCATCTTGGAATGAGCGAGGTTGGATTTACGGATCGGGACCGCGCCCATCGACAGGCCGTAGGTGCCGGTGCCCAGCTCGACTCGTGCCGTCCGCGACGTTGTAGGCATCCCCATGACTTGGATCCCATCGAAGACTGAAAGGGGCGGCAGGGTTGACCCAAACGCGCCGACCGACGCGCCGGCTATTATGTTCGTAAGGGGGGGCAGGTGGGCGTCTGACCGAGATGGGTGGAGCGGGCGTACGAGCGAAACCAGGTTGGTCATCGTCGCTCGCTGCGGTGCCATGCCAAATTGTCTCAGCCGACGCACACGCATATATAGCATATGTTATAGATCATGGGCGTTGGTAATATGGGCCGTCCCCGGCAATTTGAAATTGACGATGCGCTCGAGAAGGCAACCGCCCTCTTTTGGCGGAATGGCTATGAGGGGACGTCGCTTAGCGATCTGACGAAGGCGATCGGGATTTCTCCGCCGAGCTTCTATTTCGCTTTCGGCAGCAAGGAAGCCTTGTTCAGAACGGTCATTGAACGGCAATTGCCCGAACTCCAGAAGCTTGCCGAGACAGCTTTCCGGAAGGCGACCCCGCGCGCCGTCGCGAAGCATTTCCTGCACGGATAGGCTTTGTTGCAAAACTGATGGCGGGGATTCACGCAGGGAATCGAGCGGTATAGATAGGCGTAATGCCCAAACCTGCCGCACCTGTGTATCGTACGACGAACTGGCCTGAGTATAATGCGGCGCTGAAGCGGCGTGGGTCGCTGGAAATATGGTTTGATCCGGAGATGCACTGGCTTTCGAAGCCGTGTGGTCGCCCTGGTCGCCCGATGCGGTTTTCAGACAGCGCGATAGAGCTGTGCCTGACGCTGAAGACGCTGTTCAACCTGCCTTTGCGGCAAGTGACGGGGTTGGTTTCGAGCCTGATCAAAATGGCGGGGCTGGATTGGTCGGTGCCGGATTATACGACGCTGTGCCGACGGCAGAAGACGTTGAAGGTCAACCTCGGCGGGCGGATCAGCTCGGGCGGACTGCACCTGCTGGTCGACAGCACCGGGATCAAAATGACGGGAGAAGGCGAGTGGAAGACGCGCAAACACGGACCGTCCTACCGTCGCCAGTGGCGCAAGGTGCATCTCGGGATTGATGCTGGGACGCTGGATATCCGGGCCATTGAGGTCACGACGAATGCCATTGGTGACGCACCGACGCTGCCCGTTCTCCTGGCGCAAATTCCCGGAGACGAGCGGATACTCAGCGTCGGCGGAGATGGCGCTTATGATACCAGGGACTGCCATGCCGCTATTGCCGGGCGCGGTGCCGATGCGGTCATCCCGGTCCGCCGCAACGGGCAACCATGGGCAGAAGGCGGTCCCGGCGTCGATGCACGCAATGGAGCGCTACGCGCGACAAACCGGCTTGGTCGCGCAATCTGGAAAAAGTGGAGCGGCTATCATCGCCGCAGTCTGGTCGAGACCAAAATGCACTGCTTCAAACTCCTGGGCCAGCGCGTTGTCGCCCGCACCTTCGATCGTCAGATTACCGAGCTCAAAGTCCGTGCTGCAATTCTCAATCGGTTCTCCGAAATAGGAACGCCGGTGACCGTCCGCATCCAATAACATCTTCAAGTAAAACGTCGGTCATGCTCTCGCGTAATTATGCAACAAAGCCGATCTGCATGGGGAGATGTGGCTACGTCGAGCCATAGACGGATTGAAATCCTCCGCCCAGGACGACACCGATCATCACTGGGCGGACCTGATCACGAAGATGCGGGCGATCGCGCATTCGCCGAGGCAGTGAGCCTTAGCGCTTCGGCCGCCCGATAACATAGATCGGGTGCAGCATGCGCCCATAGCTGTCCTGCGTTGATGGCCGCCGCGCGACCGCCACTCTAACTGGCTTCACATCGCGCGACCCGCACTTGCAGGTGAATACGTCGACCCGAACCGGAATTTTCGTGCTGATCGACCGCACCGAGAAGAACGCGTTAGCATCCCCCGGCCGATAGACCGCGCGACACGCCCGCACACCCGGCAGCTGATGCCGAAGTCCAGCCCGAACGAGGGATAGTCGCTGATCTGCTTTGGTACCTCCGTGCCCATGGCTGCGGTGAAGCACAGGCGAGCGTGATTCGGTTAGAACATTATGAGAACATATAAGCTGAACGCTTGCCCCTAACGTCCATCAATTGTGTAGTTTTTGTGTAATATCTTGTTGCAACTTGGTTGGCGTGTGTGTATAAAATACATACAGGGAGCGAGTGGCGATGCGCAGCAAGGATATCATCAAGGCGATCGAAACGGACGGTTGGTTCGAGGTTCGTCAGGTTGGTAGCCACAAGCACTTTCGCCACCCGACAAAGCCCGGCACCGTTACCGTTCCGCACCCAAAGAGCGAGATGGCGATAGGCACCATCAAGAGCATCGAAAAGCAATCTGGGGTGAGACTTCGATAGAAGCCACTTTTCCCGCCAGGAGACCCGCTATGTCCACCGTACACTATCCAGCGATTATCGAGCGCGCAGGCAAAGCCTACAGTGTGTTCTTTCCCGACCTTCCGGGCTGCACGTCGGCAGGCGACACCCTACAGGCCGCCGCGCTCGGCGCCGAAGAGGCACTAAGCGGCTTCCTCGCCGTATCTCTCGAACACGGCGACGAAATCCCAGTACCCTCGGATTTAGACGCGGTCGAGCACGACCGGGAGGTAAACGAGGTCGCGTGTATCTTGGTGCGCGGCGAGCGTCCTGGTCGGTCAGTACGCGTGCAGGTATCGATCGAGGAAGGCCTTTTGGCTCGCATCGATCGCGTCGCGTCCAACCGGTCAAGGTTTCTTGCCGATGCCGCGCGCGTGGCGCTTGCTGCGAACCCATGAAGCCGGGGCCGATCGGCACACCCGGCGAGGTGCTCGAGCGGTTAGCCAAAGACCACGGGCAAAGCTTGGCAGCGCTGTCGCGGATGCTCCGCCGCCGCGACGGCTATTTGGTTACCTTCGTGCGCGAGGGGTACCCGATCGTGTTGGCAAAGTCCGACCGGGAACTCCTCGGCGCGATTTTCCGCGTGCCAGAGTGGTGGTTCGGAGAAGACCCGCCAGAAGAGCGCCCATAGCAGAGCCGAGTGGGTCGAGCTTCCCAGGCGTGACGCCAGCGCGAGCGGGCACGACCGGAGCCGTGTTCACAACCGTAGTCAGGTGCGGTCGGCGCCATTTATCAACTCGCACAGATCTTTTCCCGCCTTGAAGAAGGGAACGCGCCGGGCATTTACTTGGACGGGCGTGCCATTGCGAGGATCGCGCCCAATGCGAGCATCACGCACACGGGTGGTGAAGACCCCGAAGCCCCGTATCTCGACACGTCCGCCTTCTGCCAAATGTGCCGTAAGAGCATTGAAGAACTCGTCAACGATCTTCTCGACATCGCTTGGTGGCAGATCGGGCCACTCCGCAGGGCTTTGTTGCAAAACTGATGGCGGGGATTCACGCAGGGAATCGAGCGGTATAGATAGGCGTAATGCCCAAACCTGCCGCACCTGTGTATCGTACGACGAACTGGCCTGAGTATAATGCGGCGCTGAAGCGGCGTGGGTCGCTGGAAATATGGTTTGATCCGGAGATGCACTGGCTTTCGAAGCCGTGTGGTCGCCCTGGTCGCCCGATGCGGTTTTCAGACAGCGCGATAGAGCTGTGCCTGACGCTGAAGACGCTGTTCAACCTGCCTTTGCGGCAAGTGACGGGGTTGGTTTCGAGCCTGATCAAAATGGCGGGGCTGGATTGGTCGGTGCCGGATTATACGACACTGTGCCGACGGCAGAAGACGTTGAAGGTCAACCTCGGCGGGCGGATCAGCTCGGGCGGACTGCACCTGCTGGTCGACAGCACCGGGATCAAAATGACGGGAGAAGGCGAGTGGAAGACGCGCAAACACGGACCGTCCTACCGTCGCCAGTGGCGCAAGGTGCATCTCGGGATTGATGCTGGGACGCTGGATATCCGGGCCATTGAGGTCACGACGAATGCCATTGGTGACGCACCGACGCTGCCCGTTCTCCTGGCGCAAATTCCCGGAGACGAGCGGATACTCAGCGTCGGCGGAGATGGCGCTTATGATACCAGGGACTGCCATGCCGCTATTGCCGGGCGCGGTGCCGATGCGGTCATCCCGGTCCGCCGCAACGGGCAACCATGGGCAGAAGGCGGTCCCGGCGTCGATGCACGCAATGGAGCGCTACGCGCGACAAAGCCGCTTGGTCGCGCAATCTGGAAAAAGTGGAGCGGCTATCATCGCCGCAGTCTGGTCGAGACCAAAATGCACTGCTTCAAACTCCTGGGCCAGCGCGTTGTCGCCCGCACCTTCGATCGTCAGATTACCGAGCTCAAAGTCCGTGCTGCAATTCTCAATCGGTTCTCCGAAATAGGAACGCCGGTGACCGTCCGCATCCAATAACATCTTCAAGTAAAATGTCGGTCATGCTCTCGCGTAATTATGCAACAAAGCCCTTCCTCATCGCAGAAGCCGGCGTGAGTTTTTAACTTAGGGGGTTGGTAGGGTCCGTCGGCCGAACCGTACGACGCCAATAGCAGCCGGAGAAAATCGCACCGTTCTCGCGCAAACGCGCCCGAGAATCATTCTCCGGGGTATGAAACGGGACCCGAACACGGCGAAACCGCGCCGTTTTCGGCCCGGTTCGCGACGGATATTAGATTACCATGACTGGCTGGCGGAGCAAATCATATTCGAAATCGTCAATATGGTTTGTCATAACCTGCTGAATTCTCGACGAAATCCTATGAGAACGGTACGAACAGAGAACGATCAAGCAAATTTGCGTGAAAATCGCCGAAAGCGTACTCGGAGAGTTTGAATTCTGTCGATTCGGACTCAGTAGAATTTCCAAATAACTCTGCAAAAACAGAGACTTGGTGGCGGAGCGGGAGGGATTCGAACCCTCGATACGCTTTTGACGTATACTCACTTTCCAGGCGAGCGCCTTCGACCACTCGGCCACCGCTCCGCATGTCCTGGACAGGAGCGTCGCCCTAGAGCGTCGTCGTCCGCTGCGCAAGCACTCTGCTGCGTCCGCGAGGGGATTGCCGATCCCGGCGCGAGCGGGCAGTCTTGCGCGATGCCGATGCTCCTCCCGTTCCTCGCCCTGCTCGCCGCCGCACAGGCCGCGCCTGCGCCTGCTCCCAAGCCGACCGCGGCGCAATTGGCGGCCGCTGCGCCAGCGTCTGCCTGGGGCGCGATCGACCCGCAGGATCTGTTGCTGATCGAGTTTGCCGATGGGCATCGCAGCGTGATCTGGCTCGCGCCCGCGTTCGCGCCGGTCCATGTCGCCAACATCCGCACGATCGCCC
This sequence comes from Sphingomonas sp. UYP23, assembly GCF_054059235.1. NCBI lineage: Bacteria > Pseudomonadati > Pseudomonadota > Alphaproteobacteria > Sphingomonadales > Sphingomonadaceae > Sphingomonas > Sphingomonas sp. UYP23. The sequence continues at coordinate 3,525,404 of NZ_JBSSBX010000001.1, forward strand.
GCAGCGGCTAGCGGAACGATGCCACCGTCTACCGCGTGCAGGACAATTACGTCACGCAATGGGGGGACGCGACCGAGAAGAAGCCGCCTGCGGCGGGGATCGATCGCCGACCTCCGGCCGAGTATGAATGGGCGTGGGACGCGCACGGCGTGGCCGTCGCCAATCCGTATCGCGATGCCTATGCCAGCCGGACCGGATTCACGCCGAGCGGCTGGGCAGTGGCGGGGGATGGCACGCGGCAATGGCTGCCACATTGCTATGGCATGGTTGGCGTGGCGCGCGATCTTGCGCCCGATACGGGGACGGGGGGCGATCTCTATACCGTGATCGGCCATGCCCCGCGGCATCTCGATCGCAATATCGCGCTGGTCGGGCGCGTGATTGACGGGATGGGCGCGCTGTCGGCCTTGCCGCGCGGGACGGGCGGGGGGCTTGGCCTGTATGAAGATCCCAAGCAACGCGTACCGATCCGGCGGATCGCGATCGTCGCTGACCTGCCGGCGGCTGAGCGGCCAGCGTTCCAATTCTTACGCCCAGAGGCGCCTGTCTTCGCCGCGACGCTCGAAGCGCGCGCCAATCGGGGCGGGCCGTTCTTTACGGTGCCAGCCGGCGCGACGGACCTGTGCAACGTGATGGTGCCGGTGCGGGCGGTACCGCGCTAGGCGCTCTCGACAAACGTGTCGTACCAGCCCGGTGCAAGCCGCCGGTCACGCGCAGTTCGATGGTGGGGCCGGCACCATGGAGCGTCATCGCTCCGCTACATGCCGACGTCTCGCGCCCGGTCCGGCGGCCCCCGCCGTTGCCGGGGCGACGGTTGCCCTCCGGTCTACGCCTCCACCGTCACGAAGGTGTCCATCACCCGCTTCCGCCCCGCGCTTTCGAAGTCGATCTCGAGCTTGTTGCCCTCGATCTCGGCGATCGCGCCATAGCCGAACTTCTGGTGGAAGACGCGCATCCCGACCGTGACATCGGCGCGACCCTTGTTGCCGAGGCTCACCGCAGAAGCGCGCGATTCCTGGACGCGGGAGGGCTCGCGCGTGAAAGTGCGGCTCGTGTAGCCGCCGCCGGGCTTCGCGACGTCGACCCCTGCCGCACGCTGCCAGCCGGGACCGCGGCCGGTGCCGCGGGCGACGTCGGCAAAGGGGTCGGCGCGTTCGGACCAGTTGGCGCGCCACAGGCTCTCGCCGCCCGCCATGCTCGACTCGGCCTCGATATGCTCGGGCGGGAGCTCGCCGACGAAGCGGCTCGGGATGCTGCTCGTCCACTGGCCGTAGATGCGGCGGTTGGCGGCGTGGAGAATGATCGCGCGCCGCCGTGCGCGCGTGATCGCGACATAGGCGAGGCGGCGTTCCTCCTCGAGGCTCTTGGTGCCGCCCTCGTCGAGCGAGCGCTGCGAGGGGAACAGGCCTTCCTCCCAGCCGACCAGGAACACCGTATCGTATTCCAGGCCCTTGGCGGCGTGGATCGTCATGATCGTGACCTTGGGCTCCTCGGCCGCCGCCTCATTGTCCATCACCAGCGAAACGTGTTCGAGGAACGCGCCGAGCGTCTCATACTCCTCCATCGCGCGGACGAGTTCGGTGAGGTTTTCGAGCCTGCCGGCCGCCTCGACCGATTTCTCTGCCTGGAGCGCGGCGGTATAGCCGCTCTCGTCGAGGATGATCCGCGCAAGCTCGCCATGCGGCAGTTCGGTGACCTGCGCGCGCCACCGCGCCATGTCGATGACAAGATTGCCGAGCGATTTGCGCGCCGCGCCGCTCAGCTCGTCGGTGTCGAGCAGGCGCGCGGCGGCGGTGACGAGCGGTGCGTTCTGCGCACGCGCGAGCTGGTGGATCTTGGCGACCGCCTTGTCGCCGAGGCCGCGCTTGGGGACGTTGACGATGCGATCGAAGGCGAGATCGTCGGCCGGCTGCCCGACGACGCGCAGATAGGCGAGCGCGTCGCGGATCTCGGCGCGTTCGTAGAAGCGGAAACCGCCGACGATGCGATAATTGATGCCGGTCGCGATGAAGCGGTCCTCGAACTCGCGCGTCTGGTGCTGCGCGCGCACGAGGATGGCGATCTCGTCGAGCGACTTGCCCGCGCGCTGGCAGGAGTCGATTTCCTCGCCGACGCGGCGTGCTTCTTCTGGGCCGTCCCACACACCGAGCACCTTGACCTTCTCGCCTGCGTCGAGCTCGGTCCAGAGCTGCTTCCCGAGACGGCCGCTATTGTTCGCGATCACGCCCGAGGCGGCGCCGAGGATGTGCGGGGTGCTGCGATAGTTCTGCTCGAGCCGGATGATCTTTGCGCCCGGGAAATCCTTCTCGAACTTGAGGATGTTCTCGACCTGCGCGCCGCGCCACGAATAGATCGATTGGTCGTCATCGCCGACACAGGCGATGTTCTTGCGCTCCTGCGCGAGCAGGCGGAGCCAGAGATACTGGACGCTGTTGGTGTCCTGATACTCGTCGACCATGATATATTTGAAGCGGCGCTGGTAATCGGCGAGCACGTCGCGGTCGCGCTGCAGGATGACGAGCATGTGGAGCAGCAGATCGCCGAAATCGCAGGCGTTGAGCGCGACCAGGCGTGCCTGATAGGCCGCGTAGAGTTCCTGCCCGCGGCCGTTGGCGTAGAGTTCGCTCTCGCCGGCGTCGATCTGGGCGGGGACGAGGCCCTTGTTCTTCCAGCCGTCGATCAGGCCGGCGAGCGAGCGGGCCGGCCAGCGCTTCTCGTCGAGATCGGCGGCCTGGATGAGTTGCTTCAACAGACGAAGCTGGTCGTCGGTGTCGAGGATCGTGAAATTGCTCTGCAGCCCGACGAGCTCGGCGTGGCGGCGCAGCATCTTCGCGCCGATCGCGTGGAAGGTACCGAGCCACGGCATCCCCTCGACCACGTCGCCGACGAGCATGCCGACGCGGTGCCGCATCTCGCGCGCGGCCTTGTTGGTGAAGGTGACGCTGAGGATCTCGCTCGGCCAGGCCTTCCGCGTGTTGAGCAGATGCGCGAGCCGCGCGGTGAGCGCGGCGGTCTTGCCGGTTCCGGCGCCCGCCAGGACGAGCACCGGCCCCTCGGTGGTGAGCACGGCATCGCGCTGCGGTTCGTTGAGGCCGCGCAGATAGGGCGGATCGTTGGGCGCGGGCGCGTCCTGGGGAACGGGAAGACTCATCGGTGAACAGGTAGGGAACGGCGGGCGTGCGGGCAAGCGTTTCGCTTATGGGGCGGCGCGCGCGCGTCCTGCGATCGCGTCGGATGCAGACGCCTGGCGCGCGGTAGCGAGCGCCCCTATCACATCGAGATAGGTGCCCGCGGCATGCTCGACCGTGAACGCAGCGGCAGCCGCCCGCCGTGCAGCGACAATGGCGGCGTCGTTGTCGAGCGCGATCGTCGTCATCGCGCGTGCGAGCGCGGCGCAATCGCCGTTGGGCACGATCGTCCCGAGCGCGCCGTGACCGAGCAGATCGGGCATGGCGACGCAGCAATCGGTCGCGACGATCGGCAGGCCGGCGGCGAGCGCCTCCAACACGACCGCGGGTACGCCCTCATAGATCGAGGACAGCACGAACACGTCGGCCTGTGCCAGCCACACGTCGAGCGGGTCGGTATGGCCGGGCAGCCGCGCCGCGTGCGCAATGCCGAGCGTGGCGGCGCGCTGCTCGAGCATCGCGCGTTCGACCCCGTCGCCGAGGATCGTCAGCGTGTCGTCCTCCGCCGCTGCCTGTGCGAACGCCTCTAGCAGCAACGCGAAGTTTTTCTGCGGAGCGAGCCGACCGACCGCAAGATACTGCCGACCGGGGCGATCGCGCACCACAGCGTCGCGCGCGGTGGCGAGGCGAACGAGATCGCCGCGGGACAGTGCCGGATCGGGTATGACGCTGATACGATCGAGCGTCACCCCGGTCCGGTGTGCGATTTCGGCGCGCATGGCGGGCGCCATCGCGACGAAATGGTCGATATAGTGGCCCTGGATGCGCAGCCAGATCGTGTAGAAAAAGCCGAGGAGCGCGGGCATGTCGGGGCGCACGAGGCAGTTGCTGATCTTCGCGACGATCGGCGGGCATGCCCGACCCAGCACCAGCCGCAGCACGACTGCAAGCGCGGTATAGGTGTTGCCCGCGCAGAACACCGCATCGGGCCGTTCGGCGGCGATCACCTTCGGCAAGCCGCGCGCGAGCGCAACGAAGCCGGCGAAGCGACCGCGCGCGGGGCGAACGCCGATCTGCCGTGCCGCGTCCACCGCTCGCGGTGGCGTGACGCCGGCATCGGCCAGCACGACCTGCGCATCGACGCCGTGCCCGCGCCATGCGCCATGCAGCCGCGCCGCGACGCGCTCGACGCCGCCCGGCGCGAAACTGTAGACATAGGTCAGGATCCGCAGCGGGCGGGGTGCGGGCGAATGCTGGATCGGCGCAAGCGAGACGGGGATCAGCGGCGGCTCGACACCGTCGATTTGCCGCGCAGCGATGAAAGCCGTCCCCACCCGTATCTCTCCTGCGCGCCCCCCGGTCACGGCCGGTGTGTCTTAGAGGGACGGGCCGTCGCACGCAATTCGCATCTCGTGGCGGGCGCGATCGCTGCGGCCGTGCCGAAACGGTCGATTGATGCGGTCCCATGCCGCGAGCAGCGACCTGATCTTGCGGCGTTTTATAGTCGGCGGGCTCGGGGCCGAGCCGATACCGGAGCCGCGCATGGCCGATGCTGCGGCCGTCCCGCGCGTGCTTTCCGCGCCGGTCACGTGCTGCCTTCGGTGGCGGCAACAGATTCGGCGGTGTCGGCGTATATGCAGCCCGCGGCCCGCATCCCCAACGACGGCTCCTGCCGCGACGTATCGCTTGAAGTGAAACGCTATCTTTGACAGGGGGCCGCGCGACGGCGAGACGCCGACGGCACATGATGCGACCGAAATGTCATCATACCGTAACAGAACCCAGCGAAGGCCCTAAACGGCATGGCTACCACCTTACTCGCGTCCCCCGACTCGGCGACGGACGCATCGCATGGGCCACGGCTCGACCATAAACTGCATCCCGCGGGCCCCTGGGTCTTTTTCGCGGTGCTGCTCGCTGGGTTGGTCTATGCAGGCTACAGCATCGTCTCCGACACCGCGAACGTCGGGGAGGGGCTCGCGCTCGGCACCTTCGCCTTTCTTGCGCTTGCGCTGCTGATCGCGCTCGGGTTCGAATTCGTCAACGGCTTCCACGACACCGCCAATGCGGTCGCCACCGTGATCTACACGCACTCGCTGCCTGCGCCGGTCGCGGTGGTGTGGTCGGGCTGCTGCAACCTGCTCGGCGTCCTGCTGTCGAGCGGGGCGGTCGCCTATACGATCGTCACGCTGCTGCCGGTCGACCTGATCCTGCACGTCGGCAGCAATGCCGGCTTCGCGATGATCTTCGCATTGCTCTTCGCCGCGGTGCTGTGGAACCTCGGCACCTGGTATGTCGGCCTGCCCAATTCGTCGAGCCATGCGCTGATCGGCTCGGTGCTCGGCGTTGGCTTTGCCAACCAGCTGATCGCTTCTGGCACCGGTGGCACGTCTGGGGTCGACTGGTCGCAGGCATTGAACGTGTTCAAGGGGCTGTTCTTCAGCCCGCTAATGGGTTTTTTCGGTGCGCTTGCGCTGTTGTGGGTGATGAAGCGGGTGATCCGCAACCCGAAGCTCTATTCCGAGCCCGAGGGCCAGACGCCGCCGCCGCCGGGGATCCGCGCGCTGCTGATCGGCACCTGCACCGCGGTCAGCTTCTTCCACGGCAGCAATGACGGGCAGAAGGGCATGGGTCTCATCATGCTGATCCTCATCGGCTGCGCGCCGACCGCCTATGCGCTCAACCGCACGATGCCCGAGCGCGACATGCCGGCCTTCGTCCAGACCGCCAATCAGGCGGCCGGCGCGTTTCGCGCCCATGCCAGCGGTTCGACCGGCGGCTCGGTCGAGGCGGCGCGCACCACGCTGACCACGGCGCTGCGGGCGCGCGACGTCGCCTCGCCGCAGGTGTTCGGCGCGATCGACACGCTGTCGCGCGACGTCAGCCAGCGGATCCAGGGCTATGGCACGCTGCAGAAGGTGCCCGCCGCGGCGACTCCGAACCTGCGCAACGACATGTATCTCGCGCTCGACACCATCAAGCTTGCGGTCAAGGACAAGGACAAGGCGGCCAAGACCTTCGCGCCGGCCGAGCTCAAGGCGATCAACAGCTATGCGACCAACCTCGAGCATGGCACGCGCTACATCCCATATTGGGTCAAGATCATCGTCGCGATCGCGCTTGGGCTCGGCACGATGATCGGCTGGAAGCGGATCGTCGTCACGGTGGGCGAGCGGATCGGCAAGACGCATCTGACCTATGGCATGGGTGCTGCCGCCGAGATCGTCGCGGCGGCGACGATCGCGGGGGCCGACTTGATCGCAGTGCCGGTGTCGACGACGCATATCCTGACGAGCGGCGTGGCGGGTGCTTCGGTCGCCAATGGCGCGGGTCTGCAGATCGCGACGCTGCGCAACATGGCGCTGGCCTGGGTGCTGACGCTGCCCGCGGCGATGGCGCTGTCGGGCGGGCTGTACTGGCTGATGCTGACGCTGTTCGGGCTGTCGCACCAAGTTTGAAAGATGCGTCGGCGTGGGGTTATTGGTGCTCCCCTCCCTTCCAGGGAGGGGAGGAAGTCAGCCCCGCCGCAGCAGCGTGATCCGCGCCTTGCCGTGGACGCGCGACACGTCCTCGACGAACCCGGCCACCTCGACCAGCTCGGGCTTCGCGGTCTCGATGCTGATCCACGTCGCCTCGCCGATCCACCCCAGCCGGTTGAGCTTGTCGAGCGCGACCGCGCCGGCACCGCTGTCATAGGGCGGGTCCATCAGGATCAGGTCGAGCGGCTTGGCGGCATGGCCAAGCGCCAGCACCGATTGCGCCCGGACGTCGGCGCCGATTTCCTTGGCGCCGCCCAATTTGGTCAGGTTCGTGCGCAAGGCGTCGAGCGCAGGCTTGTCCTGCTCGACGAAGATGCAAGACGCGGCGCCGCGCGACAACGCCTCGATCCCGAGCGCGCCTGACCCTGCAAAGAAATCGGCGACCGCCAGTTCCTCGAAGCTCCCGACGCGGCTGGCGAGCATCGAGAACAACGCACTCGCGCACGCGGTCGGCAGTCGGGCGAGTCGCTTCGCCCTTGGGCGCGACCAGCGGGCGGCCGCGCCATTTTCCGGCAATGATACGCATCTTACTTCCTGGTCCGGCTCTTGTGGATCTTCACGCGCGCCGGCTTCGACGGCGCTGCGCGCGCCTTGCCGGCGGTGCGGGGCGTCGATTTGGCCGGTGCGCGCTCCACGGTTTCCGAAGGCGTTGCGGTGCGCGCCGGCTTGGCGCGGACGTTGCGGCCGAGTTCCGGGCTGAACACCTTGGGGCGCTGGCCCGGCGCGATCGCGCGCGGTGCGACGGGCTCGGTGCCGGCCTTGGGCTTGGCGTCGTAGAAGCGCTTCACCTTGGTCGCCTTGGTCAGCACGACCGGATCGCGACCGGGTTGCGCCTGGCGGGTCGGTTCGGCGAAGGCCGCCTTGTCGGCGCGGTTGGCCGAGGTCTTGGTGATGCGCCGCGCCGGCTGCGGCTTGGGGATCGGAGCCTTTGGCGCGGACGGAATCTGCTGCGGCCCGCGCTGCTCGCGGCGGGGCTTCTCGACCAGCTTGGGGGCTTCGCCGCCGCCCTTGCGAGTTGGGTCCTTGCGGAAGCTGACGACGTCGTGCTGCTTGACCTCGCCAATCTCGCCAACCGCGAGATCGCCCAGCAGGAACGGGCCGTAGCGCGTGCGGATGAGGCGCGAGACCTTGAGCCCGAGATATTCGAGCACGCGGCGCACTTCGCGATTCTTGCCCTCGGTCAGGATCATCTCGATCCAGACGTTGGCGCCGGTGCGGCGCTCGAGATTGGCGTTGATCGCGCCGTAGCGAATGCCCTCGATCTCGACGCCGTGGATCAGCTCCTCGAGCTGCTCCTGCGTGATCGGGCCGTACGCGCGAGCGCGGTACGCACGCTCGACGCCGGTGGCGGGGAGCTCGAGCTGGCGCTTCAGCTCGCCGTCGGTGGTCATGAGGAGCAAGCCCTCGGTGTTGAGATCGAGCCGGCCGACCGGCACGAGCCGCGGCAGATCGTCGGGCAACTGATCGTAGATCGTCTTGCGCCCGGCGGGATCGCGCTCGGTGACGAGCAGGCCTGGCGGCTTGTGATAGAGGAACAGGCGCGCGGCGGCGGGCGCGGCGACGGGTTCACCATCGACCGTCACGCCATTCAAAGAGGGCAGGATCGTCGCGGGCGTATCGAGCACAACGCCGTCGAGCGCGACTCGGCCCTCGGCAATCATGCGTTCGACTTCACGGCGGGACGCGACGCCGGCGCGGGCGAGCAGCTTGGCGATCCTCTGGTCGTCTTTGGGTCGCGCAGAGGGTCGCGGGGGCTCGTTCGAGCGGTCTTTTGGGGTAGGGGGCTTGGACACCGGGCCCTGATACCCAATTTACGCTACATTGTGCGCACAAAATAATCTGTGCCCAATCTCGTAGCCGCGCGTTAAGGCGCGGGTGCGTAACGAGGGCGGTGCGCGCGCCGCTATTCCGGCAGGCACAGAAAAGACGGGTATTTCCTGCGATGCTTTTCGCGAAGAAGAAGCGGCGGATTTCCAACCTCTTGCTCGTCGAGGACGAGCCGCTGGTCGCGTTCGACACCGAACATTTCCTGCGCGACGCGGAATATGCGGTGGTCGCGACGGTCGATCGCGTCGTCGATGCGCTCAGCGTGATCGGTGGCGATCGCGAGATCGATTTGGTGCTTGTCGACATCAGCCTGGCCGACGGCAGCGGAATCGACGTGGCGCGGGCGGCGCATGGCGTCGGCGTTCCGGTGCTGTTCGTTACCGGTTCGTGCCCCGAGGGCGGGCGCGAGGTGGCGGCGGGGTGTCTTGCCAAACCCTATGCGCAGCGCGACCTGCTCGCCGCGATCGCGGCGATCGAGGCCGTGCTCGAGGGCAAGACGCCGAAGCGGCTGCCGGCCGGGTTCAGCCTGTTCGCGACGGCGACCTAATCCGTCGGTTGGTTGCTGGACGAGCGTTGCGAGTCGCACCGCGGCGGTCTCGGCCTGCGCCGGGGCGACGAATGGGAGGTTCCTCTTCCGAAATTTGCCGCTAGGCTCGCGTTCGAACGACCAAAGGGCGAGTGACGAATGAATGCGGTGACCGGGCGCGACCCGAATTGGTGGGACGGTGTCCGCCCGTATCTTGAAAAGGCACCGCTCGCCGCGCTGGCATTGGGGATTTCGTCAGGCTTCCCGTTCGCGATGATCGGCGCGACGCTGACGACGCGGCTCGCGCAGAGCGGCATCACCAAATCGACCGTCACCGCGTTCAGCCTCGCGTTCCTCGTCTACAACCTCAAATGGATCTGGGCGTGGGTGGTCGATGGCGTGCATCTGCCGCTCATCGGGCGGCTCGGGCAACGCGTTTCGTGGCTGATCGTCGCCGGGCTGCTGGTGATGGCTGCGGTTGCCAACCTTGCCTTGGTCGATCCGACGGCCGACATCTATGCCACCGCCATCGCGGCGATCCTGGTCGGGGCTGCGGGCGCGACCTTCGACATCGTGATCGACGCGTATCGCATCGAGATCCTCGAGCCACGGCAATTGGGCGTTGGCTCGGGCATGTCGCAATATGGCTGGCGGCTTGGCTCGGCGGGCGCCGGTGCGCTCGCTCTGGTCGTCGCGGCGCGCTTCGGCTGGTCCAACGCCTATCTGCTGTGCGGCCTGTTCGCGCTTCCGGCGATGCTGGCGGGCCTGTTCTACGGTGAGCCGGAGCGGCACCGCGAGCCCGATGCGCGCGGCGGGATCGCCAATCTCGGTGCGTCGATCATCGGGCCGTTTGTGCAGTTCTTCCAGCGCCAGGGTGCGCTGCTCGTCTTGCTGTTCATCCTGATCCACAAGATCGGCGATACGCTTGCCAACCTCACGTTCCGGCTGCTGTTCGACTCACTCAAATTCACCAATGACGAGATCGCCTTTTACGACGTGTGGGTCGGCTTCCTTGCCTATCTCGTCGGCATCTTCATCGGCGGCCTGCTCTACACGCGGCTGGGGATGAAGCGCTCGGTGCTGATCTCGCTCGTCCTGATGATGGTGTCGAACCTCAGCTTTGCCGGGCTGGCGATGGCAGGGCATTCGAACCTCGGCATGGCGGGCGCGATCGGCTTCGAGAATTTCTCGAGCGGGATCGGCGGCGTGACCGTCGTCGCCTATTTCTCTGCGCTCACAAATTCGCGATTCACCGCGGCGCAATATGCGCTAATCTCGGCCGCGACGAGTATCGTCGGGCGCGCAGTGACAGGCACGACCGCAGGCAGCCTGATCGACGCGATGGGCTATGTAAACTTCTACCTGCTGACAACGGTGGCAGCCCTTCCGGGCGTGCTGCTGTTCTGGTGGATGAGCCGTGCCGGGCTGATCGACGCCTCGGTCGGCGAGACCGAGGCTACGCAGCCGGTCGCATAAGCCGCCTCACGCCGTAACCGGTCGCCCGGCATCGGCGAACGCCTGCGCGAGCGCGGTGACGCTGGCGAGCACACCGTCGGGCTGGCGCACGCCGATCAAGTCGCCGAGCAGCAGCCGCGCCGAGTCGGGGGCGGTCTCGGCGCGCGTGACGATCGTCAGCATCGTGGCCTCCGCGCCGGTCATTCGCATGCAGCAGCACGGCGCGATCGCGATCGGGCAGGTGGCAGTGTGCGCGAGATCGGCCATCATCGCGCGCAGCAGCAGCAGGGGGCGTCGGAAGCCACCGCCAAACGCCTGGAGCAAGGCGTGCGCCGTATGCGCATCGTTGAGCCCGTGCGCGCCGAGCCGGCGGAAGGCGAACAGCAGCAGGCGCGCATTGGGATCTTCCGGCATCGCATTCGGCAGGCTGCTCGCAAGCGCCGAGGGACGGTGTGCGGGGGCGGGCGAAGGGGCGGGCGTGTGATTCATGAGGGATGCTCCGTTGCTGTCGGCATCCTCTGGTATTCGCTATTGCAAGTCAATTGCAATAAATCGCATTTGTTGTCGCGTTAGTCGGGCGTCTCGTGATTGCCCGAGAGCGCTTCGCCCGCGAGGTAGAGCGAGCCGAGAATGAGCACGATCGGCGGCTCGGCCGGGTCCGCAATCGTCGCGATGTCACGCAACGCACCCGCGATGTCGCCGCTGGTATGCGCGGCGATACCGAGATCGTGTGCGACCGCGGCGAGCGCTGCTGGCGCGTGATGCTCGTGATTCGGGACGGGCACCGCATGGAGCGTCGTCGCCAGCCGCGCGAACGGGGTGAGGAGTCCGACCGGATCCTTGTTCGCGAGCATGCCGAGCACGAGGTGCACTTCGCTGCGCCCGACGCCGGGATGCGCGATCGTGTCGAGCGCTGCGGCGATCGCCTGTGCTGCGGCGGGGTTGTGACCGCCGTCGAGCCAGAGCTGGCTGCCCGCGGGAAGCTGATCGAGCAAGGGGCCGGGGTGGAGGCGCTGCATCCGCGCGGGCCAGTGCGTCGTCTCGGCGGCGACGCGATAGGCGTCTGCGGGGATCGTCAGCGCGGATTGGTGGCGCAGCAGCGCGACGGCGAGCGCAAGGTTCTCGGGCTGGTGCGGGCCGGCCATGCGCGGGAGCGGGGTCTCGATCGTACCGCTGGCGTCGGCATAGAGCAGGCGATCGGTTTCGACCGTGAAGCGCCAGTGGTCACCGGCGGGCGCTGGCGCGGTGCCGGCCATGCGAGCGACCGCCGCGACGCGTGCGGCGATCGGCTCGGGATAGCGCATCGTCAGCAGCGGAACGCCGGGCTTGGCGATCCCGGCCTTTTCGCCCGCAATCTCCCCGAGCGTGTCGCCGAGAAAGCTCTGATGATCGATCCCGAGTTGCGCGATGCCGGTGACGAGCGGGGCCGGCACCACGTTGGTCGCATCCAGCCGGCCACCGAGCCCGACCTCGATGATGCACACATCGGCGGGCGTGCGGCTGAACGCGAGGAAGGCGGCGGCGGTGGTGACTTCGAAGAAGCTCGCCGCCAGGTCGCCCGAGTGATCGAGCACTTCGGCGAGCAAGGTCGCGAGGGCGTCGTCGGTGATGAGGTTGCCGGCGAGGCGAATCCGCTCGTTGAAACGGACCAGATGCGGGCTGGTGTAGACGTGCGCGGTGAGCCCCGACGCTTCGATCGCCGAACGCAGGAACGCGCAGGTCGAGCCCTTGCCGTTGGTGCCCGCGACATGGATCACCGGGGGCAGGCGGTGGTGCGGATTGCCGAGTCGGTCGAGCAGCGCCGTGATGCGCTCGAGCCCGAGGATGTCGGCGCCGGGGGAGAGCGACCAGAGCCGATCGAGCTGGGTTTGCACGGCGGGGTTGCTCGAGGTCGCGGTGTCCATGATCTTTTTCCCTCTCCCCGTTTGCGGGGAGAGGACCGGGGAGCGGGGCAGTACAAGCACTACCGTCCGACCACTGCCCCTCTTCCCGCGCTTCGGATTCGCCTCGCTTGCCCTATCCCCGCACGCGGGGAGAGGGAGATATGCTATGCCGCTTCGCGTTGGCCGCCGAGATAATCGATCAGGCTCGCCAGCGTCGCGCGCATGTCGCGGCGGTGCTTGACCATGTCGATCATGCCATGTTCGAGCAGATATTCCGCGCGCTGGAAGCCGTCGGGCAGCTTCTCGCGGATCGTCTGCTCGATCACGCGCTGGCCGGCGAAACCGATCAACGCGCCCGGCTCGGCGATCTGGACGTCGCCGAGCATCGCATAGCTCGCCGTCACCCCGCCCGTCGTCGGATCGGTCAGCACGACGATATAGGGCAGCCCGGCATCGTGCAGCATCGCGATCGCCACGGTCGCCCGCGGCATCTGCATCAGGCTGAGAATGCCTTCCTGCATTCGCGCGCCGCCGGCGGCGGTGAAGATGATGTAGGGGCAATTCTCCTGGATCGCGGTCTCGACGCCGCGGATGAACGCCTCGCCGACCGCGAGCCCCATCGATCCGCCCATGAAGGCGAAGTCCTGCACGCCGATCACCGCCTTGCGGCCTTCGATCGTCCCACGCGCCGTAATCAGCGCGTCGCCCTCCGACGTTGCGACGCGCGCGGCCTTGATGCGATCGACATAGCGCTTGGTGTCGCGGAACTTGAGCGGATCGTCGGGCACCTTGGGGAGCGGCACGATCGTGTAGCTGCCCTGGTCGAACACATAGGCGAAGCGCAGCAGCGGTCCGATGCGATCGTGATGGTCGCAATGCGGGCAGACGTGGAGATTGTCCTCGAGCTCCTTGTGGAACGTCATCGTCCCGCAGCCCTTGCACTTGTGCCAGAGATTGTCGGGCGTCTCTTTCTTGACAGGGACGACATAGGCGAGCGCGTTGCGGACGCTGGTGAGCCAGCTCATGCGGGAATTCCTTCGCGGGCGGTGTGGATCGCCGCCGACAGGGATTGGATATAGGTGCGCACGGCGTCGGGTGCAGCCGCGCCGTGCTGCGCGACCAGCTCGACGATTGCCGAGCCGACCACGACGCCATCGGCGACCTTGGCGATCGCGGCGGCCTGGTCGGGGGTGCGCACGCCGAATCCGACCGCGACGGGGAGATCGGTATGCGCTTTCAGCCGCTGCACCGCGGCGTCGATCGAGGTTTGCGCGGCCTGTTGCAGGCCGGTGATGCCGGCGACCGAGACGTAATAGAGGAACCCGCTCGCGCCATCGAGCACCGTCGGCAGGCGCGCTGCGTCGGTGGTCGGCGTGGCGAGGCGGATCGGCGCGATGCCTTTCGCGCGCAGTGCCGGGCCGAGTTCGGGGTCTTCCTCGGGCGGGATATCGACGCAGATCACGCCATCGACGCCGGCGTCGTGCGCTGCGGCCGCAAACCAGTCGCCGCCGCGGATCGTCATTGGGTTGGCATAGCCCATCAGGACGAGCGGGGTTTCCGGATGGCGCGCGCGGAAGCTCTTGGCGATCGCGAGGATGTCGGCGGTGCGCGTGCCGGCCAGCAGGCTGCGGATGTTGGCGGCCTGGATCGCGGGGCCGTCGGCCATCGGATCGGTGAAGGGCATGCCGAGCTCGATCACGTCGGCGCCGCCCTCGACGAGCGCGTCGAGGATGGCAGCGGTCGGGCCGTCACCCGCGGTGACGAAGGCGACGAGCGCGGGGTGGCCCTTGGCGAAGGCGGCGGCGAGGCGGGTCATGCGGTCGCTCCCACCACAAGCGTGGCCCCGGCGGAGGCCGGGGCCGGCTGGGTGTTCGCGAGACGGACGATGCGCGTCATAGCGCAGCGGCCCCGGCCTTCGCCGGGGCGACGGGAAGTGCTCATATCGCCACTCCCAACGCTTCGGCGGCGGTGAAGATGTCCTTGTCGCCACGCCCGCACAGATTGGCGAGGATGATCTGGTCGCGGTCCATCTCCCGCGCGCGCTTGGCCACGGCGGCAATCGCGTGGGACGGTTCCAGCGCGGGAATGATGCCCTCGGTGCGGCACAGCAACTGGAACGCGTCGAGCGCCTCGGTGTCGGTGATCGAGGTGTATTCGACCCGCCCAATCGAATGCAGCCAGCTATGCTCCGGCCCGATGCCGGGATAATCGAGCCCGGCCGAGATCGAATGCGCTTCGGTGATCTGGCCGTCCTCGTCCTGCAGCAGATAGGTCTTGTTGCCGTGGAGGATGCCCGGTGCACCGCCCGCGAGCGATGCGGCATGCTCCTTGTCGAGCCCGCGCCCGGCGGCTTCGACGCCGAGCATCATCACGTCGCCATCGTCGAGGAAGGGGTGGAACAGCCCGATCGCATTCGACCCGCCGCCGATCGCCGCGACCAGCAGGTCGGGCAGGCGGTTGATCCGCGAGAGCATCTGCGCGCGCGCCTCGATGCCGATCACGCTCTGGAAATCGCGCACCATCTCCGGATAGGGGTGCGGGCCGGCGGCGGTGCCGATGATGTAGAAGGTGTCGTGGACGTTGGCGACCCAGTCGCGCATGCCCTCGTTCATCGCATCCTTGAGCGAATGCGATCCGCTCGTCACCGGGCGGACCTCAGCGCCGAGCAGCTTCATGCGGAACACGTTGGGCGCCTGCCGCTCGATATCCTTCGCGCCCATGTAGATCACGCACGGCAGCCCGAAGCGCGCGCACACCGTCGCGGTCGCGACGCCGTGCTGACCGGCGCCGGTCTCGGCGATGATCCGCGTCTTGCCCATCCGCATCGCGAGCAGGATCTGCCCGATGCAATTGTTGATCTTGTGCGCGCCGGTGTGGTTCAGTTCGTCGCGCTTGAACCAGACCTCTGCACCTTTGCCCTCGGGGGCGCCTTCGCGCAAAGCGTCGGTCAGACGTTCCGCGTAATAGAGGGGGCTTGGGCGGCCGACATAGTGTTCGAGCAGATCGTCAAACTGTGCTTTGAAAGCCGGATCGGCCTTGGCGGCGCGATAGGCGGTGTCGAGCTCGAGCACGAGCGGCATCAGCGTCTCGGCGACATAGCGGCCGCCGAAGTCACCGAAATGGCCGCGGTCGTCGGGCTGGGTGCGGAAGGAGTTGGGGGCGTTCATGCCGTGCCGTTTAGCATCTGGTGCGGGTGTGTCGAGCCGGGTCGATCGCGTGACCGTCGCGCCGTCCTTTTCGGGCGTCGCGCAATCAGAGGTCGCGCACGGCTTCCAGAAACGCACGGATCTTGGTTGCGTCCTTGATCCCCGGTGCGCTTTCGACCCCCGAGGACACATCGACCAGCGTCGCACCGGTCATCGCCACGGCCTCACGCAGATTGACCGGATCGAGCCCTCCCGAAAGCAACCAGGGCAGCGGATGGCGGAAGCCCTCAAGCAGGCTCCAGTCGAAACGCACGCCCATCCCGCCGGGCAACGCGGCGCCCGGCGGCGTCTTGGCATCATAGAGGATCCGGTCGGCAACGCCGCCATAGGTCGCTGTCTCGGCGAGATCAGCGCGCGTGCGCACCGCGACCGCGCTCCAGATCGGCAGGCCGGTGCGCGCCTTGATCGCGGCGCTGCGCGCCGGCGCGGTCTTGTGGAGCTGCAGCACGTCGAGGTGCCCGGCGGCGATCGCGCGATCGAGCAAGGCGTCATCGGGATCGACGAACACGCCGACGCGCTGGACATGCGCCGGCACGCGGGCGGCGAGTTGTGCCGCGCGATCGCGCGACAGCGTGCGCGGGGAGGGCGCGAAGAAGACGAAGCCGACATGGCTCGCCCCGCCATCGATCGCGGCGTCGAGCGTCTCGGGGGTGGAGAGACCGCAGATTTTCGCGCTTGTCGGCATGGCTGTTCCTTCGAAGCGCGTGCTCAGAGCGTCGCGGCGATCTCGCGCGCCGCGGTGTCGGGATCCTCGGCTTGCGTGATCGGGCGGCCGACCACCAGGATCGACGCGCCGCCGTCGATCGCGGCGCGGGGCGTGACGACGCGCTTCTGGTCGCCGATCACGCCATTGGCGGGGCGGACGCCGGGGACGACGAAGAAGCCCTTGGGCCAGAATTTATGCGCAGCGGCGACTTCCTCGCCCGAGCAGACCACGCCATCGACACCCGAGTCGCGCGCGAGTTCGGTCAGGCGCAGGACCTGCTCGTGCGGATCGCCCATGCAGCCGATCGATTTCAGGTCGGTCCCATCGAGGCTGGTCAGCGTCGTCACCGCAACCACCTTGGTACCTGCCGGCGCGGCAGCCTTGGCATCCTCGAGCATCGCGCGCCCGCCTGCGGCATGGACCGTCAGGATCGCCGGGGCGAGCTCGCGCAGCGCCATGATCGCCTTGGCGACGGTGTTGGGAATGTCGTGCAGCTTGAGGTCGAGGAAGATCGGCAGGCCAAGCTCGGCCATCTCGCGCACGCCGGGGCGGCCATTGGCCATGAAGAATTCGAGCCCGAGCTTGATCCCGCCGACATGGCGACGCACCCGGCCTGCCATCGCGTGAGCCTTGGCAAGATCGGGCGTGTCGAGCGCGACGTAGATGCGGTTGCTCATGCCGGATCGACCGCATGCGTGGCGATCACGACCGGATTGGGGCTGAGCGTCGAGACCGGCACAGGTGCGGCGGTGACGCGCAGATCGTGGAGCGCGCGCTCGGCGGCGGCGAGGCGATTTCGCAGCCGCCAGCGCAGCGTCGAATGCCACAGCAGGGTCGGCACCAATCCCGCGAGGAAGGTGAGCAGCAGCAAAAGTGGCAGATTCACCAGTGCCTCCATCCCGCCCCACAATTTGATCGGCACGCTGGTCCAGTTGCCGAGCGTGAAGACCGCCGCGATGAACGCGAGGAGACACCAGAAGAGGATTTTAAGGAAATGCATGGCGGCAGGGTAATGCCAATGCGGTGGGTTGCCAACCTGCCGTATCGTCCCCGCGTCAGCCGATCTCGCGGCGCAGCGTTTCGAACAGGCCGGGGACCGCGGTCAGCTTCTCGGCTTCCTCGTCGAGGATGGCGAGAAACGCTGCGCGCTTGATCGCGGCGGTGCGTCCGGCCTTCAGCGTCATGCCCGGTTCGAGCGCCGAGAGGACGATGTCGATCATCCGTTCGGCACCGTGCAGCCGGCCCCAGAGATAGTCGTTCTCGCGGTAGGCGCGGCTGAAGAAGGCGCCGAAACTGTTGAACTGGATACCCTTTAAAGTCGCCTCGGCGCCACCGCTGCGGATCCCCGTGGCATCGTCGGGGCAGATCCGATCAACCTTGATCGGGTCGAATTCGTCGAGCCCTTCACCCTGCAGCAGCGGCAGCGTGGCGACGTCGAAATAGGGGAAGCCGAGATAGGTCAGCAGGATCGGTCGCTTGATCTCGCGGCTGAGCCCGGCAAACGCCCCCGCCAGGCGCTCTTCGGTGCGGATATCGAGGGCCTTCAGATCCATCGCTGCGCCGAGCGTATCGAGCAGCGGCCCGGCGTCGCCGCTGAGCGCCTGAACGGCATCGCGCAGCGCCCCGTAGCGATCGGTCCGCTTGCATTCGAGATATGCGGCGAGGCTTTCGTAGATCGCCTCACGGATCGGGGCGAGCTCGGCCTCGGGCTGGTCGCCCTCGAGATCGGTGATGCGGCGCGCTAGCAGGCGCAAGCGGCGCAGGCGGAAGCCCAGGTCGAAGGTGCGCAGGAAGCCGATCGTCGCGCGGCTCGCACCGCCGGCGAAGCTCGATTGCATGTCGTCAAACCCGCGCGCGCTGACCGCCTCGGCGATATGCCCGCGGATGCGGCGCCAGCGCTGCCCGCCGGGCTCGCCGCCGGCATGGTGGAGCAGATCGGTGATCCCCTCGACCACGCCGTTTATCTTGAGATGACCGTAGGCGGCATAGCCATAGCCCGCGCTCTTGGCTGCCGCCGCCTGCGCGCGACGGCGCCAGGTCGCAAGCCGCGCTGCGGTCGGCGAATCGAGGAACAGGGTGTAGCCGAACAGGCCCTCGACCTGCTTTTCGACCTCGGGCCGGATCCCGGCGACGATCGCGCGCATCCGCTCGATCTGGCGCGAGCGCAGCGCGATTTCCTCGAGATTGTCGCGAATCGGTTGTGCCCGCGGCAATTCGGTGACTGCGCCGAGGATCGTCTGAAAGAAACCGGGGACTTCGCTGCGCGTCGCGCCGAACACCAGGGCACCACGCGGATTGGGGTCGATATAGACGAAGCGCCGATCGATCTGGCGGCGCGCCGGGCGCTCGCGCAGCGCTTCGATCGCGGGGCGGAAGGGCGCGTTGTTGAGCACCGAACCGTCGATCAGCACCGCACTCTCGGCTGCGTTGGCGGCGAACTGGCGCGGCAGGATGCGTTTGAGGAAGGCGGCGCGGCCGGGCCAGCTCGACTTGCGGGTTTCGAGCACGCGGTCGAGCTCGCCGACCATGAAGGGCGGGAAGGCTCCTGGGAAACTCGACGTCGCGCGTCCGGCAAAAGCGAGTTCGGCCGGATCGGCGAGCGTCTCGCCGGCGATGCCGTGATCGCTGAACGGTACGATCACGCGGTGTTCGGTTTCCATCACTTCGGGCGGCGAATTGAGCGTCAGCCGCTCGGGATGGCCCCGAAAGTCGGTGACGGTGACGAACAGGTCGAGCGGCTGGCCAGCGGGCAGCAAGCGCGGTGCGCGCGGCGATGCCGCCATCGCGGCGAGCGCATCGAGGATCAGCCCGGTGAACCGCTCACCGCCAAAGGGCGGTTCGAACCAGCGCGAGCGGATGAAGTGCGACAGCTTGGCGCGGACCTCCTCGCGTTCGCCGGGCTCGACGGTATGCTCGATATCATCGCCGTCGCGCCGTCCCGCCATCCAGGCGAGTGGCAGGGCCCAGACCTTGGTGAAGCGATGCGTCGGCGCTTGCTTGGGATCGACCAGCGCCTCGATATCGGCCGAATCGAGCCAGAGTTGGGTCAGGGGTTCGAGGCTCTGCCCAGTGCTGATCGCTTGCCCCAGGAAAATCCCGTTGATCCCGCCCGCGCTCGCGCCGGCGATGATATCGACCAGCACGCGCAAGCGGAGGCCCGTCTCTGCTTCGATTTCCGCGAACAAGGCGAAATAGACCGCCTCGCTGCCGGTCGCGGCGGCGGGGTCGCCGGCGTGGAACGCGCGACTGGCACGGGCGAGGCGCCAGATCTCCTTGGTGATGCCGTGCATGTACACCGCAAGGCTGATCCCGCCGTAGCAGACGAGCGCGAGGCGCAGTTCCTTCTCGCGCATCACTCGGGCTCCAGCACCGCCCAGATCGGCAGATGATCCGAGGCGCGCCGGGCGGTGGCGCTCGCATGGACACCATAGTCGACCACGCGGAAGCCGCGCGTCATGATCCGGTCGAGACGCCCGACCGGTCGGCGCGCGTGGAAGCTCGGGCCGGTCGGGACGCTTGGATAATCGCGCCCGAAATCGTGCAGGCATCCGCCCGCCGGCGTCCATTCGTTGAGGTCGCCCATCAGTACCGTCGGCAGGCGGGCGGGACATGCATCGATATGCGCGAGGATCGCGCGCGCCTGTTTGCGGCGCCACAGACCCGAGAGATCGAGATGCATCCCTAGTACGCGGATCGGCGTGCCCCCCGCGACGACATCGGCGCGGATCGCACCGCGCGGCTCGAGCGCGGGGATATGCAGCGTCGCGCAGCTTTGCACTGCGCTGCCCTTGCGGAGCAGCAGCGCGTTGCCGTGGAACCCCATACTCGCTCGGTCATGGCCGATTGCGACGGGCGCCCAGGGACTGTGCTCGTCCATCAGATGCTGCGGGATGACCCGCGCCTTGGTACCGAAACGGCGATCGGCTTCCTGCAGTGCGATCACGTCGCCATCGATCTCGCGCAGAACGTCGAGGATGCGGCGCGGGTCGCGCTGGCGATCCAGCCCGATGCCCTTGTGAATATTATAGCTGACGACCTTGATCATACGACGACCGTCCGGGCTGCGGGATCGAACGAACGCGGCGGGGAGTGAAGGTGGTCGATCATGGTCCATCTAAAGCCGTTGCCGCATAACGATATCCGCGCGACCTATAGCGCGAAGTGGCGACGGAGCCAGTTGTTCCACGGTCCACCGTGATAGCCGCCACACACGCTATTTGCGCAACCCGCGCAACCTTTTGGCTTTTCTGGGACTATATCCCTTTATATTCGCCTGCTCGTTTCAAGCCACGGCCCGGAAAGAGCGTATATAAGGAAAGATGTTTGTGGATTTGAAGATGTTACGGCTCGTTGGGGACATCGTTATCGCGCAGGTCAGCGCCAATCGTGTCGGCACCGGGGAAGTGCCAGAGTTGATCAAGTCGGTTTACGCATCGATGACGCAGCTTGGCGAAGCGCCGGTCGCAGTGGCGGAAGCACCCACGCCGGCGGTCTCTGTACGTGCGAGCGTTCGCCCCGATTCGATCGCATGCCTGGAATGCGGTGCACGCTTCAAGGCGCTCAAGCGCCATCTGTCGGGGCATGGGCTGACGCCGGAAACCTATCGCGCGAAATGGGCGCTGCCCGATTCCTATCCCATGACCGCCGCCGACTATAGCGTCGTACGATCGGGTATGGCCAAGGCGAGCGGTCTGGGCCGCGTGCAGCGCTAGACGGGGAATCCGAGAGGCCTTGCCGCCGTAGTCCGGCGGCGGCAAAGCAGTGCGATGCGCACCACTTCCTCTACCGCTAGCGTGCGGCTCTATCATCTCGACGAGAGCGATCCCGTCGCGCAGACATTGTTCTACGGCCCCCTGGCCGAGGCGATCCTCGTCGCGCGGCAGCAGCCTGAGGATGTCCAGGCGGGGCTGTGGTTCGCGACCGATAATGACGTCGTACCGTTCCTCGACATTGATGAGGGCTGAGCGGTGACGTCGACGCCACCAGTGGGACACACCATGCCCGACTCCGACACCCCAATCGCCGGCACGGCCGACGGGCTGACCCATGTCGACGCTGCCGGCCGCGCGCACATGGTCGACGTCAGCGAAAAGGCCGATACCGCGCGCGTCGCCACCGCCGAGGGGCGGCTGCTGTGCACCGCCGAGACGCTCGACATCGTCGAGCGCGGCGCAGCGCCCAAGGGCGCGGTGGTGCAGACCGCCGAGCTTGCCGGCGTGATGGGCGCCAAGCAGACCAGCACGCTGATCCCGATGTGCCATCCCTTGCTGCTGACCAGCATCAAGGTGCGGATCGCGGCGGATGCGACATTACCGGGCTTCCGCGTCGAAGCGAGCGTCAAGACCAGGGGGCAGACCGGGGTCGAGATGGAAGCGTTGACCGCGGTCAGCGTCGCGTGCCTGACTTTGTTCGACATGCTCAAAGCCGTCGATCGAACGATGCGAATCGAGGGACTCCAGGTGACGGCGAAGTCGGGTGGCCGCTCGGACGTCTGGCAGGCGGACGCGGCGTGATCTCGTTCGACGCAGCGCTGGCGATCGTCGTCACCGAGGCGCAGCCGCTCGCGGCGGAGACGGTCGCGCTCGACGCGGCGCGGGGGCGGGTTTTGGCCGACCCGTGCATCGCACAGGTCGATGCGCCGCGGAGCGACATCTCGGTGATGGATGGCTATGCGCTGCGTGACGCCGACCTCGCGCTGGCGGCCCCGTTTCGCGTGATCGGTGCGGCCTATCCCGGTACGCCGTTCGACGGCACGGTTCAGGTGGGCGAGTGCGTGCGGATCTTCACCGGGGCGCCGCTTCCCGCGGGTGCGGATCGCGTTATCGTGCAGGAAGACGTCGCGCGCGAGGGCGATGCGATGCGCGTCGTGGGTGCGCTGTCGGGCAAACGCTATATCCGTCCGCATGGTTCGGACTTCCGCATCGGCGAAGTCCTGCTCGAGGCAGGCACCGTGCTTGGCCCGCGTGCGCTGGTGGCCGCGGCGGGGGCCGATGTCGCGACGCTGCCGGTGTGGCGGCGCCCGCGCCTCAGCGTGATCAGCACGGGTGACGAGCTTGCCGAGCCGGGACATGCGCGGGCGCGCGCCGGCAGCATCCCGGAAAGCGCATCGTACGGCGCGGCTGCGCTCGGCGAAGGGTGGGGCGCGCAGATCATCGGGCGCTACCGCCTGCGCGACGACATTGCCGAGCTGACGGCGGGCGCGACCAGGGCGCTCGACGAAGCCGATGTGGTCGTCGTCACCGGCGGCGCGTCGGTTGGCGAGAAGGATTATGCCAAGCAGATCTTCGTGTCGCTCGGGACCGAGATCCTGTTCTCGCGGATCGCGATCATGCCGGGCAAGCCGGTCTGGTTCGGACGGCGTGGTGCGCAGTTCGTGCTCGGGCTGCCGGGCAATCCGAGTTCTGCGATGGTTACCGCGCGGCTGTTCCTGACGACGCTGCTCGCGGGGCTGAGCGGGCGGGCGCCGTCGGCAGCGCTGCGCTGGCGCAGCGAGCGGCTGACCGCGCCGCTCGAAGCGGTGAGCGCGCGCGAGACCTTCGTGCGCGCGCGCTTCGACGGCGACGGGGTGGCGCCGCTCGGCAACCAGGATTCGGGGCTGCAGCGCGCACTGGCCGAGGCCGATGTGCTGATCCGGCGGCTCCCCCTTGCCGCAGCGGCACCCGCTGGCAGCATGGTCTCGGTGATCGACTTCTAGGCAGTGCCGGTCCGGGTTGCTCTCGCGCACGGAGCGCGCCATGCACGTTTTCGGCCGTAGGAGTTTGACGATGCGCCCCCTCTTTCGAGCGATCACCGTGTCCGTCGCGCTGCTTGCCGCGACTCCGGCGTTCGCGCGCGGGCCGCTCGTGCTGGCGGCGGCGAGTCTGCAGGAATCAATGAACGCCGCCGCCGATGCCTGGGCCGCGCGGCATCATGAGCGGCCGGTCATCGCGTTCGGCGGCTCCTCGGCGCTCGCGCGGCAAATCGAGGCGGGTGCGCCCGCCGATCTGTTTGTCTCGGCCGACGAGGATTGGATGAATGCGCTGGCGAAGAAGGGCGCGATCGTGCCCGCGAGCCGCGTGAGCTTCCTCGGCAACCGACTGGTGCTCGTTGCGCCGGCCGCGGGGGCAAAACCGGTAACGATCAAGCGGGGGTTCGCGCTTGCCCAATGGCTCGGCAGCGGGCGGCTCGCGATGGCGGATGGGGCGGTGCCGGCGGGAAAATACGGGCAGCAGGCGTTGACCGCTTTGGGCATCTGGAGTGCCGTTGCGCCGAAGGTTGCGCGCGGCGACAGCGTGCGATCGGCGCTCGCTTTGGTCGAGCGCGGCGCGGCGCCTTACGGCATCGTCTATGCGACCGACGCTTATGTCTCGAAGCGCGTCAGGATCGTCGGCGTCTTCCCTGCGGCGAGCCATCCACCGATCACCTATCCGGTCGCCTTGCTCAAGGCCGCGCCGTCGTCGGCAGCGGGCGAGCAATTCCGGCGCTTCCTGGTGTCGGCGGCGGGCAAGGCGATCTTCCGGCATTACGGTTTCGTGGCGCGCTGAGCGGCTTGATCGATGACGCCTGACCTGTGGACCATCGTCTGGCTGTCGCTCAGGATCAGTCTCGTCGCGGTACTGGTGACGCTGCCGATCGCGTTCGTGCTGGCGATGTTGCTGGCGCGCGTGCGGTTTCCGGGCAAGTTCCTGCTCGACGGGCTGGTCCATCTGCCGCTGGTATTGCCGCCGGTGGTCACGGGCTGGTTGCTGCTGTTGGCTTTCGCGCCCAACGGCCCGCTCGGCGCGCCGCTCGCGGCGATCGGCGTATCGCTGCTGTTCCGCTGGACCGGGGCGGCGGTGGCGGCGGGGATCATGGCGCTGCCGCTGATGGTCCGCGCGATCCGGCTGTCCATCGAAGCGGTCGATCCGCGGCTCGAGGGCGCGGCGCGAACGCTCGGCGCGTCGCGGCTGCGGGTGTGGCGGACGATCACGATCCCGCTCGCGCTGCCGGGGATCGCGGCGGGGGCGGTGCTCGGCTTCGCGCGCTCGCTCGGCGAGTTCGGCGCGACGATTACCTTCGTCTCGAACATCCCGGGCGAGACGCAGACGCTGCCGATCGCGATCTATTCGGCGTTGCAGGTGCCGGGGTCGGACCCGACGGTTGCGCGACTGGCACTGATCTCCGTGCTGCTGTCGCTTGCCGCGCTGCTGCTGTCGGAATGGCTCAGCCGCCGCGGGGGCGTCGACCATGTCTTTTGACGTCGATGTGCGGCATCGCTTTCGGTCCGGCACGATCGCGGCGCTGGCGTTCCAGAGCGGCGCCGGGCTCACGGCTCTGTTCGGCCCGTCGGGGGCTGGCAAGTCGAGCGCGCTCGCCATGATCGCGGGGTTGCTCACGCCCGATGCCGGGCACGTCCGCGTCGCCGGCAGTACGCTGTTCGATGCGGCCATCAACATCCCGGCAGAGCAGCGGCGCTGCGGCTACATTTTCCAGGATGCGCGCCTCTTCCCGCATTACCGCGTGCGCGCGAATTTGCTGTATGGCGCGGGCCGGGCGGCGGGGGCGGGGATGACGCTCGACGAGGTCAGCGCGCTCCTCGGCATCGCGCACCTGCTCGATCGCTGGCCGCGCACGCTCTCGGGCGGCGAGGCGCAGCGTGTCGCAATCGGGCGGGCGCTGCTGTCGGGGCCGGCGTTCCTGCTGATGGACGAACCGCTCGCCTCGCTCGACCGCGCGCGGCGTGGCGAGATCATGGACCTGATCGAACGCGTGCGTGACGAGGTGGGTCTGCCGATCTTGTACGTCAGCCACGACCGCGGCGAGGTCGATCGGCTGGCCACGACGGTCGTTGAGATGGGTGCTGACGGGCAGGTGTAAGCGAATGCCAGCTGTCACCCCCGCTTGTGCCGGGGGGCACCGTGCTGCCGCGTGCTTCGGCCGCAGTAGCAGCGTCGCGGTGGGCCCCGGGACAAGCCCGGGGTGACCGGGGCGGCTCAGCCCACAACGATCTTCACGGGCACGGATTTCGCCGCGGGGACGAAGCTTTCCTCGGCATAATGCTCGACCGGCATCAACACGTTGCATTCGGGATAATACGCGCCGAGGCAGCCACGCGGGATGTCGTACGGGGTTACGATCAGCCCGTCGCGGCGGCGCGCGATGCCGTCGCCGGCATCGCTCTCGAGCGCGACGATCTGACCTTCCGAAAGGCCGGCGGCCGCCATGTCGGTCGCGTGAATGAAGAGCACATCGCGCGTGCCCTTCACGCCGCGGAAGCGATCGTGATAGCCGTAGATCGTCGTGTTGAACTGGTCGTTCGAGCGCAGCGTCATCAGCCTAAAACGACCCTCGGCATCGTCGAAGCCGGTCGCGCACAGCCCGCTCGGCGCGAGAAACTCGGCCTTGCCGCTTTCGGTGAGCCAGATCCGCTCGGCCGCCTTGTTGCCTTTCCAATAGCCGCCCGGCCTGAACAGCTTGTTGTTGAAGTCGGGAAAGACCTTTGGATAGGTTTCTTCGATCGCATCGCGGATCAATGCATAGTCGCCGACCCATGCATCCCAATCGACGCTGGGATTGGGCGGCAGGATCTGCTTGGCGAGCGCGCCGACGATCGCGGGTTCGGACAACAGATGCTCGCTCGCCGGATGCGCCTTGCCGCGCGAGGCATGGATGCAGCTCGTCGAATCCTCGACGGTGACGACCTGCGGACCGCTCGCCTGCACGTCGGTCTCGATCCGGCCGAGACAGGGCAGGAGATAGGTCACCTTGCCGGGGAAGAGATGGTTGCGGTTGAGCTTGGTTGCGATCTTGACCGACAGATCGAGCTTGGTCCAGGCGGCTTCCATCGGCGCCGTCTCGGGCACAGCGCGCAGGAAGTTGCCGCCGAGCGCGACGAACGCCTTGACCGACCCGTCGATCACACCGCGGCATGCCTCGACGGTATTCAGCCCCTTCTCGCGTGGCGCGGCGAAACCGTATTGCTTCTCGAGTTGCTCGACGGGGACGAGCTCGGTCTTTTCGGTGATGCCGACGGTGCGCTGACCCTGTGAAGGAAATCGGATGCCGTGAGGCGTACGATATCCTCCAAAGCAGGAAGCCGCGGGCCACGTGTACTGGCTATGGGGATTTCGAGTTTGGCCCGGCTGTGCGGCGCGTGTGACGGCTGTCGAGGCGCGTATCGGCGGCCGAGATCATGGTCCCGAGGGGCAGTGTCCGGGGTGCATCTTGCCCATGATCGCAGGTTGAAGGTGCCGCTGATGCAGTCGGTGATGTTGCCAGCACGAGCGGCAGCATCGCCGGAACCGCAAGACCTGCGTGGCGGGATGAAGCTGAGCCATGCGGGGTCATGGCGTGGTCGTCCCGGTCGATGCGGTGCTCTGCGGCGGTGCGCGCGGCTGCCGCCAGCGTTCGAAGGTCTCTATGACGACCATGTGCCCGCCGCAGCATGGACATGGCGGTCGAACGTCTTCCGGCCCGGTCGGCGCATCGGTGATGGCCGGCGGTGCAACGCCAAGTAGCTCACGGATCCGCTCGAGCTGCCCCTTGCGGGTGGCACCGGCGAGCAGGCCGTAGTGACGGATGCGGTGGAAGCCTTTTGGCAGGACATGGAGCAGGAAGCGGCGGATGAACTCATCGGCCGCGAGCGTCATGGTCTGCTGGCGGTCGGCTCCGTCTCGGCGGTAATCCTTGTAGCGGAACGTCACGCCGGTCTCGTCGAAGCGCAGCAGCCGGCCGTTCGAGATCGCCACCCGGTGGGTGTAGCGCGACAGATAGGCGAGCACCGCCTCTGGTCCCGCGAACGGTGCTTTGGCGTAGACGACCCAGTTCTTCTTCCGGACCGGCGACAGGTGGCGCAGGAACGCACGCCGGTCGGCGAGATGGCCCATGCTTCCGAAGAAGCCGAGCCGCCCGGTGTCGCGCAGCGCCATCAGTCGGGTGAGGAACAGGCGGCGGAACAGCTTGCCGAGCACGCGCACCGGCAAGAGGAACGCCGGGCGCGACGACACCCAGCGGCTGCCGTCGGGCGACAGCCCGCCGCCCGGCACAATCATGTGGATGTGCGGGTGATGGGTCATCGCCGATCCCCACGTATGAAGGACAGCGGTGATGCCGATGCGTGCGCCAAGATGCTTGGGGTCGGCGGCGATGGTGGTCATCGTCTCGGACGCCGCCTGGAACAGCAGGCCGTATAGCGCGGCCTTGTTCTGGAGGGCGATATCGGCGACCTCGGCCGGCAGCGTGAACACGACATGGAAGTAACCGACCGGGAGCAGGTCGGCCTCACGCTCGGCCAGCCAGGCGCGCGCGGCGGCACCCTGGCACCGCGGGCAGTGTCGGTTGCGGCAGCTGTTATAGGCCACCCGCCAATGCCCGCAGTCGGTGCAGGCTTCGACGTGACCGCCCATGACGGCGGTACGGCAATGTTCGATCGCCGACATGACCTTCAGCTGGTGCAGGCTCAGGTGCCCCGCATGCGCCGTTCGATATGCGGGACCAGCGCCGCGAAAGATGTTGGCGACCTCGAGGGAGGTCCGCACGAGGGCGTCAACCGGGCGGCGTCTTGCCCTCCATGAGCGCCATCAGCCGGTCGAGCGGGCTGGTCACGGCGCGGATCGTGCGCGTTGCGACCTTGGTGTAGAGCGCGGTCGTCTCGAGCTTGCTGTGCCCGAGCAGCACCTGGATCACGCGGATATCGACGTCCTGTTCGAGCAGGTGAGTGGCGAAGCTGTGCCGCAGCGTGTGCGGGCTGACGCGCTTTCGAATCCCCGCCGCCTCGGCCGCCTCGCAGACCGCGCGGTGCAGTTGCCGGGTCGAGATCGGGTCGGTGTAGCTGCGCCCTGGAAAGAGCCAGCCGTGCGGCAGAAGGACACTGCGCCGCTTGCCTTCGCGCCACCACAGCCGCAGCAGCTCGAGCAGCTGCGGCGACAGCATGGCGTTACGATCCTTGCGGCCCTTGCCCTCCTCGATCCGGATCAGCATCCGCT
This sequence comes from Sphingomonas sp. UYP23, assembly GCF_054059235.1. Taxonomy (NCBI): domain Bacteria; kingdom Pseudomonadati; phylum Pseudomonadota; class Alphaproteobacteria; order Sphingomonadales; family Sphingomonadaceae; genus Sphingomonas; species Sphingomonas sp. UYP23. The sequence goes on from NZ_JBSSBX010000001.1 coordinate 3,553,616, forward strand.
TGCTGTCGATATCGTCGGCCTTGAGGTGCGCGACCTCCGACACGCGCAGGCCAGCGCCATAGGCCACGCCCAGCGCCGCCCGGTACTTGATGCCCGGTGCCGCCTCGAGCAGCCGTCCCACCTCATCGACGCTCAGCACGTCGGGCAGCTTCCTGGGACGACGCGCCAGCACCAGCCGCCGCGACAGGTCGGGTCGCTCGAGCGTCACGTCGAACAGGAAGCGCAGTGCCGATACCGAGCCGTTGATCGTGGACTCTCCGACACCCTGCTCGCGTTGGTGAAGCTGGAAGCGGCGCACATCCTCGGCGGTCGCGGTATCGGGCGAGCGCCCGAGGAAAGCCGCGAAGGCGCGGACGTGGCGGATATAATCATGCTGGGTCCGCGACCGCATCGCGCGCATCGCCATGTCGTCGAGCATCCGCTGACGCAGCGGGGTGACGGGTCGTTCGATCGGTACAATCGCCATGATCAAGTTCCTTTGGTTGAAGGAACTCCATCGTCTGCCGCCGCTGCCGCCGGGCCAAACCTCACCGCAAAGGCGCTACCTCACCACCAACACCAATGCCGCGCAGCGGCTTCGTGCTTTGCACGTTCGAATGGCCGCGGACGGGCGTCGGGCCCGCGCCGGGCTTGCCGATATTGCCGCGCATCAGCAGCAGGTTCACGACCATCCTGACGTTCTCGACGCCCTTGACGTGTTGCGTCAGTCCCATGCCGTAAATCGCGAGCACCGCTTTGGCCTTGGCGTAGAACCGCGCCGACTCCTCGAGCTCGGCCTTGGGCAGACCCGATTCGTGGACGATCGCGTCCCAGTCGGCGGCCCGCACCGACGCGACGAACGCGTCGAAGCCGTGCGTATGCTCGGCGATGAAGGCGGTATCGAGCACCGGCGGCTTGCCCGCGGCGAGTGCGGCATCGTGCCATTCGACGAGGAACTTCGCGATCCCCATCATCGCGGCGAGATCGCCGCCGGCCTTTACCTGGTGATACTGTGTCGAGATATTGGTCTCGCCGAGCGTCGCCATCTCGATCGGGTTCTGCGGATCGGTGAAGCGCTCGAGCCCGCGTTCCTTCAGGGGATTGAAGGTGACGATCTCGACCCCGCGCTTGCGGCAGCTGCGCAGATCATGGAGCATCCGCGGTGCGTTCGACCCGACATTCTGCCCGAAGAACAGGATCATGTCGCACGTCTCGAAATCCTCGAGCCGAGTCGTGCCGACGGGAACGCCGATCGCCGCCTTGAGCCCCACCGAAGTCGATTCGTGGCACATGTTGGAGCTGTCGGGGAGGTTCTGGTTGCCGTACATCCGCGCCATCAGGCCGTACATGTAAGACGCCTCGAGGCTGGTGCGGCCCGACGAGTAGAAGACCACCGACCTGGGATCCATCGGCTTGAGCGTCGCGCCGATCTCGCCGAACGCCTCGTCCCAGCTGCACGCGACATATTTGTCGGTCGCGGCGTCGTAGCGCAGCGGATGCGTCAGCCGGCCGTTCTGTTCGAGGTCGTAATCCTTCCAGACGCGCAATTCGGTCAGCGTGTGCTGCTGGAAGAAATCGGGGGTGGTGCGATAGCTGGTCAGCTCCCAGGCGGTTGCCTTGGCGCCCTCCTCGCAGAATTCGACGGGGTGGAGATGCTTGGGCTTCGGCCAGGCGCAGCTGACGCATTGGAAGCCGTCGGGCTTGTTCTGGCGGACGAGTTCGCGCAGCGCCTCGGGACCGACGCGTTCGCGCGGGAGAATTTCGGCGAGCGAGCGGACCGATCCCCAGCCTCCGGCAGGCCCCTCGAACGGCTCGATTTCAGGGGCGTCCGACTTTTGCTTGACCATGATCGTTCCCGCATGTGCCCCGCGCAGAGAAGCGGGCCTTGCTGCTGAACGATACCCCAACCAATTGGTTCACCCAGAAAACGGGGATGCGTGCAATCCGGCGCGACGCCCTTGCCGTGCGAGATTGCGCATTTGGCGATAGGAATGGATCGGCTAGGGCAGGGCGATGACGGTTGCATCCCACCACCACGCCTTCTTGCAGATCCGCGCCGATGGCACGCACAGCGCGATCACCCGGGCGGTCGCGGTCGAGCGGCCGATCGCGCTCGAATTCAGCGGGATCGGCTATGCCGTGATGATGGCGACGCCGACCGACCTGGCGGATTTCGCGACGGGCTTCGCCTTGAGCGAGCGGTTGATCCCGGGTGTCGATGCGGTGCTCGGGATCGACGTGCATTCGCGCGCCGATGGCGATGTCGTGCGCGTTGCGCTGACGCCCGAGTTCGGGCCGGGTCTGCTCGAGCGGGTGCGGCACCGCGTGTCCGAATCGTCGTGCGGGATGTGCGGGATCGAGAATCTCGAACAGGCGCTACGCCCGTTGCCGCGCGTGCGCGCGGAGAGCCGCGCCGAAAGCGTCGCCTGGTTCCGCGCGTTGAATGGCCTGCGCGCACTCCAGCCGCTCAATCGCGCGACCGGCGCGGTGCATGCCGCGGCCTTATGCTCGGCAGAGGGCGACGTCCTCCTCGTCCGCGAGGATGTCGGGCGGCACAATGCGTTCGACAAACTGATCGGCGCGATGGCGCGTGCGGGGCGCGGCTGGGATGGCGGGTTTGCGTTCCTGTCGTCGCGCTGCTCGTACGAGCTCGTTGAAAAGGCGGCGCTGGCGAATTGCCCGCTGCTCGTGACGATCTCGGCGGCGACCGACCTCGCGTTGCGGCGCGCGGCGTCCTGCGGCCTGCGCGTGGTGATGCTTGCGCGCAGCGATGCGGTGCTTGCTGCGCACGGCGAAACCGACGCCGTATGACGGTGCTTGGTGCGATCCTCGCCGGCGGTCAGGCGACGCGCTTTGGCAGCGACAAGGCGCTGGCGCTGCTCGACGGGCAAACGCTGATCGCGCATGCGGCGACGGCATTGCGGGCGGCGACCGGCGCGGTGATCGTCTGCGGGCGTACGGCGGGGCCAGAGGGGATCGTTGCGGTTCCCGATTGGCCCGCGCCGAACCTCGGACCGCTCGGCGGTTTGTGCGCCGCGCTCCGTCAGGCCGAAGCAGATGGGCACGACGCGGTGCTGTCGATCGGGTGCGATACGCCGTATCTGCCGACCGTGCTCGTCGAACGACTGATGGCGGGCGGCGGAGCCCGGTTTCTGCGGCAAGCGCCGATCATCGGCTATTGGCCCGTCGCGCTCGCCGAGAGCCTGTCGCGGCATCTGTCGCAGGGCGCGGACCGCGCCGTCTATCGCTGGGCGGCGCGTGTCGGCGCGGTCGCGATGGATGCGGGGGGCGACCTGCCCAATATCAATCACGTCGCCGATCTCGCGCGCCTGGCGGATGAGGCCGAATGAGCGGCGCACCACGCCCCGAACGGCCGAGTTTCGATGCGGCGCTTGCGATCATCCGCGAGCGGTCGGCAGCACTCGGGGGCGAGACGGTCGGCCTGCTCGAAGCGCTGGACCGCGTGACAGCAGCGGAGGTGACCGCCGCGAGCGATTACCCGCGCTTCGATGCCGCGGCGATGGACGGCTTCGCGTTCGCTGCGGCCGACACGGTGGACGCAACGCCGAGGCAGCCATCGCGACTGCCGGTCGCGGCATCGGTGCGGGCGGGTATCCATCCTACCGCGCATGCGCCGCGCACGACGTGCCGGATCAGTACCGGCGCTCCGGTCCCGGCTGGGTGCGATTATGTCCTGCCGCACGAGGAAGCACGGATTGAGCACGGCAGTCTGATCCTGGACCACGCGCTAGCCTCGGGGCGGAACGTCCGGCGTTGTGGCGAGGATGCGGCGGCCGGCGCGCGCGTGCTGTCGCCGGGGACATGGGTCACGCCCGAGATCATCGGGGCACTCGCCTGCTATGGGGTTGCGACGGTCGAGGTCGCGCGGAGGCCTTCGATCACGCTGTTGCCGACCGGCGACGAACTGCTGGCGCAGCCCGGCGCGGACACGCCTGCCGCGATTTTCGATGCTAACAGCGTGATGCTCACGGCGTTGCTGCGCGCGCAGGGGATTGAGCCGCTGCGCGCCGCGCCGGTCAGCGACGATTCCGCTCAGCTCGAGCGCGCGATCGCGGCGGCGTCGGACAGTGCCATCGTCGTGACGACGGGCGGCGCGTCGGGCGGGGACCATGACCATCTCGGCCAAGCGCTGGAGCGGCTCGGCGCGCATGTGCATTTCCACGGAGTGCGGATGCGACCGGGCAAGCCCTTGGTGTTTGCGACCTTGCCAAATGGCGCGCTGTTCTTCGGATTGCCGGGCAATCCCGTCGCGGCGTTGCTCGGCGCGCGGTTTTTCGTCGGCGCGGCGCTTCGCGCGATGAGCGGTCTTCCGCCCGAAAACGGGGAAACGCTCGAGATCGACACCGATTGGCGACCGGACACGACACTGTTCCTCAAGGCATCGCGCGATGCTGCTGGAGCGATCCGGATCCTCGCCGATCAGCGATCGCACACGCTGCGCCCGCTGATCGAGGCGAATTGCTGGGTGGTCGCCGACACGACGCCTGACGGGGAGCGCCGCCGGGGCTATCCGTTGACCTGAGCCGGTTATTGGTGCGCGCGCAGCGTCACGCCGATCACGCGCGGGTCGCTTGGCGTGCCGAGGATGAGGCCCGAGTTGCCGGCCTGGATCGTCAGGTTCTGGATGTAGTTGGCGTTGAATATGTTGCGCACGAACACCGCAACTTCGAGACCGGCGCGGGTACGCAATCCCAGGCTCGCATTGGTGACAGTGTAGCCGTCGATCAGCGTGTATTTCGACAGGCTCGGATCGCCATAATAACTGGTCCGCCAGCTTGAATCGGCATGGAGGATGACCGCGAGCGTGCCCACCGGCAGCGTATAGTCGGCGCCGATCGTCTCCGACCATTTCGGCAGCCCTGCAATCGGGCGACCGGTGAGGTTGCAAGCGGTCGTCGCCGCCGTCTGGACTTCGAGCGGGCAGGGGCCGGCAGGATAGTTCGAATATTCGCCGCGCGCATAAGCGAGATTGCCGCGCAGCTGGAAGCGGGGCGTTACGCTGGCGGTGACGTCGGCCTCTATACCCTGAACCGTGACCTTCGGGATGTTCGAGAGATAGCCGCGCAAGGCGACGGTTTGCGAACTGTCGACGATCGTCGCCTGGAAATCCCGCACGTCGGTGTAGAAGCCCGCGAGGTTGAAGATCAGCCGCCGGTCGAACACCGCCGCCTTCAGCCCGCCCTCGTAAGTGGTGTTGAGCTCGGGCCGGATCACCGCGGTGGTCAGCACCGGCTGGTTGGCGGTGTTGAGCGGAAGGCCCGACAGGTTGATCCCGCCCGACTTGAAACCGCGCGCATAGCTTGCGTACGCCAGGATCTGGTCGGTCACCTGCCATGCGAGGTTCGCGCGGCCCGAGAGATTGCTTTCCTTGTCCTGCCCCGAGTAGCTCTGCCCGCCCGCGCAGCACGCCGAGCTGTGCCGCGAGCAGCGCTGCGTTGGTCACGCTCGGCCCCCCGAAGGTGTAGGCGCTGTAGCTGCCGTCCTTGACCTCGTAGGTGTAGCGCAAGCCTCCGGTCAGCGTGAGGCGCGGGAACAGCGTGTAGTTGAGCTCGGCAAAGGCGGCGTAGCTGTCTTCCTTCAGCCGCGTGGCTCCATCGGTGCCATAGCCGTCGAGCAGGTTCGCCGGCACCGCGACCGCCGCCGCGCCGGTCCCGGTGGTGGTGCCGATCAGATAGCGCGCCGCGGCCGGGCCGTAGATGCTGATCGGCTCGCCCGTGATCTTCTGGTCGAAGAAATAAAGGCCGGCGACATAGCCGAGGCGATGCTCGCCGTTCGAGGCGATGCGCAGTTCCTGGCTGAACTGGTCCTGGCGCGAGGGGATGTGCTGGGTGATCTGGACCGGGATGCCGGTGTAATCCCGGTCGTTCGCGGCGTCCCAGTTCCAGAAGCGCCACGCGCTGACCGAGGTGAGCGTCCCGATCCGTCCAAGGTTCCAGTCGGCGATCGCGGAGACGCCGCCCTCATTGGTGTTGACGCCGAGTTGCGCGTCAATGTCGGTCTTGCGGTCGTACGGATTGGTGCTGGGCGGCGCATAGCCGAATTGCGCGGCGAGTCCGGTCGGCCCGGTATATTGCCGCGTCGCGGCGCGCAGGCTCTGACCGGCGCGTAGATAGACCTGAGTGCAGCATTCGCTTGCGAAATTGGTGAAGTCGGCGGTGAGGCGGAGCTGGAAATCGGTCGTCGGCTTGAACAGCAATTGCCCGCGCACCGCCTGGTTGCCGATGCCGTTTTCCTTGGCGCCGGTGCGGACATTGTCGATCACGCCGTCGCGTCGCGTCGTCAGGCCAGAGAGGCGGAACGCGAGCGTGTCGCCGATCAGCGGGCCCGACGCCGAGGCCTTGGCCTGGACGAAATTGTAGCTGCCGACCGACAGCTCCTCGCTCGCCTCCCGGGTGAAGGTCGGCGCCTTGCTGGTGACGCTGATCGCGCCGGCGGTCGTGTTCTTGCCGAACAGCGTGCCTTGCGGACCGCGCAGCACCTCGATCTGCGCGATGTCGGAAAAGTCGAACGCGGCGGTGGCGGGGCGGGCGTGATAGACCTGATCGACATAGAAGCCGACGCCGGGTTCGAGCCCGTCATTTGCCTGACTCACCGCGACGACGCTGCTGCCGAGCCCGCGGATCGTGAAGGCGGTGTTGCGCGAATTGGCCGAGCTGTAATTGAGCGAGGGGACCAGCAGGCTCAACTGGCTGGTGTTGACGGTGTACGACCGCTCGATCAGCGCGCCGCCCACCACCGAGACTGCGAGCGGGACCTTTTCAGGATCCTCTGCGCGACGCCGTGCAGTGACAGTGATTTCCGGCGTGCCATCTGCGTCGCCGTTCGCCACGGGTGCGCCATCTGTCGCCCACGCCGCGGTTGGCATGATCCAGCATGGCGCCGCCACCGAGAGGGTCGCGGCCAAGATCGACAGTCGCATGCGATACGTCCCAACACGCAACCGTTCCCGCGATTGCGACTCGCTGTATACCGTCGAATATAGCGGGCGAAACCCCGTATCGCTGCGACGTCCGGCATTCTGTCGAAGGCAGTGGCATGACGCTGGCTTCGGGCTTAGGTGAACGCCTTAGGCACGCGCCGTGCCAATGATGCGGCGCTGGTGGTGGACTGGCATGAAACTCGATCTGTTATATTTTTCCTGGGTGCGCGAAGCGGTTGGCCATGACGCCGAAGTCGTCGACGTGCCGGGCAATGTCGCGACCGTCGAGGATCTGCTCGCCTGGCTCGCGACCCGCGGAGAGGGCTATGGCGTGTTCGCCGAAACCGATCGGCTGCGCTGCGCGATCGATCAGACCTTCGCCCCGCTCGCTACCCCCATCGCGGGCGCGCGCGAAGTCGCGATCTTTCCGCCGGTGACGGGCGGATGAGCATCCTGATCGGCGTCCAGCAGGCGGATTTCGTCCCTGCGACCGAACTCGACCGGCTCGAGTCGCTTGGCGGCGGCGCGGTGGCGAGTTTCACTGGCATCGTCCGTGCCGATGCGAGCGACACCGTCGCGCTTGAACTCGAAACCTATCCCGCGATGGCCGAGCAGGCGCTGCGCGCGATTGCGCAGACCGCGACCGAACGCTGGCCGCTGCTCGGCGTTACGATGATCCATCGGTACGGGCGGCTGCCGGTCGGCGCGCGGATCGTGCTGGTCGGCACCGCATCGCGGCACCGCGGCGCAGCGATGGAGGCGTGCGCCTTCCTGATCGACTGGGCGAAAACCGCCGCGCCATTCTGGAAAAAGGAATGGCACGGCGATGGTGCGGCGCATTGGGTCGAGCCACGCGCCGCCGACGATGCGGCCGCTGCCGCCTGGGCAGCACGCGACCCGAAATAAGCCCGGATCTGTCGCGCGATGCGCAAGATCGCGTGACGGACAGGGCGCTTCTGCCGTAAAGCTGCGATGAAGAGGACTCGCCGCGATGCGTTACGTCGCGGCGGGATCCAGACGGAACGACCGCGGTCCGGATCAAGAGGCGAGGTGCTGCATGCAATTCACGATCAACGACCGGCCTGTCGAGGTCGATGTCGACCTCCGGACATCCCTGCTCGATCTCCTCCGCGAAAGTCTTGGCCTGATGGGCAGCAAGAAGGGCTGCAACCAAGGGGCATGCGGCGCCTGCACCGTGATCGTCGACGGCGAGCGGATCAATTCCTGCCTGGCGCTCGCGGTGCAATATCAGGGCCGCTCGATCACCACGGTTGAGGGGCTGAGCGATGCCGAGGGGCTGCATCCGCTGCAGCGCGCGTTCATCGAGCACGATGGGTTCCAGTGCGGCTATTGCACGCCGGGCCAGCTCTGCTCGGCGGTGGCGATGGCCGACGAGATCGCGCGCGGCATTCCGAGCCATGTCACGGGCGATCTGACGGCCGAGCGCATCACGCTCGACCATGACGAACTGCGCGAGCGGATGAGCGGCAATCTCTGCCGCTGCGGCGCGTATAACGGCATCGTCGCGGCGATTGCGGAGACCTACGCATCCGCGCCGACGCGGCAGGAGGAAGTGGCATGACTCCGTTCAGCTATGCCCGTGCCGAGGACGTGCCCGGCGCGGTCGCGCTCGCGGGCGCTACGCCAGACACCAAATATCTCGGCGGTGGGACCAACCTGGTCGATCTGATGCGCGAGACGATCGAGCGTCCTGCGGCGCTGGTCGACGTGACCGGCCTGTCGCGCGAGATCAACGTCGATGCCAACGGCGGCGTGGTGATCGGGGCGGGGGTGACCAACACCGCGCTCGCGGCCGACCGCACGATCCGCGCGCACTATCCGATGCTGTCGCGCGCGATCCTGGCAGGGGCGAGCGCGCAGATCCGCAACGTCGCGACCGTCGGCGGCAATGTGCTCCAGCGGACGCGCTGCGGCTATTTCTATGACGATGCCGCGCGCTGCAACAAGCGCGTGCCCGGCGCCGGCTGCGACGCGATCGACGGGTTCAACCGCATCCATGCGATCCTGGGTGCGTCGCCGTCGTGTGTCGCGACGCATCCCTCCGACATGTGCGTTGCGCTCGCCGCGCTCGATGCGCAGGTGCTAGTGGCCGGGCCGGATGGCGAACGGACGATCGCGCTGGTCGATCTGCATCGCTTGCCGGGCGGCACGCCCGAGCGCGATACCGAACTCCAGCCGGGTGAGCTGATCGTGTCGGTCGCGCTGCCCGCCCTCCCATTTGCGGCACACTCGACCTACCGCAAGGTCCGCGACCGCGCGAGCTACGCCTTTGCGCTGATCTCGGTCGCTGCGGCGATCGAACTCGAAAACGGCGCGATCAAGGATGTCCGCATCGCGCTCGGCGGCGTCGCGCACAAGCCATGGCGCGCGTTCAAGGCCGAAGCCGCGTTGCGCGGTCAGGCACCGACCGAAGCGAACGTCCGCGCCGCGGCCGAACTGGAACTGGCCGACGCCGCGGCCTTGCGCGACAACGGCTTCAAGATCGAACTGGCCAAGCGCGCGATCGTCGCGACCCTCGCCGAACTGAGCGGAGACCAGGCATGAGCATCGTCGAAAACGCCAAACAGCTCGCGCAGGGCGCGATGCAGGCCGTGATGAAAAAGGCGGTCGAGCTCGCCCCCGACAGCTGGATCCCCGGCGGCGTTCCCGATCCGCTGATCCAGCACAAGCATGGCCTCGTCGGCACACAGGTTTCGCGGCTCGACGGAGCGTTGAAGGTCAAGGGCGCGGCCCGCTTCGCCGCCGAATTCCCACTCGAGAACATGGTCTATGCCGCGCTGATCTACAGCACGATCGCCAAGGGCCGGATCGCCACGCTCGATGTCGCCGCGGCCGAGGCGGCGCCGGGCGTGGTCCTCGTGATGACGCACAAGAATGCGCCACGGCTGAAGACGACGCCCGCCTTCATGACAGCACCGAAGGCCGTCGGCGGCGACGACCTGCCGGTGATGCAGGACGATCGCATCACCTGGAACGGCGAGCCGATCGCCGTCGTGCTTGCCGAAACGCAGGAGCACGCGGATCATGCCGCGTCGCTGATCGCGGTGACCTATGAGGCCGAAGTCGCCCTGACCGCGTTCGAGGAAGCCAAGCCCGATCGCAAGCCCGCGACGTTCATGGGCGCGCCGATGCTGGTCGAGATCGGCGATGCCGAGGCCGCGCTCGCCGCCGCGCCGCACAGCGTCGACCAGACCTATCGCACCCCGCGGCACAACCACAATCCGATCGAGCTCCACGCGCTGACCCTGTTCTGGCAGGGCGAAGAGCTCATCGTCCACGACGCGTCGCAATGCGTCGCGCACGTCGCCTGGACGCTCGCGCAGATCTTCGGGATCGACGAGGCGCAGGTCCACGTCACCTCGCCCTATGTCGGTGGCGGTTTCGGCAGCAAGACGCTGTGGCGGCACCATATTCTCGGCGCCGCGGCGGCGAAGCTCGCCGGGCGTCCGGTACGTCTCATGCTGTCGCGCGAGGGCGTGTACCGCATGGTCGGCGGGCGCACGCTGACCGAGCAGCGCGTCGCACTCGGCGCGCAGGCCGACGGGCGGTTCGATGCGCTGCTGCACACCGGCGTCGTGGCGATGACGCCGCACAACAACATGCCCGAGCCGTTCATCCTGCCATCGCGCTCGGCCTATGCCGCGGGCAGCATCCGGCTCAGCGTCGAGGCGGTCGAGCTCGACATGCTCTCCAACACCTTCATGCGCGCGCCGGGTGAATCGGTCGGCACGTTCGCGCTCGAGAGCGCGGTCGACGAGCTGGCGATCGCGCTGGGCATGGATCCGATCGCGCTGCGTAAGACCAACGAGCCCGAGAAGGACCCGACGTCGGGCATGCCTTTCTCGTCGCGCAACATCGTGGAGGCGTATCGCAGCGGCGCCGAGCGCTTCGGCTGGGACAAGCGCAACGCGACGCCGGGCAGCCGCCGCGAGGGCGAATGGCTGGTCGGCATGGGCTGCGCGACGGCAACCTATCCCTATTATCGCATGCCCGGCGGCGCCGCGCGCCTGACGCTGACCCGGGACGGCAGCGCGACGATCGAGATCGCCGCGCACGAGATGGGCATGGGCACCGCGACGACGCACACCATGGTGCTGGCCGAGCGGCTCGGGCTGCCGATGGACAAGGTCAGCTTCCTCTACGGCGATTCGAAGATGCCGGGAACGGTGATGGCCGGCGGATCGCAGCAAACCGCGTCGATCGGCGCGGCGGTGATTGCGGCGCAGAACGCGCTGTTTACCGAATTGCTCAAGCTGGCGGGCAACGATTCGCCGCTCGCCGGGCTCAAGCCGAGTGAGGTCGGCGGTTACGAGGGCGGGTTGTGCAAGCTCGACGATCCCAGCGCCTGCGAAAGCTATGTCTCGATCCTGTCGCGCGCGCAGCGCGACGCGATCAGCGTCGAGGCCGCAGGTTCGGCGCCGCTCGAGACGCAGCATTGGTCGATGCATTCGTACGGCGCGATGTTCGCCGAGGTGCGCGTCAATGCGGTGACCGGCGAAGTGCGCGTCAGCCGCTTCCTCGGCTCGTTCGATTGCGGCAAGATCCTGAATGCCAAGACGGCGACGAGCCAGTTCCGCGGCGGCATCATCATGGGGCTCGGCATGGCGCTGATGGAGGAGACGCAGTTCGACGAGCGGACCGGGCGCGTGATGAACCCGAGCCTCGCCGAATATCACGTGCCGGTCCATATGGATGTGCCCGAGATCGACGTGATCTGGACCGATATCCCCGATCCGCACGCTCCGATGGGCGCGCACGGTATCGGCGAGATCGGCATCACCGGCGTCGCCGCGGCAGTGGCGAACGCGGTGTTCAACGCGACCGGCAAGCGCGTGCGCGATCTGCCGATCACGCTCGACAAGCTGCTGTAAGGCGGATCCGACTGCTGTCCCGGCGCGGGCCGGGGACAGCATCGGCCTCAGCCGCGGTCGTGCAGCGCCTTGACCATGCCAGCGGCGACCGACAGCGCGATTTCGCTCGCACCGATCGCGTTGATGTCGATCCCGGCCGGTCCGTCGATCCGCGCCAGATCGTCCTGCCCGAAGCCCGCCGCGGCCAGCCGCTCGAGCCGCGCAGCATGGCTGCGGCGCGAGCCGAGCGCGGCGATGTAGCCCGTCTCGGACGAGAGCGCCGCGATCAGGGCGGGATCGTCGATCTTGGGATCGTGGCTGAGCGTGATCACCGCCGTCGACGGGCCCGGATTGTACGCCGCCACCGCTTCGTCGGGCCAGCGATCGTCCAGCGTCACGCCGGGGAAGCGCTCCTCGGTCAGGAAGCGCGTCCGCGGGTCGATCACCGTTGCGTTCACGCCGAGCGTCTCGGCGATCTGCGCCAGCGCCTGCGCGATCTGCACCGCGCCGATGATCAGCACCTGACGCGGCGCGGCGTAGGTGTTGGCGAAGACGCTGTCGCCCGCGACCGGGGCGAGGCTGCTGCGCCCGGTCGCCAGGTCGGTGTAGACCGTCACGCCGCGCCCGCACCCTTGGGCATGCTCGATCGCGTCGAACAGAGCGGGCGGGAAGCCGGCGTCGGAGACCGGCTGGACGAGCACCTCGATCGTGCCGCCGCACGGCAGACCGACCTCCCAGGCCGAGCCGTCGGCAACGCCATACTGGCGGCGCTCGGGCTTGCCGCTCGCGAGCACTTCGGCCGCGAGTGCGAGCACATCGCCCTCGACGCATCCGCCCGACACCGAGCCTTCGAGCCGGCCATCGGCATGGACGAGCATGTGGCTGCCGCGCGGGCGCGGCGCCGATCCCCAGGTCGAAATCACGGTAGCCAGCGCCAGCGGCGCGCCTTGCCAGGTCCGGAAAGCAGCGAGCGCGGTTTCGTTGTCAGCCATCGCGTTTCAGCCCCCGGTGACGCTCATATGCCGCCCGACCGCGGGCGCGGCGTTGCGGTCGACGATCTCGAAGGCGTGGCGCAGCGGCTTGGTGAGCAAGGCGGTGTCGATCGCGGCGTCGAGCGCCCCCGGGCCGCCCTCGCGCAGCACCTGCTTCAGGTCCATCTTGTCGTCATGGCCGAGGCACATATAGAGCCGGCCCGACGCGGTCAGCCGCACGCGGTTGCAGCCTTCGCAGAAATTGTTGGTGAGCGGGGTGATCAGCCCCAGCCGCGTCCCCGTCTCGCGAACACGGACATAGCGTGCCGGCCCGCCGGTGCGGTGATCGTCGCGGTCGAGCGTGAAACGCTCCTCGAGCCGCTGGCGGACGACGTCGAGTGGGAGATAACGGTCGGTGCGGTCCTCATCGACCACGCCGAGCGGCATCGTCTCGATCAGCGTGAGGTCGAAGCCATGCGTCCCGCACCAGCGGATCATCGGTTCGATCTCATCCTCGTTCGCACCCTTCAGCGCGACCATGTTGATCTTGATCGAAAGCCCGGCCGCCTTGCCCGCGACGATACCGTCGAGCACTTCGGCGAGATTGCCCGTCCGCGTGATGTGGCGGAAATTGTCGGGATCGAGGCTGTCGAGACTGACATTGACGCGCCGCACGCCCGCCGCGAACAATGCCTCGGCATGCTGTGAAAGCCGCGTCGCGTTGGTGGTGAGCGTCAGCTCGTCGAGCGCGCCGGTTTCGATATGCCGGCCGATGTACCGCGCCAGATCGTCGACACCGCGCCGCACGAGCGGCTCGCCGCCGGTGAGGCGGATCTTGCGCACGCCGCGCGCGATGAAGGCATCGGCGACCGCGCCCATCTCCTCGATCGTGAGGACCTCCTTGCGCGGCAGGAAGGTCATCGCCTCGCTCATGCAATAGCGGCAGCGCAGATCGCAGCGATCCGTCACCGACAGACGCAGATAGGTGATCCGGCGGCCGAAACTGTCGGTCAGCGGGCGGGGCGGGGCAGTGTCGGGACGAAGGTTCGACATCGGGAAACGGCAACTCATGAAAGACGGCGAACGGAAACGAACGACGGCGGACTACACCATTTAGGATGCCGGCGGCACGAATGCCATGCCGCCGGCGGCCCCGTGTCTCACGCCACCGGGGGCAGGTGGGCGAGGTGCTTGTCGAGCGTGACAGGGTATTCGCGCACCCGGACGCCCGACGCGTTGTAGATCGCATTGGCGATCGCCGCGCCGACGCCGCACAGGCCGAGTTCCCCGACCCCCTTGGCCTTCATCGGCGACGACGTCGGATCGACCTCGTCGAGGAAGATCACCTCCTGGTGCGGGATGTCGGCATGAACCGGCACTTCGTAGCCCGCGAGATCGTGATTGACGAAGAAGCCGAAGCGCGTGTCGACCGCGAGATCCTCCATCAGTGCCGCACCGGCGCCCATCGTCATCGCGCCGATCACCTGGCTGCGTGCCGATTTCGGGTTGAGGATGCGACCGGCCGCACACACCGCGAGCATTCGGCGGATACGCACCTCGCCGGTCAGGCTGTGCACCGCTGCCTCGACGAAATGGCCGGCGAAGGTCGATTGCTGATACGTCTTCCCCAGGTTGCCATATTCGATGGCGTCCTCGGCAACGAGCCCGGCATCGCCCGCCGCTTCGGTCAGCGCGACGCTGCGGTTGCCCGAGCGCACCTTGCCTCCCGCGAAGGTCACATCGGCCGAGTTGAAGCCCAGTTTCTGCGCGATCGCCTCGCGCAGTTTGACGCACGCGGCATAGACGCCTGCGGTCGAGTTGTTGGCGCCCCATTGCCCGCCCGATCCGGCAGAGACCGGGTGATCGGAATCGCCGAGCTGGACGACGACCTTGTCCATATCGACCCCCATCATCTCTGCCGCGGTCTGCGCGATGATCGTATAGGTTCCGGTGCCGATATCGGTCATGTCGGTCGAGACGGTGACGATCCCCTTCTTGTCGAGCGCGACCCGTGCGGCCGACTTCATCGCCATGCTGTTGCGGAAGCCAGCGGCGACGCCCATCCCGACCAGCCATTGGCCATCCCGGCGCTGTCCGGGCTTGGCGCTGCGCTGCTTCCAGCCGAAGCGCTCGGCGCCCTGTTCGAGGCACTGGACGAGCTGGCGCTGCGAAAAGCGCCGCGCGGGCTTTTCGGGATCGACCTGCGTGTCGTTGGCGACGCGGAAGGCAACCGGATCCATGCCGAGCTTCTCGGCCATTTCGTCCATCGCGATTTCGAGCGCCATCAGCCCGGGCGCTTCGCCCGGCGCGCGCATCGCATTGCCCTCGGGCAGATCGAGCACCGCGAGCCGCATCGAGGTCAGGCGATTGGCGCCGGCATACAGCAAGCGCGTCTGGCTGACCGCTGTTTCGGGACCACCGCCGGGCAGATCGCCCGAGCCGCTCTCGTGCGCGATTGCGGTGATCTTGCCGTCGCGGCCCGCGCCGATGCGGATCCGCTGGATCGTTGCGGGGCGGTGCGTCGTATTGTTGAACATCATCGGACGCGTCAGCGTGACCTTGACGGGACGGCCCGCGGCCTTCGCGCCGAGCGCCGCCAGGATCACGTCGGCACGGATGAATAGCTTGCCGCCGAAACCACCGCCGACATAGGGCGAGACCAGCCGGACATTGTCCTTGGGAATGCCAAGCGTCTTGGCGACGTCGCCTTTGCTCCACGCGATCATCTGGTTCGAGGTGTACAGCGTGACCTTGTCGCCATCCCACTGCGCGGTGGTGGCGTGCGGCTCCATCATCGCATGGCTGTGATCGGGGGTGGTATAGGTCGCGTCGAGCTTGACCAGCGCAGTGCCGAATGCCGCGTCGAAATCGCCGATCTTGGTGACGGGCGGCTTGCCCTTTTCGCTGTGGAGCGGCGCGCCTCTCAGTTCCTTCGCGAGATCGAACCGGCCGGCGGTGCGCGCATAGTCGATCACGATCAGTGCCGCTGCGGCGCGGGCCTGCTCGAACGTCTCGGCGACGACGAGCGCGACCGCCTGGTGGTAATGGTCGATCTCGGGCCCGCCGAGCAGCTTGGCGGTGTTGAAATTGCCCTTGCCAAGCGGCCCTGCGCTTTCGGCAGTAACGATCGTCAGCACACCGGGTGCGGCCTTGGCGGCCGCCATGTCGATCCGGCTGATCCGCCCCTTGGCGACCGCCGCGCCGACGACATAGCCGTACGCCGGATTGGCAACGACATCGTGGCGCTCATAGGCGTAGGGCGCGGTGCCGGTGGTCTTGTACTTGCCGTCGATGCGATCGACCGGCTTGCCGACATGCTTGAGCTGATCGATCGGGTTCTGGCCGGCGGGTGTATCAAACTTCATGGCGTTCAGCCCTTCGCTTCGATCAGGGCCGCGGCGAGCGTGCGCTCGACCAGCGTGACCTTGAAGGCATTGTCGTGCGTCGGCTTGGCGCCGGCGAGCAGCTTGGGCGTAACCGCCGCGGCGCCTTGCGGCAGCGCCGCTTCGGCCGCCTCGACGCGCCACGGCTTGGGCGCGATCCCGCCGACCGCGACGCGGCCCGAGCCGTCGCGCTGGACGATCGCGGCGACCGAGACGAGCGCGAACGTGTAGGACGCGCGGTCGCGCACCTTGTGATAGATGTGCGTCCCGCCGATCGGCTTGGGCAGCGTGACCGCGGTGATCAGCTCGCCGGGTACCAGCGCCGTCTCGATATGCGGCGTGCTGCCGGGCAGCTTGTAAAAATCGGCGATCGGGATCGCGCGGGCCACGCCGTCAGGGCGGACCGTCTCTACGCTCGCATCGAGCAACCGCATCGCGACCGCCATGTCGCCGGGATAGGTCGCGATGCACGCGTCGCTCGTGCCGATGATGCCGAGCTGGCGGCTGAACCCGCCGATCGCGGCGCAGCCAGAGCCGGGCTTGCGCTTGTTGCACGCCTGGTTGGTGTCATAGAAATACGGGCAGCGCGTGCGCTGGAGCAGATTGCCCGCGGTGGTCGCTTTGTTGCGCAACTGGCCGCTCGCGCCTGCGACGATCGCGCGGCTGAGCACGCCGTAATCGCGCCGTACGCGCGCATCCGACGCAAGATCCGAATTGCTGACGAACGCGCCGACCCGCAGTCCGCCGTCCTTGGTCTCCTCGATCCGATCGAGCTTGAGGTCCTGCACGTCGATCAGATGCGCCGGGGTTTCGATCTGCAGCTTCATCAGGTCGAGCAAATTGGTGCCGCCCGCGATGAACTTGGCGTTCGGTGTGCGTGCGACCGCGGCGGCCGCCTCGGCGGGCGAGGTCGCGCGCGCATAACTGAACGGCTTCATGCGTTGGTCTCCGCAACTTCGGTCATCGCGTCGAGAATGTTCGAATAGGCGCCGCAGCGGCAGATATTGCCGCTCATCCGCTCGCGCATCTCGGCATTGGTGGCGCGTGGCGCGTCGGTGAGGCTGGCGGTGACATGGCTCGGCATGCCGGCCTTGATCTCGGCGAGCACCGCGACCGCCGAGCAGATCTGCCCTGGCGTGCAATAACCGCACTGATAGCCGTCATGCTTGACGAATGCGGCCTGCATCGGATGCAGATGCTCGGGGGTGCCAAGGCCTTCGATCGTCGTGATCTTGTCGCCTTGGTGCATCACCGCAAGGCTGAGGCAGGAATTGATACGCTTTCCGTCGACGATGACGGTGCAGGCCCCGCATTGGCCGTGGTCGCAGCCCTTTTTTGTGCCGGTCAGATGGAGATGCTCGCGCAGCGTGTCGAGCAGCGTCGTCCGCGTATCAACCTCTAGCGTCTGCTTCTTGCCGTTGACGGTGAGGGTCACGGGCATCGTCATGGGCCGCTCCTGTTGTGCCGGCGCTGGAGCCGCCGCTGCCGGGATCGCTGCAAGCCCTGCCGTCATCGCCCCGCCCACCAGAACGCCGCGTCGCGACACCGCTGTCTCGCTCTTGATATCCACCGAACGTCCTCTGTTTGAAATGGCCCTCCGGCCATTGCCCCGCCGGCGCCGAATTGACGCGCCAACCTATAATCCGTCGCAACCGAACGCTCAACCGCGCGCTTTGGTTCATGCCGTCTGAAGGAATTGGCAGCGAGGCCGCTGAAGGGTGGGGCAAGTGCGGCGTCAGACGTCGGTGGCCAACCCTTCGAGCAGCGTTTCGATGACGCTCAGCCGTTCGACCGCGTCGTCATGTGCGGCCCGTAGCAACAGCCGATCGCCCTTCGCCTCGAGCCCTGCCGTATCGCCCGCAAAATCGGGGCGGGGGGTCAGCGCGATCGCCGCTGGTCCGGCGTCGATCCGCGCGATCCGCGCGCCGAGCGCGAGTACCCGCAGCCGCGCGACCGCGACCAGCGCGTGCGCCTGTGGCGGCAGGCTGCCGAAACGATCCTCGAGCTCGGCCTCGAACGCGTCGAGCGCGGACCTGTCATTCAGCCGCGACAATCTACCGTAGAGCGCGACGCGGACATCGTCCTCGGGGATCCAGTCGGCCGGGAGATTGCCGGCGATCCCGAGATGCAGCTCGGGCGTCCAGCGTTCGACACGCTCGCCGCGCGCGGTGCGCAACGCGGATTCGAGCAGATACTGGTACAGGTCAACGCCGATGAGCTTCATGTGCCCGGCTTGTGCATCGCCGAGCAGGTCGCCCGCGCCACGCATGTCGAGATCACGCGCGCTGATGGCAAAGCCCGCGCCGAGCGTATCGAGCGCTTCGAGCGTGCGCAGTCGCTTGAGCGTCGCCTCGGCGACCTTGGTGTCGGGATCGGTGAGCAGCAGGATCTGCCCCCGCCGCCCGCCACGTCCGACGCGACCACGCAGCTGGTGGAGCTGCGACAGGCCGAAGCGATCGGCGCGCCACACGATCATCGTATTGGCGCGCGGCACGTCGAGCCCCGCCTCGACGATGTTGGTCGCGAGCAGAACGTCGCCATCGCCATTGGCGAAGCTGACCATCGCGGTGTCGATCTCGGCGGCGGGCATCTTGCCGTGCGCCTGGCGAATCGTGAGGTCGGGGACGAGTGTGGCCAGCCGCGCCGCCATCGGCGCGATGTCCTCGATCCGCGAGACGACGACGAAGCTTTGCCCGCCACGCTCGCGCTCGCGCAGCAGCGCGGTGCGGACCGTCACCGGATCGAAGCTGCCGACGCTGGTGCGGATCGGCTGGCGCCGCGCGGGTGGGGTGGCGATCACCGAGACCTGCTGCAACCCCACCAACGCGCCCTGCAAGGTTCGCGGGATCGGGGTCGCGGTGAGCGTCAGGACATGACCGTCGGGGTTGAGCCCGCGCAATTTCACCTTGTCCGCGGCGCCGAAGCGCTGCTCTTCGTCGATCACGACGAGCGCGAGATCGCGATAGGCGACGCCCTTCGCCGCCACCGCGCCGGTGCCGATCACGATCGCGATTGATCCGTCGGCGAGGCCGGCCTTGACCGCCTTCTTTTCGGCCGGGCTCGACAGCCGCGACAGCCCGGCCACCGCGAGGCCGGTCGCCGCAAAGCGCTTGGCGAACAGCTCGATATGTTGGCGCACCAGCACCGTCGTCGGTGCGGCGATCACGACCTGCTTGCCCGAAAGCGCGGCGAGCGCGGCGGCGCGGAGGGCAACCTCGGTCTTGCCATAGCCGACATCGCCGACGACGAGCCGATCCATCGGCTTACCCGCCGCCAGATCGCCGCGCGTCGCAGCGATCGCGCGCGCCTGATCGGGGGTTTCGGTAAAGGCGAATTCGGCGGCGAAGCGTTCATACGCGTCGACTTCGGGCTCGAGCACGACCGCGGTCCTGCGGTCGCGTTCGGCGGCGAGCGCGGTGAGCCCGCGGGCGCTCTCGGCGACCGCGGCGTCGATCGCACCGCGGCGCTTCTGCCAACTCGACCCGTCGAGTTTGTCGAGCGCGACCGCGTCCTGATCGGCGCCGTAGCGCCAGATGCGATCGGCATCCTCGACCGGCACCAGCCGCCGGCCGGCATTGGCATATTCAAGCACGATCGCGTCGCCGCCATCGGCATCGACACCCAACGGTTCGACCCCGGCGACGAGGCCGATCCCGAAATCCTCATGGACGACGACATCGCCGATGCGGATGTCGCCCATGTCGCCGAGCAGGGTCGCCGCGGCATCGCTGGTGGCGTGCGTCGCCTGGACACGGCTGCCGAGCAAATCCGCGGCGGCGATCACGGTCAGCCCCGGCGCCTGCCAGCCGTGTTCGATCGGCATGTCGAGCATCACCGCACTGCCCGGATCGAGCGCCGCGACCTCGGCCCAGTGGCTGACCCTGGTAAAGGCGATCCCCTGTGCCTTGGCGAGGCGGGGCGCGAGGAAGCGGACGTCGCGCGCCGCACCGACCAGCACGAGCCGATCGCCCTGCGCGAGCGCGGCCTTGGCGAAGCGCGCGAACGCCCGCCCAGGCGCCTTGCGCTCGACGAACCGCGGGACGGGCTGTTCGTCGGCGCTCGCGACGTCGATCGTCGTACGGTTCTTCAGCGCTTTGCTCTGGCGCTTGCGATCGACGATCGGCAGCGTCTCGATCCCGCGCGCTTTGGCCGCAGCAACGGCCAGACCGACATAGCGGTCGCGGCGCGTATCGCCTTCGGGATCGACCGCGATGACCGCGTCGGGCGCATGGTCGAACACCGATACCCAGTCGGCGCGGAGCGGCGGCTCGGATACGCGGCCGATCTGGATCGTGTCGATCGCTTCGGTGCCGAGCTGCGAGATCGGATCGTAAAGCCGGATCGCGGCGATCGCCGCATCGACGATCTCGATCCGCACCGGCGCCACCGCGTCGGCCGGGAACAGGTCGACGACCTGCCCGCGCAGCGCCATCTCGCCGGGTTCGTCGACCCGGTCATCGGCGGTATAGCCAATTTCGCCAAGCATTTCGGCGAGCACCGCCATGTCGACCGGGTCGCCGACGGCGAGCGTCGGCGGCGCGTCGTCGAAGGCGATGGGCCGCGGGTAGGCGGCCGCGGCAGCCTCGGCGGTGGTGATGAAGGCGACTCGCTGGTGCTCGGTCAGCGCGACGCGCAGCCGTCGGAGCGCGGCGATGCGGCGCCCGACATTGGTCGGCGAGGCGGGTGCGGTGTCGCCCGGCAGGGCGTCGCTCGACGGGCTGTGCACCACCAGCTTGTCGGGCGCGGCACAGGCGAGCGCCGTGGCGACGGCTTCGGCACGCTGTTCATCGGTGGCGATGTAGAGGATATCGTGCGTGGCGGCGGCTTCGGCGAGCTTGGTCGCGACAACCCCGATCGTCGCGTCGCGCGGCGTCGTGCGGCTGCCGGCGGGCGGTGCTGCGTCAGCGAGCAGCACGGCGGTGTCCCGGTCCGGATGTCTTGGTGCAGACCGCTCGCTCGTCTTCGCTCATGATCGGCACGTCATCGCAGCAGTCTCTCCCGGCGTCAGGTGCGTCCTAACGGGCGGAAACGCGATTTTGGTCCCGCGAAAAGCACGGCTTTTTTCGGTAACTAACTTCGATCAGGACGAACGTTCGGCCGCGTGGGCGCCAGTGTCGGTCGCCTCGTCCTGATCAGGCCCGGGCGCGAGCTTTTCCTCGCCGGCGAAAAGCCGGTCGAGCCGCCGGCGCGTCGTGCGATCGAATTCCGCCTTCGACACGGTGGAGGGGCGCGAAAGCTCGAGCTCGTCGGCGATCGCGGCCTTGATCCGCGTCACCGCATCCTCTTGCAGCACGCCCGCCTTGACCAGCTCGGCCGAGAGCTGGAGCAGGCCGACCGCGGTGGCATGCGCGCGCAGTCCGACAAAACTGATAAGGTCATGGACTTCCTTGCCGGCTCTCGAGTCCATCGTGCTGCTCCTATGGTGGGGTCGTGCCTGAGCGGCCGCCCGTTTGCAGGGCCATCCTCTGCTCTTTTCGGGCGACCGCAAGCGCAACCGGCTCGGCCCGACGCATCGTTGCGCCAACCGATCCCTGCCGCCGGTCTCAGCGCGCGTGGTGTGCGTGGAACAGCCGGCCGCCCTCGACCCAATAGACGATCGCCAGCACGACCAGCCCGATCGCGAGATACCCGATCGCAAGCGGATAGGTCGTGCCGTTATACGATTGTCCGATCAGCGACCCGACCACGACCGCGCCGACGCTGGTGATGAACCCCTGGATGGACGACGCCGTCCCGGCGATATGCCCGACCGGCTCCATCGCCATCGCGCCAAAATTGGATCCGCACAGGCCAATGCAGGTCATGCTCAGCGCCTGGAAAACCATATAGGTCGCGAGCGACTCGGCCCCCGCGGCGATTACCGCGATGTGCAGCACCGAAAGCGCGATGAGCACCAGCAACGCGGTCTGCGAGATAAGCCGCGTGCCGAGCCGCTCGACCAGCCGGCTGTTGGCGAAGGCCGCGCAGCCCATCGAGAACGCGCAGATGGCAAACAGGATCGTGAAGCGCTCGCCGGCGTGGAATTCCTCGACGAAGATCTGCTGCGACGAGGAGACGAACGCGATGATCGCGCCGAACGTCATCGACGCGGCGACGGCGTACCCCGCCGAATAGCGGTTGGTCAGCGTCAGCCGATAGGCCTGGCCGAGCGCCGCCAGCGACAGCGGCGACCGCCGTGAAACCGACAGCGATTCTCCGAGCCGGAAGAAGGTCCAGCTCAGCACGAACGCGGCGAAGGCGGCGAGCGCATAGAAGATGAAACGCCATGGCCCGAAGGCGAGCAATACCTGTCCGAGACTTGGCGCGAGGATGGGCACGAGGAAAAAGATCATCTGCGCGACCGAGAGGGTCCGTGCCATCTGCCGTCCCGAAAAGCGATCGCGCACGATCGCCACCGCGAGCACGCGCGTCGACGCCGACATCAGTCCCTGCAGGAAGCGCGCGCCGAGCAGCGCGGTGAAGGTCTGCGATCCGCCCGCGAAGATGCTCGCTGCAACGAACCCGACGAGCGAGATCAGCAGGATCGGCCGCCGTCCGTAGCGATCGGCGAGCGGGCCGTACACGAGCTGTCCCGAACCAAAGCCGAGCATGTAGATCGTGATGATCCACTGCCGCTGGTTCGCGGTGGAGATCGCCAGACGGTGGCCGATGTCGGCGAGCGCGGGCAGCATCAGATCGACACCCAGCGCGTTGACCGCCATCAGCGCCGCGACGAAGGCGACGAATTCGCGTTGCGACATGGTCCGGGCGGTCGATGTATCAAGCATCGCTGCCGCCTAGGCCGAACCGGCCCGCAAGGCCATCCGTTGATTTACCGCCGGCAGGTGCGGCACCCCCGTGCTTACGCCGCGCGGATCGGGATCCCCGGCAGCGCCTTGGCGGTACGGATCGTCAGCGATGTCTTGACGCTCGCGACATTGGGCGCGGGCGTCAGATGCGTCATCAGGATTTCCTGAAAGCTTTTGAGGTCGCTCGCGACGATCTTGAGGATGAAGTCGATCTCGCCATTGAGCATATGGCATTCGCGCACTTCGGGGATCGTCGCGACATGGTCCTCGAATGCGGCGAGGTCATGCTCGGCCTGGCTGCGCAACGACACCATCGCGAACACGGTGATCGGAAAGCCGAGCGTTGCCGCGTCGATTTCGGCGTGATAGCCCCGGATCGCGCCGGCTTCCTCGAGCGCGCGGACCCGCCGCAGGCAGGGCGGGGCGGTCAGCCCGACGCGTTCGGCCAGCTCGACGTTGGTCATCCGTCCGTCGTCCTGGAGCAGCTCCAGAATCCGCCGGTCGATCGAATCAAAGCTCATTACGTGCGGCTCCCCTACGACGCGTCTTTCGCGTCGCATGCTCTGTCCCCAGCATAAGATAATTGCCGGCGAACGCAATTGTCCCACAATGCGACGTCTCGAAATCTTGGGCTTCCACCGAGTCGCGTGCCCAGTTAAGAAAATCTTACGGCGCGATGGGCGACCAAGGGGACGACGCGACGTGCGCTTCGACGATAGCCTGGACACGGTGCTTTCGGCAGACATGTCGACCGCGTTCGGCGCGCAGTCGGCGTGGCGGCAGTTGGTCGATCTGATCGGGCGCGGACGGGCTGCGGCGAACGCACCGGCGATCGCGCGGCTTGCGCAGATCCGCCGCGACGTTCCGCCGCCGATCCGCGCCGCGAGCGCCCGTGCGCTCGCCTTTGCGACGCCGCCAGCCGCGCTCGTCGCGTTCTTCGCCCAGGACGAACTTGCCATCGCCGCGCCGGTGTTGCGCAGCGCGCAGCTGTCGATCGACGAGTGGGTTGCGATCCTGCCCGCGCTGTCTCCCGCGGCGCGTTCGGTGTTGCGCCACCGGCGTGATCTGGCGGACGGGGTGAAGCGCGCGCTCGAGAGCTTTGGCAGCGTCGATTTCGTGCTGGGCGCGCCAGAGCCCGTCGCACCCGAACTCTCCGTGCCCGAGCCCTTCGTGGACGAGGTCACGGTGCCCGAGATCGCGGGTGTTGCAGAAGCGCACGCTGTCCCGCTCGCCGAGCCCGAGCCGTTCGTCATTCCCGAGACGATCGCGCCCGTCTCACCCTTCCTGTCGATCGCGTCGGTCGCGGCGTCGATGCCGCTCGTCGCCGAGGCGCGGCGTCGCGCCGAACAGGCGGCGGATAGCGCGATCGCCACACCGGCAGCCGCCAAGCCCCCATCCGCCAAATCGCAGTCGGGCACTTTCCCGATCGCCGAGCTCGTTGCGCGGATCGACGCCTATCAGCGCCAGCGCGCCGAAGCGCCGACGCCGCCGCCCGCCATCCAGCCCGAGCTGTTCGTCATCGAGCCGCGCCACGCCGAGACTTTCCGTTTCGAAACCGACGCCGGCGGCGTTGTCCGCTGGGTCGAGGGCGCCGCGCGTGCGCCGCTGATCGGGCTGACGCTCGATCATGGTGCGCTCGGGTCGCCGGTCGATGGCGGTGCCGCGGGTGCTTTCCGGCGTCGCGCCGAGTTCATCAATGCGCGGCTGGTGGTCGATGGGACGTCGGACGCGGCGGGTCAGTGGCGGATCACCGGGATGCCGGTGTTCGACCGCGCGACCGGCCGCTTCACCGGCTATCGCGGCAGCGCGCGGCGTCCGCGGGCCGACGAGACCGCGGCACCGGCGCGCGAAACGCGCAGTCCCGCCGCCGATGCGCTGCGCCAGCTCGCGCACGAACTCCGCACGCCGACCAACGCGATCGCGGGCTTCGCCGAAATGATCGAGTCGCAGATGCTCGGCCCGGTCCCCGCGCCGTATCGCGAGCAAGCAGGTGTGATCCGCAGCCAGACCAGCAGCCTGCTCACCGCGATCGACGATATCGACATGGCTGCGCGGATCGAGACGCATGCGCTCGACCTGCGCGCGGGCGACGTGCCGCTTGTGCCGCTGCTCGCCAGGATTGCCGAGGATCTTGCGCCGCTCGCGGCGCTGCGCGGTGTTGTGCTCGATCTGGCGGTGGCCGACCCCGCACTCACGATCCGCGGCGACGACCGCGCGGTCGAGCGGCTGATCGCGCGCTTGCTCGCGACGCTGGTGGCCGCAGGCGGCGCGCGCGAGCGGATCGGTGTTGCTGCCCGGCGCGACGAGGGCGCGGTCGTGATCGGATTCGACCGGCCCCAGGCACTCGCCGCCTATGCCGAGGAAACGCTGCTGACGATCGATGCCGAATCCGAAGTCGAGCGCGCCGACCAGACCGGCGGTGCGCCGTTGCTCGGCACTGGTTTTGCGCTGCGCCTCGCGCGCAATCTCGCCGTCGAGCTGCGCGGGAGCCTGACGATCGGTGACCAGAGCTTGACTTTGCGACTGCCCGTCGCCTTTCCTGCGGATATGGAGCAGGCGTCCAGCAACTGACCGTGGCTGAACCTACGCCACCCACAGCGCATCGCCCTCGTGCGCCAGAGCCGCGCGACCTGGTGGTGTGGCCGGACGCGTTCGGCACGCGCTTCGTCGTGCTTGTCGATACCGAGGAAGAATTCGACTGGCACGCTCCGCTCGCGCGCGACACGCACGGCGTATCGGCGATATCCGCGCTCCCCGCGGCGCATCGGCGCTTTGCCGAGCACGGCGTGCCGTTGACCTATATGGTCGACTATCCGATCGCGACCGATCCGCGCGCGATCGCGACATTGGCCGCGGTGCTCGAAGACGGTGTGTCGGCGGTCGGCACGCAGTTGCATCCGTGGGTCAATCCGCCGTTCGACGAAGCGCTTAACCCGGCCAACAGCTATGCCGGCAATCTCCCCGAAGCGCTCGAGGCAGCGAAGATCGACGCGCTGACCGACGCGATCGCACGCGGGATCGGCACGCGGCCGATCGCGTATCGCGCCGGGCGCTACGGGATCGGGCCGAACACGCTGCGGCTGCTCGCCGAGCGCGGATACCGGATCGATAGTTCGATGCGGTCGCGGTATGCCTATACCGGCGATAGCGGTCCGGATTTCGCCGAGATCGGCAATGCCGCGTTCCGCACCGGCCCCGGCGGCGGAATGCTCGAACTGCCGCTGACGACGATCCATACCGGCTGGCTGCGCCGTGGCGGAACGCGGCTGTATCGCACGCTGGGGGCGGTGCCCAAGGGGCGTGCGCTGTTCGCGCGCGCCGGCCTCTTGTCGCGCGTCGCGCTGACGCCCGAGGACATGCCGCTGCGGGACGCGCTCGAGGCGATCGCGGTGGCGATCGGGGAGGGGCTGCGTCTGCTCAATTTCGCCTTTCATTCCCCTTCGCTGGCAACTGGCCATACTCCGTATGTCCGCGATGCCGCCGATCTCGCGCGGTTCTACGCCTGGTGGGATGCGGTGTTCGCGGATCTGGCGCGGCGCGGCGTGCAACCCGCATCGCTCGACGCAGTGATTGTCGCTGCGGGCTTGCCAGCTTCGGGGGCAGGGCGCTAACGAGCGGGCGGGGGCCTGTAGCTCAACTGGTTAGAGCTGGCCGCTCATAACGGCTAGGTTGCGGGTTCAAGTCCTGCCGGGCCCACCATCCACGACACGGCCGTGGTATCCAAAACGGATCCCTCGGCCCGACGCCACGGGTATGGCCTACAGCAGTGCGCGACTGCTCGGGTTTCAGGCTCAGGTGCCTTGCGAGAAGATCGCCCTCCGCGCTGCAAGGCTCCACCTGGTCGCACAGAATCTTAGTGTTGCGGGCCCCAATAATGTCCGCAGGCGCGTTACCGCGTTATGGCATCGCGCGCGCCAGCCTTGCGGCGGCCACCACCCGATGAGGGGGGCCGTCGCAAGGGGGCGTGGTTGTCGCCGTAGGGGTGGCGATCAGCCGTTCACGCGGTCCTTGAGCGCTTTTGCCGGCGTGAACCCGATCTTCTTCGATGCGGCGATCTGGATCGTCTCGCCCGTGGAGGGATTGCGGCCCTCGCGCGCGGCGCTGTCCTTGATCTTGAATTTGCCAAAGCCGTTCAGCGAAATTTCCTCGCCGGCAACGGCAGCATCCGCGATTGCCGCGAACACGGCATCGACCAGGCTCTTCGCGTCAGCCTTGCTCAGGTCGTTGGATGCGGCGATCTTCTCTACGAGGTCGGAATTGTTCATGGTTCGACACCTTCATGCTAAAATGGAAGGCGCCGCCTACTGATAATCCGTCACGCTGACTAGCGCCTCTGCGGGCCAGCCGGAGGCGTATCCGCTTCCGGCGACCAGTTGCACGAAAGCCGCACGTCGGATGACGAGACAGGCTGTGTCCGCAACGCGCTCTCGGAAGGTTAATGTCTGCTGAGTTTGCGAAAAGCCTCTACCGAGGTCGTATCGATAGCAAAATTAAGTATAACCGGCCTTAAAAACGGGGAGCAGGTAGCACGGGACCCCAAATACATTTTGACAACGCGATCGACGGCGTGCTCAACGGGAGCGCCAGCTGATTCAGCGGGCTTGTTCACAGCGTTGCTCGTTACTTTAGACTACATCCCCAATAGAGGCATTCACGCCAAGCGTTGCGATGCGACCCATCAGGTCTCGGCACCGGCTACACCCACAACAGTATGACGGTCATAGCGTCTGTCGCCGAGGATATGACGAACCAACAGCACCGTATCTCGTTTGCAAACCCATCTTGTTCATCGTCACCGATCACCGCGCGCGGCGATGCGGCGGCGGACGGTCGACGGGTTTGTGACATTGGCCTGGGGCCGGGCGTTGCCCTCACCGATGGCGCGTGCGCGGTCACGATCGCCGAGCCGTGTCGGATTCGGCGGTGATGGCCAGTATCGCGCGGCGTGGGCTGACCATCCTCCTGCTTCGCCTGCAAGGGACGTCGTTGATCCGGCCTGGCCTGCGGCGTCTGATGCTCAACCTTGCGGGGGCGGACATCCATCCGACCGCCATCGTCGAGCGCGGATGTCATCTGGGCAGCAAGCTCCGCATGGGCCCCGGCACGATCCTCAATGCCTACGCCTTCGTCGATGGAAGCGAGTGGCTCGTCCTCGAAGAAGGCGCGCGGGTGGCCGTTCGCGCCACGATCATCACCAAGACGCACGCCGTCGGCAGCGACCCCAACCGTCGGTCGGATCATTCGCGCAACACTGTTCTGCAGGTCGTTATCGGTCAGGGATCGTGGGTCGGCGCCGGATGCACCATCCTGCCGGGCTGCGACATCGCGCCCGGCTGCGTCATCGCGGCGGGAACCGTCGTGAGCCGTCCGACCGAACCCAACGGCCTGTACGTGGGTGGCGGCGGAATGCGGCGGGTCAAGGCGCTCCCGGCGTGACGCGACGGGAAGCATAGCGGCCGGAACGTGCTGTCGAGCGCATCATCGTCCGCGCGCTGCGCCTCGACGCTCCGTGCTTGGCGCCCACCACCGCCCGGCGTAGAGCCGTGCGCATGCTCGATGCGCTCCACCACGTCGCCCTGATCTGCACCGATTACGATCGGTCGCGCCGCTTCTATGTCGAACTCCTCGGGCTAGAGCTGATCCATGAAGTGTATCGTGCCGAGCGGCAGTCGTGGAAGGCCGATCTGCGGATCGGTACAGCGCAGCTCGAGCTCTTCTCGTTCCCGGCGCCGGCTGCGCGGCCATCCTATCCCGAGGCGAGCGGTCTGCGGCACCTTGCGTTCAGCGTCGGCGATCTCGATCCGGTGGTCGCGCGGCTCGAGGCTGCCGGTGTCGCCGTCGAGCCGATCCGGATCGATCCCTATACCGATCAGCGGTTTACCTTCTTCAGCGATCCCGACGGGCTGCCGCTCGAACTCTACGAGGCACGCTAGGCTAGGCTGGCGCGGCGTCCCGCATTTAGACAGTGCTAACCATAAGATTCGTGCGTCGGAATCGTAAACGGCGCGTTAACTACCGTCATGCACGATACGAGTCTCGTCGCGCCCAGCGCACGCCATCCCTTCCGTCAGGCCTTTGTCGAATCGCGGATCGCGCGCGCGCGGACGCGGGATGATAGCGACGTGCGGCTGTTCGCGCTGAGCTTCGCCGCCTTCTTCATCTGCTTCTACACCTTCATCTTCTGAAGGTTTGCCGGGCGACTTAGTCGCAGGCGAGATGGAGCTTGTAGGCCAACCAGGCCGAGATCGGGCACATCGCCGCCACGACCAACAGCGTGTTTTCGGGTGAAACGCCGGCGATCGCCAATCCCTGGACACCGATCGCGCCAAGCGTCATCGCGCCAGCATTGACGACGTTGTTCGCCGCCACCGTCCGCGCGGTCTGGTCCTTTGCCACGGTCGTGGTGAGGAAGGCGTAGAGCGGCACGACGAACATCCCGCCGGTCACCGCGATCCCGATCAACGAGGCGATGACGAGCGCGGCACGCGGCGTCTCGACGAAGGTCATCACGTCGTACAGCGTCCCCGGAGGCGCCGCACGCCACGAGCGGCACAGGAACGAGAAAGCGACGATGAAGGCGCCCATCGCCAGGACTGAGGCCGGCCCGTATTTCGCGGAGGTATGCCCCTTGAGCAGGGCATTGATCAGGACCGAGCCGACCGCGACACCGATCGAGAACAAGGCAATCATCAGCGTCAGCACATGCTTGTCGGCGGTCAGCACGTTCTTGGCGAGCGGATTGAAAACGATGATCAGCACCGCGCCCATCGTCCAGAAGAAGCTGATCGCGCAGATCGCCAGGAAAAGCCGCCGGATGTGCATCGTGCCGGAGATAAGGCGCCACGACGAGGTGAAGGGATTGTAGCTGACCACCAGTTCCTTGCCCTCACGCAACGCGGGCGGAACCTGGAGCGAGACGACCCAGCCGATGACGGCGACGATCAATACGACGATCGCGGCATGCTGGACCGCCATGAAGCCGCCGAGCACGGTGCCGATCAGAATTGCGATATAGGTCGCCGATTCGACCAGGCCGGTGCCGCCGAGCACTTCGTCTTCGTGAAGATGCTGGGGAAGAATCGCATATTTGATCGGGCCGAAGAATGCCGAATGGACGCCGAGGAACAGCACCGCCGCGAGCATCAGGATCAGGCCGGGGACGGTGTAGCCGCCCCACGCAATCATCAGGCCGGCGGCGCCGACGATCATGATGCCGATCTCCGCCAGCTTGACGATCCGGATGATCTTGGCCTTGTCGTGCGTGTCCGCCAATTGTCCGGCCAGCGCCGAAAGCAGGAAGAAGGGCAGGATCCCGATCGCGGTCGCGAACGCGGTAAAATTCTGTTCGAGCTTGGGGTCTGCGAAAATCTTGTAGATCGCGAATTGTACCATCACGGTCTTGAAGAGATTGTCGTTGAACGCGCCCAGAAATTGGGTGACGAACAAAGGCAGAAATCGGCGCTCTTTCAGCAAGCCGAGCGCGTTGAGCATGGTGTGTTCACGGCCTCGATGTGGCAGAATAAGGGCCGCCCATAGACTAGGCGGTATGGCGCCAGCAACCTGCTTCTGGGTTTTGAGGCGTTCGGATGGGGTTTCAAGGCGGCGATCCGACGGGTAGAGCAAGGCGGTGCTGACCTTGCCCAACCTGCTCACCCTGTCGCGGATCGTCGCGGTGCCCTTGCTCGCCTGGTTCCTGTGGTGGCCGGGCTGGGCCGATGGGTACGCCGCCGGGTTCGGATTATATTGCCTGATGGCGATCACCGATTATTTCGACGGCTATCTCGCGCGCGCGCAGGGCACGGTGTCGAAGCTCGGCGTGTTCCTCGATCCGATCGCCGACAAGATCATGGTGGCCGCCGTCATCCTGCTGCTCGTTGGCACGCGCGACGGGAACCCAGCGATGATCCAGGGGCTGCACCAAATCGCCGCGCTGATCATCCTTCTGCGCGAGATCGCCGTGTCGGGGCTGCGCGAATTCCTCGCCCAGCTGCAGGTTTCAGTGCCGGTGTCGAAGCTTGCGAAATGGAAGACGACGATCCAGCTGGTCGCGCTCGGCGCGCTGATCCTTGGCGGGGCAGTCCCGGAATATGCGTTTGTCGCGCAGGTCGGCCTGGTCGCGCTATGGCTCGCCGCCGTTCTGACGGTGATGACCGGTTGGGATTATCTGCGCGCCGGTCTGAAATATATGGATTGAGCGAGCGGCGCGCGGCATCGTCGGATCGACGCCGCGCGCCATCATTTTAGCTGAGCTTGGGCAATACGACGCCGTTGACGACGTGGACGACGCCGTTCGACTGCTTGACGTCCGCCGTCTCGATATAGCTCTTGTTACCATTGACGTCGGTCAGCTGCACCGCGCTGCCGACCGTCTCGACGATTAGCGGATCGCCTTCGACCGTGACCAAGGAGGCCTTGCCGCCGCCGGCCGTCACCTTCGCCTGCAGATCGGCCAGCGTCAGCGTGCCGGGGATGACGTGATAGGTCAGCACCTTGGCGAGCGTCGCCTTGTTCTCAGGCTTCATCAGCGTGGCGACCGTGCCGGGCGCGAGACGCGTGAAGGCGTCGTTGGTCGGCGCGAACACCGTAAACGGGCCGGGGCCCGACAGCGTCGTCGCGAGACCGGCCGCCTTCACCGCGGTTACCAGCGTGCTGAGGTTCGGCGCGGCCGACGCGTTGACGGTGATCGGCTTGGTCGCGTCCATCACGGCGCCGCCGACGGTCGGATTGGCACCCGCTGCGGGAGCGGCGGTTGCCGGGGCGGTCTGGCCGGCTGCGGGCATGCCCGCGGTCGGCGCGGTCTGCGTGCCGGCGGTTGCGGGGGCAGAGGTGGTCTGTGCGGTTGCTGCAGCGCCGACGATCAGTGCTCCGGCCATCGCCGAAAGATAGAGGTTGGTCTTGAAGGTCATCCCGGTTCTCCACTCGATTGGGACGCGCGCTCGATGAACGGCGTGTCATAAATACGGTTCAGAGCCGAAATGGTTTCGTCATATGGCTTCGGCGAGTGCGGTGGCGAGCAGCTGGAAGTCCTTTTCGCGCGGGGATCCGCGCCGCCAGACGAGCGCGATCTTGCGCGACGGATTGGCTGCGTCGAGCGGGCGCGCGACCAGGCTGGTGTGATCGAGAATGCCGGCGTTGAGCGCCATCTCGGGCAGCATCGTCAGCCCCAGGCCATTGTCGATCATCTGCACGATGGTGTGAAGCGAGGTGCCAAGCATCGTCGCCTCGGCGCGCAGTTCCGGCCGCGCGCACGCCGACAGCGCATGATCCTTGAGGCAATGCCCGTCCTCGAGCAGCAGCAGCCGGGTCTCGTCGATTTCGGACGGCGGCATTGCGCGATCGATATTGCCCATTTCGCCCGGCTGCCCCGCGACGAACAGGCGATCGTCGAACAGCGCCTGCGAGGCGACCTCGCCACAGGCGAAGGGGAGGGCGAGCAGCACGCAATCGGCGCGGCCATGATGGAGTCCTTCGCACGCAGCGCCGCTTGGCTCCTCGCGCAGGAAAAGCTTGAGGTCGGGATAATCGCGCCGCAACCGCGGCAGGATGCGGGGCAGCATGAACGGTGCGATCGTCGGGATGACGCTCATCCGCATCTCGCCCGACAGCGGCCGCCCGGCGGCGCGCGCCATGTCGCCCAGTTCCTCCGCCTCGCGCAGGACGCGCCGCGCCTTGTCGGCGATCCGGTCGCCGAGCGGGGTGAAGCGCACCACGCGGCGCGTGCGCTCGACCAACGTGACCCCGATCAGCGTCTCGAGTTCGCGAATGCCCGCCGAAAGCGTTGATTGCGTGACGAAACAGGCCTCGGCCGCGCGGCCGAAATGCCCGTGGTCCTGCAGCGCGGCAAGATATTGCAATTGCTTCAAGGTCGGCAGGTAGGTTGCCATTCATCGCTCCAGTCGATCAGTCGGCGACAAATAACCCATTGGATCGATAAGAACAGTCCCTATATGGAGGCTGCAACGAGACGGTGCCCAGCGCCGCGCAGGAGGATGTCCGACGAGGCCCCAATTTTTCAGGAGGCCCAAGACATGTTGACCATCGGCGACAAGCTCCCCGACTTTACCGTTCCCGTCCAGCAGGGCGTCTCGGCGCTCCCCGCCGGTGAGACGCTCAGCCAGGACGCCTTTCCCGGCAAGTGGAAGGTGCTGTTCTACTGGCCGAAGGACTTCACCTTCGTCTGCCCGACCGAGATCGTCGGCTATGCCGGCCTCAAGGGCGATTTCGAGGACCGTGACGCCGTGCTGATCGGCGCGTCGACCGACACTGCACACGTCCACCTCGCTTGGCGCAAGTCGGATCCCGATCTCGCCGCAGCCGACTTCCCGTGGTTGGCCGATAACGGTGGCGTGCTCGCATCGCAGCTCGGTATTCTCGACAAGGACGAGCATGTCGCGTTTCGTGCGACCTTCATCATCGATCCGGACAACATCATCCAGGCAGTCCAGGTCAACGGCCTCAACGTCGGCCGGAACCCTGCCGAGACGCTGCGCGTGCTCGACGCGCTGCAGACCGACGAACTCTGCCCGTGCAACTGGAACAAGGGCGACGACGTCCTCCAGGTCGCAGCGTAACTAGACGGCATTCCCCTCCCGCTTGCGGGAGGGGTTAGGGGAGGGGCGTGCCGCGATACGGACGCCCCTTTTCTATGTCAGGCCCTCCCCCAGCCCCTCCCGCAAGCGGGAGGGGAGCAAGAAAGTAGACCCTCATGTCGCTCAAGGATTTCGCCGGGACGCTCCCGGATTTCGCCAAGGACATCCGCCTCAACGTCGGCTCGCTGCTCAATGAAGCGCATCTGCCCGACCAGCAGAAGTATGGCCTGTTCCTGTGCTGCGCGCACGCCACTGGCTACAACCCGCTGGTCGATGCGGCCGAAGCAGAGGTCGCCTCGAAGCTCTCGCCCGAGGCCGTCACCGCGGCGCGCGCCGCCGCTGCGGTGATGGCGATGAACAACGTCTATTATCGCTTCACGCATTTGGCCGGGAATGCCGAGTATCAGACGATGCCCGCCAAGCTGCGGATGAACGTGATCGGCCAGCCGGGGATCGAGAAGGTCGATTTCGAACTGTTCAGCCTCGCCGTCTCGGCGATCAACGGCTGCGGCATGTGCATCGACAGCCATGAGCAGATCCTCAAAAAGGCCGGCGCGAAGGCCGAGGCGATCCAGACCGCGGTGCGGATCGGCGCGGTGATGAAGGCCGTCGCCACGGTGCATTCGGCGATCAACTGACGCTCAGGTGGCGAGCGCCGACCATACCGAGTAGGCGCTCGTCACCGTCAGCAGCCCGCCGACCATCGCCATCAGCTTGCGCGCTGGCACGCGCTTGGCGACGACCGCGCCGATTGGCGCCGCGAGCAGCCCGCCGATCAGGATGCCGAGCGTCTGCAGCGTGAAGGCCTTGAGCCCGAGCGTCGCGATGAAGGTCGCCGAGATCGTCGCGGTGAGGAAGAATTCCGAGGTGTTGACCGTACCGATCGTCGTGCGCGGCGCAGCACCCTGGACGAGCAGGTTCGAGGTCACGACCGGCCCCCAGCCGCCGCCGCCCGCAGCATCGAGGAAACCGCCGACCAGGCCCAGCGGCTCGATGATCTTGGGCTGCTTGGGCGTCACCGGTCCACGATAGGCGCGGTAGAGCAGATACAACCCCATCAGCGAGAGATAGGCCATCACGAACGGCCGCGCGACCGCGCCGTCGATGTTGCTCAGCACATAGGCGCCGAGCGCGCCGCCGATCATCCCGGGGATCACCAACCGCCGGAACAGCCGCCAGTCGACGTTGCGATGCGCGATGTGGCTGATTCCAGACGCCGCGGTGGTGAAGGTTTCGACCGCGTGGACGCTCGCCGAGGCAAGGGCCGGCGGCATCCCGAGCAGCACGACGAGCAGTGTATTATTGATAACCCCGAACGCCATGCCGAGCGCACCATCGACCACTTGCGCGGCAAAGCCGATCAGGATGAACGGCAGCATCGCCGCAAAAATCGCGGGAAAATCTATGGTCGCAAGGTCTGGCATCGTCAGCAGATCGCGCCTTTTTCCAAATCCCACAAGAAAGATGGGGTTTTGTTCGATAAAGTTAGCGACCGGACGCGCCTTTAATTCGACCGATCGAACGACTAGATACCGCGCAGATGAAGGGGAAACCGTAATGATGGGACGATTGATCGCCTATCTCGATTCGATCAAGGCTCGCGATCCCGCCCCGCGTTCGCGGCTCGAGATCCTGACCTATCCGGGCGTCTGGGCGCTTGGCTATCATCGCATCGCGCATCGCCTGTTCAAGGCGCGGTGGTTCTTCCTTGCGCGCGCGATGAACCATTTCTCGCGCTTCATGACCGCGATCGACATTCATCCGGGTGCGACCATCGGGCGCAACTTCTTCATCGACCACGGCTTCGTCGTGATCGGCGAGACCGCCGATATCGGCGACAACGTCACCATCTATCAGTGCGTCACGCTCGGCGGAACGAGCCCAGACAATGGCGTGGCCGGCAAGCGTCACCCGACCTTGTGCGACAATGTCATCATCGGTTCGGGCGCGCAGGTGCTCGGGCCGATCACGCTCAACAAGGGCTCGCGCGTCGGTGCCAATGCGGTCGTGACCCGCGACGTCGTCGAGGGCGCGGTGATGGTCGGAATCCCCGCGCGCGCGACGATGGTCGAGGGCGGACAGAAGCCCGTCGAGTTTCTGGCATACGGCACGCCGTGCCGCGACATGTTCGACCCCGCGACGCAGAAGGTCGAACTGCTGCGCTGTGAACTCGAGACGATGCGCAAGCGGCTCGACGCCTTGCTGGTGGAAAATCACGACGTGCGCGATCGGGCTTGATGGGGACGATCACCCCCTTTCCGGGGCCGCGCGGCGTGCCGCTGCAGATCGGCTTCGAACGCCTCGAACTCAACCGGATCCTCGATCTTTACGGGCGCATGGTCGCCGCCGGGCTGTGGCGCGATTATGCGATCGACCTCGGGTATGACGCCGCAGTCTTCGCGGCGTTCCGCCGGGCGGCCGAGCGCCCCGAATTCAGGATCGAGAAGCGTCCCGCCTTGCGCCACAAGCAAGGGATGTGGGCGCTTATCGGCGAGCATGGCATGGTGCTCAAGCGCGGGCCTGAGCTGGGGCCGGTGCTCGCTCCCGTCGAGCGGCGACTGATGAAAATCGTCGACTGATCGATCGCGGGTCAGGTAAATGTCGCCCCGGCCACGGTGGCCGAGGCGACATTATGGTCAGCCGCCCTGCAGCTTCTTGAGGATGCTCATCGACTGCTCGGCACCGTTCTGCGGGGTCATCTCACCCGCTCGGTCGGTGATCTCGGCCCAATGCGCCGCGATGCCCTCGGGCGAGAGATCGTCGCCGCTGAGCAGCTTGCCCTGCGTCAGCGTCACATAGGCCGCCTGGAACACGCCCGCGCCCGCGCCGATGATCATGTTGGTCGGCGACTCTTCCGAGACGAGGTAGAGCGCAGCGGGGGCGACCTTCTCGGGCGCGAAGGCGGCGAACGCCTCGGCCGGGAACAGGTCCTCGGTCATCCGCGTGCCGGCGGTCGGCGCGATCGTGTTGACCTTGATGTTGTTCTTGGCACCCTCGATCGCGAGCGTCTTGGTGAGCCCGGCAAGGCCGAGCTTGGCCGCGCCGTAATTCGCCTGGCCGAAATTGCCGTAGAGGCCGGTCGACGACGCGGTCATCAGGATGCGGCCATAATTCTGCGCGCGCATCGTGTCCCACACCGCCTTGGTGACGTTGGCCGAGCCGTTGAGGTGGACGTCGATCACGAACTTGAAATCGGCCGGCTCCATCTTGGCGAAGCTCTTGTCGCGCAGCACGCCGGCGTTGTTGATGAGGATGTGAACGCCGCCCCAGGTCTCCTTGGCCTTGGCGACCATTTCGACCATCTGCTCATATTCGGTGACGCTGCCGCCGTTCGAGATCGCCTCGCCGCCGGCTGCCTTGATTTCCTCGACGACCATCAGCGCCGCGTCGGAATGCCCGGTGCCATCGCGCGAGCCGCCGAGATCGTTGACCACGACCTTCGCGCCGCGCTTGGCGAGTTCGAGCGCATAGGCGCGACCGAGACCGCCGCCGGCGCCGGTGACGATGGCGACCTTATCATCGAAACGGATGGACATGGATGGACTCCTCTAGGTGGTTTGAGGCGCGTCCTAGGCATTTGCGCGCCACGTGCAAGCCGCGATCGGCATACTGCAGATACGAAAAAGCCGGCGTGCAGAGCTTCTGCACGCCGGCCGTAACGGCAAGTCTGGCAGGCTGCGGCCGGAAAAATTCCGGCGCTGCCTTAGCGCTTGTGCATGCGCTTGCCGTGAACGCGCGCACCAGCGGCGTTCGAACGCTCGGTGCAACCATCCTTCACCGTCCGCGAGCACGGCGGGTAGTCGCCGGTCGCTGCCATCGGTGCCGACGGCGTCGCCATCGCAGCATTCGCGGCGGGGGTTGTCGTCGGCTGCGCCATTGCCGGATCAGCAGCGGGGGCAGCGGGCTGTGCCATGGCGGGGTCTGCGGCGGGAGCGGGCTGGGCGGGCATGGTCTGCGCCGGGGCCGGCTGGCTCATCGCGTCGGGGGTAGCCGGGGCGGGCGTGGTTTGCGCCAAAGCGGGCATGGCGACGGCAGCGGCGAGCGCCGCGAACATCATGATCTTCATAAACAGTCTCCTGCGAACGGGCAGCTTGGTGTGCTGCTCGTCGGGTCAAACGCACATTGTGCCGCATGGGTCCCAATAATCTTTACGCTCCCGAATCGAGTGCGTAGCCCGCCGAGCGCACGGTGCGGATGATATCGGGGCGGTCGCCGCGGTTGATTGCCTTGCGTAGGCGCCGGATGTGGACGTCGACGGTGCGGCTCTCGATATCGCTGTCATGGCCCCACACCGCATCGAGCAGCCGCTCGCGCGAGAAGACCCAGCCGGGATGCTCGAGGAAATGCTTGAGCAGGCGGAACTCGGTCGGCCCGAGCGGGATGACCTCGCCCGAGCGGCGGACCTTGTGGCCGACCGTATCCATCTCGATGTCCGAATAGGTCAACTGCTCGCCCGCCAGCGCCGGGCGCACGCGGCGCAGCACCGCGCCGACACGCGCGACGAGTTCGCGTGGAGAGAAAGGCTTGGTGACGTAATCGTCGGCGCCCGTTTCGAGCCCGCGGACGCGATCCTCTTCCTCGCCGCGCGCGGTCAGCATGATGATCGGCACGTTGGCGGTCTCGGGCATGCGGCGCAGGCGGCGGCACACTTCGATCCCCGACAGCCCCTCGACCATCCAGTCGAGCAGCACGATGTCGGGCGTGTTCTCCTTGGCGAGCAGCAGCGCTTCCTCGCCGTCGGGCGTCTGCGCGATCTCGAAATCCTCGCGTTTGAAATGCCAGATCAGCAGCTCGGCGAGCGCCGCATCGTCTTCCACCAGCAGCATTTTGGCGCGGGCCATATCGTTTACTCCGTCAGGCTGGGAAGGGCGCCACGGTCGCGTTCGACCATGTGCGTACCGGTTGCGGCGTAGTAGATCATCTCGGCGATGTTCGTTGCGTGGTCACCGACGCGTTCGAGATTCTTGGCGATGAACAGGAGTTGCGTGACCTGGCCGATCGTCCGCGGGTTCTCCATCATGTGGGTGACGAGCACGCGGAACAGGCTGTTGTAGAAATCGTCGACTTCGCGGTCGCGCCGGCACACTTCGACCGCGGCATCGGGATCGCGCGCCGCGAATGCGTCGAGCGCATCGTGGACCATCCGCACTGCGAGCGCCGACATCGCGGGCAGCACCGAGAGCGGTTCGATCTCGCCATGGCTGTCGATCGAGGGGACGCGCTTGGCGATGTTCTTGGCATAATCGCCGATCCGCTCGATCACCCCGGCGATCTTGAGCGCGGCGACGACTTCGCGCAGATCGTCGGCAAGCGGCGCGCGCAGCGCGATGATGCGCACCGCGAGCTGTTCGACCTCGAGCTCGAGCGCGTCCAGTTTCTTGTCGCCCGCAATGATGAGCTGCGCGCCTTCTAGATCGTGGCGGCGCAGCGCTTCCATCGCGCCGGCGATGGCGTGCTCGGCCATTCCGCCCATCTGCGCGATGAGGCCACGGAGCTGGCCGATATCGGCATCGAAGGCCTTAACCGTATGATCGTTCAATGGCATGTCCTCTCAACCGTACCGGCCGGTGATGTAATCCTTGGTACGTTCCTGCCGAGGATTGGTGAAGATGTCCGACGTCGCACCATATTCGACCACGCTGCCGAGGTGGAAGAAGGCGGTCCGCTGCGAGACGCGCGCGGCTTGCTGCATGTTGTGCGTGACGATCACGATCGCGTAGCGGCCCTTCAATTCGTGGATCAACTCCTCGATCTTGGCGGTCGCGATCGGATCGAGCGCCGAGCACGGCTCGTCCATCAGGATCACCTCGGGATCGACCGCGATCGCGCGTGCGATGCACAGCCGCTGCTGCTGACCGCCCGACAGCGCGGTGCCGCTGTCGGTCAGGCGATCCTTAACTTCGTCCCATAACCCGGCGCGGCGCAGCGACTGTTCGACGATCGCGCTGAGCTGGCTCTTGTTCCCGGCAAGGCCATGGATGCGCGGTCCGTAGGCGACGTTCTCGAAGATCGACTTGGGGAACGGGTTTGGCTTCTGGAACACCATGCCGACGCGGGCGCGGAGCTGCACCACGTCCATCTCGGGGGCGTAGATATCCTCGCCGTCGAGGGTGATGTCGCCCTCGACCTTGGCCGAGGCGATGGTGTCGTTCATCCGGTTGAGCGTGCGCAGGAAGGTCGACTTGCCGCAGCCGGACGGGCCGATCAGCGAGGTGACATGATCCGATCCGAAATCGAGCGACACGTCGTCGATCGCCTTCTTCGCGCCGTACCAGACGGTGACGTGCTGCGCGGAAATCTTGGGATGATTGGTCAGGGTCACCAGCGGGTCTCGAATTTGTTGCGGAGGTAGATCGCGAAGCCGTTCATCGCGAGCAGGAAGACCAGCAGGACGATGATCGCCGCACTGGTCTTTTCGACGAAGCCGCGATCGATCTGATCGGACCACAGGAAGATCTGCACCGGCAGCACGGTCGCCGGATCGGTCAGCCGCGCGGGCGGCGAGGCGATGAAGGCGCGCATGCCGATCATCAGCAGCGGCGCGGTCTCGCCGAGCGCGCGCGCCATGCCGATGATCGTGCCGGTCAGGATGCCGGGGAGGGCGAGCGGCAGGACGTGGTGGAAGACGACCTGAATCGGGCTTGCCCCGACGCCGAGCGCCGCATCGCGGATCGAGGGTGGGACGCCCTTGATCGCGTTGCGGCCGGAGATCACGATGACCGGCATCGTCATCAGCGCGAGCGTCAGGCCGCCGACGATCGACGCCGAGCGCGGCAGGCCGAACGTGCCGAGGAACACCGCGAGCCCGAGCAGGCCGAAGATGATCGACGGCACCGCGGCGAGATTGTTGATCGAGACCTCGATCAGATCGGTCCAGCGGTTCCGCGGCGCATATTCCTCGAGATAGAGCGCCGATAGCACGCCGACCGGGAAGGCGATCAGCAGCGTCACGAGCATGGTGAACAGCGACCCCTTGAACGCGCCCCAGATGCCCGCGCGCGTCGGATCGTTGGAATCCGACGACGTCAGGAACGGCAGGTTGAAGCCCGTGGAGATCGCCTGGCGGGCCTGCAGCTTTGCGACGATTGCCTCGGAGGCGGGATCGCCCGGGCGCTTGGCGGCGACATCGATCGTGTCAGCGGCGGGCACCCAGATCGTCGTACGCGCGCTGAGCAACGCCGGGTCGCGCTTCAACGCTTCGCGGACGCGCAGCCAGCCGCCGTCGGACACCCAGCGATCGCCGTCGGGGCCGAACGCGGCTCGGGCCGAGCTGTCGGTCAGGCCTTCGATATTGGCGGTCGACAGTGCCAGATCGGCGCCGGGCCCGCGCAGTTCGGCAGGCGTCAGCAGCAGGCCCGAATGCGCGAAGTCGACCGGGAGAGCGATCCGCGTCTGCAGGAACCCGCTCGCGCCGTTATACACCATCGTCACGAGCAACACGGCGAGGAACCCCGCCGAGAGCACGACCGCTGCCAACCCGAGCAGCCGGAAGCGCCGCTCGGCGGCATAGCGCTTGCGGATGCGGCGCTGCATCGATTGCGTGCGCCAGTCGGTCGGTGCGCGCTCGGCGGGGCCAGTCGCGGTGGTCGCGACGCCGGGGACGAGCCCGCTGAGGGGGGGAGCGTCACTCATAAGCTTCGCGATACCGTTTCACGACCGTCAGCGCGACGATGTTGAGGAGCAGGGTGATGACGAACAGCGTGAGCCCGAGCGCGAAGGCGGCAAGCGTCTTGGGGCTGTCGAACTCGGCCTCGCCGGTGAGCAGATCGACGATCTGCTTGGTGACGGTCGTCGCGCTGGCGAACGGGTTGAGCGTGAGCGTGGCAACGCCGCTCGCGGCCATCACGACGATCATCGTCTCGCCGATCGCGCGGCTGACCGCGAGCAGGACGCCGCCGACGACGCCGGGCAGTGCGGCCGGGAGCAGCACGCGCCGGATCGTCTCGGACGAGGTCGCGCCCATCGCGAGGCTGCCGTCGCGCATCGCGCCCGGCACGGCGGCGAGCGAATCATCCGCCATCGAGGACACGAACGGGATAATCATCACCCCCATCACCAGCCCTGCGGCAAGCGCGCTTTCCGAACTCGCCCAGGTAATGCCGAGCGACACCGCGACATCGCGCACCGCCGGCGCCACCGTCAGCGCGGCGAAATAGCCGTAAACCACGGTCGGCACGCCCGCGAGCACCTCGAGAATGGGCTTCATCCAGCGCCGTGCGCGCGGCGTCGCATATTGCGTGAGGTATACCGCGCTCATCAGCCCGAACGGGATCGCGACGAGCATCGCGATCACCGCGCCGATGAAGAAGGTGCCCCAGAACAACGGCACCGCGCCGAGCGTCTTGCCCGGGTCGGCGGGATCGATGACCTGCGGGCTCCAATGCGTGCCGAACAGGAAATCGGTGATTGGCACGACGCTGAAGAAGCGCCACGATTCGAACAGCAGCGACGCAACGATCCCCATCGTCGTCACGATCGCGATCAGCGAGGCGGCGAGCAGGCACGCCATCACGACGCGTTCGATCTTGCTGCGCGCGCGGAAATCGGGGCGGACGCGGGTATAGGCGAACCCGCCGGTCGCGAAGGCGAGCAGCAAGGCGACCGCCGAGCCGATCCAGTCGTTGCGATTCTGCGCGGCGGCATAAGCCGGCGCGAGTTTCTGCGACAACGGGTTGAACGCGCCGAAGCTGTTGCCCGAAGCAAGGCTGCGCGCTTCGGACAGGATCGCCGCACGGTCGAACCCCGGCGGCGGCAATTGCGCGGCGACGGGATCGTGCAGAACGCGGTCGGTCACCAGCGCGGGCGAGGTCGACGCCCAGACGCACAGAAACAGTGCGGCGGGCAGCACCGTCCACAAGGCGACATAGCCGCCGAAATGCGACGGCAGCGAGCTGAACCGCGCGGTGCTGCCGCGGCGGAAGCCGACGGCGCGCATCCGCGCCGTCAGCCAGCCGATCAGGCCGAGCCCCGCGATGACGAGGGATAGAGTAAGGATCGACAAAGCGGGTGTTTCGACTTCGTGTTCGAGGTGTGGAAAAGGCGGTCAGAGCAGCTTGGACGGATCCAGCGTTGCTTCGGCCTTGATGATCTCAGCGCTGCGCTTGCGCACGTCGTCGGGCGCGGCGATCAGCCCCTTGGCGACGAGCGGTCCCTTGGGATCCCACGACTGGGCGTAGACCGCGAGGAATTCGCGCAGGCCCTTGATCGCGGTGAGGTGCGCCTTCTTGACGTAGAGGTAGAGCGGTCGCGAACCCGGATAGGCGCCGCGCGCGATCGTCTCATAGGTCGGCTCGACGCCGTTGATCGGTACGCCGTTGAGCTTGTCCTTGTTTTGCTCGAGATACGAATAGCCGAAGATGCCGATCGCATTGGGGTTTCGACTGGAGCTTCTGGACGATCAGATTATCGTTCTCGCCGGCATCGACATAGGCGCCATCCTCGCGGATCGCGGTGCAGCTCTTGGCATAACCGGCGGCGTCCTTTTCCTTCTTGTCGGCGAGCGCCGGGTTGATCGCGTCGCAGCCCTTGGCGAGGATCAGTTCGGCCAGCGCATCGCGCGTGCCGC
The DNA here is from genome assembly GCF_054059235.1 of Sphingomonas sp. UYP23. NCBI lineage: Bacteria > Pseudomonadati > Pseudomonadota > Alphaproteobacteria > Sphingomonadales > Sphingomonadaceae > Sphingomonas > Sphingomonas sp. UYP23. Next base: position 3,596,702 of record NZ_JBSSBX010000001.1, read on the forward strand.
TGGTCGAGGGCGGGCCATAGACCTGGATCGGGATTGCGGGCAGCGCCGGGTTGACGTCCTTCCACGTCTTGGCGGTGTTGGGCTGGCCCATCGGGCTGGCGGCGAGCGCCTTGTAGAGATCGACCGCGGTCAGCTGCAGCTTAGGGCCGCTCTTCGATTCGGCGAAAGCGACACCGTCGAGCCCGACCTGGACCTCCAGGATCGCATCGACGCCATTGTCCTTGCACAGCCGATACTCGCTCGCCTTCATCCGACGCGAGGCGTCCTCGATGTCGGGATGTGCCGCGCCGACACCGGCGCAGAACAGCTTCATCCCGCCGCCGGTGCCGGTCGATTCGATCGCGGGCGATTTCATGCCCGGCGTCTTGTTGATGAGCTGCTCGGCGACGATCGTGGTGAAGGGGAACACCGTCGACGACCCGACGACGGTGATGTGGTCGCGCGACCCCGCACCCCCGCCATTCGCCTGATCCTGGCAAGCAGTCAGTGCCAACGCTACCGCACTGCAGGCGGCAAGAGCGATGATCGCGCGTTTCCGGTTCATGGAATCTCCCCTCGGACCGGATGGTCCGTAGAGTCGCGATAGCAGTGCGACAGGCAGCCTGTGTGACACTGTGGTTACAGTTTGATGACAGTGCCCGTCTGACCGTGCGCAGGAAGCAGAATTGTCACGGTCGTGCCCTTGCCCACGATGCTCGCGACATCGAAGCGGCCGCGGTGGCGTTCGATGATATGTTTGACGATCGCGAGGCCGAGCCCGGTCCCGCCAGCCGCACGGCTGCGGCCGGGATCGACGCGGTAGAAGCGCTCGGTCAATCGCGGGAGATGTTCGGGCGCGATGCCTTCGCCCTCGTCGGTCACGCTGATCCGCACCATGCCGGCCGGATCGCGCCACAGCTTGACCGTCACCGGCGTGCCGGCGCGGCCATATTTCATCGCGTTGCCGATGAGATTGTGGAGCACCTGGCTCAATTGCGCGCGGTCGCCCGCGACGGGTGGCACGCTCAGGTCGAGATCGGCGACGATGTCGGTACTGCGCTTGTCCTGCGCGTCGAGCAGTTCGGAGCGCACTTCGCCGATCAGCGCGCCGACATCGACCGCGCGATCCGGCAGGCGATATTTTTCCGCCTCGATCCGGCTGAGCGAGATGAGATCCTCGACCAGCCGTTGCATCCGTCGCGCCTCGTCGAACATGATCTTGAGGAAGCGCCCGCGGACCTGCGCATCCTCGCCCGCTTTGTCGTCGCCGAGCGTCTCGATATAGCCGAGGATCGAGGCGAGCGGGGTGCGCAGCTCGTGGCTGGCATTGGCGACGAAATCGACGCGCATCCGCTCGGCGGCGTAATTGCCGGTGCGATCGACGAGCTGGACGATGCGCTGCCCGCGCGCCGCCGGGCTGACATGCATCTCCCAATGCTGGTCGAGTGTACCGAGCCCGACCAGGTTGATCGGCCCTTGCGACGTCTCTCCGGCGGGCCCGGCAAGCCGCTCGGCAGCGCCGGGATGGCGGATCGCGACGCGGACATCCTCGCCAACGATATGCTTGCCGAGCAGCCCGAGCGCGACCGCATTGGCCTGCGTGACGCGACCTTCGGCGACGATCAGCACGGGTTCGACGATCGCCTCGATCACATCCTGCGTTTCGGGCGACACCAGCACGGCGGGCGCGGGGACGGGGCGGGGCGTCTCGATCGGCCCGTCGCCGGTTCCCGTCGCAACGAGCGCCGCCGCGATTCCGCCGACAAGAGTGACCAATGCGGGCTGCAGATCGCCGGCGAGCAGAAACACCGCGATCGCCGCGACCACGATGAGGCCGATCGCCGTGATCGTACGAGAACCGAAACCTTGGAGCATTTGGCTGCTTTAGCCCAAAGATGCTTAAGCTCGATAGCCTTGCTTGCCAGCGATTTGCGAATGTGAAATGGCTGTCACCATGACCGACGTTCCGCCCGAAAGCCCGAATGCAACGCGTCGCCGCGCGCTCATGCTAGGCGCGGCCGGTGCCGCCGCGGTCGTTTCGATCCGTCCGGCGCTCGCCGCGACCACCGCGTCGATCTCGACCTGCGAGATCCCGGTGCCCGATCCCGGGCGGGCTGGGAGCTATATCGCCGCCGACGGGACCACCGTCCCCGCGCGGACCCCGGGCGCGTTTGCCCCGCCCGGGCGACCGTTCAAGGGCGAAGAGGTCAAGACTGCGCTCGCCGGCGGGCAGCTGCCGGGGACGAATTACCAGCAGAGCCGCGCCTACACCAATTACATCCGGCGGCTGCAATCGGGGACGAGCGGCTTCACCTGCTTCGCGTCGTTGCAGATGCCGCGCGGCTGAGGCCGTGGATCCGGCGGACGAGACCGTCCTCTACCGCATGGCGCGGGCCGAAAGCCTGAGCATCGTCCATCTCGACAGTTTCGCCGCGGTCTATCACCGCGCCTCGGGTATCACGCACCTGATTACCGCGCCTGCGCCCGAGATTCTCGCGACGCTCGGCGAGGCGGGGATGACGCGCGTCGCGCTGCTCGAGCGGCTCGCGCGCGACTATGCGCTGGGCGATGCCGATGCCGATGTCCTGCGCGAGCGGCTCGACGAACTCGTCGCGACCGGCCTGGTGTCGCGGGCATGAAGCATGTCTTCAATGTCGCGATCGGGCCGGTCGGGTTCCGCATCGGCTCGGACTGGCGCGCGCCGATCGCGCAGCTCGAGACGCTCTATCGCGCGTATCCGCGGCCTGCCGATGACGTTCCCGATTTTACCGTGCGGTTGTTTGCCGCGCGACCGTGGCGGCGCGTCCTGCGTCCGTCGGTGATGATCGGCGGCGATTTCGTGCTGCCCGAGGCGGCGCCGCTGCCGCTCGCCCAAGGACTGCTCGCCGCCGAGATGGGGATGAACCTGCAGATGGCGCTCGGGCAGCGCCGCTATCTGCTGCTCCACGCCTCGGTCGTCGAGCGCGATGGTCAGGCGCTCGTGATGACGGGCGTGTCGGGCGCAGGCAAATCGACGCTCGCCGCGTTGCTGTCGCTGCGCGGATGGCGGCTGATGGGCGATGAATTTGCATTGCTCGATCCCGAAACGGGACATCTCCATGCCTTTCCGCGGCTCGTCAGCCTCAAGAATGCGAGCATCGCGACCGTTGCGGCGGAGGCGACCGCGGATCGCTTCGGCCCCCTGCTAGAGGGAACCCCAAAGGGCACGATCCGGCATTTCGTCCCCGATGCGCAGGCGATCGCAACGATGACGCAGCCGGCGCGCCCGGCGCTGATCCTGTTCCCGAGCTTCGGCTTCGAACCCGCCGCACGCGATGTGGCGCCGAGCGAGGTGTTCGTGCGGCTGACCCAGGCCTCGACCAATTATGTCGCGCTCGGCGAGCGAGGCTTCGACGCATTGACGCGCCTCGTGACCTCGGTCCCGGCGCGCGCGATCGACTATCCCGATACCGCCAGCGCGATCGCGCAAGTGGAGGCGGCGTGGGCCGCGCGATGATGCGCCGCGCGCCCGACGGCTGGCTGCTGGCGCGCGCGCTCCGCCTGCCGGAAAGCACGCTGGGGTTGGACGCCGACGGCTGGACTGCCTTGCTCGCGATCGCGCGCGCCGAACAGATGCTTGGCACGCTGGCGTGGCGGCTTGGCGAGGTGCCAGTCCCGGCCGCGGTTGGACGGATCCTCGGCGATGCGGCGCGATCCGCGGAGCAGGGCCGCGTCGTCGCCTTGTGGGAAGCCGAAGCCGCCCGCCGCGCGCTGGCGCCGCTCGGCGAGCGTGTCGTCTTGCTCAAGGGCACTGCCTTCGTCGCGGCCGATTTGCAGGCAGGGCAGGGGCGGTCGATCGGCGATCTCGACATCCTCGTGCCGCGTGCCTCGCTCGATGCGGTCGAGACTGCGTTGCTCGAAGCCGGGTGGGAGTGGGTGAAGCCCGACCCCTATGACGACGCATATTACCGGCAGTGGATGCACGAACTCCCGCCGCTGATCCACCGCGACCGCGACCGGATGATCGACGTCCACCATACGATCTTGCCGCTGACCGCGCGGGTGACGCCCGATGCGGCGGCGCTGCTCGCCGATGCGGTCGAGGTCGCGCCGGGGCTTTGGGCGCTGTCGCCTGAGGACATGATCGTCCATGCGGCCGCGCATCTGTTTGCAGATGGCGATCTGGCGGGCGGGATGCGCAACCTGTGGGATATCGACCAGCTTTGTCGCCAGCTCGCGGCAACGCAGGCCGACTTCTATGTGAGTCTTTACGGGCGCGCCGCGGAGGCGGGCCTGTCTTCTCAGGTCCAGCGCGCGCTACGCCTTTGCTGGCAGCTCTATGATACGCCGGCTGTCGGATACACCGCGCCGATCAGGATCGACCTGAACAAGCGCTGGTCCGACCGACTTTACCTTCGTCGGGTCACTGCGCGCGACGGATGGGGCCGGGCGACGCGCCCGTTCACGCGGATGGCGTTCTACATCCGCTCGCACTGGCTGCGGATGCCGCCCGCGATGCTCGCGCGCCACCTGTGGACCAAGTGGCGCAAGGGCGGCGCCGGGCCGGCCTCAGGCTGACAGACGATCGAGCGCCGGCAGCAGTTCGTCGAATGAATCGATCACCGCATCGGCGCCCAGCTCCTCGGCAGGCGCGACCGGGAAGCCGAAGCTGACCGCGATGCCGGGGATTCCGGCGTTTTTCGCCGCCATGATGTCATAGACCGTATCGCCGACGAACGCGGCGCGAGTCGATCCGATTTGGCCGCCGCAGCGCCGGATCATCTCGTCGATCGGTGCGCGATTCGGCTTTGACAGGCCAGGGCCCATCGTGTCGCCGCCGATGAGGCAGGCGAAGCGTTCGGTCAGTCCAAGATCGGCGATGAGCGTGCGCGCGAAACCTTCGAACTTGTTGGTGACGACCGCGCTCTTGATACCGCGCGCGTCGAGCTGGTCGAGCGCTTCGATCACCCCGGGAAAGAGCCGCGTATGGACCGAGATATGCGCGCCGTAATAGGCCAGCATCCGCTTGTAGAGCGGCTGGAACTCTTCGGGGGTGCAGCCGCCAGTCGCCTCGAGCCCTTGCGCCAGCATATGCTTGGCGCCGCCGCCGAGCATCGTCTTGACCTGCGCCACGCTGAGCAGCGGTCGCCCGGCCGAGGCGAGCGTGTCGTTGACCGCGGCGGCGAGGTCGCCGCTGCTGTCGACCAGGGTGCCGTCGAGGTCGAACCCCACGATCTTGAATGAATTCGTCGTCATGCGCTCCCGCCTGGCAGGGTTGCTATGGAATTGGCAAGTCCGGCGTGGCAGGGCTGGCGCCATGGACAGCCTTTCTTGCCCCCCCATCGCCGCCATCATCCTTGCTGCCGGCAAGGGCACCCGGATGAAATCGGACCTGCACAAGGTGCTCCACCCGATCGCCGGGCGGCCGATGCTGCTGCACCTGGCGGCAAGCGTCGCGGCGCTCGATCCAGCGCGGACCGTCGTCGTGACGGGCGCCGGGCGCGAGCAGGTCGAGGCGGCGGTTTCGCCACTCGGGATCGCGACCGCGCTGCAGGCCGACCAGCTCGGGACCGGGCATGCGGTGGCGCAGGCGGAAGCGGCGCTCGGCGGGTTCGCGGGCGATGTGTTGATCCTTTATGGCGATGTGCCGCTCGTCTCCTCGCACACGATGCAGGCGATGCTCGACCGGCTGAACGCGGAAGACGCGCCGGTGGCGGTCGTGCTCGGTTTCCGCCCCGCCGATGCCGCGGCGTATGGCCGAATCATCGCCGAGAACGGCGTGATCGCCAAGATGGTCGAGTATAAGGACGCGACCCCCGCCGAGCGCGCCGTCGACCTGTGCAATTCGGGGCTGATGGCGGTGCGCAGCGCCGATCTGTTCGCTCTGCTCGCGCGCGTCGGCAACGACAATGCGGCGGGCGAATATTACCTTCCCGACATTGTCATGCTCGCCGCCGCCGACGGCCGCCGCTCGGCGGTGATCGAGACGGGCGCGGCCGAAGTTGCCGGCGTCAACAGCCGCGGCGAGCTGGCCGCGGTCGAGGCATCGTGGCAGGCACAGCGTCGCACGCGGGCGATGGCCGATGGCGTCACGCTGATCGCCCCCGAGACCGTGTGGTTCGCGCACGACACGCAGATCGGGCGCGATGTCGTGATCGAGCCCAACGTCTTCTTCGGCCCCGGTGTCACCGTCGGCGACGGCGCGGTGCTCCATGCCTTCAGCCATATCGAGGGCGCGACAATCGGTGCCAAGGCCGAAGTCGGCCCGTTCGCCCGCCTGCGTCCCGGTGCGGTGATGGGCGAGAAGTCGAAGATCGGCAATTTCGTCGAGATGAAGAAGGCCGTGCTCGGCGCGGGCGCCAAGGCGAGCCATCTGACCTATCTCGGCGATGCCGAGGTCGGCGCGGGCGCCAACATCGGCGCCGGGACGATCACCTGCAACTACGATGGCTTCTTCAAGGCCAAGACGATCATCGGCGAAGGCGCCTTCATCGGATCGAACTCGGCGCTGGTCGCCCCGGTGACGATCGGCGCGGGCGCGATCGTCGGTGCGGGGTCAGTGATCACCGCCGATGTCGAAGCCGATGCGCTCGCGCTCGGTCGCGGCAAGCAGGAGGGAAGGGCGGGTTGGGCCAAGCGCTTCCGCGACGCAATGACGGCGAAAAAGGCCAAGGCTTGACGTGATATACCTGCGTGATATCATTTTCGGATGGCGCGGATTCTTGCCGATCTTGCCGATGATGACATCCGGTGGCTCGATGCGCGCGCTGCTGAACAAGGGAAGTCGCGTGCGTCGGTGTTGCGAGAGGCGGTCTCCGCCTACCGCGCCGAGGCGCCCAAGGATTGGCTCGAGGCGGGCTTCGGTGCCTGGAAGGATCGCGTCGATATCGGCGATTCGGTCGAGTGGCAGCGCCGCGAACGCGCATCCTCGACCCGTCCGTGGGACGATGATTATGAGGACACGAAAGCGGAATTCCCCGATCTGTTCGATGCGGAGGACGATCGGCAGCGGCAGATATATCTCGACATGCTCGCGGGTAAATATCCCGAGCCCCAATATCCTCAAAACCGGTGAGCAGCTACACCTTCGACTCGAACATCATCATTGATGCGCTCGCCGGGTTCGAACCCGCGCTCATCGAGATCCGGCGCGCCGCGAGCGATGGATCGCGCGCCTGGATCAGCCGAATGGTGTGGATTGAAGTCTTGTCGAAGGGAGCGGGAAACCGCCTGAAAAATGCTGAATTGTTCATGGCGGGTTTCGGGATCGATGATATCGACCAAGCGATCGCGACACGCGCGGCGGCGTTGCGGCGCGAACGGCCGCGTTTTAAATCCTCTGACGCGATCATCCTCGCGTCAGCGCAAGTTCACGGTCGCGTGCTAGTGACCCGCAACACCCAGGATTTTCCGGCGAATATGCCGGGGGTCCGTGTACCCTATTACCTCTAATTCGGACGACATTCCATGTGTGGCATCGTTGGCATCCTGAGCACCGAGAACGTCGCGGACCGTCTGCTCGACGGTTTGAAGCGGCTCGAATATCGCGGCTATGATTCGGCCGGCATCGCCACCGATTTCGACGGCGCGATCGAGCGGCGCCGCGCGTCGGGCAAGCTGATCAACCTCGCCAACGAACTCGCCGCGCATCCGCTGCCCGGCAAGACCGGGATCGCGCATACCCGCTGGGCGACGCATGGCGGCCCGACCACCAACAACGCGCATCCGCATGCGACGGGCGAAGTCGCGGTCGTCCACAACGGCATCATCGAGAATTTCAAACCACTGCGCGATGAGCTGATCGCGCGCGGGCGGACCTTCACCAGCGAGACCGACACCGAGGTCGTCGCGCATCTGATCAGCGAAAAGGTCGAGGCCGGCCTGTCGCCAGAGGACGCGGTCCGCGATGTGCTTCCCCGCCTCCACGGCGCGTTCGCGCTCGCCATCCTGTTCCGCCAGCATCCCGACCTGCTGATTGGTGCGCGGCTCGGCTCGCCGCTCGTCGTCGGCTATGGCGAGGGCGAGATGTATCTCGGCTCCGACGCGCTCGCGCTCGCGCCGCTGACGCAACGCATCGCCTATCTCGACGAAGGCGACTGGGTCGTCCTCACCCGCGAGGGCGCGCAGGTCTATGACCGCGCCAACACGCCCGTCGAGCGCGCGATCACGATCTCGGGCGTCACCGGCGACCTCGTGTCGAAGGGCAACCACAAGCATTACATGCTCAAGGAAATCTACGAGCAGCCGATCGTCGTCGCCCAGACGCTGCGCTCGTACCTCCAGCGGATGGAAGAGCGCGTCACGCTGCCGATCCCCGAGTTCGACCTCTCGACGATCAAGCGCGTCACGATCGTCGCGTGCGGGACCAGCTTCTACGCGGGCATGGTCGCCAAATACTGGTTCGAGCAGTTCGCCCGCGTGCCGGTCGATCTCGATGTGGCTAGCGAATTCCGCTACCGCGCGCCGGTGATGGAGGAGGGCGGTCTGGCACTGTTCATCAGCCAGTCGGGCGAGACCGCCGATACGCTCGCCGCGCTCCGCCATGCCCGCGCCGAGGGGCAGATCATTGCGGTCGTCGTCAACGTGCCGACCAGCTCAATGGCGCGCGAAGCCGATCTGCTCCTCCCGACGCATGCCGGCCCCGAAATCGGCGTCGCCTCGACCAAGGCCTTCACCTGCCAGCTCGCCGTGCTCGCCGCCCTTGCCGCCAATCTCGCGCGCGCCAAGGGCAAATTGAGCGCCGCCGAGGAGAAAATGATCGTCAAGCATCTGGCGGAAGCCCCCGCCGCGCTCAACGGCGCGCTCGCCTATGACGAAGCGATCGAGGCGATGGCGCATCACATCGCCGGCGCCCGCGACGTGCTCTATCTCGGCCGCGGGACCGACTATCCGCTGGCACTCGAGGGCGCACTGAAGCTCAAGGAAATCAGCTACATCCATGCCGAAGGCTATGCCGCGGGCGAGATGAAGCACGGGCCGATCGCGTTGATCGACGAGAATGTCCCCGTCATCGTCATCGCGCCGTCGGGGCCGCTGTTCGACAAGACCGTCAGCAATATGCAGGAAGTCCAGGCGCGCGGCGGGAAGGTCGTGCTGATCTCGGACTATGACGGCATCCAGGCGGCAGGCGATGGCTGCATGGCGACCATCACCATGCCCAAGGTCCATCCGCTGATCGCGCCGCTCGTCTATGCGGTGCCGGTGCAGCTGCTGGCGTACCATGTCGCGGTGATCAAGGGCACCGATGTCGACCAGCCGCGCAACCTCGCCAAGTCGGTGACGGTCGAATGAGCGCACCGACGATCGCCGGTGTCGAGCTTGGCGGGACCAAGGTGATCTGCGTCCTCGCGAGCGGGCCGAACGACGTGCGCGAGCGCGTCCAAATCCCGACCACCACGCCTGAAGAGACGCTCGGCGCGGTCGAGAACGTCTTGCGGCGCTGGTCGGGCTACGATGCGCTCGGCATCGCCAGCTTCGGCCCGGTGTCGCTCGACCGCAGTGCCGCCACGTACGGCTATATCACCGCCACCACCAAGCCAGGCTGGTCCGACACCGATGTCGGACTGCGGCTGGCGAAGGTTGCGCGCGTCCCGCTCGGCTTCGACAGCGACGTCAACGGTGCTGCGCTCGGCGAAGGCCGCTGGGGCGCGGCGTATGATGTCGAGGACCATGCCTATATCACTGTCGGAACCGGCGTCGGCGTAGGGCTGGTGCTGCAGGGCACCCCGGTCGCTGGGATGACGCATGCCGAGCTCGGCCACGTCCGTCCGGTACGGATGGCGGGCGACTCGTGGGGCGGAAGCTGCGCCTTTCATGGCGACTGCGTCGAAGGCCTGGTGTCCGGGACCGCGATCCGGGCACGCACCGGGTCGGCCGCCCAGGACTTGGCCGCGACTGATCCGGCCTGGCAGACCGTCGCCCATACCCTCGCGCAGCTTTGCCACACGGTGGTGCTGACGGGCATCCCGCGGCGGATCGTGATGGGCGGTGGCGTGATGGTCGGCGTACCGCAATTGCTTCCGGAGATCCGCACGCGGTTGGTGGCGAGCCTCGGCGGCTATGTCGCCGCGCCTGGGCTGTTGCTGATCGACCGCTTCGTCGTACCCGCCGCGCTGGGCGACATGGCAGGGCCGCTCGGCGCGGTGCAACTGGGGGCGCTCGCACTCGACCGCGGCTGAGTTTCGGATCGTCGTTTACGACGCATTAACCGCCTTGGCATACGAGTCCGCAACGGGCTTAAGTGCCAAATATCTTTCGGGCGGGTGGCTATGCAAATTCTGATCGTCGACGACGAACCGGCCATGCACGACAGCTATCGGCGCAGCTTCGCGCCGGCAGCAGTCGATACCGGTGCGCTCGAGGCGATGGCGGCCGAGCTTTTCGGCGACGACTCGGCCGATGCGGCATCCGACGAGACGATCGATTTCGCACTGACGCATGCGATGCAGGGGCTCGATGGCGTCGCGGCGGTCGAGGCCGCGCTGGCGTCCGACGCGCCTTATGCTGTCGCCTTCATCGACGTTCGGATGCCGCCCGGCATCGACGGCAAGGAGACCGCGACGCGGATCCGCAAGCTCGATCCCAACATCAATCTCGTCATCGTCACCGGCTATTCCGACTTCTCGCCGATCGAGATCGCCAAGGTCGCCGGCCCCGCCGACAAGATCTTCTACATCGCCAAGCCGTTCGAAGTCGCCGAAGTCACGCAGATGGCGACCGCGCTTGCGCATCGCTGGCGCGGCGACCGCGAACTCGCCGAGGCGCGCGAGACGCTCGCTGCGCAGGTCGTCCAGCTCCAGGAACAGGGCCATGAGCTCGCCGCGAACGAAAGCCGCGCGATCCACATGGCGAACCACGATTCGCTGACCGAGGCACCCAACCGGCTCGCCTTCCGCCGCGCACTGACCGATCGCGCGCAGCATCCTGGCCAGTTCGCGGTGGCGATGGTCGATCTCGATCGCTTCAAGCTGGTCAACGACACGCTCGGCCATCTCGCCGGCGACGAACTGATCCGCACGATCTGCGACATCCTCCAGACCTCGGTTCCCGCGGGCGGTCTCGTCGCGCGGCTTGGCGGCGACGAATTCGGGCTGCTGTTCGACACGCTCGGTGCCGAAGCCGCCGAAATGGAATGCCAGCGGATCCTGAAAGCCTGCACGGGCACCTTCAAGGTGCTCGGCAATTCGGTCCAGGGCGGCGCGTCGTTCGGCCTGATCGTCACCGAGCCCGGCGAAACGCGCGACCCGACCGATCTGATGCGCCGCGCCGATCTCGCGCTCAACGACGCCAAGCGCGAGGGCCGCGGCGTCGTGCGCCTGTTCGATGAGGGCATGGACGAGAATATCCGCCTGCGCCGCGCGATCGAGGGTGGCCTCGCGCAAGCGATCGCCAAGGGCGAGCTGAGCCTGGTCTATCAGCCGATCGTCGCGCGCGAGCAACTCGAGATCGTCGGCTTCGAGGCGCTGCTCCGCTGGAACACCAATGACCATGGGCCGATCAGCCCGGCGGTGTTCATCCCGATCGCCGAGGAAACCAACCTCATCCACGAGCTCGGCGACTGGGTGCTCGGCGAATCGCTCAAGGTGCTGGCCGAATGGCCGGGCCAGTATGTCTCGGTCAATTTCTCACCGCGCCAGTTCCGCCGTCACAATTTCGTCGCGCGGCTCGTCGAGACCGTCCAGCGCGCCGGGATCGACCCGCGCCGCGTCCAGATCGAGATTACCGAGACCGCGATCTTCGACGATGCCGATCGCGCCGCCGACACGCTCTACAAATTGCGCCAGATGGGCTTCCGCATCGCGCTCGACGATTTCGGCACGGGCTATTCGAGCCTCTACAACATCCGCAAGTTCGCGCTCGATTGCCTCAAGATCGACCGCAGCTTCATCGACGGCATGGGGCGTGAACGCGAATCGGCGGCGATCGTCCATTCGATCATTCATCTTGGCCATGCGCTCGGGCTCGGCGTGATCGCCGAAGGCGTCGAGACCGAGGCGCAATTGCAGGCGCTGCGCGTTGCCGGCTGCAGTCACATGCAGGGGTATTTCTTCTCGCGGCCAGTGACGCAGGAGGTCGCGTGCGAGATCGCGCAGGCGCGCTATATGCTCGATCCCGCGGCAGCCGACGCCGTCGAACCGGGTAACGGGACGCACGGCTGATGCGCCGGCCCTCGCGCACCGCGCGCGGCCGGATCGTGGCGCTGCGCGAGCCGAGCTCGCTCGGCGCCAAGCTCGTTCTCGTCCTCATGGGGATCGGCCTGGTCGGCTCGATTGCGCTGACGGCATTGCTTGCGGCGCTGATCGTGCCGAGTTTCAACCAGCTCGAGGACAAATCGGTCGCCGCGCATGTCGAGCGGACGCGCGCCGCGCTCGGGGATTTTGCCGCCAAGGTCGAGGGCGCCGTGCGCGACTATGGCGATTGGACCGCCAGCTACGAGTATATGATGCATCCGACCCTCGAGTTCGAGAAGGAGAGCTTCTCGACGCTCGCGATGGTCAATCTCAACGTCGACGGCATGGCCTATGTCGGCAAGGACGGCCGGATCGTGATCGCGCGCTGGCGTAATCCACCGGGGCGTAGCGAGTTCGTCGCGGCGCTTGGCAAGACCGATTTCAGCCACGTGCTGGGGCGGCAAAGTTCGGGCCATTATTATCTGCGGCTCGGCAACGAGCTCGTCGCGGTCGGTGTCGCCGAGGTGCGCCGCAGCGACGGCACGGGTGATCCGCGCGGTTATGTGCTGATCGCGCGGCGGATCACGTCGAAGACGCTGTCCGACGTGCTCCAGCTTCCCGCGGCGATCGATTTCACCAACCGTCCCGATACCGATGCGATCGTCTCGGCGCGGTCGACGATGCGGATCGCCGTGCCGATCCGTGGCGCCGACGGCCATGCCGTCGCCAGTGCGGCGTTCAGCGTCGCGCGCGATCTCTCGCTGCTCGGCCAGCGCATGCTGCTGCTTGCCGTTGCCGGCTCGACGTTGTTGCTGCTGGTCGTCCTTGCGATGCTGCGGCGGATGATCGCGATGCTCGTGCTGCGTCCGCTCGCGCGCGTCGAAAGCCATATGCAGATGGTGCGAACCTCGGGCTCGCTGGGCCTGTTGCCCGACGAGCCGCGGCAGGATGAAATCGGATCTTTGCGCAACAGTTTCAATGCGATGCTAGAACAATTGAAGGATTTGCGCGAGCAGCTCGAAGTGCAGAGCTTTGCGCTCGGCAAAAGCGAGAGCGCAGTCGCGGTGATGCACAATGTCCGCAACGCGCTCAATCCGATCAGCACGATCCTGAGCAAGGGAATAGCGCAGGCGCCGCCGGTCGATCGCACGGTCCTCGACCGCGCGATCGCCGAACTGGGCAAAGACGATCTGCCCGCGGCGCGGCAGGCCAAGCTGCTCGCCTTCGTCATGGCGGCAGTCGAGGCCGAAGCGCAGGATCGTGCCGACCGCCAGCGCGAATTGCAGATCGGCCGCGAGGCGATGAGCCATGTGCTCGAGATCATCGGCGACCAGCAAAGCGCCGCGCACGAGCGGCCCGAGGTGGCACCGTGCGACGTGACCGAGATCCTCGCCAAAAACGCGACGATCGCGCGCTATTCGGGCAGCGTGTCGATCGCGTTCAGCTTCCCGGCGCACCCGTGCCATGTGATGGCCAGCCGCATCATCTTGAGCCAGGTGATCGGCAATCTTTTCTCCAACGCGGCCGATGCGATTGCCGCGACGGGCACGGCGAGCGGATCGATCACCGTCTCGATCACCGAGACCGAGGGCCGCGCAGTGATCGCGATCCGCGACGATGGCGAGGGCTTTGCCGCCGAGAACGCGCCGACGCTGTTCCAGCGCGGCTTTTCGACGCGCAAGCACAAATCGGGCGGCCTGGGGCTGCACTGGTGCGCCAATTCGATGGCGGCGATGCACGGGTCACTGCGGCTCGAAAGCGAAGGCGTGGGGAAGGGGGCCTATGCACTCCTCACGCTCGCACTCGCGCCCAAGGCCGAGCAGACGCTGGCGGCCTAGCCCGCTTCTCTTACGGCGCGGGCGCGGGCGCTCCCGCGGCGATCGTCGGCGCGTCGAAGGCGATCCGCTGATTGTTGGCGAAGGTGAAGGTCAGCGTGACGGCGCGACCCGGCTTGATCCCCGGGTTCATGTCGAACAGCATAAGATGCTTGCCACCCGGCGCGAACACCACGGTCGAGCCGGAGCGGATCGGCACGTCGCCCAGCGGTTTCATCGCCGCCATCCCGCCCGACTGCATCGATTCGTGAAGCTCGTTCTTGACCGAGACCTCGCTGCTCACCGCGATCAGCGCAGTGTCGGCGGTGCCGCCATGGATCGTGAAATAGGCGACCGCGGGCCGGCTCGGCACCGCGGCGAGCCGGATATAGGCCTTGTCGACCGAAAGCTTGGGCGGGCCATCGCCGCACGCGCCCAGCGCAAGCGCCGCAACCAGAACCCAAGACCTGCGCATACGAAACTCACCTGCTTCGGGAACAACTTGTGACGCTGTACGTGCGGAGCAATCTTGCGACAAGCGAAAGCCCCCCTATATCGCCGGAGTGAAGTGTCGCGTTGCTTATCCTAAGGGCGCGGCTGAATGGCAATTTTTTGACAGACGGGGGCCCCAGAGGACCAATGGCAAAAGTAATCGGAATCGATCTCGGCACGACCAACAGCTGCGTCTCGGTGATGGAGGGTGGCAAGCCCAAGGTTATCGAGAATGCGGAGGGCGCGCGCACCACGCCGTCGATCGTCGCCTTCGCCAAGGATGGCGAGCGGCTCGTCGGCCAGCCGGCCAAGCGCCAGGCCGTGACAAATCCTGAGAACACGATCTTCGCGGTGAAGCGTCTGATCGGCCGTCGTTTCGACGACCCGATCACCAAGAAGGACACCGAGCTGGTCCCGTACAACATCGTGCGCGGCAACAATGGCGACGCCTGGGTCGGCGCCGGCGGCAAGGAATATTCGCCGTCGCAGATTTCGGCGTTCACGCTGCAGAAGATGAAGGAAACCGCCGAAGCCTATCTCGGCGAGACGGTCACGCAGGCGGTCATCACCGTTCCGGCGTACTTCAACGACGCGCAGCGCCAGGCGACCAAGGACGCCGGGCAGATCGCCGGCCTCGAAGTGCTCCGCATCATCAACGAGCCGACCGCAGCGGCTCTGGCGTACGGCCTCGACAAGGACACCAACAAGACGATCGCGGTCTATGACCTCGGCGGCGGCACCTTCGACATCTCGATTCTCGAGATCGGCGACGGCGTGTTCGAAGTGAAGGCGACCAACGGCGACACCTTCCTCGGCGGCGAAGACTTCGACAACAAGCTGCTCAACTTCCTGTCGGAAGACTTCAAGAAGGCCGAGGGCATCGACCTCACCAAGGACAAGCTGGCGCTCCAGCGTCTGAAGGAAGCGGCCGAGAAGGCGAAGATCGAGCTGTCGTCGGCAGCCACGACCGAGGTCAACCTGCCGTTCATCACGGCGGACGCAACGGGGCCGAAGCATCTCGTCAAGGCGATCAGTCGTTCCGATCTCGAGCGTCTGGTCGAGGATCTCATCCAGCGCACGCTCGAGCCGTGCAAGAAGGCGATGAAGGACGCCGGCGTCCAGGCGAGTGAGATCAGCGAAGTCGTCTTGGTCGGCGGCATGACGCGCATGCCCAAGGTTCGTCAGGTCGTGAAGGACTTCTTCGGCAAGGAGCCGCATTCGGGCGTCAACCCGGATGAGGTCGTGGCGATGGGTGCGGCGATCCAGGCCGGCGTGCTGCAGGGCGACGTCAAGGACGTGCTGCTGCTCGACGTGACCCCGCTTTCGCTCGGCATCGAGACGCTGGGTGGCGTGTTCACCCGGATGATCGACCGCAACACGACGATCCCGACCAAGAAGTCGCAGACCTATTCGACCGCGGACGACAACCAGCAGGCTGTCACCATCCGCGTGTTCCAGGGCGAGCGCGAAATGGCGGCGGACAACAAGATGCTCGGCCAGTTCGATCTGGTCGGTATCCCGTCGGCGCCGCGCGGCGTGCCGCAGATCGAGGTCACCTTCGACATCGACGCCAACGGCCTGGTCAACGTGTCGGCCAAGGACAAGGGCACCGGCAAGGAGCAGCAGATCCGCATCCAGGCTTCGGGTGGCCTGTCGGATCGCGACATCGAGCAGATGGTGCGCGATGCTGAACAGTTCGCCGAGGACGACAAGGCGCGCCGTGCAGCGGCCGAGGCGAAGAACAACGCCGAATCGCTGATCCACACGACCGAGCGTCAGCTTGCCGACAATGCCGACAAGGTCGACGCCACGCTCAAGGGCGAGATCGAAGCGGCGATCGCCGAGACCAAGACGGCTGTCGAAGGTGGCGATCCCGAAGCGATGAAGACCAAGTCGGAGGCGCTCGCGCAGGTCGCGATGAAGCTCGGCCAGGCCATCTACGAGAAGCAGGCGCAGGCCGATGCCTCGCCGGCCGCCGAAGCCGAAGCGCCCAAGGAAGACGTGGTCGACGCGGAATTCTCCGAAGTCGACGACCACAAGGCGTAACTGAAAGTCTCCCTCTCCCCGCTGGCGGGGAGAGGGTCGGGGAGAGGGGCCGTGCCGTGCTGAAAAGCGCATCGCGGCCTCCTCATCATTCCCCTCTCCCAAACCTCTCCCGCTTCGGGATGGGGCCTAGAGGCGCAAGATGAGCACCGACATCGATTTCTACGAACTGCTGGAATGCGAGCGCACCGCCGACGATGGCACGCTCAAATCCTCGTATCGCCGCCTCGCGATGCGCTACCACCCCGACAAGAACCCTGGCTGCAGCGACTCTGAAGAGCGCTTCAAGGCGATCAGTGAGGCCTATGATTGCCTCAAGGATCCGCAGAAGCGTGCGGCCTATGATCGCTTCGGCCATGCTGCGTTCAAGCAGCAGGGTGGTGGTGGCGGCGGTGGCGGCGCGCAGGATTTCAGCGGCTTCTCCGATATCTTCGAGAACATCTTCGGGGAATTCATGGGCGGCCAGCGCGGTGGCGCGAGCGGCCCGCGGCGTGGCGCGGACTTGCGCTACGACATGGAGATCACGCTCGAGGAAGCGTTCAACGGCAAGGCGACCGACATCACGATCGACGTGTCGAGCGCGTGCGATGTCTGCAACGGCACCGGTGCGACCAAGGGCACGTCGGCCAAGAGTTGCCAGATGTGCCACGGCCACGGCAAGGTCCGCGCGCAGCAGGGCTTCTTCGTGGTCGAGCGAACCTGCCCGACCTGCCACGGCGCCGGCCAGACGATCGCCGACCCGTGCGGTAATTGCCGCGGCGAGGGGCGTGTCGAAAAGACCAAGACGCGCACCGTCAACATTCCGCCCGGCGTCGACGAGGGCACGCGCGTTCGCTTGACCGGCGAAGGCGAGGCGGGCCTGCGCGGTGCGCCTGCGGGCGATCTGTACATCTTCCTCCACGTTGCACGGCATCCGCTGTTCGAGCGCGAGGGCACGACGCTGTTCGCGCGCACGCCGATCAGCTTCACGACCGCGGCGCTCGGTGGCGAGATTCACATCGCCGGGCCCGACGGCGTCGATCACCAGATCAAGATCCTGGCCGGCACGCAAAGCGGCCGTGAACTGCGCCAGCGTGGCGCCGGGATGCCGGTGCTGCAGGGCCGTGGTCGTGGCGATCTGGTCATCCAGATCGAGGTCGAGACGCCGACGCACCTCACGTCGCGCCAGCGCGAACTGCTCGAGGAATTCCGCGCGACCGAAACGGGCAAGGAATGCCCGCAGACCAGCGGCTTCTTCAAGAAGATGAAGAGCGCCTGGGGCTGAGCCACCACGTCGCCCCGGCCTTCGCCGTGGCGACGCGTGGCCGCCCGCCCGACTCGGGCGACTGGCGCCGTCCCCGCGATGAGGGCCTAAGCGACGCGCCGCGCGACGACGTGCAGCCCCGTCGTCGAATGCGTCGATACCTTCAGGCTGACCTCGGGTGCCGGGTCCGTCGGCGTGAAGCTCAAGCCGCGGACCAGCCCGGAGACGATCGTCGTGATCTCCGCCGTCGCGAATCCCGCAGCGATGCACAGCCGCGGGCCGGCGCCGAACGGCAGATAGGCGCCGCGGTTGTGCGCTTGCCCGGTTTGAAAGCGACCGGGGTCGAAAATGTCGGGACGGTCCCACAGCTGACGATGACGGTGCATCGCGTAGACCGCGATGATCACCGCTTGTCCCCGGCGAATGCGATGCCCCAGGAGCTCGGTATCGCGCGTCGCGGCGCGGACGAGCAGCGGGCCTGGCGGGTAGAGCCGCAACGCCTCCTGCACCACAGCGCGGGCGACCGGCCTGGTCGTTTCATCCTGCGCGGCTGTGGCCTCGGCCCGGACCGCCGCTTGCCATTCGGGATGCAGCGCGAGCAGGTACAGCGCCCATGCCGCGCCGAGTGCGCTCGTTTCGAACCCTGCGATCATGAAGCCGAAGATGTTGTCGGCCAGCGGCCCGCTATGGCGAAGCAAGGCGGCAAGCTGATGGTCCTCCGTCGCGCCGCGCGCCGCAATGTCGCGCGCGATGCGGCGCAGCCGCACCTCGGCGCTGCTGCGTCCGGTCCGCCGCACCCGATCCAGCCAGACGGCGGGGATTGGGGCGACTTCGAGCAGGCCGAAGCGGGCAACGTCGCGCATCACCTCCGGGATATCGGCCGCGATGGCATCGGTATCGAAGCTCCGGACACCCGACAGCAACGTCTCCAGCACGATCCTCGCGACGATCTTGCCCACCATCGGTTGAAGATCGACGTTTTCGCCGCACGGCCATCGCTGGGCGGCACTGCGGACGGCGGCGGCCATGATGGGGGTAGCGGCGTCGATCGCCTTTGGTCGGAAGGCCGGCGCGGCGGCACGGCGCTGCGCGGCCCAGGATTCGCCTTTGGCCGCGGCGAGGCCCGTGCCCCAGGCTCGGCGCATCAACGTCTGTAACGGGCGGTTGCGACCGAACGTCTCGCCCATGTCGAGCAGGACCTGGCGGACGGCATCGGGCTCGGCGATCACGATCGGGGAGCGCGGGCCGGGCAAGGCATAGGACCAGTCGTCGAAAATGCTGGCCGGGATGACTTGGGCTGGGTCGGAGATGGCGTAGCGGAGCATCGCCATGACGGACGGCGCTCCGGACGGGGATGCGAAGATCGGCACAGGGGGCGGCGCGGCGATGCAGGATTCCATAACGTCCTCACGGCTTGGGATGACGCCGGGATACGCAACTGGGCAACGCTGTACGCTAGACCCCCCACAGCCCTGGCCGCCCCGTCAGAAGAAGGGGCGGGTGGGCCGATGGGTCAGAGGATGAGAACCTCGACCACCAGCGCGACGCCTGCAACGGCAAAGAGGCCGCCGGCAAGGCTTTGAAGGATGCGCATGGTAGGTGTCTCCGATACCGGGCTTGTCCCGGCGAGGAGGCATGTGGAGATTGTTGCTCATGCGCGCAATTTTATTACGCGCATTCGCAGGTGCAGCATTTGCACGTTGAAGCGTGCAGTTTCGTCGATCAGCTGTTGCCGAACACGCGCGCGAAGATCGTGTCGACGTGCTTCAGGTGATAGCCGAGGTCGAACTTGTCCTCGATCTCCGCGACCGACAGCGCCGCGGTGACTTCGGGGTCGGCCTTGAGCAGCTCCATCAGCGACAGTGCGCCGTCCGAATCCCACACCTTCATCGCGTTGCGCTGGACGAGGCGATACGAATCCTCGCGGCTGACGCCGGCCTGGGTCAGCGCGAGCAACACACGCTGCGAATGGACGAGGCCGCCCATCTTGTTGAGGTTCTTCTCCATCCGCGCTGGATAGACGACGAGCTTGTCCATCACGCCGGTCAGCCGCTGCAGCGCGAAGTCGAGCGTGATCGTCGCGTCGGGGCCGATATAGCGCTCGACCGACGAGTGCGAGATGTCGCGCTCGTGCCACAGCGCCACGTTTTCGAGCGCCGGGGTGACATAGCCACGTACCATACGCGCCAAGCCGGTGAGGTTCTCGGTCAGCACCGGGTTGCGCTTGTGCGGCATCGCCGACGAGCCCTTCTGGCCGGGCGAGAAAAACTCCTCGGCTTCGAGCACTTCGGTCCGCTGCAGATGGCGCACCTCGGTCGCGAGCCGCTCGATCGACGAGGCGATCACGCCGAGCGTCGCGAAGAACATCGCGTGGCGGTCGCGCGGGATGACCTGGGTCGAGACAGGCTCGACGGTGAGGCCGAGCTTCTCGGCGACGTGGCGCTCGACGACGGGATCGATATTGGCGAAGGTGCCGACCGCGCCCGAGATCGCGCAGGTCGCGACATCCTCGCGCGCCGCCGCCAGCCGCGCGCGGTTGCGGGCGAATTCGGCATGCGCCTGCGCCATCTTGAGCCCGAAGGTGACGGGCTCGGCATGGATGCCGTGGCTGCGGCCGATCGTCGGCGTCATCTTGTGCTCGCGCGCGCGGCGTTCGAGCACGACGAGCAGCGCGTCGATATCGGCGATCAGCAAGTCGCTCGCCTGCGCCAGCTGGACGGCGAGCGCGGTGTCGAGCACGTCCGAGCTCGTCATGCCCTGGTGCATGAAGCGCGCCTGGTCGCCGACATTGTCCGCAACCCAGGTAAGGAAGGCGATCACGTCATGCTTGGTCACCGCCTCGATCGCGTCGATCGCGGCGACGTCGATCACCGGGTTGGTGTTCCACCACGCCCACAGCGCGGCGGCGGCTTCCTTCGGCACGACGCCGAGCTCGGCGAGCGCGTCGGTCGCGTGCGCTTCGATCTCGAACCAGATGCGAAAGCGATTCTCCGGGGTCCAGATCGCGGTCATGTCGGGGCGGGAATAGCGGGGGACCATGGGAATTCCTCGATGAGCTTGAGATCGGGCGGGCACGGAATCGCCGCGATCGACGATGAGGCGCGCGTTAGCAGGGACCAGCCGCCCCTTCAAACGGACAGGCGTGGAGCGTCGCGCAGTTCGGTGCGTTGGGGAAACGACGCGATCGATTCGCACAGGAGAAACCGATGGTGAAATTTGCACTGGTCGCGAGCGCGATCGCGCTCGCCAGCCCCGCCTAGGCGCAGGACGCCCCACCCGCCACCGCGCCCGCGCCGCAATCCGCGCCGACCATGGTCGATCAAGCCGGGCCGGCTGTGGCCCCGCAGAACAATGCGGCGCGCGACGCCGCTATCCCGGCCTCGATCGTCGCGCCCGAGGCCGAGGCTGCCGCCAAGCCCGCAGTTGCAGGCACGCCAGCGGCCGACATCATCAACCGCGAGTTCGGCAGCTACGACAAGGATGGCAACGGCGTTCTGAATGCGGCCGAATTCGACGCCTGGATGGTCGCTCTCAAGACCGCGAGTGACCCGAAAACGGATGCGGCCGCGCCGGCAATGAAGACCTACCTCGCCGAAGCCTTTACGCAAGCCGATGCCGACAAAAGCAAGACGGTCTCCAAGGCCGAATTGACGGCATTTCTCTCGCAACAGGGCTGAACCCCGCCACGGTGTCGGCGCGAAGAGGTTAGAGCAGCCCCATCGCCCGCAAGCTCGAATGCCCGTTGGCGCCGATGATGATGTGATCGTGCAGCGCGATATTGAGTCGCCGGCCGGCCTCGGCGACCTTGCGCGTGATGTCGATGTCGGCGCGGCTCGGGCTCGGGTCGCCGCTCGGATGGTTGTGGACCAGGATGATGGCCGCCGAGCCGAGATCGATCGCGCGCCGGATCACCTCGCGGACATAGACCGCGGCTTCGTCGATCGACCCGTCGCTCATCACCTCGTCGCGGATCAGCATGTTGCGCGTATTGAGATGGAGCACGCGGACCCGCTCGGTGCCGCGGTGCGCCATGTCGGCGTGGAGATAGTCGATCAGCGCCTGCCAGCTCGCCAGCACCGGCTCCGCCTTTGCCTCGACTCTGAGCAGGCGTAGCGCTGCCGCCTGGACGATCTTGATCGCCGCCGCGGTGGTTTCGCCCATCCCCGGGACTCGCATCAGCGCTTCGGCATCTGCGCTGAACACCGCCCCGAGTCCGCCGAACTCCGCGAGAAGCGCCTTTGCCAACGCCTTGGTGTCGCGGCGCGGGATCGCCAGCATCAGCAGATATTCGACGAGTTCGTAATCGAGCAGCCCGTCGCCGCCTTGCTCGAGAAGCCGCTGACGCAACCGCGCGCGATGTCCGGCATGATCGGGGAGGGGCGCGCTCATCAGGTAAGGGATAATCCCGGCATAGCCCCCGCGCAACGTCACAGCACGGCCGCTTTGGCCACAAGAGTTGACACTCTCAAGTCAGCTTCCTAAACGGCCGGTGAAGCGGGGGCTTGCTTCCAATTCCCCGCCGTTCATCGTCGCGGTGCTCAATGCACGGCGGCGTTTTCTTATCAGGATACACGCCGCTTGGCTGAGAATCGCCCCAACGACGATCTGGATGCCCGCATTGCTTCGGCAAAGGCGGTTGGCCAGTCGCGTGGGAATGGTTCGATCCCGCAGGCGAAGGGCTATGGCCAGGGATCGAAGGTCCTTGCGCTTCTGCTCGGCGCTTTGTTCGGTGGCGGGATCATGGGCTGGGCGCTTGATCAGTGGCTCGGCACGTCGCCTTGGGCGCTGTTGATCGTGCTTACGCTTGCGATCATCGGGGCGTTCCTCAACATCATGAAGATTTCGAAGGAGCGCGCAGAGTGAGCGCCGGCAAAATCGATCCGATGGAACAGTTCATGGTGGAGCCCGTCCTGGGCCGCCATTTGAACCTGTTCGGTTATGACGTGTCTTTCACCAACTCGGCGCTGTTCATGGTCGTCGTGTTTGTGCTGCTCGCGCTCTTCATCTCGGGCGGCCTCAAGCGCCAGCTCGTCCCCGGCCGCTGGCAGGTTGCCGCCGAAGATGCGGTGAGCTTCATCGACAACATGGTTTCGGTAAATATCGGCGCCGGCGGCAAGAAGTTTGCGCCGTACATCTTCTCGCTCTTCTACTTCATCCTGTTCGCAAATCTCATCGGTGTGATGCCGCTGGCGATCCTCCCGGGGCTCCACACCTTCGCGGTGACGAGCCACATCACGGTGACCGCGATCCTCGCCTTCCTGTCGTTCGCGATCGTCCTTGCGGTCGGCTTCTGGAAGCATGGTCTCAAATTCTTCACGCTGTTCGTGCCGCACGGCGCGCCAGCGTGGCTGATGCCGGTGATCATCCCGGTCGAGTTCGTCTCGTTCATGGTGCGCCCTTTCTCGCTGGCGCTGCGACTGTTCGTCGCGATGACCGCGGGGCACATCCTGCTCGAAGTGTTCGGCAGCTTCGTCGTCCAGGGCTTCACCGCCGGCGGCGGTCTTGGCTCGGTGGTCGGCGTGCTCAGCTTCATCATGATCATCGGCGTCAGTGCGCTCGAGTTGCTGGTTTGCGCGATCCAGGCCTATGTGTTTGCCCTGCTAACGTCGCTGTACCTGCACGACGCAGTGCATCTGCACTAGAATTTCCATAACCCAATCTACGTATTCCTAGGGAGCTTATCATGACTGATCTTGGTGCAATGTACATCGGTGCCGGCCTGGCAGCGATCGGTGTCGGTCTCGCCGCACTCGGCGTGGGCAATGTGTTCGGCTCGTTCCTCGAAGGCGCACTGCGTAACCCCGGCGCAGCAGACGGCCAGCAGGGCCGCCTGTTCATCGGCTTCGCGGCATCGGAGCTGCTCGGCCTGATCGCGTTCGTCGTCGCGATCCTCATCCTCTTCGTCGTCAAGAACTAAGGACGAAACCCCAATGCCGCAGCTATCCCAAATCGGCGAGATCTACGCGTCGCAGCTGTTCTGGCTCGCGATCGTCTTCGCGCTGATCTATTTCGGGATCGGCAAGGCGATGGTCCCCAAGATCGAGGCGACGATCGAAGATCGTAACGGCCGGATCGCGGGCGACCTCGCCGCGGCGGAGGCGGCGCGGGCGACCGCGCTGGCGTCCGAGCGCGATTATCAGGCCGGGCTCGAAGCAGCCCGGTCGCAGGCGATGATCGCGGTCGGCGAAGCCAAGGCGCAGGCAACCGCCAGCACCGAGGCGAAACTCAAGACGAGCGACGAAGGTCTGGCCGCGCAATTGCACGCCGCCACCGGGCGGATCGAATCCTCCAAGACCGCGGCGCTCGCCGAAATCGAGACCGCGACCACCGACGCGGTCGAGCAGATCGTCGCCAAGCTTTCGGGCGTGGCGGTCGATCGTGCGACGATCGAAACACGCGTAAAGGCGGAATTGGCGCATGGCTGAGTCCTCGACAGTCAACACCGTGGCACAGACCGGCGTCGCTGAGCTGCACCACGAACCGTCGGTCTTCGGGATTACCGCTCCGAGCTTCGTCGCTTTGTCGATGCTCGTCGTGATCGGCCTGATGATCTGGAAGAAGGTGCCCAAGATGATCGCGGGCGCGCTTGATTCGCGGATCGCGACGATCCGCACGCAGCTCGACGAAGCGTCGCAGCTGCGCGCCGAGGCTGAAGCGCAGCTCACCGAAGCCAAGGCACGCAATGCGGCGAGCGCCGGCGATGCCGCCGCGATCGTCGCGCATGCGCAGGCCGAGGCCGCGGCCATGCTGGTCAAGGCCGAAGCCGACCTTGCCGACTTGGTTGCGCGTCGTCAGACGATGGCCGAGGACAAGATCGCCGCCGCGGAACGCGGTGCGATCGCCGAAGTCCGGGCGCTTGCGGCCGATGCCGCGACCCGTGCGGCGGCCACGATCCTGGCTGAGCGTCACGGCGTCGATGCCGACAAGGCGCTGGTCGATCGCACGATCGCTGGGCTCGGACGGCTCAACTAAAGCGGTTACTCGAGACACGCGGAACGATTTCGCGTGGGTCGCTTGATCCAATCCATTTCGTTTCGCCACTGGCCGGGGTAGACCTTGGTCAGCGGCGATTCGCGCCGCTTTCGCTTTCGAAAGAGGCTCTCCCATGAAGTCTGTCCTTCTGCCCGTGCTCGTCGCGCTGACCGTGGCGCCGCTCGCTGCCCAGACCGCGCCTGCGCCCGCCGCAACCGCGACCCCGGCGGCCACGACCGCCTCCACCGCCAAATTCTCGCTCGACACACCGATCGAGACGATCGCTGCGGATCCCAAGGGCAAGGCGGTGCTCGACACCGACCTTCAGAACATCACCGCGCACCCGATGTATGATCAGTTCAAGTCGATGTCGCTCGCGCAGGTGCAGCCGATGTCGCAGGGTGCGTTGACCGACGCTGCGCTCGCGAAGGTCAAGGCCGACCTCGAAGCGATCAAGTAATCCTTGCACGGCGGCGCGGTGCTCCTGCCCTGCGCCGTCGTCGCTCCGTCAAATGATCCGGCCATTCTGTCGCAGCAAAGCCGGCAGGTCGGCCCAAGTGGGCGCCGCGTCGCTCTCATAGCCATACACCGCACCTGTCCCGATGCTGCGCGACGGGCGCATCGCGTCGAGATGTGCACCAGCGGCGAGATAGGCGCGCATCGCCGCACGATCCTGCCAAAGCGACATTGTGTGGTGCGTGCCGTCGATCGTCCGCGCCTCGACCGACAGATTACCCGCTGCGCGCTGGGCCTGCTGCATCGAACGGATCGCATGCCACCAGAAGCGCGGCACCTGAAACAGGTTCTTGGGCTTCAGGCCGGTGATCGAGACATACATCGCGGGTCTTCTCCGTCGCGGTCGGGCGCGTGCTATGCGCGTGGATGCGCATAACCGTGGCATCCGCCGCGCGGACTCCCTAGATCAATCGCATGTCCTCGCCCAATGCGCCTGATCGTTTCAACGAAGAGAAATCCACCTTTGCCGTCCGCGGTGGCGGCGACACGCCCGATCTCGCGGCAGGGGTCGCTGCGATCCGCAACGTGCTGGCCACGCTGCCGATCCGTCCCGGCGTCTACCGCATGCAGGACGCGCGCGGCGACGTGCTGTATGTCGGCAAGGCGAAGGCGCTGAAGAATCGCGTGACCAATTACACGCAGGTCGATCGCCTTTCGAAGCGGCTCCAACGGATGGTCGCGCAGACGCGCTCGATGACGATCGTCACGACCAACAACGAGGCCGAGGCGCTGCTGCTCGAGGCGCAGCTGATCAAGCGCTATCGCCCGCCGTACAACGTGCTGCTGCGCGACGACAAAAGCTTCCCCTTCATCCTGCTGCGCGCCGATCATGAATTTCCGCGGATCCAGAAGCATCGCGGTGCGCGGCGCGCGAAGGGCAACTATTACGGGCCGTTCGCCAGCGCAGGATCGGTCAACAATACGCTCAACGCGCTGCAGAAGCTGTTCCTGCTGCGCTCGTGCACCGACAGCTTCTTCCGCAACCGCGACCGGCCCTGCCTGCTCTACCAGATCAAGCGCTGCTCGGCGCCGTGCGTCGGACGGATCGACGAGGCGGGCTATGCCGAGCTGGTCGGCGACGCCAAGGCGTTCCTCGGCGGCAAATCGACGCAGGTGCAGACCAAGCTTGGCGGGCAGATGGAAGCAGCAGCGCAGGCGATGGACTTCGAGCTCGCCGCGATCCTGCGCGACCGGTTGCGCGCGCTGACCTTCATCCAGGGTAGCCAGGCGATCAACGCCGAAGGGCTGGGCGATGCCGACATCTTCGCCATGGCCAACAAGAATGGCGTGATCGGCATCCAGGCGTTTTTCATCCGTGGCGGACAGAATTGGGGGCACCGCAGCTTCTTCCCGGCGCATACCGCCGATGTTCCGGAGGACGAGATCCTCACCGGCTTCCTCGCGCAATTTTACGAGGAGGTGCCGCCGCCCAAGACGATCTTCCTCGATCGCGATCTCGAGGAGGGCGAATTGCTCGGCGAGGCGCTCGGGGCAGGGGTGGGCTTCAAGGTCTCGCTGTCGATGCCACAGCGCGGCACGCGGCGGCGGCTGCTCGACCAGGCGAAGCGCAATGCCGAGGAAGCGCTCGATCGCCGTCTCGCCGAGAGCACGACGCAGGCCAAGTTGCTGCGCGAGGTCGCCGAACTGTTCGACCTGGCCGAACCACCAGACCGCATCGAGGTCTACGACAACAGCCATATCCAGGGGACCAACGCGGTCGGCGCGATGGTCGTCGCGGGACCCGAGGGCTTCCGCAAGGGGCAGTATCGCAAGTTCAACATCAAGAACCCCGACACGATCCCCGGCGACGATTTCGGCATGATGCGCGAGGTGTTCCAGCGCCGCTTCGCGCGCGCGCAGACCGAAGACCCCGATCGCGATGCGGGCGACTGGCCCGATCTCGTGCTGATCGACGGCGGGCGTGGCCAGCTCAACGCCGCCAAGGCGGTGCTCGAGGAAATGGGAATCGAGGATGTGTGTCTGGTCGGCGTCGCGAAAGGGCCGATGCATGGCCGCGACGGGCGCGAGGTGTTCCACTTGCTCGACGGGCGCGAATTCCAGCTGCCGGTCAACGCGCCAGTGCTGTTCTACCTTCAGCGCCTGCGCGACGAGGTTCACCGCTTCGTGATCGGCGCGCATCGCGACAAGCGCTCGAAGGCGATCGGTGCGTCACCGCTCGACGATGTTCCGGGGATTGGTCCCGCGCGCAAGAAAGCGTTGCTGATGCATTTCGGGACCGCGCGCGCGGTGCGGGGCGCGAGTCTGGCGGATCTGCAGAAGGCGCCAGGGGTAAGTGCTGCGGTGGCGCAGCAGCTCTACGACTTCTTCCACGCACGCTGAAGGCGGCGGCGCGATCAGACCGACCGCCCCGCTGCTTCGTGCGTTAGCGATCAGGCTTCGGCAGTGGGAGCGAGCGAAAGGTCGTCGTTCGCCGAGGTCTCGGAGGGGGCAGGATGGCTGACGAGGCGGATGAAACCGACGACAAGCAGCATGGCAGGAACGATGTTGAAATACGCCGGGGCACTAATGATGTGCAACGCCGATACCAAGACAAGCGCGGCGACCACGGCAAACGACCCCATTCGGTCCATCATTACTCTCCCTCTTTTTTAATTGTCATCAAGCTGCAACGTCGTGGGTTGGGCGTCAATCGGAAACTTCAAGGCGCGAGAGCGGGATTTTTTCGCAGCGGTGCCGGCGCGCTATCCCTTTGTCTTTGCTTGCCCTGAATTTCATGGTGCGTTGCAGCAATAAAACGTCATCGTTCGCTCACACGCGAGATGTGGCCAATTCCCAGCTTGGCGGCGTTGGAAAGAAGGAGTTTCGTTATGCAGACGTCGCAATCCCCGAAGCGTTCGAAGATGACCCCCACGGCCCGCGCTTCGCTGTCGTTGTTGGGTTTCGGCCTTGCGTTGCTGGCGTTCCTGATCGCGATCGATCGCCCGCAATGGTTCGTGCTGCGCCCGGCATCGGGCACTGCAGCCGCGTTGGCCAAGGCATCGGTCAAACCGGTCGATACGCATGAGACGGCGCGTGTCGGCGCGGCCGCGACGGACCTGACGCCGTAACCGTGCGGATTTGCCGAAGGCACGATTCGGCCCTATCGCCCAACCGCGCCCTTGAGAGCCCCGAGATACGATGATCGTCACCAACACCCCCGGCTATCGCCACATCCTCCGCGAGATCTGGCGGCCTGCTGCCTTGCTGTTCGTCTGGGATGTGATCGTGACGGTCACCTATTACGTCGTGCCGTTCACAGCGCCATCGCTTCCGCTCACGCTGTTCGGCACGGCGCTTGCGCTGTTCCTCGGCTTCCGCAGCAACTCGGCGTATCAGCGCTGGTGGGAAGGGCGCGTGCTGTGGGGGCAGATGATCAACGCCAGCCGCAGCCTTGCGCGGCAGGCGCGCAATTATCTGCCCGACGAAGCGAAGGACCTGAAGCGGACGATCGTCCTGCGGCAGATCGCTTATGTCAACGCGCTGCGCTGCCAGTTGCGGCGCCAGGCGTCGGACGGTGAAGTGCTGCGCTTCCTGTCGCGCGGCGAGGCCGATTTCGCGCTTGGTCGGGTCAATGTCGCCAACGGGATCGTCGATGGCACCGGTCGCCGGATCAACGGTGCGCGCGCCGAGGGCTGGATCGACACGATCCAGCAAGCGTCGATGGAAAGCATCCTGGTGGATATCGCCAATGCGCAGGGCGGGATGGAGCGGCTCAAGAACATGCCGTTGCCAAGCCAGTATCGCTTCTTCCCGACGATCTTCACGCATCTGCTGTGCATCTTGCTGCCGATCGGGCTGGTCGATACGCTCGGCTTTGCGACCCCGCTCGGATCCAGCATCGCCGGGCTGATGTTTCTCGTGGTGCTCGCGATCGGCGACGATCTGGTCGATCCGTTTGCCAATACCGTGCACGACGTTCCGTTGTCGGCGATGTGCCGGACGATCGAGATCGACCTGCTTCAGGCGATCGGCGACCAGGCGCCCGAGCCGCTGCGGCCAGACGCGCAAGGGGTGCTGTGGTAGGCGGCGGCTAGTGGTTATCGCCTGACAGTTGAGTCCGATTAGGGATTCCCGTCGCCGTTTTGCCGTGCGAGTCATCGGGGATGCGAAGTGGTATAATCATCGACCTTGCGTCGGCGGACCGAGAGCGTCTCGAGCGGATCTGCAAGGATCGTAACGCGCCCCAAAAGCACGTCTGGCGCGCCAAGATCGTGCTTTTGAGCGCCGAGGGGATCGGCACCAGCGAGATCATGCGGCGGACGGCCACATCGAAGACATGCGTGTGGCGCTGGCAGGAGCGGTTCATGCAGGAAGGGGTGGAGGGGCTGCTGCGCGACAAGACCCGTCCGTCGCGCATCCCTCCCCTAACCGCGGAGGTTGTCGCATGGGTAGCGAGCCGGACGCATGAGGCGCCGCCGGGTGAGACGACCCATTGGACAGCCTCGCTGATGGCCCGCGAAGCCGACATCAGCGCCAGTTCGGTTCACCGGATCTGGCGCGCCCACGGCCTCCAGCCTCACCGCGTTCGGCAGTTCAAGCTGTCCAATGATCCCGAGTTTATCGACAAGCTTCGCGATGTCGTGGGCCTTTATGTCGCGCCGCCCGCCCACGCGATCGTCCTGTCGTTCGACGAGAAGAGCCAGATCCAGGCCCTCGACCGATCCCAGCCCGGCCTGCCGCTGAAAAAGGGGCGGGCCGGCACCATGACCCATGATTACAAGCGCAACGGCACCACTACGCTCTTTGCCGCGCTCAACATCCTCGACGGGACCGTGATCGGCCGCAACATGCAACGGCACCGCCACCAGGAATTCATCCGCTTTCTCAATCTGATCGAAGCGCGCGTGCCCGCCGGCAAGGCGATCCATGTGATCCTCGACAATTACGCCGCTCACAAGCACCCCAAGGTTCGCGAGTGGCTCGACCGCCACCCGCGCTTCACCTTCCACTTTACGCCTACGTCCTGTTCCTGGCTCAATGCCGTCGAGGGCTTCTTCGCCAGGCTGACCAACCGTCGACTCAAACGCGGCGTGTTTCATTCGCTCGTCGACCTTCAGGCCGCCATCAACCGCTTCCTGGTCGAGCACAACGAAAGCTCAAAGCCCTTCGTCTGGACCGCCGACCCCGATAAAATCATCGCCGCCGTCAGACGCGGGCGCCAAGTGTTAGATTCGGACCACTAGGCCCAGCCCTCGAGCACCTGATCGGGCGGCCGATGCCCATCGGCCCACATGCGGATATTGGCGATGACCTTCTCGCCTGTCGCCATCCGCCCCTCATAGGTCGCGGATCCCATATGCGGCGTCATCACGACGTTGGGGAGCGCCAGCAAGCGGGGATCGATCTGCGGCTCATGCTTCCACACGTCGAGCCCAGCACCCGCCAGCCGGTGGCCTTCGAGCGCGTCGATGAGCGCATCCTCATCGACGATGCCGCCGCGCGCGGCATTGATAAGATAGACGTGCGGGCGCAGCAGCGCGATCCGGCTCGCATCGAGCAGCCCTTCGCTATCGGCGTTGCGGGGCGTGTGGATCGTCAGGATATCGATCGCGCCGAGCATCTCGTCGAGATTGGGATGCCATTGCGCCTGCAACTCGGCCTCGACCACCTTCGGCAGGCGATGGCGATTATGATAATGGATCGACAGGCCGAACGCGCGTGCGCGCCGCGCGACGGCTTGGCCGATCCGCCCCATGCCGAGGATGCCGAGCGCCTTGCCGCCGATCCGGTGACCGAGCATCCCACCGGGCGACCAGCCCTGCCAAGCGCCCGAGCGCACCAGTTTCTCGCCTTCGGCAAGCCGCCGCGGAACCGAGACGATCAGCGCCATCGTCATGTCGGCGGTGTCCTCGGTCAGCACGCCGGGGGTGTTGGTGACGATGATGCCGCGCGCGCGCGCCGCCTTGAGCGCGATATGGTTCACGCCCGCGCCGAAATTGGCGATCAGCTTGAGCCGCGGACCGGCGCCGTCAATCAGCTCGGCATCGATCTCGTCGGTAACGGTGGGGACGAGCACGTCGCACTCCGCCATCGCGGCGGCGAGCTGATCGCGCGCCATGCCGACCGGCCCGCGATGGAGCTGCGTGTCGAACAACTGCGTCATGCGCTCCATCACCGCGTCGGGCAATTCGCGCGTCACGGCAACTTTCGGGTTCGGCACGCGTCTCGTTTCGGGCATGGACATGGCTTGGCGGAGCGCTTTGGCCTCGTCAACGGTGTTGAAGCGAGCGCGCGAACCACGATAAACGAGCGCGATCACAGACGGGGAAGTAGCATGCGTATTGGGGCCAGAGTTTTGCTGGCGGCAACGGCGATCGCGCTCGGCGGCAACGCGTTGGCGCCGGCGCTGGCGGGGCTCGTCCAGAAGAAGCCGCCCTATTTTGCCTCGATCTCGGCAGGCAAGGCGCGGATGCGGACCGGCCCGGCCCGCACCTATCCATCGAGTTGGTTGTATCAGCGCGCCGATTTGCCGGTGAAGGTGCTCGACGTTTACGATCATGGCGCGTGGTACAAGGTCGAGGATCCGGGCGGTACGCAGGGCTGGATGATGGGTACGTTGGTGAGCGAGAAGCGCACCGCCGTCGTACTCGGGACGGTCGCCGATCTGCGCGATTCGCCGCGCGATGGCGGGCGGATCCTGTGGCGGGCGGCGCCCGGCGTGGTCGGACGGTTGAGCCAATGTTCGCGCGGTTGGTGCCACTTCGACGTGCGCGGGCGCGGCGGCTTCGTCGAGGCGAACCATCTTTGGGGCGTCGAGCCGACCGAAGAACTGCCGTGAACGACTGGCGGATCGTCCGGGACGATCTGTCGCATCCCGCCGTCCGCGGCTTGCTCGATCTGCATGTGCGCAGCGCGCACGAGAATTCGCCGCCGGGCAGCGTGTTCGCGCTCGATCTTTCGGGCCTGTGCGAACCGGCAGTGACGCTGTGGACGGCATGGGAGGGTGAGACCCTGCTGGGCATGGGGGCGCTCAAGCAGCTCGATCCGGTACACGGCGAAGTGAAATCGATGCGAACCGCACCCGCGCAGCTGCGGCGCGGGGTGGCGGCGGCGCTGCTCGCGCATCTGGTCGGCCAGGCACGCGCGCGCGGGTATCGTCGGCTGAGCCTGGAAACCGGTACGAACGCACCGTTTGCCGCCGCGCACGCGCTGTATCGGCGCGCGGGGTTCGTCGACTGTGCGCCCTTCGCGGGGTATCACGATACCGTGTTCGCGCGATATTTCACGAAGGACCTGTAGGCCGCTGGGTGGCGCGATGGCGGATCGGCGTTAGCGCGCGGGCGCTGTACACGGTCGATCGGAAGGTTTTATCCCCATCGCGCGTCTACAAAGCGCGCAACCTCTGCCTGGAGTTCGCGATCTTCGGGTGTTCCCCCGCCAAACCCGCCGTGCGGCATCGCCTCGAAAACGTGCAGCTCCGCTGCCACGTCGGCGCGGCGCAACGCGCGATGCAGCCGCACCGTGTTGGACAGGAACAGGTCGCGCGTGCCGGTCTGCAGAAACGTCTCGGGAAGCCCGGCGAGATCGCCGAATAGCGGAGAGACAAGAGGGTCGGTGAGGTCCGCCGCGTCGGCGTACAGCCGGTTGGACGCCATCAACGAGCCCGGCAGGACGACATCGACCCATTGATTGACCGCGAAGCTGTCGCCCGATTCGCTGAGGTCCGCCTGCGGCGACAGCAGCACCAATCCTGCCGGCATCGGCAGCCCCGCTTCTCGCGCGCGCAGCAAATCGCTACGGCCAGATTGCCGCCCGCCGACCGCCCGCCAACCACGATCCGGTCCGCGGCGTGACGATCGAGGACATGGCGATACGCCGCCACGCAATCGTCGAGCGCCGCCGGGAATGGGTGTGCAGGCGGCGTCCGATAATCGACGCCGTAACAGCGCACGTTGAGTTGATCCGCCTGCATCCGTGCCCCCGCGCGACACGCGCTGCCGCCGCCAAAGACGAGCGCGCCACCGTGCAGGTCGATATAGGCGCGTGCGGGATCGGACGGCGTGACGGGCGTCGCGACATGGATCGTCGCCTCGCCGATCGTGATCGTCGCCTCGCCGATCGTGATCGTCGCCTCGCCGATCGTGATCGTCTCTGCGGTTGATCGCAACGTGCCGGCGAGCGCTTCGACCGCAGTCGCATAGCTCGCATCGGCGGCGGTCTTCAGGTCGGTCCAGGCGGCATGGTCGGCCGGGTCCGGCAGGACGTGCAGGGCGTTGAGCGGAACGCCGTCGGCCCGGACCGCCCGCCGCAAGACCGCACGCGCCTCCGCCGAGATCGACGCCGGGACCGGAACCGTCCGCGCCGGGACGGCGACGCCCTGTATATGGTCGTCCATTCTGTTTTGATCCTGGTCTGAAACGCGCGTCGAGCGGGGCGGCCCTGGCTTACCCCATCATCTCGACCGCGACCGCTGTCGCCTCGCCACCGCCGATGCACAGCGAAGCCATGCCGCGCTTTTGGCCGTTACGCTCGAGCGCGGAGAGCAAAGTCGCGAGGATCCGCG
Source organism: Sphingomonas sp. UYP23 (assembly GCF_054059235.1). Taxonomy (NCBI): domain Bacteria; kingdom Pseudomonadati; phylum Pseudomonadota; class Alphaproteobacteria; order Sphingomonadales; family Sphingomonadaceae; genus Sphingomonas; species Sphingomonas sp. UYP23. The sequence goes on from NZ_JBSSBX010000001.1 coordinate 3,630,413, forward strand.
CGCCACTCGCGCCGATCGGGTGGCCGAGCGCGCACGCCCCGCCATGCACGTTGAGCGTGTCGTGCGACAGGCCGAGATCGCGCATCGCGATCATCGCGACGACCGCAAAGGCCTCGTTGACTTCGAACAGATCGACATCGTCGACCGACCAACCCGCCTTGGCGAGCGCCTTGCGCATCGCGAACACCGGCGCGGTGGTGAACAGTTCGGGGGCATGCGCGTGCGCCGCCTGCGCCACGATCCGCGCGATCGGGGTGAGGCCGAGCCTCTCGGCGACCGACGCGCGCGTCATCACCAAGGCTGCGGCGCCGTCCGAGATCGACGAGGCGTTCGCCGCGGTGATTGTGCCGTGCTTGGAGAAAGCGGGCTTGAGCGTCGGGATCTTGGCGACGTCGCCCTTGGCGGGCTGCTCGTCGAGGCTGACCGTGGTCGAGCCCTTGCGACCCGCCACTTCGACCGCGACGATCTCGCGGTCGAATGCGCCCGATTGCTGCGCCCGCTGCGCGCGGTGGAGCGACTCGATCGCGTAATCGTCCATCTGCTGGCGCGTGAACTGATAGACCGCGGCGGTATCCTCGGCGAAATTGCCCATCAGCTTGCCCGGCTGATACGCGTCCTCGAGCCCGTCAAGATACATGTGGTCCTTGAGCACGTCGTGCCCGATCCGCGCGCCACTGCGATGCCGCAGCGACAGATACGGCGCGTTCGTCATGCTCTCCATGCCGCCGGCGACGATCAGATCGGCCGAGCCCGCGGCAAGTGCGTCGGCGGCAAGCATCGTCGCCATCATGCCCGATCCGCACATCTTGTTGACCGTGGTCGCCTCGATATGATCGGGCAGCCCGGCCTTGAGCGCCGCCTGGCGCGCTGGCGCCTGGCCGAGCCCGGCGGGCAGGACGCAGCCCATGTAGATCCGCTCGATCGCTTCCCCCGAAACGCCGGCGCGGGCGACCGCACCGCCGACCGCAGCAGCGCCTAGCTCCGTTGCGGTTGCACCGGTAAGCGCGCCCTGGAACGACCCCATCGGCGTGCGGGCATAGGAAACGATGACGACGGGATCAGCGGACATTGGCGATCTTTCGCAAAGAAGACGGATGCGCTGGATCTAGGGCGGGGGCGGCCGATTTACAAACGGGGGGTGCTCCGGGTCTTCTCGGTGCGGCGGAAATAGCGGTAAGGGGACGCATGGTAGAGATGCTCGTTTGGCCGACCGTGATCGGCCTGCTCGGTGCGGTGATCGGGAGTTTCCTCGCAACGCTCGTGATCCGCTGGCCGGAGGGGCGATCGGTTATGCGTGGGCGCTCGCACTGCGACGGCTGCGATGTCCCGCTCGGCGTGCGCGATCTGGTGCCGGTGTTGAGCGCCGCGCTGGCGCGCGGGCGCTGTCGCAGCTGCGGAGCGGCGCTCGACCCGCGGCATTGGCAGATCGAGCTCGGGTGCGTCGTGATCGGCGTGCTTGCGGGGTGGGCTGTGCCGGGGCCGGTCGGGCTGGCGGGCGCCGTGTTCGGCTGGCTGCTGGTGACACTCGCCGCGCTCGACATCGCCGAATTGTGGTTGCCCGATGCGCTGACCGCGACGCTGGCCGGGGCGGGGCTGGCCACGGGCTTGCTCGGGGTCGAACCGTCGCTCGGCGACCGGATGATCGGCGGCGTCGGTGGCTTTGCCGTGCTGTGGGCGATCGGGGCGGCGTACAGGCGCCTGCGGCATCGCGAGGGGCTCGGCGGCGGCGATCCGAAACTGCTCGGCGCGATCGGGCTGTGGCTCGGCTGGCGGTTGCTTCCGGCGGTGGTCTTCCTTGCCGCGCTGACCGGGCTGGCAATCGTCCTGGCCGGGCTGCTGCGCGGTCGCGGCGCGGGCCTGGGAGATCGCGTGCCGTTCGGAGCGCTGCTGGCGATCGCGGCTTACCCGGCCTGGCTGTTCCTGCTAGGCTCATTGCCATGAAAGCGCTCCTCTTGTTCGCGCCAGTGTTGCTTGCCGCTGCCCCGCAGGCGACCCCGGTCGCGCCCGCGCCGCGGCTGGTTTCGGTCGATGGCCTGCCGCTCGGTGCGATCCCCAAGCAGCAGCTGCCGGCACATGGGTGTGCCGCCTATCTCTGGACGGCGAGCGGGACGCGCGCGCTGATCGCGATGGCCGGCGCGGATCCGGCGCGTCTGCGCGTCTCGCTCCAGGGCAAGATCACCGATCTCGATCGCACCGCGCAGGTCGGCGCGAGCGGCTTCGGTTTTCCCGAAAAGGCCGAATATGGCAGCGGTAGCCTTGTCGCCAAACTAACGATGAAGGTCGAGACGCGCGAGTCGATCAGCGCGGGCGCAGTCGTGCCCGAGGGTCTGCTCGAGATCGACCAGGCAGGGCAGGATTCTGTGATAGTGCCGGTGGCGGGTCTGATCGGCTGCGTTTGAGGGGAAATACGATGACGATGCTCGACGTTCTGAGCCGGCAGCGCGCTGCCTTCATGGCCGAGCTGCCCGTCAGCGTCGCGGTCCGCAAGGATCGCCTCAACCGCGCCGCGGCGATGATCGCCGACAATGCCGATGCCTTTTGCGACGCGCTGAGCGAGGATTTCGGGCATCGCAGCCGGGAGCAATCGATGCTGACCGACATCGCATCGTCGATCGCACCGATCCGGCACGCGCTCAAATCGGTCGATCGCTGGACGCGGCGCGATCAGCGGCCGGTCCAATTCCCGCTCGGGCTGTTGGGCGCGCGCGCCTGGGTCGAATATCAGCCCAAGGGCGTGGTCGGCGTGATCGCACCGTGGAATTTTCCGGTGAATCTCGTGATGGGGCCGATCGCGGGTATCTTCGCGGCCGGCAACCGCGCGATGGTCAAGACCAGCGAATTTACGCCGCGCACTGCGGCGCTGTTCGAAGCTGTCTGTGGCACCTATTTCGCGCCGGACGAGCTCGCTTTCTTCAGCGGCGGGGCAGAGGTGGGCAAGGCGTTTTCCGAGTTGCCGTTCGATCACCTGATCTTCACCGGCGCGACGGGCATCGGGCGGCATATCCTGCATGCTGCCGCCGACAATCTCACGCCCGTTACGCTCGAGCTCGGCGGCAAGTCGCCGGTAATCGTCGGAAAGGACGCCGACATTACCAAGACCACCGAGCGCGTCGCGATCGGCAAGATGCTCAACGCTGGCCAGATCTGCCTCGCGCCCGATTACATGCTCGTGCCCGAAGCGCAGGAGCAAGCCGTCGTCGACGGGCTCAAGGCGGCGGTGTCGGCGATGTACCCGACATTGCTCGCCAATCCCGATTACACCGCGATCATCAACGACCGGCACCATCAGCGCCTGCAGGAATGGGTCGCCGACGCACGCGCCAAGGGCGCGACGGTCGAGACGGTCAATCCGGCAGGTGAGGATTTCGGAGGGTCGAACAGCCGCAAAATGCCGCTGCACATCGTCCGGAACGCGACCGACGACATGATCGTGATGCAGGAAGAACTCTTTGGGCCGATCCTCCCGGTGCGGCGCTATAGCGCGATCGACGCCGCCATCAGCGAGGTCAATCGTCGCGACCGGCCGCTCGGCCTCTATTATTTCGGGCCCGATGCCGCCGAACGGCGGCGCGTGCTCGACCGCACGATTTCGGGCGGCGTGACGCTGGACGATGTGGTGTTTCACGTCTCGATGGAGGAATTGCCGTTCGGCGGGATCGGCCCGTCGGGAATGGGCTCGTATCACGGCACCGACGGCTTCAAGACCTTTAGCCATGCCAAGGCGGTGTTCAAACAGGCCAAGCTCGACGTTGCCAAACTGGCGGGACTCAAGCCGCCCTACGGCAAGGCAACCTGGACGAGCATCAAGCGGCAGATGAAATAGGCTTTAGGCGGCAGCGTCGATCCGATAGTGGATTGGCTTGAAGCTGCCGCCATTGCTCGCCGGCGCCGAGCAGGCGGTGAGGCCGATCACCAAATTCATCGCTGCGCGGAACACGATATGGTCGCCCGCCTGGCTGATCGGCGGGAGGACCGATAGCTTGCCGGTCGTGGCATCGACCGGGACGTTCATGAAGCAGTTGAACGCGACCGGGATCCGGTCTGGTGTCACGCCATACGGTTCGAGCGCCGCCGCCAGATTGCCGAAGCAGCCGCGATGCGGCGGCAAGTCTGGATAGAAATGGTGGAAGGTGTCGTACGAACACGGCGTGAGCAGGAAATCGTGCCGTCCGACTGTGTCGGCAATGATGTCGAGCATCGGCTGCGACCGGTTGGAATAGAGCAGATGGCCCGTGGTAAGGAAGATCGTCTCGGCATAGTCGAGCGTCCGGCCAGAGGAGATCACCTCGCCCATATCCTCGGCGTTGAACGCGAGCAGATCGGCGACCTGGCGACCGCGCGGGTCGATCACGGTCAGGGTCTCGCCCTGCGCCAGACGGAACGCGGTACCGCTGCGCTCGGGGATTTCGATCGTCTCGCTCATTCGGGCGTGCCCGCATAAGTGAACGGGCATTTCCACTCGGTGCCCACGGCCCGTCCGCTATATTGGCGCGCCTCGCTCATTTCGCCGTGGCGCGCGAGCATCGGATTACGGCTTCCCGCGAGCGCTTCGTCGCGCACCAGGATTTTCTCGCGCATCCCCTCATAGCGGCCTTGGTCGCGGAGTGTGGTGAACTGGTCGTGCAGGTTGAACACCATCGTCGGCCGCGCGAAGCGGCGTGCGGGGCGGCTGGCATTGGGATGCAGGCCGACGATGAAGAACGCCTCGCCGCCGAAACTCAGCGAGAAATGCGGGCTCTCCGGGTCGGCGCTGACGCCTGCGTCATAGCCTTGCCCGCGCCAAACGTCCTTGTCCGAGATCGATTGCGCGCGCTGCCACAGTGCCGTTTCGAACGCGTCTTCGCTCAGGCCGTCGGGGCCGTCGAAGATCACCGCGAAGCTGCGGAACAGACCCGGATCGGCGCGATAATCCGCCGCAAAATGCAAGAGGCCGTCATGGATCCGCAGATCGTCCCACGCGCTGTCGATTCTATCACAGGCGAGCACCGACAGCGTGCCCTTGGCGAGCGCGGCCTTCGCCCCGACACAGGGAAAGTCCGCCGCCGCGACATGTGCGTCGAGCAGGGCTTGGAAATCCTCCTGCGCGCGGTGGCGCCAGGGGAAGAGCGGGGTGGGGGGCATCGGCATGTCCAACAAGACGACTCCCCCGTCGCAAGGTTCCCGAAAACCTAGTTGATCTTAGTCAAACAGACGAGGGATTTGTGCCTTGGGAAACCCCTCCCAGGCTTGGTCGTAATCGGCATCCAGCGCACTCGATTCCAACGCAAACTGGGTCGGCGTGAATACCCAGCGGCTCTCGATCATAAAGGCCATCGTACCGTCGAGCTTGTGCGGCTTGAGGTCCGCCGCGCTCGCACCCTGCCAGCTCGCCACGTCGGGGCCGTGCCCGCTCATCTGGTTGTGGAGCGACAAGGCTCCGGGGACGAAACCGTCGGCCTTGGCGTCATAGGCTCCGTAGAGCAGGCCCATGCACTCGCTCATCGTGTTGCGGTGGAACCAGGGCGGGCGGAAAGTGTCTTCCGCCACCAGCCAGCGCGGCGGGAAGATCACGAAATCGACGTTGGCCGTGCCGGGAACGTCGCTTGGGCTCGTCAGCACGGTGAAGATCGACGGGTCGGGATGATCGAAGCTGATGCTGCCGATCGTGTTGAAGCGCGTCAGGTCGTATTTGCACGGCGCGTAATTGCCGTGCCAGGCAACGACGTCGAGCGGCGAGCGGCCGAGATCGGTGGTCCACAGGCTGCCAAGGAATTTCTGGACGAGCTCATACTCGCCCTCGACATCCTCGAACCATGCGACCGGCGTCTCGAAGTCGCGCGGGTTGGCAAGGCCGTTGGCGCCGATCGGGCCGAGGTCGGGCAGGCGGAAGGGCTGGCCGTGGTTCTCGGCGACGTAGCCGCGCGCGGTGCCGTCGGGCAGCGTCACGCGGAAGCGCACGCCGCGCGGGATCAGCGCGACTTCGCCGGGCTTGACGTCGATCCGTCCGAATTCGGTCAGCAGCGTAAGCGCGCCGTGCTCGGGGAGGATCAGCAGTTCGCCATCGGCCGAGGCGAAGGCGCGGTTTTCCATGTCCCTGGTGGCGCGATAGATGTGCATCGCGACGCCGGTCTGCGTCGCGGGGCCATCGCCTGCGACGACCATCGTTGTCAGGCTGTCGAGCCAGTCGGCCTGGGCAAGCGTATCGAGCGGTTTCCAGCGCAGGCGATTGGGCGCAAGCGGTGCGGTGGCGACGCCCGGCGCGAACAGCGGTGCGCCGTCGTAGCGGGTGAAGGCTGGATGCGCGGCTGACGGGCGCAGGCGGTAGAGCCACGAGCGCTTGTTCTCGTGTCGCGGCGCCGTGAAGGCGGTGCCGCTGAGCTGTTCGGCGTAGAGGCCGAACGCCGGGCGCTGCGGTGCATTGCGGCCGATCGGGAGCGCACCGGGGACGACCTCGCTGGCGAAGTGGTTGCCGAAGCCGGTCATATAGTCTGGCATAGCGTTGCTCCTACTTCCCCTCTCCCACCGGGAGAGGGAGGGGCCCATCGCGGTGGCGATGGGAGGGTGAGGGCAGCGCCCGGTACGAGACTGCCCTCATCCGGCGCTTCGCGCCACCTTCTCCCACGCGGGGAGAAGGATTCAGGCCTCGACCGCGCCCGGCACCACGCCGCGGCGGATCTGGTCGAGCTCGATGCTCTCGAACAGCGCCTTGAAATTGCCTTCGCCGAAGCCGTCATTGCCCTTGCGCTGGATGATCTCGAAGAAGATCGGCCCGACCATATTCTCGGTGAAGATCTGCAGCAGCAGCCCGCCACCGGTCTCGGGCGCGCCGTCGATCAGGATGTCGCGCTTGCGCATTTCCTCGACGTCGTGGTCGTGCCCGGGCAGGCGCTTGTCGATCAGGTCGAAATAGGTCTGCGGCGTCGTCTGGAAGCGGATGCCGTTGGCGCGCAGCGTATCGACGGTCTTGAAGATATCGTCGGTCGCCAGCGCGAGATGCTGAATGCCTTCGCCCTTATAGTCCTTGATGAACTCCTCGATCTGCGAGTGTTCGTCCTGGCTTTCGTTCAGCGGGATGCGGATCTTGTCGTCGGGCGCGGTCATCGCCTTGGAGAAGAGACCGGTCGACTGACCCTCGATGTCGAAATAGCGGATCTGGCGGAAATTGAAGATCCGCTCGTAATAATCCGCCCAATACGCCATCCGCCCGCGCTGCAGATTGTGCGTGAGATGGTCGAGCGTATGCAGGCCGACGCTGTGATCGTCCACGCCAGCGCCCTCGACCGGGGTGAAGTCGGTCTCGTAGATGCGCGACTTCTCGTCGACCAGATACAGGTTCGCGCCGCCAATGCCTTCGATCGCGGGAAGGTCGAGCTCGTCCGGGCCGACTGCGCCCTTCACCGCGACGGCGCCGCGCTCGACGGCCATTTTGAGCGCGCCTTCGCCATCGGCAACACGGAACGCCATCGCATTCGCAGACGGGCCGTGCGTGTCGCGGAAGCCTGCGACCTGGCCAGCGTCATCCATGTTGAGCAGGAAGTTGATGTCGCCCTGCGCGTAGCGGCGGACGTTCTTCGACTTGTGATTGCCGACATGCGTGAAGCCCATCTTGACGAACAGGTCGGCCATCGCCTCGGGGTTGGGCGAGGTGAATTCGACGAATTCGAAGCCGTTCAGGCCCATCGGGTTTGCAGGCTTGGTGTCTGGCGCGGTCATCGGTCGGCTCCAACTGGTTTCAGATGAAACGATATAGCGGGCTTGCGCACAGCGGTCCATCCCGTATCGATTGTCCATGGCAACACTCAAACTCGACGACTTCCTGCCCTATCGCCTGTCGATCGCGTCGAACCGTGTCTCGGCCGCGATCGCCACCGCCTATCAGGCGCTGTTCGGGCTCAAGATTTCGGAGTGGCGGCTCGTCGCGGTAATCGCCGAAGGGCCGGGGATGACGCAGCAAGCGCTCGGGCTGGCGACGCGGATGGACAAAGTCACCGTCAGCCGCGCAGCCGCCGCCTTGGTCGAGCGTGGGCTGGTCGCGCGGCAGCCCAATCCGGGCGACCAGCGCTCGCACATGCTCGCGCTCACCGCGACCGGGCGGGCGCTGTACGACGATGTCGCGCCCAAGGCGCTCGAGCTCGAAGCGCGGGTTTTCGCCGGTTTTTCGCCCAAGGAGATCGCGACCTTCCGCGCGATGCTTGACCGGATCGAGGCATCTGCCGCACCGTTCGACCCGGAGCAGGGTTGATAGCAGGGCCTTCCCTGGCCTAAGCGAACTCGGCCCTCCCCAGGCGAACCGTGTTTTTCCAGGAGGACCTTCATGCCCGACATGCTCGACCGCGCCGGCCTTTCCGTCGCGGCGCCGCTCGCCACCTTTGTCGAGGAGCGCGTCCTCCCGGGCCTCGCCATTGCAGCTGGTGCGTGGTGGTCGGGGGTTGCAGCGATCTATGCGCGCTTCGCGCCGCAAAATGCTGCGCTGCTGCAGGTGCGCGACGATCTCCAGGCCAAGATCGATGCGCGCTATCAGGCGGGCGGCGCGGTTGACGAAGCGTATTTGCGCGAGATCGGCTATCTTGTTCCTGAGCCTGCATCCTTCAGGATCACGACGGAGAACGTCGATCCCGAGGTCGCGACGATGGCCGGGCCGCAACTCGTCGTGCCGATCCTCAACGCGCGCTTCCTGCTCAATGCCGCCAATGCCCGCTGGGGGAGCCTGTACGACGCCTTTTACGGCACCGATGCGCTGCCGGGTATGGCGGTGCAGGGCGGCTATGATCCGGTGCGCGGGCGCCAGGTCGTCGTCGCCGCCAAGGCGTTTCTTGACCAGGCGGTGCCGCTCGCGGACCGGCCCTGGGCCGAACTCGCCGACAAGGAGCCGGTGCTGCGCGATCCGGCGCAACTCGTCGGGCGCAAGGGTGCGTCGTGGCTGTTTGTTCACAACGGTCTGCACATCGAGGTGGTGGTCGACCGCGACCACCCGATCGGGCACGACGATCCGTCGGGAATCGCCGACGTCATCCTCGAATCGGCGCTGACGACGATCTGCGACCTGGAGGATTCGATCGCCGCGGTCGATGCGGACGACAAGGTCGCGGCCTATGCCAACTGGCTCGGGCTGATGACCGGGACGCTCCAGGAATCGTTCGACAAGGGCGGAAAGACGATCACGCGGCGGCTCAACGCCGATCGTGTCTATGACAATGGCCTGACGCTAGCGGGGCGCAGCCTGTTGTTCGTCCGAAACGTGGGGCATCTGATGACGACGCCCGCACTGCGGCTTGCCGATGGTAGCGATGCGCCCGAGGGAATTCTCGATGCGATTCTGACCAGCACGATCGCACTCTACGACCTGCGCGAGCTCGGCGCGTTCCGCAATAGCCGCGCCGGGTCGGTCTATATCGTCAAGCCGAAGATGCACGGGCCCGCCGAATGCGCCTTCACCAATGCGCTGTTCGACGCCGTCGAGGATCTGCTCGGGCTGGCTCGCAACACGATCAAGGTCGGCGTGATGGACGAAGAGCGCCGCACCTCGGCCAACCTTGCCGCCTGTATCGAAGCGGTGAAGGACCGCATTGTCTTTATCAACACCGGCTTCCTCGATCGCACGGGCGACGAGATGCACACCGCGATGCGCGCCGGGCCGATGGTCCCCAAGGGCGAGATGAAGACGAGCGACTGGATCAAGGCGTATGAGGACCGCAACGTCCGCATCGGCCTGGCCGCCGGGCTGTCCGGCAAGGCGCAGATCGGCAAGGGGATGTGGGCTGCGCCCGACCGGATGGGTGACATGATGGCGCAGAAGATCGCGCATCCGCAGGCAGGTGCGAACACCGCCTGGGTTCCCTCGCCAACCGCCGCGACGCTCCATGCGATGCACTATCACCAGATCGACGTGTTCGCGCGCCAGGCGGAGATTGCCAGGGAGATGATCCCGTCGCTCGACGCCTTGCTCACGGTGCCGGTTGCGACGGGGCGCAACTGGACGCCCGATGAAATCCGCGCCGAGCTCGACAATAATGCACAGGGCATTCTCGGCTATGTCGTGCGCTGGATCGACCAGGGGGTCGGCTGCTCGAAGGTGCCCGATATCCACGATATCGGGCTGATGGAGGATCGCGCGACCCTGCGCATCTCCTCGCAGCACATCGCCAACTGGCTTCTCCACGGCGTGACCACGCCCGACGAGGTCGATGCGGCGTTCGACCGGATGGCGGCAAAGGTCGACGTGCAGAATGCCGGAGACCCTCTGTATCGACCGATGTACGGGCATCCCGAAAGCCTCGCGCTGCAGGCGGCACGCGCGCTGGTTTTCGATGGCGGCGCACAGCCCAACGGCTATACCGAGCCGCTGCTGCACACCTATCGGCTGATGCTGAAGCAAAATTAGGGAAACCTACGCCGTTTCGTGCGTTGGGTGGCGTAAGTGGGGCCGTTCGCGCGAGATTTCCGCGAAGAAGCGGGGAATTTGGTCGTTGAGCGTATCGGGGTTTTCGAATGGGATATTGGCCGTTGCCGCTGCGGGAATGCAGCAGGCGCTGCCTCCAGTAGCGCCAGCGGCGCCCCCGGTGGTTTCGACGCAACAGGCGCCCGAGCCCGCAATCGTGCCCGACGCCGAGTTCGACAAAGCGCTGCCGCCCTTGTCGAACGACATCAACGCCCCGCTCGAGCCGCTTGTCCCCGTCGCGCAGGCGCCTGTCGAAACCGCGGCGCCCGAATTGGCGCAGCCTTTACCAGCGCTGCAGGGGTTCGATTCGACGCCGCTGGTCGACGTGACGGTCAAGGACAGCTCGTCTCCTGAGATCCGGTATGACACCGAAGTGCGCGGGCTCGATGCGCTCAAGGTGAAAGGGCAGTTCAATGGGCTCTCGGCGCTCCGTGGCGGAAAGGGCAAGGCTGCCAATGCGACCGTCGTCTCGGCGCGTGCGCGCGAGGATGAGGCGCTCGCGATCCGGCTGATGAAATCGCTCGGGTATTACGATGGCACCGCGGTCTCGACGATCGAGCCGATCCCAGGCGACGCGACCAAGCTGCGCGCAATCGTATCTGCGACGCCGGGAAAGCAGTACAAGCTCGGTACCATTGCCGTGAAGGCCGAACCGACCACCCCGCCGGGGCTGGTCGAGAGCCAGCTTCCACTCAAGGTCGGCGACGCGATCGAGGCCGACCGCGTGCAGGGTGCCGAAGCGAACGTCGCGCTGATCCTGCCGCAGCGCGGCTATCCCTTCGCCAAGGTCGGCCAGCGCGACATCCTGCTCGATGACGTGACGGGGCTGGGCGACTATACGCTCCCGGTCGATACCGGACCGCGTGCGTCGTTCGGCACCTTCACCACCGAGGGCAGGCTCGCTTTCGGGGCCGAGCATGTCAGCGTGCTGACGCGCTTCAAGCCGGGCCAGCTGTACGACAACCGCCTGACCGACGATCTGCGCGCCGCGCTCGTCGCAACGGGACTGTTTGCGACCGTATCGGTCGAGCCGGTCCGGACCGGCAATATCAACCCCGACGGGACCGAGCAGGTCAACCTGCTGGTCAAGCAGGAGCGCGGCAAGCAGCGCTCGCTTGCCATCAGTGGCGGCTACAGTACCGGGCAGGGCGTTCGCCTTGAAGGCTCGTTCACCAACCGCAATCTATTCCCGCCCGAAGGTGCGCTGATCGTCACGGCGGTCGGTGGTACGCAGGAGCAGGGCGCGAGCGCGACCTTCCGCCGTTCGAACGCCGGCAAGCGCGACAGGACCGTTACGCTTACCGCCGCGGCCGATCGCACCAATTACGACGCGTACAACGCTCTGACCGCGACGCTGTCGGGCAAGGTGTCGTATGATTCGACGCCCTTGTGGCAGAAGAAATTCAGCTACGCCTATGGCTTCGAATTGGTCGGCACCAACGAAAGCGTCTACGATTTCGGCCTGGGCGACCGCAAGCGCGGCACCTATTTCATCGTCGCGCTGCCGGGGCAGGTGCTGTTCGATCGCTCCGACAGCCTGCTCAACCCGACCAAGGGCTATCGCCTCAAGCTGAGCGTCAGCCCAGAAACCTCGGTACGTGGCTCGGTGCGGCCCTATGTCCGCACGCTGGTCGAGGCGAGCGGCTATTACCCGATCGGGAGTAGCATCGTCCTTGCCGGGCGCGTGCGCGCCGGCTCGATCGACGGCACCAGCCGCGACGATCTTGCGCCGTCGCGGCGCTATTATGGCGGTGGCGGCGGCTCGGTGCGCGGCTACGGCTATCAGCGGCTCGGGCCGCTCGACCCGCAGGGTAATCCGGTCGGCGGGCGCTCGCTCAACGAGTTCGCGCTCGAGGCGCGCTATCGCTTCGGCAATTACGGCATCGTGCCGTTTTTCGACGGTGGCAACGCCTATGAAGGCCCGATCCCGAAGGGCTCGGACCTGCGCTATGGCGCGGGCATCGGCGGACGCTTCTACACCAATTTCGGGCCACTGCGCGTCGACGTCGCCACCCCGCTCAACCCGCGTAAGGGCGACGGCAAGGTCGCACTCTACATTTCGATCGGACAAGCTTTCTGATGGCCGAGGAAGAGGTCGTCATCGTACGCCGTCCGCTGTGGCAGCGCATTCTCAAGTGGCTCGCGATCACGCTGGTCGGGCTGATCGTGCTCGTCGGCCTGTTCGTACTCGGGCTCGACACGGCGCCCGGGCGGCGCGTGATCGCAAACTATCTCGGCGGCTACTCGACCGCCTCGGGGCTCAACATCAAGGTCGGGCGGATCGACGGGTCGCTCTATGGCGCGATGGTGCTGACCGACGTCCGGGTCAGCGACCAGAAGGGGGTGTTCCTTGCCTCGCCGCGGATCGCGGTGGACTGGCGTCCGTTTGCGTATGCACAGAACCATATCGACGTACGTTCGGCGCAGGCGGCGTTGGTTACGATGACGCGCTCGCCGGCGTTCAAGCCGACGCCGACCGACCCCAATGCGCCGATCCTGCCCGATCTCGATATCGATATCGGCCGGCTGACGATCGATCGCATGATCCTCGCAAAGCCCGTCACGGGCCAAACGCATATTCTCAAGATCGACGGCGCCACGCACATCGCCGACAAGCGCGCGCAGGTGACCGCGACGGTCGCCGCGCTGACCGGCGCCGGGATTGCCGGCGGCGACCGGCTCGCACTCAAGCTCGATGCGGTGCCCGATAAGGACAAGCTCGACCTCGACGCACGCCTGACCGCACCCGCCAATGGCGTGGTCGCGCAAATGGGCGGCCTCAAGGCGCCGCTCGACTTCACCATCGCCGGCACGGGCGGCTGGAAGGCCTGGGTCGGCAAGGCAACGGGGACGCTTGGCGGCGCCTCGCTCGCCGATCTTTCGCTCGAGGCGCATAACGGCACCTTCAAGGTTCGTGGCACGACCAATCCCGGACTCTATCCCGGCGGTGCGCCCAAGGACAAAGCGACCCCAGTCAATCCGATCGCGCGGCTCACGGCGCCGGCTTTGCAGGTCGCGGTCGATGCGACGCTCGACCAGCGTAAGGTCAATCTGACGACCACATTGCGGTCGGACGCGCTGGCGCTCGATGCCAAGGGTCTGCTCGATTTCGCACAAAGCAGCTTCGGGCAGTTCGCGGTCAACGCCAAGCTGCTGACCCCCGGCGCGATCGCGCCCAACCTCAACGGGCGCGATGTCGCGGCGCGTGTGGTGCTAGACGGCAAGTTCGCCACGCCGACCGTCAATTACGTCATCACGGCCGGCGTGCTCGGCTTTGGCGAGACGCGCGTCGAGCAGCTCTATGCGTCGGGCTTGGCTCGTGTGAATGCCGATCATATCGTCGTGCCGGTCTCGGCGCGTGCTGCCCGCGTCACCGGGCTGAACGCAGCCGCGGGCGGTCTGCTCGACAACGTCGCGATCAATGGCGATTTCGCGATCGCCAACGGCAAGCTGCTGTCGGACAACCTCAAGATCCGTTCGCGCAAGATCGACGCGACCGCGGTGGTCGTCGCCGATCTTGCTACGGGCCTGTATCGCGGTGCGCTCAATGGACGCGTCAACGATTATAAGGTCGACGGTTTCGGTATCGTCTCGCTGCGCACCGACGCCAAGCTGGTCACGGTCGCCAGCGGCGGCTTCGGCATCACCGCGCATGTCGCCGCCAAGACCTCGCAAATCTTCAACGAGGGCGCGCGGAATTTCCTTGGCGGCAACGCCGCGGTCACTGCCGACGTCGGCTACGATCCCGACGGCATCATCACCTTCCGTAATCTCCGCCTCGCCGCGCCGCAGTTCCGCGTCACGCGGGGGCAGGGGCGGTACGATCCCAAAGGGCCGCTGCTCGTCGATGCCGATGCCTATTCGAATCAATATGGACCGCTGACCGCGCGCGTGACGGGGACCGCGACCAAGCCCGTCGTGCTGCTCCGCGCCGCGCGTCCGGGGGTTGGGGTTGGTCTGGTCAATCTCGAAGCGCAGGTGCGCGGCAACGGAACGTCCTATGCGGTGCTCGCCAAGGGCGGAACCAATTACGGGCCGTTCACCGCTGATGTGTTGGTCACACCGTCGCCGCGCCTGACTGCCGATATCCACAACGCGCGCTTCGCCGGCGTCGATTTCAAGGGCCGCGTCGAGCAACTCGCCGCAGGGCCGTTCGGGGGCCGGATCACCTTTGCCGGATCGGGCATCAGCGGCGCCGCCCTGCTCGCCGCGCAAGGCAAGGTCCAGCGTGTCGATGTCGCCGCACGGGCCAGCAACGCCAAGATCCCGGGAGCGGCCGACTTCACGATCGGGCGCGCGATCATCAATGCGCAGGCCGTGCTCTATCCCAGCGCACCGCAAATCGTCGCCGACGCGCAGGTCGCCGATCTGCGCTATGGCGCCGCCGTGCTTTCGGCAGCGCGGGCGAAGGTCAATTACGTCAATGGCAGCGGGACCGCGCAGCTTCTCGCGACGGGTTCGAACGGCGTGCCGTTCCGCGTCGCGGCGAATGCGCGGCTCAGCCCCAAACTGTGGCTGGTCGCAACGCAGGGGCAGGCCAACGGTATTTCCTTCAAGACGGGCAACCCCGCACGGATCGACATTGGCGGCGGCGTCTATCGCCTGCAACCGACGCGGATCGATTTCGGCGCGGGTGCAAACAGCGCAGGCGGCAGTGCGCGCGTCGCGGGCGAATACGGCAAGGGGCTGTCGGCCAAGCTACGGCTCGACTCGCTCGACGTGTCGGTGGCCAACGCGCTCGTCCCCGATCTCGGCCTTGGCGGCACCGCGACGGGGTCGCTCGATTACACGCAGCCGCAAGGTGCTTCCGTCCCCCAGATCGCCGGCCAATTCCGCGTCAAGAACTTCACGCGGTCGAGCCTCGCGAGCGTGTCGCAACCCGTCGATCTGATCGCGCAGGTCGGGTTGACCAATGCCGGCGGCGATGCCCGCGCGCTGATCCAGCGGGGCGGGACTACGGTCGGCCGTTTGGTCGCGACGCTGCAGCCTTTGGGTAGCGGCAGCAATTGGACCCAGCGCCTGCTCGCTGCACCGTTGTCGGGCGGGATCCGGTATAACGGTCCGTCGAGCGTTCTGTTCTCGCTCGCTGGTTTGGCCAAGCAGCAATTGTCGGGGCCGATCGCGGTTGCCGCCGATTTCGCCGGGCGCGTCGATGCGCCGCAGCTCAACGGCCTGATCCGCGCCGATGCGCTGACCTATGACAATGAGGCTTATGGCACGCGGCTGACTGAGATGAAGATCGCGGGACGCTTCACCAACGATCGCTTCGAGCTGACTCAGCTCTCGGCGCGCGCCGGCGACGGCACGGTTCAGGCGCAGGGCTCGGTCGGCTTCTCCTCGGCGGCGGGCTTCCCGATCGACATCAAGGCGACGCTCAACAATGCGCGGCTCGCCAGCAGCGACGCGCTCGGCGCGACCGCGACGGGCACCGTTTCGGTCAGCAACAGCAAGGCCAAGGGTGGCGTGATAACGGGCGACATCCGCATTCCAAATGCGCGCTACGAGATCATCCGCCAGGGGCAAGCCGAAGTCGCCGAACTGACGGGTGTCCGCCGCAAGAGCGATGTGGTGAAGGCCGCCACGCAACCCGTCGCGGAGGCTCCGGTCGGTCTGTTCAAGCTCGACATCCGCGTGCGCGCCGAAAACCAGCTGTTCGTGTCCGGCATGGGGCTCGAATCCGAGTGGGAGGCCGACATGCGTGTGGCCGGAACCTCGGCCGCGCCGCAGATCCTTGGGCGGTTGCAGATCGTTCGCGGGACCTACTCGTTCGCGGGCAAGCGCTTCGACGTGACCAAGGGCGACGTCCGCTTCGCCGGCGGGGCGCTGGTCGATCCGGAGATCAACATCAGCGCGACGACCACGACGAGCGACGTCACCGTGGTGATCAACATCACCGGCACCGGCCAGAAGCCGCAGATCGCCTTCACCTCGACCCCGGCTTTGCCGCAGGACGAAGTGCTCAGCCGCCTGCTCTTCGGCAGCTCGGTGACCAATCTGTCGGCCATCCAGGCGATCCAGCTCGCTTCCGCGCTCAACTCGTTGCGTGGGTCGGGCGGCGGGCTCAACCCGCTTGGCAAGCTGCGCAGCGTCGCCGGAATCGATCGCCTGCGTATCCTCGGCGCCGACTCCGCGACGGGGCAGAGCACGTCGCTTGCGGCGGGCAAGTACATCACGAAGAACATCTATGTCGAAGTGATCACCGACGCGCGCGGCTTCACGGCGACGCAGATCGAGGTATCGCTGACCAAGGCCCTCAGCGTGTTGTCACAGGCCGGGTCGTTCGGCGGGTCGAACGCGACGGTGCGCTACAAGCGGGACTTCTGACGGGACGGAGCCGCCTTCGGGCGGTTCCGCTTTCGCTTCGTGCGGAAATCGAATATCCGGTATCCCGGAGAATGGCGATGCACACAGAACATTTCGACGTCGTGGTGGTCGGGGCGGGGCTTTCCGGGATCGGCGCGGGCTATCACCTGCAGACGCTGTGTCCCGACCGCAGCTATGTGATCCTCGAGGGCAGGGCGGCACTTGGCGGGACATGGGATCTGTTCCGGTATCCCGGGATCCGCTCCGACTCGGACATGTACACGCTGGGCTATGCGTTCAAGCCCTGGACCGAGGCGAAGGCCATTGCCGACGGTCCCTCGATTTTGCAGTATGTCGGCGATACGGCGCGCGAACACGGCATCGACCGGCATATTCGCTTCAACCAGCATGTCGAGCGGGCGGAATGGTCGACGCCGGACGCGCGCTGGACGGTGACCAGCGACGGCCCCGACGGGCCAACGGCCCTCACCTGCAATTTCCTCTTCATGTGCAGCGGCTATTATAACTACGCGCGGGGTCACACGCCCGACTGGGCCGGGACCGATCAGTTCGCGGGGCGGATCGTCCATCCGCAATTCTGGCCCAGCGATCTCGATTATGCCGGCAAGGAGGTCGTCGTGATCGGCAGCGGCGCGACCGCGGTGACGCTCGTTCCCGCGATGGCGCAGACCGCGGCGCATGTGACGATGCTGCAGCGCTCGCCGACCTATGTCGTCTCGCGCCCGGCCGAGGATGCGACCGCGAACTGGTTGCGGCGAAAGCTGCCTGCAATGCTCGCCTATCGGCTTGTGCGCTGGCGCAACGTGCTGCTCGGGATGGCGTTCTTCAACCTCGCGCGCCAACGACCGGCGAAGACCAAGGCGCGGCTGGTCAACATGGTGCGCGACCATCTCGGCCCCGACTACGACGTCGCGACGCATTTCACGCCGAAATACAATCCGTGGGACCAGCGGCTGTGCCTTGTCCCCGATGCCGATCTGTTCGGGGCCCTCAAGGAGGGCAGGGCGTCGGTCATCACCGATACGATCGACCATTTCACGCAGGACGGGATCGTCCTCGCCTCGGGCGAGGAAGTGCCAGCCGACGTGGTCGTCACGGCGACCGGGCTCGAATTGCAATTGCTCAGCGATGTTGCGTTCAGCGTAGACGGCAAGCCGGTCGATCTGGCCGACACGTACAATTACAAGGGCATGATGTATTCGGGCGTGCCGAACATGGCATCGTCGTTCGGCTACACCAATGCGTCGTGGACTCTGAAGGCCGACCTGACCTGCGGCTATGTCTGCCGCCTGCTCAATACGATGACCAAGCGTGGTCTACGCCAGGCTACGCCGACGCTCGATGGCGGACCGCTCGAAGCGAAGCCGTTTCTCGATTTCACTTCGGGCTATTTCACCCGCGCCATGGCGAAATTCCCGAAACAAGGGGACAAGGCGCCGTGGCGGCTTTACCAGAATTACGCGCGCGACCTGCTGACACTGCGCTTCGGATCGGTTGACGATGCGATGGTTTTCTCAAATCCAGCGCCGGTCAAGCGTCGCATAAAAATCGCCGCCTGACCTGGAACCGCATTCGAACGCTTGAGTTTGAATGTAACGAAAGTTTGCCGTTGCGCTGTTCGTTCGAACGAACTAACCGCGCGCTGTGCTGCAGCAAAAGCTCCTTGAAATTGCGATCGCGGAATTCGCCAGCAAGGGGTTGGAAGGGGCCAGCACGCGCAGCATTGCGGCCAAGGCGGGGACGGCGATGTCCTCGATCACCTATCACTTCGGCGGCAAGGAAGGGCTGTACCTAGCTGCAGCGGACTATATCGCCTCGCAGATCGGTAGCGATATCGCGCCCGCCGTCCCGATTGATGGGGTCCCCGCGGGAACGACGCCCGACCAGGCGCGGGCCTTGCTGCACGACATGGTCCGGCGCTTTATCGACACGATGACCGGGCGCAGGAGCGCTATGTTCTCGCTGTTCATCATGCGCGAGCAGATGGAGCCGACCGAAGCTTTCGAGCGGATCTATGGCGGCCTGATGGGTGGAATGCTCTCCGCCCTGGTCGAACTGATCTGCATCGCGACCGGACGGCGGGACGCCACCGTTGCGCAGGTCGCCGCGATCACGCTGATGGGGCAGGTGATCGTCCTGCGTGCCTCGCGCGCGACCGTCCTCAAATTGCTGCAGCGATCCGACATCGATCCGGCAGCGATTGCGCTGCTGGCCGCGCGCATCGCCGCCAATACCGACGCCATTCTCGACCAACTGATTGCCGAACGACAGGAGCTTCCATGAGCGAAGACCAGAGCAACGCCGCCCAGCCCGACGACACCGAGGATCGTAAGCTCAAGGACGGGCACGGTGATGCCGATGGCAAGCGGGATGACGCGCGCAAGCATGGCGACGCGTCGAAGGATGATGACGATTCGGACGACAAGCCCAAAAAGCCGTCGATCTTCAGCAAGCCGCTGTTCTGGATCATCCTGGTCGTCGTCCTCGCGGCGCTCGTGATCGGCGGGACGCTCTATTATCTCGATGCGCGGCAGTACGAGTCGACCGACGATGCCTTTGTCGATGCACATATCGTGCGGATCTCGCCCAAGGTCGCCGGCACGCTCAAGGCGGTTGCCGACATCGATAACCGTCATGTCGAGGCGGGCCACGTGCTCGCGGTGATCGAGCCCTCGGGTCCCGAGGCGCAGGTTGCCGAGGCCGACGCCAACGTTAAGCAGGCGCAGGCGCAGTTCGAACAGGCGCGCGCGCAGGTGACCGCGGCGCAGGCGACTCGCGATCAGGCGGCCGCACAGGCTCGCGCTCCGCTCGCCACTGCGGCCAAGGCGCAACAGGATCTTGCCCGCTACGTCGCGCTAGTGCGGATCGACCCGAATGCCGTCGCGGCGCAGCAGCTTGATGCCGCACGCGCGACCGCGCGCTCGACCGCGGCCGATGCCGCCGCCGCGCGCCAACAGATCGACAGCGCAGCCGCCAATATCACGGTCGCTCGGCGCCAGGTGGCGGCCGCGCAGGCGGTCATCGAAGCGCGCCGCGCGACGGTGCGTCAGGCTAACGTCACGCTCGGCGACAACCGCCTGATCGCGCCGGTCGCTGGCCAGGTGGTCAACCGCCAGGTCAATGTCGGCTCCTATGTCGGACCGGGGACGCAGCTGATGGCGATCGTGCCCGATCACATCTGGGTCACCGCCAACTTCAAGGAAACGCAGCTGCAGTTGATGACGATCGGCAAGCCGGTCGAGATCAAGGTCGACGCCTACCCCGACGTCAAGTTTAAGGGCCATGTCGATTCGATCCAGCGCGGTGCCGGGCAGGCCTTCGCGCTGCTCCCGCCACAGAATGCCACCGGCAATTATGTGAAGGTGGTCCAGCGCGTTCCGGTGCGGATCGAGTTCGATCTCAAGAACGGCCCCGATCCGCGCAAATATCCGCTCGGCCCCGGCATGTCGGTCGTCCCGACGGTCAAGGTCCGCTGAGATGGCGAGCGCGGCCAAACGCGCGGATGGCTGGGATCCGACACGGTCGGCGGCGGGCAGCTACAGCCCGTGGCTGATCGTGGCGATCATCTCGATCCCGACCTTCATGGAGGTGCTCGACACCTCGATCGCCAACGTCGCGCTTGATCATATTGCCGGCGGCCTGTCGGTGTCGAACGACCAGGCGACGTGGGTCCTGACGAGCTATCTCGTCGCCAATGCGATCATCATCCCGATCAGCGGCTGGCTGTCCGACGTGATCGGGCGGAAACGCTATTTCATGATTTCGATCGGCCTGTTCACGCTGTCGTCGCTGATGTGCGGCCTCGCGCCCAATCTGTCGACGCTGGTGATCGCGCGCGTGCTCCAGGGGATTGGCGGTGGCGGCCTTGCGCCGGTCGAGCAATCGATGCTCGCCGATACTTTCCCGCCGCGGCTGCGCGGCATGGCGTTTGCGGCGTTCGCGATCGTGGTCGTGGTGGGGCCAGTGCTCGGGCCGTCGCTCGGCGGCTACATTACCGAAAACTCGAGCTGGCACTGGGTGTTTTTGATCAACGTGCCGATCGGAATCGTGTCGCTTTTTCTCGTCAATCTGTTCGTCGACGAGCCCAAGGCGATCAAGGACGACCGCGCCAAGCTCCTCAAGCGCGGGATCCGCGTCGATTATATCGGCATCATCCTGATCGCGCTCGGCCTCGGGTTCTTCGAGCTGACGCTCGATCGTGGCGAACGCGAAGACTGGTTCTCGAGCGGCCTGATCATCGCGACTGCGACGATCTCGGCGCTCTCGCTGATCGCGCTCGGCTTCTGGGAAACCAACCATCCCGAGCCCGTGCTCGACCTCAAGCTCCTCAAGAATCGCAACTTCTCGCTGACATTGCTGGTGATGGGCGTGACCGGCATGATCCTGTTCGGCACGACGCAGCTGATCCCGCAGATGCTGCAGCAGGTGCTCGGCTACACCTCGTTCCAGGCAGGGCTCGCTTTGACGTTCGGTGGCGTGGCGACTCTCGTCATGGTGCCGTTCGCGGGTCGCTTGTCGGGGGTGGTCGACGTCCGTCTGCTGCTGTTCCCGGCGTTGCTCGTCCAGGCATTTGCGCTGTGGAACATGACGCATCTCAACGCCGACATCACCTTCCTCGATGCCGGGGTGGCACGGCTCTACCAGGCGATGGGTTTGCCGTTCCTGTTCGTGCCGATCAGCGCGGTCGCCTATGTCGGGCTGCCGCAAAACAAGACCGCGCAGGCGTCGAGCATGCTCAACGTCGCGCGGAACCTTGGTGGCTCGATCGGCATTTCATCGGCGCAGACGCTGCTCGCCTCGGGGCTGCAACGGCACCAGTCGGAACTCGTCAACGGGCTCAGTCCGCTCAATCCCAATTACAATGAGTGGCTTGCCAAGGCTGGCAGCGCGTTTGGTGGGGTGGGGGATCCGACGACGACGCCGCTCGCGGTGCTGTATCAGACGGTGCAGCGCCAGGCAGCGATGCTCGCCTTCCTCGACGTGTTTCATTCCTTGATGATCGTGGTGCTGTGCGTCGCCCCGGTCGTCTTCTTTATGCGCTCCGGCAAGTCCGGTGGCTCCGGTGGAGGCATGGCCCATTGACCCGCTCTCTTCTCACGACCGCGCTGCTCGGCGCGACGCTGCTGGCTAGCTGTACGGTCGGCCCGAACTATCATGCGCCGGAAATGGCCGTGCCGCCGGCGTTTGCCGAAGCGCAGCGCGCCGATCCGGGGGCGACGATCGACCCGGCGCATTGGTGGACCGCGTTCGGTGACGCGACGCTGACGTCGCTCGTCGAGCGTGCGCTAAAGGACAGCCCGACAATCGCGATCGCCGGATCGCGCGTCCGCGAGGCGCGATTGCAGGAGATCGCTGCGCACGCGATCGGCAAGCCGACGGTCGATGCGACGGGCAATGTGACGCATGTCGAATTCAGCAAGAATTCCGGCTTGTCCTCACTCGCCAGCCTGTTTTCGGGTGGAGGCTCGGGCGGGTCAGGGAGTTCGGGCGGAATCGCGCTACCGGGCAGCGGGATCACTACATTTGCCGCGGGCTTCGACGCGAGCTGGGAGATCGACCTGTTCGGCGGCGGGCGCCGCAGCGTCGAGGGTGCGCTTGCGCGGACCGACGCGGCGGTCTGGTCGCAGCGCGATGCCGCGGTCACGCTTGGCGCGGAGGTCGCGCAGGCCTATTTCGCGCTTCGGCTCGACCAGGCGCAAATCGCAGTGGTCGAGGACGAGCTCGGCCGCGAGCGTCGGTCGTTGCAGATTGCGGGTAATATCGCGAAGGTCGGGCTGTCACCGCAGATCGACGTGACGCGGCAGCAGCAGCAGATCACCACGCTCGAGGCGCGGCTCGAGCCGCTGCGCGCCGATACACGGGTGCGGATGCACGCGATCGGCATCCTGCTTGGCACGCAGCCCGAGAGCCTCACCGCAGAACTGAGCGCGCCGCTGCCGCCGCTGCAGGCGGTGCCGATCGTGCCGGCGGGGCTGCCATCGGATCTGCTGCGGCGGCGCCCCGATATCCGGATGGCCGAGCGCAATCTCGCGGCATCGACTGCCGATATCGGCGTCGCGGTCGCTGATCTGTACCCCAAGTTCAAGCTCACCGGGATGGCCGAGTTGCTGTCGACGTCGCTCGCCTCGCTTATTTCGCGCGACAGCATTCAGGCGACCGGCGTGGCGGGGGTGACCTTCCCGCTGCTCGATTGGGGACGGCGGCGCGCAACAGTCGGCGTTCGCAAGGAAGACCGCGAGCAGGCGTATCTGCAATATCAGGCGACCGTGCTGGGTGCGTTGCGCGATGTCGAGGACCCGCTCGCCCGGCTCGACGCGGAGCGGCGGCGCAATGCGGCGCTGCGACGCGCGGTCGCCGATGCCGAGGCCACCAACCATGCCGTCTATGCGCAATATAGCGCAGGGTTCGTCGCGCAGAATTCGCTCATCGATGCGCAGGTGAGCGTGCTCAGCGCGCGCGAACAGCTCGTCGCAAGCGACGCGCAGCTCCGGCAGGACACCGCCGCCTTGTTCAAGGCGATTGGCGGTGGCTGGGAGCCGCCCAAGGCGGGGTGATTGGCAAGCGGCGGGGTGTGCGTCTAGGGTCGGGCGATGGACCTTGCCGCTGATCTGCCCACCGCCGCGCTGACGCATCTTGAAGCGCTGATCGGCTTCGACACGACATCGCGCGATTCGAATCTTAGGCTGATCGAATATGTCGAGGCGTTTCTCGGCAGCTTCGGGGTGGCGTCGCGGCGAGTCGCCAACGCCGACGGGTCGAAGGCCAATCTGTATGCGACGATCGGGCCGGCCGCGCCGGGTGGGGTGGTTTTGTCGGGCCATACCGATGTCGTGCCGGTCGATGGCCAGGCATGGGCGAGCGATCCGTTCGCGCTGACGCGGCGGCGCGCGCGGCTCTATGGTCGCGGCACGTGCGACATGAAGGGCTTTCTCGCACTGGCCTTGGCGGCGGTCCCGGCTTTTGCGCGCGGCGAGACCGCGCGGCCGCTGCATCTTGCGTTTTCCTATGACGAGGAAGTGGGCTGCCTCGGCGCGCCGTCGATGATTCGCGCCTTGGTGTCCGAACTCCCCGCGCCGATCGCGGTCATCGTCGGCGAGCCGACCGAGATGGAAGTGGTGAGCGGGCATAAGGGCATTTCGACGTGGCGGGTCACCGTGACGGGACATGAGGCGCATTCGAGCCTCACGCATCTGGGCGTCTCGGCCAATATGGTGGCGATCGGGCTGATGGCCCAGTTGCGCGCACTCGCCGAGTCGTTCGAGCAACATCCCGATCCCGCGTCGCTGTATCACCCGCCGCACGCGACGCTGACTGTCGGCCTGATGCATGGCGGCACCGCGGTGAACATTCTGGCGCGCGAATGTGGTTTCAGCTTCGATTTGCGAACCCCGCCGGGGCAGGACCCCGATGCGATCATGGCGCCGTTCCTCGCGGTCTGTGCGGCTGAGGATCGTGCGCTCAAGACGCGCTTTGCGGATGCCGGCGTTGCGATTGCGCGGCGTTCGGCGACGCCGTCGTTCGCGCCCGAGCCGGGGGGCGCCGCTGAGACGTTGGCGCGGCGCCTGGCGGGCGACAACGGACCGGCGCGCGTCGTGCCGTATGCGGCAGAGGCTGGGCAGTTTCAGGGGGCGGGGTTTTCGACGATCATCTGCGGGCCGGGCTCGATCGAGCAGGCGCATCAGGCCGATGAGTATCTGGAAATCGCTCAGTTCGAGCGTGGCGCGGCGTTCATGCGGCGGCTGATCGAGGCGATGCGCTAAGGCGCTGCGAAAAATTTCGCCAGTACGAAAGTGCGCGGAACAGCGCGAAATATTTGGGGCGTCGAAGTCAAGCGAGGTAGAGCGCGGGCGACCGCCTCGTCTGCTCAATCGCGCGCGCCGGGGCGGGTGTGCGCCACAGTTTGACCCGACACTCCCGATAACAGCCTCCAAACCGGAGCTATTTTCGTTCGTGCCGGGCCGGATCGAGGATTAGAAAGGGCGCATCGATTCGCCGTAGATCAATGCGAGGACAAAACGCAACATTACTTTTCTCCCATGTTACACCCAGTTGGGTGCCAAACATCCTTAATAGACTGTTAAGCATGAAGCAATCGCGCTTTTGGGGGCGGGGCGATGGCGACGCGCGCCTTAACTGTTCTTTCAATGCTGGCGGTTAGCGCAGTGCTATGGCGCGTATCCTGCAACCACAGTTCCCTCTCCGCCGCCCGGCGCGAGGTATGTCGGCAAGAGCTGCGGCCGATGGCGCCGCGAGCCTGCCGCCCCCGGCGCGGTCGCGTCGCGCCAGTACGCAACGCAGTTCGCAGCGGGGGAACGCGGACCTTGGCGGGAATGTGTGGCAGTTCGTGTGTCTGGTGCAGATCGGGAACTTCGCCGCCTTGCGTCGGCATCTCGGTCCGACGCGCGCCGAAGACCTGGCGCGCGAACTCGAAGCGCGGATTGCCGTCACCTTACCCGATGCATCGACTTTAGCGATTGGTCGGGCAACGATCGAGGTCGCGTTCATCGGCGACGGCTTTGCAGCGCTTGAGGCCGCGGTTGCCCGTGTGCGCGAGGCGACCGCGCGACCGTTCGACA
Source organism: Sphingomonas sp. UYP23 (assembly GCF_054059235.1). Taxonomy (NCBI): domain Bacteria; kingdom Pseudomonadati; phylum Pseudomonadota; class Alphaproteobacteria; order Sphingomonadales; family Sphingomonadaceae; genus Sphingomonas; species Sphingomonas sp. UYP23. Next base: position 3,655,730 of record NZ_JBSSBX010000001.1, read on the forward strand.
TCGACACCGAATTGCACGCATTCGAAATCCTGGTCGGGGCGGCGGGCGCGCCACACGGGACGACCGAAGATGTCCGCCTGGTCGAGGAAGCCGAGGGTGCGCTCGATGATACCCATGCCGAGCAGGATACCGTCTTGCGGGATCTGTCGGCCGGCACGGCCGCATTCGATCGGCTGACGCTCACGCGCGAATTGCCGCGCGCAATCGCCGGTGGCGAGATGTTCCTGCAATACCAGCCGAAAGTCCATGTTCGAAAGCAGGAAATCAACAGCGCCGAGGCGCTGGTCCGTTGGCAACATCCGACCCGCGGGTTGATCCTGCCAGGCGATTTCATCACCGTTGCCGAAGAGGCGCGCCAAATCTCGGCGCTGACCTTGTGGACGATCGACGAGGTGATCCGCGATCAGCGGACGCTGGCTGCGGACGGCCACGAACTTACGATCTTCATCAACATCTCCGGGCAATTGCTGGGCGACCGGAATTTCGTCGAGGCGGCCTGCGCAGCGGTCCGCGCCGGTGACGTCAAGATCGGGTTCGAGATCACCGAGACCGCGGTCATTCGCGACCCCGATTCCGCGATCGCCAATCTGCAGGTGCTGGCCGATCAGGGAATCGTGATCGCTATCGACGATTACGGCGCGGGGCTGTCGTCGCTCGCCTATCTCAAGCAGTTGCCCGCGCGCGAACTCAAGATCGACAAGATGTTCGTCCTGCAATTGACCAGCAGCAATCGTGATCCGTTGATCGTTCGATCGACGATCGATCTTGCGCATGCCCTCGACATGGAGGTCACGGCCGAGGGGGTTGAGACGCAGGCGGCGATGGCGCTGCTCTCTGTAATGGGCTGCGACATGATCCAGGGATATCTGATCAGCCGTCCGATCTCGATCGATGCGTTCCGGCGTTTCCTGCACGACTATCGCGCGCGTCCGGCAGAGGATCCGCGCAAGTCGATGTTCCAGCGGCCGGCGGCATTCTGGAAAAGTGCCTGAGGGCATTCCCAGATCCTGCGGTTAGCGTCGCTTTAATAGGTTTGGCTGCAAGAGGGGGTCATGTGGCGAGCGCTCCTTCGGACAATCACCTGTATAGCGATCGCATTTACGGCACCGCTCGCGTCGGCCGATGCCGCGTCGGGGCAAAGCCAACCGCCGTCGGCGGAGAACTATGAGGCGTTGATCGCCGACGCCAAAGCTAAAATGATGACGGATCCTCCCAAGGCGATCCTTCAGGCAAAGACCGCCGAACGGACGAGCGCGTCGATGGTCGGGCGCGACAAGATCATTGCGGTGGCAACAGCGCAATGGCTTCAGGGCGAGGCCTATGTCCGCCTGAACGATCTGGACAAGGCAGAGCCGCTCATCACCCACGCGATCAGTCTCGTGGCAACGGGTGGTCCGCCGACCAAGCTTTACGGCGATCTCTTGCTCTCACTCGGCGGCTTGAAGACAGCTAAGGCCGATGTCGCGGGTGCCCTGGCAGCATATCAACGCGCGCATGAGGTGTTTCGTGCGACGGGAGAGTTACGAAGCGAAGCAATCGCCATCGTCCTTATCGGCGTTCTCTATCAAGAGGCCGGCAATCAGGAGCAGGCCCTCAAATATTTCGCGAAATCGCTCGATGTCTATCAGGGAGATCCGCAGATCTCCGTCTCGGTCTACAACAATCGTGGCATTTCCTTGCAGGAGCTGCAGCGTATTCCTGAGGCGCAGATCGAGTTTCGTAAGGCACTCGCCATTGCGCGACAATTGGCAAGCCCGTCAATGCAAGCGCAGACGCTCCGCAACATCGCGCGCGGCCAATTGCTCGCGGGACAGCCGATCGAGGCCGACCGATCGGTAGCGCAGGGAATGGCGGTTTCGAACGGTGACGAAGCGGCGTCCGTGCGGAACCACTTCCTCGTCCTCTCGGCCTGGTCCGCCCGGCTGCGCGATCATCTGCCGCTCGCCGAACGGCTCATCACGCGCGCCTTTGCCAATGTCGATCCCGATGCGCCGACGCTCGACGTGCGCGAGGCGCATCAGACCGCGTATGACATCTTCAAGCAGGCCGGCAATCAAGCCCAGGCGCTCGTCCATCTCGAAGCGCTCAAAGCACTCGACGACAAGACCTCGGAGCTCGCAGCCTCGGCCAACACCGCGCTCGCCGCGGCGCGTTTCGATTTCGCGACGCAGGAGCTCAACATCGAAAAGCTCAAGCGCGCGGAACTGCAGCGCAACATCGAGGATGCCAAACTGCGCGCGCGGACGCAGCAGACGATTTTTGGTGGCGCCGCGATTGCCACGCTGATCATCATGGGACTGCTCGCCTTCGGCTTGGTGACGATCCGCCGCAGCCGCAACGAAGTCCGCGCCGCCAACGTCGATCTCGGCAAGACCAACGCCGCGCTCGCCAAGGCGCTCGCCGCCAAGACCGAGTTCCTTGCGACCACCAGTCACGAGATCCGCACTCCGCTCAACGGTATCCTCGGCATGACGCAGGTCATGCTCGCCGACCGCACGCTGACCGACACCCTGCGCGACCGGATCGGGGTGGTCCACGGTGCGGGCGTCACGATGCGCGCGCTGGTCGACGATATTCTCGACGTCGCGAAGATGGAGACCGGCAATCTCACGCTCGAAGACGTGCCGTACGACCTCAAGGCCACGCTGCGTGAAGTGTCGCGCCTGTGGGAAGAGCAAGCGCGCGCCAAGGGGCTGACCTTCGTGCTCGATCTCGATGAATGCCCCGATCATGTCGTTGGTGACGCAGCACGGGTGCGGCAGATTGCCTTCAACCTTCTGTCGAACGCCCTCAAATTCACTGCGGCCGGGGAGATCCGGCTGGCGGCATCGGCGCGCGGGTCGGCGCTTGCCATCGCGATCAGCGACAGCGGGATCGGGATCCCCGCCGACAAGCTCGGCATCATCTTCGAATCGTTCCGCCAGGTCGATGCCGGGACGACCCGGCAGTTCGGCGGCACTGGTCTCGGGCTTGCCATCTGCCAGAACCTGGCGGAAGCGATGGACGGTGCAGTCGTCGTGACGAGCACGGTCGGCCGCGGATCGACCTTCACCCTCGAACTGCCGCTGCGGCTCGCAGCTGCTCCGGAAGCGATCGCGAAGGATGTCGCGGCGCCAGCCACCGCGCTGCTCATCCTCGACCGCAACCCTATTTCCCGCAGCATGTTGCGTGCCGTCCTCGCAGCGCGTGCGGGCGAGATCGTGTTCGCATCGTCGCTCGAAGAAGCGGTGGCGCGGATTGAGGATGGCGGTATTGCGCGCGTGCTGATCGACGATAGTACGATCAAGGCCGAGCCCGATCTCGATGCGGCACTCGCCGCGCTCGGCGCATATCCCATTCGATCGACTTTGCTCTGGTCGGCGCCTGATGACGCCGATCGCGCCCGGTTTTCCGTCGCGGGGATCGATCAGCTCGTCGCCAAACCGATTGCGGGCGTTGCACTCGCCGCGGTGTTGTTCGACAGCGCGCCCGATGATAATCGCAGCCTATTAACCCGTGTCACGCAAGCGGCATGAAATAGAGATTCCCGTAATGTCGTATGTGACCTTCTCCTTCAAACGTCTGGCGATCGTGTGATGAATATTCTGTTCATCGAAGACGATCCGATGAATCGCCGCGTCGTGAAGGATATGCTCGACGTCGCCGGCGCGAGCATGACCGGAGCAGAGAGTGGTGAGGCCGGGCTCGCACTGATCGAGTTGCAGGATTTCGTGATCGTGCTGCTCGATTTGCGCATGCCGGGAATGGACGGCTTCGAGACGCTGCGGCGCATCCGCGCGCGCGGCGATGCCAAGGCTACTTTGCCGGTGATCGTGCTCACCGCCGATACCGCGGTCGATCTGCGCGAACGGTGCCTCGCCGAGGGTGCCGACGAAGTGCTGTTCAAGCCCGTCGCGATGGACTCACTCTTCGACGCGATCGGACGGATGCTCGCCAAGGGGCTTGGCGACGGGATGATCGGCTGAGCGCGCGCCGCCGGCCGGCCGTCCGAGCACACCCTCCATCGATGCGGTCGCGCTGCCGCGCCGCGCCGGTTTGGGTTGCGACGGGGCAGGGGACCATCCGGTGAGATAGACGATGTCGAACTGCTCTGCGGTCTTGCCGTCGGGATCGGCGCGCGCCGCGAACAGATCCGCCGCGCGCGCGAGCGTGTCGCGCCGCAACGGGGTACGGTCGCGCAGGATGTTGGTTCCGCCCATGCCGCGCAGATCGCGCAACAACCCGCCAATCCCGCGATAGCGCACGCTGAGCGGCTCGATATCGGCGACGGGGAGCGCAAATCCGGCGCGCATCAGCAGGTCGCCCGCCGAACGCACGTCGATCTGCGGATGGATCCGTGCCGCAGGACGGTCGCCTTCCCCCTCGCGCAGCACCGCGCGCAGCGTCGACAGCGTCCCCATGCCGCAAAACGCCGCAAGGAACAGTCCGTCGGGCCGCAGGGCTCGCCGCGCCAGCGTCAGCGCGCCCGGAAGATCGTTGACGCTGTCGAGCACGCCGGCCGAGACGACCAGATCAAATGCGTCCGCTGCAAAGGGCAGGCGATCCTCATCCGCCTGCACACCACCGACCTGCGCCGCGAACGCCGCGCCGGCGTCACAGCGTACGACCGTCGCGCCAGCTGGAGCCGGGAGCGCTCCGTCGAAGCAGCCGAGGTCGAGCATGTCGCTGAAGCGGTGGGTAACGCTCGCCAGCCGCTCGGCGATCCCGTCGAGCATCGCGGCACGCAGGAAGTCGAATTCGGCAAAGCCGGGGGCGGCGCGGTCACGACGCCGGCGGCGCGCTTCGCGGTCGAAGATGTCGGGAACGCTCATCGTCGCGCTTGTGCCGTCGGCGAGGGCAGGCGACAAGGGCCGGCGTGTCGCCCTGGCTCGTTCCCTTGCGCTTCGTCGCCGATTTCGCGCTGCCGCCGCGCTGCCCCGGATGCGGCGGCGTGACCGGTGCGGACCATCTCTTCTGCGCCGATTGCTGGGGCAAATTGCGCTTCCTTGCGCCGCCCTGGTGTGCCGGTTGCACCGTGCCGTTCGCGCATGACCGCGGGCCGGACGCGCGGTGCGCGCAATGCCTTGCCGACCCGCCCGACCATGCCGGGATCCATGCCGCGGTCGCCTATGGCGACGTTGCGCGCGGGGTCGCGCTGCGGCTCAAATATGGCGGCCGCACCGCGCTGGCCCAGACCGTCGGACGGCAGATGGCGCGGCTCCTGCCGCTCGACGCCGAGTTGCTGGTCCCGGTGCCACTGCACCGCTGGCGTTTGTGGTCGCGCGGCTTTAATCAGGCCGCGTTGATCGCTCAGGCCGTCACGCGCGCACGCGGCGTGCCGAACGACCCGCTGCTCTTGCGGCGCATCCGGGCGACGCCGCCGCTGCGCGGGATGGGCGCCAAGGCCCGCGCGCGCGCGGTTGCGGGTGTCTTTCGCGTCGTCGATCCGCGGGCCCGGTTGCAGGGCAAGGCGGTGGTGCTGGTCGATGACATCTACACCAGCGGCGCCACGACCGACGCCTGTGTCCGCGTGCTGCTGCGCGCCGGTGCGGCCAGCGTCTCGATCCTGTGCTGGGCGCGTGTGCTCGACGATGCGCTCGACGCTGGCTGATTGACAAGCGCGGTCTGCGTCCACATCTTTGATCGATGCCAAAAATCGAAATCTACACCAAAGCCTTTTGTCCGTATTGTGCGCGTGCGATGAAGTTGCTCGCGTCGAAGGGCGCCACACCCGAAGAGTTCGACATCACGATGGGCGGGCCGAAGCGCGCCGAGATGCTCGAGCGCGCCAATGGCGGCACGACCGTTCCGCAGATCTTCATCGGCGGAAAGCATGTCGGCGGGTCCGACGATCTTGCCGCGCTCGAGCGCGCGGGCAAGCTGGACGCGCTGTTGGCCGCATGAAGATCGCGCTGGCGCAGCTGACGAGCGGGATCGACCCCGCCGCCAATGCCAGGACGATCGTCGCGGCCATTGCGGAAGCGGCTGCGGCCGGGGCCGCGATGCTGTTCACGCCCGAAATGTCGGGTCTGGTCGACCGTGATCGCGGCCGTGCCGCCAAGGTGCTGTGCGGCGAGGATGAAGACGCGGTGCTGGCAGCGGTCCGCGCGGCTGCGGCAGAGCATCGGCTTTGGGTGCACCTCGGGTCGCTCGCGGTGCATGGCGAAGATGGGCGGCTCGCCAATCGGGGGTTCGTGATCGACGATACCGGCGCGATCCGCGCGCGCTACGACAAACTCCATCTGTTCGACGTCGACCTGCCAAGTGGCGAGAGCTGGCGCGAATCGGCGAGCTACGCACCGGGCGAGGGGGCCGTGGTGGTCGATACTCCCGCGGGCGCGCTCGGCCTGTCGATCTGCTATGATCTGCGCTTTGCCGATCTTTATCGGGCACTGAGCAATGCCGGCGCGACGGTCCTGGCGGTTCCCGCCGCCTTCACCCGCCCTACTGGCCTTGCCCATTGGCACGTCCTGCTGCGTGCGCGTGCGATCGAAGCCGGGGCCTATGTCGTTGCGGCGGCGCAGACCGGGCTCCATGCCGACGGACGTGCGACATACGGCCATTCGCTCGTGATCGATCCCTGGGGCGAGGTGATGCTCGACATGGGCGAGGCGGCGGGCATCGGTTACGCCGAGATCGACCTTGCGCGGGTCGCCGATGTGCGGGCGCGAATTCCGGTGCTGGCACACCGACGCCCAATCCCGGAGGTCGCGTCGGCGTGATCGTGTTCGATCTGCGCTGTTCGCAGGCCCACGTCTTCGAAGCATGGTTCGGATCGAGCAGCGCATTCGAGGATCAGCGCGAGCGTGGATTGCTCAGCTGTGCGATCTGCGGCGATCGCGCGGTCGGCAAGGCCGTGATGGCGCCCAATGTCGGCGCGAAAAGCAATAGCCGCAGCGAGGTGGTAGCGAGCCGGCCGGATATCCAGACGCCCGCCCCGACGCCGGGGGCGATCAAGGCGGCGCTCACCGCGCTCGCCACGGCTCAGGCGGAGATGCTCAAATCCTCGCAGTGGGTCGGCCGCGCCTTTGCCGATCAGGCGCGCGCGATGCATGTCGGCGAAACCGCCGCGGCACCGATTCACGGCGAGACGACGCTTGCCGAGGCACAGGCGCTGCTTGAAGACGGCGTCGCGATCGCCGCGTTGCCACTGCCCGTGGTGCCGCCCCGATCGGTCAATTGATCGGCTGATGGCTGGCCCGCATGGCACAAGGGTCGCTGGTTTCGCCAATTGGACGCAGCGACCCTGGGATGATCGAGATTGACCTGAGGGCGCCGCAAATCTACCCACATGCACGGAGCCCCCGTAGCTCAGGTGGATAGAGCGACGGTTTCCTAAACCGCAGGCCGGTGGTTCGAATCCACTCGGGGGCACCAACCAAACCCGCGTAAATCCAGGACCAGTCGGCGGATGTGCACCCCGCGGTGAGAGTGCATCGGCAAAGTCGCATCTGTCGATCGCCAAGCTGTTCCGATGTCAGAGCGTGGTTTGCCCCGTTTACGTGGCCGGCCAAATGTGTCGCGGATGGCTAGACCTGCGTCGTTTCGCCCAACACCTCGGGCGGACGCTCACTACGGAGAACCCAGAGTGCATCCGTATCAGAGCGTGGACGACACCAATGGCTCGACAACTCTGAGCTTCGACGACCTGGCTGCCTCGGTTCGTAGCCTGCAGATTCGCATGTGGTTCACAGCGTGGGCAAAGTCTGGCGTGCCAGTCCTGAAGCCCGATCAGTTCGATACTGTCGATGTCGGTTTGTGCTTGGAGGATCGACGTTCCGCCGTTCACACCCTGTGTGGTATTCGGGTATGCCTCCGGCCGCTGGTTTAGCGTCGATCGTGCGCTCACAGAATTTTGGTATCACCCGAATTATAGAATAATCGATTGGACACGAGCATGAAGCATCTGGTCGCAATAGTCTTTTCGATGCAGGCATGCGCCGCGGCGGCGCAAGTATCGGTTTCCGGTGTCCCCGCGACTGGGGCGTCAACGACGACCGCGGTGTTGCCAATCGCGCAATATGGCACGCCGCACCGGGCATCTGCCCCGCTGCTCCCGGCGACGCCCTCGCGCACGTCGGACACATTGGTGAAAAAGCAGACCTTCCCCAAGTCGTCGAGTGCGGCGGCCTCGCTCAATCTTCCGCACGGGGTTGCGCCAATAGCCCCCGTCGATGGCGATTGCTGGACGACTAAGAACGGCATGTCCTGCCGGATCGGAGACGTTACGATCGGTCCGTTCGCTGGTGCGGCGAATGCAAACACCTGGACGGGCACCGCCGCGTTTCCGATACTCTCGCCAAATCTCACCGCGGGTGCGTACCACATGTACCATTCGATGCTTATGGGCGGAATTGATCCTGCATCCCTCTATGCAGCGCAGCAGGCCGGATTGGCGGCGACGGACGCGCTGACGGTCGGCGTCAAATCAACGCGCAGTTCGATCCATCAGATCAATGGCATCGCGGCCTATGTCGACTCCTATCGACCAAGGCCGACGACCCCAGGCGGCGATGTGGCCGGATATTTTCAGGCGAATTGCCATGTATCGGGGTGCAACGTCTGGCCGATCAACACGCTGGCAGTAGATACTGCGGGACTGACATCACAAGTCCTGACCAACGAGTTCGATTTCAATGTCAATGCCGCCGACACAGTCGTCAACGGCGTAGCTGTAACGCTGACCTCCAAGGTCGCCATGAACCAGAGGGGGAATTCTTTCACATGCAGCTCTAGTGGTCCGTCCAAATGGGGCAGTTGTCTTATTTCAAGCGACGGCGGCGCAAGCTACATTGTCTATTCAGGCACCGCCAGCGCCTCCAATAACTCACAATCACAGTTGATTGCGCTCAAAAGCCGGACAAGCGCTGGTGTTGTTGGCGAGGCAACGATTGTCGCGGACGCCAATGGAACGCTCAACCTTGCCAGCGGAATCCAAAACGCGGGCATTTCGTTCCGGAACAAGGACAGCACCGAATATGCATCTGTGTCATCCAAGGGTATGGCGACCACGAACGATCTGATCGTCAAAAATCAACGCGGAACGTCACTTTTTCAGATCCATCCAAGTGCAAGCGATGTGAACGGCATCGTCATGCGATCCGGCGCATCAGGTGCGGCGCCGAGCATCGCGGCTCAGGGCGCGGATGCGAACATCGATCTTAACCTCGCGCCAAAGGGAACTGGCACCGTAAGGGTTGGCGATGTTTCGGGCGTATCGTGCGCGGCGGGGACCGTCAGCCTTGCCACGCTTGTGGTCACGAATGGCATCATTACCCATTGCTGATCGGCAACCCCTAGCTGCGACCCAGCGAGGATGCAGCGGTCCGGATCGTGGTGGAGGCAGTGGTGGTAGGGGTGGAGAACAACGAGCAAAGCACTTGCGGCCACTCTGCGGCGATCTCGCCACCGAAGAAGGCTCGGCGACCGTCCGCGAGGCGATCGTATTCTATCGCGGCCGTCCCAACCTGCTCGGGTAGTCCGTGCGCGGCCTCCCTCCTTGCGCCCAAGGTCACGCTGTCCGCTCCAATGGGGTATGGCCTGATGGGATTGGGGCCGACGCGCTGGCCACCGCCGACAACACAGGCATCGGGAATGGCCGTGAGATGACGCAAGCGAACTATCAGTCTGCAACCCGAGCTATGCGGTGTACGCGGCGTTATCGATGTCCTGGCTATGCCAATCCTGAAGCCGCGAGTTCGTGCGCCGATCGGAGATAAATCGGCTGTTCAATCGGCGGAAACGCGGCTATTTGCCTTGTCGCAACCGTGGAACCATCGGTTTCCTAAACCGCAGGCCGGTGGTTCGAATCCACTCGGGGGCACCATTGTCGTCCGACGGGGGTTGGAAGTGCTGCGATAGCAGAACGCCTGGCATACTCCCCGTGCTTGCCGCAACCCAATGAGACGGGCGGATCGCCGCCCGCGGAATCGTGAAATCCTATGACACCCAGCGAAACCTACCGCGCCAATGCCGCTGCGCAGCGTGAAGCCGCGCAAAAGACCACGCTCGCCAATCGCCGCGAGATGCATGAGCGGTCGGCTTATGCGTGGGAAGCCATGGCGGAAGCGAATGAGGCAACCGCAGCGCGGGCGGTGGTGAACGCTGCGGCAAAACTCGCCGGCTGAGCGCACCTGCAATTTCGGAATGTCACAACGCCTGACACCGACACGCCGCGCGGCGTGCCGGTGTCATGGTGTTGAAATACCCGTAACGGATCAGGCCTTCATATGGCCGGCAAGGTGCTTGTTCATTTCGAACATGGTGACCTTGTCCTTGCCGAAAATCTTCTTCAGCTTCTCGTCGGCGACGATCTCGCGCTTGTTCTCCGGGTTCTGGAGATCATGCTGCTTGATATACGCCCAGACCTTGCTGATCACTTCGCTGCGCGGCAGCTTGTCCGCACCGACGATTTGAGCAAGATCAGCCGAAGGGGTGATGGGCGCGAAGATGCCGCCGGTCTTGGGGGCGTCGCTCTTCGCGGTTGGGGTCTTGGCCATAAATAGTCCTTCCTGATGTGCCGTTAAAACCGACATCGGTTTCACGCCTTCGTTAGCGCTGCGCTCTTGTGCGCTGCCTTTCCGTCATTGTCACTCCTAACAATGAACTCGGGATTTTCGGGCGAAGCGGCGACCTTATGCCCCTTTATCGTGGTCGGCTTGGTCTGCTTTTTCTCGACCACGCCGTGCGCCGTACCGCCATGCGATTTCCAGGTGACATGGTCACCGGCCTTAGGGTCCTTCATCCTGCGCTCCTGTCGTTCGGGGAAGGAGCGCATGACGAAGCGGTTCGGTTGCATCGCTTTACCGCGGCCGGGGACCGCAAGGGCCTCCGGTCGCGGCAGCAAAGCGTCAGAATGCCTTGCGCAGCGTTACGCCGTAGGTCCGCGGTTCGTTGATATAGCCGCTGAAGCTGCCATTCTGCACCACCGTGGCGAAGGCGCCGATGAAGTAATTGTCGTTGCCCAGATTGCGGATCCAGCCCTGAATCTCGAACTGGTCGGGCAGGTTGAGCCCGATGCTGGCGTTGACCGTCTTGACCTCGGCGCTGGCGATCGATGCCGGCACGGTGTCGGTCAGCGGGGTCTTGCTCGAATAGACGAACTCGCCGCGGACATAGGCGCTGATCCGATCACTGATCGTCTGCGTATAGATCGCGTTCACGTTTGCCGACCATTTCGAAATCCCCGACGGCGTCGTGCCGCTCAGATCGCGGAATTGCGGCGGCAGCGTGCCCGCCGGCGATCCGGCCGGAACCTGGCAGCGCGCATCGAACGAAAAGCACGGCGCGCGGGTAAAGGAGTCGTATTTCGGGTCGAGATAGGTGCCCGACGCGTTGATCACCAGCGCGCGGAACGGCTTATACGATCCCTCGACTTCGACACCGCGCACCGACTGACTGCCGGCGTTGACCAACGCGAACCCCGTTCCCGTAAAGGCGTTCGACTGGAAGCCTTTGATCTTCTCGTCGAACACAGCGATGTTCAGATAGCCGCCGCGGAACCGGGCCTTTGCGCCGATTTCATAGACTTCGACATTCTCCGGATTGGCGGTGCGGCCGACGCCGTTGGTCGCCGGGCGGCTGTCCGACGACAGGTTGTAGGCGCCCGCCTTCCAACCGGTCGAGTAGCTGGCATAGACGTTGATATTGCTGTTGATGTCGAACTTCGCACGCGCGAGATAGGTGAACTTGTCGCCCTTCAGAATGCCATTCTCGGTCGCATTGGGGAAATTGACCGGCCCATGGTTGGGTGTGTCGGCATAGAAGAACTGCACCGCGTTCAGGCCAGCGAAGAGATTGGTCGGGATCCGCGCCGCCGCAGGCGCGCCCGGCGCAATGATCGCGAGCGGGAGGAAGCCGAGTTCGGGGACGTTGTTGAGATTGAGCTGCGAGAAGCGATCGGTCAGCACGACGTTCGACACTGCCGCCTTGCGATCGTGCAGATAGGCGCCGCCGACGGTCAACGTGAGGCGCTCGAACGGTTTGAAATCGGCTTGCCCGAACACCGAGAAGGACTGGTCGTTCAACGTGTAATTGTCGAAGATTCCGGTCCCTTGCGCGAAATAGGTCTGGCCCGGCACCACGCTGGTATTGCCGGCGGCGCGCTGGAGCGATTCGAGCGTGAGGATCGGCGGCACTGCGCCGGCGGCTGGCAAACCATTGGCGCCGCGCGTGATCGTCACCGCATCGGCAAAGGCGCGGGCATCGGCGCCGTAGAGGATGTTACGCCCGCTGCGGATCTTCTCGTCGGAATAGAAGGCGCCGAGCAGCCAGTTGAAGGGCCCCGCATTGTCCGACGCAAGGCGGAATTCCTGCGTCAGCGTTTTGATATTGTCCGACGTCGTCTGGTTCGAAATGTCCGCGCCGGTGAAATCGACGTCGAGCGTGGTATCGTTGGTCTGCGTGCGATAGGCGGTGATCGAGGTCAGCTTGGCAAAGCCGACGTTCCAATCGATCTGCCCCGAGATGCCCTTGCCGGTCAGTCGATTGTTGGGCGAGGTGTTGTACACAACCTGGCGGTTGAACGCGGTTGCCGGGTTGCCGATCACCGCGCCGACGCCACCGAACGCGCGCGGCGCGCCGATCAGCTGCGTGACGGGGCCGTTGAAAATCGTGACAGCACCGCAGCAGACTTCGTTGATATGGTTGAGATCGGCGATGATGCGGACCGAAAAGTCCGACGACGGCTCGAACAGCAGGTCACCGCGCAGCGAATAGCGATCGCGACCGTTGACCTGCACCTTGTTGACGAGGTTGGTGTAATAGCCGTCGCGCTGGTTGACGCTGCCGTAGAGCCGGAACGCCAGCGTTTTCGATATCGGCCCGGTGACCGAGGCGCGCGCTTCGATATTGCCGAAATTGCCGGTCGTCGCTTCGGCGCCGCCGCCCCAGCTGAATTGCGGCCGCTTTGTCACGATCGAGATCGCACCCGCCGACACGTTCTTGCCGAACAGCGTCGACTGCGGACCGCGCAGCACTTCGATCCGCTCCAGATCGGGCAGATCCGCGATGGCCGACGCCGAGCGCGAGCGATAGACGCCGTCGATGAACACACCGACCGAGCTCTCGACGCCGATATTGCCGGTACCGTTGCCGAAGCCGCGGATCTGAAAGCCGGTCTGGCCCGAGCTCTGCAGCTGGTAGACCTTGAGCGAGGGTACGCTCGCCTGGAGCGAGATGAGGTCGAGGATGCGGGCCTTCTTGATCGTATCGGCGCCGGTGACCGCGACCGAGACGGGAACGTCCTGCAGCGTCTGTTCGCGCTTGGTCGCGGTGACGATGATGTCTTCGCTATCGGAGCCGCGCGAATCGACCTGTCGCGCGGCGGGTGTCGGAGCGGGCGCGCCTTGTGCCTGGGTGGTCGGCGGCATATCTTGCGCGAGCGCTGGACACGCGTAGAGCGAAACCAACGCCGATGCAGCGAGCAGTTCGAATTTCTTCATGATGGCATCCCCTAGCTCCGCCGCCTCCAGTCTATGCCAGATGACGGTTTTCGAAGATCAGGTTCGTTAAATGATGCGGCATAGTCAATGGGCTAAATTACCTGGAGCGGGGGATAGCGCGGGATCATTCGAAGGCGGTAGCATTACACGTAAGGACTAATTCCATGTTGCAGTACGGCGAAGTTGGCCCGCCGTACGGTTGCCGCATGGGTGGATTGTGAAGGAAGCAGCGTGGACGGACGGAATGAGATGGAATTCGGCGTTGCGGAGATCGGGGCCGACGGCAAGATCGTGGTGCCCGACGTGGTTGCAGAGGCGGTCCGCACGCTGATCCATTGGGCGGGCGACGATCCGACGCGCGAGGGGCTGCGCGATACGCCGGCGCGAGTCGCGCGGGCGTGGAAGGAATATTGTGCGGGCTATACAGACGATCCGGCGAAGCATTTGTCGCGCGTGTTCGAGGAAGTCGGCGGCTATGACGAGATCGTCCTGCTCAAGGACATCCCGTTCCAGTCGCATTGCGAGCATCATATGGCGCCGATCATCGGTAAGGCGCACATCGCCTATCTGCCGGGGGATTACGTCGTCGGCATCTCCAAATTGGCACGCGTGCTGCATGCCTTTGCGCGGCGGCTGCAAGTCCAGGAACGGCTCACCGCCGAGGTTGCCGATTGCATCTGGACCAACCTCAAGCCGCTTGGTGTCGCGGTGGTGATCGAGGCGAGCCATGCCTGCATGACGGCGCGCGGCGTGCGCACGCAAGGCGTGACGATGGTGACGAGCCGGATGATGGGCGTATTCCGAGACGATGAGCGCAGCCGCAAGGAAGTGCTCGCGCTGATGGGGCGCCGATGAGCGCTGCGCGAACCGTTTTGGTGACCGGCGCCGCCCGCCGCCTCGGCGCGACGATCGCGTGCCAGTTGGCCGGGCAGGGGTGGCGGGTCGCGATCCACCACCACCATTCGGGCGACGATGCCGATGCGCTCGCGACCTCGCTTCCAGGCGCGACCGTCGTGTCGGGGGATCTTGCCGATCCAGCGGTGCCCGCGGCTTTGGTTGCGGCGGTGCGGGCGGGTTTCGGTGGACCGTTGGTGGCGCTCGTCAACAGCGCGTCGCTGTTCGATTATGATACGCCGCCCGAGATAACGGCTGCGTCTTTACGCACGCATGCTGCGGTCAATGTGGAGGCGCCGGTAATGCTGGCGAATGCGCTTGCGGCGCAGGACGATCTCGTCGCGGGGGCGGTGGTCAACATCCTCGACCAGAAGGTCGCCAATCTCAATCCCGACTTCTTTTCCTATAGCTGCGGCAAGATCGCGCTGACTGGCGCGACGACGATGCTCGACCAGGCGCTGCGTCCGCGGGTCCGCGTCAACGCGGTCTCGCCCGGCCTGTCGCTGCCGAGCGCCGACCAGAGCGAGGCCGAATTCGTCGCGGCGGCATCGAAGAACCTCCTGCAACGCCCGGTGGACCCGCTCGACATCGCGCGCGCGGTCGGGTTCCTGCTCGATGCCGATGGGGTGCACGGACAAAACCTGTTCGTCGATTGCGGCCAGCATTTCCTCAAGCGCGACCGCGACGTGATGTTCGAGGACCGCGCATGAGCGCGCGCTTCACGACGGTCCTCGAGGGACTCGAGCTGGTCATGGGGCTCGGCATCCATCCCGCCGAGCTCGCGGCGCCCCAGCGCGTGATCGTGTCGGTGCGGATGGAGGTGGTCTATCCCGCGCCGCCGGGCGAGGACCGGATCGATGCGGTGCTCGATTACGATTTCGTTCGAAGTGGGATCCAGGATCTGGTGGCGGGGCGGCACGTCCATTTGCAGGAGACGCTGTGCGAGGCGATCGCGGCCCTGTGCCTCGCCGACGCCCGCGTTGAACGCGTGACGGTGCGGACGTCGAAGCCGGACGTGTATCCGGACGCTGTGGTGGGTTGCGAAATTACCCGGGGTCGGTGAGGACCAAGCCTCCCCGTCCCCGGGGATGATCTACGCCCGGTTCGCCGCGCTCAGCACCGCGCGCACCGACGCGGTTGCGATGTCGGCGTCGATGCCGACGCCGAACACCGTGCGCCCATCGGCGGTGCGACATTCGACATAGGCCGCCGCTTGCGCATCGGCACCATGCCCGATCGCATGTTCGCTATAATCGACGACATCAAGCTGCGGTCCGGTGGTATCGCCCAGCGCGGCGATCACACCCGAAATCAGGCCGTTGCCGCGGCCCGAGATCGAGCGCTCCTCGCCATCGACGGCGACGTGCCCGACGAACACCCGATCCCCGACGCTGCCGCTCTCGGTATAATCGAGCAGGCGGAAGCGATCCTCGCCACGCGCGAGATAGGTCGCCTCGAACAGCCCCCAGATGTCGCTCGCATTCATCTCGCGGCTGGTCTCGTCGGCAAGGCGCTGGACGTGACGGCTGAAATCGGCCTGAAGCCGCTTGGGGAGCTTGAGGCCCTTGTCCTGCTCGATCACCCAGGCGACGCCGCCCTTGCCGCTTTGCGAGTTGACGCGGATTACCGCCTCGTACGAGCGGCCGAGGTCGGCCGGGTCGATTGGCAGATAAGGAACTTCCCACAAAGGGTCGTTCTTGGCGTCCTGCGCGGCGAAGCCCTTCTTGATCGCATCCTGGTGGCTGCCCGAGAAAGCGGTGAAGACCAGGTCGCCGGCATAGGGGGTGCGCGGATGAACAGGGAGCTGCGTGCAGTAATTGACGGTGTTGACGACCGCGTCGATGTCCGAGAAATCGAGCTTCGGATCAAGGCCTTGCGTGTACATGTTCAGCGCGACCGTCACCAGATCGCAATTGCCGGTGCGTTCGCCGTTGCCGAGCAGGCAGCCCTCGACGCGGTCGGCGCCCGCCATCAGGCCGAGCTCGGCGGCGGCGACCCCGGTGCCACGGTCGTTATGCGGATGCAGGCTTAGCGCCACCGTGTCGCGGTTCCGGATATTGCGGCTGAACCATTCGATCTGGTCGGCATAGACGTTGGGCGTCGCGCATTCGACGGTCGCGGGCAAATTGAGGATCAGCTGGTGGTCCGCCGTCGGACGCAGCACGTCCATCACCGCCTCGCAAACCTCCAGCGAGAAATCGAGCTCTGCGGTCGAGAAGGTCTCGGGGCTGTATTCGAAGAACCAGTCGGTGTCGGGCTGGGCGGCCGCCTGGTCGCGCAGGATCATCGCGCCGTCGATCGCGATCTGCTTCACTTCGGCGCGGCTCATGCCGAACACGATCTTGCGCCACGCGGGGCTGACCGCGTTGTAGAGATGGACGATCGCCTTGGGTGCGCCGCGCAGCGATGCGAAGCTCGTCTCGATCAGATCACGACGAGACTGGGTGAGAACCTGGATCATCGTGTCGTCGGGGATGCGGCCGTCGCGCACCAGCCCCGAGATAAAATCGAACTCGGTCGCGCCCGCGGCGGGGAAGCCGACCTCGATTTCCTTGATCCCAACCTTGACGATCAGGTCGAACATCCGCGTCTTCTTCTCGGCGTCCATCGGATCGATGAGCGCCTGGTTGCCGTCGCGCAGATCGGTCGACAGCCAGCGCGGCGCCTTGATGATCGTCTGCGACGGCCAGCGGCGATCGGGCAGGTCGATAGTGGGGAAGGGACGGTATTTGGTCGACGGGTCACGCAGCATGGTCGGTCTCGCTCGGCATCGCGGTTGTTTGGGGGCGCGGTTGTCTGGGCGCGCGGTTCGCTAGGGGCGGTGGGTCCTCAGGCGCGCCGCGCTGGCCTCTATCGGCGCGCGGCAGTGTACACGCCTAAGGGCGCGTAAGTCGAAGCGTGGCGAGGGCGGGGACGCAAATCACCGATATCGAATAGCGCGCGCGTCGCGTCCCTGTCCAGCCCGAACCGCCATAGGCGGTGCGCTTGAGCCAAATCAATTACGGATGTCCGAACGCGGGGTAAAACGCGAACATGCGACAATTGATCTATACGAGCGTCACGACCAATCCGAGCGGGCGTGCCCAGGACGATTGCGTGCCGATCCTGCGGCAAGCGGCGGTGCGCAACGGGCTCGATGGGATTACCGGCCTGCTCTATTCGCAGGATGCGGAATTTCTGCAGGCGCTCGAGGGCCCCGACGACAGCGTCGCCGATCTGCTCGCAAGCCTTGAGGCCGATCCGCGCCATCGCGACCTGCGCATCCTGATCGACCGGCAGACCGACGAGCGGGAATTCGGTGACTGGATGATGGTGCATCGCGAGCGGCGCGAGAGCGTCGACTCGTTCGACAAGCGCCTCCACGGCCTCTTGCTCGGCGTGTCGCCCGAGACGGCGGAGTATTTTCGCGCGCTGGTGCCGGCCTGACGGCGGGCGCCGATGGCGACGCGGGTCGCCATCGGCGGGGCACGTTATTGCAGCTCGAACGCCGCGTTGATGACGAGCACGGTTTCGTCCGACACGACGGGCACGTACTTCGTCACGCCGAAGTCGGCGCGATGGATCACCATCCGCCCGAGAAAGCCGATCGAGGCCTTCTTGCTCATCGGGTTGGTCGCCGCGCCGAACAGCTTCGCGCGGAAGCTGACGGGCTTGGTGACGCCGTGCAGCGTGAGCGTGCCATCGACCTGGACCGCGTCGGGGGCGATCTGCGCGACTTTGGTCGAGCGGAAGGTCGCGGTCGGGAATTTGGCGGCGTCGAACCAGTCGGCGCCCTTGAGCTCGCCCGTCAGGACGTCACTGGTCGTCTGCACGCTGGCGATCGGGATCGTCACGTCGAGCTTGGTCGCGGCGGGTTTGGCCGGATCGAGCTGGAGGCTGCCCGACGCGCCCGAAAAGGTGCCGGCATAGGGCGAGATGCCGAAATGGCTGACGCTGAAGGTAACCTGAGTGTGGTTCGGCTCGACCTTGTAGGTCCCGCCCTTGACCTCGGCGGCGGTGCCGGCGCCGTGCAGCATTTCGGGCGGGGTGGTCTGCGCGAGCGTGGGGGCGGCGATCAGCAGCGCTGCGGCAGTGGCGGCGTAGAGGTGGGTAAGACGCATGGGGACACTCCTGTTAAGACGTACCCAAGTGCGATGCCCGCTCCGCAGCGTCAAACCCCGTTTCGGCAACGAACCGTTTCGGGGCAAGGTAAAGCCCCTCCCCTGAAGGGGAGGGGCTTAAGGCAAGATCAGTTCTTGGTCTGGTCGACCAGCTTGTTCGCGCCGATCCACGGCATCATCGCGCGCAGTTCCTTGCCGACCTTCTCGATCGGGTGCGCCTCGGCCTGCTTGCGCGCGGCCTTGAGCTCGGGCTGGCCGGCGCGGTTGTCGAGCACGAAGTTCTTGACGAAGCGGCCCGACTGGATGTCGGCGAGCACGCGCTTCATCTCGGCCTTGGTCTCGTCGGTGATGATCCGTGGACCTGTGGTGATGTCGCCATATTCGGCGGTGTTCGAGATCGAATA
The DNA here is from genome assembly GCF_054059235.1 of Sphingomonas sp. UYP23. Taxonomy (NCBI): domain Bacteria; kingdom Pseudomonadati; phylum Pseudomonadota; class Alphaproteobacteria; order Sphingomonadales; family Sphingomonadaceae; genus Sphingomonas; species Sphingomonas sp. UYP23. Next base: position 3,674,549 of record NZ_JBSSBX010000001.1, read on the forward strand.
GCGCATGTTGGCGATGCCGCCCTCATAGAGCAGGTCGACGATCAGCTTGGTCTCGTGCAGGCATTCGAAATAGGCCATTTCGGGCGCGTAGCCGGCCTCGACCAGCGTCTCGAACCCGGCCTGGATCAGGTGGGTCACGCCGCCGCAGAGGACCGCCTGTTCGCCGAACAGGTCGGTCTCGCATTCCTCGCGGAAGTTGGTCTCGATGATCCCCGAGCGACCACCACCGACGCCGCTTGCATAGGCAAGGCCGATGTCATGCGCGTTGCCGCTCTTGTCCTGGTGGATCGCGATGAGGCAGGGGACGCCGCCGCCGCGGACATATTCGCTGCGCACGGTGTGGCCCGGGCCCTTGGGCGCGATCATGATGACGTCGAGATCGGCGCGCGGTTCGATCAGGCCGAAATGCACGTTGAGGCCGTGCGCGAAGGCGATGGTGGCGCCCTGCTTGAGGTTGGCGTGGAGATCGTCGGCGTAGATTGCGGCCTGATGTTCGTCGGGGGCGAGGATCATCGTGATGTCGGCCCAGGCGGCGGCTTCCTGGTTGGTCATCACCTTGAAGCCGGCGCCGTACGCCTTCTGGGCCGAGGGCGAGCCTTCGCGCAGTGCGATGGCGATGTCGGTGACGCCCGAATCGCGCAGGTTCTGGGCGTGGGCGTGGCCCTGGCTGCCATAGCCGACGATCGCGATCTTCTTCGACGTGATCAGGTTCAGGTCGGCATCGGCATCATAATAAACGCGCATTGTATTTCCTCTTTCGTCATTCCCGCGCAGGCGAGAACCCATTCCCGCGCACGCTTGTGATACTGGATCCCCGCCTGCGCGGGGATGACTGAATTTTGGTGCGGGCCTAGACCGCGACGTTCCCGCGCGCGATCGCGACGATGCCGGTGCGGGCGACCTCTATCAGCCCGACCTCGCGCATCAGCGTGATGAACGTGTCGATCTTCTCGCGGCCGCCGGTCACTTCGAACACGAAGCTCGTCGTGGTCGCGTCGACGACGCGCGCGCGATACACATCGGCGAGGCGCAGCGCCTCGATCCGGTGATCACCCGTGCCCGACACCTTGAGCAGCGCAAGCTCGCGCTCGACATGTGGCCCGAGCGCGGTGAGATCGGTCACCGAATGCACCGGGATCAGCCGGTCGAGCTGCGCGAGGATCTGCTCCATCGTCGCGTCGCTGGCCGAGGTCACGATCGTGATCCGGCTGACCGCCTTGTCGGCGGTGACGTCGGACACGGTCAGGCTCTCGATATTATAGCCGCGCGCGGTGAACAGGCCGGCGATCCGGGCGAGGATGCCGGGCTCGTTGTCGACCATCACCGCCAGAGTGTGGCGCGACGCTTTTTCCTGGGTGATGTGCATTAAACCAGCGCCTTCGCTTCGTCGTCCATTTCGCCCGACACTTCGCTCGCCTGGAGCAGCATCTCGGTATGCGCCGCTCCGCTCGGAATCATCGGGAAGCAGTTCGCGAGCTTGGCGACGCGGCAATCAACGATCACCGGGCCGTCATAATCGAGCATCGCGGCGATCCCGTCATCGAGCTGGCCGAGCCCCTCGATGCGGATGCCCTTCCAGCCATAGGCCTCGCCCAGCTTCACGAAGTCTGGCAGCGAATCGCTGTAACTCTCGGAATAGCGGCTCGAATAGGTCAACTCCTGCCACTGGCGGACCATCCCCATATATTCGTTGTTGAGGATGAAGATCTTGACCGGCAGCCGGTATTGCGACGCGGTCGCCAGCTCCTGGATGTTCATCTGGATCGAGGCTTCGCCTGCGATGTCGATGACCAGCGCCTTGGGATTGCCGAGCTGCGCACCGATCGCGGCGGGCAGGCCATAGCCCATCGTGCCGAGACCGCCGCTGGTCAGCCATTTGTTGGGCGCGTCGAAGCCGAAATGCTGTGCCGCCCACATCTGGTGCTGGCCGACCTCGGTGGTGATGATCGGCGCGCGCTTGTGCGTCGCCTCCCACAGCGCGCGGATCGCACGCTGTGGCATGATGTCGCTATCAACTTCGGGAAAATCGAGGCTTTTCTTGGCGCGCCATTCGCCAATGCTCTGCCACCAGGCGGCGAGATCGGGCTTGGGATGGCGCCGCGCCTTGAACACGCGGACCATGTCCTCGAGCGCGTGGCCGACATCGGCGACGATCGCCAGATCGACGCGCACGTTCTTGTTGATCGACGAGCGATCGATATCGATGTGGATTTTCCGCGAAAACGGGCTGAACGCGTCGAGGCGACCGGTCACCCGGTCATCGAAGCGCGCGCCGAGGCAGACGATCAGATCGGCCTTGTTCATCGCCAGATTGGCTTCGTAGGTGCCGTGCATGCCGAGCATGCCGAGCCACTGATCGCCACTCGCCGGATAGGCGCCGAGACCCATCAGCGTCGAGGTGACGGGCGCGCCGCTGATCCGCGCGAGTTCGCGCAGCAACTGGCTCGCCGCCGGGCCGGCATTGATGATGCCGCCGCCGGTGTAGAGGATCGGCCGCTCCGCCGCGGCGAGCATGTCGACGGCTTGCTCGATCGAGCTCTGGTCGGCCTTGATCTGCGGGCGATAGGTCTTGTGGCGGATCGGGCCGGGCTTGGTGTAGCGCGCGGTCGCGACCTGGACGTCCTTGGGGATGTCGATCACCACCGGGCCGGGGCGGCCCGAGGTGGCGATGTAGAACGCCTCATGGATCGTGTCGCCGAGCTTGGCCGGGTCCTTCACCAGATAATTGTGCTTCGAACAGTGGCGCGTGATGCCCACCGTATCGGCCTCCTGAAACGCGTCGGTGCCGATCAGCGCGGTCGGCACCTGACCGGTGATCACGACCATCGGGATCGAATCCATCAGCGCGTCGGTAATGCCGGTGACGGCATTGGTCGCGCCCGGACCCGAGGTGACGAGCACCACGCCGGGCTTGCCGGTCGAGCGGGCATAGCCTTCGGCGGCATGCGTCGCAGCCTGCTCATGGCGCACCAGGATGTGCTTGATCCGCCCGGAGCGGAAAAGGGCGTCGTAGATCGGCAGGACGGCACCGCCCGGATAGCCGAAGACGACCTCCACGCCGAGATCGCACAGCGCCTCGATCAGGATGTCTGCTCCGCTTTTCTCGGTCACGTCTCGTCTCCCATCGTGCGGCCAGGGATTAGCAGCGTTGGAGCGGCGCTGCTAGAGAAACGAAATGTGCGTGTCAACGACTATCGACGTAATAATGTGTCGAAATATACGCTTCTTTGGCTGTTTTCTAACGCGTTGCTGCGAGCCCAGCTGGGCGGGGGCTGATTGCGGAACCACGTATATTGACGCTTGGCATACTGCCGCGTGGCCAGGGCGACCGCCGCAATCGCTTGTTCTTGTGAGGTTTCTCCCATCAACGTAGCGGCGACTTCCCTGACGCCGATTGCGCGACGGATCGAGGCCTCGGGCGCGATTTCGCTGCGCGCGAGCAGCGCGCGCACTTCCTCGCGGGCGCCGCCCGCGAGCATCGCCGCCGCGCGGCTGTCGCAGCGCGCCATCAGCCAGTCGCGATCGGGCAGCAGGACGATTGCGGCGAGCGTGATCCGCTCGCCGATCCCGCCGCTGCGCTCGGCCTGCCAGCTCGCGAGCGATTTCCCGGTCGAGCGGACCACTTCGAGCGCGCGCGCCACGCGCGTCGTGTCGGCGGGGGCAAGGCGCGCGGCGGCGGTGGGATCGAGCATGGCGAGGGCCGCATGCGCCTCAGCGACCGGCAGCGCGCGGACCTCCGCCCGGACGGCGGGGTCGATCTCGGGCACCGGCGCGATCCCGTCGAGCAGTGTGCGCACGTACAGGCCGGTGCCACCGACGAGCACGGGCAGCTTGCCGAGGGAATGGGCGCGGCCGATCTCTGCGCGCGCCTCGTCGGTCCAGCGCGCGGCGGAATAGCTTTCGGCGCCGTCGATGTGGCCGAACAGGCGGTGCGGAACGCGCGCTTCGTCTGCCTCGGTCGGGCGCGCGGTGAGCACGCGCAGGTCGCGATAGACTTGCGCGGAATCGGCATTGATGACGATTCCGTCGTGACGTTCGGCGACCGCGATGCCGAGTGCGGACTTGCCGCTCGCGGTCGGCCCTGCGATGAGCGCGACCTGCGGGAGATACACTGTGTTCATTGCCACCTTGATAGCATCGGAAACGCTCAGCGCAGGCGATCTTTCTGCAGCGATCGATCGGATCGCTGCGGTGGGCTGCGCACCGGCGACCTCGGCGTGGATCGAGTCCGAGAAGGCCGTCGATATCCTGTTCGGGGTTTCCCCCGACGCGGCGCGGAAAGCGCTCGAGGGCGTGTTCGACGGCGTCGATGTCGTCGTGCAGGCGGCGCAGGGGCGCGAAAAGAAGCTGCTCGTCGCCGACATGGATTCGACGATGATCACCGTCGAATGCATCGACGAGCTCGCCGATTATGCCGGGATCAAGCCGCAGATCGCGGCGATCACCGAGGCGGCGATGCGCGGCGAGCTCGATTTCGAGGGTGCGCTCGATGCACGCGTGTCGTTGCTCAAGGGGCTCGACGAGGCTGTGATCGAGCGCTGCTTGGCCGAGCGCGTGACGATCATGCCCGGCGCTTTGGTTTTGGTGCAGACGATGCGGGCGCGGGGCGCGACCGCGATCCTCGTCTCGGGCGGCTTCACGCGCTTTGCCGAGCCGGTGGCCGAGCGGATCGGCTTCCACCGCGCGATCGCCAACCGGCTCGAACTGGGCGACGGCGTGCTGACCGGCACGGTGGCCAAGCCGATCGTCGGTTCGGACACCAAGCTGCAGACCTTGCTGGCGGCGCGCGCCGAACTCGGCCTGCTGCCCGAAGAGACGCTCGCGGTGGGCGATGGCGCGAACGATCTGGCGATGGTGCAGGAAGCGGGGCTCGGCGTCGCCTATCACGCCAAGCCGATCGTCGCCGCTGCGGCGGCGGCGCGGATCGACCATGGCGACCTGTCGGCGCTACTCTACGCGCAGGGGATTGCGCGCGCGGATTGGGTGACGGGGTAACGCACAGCGGACGCGTCGCTTAGGGTGCGACCGGGACGCATGGCTTGATCGACCCGCATGCCGCCTGCGCTGCGCCCTTCGACGCGAATGGACCGACGAGCACGCGCGTCATTGCGCCGCTCTTGGCATATGTCACGTCGGCGCCTGCAAACCGCCGGCCGACTTGCCCCCACAGCTTGCGAGCATTGGCGGGGTCGCCGAACGACCCGAGCTGCACCTGCCAACCGCCCCGGCTGGTCGTGATCGCGGCGGGCGCGGGCGCGCGGGCCGGCTGAGCGGTCGGCGCCGGTGCGGGTGCGCGCACCCTGGGCGGCTGGGCACGCGTCGGCTGCCGTTCGGGGGCGAGGGCCATCACCTCAGGCTTGCGCGGAGCGGCCGGGTCGTACTCGGACGGCGGCAAATCGGTGCCCCGCATGCCGACACTGCGCGGCTTGCCGGTGATTTCGGGGGGGAGCTCGGGCCGCTGCGCCTCGGCCTCGTAGCGGCGGGCGAGTTCGAGGCCCTGCTGGCGCTGGTCGGTCGGAATTGCCTTGTCCATCTGTGCCTGGACGTCCGACGCCCGCGGCGTGTTGGCGGCGGCGGCGCGGACGATAAAGGCATACGCGCGTGGCCAGTCCTTCGCGCCGCCGTCGCCGTTGAACAGCATCGTGCCATAGACGAGCTGCGCGCGCGGCTCCCCACGCAGCGACGCCTTTTCGAGCCAGGGTGCGGCGTCGTTCGGCTTGTGCCGATCGAACAGGATCAGCCCGTATTTCGCCTGTGCGGCGATGTGCCCCTGTAATGCTGCCTTGCGGAACCAGCTTTCCGCGACGGCGATATCGGTCGAAACGCCGCGTCCGAGCGTATAGGCTTGCGCCAGATTGAACTGCGCATCGGCGTCGCCGGCATTCGCCGCCGGGCGCCATTCGGCGATCGCCTTCTTATAGTCGCCGCGGCCCCAGGCATCGACGCCGTCGCGCACGTCGGCCACCGCGGGGCTCATCAAAAGCAGCGTTCCCGCCAGCGCCATCCATACTCGCGTGCGCATGATCATCGTCCCGTCCCGTCCGGCTGTATCGCCCAACCATGCTGACTATCGCCGGTTTGGCAAAGATTTCGTTATGCATATCGGTCGCAGCGCACGCTAACGCCGCGGCGTTAACCGTTCCTTGACCGATCCTATGGCAGTCGGTTGCCTCGATTAAAGGGGCGAAAGGGGCTCATGCGCGTTCTAGCGATGGCATCTCAAAAGGGCGGCTCGGGCAAGACAACCTTGTCCGGCCATCTGGCGGTACAGGCGCAGCTCGCAGGGGCGGGGCCGGTGGTGCTGATCGACATCGATCCGCAGGGCTCGCTGTCCGATTGGTGGAACGAGCGGCAGAGCGAGTTTCCCGCTTTCGCGCAGACCACCGTCGCACGGCTGGCCTCCGATCTCGAGGTGCTGCGCCAGCAGGGCTTCAAGCTGGCGATGATCGACACCCCGCCTGCCATCACCATGGCGATCCAGAGCGTGATCGCGGTCGCCGAGCTGATCGTCATCCCGACGCGTCCGAGCCCGCACGATCTGCGTGCGGTCGGCGCGACGGTCGATCTGTGCGAGCGTGCGGGCAAGCCGTTGCTGTTCGTCGTCAATGGTGCGACGCCAAAGGCGCGGATCACCTCGGAAGCCGCGGTCGCTTTGTCGCAGCATGGCACGGTCGCTCCGATCACGGTGCATCACCGCACCGATTTCGCCGCGTCGATGATCGACGGGCGGACGGTGATGGAGGTCGATGCCAAGGGGCGCTCCGCACAGGAGGTGCGCGACCTGTGGACCTATATCTCCGACCGGCTCGAAAAGAATTTCCGCCGCACGGTGTTCGCGACGCCCACTTCGGTCAACGGCTTCGGCGCGCCGCGCCCCGCCGCGGGAGGTGGTTTCGGCCGCCGCGTGGTGAGCTGAGATGAGCATGTTCGGAAATCCCAAACCGACCGCGCCCAAGGCTACTGCGTCGCTCTCCTCGACGCTGCTCGCGCGCAAGGGCATGGCGAAACCCGCGATGCGGCCGCAGGGCTTTGGCGGCTTCGGCACGATGCCGGGCGCGCAGGACGATCTCGGCTGGAACGACATGGGCGAGGTGGCGCCGGTCGCCTCGGTGCCGCCGGTGCTGGTCCAGCGCGAAGTGCTGCGCGAGGAATTCGCGCAGCCTGTCGCCGCGCCGGAACCCGTCGCAGCGGAAGAGCCCGTCGCGGCCGCTGCTGAGCCCGAGCCCGAACCCGTGCGCGCCGCGCCTAAACCCGTATCGGTCGCCACCGCGACGCGGATCGGGCGCGAGACGAGCAAGAAGCACAACAAGACGCGTCCCAAATCCGCCTTCACGCTGCGGCTCGACGAAGACCGGCATCTCCGGCTCCGCCTCGCCAGCGCGCTGCACAATGCCTCGGCCCAGTCGCTGGTCACCGAGGCGCTCGACCAATTCCTGCAAACTCTCCCCGAAGTCGATGATCTGGTGCGCCAGTTGCCGACGCGGGCGAAGCGATAGACCCCGAGGAGGGCGTTACGATGAAGACCCGGTCCGCCATCACTTTCGGTCCCCTGACCCTGGGGCTTTCGCTCCTCATGCTGGGGGGCACGATCGCGGCCACCGCGGTCTCGACGATCGCCGTCGCCAGCGCCCGCGAGCAATCGCGCGCCGAAAAGGAAGCGCGCACCGAAGCCGCCCTGGCGCAGCAGGACTTGCGCGCGGGTCGCTTTGCGACCGCGATCGCCCATGCCGAACGCGCCGTCGGTGACCAGCCCGACGCGGCCGATTATCGCATGATCCTTGGCCAGAGCTATCTCAAGGCGGGGCGGTTCGCCTCGGCGCGCGATGCCTTTGCCGACACGCTCAGCCTTGCACAGGGCAACGGCAAGGCTGCGCTCAATCTCGCGCTCGCGCAGATCGCCACCGGCGACTGGGCCGGCGCGCGCAAGACGCTCGACGCCAATGCGGCGACGATCCCGGTCAGCGACCGTGGCCTCGCCACCGCGCTGGCGGGGGATCCGGCGACCGCGGTCGAGATGCTCGGCGCTGCGGCGCGTGCGCCCGATGCCGACGCCAAGGTCCGCCAGAATTACGCGCTGAGTCTCGCGCTCGCCGGGCGCTGGCGCGAGGCGCAGACGGTGGTGGCGATGGATGTCGCCCCGGCCGATGTCGCGCGGCGCATTCTCGATTGGTCGACCTTCTCGCGGCCCAATTCGGCGTCGGATCAGGTCGCGACCTTGCTCGGCGTGACGCCGGCGGTGGATCCCGGCCTCCCGGTCGCGCTTGCGCTCAACCGCGGCACGACTGCGCTGGCGCAGGCCGAGCCGCCGATCGACACGTACATGCCGGGTCAGGCGTCTGCCGAACCCGCGACACAGCCCGCGGCCGTCGCGGTGGCCGACGCCCCCCCACCGGCCGCGCAGCAAGTCGCTGCGGTCGGACCGACGATTGCCGGGGTGGTCTTCGCCGAGCGCCGGGAAGTCGTGCAGCCGTTGCCGCTCGCCTATGCCAAGGTTGCCACAAAGCAGCGCACTGTCACGCCGCGGACTGCGGTCGCGAGCATCGTCGCAGCACCGCGGGCAATGCCGGCACCGGTTGGCGTCCGGCCGGTCGCGCGTGGCAGCTTCTTCGTTCAGCTTGGCGCCTATGACACGGCCGGCGTCGCGCATGATGCCTGGACGCGGGCGACGCGCAGCTATGCCGGTTTTGCGAGCCACACGCCGCAGGGCATGATCGTCTCGCGCGGCGGCAAGCAATTCTACCGTCTGTCGGTCGGCGGCTTCGCGCGCGCCGACGCGGTATCGCTGTGCCAGAGCTATCGCAGTCGTGGCGGCAATTGCTTCGTCCGCGCCGGCGCGGGTGATCAGGTTGCGATGTGGGCGAAGGGGCGCGAACTGGCGTCGCGCTGAGCGCGTCGGGCGAGACGCGTCAGGCGGGAACGGGGAGGGCGGTGCCGCCCTTGAACAGCCGCAGTACCTTGCCCTGCACCGGCAACCCGTCGAACGGCGTGTTGCCGGCCTTGGCATGAAGCCGATCACCATTGACCTGCCACGGCGCATCTGGTGCGAGCAGCAACAAGTCTGCAGGCGCGCCGACTGTCAGCGATCCGGCATTGACCCCGAGCACCTTCGCCGGATTGGCGGCGAGCAGCATGAACAGCCGCTGGAGCGAAATCGTCTCGTCGCGGACCAGGCCAAGACCCAGCGCGAGCAGCGTTTCCGCGCCCGCCATGCCCGACGCCGAGTCGGCGAACGGCAGGCGCTTCTCTTCGGGCCCGCGCGGATCGTGGCCCGAGCACAGCACGTCGATCGTCCCGTCGGCCATTGCGGCAACCGCCGCCTGGCGATCGCTCTCGCACCGCAGCGGCGGCGAGAGGTGGGCGAAAGTCCGGAAATCGGTCATCGCGATGTCGGACAGCAAAAGATGCGCGGGGGTGATCCCGCACGTGACGCGCACGCCACGGCGCTTGGCGGCGCGGATCAATTCGAACCCGGCGGCGGTCGTCACCTGGCGGATATGCAGCGTCGCGCCGGTCTCCTCGGTGAGCATCAGGTCGCGCGCGATCGCCAGCGCCTCGGCGATCGCTGGCGCCGAGGGGAGCCCCATCCGCGTCGCGGTCTCGCCGGCGGTGGCGACGGCGCCCGCAGTGACGCCGCCATCCTCGGCATGGGTGATGACGGCGAGGCCAAGATCGCCGGCATAGGCCAGCACTTTGCGCATCACGCCCGAGTCGGCGATCCAGCACGCGCCGGTCCCGACCGCACGCGCACCCGCATCGCGGTTGATCGCCATCTCGGCCAGGTCGGTCCCTGCCAGACCGCGCGTCGCCGCAGCGATCGGATGAATCCACAACCCTGGTCGCCCGATCAGAGCCGCGCGCTGAACGATGCCGGGATCGTCGAGCACCGGTGATTGATCGGGCATCAGCCCGACACGGACGATCCCGCCGGCATGGAAGGCGGGCAGATCGATCGCGAACACGCCGAGATCGACGATCGCGGGCGCAAGCGTCGCGCCGCCGCAGTCGACCGTCTCGGCATCGGCGGGGACGTCGATCAGACCTGTCGCGACAATGCTGTCGTTCTCGATCAGGACGCCGCCCTGCGACACGCCGGCGACCGGGCAGACCAGGGTCGCGTTGAGCAAGGCAAGCATCCGGCTCATGCCCAGCCCGCCACGCCGCGCGAGCGCCGCGTCAGCACGTCGAGGCAGGCCATGCGGACGGCGACCCCCATCTCCACCTGTTCGGTGATCGCCGAGCGCGCATGGTCGGCGACAGCTGAGTCGATCTCGACGCCGCGGTTCATCGGCCCGGGATGCATTACCAGTGCATCGGGTGCGGCGCGTTCGAGCCGCTTGAGCGTCAGCCCGTAGCGCAGATGGAATTCGCGGTTCGACGGGATGAAGCCGCCCGCCATCCGCTCGTTCTGAACGCGCAGCATCATCACGACATCGGCGCCCTCGAGCGCGGTGTCGAAATCGGTAAAGGGCGTCACGCCCATCCGTTCGATCCCCTCGGGCATCAACGTCGCCGGTGCGCAGACGCGCACTTCGGCGGCGAGCGCGGTCAGCGCGAGGACGTTCGAGCGGGCTACGCGGCTGTGCAAAATGTCACCGCAGATCACGACGCGCTGGCCGGCGATCGTACCGCGGCGGCGGCGGATCGTCAGCGCATCGAGCAGCGCCTGCGTCGGATGTTCGTGCTGTCCGTCACCGGCGTTGAGCACGGGGCAATCAACCTTACCCGCGATCAGCCGGACCGCGCCCGAGCTCATGTGGCGGATCACGATCACGTCGGCGCGCATCGCGTTTAGCGTCATCGCGGTGTCGATCAGCGTCTCGCCCTTCTTCACCGAGCTTTGCGCCGCGTGCATGTTGACGACATCTGCGCCGAGTCGCTTGCCCGCAATCTCGAACGACAGCAGCGTGCGCGTCGAATTCTCGAAGAAGGCATTGATGAGCGTGAGGCCGCCCAAGCGCTTGTCGCTGATCGCGCGCGTCCGGTTGGCGGCGACCCAGCCATCGGCTTCGTCGAGCAGGAATACGATTTCGTGCGGCTGCAATCCCTCGATGCCGGTGAGGTGCCGGTGCGGAAACACGGCGCGGCCCGGGATGAACGAGGCGGGGCGGTGATCGGTGGGTTGCATCGAGGCCGTCGGGTAGCCGTGCCGCGGGTTGCTGGCAAGGCCCGATGGGGTGGGAGAGGGCGCTTAAGCGCCCCTCTCCCGTCATCGTCGGATCAGTTGGACGGCTCGTGATACGGGCAACCGTTCACCCGCGCGCGGAAGTCGGCCGAATGGCGGTAGGTGTCGCGCCGCGCGCGGTTGATATTGCCGAGCGGCTGGTGCGCGGTGATCCCGGTCCACACGCTGAAGCGCGTTTCCTCGTTGATCTTTTGGATATGTGCCTCGCTCCAGCTGTCCTGCGCGGCGGCGCGGATCGTGCCGACGCGCATGAACGGACTCGTCCACAGGACAGTCGCATCTTCGACCGGTTGCGCTTCGAGATCGCGGCACAGCTGGACGCGGAATTCCCATTCCGCGTCCAGCGTGCGCATTTCGGTGCGGACGTCTTCGCGGATCGCGTCCTCACGGCCCTCGATCGCGATTTCCTTACCCGTCAGCGCGGTCATCGCCGGCGCCACGGGTGCGATGCTGAACTTGGCGATATAGTCGCCGAAGCGGAAGGCGGTCGCGCTGTAATAGGTTTCCCCGAGCGGCTCGACATTGGGCGCACCGCCGAGCGAGATGATCGCCGCGGGGGCCTCGGCCCCGACCGCTTCAAAGGCATGCCGCACGCCGCGCAGCGCCGCCGAGACGACCTTCTTGGTCCCTTCGAGCCGATCGGTCGTCTTTGCCAGCAGCTTGAGGTTGCCGAGGAACTTCTCGGCGGTCTTCGCCTGGAAGACCGGGCCGTTGACCATCACGAAATCCTGCGCGGTGCCCTCCGAGCCGGGCAGCCGTTCGCCTGCGACGTCGAACACCTTCATCGCAAGGCCGCGCGGCAGGCCGATCACGTCGGGCAGGATGTCGCCGGCATTGGTCGACAGCCGGATCAGCACCTTGTGACTTCCCCCGTTCGCGAACAAACCCTGAGCAAGCTCGGCGGGCAAGTCGGGATCGATCGTCAGTTCGCCTTCGAGCAGGCCGTGCGACTTGGCGTGCACCGATCACACCGCATGGCCATAATCCTCGGCGGTCCGCTCGAGGATTGTGTCGAATGTTTCGTTGAGATCTGTGACGGTTGCTTGCTCATCGGGCTGCGATTGCTCGACGTCGGGACGGAAGCGGATCGGGGACTGTAGCATGGGAACGCCTTTACTTGGTGGTCTGCGTCTTCGGGAACACTCGAGCCCAACGCACCAGCGCGCCAAACGCTGCCTGTCATGTTTTCGCAACGCCTTTCAGCAAGCGTTCAGATTTGGCGATTTGGCGGTTTTCCGCGAAATGGCGGGCCTTCTCCCTGCCGTGGAAGCCGCACGTCCTGCCGGATAGCGGTTGCCAATCCGGGTGCGGCTGCGCTTGTGGACCGCACCACGCCATTTCAAAAAGGTAAGTATATGCGTTCGAATCTTGTGAAGACCGCGACGGTAGCCATGATCCTGGCCGGATCGATCGGCGTCAGCGGCTGCGCGACCAAGGGCTATGTCAACCGCCAGATCGCCACTGTGAACACCCGCATCGACGGCATCGACGGCCGTGTCCGCACGGTCGAAGGCGTGTCGGGCCAGGCGCTCACCCAGGCACAGGCCGCTGCCGGCCAGGCACAGCAGAACGCGCAGCGGATCGACCAGATCAGCGGCCGCGTCGACGGGCTCGACCAGCAGGTCCAGCAGCAGGCACAGCGCGCGCAGCGCCGGCCGCGGGGCTGATCGCGATATCGTACTCCGCTGATCGTAACCGGCCGCACTGGTGATCGAAGCCGAAGTGCAGGATAAGCCGTCCGCGCGCGGTCGCGGCGTGGGCATGGCCGCTGCGGTGCTGGGGATGATCGCAGTGTCGATCTCGCCCTCGGCAGCGCTCGGCCGTGCCGCGCCGTCCGACAAGGCGACGCCGCGCGCAGTGGCGAAGCAGCCCGATCGCACGGCAGGCAAGGCCGGGGGTAAGACCCCGGCCAAACCGTCAGCCAAGACCGCCGTTGCGCGCCGTGCGATGGCCAAGGGGAAAGTGGCTCCACCACCGCTCCCCGAGCCGGTGCGATCCGAAGCGGCGACTCGCGTCATCGCCTGGGTCGCCTCGGCGCACGACAACGGCACGCTGCCCTATATCGTCATCGACAAGCAGGCGGCCTCGCTCTCGCTGTTCGATGCCGCCGGGACCTTCCTCGGCGAAACGCCGGTGCTGCTCGGCATCGGCGTCGGCGATGATTCGACTCCCGGAGTCGGTTCGAAGGACCTGGCCGAGATCGGGCCGGCCGAACGGACGACGCCGGCCGGTCGCTTCGTCGCCAAGTTCGGGCGCGCATTCGGGCACCAGCGCGTGCTGTGGGTCGATTATGCCAATTCGGTCGCGCTCCACGCGGTGATCACCACGCACAAGAAGGAACGGCGCGTCGAGCGGCTGCTGTCGCCGACGCCCGACGACAATCGCATCAGCTTTGGCTGCATCAATGTCGGCACGAGCTTCTATTCCAAGCAGATCCGCTCGCGCTTCCTCAAGGCGGGCGGGGTGGTCTATATCTTGCCCGACACCAAGCCGCTCGATAGCGTCTTCCCGCGGCTGCGCTTGTTGCCGTATCTCGCGCCTGGAGCGCCGTCTGCAGAGCCGTCCGCCCAGGATTAGGACAATCGTCGGCCCCGGATAAAGGACGTGCCATGATCTTGCTTGCCGCGGCGATCGCCACAGCTGCCGCGCCACCGGTCGTGGTAAGCCCGTTGGAGACCGCGCAAATCGCCGATGCCTGCCGCGGCAAGGATGCGGACACGACCGCAAGCTTCTGCACGGGATATATTTTCGGCGCTTTCGACGCCTTGTCGCTGTCGCACCAGATCTGCCCGTCGGCGGCCAGCGCGTCGACCGTCAAGGTCGTGACGGTCGCGCGCAAATATCTCCGCACGCACAAGAAGAGCTGGAGCAGCGCACCGACCTTCGTCATCCGCGATGCGCTGAAGGCGGCCTTTCCCTGCAAGCGTCCGTGAGGGCCTGTGGCCGCCGGATGTGTTTGGGGCGAGATGGTGGCAATTGATATCACATCGGGGATGACATGACCGCGAAGCGCCTCTAGTCCTTCGCGCGATGGCCGCGCTTCGCACCCTGTTCCGAACGCATCGGCGGCTTTACGCGCTGCTCTTCGCGCTCGTGCTGTTCGCCAAGATCGTGATTCCAACGGGCTTCATGCCGGTCGCTGCCGGCAACGGGTTGGTGCTCGAACTCTGCTCCGGGATGGAGCCGATGGCATCGCCCATGGCCATGCCCGGCATGGTGGGGCCTGACCGTGCGGCCCAGCATCACGACCAGAAAGGCGGCAAGGGCGAGAGCTCCTGTTCCTTTGCGGGTCTCACGGCGCCCCATCTCGCCGGAGCCGACGCTGCGCTGCTCGCGATCGCGGTGCTGTTCGTGCTCGCGCTGGGCCGGGTGGCGTTGTGTCGTGGCGTACTCCTCTATCGGCATGCGCTTCGGCCGCCGTTGCGGGGACCCCCCGCATACGCGTGAGTCCTCGCCCCACGGGTGAGCGATGGCGCACGGACCGGGGTTCAGGGCGCAAGGAATGGGAAGCGGCAGCGTGGGGCGTCCGGTCGTGGCGACCGGCGGCCGGTGCCAATGGCCATCGGCCATAGCGCGCGATCTTCCAACATCGTTTCCAGTGTGGCGAGCCGTCGTCGATCGATACGCATCGCTGCGCGTCGATCGGCCATCGGGACCGCGAAGCCGAGCGTGAACTACGGGGGGCACCCGCGCGTGACCGCTGCGTTTCTCCGCATCGAACAGGACATTTCCATGAACGGCCGCACAGCACTGCTCGGCGTGACGTCGCTGATCACGCTAATCGCATGCGCCACGGCTCCGGCCTTCGCCGAAGAGCGCACACCGCCCGCGCCCGAAGCAGAGGCGGAGGACATTCTCGTTACCGCGCAACGCCGCACCGCGACGATCGAGAACGCGCCCGCATCCCGGGCTTCGATCGATGCCGCGACGATCGCAACGACGATCAACGCGCGCAACGTCGAGGATACGCTCAAATATCTGCCGAGCCTCGTCGTGCGCAAACGCCATATCGGCGACAGCCAGGCGCCGCTCGCGACGCGCACCTCGGGGCTCGGTGCCAGCGCGCGCAGCTTGATCTACGCCGATGGCGCGATCCTCTCGGCGCTGATCGGCAACAACAACACCTCGGCCAGTCCGCGCTGGAATCTCGTCTCGACCGAGGAGATCGCGCGCATCGACGTGCTCTACGGGCCGTTCTCCGCCGCCTATCCGGGCAATGCGATCGGCGCCGTCGTCAACATCACGACGCGGCTGCCCGATCGGTTCGAGGGAACGCTGGTCGCGGGAACGACCGTCCAGCAGTTCGACCTGTACGGCACGCACCGCACCTTGCCGGCATACCAACTGGGCGGCACGCTCGGCGACCGGTTCGGTCCGTTGGCGGTCTTCGCCAGCGCCGATCACGTCGACAGCCGCAGCCAGCCGATCGGCTTCGTCAGCGCCACCGCGACACGGAGCGCGACCAGCACGCCGACCACCGGCGGTTATGACGATCTCAACCGCACCGGCGGCGCGATCCGCGTGGTCGGTGCGACGGCGTTCGAGCATCAGGTGCAGGATCGCTTCAAGCTCAAGGCGGCGCTCGATCTCTCCGCGGCGCTGCGCCTGACCTATGTCGGGAGCCTGTTCCGTGTCAGCACCGACTCGACCGTCGAGAGCTATCTCACCGACCCCGCGACCGGCTTGGCGTTCTACGCGGGGACGACGGGCAATAGCGGGCAGGTCTACACGCTCGCCCCCACCGCCTTTGCCGGGAGCGTCTATCGCACCGAGCAGCGGCAATGGTCGCACAATCTGTCGCTCAATGGGACAGGCAGCCGGTTCGACTGGCAGGTGATCGGCACGCTGTACGACGTCGCCAAGGATCAGCAGCGCGTTTCGAACACGGCGCTGCCGGCCGGGCAGGCGGGCGGGGCGGGCTTCATCACGGACCTCGCCGGGACTGGCTGGAAGACGCTCGACGCCAAGGGCGCGTGGCGCTCCGATGCGGCGGCGACGCACACGATCAGCTTTGGTGCGCACGCCGATTGGTACGAACTCGACAGCAACCGCTACAATACGACCGACTGGGTGCGCGGATCGAAAGGCACGCTCAATTTGCAGGGCAGCGGCAAGACGCGGACCTATGCGCTCTGGGCGCAGGATGCGTGGCGGATCGTAGCCCCGCTGACGCTGACGCTCGGCGGGCGTTACGAAGGGTGGCGTGCCTATGGTGGGGTCAATGTCTCGCAGGCGCCCGCGATCGGCCCGGTCGTTCAGCCGACGCTTACCAGCAACAAAGTCTCGCCCAAGGCGGCGCTGGCCTATGCGATCGACCCGCACCTGACGGCGCGGCTGTCGTTCGGCCAGGCGTGGCGCTTCCCGACCGTCGGGGAACTCTATCAGATCGTCACGACACCGGTCGCTACTGTTCCCAACCCGAACCTGCGCCCCGAACGCGCGCGTTCGCTCGAACTGGCGCTCGAGCGGCAGGACAGCCGGGGAACCTTCCGGCTCGCTCTGTTCAACGAGGTGATCAGGGACGCTCTGATTTCGCAGACCGGCCCGCTGGCGGTGACCCCGGTTCAAGTCGGCACCTATGTCCAGAATGTCGATGAGACGCGCGCGCGGGGCGCCGAGCTATCGGTCACGCGCACCAATATCGTTCGGCGAGTCGATGTTTCGGGCAGCGTCACCTATGCCGACGCGATCACCAGCAAGAATGCGGTGCTCCCCGCCGCTGTCGGCATGCTGTTGCCGAGTGTGCCGCACTGGAAGGCGACGGCGGTGGCGACGTGGCGACCCGTCGATGGCGTCGCATTGACCGCCGCCGCGCGCTATGCCAGCCGCAATTACGGCTCGCTCGACAATAGCGACGTGGTCGGCAACACCTATCAGGGCTTCTACAAATATCTGGTCGTCGATCTGCGCGCGCAGGTTCGTGTCGCCGAGCATATGGAGCTCGGCATCGGCGTCGATAACGTTAATAACGACCGATACTTCCTCTTCCATCCCTTTCCGCAGCGCAGCTTTGCGGCCGACGTCAAGGTGACCTTCTGATGGCGGCGATCGAGACCGTGCGAGGCGCGTCCTCGGCGCAGCAACGCTATCGCTGGGTGTGGCGCTGGCATTTCTATGCGGGGCTGTTCGTGCTGCCCTTCATCCTGATCCTGTCGGTCACCGGATCGATCTACCTGTTCAAGCCACAGGTCGAGCAATGGAAGGAGCGCGCGTTCAGCGGTCTCGGCACGCAGGGTGCGGTGTCGCCCGATCGGCAGGTGTCCGCGGCGCTCACTGCGAATCCGGCGATGCGCTTCAACCACTATCGCCTGCCGCGCCAGACCGGCGATGCGGCGATGATCCAGCTGCTCGGGCGCGACGCGAAGCCGGTGAAATCTATGTGTCGCCGCAGGGGGCGGTGCTCGGCAATCTCGATCCCGAGGGGCGGATCGAGGCGGTTGTCGCGCGGATCCACGGCTCGCTGCTGATCGGCACCCTCGGCGATCGGCTGGTCGAACTCGCCGCGAGCTGGACGATCGTGCTGATCGTGTCGGGGCTGTACCTGTGGTGGCCACGGCCGTTCCGGCTGGCCGGGACGGTGTGGCCGCGGCTCGGCTTGCGTGGGCGGCCGCTGTTTAAGGACCTCCACCGCGTCACCGGCTTCTGGGTGGCTGGGCTGGTGCTGATGATGCTCGCCAGCGGCCTGCCCTGGGCGGGAGCGTGGGGCGGGACGTTCAAATGGGTGCGTACCGAGCTCGGGCTGGTCAAGGGGCGGCAGGATTGGAGGATCGGCGCCGAAGGCGGCCATGCCGGGCATCACGGCGCGATGGACGCCACGCCGATGCCGGTTGTGGCCGCGCCGGCGGGCCTGCCCCTCTCGGCGTTCGTCGCCAGGGCGGTGGCGGAACGGCTGGCGTTTCCCGTGCTGGTGCTCCCGCCGCACGCGGTCCAGAAGTTCGGGCCGCCGACCGCGAATGTGTGGACGGTGAAGTCCGAGGCGCAGAACCGCTGGCTCGACCGGCGCGTCACCTATGATCCGGTGAGTGGGGTCGAGACCGGGCGCTCCGGCTTTGCCGACCAGCATGTGATCGATCGGATCGTCAACACCGGCGTCGCCTGGCACGAGGGGCAGCTCTTCGGCTTGGCGAACCAGCTGATCGGCGTCGCTACGGCGGTAGCGCTCGTCGCGATCAGCGGGCTTGGCGGCGCGATGTGGCTGAAACGGCGACCCCGCGGACAAGTCGGCGCGCCGCCTCGGCCCGGCGCAGCGCCGCGGTCGTTTATCGTGGTTCTCGTGCTGCTCGGGCTGCTGCTCCCGCTGTTCGGCGCGTCGGCTTTGCTGTTGTTGGTGCTTGATCGCGCGCTGGTCGCGATCCGATCGCGGCGGTCATAGGACCACCGCGACCGGATCGCGCGCTACCATTCGATCCCGATCTTGCCGAAATGCGCCGCGCCCATCTCGTAGCGGAAAGCATCGGCGAGCGCTTCGAGCGGGAAGCGGCGATCGACCACGGGGCGGATGCCGGTGGCGTCGAGCGCGCGGACGAAGTCCTGCTGTTCGCGCCGGCTGCCGACGATCAGGCCCTGCAGCCGCGCCTGCTTGGCCATCAGCGCTGCGGTCGGAACCTCGCCCGAGGCGCCGGTCAGCACGCCGATCAGCGAGATATGCCCGCCGACCCGCACCGCCTCGATCGATTGCGCGAGCGTGCCCGGTCCGCCGACCTCGACGACATGATCAACGCCGCGGCCCTCGGTCCAGTCGACGACGGCGCGACCCCAAGCGCGTTGTTCTCGGTAATTGATCGTGAAATCCGCCCCCAGGCCCTTTGCCCGCTCGAGCTTCTCGTCCGATGAGGAGGTGATCGCGACCGTCGCACCCATCGCCTTGGCGATCTGCAGCGCCCAGATCGACACGCCGCCGGTGCCGAGCAGCAGCACCGTATCGCCCGCCTTGAGCTTGCCGTCGACGACCAGCGCGCGCCAGGCGGTGAGGCCCGCGGTGGTGATCGTCGCGGCCTCGACCGCGTCATACCCCTTGGGCGCGTGGGTGAAGGCACTGGCGGGCAAAACCACATAATCGCGGGCGAAGCCGTCGATGCCGTCGCCCGGCGTACGGCTGAAATCGCCGATCGTTGCCGTGCCGTCCTGCCAATCGGGGAAGAAACACGAGACGACGCTGTCGCCCGCCGCGAATTCGGTGACGCCGTCGCCGACCGCCTCGACGGTCCCCGCGCCATCGGCAAGCGGGATGCGGCCGTCGGCGGTCGGCATCCGGCCTGTCGCGACCCCGAGATCGTGGAAGTTGAGCGAGCTGCCATGCAGCGCCACGCGGATCTCGCCCGCGCCTGGCGCGCCGGGATCGGGGCGATCTTCGAACGTCATGCGATCGAGCCCGATCGGGGCCTTGAGAACCATCGCCTTCATGCCGGATATCCTTGCTGTGAGCGGGCGCAACGTTCGGGGAGCGTCAGCTATCCACCGGCGTCCGGATATTGCGACGGGCGTCATAGCTGGCGCGGCGGAACCCGTCATGCGCGGACTGGCGCCGATAGAAGATGTGCGAGCCGACCTGCGCGATCTTGACCAGCGAATCGCGCCAATAGGGCACCATCCAGTCGGCATGATAATGCGTCGCGCCGCCGACATCGGCGAAGACGCGGCCCGCCAGCGCGCGCCGCGCGGCGCGGCGCGCGGCCGACCATCCCGTATGCACCGGGCGCCGGTCGAACGATCCGTCGCAGGTGAACGAGAATTGGCAGCCGATCGCGCGGCTATAGCCCTGATAGACCACGCCGCAGACGGTCCGCGGAAAACCTGGCGTCCGCACGCGGTTGAGGATGACCTGGATCACCGCCTTCTGCCCCGCCCGATCGTCGCCCGCTTCGTAGAGCGCAGCGGTGGCAAGGCATTCGGTGGCCTGCTCGCGTTCGGCGGGTCCGCCGGGAAAGCGGTAGCGCGGGGCGGGGATGCGCAGGCGCGCCTCGATCGGGACGGCGCGGTTCGACGCGCGCGCCTGCGCCATGGTCAGCCGCTTGGCGCGACCGGCGTCGCGTTCGGCAGGGGGCGTGGGATAGAGAAAAGTCGCTATGAGGAGAACCGCGGCGACGCAGCCGAGGAGAAGCAGCCATGTCTCGGCTGCGGCATCGCGAGCGGCGTTGCGCGCACCGGCACGCCGGGGGGAGGGGGTAGGTCGGCGCGCCATGATCGCGTGCTTATTCAAAGCTTCGGCCTCGGGCGCAACCGCTGAGACGCGGTGGCGTCGGCTAGCCGGCTGGGTCTGGGCAGAAGACGTAAGCCGCGCCCGGAACCGCGATCGACGCGCCGCTCGCCTGAAGGCGCCCGTCCGGCTCGACCGCGAGCGTCGTCACGGTCTGCGCCTTCTCATGCGCGACGATCACGCAGCGCGCCTCCTCGAGCAGCAGGAAGTGGCGCGGCGACGCGCCGCCGGTCGCGGCGTGGTCGAGTAAGGTCGGGAGACCGCTCTCGTCGAGCGCGAACACCGCGATACTGTCATGCCCGCGATTCGAGACATAGAGCCGGTCGCATGCGTGGTTTATCGCGACGTGCGCGAGGATCGACTCGCCGTGCCAGCCTTCGGGAAGCGTCGAGACGCTGACGCGGAGCATGAAGCCGGGGTCGTTGCGATCGAGCACGCTCAGCCGATTGTCGAGCTCGCCGATGAGATAGGCGCACCGCTCGAGCCTTGGGTGGAGCAGCAGATGGCGCGGTCCCGAGCCGGGCGCGGCGCGATAGGCGTGCTGCGGCGGCTGCAGCGTGCCTGCCGGATCGACTGCGAAGGCGAGGATCTCGTCGGTTCCGAGATCGGTCTGGTAGAGCCAGCGACCGTCACGGCTGAACCCGACCCAATGCGCGTGAGGCGCTTCCTGCCGCGCCGGGTTGGGCCCCGAACCGTGATTGGCGCTGACCTGAACGGCGCCCGTCGGCAGGCCGGTGTCGCGGTCGAGCCGCAGCAGCGAGACGCTGCCGCTGGCGTAGTTGGCCACCGCCAGCAGCGTCTCGGTCGGATCAAGCGCGACGTGACACGGCGCGGCACCTTTGATGTCGACCGATGCCAGCTGCGACCAGTGCTGGTCGGCATGGCGATGGACGCCGATGCGCGCCGCCTCGACCTCATCGACGATGTAATGCAGCCCGTGGCGCGCGGCATAGACGCTGAACGACGCGTTGGGCGCAGCGGCATAGGTGTCGCCTAGCTGCCAGCTTCCCGCTTCGCGTCGGCACAGCGCCGCGATCCCCGCGCCGCCGCCGCCGCGATAGGTGCCGATCGCGACGCACAGCGCTGGTCTGGCGTCGCTCATCGGTCGACCGTCGCCATCGACGCGTCGGGGTACCGCTGCCCCACGGCGCTACCCGGCGGGAGCACCGCGTCGATCTGCGCCAGATCGGCCGCGTCGAGCACGACGTCGATCGCGCCGAGATTGTCCTCGAGATAGGTTCGGCGCTTTGTTCCCGGAATGGGCAACACGTCCGAGCCTTGCGCCAGCACCCAGGCAAGTGCGAGCTGCGCGGGGGTGCAGCCCTTGTCCGCCGCCAGCGCCTTGACCGCCGTGACGAGCTCGAGATTCTTCGCAAACGCTTCGCCCTGGAAGCGCGGATGCGCGCGGCGGCTGTCACCTTCGGCGAGATCCTCGGGGCGCGCGAACTGTCCCGTCAGAAAGCCGCGGCCGAGCGGGCTGTAGGGCACGAAGCCGATCCCGAGGTCGCGCACCGTCGGCAGGATCTCGGCCTCGACATCGCGGCTCCACAGCGAATATTCGGTCTGCAGCGCCGAGATCGGATGGACCGCATGCGCGCGCCGGATCGTCTCGGGCGCGGCCTCCGACAGGCCGAGATAGCGGACCTTGCCGGCGGCCACGAGCTCGCTCATCGCGCCGACCGTATCCTCGATCGGTACGGCGGGATCGACGCGGTGCTGGTAATAGAGATCGATTACGTCGAGCCCGAGCCGCTTGAGGCTCGCATCGCACGCCGAGCGGACATAGTCGGGATGCCCGTTTATCCCGCGATGGCTGCCGTCGGCGCCGCGGACATTGCCGAACTTGGTCGCGACGACGACCCATTCGCGCCGCGTCCGCACTACGCGGCCGACCAGTTCCTCGTTCGCGCCGACCCCGTACATGTCGGCGGTGTCGAGGAAGGTGACGCCAAGATCGAGTGCGCGGTTGATCGTCGCGACCGACTCGGCCTCGTCGCGGCTGCCGTAGAAATCGGACATTCCCATGCAGCCGAGCCCCATCGCCGAGACGTGAAGACCTTGCTGGCCGAGTTTGCGGGTCTGCATTGCATCTGTCCTGTCGAGCGGTGGGAGACGAGCGCATAACGAAGGCACCCACGCTTGTTTCCGGTACGGCCGGCAACCGCCTTCGACCAGATCAGATGCTGGCGTTTGACGAGCCGGGTCTCGGCCCTTACGGATTTATCCGATAATTGGAATGCAGCGCTGCGCGCTCCCCAGGGTAGCGCAGGCGGGACGTCGCCATCTTATACCCGTTCGAAAGGCCCGATCATGAAGTTCTGCCGCTATGGCCAGCCCGGCGAGGAAAAGCCCGGCATCGTCGACGCCGACGGCGTGATCCGTGATCTGTCGGGGGTCATCGACGAGTTGACGATCGCGACGCTGCCGCAGGCGCTCGCCGCCGATCCTGCCGCGCTGCCGGTGGTGGAGGGCACCCCGCGCTACGGCGTGCCGATCGCTGGCGTCGGCAAGATCGTCGCGATCGGGCTCAACTATCGCGACCATGCGATCGAATCGAACCTCCCGATCCCGACCGAACCGGTGATGTTCATGAAGGCGCTGTCGAGCCTCAACGCGCCCAACGAAGATGTCGTCCTGCCGCGGGGTTCGACGCAGAGCGACTGGGAGGTCGAGCTCGGCGTCATCATCGGGAAGACGTGCCGCTACGTCACCGAAGACGAAGCGCTCGACACGATCGCCGGCTATGTCCTCGTCAACGACGTAGCCGAACGTTTCAACCAGAAGCAGCGCGGCAGCCAATGGTCGAAAGGCAAGGGGCACGACACCTTCTGCCCGGTCGGCCCGTGGCTGGTCACTCCCGACGAGGTCGGCGATCCGCAGGCGCTCGACATGCAGCTCGACATCAACGGGACGCGGATGCAGACCGGCAATACCAAGACGATGATCTTCACGCTCAAGCAGCTGATTTCGTATGTCAGCGAATATGTGACGCTCTACCCGGGCGATCTGCTGATCACCGGGACCCCGCCGGGCGTGGGCGAGGGCAAGAAGCCCGAGGCGATCTATCTCAAAGCCGGCGACGTGATGGAGCTTGCCATCACGAAGCTCGGTTCGCAGCGCCAGACCGTCGTCGCGTGGCATGATCTGGGCGAGGGGAAACCCGCCTGAGCCTTTGCGCGGGGCGCGGCGGGCAGTCCTCCGGTGCGTTGCCAGACGGTGCAATGGCGTAGTTCCCGCAGCGGCCGGTGGTTAGGCAAGCCGAACCGGCCATGCTACGCCGCATGGGGTGGACGTTCCGGCACTGCCGGCGCGTCCCCGTCCGGGTATGGCTTTCGCTTCGCGAGTCTCCGGTCCCCAGAAAGGGGATCCAGATGCCCACCACAGCTTCCATCGACGCGGTTGCGGCCGACAGCCTGATGCGCGCCGTCATCGCGTCGTCCGACGCGCCGTTGCTGCTGCTCGACGCGCACGCGACGATCCTGGTGGCGAGCGATTCGTTCTGTACCGCCTTCGCGATCGATCCGGCGAAGATCGCGCATCACGCGCTCAAGGACCTTGGCGGCGGGGAATGGGACGTGCCGCAGCTGGCCGCGTTGCTCGCAACCACCGCGAGCGGGACGGCGCAGGTCGATGCGTATGAGATGGCGCTCGATCGCGTCGGGGTCGCGTCGCGTGACCTCGTGCTCAAGGCGCACAAGCTCGATTATGCCGATCCGGCGAATATCCGCGTCCTGCTCGCGATCGTCGACGTCACCGACGCGCGGATCGCCGACCAGGTCAGGGAGGGGCTGATGCGCGACAAGGCGGTGCTGCTCAAGGAGCTTCAGCATCGCATCGCCAACAGCCTGCAGATCATTGCAAGCGTTCTGCTGCAAAGCGCCAAGCGGGTGGGCTCCGACGAAAGCCGTACCCATCTCCATGATGCGCATAATCGGGTTATGTCGATCGCCAAGCTGCAGCGCCAGCTCGCCATCTCGGGTGACGAGGAGGTGGGGTTGCGCGTCTATCTGGGCGATCTGTGCCGTAGCATCGGCGCCTCGATGATCCGTGATCACGCGGAGATTTCGATCTCGGTCCAGGTTGACGACAGCAAGACCGCGGCCGAGGTCTCGGTCAGTCTCGGGCTGATCGTCACCGAACTCGTCATCAACGCGCTGAAGCATGCCTTTCCCGAGCCACGCGGCGGGACGATCACGGTCGCCTATGCAGCGGACGGCGCTGACTGGACCCTGTCGGTGCGCGACGACGGCATCGGCATGCCGGGCGTCACCGACCCGACGAACAGCGGGCTCGGCACGACGATCGTCGACGCGCTCGCGAAAAAGCTCGGTGCCAGGGTCGCGACCACAGACGCCGGCCCGGGGACCATTGTCTCGATCCTCCACGCCGAGTGAGGCGCGGCCCCAGCGGCCGCCCCCCGATCAGTCGACCAGTGCCGCGCCGTCGCCCATCAGCGCGGGGAAGAAGCCCTCATGCGCGCTCCGCAGCGCGTCGAGCGTAACGACATGGTCGTCGTCGGGCAGCTCGAAGATCAGGCGGTTGGCGATCGTGCGGCCGATCCGCTCGATCTCGACCCCGGCGGCATCGGCGGCGGTGAGCGTCTCGAGCAGCAGATGATCGGCGATCGTCGCGACGTAGAGGCCCTGGTCCTCGCCGAACAGCGAGCACGCCACGCCGCATGGCAGCGGCGCGTGGAGCATCGCGCCGACATTGCCGGCGAGCGCCATCTCGGCGATCGTGACGGCGACGCCGCCGTCGGACACGTCATGCACCGCGGTGAGCGCGCCGGTGGCGATGTGGGCGCGGACGAATTCGCCGTTGCGGCGCTCGGCCTCGAGATCGACCGGCGGGGGCGGGCCTTCCTCGCGGCCATGGACTTCGCGCAGCCACAGCGACTGGCCGAGATGCCCGCGGCGATCACCGATCAGGACGATCACGTCGCCGGTGCCCTTGAAGGCGATCGTCGCTGACTTGGACCAGTCGGCGAGCAGGCCGACGCCGCCGATCGCGGGGGTCGGCAGGATCGCCGAGCCGCCGCCGGTCGCCTTGCTCTCATTGTAGAGCGAGACGTTGCCCGAGACGATCGGGAAGTCGAGTGTGCGGCAGGCGTCGCCCATGCCGTCGAGGCAGCCGGTGAGCTGCGCCATGATCTCGGGGCGCTGCGGGTTGGCGAAGTTGAGGCAGTTGGTGACGGCGAGCGGCGTCGCGCCGACCGCCGAGAGGTTGCGGTAGCACTCGGCGATTGCCTGCTTGCCGCCTTCGTACGGGTCGGCATAGCAATAGCGCGGGGTACAGTCGGTGCTCATCGCGAGCCCCTTCTGCGTGCCGTGGACGCGCACCACCGCGGCGTCGCCGCCGGGGCGCTGGACGGTGTCGGCGCCGACCTGGGTGTCATATTGCTCCCAGATCCAGCGGCGCGAGGCGATGTCGGGCGAGGCCATCAGCTTGAGCAGGTCGGCGGCGATGTCGTTCGCCTCGGGCGTGGCGCCGAGCGGGGGAACTTTGGCCCAGGCCTGATACTCTTCCTTAGACGCGGCGGGACGGTCGTAGAGTGGGGCTTCGTCGGCGAGCGGGGCGAGCGGGATGTCGCAGACGGTCTCGCCGTTGAACTTGAGGACCATATGGCCGGTCTCGGTGACCTTGCCGATCACCGCGAAATCGAGCTCCCACTTCTTGAAGATGCCTTCCGCGAAATCCTCGCGGCCCGGCTTGAGGACCATGAGCATGCGCTCCTGGCTTTCGCTGAGCATCATTTCGTACGGCGTCATGCCGGTTTCGCGCTGCGGCACGGCGTTCATGTCGAGCTCGATGCCGACGCCGCCCTTGCTTGCCATCTCGACCGCCGAGGAGGTGAGACCGGCGGCGCCCATGTCCTGAATCGCGACGATCGCGTCCGACGCCATCAGTTCGAGACAGGCCTCGATCAGCAATTTCTCGGTGAAGGGATCGCCGACCTGGACGGTCGGGCGCTTCGATTCCGAATCCTCGCCGAAATCGGCCGAGGCCATCGTCGCGCCGTGGATGCCATCTCGGCCTGTCTTCGATCCGACATAGACGATCGAATTGCCGATCCCGGAGGCGGCCGAATAGAAGATCTTGTCCTGCTGCGCGACGCCGACGGTCATCGCGTTGACGAGGATGTTGCCATCATAGGCCGGGTGGAAGTTGACCTCACCGCCGACCGTCGGGACGCCGACGCAATTGCCGTAGCCGCCAATGCCGTGGACGACGCCCGCGATCAGGTGGCGCATCTTGGGATGGTCGGGCCGGCCGAAACGCAGCGCGTTGAGGTTGGCGATCGGCCGCGCGCCCATCGTGAAGACATCGCGCAGGATGCCGCCGACGCCGGTCGCAGCACCTTGGTACGGCTCGATGTAGGACGGGTGGTTGTGGCTCTCCATCTTGAAGATTGCCGCTTGGCCGTCGCCGATGTCGATCACGCCGGCATTCTCGCCGGGGCCGCAGATCACTTGCGGACCGGTGGTCGGCAGCTTCTTCAGATGGATACGGCTGGATTTGTACGAGCAATGCTCGGACCACATCACCGAGAAGATGCCGAGCTCGGTAAGGTTGGGCTCGCGACCCATCGCGACGAGCACGCGCTCATATTCTTCGGTGGACAGCCCGTGCTGGGCGACGATCTCGGGGGTGATCTGGCTCATGGTGTGCCTTTAGCGGGCGGTTGCGCGTCCGTCACCCTTGTCGCGTCACCTTTGCGCCAGGCACGCAGGTTTGTCGGAAAGTCACACGAAAGTCGCACCATCGCCGCGGAGAACAACCGTGGTTCCGGCGCGGATTCGACGATGAACACCAGCCGATGGGATGATGACAGCGCGGTGGCATGTAGGACAGCCTTAATCGGCGCTGCGCGCTTCCGCCTTCGCCTCGGCCACGAAATCCATATCGCGGCGTTCGGGGCCGAGCCAGGTCCACAGCACCAGCACGATCGCGGTGACGCCGGCGACCAGCGCCATCGCGTACCCGTAATTGCCGCCATGCGCCTCAGCGATTCCCGCCTGGAAAGGCCCGTTACGCGAGGCGATAAGATTGCCGAGCTGATAGGCGAACCCCGGGAACATGCCGCGCACCAGCGGCGGCGAGAGCTCGTTGAGATGCACGGGCACGATCCCCCACGCACCCTGCACCGCAACCTGGACGAGGAACGCGCCGAGTCCGAGCAGCAGCGGCGTCTGCGCGAACGCCCAGAGCGGGATCACCGGCAGGATGAGCAGACTGGCGATGATGATCGCGCGCTTGCGACCGATCGTTTCCGACCAGATGCCGAAGCTGAGCCCGCCAACGATCGCGCCGACGTTCATGATCGCGGTAAGCACCCCGATCGTGTGCGTGTCGAACTTATGCTGTTCGCGCAGGAAGGTCGGGTAGAGATCCTGCGTGCCGTGGCTGAAGAAATTGAACGCTGTCATCAATACAACGAGATACAGCGCGATCTTCCAGTGGCGGGCGAGCTCGACGAACGGGTTGGGTTTCGCCGCGTCCTTGCGCGCCTCGAACGCCGGGCTTTCATCGACATGCGAGCGGATGATGAAGACGAGGATCGCCGGCGCGATGCCGACGACGAACATGCCGCGCCAGCCGATCTGGTCGAACAGCAGGAAATAGACGAGGCTCGCGAGGAAATAGCCCGAGGGATAGCCCGACTGGAGCAGCCCCGACACCGGCCCGCGCAGCTTGGGCGGGATCGATTCCATCACCAGGCTCGCGCCGATCCCCCACTCGCCGCCCATCGCGAAGCCGAACGCCGCGCGGACGACGAACAGCATCGTCAGCGAGGTGACGAAGGCCGAGGCGAGCGAGAAGAGCGAGAAGAGCAGGATGACGATCATCATGATCGGCCGCCGCCCGACGCGGTCGGCGAGCCAGCCGAAGAAGAACGCGCCGAACGGCCGCGCGGCGAGCGTGAGGAAGGTCGCCTCCGCGACGTGCTTCACGTCGGTGCCGTATTCGGTGGCGATCGCCGAGAGCATGAAGACGAGCAGGAAGAAGTCGAACGCATCGAGCGTCCAGCCAAGATAGCTCGCCCAGATCGAGTTGCGTTGCGAGGGGGTGAGGGTGCGGAGGTTTTCGATGAGGGTCATGGCGGCTCCGGGGCGGTCGGGGGGAGCTTAGGGGGGCGGGGCGGGGAGGCCAAGCGGTTAGCGTGGCGAAGTGTGGGCGAGGCGGATACCCTCCCTCGTCACCCCGGGCTCGTCCCGGGGGCCACCGCGCCGCGCGTGCTGCGCGGGCTGCTCTCGCGGGACGGTGGACCCCGGCACAAGGCCGGGGTGACGGCAGGCGGGGGGGCGTCGGGAGCGGCCTATCGGCCCTGCAGCCCCGCGACGAAGTGGTCAAGGTCGGCGGCGCTCTGGTCCGGGTCTTCCTCCATCGGCACGTGGCCGATCCCGGGATAGACGATCAGCCTGCTCGTCGGGATATGCCGCTGCAGCCATTTGCCCGAGGATAGCGGGATCAAATGATCGCGTGCGCCCCACAGGATCAGCACCGGCATCTTCAGCGCGGCAAGCTGCGCCGGTGTTGCCGTGTCGGGGGGGAGCGCGAAGCGGTCGAGCGTCGCGACGCGATTTCCGGGATAGCGCAGCAGCTCCCAATAGCGATCGATCATCGCTGCATCGACGCGGCGCGGATCGCCGAATACCTGCGGCAGGCTGTCGGCGATCAGGCTGCGCGGCGTGATCATCGCGGCGATGGTGCGCAGGATCGGGATGCGCGCGATGCGGAAAGCGAGCGGCGCGTCGTGCGATCCGCCCGGTTCGGGCTGGCCGACCGAATCGATCAGGACAAGCGCGCGAACATGCTCGGGATGCGCCAGCGCATAGTGCCATGCGACCCCGCCACCCATCGAATTGCCGACGACGACCATCCGATCGACCGCCAGCCGCGCGCGGATCCGCTCGACCACATCGACAAAGGCGGCCGGGCGATAGTCCTGCGTCGGGCTTGCCCCGGTCAGGCCGTGGCCGGGCAGATCCATGCGAATGAGGCGATAACGCGTCTCGAGCCGCTGCGCCCACGGCTCCCAGGTGTGGAGCGAGGCGTTCGAGCCGTGGACCAGCAGGAGCACCGGCGCCTCCCGCGGCCCGGTATCGCGCAGATGGACGCGCAGCCCATTGCCAAGTTCGACGAACTGCGACGGCGGCGCACCGTATTTAGCGCGCATCGCGCGGGGATCGGTGTCGGGGCTGCGAACGGAGAGGAAGACCAGGAACAGCGACGCGAAGATCGCCGCCGCGATTGCACCGAGAACCCGTGTGCGCACCGTTTTCCCCTTGTCACCCTCGACGCCGCGATGTGGCGCCGATCACCTCATCATTACGGTTTCGCAAGGAATAACAAGGGGGGTGGGAGCGGGATCAGCTTTCCTGGCGCGCGAGCCATTCCTCCAGCCACTTGATCGTATAGTCGCCTTTCTGGAAGTCGGGATCCTCGATCAAGGCCTGGTGGAGCGGGATCGTCGTCGTCGGGCCGTCGATGACGAACTCCTCGAGCGCACGGCGCAAGCGGCGGATCGCGCCGGGGCGGGTGGTGCCATAGACGATCAGCTTGGCAATCATCGAATCATAGTAAGGCGGCACGCGGTAGCCGGCGTAGAGCCCGCTATCGACGCGGACGTTCATGCCGCCGGGCGCGTGATACGCCTTCACCAGCCCCGGCGACGGCGCGAAGGTGCGCGGGTCTTCGGCGTTGATCCGGCATTCGATCGCATGGCCGCGGAACTGGACGTCTTCCTGGCGCAGCGTCAGGCCGTGGCCTTCGGCGATGCGGATCTGTTCGCGGACCAGATCGAGCCCGGTGATCGCCTCGGTGACGGGATGCTCGACCTGCAGGCGCGTGTTCATTTCGATGAAATAGAACTCGCCGTTTTCCCACAGGAACTCGATCGTCCCGGCGCCGCGATAGCCCATGTCGGCCATGGCTTTCGCACAGACGCCACCCATCCGCGCGCGATCTTCTTCGCCGAGCACGGGCGAGGGGGCCTCTTCGAGCACCTTCTGGTGGCGGCGCTGGAGCGAGCAGTCGCGCTCGCCGAGATGGATCGCATTGCCTTCGCCGTCGCCGAACACCTGGAATTCGATGTGGCGCGGGTTGCCGAGATATTTCTCGAGATAGACCGTCGCATCGCCGAACGCGGCTTTCGCCTCGCTGCCGGCCTGCTGCATCAGCGTCTCGAGCTGGTCCTCGGAGGTGCAGACCTTCATCCCGCGACCACCGCCGCCAGAGGCCGCCTTGATGATCACCGGATAGCCGGCCTGCGCCGCGATTTCCTTGGCTTCGGCGAGATCGCTGATCGGCCCGGCGGAGCCGGGGACGAGCGGCAGGCCGAGCGCGCCGGCGGTGCGCTTGGCCTCGATCTTGTCGCCCATCGTGCGGATATGCTCGGGCTTCGGCCCGACGAAGATGATGCCGTGCGCTTCGATGATCTCGGCGAACTTGGCGTTCTCGCTGAGGAAACCATAGCCCGGGTGGATCGCATCGGCGCCAGAGATTTCGGCGGCCGAGATGATGTTGGGGATGTTGAGATAGCTCTCGGTCGCCGAGGGCGGGCCGATGCAGATCGCCTGGTCGGCGAGTCGCACGTGCATCGCATCGGCGTCGGCGGTCGAATGCACCGCGACGGTCTGGATGCCCATTTCGTGGCAGGCGCGGTGGATTCGCAGCGCGATCTCGCCGCGATTGGCGATCAGCAGCTTCTTGATCTCGGCCACGTGCTTACTCGACCACCACGAGCGGCTGGTCGAACTCGACCGGCTGGCCGCTCTCGACGAGCACCGCCTTCACCGTGCCCGCGCTCGGCGCGAGGATCGGGTTCATCACCTTCATCGCCTCGACAATCAGCAGCGTATCACCCGCGGCGACCTTGTCGCCGACGCTGACGAATGCCTTCGCCTCGGGGTTGGGCGACAGGTAGGCGGTACCGACCATCGGCGACTTGACCGCGTTGAACGCGGCGGCCGGCGACGCGATGATCTCGACGGGCGCGGTTGTCGCCGGCGCGCCCGCGACTGGCGCGGGGGCATATTGCACCGCACCGGTCACTGCCGCTGCCTTGCGGGCGATGCGAATCTTGCGACCGCCGTCCTCGACTTCGATTTCCGTCAGCTGCGTATCATCGAGCAACTGAGCAAGCTGACGCACGAGATCGACGTCGATCCGCATTGCGTCTTTCTGAGTATCTTCGGCCATACGACCCTTATCTCCCTTGTTGGGGCGCGTCCTGTCAGAGACGCGCGGCGGCTTCAAGCGCCAGCATATAGGAAAGCGCGCCGAAACCGCAGATTGTCCCATGCGCCACGGGGGAGATACGGCTCATGTGACGAAAGGTTTCACGCGCGTGCGGGTTCGACAGATGGACCTCGATCACCGGGGTGCGGATCGCCTTGATCGCATCGTAGAGCGCGATCGAGGTGTGGGTATAGGCGCCGGCGTTGAGCAGCACGGCCTTGGCGGGGAGCGCCTGCGCCTCGTGCAGCCAGTCGATCAGATGGCCCTCGTGATTCGATTGGCGCAGGTCGATCGACAGGCCGAGCTCGCGCGAGCGGTCCTCGAGCTGGCCGGCGATGTCGTCGAGCGTTTTGTGGCCGTAAATGGCGGGCTCGCGCGTGCCGAGCAGGTTGAGGTTGGGGCCGTTGAGAACGAAAATGGTTTCGGGCATCGCGCGGGACTTCCGGTTGTGGGCGGTTGAATGCTTCTTGGCCTGGGCCTAGTTGGACAGATCCATAGCCCGTTCGCCCCGAGCTTGTCGAAGGGCCGTTTTTCCCTGCCGGGAAGCACAGGGCTTCGCCAAGCTCAGCCCGAACGGGGAACGAACGTGCCGCATACCGATGGAACCGTCAGCATCCAGGTCAATGGCGAACATCGCCGCGTCCGCGGGGGGCTCAGCCTTGCCGAGCTGGCGCAGGATCTCGGTCTGATGCCCGAAAAGGTCGCGATCGAACGCAACCTTGAAGTCGTGCCGCGCTCGACGCTCGCCGAGGTGTTGGTCGAGGATGGCGACGAGCTCGAGATCGTGCATTTCGTCGGTGGCGGCGATCATGCAGCCGCGTTCGATGCCGACACCTGGACCGTCGCGGGGCGGACCTTCCGCTCCCGGCTCATCGTCGGCACGGGCAAGTACAAGGATTTCGCGCAGAACGCCGCCGCGCTCGAGGCGTCGGGGGCGGAGATCGTCACCGTCGCGGTGCGCCGCGTCAACGTGTCGGACCGCAACGCGCCGATGCTGACCGATTTCATCGACCCCAAGAAGGTCACCTATCTGCCCAACACCGCGGGCTGCTTCGACGCCGAATCGGCGATCCGCACGCTGCGGCTCGCGCGCGAGGCGGGCGGCTGGGACCTGGTGAAGCTCGAAGTGCTCGGCGAAGCGCGCACGCTCTATCCCGACATGGTCGAGACGCTGCGCGCGACCGAGATCCTCGCCAAGGAAGGCTTTCTGCCGATGGTCTATTGCGTCGACGATCCGATCGCGGCGAAGCGGCTCGAGGATGTCGGCGCGGTCGCGATCATGCCGTTGGGCGCGCCGATCGGATCGGGGCTGGGGATCCAGAACCGCGTCACGATCCGGCTGATCGTCGAGGGCGCGAAAGTGCCGGTGCTGGTC
The DNA here is from genome assembly GCF_054059235.1 of Sphingomonas sp. UYP23. Classification (NCBI taxonomy): domain Bacteria; kingdom Pseudomonadati; phylum Pseudomonadota; class Alphaproteobacteria; order Sphingomonadales; family Sphingomonadaceae; genus Sphingomonas; species Sphingomonas sp. UYP23. The sequence goes on from NZ_JBSSBX010000001.1 coordinate 3,707,543, forward strand.
GATGCCGGGGTCGGCACCGCGTCCGAAGCGGCGCAGGCGATGGAGCTCGGCTGCGACGGCGTGCTGATGAACACCGCGATTGCCGAGGCCAAGGACCCGGTGATGATGGCAGCGGCGATGAAGGCCGGGGTCGAGGCGGGGCGGCTCGCCTATCTCGCCGGGCGGATGGGGCGACGGATGTATGCCGATCCGTCGAGCCCGCTGGCTGGCCTGATCTGACCGTACCGGCAACAGAATGACATATATGTTATGGAACCAGCGCGAGACTAGGCCGTTGATCCTGTGTGAGTAGACGATGTCGGTTCGCGACATCGCACACTGAAAGGACACAATCATGGGCGAGTTCGTCGACAAGATCAAAGGCAACGTCAATGAAGCCATTGGCAAGGCCAAGCAGCACAGCGACAATCCTGACACGCAGGCCGAAGGCGCCGCGCAGGAACTGAAGGGCAAGGCCCAGCAGACTGCTGGTAAGGTCAAGGGCGCGCTCGGCGACGATATCTGATCTTCGGATCATTTGCGTAAAGCGTAAGGAAAGGCCGCTCCGGTTACGGGGCGGCCTTTTTCATGCGCGCTTTCATGGCGGTCAGGGTCGTCGCGGCGGTGATCGCCTCGATATCGGTCTTGAGGTGAAGCAACCGCACGCCGGTCTCGGCCATCGCGCGGGCGAGTGCGGAGGCGAATAGGGCGGTCGTTTCGACCGTCTCCGCCCAGCAGCCATAGGCACGGCCGAGCGCAGCGAAATCGGGATTGCAGAGCGCCGTGCCGCTGACGCGATCGGGGAATTCGCGCTCCTGATGCATGCGGATCGTGCCGTAGGTGTTGTTGTCGATCACCAGCACGAGCATGTTCGCGCCATGCGCCACCGCGGTGGCGAGTTCCTGCCCGTTCATCAGGAAGCAGCCGTCGCCGGCGAGTGCGACCACGGTGCGGTCTGGGTGACGCAGCGCGGCGGCAGTGGCGGCGGGGACACCGTAGCCCATCGCGCCTGCGGTCGGCGCAAGCTGCGTGCCGGGGCCGGCATAGCGCCAATAGCGATGCCACCAGCCGCTGTAATTGCCCGCGCCGTTGCAGAGGATGCTGTCGACCGGGAGCTGATCGCGCATGGCGGCAACGCAGGGGCCGAGGTCGAGCGTCACCCCGTCGCGCGGGGCGGGGGTGGACCAGGCGCGATAGTCGGCATGGGCGTCCGCGCCCGAATCGAGCATCGGCATGTCGATCGCGAGCAGCGCGTCGGCGAAGGAGGTCATGTCGGCGCAGATCGCCAGATCGGCGCGATAGGTCTGGCCGAGTTCATTCGGATCGGGGTGGATGTGGACGATGTGCTGGCCGGGATGATCGGGCGTGATCAGCGTATAGCCATCGGTGGTCGCCTCGCCGAGCCTCGGACCGGCGACGATCAGCAGGTCGGCGGCGCGGATCCGCGCGACGAGCGCTGGATTGGGACCATAGCCAAGATTGCCTGCCCAGACCGGCGAGTCGTTGGCGATCGCGTCCTGGCGGCGGAAGGCCGAGGCGACGGGGACGCCCGATCGCTCCGCCCAGGCGGCGAAATCGCGGGCTGCATCGGCGGTCCAGCCGGCGCCTCCGATGATCGCGAGCGGACGCTCGGCCTCGCCCAGCGCGGCGGCGAGCGCGCCCATCTGGATCGAATCGCAGGCCTGCACGACGCGTTCGACATGCGGGCGGTCCACCGCCACCACCTCGTCGAGCAGCATGTCCTCGGGCAGCGCGAGCACGACCGGCCCCGGCCGCCCCGACATCGCGACGTTCCACGCGCGCGCTACATATTCGGGGATGCGGCGCGCGTCGTCGATCTTCGCCGCCCATTTCGCAATCGGCGTGAACATCGCGGGGAAGTCGATTTCCTGGAACGCCTCGCGGTCCTTGGTGCCGCGGTCGACGTCGCCGATGAACAGCACCATCGGCTGCGAATCCTGCATCGCGACATGGACGCCGATCGAAGCGTTGGTCGCGCCCGGACCGCGCGTGACGAAGGCGACGCCGGGGCGCCCCGTCAGCGCGCCGTCGGCGCACGCCATGAAGCCGACGCCGCCTTCCTGCCGGCACACCACCAGATCGATCTGCGGGGTGTCGTGAAGCGCGTCGAGCACTGCGAGAAAGCTCTCGCCGGGGACGGTGAAGATGCGGTCGCAGCCCTGCGCGACGAGTTGGTCGACGAGGATGCGCCCGCCGGTGCGCGCTGTGGGGGAAGAAGCCATTGCCGGTTTCTAGCGGGGGCATGGCGGCTTGGGTAGGGCTCTGCGCCACCGACGGGCCGTGCGCAGAACGGCCCGGCCGTCGAAAATTCTTACACTCGGGGAGGATGCCCGTTACGAGTTAACTATTTGAACCGGCACAAAACCGGGCTTCATGAGAAATGGCACGCGGTCTGCAAAAGACTGGGTATGCCGAGCGGTAATCGCTTCAGCAGGGCGGGCCAGCGCTATAGAGCGCGGCCCGCCCGACCCGGCACCTTCACTTCGCGGTCGTGACACCCTGCTCGGTCAGCAGCGTTTCGAGCTCGCCGCTCTCGTACATCTCCATCATGATGTCCGAGCCCCCGACGAATTCGCCCTTTACGTAGAGCTGCGGGATCGTCGGCCAGTCCGAAAATTGCTTGATCCCCTGGCGCACGCCCTGGTCCTGCAACACGTCGACGCTGCCGAACTCGGCTCCCAGATGGTTGAGGATCGCGACCGCACGGCTCGAAAAGCCGCACTGCGGGAACAGCGGGCTGCCCTTCATGAACAACACGACGTCGTCTTTCTGGACGAGCTCGGCGATGCGGATCTGGTCGGGGTCGGTGCTCATGATACTCACTCCTGGACTGGGACTGCGGTGGTCAGCTGGAGCGCGTGGAGCACGCCCCCCATCTTGTCACCGAGCGCGGCATAGACGGCGCGCTGTTGCTTGAGGCGGGGAAGCCCGCGGAAACTTTCGGACACGACGCGGGCTGCCCAATGGTTGTTGTCGCCCGCAAGATCGGTCATCTCGACCTGCGCATCGGGGATCCCCGCGACAATCAGCGATACGATCTCGTCGGCGGCCATCGGCATTATTCGGACCCCATCAACTGGCGGCGCGCCTCGACGGTCTTTTCCTCGATCGCGCGGCGGATCGCCGGCTCGTCGATCTCGACACCCGCGGCGGTCAGGTCGCTGACGAGCTTGCGGATGACGTCCTCGTCGCCGGCTTCCTCGAAATCGGCCTGGACCACCGCCGTGGCATAGGCGTCCGATTCTTCCTGCGTCAGCTTCATCTGCGTTGCGGCCCATTGCCCGAGCAACCGGTTTCGGCGTGCCACGATCCGGAAGGCAACTTCCTCGTCGCGGGCATATTTGGTCTCGAAAGCGCGCTCGCGATCGTCGAAAGTGGTCATATACGGTCCCCTTGGGCCTGTCGAAATAGCGGGTTCGAGATAAGCGCGCCGAGGGGCTTGCGCAACGTCCGCGCGACGCGTGCGGTACGAAAGCGTCTTTGCGGCAACTGAATCGCTTGCTTGGGCGTAGCTGGCGCGGCACGTCGGGCTATGGATCCGACCGACCGCCTGTTGATTACCGCCGGGATTTTGACCATCGATGGCCACCTTGCCTGAACGACCCACTCAGCACGATCTCGCGCCCTCGCTGCCGGAGGCGCACCGCACGCTCAAGGTCTGGGCGGCGGGCGACGGCACGCGCGCCGGGTGGCGGCAATGGCTGGGGTTTGCCGGGCCGGGGTTCATGGTTTCGGTCGGCTATATGGACCCTGGCAATTGGGGGACCGATCTCGCCGGGGGGAGCCAGTTCGGCTACAGCCTGTTGTGGGTGATCCTCGCGTCGAACCTGATGGCGATCTTCCTGCAGATTCTCTGTGCGCGGGTCGGGATCGTCACCGGGCGCGACCTCGCGCAATCGTGCCGCGATTATTACCCGCGGCCGGTCGCGGTGGCGCTGTGGCTGCTGTGCGAAATCGCGATCATCGCCTGCGACCTGGCCGAGGTGGTCGGGTCGGCGGTGGCGCTTAACCTGTTGCTCGGCTTGCCCTTGGTGTGGGGCGTGATCGTCACCGGGCTCGACGTGCTGCTGCTGCTGCTGCTGATCAATCTGGGCTTCCGCAAGATCGAGGCGGTCGTGATGGCGCTGATCGCGACGATCGCCTTGTGCTTCGTCTACACGATCGTGCTCGCCAAGCCGGACTGGAGCGCGGTCGCGCTGGGGGCGGTGACGCCGATGATTCCCAATACTGCGGCGTTGCTGGTGGCGCTCGGCATTCTCGGCGCGACGGTGATGCCGCATAACCTCTATCTGCACAGTTCGATCGTCCAGACGCGCGCGTTCGGGCGCACCAAGCGCGACATCGAGGCGGCCTTGTGGTTCAACACGGTCGATACCGTGCTGGCGCTGGGGGCGGCGTTCTTCGTCAATGCGGCGATCCTGGTGCTTGCGGCGGCGGTGTTCTGGCGCTCGGGGATCGTCGTCGACGATCTGCGACAGGCGTTCGAGCTGCTCCGGCCGGCGCTGGGCGGCGTCGCGGCGACGGCGTTTGCGCTGGCGCTGCTCGCCTCTGGTCAGTCGAGCACGATCACGGGGACGCTTGCCGGGCAGATCGTGATGGAGGGCTTCCTGCGGATCCGCATCGCACCGTGGATTCGCCGGCTGGTGACGCGCGGGATCGCGATCGTACCGGCGCTGGTGGTGATCTCGGCAAGTGGCGGCAAGGATACCGTCGCCTTGCTGGTGGTGTCGCAGGTCGTGCTGTCGATGCAGTTGCCGTTCGCGATCTTCCCGCTGATGATGGTGACGAGCAGCCGTTCGCGGATGGGGGACTATGCCAATCCTGTGTGGGTGAAGGTCGTTGGGTACGCGATCTGCAGCGTGATCGCGGCGCTCAACGTCTATCTGCTGTGGGAGACGATCGGGCCGGTTTGGGTTGGGGTTATGGCGGCGGCGGTGGTGGTGTTTGCGCTCTATGTCTGGGTGTCGGAGCGCCGGGTGGCGGCGGGGCGAGTAGCCAGTTCGTAAGCCGCTTTCGCGTCTTCGCGTGCAATAGAAGGCTGGTTCACGCGAAGGCGCGGAGGACGCGGAGCAGAAGAAGAGAAAGTTGCATGGCTTGGGGCCGACACTCCCTCCGTCGTCACCCCGGGCTTGTCCCGGGGGCCACCGTGCCGCACGCGCTGCCGACAAAGCGTATGGGGGACGGTGGACCCCGGCACAGGGCCGGGGTGACGGAAGGGGGGCCTCAGTCGGCGACCTTGACCACCAGTTTCCCGATCGCGGCACGGGCGGCCATCTTGGCGATCGCAGTGCCGCCATCCTCGAACGCGAAGGTTTCGGTGACGCGCGGGGCGATCTTGCCGTCCTTCCAGAGCTGGAACAGCCGCGCGATGTGTGCGGCATTGGCCTTGGGATCGCGCGCGGCGAAGGCGCCCCAGAAGACGCCGCAGACGTCGCAGCTTTTCAGCAACGTCAGGTTGAGCGGAAGTTTGGGGATGCCGGCGGGGAAGCCGACGACGAGGTAGCGACCCTCCCAGCCGATCGAGCGCAGCGCCGGTTCGGCATAATCGCCGCCGACCGGATCGTAGATCACGTCATAGCCGGTCTTGCCGCCAAGCGCCTTGAACTGTTCGGCGAGCGCCTTCGACTGGTCCTTGTCGAACGGCGCACGCGCGTAGATCAGCGTCTCATCGGCACCGGCGTCGCGGGCGGCCTGCGCCTTTTCCTCGGACGATACCGCCGCGACGACGCGCGCGCCGAACGCCTTGCCGAGTTCGATCGCCGCCAAACCGACGCCGCCCGCCGCGCCGAGCACCAGCAGGCACTGCCCCTCGACCAGATGCCCGCGGTCGAGCAAAGCATGGATCGTCGTCGCGTAGGTGAGCAGCAGCGCCGCGCCCTCGGCGAAATCGCGCTCGGGCGGGAGCGGGTACAGCGAGCCCGCCGGCACCGCGACCTTCTCGACCAGCCCGCCATGCCCGGTCATGCCGATCACGCGGTCGCCGACGCTCCAGCCGGTGACGCCTTCGCCCACGCTCTCGATCACGCCGGCGATCTCGCCGCCCGGCGCGAACGGGCGCTGCGGCTTGAACTGGTATTTGTCCTCGATGATCAGCACATCGGGATAGTTGATCGCGCAGGCCTTAACCGCGACCACGACCTGGCCGGGAGCCGCCACGGGATCGGGCAGTTCGTCGATGGCTAGAGTTTCAGGTCCGCCCGCCGCTTTCGACAGAAGTGCTCGCATGTGCCCGGTCTCCGCTCATCCACGGCCGGTGTGCTGCTACCCCGGCTTCGTATTTCGAAATCGCGGTATCTCTTGCCAGCGTCAGACCGATCTCGTCCAGCCCCTCCATCAGGCACTGACGACGAAACGCGTCGAGTTCGAAGCCGAAGCGATCCTGATAGGGTGTGGTGACGGTCATCGTCTCGAGATCGACGGTGATCGGCTGGTCCTGCGCGACCTCGATCAGGCGGTCGATCGCGTCCTGCGGCAGCACGACCGCGACGATCCCGTTCTTGAAGGCGTTGCCCGAGAAAATGTCGGAAAAGCTCGGCGCGAGCACGACGCGGATGCCCATGTCGGCGAGCGCCCAGGCGGCATGCTCGCGGCTCGACCCGCAGCCGAAATTGTCGCCCGCGATCAGCATCGGCGACCCGGCATAGCGGGGATCGTCGAAGATGTTGCCGGGGACCGCGCGCACTGTTTCGAACGCACCCTTGCCGAGCCCCTCGCGGGTGATCGTCTTGAGCCAGTGCGCGGGGATGATGACGTCGGTGTCGACGTTCTTCTGCCCCCACGGATAGGCCTTGCCCGAAACGTGCGTCACCGGGTCCATCGGCTAGCGCTTGTTCGGGATCGCCGGCGTGCCGACGGGGTTGGTCTTGGCGGTGGCGACATAGGCGGCCATCCCGCTGAAAATGGTGCCCATTACGAGCAGAACCAGAACGCGCTTCATACTATGCCCCTCAAGAGTTCGTAACCAGGTTACGAACATCGCTCAATCGCCCAGTGACCGCGGCGGCGGCCGCCATTGCCGGCGAAACCAGATGCGTGCGTGCGCCCGGTCCCTGGCGTCCTACGAAATTGCGGTTCGAAGTGGAAGCGCAGCGTTGTCCCGGCGGCACCTTGTCGGGGTTCATCGCCAGGCACATCGAGCAACCCGGCTCGCGCCATTCGAACCCGGCGCTGAGGAAGATGCGGTCGAGCCCCTCGGATTCGGCTTGGCGCTTGACCAGCCCCGAGCCCGGCACGACGAGCGCGGTGACGCCATCGGCGACGTGGCGGCCGTCGGCCACCTTCGCGGCGGCGCGGAGATCCTCGATACGGCTGTTGGTGCAGCTGCCGATGAAGACATAGTCGACGCCGACGTCCTGCATCGCGGTGCCCGCGGTGAGGCCCATATACGCCAGCGACTTGCGCGCGGCGTCGCGCTTGGCTGGGTCGGCAAAGCTGTCGGGATCGGGGACGACGCCAGTGATCGGCACGACGTCCTCAGGGCTGGTGCCCCAGGTCAGCAGCGGGGCGATCTCGGCCGCGTCGATCGTCACGACCGCGTCGTAGACCGCGCCGGCGTCGCTCGGCAGCGTGCGCCAATAGGCGACGGCCTCGTCCCAGTCGGCGCCCTTGGGCGCCATCGGGCGGCCCTCGAGATAGGCGAAGGTCGTCTCGTCGGGCGCGACGAGGCCGGCGCGCGCGCCGGCCTCGATCGACATGTTGGCGATCGTCAGGCGGCCCTCGATCGACATCTCGCGGATCGTCGAGCCGGTATATTCGAGGACGTAGCCGGTGCCGCCGGCGGCGCCGAGCTTGCCGATGATTGCCAGCGCGACGTCCTTGGCCGAGACGCCGAAGCCGAGCGTGCCGTCGACGCGGACTTCCATCGTCTTCGACTGGCCGAGCAGCAGCGTCTGCGTCGCGAGCACATGTTCGACCTCGCTCGTGCCGATGCCGAACGCCAGCGCGCCGAGTGCGCCATGTGCAGAGGTGTGGCTGTCGCCGCAGACGAGCGTCGTGCCGGGCAGGGTGAAGCCCTGTTCGGGCCCGACGACATGGACGATGCCCTGCGCCGGTGCGAGCGCGTCGATATAGTCGATGCCGAAATCGGCGGTGTTGCGCGTCAGCGCGTCGAGCTGCGCCGCGCTCTCGGGATCGGCGATCGGCAGCGGGCGGCCCGCCGCATCGCGCCGCGCGGTGGTCGGGAGGTTGTGGTCGGGCACCGCGAGCGTGAGATCGGGGCGGCGGACGGCGCGGCCGTTGGCGCGGAGACCGGAAAAGGCCTGCGGGCTGGTCACTTCGTGGACGAGGTGACGGTCGATATAGATCAGGCAGGTGCCGTCGTCGCGCTGCTCGACGACATGGTCGGCCCAGATTTTTTCGTACAAGGTACGGGGTTGGTTAGCCATAAGGCGGCCGCCCTAGCCGAAAGATGCGCCGAGGCAAAGCTTTGGATGCCGGATGTTGCGCTATCGGGCGGTGATGCGTTGACGGGAAGCTGCGCGCGCCTGTCAGCACGCGCAGCCGTCATCCCTCACTTCGCAGTGATGAAGGGGTCCCAATTGATGTAATAGGAGATCGGGCGCAGCTGACCGACCGTGACCTTGATCTGGATCTGATAGGTCTGGCTGCCGGCATTCATCGCCTGGCCGATCCAATAGGCGCCGGCCGGCTCTCCATTGATCGGGGGCTGCTGTTGCGGATAGCCCTGCGAGCCGAACACCGAGCCCTGCGATACGGTGAAGCCGGTAATGATCACGGTGTCGCCGCTATTGGTGTCGATCGGCACGGTGTTGAAGCCGATCAGCGAGCCGACGGGCACGACGGTGGACAGTTCCAGCGTGCCTTCGCCGGTGCTGCCATAGGACACCTGGTTGTCCATCATGTAGATGCCGGTCGAAATGTTCTGCCCGCCCTTGGAGGCGACATAGGCAGTATCGACGGCGATCGTGATCGAAGCCTGGGGTTGAAGCAACGACGCCTGGAGCACCACGAGGTTGGATGCGTTCATCATCTTGATGATTCCTTTGCGATTTCGAGCGTGTTCGAGCGGAGGAGCGCAGCGATCACTGCACCACCAGGCTCGGCGAGAAGACGACCGTGATCCCCGCGGTGCCCGCCTGCTTCTGCACATTGAAGGTGATCTGGTAGCTCGACTGCCCCGTCTGCTGCACCTGCCCGACATAGGCGCCGGTGCCATCGTTCTGCGGCTGGCCACCTGCGCCGAATACGCTGGCGTTGCCGATCGCGGTGATCGCCGGCACCACGGTGCTGGTCGGATCGATATTGTAGACGTTCCACTGGATCGTCGAGCCGTTGGTCACGTGCGTCGCCAGGCTGGTCGAGCCTTCGCCCGTGCTGCCCTGGCCGATGCGATTGTCGACCGCGTAGACGCCTTTCGTCGAACCGTTCTGGATCGCATTGATGTCGACCCAGATCTGAATGAATACCGTTGCCGAGCTTGCCACTGCACTCTCCTTCGATTGAAAATCGGGGAACGCGACACGTGGCGGCGATGGGTTTGACGGTCCCGCAGCAACCACGCGCCGTCTGTACAGGCCTAGCGCGACGGTGCGCGCAGGGTTGCATCCGAAACGAGGGTTGTCTTCATCCGGCGGGCGGCTTCCCAGCGGAAGCCGCCGCCAATTGCTCCGCAATGGCGCCGATCCTCAGCGCGTGGGCATCGCCGCGTCGAGGAAGGCGACGCTGTCGGCGAGCACCGGGGCCTTGCCGCGGAACGGCACCGACAGCGCCATCGCGACATTTTCGTGCGTGATGCCGGGATAATTGCGCAGTTCGACCGTCCCGCCGTGCGCCTTGAGCGCTGCGGCCAGATGGATCGCATTGCGCGGGCGGACTTCGGTGTCCTCGGTCGAGGTGACGAGCAGCATCGGCGCGGCATCACCGCGCGCGAAATGGATCGGCTGCGTCATCAGCGGGTCCTTCGCGCCCTGCATCGCGTCGATCGAGCGCTTCTTGTCGAACGGGTAGAAATCATACGGGCCCGACAGCCCGACCGCGGCCTTGATGATCTTGGGGTCGACATGCTCGGCCGCGAGCCAACGTTGGTCGAGCGTCAGCATCGCGACGGTATAGGCGCCTGCCGAATGGCCCGCGACGCCGATCCGTGCCGGGTCGCCGCCATATTCGGCGATATGGTCGCGCGTCCATTTGACCGCCTGCGCGCCGTCCTGGAGCATCGCCGGGAAGCGGATCTGCGGGACCTTGCGGTAATCGGGCATTACGACGACAAAGCCGTTTCGCGCAAAGGCGCGTGCGGCGAAGGCATAGCCCTGGCGCGTGCCCGCTACCCAGCCGCCGCCGTACCAGAAGATCAGCACCGGGCGCTTCACGACCGGGCCTGTCGGGCGCCACACGTCGAGCGTCTGGCCTTCGCTGCCGAAGGAGATCGCGGTGCCGGGGCGTTCGGTGCCCGAGCCGCCGCCCATCGCAGCGTCGAGCAAGCTGAGCTGGCCGGGCGGCGAGACCAGCGTGTAGATCAATCCACCGGCGATGACGACCAGCAGCGCGATTCCCGCCAGGACCCAGCGGATCATGCGCGATAGTCGGCGGTGATCGTGCCTGCTGCGGCGAGTTCGGCCTCATGCGCCGCCTCGCGCCAGCTTTCAGCGAGCGCGGCGCTTTCCCATTCGCGCGTCGCCGGATGCTCGAGGATGCGCGCGACCCACTCAGCACCGGGCGCGCCGACATCGAGGCCATAGGTGCGTACGCGGAAGGCGACCGGCGCGAAGAAGGCATCGACCGCGCCGAACGTCGGGCCGCCGAGCCACGGCCCGCCGAAGCGATCGAGCCCCTCGGCCCAGAGCTCAGTGAGCCGCGCGATTTCGCGGGCGAGCGCCGGGGTCGGGGCGGGGGGGCTCACCCGGACGCCGACGTTCATCGTATAGGCATTCCGCACCGCGCCGAAGCCGCCGTGCATTTCGGCGGTGGCACACTGTGCCCAAGCGCGCGCCGTCTCGTCTTCGGGCCAGATTCCGGGGTGGCGCTCGGCGAGATACAGCACGATCCCGAGCGAATCCCATACGGTACGGTCGCCATCGATCAGCACCGGAACCTGGCCGGTCGGCGAGAAGGCGCGGAAGGCGTCGTAATTGACGGCTTGCGTGAAGGGCTCGAACCGATCCTCGAACGGAACATCGAGCGCGCGCAGCAGCAGCCAGGGCCGCAGCGACCAGCTCGAATAGTTCCGGTTCGCGGTGATCAGCGTATAGCCCATAACCTTACACCAGATAGTGCGCGGTGGTCTTGCCGGCGATCTCGGCGGCGGTCACGCCCGGCGCCATCTCGATCAGCTTGAACGGCGACTGATGGTCGGGGCGCTGGAACACCGCGAGATCGGTGATGACCATGTCGACGACGTTCTTGCCGGTCAGCGGCAGCGTGCAGGCCGGGATGAACTTGGGGTCGCCGTTCTTCGAGCTGTGCTCCATCACCACGATGATCTTCTTGACGCCGGCGACGAGATCCATCGCGCCGCCCATGCCCTTGATCATCTTGCCCGGGATCATCCAGTTGGCGATGTCGCCATTCTCGGCGACTTCCATCGCGCCGAGGACGGTCAGGTCGATATGCCCGCCGCGGATCATCGCGAAGCTCTGGTCCGAGCCGAAATAGGCCGACTGCGGCAGCTCGCTGATCGTCTGCTTGCCGGCGTTGATGAGGTCGGCATCTTCCTCGCCCGCGAGCGGGAAGGGGCCGATGCCGAGCATGCCGTTTTCCGACTGGAGCGTGACGGTCACGCCCTCGGGAATGTGGTTGGCGACCAGCGTCGGGATGCCGATGCCGAGGTTGACGTAGAAACCGTCCTGCAATTCGCGCGCGGCGCGGGCTGCCATTTCGTCACGAGTCCAGGCCATGTCATTTCTCTCCAGAATGTGTGGGCGTCCAGCGCTTGTCGGCGGGAAAGACGTCGTCGATCCCCCCTTTCAGCGCGGTGCCGTAAACGGGGTTGGGCAGGACGAACCAGAAGCGGCCCCACATGCCGTGGATGGCGGGCGACGATGCCACGGCACGCCGCTGCTGCGGGGTGCCGGTGAACAGGTCGGAGAAATCGCCGAGCTGGTCGCCGCCCATCGCGACGACGCAGTAGCGCTGGGCGATCGCCTGGCGGCGGGTGTCCTTGCCCGAGCCGCTGCCGAGATCGCCCTTGAGCCACAGCGTCTCGCCGTGTCTGGCGATGCCAAGGCCGGCGTGCGCGATTGCCTGCTCGGTAAAGGCGGCGGTTGCGGTCGAGCGGTTGGTGTTGAAGACGACCGTCACGCCCATCGTGCGGAGGTCGTTGACCGCGGCGATCGCGCCGGGAACGGCTTCGACGCGGTCGACGCCGGCTTGCTCCCATTGCTCCCACAGCGCCGCGTCGTAGGGGCGGCCGGGATGCAGCGCATCGTCATATTCGAAGCCGAGGTTGAGCAGCAGCGTCTCGTCCACGTCGAACACCACCGCGCGGGGGCGGTCGCCGCACGGGATGGTGGCGGGCTGGTCGAGCGTGGTGCCGGGTTGCAGGACCGCCGAGGTGCGGTCGCTCATCGCCTTGGGGTCGGCCTTTTCGCTCGCGATGCGGCGGCGGACGGCATCGACCAGGACGTTGTAGGCCTGGTGGTCGAGCGCGGCGGCTTCGCCCGAGCCGTAGAGGAATTGCATGCCGGTGGGGATGGTGGGGGTGGCCGACACGGGCGCGACAGGTGCCTGCGACACGGTCGTACACGCGGACACCATTAAAGCAAGCGCTGCCGCAATCCCCCTCCCGCGTGCGGGAGGGGTTAGGGGAGGGAATGACCTGGAAGCTTGGGCGACGCCCGAGACAGACCCTCCCCCAGCCCCTCCCGCAAGCGGGAGGGGGGCAAGAAGAAGAGCCGAAGGCACGCCGTTCACGCCGCCTCGCGGACGGTGCGGAATTCGATGCGCTTGTCGTACGGGCTGCCGATGATCATCCGCTTCACATAGATTCCCGGCAGATGGATGCAGTCGGGATCGAGGCTACCGACCGGAACGATCTCCTCGACTTCGGCGACGCAGATCTTCCCCGCGGTTGCCATCGGCGCGTTGAAGTTGCGCGCGGTCTTGCGGAAGATGAGGTTGCCGCTCTCGTCGGCTTTCCAGCCCTTGATGATCGACAGATCGGCGCGGATGCCGCGTTCGAGGATGAACTCCTCGCCGTCGAACGTCTTCACTTCCTTGCCCTCGGCGACGAGCGTGCCGACGCCGGTCTTGGTATAGAAGCCGGGAATCCCGGCACCGCCCGCGCGGCAGCGCTCGGCGAGCGTGCCCTGCGGGCAGAATTCGACCTCGAGCTCGCCGCTCAGATACTGCCGCTCGAATTCCTTGTTCTCGCCGACGTACGAGCTGATCATCTTCTTGACCTGGCGCGTGCGGAGCAGCTTGCCGAGGCCCTCGCCGTCGATCCCGGCATTGTTGCTGGCGATCGTCAGGTCCTTGGTGCCGGCGTCGCGGATCGCGTCGATCAGCCGCTCGGGGATGCCGCACAGGCCGAACCCGCCGGCGCAGATCGTCATGCCATCATGGAGCAACCCGTCGAGCGCTGCTGCCGCATCGGGATAGAGTTTCTTCATGATGCATCGACTCCTTGTTTTGGAGCGCGATAGGCGGGGCTGGCGCGGCGATCAATATGCCAGGCGCAAACCCGGACGCGGCCATTCCATGCTGACGAGCTGCCCGGTGCTCGACAGCGTGATGTAGGCGGTACGCATATCGGGGCCGCCCCAGCAGATGTTGGTGGTAAACGGGTCGGGCGTCGGCACGAAATCGACGAGGTCGCCTGTCGGAGAGATCACCGAAATCCCGCTCTCGCCGATCGTCGCGACGCAGATGTTGCCGCATTCCTCGACGCCGAGCGAATCGAAGAATTTGTAGCCGGCCGGGCGATAGAGCGGGATGCCGGGGCCGCCGAGGCCGGCGGTGAGATCGACCTCGCCCGGCGCAGTGATATCGAACGCCATCAGCCGGCAGGTATAGGTCTCGGCTGCATAAAGCCGCTTGCCGTCGGGCGAGAGGCCGACGCCATTGGGGTTCTCGCTCGGGAAGATCACTTCGGCGAGGTGGCGGCCATCGGCATGCGAGTAGAAGATGCCGGTAACATCGCGTTCGCGCATCCGGGTCTTGCCGTGGTCGGTGAACCAGAAGCCGCCGGCATCGTCGAACACGATGTCGTTGGGGCCGCGCAGGCTGCAGTGGAAATCGCCGTCCTTGTAGAGCACCTCGACTTCGCCCGTCTCGATGTCGATCCGCTCGATCCTGCCGCCCGAATAATCGGCAGGCTGGCCGTGCGGGACGAGCAGGCCACCGGGGGTTTCGACATAGTGGAAGCCGCCGTTGTTGCAGCAATAGAGCTTGCCGTCTGGGCCCATCGCAAGACCGTTGGGGCCGCCGCCGGGTTCGGCCACGGTCGTCTTCGTGCCGTCGGGATGGACGCGCGTGATGCGGCCGGCTTCGATCTCGACCAGGATGACGCTGCCGTCGGGCATCGCCACGGGGCCCTCGGGAAAGCGCAGTCCGGTCGCCAGGGTGGTGAAGGTCATCGATCCGCTCCTGTTTTTTCGGGCAGCCTATCCCTCCTGCAGGGGCGAGCAAGCGGGCACTTGACTACGGATGTAATCGATACGATTACATCCGTAGTCATTACGGAGAGCGACTCGTGGCCGAACGCATCAGCGATGCCGAACATGCAGTGATGGAAGTGTTGTGGGACGAAAGTCCGCTCACCGCGCAAGACGTGGCCGAGCGCATTCCCGAGACGCGCGACTGGAGTGCCAACACCGTCAAGACCTTGCTCGGCCGTCTGCTCGCCAAGAGCATCATCGCGCATGAACAGGATGGACGGCGCTATCTGTACCGTCCGCTCGTCAAGCGCGAGGACTATGTCGCGGGCGAATCGCGCAAGTTGATGGATCGGCTGTTCGGTGGCAGATTGAGCCCGCTGGTCGCGCATCTCGCCGATCGCGACGCGCTCACCGCGCAGGATATCGCCGAGATCGAAGCCCTGCTCAAGGAGCTCAAGGCATGACCGACTGGATCTCGCCAAGCTGGCTGATCGAAGCGCTGGTCGCCTCGAGCGTGCTGATGGTCGCGGTGCTGCTGTTGCGGCGCCCGGTGCGCAAGGCGTTCGGGGCGGACGTGGCCTATGCGCTGTGGCTGCTGCCAGTGCTGCGGCTCGCGCTCCCGCCGCTGCCGAGCGCGTGGCATGACGCGGCGGTGGCGCCGGTGCTGCGTGCGACCGAGCAGATGAGCGTGCTGTTCGTCGAACCGGTCGCAGCCGCGACCGCGGCGTCGGCGCCAGCCTCGGCGCAGGAATGGCTCGTGCCGCTGCTCGCCGGGCTGTGGATCGCGGGGGCGGGGGCGTTCGTCGCGTGGCATGCACTGGCGCACCACCGCTTCTGCCGGCGGATGCTCGCTCAGGCCGCGAGCAGCGAAGAGCGCGAAGGCGTGCGCGTGATCGAGACGGGCGCCGCGAGCGGCCCGCTCGCCTTCGGGGTGTGGCGCCGCTACGTCGCCTTTCCGCACGATTTCGCCGAGCGGTTCGAGGCCGAGGAGCGCGATCTCGCGCTGGCGCACGAGCTCGGCCATTATGCGCGTGGCGATCTCATCGCCAATTGGGTCGCGCTGGTCGTGCTCGGGCTGCACTGGTTCAATCCGATCGCCTGGCGCGCTTTCCGCGCGTTCCGCGCCGACCAGGAAATCGCCAACGACGCTCGCGTGCTCGCCGGCATGAACCCGATGCGCCGCCACACCTATGCCTGCGCGATCCTTAAGGCGGCGCATCCGAGCTTCCTCGGCGGCACGGTGTCGGCGACCTGCCATTTGCACACGATCGACGATCTGAAAGGGAGACTGAAGATGCTGACCACGACCAGGACGTCGCGCACCCGGCTGATGGCAGGGGCTGGGATGCTGACGCTGCTCGCCACGGGTGGGCTTGGCCTCACCGCCTCGGGCACTGCTGCCGCCGCCAAGGTGCGCAGCACGATGGCGGCAGCCACCGGGGTGGATCTCGCGAGCCTCGATCAGGCGGTGGCGGCCCCGCCGTCGCCTGCCGCCGTGCCCGCGGCGCCCGCTCTCCCCGCCGCGCCACGCCCGGCGCCCCGGATGCGCGAGCATGTCGAGGCCTCGGACATGCCCGGCCCTGGCCTGCCGCCCGCGCCCGAGCCGCCACTGCCGCCGTCGGACGTCGCCGATGCCGTTCCGCCCGCGCCGCCTGCACCGCCGGTTCGCGCGACTGGCAAGTCGGGCCCGGGCATGACGACGACGATGGTCACTGTGACCAAGGACGGCAAGCGCATCGTGCGCTACGGCCGCTACGTGAAGCTCAACCGCGACGGCAGCGCGACGCTGGTCGGGGAGATCGGGGCGATGCCGGCGATCCCCGCGATGCCAGCGATGGAATCGATGCCTGCGATGCCGCCGGTCCCGCCGATGCCGCAAGTCTCCTCGCGGAGCTGTGGACCGCGCGGCAAGGACGGCACGATGGTGATCAAGGAGCAGCGCGCCGGACAGAAGCGCATCATCATCTGCACCGATCGCATCGCCGCCGCCGCCGCCCAGGGCGCTGCAATGGCCGCGAACAGCAAGGACCTGCAGCGCAACGCCTATGCGCATGCGCTCGACGGACTGCGCCGGTCGCGCGCGAACGTCATGGCGGCAGCGGCGATGACGGCCGAACAGCGCACGCGCGCGCTTGCCGGGATCGATACCGCGATCGCCGAACTCGAATCGGATGTCGCGCACGCCCGATAAGCGCCGGCAGTAAGCTCCGACGGGTCGCGCCCTTGCCTTCGCCGGCGCGACCCGCCATCTCGGACCCATGAGCGAGCAACTTCCCGGCGTGCCCGAGCAGCTCGAGCCCCTCGTCGCCCGCCTGCTCGCGCCCAATCCGTCGCCCTTCACGCATACCGGGACGCAGGTCCATCTGGTCGGGACGACCGATCTGGCAGTGATCGACCCCGGGCCCGACGACCCCGCGTATATCGACGCGATCATCCGCGCGATCGCCGGGCGGCCGGTGCGGGCGATCGTCATCACCCACACGCACCGCGACCACAGCCCCGGCTCGCGCCCACTCGCCGCCGCGACTGGCGCCCCGATCGTCGGCTGCGCGCCGCTCGCGTTCGACGACGCGGGGATTCGCGCCGATGCCTCGTTCGACCGTGCCTATGCGCCCGACCGCGTGCTCGCCGAGGGCGACAGTGTGAGCGGGGAGGGCTGGACGCTGACCGCGCTCGCCACGCCGGGCCATACCTCGAACCACCTCGCCTTCGCGCTGCCGCAAGCGCAGGACGGGGCGGGGGCGCTGTTCAGCGGCGATCATGTGATGGGCTGGTCGACCAGCATCGTTTCGCCGCCCGACGGCAACATGACCGCCTATATGGCAAGCCTCGAAAAGCTGCTCGATCGGACCGAGCGGCGCTATTACCCCGCGCATGGCGATCCGATCGAGTCCCCGCAGCGGCTGGTGCGCGGGATGCTGGGGCATCGCAAGCAGCGCGAGGGGCAGATCCTGCGGACCTTGCGCGCGGCGCCCGCGACGATCGGCGAGATGGTCTCGCGCATGTATGTCGGGATCGACCCGCGGCTGTTTCCGGCGGCCGAGCGATCGGTGCTGGCGCATCTGATCGACCTGCGCGACCGCGCGCGGGTCGCCGAGCAGGGCGGACTGTGGAGCGTTACGGCATGAGTTTCGTCGCCAAATTCGCCGCGGCGCTCGCGCTGATCGCGCTGTTCGTGCTCGGGCTGGTGTGGGGGATCGGCGCGATGGTCGAGCACAAGCTCGCCGGGCCCGATCCCGTCACGATCGCGAGCGGGTCGCTTGAGGGGTTGCGCGAGCAGAACCGGTTGTCGGCGTTCGCCGCGCGCTTCGTCGCGGTGTCGACCTCGACGCAATCGCAATTCGGGCTCCAGGCGAAGAAGACGCTGATCATGCCCGGCCTGGTCGAATATCATGTCGACATGGGCAAGCTCAGTGCGCGCGACGTCACGTGGGACGCCAAGACGCGGACGCTCGGCGTCGTGCTGCCCGCGGTCGAGGCATCGCCGCCGCAGGTCGATCTGACGCAGCTCCGCGAATATGGCGAGGGCGGCATCCTCTCGACGATCACCGATGCCGATGCCAAGCTCGAACAGGCCAATCGCGCAGCGGGACAGCGCGAACTGGTGCGCCAGGCGCATGAGCCGGTGCCGATGCGGCTCGCGCGCGATGCGACGCGCCGCGCGGTCGAGCGCAGCTTCGCGCTGCCGCTGCGCGCCGCGGGGCTCGATGCGAGCGTCAAGGTGCGTTTCGCCGACGAAGCGCGCGATAGCAGCGACGTGTGGGATACGACCAAGTCGATCGCCGAGGTTCTCGCCAATCGTTCTTGATGGATGTTAGCGACTTAAGTCCGAATTGCCCGCCCGAGCGGCGTGTTTTGTCCGCTCGACTGTGGTAAGACGCGTTCACGAGTCGGTTTCATCGGGGGGTGGGCATGGCAACTATCGCAGCGCCGGATACGATCGTGCGAAGCGACGATCGTTTCTTTCTCGTTACGTCCTGCCTCATGGCGTTGGTCGTCTTTGCCGGCTTTTCCTTCGCGCTTGCGAGCGGCCGGTCGAGCTTCGCCTCGCCGCCGATCGTCCATGCCCACGCGCTCGTCTTTATGGGCTGGGTGGTGCTGTACGTCGCGCAGAACACGTTGGTGTCGCGCGGCGCGATCGCGCTGCATCGCGGGCTGGGCTGGATCGGCGCGGGCTGGGTCGTCGCGATGGTGGTGCTCGGCACGCTTGTCACGACGCGGCTGGCGCAACTCGGCCGCGTGCCGCCCGTTTTCCCGCCGGTCCAGTTCCTCGTGTTCGATCCGGTGCTCGTCCTGACCTTCGCCGGACTGACCGCCGCTGCAATCGCGCTGCGGCGATCGACGCAATGGCATCGTCGGCTGCATTATTGCGGCATGGCGCTGTTGCTGGGGCCCGCGATCGGGCGCCTGCTCCCGCTGCCGTTGCTCATTCCCTATGCGTACGAAGTCGATTTCCTGGCGGTGCTGATCTTCCCGCTGATCGGCATCGTCGCCGATATTCGCCGCTCGGGCACGGTCCATCCGGCATGGTGGTGGGGCCTTGGGGCGATCGTCGGGTCGACGGTGCTGGTCGAGCTGATCACCTTCAGTCCGCTCGGCGCGGCGCTCTACGCGGCGGTCGTTGCTGGAACGCCGGGCGCGGCTGTTCCGGGCTATGCTTTCCCGCCATTCCCGGGAATGCCTTGATCCAGCGCGCGCCTGCGTCCATCTGACGGCCTCCACGACGAGGAACTGACTATGGACGCGCGCAACGGGATCGGCGGAAGCCTGACGGGATTGGACCTGCGCGCCGAGATCGACCGGCTGCGGACCGAACGCAACGCCGTCATCCTCGCGCATTATTACCAGAAGCCGGAGATCCAGGACCTCGCGGATTTCGTCGGTGACAGCCTCGATCTCTCGAAGAAGGCCGCGGCGACCGACGCTGACGTCATCGCCTTCTGCGGCGTGCGCTTCATGGCCGAGACCGCCAAGATCCTCAGCCCCGACAAGATCGTCGTGCTGCCCGACATGGATGCCGGCTGCAGCCTCGAGGATTCGTGCCCGCCCGACAAGTTCGCGGCATTCCGCGCGGCGCATCCCGATCACATCGCGCTGACCTATATCAACTGCTCGACCGAGGTGAAGGCGCTCAGCGACGTCATCGTGACGAGCTCGTCGGCCGAAAAGATCCTCAGCCAGATCCCGCTCGACCAGAAGATCATCTTCGGGCCCGACAAGAATCTCGGCGGCTATCTTGCGCGCAAGACGGGCCGTGAGATGCTGCTGTGGCCGGGCGTGTGCATCGTCCATGAGGCGTTCAGCGAGACCGAATTGCTGAAGCTCCAGCTGCAATATCCCGGTGCGCCGGTTGCCGCGCATCCCGAATGCCCGCCCTATATCCTCGACCATGCCGATTATGTCGGATCGACCAGCGGGATCCTCGCGTTCGCCGATACGATGCCTGGCGACACGCTGATCGTCGCGACCGAGCCGCACATCATCCACCAGATGCAGAAGGCGGCGCCGCTCAAGAATTTCATCGGCGCGCCCGGCGCCGACGGCAATTGCAACTGCAACATCTGCCCGTACATGGCGCTCAACACGCTCGAGAAGCTCTACGTCGCGCTGCGCGACCTGACGCCGCGCGTCGAGATCGAGGAAGGCCTGCGGCTGCGCGCCAAGAAGAGCCTCGATGCCATGCTGGCGATGGCGAGCGGGACGGTCGGGATGGGCGATCTTGGCCCGCTGCGCGTCAGTGGTGACTGATTGAGTTTATGGCAGCATCCGCGACGCCATGCGAAAGCGTGGGGATGCCGCGCTATTTCTTTCATGTCCTGAACCAGACCGCCCACGTTCACGATGATGTCGGTGCGGAGCTGAGCTCGCTTGCGGTCGCACGGTCTCGGGCGTCGGATGCGGCGGGGGAAATCCTGACGTCGGATCTTCGCGACGGGAAGACCGACATCGTCTTCGACGTCCAGGTCGAGGACGACCATGGCGCGCGCGTACTGACGGTCCATGTCGTCGGGACAGTCGAGACGGGTGTGCCCGCGCGATAAAGCGCGGACGCGTGGTTACGGCTTGAGGCTTTGTTGCAAAACTGATGGCGGGGATTCACGCAGGGAATCGAGCGGTATAGATAGGCGTAATGCCCAAACCTGCCGCACCTGTGTATCGTACGACGAACTGGCCTGAGTATAATGCGGCGCTGAAGCGGCGTGGGTCGCTGGAAATATGGTTTGATCCGGAGATGCACTGGCTTTCGAAGCCGTGTGGTCGCCCTGGTCGCCCGATGCGGTTTTCAGACAGCGCGATAGAGCTGTGCCTGACGCTGAAGACGCTGTTCAACCTGCCTTTGCGGCAAGTGACGGGGTTGGTTTCGAGCCTGATCAAAATGGCGGGGCTGGATTGGTCGGTGCCGGATTATACGACGCTGTGCCGACGGCAGAAGACGTTGAAGGTCAACCTCGGCGGGCGGATCAGCTCGGGCGGACTGCACCTGCTGGTCGACAGCACCGGGATCAAAATGACGGGAGAAGGCGAGTGGAAGACGCGCAAACACGGACCGTCCTACCGTCGCCAGTGGCGCAAGGTGCATCTCGGGATTGATGCTGGGACGCTGGATATCCGGGCCATTGAGGTCACGACGAATGCCATTGGTGACGCACCGACGCTGCCCGTTCTCCTGGCGCAAATTCCCGGAGACGAGCGGATACTCAGCGTCGGCGGAGATGGCGCTTATGATACCAGGGACTGCCATGCCGCTATTGCCGGGCGCGGTGCCGATGCGGTCATCCCGGTCCGCCGCAACGGGCAACCATGGGCAGAAGGCGGTCCCGGCGTCGATGCACGCAATGGAGCGCTACGCGCGACAAACCGGCTTGGTCGCGCAATCTGGAAAAAGTGGAGCGGCTATCATCGCCGCAGTCTGGTCGAGACCAAAATGCACTGCTTCAAACTCCTGGGCCAGCGCGTTGTCGCCCGCACCTTCGATCGTCAGATTACCGAGCTCAAAGTCCGTGCTGCAATTCTCAATCGGTTCTCCGAAATAGGAACGCCGGTGACCGTCCGCATCCAATAACATCTTCAAGTAAAACGTCGGTCATGCTCTCGCGTAATTATGCAACAAAGCCACGGCTTGAGGTGCAGATAGCGCGGGTTGAAATCGCTCGCGTCGCGCAGCGCGTCCCAGTCGAGGATCGCGATCTGGCGCCGGTCGCGCGAGATGAAGCCGCGCTGCGTCAGCGCGCGCAGCACGCGGTTGACATGCACCGGGGTGAGCCCGACCGCGTCGCCGACCTGCTCCTGCGTCATCGGCAGGTCGTACAGCCGGTCCTTCGCGCCCGTCGCGAGTTCGAGCCTGACCGCCAGTTCGCACAGCAGATGCCCGACGCGACTGTGCGCGTCGCGGCGCCCGACATTGACGATCCATTCGCGGAAGATCGACGCGCTGATCAGCACTTCGCTCCACAAGGCCGCACCGATCGCAGGCCGCGTCAGCGCGAGCGTGCGCAAGGCGGCCGAATCGATCTCGGCGACGCTGGCGCGAGTCAGCGCCTGCAAGTTGTGATCGGTTTCGTTGAGGAAAAGGTGCTGCAGGTCGATGAAATCGCCGGGGATCTCGACCGAGACGATCTGGCGCGCACCATCGCTCGTCAATTTCTGGCGATAGCAAAAGCCCGACAGCAGGACGGCGCAGCGCGTGCGCTGCGTCCCTTCGCGGACCAAATAGCTCGACGGTTCGATCTGGCGTTGCGTGTAGGGAAGCGTGCGGATGGCGCTGCGGTCGTCCTCCGAAAGGACCGAGCGGGATTCGATGCGAGTGATGATCGCTTCAAGAATGGGATCGAAAGGCATTGGCGCTCCGCGGGGGCGGGGTGTAAGCAGATCACAGTCGCCTAGGACTGTGTAGCCGCGTGCGGGACGGGGCGCTTTAGCGTGGATCGTTCCGCTTGAGCTTATCAAATATCAATAATTTCAGTGTCGTGCGCAGTTTCCGGCAGGGCACGCTCGCGCGCGATGGTATGCAGGGACTGGCGCTGACGCGACGATCGGCGGCGTCTTGGGGATGTGTATCTGTCCCTGTCTTCCTCGAGGAGCGTTTATGCCTCGGTGTCGAGATTGCGATCTCGTCGGCGTCCGAGCCCGCGCCATTGCGGTGGCGCGCGACCTGATCGCTGCCGATGCGGCAAGCGGAATGCTGTATGTCGACACGCGGCTCTCGATCGCTGACGATAGCGGCGTAACCGCGCTCGACCTCGCCTTCACCGCTGCGGTCGCCGTCATTTCCGGCCCCGGCGCGTCGCACTGATCTCAGCGTGCTTCTGGCCTCATGGCACTTGCCCCCGTATAGCGGCGCGCTTTCCCCCTGCTGCCGGAGGCCACCATGCGCTTCACCCTTGATCGCTTCGACCTTGATGCCTTTGTCGCTGCCACGCTCGCCGAGGATCTCGGCCCAGGCGGCGACATCACCTCGGCGGCGGTGATCCCCGCCGATGCGCGTTTCACCGGAGTGATGGACAGCCGCGACGCGATCGTCGTGGCGGGCTTGCCGATCGCCGAGGCGTTCTTCCGCGCGCTCGATCCCGCGGTGCAAATCGAGCGGCTGGTCGGGGAGGGCGCGCGCGTCGAGGCCGGCACCGCGCTCCTGCGGCTGCAGGGCCTGGCGCGTGCGCTGCTCACCGCCGAGCGCTCGGCGCTCAACACCGTTCAGCATCTGTCGGGAATCGCGACGATGACGCGCGGCTATGTCGATGCGATCGCGGGGACCGGAGCGACCTTGCTCGACACGCGCAAGACGATCCCCGGCCTTCGCACGCTCGAAAAATATGCGACGCGGATGGGTGGGGCGACCAATCACCGGATGGGGCTGTGGGACGCTGCGATGATCAAGGACAATCACGTCGCGGTCGCCGGCGGGGTCGGCCCGGCGGTGGCGCGCGCCGTTGCCGCCGGGATCGCGCGGATCATCGTCGAGGTCGACGCGATCGCGCAGATCGAGCCTGCGCTCGCGGCGGGGGCGACACATCTGCTGCTCGACAATATGGCGCCTCCCATGCTGCGCGAAGCGGTCACGCTGGTCGCCGGGCGCGTTCCGACCGAGGCATCGGGCGGTGTCCGGCTCGACACGATCCGCGCAATCGCCGGGACGGGGGTGACCTATGTCAGCGTCGGGCGGCTGACGCAGTCGGCGCCCGCCGCCGATATCGGGCTGGATTTCACCGCGATCGGATGAGGCATTGCGTGGGCCGCGCGCTCGGGGTTAGTCTGGCGCGTAAGGGCTTCAGAACGGGGGAATGAATCGTGGAACGGCCGGCCTCGATCACGCTATTCGAACGCTGCTATCTCGGCGCGGTCGTCGTCGGGCTGGTGAACAGTGCGATGGCGTGGAACGATACGATGGCGCGCATTGCCGAACAGCCGGCTGCGGCCCAGTTGGGCAGTGCGTTCGGGCAGTCGATGCTGATCGGGGTTACGGTCCTTAGTATCGTCATCTCGCTGTTGCTCTGGTACTTTACCGCACGCCAGGCCTCGGTCGTGACGAAGTGGATCATCACCGGCTTCTTCGGGATCGGCGCGCTCAGTTTCGTGCTTGCTGCGGTCAAGGGGACGATGCCGCAGGGGGTTGGTGGCATTCTTGCGGTGCTGGCTTGGGTGCTCAATGCTGTCGCGGTTTTTGCGCTGTTCAAGCCCGCAAGCAAAGTCTGGTTCGGGGAGACCGCAGCATGAAGCTTTTGTCCAAGGCCGTCGTCGCGGCGATGCTCGCGTTGCCGGGTGTCGTGCAGGCGCAGGCACTGCACTGCAGCGTGCCCGCGAGCCTGCCGAGCCCGCATCCCGATCTCGCCTCGGCGAGCCAGCCGCAGCGGGTGCGGCCGATTACCGGCTATACGCTCGCTTTGACCTGGGCGCCCGAATATTGCCACGGCAATACCAATGATCCGACGAAGAGCTTCGAATGCGGCGGCGGCAATCGCTTCGGTTTCACGCTCCATGGGCTCTGGCCCGACGGGGTTGGATCGGAATGGCCGCAATATTGCACCGCGACGCCGATCCTGCCGCCCGAATTGATCAAGCGGCATGTCTGCGCGACGCCGTCGCCGCAATTGCTCCAGCACGAATGGTCGAAGCATGGCACGTGCATGGGGATCACGCCGGACGCCTATTTCGCGCGCTCGAGCGGGCTGTACGGCAAGCTGCGCTACCCCGACATGGACCGGCTGTCGCGCCGTGCGCTGACCGCGGGGCAACTCGCCGAGGCTTTCGCCGCTGCCAATCCGGGGGTGCCAGCGACCGCGGTGCGTATTACCGCGAACAAGAAGGGCTGGCTCGACGAGCTGTGGCTGTGCCTCGACAAGAGCTTTGCCTATACGCGCTGCGTCGCCGGATCGGGCGGGCTGGCGAACGCCGACAGTGTCAAGGTGTGGCGCGGCCGACGCTACTAAGCGTCGGCACCCCTCGCTTCGGTTACTTCGCGTCGATCACCGCGGTGGCCGGATAGTGTTTGTCGAGATGGCGCTTGATGATCTTCAAGTTCCGTGTGTTCGAGCGGAACAGCAGATCGGGGATCGCGCCGACGAACGGCACCGCGCCGAGCACGAAATCGATCCCGACATTGCCGAACATCCGTGCCATCTGCATCTTGGACATGCCGAGGTTACGCGCTTCCCATACCATCCAGGCGCCCATCGCCGCACCGACCACGTCGCCGCCGATCGGGATCAGATCGAGGATCACGTCGAGCCCGATCTTGCGGTTGATGCCCGGAATCGTGAACAGGCCCTCGAGCAGATGCTCCATCGCCTCGATCCGCTTGCGCACCGCAACGGGATCCTTGCTCGCATAGTGAGCGGCAAAGTCGCCGAGCGGCGGGGGAGTCATGCGAGACGTGTTGGCCATGTCACCTCAGTTTGAATCGTTGCGCAGGTGACTCAACGGGTGCCACGCGCGCGAGTTCCCCGTCCACGCCTTTAGCCCGACACTGACCAGTGACCAGCGCAGCGGGCGCGCGAGCGGGATGAAGGCGACGTCGCTCGCCAATGCCGCATCGGCGGCGGCGATCTGTTGTGCCCGCAGGCGCGGCGAATCGGCTTCGCGCGCCGCCTCGATCGCCGTGGTCGCGGCTTCGCTGCACGGCTGACAGGCGGTCGCGACGTACCAGCGGCCACTGTCATACGGCGCGACCGCGTCGATGAGCCGCAGATCGGCCGCGGCATCGAGTGCGACGCGTTCGGGCTGGATACCGAGCGACAGCAAGGCCGCGCCGACATACCCGAACAGCACCGTCCCGCCCGGTCCGCTCGGCACCGCGATCCGGATTCGCAGGTCGCCGGGATTGGCGGCGCGCCATTGGTCGATCCGTGCGCGCGCCGTCGGCTCGCCCTCGGCGGGTGGTTGCGACCACGCTGGCACTGCGGGTGGCGCGGCCGAATCGAGCTGTTCGGGGAGCAGCTGCGTATCGGCGGGCCAATCGGCCGAGATCGCCGCGACGAAGCCCGCGCGGTCGATCGTGCGCGCGATTGCGGCGCGATTGCCGGGATCGGCCAGCACGCCGTCGCGGTTGACGACCGCGAGCCCGAACACTCCGGCGGCGGGATCGAACCGGCGGTTGGCAGGCGCGATCTGCGTCGTCATGACGAGCGGCCAGTCATCGAAGCTCCCACCGGTGACGAGCGCCGCCTCGCCACGTTCGAACCGCACGATCGCGCGCGCGGCGCGCTCGCCGATCAGCTTGACGGTCGCGGCGGGTGATGGCTCGGCGGCATCGTCATCGAGCGCGCGCGCCGGATCGAAGGCGGGACGCAGCGTTACGCTGCGGCGGCGCTGCGCGATGACGCGAAACGGCCCGCTGCCGCTCGGCGGCTGAACGCGAAAGAGCGCGAGTTCGGGTTGTGCGAACAGCTTGAGGAGATCGGGCCGCGGTCGCTTGAGCCGGATCTCGATCACCTCGGGAGTCATCTCGACGATCTCGTCGATCGCGGTGAGAAACGGGCGCAGGCTGTTGCGCGATTGCGGCGCGAGTTGGCGGCGCAGCAGTTTGACGACCTCGGACGCGGTCACCGGCTGCCCGTCGGCCCATTCGCTATCGCGCAGGCGGAAGATGTAGCTGGTGCCGTTGTCGATCACGCTCCAGCGTTCGGCGATTCCTGGCTCGACCTGGCCGGTCGCGTCGAAGCGGACGAGCCCTTGCGCCGTCGCATCGAGCATGACGCGCGCGGGCGTATCGAGCGCATCGCGGGCCGGATCCGCTAGCGCGGGTGCGCCGCCGATCGCGCTGACCACGACCGGGCCAGTATCGGCGCGCGGCGAGCAGGCGGCGAGCACGAGCAGCGCGGCAAGACCGAACGGCTTGGCGATCGGCGCGAGCGGGAGCGGGGCGTGCATCATCGCTCCGTCTTGCCACGCGGCCGGGGGGAGCGCCACCGGGTCATGGCGCCGGTGCGGTGGTGCGATTGGGCCGTTAGTCGAACGGACTTTCGTCCGGTTCGTGATGCGCGTGCGACAATTGGACTTCCCCGACGAGCAGCATTCCGTCGCTCACGGTAAAACCGCTTTTCTCATCGACCAGGTCGCCGTGGAAAGTCCCGAGAAAAGTCTGAAACCGCTCCATCGCGGCATTCACATCGTCTGGCATAGTCGTCTCCGGGGCTAACGCACGCTGAACACCGAGATTTTAGCCCAGACGGTGAATGAAGTCGAGCGATCCAGCGGGGAGCAGAACCCGTTTCCGGGCGAGCTTTCGCTCGGGTGTGGAGCGTTGTGGCGGTCACGCGACGAGCGCCCCTTCAAGATGTGTCCTGCCGACACCATTTCGCCGGGGCACACGATCCGCGCTTGGCTGCGCGCAGCCCATGTTCGACCGAAGGACCATCCGATGCACATCGACCTCACCGGCAAGACCGCCCTCGTCACGGGCTCGACCGAAGGCATCGGCTTCGGCATCGCGCAAGGGCTGGCCAGCGCGGGCGCGACGGTGATCGTCAACGGTCGCACGCAGGCGAAGGTCGATGCCGCGGTCGCGCGCCTTGGCGGCAGCGCGCGCGGCGTGGCGGCCGATCTCGGGAGTGTCGCGGGCCATGACGAGCTCGTCGCCGCGGTGCCGCAGGCGGACATCGTCGTCAGCAATCTTGGGATCTTCCAGCCGTCGGATTTCTTCGAGACCGATGACGCGACGTGGGACCGGCACTGGCAGGTCAACGTGATGGCCGGCGTCCGGCTCGCGCGCGCCTATCTGCCGGGGATGGAAGCGAGCGGCTGGGGCCGCTTCCTGTTCCTGGCGTCCGAATCGGCGTTCAACATCCCGGTCGAGATGATCCATTACGGTGTCAGTAAGACCGCCGACGTGGCGCTCGCGCGCGGTCTCGCCAAGCGGATGACGGGAACCGGGGTGACGGTGAATTCGGTGCTGCCGGGGCCAACCTTGTCCGAAGGCGTCGAGGCAATGCTCGAGGCGGAACGCGCCAGGACGGGCAAATCGATCGAGGATGTCGCCGCGGCGTTCGTGCAGGAACACCGGGCGAGCTCGATCATCCAGCGCGCGGCGACGGTCGAGGAGGTTGCGAACATGGTCGTCTATCTCGCCTCGCCGCTGGCATCCGCGACGACGGGGGCCGCCTTGCGCGTCGATGGCGGCGTCATCGATACGCTGATGTGAGCGGCTGACGCTCGCGCTAGCCGGCAAGCACCACCGCGGCGAGCAGGCCACCGGCCGGATGGTTCGACAGAAACACCTCGGCGCCAAAGGTCTTGGCCTGCGCGCGCGCGATCGTCAGGCCAAGGCCGGTACCGCCGGTTGATCGCGAGCGGCTTGCGTCGCCGCGTTCGAACGGCGCGAACATCGCCTCGATCCGGCTTTCGGGGATGCCGCTTCCGAAGTCGCGGATCGCGATCGTCACCTTGCCGGGCGTCTTGAAGCATTCGATCTGCGCGCTGCCGCCGTGCTTCACCGCATTCTCGACGAGGTTGACGATGGTCCGCGTCAGCGCATTGGGCTTGACGCGCGCGACCGCGCCGCAGCCGCCGACGAAGGTGACGTCAGAGCCGAATTCGCTCGCATCCTCGGCGATGCTCGACAGCAGCGAATCGATATCGACGCTCGACAGGGGTTCACGGCTTTCGCTGCTGCGCGCGAGCTCGAGCCCTTCGCGCACCAGGGTCTGCGTCGCGACGAGATCGGCGGTGAGGCGTTCGCGCAACGCGTCGTCGCTGACCTGCTCGAGGCGCAGGCGAAGTCGCGTCAACGGCGTCTGCAGATCGTGGCTGATCGCGGCGAGCAATTGCGTGCGGTCGCGCACGCCGTCGCGTACGCGCTGCTGCATCACGTTGAACGAGCGGAGCGCTGCCTGCACTTCGGTCGGTCCGCGTTCGGCAACGGGCTCGGGCTCGCTGGCGATCGAGACTGCGCGCGCGGCTTCGGCGAGCCGCCGTAGCGGCGCCGCGGCGAGCCGACCGACCAGCATCGCCAGCAACGCGCTCGCGCCGAGCACGATCGAGAGATAGGCCGGGTCGAGCGTCGAACTGCGCGGCAGGATCAACGCCGGCAACAGGATCGCGAGTGAATGGGAGACACCGGCGCGATCGACGAAGCGGATCACCCAGCAATCGGGCTCTGGCAGGTCGGCGATCCCGGCTGCCAAGCGCCCGATGTCCGTCGAGGGTCGCGGCAGGCAGAGCCGGCTCGGTACCTGGCCCGCCTCGGGTCGAGCGGCTGCCCCGAGACGCTGGCGCAGGATGTCCGACAGTTCGAGATTGGGACGGACCGCGATCGTCGCGGGCGCCGGGATCGCGCCGAAGATGCGCCGCTCGGCGAGCAACTTTCCGAAGACATCGGGCGAGTCCTGCAGGCGTTTGACGACATCGACCGTGCTGAGCGCGACGCGCTCGAGGCGGACATGTTTGAAATCGCGCTGGCGGGCCTGTTCGGCGACGAAGAGCGATCCGATCGAGGCAGCGGACATGCCGATGGCGAGGATCAAAAAGATCCGCCCGGCCATCGACCCGACAAAGTCACGCGCACGAGCGAGCAACGTCGGGCGGTCAGGCGTAGGTGACATCGCTCGCCAGCACATAGCCTTCGTTGCGCACCGTCAGGATCAGCGCGTCGCCGCCTGGAACGCTTGCCATCTTCTGGCGCAAGCGGCTGATCTGCAGGTCGATCGAGCGATCGAAGGTGACCGTCGCGGCGCGTTCGGGGAGCAGTTCCTCGCGCGTCAGCACGATGTTGGGCGCTTCGGTGAAGCGGCTGAGCAGGCGGAATTCGGCTGAGGACAGCATCACCAGCCGGTCGTCAGGCGCGACGAGGCGGCGCTGCACCAGATCGAGCCGCCAGCCGCCGAACGTCGCGGTGCGCGCGTTGCGCGATTTCGCGCCCTCTTCGTCGCGCGTCCTGCGCAGCAGGTTGCGCACGCGCGCAACGAGCTCGCGCGGTTCGAACGGCTTGGTCAGATAGTCGTCGGCACCGAGCTCGAGCCCGAGCACGCGGTCGATCGCGCTGTCGCGCGCGGTGACCATGATGATGCCGACCGTAATCCCCTGCGCGCGCAGCTCGCGGCATAGATTGAGGCCATCGCCGTCGGGCAGGTTGAGATCGAGCACGATGAGATCGGCGGGCCGTTCGGCGAGCGCGGGGCGGATATCGGCGACGGTGCCGACGCCGACCACGTCATGCCCATCGCGCACGAGCTGCGCGATGATCAGCTCGCGGATATCCTCGTCATCATCGACGACGAGCACACGGCTTGGAGCGGGGTCGAGGCTTGGGACCATGCGCGTCGATAGCATCGGACATTCGCCACGTCCTGCAGATCCGGGTGCGTGATACACGTCGATACACGCCGTTGCGCGGCGCTACGGGGCAATACCGATCCACTAGGCGCGACACCAACTTTGGCTTTTTGCGCCTACATTGGAAGCGCAGGGCACAGGGCGCAGATTGCCAGGTCGGTCGACTGCCCCGGAGATTGCAATGCCTCGTTCGATGCCAGCCCGGTCGGCTGTCCTGATTGCCATGCCGCTGTTGTTAGGCCTTGGCGCATGCGGCAAGCAGTCCGGCCCGCCCGCATTCCCCACGCCCGAGGTCGGCTTCGTGACCTTGAGCACGGGGTCGGTGACGCTGTCGACCGAGCTCCCGGGCCGGACGTCCGCCTTCATGTCGTCCGAGGTGCGGCCGCAGATTTCCGGGCTGATCAAGGCGCGGCTGTTCACCGAGGGCTCGCTCGTCAAGGCGGGGCAACCGCTCTACCAGATCGACCCGTCGCTCTACAGCGCGACCGTCCAGCAGGCGACGGCGTCGCTCGCCAACGCCCAGGCCAACGCCGTGGCCGCGACCGCCAAGGCGGCGCGCTATGGCCGGCTCACCGACATCGAGGCGGTGAGCAAGCAGGACAAGGACGATGTGATCGCCGCGGCGGGCCAAGCGCGCGCTTCGGTCGCCGAGGCGCAGGCGACGCTGCGTACCGCGCGGATCAATTTGGCGTTCACGCGGATCACCGCGCCGATCACCGGACGGATCGGCCGCTCGACCTATACACAGGGCGCGCTCGTCACCGCGAGCCAGACCGATGCGCTGGCGACGATCCAGCGGCTCGACCCGATCTTCGTCGACATCACGCAATCCTCGTCCAAGATCATCGCGCTGCGCCAGGCGCTTGCCTCGGGCGGCGCGCTGCCCGCGAGCGCGACGATCCGGCTGAAGCTCGAGAACGGCACCGACTAACCGCAGGTCGGCCGCATCGAGTTCGCCGAGGCCACGGTCGACCAGAATACCGGCAGCGTGACGATCCGCGCGCGCTTCCCCAACCCCAACAATCTGCTGCTGCCCGGCATGTTCGTGCGGATCGTCTCGCCCGAGGCGATCGTGCCCAATGCGATCCTCGCGCCGCAGGACGGGATCAGCCGCGATCCGACCGGGGCCGCGACCGCGCTGGTCGTCGGCGCGGACAACAAGGTGGTGCAGAAGACCGTTACCGCCGATCGCGCGATCGGCAACAAATGGCTGATCACCGCCGGGCTCAAGGCGGGCGACAAGCTGATCGTCGAGGGCGTCGACAAGGCCAAGCCCGGCGCATTGGTCAAGCCCGTCGCCGTCAAGGCGAACTGAGCGATGAGCAATTTCTTCATCAACCGCCCGATCTTCGCCTGGGTGCTCGCGATCGGGATCATGCTGGCGGGTATCGCTTCGGCGATGTCGCTGGCGATCGCGCAATATCCCGACGTCGCGCCGCCCTCGGTCTCGGTCAGTGCGACCTATCCCGGCGCATCGGCGGCGACGGTCGAGACGAGCGTCACGCAGATCCTCGAGCAGCAGCTGACCGGGATCGACGGGCTGCTCTATTTCTCTTCGAGCTCGAGCTCGGCGGGGAGCGCGTCGATCACGGTGACCTTCGAGAAGGGCACCGATCCCGACACCGCGCAGGTGCAGGTCCAGAACAAGGTCCAGCAGGCGCTGTCGCGGTTGCCCAACCAGGTGCAGCAGCAGGGCGTGACCGTCACCAAGTCGAACAGCGACTTCCTGATGATCGTCGCGATCTATGACAAGACCGACCGCGCCAACCAGACCGCGATCGCCGATTATCTCGTCAACACCTATCAGGACCCGCTCGCGCGCGTGAACGGCGTCGGACAGAGTCAGGTCTTCGGCTCGCAATATGCGATGCGCATCTGGCTTGATCCGTACAAGCTCGCCGCGGTCAAATTGATGCCGTCGGACGTGCAGACCGCGATCAGCGCGCAGAATGTCGAAGTCTCGGCCGGGCAGATCGGGCAGAAGCCTGCGCCGGCCGGCCAGCGGCTCAACGCCACCGTCACCGCCAAGTCGCGGTTCCAGACGCCCGAGCAGTTCCGCAACATCATCGTCAAGGCGCAGACCGACGGATCGGTCGTGCGACTGTCCGACGTCGCGCGGATCGAGCTCGGCAATGAGAGCTACGACACGGTGTCGCGCGTCAACGGGCATCCCGGCGGCGCGATCGCGATCCAGCTCGCGCCGGGCGCCGACGCACTTGCCACCGCAACCGCGGTCAAGGCGAAGGTCAAGGAGCTCGAGGTCAGCCTGCCGAGCGGCTATGTCATCGATTATCCGCGCGACACGACCGACTTCATCAAGCTGTCGGTCGAGGAAGTCGTCAAGACGCTGTTCGAGGCGATCGTCCTCGTCGTGATCGTGATGTTCGTCTTCCTGCAGAGCTGGCGCGCGACGCTTGTCCCGGCGATCGCGGTGCCGGTGGTGCTGCTCGGCACGTTCGGCGTGCTCGCGCTGTTCGGCTATTCGATCAACACGATGACGCTGTTCGGCATGGTGCTGTCGATCGGCCTGCTCGTCGACGACGCGATCGTCGTCGTCGAGAATGTCGAGCGCATCATGGCCGAGGAAGGTCTGTCGCCGCGTGATGCGACGATCAAGTCGATGGGCGAGATCGGCAGTGCGCTGGTGGGCATCGCGCTGGTGCTGTCGGCGGTGCTGCTGCCGATGGCGTTCTTCGGCGGCTCGACGGGCGTGATCTATCGCCAGTTCTCGATCACGATCGTCTCGGCGATGCTGCTGTCAGTGCTCGTCGCGCTGATCCTGACGCCGGCTTTGTGCGCGACGTTGCTCAAGCCGAGCCACCAGGACCCGCTCGAGCGCAAGGGGCCGTTCGGCAAGTTCAACCGCTGGTTCGACCGCACGACCGGGCGCTATGTCGGCGCGGTGCGCAGTGTCGTCGGGCGCCGTGCCTTGCACTTGGGCGTCTATGCGGTGATCTGCGTCGTTCTCGCCGTGCTGTTCGTGCGGCTGCCGACCGGCTTCCTGCCGACCGAGGATCAGGGGCAGGCGCTGGTCCAGTTCACGCTCCCCGCGGGCGCCACCGCCGAGCGCACCGATGCGGTCGCGCATCAGGTCGAGAACTATTTCCTCACCACCGAGAAGAAGAACGTCGCCAGCCTGCTCAGCATCCAGGGGTTCGGCTTCTCGGGCTCGGGGCAGAATGCGGGCCTTGCCTTCGGCAATCTCGCACCATTCAAGGATCGCAGCGACACGGCCAATTCGGCCGACGCGATCACCGGACGCGCGACGATGAAGCTCATGGCGATCCGCGATGCGCAGGTCTTCGCGCTGACCCCGCCGGCGATCTCGGGGCTCGGCCAGTCGAACGGCTTCACCTTCGAGCTGCTCAATACCGGCGGGCTCAGCCAGGCGCGCTTCCTCGAATTGCGCAACCAGCTGATCGCGGCGGCGGGGAAGGACCCCAAGCTGGCGGGCGTCCGCGCCGGTTCGCTCGACGATACGCCGCAGCTGCATGTCGATATCGACGAAGCCAAGCTCGCCGCGCTCGGCCTCGCCGAAAGCGACGTGACCGCGACGCTCAGTTCGGCTTGGGGCAGCACCTATATCAACGACTTCGTCGATCGCGGGCGCGTCAAGCGCGTCTACATGCAGGCCGACGCGCAGTTCCGCGCGCTGCCGAGCGATCTCGACAATTGGATGGTACGCGCGGCGTCGACAGGTACGATGACGCCGTTCTCGGCCTTCGCCACTACGAGCTGGACCAAGGGGCCGTCGTCGCTGTCGCGCTTCAACGGGCAGTCGTCCTATGAAATCCAGGGGCAGGCGGCGTCGGGCTCGAGCTCGGGCGATGCGCTGAAGGCGATCGTCGCGTTGCAGCAGAAGCTGCCGAAGGGCACCGGCTATGCGTGGAGCGGGCTGTCGTATCAGGAACAGCTGACCAGCGGGCAGGCCCCCAAGCTCTATGCGATCTCGATCCTGGTCGTGTTCCTGTGTCTTGCCGCGCTTTACGAAAGCTGGTCGATCCCGATCGCGGTGTTGCTGGTGGTTCCGCTCGGGGTGATCGGCGCGGTGGTCGCGGTCACTTTGCGCGGGCTCGACAACAACATCTATTTCCAGGTCGGCCTGCTCACCACGATCGGGCTGGCGGCAAAGAATGCGATCCTGATCGTCGAATTCGCCGAGGATGCGCACAAGGCGGGCAAGAACGCGCTCGACGCCGCGCTCGAGGCGGCCAAGGTGCGGCTGCGGCCGATCCTGATGACGAGCCTCGCCTTCATCGCCGGCGTCGTTCCGCTCGCCATCGCGACGGGGGCGGGCGCGCAGAGCCGGATCGCGATCGGCACCGCGGTGATCGGCGGGATGCTGACCGCCACCGCGATCGCGATCTTCTACGTGCCGATGTTCTTCGTCCTGGTCGGGCGATTGTTCGGGATGGACAAGACCGACTCTGACCACCGTGACGACGCGCCGGCCTTGCCCGTGCCGGAGACCAAGTGATGCGCCAGCCCTTCCTTATCGTCGCCACCGCGGTGCTGCTGTCAGGATGCAATCTGGCGCCGGTCTATGTCCGCCCGGCGGCGCCGGTTGCGCCAAGTTTTCCGACGGGGCCGGCCTATGGCGCGGCGGCGTCGGACACAGAGGCGCCGCTGGCCTGGCGCGATGTCTTCACCGACCCCAGCCTGCGCACGATCATCGACCGCGCGCTCACTAACAATCGCGATCTGCGCGCGGCCGTTGCCAATATCGCCTCGGCGCGCGCGCAATACCGCGTCCAGCGCGCGTCGCAGCTGCCGACGATCTCGGCGAGCGGCGGCCCGTCGCTGTCGCGCGGCGGCAATTCGACCGGGGCGACCGGGGGAATCGACAGCTATTCCGCCGATGTCGGGGTGAGCGGCTTCGAGATCGATCTGTTCGGGCGGCTCAAGAATCTCAGCAAGGCGGCGTTCGAGACCTATCTCGCCACTGAGGCAGGCGCGCGCAACACGCGCCTCGCGCTGATCGCCGAGACCGCCACGGCCTATGCGACGCTCGCCGCCGATCAGGATCTGCTCGCGGTCGCGCAGGACACCGTCGCCAGCACCGCGCGCTCGCTCCGGCTGACGCGCTCGCTCAACGATGCCGGGCTGACCGGCAAGGTCGATGTCCGATCGATCGAGACGACCAACGCGCAATCGCGCTCCGACGTCGAGAAGGCGACGACGCAGGTCGCGCAGGATCGCAACGCGCTCGAATTGCTGGTGGGTGCGCCGGTCGAGACGGCACTGCTCCCGGGCAAGCTCGACACGCTGCAGGGCGGGATCGCCAAGGTGCCGGTCGGGGTTTCGTCGGAGGTGCTGCTGCGCCGCCCCGACGTGATCGAGGCGGAACATCAGCTGATCGGCGCCAACGCCAATATCGGCGCGGCGCGCGCGGCGTTCTTCCCGACGATCACGCTCACCTCGGCGGTCGGGTTCGCCAGTACCGCGCTGTCCTCGCTCTTCAGCGGCGGTGCGTTTTCGTGGTCGGGGAGCTCGTCGGCGAGTGTGCCGATCTTCGGCGGCACCAACCGCGGCAACCTCGCATACAGCGTCGCGCAGCGCGACCTGTACCTCGCGCAATATGAGAAAGCGGTGCAGAGCGCGTTCCGCGAAGTCGCCGATGCGCTCGCGCGGGCCGGCACGATCGAGCGGCAGCAAGCGGCACAGGCCGATCTGCTGCGCGCGTCGGGTCAGGCGAACGTGCTCGCCGAGGCGCGCTATCGCGAGGGGATCGACACCTATCTCTCGGCGCTGGTCACCCAGCGGACGTATTACACCGCGCGCCAGACCAAGATCGCGACCGATCTCGCGGCGCTCAGCAACCGCGTCACGCTCTATCAGGTGCTTGGCGGAGACAGTGCGGGCGAGAGCGCGGGGTCGGGTCGCTATCCCGCGAATGTGGATGGCAGCGCGGCGCGTTCCGACGGTCCTACGCCCACGCCGTCGAGATAGGCGTCGGTCGAACCATTGCGGGCGCGCGCATGGCCGATGCGGAGCGTTAGCCGCGCATCGTGGGCGATCCGGCGGTAACCTTCACGCCCGCAGGGGTGGTGTCGGTCTGCTGATAAGCCGAAGCAAAGCGCGGCGACGATACCGTGTGAGGATATTCAGGCACGGCATCGTAACCGCGGTCGCTTACCGCAGGCCGCCGCTTGCCAGGATCTTCTCGCCGCTCAGCCAGCGCGCGTCGTCGGACGCGAGGAAGACCGCCACTGCTGCGATGTCGTCGGGCTGGCCGGTGCGGCCGAGCGGCGTCTGGGCGACGACCCCACTCTCGAAATCCGAACCGATGAATCCCGCGGTATGCGTGCCTTCGGTTTCGACGATGCCGGGATTGATCGCGTTGACCCGAATCTTGCGTGCACCGAGTTCGCCGGCCAGCACGCCGGTGATCGCATCGACCGCGCCCTTGCTGCCCGTATAGACCGCCGATTGCGGCGGCAGGACGCTGGTGACCGACGACGAGATGTTGATCACGCTGCCACCTTCGCCAAGATGCTTGGAGGCGGCGCTGGTGGTGAGAAGCAGGCCGAGCACGTTGACGTCGAACATCTGGCGGTACTGCTCTTCGGTCACGCTCTCGATCGGTGAGAAGGCATAGACGCCGGAATTGTTGACCAGAATGTCGAGCTTCCCGAACGTCTTCACGGCCTCGGCGATCAAAGCCTCCGCCTGGGCCGATTTCGAAACGTCTGCCTGTACCGCGATGGCCTTTCCGCCCGCCGCGGTGATGCTGGCGACGACGGCGTCGGCGCCCGCCTTGCTCGATGCATAATTGACCACGACGGCGGCGCCTTCGTCGGCGAACGCCTTTGCGATGGCGGCGCCAATCCCCTTGGATGCCCCGGTGACGACCGCAACCTTGCCTGTGAGTTTTGCCATGACCTGTTTCCTGACTCGATGGGCAATTCCCGCCACCATGACGTTCGTCCCATAGTTCGGAATATTGGAACTGTTGAAGTTGCCGTCAAGAGGGGTTACCTGATTGCGATGCGACCGTTGCTGCATCCCTCTGTTGACGACATTCGGCTCGAGGCGATCCTCCACGCGCTGTCGGATCCGGTACGGGCGGCGATCTTTGCCGATATCGCCGGCAGCGGCTGCACGCAGACCTGTTCGGCATTCGCTAGCATGGGTGACCGGGTTATCCCGAAATCCTCCCTCTCGCAACATTTCAAGGTGTTGCGCGAGGCGGGGCTGATCCACTCGGAGCGGCAGGGTGTGGAAATGCGCAACGCGTCGCGCTGCACCGAGGTGGAGGAGCGCTTTCCGGGCCTCCTTTCGGCGATCCTCGCGGCGCATGCGCGCAATGGTCCTGCGCCCGACGCTCGTCCGGCGTCGTCCTAACGCGATCCGCGCCGGCCGGCGCGGATGTCAGGACGCCGCGGGCGGGCGGATATACGCGAACATGTGCGAAGCATAATCGGCCTTGCCGAGGTCGATGCCCTCGGCGCGCAGGATCGCATAGGCCATCACGACATGGAAATAGAACTGCGGCAGCGCCCAGTCGCGGGCATATTGCTCGGCCGTCAGATCGAGCGTCATGCCGTTTGGCAGCGCGTGTGCGATCGGCGCCGAACCGTCGATGGTGATGCCGGTCGTCGCAGCAGCCGCGACCACCGCGAGCGTCTCCGCGATCCGGGCCTTTGCGTCGGCGAGGGTGCCGGGCTGCGCGCCGGCGTCTCGGCCCTCGTCGAGCAGCGTCTGCAACGATGCGGGGAAGTCCTGTTCCAGCAGACGGAACACCGCCTCCTGTGCCTGACGGCAGGCGAAACGGACCTGAGTCGCGAGCGGAAACATGTCGGGCGAAAGCCGCGCGGCCAAAAGGGCCTCCGCGGCGCCGTCCGGCCGCTGCGTCTCGGCCTTGGTGAGCCAATTCGACACCGCCCCGAGCATCTGCACGTAAGTGGGGACGAGGAGATCTGACAGCGTCATGAGCATTGGCTTCCGTAGCGGTGCGGAGGCGCGACCCAAGCCGGTGCAGGCATGGCCGTCAAGCGAACTTTGCGGCGAAATCTGCGATCGCTGTCGCCGTGCCTCCCGCCCACGACATCGCGGTCGCGCTGGCACGCGGCCACCGTGTCGCGGCGGACACGGTGGACCGGATCAGGCAAGCTCGCGCCGCGGCGATCCGCGCAGCGCGCCGACCAGCGCCACGGCGGCGGCGATCAGGCAGAGGACCCCGAGGATCTGCAGCGTGGCAGGCAGATTGCCGCCGTTCTGCCCGCGCATGAACGCGACCGCCTGGCTGCCGAGCGGCTGGCCGAGCCACCAACCGCTCATGAACAGCCCGGTCCCGCGGCCGCGCACCTCGAACGGCAGGCGGCCCATCGCCCAGACGACGAGCGCCGGCAGCAACATGCCCGAGCCGATCTGGTTGACGATCAGCGTGCCCGTGAAGAGCTGCGCGGTCGGCGCATGGTTCATCGCGACATAGGAAATGCCGAGCAGCGCGAAGGCGATCAGCAGCTGCACCGGGATCATCAGCCGGGCGGTGACCTGGCGGTAGAGCAAGGTGCCGCCCGCGACCGACAGCCCGGCCAGGCCGCTGTACAGCCCGATCGCCCCAGGTGAGCGGATGTCATAATATTCGCTCAGCATGCTGCTCACCTGGATCTGCATGGTGAAGAACATCGCCCCACCGAAGATCGCGAGCAGCGAGATCGGCGCGATCGTGGCCCACGGGAAGCGCGCGCCCGGGACGGGGGCTTCCTCGAGCGGTTCGTCGCTCTTGCTGGGCTCCCAGGTCCACAGCATCAACGCGACAGCGAAGAGGATGCTGACGCCATACGCCGCGAACGCCGCGCGCCAGCCGAAGCTGCCGAGCGCGCCGCCGAGCAAGGCGAGGAAGATCGACGCGAGCGAGGCGACGGCGGTCTGGTTGGCGAGCCACTTCTCGCGCTCGCGCCCGTGGAAATAATCGGCGATCAGCGTCGTGCTCGAAATGACGATCAGCGCTTCCATCGCGCCGAGCACGACGCGACTGATGATGATCTCCATCAGGCTCTGCAGGAAGATCGGCAGGATGCCGACCCCGGCATAGATCACCAGCGCGCCGATGCAGGTCTTCCGCCGACCGAAGAAGTCGACGACCACGCCCGCAACCGGCGACAGCAGCGCGACACACAAGGCGGGCAGGGTCAGCATCAGCGGGATCAGATAGTCGACGCCGGGGACGTCGCGGAAATGCGCCGTCATGCCGGGGAGCACGGGCACGAGGATGATCAGCCCCATCACCGCCATCGTGATCGGCAAGAGCAGCAATACCCCCTGCAACGTGCCGGCTTGGCGTTCCGCGACGGTCATCGATAGCCTTTCCTTCTGCGACGCCGCCGAAGGGTGCGGACGCCGGCCCGAAGCTATGGCGGGCCGGAGACGCGAGTTAGGTGTAAAGATTCACCGCGACCTCGCGGTCGGGTCAGTCCGCGGTCCAGCCGCCATCGACCACCAGGCTCGTTCCGGTCATCAACGCCGACGCGTCGGAGGCGAGGAATACCACCGCGCCCATCAGGTCGGTCACCTGACCGATGCGGCCGAGCTTGATCTTGTCGAGCACGCTCGCCTTGAACGCGGCGTCTTCGAAATAGGGTTTGGTGAGGGGCGTCTCGATGAAGGTCGGCGCGATCGTGTTCGAGCGGATCCGATGGCGCGCGAGGTCAAGGGCGAACGCCTTGCTCATCCCTTCGAGCGCCCATTTCGAGGCACAATAGAGCGACCGATTGATGCCGCCGACATGGCCCATCTGCGACCCCATATGGATGAGCGACCCCGCGATCCCTTCGTCGATCATGCGCCGCGCGACCGCTTGCGCGACGAAGAAGCTGCTCTTGACGTTGAGGTCGAGCACGGCATCGAAATCGGCCTCGGCGACATCGGTCATCGGCATCGGGCGGTTGGTGCCGGCGTTGTTGACCAGCACATCGAACGCGGGGCGGTCGTCGCAAAACCGCCGCACTGCGTCGAGGTCGGCGACGTCGAGCGTCACCGCCCGCGCCATGCCGCCGGCTGCGACGATCTGCACCGCCGCTGCTGCGATTTCCACGCCGCTGCGCGCGACGAGCACGACCTCGGCGCCCGCCTCGGCCAAGGCCGCGCCGCACGCCAGACCGATCCCGCGGCCGGCGCCCGTCACCAGGGCGCGGCGGCCGTCGAGCCGGAAGCTGGGCGTGCGCGGCAGTGTCATGCGACTTCGCGCGGTTCGGCCTGCCCGGCATAGGGGATGTTGCGGTGGCCGTAGCGCCGGACGCGGATGTTGGCCTGCTCGCCATGCCCGGCGAACCCCTCGAGCGCGCACAGCCGGCTGCAATATTCGCCGATCATCGCCGAGGCTTCGTCGGTCAGCACGCGCTGATAGGTACAGGTCTTGAGAAACTTGCCGACCCACAGCCCGCCAGTGTAGCGCGCGGCCTTCTTGGTCGGCAGCGTGTGATTGGTGCCGATCACCTTGTCGCCATAGGCGACGTTGGTGCGCGCACCGAGGAACAGCGCACCGTAATTGGTCATGTGCTGCAGGAAATAATCGGGGTCGTGCGTCATCACCTGGACGTGCTCGGACGCGATCTCGTCGGCGATGGGCTTTGTTGCATAATTACGCGAGAGCATGACCGACGTTTTACTTGAAGATGTTATTGGATGCGGACGGTCACCGGCGTTCCTATTTCGGAGAACCGA
Organism: Sphingomonas sp. UYP23; assembly: GCF_054059235.1. Taxonomy (NCBI): domain Bacteria; kingdom Pseudomonadati; phylum Pseudomonadota; class Alphaproteobacteria; order Sphingomonadales; family Sphingomonadaceae; genus Sphingomonas; species Sphingomonas sp. UYP23. The sequence goes on from NZ_JBSSBX010000001.1 coordinate 3,748,525, forward strand.
TTGAGAATTGCAGCACGGACTTTGAGCTCGGTAATCTGACGATCGAAGGTGCGGGCGACAACGCGCTGGCCCAGGAGTTTGAAGCAGTGCATTTTGGTCTCGACCAGACTGCGGCGATGATAGCCGCTCCACTTTTTCCAGATTGCGCGACCAAGCCGCTTTGTCGCGCGTAGCGCTCCATTGCGTGCATCGACGCCGGGACCGCCTTCTGCCCATGGTTGCCCGTTGCGGCGGACCGGGATGACCGCATCGGCACCGCGCCCGGCAATAGCGGCATGGCAGTCCCTGGTATCATAAGCGCCATCTCCGCCGACGCTGAGTATCCGCTCGTCTCCGGGAATTTGCGCCAGGAGAACGGGCAGCGTCGGTGCGTCACCAATGGCATTCGTCGTGACCTCAATGGCCCGGATATCCAGCGTCCCAGCATCAATCCCGAGATGCACCTTGCGCCACTGGCGACGGTAGGACGGTCCGTGTTTGCGCGTCTTCCACTCGCCTTCTCCCGTCATTTTGATCCCGGTGCTGTCGACCAGCAGGTGCAGTCCGCCCGAGCTGATCCGCCCGCCGAGGTTGACCTTCAACGTCTTCTGCCGTCGGCACAGCGTCGTATAATCCGGCACCGACCAATCCAGCCCCGCCATTTTGATCAGGCTCGAAACCAACCCCGTCACTTGCCGCAAAGGCAGGTTGAACAGCGTCTTCAGCGTCAGGCACAGCTCTATCGCGCTGTCTGAAAACCGCATCGGGCGACCAGGGCGACCACACGGCTTCGAAAGCCAGTGCATCTCCGGATCAAACCATATTTCCAGCGACCCACGCCGCTTCAGCGCCGCATTATACTCAGGCCAGTTCGTCGTACGATACACAGGTGCGGCAGGTTTGGGCATTACGCCTATCTATACCGCTCGATTCCCTGCGTGAATCCCCGCCATCAGTTTTGCAACAAAGCCAATTAGCGCGATTCACCGTTGAAGGCCGCACGCGGCTCGGCAAGGTCGTCGGCGAGACGGTCGTCGATATCAGCGCGGCGGTCCCCGACGCCGGGGACTCGATGCGCGTACTGCTGCAGCAGCTCGACTCGACCCGTGCCGCCATCGACGCGGTGGACGCGCCGTCGTTCGCGCTCTCCGACGTGGTGCTCGAGGCGCCGATTGCCGATCCGCTGAAATATCTCGCGATCGGCATGAACTATCAGTCGCACGTCGACGAGGCCGAAGCCGCCGGCAAGACCGCACCCAAGACGCAGATCTGGTTCAACAAGCAGGTCAGCTGCATCAACGGTCCGTTCGCGGACGTCGATGTTCCCAAGTCCGGCCCCGACATGGTCGATTACGAAGCCGAGATGGGTGTCGTCATCGGCAAGCGCTGCCGCCACGTCTCGCGCGAGGATGCGCGGTCGGTGATCGCCGGATATCTCGTCTGCAACGATGTCACGGCGCGCGACTGGCAGTTCCGCTCGCCGACGTTCACGCTTGGCAAATCGTTCGACACGCATGGCCCGATCGGCCCGTGGATCACCACCGACGACGAGATCGCCGATCCGCATGCGCTGACGATCACGCTTGAGCTCAACGGCGAGGAGCGGCAGAACGCCTCGACGGGCGAAATGATCTATAACATCTATGACCAGATCGCCTATCTGTCGGAGGTGATGACGCTCGAGCCGGGGGATTTGATCGCAACCGGGACACCAGCCGGTGTCGGCATCGCGGGTGATCGCTTCATGAAAGCGGGCGATGTGTTACGGAAGTCGTTCGGTTGGGGGCGATCGAGAATCGGTTCGTCGACGAAGTTTGATCGACCGAGAATTATCGCGCGCGGCAGGCAAATCGCGCGCGATAGTTCCTGACCGAACTGTCCAACTATGACTGAATGGTGCAGAGAATAAGTGTAAGGATACACGGCCGTTAGAGCCGGTGGGCGCTTCGCCCGAGTGAGCGGATCTGAGAGGATATCGAGCGGTGATACAGGCAAAGCCTCGCCCCACGACTGGCACGGATGACGTGCAGCGCATCAGCGATTGCATGATCGGTGCTGTCGCTCCAGCCAGCCTCGCGCAAGGCGCGGTGTTCGGGATGGAGCTCGATCTGCTGCGGCAGGGCTGGCCGGTCGGCCGCTCGCTCGGAGCCTTGCCGGCGGTTCAGAAGCGACTCGGCCTGGGACGCCCGGCATCGCGCGAAGCGGTCACCATGCTCGAAGCGCGCGGGATGCTCGATGTACGTCGCGGACCGGGCGGCGGTCTGTTCGTCGCGGCGCCCGCACTCGAGGATGTCGCGGGCGCGGTGCTGATGTATCTCGCGCTCGACGGGCAGACCCATCTCTGCGTCGCCGAATTTCGGCTGCTGGTGTGGCGGATGATCGCCCATGCGGCGATCCAGCGGCGGATTGTACCGAGCGGTGCACCGGCGACGGGCTGGGGCTTTGCCGTCGATCTGGCCGAGCAGACCGGCAATACGACCATGGGCTTGTTGGCGCGACTGGCCGAGATGCTGGTGCGCGTCCATGAAGGGCAGCCTGCGCCGGCGCGCGATGCGGCGCTCGACGCTGCGGTGCGCGATGCCGATCCGGTGCGCGCGTTCGAGCGGCTCGACGCGTTGGCAGGGGTCGTGGCGCAAGGCGCGCCGGCCATCGCGCTCGACGTCGCGGAACGGAGCTTCTCCTTGTCGGGGCGGAAGTCGGCGATGGCGCTGGCGGCGCGGATGGCGCACGAGCTCAGCGGCCTTGGCGGCGCGCAGGAGGCGGAATGGGAAACCGCCGAGCGTCTCGGCTATACCGATTCCGTGGTGCGGCAGGCGCGGCGGATCCTGCAGGATTTCGGCATCATCCGCTGCCGACAGGGCCGCAAGGGCGCCGAACTTGCTCCCGCGACGACGCCCACCGGGGCGATCCGCCTGCTGGCGCCCTGTCTGGTGGCAAGCGCGACGGTCGCGGTCGACCTGCGCGAATCGATCGCCAATCTGGTCAGTGCGGCGCCCGTCCTTGCGGCGCGGCGCGTGCAGGCCGGCGATCGTGCGTCGGTCACGCCGATCGCCCCATCGTCGAACGTGGGGCCGCTCGAGGTCCTGCTGGTCGAGAATTTGCTGCTCGACCTCAGCGGTAATCCGCTGCTTGCGATCGTCGTGCGCTCGCTCGGGATCGCCAACGTCTTCGTCTCCAAGGAACCGCTCGTGCCGCCGCATCTCGGCGAGACGATCGCGCTCAATCGCCGGATCCTCAAGGCGATCCAGGCGGGCGATGTCGCGGCTGCGGAAAGCCTGGCGCAGGCCAAGTTCGACGTGATGCAGCGGCCGATCGCGGGCTATTGCGCGGTCGCGTAGCCGCCGCCGCGATGAATTCATTCATCTAACTCGATGATCCGCGGATCAATAGCTTTCCCTTTGAAATGTGGCGCGCCCGAGGCTCGGGCGGTTCGGCCGATCCGCATCCGCGGGCGGCCGGGCGATCCTGACTGCTCGCCGTTCGTTTGGAGTGATGTGATGAAAGCGTGTACTTTTTCCAGGCTGGCGGCGATCGCGGCGCTCTGCGGCGCGGTTGCGCCGGCGATCGCGCATCACTCGTTCGCCGCGTATGACATGAGCCGGACGCTGGCGACGGACGGAACGCTCAAGGAATTCCGCTGGGGTGCGCCGCACTCGTCGATGGTCCTGATCTATCTCGAAAAGGGCAAGGCGAAGGAGATGTCGATCATCAGCGGCAGCCCGCTGATGTTCGCCAAGCAGGGCCTCACCCCGCGCGACTTCAAGCGCGGCGAGAAGGTCAAGGTCACCTATCACCCCAATACCGGCGGCCAGCCGGGCGGCGCGATGGCGAGCGTCACGCTGGCGAGCGGCAAATCCTTCTCGGACACCGAGGCCGCCCGCGTCGGCGGCATTTGAGGGACACGACATGGGCATCGAGCACAAGATAACCCGTCTCGCCTTGGGGGCGATCGCGGCCGCCGTGGCGTTTGGCGGCAGCGGCGCAGGGCTCGCGCAGACGGCCGCGCCCAATCTGGAAGGCGTGTGGAAGATCGTCACGCCGAGCGCCACGCTGAAGCCGCTGTCCGGGCCGATCCCGTTTACGGCGGAGGGGCGCAAGGATTACGACGCCAACCGCAAGCTCAAGGCGGCAGGCACGTACGACGCCTATGACATTACGCTGTCGCGCTGTTCGAGCCCGGGGGTGCCGCGCCTCGCGCTGACGCCGATGCGGTTCAAGATCTGGTACCGTCAAGGCGTGGTGACCTTCGACTATGAATGGAACCGCGCGATCCGGCAGATCAATGTCGGCGTACCCCCGCAGCCCGACCTGATGGGGCAGGGGCTCGTCCCGACGATGACCGGCAAGTCGAAGGGGCATTGGGAGGGCGACACGCTCGTCTCGGTGATGGAGGGCGGGTCGGACCGCACGCTGATCGACGATCTCGTGCCGCACGGCTTCGATCTCAAGGTCACCGAGCGGTTCCGCTTGACCGATTCCGATACGCTCGAGGATCGCATCACGATCGAGGATCCGGCGTATTTCAGCAAGCCGTGGGACGCCGTCGTCACCTACAAGCGCCAGCCCGACGCCATCTTCGCAGAAGATGTCTGCCTCGATCGGGTCGCCGCACACCAGCCCGCCTTTCCCAAATGAGCGGTTCCCCTCAGATTCGGAGCACCTCCCGAATGACACGCCGCATCCCGTTCTCGACCTGGCAGATGGCGCTCGCTGTGACGCTGACCGTCATGCCGACGCTCGCGTCGAGCCAGGCGGGTCCGCCCCCGGGCGCGCCGCAGGGGCCGCCACCGGGGCTGCAGCTTCCGCCCGGCGCGTCGGGTGGTCCGCCGCCCGGGGCACCGCCGCCGGTCGAGCTGACGCCCGCGCAGAAGATCGTCGCGGCCTTGCCGCCGCCGGGCCCGGGCGGCCTCCCGCCACGCCCTCCGCTGCCCGCGGACGCGGTGATGCCATCGGCCGATCCGCGTGACCTGCAGGGGACGTGGGTGCATGACAAGGCGCTCGAGTTCCGCAACCAGAAGGACATGTACGGCGCGCTGTTGCCGTACACGATGGAGGGCGCGAAGGTCCTGTCGCGCCGCGTCAATTCGCTCAAGGTTGGCAAGCCCTTCCTCAACGCCTCGGCGATCTGCCGGCCGCCGGGTGCGCCGTGGCAGCACGATCTGAACTTCCCGTTCCAGGTGATCCAGACGCGCGACTATGCCGAATTCATCTTCGAGGAATATCACGGGCGCTGGCACATCGCGCTCGACGGCACGCGCACGCCGTTGCCCGCAGGTTCCCCGTACATGGGCCGCTCGGTCGCGCATTGGGACGGCGGCACGCTCGTCGTTGAAACGAGCGACTTCAAGCAGGCGCTGTGGCTCGACGTCGATGGAACGCCGTTATCGGCCAGCGGCAAGCTGGTCCAGCGGATCCGCAAGGTGAGCGATGGCGGCGCGGTGCCGTTTCTCGAGATCGTCACCACGGTGATCGATCCGACCTATTACACCGCACCCTGGTCGATGATCCGCTCGTTCGCCTGGGCGCCGCATCAGGCGGTCTTCGCCGAATATAATTGCGAGGAGCAGGTCGGCGACCCGAGCGTGCGCGGCGACGCCGGCCTCGTCCCCGAGCCGAAGGATTGATCGACATGCGGCAGCTTCTTACATCCGCGCTGGCCCTGATCGCGATGGCGGTGGCCACCCCCGCTCTGGCGCATGACCTGCCGAGCGAGGCGGCCAACAAGCAGGTCGTGCTCGATTTCTACCGCGCGTTGGACGATGCCGGCGCCGCCGGCGCGATGAACACGCGGATCAAGGGCATCGCCGAGCGCTATATCAGCCCGGACTATGTCCAGCACGCCGAGGCCTTTGCCAATCTGCCGGGGCCCGGCACGCCGCGCGATCGGCTCGTTCGGATGTTCCAGACGATGCCGGCGATGAAGCTGCCCCCGTCCAGAACGATCGCGGTAATGGCCGAGGGCGACCGCGTGATGCTGCTCACCGCGCGCGACATGCCGTCCGAGGGGGCGGGCGCGCCCAAGCTCTCCTACATCTTCAACATGTTCCGGCTGCGCGGCGGGCGCCTGGTCGAGCATTGGGACGTGCAGCAGGGCGGTGCGCCCGGCGGCCCGCCGATGATGCCCCCGCCCGGTGCACTGGGCCCATCGCAAATGCCGGGCGCGGCCGCGGCGCCGCCGCGGTAACGTGGCTGTAACGCGGCCCCGCGCGCGACCGAACCGTTCGCTACGGGTTTCGCGCAATCGCAGCGGCTACTGACTGCGGATCGTCTGTTCCGCAGGGAAATCAACCAGCTTCGAATCGAAGGATTTACCGACATGTCCGTCGAAAGATTCTCGCAGAGCCTGTATGGCACCGCGATCAGCACCGAGATCCGCGAAGTCAGCTGGATCATCCCGGCCGTGCAGAGCATCCACATCATCGCTATCGCCGCGGTCGTCGGCGCGGCAATTGTGATGGACCTTCGGCTGGCTGGCGTTCTGGCGACCGACGAAAGCCCGCGCGGCGTCGTAAAGCGGCATTTGCCGTGGATGTGGTCGGGATTGGCGCTGCTGCTGGTGTCGGGCCTGGTGCTTGGGGTGGGCGAGCCCAACCGCGTGCTGACCAATTCGGTGTTCTGGATCAAGATGGCACTGGTGCTCACCGGCTTCACGCTGACGCTGCTGTTCCGCTACCCGATCCTGCACCCCGAATATCGCATCGAGCATGCCCGCGCGGCCAAGCTCGTCAAGCCGCTCGCCTGGGCGTCGCTGGCGATCTGGATCGCGATCATCTTCTGCGGTCGCTGGATCGCGTACAACCAATAATACGATCATCTGGGAGACTGTGAATGCCACCTCTAGGCGCCAGTGGCGGCCTCATGCAGGCGCTTTACGACTCGTCGATCGCAACCGCGATCCGCGAGAGAGGAACGCTCTTTCCGTGGATCGAGAGCATCCATGTGCTGATGATCGTCGTCGTCGTCGGCACGATCGCGATCGTCGATCTGCGGCTGATGGGGGTGGCGGCGCACCGGCGCGGCGCGCGCCAATTGATCGTCGACATGTTGCCCTTTACCTGGGTCGCGTTCGTGCTCGCGGTGATCTCCGGCGGTCTGCTCTTCCTGTCGAATGCCACCGGCTATTATGAAAGCATGCCGTTCCGCTTCAAGCTGCTGACGATCCTGATCGCCGGTATCAACATGGCGATCTTCCACGTCACTGCGTATCGCAAGATCGTCGATTGGGATGATCGTCTGCCCACCCCGGTGATGGTTCGGGTCTCTGGACTGACGTCGCTATCGCTGTGGATTCTCATCATCTTCCTCGGCCGATGGATCGGCTATGCCTATCCTCTCGTTTGAGCCGGTCTCCAGAAGTGTGCAAAATCAGTTGAACGGTTCGGTCACTTTGGCGATGGATGGTCGGAACGGTCATGGCGCGCGTGCCGCCAAGATGAGATTGGATTTGGAATGGCGGTTCGACCTCGACTGACGGAAAGCTCGAAACCCCCGCAGTCGCTGTTGGGCCAGCTCGAAACGGCGCGTAATCCTGGCGAAAAGTCCGACCGCCGCGCTACTCGAACCCGCCTCGCGTTGCTTGAGGCGGCGCAGCGATTGTTCGCCGAGCGGTCGATCGACGGCGTGAGCATCGACGACATCGCCAAGGAGGCCGAGGTCGCCAAGGGCAGCCTCTACAATCATTTCGACAGCAAGGAGGCTCTGGCCGACGAACTGTTCCGGATGGTGCGCAGCCATGTCGCCGAACTGCTCGATGCAGCGATCGACGACGGGATCGCCCCGCCCGAGCGGCTCGTGCGCGGCTCGTTCGTGATCCTGCGGTTTGCGATGGATCACCCGGAGAGCGTGTCCGCGCTGCTCAAGCTGTCGCCCGAGCTGCTCGAAGACAAGGCGCCGCTCAACGTGAAAGCGCGCGAGATCGTGATCGAGGGGATGGAGACGGGGCACTTCAAGGGGATCCCCGCCGACTCCGCAACGCTGCTCGTGGTCGGTGCAACGCTGGTCATGCTGCAGGATTCGATCGACCGGAAAAAGTCGGTGAAACGGCTTATCGCCAAGATGATCCCGCTGATGGCCGGTGTGCTCAAAGCCCTCGGGGTCAATAGCGAGAGCGCGGGGATCGCGGCAAAGGCCGCAGCGCGCGCGACGCTCGAATAGGCGCATCGACAGTGTGCAGGGCGGATGACTCCGCCCTGCACAGCGTTCCTCCGCGTTACAAGCGGCCCCCGCCTGGCAATTCGATCCCGGCGGCGGCAAGCGCGCGCGTCTCGCGTTCGAGCGCGCGCTCGAAGCTCGGGCGCGCCCGCACCGCGTTACGATGCGCGACAAGCGCCGGGAATTGGCCCGTATCGACGCCGCCCTCGCACATGCCGAGCACCCACGACAGATAGACATCGACGATCGACCAGCGATCGCCGAACCACCACGGTTGCTGCGCGAGCCGGGCGTCGATCGAGGCGAGCAGCGGGGTCATCGCGGCGATCGCAGACTCGCGAACCGGCGCGGGATCGCCGGTTGTCGCGCGGTTCGGCATGCGGATCGTGCGCGCGAGCGGGTGCAACGTGTTGGAGCACCAGACCAGATCGGCAAACGCCTGGGCGCGTGCGAGCGGGGTCGGACCAGGGAGCAGGGTTTCGTCCGGAACCCGTTCGCTCAGCCAGAGGATGATCGCCGGGGTCTCGGTGAGCAACTCGCCCCCAATCACCAGCGCCGGCACCTTCGCCTTGGGATTGACCGCGCGATAATCGGGGCTGAACTGCGCGCCCTTGAAGATGTCGACCGGGCGATCGTCGAACGCGAGCCCCAGCTCTTCCAACGCGTTCAGCGTTACGCGTGAGCAGGCGCCTGGCGTGTGAAACAGGGTCAGCTCGGGCTGCGTCGCGGTCATCATCTCTCTCCAACGTTTGCTTGTCGCAGCTGCCTGGCAGCGCCGAAAAGCGCCGCGCCGATCCAGGTCGCTCGACCGGTTCGCAGCGCGATTCAATTCCGCCTTGCATCTGCATTTTAGTTGACTAAGTCGTCTAAACATGACTGTCTAGTACAAGTTTATCAGTGGAGAGGATAATGCAGGACAGGACGATTGGCTCGCGCCCACGGCGTGAGCGCAAAGCGCGTGTCGGTGCCAGATCGACGCGGCCTTTGATGGGCGTTGGCGCATGAGCGACGGGTTCGACTGTGACGTGCTGGTCGTTGGGCTGGGGCCGGTTGGTGACGCGCTTGCCGCGCTCGCGCATGTGCATGGGCTCTCGGTGATCGCGATCGATCGCTCGCCGACGCTCTTCCCGTTGCCGCGCGCGGCAGTGTTCGATCATGAGATCATGCGGATTTTCCAGATGATCGGCGTCGCCGAGCGGATCGCGCCCTTGTGTCGCGTGCCCGAGCGCTACCAGTTTCTCACCGCCGGCGGCGAAGTGCTGCTCGATTTTCCGGTCCTGCCGGTGGGTCGCTTCGGCTGGGCGGAAACCTATGCGCTCCACCAGCCCGGCGTCGAACAAGTGCTGCGCGATCGGCTGGGCGAACTCGGGGTGCGACTCGATCTCGGCGTAGCGTTCGAGGGGCTCGTGCAGGATTCGGCCGGGGTCACGGTCAATGTCCGCGACGAGGCCGGGGCACGGCAAATTCGCGCGCGCTACGTGATCGGCTGCGATGGCTCGTGGAGCCCGGTTCGCGAAGCGCTTGGCATCAAGCTCGACGACTATAAGTTCGACGAGCCGTGGCTGGTGCTCGACACGATCATCGAGGATTGCGCCGACCTGCCGGTGCTGTGCCAGCAGATCTGCGATCCGCGGCGCCCGGTCACGCACCTCGCGATGAGCGGCAAGCGCTTCCGCTGGGAGTTCATGCTCAAGCCTGGCGAAACGCCCGAGGAGATGCTGGACGACGCGATGATCCAGGAACTGCTCGCGCCGTGGAAATGCGGCGACCGCGTGCAGATCGAACGCAAGGCGGTCTACCGGTTCCATGCCCTCGTCGCCGAGGAGTGGCGGCAGGGCCGCGTGCTGCTCGCCGGCGATGCGGCGCACCAGATGCCGCCGTTTGCGGGTCAGGGCATGTGTTCGGGCATCCGCGACGCCGCCAATCTCGCGTGGAAGATCGCCGCGATCGTGCGCGGCGAGGCGGCGGAGACGATCCTCGACAGCTATCAGCAGGAACGCGAGCCACACGTTCGCGCGATCATCGCGACCGCGGTCGCGATGGGGCAGATCGTCTGCATGCTCGACGAACATGGCGCCGCGGCGCGCGATCGCGACATGCTCGCGCGCAAGGCGTCGGGCGCGCAGGACGTGTCGGTCGCCTATCCCGACCTCGTCGGCGGGCATCTGACCGATTCGCCGTTTGCGGGGGCGCTGTTCCCGCAGCCGGTCGCGGCCGATGGCACGCACCTCGATACGCTGTTCGAACTGGATGCCGTGCTGATCCGGCGCTCGTCCGGCGACGACGCCCCATCGCAGGTTCGCACGCTCGATCTGGCATCGCCTCAGCTGGCCGATTTCAGCGAGCCGCTCGAGCAATGGTTCGAGGCGGCCGGGACCGAGGCCGTGCTCATCCGACCCGATCGCCACATCTTCGGGACGGGCGATCCCGCCGAGCTGCAGGCGCTGTGGCGCGAGAAAGAACGATCGGGTGTGCAGCGTGACCAAGCGCTGACCTGACCCTGCGGGCGGTGCTTCGGGCACCGCCCGCCCTGACCACTCGACCTAACCAACCGTGTTTCCACTGGAGTAAAACGATGCCTTTCATCCCTAACCCTGGTTCGCGTTATCGTATGCCGATCATGTTCGGTCCTGCCCCCGGCCCGCGCCAGCATCCCGACATCCGGATGTGGACCGCCGAGGAAGCCGGCCGGATGACGGCGCAATGGATGAAGCTCAGCTATCGCACCGATCCGGCGAAGCTCGAGAAGCTGCTCCCCGCCGGTTTCAGCCTGCGCGGCGATCCGATCGTGTCGGTCAGCTGCGCGTGGTTCAAGGATCTCTATTGGCTCGCCCGCCGCGGCTACGGCATCCTCTCGGTCGATTTCCCGGTCAGCTATCAGGGCAAGACCGAGCAGCTCGACGGCGCCTTGTGCCCGATCATCTGGGAGGGCCTGCCCGACGCGATCATGACCGGTCGCGAAGAGCTCGGCTTCCCCAAGATGTTCGCGAACTTCAGCGACATCGCCTGGGATGAAGCGGCGGGTCGCGCGAGCTGCGATGCGGGGTGGTACGACCACACCTTCTTCGACATCACCTTGTCGGATCTTGTCGAGGAGCAGAACCCCAAGAAGCAGCTGCCCGGATCGGATGGCGGTGCGCAGATGTATTATAAGTACTTCCCGCGCACGAGCCCAGGCGGGCGCGAAGGCGCCGACATTGCCCATGTCACCACCTCGGCTGCGCCGGCTGGCAGCGGCGGTGCGCTCGTGAACATCAATTTCGACGATTTCGAATTCCGCCGCTGGACGGGGAAGGGCGCGCTCAACTGGCACCCTGCCACGTTCGAACAGCTGCCGCTGTCGTTCAAGATCGTGAATGGCATCGCCGATCTCGACTTGCTCGAATATGTCGATGCGGAAATGGTGCAGTTCACCGGGCCCGGCATCGGGGTCGCGATGAACTCGCATCGTGTGGTCGAGCCGGCCTGATCGGCGAGCCGCCATCGCTGACACTAGAAGCCGCCCGCGCCGTAAAGCGCGGGCGGCTTTTTCGTGCGCGTCATCCAAAGCTGCGGCTGATGAACCAGTACATGCCGATCAGGATCAGCCCCGACGCGCCGACATCGACCACGATCGGCCGCGGCAGCGCGAGCTTGAGGCGGCGCAGCACGGTGACGATTCCCACCAACACCGTCACCACGGTCAGCTGCTCTGCCTCGACCCCGAGATTGAAGCCGACGAGCAGTTCGGCGAGCTTGGCCGGCGGGATCGCTTCGTTGAGCAGATCGGCCGCGAAGCCGAAGCCATGGATCAGCCCGAAGATCAGCGTGATGACGAGCCGCAGCCGCCCGGCGTCGCGGACATAGCCCGCGACCATCAGATAGTTCGACGCGAACAGCCCGGCGCCGAGCAGCAGCGTGAACGGCAACAGCCCGATCCCGACCAGCTTGAGCCCCGCCATCGCGAACAGCACGCCTGCGGTCCACAGCGCGAACAGCTTGGGCCGCTGCACCTGCACCGCCAGATTCTCCACGCCGATCAGCGCGATCGTGAGTGCGACCAACGCATCGATGAATTCGGCATGCGGGCGGATCACCCCCGTCACGGCGAGCGCGAGCGTGAGGCTGTGGCCGATGGTGAACCCGGTGATGACGAAGATCAGGTCCTTGAAGCGGCGCGAGATCAGCACCAGCCCGAGCAGGAAGCTCATATGATCGATGCCGGTGAAGATGTGCATGATGCCCATCTTGACGAAGGTGAGCAGGCCAGCCCCCTCGATCTCGCCGCCCTTTGCCTTGCTCATGTCGATCGTCTGGGCGTCGGCGGTGAGGACTTCTTCGGCGAAGTCGCCCTTGACCGTCTGGATCTGCGCCAAATTCACATGCGTCGGCACCAGTTCGAAGAAAGCGGAGTCGCGCAGCACGATCCCCTCGGTCGAGGGGCAGTCGAACAGGAACTCGACGCGGCGATAGCCGGTGACCGCGGCGACCGGGCGAGGCTTGCCCGCGAGCTTGCACACCTTGCCGTCGGCGGACGCGCCGAGCCTCGGCACCAGATAGGCGATCAGTTGCGGATTGTTGGGCGGCCGGCGGTCGGGCGTCAGGCGGCGCGCCTCGAGGTCGGAGATCGAAAAGGTGAGGTGGACCGAACTGCCATCGACCAGCCAGGTCGTATGCGACTCGGAGCGCGTATGCGCATCCGCCGCGGTCGCGAACGCCAGGAACGCCGCCGCCAGCGCCAGGAACCGGCCGATCCTGCGCGCCATCATCGCAGGTCCGTGGCGATCTTGATGTCGGCGCGTTTCTTGAGGAATCGCTTGTTGCCCTCCTGCAACCGCGTGACCTTGTCGGCGAGGAAGTCGCGCAGCACCTGATCGCGCGCATCGGCGTACGGCGTGGCGATCGGCTGCGTGTTCTTGACCATCTGCACGATATGCAGCCCATCGGGCGCGGCGATCGGATCGGACACTGCCGCATCGGCGAGCCGCCGCGCGACCGCGAAGATCTGTTTTCCGAGATGTTCCTCGGCGGCGAAGTAGAACTCCTCGCCGTCATCGACGCGACCCGTCGTCTTGAGGCCGAGTGTTGTGGGCGCCGCACCGCTCCGCAACGCCGCCACGACCTTCGCGCCATCGGCGCCGCGCGGTAGCAGCCATTCGTGGAGCGTCATCATGCCTTCGCTCGCATAGTGCCCGCGATGCGCGGCGTACCACGCGGCGAGTTCCGCCTCCGACGGCTTGGCGGTCATCGCGTCCTGCGCGATCTGTCCTTCGGTCGCCTGGACGAGCGCCTGGCGGACATCGATGTCGTCATTGGGCAGCCCCATCTCGACGCCGCGCTGAACGTACAGCTCCTCGCGGATCATGCCGTCGAGCACCTTCTGCTTCTGCGCCTGCGTGATCTGCCCGTAGGGCAGGGTGTAGAGCGCGGTCGCCTGCGCGATCAGGTCGGCGCGCAGCACCGGCACATTGTTGACCAGCGCGGCATCCTCGGCCGGGACCGACGCGGTGCGCGTCCCCTGCGCGGTGAAGAGCCCGAAGCCGGCGAGCGCCAGCCCGATCAGCGCACCGGTCGCGGCGAGCAGGATCGAGCGGCGGCTTACCGGCTGGCGTATGTCGCGGAGCGGCCCGTCGAACGCCGGCGGGGGCGAGGCTTGCTCGATCATTTCCTGTCCTGTCGATGGGGCGCCAGCGCGGCGACGTAGACCGCGACACTGCGCAATTGCGCCGCGCTGAGCGTGTGGGCGAAGGCCGGGCTGACCCCGGCGCGACCGCGCGTCAGCGTGCGGCGAATGGCCTCGGGGCTGCCGCCGTAGATCCATACGGTGTCGGTCAGCGCGGGGGCGCCGATCGCGATGTCGCCGGCCAGGTCGCGGCCATGGCAGTCCCAGCAGCCGGCTGTGGTGTAGGCGTCGCGCCCGCGTGCCACCGCCGCCTGATCGGTCGCGCGCCCGGTGAAGTTGAGCAGGAACTGGGTCAGACCCTCGATCTGCGCCGGGGTCTGCGGCGGCAACGGCTCGGCCGCGTCGGGGATCTTTTGCGCATAGGCCGGCATCACCGCGAGGTTCCAGCCATGCTTGTTGCCCGCGCGGATCCCGTAGCGCGCGATATCCTCGATCTGCGCGACCGTCCCGGTGCCGTAGAGATGGTCGTCGTCGGTCAGGTCGGGCGCGCCGAGCGTCGTGTCGCCCTTGCCGGTCGCGCCGTGACACGCGGCGCAATATTGGACGTAGACGGGCTTGCCAGCGGCGAGCGCGGCGCTGCGGAGCTGGGGGTCGGCAAGGATCGCATCGGGGTCGGCGCGAACGACGCTTGCCGTGCTTTGCGCCCGCACGATCAGCGTTGCCAGCAAGGCCGTTGCGCACAGGAAGACGATCAGCCCCCAGGTCCGCGGTCGCGCTATGACGCCGGCGATGAAATTTCGGTGGCCGATCATGGCTGTTCGCTTGACCGATCGCATTTTGCGGGTCCAGCAGCGAACGGTAACGTACATGTTGCGGCTGGCGTTACGCCGCGTAGGATCGAACGGCGAGGAACTATGGTGGTGTGCGCGCGATCCTTCCCTTGGTTGATTGACTGCAAGATTTCATGAAACCCGACCCGACCGAATATCGCGAGCGCCTGGCCGCCGAAGCCGCGTCGATCCGCGACAGCGGCAGCCTCGGCCGCTCGGAGCCGTTGATCCGGCTGTTCGATTTCCTGCTCGAGCGTTCGCTGGCCGGCCGCATCCCCAAGGAAATCGAGATCGCGCAGGAAGTCTTCAACAAGACGACCGATTTCGACATGATGCTCGATGCCTCGGTGCGGGTCTACATCCACCGGCTGCGGCGCAAGCTGGAGGAGCATTATCGCGCCGCGCCGCTGGCCGCCAATCGGATATCGATCCCGCTCGGCGAATATCATCTGGTGCTCGCCGAGCCGGGGATCGCCGTGCCGGAACCGGCCGCGGTGCCGGATCAGCCTGTGATCGCCGCGCCCGAGCCGAGACGGACGAAGCGCCGCGCGTGGATCGGCGTGGCGGTGGTTGCGCTGCTGGCGGTCAATGCCGCGACCTAGGTCTATTTCATCGACCGGCTTCCCTCCGAAGTCCGCCCGGTGCTCAACAAATTGTGGCAGCCGCTGGCGCAGAACAAGCGGCCGACCGCGATCGCGCTGGGTGACTATTATATCTTCGGCGACGCCGGTGACGGCATCACGGTGTCGCAGCTGGTGCGCGATTTCTCGATCAATTCGCGTGAGGAGCTCGACGCGCATCTGATGAGTCACCCGGAGGAGATGGGGCGCTACATCGATCTCAACCTGCATTATCTGCCGACCGCCAGCGGTCCCGCTTTGGGCAGCCTGTTGCCGATCGTCGATGCGGCGGCGGCGTCGAGCGGGATCCGCCCGCGGATCGCGACCATATCGACGCTCGAAGCCGATCTCTTCAAGACCGTCAATGTCGTCTATGTCGGCTTTCTCAGCGGCTTGGGCCCGCTGCAGGCGCCGCTGTTCCGCGCCTCTGGCTTCAAGATCGGCGCGAACTATGACGAGCTGATCGACAAGGCCAGCGGTCGTCATTTCAAGTCGGATTGGGGGCTGGTGGCGGACGGCAAGGTGCCGCAGCGCGACTATGGCTATCTCGCCAGTTTGCCCGGTCCGGCTGGCAATCGGATCATCATCGTCGCGGGAACGCGCGATGCCGCGGTGGCGCAGATGGCCGAAGTCTCGGTCGACAAGCAGCAACTCGATACGATCGATGCCCGCAGCGGCGGCGGCGCGTTCGAGGCGCTGTTCGAGGTGCGCACGCTCGGCAATCTCAACCTCGGCAGTTCGCTGGTGCTGGTCCGCCCGATCCATGCCGACAAGATCTGGCAACCCGACCGCTCCGGCGAGTGAGCCGCCCCGCAAGCGAAAGGCCGCCGGCGCGGTGCCGACGGCCTTCGCGGTTGCTCGCTAGCTCTCAGACCAGCGGTCGGCGCCGGCCGGCCCCCATGCGCTGGAACTGGGGCTCCTTGTCGATGATCTGATGTTTGAGCGCGCCGGCGATATGCGCCAGCAGCAGCACGATCATCAGATACCCCCCGATCTTGTGCCATTCGGTAAACTGCTCATGCAGTTCGTGCTGCGGTTTGACGCCGCCCGGCTCGAACCCGATATTGGTGATCGGCGTGATCATCGGCAGCGGCACGATCCACCAGATACCGGGAGGCCCCATACGCGCCGGCGGTCCGCCGGGGCCACCCGGGCCTGCTGGCGCTGCGCCGCCCGCGGGACGCGCCATCGGTGACGCCGCCATCGGCAGCTTGGCGACCTTTGAGCCCGGCGAGCCGGCAGGCGGATGCGCGGACAGGATCGCCCATCCCAGGAGCGGCATCACGACCATCGCGGTGTAGAGCAGGAAATGGACGACATGCGAGGCATGGCGCTCCACCGGCTTCATGCCCGCCGAATAGGCCGGCGGCTCGTGCGTCAGGCGCCAGACGATCCGCACGACACTCAGCGCGAGCACGGTCATGCCCGCCGACAGGTGCGTCGTGATGCCGAAACCGTAAAACGCGCGGTGCGCCTTGAAGAAATCCTTCGCCACGTCCCAGATGAGCAGGCCGCTGATAAGGTTATAGAGGATGAAAGCGGCGATCGCCCAATGGAGCCACATCGCCACCCGCGTGTAGCGGGCGTGATCGCCGATCTGCACGCTGCTGTATTGCCGATCGTCGTCGGCGGCTATCGCGACCATATGCTCTCCCTGGGTTCTGCCGTTTCTGCACGCACGGCACGATCGTGGTGGACGTCCGCGAATATACCGCGCCGCCGATGAATGGATAGTCATATTTGCACTATGCGGTCAGTTGTATCGTCCTGCACGCTGGGCGGTCGCGAGCGTTGCGTCCGCGCGGGTTGAACGGACGTCGGCGCCGTCATTGACATCGTTACGCGAGCGGTATTGGAGCCACGGTAACGGACGCGTACGGTTCGGTAACGTACCTTAGACCGTTGATAACTTGGCGATCGCCGCCACCGCGCTAGCCTCTTGCTCGAGAACAAAGACGCCGAGAGGGATGGACTTGATAGGACGCGCATTGCTGCTGGCATCGGTAGCCGGATTGTACCTGATGGACCCGTGTTCCGCATTCGCCCAATCGGCGGCGGGGGCCGGGGATCGCGCCGCATCGCCGTCGATCGTCGATCCTGCGACGGCTGCTGCGGGCGGACCATCGGCCGTGGAGCCGCCCGATCGCGCCACGCCGCCTCCGCAGAACACCGATATCATCGTCACCGCCTCGCGGCTCGATCTGCTCGGCCGCGCGGCGACCGCCAGCCAGGGGACGATCACCGCGAAGGAAGTCGCGCTGCGCCCGATATACCGTCCGGGACAGCTGTTCGAGAGCATTCCCGGGTTGGTGGTCACGATCCATTCGGGCGAGGGCAAGGCGCAGCAATATCTGATCCGCGGCTATAATCTCGACCACGGCACCGATTTCGCGAGCTTCGTCGACGACATGCCCGTCAACCGGCCGAGCAACACGCACGGGCAGGGCTATTCCGACCTTAATTTCCTGATCCCGCAGATCGTCAGCGCGATCGATTATACCAAGGGGCCCTATTATGCCGGGATCGGCGATTTCGGCTCGGTCGCCTCGGCGCACACGCGCATCGCCAACGAGATCCCGAACCAGGCGCGGGTGACCGTTGGCACCGATGGGTATCAGGAGCTGTTCGGCGGCGGCACGGTGCGCCTCGGCGAAGACCGCCGGTTGCTCGCCGCGATCGACCTCGCGCATTACGATGGCCCATGGCAGCCCGCGCAGGACTTCAAGAAGGCGAACGCGACGCTGCGCTACAGTCAGGGCAATGCAACCGACGGCCTGAGTGTGACGGGAATGTTCTACCAGAGCGGGGGTGGCCTCATCACCGATCAGCCGCTGCGCGCGATCGAGGCGGGGCTGATCGATCGCTTCGGCACGCTCGACCCCTCCGACCACAGCGAGTCGTTGCGCTACAGCCTGTCGGCGCACCTCGACAAACCAGTCGGTGCCGGGCAGCTCGCGGTCAGCCTCTATGCGATCCACAGCACGATGACGCTGTGGAACAACTTCACCCACTATCTCTATGATCCCGTGAATGGCGATCAGGCGTCGCAGAGCGAGGATCGCAACACCTTCGGCGGGACCGCGGCCTATACCTTCCAGAACCGCTTCGGCACGCTGCAGAGTGAAACGGTGGTCGGGCTTCAGGCGCGCTACGACACCGCGTTCGTCGATCGCAAGCATACGCGCGGCCGCACTACGACGCTCGACTATTGCAACCTGCAGCAGGACGATGCGCCGATCCTGACCTATGCCGCGGTCAACGGCTATTGCACCGCCGACCGCGTCCACATGCTCGACATCGCGCCGTACGTGCAGAACACGCTGCACTGGACGCCGTGGCTGCGCACCATCGTCGGCCTGCGCGAGGAATATTATCGCGCGAGCGACGTGAGCTTCGTCACCGGCACGCGCGGGAGTGGCCACCAATGGCTGGCACAGCCCAAGGCGAGCGTGGCGATCGGGCCGTTTGCCAAGACCGAACTCTATGCGAGCTACGGCCGGGGATTCCATTCGAACGATGTGCGCGGTGTGTACGGCACTGTGCCCGCGGTCGGCACGCCGCTGGCAAGCGGGACGACACCGTTGCTCGCGCAGACGACGGGCTTCGAGATCGGGATTCGCTCGAACATCATCCCGCGGCTGTCGCTTCAGCTCGCGGTGTTCCAGCAGGATTTTGATTCGGAACTGCGCTACAATGCCGATACCGGGCAGGACGAAGCGGGGGCGCCGAGCCGACGCAAGGGGCTGGAGGTTTCTGGCCAATACCACCCGTTCCGCTGGCTCGAACTCAATGCCGACCTCGCCTTTGCCAAGCCGCGCTATCGCACCGCCGATCTCGCCGCTTATGGGCTCACCGCGCCGTACATCGCCGACGCGCCCAACTTCATCTATTCGGCGGGCATTCTGGTCGACAAGCTCGGCGGCTGGTCGGGCAGCCTCATATGGCGTCGGCTCGGGACGCATCATCTGAGCGACGGCGAGGCCTATCCGATCGACCAGGGCTATAGCGAGTGGAACCTCAACATCGGCTATGCCCTGCCGCACGGCTGGCAGATCGGCGTGGGCATCTTCAACCTGTTCAACAGCCGCGATGAAGCCGCCGATTATTATTACACCAGCCGCCTGCCGGGCGAGCCGAGCGAGGGGGTCGCCGACTTCCAGCAGCATCCGCTCGAACCGCGTTCCGCCCGTTTCTCGCTGACCAAGACGTTTTAGGCGATGTCGGCACGGCGTCGGCGGTCAGGCCGCCGGCGCGGCAAGCTCTTCGTCGGGCAGCAGTTCGGTGTCGATCTGTGCCTGCATCGCCGCTGGATAGCGCGCGCCCTTGAGCGCGCCGGGAGGCAGGAGCGTGTCGACCGCAGCGATCAGCTCTGCGGCGAGCGGTCGCGATGCGGCGGCGAGGTTGTCGGCAAGGTGCGTCGGATTGGTCGTGCCCGGGATCGGCACGATGAATGGTCGCTGGGCAAGGACCCAGCCGAGCGCCAGCTGCGCCGGGGTGAGCCCCGCCTCCGCCGCCAGAGCGTCGAATGTCGCGACGACGCCGAGGTTCTGCGACAGCAACGGTTCGACGAAGCGCGGCATCGGGCGGCGGATGTCACCCTCGGCATAGCTGTCGTCGTGAACCGCGCCGGCGAGCAACCCGCGCGCCACTGGCGAGAAAGCGACGAGCGTGATGCCGAGTTCGGCGCAGGCATCGAGCACGGCGACTTCGGGATTGCGCACCGCGGGTGAATATTCGGATTGCACCGCCGCGATCGGGTGAACGGCGTGCGCACGGCGGATCGTCGCGGCGGACATTTCGGACAGGCCGATCGCGCCGATCTTGCCCGCTTCCTTGGCGCGGACGAGCGCGCCAATCGACTCCTCGATCGGCACGCGGCGGTCGAGCCGGTGCATGTAATAGAGATCGATATGGTCGGTGCCGAGCCGTTCGAGCGCGCCGTCGAGCGTGCGGGCGATTGCTTCGGGCGATCCGTCGAGGCCGCGCTTGCCGTCGATCATGTCGAGCACGCATTTCGACGACAGCGTGAACTCGCTGCGTCGGTGCATCACCGCGCGGCCGATCAACCGCTCATTCTCGCCGGCGCCGTAAAGCGCGGCGGTATCGAGCAGCGTATAGCCGAGATCGAGCGCTGCGTTGAGCAACCGCGCGCCATCCTCCGCACTTGGTGGCACGCCGTAAGCATGGTTGAGATTCATGCAGCCAAGCCCGATCGCCGAGACGGTGAACGGGCCGATCGAGCGGGTCGGCAAGGTCATGGCAGCTCCGAATGAAGCGGGCGGGTCAGCCCAGGTGCTCGGGCCAATATAGCCGCATCGGATTGTCGACCAGCAGCTTTCGCTGCAAGACGGCAGTCGGAGCGATCCGCGGGATGACGTCGACCAGCGTGCCGTCGTCGGGGATGCGATGCTCCATATTGGGGTGCGGCCAATCGGTGCCCCACAGCACGCGATCGGGGAAGCGCTCGACCACCGGGCGGATCACCGCGACGAAATCGTCGAACGGCGGGCCCTGCGGCGACAGCCGCTCGGCGCCCGACACCTTGGTCCAGATGTTGGGGTGATCGTCGAGCAGCTGGACGAAGCGGGTGATGTCGGCGCCGCCGGGGCCTTGCGCGATGTCGGGCGGCCGAGGTGATCGACCACGATCGTCGTCGGGATCGCGGCGAGGAAGGGTTCGAGTTCCTCGAGGATGTCGGCCTCGAAATAGACGACGACGTGCCAGCCGAGCGGGGCGATGCGCCGCGCGATGTCGAGGAACTTGTCCTTGGGCGCATCGTCGACCAGCCGCTTGAGGAAGTTGAAGCGGACGCCGCGAATGCCGCCGTCGTGCAGCTTCTGCAGTTCGGCATCGTCGATGTCGGGGCTGACCACCGCGACGCCGCGCGCCGCGCCGCCCGACTTGGCAATCGCGTTCAGCGTCGCGGCATTGTCGGTACCGTGGCAGCTCGCCTGGACGATCACGTTGCGCGAAAAGCCGAGCTGGTCGCGGAGCGCGAACAGCATTTCGGGTGTGGCGTCCTCGGGGTGATATTTCGCCTTGGGGCTGAATGGAAAGTCGGCCTCGGGCCCGAAGACATGGACGTGCGCGTCGATCGCGCCGGGGGGCGGGACGTAGCCGGGGGTGCTTGGCTGGTCGACCCAGGTCTTGGTGCGGCTCATGTGAAAACCTCTCCGTCCATCAATTTGCGCGCGGTGCGCAGCATGCCCGCCTCGACCGGCTGGCCGGCAGCGTCGATCGTCACGACGCATTCGGTGACGCCGCTCGGATGCTCGACGCCGAGCGTCTTGGTGTTGCCGTCGGGGACGTGGGCGAGGGCTGCGGCGGGCGAGCCCTCGATCAGGCACGCGGTCGCGACGCTGACCGCGCCGAGCACGCCGATCGAGGCGTGGACGCGGTGCGGGATCAGCGAGCGTACCGCGATCGCGCCGTCATCCTTGGGGGCTGCGACGAGCATCATCTTGGGGACCGACTTTTCGGTGACGTCGCCGAGCTTCATCAGCGGCCCGGCCTTCAAGCGGATCGCCTCGATCTTCGCCTTCATCGCGTCGTTCGCATCGAGTGTCTCGCGGTCTTCGTACCCGGTGACGCCGACATCGGCGGCAGCGAACACGACGCACGGCATGCCGTTGTCGATCATCGTGACCTTCACGCCGTCGATCGTGTCGACGCCGTTGCCGGTGGGCAGCAAAGCGCCGCACGACGATCCGGCGGTGTCGCGGAAGGCGAGCGGGATCGGCGCGGCGGTGCCCGGCACCCCGCTGATCGTGGCATCGCCGTCGTAGCGGACTTGGCCGCCCGGCGTCTGCAGCGTGGCGACGGCGACCTGTTCCGTATTCTCCATGAAGATCGCGACGCGGGTTTCATCGCCGCTCGGCGTCACCAGCCCGCGCTCGACCGCGAAGGGGCCGACCCCGGCGAGCATGTTGCCGCAGTTCTGGCTGTCGCTGACGAGCGGCTGGTCGACGAACACCTGAAGGAACAGATAATCGACGTCGACGCCCTCGCGCGCGGATTTCGAGACGATTGCGACCTTCGAGGTCAGCGGATCGGCACCGCCCATGCCGTCGATCTGGCGCGCGTCGGGCGAGCCCATCACGCGGAGCAGGAAGGCGTCGCGCTCGGCGGTGTCGGCGGGGAGGTCGTCGGCGAGGAAGAATGCGCCCTTCGACGTGCCGCCGCGCATCCACATGCAGCGCACGCCCGGAATCGCGGGGTCACTCATAGCGCAGCCCCAGCGCTTCGAGCTTGCCGCGCATATCGTAGATGTCGAGCCCGAGTTCGCCCGCCGCGAGCCGCTGGCGCTTCGATTCCTCGTTCGCCTCGCGCTTGCGCGCCGCTTCGAGCACGGCTGGCGCATCGGCGCGCTTGACGACGCAGACGCCGTCGTCATCGGCAACGATCACGTCGCCCGCCTCGATCGCCGCGCCCGCGCAGACGATCGGCACGTTGACCGAGCCCAAGGTCGCCTTGATCGTGCCTTGCGCGAACACCGCCTTCGACCAGACCGGGAAGCCCATGTCCTTGAGGTCGCGCACGTCGCGCACGCCCGCGTCGATCACCAGCCCACGACACCCGCGCGCCATCGCGCTGGTCGCCAGCAGGTCGCCGAAATAGCCATCAACGCACGGCGAGGTCGGCGCGAGGACGAGGATATCGCCTTCCTTCAGCTGCTCGATCGCGACGTGGAGCATCCAATTGTCGCCAGGCGGCGACGAAATGGTGACCGCCGACCCGGCGATCCGCGCGCCCGAATAGATCGGCCGCATGTAGTGCGCGAGGAGGCCGATGCGCCCTTGTGCCTCGTGCACCGTCGCCACGCCGGCATGGGCGAGACCATCGATCACGCTCTGCTCCACTCGCGAAATCTCGCGTACCACGCGTCCGGCCATGCTCACTCTCCTTGCGGCGTCGGAGTGCCCGGCGCAGCCGAAACCCCCAAATCAAATCTCGTGCACGGCCATAAGATTATACTATGGGAGGCTATGGCGCACGATCCGCTCGACCTCAATCTCCGCCACCTCCATGCGTTGGCGACGGCGACCGAGCTGGGCAGCATCAGCCTCGCCGCCGAAGCCGAGAATCTGTCGCAGCCGGCGCTGACGCAGGGGATCGCCAAGGTCGAGCGGCAGCTCGGCGTCGCCTTGCTCGATCGCCGCGCCGACGGGGTGAGCGCGACCACGCCCGGTGCCGCGCTGGTGGTGCGGATCCGCGCCGCCTATGCGCGTCTCGCCGAAGCGTCGCGGGCGAGCGCGCGCAGCGGGGCGCGGGGGTTTGCGCGGCCCGAACGGCTGATCACCGCGACGCAGTTGCGCGCGTATCTCGCGCTGGCGAATGCCGGGAGTTTCGCCGCGGCGGCGCTCCAGCAGGGGCAGTCGCAGCCAGCAGTCCACCGCGCGGTTCGCGATCTCGAAAGTCTGTATGGCGTGCCTTTGGTCGAGCGGCGCGGGCGCGGCGTGGCGTTGACGCATGCCGGGCGGCGGCTCGCGCGTGGGGCGCGGCTGGCGGTGCTCGAGCTTGCTGCCGGGCTGGTCGAGGCGCTGCCCGAGGGTGCTGCGGAGCGGATCGCGATCGGCGCGATGCCGCTGTGCCGCGCGCTCGTCCTGCCGCACGCGATCGCGGCCTTCGCGCGGAGCGAGGCGCGCGTCACGGTCGACGTGCGTGAAGGATCGTGGCGCGAACTGGTCGAGCCGCTGCTCGATGGCGAGATCGACGTGATGATGGGCGCGCTGCGCGAGATCGCGCCCGCCGGGCTCGAGCAGACGCCGTTGTTCGAGGATCGGCTGGTGATCGTCGGGCGGGTCGACCATCCGCTCGTCGGCCGTACGCCCGAACCCGCCGACCTGCTGCGCTATCCGTGGATCGTGGCGCCGCATGGATCGCCCTTGCGCACGCTGTGGCAGGGACTTTTCGCCAATAACGATGTGCCCGAAGCGCCGATCGAATGCGGATCGGTGATGGTGATCCGCGGCGTGCTGCGCGACAGCGATTTCCTGACCTTGCTGTCGCCCGACCAGGTCGCGCCCGAGCTCGCGACCGGCGTGTTGCGTCAGATCGGCGATCCGATTGCGCAGGCGGTGCGGACGATCGGTCTCACGGTGCGGCAGAATTGGCGCCCGACGCCCGAGCAGGAGCATTTCCTCCAGCTGCTCCGCGCGGCAGTCCGCGAAACGAGACTTCCGGAAAACCGATAGCAGCGTGCAATTGTGATTGGCGGGGCGGGCGCGGCTTTGCCACCACCGCTGCATGGCGACGCAAGATCCCAGTTTCATCGGTTTTGGAGAGGCGGCGATGGCCTTCGCCGGCGGTCTCTCGGCATCGGGCTATGATCGCAAGCTTGCCGATCCAGCGACGCGCGCCGCCAAACTGGCGGACTTCAACGCACTCCAGACGCATCCCGCGCTGACCAACCGCGAGGCGGTCGAGGGCAGGGCGGTGATCCTGTCGCTCGTCACCGCCGACCAGGCACGCGCCGCGGCAGACGAAACAGCGCTGTCGATCGCGCCCGGCGCGCTGTTCTGCGACCTCAACTCGGTCGCGCCCGAAACCAAGCGCCACGCCGCCCACGCGATCGAGCAGTCCGGCGGCCGCTATGTCGATGTCGCGGTGATGGCGCCGGTGCATCCGCTCGGTCGCAAGGTGCCTCTCCTTGTGGCAGGCCCCCATGCCGAAGCGGGCGCCGAGGCGCTGACCGCGATCGGCTTCACCAACGTCCGCATCGTCGGCGCCAGCATCGGCGCGGCGAGTGCGATCAAGATGATCCGCTCGGTGATGGTCAAGGGGCTCGAGGCACTCACCGCCGAATGCCTGCTCGCGGCCGAAGCGGCGGGGGTGCGCGACGAGGTGCTCGCCTCGCTCGACGCCAGCGAACGCGCGCGGCCGTGGGCCGAGCGCGGCGCCTACAATCTCGAACGGATGATCGTCCATGGCGGCCGCGGCGCCGAGGAAATGGTCGAGGTCGTCAAGACGCTCGACGCCCTCGGCACCGGCTCGGCGATGGCACGCGCCACCACCGAGCGTCAGCGCGCGCTCGGCGCGCTCGGCGTTGCCCCCACCGATACCCTCGATTCCACGCTCGCGCTCCTCAATGCGCGGCTTTCTCCTGCTTTCGGATGTGCCGCATGACCCTCGTGATCGACTGCCATGGCCATTACACAACGGCCCCACCCCAGCATGACGCGTGGCGTGCCGAACAGACCGCGGCGTTCAAGGCGGGCACGCCGGTCCCGGCTTACCCGGCAATCAGCGACGACGAGATCCGCGCGACGATCGAGGCCAACCAGCTCAAGCTGATCCGCGAGCGCGGCGCCGACATGACGATCTTCAGCCCGCGCGCCTCGACGATGGCGCCGCATGTCGGCGACGAGAGCATCGCACTGCAATGGGCGCAGGTGTCGAACGATCTGATCGCGCGCGTCTGCGACCTCTACCCCGAGACCTTCGTCGGCGTCTGCATGCTGCCGCAGAACCCGCAGGCCGACATGGCCGGCTCGATCGCCGAACTCGAGCGCTGCGTTACCGAGCTTGGCTTCATCGGCTGCAACCTCAATCCCGATCCCGGCGGCGGTCACTTCACCGCGCCGCCGCTGACCGACCGCTTCTGGTATCCCTTCTACGAGAAGATGGTCGAGCTCGACGTACCCGCGATGATTCACGTCTCGGGATCGTGCAACCCGGCGATGCACGCCACCGGCGCCTATTACATCGCCGCCGACACGATCGCCTTCATGCAGCTGATCCAGGGCGACCTGTTCCGCGATTTTCCGACGCTGCGCTTCATCATCCCGCATGGCGGCGGCGCGGTGCCGTATCATTGGGGGCGCTATCGCGGGCTCGCCGACATGCTCAAGCAGCCCGACCTCGCGACGCATCTGATGAACAACGTGTTCTTCGACACCTGCGTCTATCACCAGCCTGGCGTGAACCTGCTGGCCGAGGTGATCGACAGCAAGAACATCCTGTTCGGCAGCGAGATGGTCGGCGCGGTACGCGGGATCGACCCGCAGACCGGCCATTATTTCGACGACACCAAGCGCTATGTCGATGCGCTCGCCATCCCCGAGGCCAAGCGCGCGGCGATCTTCGCGGGCAATGCGCGCCGCGTCTTCCCGCGGCTCGACGCCAAGCTGAAGGCGCGCGGACTGTGAGCACCTGGGTCCGCAACGCCTGGTACGTCGCCGGCTGGGACAGCGAAGTCGACCATCAGCCGCTCGCGCGCACGATCTGCGGCGTGCCGATCATGCTCTACCGCAAGCTCGACCGGCAGGTCGTGGCGATGCGCGATGCCTGCCCGCACCGGCTGCTGCCGCTGTCGATGGGAATCCGCGAGGGCGATTCGATCCGCTGCAAATATCACGGCCTGACGCTCGGCCCCGACGGCGTTGCCGAGGAAATGCCGCTCAAGACCGACCGCGTGAACGCGCGCGTCTGTGCCGAGACCTACGTCGTCGCCGAGAAGCATCGTTTCGTCTGGCTGTGGGTCGGCGACAAGGCGCTCGCCGACGAGGCGCTGATCCCCGATCTGTGGCCGTGCTCGACGCCGGGCTGGACCTTCGACGGCGGCTATTACCATGTCGAAGCCGATTACCGGCTGATGATCGACAATCTGATGGACCTGACGCACGAGACACACGTCCATTCGGGCTCGATCGGCCAGCCCGAACTGATGGAGGCACCGCTCCAGACCCGCGTCGAGGGCGACCGCGCCTATGTCGCGCGCTGGATGCCCGGCGTCGATGCGCCGCCCTTCTGGCGCGGCGCGCTCAAGCAGCCGGGGCCGGTCGATCGCTGGCAGATTTGCGAATTTCTTGCGCCCTCCTCGGTGATGATCGACGTCGGCGTTGCGCCGGTCGGCGCGGGCGCGACGCTCGAAAGCCATGACCAGGGCGTGCGCGGGATGGTGGTCGATTGCATGACCCCCGAGAGCGAAGGCACGATGCACTATTTCTGGGGCATGGCGCGCAGCTTCGACGTCGACGATCCCGGCTTCACCGCGCGCTTCAAGCGCGCGCAGGGCGGGGTGTTTTCCGAGGACAAGGAAATCCTCGAGGCGCAGCAGCGCGCGATCGCGCTCAATCCCGATCTCAAGCTCAACGCCTACAATATCGACGAGGGCGGCACGCGCGCGCGGCAGATCATCCGCCGCCTGATCGCCGCCGAGGAGGCACGAGTATGACGGCACCACGCGACATCCACGCCTATCTGGCGGAGCTCGAGACCATCCCTGGCACGCGCGTCTACACCGCGGCGCGCGCGCGCAAAGGCTTTCACCTCAACCAGTTCGCCTTCAGCCTGATGCAGGCGGAGAACCGCGAGCGCTTCAAGGCCGACGAGCGCGGCTATCTCGACGCCTGGCCGCTGACCGACGCGCAGAAGGCGGCGGTGCTGGCGCGCGACTACAATGCGATGCTCGACGCGGGCGGCAACATCTATTTCCTGGCGAAGATCTTCTCCACCGACGGCAAGAGCTTCCAATATGCCGCCGGCACGATGACCGGCATGAGCCAGGAGGAATATGCCGCGATGATGCTCGGCGGCGGGCGCTCGCCTGAGGGGCTGCGCTCTTTGGCCGAACAGGCCGCGCTCGCCGAGGTGGCCGAGATCGCCGCCGAAATCCCCAACGCGCCGACGGCGGAGAACTGACATGGCCCGCATCACCGCCGGCATCACCACCAGCCACATCCCCGCGGTCGGCGCCGCGCTCGACAATGGCAAGGCAGATGAGGCCTATTGGCAGCCGGTCTTCGCCGGCTACGAGTTCGCGCGGGCCTATGAGCGCGACACCAAGCCCGACGTCGTGATCCTGGTCTATAACGACCACGCCTCGGCGTTCGACATGACCTTCATCCCGACCTTCGCGATCGGCTGTGCCGACAGCTTCCCGATCGCCGACGAGGGCTGGGGCCCGCGCCCGGTGCCGGAAGTGCAGGGGCATGCCGATCTCGCCTGGCACATCGCGCAGAGCTGCATCCTCGACGAATTCGACATGACGATCATCAAACCGATGGCGGTCGACCACGGGCTGACCGTGCCGATGTCGCTGATGTTCGGGCAGGTCGATACCTGGCCGGTCAAGGTCGTGCCGATCGCGGTCAATGTCGTCACCTATCCGCCGCCGTCGGGCAATCGCTGCTGGCTGCTCGGCGAGGCGATCGCGCGCGCGGTGGCGAGTTATCCCGAGGATCTCAACGTGCAGATCTGGGGGACGGGCGGGATGAGCCATCAGCTCCAGGGGCCGCGCGCCGGGCTGATCAACAAGGAATGGGACACCGCCTTCCTCGACAAGCTCACCGCCGACCCAGAGGCGCTGCGGCACATGCCGCACATCGACTATCTGCGCGAAGCGGGGAGCGAGGGGATCGAACTCGTCATGTGGCTCATCATGCGCGGCGCGCTGGGGCCCAAGGTGCGCGAGCTGCACCGTCATTATCACGTGCCGGCGTCGAACACTGCCGTCGGCCACATCGTTCTGGAGCCATTGCCATGAAGATCGCCCTCGCCGGTGCCGGCGCTTTCGGGGAAAAGCATCTCGACGCCCTGCAGAAAATTGACGGGGTCGAGGTCGTTTCGATCGTCGGCCGCCGGCTTGAGCCGACCAAGGCGGTCGCGGCCAAATATGGCGTGCAGCATGCCTGCACCGAGCTCAGCGAAGCGCTCGAACAGCCCGGGCTCGACGCGGTGATCCTCGCGACCCCGACGCAGATGCATGCCGAGCAGGCAATCCAGTGCATGACGGCGGGCAAGCATGTCCAGGTCGAGATCCCGCTGTGCGACAGCCTCGCCGACGGCGAGTCCGTGCTGGCGAAGGCCGAGAAGACCGGCCTCGTCGCGATGGTCGGCCATACGCGGCGCTTCAACCCGTCGCACCAGTTCATCCACGACAAGATCGTCGCGGGCGACCTCGCGGTCCAGCAGATGGACGTGCAGACCTATTTCTTCCGCCGCAAGAACATGAACGCCAAGGGCGAGGCGCGCAGCTGGACCGATCACCTGCTGTGGCACCACGCCGCGCACACCGTCGACCTGTTCGCCTATCAGGCGGGGCCGATCGTCCAGGCCAATGCCATCGCCGGGCCGCTCCATCCCGAGCTCGGCATCGCGATGGACATGTCGATCCAGTTGAAGGCCGAGAGCGGTGCGATCTGCACGCTGTCGCTGAGCTTCAACAATGACGGGCCGCTCGGCACCTTCTTCCGCTACATCTGCGACAATGGCACCTGGATCGCGCGCTACGACGATCTCGTGACGGGCCGCGAGGAGCCGATCGACCTGTCGGGCGTGGCGGTTTCGAGCAACGGCATCGAGCTGCAGGACCGCGAATTCGTCGCAGCGATCCGCGAGGGGCGAGAGCCCAATGCGAGCGTCGCGCAGGTCATGCCATGCTACCGCATCCTCGACCAGCTCGAGCGGCAGCTGGCGTCATGAGCACGCGCCGCACCCAGGTCGCCGTCATCGGCGCAGGACCCGCCGGGCTGCTGCTCGCGCATCTGCTGCGCGCCGAGGGGATCGACGTGATCGTGATCGAGCGCCAGACGCCCGATTACGTCCTCGGACGGATCCGTGCAGGCGTGCTCGAACGCGGCACGACCGATCTGCTCCACCAGCTCGGGCTCGGCGCGCGGCTGACGGCCGAGGGGATGGTCGAAGACGGCTTCGCCCTCGCCGATGGCGAGCATCTGATCCGCATCGACATCGCCGCGCTGACCGGCAAGCGCGTCACCGTCTATGGTCAGACCGAGGTGACGCGCGACCTGATGGATGCGGCGCCGGCCCGCGGAATCGAGATCATCTATGGCGCGTCGGATGTCGCGCTGCATGATCTGACCGGCGATCGGGCGGCGGTGACCTTCAGCGTCGACGGCGTCGAACAGCGGATCGAGGCCGATTTCATCGCCGGCTGCGATGGCTTCCACGGCCCGTCGCGCAAAGCCATACCGGTAGCGGAACGACGCGAGTTCGAGCGCGTCTACCCGTTCGGCTGGCTCGGCATCATGGCCGACGTGCCGCCATGCCATCCCGAACTGATCTACGCCAACGGCCCCAAGGGATTTGCGCTCGCCTCGATGCGATCGCCGACGCGCAGCCGCTATTACATCCAGGTGCCGCTGACCGACCGGATCGAGCAATGGCCCGAAGAGCGGTTGTGGGACGAGCTCGAGGAGCGCTTCGCGCCGCTCGCCGCAGGGCCGGTAACGCGCGGACCCGCGCTCGAAATGTCGATCGCGCCGCTGCGGTCGTATGTGTTCGAAACGATGCGCTACGGTCGGCTGTACCTGGCGGGCGACTCCGCGCACATCGTGCCCCCGACCGGCGCGAAGGGGCTCAACCTCGCGGCGTCCGACGTCGCCTATCTCAGCCAGGCGATGATCGCGCATTATCGCCGCGGCGACGATAGCGGACTCGACGGCTATCAGGCCAAGGCGCTCGCGCGGATTTGGAAGGCCGAGCGCTTCAGCTGGTTCCTGACCAAGTTGATGCACCGCTTCCCCGAGGACGGTCCGTTCGAGCACCGCATGCAATCCGCCGAACTCTCCTATCTTGCTAGCTCGACGGCCATGCAGACCGCAGTCGCTGAGAATTATGTCGGGCTGCCGCTGTGAGGCGGATGTTTGTGGGGAGGGCCGCCGCGCCCAACCGCTAACGGTCCTGAAGGGCAAACTTAGACTGTCGGCCGATCCGAGCGAGTGACATTACTGTTCGAGCGCGTGTTGCGCGTGTACCGACATTGTCGCAACGTCGGCGGCCGGTGCGGCCGTGGCTTCAGGCACGGCGGGTCCTTATTGCGAGTGGCTGCTTAAACCGTATCGGACGCTGTAGAGCGGCGCTGTGACTGGAAATCCGCCCGGTGCGTCAACCGGACCTGCGTTGAGCACCGTTCGGTCGCTGGTTGCGGCTAATTGGAACGAGGGCGCGGGCGACCGCATGCACCACTCCCCGCTCGCAAAAAGTAGGGGATGGCGCTCCTCCAACTGCACAGTCAAGTTCGTGCGTCATGGCGCGCGACAGGCGTCGATTGCAACGCAGGTGGTCCAAGTTCACAATCCGGACTAGCGTCGTTTCGGGTATGTAATCTGCGACACTGGCGCTTTTACCTTTGGCTTAAGACGTTTTGCATTGGCTCCGGTCTGTTTTCCGAGTTCAGCCCTTAGTTTGGCGTAGCGTGTTTCGAGATCGCGGATGCGCGCTGTTGCTGTGGCTGCGTTCTGGCTCACCATAGTCAGAGTCGCGCGAAGCTCGGTCACCTCAGCTGCGTTTGCGTCTCGCATCTCGGTCACATCAGCCAGCGTGGCCCGCAAGTCGCCGAGTTCTGTGTTCCGCGCTCGCATCAGCGCGTACGATGTTTCGATGTCAGCTTCCAATTGTTCGCGATCAGCGGCTGCTTGCGCGAGCATTTCGGCGTGGGACTCGAAGCGTTGGGATGCTGAAGCATTGAGGTCCGAAATACTGGCCTCGAGCTTGCGGTTGCGTGCCGAAACCGCTGCTGCAGTTTCCTCGGAGGTTGCGAGCGAAGCGCGCAGTTCGGACAGTTCGGTATCGCACGCTTGCGCATAGGCACGTGACTTTTCAATCTCACCCTGAAGTCGCTCGCGTTCTGCGGTCGCCTCGGCCACACTGCGCTCAAGGGCTTGGGCGCTTCTAGAGGCCGCATCTTCCAGCTGCGAACGGCTGGCCTCGAGCTCGGTGGTTCGCTCCGCAAGATTTGTCGCAGTTTCGCCTGTAGTCACGAGAGCAGCGCGGAGCTCGACAATTTCGATTGCCTGCGCATCATGGGTTGCGGTTGCCGCTGCCAGAGCAGCGTTCGCTCCATCCAGCGCGGCGCGCGCTTCGAGCAATTCGGTGTCGCGGGCGTGTCCATAAGCCTGTGCAGTCTCGACCTCAGCTTGCAAACGCGCTTGCGCGGCTTGCGCTTCAGCGGCAATCCGCGCCTGATCAACCTCGAGGTCTTGGCTGTGGGCCACAAGCGACGCTGCGGTGGCATCAGAAGTTGCAAGCGCGACGCGCAGCGTATCGAGTTCATGATCGGATGCCTGCCCACCGATACGCAACGTTTCGATCTCAGCACGCAACTGCTCGCGCTCTGCGGTGGCTTCAGCGAGGATGCCGGCATGGGACTGCGCCGTCTCTAAGATTTCGCGCTTCAGCTGCGCATTGTGAGCCTCGATCTCGCGGGTGTGTTCCAAGAGCGCTGTCTCGGTCGCGAGTGTCGCACGCAGCTCGGTGGCCTCGGCCGCGTGCGCATCGCGGATCGCGGTCAATTCCACCACGGTAGCGTTTGCAGCTTCCAGCGCTGCCTGAAAGGTCGCCAGCTCTGCTTCTCGTGTCTGCACAAGGGCGCGCAATGTTTCTACTTCGCCCTGAATCCGCTCGCGCTCGGCGGCTACCTCGGCGAGGAAGTGCGCGTGGCTCTCATCCTGCCCGGAGGGTGCGTCGCTGAGATGCGCATGCCCGGCTTCAAGCTCGCGGACGCGGTCTAAAAGCGCGTTTGCGGTTTCGCCTGCGGTTGTGAGTGCAGCCCCTAATTCTGCCGCGTCGGCCGTTTGGGCGTCGCGGACAGCGGCCACTTCCGTCAGCGCGGTCCGCAGGGTGACCAATTCGGTGTCCCGCTGTTCGACCTCACGACGGACGCTTTCCAACTCGCGCTGAGACTCCAAGACCCTGTGCTCGGCATGGGTTTGCTGGGCTCGAGTTTCCTGGATCTGTCCCGCAAGGGTCTCGATCTCACTGCGCAACGCTTCTTCGACCTCGATCCTGCGATGAAACTCTGCGCCATGGTTTTCCGATTGCTCGAGCGCCTGGGCAACTGCCCTGTCGCGCTCTTCGCTTATCGGAATAATGATCGGTGAGACGATCTTGTCGAGATCGGCAAGCCATTGCTGAACGTCATTGCTCTTGTCTTCGTTAGAAGGCCTGCCTTCTGAAGAACCATCGGCATGTCCGGTAAGCCCCTCAATATATTGGAATATATCCTCGATC
The DNA here is from genome assembly GCF_054059235.1 of Sphingomonas sp. UYP23. Taxonomy (NCBI): domain Bacteria; kingdom Pseudomonadati; phylum Pseudomonadota; class Alphaproteobacteria; order Sphingomonadales; family Sphingomonadaceae; genus Sphingomonas; species Sphingomonas sp. UYP23. The sequence goes on from NZ_JBSSBX010000001.1 coordinate 3,781,680, forward strand.
GCCTTTAAATGGCTGGGAATATTTGGAAGTGTTTTCGCGTTGTTGTGGCGCAAGTTCGGTCGGATGAATGCATTTATTGCGGCATGCGATTTTGCGGTCCGCCGCGGCAACTCCATGCCAAATTTGACTTCAATGTCATCAAGAACCGACGTCGGTTTAACCAAAACATCTTCGTACCGACAAAATATGCGCTCATGCTGACGCGTCAAAATTTCAGCGCTGGCTTCGTAGGAGGCCCAAAGTATCAATCCGTGATCAAATGCAATGCCGTCGCGATGCCGTAACGAGGCAGCGACTTCGAGCGGGCTACGGACCATGATAACAAATTTGCAACGATATCCCTCGGCTTCGCACGCCGCCGCCCAGAGGTCTGCAAGCAATGAAACACGCGGTTCTTTCAGAACGATGAGTTTCTTGTTGCCATAATCCGCTCGGACCACATCCCGGGCCGCATCGACATACGACTCTAAAAGGGCGCGACGCGAAGCATTCATCCCGAGACCGAAGGGCGAACTCCACGTTACATCGAAAGCGCTCAGAACCTCATCGTTCAAGTCGGCCACGCGTTGCGGTTCCCAATGACCCATCTCATTGGAGGGCGCAGCGCCCATCAAACCCTTGGGGAGCGCGGCTCCCGCAAGCGATAAGAGCCGCGCCATTGCCGAACTTCCGGATCGGTGCATACCGATAACCAGAATCGCAATTTTTTCAGTCATATGAGGCACTCCCGAGCGTCAACTCTCGATAGCGTATCATTTGCGAGACAGTCCATAGGCGTGTTGACCGCCACGGGGCGCGTCGTCTGGGCAATCGCCGTCACCACGCTCCACGACACAGCCGCAGTGGGGCGGTTCAGCGACCAAACCTCGCCGCGCTCGCCGTACCGAAAACACTTCAATCTACGACCATCATGGTGACGAGGAACGGATTTGCGGCAACGGTTTAATGCGCCGACCCTGTCTAGCGACGTCGCGATCAGCGCCCGTTCGCCGCCTTCGGGCGCGTCAGTGGCGAGCGCCGAATGGACCGCGTTCGTAACGCGCGCGCCGACAGCTGCGAGCCACGCTTGGCTTTATTGTCATAATACTATATCAAATCGATCGCGCCGGTCGAGGGCGTGCATGGACGGGGAAATGGAATGGACCGGGACAATCTGCCGCTGACGGGTCTGACGGTCGTCGAATTCACGCATATGGTGATGGGGCCGTCGGTCGGGGTTATCCTCGCCGATCTCGGTGCGGACGTGATCAAGGTCGAGCCGCTCGGTGGGGATCAGACGCGGCGGTTGCTCGGCTCGGGCGCCGGCTATTTCCCCATGTTCAATCGCAACAAGCGCAGCATCTGCCTCGATCTCAAGAGCGAACAGGGCATCGCCCTGGCGAAGCGGCTGGTCGCAGGGGCCGATATCCTGGTCGAGAATTTCCGCCCGGGCACGCTGGCGCGCCTCGGCCTGGGCTACGAAGCCATGGCGGAAACCAATCCGCGGCTGATCTATTGCTCGGCCAAAGGCTTTCTCGCCGGCCCGTATGAAAATCGCACCGCGCTCGACGAGGTCACGCAGATGATGGGCGGGCTTGCCTATATGACCGGGCCGCCGGGCCGGCCGCTTCGCGCGGGATCGTCGGTGATCGACATAACCGGCGGCATGTTCGGCGTGATCGGCGTGCTCGCCGCGCTCGAGCGGCGGCATCGCACCGGGCGCGGTGGCGAGGTGAAATGTTCGCTGTTCGAGACCACCGCCTTCCTGGTCGGGCAGCATATGGCGCAGATGGCGGTGACCGGGCAGGCCGCGCAGCCGATGCCGGTGCGCATCTCCGCCTGGGCGATCTACGACGTGTTCGAGACGGCGCAGGCCGAGGAGCAATTGTTCGTCGGCGTGGTGAGCGATGCGCAATGGACGGCATTCTGCGCCGCATTCGGGCTCGACGATCTCGGCAGCGATCCCGCGCTTGCGCTCAACAACCAGCGGGTACTGGCGCGCGATGCGATCCTGCCGCGCGTCCGTGCGCTGTTTGGCGGGATGCAGCGCAGCGATCTGGTGGCGACGCTGGAGGCGATCGGCCTCCCATTCGCGCCGATCGCGCGGCCCGACGATCTGTTCGACGATCCGCATCTCAACGCGGCGGGCGGACTGCTCGACGTCACCATCCCCGGCGGAGCGGCGACGCGGCTGCCGGCGCTGCCGCTCGAATTCGATGGCGAACGCCCCGGCCTGCACCACGATATCCCGACGATCGGCCGCGACGGCGATGCGATCCTGCGCGATCTCGGCTTCGACGATGCCGAGATCGCGGCGCTAACGGCGTCCGCCTGAGGCGCTGAGATCGACGCTGATCCGGTAGCGATCGGCGCGATAATCGGCGATCGTGAGGAGCAGCGGCGTGCCCGCATCGTCCTGGACGTGGCGCTCGACGCGCAGCACCGCGGCGCGCGGCTCGAGCGCGAGCGCTTCGACCAGTTCGGGATCGGCCGACAAGGCCGAGATCGTCTGGCTGCCGCTGCCGATCCGCGCGCCCGAGCGCAGCAGCAATTCGAGCAGGGGCGCGGTGGTCAAGGCGGTCTCGGTCAGGACGTCGGCGAAGCGCAGCGGCGTGTAACTGACGATCCGGCCGAGCGGTTCGCCATCCTTGTACCGCACCCGGACGGCGCGCAGCACCTGCATCTGGGAGTCGATGCCCAGCGCCTCCGCCACGCCAGGATCGGCCGGCACCGCGCCCAGCGCCAGGACGCGCACCGCCGTATCGCGCCCGAACGCCAGCAGCGACTCCACCGTCTGGTCGATATCCGCGTCGATCGCAGCGGGCCGCGCGCGGTGGATCACGCGCGTGCCGATCCGGCGGCGCCGCTCGACCAGCCCCATGTCGCTCAATTCATCGAGCGCGCGCCGCGCCGTTATCCGCGAGACGCCGAACCGCTCCGACAATTGATGCTCGGTCGGCACCGTGCTGCCATAAGCGCGCGTGCCCGACAGGATCTCGTCGCGCAGCGCCAGAAAGATCTGGTGATACAGCGGGACGGCATCGCCGCGCCGCATCGTGGTCGTTCCGTTCTTCACGCATCCTCCATTCGCACGTTACGCTACACCGAGATAGCGCAACCGCCAGTCGACTTTTATGATATACATGTATATCAAATGCCGTGCCCCGAGTGGGGACGGGAAACGAGGTGCGCATGGCGTCGACGGTATTCGAAAAGATCTGGCAGGCGCATCGCGTGCTCGATCTCGGCGGCGCGACCGCATTGATCGCGATCGACCGCGTCTTGCTGCACGAGCGCACCGGCGGGGTCGCGCTGCAAAGCCTCGCCGCGGCCGGCCGCGCGGTCGCGTGCCCCGAACAGGCCTTCGCGACGATAGACCACGTCGTCGATACGCGCCCCGGGCGGACCGACGTCACGACCATGCCGACCGGCACCGCTTTCATCACGGCGACGCGTGAGGCCGCCAACGCCGCGGGCATTCGCCTGTTCGATCTCGGCGATCCTGGGCAGGGTATCGTCCATGTCCTGTCGCCCGAGCAGGGCATCGTGCTGCCCGGCCTGACCCTGGTCTGTCCCGACAGCCATACCTGTTCGCAAGGCGCGCTCGGCGCGCTGGCCTGGGGTATCGGCTCGACCGAAGCGGAACATGCGCTGGCGACGATGACGCTGCGCATCGACAAGCCCAAGACGATGCGGATCACGATCGAGGGGGCGCTCGCCCCCGGCGTGACGGCGAAGGACCTCGCACTGCATCTGCTCGCCACGTTCGGCGCGTCCGGAGCAAAGGGCCATGTCGTCGAATATGATGGCCCGGCCGTACGCGCGCTGGATGTCGAGGGGCGGCTCACCTTGTGCAACATGGCCACCGAATTTGCGGCCTTCTCGGCGATCATCTCCGCCGACGATGTCGTGTTCGACTATCTCGCCGGCCGCCCGTTCGCGCCATCCGGGGCCGCGTGGGACGTGGCGGTGGCGCATTGGCGCAGCTTGCACAGCGATGCCGATGCGGTGTTCGACGTCGATTATGCCGTCGATGCGGGCGAGGTCCGGCCGATGGTGACATGGGGCACCAGTCCGCAGCATGCCGTGCCGCTGACGGGCGCGGTACCGGCTCATGCCGAGATCGCCGCGCGCGATACGGCTGAAGCGCATGGCCGCGCGCTGGACTATATGGGGCTCGCGGCTGCCACCCCGATGATCGGCCTGCCGATCAACGCGGCCTTTATCGGCTCGTGCACCAACAGCCGCCTGTCCGATCTGCGCCGCGCTGCCGCGATCCTCGCGGGGCGCCATGTCGCGGACGGTGTCCGTGCGATCTGCGTGCCGGGCTCGAGCCAGGTCAAGGCGGCGGCCGAGGCCGAGGGGCTCGACCGCATCTTCGTCGCTGCGGGATTTGAGTGGCGTGAATCGGGATGCTCGATGTGCTTCTTTGCCGGCGGCGAGAGCTTCGGCGCGCAAGAGCGGGTGATCAGCTCGACCAACCGCAATTTCGAGAGTCGGCAGGGGCCGGGAACGCGATCGCACCTTGCCTCGCCGGAGACGGTCGCGGCATCGGCGCTTGCCGGACATATCGCCGATCCGCGCGATTGGGCCGCAGCATGAGCCAGCCGTTCGAGACGCTCATCGCGGTCGCCGCGCCCTTGGTGCGCGACAATATCGATACCGATGCGATCATTCCTTCGCGCGAGATGACCGCAGTGTCGAAGCAGGGCCTGGGCGTCGGGCTGTTCGCCAGCCTGCGCTATGTGGCGATCGGCACGCGCGAGCCGCGGCCCGATTTCGTGCTCAACCAGCCGGCCTATGCGGGCGCGACGCTACTGCTCGGCGGCGACAATTTCGGCTGCGGGTCGAGCCGCGAACATGCCGCCTGGGCGCTCGCCGATTACGGGTTCCGCGCGGTGATCGCGCCATCCTTCAATCCGATCTTCCGCGGGAATTGCGTGCGCAACGGCATCGTGCCGATCGTCTTGCCGCGCGACGCGATCGACGCGATCGCGGCCGACGTGTCGCCTGATCCGCAGGCACGCCGGGTGACGATCGATTTGCCGCGCCAGACCGTCCGGACTGTGGCCGGGCTCGAATGGACCTTCGAGATCGACGGCGAGGCCAAGGCGATGCTGGTGGCAGGTCTCGACGCGATCGATCTGACGCTGACGCATCGCGATGCGATCGCCAGCTTCCGTGCGGTCGATGCGGAGCGGCGGCCATGGGCCTACCCGCCGCGCTGCGGCGATACCGCTTGACGCCCTAGAGTTGTACGGACAAATTATCGGTATGCAGCCAGAGACAGTGTTCAACCGCGTTCCGCGCGAGGCGCTTGCGCCCGACCTGCAGCCTTTATGGGATCATTCGGCCGCGCTGCACGGCGACACGACCTTTTTCGAGGTGATGGGCAACGCGCCCGAGGCGACGCGCTGGTATATGGATCAGTTCTACCGCCAGCTCTTCCACTCGGGGCGGGTCGATCAGAAGATCCTCGAGCTGGTGCGGCTGCGGCTGGCAAACATCCACGGCTGCGCCTTCTGCAACCGCAGCGACCGGATCGCCGCGCTATCCGCGGGCTTGAGCGACGCGGAGGTCGATGCCATCGCCGACTATCGCGCCGGTCCGTTCGACGAACGCCAGAAAGCCGCGCTCGAACTCGCCGACGTGATGGCGCTGACGAACGCGAAGGGCGCCGTCTCGAAGGCGCTTTACGACCGCATGAAGCACAGCTTCAGCGACGGCGAACTGGTCGAGCTCGGGCTCGTCATGGCGGTGCTCGTCGGCATGGCGAAATTCATCTTCGCCTACGATCTGGTCGAGAAGGAAGACTATTGCCCCTTCATCCCCGACGCCGCGCGCCTTTGATCAGCCTGGCGCGATGATCGATTTCTACACCAGCGACACCGCCAACGGCCAGAAGGTCGCGCTGATGCTCGAGGAGACGGGACTGGCGTATCGCCGGCATGACGTCGATCTGGTCGGTGGTGCGCATCTCGAAGCCGCTTTCCTGGCGGTGCACCCGCTCGGCAAGATCCCCGCGATCGTCGACGCTGACGGGCCGGGCGGCACGCCGCTGGCGCTCGGCCAGTCGCTGACGATCGTGCTGTACCTTGCCGAGAAGAGCGGCCGCCTGCTTCCGGCCGACCCACGCGAACGCGCGCTCGCGCTGCAGTATATGGCGCTGGTCGCGAGCGATATCGGCGCGGCGTTTTCGGGCCTGTTCAATTGCGGACTGCTGCTCGAGATGACGGGGCGGCCGGCGGTTCGCGAGACGGTCGCCTATTTCACCGATCAGGCGCATCGCGGGCTCGCGGTGCTCGATCGCCGCCTGTCGGAAAGCGCGTACCTCGCCGGCGACGCCTTCACCGTGGCCGACATCCTGGCCTATCCCATTGCCGTTTCGTCGGTACGGTTGCTGGAGCCAGAGCCGTTGGCGGCGTACCCCGCAATCGCACGCTGGGCGCGCGTGATCGCGCTACGGCCAGCCGCGCGCACGGTGTTCACAAAGCTCTAGTGCGCATGGCGGGTAGCCGCTATTTGTCCGGACAAATATCGCGCGCAGGAGCCGCCCATGACCGAACACTATCGCGCCATCCGGCTCGAACGCTTTGCCGCAACGTTCCGCGAAGCCGCCGACATCGTCACTCTGCCGCTGGCGCCGCCCGGCGCGGGCGAGCTTTCTGTGCGCAATCACTGGTGCGGGGTCAACGGCATCTTCGATACGCAGATCGCGCGCAACGCGGTCGATTACATCACGATTCCGTTGCCGAGCATGACCGGGGTCGAGGCGATCGGCGTGATCGATGCGGTCGGTGCCGGCGTCACCGATTTCGCGGTCGGCGACGCGGTGATCACGACGCGCTTCACGGGTGGCTATCGCGAACGCAATGTCGGCCCGGCTTCGCAATTCATCGCCGCGCCCGACACGCGGCCCGAATGGATGATCCTCAGCTCGACCGGCGTGTCCGCCTGGCTCGCGCTCGAGCGGATCGGGCAGGTCGCCGACGGCGAGACGGTTGCGATTTCCGCCGCTGCGGGCGGGCTCGGTCATTTGATGGTGCAACTCGCCAAACGGCGCGGATGCCGGGTCGTCGCGGTCTGCGGCGGGGCGGACAAAGTCGCGTTTCTGCGCACGCTCGGGGCGGACCGCACGATCGATTATCGCACCGAATCGGTGGCCGCGGTGCTCGAGGCGGAATTCAAGGATGCGATCGATGTCGGGCTGGACAGCGTCAGCGGAACGATCTTCGACGCCTTCGCCGACAATCTGGCGCCCGCCGGTCGGCTCGTCGTGTGCGGCGCCGCGAGCGATCTCGACGGCAAGCCCGAGATCGTCACCGCGCCGCGCATCGGGACCAAACTCTATTACAAGGGCGCCTTGGTGCGCGGCTTCATGAACGGACGGCCGACCGCGCACTGGCCCGAAGCGCGGGCGCGGATGTTCGAGCTGTTCGCCGCTGGCGAGATCCGGCCCGCGATGGACGGCGTGCCGTTTCGCGGGCTCGAATCGATCTACGACGCGGTCGAGCGGCTTTCGTCGGGCGCGCCGATCGGCAAGGTGGTGGTCGATCTCAGGCCCTGACGGGGCCGCGCCTCCGGGTCAGTCCAGTGCCGCGATCACCGCATCGGTGTCGCTGACCAGCCCGAGCTTGGGGAAGATCGGGTCGAAACTGAAGCGGTGCATTTCGGTGCCAAAGCTGGTCGTCGCATCCTCGGCGAAGACGATCGCATAGCCATGTTCCCACGCAGCGCGGGCGGTGGATTCGACGCCCATATTGGTGGCGATCCCGGCGAGAACGATCGTGTGTATGCCGCGGCGGCGCAGTTGGACATCGAGGTCGGTGCCGTGGAAGGCACCCCATTGATGCTTGCGGACATGCACGTCGCCAGCCGCGGTGCCAAGTTCGGGCGCGACCGCGACGAACGCGTCCATGTCGGCCGGTGCTGCGATGGCCGGCGCATAGCGTTGGCGCGGCGCATCGGCCATGTCGGCGGCCCAGCCGACCGTCACCAGTACCACGGGCAGCCCCTTCGCGCGGAAGCCTGCGGCCAGCCGGGCGCTCGCGGCGACCACCGCGGCCGCGGGGTAGGGGGCTGTATCGCGCGACACGATCCCGCCCTGCAGGTCGATCAATACCAGCGCGCTGCCCGCGCCGATGTGGAGCGTGTCGGTCATGGAATGGCTTTCGAAGACTGCCGGATCGCCCCGGCGAGGAAATAGCGCCCGTTGCTGATCCGCGTTTCGCGCGCGTCATAGCCGTGGCGAACGATCAGGCTCGGCGCGAACAGCTCGAAGGTGGCGGCGGCGTCAAACCCCGCCGCGACGAACATCTCCGCCAGCGGCATGGCGTAATAGACGTCCATATAGGGCTCGGCATTGCAGCGGATGTCCCAGTCGCGCAGCGATTGCGTATAGGCGTCGAGCTGGTCGAATTGCGGCGCGTCGGAATGGAACATGATCCCGCCCGGCGCAGCAGGCGATGGCATTCGGCGAACACGTCGGGCACCACACCGTCGCCGGTCTCGTGCAGCAGGATGCGCGAGAAGACGAGATCGAAATGCCCGTCGGGATAGCCGGTCGCCTCGGCAGGGCGCTGGCTGAAGGTGGCGTCGACCCCCAAGGCGGCGGCGCGCGCGGCGCCATAGCGCAGGCATGGCGCGGAGACGTCGATGCCGATCACCTCGGCGTCGGGATAGGCCTGCTTGAACGGCAGCAGCGTATGGCCGACGGTGCAGCCAAGCTCGAGGATGCGCTGCGGCCGGAAGTCGGGGAACTGCTCGCGCAGCCGCGCGGCGATGCTGTGGCCGACATCGTCGACCAGCGGCCCCATCGCGGCGATCCGGTGGATCGACAGCGCGCGGTCGTACACCGCACCCGCGGCGATCGGATCCTGCGCAACGGTGTCGGCATAGCCGCCGGCCATGTTATGCACCTCGCCCTGAACATAGCTGGGGAAGACCAGGTCCGGATCGAGCTCGAGCCGCGCGGGACCGTTGCCGAGCGCAGCGGCGCGCGCTCCCAGTTCGTCGCACTGGCCATCGACGATCGCCTGCGACGCCTCGAACGCACGGCGCTGCGCCAGGGTGCGCGCCAGGTACCAGGCGCGATTGACGTCCTGATCGAGCATCGCCTCGGCAATCTCGTGGCGGTCGGGCGCACGGCCCAGCTGCGCGACGAGCGCCGGTTCGACCACCGCGTCGTAGCGGGCGCGGAAGCCCCGGCGGATCTCGGCCTCGAGATAGGTTTGGACCTCGCCCCAAAAGGCTTCGCGCGCGGCGTCGCCTGAGGATGCCGGGAGCATCATCGCATGCGGTGGCGCGACAGCGGTGCTCATGCCTCGGCGCCGTGTTGCGGCGTTACGCGCAGGTGGCGGAACACGCTGTCGATCAAGGCCAGCCGCTTGCGCTTGAGCCGCTGCGCGATCGCGGCATCGGGGCGGAAGCCATCGACCGCGCCGGGCGCGAGCGTACCGTTGCGCTCGCCGAGCAGTTCGATCACCTCGAGCCGCTCGCGCAGCACCGCGACTTCGGCGGTGAGCGCGGTGACCATCTGCAGCGTCCGCTCGGCGACCGATTCACCGAGCTCGGATATGTCCTTGGTCATGCGCGCACCTCCTTCATTCTGGCAGCGACGTGCCGATCATGCCGTGGCGATGCGCACCAGCGGACGCCCGACGGTCGTGCCCTTCACGACGCGCACGAGTTGCTCGGGTGCGCTGGCCAGCCCCTCGGCGACGTCCTGAACCTCGACCAGTTCGCCTGACGCGATCAGCGGCGCGGCGAGCGCAACCCATTCGGCCTGGCGCGGGAAATAGTCATAGACGATCAGCCCGCGGACCGTCGCGCGCTTGCCCATCAGCATGCCGGCATTGAGCAACGCCGGGCTGCCGTCGGCATAATGCTGCGCGAGGCCGCACAGCACGATCTGGCAATTGACGCGCATCCGCGGGATCGCGACGTCGAGCACCTTTGCGCCGACATTCTCGAAATGGACGGTGATCCCGCCGGGCGCCGCCGCGGTGAGTGCGTCCTGCCAGCCGTCGAGATGATAATCGATGCAGTCGTCGAAATGGTACGAGTCGCGCGCGATCGCGACCTTCTCCGCGCCGCCGGCAATGCCGACGACACGCGCGCCGGCGATTCGCGCGAGTTGCCCGGCGGTGCCGCCGACGCTGCCCGCCGCGGCGTCGACGCAGAACAGATCGCCCTCGCCGACGGTGGCGAGCTGCGTCACGCCGGCCCAGGCGGCGAGGCCGGGCATGCCGAGTACACCGAGATGTTCGGCCATGCCGGCGGTGTGATCGACGCGGCGCATCACCTTGGCAGGGACGATCGCTTCTTCGGCCCAGCCGGCATGGCCGACGACATGATCACCGGGCGCGAAGGCGGGATCCTCGGACGACAGCACGATCGACACGCTTTCGCCGGGCAAGGCTTCGCCCGGGGCGGGGGCGGCGTCGCCGATATGCCGCCCGCGCAGCCGCTGCCCGACATACGGGTCGAGCGCGAGCCAGAGCTGGCGGACGTGGAGCATCCCCGCCGGTGGGCGGTCGGGCAGCGTACGCTCGATCGTGGTGAAGTCGCTCACCACGGCAGGGGCGGTAATGGCGTGGGCGAGGACGATCTCGGATACGGTACGGCTCATGCGGTCGGTTCCAATATGGGGGAGCTGAGGAAGGAAGGGGCGAAGGCCGGGATCTGCATCAGCCGATCTCGATCAGTTCGAGCAGTTCGCCGGCCGGCCCGCGCACCGTCGCGGCGCGACGCCCGGCGTAGAACGGGCCGGCGCGCACCACCGGCGGCGTGATCCAATCGAGCGCGCGGCCCTCGAACCGATCGACCGCGAGCGTGACCAGCGCGTTGCCCGGCGGCAACGACCCCGCCGCGGTCCCGCGCGAGGTGGCCACAGCGGGATAATCGTCGATCTCGACGATCGGCAGGCGGTGCTTCTGCGCCATGCTGAGCGTGGTCATCGTCGTGGCGGGCAGGCCGAAGGCGGTGTTGATCATGCTGTACGGGATTGTGTATGTCCCGCCTTCCTCCAGCCCGAGCATTTCGGCGTACCAGGCCATCGTCGCCGCCCGATCGGGCGTGGCGAGGATGACGATGAACAGGTGGTCGACCGGCGACATCGCGCGCGGCAGGTCGGAGGTCGGCGTGTCGAGCCGGACTTCGTTGAGATAGATCATCTCGCGCCCGCGCCCGAGCATCTGCATCGCGACGAAATAGGGCAGGCCGGGGATTTCCTTGGGCGCGCCCACGATCTCGAACCCGCTGCCGGCAAGGCGATCGGGCCAGCCGAACACGTCCTGCACGGTCAGTTCGTACGCCGCCCAGCCATAGGTGCGCGTCGGCACGAAATCGGCGGGGAGCGGCTGTTCCACCAGACGCAGGAAGCACGGTACGCCGCTCGCTGGTTGCAGCGTGGCGAAGCGCGCGCCGGCATTGGCGGGGCAGCCCCAGCTTGCCGCGAGATCGGCGGGGAGGGTGCCGCTTTCGATCAGCTTCAAGCCAAGCCGGTCGCGATAGTCGCTGATCGCCGCATCGAGATCGGGCGTCGTCGCAACCCCGCCGAGGATCCGGCCGTGCGTCAGGAAATCGCTCATTCGGGCACCTTCCCGCCAAAGTCCGGCGCGCGCTTGGAGAGGAAGGCGCTGACGCCCTCGGCGAAGTCGGGCTGGGTGAAGGCCTCGGCGAACAGCGTGGCGGTGGCGGCATCGTCATCGGCCTGGCCGTCGAGGATGCGGCGGACGATCGCCTTGGACTTAACCGTGCTGTGGAGCGAATTGGCCGCGATCATCTCGGCGAGCGCCAGCGGGTCGGCATCGACGAGATCGACCAGCCCGATGCGCAGCGCTTCGCCGGCATCGATCAGCGCGCCGGTGAACAGGATGCGCTTGGCCTGCGACGGGCCGACCAAGTCGACCAGCAGCTTGGTGTCGTGCAGCGAATAGACCAGCCCGAGCTTGGCCGGCGTGATGCCGAAGCGCGCGGCCGAGGTCGCCACGCGTAGATCGCATGCGATGGCGAGACCACAGCCGCCGCCGACGCAATCGCCCTCGATGAACGCGATCACCGGCTTGGCGGCGCGCGCGAGGACGTGCTGCGCGCGCGATCGCCGCCTGGTTCGCCGCGCGCCAAGCGGGATCCTGCGCGCCTTTCCCGAACTCGCCAATGTCCGCGCCCGCGCAAAACGCGCCGGGCTCCGCCGCGCGCAGCACCAGCACGCGCACCGCGGGATCGGCCATCGCCTGCTCGACCAGGGCGGGCAGCGCCTCCCACATCGCCTGGGTGAAGGCGTTGCGCTTGGCCGCGCGGTCGATCAGCAGATGCGCGACCGCGCCTTTCGTTTCGAGCCGTAGCGTCATGCCGGGTCGACCACGGCCAGATGCTGCGCGATCTCGCGCCGCGTCGCGATCCACACGTCGTCATGCGCGCGGACGTGCTTGAGGAATTCCTCGAACGCCCAGATTCGCCCCGGCCGCCCGATGATGCGCAGGTGCAGCCCGAGCGACATCATCTTGGGGTTGCCCGCCTGGCCTTCGCGATAAAGCTGGTCGAAACAGCCCTTGGCATAATCGAACCACGCTGCCGGGGTGTAGGCCGGGTCGGTCCACATCTTCATGTCGTTCGAGTCAATCTGGTAGGGCACGATCGCGATCGGCTTGCCCGGCACCGTGGTGCGATCCCAGAAGGGCACGTCGCCCGAATAATCGTCCATATGATAGGCGAACCCTGCCTCGATCAGCAGCCGGCGGGTGTTGTCGGTGTGGAAATAGCGGCTCAGCCAGCCATAGGGCCGCGTGCCGGTGGTGGCCTCGATCGAGGCGACCGCCTTGGCGATGAAGTCGCGCTCGGCGGCTTCGTCGAGCTTGAACTGGTGGACCCAGCGCCAGCCATGGCTGACCGCCTCATGGCCGAGCTCGCGGATCGCCGCAGCGATCTCGGGATGGTTTTCGAGGCTGAGCGCGGCGACGGTCCAGCTCGCCTTGACGTCGTACTGCCGCAGCAGTTTCACGACGCGCGGCGCACCCGCCTTGATGCCGTAGAGATAGTTGGACTCGTTGCCGTAATTGCGGATCGGCGCCTTGATGTGGATGCCGAGCTCGTCGACCGGCTCCATCCCGCGATCGCCGCGCGCGACGGTCATTTCCGAGCCTTCCTCGACATTGACCACCACCAACACCGCGATCTTGGCGCCGTTCGGCCAGTCGATCCGTTCCTCGGTCAGCTGTGCGGGCATCAGTGCATCTCCTCGCCGCCCGAGACGTTGAGCGCCTCGCCGGTCACGTAAACGGCATCGTCCGAGGCGAGCCACGCGCAGGCGGCGGCGGTGTCGGCGCCGTGGCCAGGCCGCCCGAGCGGGTTCTTCGCCGCCATGTTGGCGACATACGCCTCGACGCTGTCGAACCCGAGCAGCTTCGAGAAATAGGCATTCTGTTCGGCGCCGAGGCCCGTGGTGACGTGGTTGGGGCAGACCGCGTTGACGGTGATGCGGTGCGCGCCGAGCTCGAGCGCCGCGGCGCGGGTCAGGCCGACCATGCCGTGCTTCGAGCTGACATAGGCGGGCAGATGCGGGAAGCCGGTCTTGGCCGCCTGGCTGGCGATGTTGATGATCCGCCCGGGCTTTCCGCCCGCGATCATCGCTTTGGCCGCGGCCTGCGTGCAGTAGAAGGCGCCCGACAGGTTGACCGACAGGACCTTGTCCCAATCGGCCGGATCGACCACGAGCAGCGGCTGCATCATGAAGCCGATCCCGGCATTGTTGACGAAAATGTCGAGCGACCCGAACCGTTCGACCGTCGCGGCAACCAGCGCGGTGCACGCCGCCGCATCGCTGACGTCGCAAGAGATCGTCGCGACTTCGGCGCCACGTGCGCGCAGCTCTGCGGCGACACCCTCGGCCTCGGCGCCGATCGTCACGTCGGACACCACGCAGGAGGCGCCCTCGTCGGCGAAGCGCTGGAGGATCGCCTGGCCGAGGCCCTTCTCGCGGCCCGAGCCGGTGACGACGATCGTCTTGCCGGCGTACCGCATCACAGATCCTGCGTCAGGATGAACTGCGGCGCGTCGGCATAGTCACCGAACGCCGCCGACACCTTCTGGAATGCCTCGGTCGAAATCTCGGCGACGAACGGGTCCATCGCGGTGATGTCGATCACCTCGACATAGTGGTACGGCGATGGCGCGTCGCTGCCGAACAGGCCGGTCGCGCGGTGGACGCTGAAACGCTCGACCGAGCCGAGCGCGTTGCAGCTGGGAATGTCGATCTGCTTCGCCCAGGCTTCATAGGCGGCCGGGTCCACACCGGGCTTCAGATTGAACAGGACGACGATACGCATCGGTTTCTCCTCAGAACAGCAAGGGTGGGGCGTAGCCGGCAAGCCCGTGGTCGAGCGTGCGGGCGAGCGCGAACAAAGCGGCTTCGCTGCCCGCTGGCCCGACGATCTGTACCGCGACCGGCAGGCCATGTGCGTCGCGCCCGGCGGGGATCGACAGCGCGGGCAGGCCGGCGATGCTGGCGAGCGCGGTGAAATCGGCCTGGTTGACGGGCGCGCGGGCGCCGTGCGGGAAAGCGGCCTGTGGGGCGGTCGGCAGCAACAGCACGCCGTCGCTGCCGATCGCCGCGCGGATCACCTCGCTGGCGGCGGGGAGCACCGCCGGGTCGAGCGTCGCGCGGTCAGCATAATCGAGCAGCCAGTGCAGCCCGTCCGACAGCCGCTCCGCCGCGCTGCTGCGCTGCGTGCCGAGATCGCGCGACAGCTCGCGTGCGACGGTGACGAAGCCTGCGGTGCGGATTTCGCCGAGCGGGAGCGCGAGGGATTCTGGTGTCAGGTCCGATAGCAGTGCCGCTGCGCGCCGGTAGCCGTTCAGCACGGCCGGCTCGCAGGTCACGCCGCCCAGGTCTTCGAGCGTCAACAACCGCGTCGGTGCAGCAAAGGCGCGCAGCCCGGCGAGTGCCGTCCACACTGCCTCGAGATCGGCGAGCGGCCGCGCCAATGCCCCGATCGCGTCGAACTGGCGCGACAGCGGCACGAGGCCGTCCGCTGGGATCGCTCCAGTGGTGGGCTTGAGACCATACACGCCGGTATAGGCCGCCGGAATCCGCACCGATCCCAGAGTGTCGGTGCCGAGCGCGGCAACGCACAGCCCGGCCGCCACCGCCGCGCCGCTGCCGCCCGACGATCCGCCCGGCGTCGTGCCCGCACGATGCGGGTTGCCGGTGCGCCCGAACCAGACATTGTCGGTGGTCGCGCCGAGGGCCGCCTCGTGCATGTTGAGCGTGCCGAGCACGATCGCGCCGGCAATGCGCAGCCGCACGACGACCTCGGCATCGCGCTTGGCAATGATTGCGCGGCGCAATTCCATCCCGGCATTCCAGCTGAGCCCGGCGACGGCGATGTTCGATTTGACCGCGACCGGCACGCCTTCAAGCGGTCGCAGCGTGCCGGCCGCGACCCGCGCGTCGCTCTCCGACGCGTCCGCCGCAGGGTCGAGGTCCACATAAGCGCCGAGGTCGGGGTCGACGTCGGCGATCCGCGCGCGCTGCGCCGCCAGCACCGCCGACGGCGTCACCGCACCCGCACGATAGGCGGCGTGCAGGTCGGCGATGCCGAGTCGGTGCCAGGCGGTCATGTGCGCTGGTCGATCAGTCGGATCGGCTTCTGCCGCACATCGACCTGCGTCATCGCGGCGGTCCCGCCCGGTTCCACAAGCTTGACGAGCACCTC
Organism: Sphingomonas sp. UYP23; assembly: GCF_054059235.1. Taxonomy (NCBI): domain Bacteria; kingdom Pseudomonadati; phylum Pseudomonadota; class Alphaproteobacteria; order Sphingomonadales; family Sphingomonadaceae; genus Sphingomonas; species Sphingomonas sp. UYP23. The sequence goes on from NZ_JBSSBX010000001.1 coordinate 3,797,375, forward strand.
GACGCCGAGGCCCTGGCGCAGCAGCGCACCGATTGCCGTGGGATCACTGCCGCCGCGGGTTTCGAGGATCACCGTCATGTCCTCGCGCTGCGTCGCGGGGTCGCGCGCCAGCGTGCAGACGAACTCACCGGGCAGCTCGTGCTGATCCTCGAGGATCGCGCCAATCGCCTGCGGGAAGACGTTGATCCCGCGCAGCTTGACCATCGCATCGCTGCGCCCCTTGAAGCCGGCGATGCGCTTGAACGCCATGCCGGTGTCGCTCGGGCCGGTCAGTTCGTGCGTGACGTCATGCGTGTTGAAGCGGATGCACGGCGCGATGTCGTCCTTGAACAGGCAGGTGACGACCATGTCGCCGGTCTCGCCCGCGGCGACGGGGGCGCCGCTGTCGATGTCGAGCAGTTCGAGATATTGCGCATCTTCCCAAACATACAGCCCGTTGCGGTCGGGCCCTTCGCCCGCGATCGCGCCGGTATCGCCGACGCCGTACCAGTCATAGGCCTTGGCACCGCCCCATGCCTGCTCGACCGCCGAGCGATCCTCGGTGCCGAGATGTGCGCAGATCATGCGGATGTTGAGCCGTTCGATCAGCCCTTCCGCGCGGGCCACCTCTGACAATTTGCGAAGATAGTCGATGAAGCCGGCGAGGACGGTAACGCCGAAATCGGCCATCAGATTGACCTGCGCGACCGAGCGCGTCTCGATTCCCGTACCGGCCGACAGGAAGATCGCGTTGGTGAAATGCGTGACCGCCTCGCGGATGTAATGCCCGCCGTTGATCATTCCGTGGCCATAGACCGACTGGACCACGTCCGAGGATCCGAGCCCCTGCCAGCGGTACATGCGCCCGACGAGCAGATTGGGCACCTCGCGCCCCTTTGGCCCGAACAGCAAGGGCTGCGGACGCCCGGTGGTGCCCGAAGTGGTATGGAAGATCACCGGCGGCCGATCCGCGCCGCCCATGCCCGAGAAATCGCCATAGGGCGGGTAAGCGGCGACCGAGGCCATGATGTCGGACTTGTCGTAGACCGGCAGCTTGGTGATGTCGGCGAGGCACTGGATATCGCCGGCCTCGATGCCCTTCGCGCCCCACAGCCGCTGATAGAACGGGATCTGCCAGCCGCGCCGCATCAGCGTGCGGAATTGCGCGTCCTGCAGCGCGAACAGCTCGTCGCGGCTCATGCCGGTATAGCGCGCAACAAAGGCGTCGCCGACCGGATAGGCCTTGAGCATCGCCTGGATGTCGATCGTCTCATGATAGGTCGGAAAGGTCATGCCGCCTCCGGTTGGGTGAAATAGCCGAGCGGGTCGTCGAACAGCCGGGGATCGAGGTCGGGCAGCGCCAGCACACGCGCGAGGTCGCGCTTGGCGTCCGCCTGGGCGGGGGAGAGCGGGGCGTCTGGCGCGCCGAGCGTGTGCGGCACGTGACGTTCGATGCGACGGCCGTCGGCGAAGGTGATGTCGACGATCTGCGGCGACAGCGCGTTGGGATCGGGATTGGCGTCGGCGACGATACGGATGCGGTTCGCGAGGCCCGCGACTTCCGGCAGCGCGAACGTCTCTGGCGTGAAGCGGCGTGGGTCGATCCGGCCGTCGCGCAGCATGAGCGCCGCAAGCAGGGGCAGGCAGAGACGCGCATAGGCCGGGGTCATGTCGGTGCGGAACGGGCGGCCGACGAGGCGGGCGACCAGCGGTGGCACACGCGCTTCGATCCTGGCGACCGCCGCGGCCTCGTCGCGCGACAGCGTGTCGAGCACCGACAGGACGCCGTGGCTCGCGCGGCCCGACGGGAACGGCTTGGTGCTGACCTCGGCGATCTGCCACGTGCCGAGCGAGTCGGTGTAGGTGGACAGCGCGCCGCGGTCGAATAGCGCGAAATAGCCGAACGGCCCTTCGAGCGCATCGTGGGGTCCGGTCAACCCGGCGCTTACCAGATCGACCGCCTGCACCGCGCTCCGTGCGGCTCCGGCGACCTGCAGCGGCAGCGCGATCGATCCCTCGACATGCGCCTGCATCGTTCCCGCGCAGGACGAATAGGCGAGCCCGAGCACATCATCGAAACCAGCGCGGGGCAGTTGCTCGATCCGCGCGACGGCCAGCGCCGCGCCGATGCAGCCAGCTGTGGCGGGGCGGAAGAAGGTCAGCGGCGATGTCGCGGCGATGCCGAGCCCGCTGGCCACATCGACACCGACCGCGATCGCGGCGAGTGCGGTTTCGGCATCGCAGCCGCCACGCCGGTCGATCGCGGCGGCGACCGCCGCGGTGACGACCGAGAGCGCGTGCACCACGGCGGGCTCGTGCACCGCGTCCCATTCGAGACAGTGAATGCGGAAAGCGCTGACGAATGCACCCGAGGCGGCGGGCAGGCGGGCGCCACCGCCGACCGGTCGGGCATCCGTGCCTGCACCCCAGCTCGTTGCCGCTCGAAGCAGGCCGTCCGCGCCGGGCGCGGTCGCCCCCGCCGCGCCGACCGCCAGCGTGTCGGCGAGCAGCCTCAGCGTGTCGGCTCGTATCGCTGCCGGAAGATCGTGCGCCGCATGTGCGAAATCGAGCAGGCCGGTGGTCGCACTCATAGCCACGCCGCCAGCCAATCGAGCACCGGTTGCGTATCGTCCGCCTCAAGCGCTGCGGCGAGGCAAGCATCTATCCCGGCCGCATCCACGCCGCCCCAGGCGAGCAAGGCGTGCGCCTTAGCGATCACTCCGTCGCGCGACAGCGGCCGTTCGGGATCGCCGCGCGTGTCAATTAGCGTGACGCTGCCGTGCGTGGTGCTGACGCGCGCGCCGAAATGGGCAGGGAAGCGCGTGGTGAACTCGGCATCTTCGCGAACGGTGACACGCGCGCGGGTCGCGGCAAGCGCTTCGATCGCGGCGGGTTCGAAATCGGCGAGCTGCGGCACGCCGCGCTCGATCACGATCGCAACCGCATACTGCAGCGAGAATTTGGCGTCGAGCACGCTTGCAGGATCGGGCCGGTCGCAGAAGGTCAGCGCATCGGCATAGGTCTCGACGGTGACCACGCCGTCGAGCAAGCCTTGCGCCTTCAGCTCGAGTGCGGCGTCGATCGCGGGATGCGCATGGCGGCATGCGCCCCACGGCTTGAAGCTGACCGCCTCGATCTGCCAGCCTTGCGCCAGCGTCAGCGTTTTCGGCGTCGTGCAGGTCGCCGCGTACAGCCCCTGCGGTCCTTCGAGGATGTGACGCGGCCCGCGCATGCCGAGCGTGGCGAAATGCGCCGCGCGCGCCCCGGTCTCGACCGCATGCGCGACATGCCATTGCTTGGCGTCGCCCGGTGCGTGCCGCATCTGCCAGAGCCCGCCGCTGACCGATCCGGCAAGCCCGAGCGCCGACGCCAGCGTCGCCGCATCGCCGTGCATCAGGCTCGCCGTGGTGGCGCCGAACACGCCCGCGGTCGCGGTGTTGTGATAGAAGGCATAATGCCGCGCATCGAGCGTCGCGCCGACCGCGATCATCGCCTCATAGCCGCGGACGCCTGCGTCGAGCAGTGCCGCCATCGGGCGTGCCGGCCCGGCCAGCGCCGCCGGCCACACCACCGGCCCGGGATGCAGGATCGCGGCGCGATGCACGTCGTCCATTTCGAGCACGTTGCCGAGCCACGCCGATCGCGACAGCGCCGTGCCATCGCCGGCCAGCGCCAAAGCCACCGATCCGCGCCGCGCCGCACCGACGCAGGCCAGCCAGTCGAGCAGATGCAGTCGCGCGCGATCGCGCGTCGCGGCTTCGACCGGGCGCAGGACATGCGCCGCGATCTGCTCGGTGAGGGTGGGATCTAGCGTCATTTGCCGAGCTCGGGCGCCGGGGCGGCCGTCCAGCCGTCGCCCCCGAAGCGGATCGCTGGCGCAATCTGGTGCGTCCCGTCGGCGGCGATGACCAATCCGCGCGCCGCGACGTTCGGCTCGGCAAAGGCTTCGGCGAAATCGAGCACCGGCGCGAAGGCCACGTCGCGATGGGCGAACCATTCGATCCAGGCGTCACGCGTCTTGGTCGCGAAGGTTTCGCGCAGGAAAGCCGTCAGCGGCGCCTGTGCCGCCCCGGTCGGCAGATCGCCAAGCGGAATCAGATCCTCGCGCTCGAGCGCGGTGAGCAAATTCCGGATGAACTTCGGCTCGCGCCCGGCTTTGTTGCATAATTACGAGAGAGCATGACCGACGTTTTACTTGAAGATGTTATTGGATGCGGACGGTCACCGGCGTTCCTATTTCGGAGAACCGATTGAGAATTGCAGCACGGACTTTGAGCTCGGTAATCTGACGATCGAAGGTGCGGGCGACAACGCGCTGGCCCAGGAGTTTGAAGCAGTGCATTTTGGTCTCGACCAGACTGCGGCGATGATAGCCGCTCCACTTTTTCCAGATTGCGCGACCAAGCCGCTTTGTCGCGCGTAGCGCTCCATTGCGTGCATCGACGCCGGGACCGCCTTCTGCCCATGGTTGCCCGTTGCGGCGGACCGGGATGACCGCATCGGCACCGCGCCCGGCAATAGCGGCATGGCAGTCCCTGGTATCATAAGCGCCATCTCCGCCGACGCTGAGTATCCGCTCGTCTCCGGGAATTTGCGCCAGGAGAACGGGCAGCGTCGGTGCGTCACCAATGGCATTCGTCGTGACCTCAATGGCCCGGATATCCAGCGTCCCAGCATCAATCCCGAGATGCACCTTGCGCCACTGGCGACGGTAGGACGGTCCGTGTTTGCGCGTCTTCCACTCGCCTTCTCCCGTCATTTTGATCCCGGTGCTGTCGACCAGCAGGTGCAGTCCGCCCGAGCTGATCCGCCCGCCGAGGTTGACCTTCAACGTCTTCTGCCGTCGGCACAGCGTCGTATAATCCGGCACCGACCAATCCAGCCCCGCCATTTTGATCAGGCTCGAAACCAACCCCGTCACTTGCCGCAAAGGCAGGTTGAACAGCGTCTTCAGCGTCAGGCACAGCTCTATCGCGCTGTCTGAAAACCGCATCGGGCGACCAGGGCGACCACACGGCTTCGAAAGCCAGTGCATCTCCGGATCAAACCATATTTCCAGCGACCCACGCCGCTTCAGCGCCGCATTATACTCAGGCCAGTTCGTCGTACGATACACAGGTGCGGCAGGTTTGGGCATTACGCCTATCTATACCGCTCGATTCCCTGCGTGAATCCCCGCCATCAGTTTTGCAACAAAGCCTGCACGAACTGTCGGGCAGCGCGCTGCCGCGGATCATCCGCGAGGGGTATCGCGTACTCGCGCCGGGCGGGCTGATGTTCCACCTCGAGCAGCCCGCTTACACCGACGCGATGCCGCTCTACGAGCAGTTCATCCGCGACTGGGATGCGTTCAACAACAATGAGCCGTTCTGGTCGGCGATGCACGCGCTCGACGTGCCGCAGATCATGGTCGATGCGGGTTTTGCGCCCGACAAGCTGTTTACCACTGGCGTGCGCGCGGTGGTCGATACCAAGGTGTTCCCGCAGGTCGAAAGCAAGGGCGAGGAAGATCATGGCCGCGCCGCCTTCTGGCATGCCTATGGCGCGTGGAAAAACGATCGGAACGACGCATGAGCGATGACGGCCTCGACTGGATCACGCTCGCCGGCAAGCGCGCCAAGGGCAAGGGCCCGGAATATTTCGAAGACCCGGCGGTCGACCGCTTGCTGTCGATCGTGATGGCGCTGGTCGCCGAAGTCTCGGTCCAGCGCCAGCGCGGCGACACGCTCGAGCGGCTGCTCGAAGCCAAGGGCGTGCTTACTCGAGCCGAGATCGAACGCTACGCGCCCGACGCCGATGCCGGCTACGAACGCGGCGTCGCGACCAAGGCCTATATCGCGCGCGTGATGCGCGGCGTGCAGCAAGCCGTCGAGGCGATGGCGGCCGATGACAAGCCTGTCGAACAGGTCAGCAAGGAATTGAAAGAGCTATGATCGCGCACCGCAGCATCCGTGGCAAAATCCGCTACACCTCGAAGAAGCCCGACATGCTCGACCAGGAGCGCGGCCGCGAATGGTTCGCCTTCACGCATCATGGCGACGGGTCGGTGGTGATCCGCGCGCAGTGCGAGATCGACGAACCGGCACCGACCGTGCTGCGCGACGTGATCTACGCGATCGGCCCCGACGGCAAGCCGCAGAATTTGCATGTCCATTTGATGGTCGGCGATACCTTCATGGGCTCGGGCTGGTTCAACGTGACGCATAGCGAGACCGGCGGGACGATCGAATGCGAGAGCTTCGGCCCGTCGATCGGCCGCCTGTCGCAGACCGTCAAGTTCGATGGTGCGATCGACGGCATGGGCACGCATCCGATCGTCAGCGATGGCTTCATGACGCGCTGCATGGATCTGTCGAAGGGCCCGCACCGCCGCGCGATCCGCGCGTACCTGCCGTCGCCCGATCATCGTGGCGCGACGCCGCCGATGATCGCCGAGGTGGTGATCGACATGGAATATGTCGGGGAGGAAACCGTCACTGTCGGCGCCGGCACCTTCGCGTGCCGACACTATCGCTATATCGATGCCAGCGAACACGGCATGGGCGGCGTCACGCATCCGACCTACGAGATGTGGGTGACCGCGGACGACGACTCGATCTTCGTCCAGGGCGGCGTCGGCGGCTATATGCAGACCTGGTACGAACTGGTCGAACTCGACCGCTGAGCCGGCCCGCGCGACGCACCTCGGCGCCGCGCCACGGGCGTGTCGCGATCATTTCTCCGGACTGGTTATCAGCATGAAGATTACCCGCCATTTCGTCGATGTCGGCACGCGCCGCTGTCATTATCGTCGCTGCGGGGCGGGGCCGGTGTTGCTGATGATCCACCAGAGCCCGCGCTCGTCGGCCGAATATGCGGCCTTGATGCGGCAATGGGGCGAGACGTTTACGTGCATCGCGCCGGATTCGCCCGGCTTCGGCCAGTCCGATCCATTGCCGGGCGATCCCTCGATCGATGATTTCGCCGACGCGCTGGTCGATCTGCTCGATGCGCTCGGGCTCGAGTGCGTGCCGGCCTATGGCTTCCATTCGGGCGGCATCATCCTGGTCAACGCACTCAAGCGCCATCCGGAGCGTTTCGCGGCGCTGGCGATCGGCGGCTATGCGATCTGGACGGCGGAGGAGATGCAGTCCTTCTCGGATTCCTATCTCCCGGCGTTCCAGCCGCAGCCCTTCGGCGAGCATCTCACCTGGCTATGGAACCGCATCCTCGAACAGAGCTGGTTCTTCCCGTGGTTCGCGGTCGAGCCCACCAAGCGTCTGCGGAGCCCGCACGACGACCCCGCCAAGGTCGATGCCGTGGTGCGCGAAATGCTCGATTCGGGCGATGCCTATCGCGCCGGCTATGGAGCGGTGCTGCGCGCGCCGCGTCAAATGCCCGATCCCGGCGACATCACCCGGCCGGTGCTGATCACCGCCTATGACGGCGATCCACTGCAAGACCATATCGATCGGCTCGGCGCGCTGCCGAGCGGCTGGGCGGCCCAGAAGGTCGCGACGCCCGAGGCGCATCAGCAGGCGAGCATCGATTTCCTCGCCGCCTATCGCGAGCCGATGCCCGACCGGCTCGGTGAGGTCGCCGACGCGGGGTTCATCGCGGAGCAGGCGCCGGGCTTTGACGGGCTCCTTCACTGGCGCGGTACGCGCGCCGCGCCGCTGCTGGTGCACGGTCCCGGTCGCGCGCTGGAATTGCTCGGGCAGGGGGCGCTGGCGATCGACCTTCCGGGGCATGGCCTGTCCGATCCGTGGACAGGCGCGGCGCCGACCGACCGGCAGGCAGTGATCGCCGCCGCGATGCGAGCGCTCGGCGCCACGACCATCGCCTATGAACCGCTCCCGGCGGGGGATCCGGCGCGCCTCTATCCCGATCTCACACCCGATCGTTTCGGCGCGTATCTCACCCGCGCCTGGTCGATCGTGCGCGCCGCACGGCTCTTTTCGCCCTGGTATGCACCCAGTGCAGAGTCGGCGCGCGATTTCGATCCGGCCACGCTTGTGCCCGCGCAGCTGGCGCTGGAGCATCGCGCGCTGCTGCGGTCGAGCGCGGCACGCGAATGGCACGTCGCTCGTGCCGTAATGGAGGCTTTCGATGGGAATGCGTAAAGCGACGCCGCGGCTCGTGCGATTGGCGCGCGTTTGAGGTCGCATAAGCAACGCTGCGCTTGATCCATTTAATATCGTTATCTAACCCGCACCTTACGACGTTTCCGAACGCGCGGCGCGACCGCGCTGGCTAACCGTCCTGATGGTGGCGGGAACGTCTAATACGGGGTGAGAAATCGATGGGACCGCAAAAATCGGGCAAGCCGCGCCCCGCAAAGGCGGGCGTCGCGCCATCCAGGCCGCGCTATGTTCAGTTGGCAGACGAGATCCGCACCGCGATTTATTCCGGCGCGCTGACGGCGGGTGCGCATTTTCCGACCGAGAGCGCGCTGTGCAAGGCGCACGGTGTCAGTCGCTTCACCGTGCGCGAAGCGTTGCGCCGATTGGAGATCGAAGGTCTGATCTCGCGCCGCCGCGGGTCGGGCACGATGATCAAGGCCGCCTCGGCACGCGGTGGGACGCTCCACCAGCCTTTGTCGAACGTCGGCGAAATTCTGCAATACGCCCGCGATACGCGCAACCGCTACGCCCCGTGCGGCATGACCAGGGTGCCGCGCCGGGTGATCGATCGCATCGAGGGCAAGGTCGAGGGCGAATGGCTCCACTATCGCGGCCTGCGCACGCGCGAGGGCGAGGAAAAGCCGATCGCCGCGGTCGATGCTTATATCTATCCCAGCCAGGCCGCTCTGGCCGAGCAGCTCGATCTCGAGGGCGCGACGCTGTTTCGACAGGTCGAGCAGATCACCGGCATCGCCGTCGGGCGCGTCACGCAGGATATCCAGGCGGTGCCGGCGAGCGGCGAAGTGGCGCTCGAGCTCCGCATTCCGCGTCGCAGTGCCTGCCTGCGGGTGCTGCGCTGCTATTATGACGTCGACGACCGGCTGTTCGAAATCTCGGTCAGTCACCACCCGGGTGACCGCTTCGCCTATTCGATGCACATCGACGTCGATAGCTAGCCGCTCAACCGAACCGGCCTTCCACGCCCTGTCCCTATCCATGTGTGTCCGCCGGGAAGGCCCGGCGGGAGTCGGCGCGTACTCAGGCGCGCCACAGCGGGATTCGCGTGAAAACCGCGACAAATCCTATTGCGGCGCAGGGCTAAAGCTGCTCAAAGTTGTCCGGACAAATTAGGGAGCCGGGGATATGGGCAAGGTTGTCCGCAGCTATGTAGACGGGCGGCACGGGCAGATGCATGTCCGCATCGCGCGGCCTGATGTGCCGAGCGCAACGCCGCTGATGTGCATTCACATGAGCCCGATGAGCGGCCGCGTCTTCGAACGCCTGCTCCCCGCGATGGGGCAGGACCGCGTTGCGATCGCTTTCGATACGCCGGGTTTCGGCATGTCCGATGCGCCGCCCGCACCGCCGGAAATCGAGGAGTATGCCCGCGATCTCCTCGCGGGGCTCGACGCACTCGGCATTGCCGGGCCGGTCGATCTGATGGGCTATCATACCGGTTCGATGATCGCGGTCGCGTTGTCGCGCATCGCACCGGCGCGCGTGCGCCGCGTGCTGATGGTGTCGGCGCCGATATTTCTGGAAGACGAGCGCCGCGAATTCCGCACCTATTACCGACACCGCGAACCGGAGGCGGATGGCGGCCACATCCTGCGCCGCTGGAAGGGCTTCCTCTATCATCATCTGCGTCCCGGCGTGACGATCGCCGAGATCAATGATGCCTTTCGCGAGGCGCTGCTCGGCGGCAATCTCGAATGGTGGGGGCATCGCGCCGCCTTCAATTACGATCTCGCCACCGATCTCGCTTTGGTCGAGCAGGCGGTGCTGATCCTCAACACCGGTGACGATCTCGATCAGCAGACGCCGCGTGCCCAAGGCGTAGCGGCGCATTCGCGGATCCTCGATGTGCCCGGCTGGGGGCATGGCTTTGTCGACCAGCATACCGGCGATGTCGAACAGGTCGCACGTGCCTTCTTCGACGCGGCCGATGGTGCCGAGTTTGCGGGCGTGGCCGCGCCGCCATCGGCCACCGCGCCGCGCTTTCCCGCCCGTGCCGCGAGTTTCGCACCGCTCGACATCGCCCCGGCGACGCCCGCCTGATCGGGCCACAGGAAGCACATCATGTCTCTCGCGTATCCCACCTTGCTGTTCGTCCACCTGCTGCTGTTCGTGTTGTGGCTCGGCGCCGATGTCGGCGTGTTCGTGTTGGGGCAGCATTTCCGCAAGCGCACGGTCTACACGCTGGACCAGCGGCTCGCGCTGCTGAAGCTGCTGGTCGAGGTCGATATGGTCCCGCGCACCGCCTGGGCGCTGATGGTGCCGATTTCGCTGTCGGTCGTACGGCTCGGGGGATTCTGGCTGATGCCCGACGGGCTGCTGGTCGGCGCGTGGGTCATCGGGGCGATATGGATTTGGCTGGTGTGGGATGCGCACCTCCACGATCAGACACCGCGCGCCAAGCGCGACCGCAGGATCGAATTCTCTTTGAAGATCGCGCTGGCCGGTTTCTACCTTGTGCTCGGTGGCGTGTCGTTGCTGCATGCCGCGCCGCTCGCCGCGCCCTGGCTCGCGATGAAGGCGCTGATGTTCGGGCTCATCTTTGCGGCGGCGATCATGATCGACGTGGCATTCAAACCCGTCGGCTCCCTGCTCGTTCGACTGGTGGCCGAGGGTTCCAGCGACGCCACGGAAGCGCCGTTGCTGCGCACGATGAACCGTACGCGATGGTGGGTATGGACGGTCTATCTGCTGTTGCTCGTCACCGCCTATCTCGGTTTGGTCAAACCGTTTTGAGAGACCGCATCGACGACCGGCATTGACGACCGTCCAGTTGAACACACCGACGGCGTCAATTGGTCTCGTCGATCATCCGGTCTGTCCGCTTTAAAAAGGCGAGGGCGCGATCGTGAGCGGATTGGCCTTCACCATCGAGACAAGCGCATTCCAGAAGGTGTAGGCGAGCGCCGGAGCCTATGCGGCGTAGGACGACCCAGCGCGGGCATGATGGTCGGACGCAGAGACGCGATCGCGGCGCCCGACGCCGTCTGGCGCGAACACGCGTCGGAACCGGCAGCCGGGGCGGCGCCGCCTTCCCGTGTTGAACCGGTCCTGACCGCGTTGCGTGTGCGGCGGCCGCAGGGCGTCGTCAGCGCAGCCTCGGCGGGCGCCGGGAGTCGTGGCCCGCCGCGCTCGATCGCATCCGGCGCGTATCGCCGCGGACCCGTGCCGGTCGAAGCGAAAGCCCTGCGCCCATCGCGCAGTTCGGGTGACCTCAGGCGATCAGTTATCGCGCTCCGCACGCTTGCGATCGGCCTTCTTGGCGCGGCTGATGGCGGCTGCACGCTCCCGCGCCCGCTTTTCCGACGGCTTTTCGTAGTGGCGACGCAGCTTCATCTCGCGATAGACGCCTTCGCGCTGCAGCTTCTTTTTCAGCGCACGGAGGGCCTGGTCGACATTGTTGTCGCGGACGATGATCTGCATAAGGGGAGCGCTTTCGGGTGTCGGTCGTCTGGTACAAACCTGCGCCATACTGCGATGAATGGATTACGCCAAGCCGCCATCTGCGATAATCAGCGCGCACGCTTGTGGTGGCAGCCAGGAGCGTCACCCGCTAGGGAAGCCGGATGTTCAGTCTCGATGCGCAGATCAGCTCGGCGGCAGAGCAGGACCGGCTCCTGCGTCAGCTCGCGGTAGAGGAGGGCGCGACGCTCTTCCTACGTGAAGGGATCGGCGCGATCGCGACCGTCCGAAGCGAACTCCGCGCCGCCGATTCCCTGGCCGAGCGTCGGTATCTGCGATTGGTCGTCGTCGAGCTGGAACGACTGGATCGTCAGGCGCGCCGAACGACCGTGCGTGCCCGTCCAACGCTCGGCGCGAAACTGACAAGCGGTTTGCGGCGATTGGTACGTTAGCTATAGCTCGCGGATAGGCAGCGGATCAGGGGGCGGTTCGTCGCCCCGTTGATCATGCTTTCTATACCGCCCGCGTTCGGTGGAGCGCTGCCCAGCCTTTTCGTAAGCCAGCCAATCAGAAAGCGACCTTCACGCCGACGCGAGCCGCCGCGCGTTGATCGGCATCACCGCTCTCGGCGCTGACACCGCCGAACAGCGTGGTCGATTTCGACAGCAGAAGCTCACCACCAAGCATGGCCGTCGCGACGACGGGTGCCCGCAGCGCCCCGTCTGCGAGCAGCCCGGAGCCGCTGCCGGTCAGGCTCGCGCGTGCGGTCGGCGCACGACCGTCGACTTGATAGCGCAAGCCGACCGTCAAATAGGGCTTCACGCGCGCTGTGGTCGTCGTCACCCGGCTGAACGTCACCGCGCCGTCGACGAACGCCGCATCTTGGCGTCGCCGCGCCACGTCGAGCGCGAAGGGGCTCGCGCCCGTCTCGATCACGCGACCGCGCGTCGACCGGATCAGCGTTCCGCCGAGCGTGGGGCGGACCATCCAGCTGCTACCGAGCGGGATGGCATAATCGAGGCTCAGATCGCCGGTCCAGCCGTGCAAGTCGTAGCGTCCTGCGGCCGAGCCGCCCGGCACCGCGCGGTTCGTCACGGCATCGCCGCCATCATAGGCAACTGTCGCCTTCACCCCGAACCCTCCGCCCGACCAGCGCGCGTGGACGCCGGCGACAAGGCCATTGGCGGTGGTGCGGGCATCGAGCGTGTCGAGATGCTGGCGGCTGTCGAGATAGCCACCAAAGGCCCCGATCGACCAGTCCGCGCTGCCCCAGCCGAGCCCGCCGAGGAAGCCGTACCCGGCGGTCTGCGCCGTCGCGATGCCGCGCGCGGTATCGGCGCCGAGCGTCCGGATGCCCGACACGGCGCTTCCGAAGGTGAAGGCGCCCGGCGTTTCGCGATGGCTCGCGAACGAGTCGCTGCGGCCTGCGTCCGCCAGCGTGAGCCCGTTCTCTACCCCGATCTGCTGCGCAGACGCATAGGCTTCGGGCGTGATCCGCGCGAACGCGGCGACATTCGAACTGCCCGACGCGGTGACCAGCTGCGGGACTGCAGCGAGCAGCGCGGTGCTGGCCTGGCCATTGACCAGGACGGTGTTGAGATAGGCAATGCTGCCTTGGACCTGGGGGGTGAAGCCCTGATCGATGAGGAATTGGCCGAGCAGACTGATGCGGTCGCTCTGCTGGACGAGGAAGCCGAACAGCGATGCCGGCTTGAGGATGGTGCTGTAGCTGCCGGTGATCCCGCCGCTCGCGACGAGCAGGTCGAGCGACTTGCCCGGCGCGATCGCCTGGGTGGTGACGAGTTGCAGCGTCGCGCCATTGGCGATCGTGATCGTACCGTTGACGACCAGCTTGTCGGAGACCGCCGGCGTGATTTCGAACAGCGAGAGTGAGCCCGCGGCGAGCGCGACGTTGCCGTTGACCATCATCGTGCCCGGCGAGGCGCCCGGGCTGAGCGTGCCGGCGACCACGATGTTCCCGGTGACGGTCCCGGCGGAGCCGAAGGTCGCCGCGCTGCCGACGGTGATCGTCGGCGCGACGATCGACGAGCCGGCCAGGCCGATCAGCCGTCCGCCGCTCAGACCGATGGAGTTGAGGTTTGCGGTTCCCGAGATCGTCGCGAGACCGCCGCTCACGCGCAGCGTCTCGACATTGGCGATGGTGCCGAACGCGGCGGTGCCGCCCGACACGTCGATGCTGTCATTGCCCGTGCCGCCATCGACCGAACCCGAGAAATTGCCCGCGCTGGCGAGCCGGTTGTCGCCTGCGCCGAAGGCAAGCCGCGGCGTGGCGAGCGTCGCGTCGGGGCCGACCGTGAGGTTGCCGTCGCTTGCCACGTCGTCGAACGCGAACGCCCCGCCGGCGAGGGTCAGCGTTTTGCCGCCCTGCAGCGCGAGGCGCTCGAAGCCGGTCAGCGTCGTCGGCGCGAGCGTCGCGTCGGCTGCCAGCTCGAGCGTGGCGCTGTCGATACCCGCGCCACCGGCGACGGTGCCGATCAGCGTGCCGCCCGCGGCCAGCCGGAAGCTGTCATTGCCCGCGCCCAGATCGATGACGCCCGCCAGCGTGCCGCCGCGCGCGACCGTCAGCGACTGGTCGCCATCGCCGAAGGCGAGCGGTGCCCCCGCGCTGCCGAGAATGCCGGTCACCGTAAACGCCGGCCCGGCGAGCGCGATCGTCTCGAAACCGGTCGCGACGCCCGACAGGGTGACCGGGGTCGTCGCGGTGAAGCGCAACGTATCGGTGCCGGTGCCGCCATCGTAGCGACCGGCCGCGGTCGTGGTGCCGAGCGCCAGCGTATCGTCACCCCCGCCGAGCGCGACGAGTGCGACGTCGCCGTCCACGCTCACCTTCTCGCTCGCCGCGCTGCCGTCGATACGGCCGACGGTGAAGCCGCCGAGCGCCAGCGACAGACTTGGACCGTTCAACGCGATCAACTGGAAACTCTGGTCGAGCGTGAGCGCCAGCGTGCCGCTGCCATCGACCACGAGTTGCTCGAAGTTGGTGCGCGCGCCGATGCCGCTGCGATCACCCGCCAGCGCGACGCGGTAGAGGTCGGTGCCCGCGCCGCCGTCGACGCCGCCCACCGCGACGCTGCCGACGCCCTCGGTATAGCTGTCGTCGCCTGCGCCCAGGCGCACCGCGCCGGCGATGCGACCGGTGTTGACGACGATGTCGTTGCCGCTACCGAGCGCTACGCCACCCGCGATCGTCCCGGCATTGCCGATCGTCACCGCGGTGTCGCCACCTGTGATGGTGGTCGTGCCGGTCGTGGCGAGCGTCTGGCCGGTCCCGACCAGCAGCGTGCCGCCCTGCAGCCCAATCGTATCGACGCCGAAGCTGCCCGAATAGCCGACGGTGCCGGCTCCGGTCTGGGTGAAGCGCTCGAAGTTGACGAGCTGACTGCCCGCGATGCTGCCGTTGCCCGTTGCGTCGAGCACGAACGAATCGGTGCCGGCGCCGCCATCGACGACGCCGTTCAGGGTCGCGGTTGCGCGGTGGATGAAGGTATCGTCGCCCCCGCCGAGCATAACCGAACCGGTGATCGTGCCGCGGTTCGTGATACTGTCGGCGCGGTCCGACAGCGCGATGCCCCCGTCGATGATCCCAGTATTGACGAGCGTAAGCGCGACGTCCTGCGCGCTGATCGCGGCGCGCGACGTGCCGGTCGCGGAGATCGTGCCCGTGTTGACGACGCTTGCCGCCGCATTCGGCGCGCCGGCACCGGACAGCAGCAAGGCGATGGCCGCGGCATTGCCGGTGCCGGTCGTCGTTGCCGAGATGGTCCCGCTGTTGGTGACCGTGGCACTGCCAGTGCCAAGTTGCAGCTGCAGTCCAGTCGAGAACGACGTATCCGTGTCCGACAAGGTTCCGCTGTTGTTGACCGTGATGCTACCGCTTCCGCTCGAGGTGTCGAGCGCGACGCCGCCGGAGATCGTGCCGCGATTTTCGAGCGTCACCGCGCCGGTGTTGCCAAAGCTCGCAACGGCATAGCCACCGGCGGTGCCGGTGACGCTGCCCGCGTTGATGAAGCTATTGACCGGCCCTGTGAAGCCGCCCGTGATCTTCCCTTCATTGTCGAACGTGCTCAACCGGTTCGCGCTCTCCGGGATGAACGAAAACGGGGAATAGCTCAGCGCCTGGACCCCGCCCGAAAGCGTGGCCCGGTTGACGACGGTGCCGTCGCCCTTGACCTGGACTAGCCCAGTGAACGGCGTCGAGCCGGTGAGCGTTGCGACGGTGTCGGCGCCGACAGTCTGGACGAACCGGTTCTCGAAGTTGATGATCCGCGCATTGGGATCGAGCGAGATACTGCCGCTGCGGTCTAGCGAATAGCCGTACGTGTCGGTGCTACCCACCCCGCCGTCGACGGTGCCGGCTACGCCGTTGCTCGCGCCGATCTGGAGGAAAAAGTCAGAGCCATAGCCTATACCGAAGAGCACGTTGCCACTGACCGTGCCGCCATCGGCGATGAACAGCGCGCTGCCGTAGCTAGAGGCAGCGGCACTCACGTCACCGATGATCGTCCCGCGGTTGATCACAGTGGCGTCATTCATGGAGACCGCTTGAGTCGCGCCGCTGATCGTCCCGGTCGCCTCGTTGATGAGCAACGTACTATAGTCGAGCAGAACCCCGGTCGAAAGTCGGCTCTGGATCGTTCCGCTGTTGACGATCGTGCTTCTCCCGAAGACGCCGGAAACGGCGGTCTGATCGACGCGAATCGTGCCCCGGTTGTCGAGCGTTCTGACGGATAGGACACCGCTTCCGCCCGATCCGGCGGTGTCGCTGATCGTGCCGGTATTGACGACGGCGTAGGCGATGTAGATCGCGGTGCCGCCGACCATCGAGATCGTGCCGCTATTGGTGACGCTGCCGCCATGGAATATGCCGTAGGCAGGATAATAGGAGCCCGCGGCGTTGGTGACAGCGATCGTCCCGGCGTTGGTGAAGCTGGCAGTGCCGGCATCGACCGCGGCGATGATCGAGGAGTTGTACGACGAGCCCGCCGCGAGCGACAATGTTCCCAAGTTGGTGATCGACAGCGCCTGGGTTGAGCCGCCGCCGAAGCCGCTCAGCAGATCGGTCGTGGCGATCGTTGCATCGATCAGGGTCCGGTTGCTCGTGCTGATCGCCCCGTTCAACGTGACCGTCCCGTTGCCGGTCAAGCCGATCGCGGAGGTAAGCGGGGCCTGCGCGGTGAGCGTCAGCGCGGCCTTGTTGTCGAGTTCGAAGGCGAGCGCTTCGAAACCGATTGGCAGCGCCAGGGCGGCGGAGGCGTTCGCGTTGACGCGGTAGCGCAGCGTGTCATATCCCGCGCCCGCATCGACCCCGCCGGTCGCACCGGCAAGCGGCCGCCCCGACGCCGTATTCAGGTTGACGACGAGCTGATCGTCTCCGGCGCCGAGACGGATCGCGCCGTTAACGGTGCCGCCATTGTCGATAAAGAGGTCGTTGGACGAATCGTATTGCGTGCCCGGCACGAAATTGACCGCCCCGTTGATCGTGCCGGCATTGAGGACCCGTGCGCCTTGTCCCGCATTGGCGACCGCGCCGTTCAAAATTCCACCGACTGCGTTCGACAGGATCCCGGAATAGCCGAGCGTGACACTGCTCGTGCCGCCGGTGATCGCGCCGGAATTGACCAGCGTCCCATTCGAGATGGTGACCCCGGTCGTCGCCCCGATGATGCTGCCGCTATTCGTGGATTGCGAGGCATTGGACTGATCGTTGATCGTGGCGGCGACGGCGCCTGTCGAGCGGATCGTGCCGCTATTCACCAGCGACCCGGAAAAGGTGCTAGCCCCGGTCCCGGCGGCGGTGATCGTCCCGCTGTTGGTCACCTTGCTGTAGGCCTGTACCCCCGAGCCCCCGAGCGCGGTAATCGATCCCGTATTGGTGACGATTGCGGGCGTTGCGACAGCGAACGTGCTGGTGTTGGCGAGCGTCGCCGTGATCGCGCCCTGATTGAGGAACGTCAGCCCATAGGTGCTGTTTGCCGTGATCGCCGGGCCGGTGGTGGTGAGCGTCGCGGTGTTGATCACGCTTCCCGTCCCGCTCAGCGCGAGGCCGCCGCTGGTCGCAAAACCCGGGGCAAGCGTGACGGCGGCATTATTGCTCAGGTCCAGACCAAGCCGTTCGAAATTGCGGGGCAACGCAACTGCCGAAAGCGTCGTGTTGCCGGCCACGCTGTAGGCCAAGGTGTCGAAGCCGGCGCCGCCGTCGATCGTTCCGGAGATCGATCCGACCCGCCCGGTTGCGACGTCATATTGCACGCGTAATGTGTCGTCGCCTGCACCCAGCGCGACGTTCCCGTTGATCGTTCCAGAGCGCGTGTCGATCGTGCTGCTCGAACCCGCGGCGGCGGTCGACACCACCGAGCCGTTGATCGTGCCGGCGTTGGTGAGCGTGATCGCGCCTGCCGCCGTGATCGCGGTGCCGTTGCTGCCGATCGTTCCGCCGGTGGCATTGGTCAGCGAAAGCGCGCCCCCCGACTGGAGGGCGGCACCCGTGCCGTCGTTGCGGATGGTTCCGGAATTGGTCACCGACAGATAGCTCGTGGACGACGCAGTGCTCAGCGTCGCGGCGGTGCTGCGCGACACGATCAGGCCGGTATTGGAGGTGTTTCCGTATCCTTGCGCGCCGGACGCGGCGATGGCGGCGTTCGCCCCGCCGTCGATCGTACCGGTGTTGCTCACCAGCGAAATCGCGCCCGAAAGCCCGCCGATCGATCCGCCGACCGCGTTCGACACGGTGAGGCGACCGGTGTCGCCGAGATTGGCGACGACCGCCGGTCCTGCCGTGCCGGTCAAGGTTCCTGCATTGCTGAGCGAGACGGTTACAAAGCTGCTGGTATTCCCGGCGGGGAGTTGCGCCAGCAGCGCCTGCGATCCGGTGACGACGCCGCCCTTGGCGACCGAAACGTCGACGGCTGCAGACGGGAAGGAGGTCTGCGTCGAGCCGGGCGCGCAATAGCTCACCGTCGCGCCAGCATAGGGATCGCACGGGCCGGTCGTGGCGGGGCCGGGGGTGATCAGGATCCCCGGCTTGCTCGCGCCATCGACGCGTCCGAGCACGCTGATCGAGGAACTGGTCGCCGTGCTCAGGATCGCGGCGGGAGCGCTTCCTGCCAGCACCGTTGCCTGGTTGGCGACAATGAGTCGCGTCTGTGCGGTCGAGACGGTGATACCGTTGGTGTCGGTTCCGGTACAGGTGGTCGTCCCGTTTACGACGGTCGGATCAGGGGTGCATTGCGCCGCGGCGGGGGTCGCGGTTGCCGCCGCGATCGCAGCAACGCTTCCGCCGAGCGCGAGCGTCCAAGGACGCAGTCGCGCCGATCGTTGTGTAACGGTTTGCACTGGAACCCCTTTTTGCGACATCCTGCCCCGGACGTCACGTCGACGATATCGGCGGAGCGTCGCGTTTGTCCATACGATTACTTAATCCATGATTATTTTGGGGGTTGCTGATCGCGCGAAGGCGTCAGCTTGATCTGGGTACGGCGGTTGATTCCTACGGCCGGTATCGCGATCCTGTCGGCAAGCTCATCTGCGGCAGCAACGCGATCCACCAGTGCCGCCGCTGTTCTGGCATTTAAAACGGCTTTCAGGCCTTGATAGCGTCCGAGGATCACTCGTAACGTGATTCCGCTGGTGTCGGCGCAAGCGCCATCGCTGGACAGACGGACCGCGATCCGGGCGCGGCCTCCACATTGCGGTCTCGGCCCAAGGCGGCGCGGCGAGCCACCGACCGGAGCCAGATGGTCGAACGCGCCCGCCTCCGCGATGGTCGGCGCCTCGACCGTTCGACCTGGCTGATTTGAGCGTATCCCGCACTTCGCGCAACACGTGCTCCGCTTGAGCGCAGCGCAACGCTTGGCGGGGCGGCGGCAACGGCACCTGACGGCCGCCGAGTGTCGGCATTGGCGTGGCTGTACCGATCGCGGCAGCACCATCCAAATCTGGAGGTCGACGCTGATCGCATATTGCTCGGAAATGGAAACTTATCGTTGTTCCCCGGCGTCAGGCCGCGCGTCGGTCTGACGCTGGTGCTCATCGCGGAGGATCGGTGGTGATATAATACCGTGGGCGGACCGCCACGACGCTGAAACCGATTCAACATCCTGGGCGGGAATGGCCTTTTTGCCCGCCGATCCGAGGCAGCTGTGCCTTCCGCACCGTGCACAGCGCTAGAATTTCTTCGTGATTTGTCCGCGCAACCGTCCCGAAGTCTCACCCGCCGCCCCGCGGAGCCCGAGCTCGAGATCGAACCCCCAATCGCTTGGCAACGCCCACCGACTGCCAAGCGACAGCGTGAAGACATCGCGCCGCCACCCGATGGTCGAAATCCCATACTGCGAGGGGTCGAGAATATCGGCATAGTCGAGCTGCTGAACCGAACTGCCATTGAATTCGTGCTGCCACTCGCCCCTGATTTGCGGCGCCACCGATCCGAACGACAGTTTCTGGACGATGCCGATCCGCCCGCCCAGGACGCTCGACAGCGAACTGACCTGACGTTCGTCAAAGCGGAGATTGAGCCGACCGGCACCGGCTTCGACATATCTGGCAAGTGTGGCATCGAGCCATTGGAGATTGCCATAGACCGACCACAGCAGCGCGCCCGAGTCGCGATCGACCCCGGCGGATAGGGCGCCGAACCACATGGATCCGTCGCGCTCGCCAGTCGCAAACCCGTTGCCGACCACGCGGCGAGTCGAGAAATTCAGTGCGCCATACCCGAAGACACCATCGACGAAGACGCCCTGCATAGGCAGTGCGCTGCCATAGGCGGCGATTGCTCTGGTATCTGCGCGGACACGTCCGGCCGTGCCGTTGATCTCGCTCAGATCGGTGCCATAGCCTCC
Source organism: Sphingomonas sp. UYP23 (assembly GCF_054059235.1). Taxonomy (NCBI): domain Bacteria; kingdom Pseudomonadati; phylum Pseudomonadota; class Alphaproteobacteria; order Sphingomonadales; family Sphingomonadaceae; genus Sphingomonas; species Sphingomonas sp. UYP23. The sequence continues at coordinate 3,817,734 of NZ_JBSSBX010000001.1, forward strand.
GCCGACACCCAACGTCACGGCGTCGCCGATCCGCATATCGACACCGCCGCTGAGCCCCGCCGTCGTCGCGGTGATCTTGCTCCGTCGTGTCGTTGCGTCGCGCGTACCAATGTCGAGTGCGCCGCCGGTCCACAAAGCGAGTCCACCGACGGGACGGCCGTCCGATCCTTCAGCGACCGCACCAAAGGCAGGCGCGGCATTCGAACGGACGCTGTCGGGACCGATGCCCTGTGCCCCGTTCCTCAGCCCGGCGCGGCCGCCCCCGGCGATACTGCCGTTGCCCCAGTTCCCGTTACCCCAGTTCTCGCCACCTTGGTCTCCGAAGGCAGAAAAGCCGTCCCCTTCATCGCTTCTGCTCGCATTTCCGCCGCTGAACCGATCAAGCACATCAAGCTCGCCCGCGTCGAAGCGGTTGTCGAACGTCCTGCGCCGACCTTCGCGGGAATTGAACCTGAAGCCAAGCGGATCGCTGCGCCCGGACGATGGCCTGTGCAATTGTTCGGTGCGGCGCATAAAATTGCCGATCTGCGCCTGTGCAAAGCGACGTGTCGTTTCGGACTGCGCGTCGCTGATCGCGCGGACGGTCGGGTCGGCCGACGGATCCGGGCGGGCGGTTACCGTTACCGTTACGATCGCAGGTTCCGAGGTGCCGGAGGCGTTGGTCAGCGTGTACCCAATCGCGATCGTGCCGCCAAAGCGGGGCTTTGCCGTCACGCTAAGTTGATAGGTTCGGGTGCCGACAGGCCCCGCCTCGATTACCGCGGTCGTGGCGGACTCGGCTGGTGAGACCGATACGAGCGCTGCGCCGGTGAAGGGGCCTTCCGTGGCATCGCTGGTCAAGTCGACAAGCTCCGTTTGACCGTCGCCGACAGCGGCTTTTTTCGGGCGCGCGGTTGGGCGGGTGCCAATGACGGTCAGGGACACGGTCGCCGGCGCCGAGCGCCCGCCGGGGCCCACCGCGACGAACTGGAACGTATCGGTACCGACATAACCCAGGCGCGGCGTATAGACCGCGATGATCGGCGTCGCGACGAATTGAAGAGACGCTGCCGCGACTACGGATAGCCCTGACGACGCGGCTGAGCTGGCGGTCAGCACAATCGTGCCGTTTTGCGGGGCTTGCGAGATCTCGATCGTCGAGAACACGCCGGCCACCAGATTCGACAGGTTGATCGCGGCGCCTTGTGCGTCGACCGTCTTCGTCACCGGCACCGACTGCGCCAAGGGCGTCGTGATCGGCGGCGCAGGAGTTGCTATCGTCAATTGCACCGTGGCGGCTGGCGAGGTGCCACCCGGGCCCGTTGCGGTCACGGTAAAGCTGTCGGGCCCGAAATAGCCGACCGTCGGCGCATAGGTAATGACGGTGCCGGAGAGTGTCGCCGTGCCATGCGATGGCGCGCTGGCAATCGCTAGGCTCGTGAAAGCGCCCGACACCGATGTCGCGAGATCGATTGGTGTCCCGGTGCTGTCGTACCCAATCGTCACCCCGCTTCGATCGGCGACAATGGGCGCACTGGCGCTGACCGTGAAGCTGCGCTGAACTTGCGGGGCTGCGGCCACGTCGGCGTTACCCGGCTGATCGGCGTTGATCGTGCAGGCGCCGGTGGCGAGCAGCGTGACGCTGCTGCCGGCGACCGTGCAGACGCTGGTCGTTGCCGAGCTGAATGCGACCGCCAGCCCAGAAGACGCGGTCGCCGCCAGCGTCAGCGGCGAGGCCGACAGCGAGGTGTTCGAGAGCGGGCTGAAGCTGATCGTCTGGGTGCCCTGCGCGATGCTGCCCGAGACCGTCGCGCCGGTCGCGGTTGCCGGCACACCCTGGCTGTCGCTCGCCTGGATCACATAGCTGAACGCGCCAGCGCTGGTCGGCACGCCGGTGACGGTGCCCGTGCTCGCGCCGAGTGTCGTTCCCGCCGGGAGAGCGCCGCTCGCCAGCGTATAGCTGTACGGTGCGGTGCCGCCGCTTGCGGGGTTGGCCTGGCTGTAACTGCCGCCGACGCTTGCGCCCGATACGCCGCCCGGGGTCACCGACAGGCTCGCCGGGGTGACGGTGAAGCTGCGCTGGACCTGCGCGGCGGCGGCCACGTCGGCGTTACCCGGTTGATCGGCGTTGATCGTGCAGGTGCCGGTGGTGAGAAGCGTGACGCTGCTGCCGGCAACGGTGCAGACCGCCGATGTCGCCGAGGTGAACGCGACCGCCAGCCCCGAAGATGCGGTTGCCGCCAGCGTCAGCGGCGAGGCCGAGAGCGAGGCGTTGGAGAGGGGGCTGAAGCTGATCGTCTGTGTGCCTCGCGCGATGCTGCCCGAGACCGTTGCGCCGGTGGCGGTTGCGGGTACGCCCTGGCTGTCACTCGCCTGGATCGTATAGCTGAACGCGCCGGCGCTGGTCGGCACGCCTGTGACGCTGCCCGTGCTCGCGCCAAGCGTCGTGCCCGTGGGTAGCGAGCCTGCGGCGAGCGCGTAGCTGTACGGTGCGGTGCCGCCCGAGGCGGGGTTGGCCTGGCTGTAACTGCCGCCGACGCTCGCGCCCGACACGGCACCGGGAGTCACCGACAGGCTCGCCGGGGTGACGGTGAAGCTGCGCTGGACCTGCGGCGCGGCGGCCACGTCGGCGTTACCCGGCTGGTCGGCGTTGATCGTGCAGGTGCCCGTGGTGAGCAGCGTGACGCTAATGCCGGCAACGGTGCAGACCGCCGATGTCGCCGAGCTAAACGCGACCGCCAGCCCAGAAGACGCGGTCGCCGCCAGCGTCGGCGGCGAGGCCGACAGCGACGCGTTGGAGAGGGGGCTAAAGCTGATCGTCTGGGTGCCTTGGGCGATGCTGCCCGAGACCGTCGCGCCGGTCGCGGTCGCTGGCACACCCTGGCTGTCGCTCACTTGGATCGCATAGCTGAACGCGCCGGCGCTGGTCGGCACGCCGGTGACGGTGCCCGTGCTCGCGCCAAGCGTTGCTCCCGCCGGGAGAGCGCCGCTCGCCAGCGTATAGCTGTACGGTGCGGTGCCGCCGGCCGCGGGATTGGCCTGGCTGTAGCTCCCGCCGACGCTTGCGCCCGACACGGCACCGGGGGTCACCGACAGGCTCGCCGGGGTGACGGTGAAGCTGCGCTGGACCTGCGGCGCTGCGGCCACGTCGGCGTTACCCGGCTGGTCGGCGTTGATCGTGCAGGTGCCCGGGGTAAGCAGCGTGACGCTACTGCCGGCGACCGTGCAGACGCCGGTCGTTGCCGAGCTGAATACGACCGCGAGCCCCGACGATGCGGTCGCCGCCAGCGTCAGCGGCGAGGCCGACAGCGATGCGTTGGAGAGGGGGCTGAGGCTGATCGTTTGAGTGCCTTGGGCGATGCTGCCCGAGACCGTCGCGCCGGTCGCGGTTGCGGGCACACCCTGGCTGTCGCTCGCCTGGATCGCATAGCTGAACGCGCCTGCGCTGGTCGGCACGCCGGTGACGGTGCCCGTGCTCGCGCCGAGCGTCGTGCCGGCCGGGAGAGCGCCGCTCGCCAACGTATAGCTGTACGGTGCGGTTCCGCCGCTGGCGGGGTTGGCCTGGCTGTAACTGCCGCCGACGCTCGCGCCCGACACGGCACCGGGAGTCACCGACAGGCTCGCCGGGGTGACGGTGAAGCTGCGCTGGACCTGCGCGGCGGCGGCCACGTCGGCGTTACCCGGTTGATCGGCGTTAACCGTGCAGCTGCCCGTGGCGAGCAGCGTGACGCTGCTGCCGGCAACTGTGCAGACCGCGGTGGTCACCGACGTGAATGCGACCGCCAGACCCGACGATGCGGTCGCCGCCAGCGTCAGCGGCGATGCCGACAGCGAGACGTTGGAGAGGGAGCTGAAGCTGATCGTCTGAGTGCCTTGCGCGATGCTGCCCGAGACCGTTGCGCCGGTCGCGGTTGCGGGCACACCCTAGCTGTCGCTCGCCTGGATCGTATAGCTGAACGCGCCGGCGCTGGTCGGCACGCCTGTGACGCTGCCCGTGCTCGCGCCAAGCGTCGTTCCCGCCGGGAGAGCGCCGCTCGCCAGCGTATAGCTGTACGGTGCGGTGCCGCCCGAGGCGTGGTTGGCCTGGCTGTAACTGCCGCCGACGCTCGCGCCCGACACGGCACCGGGAGTCACCGACAGGCTCGCCGGAGTTGCCGTGAAGCTGCGCTGGACCTGCGGCGCGGCGGCCACGTCGGCGTTGCCGGGCTGGTCGGCGTTGATCGTGCAGGTGCCCGTGGTGAGCAGCGTGACGCTGCTGCCGGCGACCGTGCAGACGCCGGTCGTTGCCGAGCTGAACGCGACCGCCAGGCCCGACGATGCGGTCGCGGCCAGCGTCAGCGGCGAGGCCGACAGCGATGCGTTGGAGAGGGGGCTGAAGCTGATCGTCTGGGTGCCTTGCGCGATGCTGCCCGAGACCGTCGCGCCGGTCGCGGTTGCGGGCACACCCTGGCTGTCGCTCGCCTGGATCGCATAGCTGAACGCACCGGCGCTGGTCGGCACGCCGGTGACGGTGCCGGTGCTCGCGCCAAGCGTCGTTCCCGCCGGGAGAGCGCCGCTCGCCAGCGTATAGCTGTACGGTGCGGTGCCGCCCGAGGCGGGGTTGGCCTGGCTGTAACTGCCGCCGACGCTCGCGCCCGACACGGCACCGGGAGTCACCGACAGGCTCGCCGGGGTGACGGTGAAGCTGCGCTGGACCTGCGCGGCGGCGGCCACGTCGGCGTTACCCGGTTGATCGGCGTTGATCGTGCAGGTGCCGGTGGTGAGCAGCGTGACGCTGCTGCCGGCGACCGTGCAGACGCCGGTCGTGGCCGAGGTGAATGCGACCGCCAGACCCGACGATGCGGTCGCCGCCAGCGTCAGCGGCGAGGCCGAGAGCGATGCGTTCGCGAGCGCGGCAAAGCTGATCGTCTGGCTCGCTTGCGCGATGGTCAGCTGGAATGTCTTTGCCGATGTCTGTGCGGTCGGAGTGGCGGCGTCGCTGGCGGTGACGGTGAAGGTCGTCGCGGCCAGCGCGGTGCCCGGCGTGCCGGTCAGTTCGCCCGTGGTCGTGTTGAAGGACAGCCCGGTCGGCAGCGTCCCACCCGACAGCGCAAAGCCGTAGGGCGTGGTGCCGCCGCTGGCGGTGACGGGCGTGACCGCGGTCAGCGCGGTGCCCACCGTGCCCGCCACGCTCGCGACGGCCTGGGTCGTCTGGAGCGGGGTTGGGGTGACGGTCAGCGTGGCGCTTGCGGTGGTGCCGCTCAGGGCTGTCGGACCGGTGGCGGAGATCGCGCCGGTCGTCAGCGGGTAGCTCGCGGCGCCGCCGGACGGGGTGACCGTCGCCGTCACGGTGCAGGTTCCGCCCGCGGCGAGGCTTGCGCCCGACAGCGCGAACGCCGTGCTTGTCGCGCTCAGCGTTCCCGAGCAGGTCGTTCCGCTGCCCGAAAGCGTCAGTCCCGCGGGCAGCGTCGATGCGGCGAGCGCCACGCCGCTCAGCGCGGTGCCGGCGTTGCCGTTGGTCAGCGTGACCGTCAGCGTCGCATTCTGCGCGGTCGTGATCGAGCCGGGGCTGAACGCCGCCGCCACCGTTGGCGCCGAAACATAGACGAGCTGATCGGCCGCCGAGGTGGCGGAGGCGACGCTGCCCGTCGTCACCACCACGTCGTACACGCCCGCGCTGCGGGCGGGGGCGGTGGCGGTACAACTCGTCGCGGACCCACAGCTGACCGCCGTCGCGGGCGTGCCGCCGACGCTGACGCTGGTACTGCCGGGCACGAAATTCGTGCCGGAGATCGTGATCGACCCCGGCGCCGCTGCGACCAGCGCCGCCGGACTGACGCCGGTCACGGTCGGCGCGGCATAGGTGAACTGGTTGCCGGCCGCTGTGAGGCTGGTGCCCCCGGTGCCCGTCGCGGTGACGTTGACGACACCCGCCGCCGTCGCCGCCGGGGCTGTCGCGGTGATCGACGTGGTGCTGTTGACGGTGAAACCGGTGGCGGCGACCGCGCCGAACGTGACCGCGGTGATGCCGGTGAAGCCGGTGCCGCTGAGCGTCACCGACGTACCGCCGCCGACCGGGCCGCCGGTCGGGTTGAGCGACGTTACCGTCGGCCCCGCGCTGAACGGGGTACATGACACCGTCCAGCTGATCGTCGCCGTCGTGCCCGCATTCTGCTGCGTATCGTACAGAAAGATATCGGTGATATTGGCCGGGAGCGTGACGGATCCCGATCCGCTCGTCGTGACATCGCCGGCGGACGAGACGTTCGTACTGGTGCCGACGAAGGCGAAGGAGGCCGCATTGCCGCCCGCGGCGTTGGTCGGCCGGTAATAGGCATGGACGCCGCCATTGGGATTCGAAATCGTGTAGCTGTAATTGATGACGTCGCCCGCGGTGAACTGCTGCGTCGTCAATCCTGCACTGACGGCGCGCGTGACGACCTGGAACGTCGAATCCGACACGGTCGCGGTATGGCTGAGCGTGCCGTTGTTGACCGCCGTGCAACCGTTCGACGCGCTCGCTGGCGTTGCGCCGAATCCGGCCGCGGCAGCGATGGCGGCGATGGCGAACGTGGTTGCCGACATCCGTCCACGGCGAGGCCCGCGGTGCGTCCCGCCAACCACGCCCGCTCCGATCTCCGTCGCGCTGGTCCGCACATGCGGCCGACCACGCAGCGCGCGGGCAAACATCGTCGACGCTGACCAACGCTCCCGCACGCGCGCCGCGATCATCATGCCACGAGCCCCTCCCGTTCGACGCCGACGGACAGTCCGTCGATCGTCCCCCTCCCGAACCGCGACGTGATGCGCGCCCGTACCAAACCGACTTCCCGCCTGAGATCATGCGCTGTCGCTTATACCGACAGTCTAATGACGCTCGACGCGTACGCATTACTCAACTGCTCTTTCAATCATAGACGATGACGCGGAAAAATCGCCATGAGATTTTGATAAATCGGTCCTACGCCTTCCCTTCGGCGTCTGATAGCGATTTTTCGTTTACTACCCTGGGGAGTAATCAATAATATCCCATGAATGAAAGTAAAATTATTCAAAACGAGATCAATAATATACTATATGAGAGTTTGGTCCCGACGGACTTAGAATCGAAATATAACTTTCGAGATAATCGCATTGGTTATATAGGTATATGGCAGTCAATTTATGAAACCGACATCAAACTCTGAAGGCTTTAGCTAAAAAGCCAGGATGACACCTTCGAAGGCGTCTTGTCAGGTCGTGGAAGAGATGCGAGATTTACGCGTCGGGCGTAGGTGGCGAGTCCGGCGGCACCGATCTCCGCTACCCGTCGCACGCAGGGGACATCACGATGGCAGATCCATTCATGGGCCAGATCATGCAGGTCGGCTTCAACTTCGCGCCGATTGGCTGGGCCCTCGCGCAAGGGTCATTGATGGCGATTTCGCAGAATGCGGCGCTGTATACATTGCTCGGGGTAACGTTTGGCGGCGACGGCCAGCAGACGTTCGGGCTCCCTGATACACGCGGCCGGGTGATGCTGGGCGTCGGCACCGGACCCGGCTTCCAACCGATCGCCTGGGGGGAAAAGGCCGGCAACGCCACTGTGACGATCCTGCCCGCGAACATGCCCGCACACACGCATCCCGCAACCTTCGTCGGCCAGCAGGGCACGACGACGGCGAGCGGGTCGTTGCAAGCGGTCCAGGTTCCGCTGGCCGGCTCGACGCAGCAGACCGAGTCACCCATGACGGGCGACCGGCTGGGAACGACCTACGATACCAGCGGCAATGGCAGCACGATCACGCTCTATGCGCCTGCCAGCGCGGCCGGCACGCCGGTCAATCTCGGCGGACTGAGCGTTGCGGGCGGGCCGTTCACGCCGCAGGGCTCGGTGACCGTGGGGTCGGCGGGTGGCACTGTGCCAACCAATGTCCTCAATCCCTATGTCGGCGTCTATACGATCATCGCGACGCAGGGCATCTTTCCAACGCGTCCCTAGCCGAACACCGCCTGATACAGCCGAGGATGGCCAGGCTTCGGCTGTAGCTGGCTGATGTAGATGTCGTGCGGGCCGTTCCTGCCGCAATCCATCGCATAGGTCTCATCAAGCAGAAGCACCGACTCGGGCGATTCGAAGATGAGGATGAAGGGCTCGCGAAAATCGTTGAGAAGATGCGGCTTGCGATCGATCCTCAGCAGAGTGATCTCCACTGGCGCCGGCACTGTCGCTAGTCGTACGGATCGGCCCAGCCAGGGCGTGAAATCCTCGGGCGTCGGCAGATACATGATCTTATGCTCCCCATGCGCGGTGCGCATCGTCATCCTTAGGTCTTGATACTCGGGCATGCTACCGCATGATGCAAAGGACGCAACCATCTCGAAAGCCGTCGCCGCGCCGCTGCCGCCCTTTCCCGCGTCGCGCCGGGCACCGCCGGCCTTGCCGCCTGCACTGGTCGCGGCCGGGGTGGGCCTGCGCGCCGCGCGCCGCGCCGATCTTCCGTTTCTGCAGGCGCTGTACCGGGCGTTGCGGGCACCGGACTTTGCGCTCGCGCCGTGGAGCCAGGCCGAACGCGAGGCGGTGATCCGGGACCAGTTCGCATTGCAGCACGGCCACCTGATGCGCGAACACCCGCGCGCCGATTACTGGATCGTGGAACGCCGCGTGGATGCATCCGAGGATGCGTCTGGTCCCGACGCGGCGATACCCATCGGCCGTTATTATCTCGATCGTCACGGCAGCGTGTGGCGCGCGATGGATTATGGGATTCCTGCCGGGCAAGCGCGGCTTTGGCGGCGCGCTGCTCAACTGGACGAAGGTCTGCGCGATGGCGGCCAGCGCGCAAGGATTCGACCTGCACGTGGCGCACGACAATGTCCGGGCGCGGACGTTGTACCTGCGGCTGGGCTTTCGCGACGCTGATCCGCCGCTCGATTTCCATCAGCGGATGATCTGGCTGGCGGCGCACGGGGGGGATGGACGGCGGCTCGACACGTAGCCGGTTCGCGATGGCAAAGCGTTCGAAGTTGGGCAATCGGGGCTTCGGGGGGGGGGCGACGGGAAGCGGCCTGGCTGGCTCGCCGCTCCTCGGTCCGGATATCCTCCGAACGGGGCGAACGGCGGGGTGGAGCCGCCACATCCCGACGAGCGCCGCGCCGCTCGCCTTCCAGAACGGCGCCCGCAGCTCGGGCATCATCGTGATCCGGACCTTTCGCGGCGTCTCGCTCGAGATCGAGGCGAGGCGTGCTGGCCAAGGCATCGCGCAGGAAGGGATAGGACCGATCGGGGTGCGTGCCGCCCGGCCATGTGGCGGCCGCTGTCACCAGACGTTCGAGGTCGGCGCAATGGCGACCGGGCGGCAAGGGGCGCCAACCGCCAGGAAGGCGCGGCTCAAGCCGGGCAGGTGAAACGCCAGGGCGAACGGCGCCTTCCGGGGCTACGCGCCGGTGGGATCGTCGAATGCGACGGGCGTCCAGCGGAGGCGGTCGATCAGCACGCGCAGGGCAGGCGTGACCTGCCGGCTCGGGTAATAGAGATAGCAACCCGGAAAGCGCGGGCACCAGGCGTCGAGCACCTGGATCAGTCGGCCGTCGGCAATCTCCGTGGCGACATCGTGTTCGAGCATATAGCCTAGGCCAGCACCGGCACGGACTGCGGCGGCCGCCAGCAGCTCGTCGTTCACGATAAGCTGCCCGCCCGGGCGGAACCGGATGTCGCGGCCCGCGTGTTCGAACTCCCACGGCAGCAGCCCCCCGCCGCCGAGAAGCCGATAGTTGATGCAGTTATGGCCTTCCAGATCGGCGGGCGCTGCGGGGCGGGGGCGGGTCGCGAAATAATCGGGAGTGCCGACCACCAGCGTGCGCAGCGTGGGGCCGACCGGCACCGCCACCATGTCGCGATCGACCGTCTCGCCAAGCCGGATACCAGCGTCGAAGCCGCCTGCCACAAGGTCTACCAGCCGGTCTTCGACGATGACCTCGACCGAGATGTCGGGGTGCTCGCGCAGGAACCGCGGCAAAACCGGCGCCAGCACCGTGCGCGCAGCGTAGCCGAAGGTGGTCAGCCGGATTGCACCCGAGGGCACGCCGTGCCAGTCGGCGAGCGCCGAGAGACCCCGCGCGAGCTCGGCGAGCGCCGGGTCGAGCGAGCGCAACAGGCGTTCTCCCGCCGCGGTCGGGGCGACACTGCGGGTGGTCCGTGCCAGCAGCCGCACCCCCAGCCGTGCCTCCAGGCTGCGCATCGCATGGCTGAGCGCCGAGGGCGAAAGGCCGAGCTCTGCCGCGGCGCGGGTGAAGCTGCGCGCACGCGCGACCGCCGCAAAGGCCGCGAGGTCATCGAGGTCGCCGCGCTTCATTGCTGCATTTCCTTCACAAGGCCTTGCCGGGAATGATGGCTTATGCCGCGCGCAGCAAGGCGTATCTTCGGATGAGACTTTCCACGGAGATACAGCAATGACGCTCACGACCTATCGCACGCTCGGCCGCTCCGGCCTGGCGGTCAGCCCGCTCGCGCTCGGCACAATGACCTTCGGCGCCGGGCGCTGGGGTACCGATGAAGCGACCTCACGATCGATCTTCGATGGCTATGTCGAGGCTGGCGGCAATTTCGCCGATACCGCGGACGTCTATTCGGGCGGGCGGAGTGAGGAAATGCTCGGGCGCTTCATCGCGGAGCGGGGAAACCGCGATCGAGTGGTGATCGCCACCAAATCGGGTTTTCCGCGAACCGAGGGCACGCCGCTCGCCGGTGGCAATTCCGCGCGCAACATCCGCGACGGAATCGAGGGATCGCTGCGCCGGCTCGGCACGGACTTCATCGATCTGTATTGGACGCATGTCTGGGACCGCACGACCCCAGCGGAGGAAGTGCTGCGCGCGCTGAGCGATGCGGTACGGCGCGGCGATATCCTGTATTACGGCTTCTCCAATGCGCCGGCATGGTACGCCGCGCAGATCGCGACGCTGGCCCGCGTGCACGGCTTGCCCGAGCCCATCGGCCTGCAATATTCCTACTCGCTGATCGATCGCGGGGTCGAACTCGATGTGCTGCCTGCCGGACAGGCGCTCGGGCTGGGGCTGGTCGCCTGGAGCCCTTTGGCGGCCGGCATGCTGACCGGCAAATATGGCCGCGAGAAGATCGCCGATGCCGGACCGGCCGGTAGCCTGCCCAACCGCGCCGGCGAGCCGACGGCGAGCGGCAGCGACGGCCGGCTGAACGGCGACAATCCCTTTGGCGGAATGCTGTTCACCGAGCCGAATTTCGATGGGGTGGACGTGTTGCGGTCCGTCGCGTCCGAGATCGGCCGACCCATGGCGCAGGTCGCGCTGGCGTCGGTCGTCGCGCGGGGCGGTGTCGCGTCGGTCCTGGTCGGCGCGACCCGGCCGGAGCAGTTGCTGGAAAACGTCGCGGCGCTCGACATTGTGTTCACCGCGGATCAACAGGCGCGCCTCGATGCGGTTGGCGCTCCGCCGATGCTCAACCCGTATTTCATTTTTACCTTGCCCCGCGCACTGATCTTCGGGGGCCGGGACATCGAACCCTGGGCGCCAACGATCGTCTGAGGGGGGCGATCAGCCGTCGCATGCTGGCTCATCCGGCGCGGCGGCAGCGCCGACTGCCGAGAGCTGGTAGACACCCGGTGTGACCCGTTCGAACCAGCCATAGACGTTGCGCAGCAGAATTGCGCCGGCATCGTCCGCGAGATGCTTGAGGTCGCGGGGGCGGACGGGACCGGACCGCATCGCGCCCGCACAGGCTAACGCCCGCTGGCGATAGGCGGTCATGATCGGCTGGCGCGTCGAGCCGCCACGCGTCGGATCGCCCTTGCGGGTGGCATGCTCCTTAAGCAGCCGCGTGCGCAGCGGAAGGTTCGCGCGAGGTTTGTATGGCCCGGGTTCGGTCGCCACGACGACGCTGCCGAGCTTGAGGTCGACCAGCAGCAAGCCCAGCCCCATCAGCCGGCACAGGCGGTGTACGCGCTTATCCTGGTCGCGGCCGCGGCGGGTGGCGATCACCGCCAGATACACCTGGTCCGCCGCGCGCAGCCGATCGACCGCCTGCAGGACGAGCTCGAGGGTGAAGGACAGCTTGAGCTCGGCAATCACGACCAGCGGCGGTTCGTCGCCGCGCACCGCGACGATATCGCAGCCGCGTATCTCGCCTTTGACGGTGAACCCCAGCGCTTCGAGGAACGCCTTGACCGGGGGATACAGGCTGGTCTCGCTCAGGCCCGCCGGCGGGGCATCGCTTGGGGGCATGTCGCTCAGCGGTCGCTGCCCCACGGGCTCGCGGTGCGCGGGACACTGCTCGCCCTCGTCGCGCCCGGATTCTGATCGAGCAGCGCGAGGGGAAGCGGTTCGTCCAGGCTGCCGCCGACAACCGACGGTGCCATCAGCAGCGCGATGTCAGCGGCCTCGTCGGCCTCGACGATCCGGTGCGCAATGTCGCGGACGACGGCCACGGTCCACGCCTGTCCCGCGGCAAGCGCGAGCTTGTGCCCGATCGCCGGGAGCAGATCGAATTCATAATCGCCATGCTCGATCGCGGTGCTCCAGTTCGAGCCGGCATAGATACGGACGCGCATGGGAACTCCTCAACACTGCGAGATATGCAAGCCGTCCTACTGCCCGGTCGCGGCTATGGTGCAAGCGATTTTCCGCCGTTCCGGGTTCCGATCGGCGTGCGTGCGACCGACCCGGTCCAGACTGTCCGGTTGGTCACCCGGGAAAAGACTGCCGGACCGCAGGCAGACGGGCTATGACCCTGCTGTCCCGCCACGGAGATCGCCATGCGCTTTGTACAAATCGAGATTCTGCCAGCCGGCAAGGCGCTCGTCGACATCGACAAGCTCACCCATGCCGTCCCGCAGGAGAACGGCAGCCGCCTCTATCTCGGGTCGCAGTTTCTCGACGTTCCGCACTCGCTGCAAGACCTGGAGAACGTGCTCGCCGGCCGGGATCGCTCGGATAATGGCGATCATGGATCGGCCGGCTTTGGGGTTTAGCCGTACGCCTGCGGCCGGTTTCGCACACCGTGAAGTCGTCGAGCGCGGCTTTCGCCGCAGCACTTTCGGGGACGCTGGACGGCGCGACGGTGAGTGCCGGCCGTGTGGGATCGACGCTGCGCGCCAGCGGAAGGTCCGCGACGATGGCCGCGCTGTCCGCGGGGTCAGGCCGCGGATGGACCACGCACCATCTCTGTTCGGTAGTTTTCAATACTCTAATGGTGCGGACGGCGGGACTCGAACAGTACCACCCAAATCCCCGCAGATTACCGTGCTTTAGACCCCATAGGCCTGCCACCATTTGGCCCGTCCCTTGTACCTCTTTTCGCCGTGTGTAAGCAAGCCACTACCGAGCGAAATGACCGCTTCGGAACCCTGGGGGCCCTACCTTGACCAACCTCGTGTCCGCACTGCCTGCTTTCTCCATGCCCTTGGCGCTCCTTGACGGCGCAGCAGGTTACAACATGGGCGATGGCCTGTTTGCGATCGACCAGCGCGACGACGGAACGGGCGAGATGCACCGGGTCATCGTGGCCGAAGAGAACCGCGAGGCCTTGCTGGCCTGGGAGGGCAGGGCAGGCATCGAAGGCTTGATACTGGACGACCTCCGGGCCGCCTGCGTCGGCGATGACCTCTGGGCCCTCGACCAGCTCGACCACTCCACCGGGGACTGGCAGCGCGTTGTGGTGACGCGGGGCGACCTAGAGGCCATGCGACCTCCCGCCGTTCCACTTCGTCCGCAAGGTGCCTCAAAGCCTCGCTGAAACTCGAAGGCATGGGGAAACCGCCAGGACGATCGGCCACTGCGGCTGTCTCGCGGGCACTTTCAGTCAAGAGGTAACCACCAGTCTTCCGAATGGACGGCGGGACCTCACGGGTCACCCAGTCCTGGAAGGCACGAGCGATCCCCTTATCGGAACGCATAATGAGTTTATAGAGGCCGCTCTCACTCAGAAGAGTATGGCGGTTTTCCGTGGCGACAAAGAGGCCTCCCCTGTCAGATATGGGGGCATCCCCCCGGCTACCCTTCATTGTAACGCACATCTCGTCCGCCGCGAGCTTCTGCGTATGTGGGTTCGTGCCCTTCGTCATCCCGAGGCCCAAAGCCCGGCACACGTCCCCAGCTACGAACCACGGGTCACCCGCGATCATGACGTGGCGGACCTTGTGTCCCTGGAAGCTCAGCGGGGCGATGGTGGCAGGTGACCGCAGGGCCGGGAGGATCGCAGCGCCGTATCGGTTCGTCCGAAAGCTTTTGGGCGGCAAACGCCTAATTGGTGCCGTTCGGCGCCGATCTATCGATGCCTGAAAGCCGTCATCATCGACATTGCGAAAAGTGGTGGCGTCTGCGTTAAAGCCGACGAAATGGTCCCGATTATGCGAGAAAACGTCCCGTGAATGAAACGCCCGACACCCGTCCAGCCCTGATCACAGCGATTATGAACGCCATGGTGGATGCTATGAAAGATGCCGATGGACATTCTGCATTTGAGCCGGCCGAGGCGTGCAGGGCTCTATCGGCGTGTACCGCACTGATCCTCGAGTCCAGCCCGGCGATCAAAACATCGAAGGACATGCGCCTGGCGAGTGAATCCGTAGCGAGGGAAGTGCGGATGCAGCTTCGACAATGGCGTGAGGTTCACGAGGTGACAGGCCAGCGAGCATGGTATGCTGCGATGGGCACAGCGGAGTAGGCACCGTGCGGAAGGTCGACTTTCTTATAGCTATTTCCGGAAGCCGCCATTCCGCTAGCCACCACAATCAGACATTCTCGTATTGTCTCTGCTGGAAAAAAGAAGCGCCTCCCGCCCCTTCAAGTCCTTGCGGGGACACGATGGAACGGGAGGCGCCTGAGAGGGGTTAGGAGAGTCGCTGAGTCGGTGTGGCAGACGGTGGCACATCAGCATCAATGGGGACGGGTCGGTGCCGTGTGGCCCTTCCTGGCGCCCAGATCGACCTACTGGGCTGGGGAGTTGCTTATGTCGTCTCGCGGTGACCGCAGGCGGCGGGCGTGCCCCTCACGATTGAAGGCACATGGGTAGCGAATGCCCTTGCTGTCTCGGAGCATCCCTTCGATTGGATATTCCATCGCCAGTATTGATACGCTGAAGATTTCAGCACGGCGTCCATCTGCGGTCCAGGCTGGGGCCGTTGGGTCGAGCGTCGGCACGGATCAGTGGCTCGGCGGGTAGTGGACCCCGAGGTCTCCATAGACCGGCTCGCCTTCGTGTTCGCCAAGCAACACCCGTCCATCCTCCCTTTGGAAGTTCATGGGGGCGGTGTCCTGGCCTGCCGCGTGGATCGCCTGTATTTTGGCGACGGAGATTCCCGCGCGGGACAGGCGGGTGCGGAACTGCTGGTCCGTTCGGGCTCGCTGTTCCACCGCTGCCAACAGTCCTTGCACGTCGGCGGGCTGCGTTGCGGTCATCACCTCGGCGATCCGTTCCTGCACGTCTCGCTTGAAGCGGAGAAGGCCGGGCTTATTGCCGCCGCCCATCAGGATACCAGTCACGAACCCCGCGACGTTCCCGGTGGCGACGTGGTGTGCCGTCTGGAGAGCATGGCCGACCTGGGCCGCGTTGAGCTGAGCGCGTTGCTCCGGCTTGGCTGCACTTACAGCGGCCTTGAACGTCTCATGGGCTTGGTCCTCCCCTTCCAGGCGATCGTCCAGCCGGTTCATCACGCCGGGGCGTCCCGACATGGTCTCTACGGCCTGTTGTTTCACCGCGTCACCTGGCGCCGCTAGGCTTCCAGCGCCCGATAGGCCCAGGGCCTGCCGCACGGGGCGGGTGGCGTTCGCGGCAGGCTGGAGGCCCGCCTGGGTCGCGGTGTCCGCAAGTGCTGTTCGGGCGCCGACCGAGTAGGCCTCACGGGCCGGGCCGGACATCGGGTTGTTCCCGTTGCCGGTCATGTACGCATTGATTTCCGGTCCTGTCTGAGAAGCGACCTTTCCGCCCAGTTCCATGCCGTCCTTGATGCCCATTTCGTCACCGTAGCGGGCCACCGTGTCGCGATAGGCTTCGTTGTGTTCGCCGATGCCGCTGCGGAGGCCGCGAGCGAGATTGCCGATATGAACGCTGTTGGTCGTGTCCCTTGGGAACATCCCGGAGCTATCCATGGCGGCAGTACGGCTGTCATTCATGGCGCGTACGACTTGGTCAAAACCCTCCGTGGATAGGGCGTGCGTGGCGTCCAGGGAGCCGTCGTCGCCCATGCGGAACCCGAGGGCCTCCGGGTCGCCACCGTGCGCCGCGTTCGGGTTGTTGCGGATGTTGCGGACGGCCTGGGGGAGGGCGTCTCGGAACGCTGGGGTGCGCATTGTGCGGGCGATTTGGTCCGTTACGACCATCGGCTGCGCATAGGCCGCCGTGTAACCTGGTCGGGCCGCTGCGGAGGCGTTGCGTTGGATGTCCGCCACGGCGGCGATCGGGTCCACTGCGGGGCCAAGCTCGTCGGTGACGTGTGCACGTACCCGCTGTCCCATCTGGGCTTGGCGGGCGCCGAGGGCCTCACGGGCTCTGGTCGCCATCGGACCGCGACCTTGAAGCGCCCACGCGGTCGTATGCCGGAGGTCCTCGGAGACATCGCCGGGCATCGCTGGGACGCCACGGGCCTGCCGGGCGGCGACCTCGGCAGCGACATTCTCAGCAGTTGTCGGGAGCCCAGGGGCGCCCATTCCAGCGTCAATATCTCCACCTCTCATCTGCCCCGCGATCATCCGTTCGGCCTGAGCGTTGGCGCGGGCTTCGGGGGCGATCAGGGGTTGCTTAAGAGCGTGCCGTGGGAGGTTTTGGAGGAAACGAGCCGTGGCATCTACGCCCGGAACCCTGTTCTGAGCAGAACCCATTGCTGCCGCCGCGCCCCGAAAGGCCGGAGCGGCGAGAGCGCCTGCCGTGAGGCCCATACCCAGGCCGTTCACGGCGTTGGTGACGTTGCCGTCCCCGGTGTCGTTCATTGCCCCCGAGACAGCGCCGTAGCCGCCCGAGGTGACCGCACCGTTCGCCATGTGGGCGCCGAGGCTTTCGTCGCGTGCCACGGTCGCGCCGGGGGCAAACATGGAGGCGCCGAAGCCGCCCCATCCTGCCGCATCAGCGATGCCGGGGTGATCGCGCTGCAGCTCTTCCTTGGCGTCGGTGACGCCGTTCGCTGCCGACTGGTAATAGAGGCCGGGGTCGAACTCTTCGCCGCCCGTCGCCGATCGCACCGCGTTGCCTGCGGCACCGCCTGCCCCTGCTAGGAACCGGCTGGCGTTGGGGAGCGCACCGTCTGCAAATGAGGCCGCTGCGGAGGCCGCTGAGCGCCCCAAGGACGGAGTGGCATCAGCGGGCCTGGAGGCGCTCGGAGGTGGCGTGGGGAGCCCCTGAGCGGCCTTGTAGGCAACGCTGTTGCCGACCAGTGCGCCCTTCGCCCCGCGCTTGGCGATGAAGGACTGAGCGTCCTGCGGGGTGACTGCAAAACCCCGCTCGTGAGCGAAGTTCATCAGGTCGGACGCGGTGGTCTTCGGGTCCTGGGCCTTAGCGATGTAGGCGCTCTCGTCCTCATGGGACATGCGGGCGCCCTTCTGGAGGGAGGCCGTCGCTGCGGTCGTGACGTGGGAGATGATGTCGGCCTGCGTCGCGCCTTCTGGCGCCTCGACCTCATAGGTGGAGCCGTCCGGTCCCTGGACCGTGTATTTATCGATGGTTGGAATGGGGAATATCTCTGAAGCAGCGCCGCCAGACGCCGTGTTGAGCTTCCCCCATCTCGCAAGGCGTCATGGACCTGGAGACGCTGGCGGGCGCTCAAAGTCTGACAGTGAGATGGGGGGATGACATGTGTATAGCCGGGAGCGAATTGCCCACCAGATGTACATGAGGTAACAGTAAAGCGAACTCTCGCGGCTACTTTAAGGTGGGACTAAACCCAGGCTGCTGATAACAAACGATTTAATGCATGTTCCCGGAGGGCCAGATGGGACCCGGTTTTCTCTCGAATGTCCACCCCGGCAGCGCCCATCCGCAGCCTTGCTGGACCGGCTGGAGACCTCACGCGGCGAAAGGGACCCGCTGTCCGAAACGGACCCGCGTGGGCACCGTATGGGACCATAGCCGCCTACGGTGACGATCGGGGCGGCGGCGGGTCGGGGATGCCCGGAAAGGACTGGCGGGGACCCACGGGGCGGCATGGGACCCGCGCTTTACTGGCGAAATAATCGGGCGGCAGTATCTGCTATCTCGGGGCGGGGGATGCGTGCATCGGACTCCGAGTTGCGGTGGCGGCGGCGCAGCGAACCCGCCAGTTTCGAGCGAGCGGCCACCATTCGCCCAGGGTCCCCCGGCCATCTCCCCAAGGGGACCCAGATGACAAAGGGCATTGCGCGACCGCGCGTTTCCGCCAGTCTCGGCAAGGTCGGAGAGCGAGGCGGGCGGGCGGCAGACCGTGAAGGGCGGGGACTATGGGGGTCTGCGGGCGGCGGGGACATTGGCCTTCGGTCCGATCGCCGCGAGGTGGCTAGATAACATTTCCGGCGTCTGAGCAGGGACTCAGCAGTGTGGCATACGAGCAATACAGCTATGGCGGTGTAAGGATAGCGAGGGACTTGGAGGGACTAGGGTTTACTGCTTTCCCCTTAGACTTTGTCGCCCTGTCGTCGCCCCGCAGCAACCCAGCGGCCCACCTTGAGCGCCAGCCGCCCGCCGCCGCCTAAGACCAGCCAGGCCAGGGCGAGGAGGATTGCAGCAACTTCAATCGAGTCCCACACCGCGCTGTATGTTTCCTGCGTCTGAAAACCATCTGCACGCTCGTAGCAAGCCGGACGGTTCGAGTCGGTATAGTTATTACAAAGCGTTAGTGCCGTTGACAGCACATTTAGGGACCTTAGGTACATCCATCCCCACATTGCCAGACTGCCACCGATCATCCACAGGACCGAGGCGACGATCGCCAGGCGCGTGCCGACCCCGAGGTGGCGCTTTCGTCCTTGTGCCGCTCCATCGCTCATCGGTTCGCTCCCGTGCTCTCCCGTGCGGTCTGCCACGCTATCAGGGTCCGCAGCAAGCGACCTCAAGCCACTTTGGGCCTGTCCCGTTGGGGTATACGTCAGCGAGGCGCAGGCGCGATACACAATAAGTGTCTCGCTAGGGTTGACTGGAGATTGCGAGACGTCCAGTAGGGTGGCATCTGGACCCCAGCGAGACGGGATACACCTCTACCATGGCAAGCATCATCGGTTACGCTCGCGCCTCGACGGACGATCAGGACTGCACGATCCAGGAGGCGGCCTTGTGGGCGGCAGGGTGCACTATCGTGCGTGCGGAGAAGAAGAGCGGCACGACGCTGGCAGGCCGGGCGGAGCTGGAGACCATCCTGGGCTTCCTGCAGGCCGGTGACACGTTGATGGTGACACGGATTGATCGACTCTCCCGCTCTGTCGCTGACCTGGAGGCCCTTGTCGCCACCTTGAAGGGGCGCGGTGCTTTCCTGCGGGCCACCGAGCAACCCATAGACACGTCGAGCCCGGCAGGCACCGCGTTCCTACAGATGCTGGGGGTGTTCGCTCAGTTCGAGACGGCCCTACGGCGCGAGCGGCAGATGGAGGGCATTGCGAAGGCCAAAGCGGCGGGCGTCTACAAGGGACGCAAGCCGACTGTAGATGTCGCCCAAGTCCAGGCGTTGCGGGCAGAAGGCGTTGGTCCTGCGGCTATCGCCAAGCGCCTGGGGATCGGGCGTGCCTCGGTCTATCGGGTCCTTGGGGCCGTTGGGTCCGGGGGGAGCAGCGAGTGACCGAAGCGGGAAAACAGTGGCAGGCGCATGACTTGGTCCTGAGCGAAGTGCACCGGCACCCGTCCTTCCAGATGCGGGCCAAGGGCGTTGATCGAGCCCACGCTAACCGGCTCCTAAAGGTTTTGCAGAGCGGCGGGGTCCTTCCGGCCATCAAGGTCGCTCGGGTCGGCAAGGCCCTGTACGTGGTGGACGGCTTCCACCGTATGGATGCGCACGACGCGGCGGGCCGTGAGACCATCAAGGGTCAGGTCGCGAAGATGAGCCTTGCGGAAGCGCAGGAGGAGGCCCGGCTGGCGAACACCACGCACGGCAAGGGGCAGACACCAGCCGACAAGGCGAAGGCGTTCGATGCCATGATCGCTGCCGGGGACCACCTGGACAGCCGGGGCGTGTTGAAGTCCTCCCGCACCATCGCCGCCGAGATGAACCACAGCTACAGCCACGAGACGGTGCGCAAGAAGCTAAGGGCGTTGGGCCACGAGCTGGCAGAGGCCACCGAGTTCCCGAAAGGGTTCAAGCCGTGGCGCGGCGGTGTCGCTGAGGAACCCGAGGAGATGCTGGCCGAAGAGCTAGCCGCCGACGCACGCGGTCATTTGAAGGCCCTACATCATCTCTTCTTTGATCTCTCCGATGAGGACCAGCGGGCCCTGCTCGTCACCGCTCGGGAGCTGGTGGGAGCCCTGGAGCGCGGCGAGCGTCCCGAGCGGGAGCTGGAGGTCGAGATGGACATTTAGGGGACTGCAGGGCGTCTTGGGCGTTCCGGGTGGGACTGTGAAAACCTGAGGGTTCCTGCGGGTCACGGCGAATTGCGGTGTCAAGGTTGACATGTCGGGGAAATGGCTCGCAAGAGAGAGCAGAGCTGCGGAAAGCGACACCGCTTATCACCGCCCCCGGGGGGTTACACGATTCCGATGAACGATGCCGAGCGCTTATTCTTCGCTGGCGGGGCACACGCTCGTGCAGCCCATGCCCTTGTAGGTGCTGCCCGAGCTGCCGTGCACATGTGCGTGCCATTCTACCTGCTTTTGGGGTTTTCCCTTGAGACCGTGCTGAAGGCCGCGTTCGTCCACCTTGGCGGGGACATGAAGGTCGCCAAGCAAGACATCGTCCACGATCTGCCCAAAGCTCTTGGCCATGCTGTCGCTCTGGGGTTTCATCCCCAAAATCTGCAACTAAAGTGGCTGGTAGAGACGATGGCCGAGGTGCACCGCAACCACTCGTTCCGTTATCTTGGCGGTGACGGCGATTTGCGTGTCGCCGATGAGGTTTACGCCCTGAATATCCTCGATGACCTTGTCGCCCAAGTGGGACAGTTGCTCTACCCCGAGCATGATCGAACCTACTGGATTGAGCGCCTAGCAGCCTTCGAAGCCGGTGGCTGATCACTGGCCACGGCGGTGCGGAGCGCTCAACGCATGTCGCTGAAGGTCATGGGACGCGGAGGGGGAGCACTGGCTCGTTGGGGAACTCGGGGAAGTCGACGGGTTGCATCCTCGGAAGCAGGGTGCGCTGCGACCCAACACCAAGCAGAAGGCCCCCAGCATCCGAATGAAGTGCGTCTGTGGTGGTATCTTTTGCCCAGCGTTCAACCAATCGGAGATGATCGACATCAAAAAATCGGGGCACTTGCGCGAGGTCTATTGCCGCCTCCCTGGCCGCAGATACGGCCTTGTCAAAATCGACAACAATGTTCCGCAGCCGTTTGGTGTTTTCTGCCTCCGTAGGCTTCGCGGCGACACTTGCGACCGTCTCCGCCTGTTGCTTGGCGGCGAAGATTGCGGCCCTGAGACGGTCCGGCGTGAACAACCCTACCCCCCGCAGTCGACCGATAGTGACGGGCTCGTCCCGATAGATTGGCGTCCCGGATTGGCCTTGCGGGAGCCGGGCGTCGCGCATCGCTTCGGCGGCCCGATCCCTGACGGTGACCATCTCGCGAAGTTCGCCGCGTCTGACGGCGAGAGCATGAAGGCGGAAATAAGCGTCGCCAGCAGCAGCCTTGAACCTTTCTCCAGCCTTTTCGACTTCATGTAGCTGGCTGTCAAAGAGTAGCGCATTGCACCATTCGATAATCCGCCGAAGTGGTGGCGGCCACGTCCCGCAATCTGCGCACTGCGGACTGCCGGTCTCGCCGTTTTGAATGGGCCCCTGTTTCCATTCGGAACGCCAAGTCGAGGTGGGCGGGGCCGCAATGGCTTCCGACCAAGTAGTGATCTGCCGTCCCGAAGGTCACGAGGAACCCCCTTCGGTGGCGGGTGTGGCCCTTGCAGAAACAGCAGCGCTGGGCGGGGGCTTCGGCCGATAGTTCGTACTCGAAGACAATCTCGGGGGACGTGTTAGCCGGAGGCGCCGTCGATAGGGCGCCAATCAGGTGTGCGACATCGGTGACAAATAGAACCGCGTCTGCAAGCTGGTGGTCGAGAAGGTCTACCGTCGCTGTATTGGGCATGAACATTCATAGAACGGAGCCTTCAGTCCATCAAGATGTTGGCACGGGGTGCCGATCCGGATTTACCTTTGCGGACTGTCCCGCGTTGACTCGCTTCTAGGATGCTTACGACGCGGACTTCCAGCCGCCGTGCTCACGATCCGGTAAGGTCGAAGCGCGGTATCTTGGCGATGGCCTCCCCTCGGGCCTTAACGGGCGGCTTGGCGTACTTGCGGCCCTCTGTGTCGGCTGCGTGTCCCTGCAGGGCGTCAATCATCCGCTCTTCTATATTGTGGGTGAAAGACATTTCCTTGAACAGGTGACGCCAGGCGTGGTTCGGCTGCAGCGTCTCGTCGGTGATCCCCACGTCTTGGCGGACCCATTGTGCGATGCGCTCGCCTACTTTGCCAATGTGTCGATTTGCGGGGCCCGGCTTCCTCTGGCGCGATGGATCGTAAAAGATTGGACCCGAGCCCTGCGCGGTGGCGACCGCCAGGAAACCTTGCTCGATCAGGTGCGAATGGAGCGGGACGATCCGCGCCTCCTTGTTCTTCACCTTCCCCGCCTCCGGTGTGATGTTGATCGTCCAGTAGCCGTCGATCTTCCTGACATCCTCGGCTCGGAGCTGCGCCAGCTCGCCAACGCGGGCTCCGGTGTACGCTGCGATCCACGGTATCCAGCGGCGGGCCAGGGTGTGCCCCTTGGACATGCCGGTGTTTGCAGGGACCAGAGCCGCCGTAAGGATCGCGGTGGCCTCCTCGGCGGTAAAGGCACGCTCGCGTAACTGGACGCGCTTGCGGACCTTGACCATCGGACCCAGCGCGACGTTCTCGGTCAACAGTTCCTTCTGCACCGCCCAATTCAACGCGGCTTTGATGGCGCCGATGTATTTGCCACGCACGGTGACTGGCAGACGAGGCTTGCCCCTTACACCGTTGGTGGCGAGGAGATGGTCCGCCCAGTTGCGGAGGTCCTTCTTGGTGATCCGCGCGGCGTCGTCGTGTCCGAGGAACGCCCCGAGGGCCACGATGCACTGCCGCCAGTCTTTACGGGTAGTGTAGGCCAGTTCCTCCGCAATGGCGTAGGCGTCGAACGTCGCCAACAGAGGCACTGCGGGGCCCTCAGTGCTTGCCTTGGGGGCAGGTGGCACCGGAGGGGGCGGGGCGGCGACTATCTGGCCTGCGAGCCTCGCCAGGGCGATGTCACTGAGCCGGATCGCGGTGGCGTTTAGCTCCCGACACAACGCGGTGAAGCCGTCGGCGTCGTCCGGGGCGACTGTAAGCCCCTGAGATAACAAGAGGGCCTGCGCCGAGTCGGTCCATTCCTCTTCGATCGTCTCGGAGTCGCCATCGGCCTGCCACTGCTTAAAGTCGGGAAGCTTCCAGTTCCAGCCACCGCGCATCCGTTCGGCACCTTCGGGACCTTTCGCCCACAGCCGAGCCTCTTCACGCGCCAGCCACTCAACCTCAAATGTTTTGCCGAGGAAGGCGATTGTGGGGGCGTCCAGGCGGTCATAGGCCCCCGAGGCAACCTTAGCGGCCTTGGCGACGATGGCGTTATAGCGGGCCAGGGCGGGGCCATACTGGGCGTGGAACCGAGGTGATGCAGCGTCCGAGGTGCCCAAAGACACCTTTAGCTCGACCGCCTGTTTACCCGAAGCGCTCAGCGGAACGAACGGGCGCAGCTCGACCGGATAGGCGCGGCGGAAGCTCAGGCGGCCTGTGTTGGGGTGTTTCTGCACGTGCCTTAAAATAAATATTCCCATCGCCGGTTTTGTACCTCCGCCCTGTGCCCTGGCGAGGTAGAAAGCAACGACAATCAGCCATTCCTAAGGGTTTTCAGCCCCTTAGGTCGTGCTTGGTGCGGACGGCGGGACTCGAACCCGCACACCCTGAGGGCGAGGGATTTTAAGTCCCGTGCGTCTACCAATTTCGCCACGTCCGCGTGGGGTTCGTCCAAGCGCACCCGACGCGTCGCGTCAACCCGCTCAGACGTTCAAATTGGCGCGCATTTCCTTGCCGGGCTTGAAATACGGGACGCGCTTTGCATCGACATCGACGAGTTCGCCGGTGCGCGGGTTGCGGCCGGTGCGGGCATCGCGCGCGCGGGTCGAGAAAGCGCCGAAGCCGCGCAACTCGACGCGGCCACCGGAGGCGAGCCGTTTGATGATTTCATCGAAAAAGGTCGTGACCAGAGCCTCGATGTCGCGGAGCGACAGATCGGGATTTTCGGCAGCCAGTGTCTGCACAAGTTCTGATCGAATCATCGTACGCTTTCCTTACCCCCAAGCCCCGTCCGATCGGGACGATATGGCCGCTTCGGCTTGATCTACAGCAAGTCTAGCACGAGGATAGGTTGAAAACGACGGAAAAAAGCAAAACGGGGCGATTTCCTGTGAAGGAAACCGCCCCGCCGTCGCGCAAATTATTACTTCTTTGCGTCGGCGCCCTGCGCCTTGAGCGCTGCACCCAGGATGTCGCCCAGCGACGCGCCCGAATCGGACGAGCCATACTGCGCCACGGCCTGCTTCTCTTCGGAGATCTGCATCGCCTTGATCGAGAAAGTCGGCTTCTTCGAACGGTCGAAACCGGTGACCATTGCATCGAACTTCTGGCCGGTCTGGAACCGCTCAGGGCGCTGCTCGTCGCGATCGCGGCCGAGGTCGGTGCGCTTGATGAAGCCCGTCGCGCCGTCGTCGCCAACCTGCACTTCGAGACCCGCATCGCGGACTTCGAGCACGGTGACCGTGACGATGGCGTTCTTGTTGAGACCCGATGCCGCTGCCGAGATGCCGCCGGCGGCGACGCCGCCTGCTGCCGGAGCGCCACGCTCGAGCTGCTTCATGCCGAGCGAGATACGCTCCTTCTCAGCGTCGATGTCGAGCACGATGGCCTGAACCATCTCGCCCTTGCGATGCAGGTTGAGCGCGTCCTCGCCCGAAACGCCCCAGGCGATGTCGGACATGTGGACCATGCCGTCGACGTCGTTGTCGAGGCCGATGAACAGACCGAATTCGGTCGCGTTCTTGACTTCGCCTTCAACGGTCGAACCGATCGGATGCGCTTCTGCGAAGGCCTCCCACGGGTTGCTGATCGCCTGCTTGAGGCCGAGCGAGATGCGACGCTTGTCGGGATCGACCTCGATGACCACGACGTCGACTTCCTGCGAGGTCGAGACGATCTTGCCGGGGTGGACGTTCTTCTTGGTCCACGACATTTCCGAAACGTGCACCAGGCCTTCGATGCCCGGCTCGAGCTCGACGAACGCACCATATTCGGTGATGTTCGTAACGCGGCCGGTGAGCTTGGCGCCAACCGGGTACTTCGCGGCTGCACCTTCCCACGGATCGCTCTCGAGCTGCTTCATGCCGAGCGAGATGCGCTGCGTGTCCTTGTTGATGCGGATGATCTGAACCTTGACGGTGTCGCCAATGTTGAGAACTTCCGACGGATGGCCGACGCGCTTGTAGCTGAGATCGGTGACGTGGAGCAGGCCGTCGATGCCGCCGAGGTCAACGAACGCACCATAATCGGTGATGTTCTTGACGACGCCGTCGATGATCTGGCCCTCGGCGAGCGACAGGATGAGGCCCGAACGCTGCTCGGCGCGGGTCTCTTCGAGGATCGCGCGACGCGACACGACGATGTTGCCGCGCTTGCGGTCCATCTTGAGGATCTGGAAGGGCTGGGGGATGTCCATCAGCGGGGTGACGTCGCGCACCGGGCGGATGTCGACCTGCGAACCCGGCAGGAAGGCCACGGCGCCGTTGAGGTCGACCGTGAAGCCGCCCTTGACGCGGCCGAAGATGACGCCCTCGACGCGTGCGGTCTTGGCGAATTCGGTTTCGAGCGTGTCCCATGCGGCTTCGCGGCGGGCGCGGTCGCGCGACAGCATCGCTTCGCCATGCACGTTCTCGACGCGATCGACGAACACTTCGACTTCGTCACCGACCTTGAGATCGGCCTTCTGGCCCGGCATCGCGAATTCGCGGAGCGGAACGCGGCCTTCGGACTTCAGGCCGACGTCGATGACGGCCAGGTCGTTCTCGATTGCGGTGACGGTGCCCTTGACGACGCGGCCTTCGAAGCTGTCGGCACCGCCGAGAGTCATTTCGAGGAGGGCGGCGAAATCGTCGCGGGTTGGGTTTGGCTGAGTGGCCATAAAGGGATCAGATCCTAAATCATTGTTCCGGCCAGCCGGTTGTCTCCGGCGGTCTTGGCCTATGTGTCGGAACAGCCGAATGCCGGGCCGACATCCGCCGATTGACGTTCGCGGGGGCGGGCAACTCGCTAAATGCGAAAAGGGCGCGAGAGGACATGCCTGTCGCGCCAGCCTCCGCGAGCACCGCTCGCCGGACCTCGCGTCTATAGCCGAGCGGGGGAGGGGGATCAAGTCGCGTCGGCGTTGACAAAGATTGGCATTGTGAGATCTTCGAGAGCGGAGACTCACATGGCCACGATGAACATTTCCCTGCCCGATGCGATGAAGGATTGGGTAGAGGCCCAAGCTGCGACGGGGCGGTTCGGCAACAGCAGCGATGTCGTCCGCGACCTGATCCGGCGGGAGCAGGTTCGGGTGGATAAGATCGCCAACATGCAGAGGATGGTCGACGAAGCCCTGGAAGGTGGAGTCTCCGATCTGACAGCGGAAGACGTGTTTGCTGAAGCTCGCCGGCGTTTCCTCGCGCGCGACGGTAGCGATGCCCTATAGGCTTTCGCAGCCGGCAAGGCGCGACCTCGACGAAATATACATCCGGGGGGCGGAGCTATTCGGCATAGCCCAGGCCGACGAGTACAGCGCTGGCATGGCGCAGACGCTCACGTTTTTGGCATCCTATCCGCGCGCAGCGCGGGAGCGAACCGAGATCGTGCCGCCGATGCGTGCGCATCGGTACAAGGCGCATGTCGTGATCTATCGATTGGAGGAAGATGGGATCCTGATCTTGCGGGTCCGTCACGGACACGAAGATTGGACGTCCAACCCAGTATGATCAATCGCGGGTGATTCTCGACTCGACGATGTCGATGGCACGCTGGACCGCCGCCTCGATCGAGAGAAAGCTCGTGTCGAGAAATGCCGCGTCGTTGGCGGGGACGAGCGGGGCGTTCGACCGCGTCGAATCGCGCAAGTCGCGCGCGCGGATGTCGGCGAGCACCTTGTCGATGCTGATCAGCGATCCGTGCGACCGCAACTCGGCGTGTCGGCGCTTGGCGCGGATGGTGGGGGTGGCGCGCACGAACAGTTTGGCGTCGGCGTTGGGGGCGATGACGGTGCCGATGTCGCGCCCGTCGAGGACCGCGCCGCCGGGCTGCTGCGCGAAACGCTTCTGGCGCTGAAGCAAGGACGCGCGCACTAGCGGATGCGCCGAGACGACCGAGGCGAGCGAGCCGATCGCATCGCTGCGCAGCAACGGGTCCTCGAGCAGCGAATCCTCGAAGTCGCACGCGGCGACCGCATCGGCCTCGACCGCGGCGTCGAGTTCGAGCCGCCGCACGTTCGCCGCCACCGCGCGATACAGCAGACCGGTATCGAGGTGTGGGAGGCCGTAATAGCGTGCGAGCGCCCGCGCGATCGTGCCCTTGCCCGAGGCGGCGGGTCCGTCGACAGCAATAATCATCGGCGTCTAGCCAAGATGCGTACCAATCCAATGAGAGCGATTGCGGCCCAGGCCAGTTCGAGGGCGAGCGCCGGCAGGTTGTAGTTCACCACGAGCGAGAGCGCGAGTAGCGAAGCGCCAACAAAGTTCAGGCCGGTCGACAGCAGGTTCGGCGCGGCATTGCGCAGCGTCTGGTAGGCGAAACCTGCGAGGATGACGATCGCGCCGACGAAGCCGACCAGGTCGGCGGTATGCGAATCGATCATGCGCCGCCGCTCTGCAACTGCGCGATCTGGTCGAAGAAGGCAGGGTAGCTCGTCGCGACCGGGGACGCGTCGTCGAGCGTGATTCCGCCGCCGGCATTCCCCTTGCGGCAATGCAAAGCGGCGACAGCCATGCTCATCGCGATGCGGTGGTCGAGCAGCGTCGCGATCGTCGCGCCGCCGGGCAGCGGGTCGCCGCCGGTGCCGTCGATGATCATGCCGTCCTCGACCTCCTCGACCCGCGCGCCGATCGCACCCAGCGCGGCGGCCATTGCGGCGATCCGGTCTGATTCCTTGACGCGCAGTTCGTCGGCGCCGCGCGCGATCGTGCGGCCGGTGGCGAAGGCGGCGGCGACGAACAGCACGGGATATTCGTCGATCATGCTCGGCGCGAGATCGGGCGGGATCTCGATCCCGGTGAGTGCTGCGTGGCGGACCCGCAGATCGGCGACGGGTTCGCCCCCGACGTCGCGGGGCTTCTGCTCTTCGATGCTCGCACCCATCAGGCGGAGCGCGGTGAACAGCCCGGCGCGCGTCGGGTTGAGACCGACATTTTCGATCACCACGTCCGATCCCGGCACGATCGTGGCGGCGACGACCAGGAACGCGGCGGAGGAGGGGTCGCCCGGCACAACGATCTGCTGCGGCTTGAGCTCGGCCTCGCCGGTGATCTCGATGATGCGGCCCTGCGGCGACGGTTCGACCGTGACGGTCGCGCCGAAGCCGCGCAGCATCCGCTCGCTATGGTCGCGCGTTGCGATCGGCTCGATGACGCGGGTGATCCCGGGCGTGTTGAGACCGGCGAGCAGCACTGCCGACTTCACCTGCGCCGACGCGACGGGAAGCGTGTAGGTGATCGGGATGGCGGGGCACAGGCCGCGCAGCATCAGCGGCAGGCGGCCGCCCGGGCTCGACGTGATATCGGCGCCCATTTGCGACAGTGGCGTGATGACGCGCCCCATCGGCCGCTTCGACAAGGAGGCGTCGCCGATGAAGGTCGCGGTGATCGGATGGCTTGCGACCAACCCCATCAGCAGGCGCGTCGAGGTGCCCGAATTGCCCATCTCGAGCGCGGTCGTCGGTTGCAGCAGCCCGCCGACGCCGACGCCCTGGACGCTCCACACCGCGTCGTCGCTCCGCGTGATCGTCGCGCCCATCGCGCGCATCGCGGCGGCGGTGGCGAGCACGTCTTCGCCCTCGAGCAGCCCCTCGATCCGGCTGGTGCCGACCGCCAGCGCAGAGAGCATCAGCGAGCGGTGGCTGATCGACTTGTCGCCCGGCACGCGGACGCGGCCGGTAAGCGGGCCGGATGGTTGGATTTCGCGGGCGATCGGCGTAGGGTGTGTCATCGGGGCTGCGCTTTGACAGTGCGCTTGCGCTATGGCAAGGCGCGCACCACTTTGCGGCCCAACGGGTCGCGAGACCCGCTTCCTATCAGCCCAGGGCCGCAACGCCCGCCGGCTCAACAAAAGGTTCAATCGGCATATGATCCAGCCGGAATGGGGCACGAAGCGTACGTGCCCGAAATGCGCCACCCGTTTCTACGATCTTGGCAAGGACGACCCCGTCACCTGCATCAATTGCGGTGCGCATTGGGAGCCCGAGCCGATCCTGAAGTCGAAGCAGCCGCTGCCGTTCGAGCAGGCCAAGCCCGAGCTGGTCAAGAAGGACGACGATCTCGCCGGCGACGACGAGGATATCGATACCGGTGAAGACGAGGAGCCCTCGCCCGACGACGAGGTCGATCTAGGCGGCGACGACGATCTCGGCGTGGAAGCGCCGCAGAGCGAAGACGAGCATTGATCCACAGGTAATTGATGTTTTTATGGCAAGCGGCACTCAGACCGCTTGCCAAGGGCGCGTCGCCTCGGTAGGGGCGACGCCTTCCCGCAAAGAGGTTCCGGTTTCGGACCTCTTTCCAGAATACGATGGGGCCGTAGCTCAGCTGGGAGAGCGTTCGCATGGCATGCGAAAGGTCAGGGGTTCGATCCCCCTCGGCTCCACCATTT
The DNA here is from genome assembly GCF_054059235.1 of Sphingomonas sp. UYP23. Taxonomy (NCBI): domain Bacteria; kingdom Pseudomonadati; phylum Pseudomonadota; class Alphaproteobacteria; order Sphingomonadales; family Sphingomonadaceae; genus Sphingomonas; species Sphingomonas sp. UYP23. The sequence continues at coordinate 3,847,730 of NZ_JBSSBX010000001.1, forward strand.
CCAATATATAGCGCGCGATTGATCGCAGCGTTCCGGTAAGACTGCCGATGGCGCAGCTTCCAAGCTTCTCCTTACACCCTCCGCTTCAGGTTTCGGGCGATCGCGCGCCCGGCGCCGGAAAAAGCGCCGCCCGCGCGCGCCTTATTGTTCGCGCGGACGATGTCGGCTTGCCCCGAAGCGAGGCTGGAATACTCTGCGTCAGCCAAGCGATCGTTGCCCCCCGCCGGCCGAAGCCGAAGAGGCGGCCGATTCGATCGACCAGCTTCGAGTCGGGGGCGTCCGACCGGCGGATCGGGAGCATCCGATCGGTGCGACCGGCGCGCGCCCGATCGTCACGCTGCTCGGCGTGATGCAACTGCGTGACGTCACGTGTCGTGTTGCGACGTTTTGCATCGTGGGCGGCGGCGTAGCCAGCGCGGGCGCGATCGAGCGGGTCGAAGGGACGTCGAATCGGCGGGGCCGGGTGATAGCCGCGCCATCGCGCCGGTATGCACGCCGCCGTAGCGCGATCAGCCAGGACCGGGATGCTGTGGGATAACGTTCGCAGAGGGTGCGGCGTCGTCACGCTCCGCCCAACCGGCGAGCGCCTGGAACATCGCCATGCCGCGATGGCCCCATTCGGTCAGCTCATAGACCTGCACCCGGCCGGAAGGCGGCAGCCGGCGCTGGCGGATCATACCGACCTTCTGAAGTTCCCGGAGACGCTGGGTGAGCACGTTTCGGCTGATCCCGGGCAGCTGGTCGAACAGCCCGCCGAACCGGAGCGGGCCCGACATCAGGAGGCGCACGGCGAGCATCGTCCAGCGCCGCGCGAAGATATCGAGCAGCGCCATTTCCTCGCGGGTCGGCGCGGCGAGCGGCGTGCTGGCCGTATCGTAGTAGAGGGGTGTGCCGAATTCGTGCACCGTGCGTCCTTATCGTTGTCCCGCCGCCATTCCGCCGTCGGGCATGGCTGTTATTCGATTGATCCGAGAACGATCGCGATCCCTTGGCCGCCGCCGATGCAGGGCGTGGCACGCGCATCGGGCTCGCCCTCGCGCTCCAGGATGTGCGCCGCCTTGGCGGTCATGCGTCCGGACGGCGCCGCGGCCCGCGCGACAGGGGCGGTGCCGAGGCGAGGGGGTCGCACACCGCGTCGCAGGCGATCCCGAGCGCGACGGTGCGATCGGCCGCGCGGGCGAGGTGGAACCGGCGGAAAAGGTCGTTGGGGGGCACGCCTCCGGCCTTGATCGCGACGCCGCCGAATGGATCCCAGCCTGTTTTCGGCATGTCGGGGATAGGGCGTGCGGTGGTATGCAAGGCGGTGTCTTTCGCGATCCGCTGGTGGCTCATGCGACAGAGACGGAGCGTCGGCGGGAAACCCGTAAGCGTTTTTCGGGGGCTGGCGTTTTGCCGCGCGGCGGGCTCGGGCGCGGCGTCGGGGGCGGTAAGCGGTCCCGCCGTCCTTGCGATATGCCGCTGGCCCCTGACGCCAGCGGCCGATGGCGGTGGCGCCATGTCGACCAGCGAGGATCGGGCGTAGCGCCACACCATCGACGCGCCGGCACCTCCGCTACGCGTCCCGACGGGCGAGGGGTAACCGGCCCAACCGCATTATCGCCGCCTGTTTCGTGCGCTGAACGCGCGCCAAAACAGCATGCAAACGCCGGCACAGCAGATTCTTTGCGGCGTATCGTGGCAAACCAACTCTCGTTATAGACTTGTGTTATGCAAGGGACTTGGCAAGGCCGGTCTCAGGGTTCTAGAGCCGCGAACACCCGACGCAGGACGGCCGTGTCGGCTCCGATGCGCCGTGCGGCGGTTGGCGCGGCGCACGACGCAGCATGACGATGGACCCTGGTTTTCGAAATGGATGCAGAACGGCAGGAAAGCGGGCTGCAACGCCTGATCCTCAACGAGCGTGCCCGATTGTTACGGTTTCTCGCGGTACGCGGCGCCGGCGACGAGGCCGAGGACGTGCTTCAGGATCTGTGGCAGCGCGTTGCCGCATCGACGGGGCAGCCGATTGCCGACCCTATCTCCTATCTCTTTCGCGCCGCGGAAAATCTGATGCGCGACCGGCGTAGATCCGATCTCAGCCGGGAACGACGGCACCACGAATGGCACACCGCCGGTGATGCGCCGACCGACCTTCCAGGCGGCGAACGCACGCTGATCGCGCGGCAACGGCTGCGCCAGGCCGAGTCGGTGCTTGCCGCGCAGGGGACACGCGTCGATCGCGTCTTTCGGCGTTACCGGCTCGAGGGCGAGGATCAGGCGTCGATCGCCGAAGCGTTGGGGGTCAGTCTGAGTTCGGTCGAGAAGGATCTGCAGAAGGCCTATCGAGCGCTCGCCGCCTTAAAGGTAAAACTCGATGCGGAATGAGCGATACCAATCCGTCTCGGGGGGGAGATGGTCATGAGCGCACCTGATGTCGCAACGGTCGAAGAGACGGCCCGCCGGTGGGTGCTCGGCATCCACGACGCATCGTTCGCCGACTGGGACGGCCTGACCGACTGGCTCGAACGCCATCCTGCGCATCTCGCCGCTTATGACGCCGCGGTCGCGGACGATGCCTGGGCGGAAGCGGCGCTGCGCACGCCGCCGCCGCCACCGGCGATCCCGGTCGATGCGCATCCGCGGCCGCGGGTCGGTCGCCGCTGGGCGATGGTCGGTGGCGCGGCGGCCGGCGCTGCAGCGTTCGCGTGTGTCGGCAGCTGGGTCGCGCCCGGTCCCGCCGCCGCGCGCAAGGAGATCGCTACGGGACTGGGCCAGCATCGCAGCATCGCACTGGCCGATGGCTCGACGGTGACCCTGAACGCCAATACGCGGATCGCGTTCGATGCAAACCGGCCGCGCGCCGTGACGCTTGCAACTGGCGAAGCGCTGTTCACCATCCACCACAATCCCCGCGATCCCTTCGTCCTGACGGTTGGCGGTACGCGGCTGGTCGATGCCGGAACGGTGTTCGATGTCGTCCGCAACGGCGGCGCGCTCGACGTCGCGGTGGCGCAGGGCGCGGTGGTCTATGCGCCCGACACCGACAATATCTGCCTGCAGGCCGGGACCATCTTGACGCGCGCGGACGCGACCGCGCCGCCGCAGCTCGGCAGGGCGACTCCGGAGTCCGTCGGGAGCTGGCGTAACGGACGGCTTTCTTACGACGATGCGCCGGTCGAGCGCGTCGCGCGGGATTTGAGCCGTAACATCGGCGCGCCGATAAGCGTGTCCGGCAAGGCGCGCGGCCTGCGCTTCAGCGGGACCGTGACCTTGACCAGCATCGCGCAACGGACGCTCGATCGGGCCGGCCCCTTACTCGGCGTTCGCTTCATCCGCGTGAACGAGGGCTGGGCAATGACCGTGACCGATGCTGCACCGTAGGGTACTCTGGCCGCTTGCCGCGGCCTGCATGGCGACTCCTGCGCTGGCACAGGACAACGCCGCCTCGGTCGATGTCGGCGCCGCACCGCTGGCGCAGGCGGTCCATACGCTGAGCATCCAGACCGGCACGAGTATCGGCTTTCGGGAGGCGCACCTCGCGGCGATCCTGGTGCGGCGCGCGCGCGGTCGGCTGACCGCGGCGCAGGCGCTCGCTCGCATGCTGAAGGGCACCGGCCTGCGCGCGCGCCGCGTCGCCCCGGCGACCTATCTGGTCGAAGCGGCACCGTCCGCCGCCGCCTCGGCAGCGGTGGCCGGCACGCGGGTGGCACAGGCGAGGGCCGAAACCGAGGCGCGCGATATCGTGGTAACGGGATCGAAGCGCGACATTCCGCTCACCGCCTATCCCGGCGGCGTACAGATCATCGACGGCCGAAACGTGAGCGCAGCCGCGGCGGGGCATGGCAATGATCTGCTCGAAACGCTGCTTGCCAGCGTCGCTTCGACACATCTTGGCCCGGGCCGCGACAAATTGTTCATCCGCGGCATCGCCGATTCGAGCTTCACCGGGCGAACACAGGCGACGGTCGGGCAATATTGGGGCAACAGCCGCATCACCTACAGTGCGCCCGATCCGAGCTTGCGCCTGTACGATGTCGATCGGGTCGAGGTGCTGGAGGGGCCGCAGGGCACGCTTTACGGGGCGGGGTCGCTGGGCGGCGTGGTGCGCGTCGTGCCGCACGCGCCGGAGCTCACCACATTCGGCGGGCAAACCTGGGCCGGCGTCCAGGCGGTGCAGCACGGTGGCGTGGGCGGCGATGGCGGTGCCGTGCTCAATATCCCCGTGCTGCCCGATCGCGCGGCAGTGCGCGCCCTCGTCTTCGCGTCGAGCGATGCCGGCTATATCGACGACGTGCAGCGTGGCGTGAAGAACACCAATCGCGTGCGCACCCTCGGCGGACGGCTTGGAGTGCGGATCGAGCCCGGGGACGGATGGACCGCCGATCTCGACGGCGTCGGCCAGAGCATCCACGGTGACGATGCGCAATATGCCGACCGCGGCGGCAATGGCCTGACCCGTGCCAGCGCAATCGCGCGGCCCTATCACGACCGCTACGCCCTGGCGGAGGTGGTTGCGCGCAAACGGTCGGGCACGCTCGATGTCACGGCGTCGTTGAGCTATAGCCGACAAAGCGTGGCGGAGATTTTCGACGCGCTGGAACTGGCCGACGCCGTCACGTCGCCCGTCGATCCGAGGACGAGCAGTCCAATCGCCGCGGTCGGACATACGAACCATATCGAGCTGGTCTCGGCCGAGGGCCGGATCGTTCGCCACAGCCGTGACGGCACCGGCTGGATCGTCGGGCTGAGCCTGCTCAGCAATCGCGCGAGCCTCAATCGCCGGACGTATCTTGGCGTCGCAGGATCGCTCGCGCCGGCACCGCTGACCGGCGTGCGTAACGCGGCGCAAGAAGCGACGGTCTATGGCGAAGGCACGTTCGCGCCGCTGCCGCGCGTGACGGTGACGCTTGGCGGGCGCCTGACAACGGTTCGGCTGTGGGGCCAATCGCTTGATGCCGTGCCCGCGATTGCGCTGCGGGTCGATCCGGGCGCGGAGTCGTCGCGGAGCGAGACGCGCTTCCTCCCATCGACCGCAATCGCCTATCGCATCGACGGCAGCTGGACGCTGTTCGCGCGCTATCAGCAGGGCTTCCGGCCCGGCGGGATCGCGGTGCGAGAGGACTATATCGAGCATTTCAGGGGGGATCGCCTCGGCTCGCTGGAGGTCGGCGTGCGGCGCCACACACGCCGGCTCGACCTGAGCGTCGGCGCCGCGTTGACGATGTGGACGAACATCCAGGCCGATCTGATCGACAGGCTGGGCTTCCCGACCACATCGAACATCGGCGACGGGCGCCTGCTGTCGCTCGGCCTCGCCGCGAAATGGTGCCCGGTCGACGGGCTCGAGCTCGATGGCGCGCTTTATATCAACGATAGCCGGGTGATCGCGTTCACGCCCGCTGCGATCGCGCTCGACGGGGCCACGCTGCAGTCGAGCCGCTTGCCCAACGTGGCCGACGCGAGCGGCCGGATCGGTCTGACCTACCGGCGCCGCCTCGCTGGCACGACGGCGCTCCAGCTGACCGGTTTCGGCCGATATATCGGCCATTCGACGCTGGGCATCGGCACGATCCTCGCAAAGCCGCAGGGAGGCTATTGGGATACCGGCGCAGAGCTCCGCGTCGGTCCGCCGCGCCACGGGATCAGCCTTGCGGTTACCAATCTGTTCGACAAGCGCGGCAACCGCTTCGCCTTTGGCTCGCCGTTCCTGCTGCGCGATCATGACGAGATCACCCCGTTGCAACCGCGCAGCGTCCGGCTCGGCGTCGATCAGGCGTTCTAAGCCGTCGGGCGCTGGCCCGTTGCGAGCCTGCCGCGCTCGGCCCTGCTTCCAGCCGGAGACCCGGCGCTGGACTGGGGCGGTCACGGGACGTCGCGCCGTCGCGGGCGGCGCGGTTGAGCGGTATATCGCGCTGTCCGAAGGGGGGCGTGTCCGGCCGGTCGCTCAAGCGCCGGCTGGGCCGTTCCGTAAAATGGGCGCCGGCACTTATGCCGATTCTATGCCCCCCGCGGCCAATCCGCATCGCCCCTTTATGCAGTCGCGCCCTATCTGCTTCGCTGCAAGCCTGTCCTCCCCCCTCGCACCTTCACGGTGCGCGCGCGGCACGGCGGATCAGCATGAGGAAGCGTAGCCATGATAGCGTCTCTCAACCCGGAGCCCGACCAAGCGCGCCCGGTCCTGAAGGTCGGACAGGATCGCGCCGGCCATTGGCTGGTGCAGGATGATGGCGGCACGCTCGAGGGGCGCTTCGTGTCACGCACCGCGGCGATGGGCTTCGCGCGGGGCGAACTCCACGCCTTTCCCGGTGGCACGATCGTGATGGCGGCGATGCCGCTGGTCCCGACGATCCCCTTCGCGCCGGTCCAGCCGTGGGAAACCGCGCAGCACCATCGCAGGGCCGCCTGATGCGCCCCGCTCTCATCCGCAGCGCGATCCGGGGTGCAGGGCGATGACCCATGTCGCCGAATATGGGATCGATGCGCCCATCCGCGCGCGCCGCGCGTCACCCAAGCGCGGGAGCGCCACCCGCCGCCCGCGCTGTCGCGATACGCGCTGGCCCGAGGTTGCAGCGGCGCTCTCCGCGTTGCGCGCCGCCAAGCGCTGCAGCGTGCGGATCGTCGACGCCGATTGCGGGGCGGGGACGCTGTTGCTGTGCGCGGTGCGCTTCGCGCGCGCGCTGGGGTTCACCGCGATCGAGGGGCGCGGGATCGCCACGGCCCCCGCACTGATCGGCCGCGCGCGCGCCGCGGCCGCCGCGGTGCGCGATCCGGCGATCGGCATCGTCTTCGAGCGGGGCGAGCCGATCGCGGCGTTGGGCGAGGAGTGCGCGTTTCCTGCCGACATCGTGCTGTGGCACGGCGCCACCGGCACCCCGGACGACACCGCAATCTGTACCCAACGCGCGGCGCGCTGCGCGGGGCATGCCGTGATTGCGGATCACCCGACGGAGTGGATCGCGGCATGACGCATCGCGACCGCTTCTGGCGCGGGCTCGGCGTCGCACTCGTCGCCGTGGCCAGCGTCGTCCGAATGACGGAGGGCTTCGAGACACAGATCGGCGCGGGTCTCGCTGCCTTCATCCTGATGCTAGCCGGTCTCGTGCTCATCGTCCAGGGCAAGCGCGTCCCCGCCGCGCTGCGCGTCGAGCGCAGCCGACACCGCCTGCTTGCCCAGGCGATCCGCGATCGCCGCCACCGGCGCCCGCGCGATCGCGACGCCTGATCCGCACGATCGACCGCGTCCCCTCTGCACGATGGAATCCCTATGTCTCTCCCTTTCGACTGTCGCGACGGCGTCCTCCATGTCGAGGACGTGCCGCTGCCCGCGATCGCGGCTGCGGTCGGCACGCCGGCCTATGTCTATTCGACCGCGGCGCTTCGCGCCTCCGCCCGCGCGTTCCGCGCCGGGCTGGCGGCGGTGCCACGCAAGCAGCTTGCCTTTGCGGTCAAGGCCAATCCCAATCTGGCCGTGCTGACGCTGCTCGCTGCCGAAGGCTATGGCGCCGATATCGTCTCGGCAGGCGAAATGCTCCACGCGCTGGCGGCGGGGATGCCGGCGCGCAGCCTGATCTTTTCGGGGGTCGGCAAGACGCGGCGCGAGCTCGCCGCCGCGCTCGATGCCGAAATCGGGCAGTTCAATCTCGAGCTGGAAGAGGAGGGCGTCGTCCTTGCCGGTATGGCCGCAGCGCGCGGCGAGCGGGCGCCGGCGGTGCTGCGGGTCAACCCCGATGTCGATGCCGGCACCCACGCCAAGATCTCGACTGGCCGCAAGCAGAACAAGTTCGGCGTCGCGATCGCGGATGCGGGCGCGATCTATGCGCGGCTGGCGCCGCTCGACGGGCTCGACCTGCATGGGATCGCGATCCATATCGGCAGCCAGCTGTCGGATCTGGGGCCGCTCGAAGCCGCTTATGCGCGCATCGGCGAACTTGTCGCCGAGCTTCGCGCGGCCGGGCACGCGATCACGCATGTCGATCTGGGCGGCGGGCTTGGTGTGACGTACCGGCCGGGGGAGGTGATGCCGAGCCCGGCGGCCTATGGCGCGATGGTCGCCCGCGTGACGCGCAACTGGGACGTGACGGTACTGTTCGAGCCGGGCCGCTTCATCGCGGGCGATGCCGGCGTGCTGCTGACCGAAGTGCTGTGGGTGAAGCCCGGCGCGGTCGATCCCTATGTCATCGTCGATGCCGCGATGAACGATCTTGCCCGCCCCGCGCTCTACGACGCCTATCACGATTTCGGTGCGGTCCGGCCAAGCGGGGAGCGGATGACCGCCAATATCGCCGGTCCGGTCTGCGAAAGTGGCGATACTTTCGCGATGGCGCGCGAGATCGATGCGGTCGTGGCGGGCGATCTGGCGGTGTTCCGCACCGCGGGCGCTTACGGTGCGACGATGGCCTCGACCTATAATTGTCGCGCGCTGGTGCCCGAGGTGCTGGTCGACGGCAATCGCTTCGCCGTCGTGGCCGACCGGATCGCGCCCGCAGCGATGCTCGCCGCGCAGCATCTTCCGCCCTGGATGACGGACGACGCGGCCGTTCCGCGCAAGGTCGCCTGAGGCCTCGCTAGGGGGCGTGCGCGGAAGGCGGCTCGCGGACCGCGATCTCGTCGAAGCGCATCCAGCGATAGATCAGGAAGCTGACGATCCACGCGCTCGCGAACAGCCCGATGATCCAGAAGCCGAGCAGGTTGAGATGGCTGCCGAGTCCGGTCGCCACGTCCCATACCCCGCCCGACAGATTGAGCTTGTCGGCGAGCAGCGCGGTGGTCTCGATCCCGCCGATCATCACCGCGACCAGCGCCGACACCGCGGTGATCGTGACGTTGTAATAGAGTTTGCGGATCGGCCGGACGAACGCCCATTCGTAGGCGCCGAGCATGAGGATCGCGTCGGCGGTATCGACCAGCGCCATCCCGACCGCGAACAGCGCGGGGAATACCAGCACCGCGGCAAACGAAAAGCCGTGCGCCGCCTGCGCGGTCGACAGGCCGAGGATCGCGACTTCGGTCGCGGTGTCGAAGCCCAGGCCGAACAGGAAGCCGAGCGGCGCCATGTGCCACGGACGCGTGATCAACCGGAACAACGGCCGGAACAGGCGGGAGAGGGGGCCCTTGCCGGCGAGCAGCACGTCGAGATCGTCGGCGTCATAGCTGCCGCCGTCGCGCACGTAGCGGAAGGTCTTCCACACCGAGCGCAGGATGACGAGGTTGATCGCCGCAATCGCGAACAGGAAGCCGGCGGAGAAGAGCGTCGCGATGACGCTCCCCGCCGCCTTGAGCGTCTCGAACTGCGCGAGCGCGTTGGCGGTGGCGGCGATTGCGACCGAAGCAATCAGGATCACCGCGCTGTGGCCGATCGCGAACCACAGGCCGACGCTGATCGGCCGCGTGCCGTCCTGCATCAGTTTGCGCGTGACGTTGTCGATCGCAGCGATGTGATCGGCATCGACCGCGTGGCGCAGCCCCAGCGTCCAGGCGAGCAGCGCGGTGCCGAGCATGGCGGGAGCGGCATGGAACAGGCTGCCGGCCCAGATCCATGCGCCGATGTTCGCCGCGAGGAGCAGGGTGAACAAGGCGACGATACGCGCCCGCAAGCGCCGCCCGTGGTGGGGCTCGCGTGCCGTCATCGGACGGTTTCCCACCCTGATGAAGGGCGGGCAGGCCGCGCGCTTGACCCACATGGGTGCGCGGTCGTCTCCCGATCCGCGCCGTACGATCGACATGGCATGAAAAGTCCCCCGGCGTCGGACGAAACCGGCGGGCCTTCCGTGTGAACGGCGGCAGTCGTGCCGTCCGGACGCCATCGCGACCGGCACGCCTGTTCGTGCGGCCCCCCGCACCTTCGTCGCTCGACGGACTTCACCGTGCCGCGGCCATCCCCTGGACCAAGGCAAGAGCGACCCACGCCGGCAGGTCTCCTGGCTCACGGGTCACCGCCACGCTGCACGGCCTTCCCAGGGCGATCACGCACGCGTGTCCGTCCCAGTGGCTGCCCTCGTCGCAACGACGGGGGCGATGTGCAGCGGGCTCGCCGCTTACAGTTGCAGGGACAGCCTCGGCTTCGGGGCAAGCCCCTCACCGCGTTCCCTTTTAAGTCCCTCACGGGACACCAGCGTGGTCGCGAGGCGGCCGGTCACGTCGACCGTTCGCCTCGATTGATGGCGTATCGAAACGATGGTGCACGAGCAAGCGCGCATCGTCAGCGTTCGAACAGGCGATCGGCAAGCGGTTCGCGTGCCTGCCAGTCGCGGCGTTCGAGCTCGGGAACGTCCGACGCTGCCAGCGGAGTGCCGAGGCATAGCAAGGCGACAAACGACCACGTTGCCGGCACGTCGAGCAGCGCTGCAACGGCTTCGGGATCGAGGATCGACACCCACCCAAGGCCGTATCCACGGGCGTGCGCCGCCAACCAGAGCGTATGGATCGCGGTGACGGTCGAATCGCGGAGCGTTTGGGCGATCGTCGCGCGGCCGAGTCCGTAGCCCGCAAGGGGATCGAGCGCATTGAACACCGCCAGGATCTCGGGGGCTTCGCGCAGGCCATGCAGCTTCAGCATGGCATAGTGCGCACGGCGCCCCGGGTCGGCGATACGATCGGCCGCGGCGCAGCTGGTGGCATCGACATGCCTGGCAAGCGTGTCGCGCAACCCCTGCGAGCGGATGCGGACGATCCGCCAGGGCTGTGCATTGCCGACCGACGGCGCCAGGGCGACCGTGGCGATCAGGTCGTGGAGATCGCATTCGGGGATCGGCCGCGTTTCGAAATGCCGGACGTCCCGCCGCCAGCGGAAGAGGTCATCCAGTCGCGCAACGAACGCATCATCGAAGCACGGTGGCGTCATGGCGCTTTCACTGCCCGGCGCAGCAGATAGGTGTCCATGATCCAGCCATGCTCGGCGCGCAACGCCGCGCGGCGCAGCACGATCGCGTCGGCGACGTCGGCAAGCGCGCCGGCGAGCAGCGCCTCCTGCGGCATGCCGAGATACGCGCCCCACCAGATCGCGACGCCCTCCGGCGCCAGCGTGGTGAAGCCGCAATCGCCGTCGAGCATCACCGCGAGACTGTCGGTCGCCTCGGGCCAGCCGTGATCGCGCAGCCGTCGACCGGTGGTGATGACAACCGGCGCGCCAAGCGTGTTGAGCGGGATCGCATGCGCCGCGGTCAGCGCCTGCAGGCTGGTGATGCCGGGGATGACCTGCACGCGCAGCGACATGCCATCGGTGCGCAGCCGCTCGGCGATCCGCAGCGTACTATCGTAAAGCGAAGGGTCGCCCCAGACGAGGAGCGCAAGCCGACCGCCGTGCGGCAGATGCTCGGCGATCTGCGTTGCCCAGGTCGCGGCGATCGCATCATGCCAATCGCCCACTGCGGCGAGATACTCGCCGGTCGCGGCGCGGACCGGCAGATCGAACTCGACGATCCGCACCGGCTGCGTCAGCGCGGTGGCGCAGAGCGTGCGGCGCAGGTCGATCAGGTCCGACGTGGCGTCACCCTTGCGTGGGAGCAGGATCAGGTCGGCGGCGTTCATCGCCGCCTCGGCCTGGCGGGTGAGATGATCGGGATTTCCCGTGCCGATGCCGATCAGAGCGAGGTCGATCATCACGCTTCCTCCATCAGCGGGCCGTAAAGGATCAGCGCGGGCGCAGTGCCGATGTCGGTGGCAAGGCTTTGTGCGAGCGCTGCGATGGTCGATCGGAGCAGCCGCTGGTCGGGATGGCCGACATTCTCGGCGAGCAAGGCGGGGGTGGTCGGCGGCAGGCCGTGCTCGACGAGGCGCGCGACGAGCGCGGCGAAGGTGCGCTTGGGCATGAAGATCACCGTCGTCGCCTCGGCGTCGGCGAGCGCGGCCATGTTGAGCGCGCCGGGCAAGCCGCCGGTGACGTCGTGCCCGGTGACGAACTGCACCCGCCGCGCGCTGAGCCGGCGGGTGAGCGGGATCGCCGCAGCGGCGGCGGCCGCCGAGGCGGAAGTGACGCCGGGGACGATCTCGAACGCGATCCCTGCGGCGCGGAGTGCGACGATCTCTTCCTCGAGCCGGCCGAAGATCGCCGGGTCGCCCGACTTCAGCCGGACGACGCGCGCGCCGGTCGCGGCATGATCGACCAGCAGTTGCGAGACGTGCGCCTGGCTCGGCGAGGCTCGCCCGGCGCGCTTGCCGACCGCGACAAGCTCGGCGCCGGGGCGGATATGGCCGAGCAGCGGGCCCGAGGAGAGATCGTCGAACAGCACGACATCGGCCGCCTGCAGCCGCGCGACGGCTTTCAGCGTCAGCAGTTCGGGGTCGCCCGGGCCCGATCCGACGAAGGAGACGAAGCCGCTCACTGCGCGGGCGCGATCAGGTGGAAGAAGGTCCCCGAGACGCGACCGCGATACGACCCGGCTTCGGCGACGGCCGTGCCCTCGGCGTCGACGACATGCGCGAGCGCGGCGTCGGGCTGATCGAGGATCGTCGAATAATGGAATTCGTGGCCGCGCAGCGCCGTGCTTTCGGGCAGCCCGGCCATCGGCGCGAGCAGCGTGGCATGGCGATAGCCCAGATGCATCTTGCGTTTCGCATAGCTGGTGACGAGCCCGAGCAGCCCCGCCATCCGGTGGCTGGTCCCGTCCGCGTCGATCAGCGCCTCGCCGAGTGCCATGTAGCCGCCGCACTCGCCGTGGATCGCGCGGGTGCGGGCTTGCTCGGCGAGGCCGGCGTGGAAGGTCGCTGCGGCGGCGAGGCGACCGGCATGGAGTTCGGGATAGCCGCCGGGCAGCCAGACGAGATCCGCGCGCGCGTCGGGCGCCTGATTGGCCAGTGGGGAAAAGGGTAGGATCTCCGCGCCGGCGTTGCGCCACGCATCGAGGATATGCGGATAGGTGAACGAAAAGGCGGCATCTTGTGCGAGCGCGATGCGCTGTGCGGGGGGTGCGAAACGCCATTCTTCAGACGCAGTGTGAGGTTTGGCGAAAGCCGCGTCGCGCAATCCGGCGAGATCGACATGCTCGCGCAGGAAGGTCGCGTAATGCGTGATGCGCGCGTCGAGATCGGCATGTTCGCCGGCCTGCACCAGCCCCAGATGCCGTTCGGGCAGCGTGAGGTCGGTCCGACGCGGCAGCGCGCCGAACACGCGGATGCCTGCCGCTTCCATCCCGCTGCGCGCGAGCCGGTCGTGGCGCGGGCTCGCCACGCGGTTGAGGATCACGCCCGCGATCCGCAGGTCCGGATCGTAGCGTGCGAAGCCGAGCGCGGTGGCGGCGGCGGATTGCGCCTGGCCCGACACATCGATGACGAGCACGACCGGCCATCCCATCCGCCGCGCGACGTCGGCGCTCGCGCCGTTGCCCGTCGCGCCCGCCGCCGCGACGCCGTCGAACAATCCCATCGATCCCTCGGCGAGCACGAGATCGGCGTCACGCGCGCTGGCGGCGAGGCTGTGGAGCATCGGCTCGGGCATCGCCCAACTGTCGAGGTTGAACGATCGCCGGCCGCTCGCCGCATGGTGGAAGGCGGGGTCGATATAATCGGGGCCGCTCTTGAACGGCTGGACGCTCAAGCCGTCGTCGCGGAACGCGCGGAGCAGCCCGAGCATCACCGTCGTCTTGCCGGTGCCCGAGGCGGGCGCGGCGATCATCAGGCCGGGGGTCATGCCGCGGACTCGCTGAAGGGGGAGGTGGCGCTTTGCGGGCGGAAGCGGCGGTCGTAGCCGGCGGCGTAGAGGCTGCTTTCGACGAAATCGTCCGCCGCTAGCACGGGGCCGACGAGGATCAGCGCGGTGCGCTCGGGGCCATCCGCCGCGGCCGCCGCGATCGTCGCGAGCGTCGCGCGGACGATCCGCTCGTCGGGCCAGCTTGCGCGCCACACGATCGCGACCGGGCAGTCCGGCCCATAAGCCGGGAGCAGGTCGGCGACGACGCGGTCGAGCGCGTGGATCGACAAATGGATTGCGAGCGTCGCGCCGGTGGTGGCGAAGGTGGTGAGGCGCTCGGCGGGTGGCATCGTGCTCGCGCGGCCGGGGGTGCGCGTCAGCACGACCGACTGCGTCAGGCCGGGCAGCGTCAGCTCGGCCTCTAGCGCGGCAGCGGCGGCGGCGAAGGCGGGGACGCCCGGCGTGATCGTGAACGGTATGTCGAGCGCACGCAGCCGGCGGAGTTGCTCGCCCATCGCCGACCAGATCGACAGATCGCCCGAATGGAGCCGCGCGACGTCCTGGCCCGCCGCATCCGCCGCCGCGATTTCGGTGATGATCGCGTCGAGCGACAGCGGCGCGGTGTTCACGATGCGCGCGCCGGGCGGGCAATGGTCGAGCAATGCCGGCGGGACGAGCGAGCCGGCATAGAGGCAGACCGGCGATCCGGCGATGCGGTCGCGCCCGCGCAGCGTCAGCAGGTCGGGCGCGCCGGGGCCGGCGCCGATGAAATGGACGGTCATGGATCGAGTCTTTCGGCGATGGCGCAGCTGGCCATGCGGTCGGGGGAGATATGGCGGTGCGCGATCAGGCGTGCGCCGGGGCCAGCCCCGGCGAGCGCGGCGGCTTCGGCGACGCTCCCCGCGCCACGCGCGGCGAGGCTGGCGGGGGATCGGGTCGGGGTCGGCGTGGCGCGCAATGTTGCCGATGAAACGGCGATCAAGGGGATGCCGAGGGTTTCGGCGAGCGCGGCGAGCAGCGTGGTTTTGTCGGCTGGCGCCGCAAGCGCGGTGACCGGCGGATGCGTGCCGCGCGCCAGGTCGAGCGCTGCAGACAGCGAGTCCACGCACGCGCCGGTTCGATAGCCGAAACCGGCGACGATCACAGCGTCACGCTCCACTGCACGATCGGATAGTGCGAACGCCAGCCGCGTCGCGTCCCGATCGGGGCAGCGCGCGCGAGCTCGATCCGCAACAGGTCGCCGCCTTTGCGGCCCTGCCACAGCGCGAGTAGCGCCTCGGATTCGAGCGTGACGGCATTGGCGACCAGCCGCGTGCCTGTCGGCAAGTGCTGCCACAGCCACACGAGCAAGGCTTCGGACAGCCCGCCGCCGATCACGACCGCGTCGGGGACGGGCTGGTCGACGAGCCTGTCGGGCGCGCGACCTTCGATGACGCGCAGCCGATCCATGCCGAGCGCGGCGGCGTTGTCGCGCGCGCGGGCGGCGCGGGTCGAGTCGGCTTCGAACGCCAGCGCGCGCATCGATGGGGCGCAGAGCAGCCATTCGATCGCAATCGATCCCGATCCCGCGCCGATGTCCCACAGCAATTCGCCCGGACGTGGAGCGAGCGCGGATAGCGTGAGCGCGCGAACCGGGTGCTTGGTGATCTGCCCGTCATGCGCAAACCAATCATCGGATCGGCCGCTGGCGGCTGGCAGAACCGCGCCCGAACCGGCAACCTCGATCCCGACAGCGACCGGATGCTGGATGTCGGCGAACGCTTCTGCCGCAGCGCTGGTCTGACGGATGCGTTCCCGCGGCCCGCCGAGTGCCTCGAGGACCCACAACGCGCTGTCTCCGAAGCCACGGCCGGTCAGATAACCCGCCAGCCCAGCAACCGCCGCGCCATCGCGAACCGTGACGATCACGCGGCGGCGGGGGGCGAGATACTGGCGCAGCCGCTGGAACGGCGCGGCGTGGAGGCCAAGGCATTCGGTCTCCTCGATCGCCCAGCCGAGCCGCGCCGCGGCCAGCGCAAAGCTCGACGGGGCAGGGTGCGCGACCCATTCGTGCGGCGCCAGCTGCCGCGTGACGACCGACCCCGCGCCGAACCAGAACGGATCGCCCGACACGAGCATCACCACCCGGCTCCCGCGCCGCGCGAGCAACGGCGCGATGCCGTCGGCGAACGGGACGGGCCAGCATGCCGTTTCGCAACCGGGATCGCGGAGCAAGGCGAGGTGTCGCGCGGCCCCCGTCAACCAATCAGCCTGCGCGATCGCATCGCGGCTTGCCGCGGACAGGCCTGCCGGTCCATCCTCGCCGATCCCGACGATCGTCAGCCACGGATTGCCGACACCCTCAGCCATGACGCACGTCCTGATCCTTGGCGGAACGACCGAAGCCAGCGCGCTCGCGACCGCGCTCGCCGAACGCGGCGTGCGCGCGACGCTGAGCTATGCCGGACGCGTCGCCCGTCCGAAGCCGCAGCCGGTGGCGGTGCGGATCGGCGGTTTCGGCGGCGTAGCGGGTCTGGTGGCGTGGCTGGGCGCGGAACGTGTCACGCATCTGGTCGATGCGACGCACCCTTTCGCGGCGCAGATGAGCGCGAACGCCGTCTCCGCCGCGGCACAGGCGGGGGTTCCGAACATTGCGCTGAGCCGTCCCGGCTGGGTCGAAGAGGATGGCGATCGCTGGACCCGCGTCGCCGATATCGCCGGTGCGGTCGCCGCGCTCGCCGGTCCGCGCCGAAATGTGATGCTCGCGCTGGGGCGAATGCATGTCGCGACCTTCGCGGCGCAACCGCAGCATCGCTATCTGCTGCGGTTCGTCGATATGCCGTCCGAGGCCGTTGCGCCGCCCGACTGTCGGCTGGTCGTCGATCGCGGGCCCTTCACGGTCGCTGGCGATGTCGCGCTGCTGCGGGAGAATGCGATCGATCTGGTCGTCTGCAAGGATGCCGGCGGTACCGGCGCCCACGCGAAGCTGATCGCTGCGCGCAGCCTCGGTGTGCCGGTCGTGATGATCGATCGCCCGTGGCTTCCCGAACGAACCGAGGTCCACGACGTCGCCGCGGTGCTGGCCTGGATCGGTCATGCCGCCGACCGCGGCGTATAGAGGAAGCGGGTCCCCGCGATCATCCGCGTGCGGCTCGACCCGACGATGACGACCGTGCGCATGTCGGCCATCTCGGCCCGGGCCTCGGGCAGCGCGACGACTTCCAAATGCTCGTCGGGCGTCGAGACGGCGCGCGCGAACAGCACCGGGCGCTGATCGGCACAGGTCTCGCGCAGGATGGCGAGCGCCGAGACCAGCCCATCGGGCCGCGCCCTCGAACGGGGATTGTAGAAGGCGATCGCGAAATCGGCTTCCGCCGCGAGCCGCACGCGGCGATCGATGATCGCCTGCGGCTTGAGATTGTCCGAGAGGTTGATCGCGCAGAAATCGTGGCCGAGCGGCGCGCCGGCGCGCGCGGCGGCGGCGAGCATCGCGGTGATGCCGGGAAGCACGCGGACGTCGAGCGTCCGCCATTCGGGCGCGCCCTGCTCGATCGCCTCGAACACCGCCGCCGCCATCGCGAACACGCCGGGATCGCCCGACGACACGACCACGACGCGATGCCCCGCCAGCGCGAGGTCTAGCGCGTGCCGGGCACGGTCAAGCTCGACGCGATTGTCGGAAGGATGCAACGTCAGCCCGTCGCGCGGCGCGACGCGCGCGACATAGGGGATGTAGCCAATCACATCGGTCGCCTCGGCGAGCGCCGCGCTGACCTCGGGCGTCACCAGACCAGCGTCGCCCGGCCCGAGCCCGGCAATGGCGAGCCAGCCGGTCACGGCCGCCGCCCTTGCCCGTGGATCAGCAGGATCGCGAAATAGGGGGCGACCGCGCCGGCATCGACCAGCCGCGTGACGCGCTGGTCGGGCATCGCGGCATGCTTGACCAGCCAGGCGGCATCCTCGCGCCCCGCAGCGGCGACCGCGCGGCGCAACTTGCCGAGATGGCGGCCGATCTTCATCACCACCAGCGCGTCGGTACCGCGGATGCGGCGCGCAAGCTCGTCCTCGGGCAGCGTCGCGGTCAGCACGGTCAGCACGTCGTCGCCCCAGGTGATCGGGCGCGCGCTGGCGGTCCACGCGCCCGACATGCCGGTGATGCCCGGGACGACCTGGACGGGCACGATTCCGGTCAGGCGGCTGTGGAGGTGCATGAACGACCCGTAGAAGAACGGATCGCCCTCGCACAGCACGACGACATCCGCGCCGCCCTGCGCCAGCGTCGCGAGCTGTTGCGCGCACTCGGCGTAGAAGCCGCTCAGCTGCGCGTTGTAGCGCGGGTCGGCGAGCGGGATCTCGGTGGTGACGGGATATTCCATCGCGAATTCGATCGCATCGTCGCGGAGCATCCCCTCGACGATGCGGCGGGCATGGCCGGGGCGCCCGGCCTTGCGGAAGAAGGCGATGTGGCGCGCGGCGCGCACCAGCCGATCGGCGCGTACGCTCATCAGATCCTGCGCGCCGGGGCCGAGGCCGACGCCGTGGATGGTGCCGTTGGTCATTCGGCGCGGCTCGCCAGCGCATTGATCGCGGCGACGGTGATCGCGCTGCCGCCCATCCGCCCCTCGACGATCACGCACGGCACCGGCTGCTCCGCCCACAACGCCGCCTTCGATTCCATCGCGCCGACGAAGCCGACCGGGCAGCCGATGATCGCGGCGGGACGCGGGCAGGCCGGGTCTTCGAGCATGTTGAGCAGATGGAACAAGGCGGTCGGCGCGTTGCCGATCGCGACCAGCGCGCCGGCGAGATGCGGGCGCCACAGTTCGAGCGCGGCGGCCGAGCGCGTGTTGCGCATCGCGCTCGCGCGCTCGGGCGTTTCGGGGGCGTGGAGCGTGCAGATCACGGGATTTTCGGCGGGGAGGCGGGCACGCGTGATCCCTTCGGTGACCATGCGCGCGTCGCACAGGATCGGCGCGCCGGCTTGAAGCGCCGCCCGCGCTACGCTGGCGAAGCCGGGCGAGAAGCGGATCTGCGCCGCGAGCTCGACCAGCCCGGCGGCGTGGATCATCCGCACCGCGACGGGTTCCTCGTCGCGATCGAAGCGCGACAGCGCGGCTTCGGCGCGGATCGTGGCGAACGACTGGCGATAGATTGCGGCGCCATCGGTCTCATAGACATGCGGCATCAGGCGGCTCCGAAATGGTCGAGGATCTGGCGCACGTCGAGGCCCGCGCGCGCCGGCGGCGCCCCGGCGCGGGCGTCGAACGCGAGGTCGTAGCGTCCGTCGCGGCCGGTCAGCACGACGGCGGCGGGGGCGGCGCGCGCGCAGCCCTTGGCGCATCCCGAGACGTGGAGCGGGCCGGTAACGAATGGGGCAAGCCGGATGGCGAGGTCGCGTGTCGCGACGCTGGCTTGCGGGCAGGCGGGCGCGCCGACACAGGCGTCGGTCGTGGCGAGTGGGTCGGGGGCGGGGTCATGCTCCGCGTCTTCGATCAGCAGCAGGCGCCATGGGGTGGTGCGGACGGCGCTGGCGGGAGAGGTGGCCAGCATCGCGATGAAGGATTTGGCATCGATCCGGCCGAAGGGGAGCGGCTGCGCGGCGCCGAGCGGATGGCGGCCGGGGGCGATCGGGGGTGCGGGTGGGGCCGGGCAATCTTCGCTGGCTGCCCAGTCGGGGAGCGGTGCGGTATGGCGCGCCATCCGACCGGCCTCCGCGCCGCAGGTGGCGACGAACCAAGTGGCGAGCGCGATCAGCGCATCGACTTCGCAGCCCATTGCGATGGCCACCCCGGTTTCGCGGCCTTCCGCCCGCAGGATCAGGCCGCCCGTCGCGGCGCGTTCGATGCGAAAATCGGCGGGAGCTTGCGCCAGGACCGGCGCAGGGCTGGCGTCGATCGCGAAGCCAACCTTGCCTGGCAAGTCAGGCAGGTCTGCGAGCCGTACGTCGAGTTCGGTAGCGATGCGATGCGTATCGTCGCCCGTCTGCCAGTTGGGCGCGACGAGGATCGCCCGGCGTGCTTCACGCTGTGGATCGGGATCGACCAAAGCCATGTCCACGAGCGCGCCGACAAGCGCTTGCCAGCTGGAATCGGTAGCCCCGCGGATTTGGAGGTTGGCCCGGTTGGTCACGTCGATCTGGCCGTTGCCATGCCGCACCGCCGCTGCGCACAGGCCCAGCATCTGCTCGCGGTCGAGCCGCCCGAGCCGCGGCCGAACGCGGACCAGCAAGCCGTCGCCCGCCGCCATCGGCCGCCACGCGGTCGGGCACCAGCCACGCACCGCGCTCATGCCGCGCCGTCCAGTTGCGCGAGGATCGAATTGCGCCGCGTCTGCCACAGCCCCGCCGCGCGCAGTGCCGCAAACCGCGCCTCCATCGCCGCGAGCGCACCCGGGTTTGCGGCGGCCAGGAATGCGCGGACATCGTCGCGCGCCAACGTCGCGTCGAAATAGAGGTCGAACGACTCAGGCGTCACCGCGCCCGCCAGATGCGCGAAGCTGCCAAGATGATCGAGCGTCGCCGCAATCTCGGCCGCGCCGCGATAGCCGTGCCGCATCATCCCGGCGATCCAGCCCGGATGCGCAGCACGCGCGCGGACGACGCGGGCGATTTCTTCGGGAAGCGGCCGCGCGCGCGGGCGATCGGGATCGGTCGCATCGAGGTGATAGGCGGTCGCATTCCCGCCCGTTACCGCCTGCGCGGCGGTAAAGCCGGCTTCGTGCGCGGCATAATCGGCGGCGAGCAGCAGGTCGGTTTCGGGCAGGTCCTGGACATGGACGAACAGATCGGCGGCGGCGACCCGCGCGCGGATCCCGGCGGGATCCGCGCGTTCGGCTTGGCCATCGAACGCGTGCGACGACGCGGCGAGCCACGCTTCCCCCGCGGATCGGCGTGCCTCGGGCGTGTAGATATCGACGGTGTCGCCCAGGCCGACGCCATAGCGTCCGGGTGCGGGGCCAAACACGCGCGCGGCGGCCGGTGTGCCGACGAACGGGTTGCGATCAGCGGGCTCGTCGCGTGCGGCGATCGCGCGGACCGCTTGGCCGAACATCGCGCACAGCGTTGGGAAGGCATCGCGGAACAGGCCGGATATGCGCAGCGTCACGTCGATCCGCGGCCGGTCGAGCAGCAGCAGCGGCAGGATCTCGACCCCGGTCACGCGCTCCGACCCCATGTCCCACACCGTCTCTGCGCCGAGCAGATGAAGCGCCATCGCGAACTCCGCGCCCGCGGTGCGCATCGTCGCCGATCCCCACAGGTCGATGACAAGCGCGCGCGGATAGTCGCCCTGATCCTGCAAATGACGGCGGATCAGTTCGTCGGCGAGCCGCACGCCCTGCGCGTGCGCCGAGCGCGACGGCACCGCGCGCGGATCGGTCGTGTAGAGGTTGCGGCCGGTCGGCAGCACGTCGCTTCGCCCGCGCCACGGCGAGCCCGACGGCCCCGCCGCCACGCGCCGACCGTCGAGCGCGGCGAGCAGCCCGTCGCGCTCCGCCGCACCTTGGTGCTCGCGACCGAAGACGTGGAGCCCGTCGCCGAACTGGCTGTCCTTTACGTCGCAGACGAAGGTGTCGATCCGCGTGATCGCCTCGGCATCCGAGCGCGCCGCGTCGAGCCCGAGCACGCCGTCGATCCCGAGCGCGCGCGCCTCGTCGCGGATGTCGCCGCGCAGCCGGGCGCGCCGCGGCGGATCGAGCCCGTCGGCGTTGGAGAATTCGTCGAGCAACGCTTCGAGCCGCCCAAGCCCGGCGCCACCTCCGCTGCACTCGAGCGGCGGGGGGACATGGCCGATCGTCACCGCGCCGATGCGGCGCTTGGCCTGCGCCGCCTCGCCGGGATCGTTGACGATGAACGGATAGATGACGGGGAGCGCGCCGGTCAGCGCCTCGGGCCAGCAGGCGTCCGACAGCGCGACCGCTTTCCCGGGCAGCCATTCGAGCGTGCCGTGCGCGCCGACATGGACCAGTGCGTGCGTGCCGCGCGCCTGCAGCCAAAGGTAGAAGGCGACGTAGCCGTGCCGCGGGCAGCGCGAAACATCGTGATATTCGTCCGCGCGGACTGCGGAACGTCCGCGTTCGGGTTGCAGCACGACGATGCTCTCGCCGCTGGCATAGGCGGCAAAGCGAAACTGGCCGTCGCTGACCGAAGGGTCGTCCTCGGGCTCGCCCCACGCGGCGAAGAGATCGTCGCGCAACGTGGCCGGCAGCCCGAGCAACGCTGCACGATACGCCGCGACTGGCCAGTCGAGCGTCTGCGTCGCGAGCATGGCGGGAAGATCGGCGGCGCCGGGGCCGGTGGCATAGCCGGCATCGGCCAGATCCTCCAGCATCGCCGCAACCGAGGCGATCGCGTCGAGCCCGACCGCATGCGCCAACTGGTGCGTCTTGCCCGGATAGGTCGACACGACGATCGCGAGCCGTCGCTCCGCCGCCGGGGTCTGCGCGAGCGTGATCCAGCCGAGCACCCGCGCCACGATCGCGGCGATCCGCGCGGGATCGGCACGATGCTCGCGGCGGGCGAATTGCAGGTCGCGATCGAACGGCGCGTCGTCCTTGAAGCTCGCGACGCCCGCGAACAGGCGGCCGTCGACTTCGGGCAGCACGACATGCATCGCGAGATCGACCGGCGAGAGCCCGCGCTGCGCCCCCGCCCACGCCGCGCGATCCGACGTGGCGAGCGCGACCTGAAACACCGGGACGCCCGCCCCATCGAGCGGGGTGGTGCCGGTGTCATCGCGCGCGGAGAAAGCGGTGGCGTTGACGATCGCCGCCGGCCCGAGGCTCGCGACCCAGCGTCGCAGCCAGCCGCTTGCCTCCGGGTCCTTGAGCGACGGCGCGAACAGCGCAAGGACGTCGCAGCCGCGCGCCTCGAACGCGGCTTGCAGCGCAGCGATCGGGTCGAGATCGGCGGCGGTGAGATACGATCGATAGAAGACGAGCAGGATGCGCGGCCGCGTCGCGGTAATCGCGAACGCTGCGGGGCAGACGATGCCGCGCCCAGCCTGCCACCCCCCGACCGGCGCGATGGCGCGCGCGCCATGGACCGGCCGGATATAGCAGCCCGAGGCCAGCGCGAATTGCGCAAGCGCCGCCTGCGCCGCCGCCGCGCCGCCGATATCGCACAGCTGCGCGAGCCGATGCAGCGTCGAGACCGGCACCGTCGAGGCGGCCTCGAGCCGTTCGTCGCGGCGCCCATCGGCGGGGATCACCGCCAGCGCGATCCGCTCGCGCCGCGCCAGCGCCTCGACCTGCTGCAATCCATAGGACCAATAGGCCGCGCCGCCGATCAGCCGGATCAGGATCCCCTTCGCGCCCGTCAGTGTCCGCTCGACATAGGTATCCACCGACAGCGGGTGCGTCAGCTCGGCGAGATTGGCGAGCCGTACGCTCGGCAGCGCGGCATCGCCGGCATCCGCCACGGCGCTGCGCCACCCGGCCGCGAACGCGCCGAGATCGCTGTCGGAGAACGACAGGAGCACGAGATCGGCGGCGTCCTGCCCCAGATCGCGGGGCGATGCGCTCTCCTCCAACCCGTGGGTTTC
This sequence comes from Sphingomonas sp. UYP23, assembly GCF_054059235.1. Lineage (NCBI taxonomy): Bacteria > Pseudomonadati > Pseudomonadota > Alphaproteobacteria > Sphingomonadales > Sphingomonadaceae > Sphingomonas > Sphingomonas sp. UYP23. The sequence goes on from NZ_JBSSBX010000001.1 coordinate 3,870,851, forward strand.
GCGGAAGATGACGTGCATCGCAGCGTCAGCCCTGCAGCGCCGCCCGGATCGCTGCGGGGTCGAGCCGGTCGCGCTCGGCGATCACCACCAGGCGCGTGGCGCGCGGTTCGTCGCTCCGCCACGGCCGGTCGTAATGCGTGCGGACGCGCGCGCCGACGGCCTGCACGAGCAGCCGCATCGGCTTGCCCGCCACCGCGGCATAACCCTTCACGCGCAGCACGTCGCCACCGCCGCCAAGCGCCTCGATCCGCGCGGCGAGGTCATCGGGCGCGGCGATCTCGCCGAAGTCGAGGACGATGCTGTCGAAATCGTCATGCTCGTGCTCGTCCTCGCCATCGTGATGCGACGGGCGCGCGGCGATATCGTCCTCCGCCGCGGCGCCGATGCCGAGCACGATGCGCGGATCGACGACGCCATCGATCAGTTCGAGCACGGGCAGCGCGCGCGGCGTCTCGGCGGCGATCACCGCTCGCGCTGTGGCGATGCCATTTGCGCCGGCGAGGTCGCATTTGGTGAGCAGCACCATGTCGGCGCAGGCGAGCTGATCCTCGAACACTTCGGACAGCGGGGTTTCATGATCGATGCTGGGATCGGCGGCGCGCTGCGCTTCGAGCGCCGCGAGATCGGGGGCGAAGCGCCCGGCGGCGACCGCCTCGGCATCGGCGAGCGCGATCACCCCGTCGACGGTGATGCGCGAGCGGATCGCCGGCCAGTCGAACGCCTTGAGCAGCGGCTTGGGCAAAGCGAGCCCCGAGGTTTCGATCAGGATATGGTCGGGCCGCGGATCGAGCGCGAGCAGGGTCTCGACCGTCGGGATGAAATCGTCGGCGACGGTGCAGCAGATGCAGCCGTTGGCGAGCTCGACGATATTCTCCGCCGGGCAATCGGGGATCGCACAGCCCTTGAGGATGTCGCCATCGACGCCGAGCGTGCCGAATTCGTTGACGATCACCGCGAGCCGGCGCCCGCCCGACTGACGGATCAGATGGCTGATGAGGGTCGTCTTGCCCGCGCCGAGAAAGCCGGTGACGATAGTAACGGGGATTTTCGAAAGGTCGGACATCGGGATTCCCACGGCGCTGGCAACGAACGGCGGGGACCTCATGTCGGTCGGCGCGCGCCATTGGTGGGGCGCCGAAAGCCCTCCGCAAGCGCACACCGATGCGGCCCCAGCCACACAGGTTCGTCGCTCAGACGGAGAACCGTGCCGCAGCCATCCCCTGGGCCGAAGCAAGAGCGACCTTATCGCCGGCAGGTCTCCTGGCTTGCGGGTCAAAGCTCGGGCATCGCCTTCCCAGGAATGCATCGCTCGATGCACCATCCCAGTGGCTGCTCCAGAGAGGAGCCTGACGCCGTCGCTCACCGCTCACAGTTGCAGGGACAGCCGCGGATTTGGGGCGAACCCCGCACCGCATTCCCATTCAAGCCCCTCGCAGGGCACCGGCGCGATCATCGAGAACCGAATTAGGTTCCTACGCATCCGTTTAGCTGCGCCGCACCGGCTTGCCAATTGATCATTCGCGGGAGGGCCTGTGCCGCACGATGCGTTGGCAGGCTGCATTTCGCGCGCTAGGGCGCTCGGCACCGCGTCGGCGGTTCTGGCGACGTGACCGACTCCGTCGATAAGGACGTCCGCTGCGCGCCGTGCTCCTCCTGAAATGGTTTCGCCGCCGCGTCCGCGCGAGCGAAGCGATGTTCATCGTGCTCGCGACGATCGTCGGGGCCGGGGCAGGGCTGCTGAGCGTCGTCCAGGGTGCGCTCGCGCGCGGCATCCAGCGCGTGCTGTACGACCTGCCGCCCGGCGCACGGCTCAGCGCGATGCCGTCGCTGCCGCTGATCGCCTTGCTGATGCTGCCGGTCGGCGGATTGGTGTTGGCCGCTTTCTCCTGGGCGGTGCGCGCGCGCCGGCGGCGGCTGGTCGATGCGGTCGAGGCGAACGCACTGCATGGCGGGCGGATGTCGCCAGCCGACAGTCTCGTGATCGCCGGGCAGACCGTGCTGTCGAACGGGTTCGGCGCTTCGGTCGGGCTCGAGGCGGCCTATGCGCAGCTCGGCGGGGCGCTCGCCTCGTTCGCGGGCGGGGCGTTCAACCTGCGTCGCGCCGATTTGCGCAACCTTGTCGGCGCAGGCACGGGGGCCGCGATCGGCGCGGCGTTCGGCGCCCCGCTGGCGGGCGCCTTCTATGCGTTCGAGATCGTGATCGGCGCCTATACGCCATCGGCGCTGGCGCCGGTGGTCGCGGCGGCGCTGGCGGGAACGCTCGTCGCGCAGGGGCTCGGCGCGCAGCCCTATGTCATCGACGCGGCGACGATGCCGACCGAGACGCATCATTATCTGATCTATGCCGTGCTCGGCGCGATCTGCGCAGGGCTGGGAATCCTGCTGATGCGCGCGGTCGCCCTGGTCGAGGCGGGCACGCGGCGCTTGCCGGTGGCCGACTGGGCACGGCCCGCAATTGGCGGCGTGCTGTTGATCCCGATCGCGCTGGTCTCGCCGCAGGCGCTGTCGGCGGGGCATGGCGCGCTCCATGCCGATCTCGCGCTCGGCGCGCCGCTCACGCTGATCCTGCTCGTGCTCTTCGCCAAATGCGCCGCGTCGATCGTGTCGCTCGGCTTCGGCTTTCGCGGGGGGCTGTTCTTCGCCTCGCTCTTCCTGGGGACGCTGATCGGGCATCTGTTCGCTGGCGGCCTGGCGATGGTGGTCGGGCACGATGTGGTCGATCCGCGCAATGCCGCCCTGGTCGGGATGGCGGCACTTGCGGTCGCGGTGGTCGGCGGGCCGATGACGATGGCGATGGTCGTGCTGCAGGCGACGCAGGACTTCGCGCTGACCGGCGCGGTGCTGGCGGCGGCGCTGGTCTCCTCGGCGATCGTGCGCGAGACGTTCGGCTACAGCTTCTCGACCTGGCGGCTCCACCTGCGCGGCGAGACGATCAAGAGCGCGCGCGACGTCGGCTGGGTCAAGACGCTCACCGCGGGGCAGATGATGCGCCGCGGCGTCGCCGCGATGCCGGCGGACACGCCGCTTGGCGTTTTCCGCAGCCACGTGCCGCTCGGATCGTCGAGCCGCACGGTGTTGGTCGATAGCGCCGCGCACTATGCCGGGATCGTTCAGACGCCGGCGGCCTATGCCGAAGGGCTCGACCCGCAGGCGCTGGTCGGTACGCTCGCGATCAACGTGGACGCGGCACTGACGCCGGCGACGGATATCGCTGAAGTCATGCGGCGCTTCGACGCGTCGGGCGCCGACGAGCTCGCCGTGCTCGACGACACGCGCGCGGTGCTGGGGATCGTGTCGGAATCGTTCGTCCGGCGGCGCTATGCCGAGGAATTGGAAAAGACCCAGCGCGACCTGTTCGGCGAACGCTAGCCGGGGGTACGGATCCGCGGCCCTTGTCTTCCGCCCCGGATCGCGGCACTCCCGCGGCGTGGAGACAGAGACCGACTTGGAAACCACGCTGCTCGGGCCGGTCCTCGCCGACCGTTCCTGCGGCGATTGCACGGCGTGCTGCACCGTGCTGACGGTCAATACCCCCGAATTCTCCAAACCTGCGGGGACGCCGTGCGTCCATCTCGGCGCGCACGGATGCGGCATCCATGCCGTCCGTCCGCGCATCTGCCGGACCTGGTTCTGCGCCTGGCGGCGCGTCGCGGCGATGCCCGAGGGCGCGCGGCCCGATCGATCGGGGCTGCTCGTCTCGCTCAATTTCGTCCAGCATCCTGAGAACTGTCTCGAGGGCATGTCGATCACCGTCCGCGCGCTCCCCGGGAGCGACGCGATCGCGAACGGCATGGCCGCCGCAGTGCTCGACAGCGTGTGCGATCAGCTCGTTCCCGTCTGGTTCAGCGACGGGGCGGAGAAGATGCTGATGCATCCAGATGCCGAGATCGCCACCCACGTTCTGTCCGGGACTCCGGCGCCCGCCGATCTGCACGACGAAGTGGCGGCCTGGCGCGCACGCTACGGCGTCTTCGCAGCATAACCGCCGCGCGGCCTGTCATCGTCCCGTAGCGATCCGCGCGTAGCGCGTGCGGGTCCGCCATCCGGCGGCGCCGGTGATGGACCCAATCTCGATGATCTTGCCTCTGCTCGCGGCCCTGCTCGCGCCGCCGCTCCCGCCCGTGCCCGTTCCGGTGCGGTCGAACGATATCAGCGTGGTCGGCACGCATAACAGCTACAAGCTGGCGATGCCGGCAGCGACGATGGTCAAGCTGCGCGCGTTCGACCCGAAGATCGCCGACGCGCTCGATTATGCGCATCGCCCGCTCGTCGAACAGCTCGACGCCGGCGCGCGGCAGCTCGAGATCGACGTCAATTACGACCCCGCCGGCGGCCATTACGCCAAGGGATCGAGCGACCCCAAGCTGCTGCGGCCGGGGTTCAAGGTGCTCCATATCCCCGGCATCGACAATTCGAGCAGCTGCGTGCTGCTGACCGAATGCCTGACGCAGATCCGCAGCTGGTCGGCGACGCATCCCGGCCATGTGCCGATCCTGTTGATGTTCAACGCCAAGGACGAGAAGAACGCCGCGCGCGGCGGGATCGACGCCTTGCCGTTCACCGAAGCCGCCTATGACGCGCTCGATGCCGAAATCCGTTCGGTGATGACGCCCGCGATGCTGATCGTGCCCGACGACGTGCAGGGCCGCTACCCGACGCTGCGCGACGCGGTGCTCGCCAACCAATGGCCGACGCTCGACACGGCGCGCGGCCGCTTTCTGTTCGCGCTCGACGAGCCGCCCGCCAAGGTCGCGGTGTATCGCGGCAAGCGCGCTTCGCTCGAGGGGCGCGTGTTCTTCATCAACACCGACGAGCAATCCCCCGCCGCGGCCTATCTGACGCTCAACGATCCCGTCGCCGATGGCGCCCGGATCAAGCGCGATGTCGCCGCCGGCTATCTCGTCCGCACCCGCGCCGACGCCAATACCAAGGAAGCGCGCAGCAACGACACGCGCCCGCGCGACGCCGCGCTGGCGAGCGGGGCGCAATATATCTCGACCGACTATCTCTGGCCCGACCCGCGCTTTGTCGGCGGGTATCAGGTGCATCTGCCGGACGGCGCGGTGGCACGCTGCAATCCGGTGCGGCGTCCGGCCGGGTGCAGCGACGCCGTGCTGGAACGCCAGCCGTGAGCGCCCGCCGCCTGCTTCTCCCGCTGCTCGCCGGCGGCGCGCTGGTCGCCGCCGCGCAAGCTCCGCAGCCGTATCTCGCGAACGTGCCCCTGCCAGACCTGATGCGGATCCTGCCGCCGCCGCCCGCGCCGGGCTCGCCGCGCAATATTGCCGACCGCGCGCAGTTCCGCGAGACCCGCGCGCTGCAAGGGAGCGAGCGCTGGCAGGTCGCGACGCGCGACGTGACCGATGATCGCTTCACCACCTTCGCCTGTGCGATCGGGATGCAGCTCGACGCCAAGACCGCGCCGGCGACGTTGCGCGTCTTCGCGCTGGCCGGCGGCGGGGCGATGGTCGATCGCGTCAAGCAGGGCTATGCCACGCGCCGCCCGTATCTCAACGACGCGGCGCCGATCTGCGAGCCCAAGACGGCGCATCTGGCGAGCAATGGCGATTACCCGTCAGGGCACACCACGAATGGCTGGTCGAGCGCGCTGCTGCTCGCCGAACTGATGCCCGAACGCGCGACCGAGATCCTCGCGCGCGGCCGGGCTTACGGCGAGAGCCGCTCTATCTGCGGGTCGCATAGCGCGAGCGCGGTCGAGGCGGGCTTCATGGCGGGATCGGTGGTGGTCGCGACGCTCCATGCCTCGCCCGAATTCCGCCGCGACATGGAGGCCGCGCGCACCGAGCTCGCCGCGCTGCGGACGACCGCGTCGCCGATCCCGGCGGCGCGCTGTGCCGCCGAAGCGCGCGCGCTGCGCTGAGCCGCGACTGTCATGCGGGCTTCACGCAGAAAAGCTAAGCGCATGACGAATCGCGGCATTCCGTCCGCAGGGGAGCGACCGATGACCGACCTGTCGCGCCTGCGCGCGTTCCGCCGATGACGCAGCACGCGTCCACGCTGTCGCGCGCCAGCGAGCATGGCGATCTGCGCCCGCTGCTCCAGCGCTTCGTCGAGCGTCGGCTCGGGCACCGCGCCGATAGCGAGGATATCGTCCAGGAAATCTACGTCCGGCTGTACGAGTATCGCCGCACGCGCTCGATCGGCGATGTCGGCGCGTTCTGCTTCACCGTCGCGCGCAACCTGATCAACGATCATCTGCGCCGGATGCGCCGCGTCGGTGTCGCCGAAGCGGTGTCCGAAGAGCTGATCTGCCCCGCGCCGCGCGCCGACGAGATCCTCGCCTATCGCGAGCGCGTCGATGTGCTGATCCGCGCGCTGAAGGCGATGCCCGCGCTCCGCCGCGAAGTGTTCACGCGGCGCCGGCTCGAGGAGCAGCCCATCGCGACGATCGCCGCCGCTCTCGGCATGACCAATGCCGCGGTCGAGCGCCATTGCGGCCGTGCGGTCGCCGATCTGCGCCATGCGCTCGCGCGGCGCGGGCTCGCGCTGGGCGAGGGGGCATGAGCGTGGCGACGAAACCGGCGTCGGCGCCGCGCGGCGTCGCGGAAGCGGCGCTGCTCGAAGCGCTTGCCACCTGTGCCGCAAGCGAGCGGCTGTCCGACGCGCAGGTCCATGCGATGCGCGCCAAGCGCCGCCGCAAGGTCGGCGCGAGCGGTGCCGCCGCCGCGCTGCTGCTGGTTGCCGGGTACGGGGTGTGGCTCGGCGGGATGGGGAGCACGCGACCGGTCGCGCTCGCGCATCTCGAAACCCAGCGCGGCGAGCAGCGCCGTTTCCAGTTGCGCGACGGCTCGACCGTCCGGCTGAGCGGGGCGACCGCGGTCGATATCCGGCTCGCGGCGGACGCGCGCAGTGCGGTGCTCCGCCACGGCGAGGCCTATTTCGACATCGCGCACGACCCGGCCCGCCCTTTCTCGGTCAAGGCGGGGAAGGCCGACACGCAGGTGCTCGGCACCGCGTTCGACGTCGATCTCGCCCCCGATGGCGCGGTGCGGCTCGCGGTCTATCGCGGGCGCGTGCGGTTCGGGCCGAGCAGGCCCGTGCGCGCTGGCGGCAGCGTGATCGTTCCGGCCGGCTGGCGCTCGCGCTTCCGCGCTGGTGTCGCGGGCGCGCCGTCGCGCTTCGACGCGGCGCAGCAGGATTGGCGGCATGGCTGGCTCGACACCGATGCGATGCGGCTCGGCGATATGGTCGCGACGCTCAATCGCGGGAGCGGACCGGTGATCGCCGCGCCGCCGCCCGGGCTTGCCGACCTGCCCTTGTCGGGGCGTTTCAAGCTCGACCAGCCGCGCCAATTGCTCGAAGCGGTCGGCGACGCCTATGGTTTTACCGTCCAGGGTGACAGCAAGAGGTTGCGATTGCAGGCTCACCCGACGTCACAAAAGTGACGCGTAAATGCCTGTAAATCGTAACAACTTTCTTTTGTCCGGATCGCCGCCTTTCCCCGTCTTCCCTTTCGAGGCGCCGCATGGCGCGCAAGGGGGAAACCAGCATGCACCGTTCCAAGATGATCCTGCTCGCCGGGCTGGCGACCGTCGTCACCACCGCCGTCGCCGCGCCCGCGCAGGCCGCCCAGGTCGCGTTCGAGCGCCGCATGGCGTTCGCGATCGCGCCGACCGACCTGCGCGGCGCGATTTCCGAATTCTCGCGCACGACCGGTGTCCAGGTGCTCGTCGCACCAGCGGCGGTGCAGGGGCGGCATACCGCGGGCATCAGCGGCACCCACAGCGTGCGGGACGCCCTGACGCTGTTGCTCCACGGCACCGGCCTGACCGCCTCGATCCGCGGCAGCGTCGCGGTGCTCAAGCCGGGCGCGACGCCGCGCATGACGCGCGCACGGGCCACCAAGGTCGAGACGCGCGCCGTCGCCGAGCCTGCGCCGGCGCCGTCCGAGGGCACGGAAAACAGCGGCCCCGACATCATCGTCTCGGGCTATCGCCAGAGCCTGCAGCGCGCGCAGGATCTCAAGCGCCGCGCCGTCGGCACCGAGGACGACATCCTCGCCACCGACATCGCCTCCTTCCCCGATCTCAACCTCGCCGAGTCGCTCCAGCGCGTCCCCGGCATCACGATTACGCGCGACAGCGGTGAGGGCCGCCAGATCGCGCTGCGCGGGCTCGGCGCCGATTTCACGCGGACCCAGCTCAACGGCATGGAGGTGCTCGGCAACACCGCCTCGGGGATGGACAATCGCGGCGGCGTGACCCGCTCGCGCGCGTTCGACTACAGCCTGTTCGCCTCGGAACTGTTCAACCGCGTCGCGGTGCAGAAGTCGTTCTCGGCCGAGCAGGACGAAGGCGGCATCGCCGGCACCGTCCAGCTGTCGAGCGCGCGGCCGTTCGATTATCCGGGCACCAAGCTCGTCGTTTCGGCCAAGGGGCAGACCAACGACAATACCAGCGGCATCACCCCGCGCTTCGTCGCGCTCGCCTCGACCCGGCATGGCGATTTCGGCGCGCTCGTCTCGGTCGCGTACAGCCAGATCAAGAACAACGAATATGGCTATCGCAACTGGGGCTGGGGGCTCACCAAATACAACGCCGCCAATATCGGCCCCAACATCGATGCCGCGACGCGCGCCAATCTGCTGGCGGGCGTGTGGCAGCCGACCGCGCAATCGCCGTCGAGCTGGTTCACCGATCGCAAGCGGCTCGGCATCACCTCGTCGGTGCAATATCACCCCGGCAGCCGCTTCAAGCTCGATATCGACGGCTTGTATGGCCGCCTGCAGGACCATCGCGACGATTATGCGATCGCGACGGCTGGCATCAATGCGCTGACCGGCACCTCGATCACTGGCACGCAGGTGATCCAGAGCGCGGTGATCGACAAGACCAACACGCTGCGCGCGGCGAGCTATACCGGGATCGATCTCCGCTCCGAGCATCACATCGTCAAGAACCACACCGATTTCTACCAGGGCGTCGTCAACGCCAGCTGGGACGTCAGCGATTGGCTGAGCTTCCATGCGCTCGGCGGCTATGAGGAATCGGATTTCGGGCAGCCAGTGTTCGACAAGGTCTTCATGGAATTGAAGAACACGCCGTTCAGCTATGACGACCGCCCGACCGTACCCGGCAACACCTATGGCAAGGACATCACCGATCCCAACAATTGGGCGGTGCAGCGGCTCGACGTCCAGGAAAACAAGATCACCACGCAATATGCCAATGCCAAGCTCGACGGCGCCTACAAGCTGACCCCGGCGCTGACCTTCAAGACGGGCGGCGAGTTCAAGCATTTCATCAACAGCGGCTACACCTGGGTCAACAAGGTGTTCCACAACGTCCCCGCCGACATCGCCGTGCCCAACGCGCTTAAGCAGACCGTCGGGGTCGACACGCTGACGCAATATATCGTCGGCAACGTCGATGGCATCTACAGCTATATCGGCGATCCGCGCAGCCTGACCGCCGCCAACCTCCAGGCGGGCAGCGACTACCGTGTCGATGAAAAGACCTATGCCGGGTTCGGGCAGGTCGATCTCGACACCTATGTCGGCGGCATGCGGCTGCGCGCCAATGCCGGCCTGCGCTATTATTCGACCGACCTGATCTCCTCGGGGCATCTCGCGACGCCGACGGGGTTTTCGGCGGTGTCGATCTCGACCAACAGCCACGGCTTCCTGCCTGCGGCCAATCTCGCGCTCGACGTGGCGAAGGACGTCGTCGTGCGCCTCAGCGCCAGCCGCAACGTCAACCGGCCCGGGCTCGGCGATCTCGCCGCTGCGGGCTCGATCACGACGCGCCCCAACGGCGGATCGCTCAGCCTCGGCAATCCCTATCTCAAGCCATACAAGGCGACCTCGATCGAGGGCGGGGTCGAATGGTATATGGGCCATACCGGCTTCGCGTCGGTCGGCCTGTTCTACAAGCATATGGACAGCTTCATCGTCTCCTCGACGCAGCAGATCCCCTATGGCCAGACGGGGCTGCCGCTGTCGCTGCTGGTGCAGGGCGAGGATGCCAACACGATCTTCGACGTCAGCCAGCCGATCAACGGCCCCGGCGCCAACATCAAGGGGATCGAGGCGGCGTTCCAGCACGACTTCACCTTCCTGCCCGGCGTGCTCAAGCATCTTGGCGTCGTCGCCAACGGGACGTGGTTCGACGGGCACCAGACGGTGTTCTTCAGCGGCGTGCCGCGCGACCTGCCGCTCTACAATCTGTCGAAATGGGCGGCCAACGCGACGCTCTATTACGAAAACACGGTGTGGGGCGTGCGCGTGTCCGACGCCTATCGCAGCCAGTATCTGACCGGGGCGAGCAACGCCTATGCCAATGCCGGCGACGGCATCAAGGGCACCAACAACGTCGATTTCCAGGCGCATGTGAATTTGCGTCCCGGCGTGCGGCTGATCGCTGAGGGGATCAATCTGACGAATACCGCGATCCGGCAGTTTGCGAGCGTCGATTACGACCGACCCGAAGTCTATACGACGAGCGGCCGGACCTTTTCGGTGGGCGTGACCGCGGAATTCTGATCCGTTCCGCCTGGCCGGACCGCGTTCGGCCAGGCGGCGCATCTCGCAGGGCTGCGGTGGCAACCTGACGGCAAGGAAAAACACGCACGATCGGTTAACTAAACTTGATCTATGTGGTCTTATGACCAAGTTCGACGCCGATCCGATATGGCCCTCGCCGTTGATGCTCCCCTCGGCCTCGCGGCTGCTCGATATGCTGCCGGGGCTGGTCGCCTATTTCGGCCCCGATCTGCGCTATCGCTATGCCAACGCGACCTATGCGGCGTGGCGCGGGCTCGCGCCGGCGCAGATCGTCGGCAGTTCGTGCCGCGAGATCGTCGGCGAGACGAATTATGCAACCGTGCGGGGCCTGATCGAGCAGGCGCTGAAGGGAGATTCGGTCACCGCCGAATATACGCTGTTCGACGGCGCGAACGCGCGCGACGTCCAGGGTAGCTATGTCCCCGATCTCGACACGACGGGGCAGGTGCGCGGCGTGGTCGTGCTGGTCACCGATATCAGCGTTCGCCGCGATCTCGAGGCGCGGATCGTCGAGACCGAGGGGATGTTCGACGATGCCTTCCATCATGCCCCGGTCGGGATGGTGGTCACCAATCCCGACGGCCGGATGGAGCGCGTCAATCGCGCGTTCGCGACGATGCTCGGAATGTCGAGCGCGCACTTGGTCGGGACCGATTTCCGCGCGATCACGCATCCTGACGACGTCTATGCCGACGATCGCCAGTTCCGCCAGCTGCTGGCCGGCCGGCGGAGCAGCTATCGCATGGACAAACGCTATCTGCGTGCGGGTGGCGAGATCGTCCATGCCACGCTCGCCGTCTCCGCGGTGCGCGGTCTCGACGGCACGCCGGTGCGCTTCATCGCACAGATCGAGGACGTGTCCGAGCGCCGCAAGGCCGAGCGCGAGCAACAGGAAGTCACCGCCCGGCTGATGCTCGCGATGGAGGCGGTGCGCGGCGGCTTCTGGCATATCGACGTCGAGACGATGCGCTTCGAGATGTCCCCCTCGTTCCAGCGCTTCGTTTCGGGTAGCGAGACCGCCGGGTCGCTCGATCTCGATGCTTATGCGGCGCGGATCGTGCCCGCCACGCGCGAGGCGGCATCGGTGCAGGCGCTGCTCGACGGGACGATCGACGAGACGTCGGTCGAATATGAATTGCAGACCGTTGCCGGGCCGCGCTGGATGCGCTGCGACCGGCGCCTGCTGCGCGCCCCCGATGGGAGCCCGCTACGCATCGTCGGCGTGACGATCGACATTTCGGAGGACCATGAACGCCAGCTCGCGGCCGAGGCGGCCGCAGGTACCGATCCGTTGACCGGGCTGCTCAACCGGCGCGGGCTCGACCGGCGGCTCGCCGGACCGAGCGCGGGCCAGCCGAGCTTCGGCCTGTCGCTGGGCGTGGTGGCGATCGATCTCGACCGCTTCAAGGCGGTCAACGACAGTATGGGCCACGCGGTCGGCGACGCCGTGTTGGTCGAGGTGGCGCAGCGTCTGCGCGCGGCTGTCCGCCCGACCGACCATGTCGCGCGACTCGGCGGTGACGAATTCGCCGTCCTGCTTCCCGGATCGACCGCCGAGCGCGTCGCCGCGGCGGCGCAACGGATCGAAGCGACGCTCAACGCGCCGATGCTGCAGGGCGAATCGGAGGTGCCGATCAGCGCGAGCGTCGGCGTGGTCATGACCGAGCCGGGCGATGGCGCGACCGCGCTGGAGAGCTTCACGGCGGTGTGGCGTCGCGCCGATTTAGCGCTCTACGCGGCGAAACGCGCGCGCCATGCACGCTGGACGGACCCCGGCTGATCGCGGCGGTGCGCGCACCGGTCGATCAGAGCACGCCAGGCACGAAGCGCTTCACGCGCGCCGCGTAGCGATCGAACGCCGACCCGAACGCAGCGCGCAGCACGACTTCCTCGTGGCGCACCCGCATCCATGTCCCCAGCGCAAAGATCGGCACGCCGACGAGCAGGCTGGCGGTATGGCCATAGGCGATCGCCATCGCCAGCATGACGAACGCCAGCGAGACGTAGATCGGGTTGCGGATCAGCGCGAACGGCCCGGATTCGACCAACTGCCCGTCGCCACGGGTGCGTGCGACCAGTGCCCAGTTCCGGCCCATCGCGCGCGAGGCGGAATCGAACAGCCAGACTGCCGCCAGCATAAGGGCCAGCACGACCGTCGCCTCGATCACCGCTTTCGTTGAGAGCGGATCGAGCGCGATGCGGATCCGCCCGAGCCCGGCGCTGCCGATTCCGAAGCCTTGGACGACGATCCACAGGATCGAGGCGTTCCGGCGTTCCGAATCGGGGCTCGCCGGAGCTTTTCGGCCGCGCGCGCGCGCCAGCAGCAACGCGGTCAGTCCCGCCAATATGCCGATCGCGAATGCCGCGAGGCCGGGAAGCCCGACCGGATCCAACGGAATGAAATTCACGACGACTCCCTTTGCCACGGCAACTGTAGTATTTAGCTAATACACAAGGGTGTCAACTGGCCGGTTTCGCCGCCTTTGCCGCTGCGTCGCGCCACGCCTGATAGTCCTCGATCGCGCCCGCGCGGCGCAGCAGCTTCGCGCTGGGATCGACCACGACGTGCGCGCCGCGCGGCACCGCAACGCTGCCAAAGCCGCCCGTCATCGCCAGTCGGACGATCCGTCCGCCGACCTGCACCTCGACCGGCATCGGAAAGACCCCGCCGCCCGGCGCCTGCCAATGCAAAGCGAGGCGAGTCGCGCTGCGCGTCTCGATCAGCTCGGGGAGCGCCGCCTGGCGCAGATAGACGTCGAAGAACCAGCCATAATCCTTCCCCGTGACGCGCCGCACGATCTTTTCATACTCGGCGGTGGTGGCATAGCGCGGTACGAAATTGCCCGGCCGAGGGTCGAGCCGGCCGTAGACGATCAGCCGCGTCACATCGCGGAACGCTGGGTCTCCGATCAGCGTGCGTAGGCTGTGGAGCATCCACGAGCCCTTGTAATAGATGTCCTGGCCTGGCCCGCCCTTGCTGATCTCATACACCTCTTCCTCGGTGCGGACCTTGCCGGAGACGACGGGGCGGAGGTTGGCGATCTTGTTGCGCTGGTCGGAAAGCATCGTCGCATAGCGCGCCTCGCCCTCGCGCCAGCGGCCGTAGAGCGGCTGCATGTAGCTGCCATAGCCCTCGTGCAGCCAGTAATCGTCCCAATTGGCGGCGGTCATCTGGTTGCCGAAGAATTCGTGCGCGAATTCGTGCTGGAACAGCCAGTCGAAGCCTTCGGGCGCCTTGGCATAGCCGTTGCCATAGGCGTTGATCGTCTGATGCTCCATGCCCTTGTAGGGGGTCTCGACGACGCCGAGCTTTTCGTCGCCGAACGGGTAGGGGCCGACTTCGCTCTCGAAGAAATCGAGCGTCGGGGCGAATTCGGCGAACAGCGCCCTGGCCTTGGCCTCTTCGCCGGGGAGATACCAATAGACCATCGGAATCGTGTTGCCGTAGCGGCTCTTGTAGCTGCCCGCGACCTCCTCGAACGGCCCGACCGTCAGGGCGACGCCGTAGGTGTTGGGGTGCTTGACGCGCCAGTTCCACGTCGTGCGACCATCGGCGAGCGTGTCGACGCCGAGCAGCACGCCGTTCGACGGCGCCTTCAGCCCCTTGGGCACGGTGATATGGAGCGTTACCAGGCCGGGCTCGCCGGTCGGGAAATCGAGGCACGGCCAGAACAGGTCGCACCCGGCGCCCTCCGCGGTCGTGCCGAACCACGGCGCGCCGCTCGGCGTCTTCGCCCACACCACGCCCGGATCCCACGGCGCGTTGACCGCGACGTGCGGCGTGCCGCCATAGGTAAGCTTGGCGGTGACGTGCCCGCCCGCCGCGACCGTGCGCGGGAGTGTGATGACGAGCTGGCCCTCAGGATTGCGCCATGCGCCGGGCGCGAGCGGCGTGCCATCGATCGCCACCGCATCGACCGGCAGGTTGCGGTCGAGATCGAGCACGAGCTTGGTCAACGGCGCCTTGGCGGTGAAGCGCAGCGTCGCGACGCCGCGCAGCGTCTCGGTCTCGGGCAGCACCTCGAAGGCCAGATCGGCGGTGTCGAAGCCGAGCTTCGCCTGCTCGGCGTCGATCGGTCCGCCTGATTTCTGCGTCTGCGCGGTGAGCGGCGGCTCGCCCTTGGTGGGCAAAGCAGCGGCGGTCAGCGCGAAGCAGCCGCACAGGAGCGCGAGACGGGGAGGGATCATGCGGGGCTCAGTTCCACGGAGAAATCGGTGATCGTCAGGCGCAACGACGGGCGGCCATCCTGCAGCATCGTCGTGACGCGCGGGAAGCGGACGCCTTGCGCGCTTACGTTGCCGGTAAAGCTGAAATGCTGGCGGATCGCGGGCGCGCCGGGGGCGGGGGCCGTAAGCACGTAATCGGCCGCGGCGATCTGGCCATCGCGGCCCAGCGTCAACGCGATCGGCGGATAGCCCTCGCGTGCCGCGTTGAGCCGGTTGCGACCCGCCACCGAGACGAACGCCGGGGCAAGCAGCAGATAGGAAAACGCGCCGAGCCGCTGGCGTTCGAACCGCGCTTGCGCGGCGGGGAGGGTGGTCTGCGCGCCGCCCTGCACCAGAAACGCGCTGTCGCGCTCGATCATGACGGTGCGCGCGGTGTCGCGCGTTTCGCTGGTCAGCCAGCTGTCCGAGCGCGCCCGCGCGAACGGCTCGATGCGGCTTTCGACCTGCAGAGTGACCGGCGTTTTTCCGAGCATCATCCATGCCGTGCCGCTCCAGGAAACCACCCGGACGCGCGCCAGCCGATCGCGTCCCCCCGCCGCAGCGAAGGCGCGCGCGAGCGGGTCGCCACCGCCACGCGGCGCGGCGTCGAGCAGCGCAGGCGCCGCCGCCATCGCGATCGTTCCGCCCAAAAGCGCTCGGCGATTGATGGATCGGCAACTCCCCCCATATAAGGGGTCAAGCACGCGGCCTTGTCGCGATCTCGGAGTATCCATGACCCAAGCTTCTTCCACCCCGTCCACTCAGGCTTATCCCGTCCTGCCGTTGCGCGACATCGTCGTTTTTCCGAACATGATCGTGCCGCTGTTCGTCGGGCGCGACAAGTCGGTCGCAGCCCTGGAAGCCGCAATGGCCGCCGACAAGGAGATTTTCCTCGTCGCGCAGCTCGATCCCAGCGAGGATGATCCCGATCGCGACGATCTCTACGAGATCGGCGTCACTGCGGTCGTGCTTCAGCTGCTCAAACTGCCCGACGGCACCGTCCGCGTTTTGGTCGAGGGCAAGCGCCGCGCCGCGCTGACCTCGCTCGTCCAGAGCGATGGCTATCTGTCGGCCGAAGTCGACATGCTCGAAGGCGAGACCGGCGAGTCGGATCTCGACGCCGCGAGCGCCGAGCTGGGCGAGCGCGTCGGCAAGCTTTCGGCCGACGATCTCAGCCCTGATCTCAAGGCGCTGATGCGCTCCGTGATCGACCAGTTCGAGAATTACGCCAAGCTCAACCGCAAGCTTCCGGCGGAAACCGCCGTTCAACTCGGCGAGATCGAGGACGCCTCGAAGCTGGCCGACGCGGTCGCCGCCAACATCCAGGTCAAGGTCAGCGACAAGCAGGCGCTGCTGATCGAGCGCGATCCGGCCAAGCGGCTCGAGATGGTGTTTGCCTTCATGGAGGGCGAGCTCGGCGTCCTGCAGGTCGAGAAGAAGATCAAGTCGCGGGTCAAGCGCCAGATGGAGAAGACCCAGCGCGAATATTATCTCAACGAGCAGCTGAAGGCGATCCAGCGCGAACTCGGCAACGAGGGCGATGACGGCGAAGGCGACGAGATCGCCGAGCTGACGCAGAAGATCGCGACGATGAAGCTCTCGAAGGAGGCGCGCACCAAGGCGACCGCCGAGCTCAAGAAACTGAAGACGATGGCGCCGATGAGTGCCGAGGCGACCGTCGTGCGCAACTATCTCGACGTGCTGCTGGGTCTGCCGTGGGGCAAGAAGTCGAAGATCCGCAAGGACATCTCGGCCGCGCAGGCGGTGCTCGACGAGGACCATTATGCGCTCGAGAAGGTCAAGGACCGGATCATCGAATATCTCGCGGTGCAGGCGCGCACCAACAAGCTGAAGGGGCCAATCCTGTGCCTCGTCGGGCCTCCGGGCGTCGGCAAGACCTCGCTCGGCAAGTCGATCGCCAAGGCGACCGGCCGCGAGTTCATCCGCCAGTCGCTCGGCGGCGTGCGTGACGAAGCCGAGATCCGCGGGCATCGCCGCACCTATATCGGCTCGCTGCCGGGCAAGATCGTGACCAATCTGAAGAAGGCCGGCACCAGCAACCCGCTGTTCCTGCTCGACGAGATCGACAAGCTCGGCCAGGATTTCCGCGGCGATCCGGCCTCGGCGTTGCTCGAGGTGCTCGATCCCGAGCAGAACGCCAAGTTCCAGGATCACTATCTCGAGATCGACGTCGATCTGTCCGACGTGATGTTCGTCACCACCGCGAACACGCTCAACCTGCCGCAGGCGCTGCTCGACCGCATGGAGATCATCCGGCTCGAAGGCTATACCGAGGACGAGAAGGTCGAGATCGCCGAGCGGCACCTGATCGAGAAGCAGATCGAGGCGCACGGTCTCAAGCCGGGCGAGTTCACGCTCACCACCGAGGGCCTGCGCGCGCTGATCCAGTATTATACGCGCGAGGCGGGTGTCCGCACGCTCGAGCGCGAGATCGCCAAGCTCGCGCGCAAGGCATTGCGCCAGATCCTCGAGGGCAAGACGACGAGCGTCACCGTGACGCCCGACAATCTGTCCGACTTCGCCGGCGTGAAAAAGTATCGTCACGGCCTGGGTGAAGAGGAGAACCAGATCGGTGCGGTTACCGGGCTCGCCTGGACCGAGGTCGGCGGCGAGCTGCTGACGATCGAAAGCGTCACCGTGCCCGGGCGCGGTCAGGCCAAGATCACCGGCAAGCTTGGCGACGTGATGAAGGAGTCGATCGAGACTGCGTTCAGCTTCATCAAGGCGCGGTCGCCG
The DNA here is from genome assembly GCF_054059235.1 of Sphingomonas sp. UYP23. Classification (NCBI taxonomy): domain Bacteria; kingdom Pseudomonadati; phylum Pseudomonadota; class Alphaproteobacteria; order Sphingomonadales; family Sphingomonadaceae; genus Sphingomonas; species Sphingomonas sp. UYP23. Next base: position 3,888,333 of record NZ_JBSSBX010000001.1, read on the forward strand.
TCGTATGGGATCAAGCCGAGCATCTTCGCGCGCAAGGACATCCACATCCATCTGCCCGAAGGTGCTGTGCCCAAGGACGGTCCGTCGGCGGGTATCGGCATCGTCACCGCGATCGTCTCGACGCTGACCGGCGTACCGGTCCGCCGCGACATCGCGATGACCGGCGAGGTGACGCTGCGCGGCCGCGTGCTGCCGATCGGCGGGCTTAAGGAGAAGCTGCTCGCCGCTCTGCGCGGCGGGATCACAACCGTGCTGATCCCGCACGAGAACGAGAAGGATCTGGCCGACATTCCGGCCAACATTCGCGACGGGTTGAAGATCATTCCGGTGGCGCATGTCGACGAGGTTCTGCGCCTTGCGCTGACGGGCCCGCTCACCGCGATAGACTGGACCGAGGCCGACGACCTCGCCGCGCAGCCGCCGGCGGGTGTCCCGGCCATCGGGGGTGAACTGCACCACTAAGCTCGGAATAGCGTATATTACTGCATCCTCGCCGTTTTCACCGGCGGCGGGGGTGTTTTTGCTTTGACAGCCCCGATGCGAGCCGCCTTACTGTACCACCGGCTTTTGCCTGGGAATCATTTCAGCGTATTTTTTTTCAAACGGGGGTTTCGTGGCCATGAACAAACAGGAACTGATCGCGACGGTGGCCGACACGTCGGGTCTGACCAAGGGTGATGCAAGCAAGGCCGTCGAAGCCGTGTTCGAAGCAGTGTCCGCCGCGCTGAAAAAGGGCGATGAAGTGCGTCTCGTCGGCTTCGGGACGTTCTCGGTTTCCAAGCGCAAGGCCTCGACCGGTCGTAACCCGCGCACCGGCGAGCCGATGACGATCAAGGCCTCGTCGCAGCCCAAGTTCAAGGCCGGCAAGGGCCTCAAGGATTCGGTCAACTGATCGAACGTTCGGAATTTTCGGGCATCGGCGCTGGACAAACGGCGCCGGCTCGTTTTAAGAGATCGGCATCAGGGCGGCGCTAGGCCGCCCTTATCCGTTTCGCCCCATCGCATCGCGCGGGGCAGCGGGCGCGTAGCTCAGTGGTAGAGCACACCCTTCACACGGGTGGGGTCGCAAGTTCAATCCTTGCCGCGCCCACCATATCGAAGCCGCCGGATCCGCTTGGGTCCGGCGGCTTTTTTTCGGTCGTTCGGCTATCGCCACGGGCGCTCGCGATACCATTTGGTGATGACGTATTTGGTCCCCGCGCGGCTTTGTTGCATAATTACGCGAGAGCATGACCGACGTTTTACTTGAAGATGTTATTGGATGCGGACGGTCACCGGCGTTCCTATTTCGGAGAACCGATTGAGAATTGCAGCACGGACTTTGAGCTCGGTAATCTGACGATCGAAGGTGCGGGCGACAACGCGCTGGCCCAGGAGTTTGAAGCAGTGCATTTTGGTCTCGACCAGACTGCGGCGATGATAGCCGCTCCACTTTTTCCAGATTGCGCGACCAAGCCGCTTTGTCGCGCGTAGCGCTCCATTGCGTGCATCGACGCCGGGACCGCCTTCTGCCCATGGTTGCCCGTTGCGGCGGACCGGGATGACCGCATCGGCACCGCGCCCGGCAATAGCGGCATGGCAGTCCCTGGTATCATAAGCGCCATCTCCGCCGACGCTGAGTATCCGCTCGTCTCCGGGAATTTGCGCCAGGAGAACGGGCAGCGTCGGTGCGTCACCAATGGCATTCGTCGTGACCTCAATGGCCCGGATATCCAGCGTCCCAGCATCAATCCCGAGATGCACCTTGCGCCACTGGCGACGGTAGGACGGTCCGTGTTTGCGCGTCTTCCACTCGCCTTCTCCCGTCATTTTGATCCCGGTGCTGTCGACCAGCAGGTGCAGTCCGCCCGAGCTGATCCGCCCGCCGAGGTTGACCTTCAACGTCTTCTGCCGTCGGCACAGCGTCGTATAATCCGGCACCGACCAATCCAGCCCCGCCATTTTGATCAGGCTCGAAACCAACCCCGTCACTTGCCGCAAAGGCAGGTTGAACAGCGTCTTCAGCGTCAGGCACAGCTCTATCGCGCTGTCTGAAAACCGCATCGGGCGACCAGGGCGACCACACGGCTTCGAAAGCCAGTGCATCTCCGGATCAAACCATATTTCCAGCGACCCACGCCGCTTCAGCGCCGCATTATACTCAGGCCAGTTCGTCGTACGATACACAGGTGCGGCAGGTTTGGGCATTACGCCTATCTATACCGCTCGATTCCCTGCGTGAATCCCCGCCATCAGTTTTGCAACAAAGCCCCCCGCGCGCACTTTCATGCCGTGGTGGAGGCTCGCAGGATTGGGCGACCCATCGGGTCGCCGGTTGTTCCAGGCGAGCAATTTGCCCATCTCGGGCTGGATGATCTTGTCGATCGCCTTGAAGCGTGTCGCGCCACCCGCGTCGGGCTCGTTGAGATAGAGCATCACGGTCCAGGTGCGGTTGCCCGCGATCCGGCAATAGCGGTCGAAATCGATCCCGAGCGGATCGAAATAATCGGTATGCGGTTTGAACTCCTGGCCGACTGCATAGCGTTGGCCCTGGATCGGTTCGCCATGCGTCGGGTCGAGCCCGGTAAAGGCGGCGATCTGCGCATCGAGCGCGATCGTCAGCGGGTCGAGCGGGTCGAGATCTCCCGTCTCGCTGGTGCGGAAGGCGCGGTCGCCGTTGAAGTCGGAGACCGTCGAGGGGCGGCGCGTGGCGTCAACGGCGGCGCGCAAGCCGGTGCAGGTCTCGGCGTCGAGGAAGGCGCGGCGAACGAAAAGGGGGAGCTTGGGCGAGGGCACGCGCTGGACGCCGGGCTGGCTTGCCAGATGCGCGGTCATCGCCGCCGCATCGAGGCCCGAGCCGAAGCGGGCGGCGGCTGGTGGAGCGGGAGCATCGGTCACGCCGCCTCCCTTGCCAAAGGTCCTGCAGGTTTTCCAGACGATAGCGGCGCGTCCGATCGGCGACCTGCCACGTACACGGTTCACAGCGGCGCTGCGTGACGGTAACACGGGTGTCGACGGGACGTCGCGATCGGGGATGGGTCCACATGCGCTTGGTTTTGGATGCGCGCGCGCGGGCGTTCCTGCGGCGGCTTCCGGTTACGACGGTCTATTCGACGCTCGAGCTGGCGCTGATCGCGCTGCTGGCGATCCAGAGCGCGCGGCTGGTGTGGGCGGTGCTGACTCCGGTCGGCCCGGTCGGCATCTGGCGCCCCGAGCAAGGCGCGGTCGCGGGCTCGCCCGAAGCGATCCTGCGCGGCTTCGATCCTTTCTACCGCGCGAGCGGCGGCGATGCGGTGGGGCCGGCGGTCGTCACCACGCTCCAGCTGACCCTGTTCGGCGTGCGAATCGACGAAGCGCAGGGCGGCGGCTCGGCGATCATCGCCGGGCCCGACGGTGTCCAGCAAAGCGTCGGCGTCGGGCAGGAGATCATGCCCGGCGTGCGGCTCAAGGCGGTTGCGTTCGATCATGTCACGATCGACCGCGGCGGTGCGGCGGAGGATCTGTATCTGCCGCAGACCGAGCAGGCGCCCGTCCAAGCCGTGCCGAACGGGCCACCGCTGATCGGCGGCGGCGCGCTGTCGGGCGGCGCTGCGCCACCGTCCGCCGAGATCGGACCGCAAGGCGTCAGCTTCGCACAGATGCGCCGCGACGTCGGCTTCATCCCGCGGATCGATGGCGGCCGGGTGAGCGGCCTCACCGTGCGCGCGCAGGGCGCGGGCGCAGGGTTCCGCGCGGCGGGCTTGCGCGACGGTGACGTCATAACGCAGATTGCGGGCAAGCCCGTCGGCGGCGCCGAAGACATAGAGCGTCTTGCCGCGCAATATGCCAAGGGCGGACAGCTGAGCTTATCGGTCGAGCGCGGCAAAGACACGGTACCACTCGTCATTACGATTGCGGGGCAATGAAGAAACTGATCCTGACGCCCATCCTCGCGATGACGCTAGTCGCCGCCGCGCAGGCGCAACAGACGATGAACGTGCGCGATGCCGACATTCGCGCCTTTATCGCCGATGCCGCGCGCGTGACCGGGCGGACCTTCATCATCGACGCGCGCGTGGCGGGCAAGGTGACCGTCGTCACCGATCACCCGGTGAGCAGGTCGCAATATTTCGAGATCTTCCTCTCGACGCTGCGCGCCAACGGGCTGGTCGCGGTGCCGACCACCAACGGCGCGTTCCGCATCCAGCCGACCGACAGCGCCGCCTCGCAGCCGAGCCGCGTCGGCGTCCGCGGCGCGACGAGCAACAGCTATATCACCGAGATCGTCCGGTTGCGCTCGATCGACGCGCAATCGGCGGTCGATACGGTGCGCGGGCTGATCTCGCCGCAAGGTTCGGTCACCGCGAACCGCGGTGGCAACAGCCTGGTGATCGTCGATTTCGCCGACAATGTCCGCCGCGTCCGCGAAGTGCTGCGCCGGATCGACACCGACACTGCATCGACGCGGATCATCGCGCTGAAAAATGCCGGCGCGCGCGAGATCGCCACCGCGCTGCAGGCGCTCGCCGGGCAAAGCGTGGGCGGAGCGGGGGGCGGTGCTGCACCCGCAGCGGGCACGTCGGTGAGCGTCGTTGCGGTGAACAGCTCGAATTCGGTCGCGATCCGCGGCGATGCGACATCGGTCGCGCGGCTCGCCGCGGTCGCCGAGGATCTCGACCGCCGCGCCAAGAACGGCACCGAGATCAAGGTGATCTTCCTCGAAAACGCCGATGCCGAGCAATTGCTGCCCGTGCTCCAGCAGCTTGTCGGCCAGACGCCGTCGCCGATCACCAATCAGCAGCTGTCGGCGTCGAACTTCGGCAGCAACAGCCAGTCGACCGGCAGTACCGGCGCCAATTCCGTCTCGCGTCCCGCCAATACGCCCGCGGTGCAGCAGGACACCGGATCGACCGGCAACGCCCCGAGCCAGACCGCGATCACCTCGGGCGGTCGGACGGCGTCGGTGGTGACGCGCTTCGTCGGCGCGAACGCGATCGTCATCGCCGCACCCGCCGAAGTGCAGCGCCAGCTCGCCGAGGTGGTCCGCCAGCTCGACACGCGGCGCGAGCAGGTGCTGGTCGAGGCGATCGTCGCCGAGGTTTCGGATTCGATGTCGAGCCAGCTCGGCGCGCAATTCGCGGTGGGGAGCGCGAGCGGCGGGGTGTTCGCGGCGTCGAGCTTCAGCAACGCTGCGCCGAGCTTGCTGACGATCGCCGGCGCGGTCGCGGCGAACCAGCTCGGGAGCACGACGACCACGATCAACGGGTCGACCGTCACGACCAGCACCAACAGCGCGGCGAGCGATTCGCTGACGCAGAGCGCGCTGAGTTCGGTCCTCGGCGCGAGCGGCGGGTTCGGCGGATTTGCCGGCAAGATCGGCAGCACCGTGTTCGCCTCGATCATCAATGCGTTGAAGAGCGACACCACGTCGAACCTGTTGCAGGTCCCGCATCTGGTGATGCTCGACAATCAGGAGGCACACAGCCTCGTCGGCCAGGAAATCCCGATCACGACCGGAAAGGCGCTCTCGACCAATTTCGACAATGCCTTCCAGACCACGCAACGGGAAAACGTCGGGATCGAGCTGACGGTGCGCCCGCAGGTCAATTCCTCGGGGACGGTCAAGCTCAACCTGCGGCTCGAGGTCAGTTCGATCGCCGGGCCGGTATCGAGCAGCAATGCCGACCTCATTCTCAACAAGCGCGAGGTCGAGACCGTCCGCACCGTCGACGATGGCGATATCGCGGTGATCAGCGGCCTGCTCGATGATAACGAGCGGCGCACGATCGAGAAGATTCCGTTGCTCGGCGACATTCCGGGGCTGGGCAATCTGTTCCGTTCGAAGGCGAAGTCGCGGACCAAGACCAATCTGATGATCTTCATCCGTCCGACGATCCTGCGCAGCGCCGAGGACAGCCGCAAGCTGACCGAGCAGCGCTATGGCTATTTGCGGCTCCAGCAGGGGCTGGCGATGCCGAACGACGAGCCGTCGATCGACCAGCTGGTGCGCGATTACATGGGCGCCGCTCCGCCGATCCCGAGCGCGCCGGTCCCGGGGAATATCGAGGATCCGCGGATCATGGTGCCGGTGCAGCGGAGCTCGAGCACGGTGATCCATACGAAGCGGGACCGGTGATGGCGGGGGATGAGCCCGCCGCTCCCCTCTTATCCCCCTCCCGCGTGCGGGAGGGGCTAGGGGAGGGCCGTGCCGCAAACGCTGCGCTCGACCTAGACGGCCCTCCCCCAACCCCTCCCGCAAGCGGGAGGGGAGTCCTGTCGCCCGAGCTGGTAGCGGCAACCATCCCCTACGCCTTCGCGCGTCGCTTCGGCGTCGTCCTCGACCCCACCCACGACCAGCTCACCGTCGCGATGCGCGAAGGCTCCGACCCCAAGGTCCTGCTCGAACTCCGCCGCCATCTCGCGCGCGCCTTCGACGTGACCTTCGTCGCGGCGCCCGAATTCGACCGCCTGCTCTCCGAAGCGTACGCCATGGACGGCCAGGCCGCCGCGATGGCCGCGGGTACGCTCGGCCTCGGCGATGAGCTCGACCTGCTCGCCGATCATCTCCCCACCGCCGACGATCTGCTCGACACCGCCGACGATGCCCCGGCGATCCGGTTGATCAACGGCATCATCGCCGATGCCGCGCGCAACGGCGTGTCGGACATCCATATCGAGCCGTACGAGACCGGCCTCGTCGTGCGCATGCGCATCGACGGCGTCCTGCGCGAGACGCTGCGCATGCCGCCGCACGTCGCCCCGGTCGTCGTCAGCCGCGTCAAGGTGATGGCGCGGCTCGACATTGCCGAGCGGCGCGTGCCGCAGGACGGTCGCATCGGGCTGACGCTGGGGGGCAAGCTGCTCGACGTCCGCGTCTCGACGCTGCCGAGCCGCGCGGGCGAGCGCGTCGTGCTGCGTATCCTCGACAAGGAGAATGCCGGGATCACGCTCGACGTGCTCGGGATGACGCCGGCGATCAACCAGTTGCTCAAGGAAGCGATCACCGAGCCGAACGGGATCATCCTCGTTACCGGGCCGACCGGCTCGGGCAAGACGACGACGCTCTATGCCTCGATGCGCTTGCTCAATGACGGCAGCCGCAACATCCTGACGGTCGAGGATCCGGTCGAGTACGCGATGGAGGGCGTCGGGCAGACGCAGGTCAATGCCAAGGTCGGGCTGACCTTCGCCGCCGGCCTGCGCGCGATCCTGCGGCAGGATCCCGATGTCGTGATGGTCGGCGAAATCCGCGATCGCGAGACCGCCGAGATCGCGGTGCAGGCGTCGCTGACCGGGCATCTCGTGCTGTCGACGGTCCACACCAACGACGCGGTCGGCGCGATCACGCGGATGCGCGACATGAAGGTCGAGCCGTTCCTGCTCGCCTCGACGCTGCGCGCGGTGATCGCGCAGCGCCTGGTGCGGCGGCTGTGCGAGGTGTGCCGGCGGCCGGTGGCGGCGGATGCATCGGTGGCGGCGCTGCTCGGGTTCGAGCCGGGCGCGATCGTCTATCAGGCGGTCGGGTGCGAGCAGTGCCAGGGGACGGGCTATAAGGGCCGCGTCGGCGTCTATGAAGCGATCCGCATCGACGAAACGGTGCGGCGGCTGATCAACGATGGCGGCGACGAGGCGCTGATCGCGCGGCATGCGTTCCTGCATGCACCGACGCTGGGGTCGGCGGCGCGGCAGTTGGTGCGCGACGGGGTGACGACCGCCGAGGAAGCGGTGCGCGTGTCGCGGCGCGATATGGCCGATGCCGAGGCGCCGATGGTGGTGCCGGAGATTGTCAGTGAGTGACCTCCCTTCTTCCTCCCCTCCCTGGAAGGGAGGTGCCGGGGGTGGGCCGGCCCGTGGCGCGGTCGAGGCTTGCATAGGCGTGGGATCACCGTCCCGGGGAGAGAGCAACGCCTGCATTGGGCCGACCCACCCCCAACCCAGCGCCGGGTCGGCCATGCCCCCGGCATGGCCTGAACAGCGTGGGGCGCTGTTCACCCGGCGCTCTTCCAGGGAGGGGAGTATCCGTGCCTGACTTCGACTATCTCGCGATCGACACCAAGGGCCGCGAGGCGCGCGGGGCGATCGCCGCGCCGTCGATCGACGCCGCGCGCGCGCTGCTCGACCGGCGCCGGCTCTACGTCGTCAAGGTCGAACCCGGTTCGGGTCGCCAGCCCAAGGGCAAACCGCTCCTCTCTGACCTCCGCCTGGGCTCGAAAAAGATGAGCACCAAGCAGCTCACGCTCTTCACCCGCCAGCTCGCCACGCTCAACCGCGTCTCGCCGCTCGAGGAATCGCTCCGCACGATCTCGCGCCAGACCGAGCAGCCGCATGTCCGCGCGATCGTCGAATCGGTCCATGCCGGCGTGGTCGAGGGTCGCCGCCTGCACGAGGCGATGGCGCGCGAAGGCAAGAGCTTCCCATCGCTCTATCGTGCGATGGTGTCGGCCGGCGAGAGCTCGGGCTCGCTTCCCGTCATTCTCGAACGCCTCTCGGTGCTGCTCGAGCGGCAGGCCGAGATCAACGGCAAGATCATCACCACACTCGCGTATCCGGCCGTGCTCGCGGTGGTGGCGATGGCGGTCGTCACCGCACTGATGGTATTCGTCGTGCCGCAGGTGGTCGAACAGTTCGACACCGTCGGGCAGCAGCTCCCGTTCCTCACCCGCGTGGTGATGGGGCTGTCGAATTTCATGGTCGGCTATTGGTGGGCGATCCTGCTCGTCATCCTGCTCACCGGTTTCGGTTCGTGGCGTGCTCTCAAGAACCCGCGGATCAAGCTCGGCTTCGACAGCTGGATCCTCAAACTGCCGATTCTCGGCCGCCTGTTCCGCGATCTCCACGCCGCCCGCATGGCGCGCACGCTCGCGACGATGGTCGCCAGCCGCTTGCCCTTGCTCGAAGGCCTGACGCTGACCGGCAGCACGATCCATAACCTGCGGCTCAAGCAGGCGTCGGACGAGATCATCGAATCGATCCGCGGCGGCGGCAGCCTGTCGGCGGCGATGCGCCGGGCGGGCGTCTTTCCGCCGCTGCTGACGTATCTGGCTGCATCGGGCGAGACGGCAGGACAGCTCGACGACATGCTCGAGCGCGCCGCCGAATATCTCGAGCGCGAGTTCGATCGGTTCACCACCACCGCGCTGTCGCTGCTTGAGCCGATCATCATCGTCGTGATGGGGGGTGTCGTCGCGACGATCGTGCTATCGATCCTGCTGCCGATCCTGCAGCTCAACACGCTTGCCGGACAATGAGGTTTGTTATGTCTGTTTCCGCTCCCCGCCCATCGCGCCGCCGCCGCAAGCAAGAAGACGGCTTCACGCTGATCGAACTGATGGTCGTGATCGTCATCATCGGCCTGCTTGCCGCGATCGTGACCTACAACGTCCTGCCGCTCGGCGACAAAGGCAAGATCGTCAAGGCCAAGGCCGACATCTCGACGATCGAGGGCGCGCTCGACCTCTACAAGCTGCAGAACGATTCCTATCCGTCGACCACCGACGGCCTTCAGGCGCTCGTCGCTGCGCCGGCCGATGCCGATGCGTCGAAATACCAGCGCGGCGGCTACATCAAGAAGCTCCCGCTCGATCCGTGGGGCAAGCCGTATCTCTATGCGGCACCCGGCGCGCATGGCGAGGCCGATGTCTGGACGCTCGGCGCAGACAAGAAGGAAGGCGGCGAGGGCGTCAATGCCGATATCGGCAGCTGGCAGTAAACGCCGCAAGGGCGAGCCGGGGGGCGAGCGGGGGCGCGAGCGCGGCTTCACGCTGATCGAGCTGATGGTCGTCGTCACGATCATCGGCCTCGCCAGCGCCGCGGTCGTCTTCGCCTTGCCCGATCCGCGCGGTCGCCTTGCCGACGAGGCCGCGCGCTTTGCCGCGCGCGCCAGTGCCGCACGCGATCTCGCCGTGGTCGGCGCGAAACCGATCAGCGTGTGGGTGTCCGAAGGCGGCTACGGGTTCGACGAGCGTGTCGACGGCGCCTGGGTCGCGATGGCCGAAAAACCGCTGCGCGTGACGGGGTGGGGCAAGGGGACGCACGCCACGCCATCGGGCGCCGGAACGCGCGACCGCGTACTGTTCGATTCGGTCGGCAGCACCGATCGTCCGCTCGACGTGACGCTCGTGCGTTCGGGCGAGACGCTGGTCGTCCATATCGGCAATGACGGCAAGGTCCGCATCGGTGGCTAAGTCCCGCGGCTTTACCTTGATCGAGATGATGGTCGCGCTCGCCGTGTTCAGCCTCGCCGCGCTTGCCCTGATCCGGCTCGAAGGCGCGACGATCCGCGGTGCGGCGACGCTCGACACGACGCTGCTCGGCCAGACCGTCGCGCGCAATGTCGCGATCGAGGCGATGACCGATGCGCGCCCGCCGACGATCGGCACCGCGAGCGGCAGCGAAAGCAATGGCGGGAGCAGCTGGAGCTGGACACGGACGGTCCAGCCGACCGGGAACATCCGCGTCTTGCGAATTGATGTCACCGTGCGCGATGCGGCGGGGCGCCAGGCTGGGCATCTCACCATGGTCCGCGACGGGACCCGCACCCCATGACGCGCCGCCCCGCCGAACACGGCTTCACTCTGGTCGAGGTGATGATCTCGCTGCTGATTTTCGGCCTGCTCGCCGCGGCGGGGGTGGCGCTGCTGTCCTTCTCGGTCCGCGCGCAGACCGCCACCGGCGTCAAGCTCGACGACGTATCGGCGATGAACCGCCTCACCTCGATCCTCACCGCCGATCTCGCCGAGGCGACCACCCGCCAGACGCGCGGCGAGGATGGCGGCGCACGTCCGCCCTTCACGGGCGAAGCGGGCGCGGCAGCCGCCCCAATGCTCCGCCTCGTCCGCAGCGGCTGGAGCAACCTCGACGGTACGCCGCGCGCGAGCGTGCAGAAGGTCGAATATGGCGTCGTCGACGGCGCGCTCGCGCGGACCGCCTATCCGATGCTCGACGGTGCCGCGCCGCTGCCGCCGACACCGCTGCTGACGCACGTCCGCCAGGTCACGCTGCGCTACCGCATCAAGGGCGCGTGGAGCGACCGCTGGACCGGCACGCCGCAGACGCCGCTCCCCGATGCGCTCGAACTGCGCGTGTTGCGGGATAGCGGCATCGCGACGCGCCAGCTGTTCCTCGTCGGCACCGGCTATGGGAGGCGCGTCGATGACCGCGTCGGTTGAGCGTAAGGCCTCCGAGCGCGGCGCGGCGTTGCTGACGGTGTTGCTGCTCGTCGCGGTGATCGCGGTGCTGGCCGGGACCGCGCTCGAGCGGCTGCGGCTCGCGACGCGGCTCGGCGGCAACGCCGTCGCGCTCGATCAGGCGCGGGCTTACTCCTTCGCGACCGAGACGCTCGCGGTGGTCAGGGTCAGCGACCTGCTCCGCAAGAGCCCCGACAAGGTCACGCTGCAGGGCGGCTGGAGCGGCACGCCCTATCCGCTGCCGATCGCCAACGGCACCGCCACCGCGACCGTGGTCGACGGCGGCAATTGCTTCAACCTCAACAGCCTCGTCACCGAGACGCCCGCCCGAAGCGGCCAGTATTTCGCCTATACGCCGGCGCAACTGCAGTTCGCCCGGCTGATCCGGCTGGTCGATCCGTCGGCCGGCTCACCCGACGCGATCGCCGCCGCCGCCGCCGACTGGATCGACAGCGACGATGCCCCGCTCACCGGCGGCGCCGAGGACAAGGACTATCGCGGCGGCGCGCAGCCCTATCGCACCGCCAACACGCTGATGGCCGACCCGAGCGAGTTGCGCGCGGTCCGCGGCGTGACGCGCAACGATTACGAGTCGCTGCGCCCGTGGCTCTGCACCTTGCCCGTCGCCGCGCCCGCGAAGATCAATGTCAACACGCTGCTGCCCGAACAGGCGCCGCTGATTGCGATGCTGCGGATCGGGCTGTCTCCCGAAGCGGTGCGCCAGGTTCTGCTGCAGCGCCCGGCGGCGGGCTTTGCGACGAGCACGGCGTTCTGGGCGCAAAGCGCGGTGCGCAGCACCACCGGCGACGACGCGCCGGGGCAGACCGACATCAAGACGACATGGTTCTCGCTCACCGTGCGCGTTGCGCTGGGCGGGGCCACGCTGGAACAAACCGGACTGATCGACGCGACGGTGCTTCCCGCGCGGCTCGTATCGCGGCAATGGGGCGAGCCATCATGACAGAAACGCTTGTCCTCTTCCTTCCCGCGCACGATCTGCCGTGGCGCTGGCTGCGCATCGCGGGCGATGCCGTGACCGCGCGCGGCGAGGGCTTTCCGCTGCTCGCCGCCGATGCGCCGGTGGCGCATGTCGCGGTCGCACCCGCCGATGCGGTGACGCTGCACTGGGCCGAGCTGCCCGATCGTTCGCTCGCGCAATCGGTCACCGCCGCGCGGATGCTTGCCGCCGATGCGAGCGCGAGTCCGATCGGCGAGCTTCACGTTGCGGTCGGACGCGAGGGCGCGATCCTCGAACGCCCGATCGGCGTGGTGGCGGCCACGCAGATGCGCGCCTGGCTCGACCTGCTTGCGGAAAACGGCGTCGATCCCGCGGCCGTGCTCCCCGCGCCGCTGCTGCTGCCGCGCCCCGAATCAGGCTATCTGCGCGCCGATCTTGGTGGCGAAGGGGTCGTGCGCGGGACGACCAGCGGGTTCGCCGACGAAGCGCGGCTGACCGAGCTCGTCACCGGCGGCGCCGCACCCGCCATATTGCCGCGCGATGCGCTCGAGGCGGCGATCGTCGCGGCGGTCGTGGCGCCGCCGCTCGACCTTCGCCAGGGTGCGTTCGCGCGCAAGACGCGGATCGGGGTCGATTGGGCGCTGGTCCGTCGGCTCGGCTGGCTCACCGCCGCGACGCTGGTCGTGACGCTGCTGATCACGATCGTCCAGCTGATCGCCTATTCGACCGCCGCCGACGATCTCGAGCGCCGCACCGATCTGCTCGCGCGCACCGGCCTTGCGCGTGCCGAGGCGGTCAGCGATGCGGACCGCCAGCTCAGCGCGCGGCTCGACCGGCTGCGCGGCGGCGGCCAGGGCTTCAGCCGGACCGCGGCGGCGGTGTTCGCGGCGATTCGCGCGACGCCGGGGAGTGAGGCGCATACGCTCGGTTTCGATCCGAACGGCACGCTGCGCGTCGGCGTCGGGGTGCAGAACGAGGGGCAGATCCTCGATCTGCAACGGCGGCTCGAGGCGAGCGGGTTCGCCGCCGTCGCGCAGGGCCAGTTTCAGGCGGTCAACGGCCGCCTTTCGGGAGATCTGACGGTGAAGCCGCGATGACCGAGCGTTTCCTCCTCTGGTATCGTACCCGCAGCCAGCGCGAACAGTATTTGCTGATCGCCGGCGGGGTCTTCGCGGCGCTGGTGTTCGGCTATTTCCTCGTCGTGCCGCTGAGCGATGCGCTCGATTCGGCAAAGGCGCGCCATGCCGACGCCGTGATCGCGCTCGGCGAGACGCAGGTCCGCGTCGATGCGGTCAAGGCAGCGCAGGCGATGCTTGCCGCGCCGCTCGACGCGCCGCTCGAATCGGTGATCCGCGCGCGTGCCAACGATGCAGGCTTTGCGCTGACCAATGTCACGCCGCAGGGCAATGACCGCGTCGCGATCGCGATCGCTTCCGCGCGGCCGGGCGCGCTGGTCGGCTGGCTCGCGCAGCTCGAGGCCGACGGCATTCTGGTCGATCAACTCGCCACCACCGATACCGGCGACCACGGCGTCGCGGTCCAGCTCACGTTGAAGGCGAAGCATCCATGACGCGCTTTCGCCTCAAGACAGGTCCGGTCGCGCTGTTCGGCGCGGTGTTCTTTGCGGCATTGCTGATCCTGCTGCCATTGCGCTTCCTGCTCGGCTGGTTCGATCTCGATTTGACCCGCGTCGCGGCGCGCGCCGCGACGGGAAGCGTGTGGTTCGGCGGACTGCGCGAGGCGCAGGTCGGGACGATCGCACTGGGGGACGTGAAGGCCTCGCTCTCGCCCTGGGCGCTGCTCGGAGGCCGGGCGCGGGTCGCCCTGGCAAGCCCCGACGTGGGCGGCGATCCCGCCACGACTCGCGCGGTCCACGGCGCGATCAGCGTCTCGCGCCACGGTGTCGGGCTCGATTCGATGAGCGCGCGGCTGCCGGCGGGCGACGTCTTCGCGCCGCTTCCGGTCAGCGGGATCGATCTCGACGAGGTCACGCTCCGCTTCGTCGACGGCAAGTGCGAGGCGGCGGAAGGTCGGGTCAAGGCGACGCTCGGCGCCGATATCGCCGGTATCAGCCTGGGGCAGGGGCTTGCCGGCACCGCGCGCTGTGACGCCGGCGCGCTGTTGCTCCCGCTGGCAAGCCAGTCGGGGACCGAGCAGATCGCGCTGCGGCTGTGGCCGGCCGGCCGTTTCCGCGCCGAGCTGACGGTGAAACCGGTCGATGCGACCGCCGCGCAGAAACTCGAGCTCAGCGGCTTTCAACCGACCCCATCGGGGCATCGCCTGACGATTGACGGTAAATTCTGAGCGATCCATTCTTGACGCTGGCCCCCCGACCCCGCTAGGGGCGCTTCCTCTGCGGCGATCGTAGTTCAATTGGTTAGAGCGTCGGCTTGTGATGCCGGATGTTGCGGGTTCAAGTCCCGTCGGTCGCCCCACTTCTTTTCAGCAGCCAGGAATTTGTCCGTGACCACCGGATGGGGCTTCCCCGATTTCGACGATCATGAGGGCGTGCACCTCTTCACCGATCCGGCCTCGGGGCTTCGGGCGGTCATCGCGATTCATTCGACCAAGCTCGGACCGGCGGCGGGTGGCGTGCGTTTCTGGCATTATGCCGATAGCGATCGCGCGATCACCGACGCGCTGCGTCTGTCGCGCGGGATGAGCTTCAAGAACGCGATGGCCGATCTGCCGATGGGCGGCGGCAAGGGCGTCGTGCTCGCGGCGAACCCCGGCGAGACGATCAGCCACGCGCAGCTCGAGGCGTTCGGCCGCGTGGTCGATTCGCTCGGCGGGCGCTATGTGACGGCCGAAGACGTCGGCATGTCCGAAGCGAGCATGAAGACGATCGCGACCAAGACCAAGCATGTCTCGGGTCTCCCCGTCGCGGCGGGGAGCGCCGGCGGTGATCCCGGGCCCTACACCGCAATGGGCGTCTATCTCGGCGTCAAGGCCGCCGCCAAGCGTGGTCTCGGCACGACCGACATGAAGGGCGTGCGCGTCGCGATCCAGGGCGTCGGCAGCGTCGGCGGCGGGCTCGCCCGGCTGCTCGCCAAGGACGGCGCGGTGCTCACGCTGGCGGACGTCAATGCGGATCGCGCCAAGGCGCTCGCCGAAGAGCTCGGCGCGCAGACCGCAGCAGCAGATGACATTCTTGCCGTCGAGGCCGACATCGTCAGCCCGAACGCGCTCGGCGCGATCCTGACTCCGGCTTCTATCGCGGCGCTTCGCACCACGATCGTCGCGGGCGGTGCGAACAACCAGCTCGAGACCAAGGCCGAAGGCGCGGCGCTGCAGGCGCGGGGCATCCTTTACGCGCCCGATTACGTCATCAACGCCGGCGGCATCATTAACGTCGCGCTCGAATATCTCGGCCACGGCGATCAGGCCGAAGTCGAGGCGCGCATCGCGCGGATCCCCGACCGGTTGATCCAGGTGTGGGACGAGGCCGAGCGCACCGGCGCGCCGATCTCCGACGTCGCCGACACGATCGCCCAGCGTCTGATCGGGCGCGCCTGAAAGGCCGCCGCGCGGGCGCCTTCGGGTGTCCGCTGAATGGCGGTCGGGCATTGGCGCGACGGGCGCCATCGGTCAGAATTTTCGCATGCCACAGCGTCTCACCCTGACCTCGCTCCTCGTCGCGGACTATGATCCGGCCATTGCCTTCTTTGTCGACGCGCTCGGCTTCGAGCTGCGCGAGGACACCGCGCTGGGCGATGAGAAGCGCTGGGTCGTCGTTGCACCGCCGGGCAGCGCAAGCGGGCTGCTGCTGGCGCGCGCCGTCGGCGATGTCCAAGTCGGCGCGGTCGGCAATCAGAGTGGCGGACGCGTGTTGCTGTTTCTGGAGACCGACGATTTTGCCCGCGACCACCATGCGTATACGCAGCGCGGCGTCCGGTTCGTGGAGGCGCCGCGGCGCGAGCCGTACGGAATCGTCGCCGTCTTCGAGGATCTCTACGGCAACCGCTGGGATCTGATCCAGCCCCTACGCGCCGGCGACTGACGCCGGGTCGATTGCGCGCGCGAAGAGGCGGCGAGTCCGCACTTGTGGTTAGACGTTGCGCGCAAATCCCGTACAGCAGCGTGATGAACACACGACAGACGCAATGAGTGGCTGGATAGGCTTGGCGCTGATCGGCGTCGTCGTAGCTGGAGCCTTGTGGGTCAGCGGCGTGTCCCGCGCGCTCTGGACGCTGGTCGGCGCGGCCCTGATGCTCGGCGCTGCCGGTTACGCGCTCCAGCAACGCGCCGGGCTCGGGGAGCATCTGGCGGTCTCCGACGCGATCCCCGTGGCGGTCGCGCCCGAGATGATCGAACTGCGCGATGCGATGCTCGGGCGGTTCACCGGCGATGGGGCGTATCTGATGGCGTCGGACGCGTTGATGCGCTCAGGCAGCCGACGCAGCGGCGTCAACGTCGTGCTGCTCGGGCTCAATCATTATCCGCTAAGCCTGACGCTGTGGACCGGGCTGGGGACGGCGTTGGTACAGCATGATGCATCCGTGTCGCCCGCCGCGCGACTGGCGTTCGACCAGGCGACCCGGCTCGCGCCCGAGCATCCCGCGCCGCCGTTCTTCGAAGGGCTCGCTTATGCGCAGACCGGACAGTATCGCACCGCGCGCCTCTATTGGGCGCGTGCGCTGAAGTTGGCGCCGGCCGCTGCCGGATATCATCGCGACATCGCGCTGCGCTTGGCGGCGCTCGATCTGGTGATCGCGCAGCTCAACTGATCGGCCACGAAAAAGGGCGCCTTCCGCTAGGAAGACGCCCCAATCGTCAGACCTGGGCCGAAGCCCGGCAGGTCTTACTTGGCAGCCTTGGCGACGTTGTCGGCCTTGGCTTCGCCCGCGTCACGGACGTTGTCGGCAGTGTCATGCAGTTCGTCGGCCTTGTTCGCCAGGACGTCCGAAGCAACCGCGTTCGAGGTGTTCGAAGCCATGTCGTCGATCATCGACGCGTTGTTGTCGATGCCGTCGGCGATGACGTCAGCATTGTTTTCGATTGCAGCAGCTTCAGGGTTCTTGTTGCAAGCGGCGAGCGAGACCAGGCCGGCGGCGACGAGAACAAGGGCGATCTTCTTCATGCAATTGCTCCCAAGCAAATTAGCGCTTCGCAACCGGCCCTATGCCGCTCGCGAAGATCGGAGGCATAGCGCCCCGCTGCGGTGCGTCAATCGCAAATCGGCCATAGACGGGCGCTTCTGCCACCTTTCGGCCATATTTGCGACGAGCCGAGCAACCGTCATTTCTTCGGCGTAACCGGGCCGATCGCTTCGGGCGCATCGGCGACGACGGCTAGAACCGCGGTCCAAGCTGCGACATTTTGCCGCAATTGCTGCGGGTCGATGCGCTCCAGCGTGTCCTCGGGCGTGTGGTGGTAATCGAAATAGCGGGTCCCGTCCTGGTTGAGATCGACCGCCGCGACCCCGGTTGCGAGCGTCGGCCCGACATCGGTTCCGTCGCCCGCGATGCCTGCGCCGTGCACGATGCCAAGCGGCGCAAGCGCGGCGGTCAGGCGATCGCCGACGGGCTTGGCGGTCGCCGGAAGGTTGGTCTCGAAGCGCCACACCCGGTCGGCGCCGAAATCGGATTCGGCCGCCATCGCGTGCGTCTCGCCGGCATGTGCCTTTGCGTAGGCGAGCCCGCCGAAACCGCCCGTCTCTTCATCGCCGAACCAGACGACGCGGATCGTGCGACGATGCCGCCCCGCATCCATCATCCGCTTGGCGGCGGCGGTGGTGATCGCGACGCCGGACGCATCGTCGATCGCACCGGTGCCGAGATCCCAGCTGTCGAGGTGTCCGCCGATCAGGATCGTGCCGGCTGCCGGATCGGTGCCGGGGACTTCGGCGACGACATTGCCCGACATGCGGCTTGGCACGAACGTAGGCGTCAATGTCAGGTGGAGCGTGACGGGCTTGCCGCGCTTGACCATCCGCTCGAGATTGGCGGCATCGGAGACCGACAGCGCAGCGGCGGGGATCGGCGCTACACCGGGCGCGAAGTTTGTGACGCCCGCATGCGGCCCGCGGCCGTGGTCCGATCCGATCGAGCGAATGACGATCGCGCTCGCGCCTTTCTGCGCCGCGATGCTCGGCCCGGCGCGGCGCGCCTGGCCCTCGGGGCCGTAGGCCGAGCCGTCCTGATTGGCCTGCATCGCGTTCGAGACAAAGGCGATCTTGCCGGTCAGGCTGCCATCGGGTGCCGCCCGAAGATCGGCGAGCGAGGCGAAGAACACGACCGGCAGCGTCAGCCCCTCGGCCGGCGTAGCGCCCGAATTGCCGAGCGCGGTCAGCCGCAGCGGCTGTTCGAACGGTGCGACGACGTCGGCGGTCTCGGCACCGCGCACCCAGACGTTCTTGAGCTCATAGGGCTCGATCCGCACATTCTTGAAGCCGAGGCTCTTCAGCTTGGCGACCGCCCACTGCCGCGCGCGCTCTTCCTTGGGCGATCCATCGGGGCGGGGGCCGACCTCGGTGGTGAGCCCCTCGACGATGTCATAGGCAATATCGTCGTTCAGCGCCTTGTCGCGCAGCGCCGCGACTGCGGGATCGACCAATGGCGCGGGGCGCTGCGCCAGCGCGGGACCGGCGAGCAAGGTTGAGGCGAGCAGCAACGAAGGGGCGAGGGCGCGGAGCTTGGTCAAGAAGGAGTCCCGTCTGTGTGCAAGGGGTTGATGGCGGCGACACCGAGCGAGACGGCGGCGCGGACCTGGCGGATGTCGGTCGAAACCAGTGTAAGCCCGAGACGCCGCGCGACCGCAATGTGAATCGCATCGGGAAAGCGCAGTCCGAGTTCGAAGCGCAGCATGTAGCCCGTGGCGACGGCAATATCGGATGGCTCGATCGTGATGTGGGCCCAATCGGGAAGACGCGTGGGGAGATCGAGCAGCAGCGCCTGCGCCTTGCTAGCATCCAACTGCTGCATCCGGACCCGCCGACCGACCGCCGAGGCGAGCTTCCCAAAGCCGAAGTCACTATAGGTAAGGCTGGGCTTCGTCGTCTCGATCCAGTGACGCACGCCGATCCAGTCGGTATCGCGGAACACCAGCGTGCCGATCACACTGGCATCGCAATAGTGGCTCAATGATCGTCCTCGTCACGCATCTCGCTGACCAGATCGCCCCAACTCTGTTCGAAGTGCGGCATCGGGTATTCAGAGTGCAAACGCGCAAGCCCCGCTATGTCGAAGGTCCTTGGTTCCACGGCGGCTGGCGCAGGCGCTGGAGCCGCAACGGTCGCCACCACCACGCCATCGCGCACGATCACCACCGCGTCGCCGCGCTCGACCGCTTCGACCAGAACGGCGACGCGGCGCCCGTCCGAGATGTCGATCCGTTCCATACCAGGAAGCTACCGCACCCCGCCCACGTTGCCAACGCCCCCGCGCATCGCTATCTGCCACGCCAACAATCCACCATCTTTACCCCCGGAGTCCGCAGCCGATGGCCGTGCAGTACAGCTATGTGATGAAGGGCCTGACCAAGACCTTCCCCGGTGCCCCCAAGCCGGTGCTCAACAACATCTCGCTCCAGTTCCTTCCCGACGCGAAGATCGCGATCATCGGGCCGAACGGCTCGGGCAAGTCGACGCTGATGAAGATCATGGGCGGGATCGATCCCGAATTCACCGGCGAGGCATGGGCCGCCGAGGGCATCAAGGTCGGCTATCTGCCGCAGGAACCCAAGCTCGACGAGACCAAGGACGTGATCGGCAACGTGCGCGCGGGCGCCGGCCCGATCGGCGGGATGGTCGATCGCTATAACGAGATCGTCGCGATCATGGGCGATCCGCCCGAGGATTGCGATTTCGACGCATTGCTCGCCGAAATGGGCGACCTGCAGGAGAAGATCGACGCGGTCGACGGCTGGAGCCTCGACAACCAGCTCGAGATCGCGATGGAAGCGCTGCGTTGCCCGCCCGGCGACAGCCCCGTCACCAATCTGTCGGGTGGCGAGAAGCGTCGCGTCGCTTTGTGCAAGCTGCTGCTCGAAAAGCCCAACATCCTGCTGCTCGACGAGCCGACCAACCATCTCGACGCCGAGAGCGTCGCCTGGCTCGAGAATTACCTGCGCGACTATGTCGGCAACGTGATCCTCGTCACCCACGATCGCTACTTCCTCGATAACGTGGTGAACTGGGTGCTCGAACTCGATCGCGGGCGCTATTACACCTATGAATCGAACTATTCGGGCTACCTCGAGAAGAAGGTCAAGCGGCTCGAGCAGGAAGACCGCGAGGAGCAGGGCAAGGCCAAGGCGATCTCGGACGAGCTCGCCTGGATGCGCCAGACCCCCAAGGCGCGCCAGACCAAGTCCAAGGCGCGTATCCGTGCGTTCGACGAGCTGATGGAGAAGCAGGAGAACCGCAGCGTCGGCAAGGCGCAGATCCTGATCCAGCTGCCCGAGCGGCTCGGCGGCAAGGTGATCGAGGCCAAGGGCCTGACCAAGGCTTACGGCGACAAGCTGCTGTTCGACAATCTCGACTTCGTGCTGCCGCCCGGCGGCATCGTCGGCGTGATCGGGCCGAACGGCGCGGGCAAATCGACCTTGTTCAAGCTGATCACCGGCCAGGAACAGCCCGATGGCGGTTCGATCGAGGTCGGCCAGACCGTCAAGCTCGGCTATGTCGACCAGTCGCGCGATGACCTCACGCCGTCGAACACGGTGTGGGAGGAAGTCTCCGACAAGCTCGAAGTGTTCCGCTTCGGCAAGCAGGAGCTCGGCACGCGGGCCTATGTCGGCGCGTTCAACTTCAAAGGCCAGGACCAGCAGAAGAAGGTCGGCCAGCTGTCGGGCGGTGAACGCAACCGCGTCCATCTCGCCAAGATGCTCAAGGAGGGTGGCAACGTCCTCCTGCTCGACGAGCCGACCAACGATCTCGACGTCGAGACGCTGCGCGCGCTCGAGGAAGCGCTGGAGAGTTTCGCGGGCTGCGCCGTGGTCATCAGCCACGATCGCTTCTTCCTCGATCGCCTCGCGACGCACATCCTCGCCTTCGAGGGCGACAGCCATGTCGAATGGTTCGAGGGGAACTTCGAATCGTACGAGGAAGACAAGCGCCGTCGCCTCGGCGATGCGGCGGATCGTCCGACGCGTCTGGCCTACAAGAAACTGACGCGCTGACGCGCGCGTCCGGTGCGGCGGGCCTTACAGGCTCGCCGTATCGACCCGCAGTCCGGCGACCGTCACCGCGATGATCGGATCGCCGAAGACGACCGCGCGGCGCTGCGTGTACACGTCTTGGCACGGCGCCCACATCTGGTGGATCGTGCGCGCCTTGACGTCGACCACCCAATATCGGGCATCGCCGCGCGCGCATAGCTCGCGACCTTGTGGCGGATGTCGCTGCGCATCGTCGTGTCGGACACTTCGATCACGAGATGGACCGAATCAAGCGGGACCAGCCCTTCGCCGCGCGGTTCGCTGGTCAGCACGATGTCCGATTCTGGCACGTCATGCGGCGACAAGGCGATGCTCGCCTCGACCAGCGGGCGCAGCGGCGATTGGATCGAGCGGAGCGCATCGCGGATCGCATCGTACAGCTCGATCTTGGCGAGCGCATGCGGCCGATGCTGTGCGTTCACGAAATACACCCCCCCGTCGATCAACTCGGTGCGGTTGTAGGATGCGAACGCTCCTGCTTCGTGAAGCAACAGATAGTCCTCGATCCGCAGCCGGACCGGGAGCGGCGCGGGGCTTTGTTGCATAATTACGCGAGAGCATGACCGACGTTTTACTTAAAGATGTTATTGGATGCGGACGGTCACCGGCGTTCCTATTTCGGAGGGCTTTGTTGCAAAACTGATGGCGGGGATTCACGCAGGGAATCGAGCGGTATAGATAGGCGTAATGCCCAAACCTGCCGCACCTGTGTATCGTACGACGAACTGGCCTGAGTATAATGCGGCGCTGAAGCGGCGTGGGTCGCTGGAAATATGGTTTGATCCGGAGATGCACTGGCTTTCGAAGCCGTGTGGTCGCCCTGGTCGCCCGATGCGGTTTTCAGACAGCGCGATAGAGCTGTGCCTGACGCTGAAGACGCTGTTCAACCTGCCTTTGCGGCAAGTGACGGGGTTGGTTTCGAGCCTGATCAAAATGGCGGGGCTGGATTGGTCGGTGCCGGATTATACGACGCTGTGCCGACGGCAGAAGACGTTGAAGGTCAACCTCGGCGGGCGGATCAGCTCGGGCGGACTGCACCTGCTGGTCGACAGCACCGGGATCAAAATGACGGGAGAAGGCGAGTGGAAGACGCGCAAACACGGACCGTCCTACCGTCGCCAGTGGCGCAAGGTGGATCTCGGGATTGATGCTGGGACGCTGGATATCCGGGCCATTGAGGTCACGACGAATGCCATTGGTGACGCACCGACGCTGCCCGTTCTCCTGGCGCAAATTCCCGGAGACGAGCGGATACTCAGCGTCGGCGGAGATGGCGCTTATGATACCAGGGACTGCCATGCCGCTATTGCCGGGCGCGGTGCCGATGCGGTCATCCCGGTCCGCCGCAACGGGCAACCATGGGCAGAAGGCGGTCCCGGCGTCGATGCACGCAATGGAGCGCTACGCGCGACAAAGCGGCTTGGTCGCGCAATCTGGAAAAAGTGGAGCGGCTATCATCGCCGCAGTCTGGTCGAGACCAAAATGCACTGCTTCAAACTCCTGGGCCAGCGCGTTGTCGCCCGCACCTTCGATCGTCAGATTACCGAGCTCAAAGTCCGTGCTGCAATTCTCAATCGGTTCTCCGAAATAGGAACGCCGGTGACCGTCCGCATCCAATAACATCTTCAAGTAAAACGTCGGTCATGCTCTCGCGTAATTATGCAACAAAGCCGGATCAAACCATATTTCCAGCGACCCACGCCGCTTCAGCGCCGCATTATACTCAGGCCAGTTCGTCGTACGATACACAGGTGCGGCAGGTTTGGGCATTACGCCTATCTATACCGCTCGATTCCCTGCGTGAATCCCCGCCATCAGTTTTGCAACAAAGCCGCGGCGCGGTGTTGAGGGGCGACACATTCGTCATCACACCAGAATAACACTGCTGCAGGTTAAGTGCAGGTGCGAATTTGGCGTCGCCCGCAGGTCCGCGCGGGTACGGTGTTACGCCGTGAACCGTTTGGTGAAACCCATCGGCGCGCGCTCTTCGGCGGGCAGTGCCTCGACATGGTCGACCCGCGAATGTTCGGATCCCTGGCGGCATGCCTCCGCCATCGCCGTGACGGCACTCTCGTCGCCTGCAACGAGCAATTCGACCCGACCGTCATTCAGGTTGCGGACCCAGCCCTTGACGCCGAGCTCGTGCGCCTTGCGCACCGCCCAGTCGCGATAACCCGTCCGCTGCACTTTTCCACTCACGAACACGCGTTGCATCGTCATTGTCTTGTACTGCTCCCGACCCGGCGCGCGGCAGTGGCGCATGCCGGGTCGGCGCTATAGCCATGTCGATCGCGGAACGCACGAAGATCGATCGCATGGCCTGCGCCGTTCATCGCACGCCGCGCTTCAGATCTTCGACCGGCGGGCGTCCACGCTGATCGGGCCGGCGCCCGCCGCCGCGAGATACAGGAACACGAAGCAATAGAGCATCGCCGCCTCGCCACCGTTTGCCGCCGGAAAGACGCTCTTGGGGAAATGCGCGATGAAATAGGCGGCGGCCGACATGCCCGACAGGACGAATGCCACCGGCCGGGTGAACAGCCCGATCAGGATCAGTGCGCCCCCGCCGAGCTCAAGTACGCCTGCCACGGTCAGGAGGGGATTGAGCGGCATGGGGAAGGGCGGGATACCGAAGAATTTGGAGCAGCCGTGCTGGACGAAGCCGAGGCCGACGATGATCCGCAGCAGGCTGAGCAAGCGGGGCGCCCAGAGGGCAGGGATTGGCATCGGCAAGAGTCCTTTGATGGTCAGGGCCCAACCGTGTGCGGCGCACTCCGCAGCGTCAATCGCCGGGGGGGAAACGCTCGGTTGCCGGGTAGGTGATCGCCATGACTTCATACTCGCGCTCGCCAGCGGGCAGCAGCACGCGCCGCACATCGCCGATCGTGGCGCCGCGCAGAGCCCGCGCGATCGGCGCGTTCCAGCCGATCTTGCCCGCGGCGGCATCGGTCTCGTCGTCGCCGACCAGCGTCAGCACGCGCTCGCTATCGTCTTCATCGGCGATCGTGACGGTCGCGCCGAACCACACGCGGGCGCGATCGGGCTGCTGGGCGGGGTCGATCACCTTGGCAGCCTTCATCCGCCGCGCGAGGAAGCCCAGCCGCCGGTCGATCTCGCGCAGCCGCTTGCGGCCGTAGATGTAATCGCCATTCTCCGAGCGGTCGCCATTGCCTGCCGCCCAAGAGATGACATCGACCAGCTTGGGCCGCTCCTCGCCGAGCAACTGGCGATATTCGGCGCTGAGCACGGCGTAGCCGGCGGGGGTGATGTAGTTGGGGCGGTCGGTCATCGGGGTGCGTCGGTGAGCGGCGATCGGACGCGCTTGACCAACACGCTGCCGTTACGCCGCTCTACGACGAACCCCGGCACTGCATCCATAAGGTCCGAAAGCCGCGAGAAGCCGTAGTTCCGCGCGTCGAAACTCGACCGGTTGCTGGCGCGCTGCCCAACCTCGCTGAGCGAGGCGAACCCCTGCGCGTCGCGTTTGGAGGCCTGATACGCGTCGATCAGCAGCCGTGCGAGAGCTGTGTCGATCGCAGACTTGCCTTCCTTGGGCAGGATCGCCGGCGGGAGCGGCATCGGCATCTCGGCGGCGGTCTTCTCCAGCGTCTCGACATCGATGAAGCGGTTGCACGCCTGGCGAAAGCCTTCGGGCGTGTTGGCGCGCCCGAAGCCGTAGACCTGCAGCCCCTGCTGGCGAATCCGCGTCACCAGCGGCATGAAATCGCTGTCCGACGACATAATGCCGAACCCCGTGACGCGGCCCGTCAGCAACAGGTCCATCGCGTCGATCGTCATCTTCATGTCGGTCGCGTTCTTGCCCTTGGTCAGGTCGAACTGCTGTTGCGGATCGAGCGCATAGCGCAGCGCGACTTCGCTCCACCCCTTGAGCGCGGCTTTGCTCCAATTGCCGTAGATCCGCCGGATGTTGACGGTACCGAGATCTGCGAGCGCGGTCAGTACCGGGTCGATCGCGGTATGGCTGGCATTGTCGGCATCGATCAGCAGCGCGACGTTGCCGGTAGGGATAAGGTCGTTCATCGCGGCTTTCTAGCCGCTCGCCCTTGGCTGGGCCAGCCTCCGCGCTCAGCCCGGGATGCTCTTCCCGAGATACCAGCTGATTCGATTGTTGCCCGAAGACCGCGAGCGCGCCGGGTTCATCAGATCGTACACCACCGCATTCTCGAGCACGCGCTGGACGTAGTTGCGCGTCTCGTAGATCGGGATCGCCTCGATCCAGTCGAGCATGTCGACGCCTGGCGTGCGCGGATCGCCATTCGCGCGGAGCCATTTGTTCACGTTGCCGGGCCCCGCATTGTACGCCGCCACCGCGAGCGGATAGCTGCCGTACAGGTCGTAGATATGCCGGAAATAGGTCGAGCCGACCATGATGTTGTAATCGGTATCGGTGGTCAGCGCGGCGGCATTATAGGCGAGGCCGAGCTTGCCCGCCTGGTCGCGCGCGGTGCCCGGCATCAGCTGCATCAGCCCGCGCGCGCCGGCATGGCTGATCGCGGCACGGTCGAACTGGCTTTCCTGGCGCGCGATCGCGTGGATCATCGTCCAGTCGTCCTGGCTCGCCACCGGCACGCGGACATTGGGGAAGCCGACGGTCGAATATTCGCTGAGCCCGTTCTGCAGCGCGCTGCGCCCGACCATCACGCCGAGATCGGGCCGCCCGAGCGTACGCGACAATTCAGTCGAGAGGACATGGTCGCTGTCGCTCTTGGCGTCGAGCGCGATCTGGCGGACGAACGCGGTCTGGTCCTCCCAATTGCCGACCGTGCCGAGATATTGCGCGGCGCGCACCGTCTCGCGCGCATAGAATGCGGACCGCGTCGCGGGATCGACCGGGCGCAATACCGGGTCGCCCGGCGCGACGAGCGGCTGCCCGATCCGCTCGGCAGCGAGCTGGCCGTAGAACAGGTCGTGGAACGCGGCGGCGCGCGCATAATAGCCATTGGCCTCGCCGCGGCGCCCGGCAGCCTCGGCGGCGCGGCCGGCCCAATAATAACCCTTCGATTGTGTCGTCGGAGTCTTCGAGGCGGCGGCGTAGTTCAGAAACAGCGGCACAGCATCGCCCGGCCGGGCGAGCTGCTTCAGCGCGGTACGCCCCGCGAGCCAGGCGAGGCTCGTATAATCGTCGCGCTCGCCATAGGGGCGCGTGCTGACATCGGTGCCCGCCGGATAGGCATCGCTCAGCTGCCGCGCGATGTCGTAGGCAAGCGAGTTCTGCCCGTCATTCGCCGCCGCGCGCGCATTGGTGAGCAGCACCTCGAACCATTGCTCGGCGTTCCCCGGAACCACCGCGAGCGCGGACCGCTGTGCGAGCGCGTTGCGCGCGCTCGCCGAGGCGCCGGTGTTGCGATACCAGGTCGCCCGGTCGGCGACCCAGCCGGGATCGGTGGCGCCATAGGCTTGCGTCGCGATCAGCCGATCGCCCGCGTCGGGCGCACTGGTGCGGAAGGCGAGCCGCGCGGCGAACACGCTCTGCCGCGCTGGGCTGGTCAGCATCAGCTGACGCTGCGCCGAGGCGGTCGCGCCCTGCCATAGCAGCATGTCCATCCGCGTATCGTGATCGGCGGGCGACAAGGCACCGGGGAAGGCCGTGAGAATCCTGCTCTCGTCGACGCTCGACAGCGTTCCCGAGATCCAGGCGGTGCGCGCCGCGCTGGCCGCTTCGCTCTGCTGCCCCGTCGCAGCGAGCGCCTCGGCGAAGCGCGTCTTCCCCGCGCCGGTCAGCGCGGGGAAACGGCCGAAGAAAGCGACGACGGTCGCGGGCGACCAACCGCCGCTGTCGAGCGACTTCTCCGCCATCCGCCGCATCGCGGTCTCGCCGGGCCAGCCGGGATGCGCGAGCAGGAAGCGGGCATAGCTGTCAAAGCTGTAGCTCGACGATTGCTGGAGCGATTTCCACTCGGCGATCGAGGCGGAGAGCGCGGTGTTGGCGGCGGTGGTGCCGGTCAGCACCTGCGTCGCGCGACCCCAGCCGAGCTGATCCTGCGCATCGCCCGAGGTGACGGCGAGGGTGGAAACCCCGGCCAGGAAAACGCCGGATTTGATGAGCCATGCAATCATGTGGACAGACTATGCCTCCCGTCCGTATTTGTCCCGTTCAATACACCACAAATGCGACGAAATTCCGTCCGCAGGAGCAATTCGCTATGTTTTCGGGATCGATCCCGGCGTTGGTCACGCCGTTCGCCGCTGACGGCAGTTTCGACGAGCGCGCCTATCGCGATTTCGTCGAGTGGCAGATTGCCGAGGGCTCGGCCGGCCTCGTCCCGGTCGGCACGACCGGCGAGGCCGCGACGCTCACCGCCGAAGAACATTTCCACATCGTCGGCGTCTGCGTCGACCAAGCGCGCGGCCGCGTTCCGGTGCTGGCGGGCGCGGGCTCGAACGATACGCGCGTCGCGATCCACAATATCAAGGCGGCGAAGGCTGCGGGTGCGGACGCCGCACTGATGGTCCCGCCTTACTATAATCGGCCCAACCAGGAGGGCATCTTCCGCCATTTCGAGGCGGTCGCCGAGGCGTGCGATCTGCCCATCGTGCTCTACAACGTGCCCGGCCGCACCGTCACCGACATCGCGGTCGAGACGGTCGCGCGGATCGCGCACGCCATGCCGAGCGTGATCGGCATCAAGGACGCGACCGGCGTGATCCAGCGTGTCTCGGCACAGCGCGCGGCGTGCCCGCACGGGTTCGAGCAGTTGTCGGGCAATGACGACATGGCGCTGGCGTTCAACGCGACCGGCGGGATCGGGTGCATCTCGGTGACGGCAAACGTCGCGCCGGGATTGTGTGCGGAGTTCCAGGCGGCGTGCGCGGCCGGGGATTACGTCGAGGCCTTGGCGCTGCACGACCGGCTGTTCGCGCTCCATGTGTCGCTGTTTACCGACGCCTCGCCCGGCCCGGTGAAGTATGCGGTCAACAAGATCCGGCCGGACTTCCCCAAGGCGCTCCGCCTGCCGATGACCTGGCCGAGCGAGACGAGCCAGCGCGCGGTCGATGCTGGGCTGGTAGCGGCGGGGTTGGCCTAACAAGTCTTAGCCCCACCCCTTCAGGGGAGGGGTAGGGGTGGGGGAAGCTTCGCAGAGACCAGCGCGTGCCGAGACGTCCCCACCCCTACCCCTCCCCTGAAGGGGAGGGGCTTAAGAAGCCTCAATCCTTGGCGAAAAACCGGTCGATCACGCCCTGTGCGAGCCGCGCCGGGCGCATCGTCTCGACATTCAGGCAGCACCAGCTCGACTTCACTTCGGCGAGCACATCCTCGCCGCGCTTGATCACCGTCTCGTAGAACGCCCGCGCGCCCTGCACCTTTTCGAGCAGCACGGTCGCGATCACCTCGTCGTCGAGGAAGGTCGGCTTGCGATAGGTGATCTCGTGCTTGAGCGCGACCCAGGCGTGCGTCGCAAGCGCCTCGCTCGGCGCGAAACGCTGCCAGTGGCTCACCACCGCATCCTGTACCCATTTGAGATAGGAGGCATTGTTGACGTGCCCCATGAAATCGATGTCGGCCGCATCGATGGCGATCGCAAAACTGTGGCTTGCGTATTTGGGGGCAGCGAGATCGGACATGGCGAGACTCTACATCGAAACCGGCAATCGCGCGAGCGGCCATTGCATCTTAACCCTAGATAGGCGCTCATCGCGCGCTTTACGCGGTCCGCTCGGCTAAATTGTCGGGATGGCTTTTGTTTCCGCGCGGCAACGCCTACATCGCGGCTCCCATGGCGCGTCCCAAACCCCCACTCTTCGAAAAGACCAAGATCGTCGCCGAGAACCGGCGCGCGCGGTACGATTATTACATCGAGACGGTCTATGAGGCGGGCATCGCGCTGACCGGCACCGAGGTAAAGTCGCTGCGCAGCGGGACCGGCTCGATCGCCGAAAGCTATGCCGAGGTGAAGGATGGCGAGGTCTGGCTGATCAATTCGAACGTTCCCGAATTCAGCCATGGCAATCGCTACAATCACGAGCCCAAGCGTGTGCGCAAGCTGCTTCTGAAGGAGCGCGAGATCAACAAGATGCACGGCGCGGTCAACCGCGAGGGCATGACGCTCGTGCCACTGATGGTCTATTTCAACTCGAAGGGCCGCGCCAAGATCGAGCTCGCGCTCGCCAAGGGCAAGAAGGATCACGACAAGCGCGACTCGATCAAGGAGCGCGACTGGAAGCGTGAGCAGGGCCGGATCATGCGCGACCGTGGCTGACCGCGCCGCGCCGCGCTCCGGACCCGTTGCCCGTGCGGCGGGCTGGGCGCGTGGCCATGTGCCGACGCGCGACAGTATCGAGGCGAATCGCTATCTCCGCCCGGTCGCGCACCGCATCCTCGCGCCGTCCTTGTGGCGCTTCACGCGCCGCTCGGTCCCGCGTGGTGTGGCGCTTGGGCTGTTCACGGGCATCCTGTTTCCCTTCGCGCACATGCCGCTCGCCGCGCTGACCGCGCTTCCGGTGCGCGCCAACGTGCCGGTCGCGGTCGGCACCACGCTGCTGCACAATCCGATCACCACCGTCCCGCTGTTCTGGAGCGCGTATGAGATCGGTCATTGGGTGCTGCGGCTCGACCGCGACGTGCCCGGCGCGCCGATCGCGAGCAACGTCCAGGCCAATGCCAGCTGGCTCCACTGGCTGGTATCGCATGGCGGCCCCGCGACGATCGTCGGCCTGGTGATCCTGGCGATCGGCCTGTCGATCACGGGCCATGCCGTGGCGAGCCTCGTCTGGCGCTTCCGGATCGCGCGCAAATGGCGCGCCCGTGCGCATCGCGAAGGGCCGACAAGAACGATTTGACTGCCCGTGTCATAGCGGTACAACACGCAGCAATATTGTTCAGGAAGGATACATTTGTATGCGTTTTTCGCTCCTTACGCTCTCGCTGCTGGCATCGGCCGCGGTGGGCGGCGTAACCTACGCGCAGACCAGCAAGCCGAAACCCGTAGCCGCGCCGAGCGCGAGCACCGGCGCCGAGCTCGGCAGCTTCGGGATCGACATGGCCGGCATGGATAGCGCGGTGAAGCCCGGCGACGATTTCGGCAAATATGCCGGCGGCGCGTGGGAAGCCAAGACGCAGATCCCCGACGACAAGGCGACCTACGGGATGTTCAACGCGCTCGCCGATCGCTCGCTCGAGCGGACGCGCATCATCCTCGACAAGGCGACCCAGACGCCGGGCAACAAGATCGGCGATTTCTACGCCAGCTTTATGGATGAAGCCGCCGTCAACGCGAAGGGCATCGCGCCGATCCAGCCCTGGATCGGCGAGATCAAGGCCGCCAAGGACAAGGCCGCGCTCGCGACCGAGATGGCCAAGCTCCAGCAGCGCGGCGTCGGCGGCCTGTTCGGCGTCGGCGTCGGCCAGGACGACAAGGCTCCCGAAAACTATATCGTCCACGTCTACCAGGGCGGCCTCGGCCTGCCCGATCGTGATTATTATCTGAAGGACGACCCCAAGCTCGCCGACACGCGCACCAAATATCAGGCGTATCAGGCAACGATGCTCGGCCTTGCCGGGCAGGACAATGCCGCACAGCGCGCCGCAGCCGTGTTCGCGTTCGAGAAGACGCTCGCCGAGGCGCATTGGGACCGCGTCAAATCGCGCAACGCCGATCTGACCTACAACAAATATCTCCCCGCCGACTTCGACGGCAAGGCCGCGGGCTTCCCGTGGGCGGCGTATTTCCAGGCGGCCGGGGCTGCGGGCCAGGCGAACTATATCGTCGGGATGCCGAGCGCGATCGCGGGTGAGGCCAAGGCGTTCGCCGATGCGCCCGTGCAGGTCGTCCAGGACTTCCTGATCCTGCGCACGATGCGCTCCTATGCGGGCTATCTGTCGAAGCCGATCAACGACGCCAATTTCGCTTTCTACGGCACCGTGCTCAGCGGAGCGCCGCAGCAGCCGGTGCGCTGGAAGCGTGGTGTCTCGACGGTGTCGGGTGCGCTTGGGGAAGAGATCGGTCAGCAATATGTCGCGGCCTATTTCCCGCCGGCATCGAAGGCGTCGGCCGACCAGCTCGTCAAGAATATCATCTCGGCGATGGGCACGCGGATCGACAAGCTGACCTGGATGGCACCCGAGACCAAGGTCAAGGCGCACGCCAAGCTCGCCGCCTTCACCCCCAAGATCGGCTATCCGACCAAGTGGCGCGACTATAGCGCGGTCGTGGTCAAGCGTGACGATCTCGTCGGCAACGTCGCCTCGGCAAACCAGTTCGAGTATCAGCGCGATCTGAAAAAGCTCGGCCAGCCGATCGACCGTACCGAATGGGGCATGACCCCGATGACGGTGAACGCCTATGCCAATCCGCCGATGAACGAGATCGTCTTCCCGGCGGCGATCCTCCAGCCGCCGTTCTTCGATGCGAAGGCCGATCCGGCGGTCAACTATGGCGGCATCGGCGTCGTCATCGGCCATGAGCTCAGCCATCATTTCGATGATCAGGGCCGCAAGTTCGATCCGACTGGCGCTTTGAAGGAATGGTGGACGCCGCAGGACGTCGCGCGTTTCACCGCGATGACCGATCAACTGGTCAAGCAGTATGACGCGTACGAGCCGCTCCCCGGCCAGCACATCAAGGGCGGCCTGACGCTCGGCGAGAACATGGCCGATCTCGCAGGCCTCGCGCTTGCGTATGACGCCTATCATCGCTCGCTCGGCGGCAAGCCCGCGCCGGTGATCGACGGGCTGACCGGCGATCAGCGCTTCTACCTCGGCTATGCACAGGTCTGGCGGATCAAGTTCCGCGAGCCCGCATTGCGCTCGCAGCTGCTGAGCGATCCGCATTCGCCGGGTCCGTTCCGCACGATGGAAGTGCGCAACGTCGATGCCTGGTACGCCGCATTCGGCGTCAAGCCCGGCGACAAAATGTACCTCGCCCCCGCCGAGCGCGTGAAGGTCTGGTAAGCCGATGCGCCGGCCCCCGCAGTCTGTGCGGGGGCCGGCCATGTCGTGCGGGGTTTCGTCGCGAACCCCAAACGATCCGCGGCACAGCGCCGCTTAAGTCTTGACGCGCGCTGCGCAGCGCCCACAGCATGCGCCGATGGCCACGCTCCCCGCGCTCCCGCAAACCGATGCCACGCGCAGTGCTGCGCTGATCGCGATAGGCTGCGGCCTGCTCGCCGCGCTCGTCATCCTCGCGCTCCTCCACAGCACTCCGGTCGCCGGCGCCTTTCTCGCCGCCGCCTTGGTTATCAGCGGCGGGTTGATCGCCTGGCGCCGTCTGTTCCCGGCCAGTGTCGGGACGGCGAATGAGCCCGATTGGAGCGTCGCGCGCGCGCTTGCGGCGAGCAGCCCCGACGCGATTGCGGTGACCGATCGCGCCGGCCGGCTGGTCTGCGCAAACGATCGCTATGAAGCGCTGTTTGGCGGGTTTCCAACGCCGCCGGGCCTGCCGCTCGATGCCGCCGGGGTCGATCGGCTCGGCAGCACCGGGCGCGCGGCGTGGCGCGACGGGGCGGCCACGGTCGAGCGCCTCGTCGTCAAGGGGGCGACGGTCTCGGCCGAAGTGATGCGCGTCGGCGAGGACGACAATCTGCTCGTCTGGCGCTTCTTCGCGCCGCAGGGGCTCGATCTCGCCAAGACGATGGAAAACCTCATCGCCGGCGCGACCGGCGACCGGCTCGGCAGCGCCGGGATCATGGCGGCGCTGATCAACCCCGACGGCCGCATCCGCGCCGCCAACCGCGTTCTGCGCGCGCGCGCGATGGGGCAGGAGGAGGGCGCGATCCTCGGCCGCGATTTCGCGCGCTTCCTGATCACCGATGCGCAAGGCATGGCGCGCTTCGAGCGCGAGGGGCTGACGCGCAACCCGTTACGCGTGCTCCAGATCCCGTTCCTCGATGGCGAGGACGCGCCGATGCTCGTCGCGCTGATCGACGAGGAGGAGGGGCACGCCGCGATCGGCGAGAGCGCGGGCGCGCATATCCGCAGCCTCGTTTCGCTGATGCCGTTCGGCGTCGCGCTGATCGGGGCCGATGGCCGCTTCCTCCAGATGAACGACGCGTTCGCGCGTGCCGCCGCGGTCGACCCGGCGAGCCCGCCGATCTATCCCGGCGATCTGCTGGTGCGCGAGGACAAGGGCGTCGTCGCCGATGCGATCCGCCGCTTTGCTGGTGGTGCCACGCATTCGACCGATCTCGCTGTGCGACTGAAGGATCATCCGGACGAGCCCGTCGCGCTGTCGATCGCGGGCGCGCGGGGCCTGGGCGATTCGGCGGTGCTGCTCAGCCTCAAGGACAATAGCGAGGAAACGCGGCTCAAGCGCGAGGTCGCGCAGGCGACCAAGATGCAGGCGGTCGGCCAGCTCGCCGGCGGAGTCGCGCACGATTTCAACAATATCCTGACGGCCATTATCGGGCATTGCGACCTGATGCTGATGCGCCATTCGCCCGGCGACAGCGATTATGACGACATCCAGCAGATCCGCGCGAACTCGAACCGCGCGGCGAGCCTGACGCGCCAACTCCTCGCCTTCTCGCGCCAGCAGACGCTGCGCCCGCAGGTGTTGCAGCTGCCCGACGTGATCTCGGAGGTTTCGACCCTGCTCAAGCGGCTGCTCGGCGAGACGGTGACGCTGACCGTGAAGCACGGCCGCAACCTCTCGCCCGTCCGCGCCGATCCAGGGCAGCTCGAACAGGTCGTGGTCAATCTCGCGGTCAATGCGCGCGACGCGATGATCGCCAAGGATTCGCGTGGCGTCGGGACGCTGACGATCCAGACCTATGCCGTCACCGCCGCGCAGGTGCGCAAGCTCGGCTCGGACATCCTGCCCGCAGCGGATTATGTCGTCCTCGAAGTGTCGGACACCGGCGGCGGCATCCCGCCCGACATCCTGCCCAAGATCTTCGAGCCGTTCTTCACGACCAAGGAAGTGGGGAAGGGCACCGGACTCGGCCTTTCGACCGTCTACGGCATCGTCAAGCAATCGGGTGGCTGGATCTTCGCGGACAGCGTCAAGACCGGGCCGAGGGGCGGCGCGGGGGCGGTGTTCACAATCTATCTGCCCGTCCACACCGCGGGCGCGCTGGTCGAAGCGACGCCGGCAAAGGCGCTCCCGCGCGAAAAGCCAGTCGATCTGTGGGGAACGGGCACGATCCTGCTGGTCGAGGACGAGGACATGGTCCGCGCCGTCGCCGAGCGCGCGCTGACGCGGCAGGGCTATACCGTGCTCACCGCCGAAAATGGCGAGGCCGCACTGGAACTGCTCGAATCGTGCGATAAGCCCGATCTGCTGATTTCCGACGTCATGATGCCACTGATGGATGGCCCGACGATGGTCCGCCAGGTCCGCACCCGTTATCCCGATCTGCCGATCCTGTTCATGTCGGGCTATGCCGAGGAAACGCTGCGCAAGTCGATCGATCTCGACAATGTCGCCTTTCTTGCCAAGCCGTTCTCGGTGCAGCAACTCGCCGAGGCGACGCGCGAGGCGCTGCGCGCGAAATGACTTGGCGGATGGCGTTATAGGGCGCTAAGGACGCACAATGAGCGCCCAGAGTATCCTGATCGTCGAAGACGAGCCCCTTATTGCCATGATGATCGAGGATTTTCTCGATGTGCTCGGCAAGACGGTGGCGGGATCGGCGGATACGATCGAGGCGGCGCTCGCGGTGATCGCCGAGGGCGGCGTCGATGCGGCGATCCTCGACGTCAACCTGCGCGGCGGCGAGAAGAGCTTCCCGATCGCCGACGTGCTCGCCGAGAAGGGCATCCCGTTCGTCTTCGCGACCGGCGGATCGCACGATACCGTCGCCGAACAGTATCGCGATCGCCCGACCTTGCCCAAGCCGTTCACGATGGACGGCGTGTCGAAGGCGCTCGACGCGCTCGGCTGACGCACGCCACGGCCTGGCGTTTTTCATGAACCCGTTGCGGGCTGGTGGGGTTTCCCCTGCCGAAGCTCCAATCGACGGGAACATGACATGGCCATTCTCAAGGATCCGCGGCAGGGCCCCAAGCCGCCGTTCGAAAAGCAGACCCAGGACTGGCCGGGGCTTGCCAGCAAGATGACGCCCAAGCCCGATCATGGCGAGGACAGCTATCGCGGTTCGGGCCGGCTCGAGGGCCGCAAAGCGCTCATCACCGGCGGGGATTCGGGCATGGGCCGCGCCGCCGCGATCGCCTATGCGCGCGAAGGCGCCGACGTGGCGATCAACTATTTCCCCAATGAGGAAGCGGATGCGCGCGAGGTGATCGCGCTGATCGAGGCGGCCGGTCGCAAGGGTGTCGCCATTCCGGGCGATCTGCGCGACGAGGCGTTCTGCCAGACGCTGGTCGCCACCGCGGTCGAGCAGCTCGGCGGGCTCGACATCCTCGTCAGCAACGCCGCGCGCCAGCAGACCCGCGCCTCGATCCTCGATCTGACCAGCGAGGATTTCGACGCGACGATCAAGACCAACATCTACGCGCCGTTCTGGATCATCAAGGCGGCGGTGCCGCATCTCCAGCCGGGTTCGTCGATCATCGGTACGACGTCGGAACAGGCGACGATGCCGTCGAAGGACCTGTACGATTATGCAATGACCAAGGCCGCGACGACGAGCTATGTCCGCAGCCTCGCGCAGCAGCTTGCCGAGAAGGGCATCCGCGTCAACGGCGTCGCGCCGGGGCCGGTGTGGACGCCGCTCCAGGTTTCGGGCGGCGCGACGATGGAGAAGCTCGAGCAGTTCGGAGGCCAGACCCCGCTCGGCCGTCCCGGCCAGCCGGGCGAACTGGCCAACATCTATGTCGCGCTCGCCGAGAACGACGCAAGCTTCACCACCGGCCAGGTCTACGGCGCGATGGGTGGCGGCGGGCTTCCCTAACCTGCCGCTGTAACCTGTCCTGCGACCTTCGGAAAACGCCTGGCGTTCCGCTCTTGTTCTTGCAGAACAAATGCGATACATCGTCGTCACGCATTGAACGCGACGGGCGTTCGGTCTAGCGACGGGAGCTACCAATGGCGGTATCTTTGAAGGTCATCGACAGCAAAATGGCAGCATCCACGGACAAGGCCGCCGAAAAGGCCAAGGACGAGCGCGCGAAGGCGCTCGAAGCCGCACTCGCGCAGATTGATCGCGCGTTCGGCAAGGGCTCGGCGATGAAGCTGGGCTCGAAGCAGACGATGCAGGTCGAGGTGATCTCGACCGGCTCGCTCGGCCTCGACATCGCGCTCGGCGTCGGCGGCCTGCCGCGCGGGCGTGTGATCGAGATCTATGGTCCCGAATCGTCGGGCAAGACGACGCTCGCGCTGCACGTCATCGCCGAAGCGCAGAAGACCGGCGGCACCGCTGCCTTCGTCGACGCCGAGCATGCGCTCGACCCGGTCTATGCCAAGAAGCTTGGCGTCAACATCGACGAGCTGATCGTGTCGCAGCCCGACACCGGCGAGCAGGCGCTCGAGATCGTCGACACGCTGGTGCGCTCGAACGCGATCGACGTGCTGGTGGTCGATTCGGTCGCGGCGCTGGTGCCGCGCGCTGAAATCGAGGGCGAGATGGGCGACAGCCATGTCGGCCTGCAGGCGCGTCTGATGTCGCAGTCGCTGCGCAAGCTCACCGGCTCGATCAGCCGCTCGCGCTGCATGGTGATCTTCATCAACCAGCTCCGCATGAAGATCGGCGTGATGTACGGCAATCCCGAGACGACGACGGGCGGCAACGCGCTGAAATTCTACGCCTCGGTCCGCCTCGACATCCGCCGCACCGGGCAGATCAAGGATCGCGACGAGATCATCGGCAACACGACGCGCGTCAAGGTCGTCAAGAACAAGGTCGCACCGCCGTTCAAGCAGGTCGAGTTCGACATCATGTACGGGCAGGGCGTGTCGAAGATCGGCGAGATCCTCGATCTCGGCGTTAAGGCGGGGCTCGTCGAGAAGTCGGGCGCGTGGTTCTCCTACGACAGCGTCCGCATCGGCCAGGGCCGCGAGAATTCGAAGACGTTCCTCAAGGAGCATCCCGAAATGTCCGACCGGCTCGAAGCCTCGATCCGCGCGCGCACCGACAAGGTCGCCGAGGAAATGATGGTCGGCGGCGAGCCCGACGACGGTGACGAACCCGAGATGTGAGGTTCGCTCCGGGCCGTTTTGGTCCGGGGCAGGGAGCGACGGCAGGGCTCGGCCGCGCTCTTACGACAGGCGGCACGATCACGCCGTCGCAAAACCGGGAAGGCCCGCCAGCAATGGCGGGCCTTTCATATGGCGGGCCCCATCGCAAAGCGCGCGGCGATGGTGCGACTTTAGTGCGACTTTCCGCGTTGCGCGCTACGAACCATCGATCTTTTCCGAGTCCGGAGCGCGCGCATGACCCTCATCGTCCACCATCTCAACAATTCGCGCTCGCAGCGCATCCTGTGGATGCTCGAGGAGCTCGGGCTGCCCTATGAGATCAAGCGCTATCAGCGTGACGCCAAGACCATGCTCGCCCCGCCCGAATTGAAGCGCGTCCACCCGCTCGGCAAGTCGCCGATCCTCGAGGACACCGCCGCCGGGCAGACGCTGGTCGAGACCGGCGCGATCATCGATTATCTGGTCGAATATGCCGACGGCAAGCTCGGCCCCCCGGCGCACCGCGACGACGTGCTGCGCTATCGCCAGTTCCTGCATTATGCCGAAGGGTCGGTGATGCCACCGTTGCTGCTGCTGCTCGTGCTCAACCGCATCCCGGTGATCGGAGCCTCAGCCGCGAAGCGCGTCCAGCCGATGATCGACGTCCATCTCGATTATGTCGAATCCGAACTCGCCAAGCGGCCGTGGTTTGCCGGTGACCAACTCACCGGCGCCGACATCATGATGAGCTTCCCGCTCGAAGCCGCAAAGAGCCGCGCGGGTCTCGACGACAGCCGTCCCGCGACGATCGCCTGGCTCGACAAGATCCACGCGCGCCCGGCCTATCAGGCCGCGCTCGAAAAGGGTGGGCCCTACGCCTACGCTTGAGCCGATCGCCGCCCTGTCCGTCGTTCCGGGCGCCGCCGCCTAAGGCCGAGCAGGCCGCCCACACTTTCCGTCACCCCGGGCTCGTCTCGGGGTCCACCGTGATCCCCTTCTGCCGTCGCAGCACGCGCGACACCGTGGAGTCCGGCACAGCGCCGGGGTGACGGTTGGATAAAATGGTGCGCTAAACCGCTACGCCCGATGCGGCGCATGCGGCGGTTCGATCTCCGCCGCCACCGGTTCGCCGAGCGCGCCCTCCCACTTCGCCACCACCGTCGTCGCCACCGCATTGCCGACGACGTTGGTCGCCGAGCGGCCCATGTCGAGGAACTGGTCGACCGGCAGGATCAGCAGCAGCCCTGCCTCGGGGATCCCGAACTGCCCCATCACCGCCGCGATCACCACGAGCGAAGCGCGCGGCACGCCGGCAATCCCCTTGGAGGTGATCATCAGCACCAGCAGCATCACGATCTGCGTGCCGAGCGGCAGGTCGATCCCGTAAACCCGCGCGATGAACAGCGTCGCGAAGGTCATGTACATCATCGACCCGTCGAGATTGAACGAATAGCCGAGCGGCAGCACGAAGCTCGAGATCCGCCGCGGCACCCCGAACCGGTCGAGCGCCTCGAGCGTGCGCGGATACGCCGCCTCGGACGAGGCGGTGGAGAAAGCGAGCAGGATCGGCTCGCGGATGTAGCGCGCCAGTCCGAACGCCCGCGGGCCGATGAACACGAACGCCGCACCGAACAGCAACAGCCACAGTGTCGCCAGACCGAGATAGAATCCGCCCACGAACAGCCCGAGCGACCACAGGATGCCGAGCCCGTTGACCGTGATCGTCGCGGTGATCGCCGCGAACACCGCGAACGGCGCGCAGCGCATGACGTAATCGGTGATCTGCAGCATCATGGCAGCCAGCGCCTCGGCACCGCGCACGATCGGCGCGCCCTTCTCGCCGATCGCGGTCAGCGCGACGCCGGCGAACACCGAGAACAGCACGATCTGGATGATCTCGTTGGTCGCCATCGCCTCGACGACCGACGACGGCACGATGTGCGTGATGAAATTGGTGAGGTTGAACGCCTTCTCGTCGAGCCCGACCGAGGCGGCCGGTGGCGGCAGCTTGAAGCCGAAGCCGGTGCCCGGCGCGACCAGATCGATCACCGCCTCGATCCCGTGGAACAGCAGCAACCCGAGCCCGAGCGAGACGAGCGATGCGGTGACGAACCAGCCCATCGTGCGCCCGCCGACACGGCCGAGCGCCGCGATGTCGCCCATATGGGCGATCCCGACGACAAGCGTCGAGAACACCAGCGGCGCGATGATCATCTTGATCAGCCGCAGGAAGATCGTCGTGACGATCGAGAAGCCCGCGCCGATGTCCTTCAGCCGCGCGGTCGCCTCTGGCGTACCGTCGGCGATCCGGACATTGATCGCCCAGCCGACGATCAACCCGAGCACCAGCCCGATCAGGATATAACTAGTCAGCCGTTTCGCCACGTATCGCCCCGTTTCGTCGCAATGTCGTCTTTGCGATCATCAAGGGGAGATTGCACGCCCGGTCAAGCGCGCACCGCCGGGCAAGGCGTTGCGAGGTGCCGGCGGGGCTGTCACACAGGCGGCCGAATCAGGGAGAGCGCGCGTGCCACAGCAGATCCGAACCGCGGCCCCGACAGCGCTGCTGACGCGCCGCGCGCTGATCGGCGCCGCCGCGGTGGTGCCCGCGCTATCGGCGACCGCGATCGTGTGCGCCGCCACGCCCGACCTCACCGGCCTTCGCTCGCTCACGACCGGCACGACGCCGATCGGCCCCACTGAGCGCCGCGGTCGGTTAGAGCGCGCGCAGGCGCTGATGCGCGCGAACGGGATCGGCGCGGTGCTGATCGAATCGGGCTCGAGCCTGGTCTATTTCACCGGCGTGACCTGGCACCGCAGCGAGCGCCTCACCGCGGCGCTCCTGCCGGTCGAGGGCGAACCGTGCATCGTCACGCCGTTCTTCGAGGAACCCTCGGTCCGCCAGACGCTCGGGATTCCTGCCGAGGTGCGCGTCTGGCAGGAGGATGAGGATCCGGCCAAGCTCGTCGCCGGCTTCCTGCGCGACCGTAAGCTTGCCGGGAGGCCGATCGGGATCGAGGAAACGGTGCGCTATTTCGCGGTCGACGGCCTCGCGCACGCGCTGCCGGGCGCGAAGATCGTCAGCGCCAACCCGGTCGTCCGCGGCGTGCGGATGCGCAAGACCGCGCCCGAGATCGCGCTGATGCAGGCCGCCACCGACGTCACGATCGCAGCCTATCGCTGGACCTGGCCGCGCGTCGAAAAGGGCATGAAGCCCGCCGATATCGCCGCGCTGATGAACGCCGCGACGGTGCAGCTTGGCGGCGACCCCGAATTCGCGCTCGTCCTGATCGGCCCCGCCGCCGCCTTCCCGCACGGCAGCCGCGATCCGCAGATCGTCGCCGACGGGCAGATCGTGCTGATGGACTGTGGCTGCACCGTGCAGGGGTATCAATCCGACGTCTCGCGCACCTTCGTCTACGGCGCAGCGAGCAAGGCGCAGCGCACGGTGTGGGACCAGGTCCGCACCGGCCAGGCGAAAGCCTTCGCCGCCGCGCAGCTCGGCACGCCGGCGGGCGCGGTCGACGATGCGGTTCGCGCCTATTACACCGCGCTCGGCTACGGCCCGCGCTATGCGCTTCCCGGCCTGTCGCACCGCACCGGCCACGGCATCGGGCTCGACGGGCACGAGCCGGTCAACCTCGTCCACGGCGAGACGACCAGGCTGGCCGAGGGGATGTGCTTTTCCGACGAGCCGGGGCTGTATCTGCCGGGCAAGTTCGGCGTCCGTCTCGAGGATTGCTTCCACATGACCGCGAACGGCCCGAAATGGTTCAGCATCCCGCCGACTTCGCTCGACGCGCCGCTGGCATAAGAGGAGACGGACATCATGCGACTGCCCCATATTCTCGTCGCGACGACACTCCTGGCGGTGTTGCCAACCGTGGGCAACGGTGCCGCGAAGCGCGGGTCGTCCCCTCCCACTCGGATCGGTACGTGCGTGTTCACGTCGGTCCGCGAGGTTGGCCAGCGGCTCGAGGATCGTGCGCACCGTCCGGTCACGAATTCGGGATCGAATGTCGGGCTCGCGAATGGGGTGTGGGGCGTCTCCTACGATCAGGGCGCGGCGGTAAACGCTTCGCGGCCGGGTGACCGCGCGATGACCTGCCTCGTGCGCCTGCCGCGCAATTGCCCGGCGGGCGACCAGCGCGGGCGCGTCTACACGACGACGAACCTGCGCACCGAGCAATCGTGGACGCTGCCTGATGCCGAGCACCAATGCGGCGCCGCCTGACGATCACGACCAAGCGGGCCCCGCTTGAGATACAGCGCGCGCTCGCCTAAGCCACGGCGCATGACCCAGACCTTGATCTCGACGCCCGTCTCCACCAACGACATCCGTCGCAGCTTCCTCGACTATTTTGCGGGCGAGGGACACGCCAAGGTCGCCTCCGCGCCGCTCGTGCCGCAGAACGATCCGACGCTGATGTTCGTCAACGCCGGGATGGTGCCGTTCAAGAACGTCTTCACCGGGCTCGAATCGCGGCTGTATGTCACCGCCACCTCGTCGCAGAAGTGCGTGCGCGCTGGCGGCAAGCATAACGACCTCGACAATGTCGGCTACACCGCGCGCCACCACACCTTCTTCGAGATGCTCGGCAATTTCTCGTTCGGCGACTATTTCAAGGAACGCGCGATCACGCTCGCCTGGAATTTGCTGACCAAGGAATGGGGCATCGACCCCGACCGGCTGACCGTCACCGTCTATCACACCGACGACGAGGCGTTCGACCTGTGGCGCAAGATCGCCGGGCTCCCCGAAGAGCGCATCATCCGCATCGCCACCAACGACAATTTCTGGTCGATGGGCGACACCGGCCCGTGCGGACCCTGCTCTGAAATCTTCTTCGACCACGGCGACCATATTCCCGGCGGCCCTCCCGGCAGCCCCGATGAGGATGGCGACCGCTTCGTCGAGATCTGGAACCTCGTCTTCATGCAGTTCGAGCAATCGGCCGACGGCACGCGCACCGCGCTGCCTAAGCCGTCGATCGACACCGGCATGGGGCTCGAGCGCGTCGCGGCGGTGCTGCAAGGCGTCCACGACAATTACGACACCGACACCTTCAAGGCACTGATCGGCGCCTCGGTCGCGCAGTCGGGCGCGGCGTTGACGGCGGAGACGCAGGCGAGCCACCGCGTTATCGCCGATCATCTGCGCTCGTCGGGTTTCCTCGTTGCCGATGGCGTGCTGCCGTCGAACGAGGGTCGTGGCTATGTGCTGCGCCGGATCATGCGCCGCGCGATGCGCCACGCGCATCTGCTCGGCGCGAAGGAGCCGTTGATGCACCGGCTGGTGTACGCGCTGGTCGCGGAAATGGGGGCGGCGTACCCCGAGCTCGTCCGTGCACAGGCGTCGATCGAATCGACGCTGCTCCAGGAGGAAACGCAGTTCCGCCGCACGCTCGTCAACGGCCTGCGGCTGCTCGACGAAGCGACCGCGAGCTTGGCGCCGGGCGCGACGCTCCCCGGCGAGACCGCGTTCAAGCTCTACGACACGTTCGGCTTCCCCTATGATCTGACCGAGGACGCGCTGCGCGCGCAGGGCTTCGGCATCGACCGCGCCGGCTTCGACACCGCGATGGCCGAGCAGAAGCGCGCCGCGCGGGCCGCCTGGAAGGGCTCGGGCCAGCGCGCCTCCGACGACGTCTGGTTCGACATCGCCGAGGCGACCGGCAGCACCGAATTCATCGGCTACACCGCCGAGGAAGGCGAGGGGCAGGTCGTCGCGATCGTCAAGGACGGTGCGCGCGTCGAGCGCGCTAGCGCTGGCGAAAGCGTCGAGATCCTGTTTAACCAGACGCCCTTTTATGGCGAGAGCGGCGGCCAGGTCGGTGACACCGGCACACTCACCGCGCCGGGCGTGCTCGGCCAGGTCGGGGATACGCGGAAATATCTCGGCCGTCTGTTCGCGCACGCCACCACGATCGCCGAGGGGGAGATCGCCGTCGGTGACGCGCTCCACCTGACGATCGACCGAGCGCGTCGCGACCGGATCCGCGCCAACCACAGCGCGACGCATCTGCTGCACGAGGCGCTGCGCCAGCGGCTTGGTCTGCACGTCGCGCAGAAGGGCAGCCTGGTCGCGCCCGAACGCCTGCGCTTCGATTTCTCGCAGCCCAGCGCGATCGATCCGGCGGCGCTCGCCTTGGTCGAGGCCGATGTGAACCACCACATCCGCGGCAACTCGCCCGTCGCGACGCGGCTGATGACGCCCGACGAAGCGATCGAGGAAGGCGCGATGGCGCTGTTCGGCGAGAAGTACGGCGATGAAGTGCGCGTCGTCTCGATGGGGACCGCCAAGGAAGACGGGGTCGACAAGACCTATTCGCTCGAGCTGTGCGGCGGCACGCATGTCCGCGCGCTCGGCGATATCGGCCTGTTCGCGGTGATCGGCGAGGGCGCGGTGTCGTCGGGCATCCGCCGCGTCGAGGCGCTCACTGGGGAGGCCGCGCGTGCCTATTTCACCGGCCGCGATGAGAAGCTGCGCGAAGCCGCGACTGCGCTGAAATCCTCGCCCGACGAAGTGCCCGCGCGTGTCGCCGCTCTGGTCGAAGACCGTCGGCGCCTCGAACGCGAACTCGCCGAGGCCAAGAAGGCGCTGGCGCTTGGCGGCGGAGCAGGGGCGGCGCCCGCAGGTCCCGAGACGATCGGCGACGTCGCGTTCCTCGGCCAAGTGGTCGAGGGGCTCGATCCCAAGGGCCTGCGCGGCACGGCGGACGAGATGAAGCAGCGGCTCGGATCGGGCATCGCGATGATCGTCGCGGTCAATGACGGCCGCGCCTCGGTCGCGGTCGGTGTCACTGCCGATCTGACCGGCACGCGCAGCGCCGTCGCTCTCCTCAAGATCGCGGTCGCCGCGCTCGGCGGGCAGGGCGGCGGCGGGCGACCCGACATGGCGCAGGGCGGCGGCCCCGACGGGGCCAAGGGCGCCGAGGCGGTCGACGCGGTCAAGGCGGCGCTGGCGGCCGGCTAAGCCGCCGCGCCGAGGCGGTGGGTGCGCGGCGGCTGCGGCGTCAGGCTGCGCTGCCCTCGGTTCGGATGATGCCGCGGACGCGCTTGAGCCGCGGCAGGACTTCCATCTCAGCCGCCGCCTTTATTTCCCGGCGCAGCTCGTCGCGCTTTTCGTGGATCGAGGCGATCACCGGCCCAACCGC
The DNA here is from genome assembly GCF_054059235.1 of Sphingomonas sp. UYP23. Taxonomy (NCBI): domain Bacteria; kingdom Pseudomonadati; phylum Pseudomonadota; class Alphaproteobacteria; order Sphingomonadales; family Sphingomonadaceae; genus Sphingomonas; species Sphingomonas sp. UYP23. The sequence goes on from NZ_JBSSBX010000001.1 coordinate 3,932,782, forward strand.
GACGCCGAGATCGGTCAGCACCGCTTCGGCCAGTTGCAGCGAGCTTTCGAGCGTCTCCGGGACGGCGTCGCTCGCGCCCGCCTTGTAGAGTTGCGCTGCATGCGCCGTATCCCGCGCACGGACGATGATCGGCAGATCGGGCACCCAGCCGCGCACGCGCCGCGTCATCGAGACGCTCAGCACCGGATCGTTCATCGTCAGAATAAGCGCCTTCGCGCGCCCAAGATTCAGCCGGTCGACCAGTTCGGGACGCACCACGTCGCCGAAGATCACCGGATAGCCTTCCGCGCGCGCCGCGGTCACCGCGTCGATATCGGCCTCGACCGCGACATAAGGCTGGTCGTGCACCGCCAGCATGTCGCAGACCATCCGGCCGACGCGACCGAAGCCGATCACGACGGTGCCCGGCCCTTCGGGTGAAATCTCCGCCTCGGGCAAGGTGTCGCCGCGCTGTTCGATCCGCTTTGCCGCGCGCTTGCCGAGCATCGCCAGCAGCGGGGTGATGGTCAGACCGATCGCGGTCACCGTCTGCCAGAAGCTCGCGAGCCCTGGCGCCAGCAATTGCGCCTGTCCCGCCGCGCCGAGCACGATCAGCGTCGTCTCGGACGGGCTGCCCATCAGAACCCCTGTTTCCGCCGCAACGCCGCCACGCAGGCCCGAGAGCCGCAGCAGCCCGAAGGTCACCACCGCCTTGATCGCGACAACCGCGCCGATGCCGAGCAGATAGCTGCTCCAATCGGCGAGGATTGCGCCGATGTCGACGCTCATCCCGACGGTAATTAGGAACACGCCGAGCGCGAGGCCTTTGAACGGCGCGGTCATCACCTCGACTTCGCTGTGATAATCGGTCTCGGCGATCAGCAACCCGGCGATCAGCGCGCCGACGATCGGCGAAAGCCCCGCCGCGGTCGTGGCGAGGCTCGCCGCAATCACGACGAGCAGCGAGGCGGCGAGGAACAGCTCGGGGCTCTTGGTGCGTGCCGCCTGCGCGAACAGACGCGGGAGCAGCAAGCGGCCGCCGACGAACAGGATCGCGACCGTCAGCACCGCCAGCCCGCCGACCTTGGCGAACCCCGCCCAGCCGGCGGCCGCGGCCATCGGCCCGAGCGCGCCGAGCACGAAGATGATCGGAACGAGCGCGAGATCCTCGAACAGCAGCATCGCGAACGCGGTCCGCCCGACCGGGCTCGCCGTCCCTGCGATCGGCAACACCAACGCGGTCGAGGACAGCGACAGCGCGATGCCCAGCGCCATCGATCCGGCCCAGGCCAGCCCCATCAGCAGGTGCAGGCCGGTGCCGAGGATGATCCCCGACGCGATCAACTGCGCAGCGCCGGTGCCGAACACCAATTGCCGCATCGACCACAGCCGCTTGAACGACAGTTCGAGGCCGATCGAGAAGAGCAGCAGAACGATGCCGAACTCGGCAAAGGGTTCGATCGCGTGCGGATCGGAGATCGTGATATGGTACAACCAGGGATAGCTCTTGACGAGCGCGCCGAGCCCGAACGGCCCGACGAGCAGACCGACCAGAATGAAACCGATGACGGGACTGATCTTCGCGCGGGCAAAGGCCGGGATGACCAATCCCGCTGCACCAAGAATGACGAGCGCGTCGCTGAAGCCGGAAGAGAGAAGGGGGGATGCCATGTCTCCGTTAGACCAGCTTGAAGGCGCTTTGTCAGCCAATGCGTGACGTGGATGTGCTAATTGTCGGCGGTGGCCCGGCAGGCCTGGTCGCAGGCCTGCTGTTTGCACGTGCCGGTTTGCAGACGGTCGTGCTTGAAAAGCATGGCGATTTCCTGCGCGATTTCCGTGGGGATACGGTGCATCCTTCGACGCTTCGGGTGTTCGCCGAGCTCGGACTGCTCGACGCGCTGCTCGCACGTCCACACCAGAAGCTGCGTATGCTTAGCGCGCGGATTGCCGGCGAGCAGCTCGAGCTCGTCGATTTCACCCACCTGCCCGTACCAGCGCCTTATATCGCGCTGATGCCGCAATGGGAGTTCCTCGATTTCGTCGCGGCGGCGGCGGCGCGCTATCCTGGCTTCGACCTGCGCCGCAACTGCCGCAGGCTCGATCCGATCGAGGCGAACGGGCGTGTCGTGGGGGTGCGCACTATCGACGGCGAGGCGATCGGCGCAAGGCTGGTGCTCGCGTGCGATGGTCGCGATTCCCGCTTTCGCGCCGGCCTGCCGCTGACGACGGTGGGCGCGCCGATGGATGTGTTCTGGTTTCGCCTGCCCAAGCGCGGAGCGCCGGACAATGCCTCGATGGGGGTGTTCGAGACCGGCCGGATCTTCATTTTGATCGATCGCGGCGACTATTGGCAGTGCGCGTTTGTCTTCGCCAAGGGCGCGGCCGATCGGATCCGCGAAGAGGGGCTCGCAGCGTTTCGCGACCGGGTACGCGCGGTCGGCCCGGAAACCGCGACCGTCGACGCAGCGCTTGCGAACTGGGACGCGGTGAAATTGCTGAGCGTGAGCGTCGACCGGCTCGAGCGCTGGCATCGCCCTGGGCTGCTGGTGATCGGCGATGCGGCGCATGCCATGTCGCCGATCGGCGGGATCGGGATCAATCTCGCAGTGCAGGACGCTGTCGCGGCGGCGAATCTGCTGGCCGGGCCGATGGCCGCGGGTGCGGACCCGGACCCGCTGCTCGAACGGGTCGAGCGGCGGCGAAAGGGACCGACGCGGGTCACGCAGGAGGTCCAACGTCTGGTGCAGGACCGCGTGATCACACCGTTGCTGGCGGACGGCGCGCCGATTGCGCGGCCGCCGCTTCCGGCGCGATTGCTCGATCATCTGCCGCTGCTCAGGCGGTTGCCGGCGCGGATGATCGGCCTCGGTGCACGCCCCGAACATGTGCGCTCGCCCGAGCGGTGACCCGTCTTTGAAAAATCCTCCCCCCAGCCCAGGGGGAGGTGGCGCCGAAGGCAACGGAGGGGGAGGTACGGGGAGCCTCTCCAACTGAGAGGACGGCGTTTCCGCCCCCCCCCCCCGTCACGCTGCGTGTAACACCTCCCCCTGGCCGGGGAGGGTTACGCCTCAGCCGGTGATTTCGCCCATCTTGGCTTCGAGATTGACGCGGACCTGTTCGAAGAACTGCTCGGTCGTCATCCACGGCTGTTCCGGGCCGATCAGCAGCGCGAGATCCTTGGTCATGTGACCGTCCTCGACCGTCTTGATGCAGACGCGCTCGAGCGTCTCGGCGAACTTGGTCACCTCGGGCGTGCCATCGAACTTGCCGCGATACTTGAGGCCGCCGGTCCACGCGAAGATCGACGCGATCGGGTTGGTCGAGGTCGCCTTGCCCTGCTCGTGCTGGCGGAAGTGGCGCGTCACGGTGCCGTGTGCGGCTTCCGCTTCGACCGTCTTGCCGTCGGGCGTGAGCAGCACCGAGGTCATCAGGCCGAGCGACCCGAAGCCCTGTGCGACCTGGTCCGACTGGACGTCGCCGTCATAGTTCTTGCACGCCCAGACGAACTCGCCGTGCCACTTGAGCGCCGACGCGACCATGTCGTCGATCAGGCGATGCTCGTAGACGATGCCCGCTTCCTTGAACTTGTCCTTGAACTCGCTCTCGAACACTTCGGCGAAGAGGTCCTTGAAGCGGCCGTCATAGGCCTTGAGGATCGTGTTCTTGGTCGACAGGTACACCGGCCACTCCAGGTTGAGGCCGTAATGCATCGAGGCGCGCGCGAAATCGCGGATCGAATCGTCGAGGTTGTACATCGCCAGCGCGACGCCCGGCGACGGGAACTGGAACACTTCCTGGTCAATCACCGTACCGTCATCGCCATCGAACACGAGGCGCAGCTTGCCGGGGCCGGGGACGAGGAAATCGGTCGCCTTATACTGGTCGCCGAACGCATGGCGGCCCACGACGATCGGGTGCGTCCAGCCCGGGATCAGGCGGGGGACGTTCTTGATCACGATCGGCTCGCGGAAGATCGTGCCGCCCAGGATGTTGCGGATCGTGCCGTTGGGCGACTTCCACATCTTCTTGAGGCCGAACTCCTCGACGCGCTGCTCGTCGGGGGTGATCGTCGCGCACTTCACGCCGACGCCGTATTTCTGGATCGCTTTCGCGCTGTCGACGGTGATCTTGTCGTCGGTGCCGTCGCGGCTCATCATCCCGAGGTCGTAATATTCGAGATCGATATCGAGGTAGGGGAGGATCAGGCGCTCGCGAATCCACTGCCAGATGATCCGCGTCATCTCGTCGCCATCGATTTCCACGACGGGCGTCTTTACCTTGATCTTGGCCATTTCCGCTCTTTCTTGAAGGGAGGTTTGGGGGAGCGTCTAGGAGCAAGGCGCGCGGTGATCAACCCGCGCCGAGCGCGACGGCGCACGCTATTCGGGTTCGCGATTGTCGACGGCAGGGGGGTGGGCTACAGTTTGACGCATGATATCATCCGACAAGCCGAACCCGCCCGCCGAAGCCGTCAAATGGCGCGTTCCCGATCTGCACCCGGAGGGGCGCAAATATGTTGCGATCGCCGCTGCTATTGTCCTGCTGGCGTGGATCTTCGTGCCCATCCTGACCTGGCCGCTGATCGGGCTGACCCTGTGGGTCGCCTTGTTCTTCCGCGACCCGGTCCGCGTGACCCCGGTGGGCGAAGGGCTGATCATCTCTCCGGCAGATGGCCTCGTCTCGATGATTCAGCGCGTTCCTGTTCCGCGCGAGCTCGCCGGGCCCAATGGGCTGGGCGATGCACCGCTGATCCGCGTCTCGGTGTTCATGTCGGTGTTCGACGTGCACATCAACCGCACGCCGATTGCGGGCACTGTCAAGCAGGTCGTCTATATTTCGGGCAAGTTCGTGAACGCCGAGCTCGACAAAGCGAGCGAGGATAATGAACGCCAGCATATCGTCGTCGAAGGACGCGATGGTCGGCGGATCGGCTTCACGCAGATCGCCGGGCTGCTCGCGCGGCGGATCGTGCCGTTCGTCAAGCCGGGCGACATGATCGCCGCGGGCCAGCGGATCGGGCTGATTCGTTTTGGCAGCCGACTGGACGTCTTCTTGCCCGACGATTGCGCCTGTCAGGTCGTGCTGGGCCAGCGCAGTGTTGCCGGCGAGACGATTCTCGGGCGCGTCGGCGGCACGGTTGCAAGCGGGATCGCGCAGTGATGCCGCGATCAGCTGCCGCGTCGGGCTCGCTTATTCGCGGTACTGTTCGCGCTAAGCCTGTCGAAGGGGGGCTCCGCGCCAGCAAACACGCGTGCGAGGTCGGGGTCGAGCTTAGACAAATCCAGCGCGGCCGGGCGAGGGGGCAAGGCGCCCGCTCCCGTCCGGGTCGGAGCGGTCTGTCGAGCGCCGCTGCATGACCAACCCCCTGCGCCGGACCGCTGCGCGCGGCTTGCCGCTGCGTGCGGTCGCGCCCAACGCCGTTACCGCACTGGCCTTGTGTTCCGGGCTTACCGGGATTCGATTCGCGATCGCCGAACAGTGGGAAACCGCGGTTCTGATGGTGATGATCGCCAGCGTCCTCGACGGCATCGATGGCAGAATCGCGCGAATGGTGCGCGGCGAGAGCCGCTTTGGCGCCGAGCTCGATTCGCTGTCGGATGCGATCTCGTTCGGCGTTTCGCCGGCGCTGATCCTGTATCTTTGGTCGCTCAAGGAAGTACCGCGCTTCGGCTGGCTCGTCGCTTTGGTGTTCGCGGTGTTCTGCGCTTTGCGATTGGCGCGCTTCAATGCCGGGATCGACGTCGCCGAACAGCCGCATAAATCGGCCGGCTTCCTAACCGGCTCGCCGGCCCCTGTGGGCGCTGGACTAGCGATGCTGCCGCTCTATTTGTGGTTCTGGACTGGCCTCGATATCTGGCGCTCGCCGCTGATCGTCGGGCCGTGGGTCGCGTTGATGGCGATCCTGATGGTGTCGAGCGTCGCGACCTATAGTTGGTCGTCGCTCAAGCTCCGTACAAACATCCGCTTCGAAGCGATCGCTGTCGTCGTGTTGCTCGGCGCTGCGCTGATCTCCGCGCCGTGGCACACGCTCACCTTCCTGTGCGCCGCATACCTGGCGACGGTGCCATTCAGCATCGCCGCCTATGCGCGGATCAAGCGGCTGCGCGCAGCTTCGGGCGGGCTACCGCCGACACCGTCCGCATCCGCGCCCGAAGACGGGGCTCGCTGACGATCCACACTGGCGCGCGCACCGCCATCGGGTCGACACCGTCGCGCAGCAAGGCGACAATCCGCGGCAGCGCCGGAGCCAGCGTAAACCAGAACACCGCACCGCTTGCCGCGAACGCGCTTGCGAAAACCAGGAAACCGACAACAGCCATCGTTCATCTCCGTCTATCACGGTGAAGCGTCACAAAGTCGCAACATCCTTACGGCGTTCGGGTTCCCCGTTCCGCCCACGACCATGGTATGTTCTGTTTACGTTCCTGATGTCAAGCGCTGTTCCGGGTTGATTGTTGGGGCAAGGTCGGCTAACGGGGCCGCCTTCACACCGCATGGGAAGCACATATTGCCGGTGTCCGTCCGGGGTTTGACCCTGGATCAACGGATTACTCGCTTCCCAGAGGCACAACCGGAAAGGAACTCTCTTATGGCGGCACCAGTCGTCTCCATGCAGCAATTGCTCGAAACGGGCGCGCACTTCGGCCACCAGACGCATCGCTGGAACCCGAAGATGAAGCCTTACATCTTTGGCGACCGCAACGGCGTCCACATCCTCGATCTGTCGCAGACCGTTCCGCTCTTCGCGCGCGCGCTCGAATTCGTCTCGGCATCGACCGCTGCTGGCGGCAAGGTCCTGTTCGTCGGCACCAAGCGCCAGGCGCAGGAGCCCGTCGCTGACGCCGCGCGTCGTTCGGGCCAGCATTTCGTCAACCATCGCTGGTTGGGCGGCATGCTCACCAACTGGAAGACCATCTCGGGGTCGATCAAGCGCCTCAAGACGCTCGAAGAGCAGCTTTCGGGCGACACGCACGGCCTGACCAAGAAGGAAGTCCTCCAGCTGACGCGCGAGCGCGACAAGCTCGAGCTCAGCCTCGGCGGCATCCGCGACATGGGTGGCATTCCCGACGTGATGTTCGTGATCGACGCGAACAAGGAAGAGCTGGCGATCAAGGAAGCCAACACGCTTGGTATCCCCGTCGTCGCGATCCTCGATTCGAACGTCTCGCCCGACGGTATCGCCTTCCCGGTTCCCGCGAACGATGACGCCAGCCGTGCGATCCGCCTGTATTGCGAAGCGATCGCGATCGCTGCGACGCGCGGTGGCAACGAGCAGATGTCGCGCCGTCAGGACATCGGTTCGATGGAAGCGCCGCCCGCCGAGGAAGCGCTGACCGTGGCACCGGAGGCTCCTGCCGCCGAAATCACGCCGGCATCGGACGCAGCTCTGCAGGCCGAAATGGTCGCCGAGGCCGAGCGCCAGATCGACGCGTAAGCGTCACCGAACTGACCTATGGGCGGGGTAGGGCTTCGGCCCCGCTCCGCCTATATTCGTATCTACAGACAAGAGGATTTTCACATGGCCGAGATCACTGCAGCAGCGGTTAAGGACCTGCGCGAAAAGAGCGGCGCGGGCATGATGGACTGCAAGAAGGCGCTGACCGAAGCGGCTGGCGACATGACCGCGGCGATGGACTGGCTGCGCGCCAAGGGCCTCGCGGCAGCTGCCAAGAAGTCGAGCCGCACCGCGGCAGAGGGCCTGATCGGCGTCGAAGTCAACGGCACCACGGGTGCTGCGGTCGAAGTCAATTCGGAGACCGATTTCGTCGCGAAGAACGACCAGTTCCAGACCTTCGTCCGTGACGTGACTGCTGTTGCGCTCGCGCTCGGCGACGATATCGAGATGATCAAGAAGGCCTCGATCGGCGAGAAGACCGTCGAAGAGACACTGACCAGCAACATCGCGACGATCGGCGAGAACCAGAACCTGCGTCGCGCCAAGCGCCTCGAAGTGACCGCCGGCGCGATCGTGCCGTACATCCACAACGCAGCGGCCCCCGGCCTCGGCAAGATCGGCGTGCTCGTCGCGCTCGAGAGCGAAGCTGGCGAGGACGTGCTCCTCCCGCTCGGCAAGCAGATCGCGATGCACATTGCGGCCGCCTTCCCGCTAGCGCTCAACGAGGACGGCCTCGACCCCGAGATCGTCGCCCGCGAGCGCGCAATTGCGACCGAGAAGGCGTCGGAGAGTGGCAAGCCTGCCGAAATCGTCGCCAAGATGGTCGATGGTGCGATCGCTAAGTACTGCAAGGAAAACGCGCTCGTCAGCCAGCTGCTGGTGATGGACGGCAAGACCAAGATCTCGGACGTCGTCGCCAATGCTGCCAAGGCCGCCGGCAAGCCGATCGAGCTCAAGGACTATGTCCGTTTCCAGCTCGGCGAAGGCATCGAGAAGGAGTCGAGCGACTTCGCAGCCGAAGTCGCTGCCGCTTCGGGCGTTCCGCAGCAGCCCGCCGCGTAAGCGATTCGGTTTCGCCTCAGGGCGAGGCAATAAAGGCAGGGGCCGCGCCGGATGGTGCGGCCCTTGTCGTGTCGGAAAACGGTAGGTCGTGGGTAAGCCCCTCCCCGTCATGGGAAGGGCCGCGGTGGGGAAGTATCGGGCGCTGGTCTTTGCGAGGCCCGTCCCACCCTCATCCCCTCCCCTGGAGGGGGGCGACCTTGTCGCTTCAGCCGAGCCCATCCGCGCCCACCCGTGCGTCCTGCACGGTTTCCGCGCTTCCAATCGCCCGGCGTCGCCGATAAGGTCCGCGCCGCACCGCCCACCGGCGGTTCAAACCCATTGCAGTCTGGATTCCCGTGACGATCGCCCACAAACGCATCTTGTTGAAATTGTCTGGCGAAGTCCTGATGGGCTCTGCCGGTCTGTCGATCGACCCCGACGTGATCGCGCGCGTCGCCGCCGAAATCGCCGATGTGAAGCATCAGGGCTATGAACTTTGCGTCGTCGTGGGCGGCGGCAACATCTTTCGGGGGATATCGGGCGCGGCGCGCGGCATGGACCGCGCTACGGGCGATTACATGGGCATGCTCGCGACGGTGATGAACGCGCTGGCGGTGCAGAACGCGCTCGAGCAGATCGGCGTCGAGACGCGCGTGCAGTCGGCGATCCCGATGGCCTCGGTGTGCGAGCCCTTCATCCGCCGCCGCGCCGAGCGTCATCTCGAAAAGGGTCGCATCGTGATCTTCGCCGCCGGCGTCGGCAGCCCGTTCTTCACCACCGACAGCGGCGCCGCCCTCCGCGCCGCCGAAATGAAGTGCGACGCCTTGTTCAAGGGCACTTCGGTCGACGGCGTCTATGATGCCGACCCGAAGCTCGTTCCCACTGCCAAACGCTACGACATCGTCAGCTACGGCACCGTGCTCGCGCAGGATCTCAAGGTGATGGACGCGAGCGCGATCGCCTTGTGCCGTGACAACAATATTCCGATCGTCGTCTTCAACATCCGGCAGTCGGGCAATCTTGCCGCGGTGCTGCGCGGTGAAGGCGTCTCGACGGTCGTCCAGAATTCAGCAGGAGAATAATCATGGCCGCGTACGACAAGGCTGATCTGGAACGCCGCATGGCCGGCAGCGTCGAATCGCTGAAAGGCGATCTCAGCGGCTTGCGCACTGGCCGCGCTTCGACATCGTTGCTCGATCCGGTAACGGTCGAGGTCTATGGCGCGCAGATGCCGCTCAACCAGGTCGCGACCGTCTCGGTGCCCGAGCCGCGGATGATCTCGGTCCAGGTGTGGGACAAGATGAACGTCGGCCCATGCGACAAGGCGATTCGCTCGGCCGGGCTCGGCCTCAACCCGATCGTCGATGGCACCACGCTGCGCCTGCCGATCCCCGATCTGACCGAGGAGCGCCGCAAGGAGCTCGCCAAGCTCGCCGGGAAGTACGCCGAGGACGCGCGGATCGCCGCGCGCAACGTGCGTCGCGACGGCATGGACTCGCTCAAGGTCGATGAGAAGAAGGGCCTGTTCGGCGAGGACGATCGCAAGAAGCTCGAGACCGAAGTCCAGAAGCTGACCGACAAGACGATCGCCGATATCGATGCCGCGGCATCCGCAAAGGAAAAGGAAATCCTGGGCAAGTGAGGCCTTTTGCCGCCCGTGCTGCAGATCCTGCGACGGTCGCGGGCGTCTTGCCGCGCCATGTTGCGATCATCATGGACGGCAATGGTCGCTGGGCCAAGAAGCGGCATCTGCCGCGGATCGCGGGTCATCGCGCCGGGGTCGAAGCGTTGCGCCGCGTCGCGCGCGCGGCGCGCGCGATGGGGATCGAAGCGTTGACCCTCTACGCCTTTTCGAGCGAGAACTGGCGGCGTCCCGAAGAGGAGGTCAGCGACCTGATGGGTCTGCTGCGCGTCTTCATCAAAAGCGATCTCGATGAGATGGTACGCGATAACGTGCGCCTGCGCATCATCGGCGACTATCGCCGCTTCACGCCCGATCTGGTCGAGCTGATCGACGGCGCGATCGCGCGGACTGCCGTCAACACGGGCCCGATGCTGGTGATCGCGCTCAATTACGGCGCGCAGGCCGAGATCGTCGACGTTGCGCGGCGCATGGCGGAGCGCGCGCGCGCGGGCACGCTCGATCCCGCGACGATCGATGCAGCGATGTTCGAAGACGAGCTCGAGACGCGCGACCTTCCGCCGCTCGATCTGCTGATCCGCAGCTCTGGCGAAGTGCGGCTGTCCAATTTCCTGTTGTGGCAGGCGGCTTACGCCGAATTGCTGTTCGTCGACACGCTCTGGCCGGAATTCGACGCCGAGACACTCGCCAGTGCGATCGCGACCTTCGGCCAGCGGCAGCGGCGGTTCGGCGGCCTGTGACGGCTGCGCCCAAGGCGGCCGGTCCGTCGAATCTTACGCTCAGGATCCTGTCCGGCGCCGTGCTGATAACGGTCGCGCTGGCCGGGGTCGTGCTCGGCGGGATCCCGTTCTGGCTGCTGTGCGTCGTGCTCGGCCTGTTCATGATGGCCGAATGGTCCGATCTGCACGGCGTGCCGCCGCAGACCAAACGGCTCGCGCAATACGCGCTGTCGGTGCCGCTGGCGATCATGATGCCGGTGATCGGGGCAGGGGCGGGGTTCTTGTCGTTGGGGCTGTTGGTCGGTGCGGCGTTCTTCATCGTGATCGTTACGCGACTCCCCGGCCTCGCACGCGGCATTCTCTATGTCGGCCTGCCGATCATGGCGCTGCTGCTCATCCGGCATCAGCGCGAGGGCGTGGTGCTCACGCTCTGGGCGCTGGCGCTCGTCTGGGCCTGCGACATCGGCGCGTACGCCGCCGGGCGCTTTTTCGGCGGACCCAAGCTCGCGCCCACGATCAGTCCGAACAAGACCTGGGCCGGACTTGCCGGCGGCGTTGCTGCGGCGAGCCTTTTCGCCGCGGTGATGCATGCGCGTTACGGCCTGCCGCTCCGCCTGACGCTCGCGACGCCACTGCTCGCGGTGTTGGCGCAGGCGGGCGATCTCTATGAAAGCTGGCTCAAGCGCCAGGCTGGCGTCAAGGATAGCGGTACGCTGCTGCCAGGGCATGGCGGCGTGCTCGATCGATTCGACGGACTGGTGCCGGTTGCCCCCGTCGCGGCACTGTTGATCCTGTTACCGAAAGTGTATTGGTGGTGAAGACGATTACGATTCTCGGCGCGACCGGCTCGATCGGCACATCGACGCTCGATCTGATCGAACGCGAGCCCGATCGGTTCGAGGTGCTTGCGCTGACCGCCAATTGCGACGTCGCGCGGCTCGCGGCGGCTGCAATCAGGACCAATGCCAAGCTTGCCGTGGTCGCCGATGAGAGCTGCCTGACCGACCTGCGCGCGGCGCTCGCTGGAACCAATATCGGCTGCGCAGGCGGGCGCGCTGCGATCATCGAGGCGGCCGCGATGGGCGCCGACATCACGATGGGCGCGATCGTTGGTTGCACCGGGCTCGAGCCCGTGATGGCGGCGATTGCGGGCGGCAAGACGGTGATCCTTGCCAATAAGGAGCCCTTGGTGTCGGCGGGCGAAGTCGTGCTTGCCGCGGCGGCGCGCTCGGGGGCGACGCTGCTCCCCGCCGATTCCGAACATAATGCGATCTTCCAATGCTTCGACGCGGCGCGCCCCGAGCGCGTCCGGCGGATCATCTTGACCTGCAGCGGCGGCCCGTTCCGCGAATGGTCGATCGAGCAGATGCGCAGCGTCACGCCCGAACAGGCGGTCGCGCACCCGAACTGGTCGATGGGTGCGAAGATTTCTGTCGATTCGGCGACCTTGTTCAACAAGGGGCTCGAACTTATCGAGGCGGCGCGGCTCTTCCCGGTGCCGCACGACGCGATCGAGATCGTGATCCATCCGCAGTCGGTGATCCATTCGCTGGTCGATTATGTCGATGGCTCGGTGCTTGCGCAGATGGGCCCGCCGGACATGCGCGTGCCGATCGCGTCATGCCTCGCCTGGCCTGACCGGATGGCGACGCCGATGACGCCGCTCGATCTCGTCGCGATCGGTCGGCTCGATTTCTGCGCGCCCGATCCGGTGCGCTTCCCGGCACTGCAGTTGACGCGCGGCGCGCTCAACGCAGGGGGCGCGCGCCCGGCGATTCTCAACGCCGCCAACGAGATCGCGGTCGCGGCTTTTCTCGACCGCGAGATCGGCTTCCTCGAAATTGCCGCAATCGTCGCCGATACGCTCGACGGCTATGATCCGGCCGCGCCGGCGACGTTGGAAGACGTGCTGGTGGTCGATGCCGAAGCGCGCAACGTCGCGCGCGGCTATGTCGGGTCGCGCGGCGGGGTTGCGAGAGGGGCGAACGTGAAGGATATCTCGGTTTGAGCCACTCCCCAGGTCTGTTGCTTACCATCCTGGCTTTCGCGCTCGTCATCGGGCCGCTCGTTTTTCTGCACGAATTGGGACATTATCTCGCCGGGCGAATCTTCGGGGTGAAGATCGATGCCTTTTCGATCGGCTTTGGCCATGAACTGTTTGGCTGGACCGACCGGCGCGGGACGCGATGGAAGTTCAGTGCGCTGCCGCTCGGCGGCTATGTGAAGTTCGCGGGCGATCTGAACGCGGCAAGCGTGCCCGATCCGGCATGGCTCGAACTGCCGGCCGAGGAGCGCGCGCGCACGCTGCAGGCGCGCCCGGTGTGGCAGCGCGCGATCGTCGTCGCGGCGGGGCCGATCACCAATTTCCTCGTCGCGATCATCATTCTTTCGGGATTCGCGATGACCTTTGGCGTCGACCGGACGCCGTCCGTCGTCGGTCTGGTCAGCCCCGGCAGTGCGGCGGCGGCGATCGGCCTGCAGCCAGGTGATCGCATCACCGCGCTTGGCGGACGCCCGATCGAGACGTTCAACGATGTCGCGCAATTCGCCATGCTGCGCCCCGGCGAGCATGTGATGGTCGATTATGTGCGCGGTGGGGCGGCGGGCACGCGTGAAGCGGTGCTTGGCACCGCGACCGAGCGCGATCGCTTCGGCAACGAATACAAGAAGGGCTTGCTCGGGATCGGCCCGACCGCGCCGATCGCACGACCGGTCGGCCTGCTCGAGGCGCCCGCTTTCGGCGTCGCGATGACGGGCAACATCCTGCGCACCACGCTCGATGGCCTGGGGCAGATCATTACCGGGCGCCGTTCGGTCGACGAGCTCGGCGGGCCGCTCAGGATCGCCAAGGTCTCGGGCGAGCAACTCGCGCTTGGCTGGCCCGACCTGATCTTTCTGATCGCGGGCGTGTCGATTAATCTCGGATTCATCAATTTGTTGCCAGTCCCGTTGCTCGATGGCGGCCACCTGTTCTTTTACGCGATCGAGGCGATCCGGCGGAGGCCGGTGACTCCGGCGATCCAGGAATGGGCGTTCCGCGGCGGGCTGGCGGCAATTTTGGCGTTGATGGTCATGGTAACGATCAATGATCTCGGCGCTTTCGGCCTGTGGAAGTCGCTGACCGGCTTGATCGGTTGACGCAGGTAAGGCAGGGCGGGCCGACTATTTATCGGCCACGCGGAATTTTCTCCGATTTGGGGTGGGATGTGACAGCGATCAAGGTTTCAAATTTCGGCGCACGGGCCACCGCCGTGTTGCTGGCCGGCACGATGCTGACGGGCGTGCCGCTTGCGGCGTCGGCGCAGACGACGGGTCAGCCCGTTGCTTCTGCCGCGCAGGCTACGCCTCCGGCCGTGGCGGCCGCTACGCCGGCGGTATCGCGTGCGATCAAGTCGATTCGTGTCGAGGGTGCGCAGCGGCTCGAGCCCGAGACGGTGCTGTCCTATACCAAGCTGCGTACCGGCCAGGCGTTCACCAACGAGACGCTCGATCAGGCGATCAAGGATCTCTATGCGAGCGAGCTGTTCGCCGACGTGATCATCGCCGGCGCCGACACCGGTGAGCTGGTGCTGCGCGTGCGCGAGAACCCGGTGATCAACCGCGTCATCTTCGAGGGCAACAAGCGCCTCAAGGAAGACAAGATCAAGAAGGAGGTGAAACTCGCCCCCCGCCAGATCTTCACGCGCACCGCAGTCCGTCAGGACGTCGCGCGGATCGTCGAATTGTACCGCCGCCAGGGCCGCTTCGCAGCAGTCGTCGAGCCGAAGATGGTCAGCCTCGACCAGAACCGCGTCGATGTGATCTTCGAGGTCTCCGAAGGGCCGAAGTCGAAGGTCCGCCAGATCAACATCCTCGGCAACGAGGTCTATTCCGACAGCAAACTGCGCGAGCAGATGGCGACCAAGCAGGCGCGTCTGACCACGCTGCTCAGCTCGAACACCAGCTACGATCAGGATCGCCTGGCGTACGACCAGCAGAAGCTGCGGCAATTCTACCTGACCGAGGGCTATGCCGACTTCAAGGTGACCTCCGCGGTCGCCGAGCTGACGCCCGACAAGAAGGACTTCATCATCACCTACGTGGTGGAGGAGGGGAAGCGCTACAAGTTCGGCGACGTGACGGTCGACAGCGATATCCGCGACTTCGACAACAAGAAGCTCGCCGCCAATCTCGGGATCAACAAGGGCGACTGGTACAACGCCAAGAAGGTCGAGACATCGGTCGATTCGCTAAGCGAGGCGGCCGGCCTGTTCGGCTACGCCTTTACCGAGGTGAACCCCGACTTCCAGCGTGACAAGGACACGCTGACGATGGGGATCAACTTCCACATCGCCGAAGCCAAGCGTACCTATGTCGAGCGGATCGACATCAACGGCAATACCCAGACGCAGGACAAGGTGATCCGTCGCGAGATCCGTCTGTCGGAAGGCGACGCGTTCAACAGCTTCCAGGTCAAGCGCTCGCAGGACCGCATCAACTCGCTTGGCTATTTCCAGGACAAGTTCGAGATCAAGCAGACGCAGGGATCGGCGCCCGACCGCGTCGTGCTGACCGCGAACCTCGAAGAAAAGTCGACCGGCGAGCTGTCGCTGTCGGCGGGCTATTCGAGCCTCGAGCGCTTCATTATCCAGGCGTCGATCCGCCAGCGCAACTTCCGCGGCAAGGGCCAGGAATTGCGCGCAAGCGTCAATTACTCGACCTATTCGAAGTCGGTCGAACTCGGCTTCACCGAGCCGTATCTGTTCAACAAGAACATCGCGATCGGCGGCGACATCTTCCGGCGCGATTACAATGCGTTCAACTACACGGTCGATAACCAGCGGCAGACGACCTACACGCAGGTCTCGACCGGCTTCCAGATCCGTTCGGGCGTACCGCTGACCGAATATTGGCAGCTCGCCGGCCGCTACGGCCTGTCGTACGACCAGGTCGGGTTGGACAAGTCGACCTATTACACCGACAGCAATTTCGACGGCGTCCGCGGCAACTCCTCCGCCGACGCGTGCGACCCGCTCCAGGCGGGCCGCTATCTGTGCGACGCGATCGGCAATCGCTGGACGTCGTCGGTCGGCTATTCGCTGATCTATGACAGCCTCAACAGCCGGCTGCGGCCGACCGCCGGGCATCGCTTCATCTTCAGCCAGGATTTTGCCGGGCTCGGCGGCGATGTGAAGTACATCCGCACCAAGTTCGAAGGCTCGAAGTTCTTCAACATCGGCAGCGGCTTCATCGCCTCGGCCAATCTTGAAGGCGGCTATATCAAGTCGCTCGAGAAGAGCCGTGGCGACGGGATCGATCGGGTCCGCATCACCGATCGCTTCTATCTCGGCGAGCCCGATTTCCGCGGCTTCGACATTCGCGGCGTCGGACCACGCGTCCAGCGCCAGAGCTACACGACTGATTCGGCGGGCAACCAGACGCTCGTCACCGACCGGACGCAGTTGCTCGCCGACGATGCGCTCGGTGGTCGGGCCTATTATCTCGGCAAGCTCGAGCTCGAGATTCCGCTCGGGGCAGGCGCGCGCGAGCTCGGTCTGCGGCCGTCGATCTACGTCCAGGCGGGTGCGCTGTTCGGCATCACCTCGCCGGTGCTGCAGGGCAGCCAGTTCCCGACGCAGATCGATCCCGTCACCGGGCGCGTGACCTATCTGCCGCTGATCACGCAGAATTTCGCGTCGAACGGCAACCCGCTCTACGTCGTTCCGACGACCGATGCGATCAATGCGGGCTCGGCAACGACCTGCGCGGTCGGTTATTCCTCGACGATCGGCGGCGCCTGCACGGGCACGTCGGTCAACACGGCCTCGACCAGTTCGACCGCGCCGTTCAAGGAAACGTTCGGGGGCGATTCGCCGCGGCCACGTATTTCGGTCGGTGCGGGCGTCAACTGGAACTCGCCCTTCGGCCCGCTCCGGATCGATCTTGCTTATGCGTTGCTCAAGGATAAGAGCGACGATTCGAAACTCGTTACTTTCAACGTAGGGACACAGTTCTGATGAAGACGTACCAGAAGCTCATGCTGGGTTGCGCGGCGATTCTGCCGGCGCTCGCGATGGCGAATTCTGCCCAGGCGCAGGCCAACGGCGTGGCGATTTCGGATCCCGAGACGGTGATCCTCACCGCCAAGGCGCTCGACGCTGCCAACCAGTCGATCAGCACGACCTACAAGGCGCAGCTCGACCAGGCGAGCGCACGTCAGGCGGCGCTGCAGACCGAGATGGCGACGCTCGGCGCGCCGCTCGACACCAACAAGGACAAGCGCCTGTCGGACGAGGAAATCGCCGCAGCGCAGACCGCCCGCAGCCCGATCCTTGCCAAGATGGAAGCCGCCCAGAAGGCTGCACAGGCCGAGTCGGCACGCCTTAGCGCACCTGCAACGCGCGCGCAGGCCTATGCGATCGAGCAGATCTCGCAAAAGTATTCGGCTGCGGTGAAGACCGTTGTCG
Source organism: Sphingomonas sp. UYP23 (assembly GCF_054059235.1). Lineage (NCBI taxonomy): Bacteria > Pseudomonadati > Pseudomonadota > Alphaproteobacteria > Sphingomonadales > Sphingomonadaceae > Sphingomonas > Sphingomonas sp. UYP23. The sequence goes on from NZ_JBSSBX010000001.1 coordinate 3,950,005, forward strand.
ATACCAAGAAGATCAGCCTACTGCTGTCGGCCAATTCGGTTCAGTACAGCGCACCGGCGGTCGACATGACCGACGAGATCAAGGCAGCGCTCGACGCTGCGTCGCCGACCGTCTCGATCACGCCGCCCGCCAACTGGCAGCCGAGCCAGCAGACGGTGCAGCTGCAGCAGCAGTTCCAGCAGCTCGTCTATCTCTCGGCCGTGCGTCGCGCACAGGCGCAGCAGGCTGGTGGCGCCCCCGCCGGTGCGGCACCGGCTGCCGGCGCCAAGACGCCGTCGGGCCGCTGAGCGCCAGCGCGATGAGCGAAGGTGACGTCCGGGGTTCGCTTGGCCCGCTCGATATCGGGCGGGTCATGGCGGCGCTCCCGCATCGCTACCCGATGCTGCTGGTCGATCGTGTCGAGGACCTGATCCTCGACCGGTCGATCACGGCCATCAAGGCGGTGACGATGAACGAGCAGTTCTTCCAGGGCCATTTCCCTGGCCGTCCGATCATGCCTGGCGTGCTGATCGTCGAGGCGATGGCGCAGGCCGCCGGGATCCTCGCGGTCGAATCGCTCGGGCTCGCGGGCTCGGGCAAGCTCGTCTATTTCATGGCGATCGACGGCGCGAAGTTCCGCAAGCCGGTCGAACCAGGCGTTCTGCTCAAGCTCGAGGTCGAGTTCGTCCAGAAGCGCTCGAGCGTCTGCAAGTTCGCAGGCCGGGCGACGATCGACGGACACCTCGCCGCGGAAGCCAATTTCACCGCGATGATCGCCGATCCGCCAAAGGCGTAATGGACGCGCTGACCTGGTTCGGTCTGTTGGCCGTGTCGGCGATGCTCGTCTGCTATGCCTTTGAGCAGCGCTCGCCTTGGTGGGTGCTCGGCTTTGCCGGGGCGTGCGTGCTCGGCTCGACCTATGGTTTTCTTCAAGGCGCTTGGCCGTTCGGCGGGGTCGAGGCGATCTGGTCGTTGATCGCGCTCCGGCGCTGGTGGGGATTGCGGCGCGGTTGAGTTTGCAAACGCCGTCCCCTCCTGCTAAGGGCCGCGACTTCGCTGCTGGTCGGTAACCAGCGGCCTTTCGGAGGTTCAAGACGTGAAAAAAGGCATTCACCCCGATTATCACACCATCACGGTGCAGATGACCGACGGCACGCAGTTCCAGACCCGCACCACCTGGGGCAAGGAAGGCGATCTTATGACGCTCGACATCGATCCGCTGGCGCATCCGGCATGGACCGGCGGGCGCGGCACGATGCTCGACGCAGGCGGCCAGGTCGCACGCTTCAACAAGCGTTTCGGCGCGATGTCGTCGATCGGCAAGAAGTAAGCTTTCACGTCGGCGCCCCCTGGCGTGGCGCCCCGTGCTCGAGCCGGCTCGTTCCCCGTTGGGGAGCGGGCCGGTTCTGCGTTGGGCCCGGAAATTCGGGTGGTCGCGGCATCGCTAACCGCGCCTTAACGATAGAGGCATAGATTTGCCGTCTCGCGACCGCCGCGGGGAGGAATTGCCGATGATCGCCGCCGAATTCGAACCCGCCATCCGGACCGAGCGCCGCCGCAGCCCGCGCTCGCCGATCTCGCTCGACGCCAAGATGGGGCGCGGTGGGCTCGATCGCGCCTTGTGCAAGGTGACCGACATCTCGCTGCACGGCGCCAAGATCCACACCTATTCGCCGATGACCAAGGGCTCCATGATCTGGCTGACCTTGCCCAAGATCGGGCAGATCATCGCGACGATCATTTGGGCCGATGACTATGAAGCGGGGTGCCAGTTTCGCGAACCGCTCGATGACCACGCCTTTGCGCGCTTGACCGGCAAGACGCTTGAACTGGCCTGATCAGGGCGCCGCGAGTTTTCGCGTAAAATCGATGAAGGCGCGCAGCGGTGCGGGCGGATTGCGGCGACCCGAATAGTATAGGAACGGCCCGCGAAAGGCTTGCCACCAGTCCTCCAGCACCGGGACCAACGCACCGCTTTCGAAATGCGGCCGCAGCCAGTCTTCGAACAGGAAGATGATCCCGGTCCCGGCGATCGCCGTCGCGACCGCAAGATCGGTTCCGGCATGGACGACGGTGAGCGGTCCGCTCGGCTCGACCAGCACGATTTCGCCGGCGCGCTCGAATTCCCATGGGCCCACCCGTCCGCCCGTCGGGCGGCCGCCCAGACACGCATGGTCCAGCAGATCGCGAGGGTGGCCGGGAACGCCGTGCTGCGCGAGATAGGCGGGGGCGGCGGCGGCGGCAAAGCGCTGTTCGCGCGGGCCGATCGGCACCGCGATCATGTCCTGCTCGAGCCGCTCGTCATAGCGGATGCCCGCATCGTAGCCCGCCTCGACGATATCGACGAACCCGTCCTCGGCAGTGATCTCGAGCCGGATGTCGGGATAGGCGGCGAGGAAGCGCGGCACGATCGCGGGCAGGAACAGCCGCGAGGCACTGATCGGCACATTGAGCCGCAGCGTTCCCGTCGGCGAATCACGAAAACCGTTGACGATATCGAGCGCGGCCTCGATTTCGGCGAGCGCCGGCGTGAGGCGGCTGATGAGTTGCGCGCCCGCCTCGGTCGGGAGAACGCTGCGCGTCGTGCGATGGAGCAAACGCACGCCGAGACTCGCCTCGACCCGCCGCACCGCCTCGCTCAGCCCCGAGGCGCTGCCGCCGCCGCTGCGAGCAGCATCGCGAAACCCGCCGGCGCGCGCCACGGCGAGAAAAGCGGAAAGATCTTCCAGGCTGGCCACTGTGCGCGGTTTCGCACGGGGCGTGCCGATTGTCTCGTCTAATCATACAGCAGCGCGGGCGCTACATGCTGGCCACCATCGAGCGAGGAGCGCAGCATGACGAGTATCGACAAGGCCGGGACGTATCGCCTGGGCGAGCGCCGGGTGAAGCGGTTGGGGTATGGCGCGATGCAACTGGCGGGGACGGGCGTATTCGGCCCGCCCAAGGATCGCGACGCGGCGATCGCGGTAGTACGCGCCGCCGCCGAGGCGGGGGTCGATCATATCGACACGAGCGATTTCTACGGCCCGCACATCACCAATCAGCTGATCCGCGAGGCGCTGGCCCCCTATCGCGACGATCTGACCCTCGTCACCAAGATCGGGGCACGGCGTGGTGCCGATGCGTCGTGGAACCCGGCCTTTTCCGAGGCCGACCTGACGCGGGCGGTCCACGACAATCTGCGCAACCTCGGGGTCGAAAGGCTCGACGTGGTCAATCTGCGCCTGATGCTAGGCGATGGGCATGGCCCGGCAGAAGGGTCGCTCGAGGCGCCGCTCACCGTGTTGGCCGAGCTGCAGCGGCAGGGGCTGGTGCGCCATATCGGGCTCAGCAATGCGACGGCGACCCAGATTGCCGAGGGCCGGCGGATCGCCGAGATCGTCTGCGTCCAGAACCAGTACAATCTCGCGCACCGCGAGGACGATGCGCTGATCGACGCGCTGGCGGCGGACGGGATCGCCTATGTTCCCTTCTTTCCGCTGGGCGGTTTCTCGCCGCTTCAGTCGAGCGCGCTCGACAGCGTGGCGCACGAATTGGGTGCGACGGCGATGCAGGTTGCGCTGGCCTGGCTGCTGCAGCGATCGCCGAACATTCTGTTGATCCCGGGCACCTCATCACGCGTGCATCTCGCGCAAAACCTCGCAGCCGCCGAAATTGACTTGCCCGAGACGGCGGTCGCGGCGCTCGATGCGATCGCGTCGACGGAGGCGTATTCCTAAGCGCGGATTCGCGCGGGCCGCAGCGTGAGGATCAACTACGCTGCGGCTTGCACGCAAGGCCGAAGTCGATGCATTGCTGCCGCATGGCCCATTTGCTTTCCTTCGGTGCGGCAGGCGTGAGTTTGCTCCTCGCGCTGCCGGCTGCGGCGCAGGACGCCGCGCCTGTGGCGATGAGCTTCGAGGCGGCATCGCAGGCGCTGGGCAAGGGCTCGCGCGCGCTGAGCGCGGCGGATCATGAGGTGCGCGCGGCACAGGCGACGGCCGATGCGCTCAAGGCATTGCGGCGGCCAGTCGTGTCGGCCTCGGCGAGTTTCGTCGAATATCAGAAGACGCTGGCGATCGACCTTTCGGGGACGAAGAACGATCTGACGGGCGTGACGAGCGATTTCCTTGCCGGTTTGCCCGGGCAATTCCCGCCGGGCTTTCAGGAGATCGTCACCCAGGTGACACAGCGCGTCGGCGCGGCGCTGCCCGGGCTTTTGTCGGCAATTCCCGATACGCTCCGCTTCCAGACGCGCGATTCGGCCTTTCGCCCGACGGTGACCGCCGCGCTGCCGCTCTACACCGGCGGCGCGATCCCCGCGATCCAGCGCGGCGCCCAGGCCGGGGTTGCCATCGCCGAGGCAACGCAGGCGCAGGGGCGCGATCTGTCGCAGCTCAATCTGGTACGCACCTATTTTGGGCAGCAAGTCGCCGAACAGCTCGCCGCCTCGACGCGTGCGACGCGCGAAGGTTTCGACCGCCACCTTTCCGACGCGCGCAAGCTGGAGCAGCAAGGCGTCCTGTCGCACGCCCGCGTGCTCGAAATCCAGGTAGCGCGCGATGCCGCCGACCGTGCCTATCTGCGCGCCGATCTCGAAGCGACGACTGCGCGCGATACGCTCGCGCGGTTGTTCGATGCCGAGGGCGGGGTGCAGCCGACCACGGCCTTGTTCGTCAACGCGCAGCCGCTGCCGCCCAAGGCCGAGTTTCTCGCCGCGACCGATCATCCGCAGGCGCGCGGCGCCGACGCGGCGCGCGCGGTCGCGGCGGCGGGGGTTGACCTGGCGCGCTCGCGCTATCGCCCGCAGGCGTTCGCGTTCGGCGAGTATAATTTTAACCGCAACGACGCGCTGCCGACCGAGCCCGACTGGATTGCAGGTGTCGCGGTGCGGATGACCTTGCTGTCGAACGTCGACCGCCGAAAGACGCTCGACGCGGCGCATGAACGCGAGCGCGCCGCCGCCGACAGCGCGGCCGAGATCCGCAAGACGATCGCGACGCAGACGATCCGCGCTTATGATCTGACCGAGACCGCGCGACGCACCTTCCTCTCGCTCGACAGCAGCGTTGCGGCTGCGGAGGAGAATCTGCGCGTCCAGGCGCTGTCGTTCCGCGAGGGCGAGGCGACGTCGGCGGCTGTCATCGATGCCCAAGCGGCGATCGCAACCGTCCGTACCCAGCGGATCGCGGCGGCGTATGAATATGATCTCGCGCTGGCGGGGCTGCTCGTTGCCAGCCACCAGCTCGACAGTTTCGGCGGCTATCTCGCGCGCGCCGACCACCGCCTGGGGCCAGTGACGCCATGACCGACAGTCCGCGTAGCAAACGCAACCTCCGGCCGCTGTTCTACGCCGCGTTGATCCTGGTCGCGATCCTGCTCGCGATCGGCCTGTGGCTCGCCAGTCGGCCCGCGCCCGAGCAGTTGCAGGGAATGGTCGATGCCGACGAGGTCAATGTCGCGACCAAGGCGCTGGCGCGCGTCGATCGACTGTTCGTCGACGAGGGCGCTCATGTCCGCGCCGGGCAGGTGCTCGCCGAGCTGTCGAGCCCCGAGATTGCCGGCGGGCAGGCGCAGGCCAAGGGCGCGTTGCAAAGCGCGCAGGCGGTGCAGTCGGAGACCGAGCAGGGCGCGCGCGCTGAAGACGTCGCGAGCGTCAAGGCGGTCTGGCTGGCGGCGCAATCGGTGGCCAATCTGGCGCAGGTCACCAGCCGCCGGTCCGAGACGCTCTATGCCGAGGGCGTGATCGCGGCGCAGCGGCGCGACGAAGCCGTCGCCGCTCGCGAAAGCAGCGCGCGCCAGGCCGAGGCCGCACGCCAGCAATATCTCAAGACGCTGGCGGGCGCGCGGCCGCAGAACAAGGCGGTCGCTGCGGCACAGGTCGATATCGCCCGCGCCGCGCTCAATACGGCGACCGCGCTTGGCGGAGAAACGCGGCTGGTCTCGCCGATCGCGGGCGAGGTTTCGCGCAAGCTCGTCCAGCCGGGTGAAGTGGTCAGCCCGATCGTTCCCGCCTATCAGGTGATCGACGTCGCGCATCCCTGGGTGTCGATGACGGTGCGGGAAGACCAGTATCGCGGCATCGCCATGGGCAAGATGCTGAGCGGCAAGGTCCCCGCCCTCGGGACGACCGCGACATTCCGCATCTACAGGATCGCACCACGCGCCGATTTCGCGACGTGGCGCGCGACGCGGCAATCTTCGGGCTATGACGTGCGCTCGTTCGAGGTGCGGCTGCGTCCCGTCGGCACGCTCGCCAACCTGCGGCCCGGCATGAGCGTGTTGTTCGACTGGCCGCAATGAGCGCGTTCGGGAGCGCGTTTGCCCGCGCGCTGTCGGCGGAGTTGGCGCATCTGCGCGGGTGCCGCTGGGACCTGGCGATGCTGACGCTGATGCCCGCCGCCCTGCTGTTCGCGATGGGGGCGATGCTCTTTGGAGGCGTCGCGCGCGACCTGCCGATCGCGGTGGTCGATCATGACGCGACCAGCGCGAGCCGGGCGCTGGTGCGCGCGGTGGATGCCTCGCCGGCGGTGCGGATCGTCTCGGTCGGGGGGGATCTGCCGGACGCGCTGACACTGGTCCGGCGCGAGCAGGCCTGGGCGATCGTCGAGATCCCGCGCGGCGTCGGGCGTGGGCTTGCGCGTGGCACCGCGCCGGCGATCCACATCCGCTATCAGGCGAGCTTCCTGTCGACCGGATCGCAAGCGGTGCGCGGCATCACGAGTGCCGTAACAGCGGAAAGCGCGGATCTCGTCGCCGCGCAGTTGAGCGCCCACGCGCTGCCGGTGATCCGGGTGACGCCGCTCACCGTCCAGGTCACCGCGCTCTACAACGCTGCGACGAGTTTCGAATGGTATCTGCTGTCGCTCATCAACCCGGCGGTGCTGCACCTGCTGACCGCCTGCGTGACGGTGATGGCGCTCGGCCGCGAGCTCCGCGACAAATCGCTCGCCGCCTGGGCGTACGCGAGCGGCGGGGTTGCGCCGGCACTGCTCGGCAAGATGCTGCCCTATGTCGCAGCGATGAGCCTGTGGGGCGTGGTCTGGCTGCTCTATCTGACGCTTGCGCGCGGATGGCGGGTCGAGGGTAGCATCGCGCTGATCGTCGCGGGGCAGTCGCTCTTCTATCTCGGCACCGCGGGCATTTCGGTGTTGCTCGTCGCGGTGACGCGCGAGACCGCGACCGGACTTTCGGCAAGCGCCGTCTATGCCGGCTCGGCGCTCGCTTTCTCGGGCGCGACCTTGCCGCTCGACGGCGGCAGCGGCTTTGCCCGTGTCGTCAGCGCGATCCTGCCGTTGACGCATTATCTCGCGCTGCAGATGGGGCAGTTCGTCGGCGATGCCGCGTCCTCCGCGGGTGGGCCGATGCTGACGCTGACCGCCTATGTCGGCCTTGCCGGAGGGATTGCGGTCCTGCTGATCGCGCGCAGCGCCCGGAGCGCGGCATGAGCTTTCGCGCAGGGTTCGAGGAAACCTGGCGTGCGGTGCTGACGTCGCGCACGCTGGTCAGCACGATGCTGCTCGCGGTCGTGCTCTACGCCTTTTACTATCCCGCGCCGTATGCGCACGAAGCGGCGCAACGCGTTCCCGTGCTCGTCGTCGACCAGGAGGATAGCGGGCTGACGCGCGACGTGCTGCGCGATCTCGCGGCGACGCGCGGGGTGCGGATCGTCGATACCGTCGCCGACATGCCCAGCGCGACCGCGCGGATGCGCGCGGGCGAGGCGGACGGGATCATCCTGCTGTCGCGCGGCGTGACGCGGTCGCTGTTGACCGGTGCGCCCGGCGGCGGGGTCGGCGTGTGGGTCAAGGCGGCGTATCTGCTGCGCGCGAGCGCGATCGGCGAGGCGGTGAGCGCGGCGCTCGCCGGTGCGGCCGAGCGTCGGCTTGGAAGCGCGGCGCGCGCCCTGGGTCTGCGCACCCCGGTCCGCGTTATCCAGGAGCCGCTGTTCAACACCAGCGCCGGCTATAAGGACTATGTCTTTCCCGCGGTGGCGAGCGTGATCCTCCAGCAGACGCTGCTGTTCGGCGTCGCGACCTTCGTCGCTGGACGGCGGGAGCATGGTGCCCCGCCGATGCGCCGCGCGGCATTTTTCGGGGCCTGGGCGGCGATGACACTGCTCGGCGTGTTCGCCGCCTTCTTCTATTTCGGCTTCATCTTCTGGCTGCAGGACGTGCCGCGCGGCGGCAACATTCCCGCCTTGCTGCTGACGGTGCCGCTCTTCGCCGCAGCGGTGGCGGCGCTCGGGCTGTTCCTCGGCGGGCTGTTCGATCGCTCGGAGCGCGCGATGGCGGTGCTGGTGCCAACGTCGGTGCCGCTCTTTTTCCTGACCGGTTCGGCCTGGCCGCTCGACCAGATGCCCGCCTGGCTGGCGGCGCTGGCGCATCTCGTGCCCTCGACGCTCGCAGTGCATATCTTCGTGCCGCTCAACCAGATGGGGGCGCGACTGAGCGACGTTGCGGGCGATGCCGTCGCGCTGGCGGCTGAGGCACTGGTCTATGGTGCGCTCGCCGCCTGGCTGCTGACGCGTTGCGCGGCGGCGACCGATCCCGAACGTTAGCGCGGCGCGACCGAGAAGCGGTAGACGATCACGTTACGATAGGTCTGCCCCGGGTCGAGCCGCGCCGACCCCAAAGTCGGCTGATTGGGCGTATCTGGAAACACCTGCGGCTCGAGCGCGATGCCGTCGCCCTGGCGATAGGCATGGCCCGACTTGCCAACCGCGGTTCCGTCGAGGAAGTTGCCGGTATAGAGTTGGACGCCCGGCTGGTTCGACAGGACTTCCATCGTGCGCCCGCTCACCGGATCGGAGACGCGCGCCGCAAGCCGCGGCGTCGCGCTGACGGTGCGGGCGAGCACGTAATTCTCATCATAGCCCTGGCCAAAGACAATCTGCGGATCGCGCGCGTCGCGGATCCGGCTGCCGATCACCATCGGCTTGCGGAAGTCGAACGGCGTCCCGGCGACTGGGCGAAAGCTGCCCGTCGGGATCAGCGTGGCATCGACCGGGGTCGTGGCATCGGCGGGGATCGTCAGCACCGCGTCGTAGATCGACCGCTGCGCCGCTTCGCCGCCGAGATTGAAGAAGCTGTGATTGGTGATGTTGACGACGGTCGGCTTGTTCGTCGTCGCGCGATAATCGACCGTGAGTTCGTTGGCGTCGTTGAGCGAATAGGTCGCAGTGACCTGAAGCTCGCCGGGATAGCCTTCCTCGCCATCGGCGCTGGTATAAGCGAGCGTCACGTGCGGGGTGGCGCCGCTCGCGACTTCGACGATCCGCCATGGACGCTTGTCGAACCCCTTCACGCCGCCATGCAGCGCGTTGGTCTTGTTGTTGAGCGCAAGCGTATAGCCTTTGCCGTCGAGCGTGAAACGCCCCGCCTTGATCCGGTTGGCATAGCGCCCGACCGTCGCGCCGAAATAGTTGGGCGCGGCAAGATAGCCCTGCATATCGGCATAGCCGAGCGTCACGTCGGCGAGCTTGCCGTCGCGGTCGGGAACATCGACCCCCTGCAGGATCGCGCCATAGCTCAGGATTCGCGCGCGCATCCCGTGGCTATTGGTCAGGGTAACCACCTCGACCGGGCTGCCGTCGGCAAGCGTTCCAAAGGGCGCGCGATCCGCACTTGCGGCAGTCGCCGCCGTGGGCGCGGCAAAGCCGAGCGCAAGCGCCGCGAGCGCAAAATTCCGAGGCATGGCAATCCCTTCCAGGAGTCTAGTGACGCGGGGCGGTCGATGCGAAATCGACGCGAACCCCTCGTGCTTATAGTCAGACAACAGAAGGCAAAGCGCAAGGCCTCGTTGGCGTCGGCGTTTGGAGACGGTGACGGCTACAGGACCGAACCGAGCGCGTCGCCGCGCCCGGCTTGGTACGCCCGATCAGCGCGTCAGCGCGATCTGTGTCGCCCGCACCGGCGCGGCGACGGTGAAGGCCAGCGTTCCCGCAGCGCCGTCCAACTGCCCGGCGATCGGCTTGCCATTCTGCGACACTTTGGCGACGCCGGTCCAGCCATGTACCGTAACGGCGATCTGCTTCCACCACGGGGTGAAGCTGCCCTCGCGCGCGTCGAACGCGATCGTCAGCCCGTTCGCGGTCGCGCTGCAACGGACGGTCTGGCGCAAATAGCCGCGGCGCTGATAGGCGAGCGTGGTGCCGTCATCCTCGTAGAGAGTGCCGACGCAATCCTCGCCCGGATAGAGATCGAGCATCAGCGGCCCCGACGGGGTCTGCGCGGTGCTCTGGACGAGCGGCTGGCGCGGAAGGATCGTGCCCGCGCGGACGAACACCGGCAGGCGATCGAGCCGCGGGGTTTCGCTGACGCGGTCGCCCTTGGCATGTTCGGTGGGCACAGCTTGCGTCGCCGACTGGATCGGGCCGGCGGTGGTCGGCTCGGGCGTGCCAGCGCGCTGGCCCGTCCAATAATCATACCAGCCGCCAGCGGGGAGGCAGACGTCGTAGCGCTGCGGTGATTCGGGGCTTGGCGGCGGTGCAATGAGCAGCGCCTTGCCGAGCGTGAACGCCATCGACTGATCGCAGCCCATGTTCGCCGCGCTTGGGTAATCGTAGAAGACGGGGCGCATGATCGGATCGCCCAGCCGGCTGTTCTGGTCCGCCAGCGCATAGAAATACGGCATGAGACGATAGCGCTCCTCGACGAAGCGGCGGCGGATCGCGAGATGATCGGGGCCGTCGACCCACGGCTCGACCCGCGGCGTGCCGGTTGCCGAGTGATCGCGGAAGACGGGGGTGAACGCGCCGATCTCGAACCAGCGGGTCAGCAAATCGGGGCTCGGACCACCGGCAAAGCCGCTGACGTCGGCGGCGCTGTAGGCGAAGCCTGACAGGCCGAGGTTGATGATCTGGTGGACCGAGAGTTTCAGATGGTCCCAGGTCGCGCTGTTGTCGCCGGTCCAGGTAACCGAATAGCGCTGCCCACCGGCATAGCTAGCGCGCGTCATCACGAATGGGCGCTCATTGGGGCGCAGCGCGAGCAGGCCGTCATAGGTCGCGCGCGTGTTCTGCATGCCGTAGACGTTGTGGATCTCGCGATGATCGCCGGTGCGGCCGGCGAAATCGTCGCTGGCGATGCGGTGCCGTGTGTCGAGCGGCATCGTCTTGGTCGGCGTGTTGAAGATCGCCGGTTCGTTCATGTCGTTCCAGAAGCCCGCGATACCGTCGTCGAGAAAGCCCTTGTAGAGTGTGCCCCACCACTTGCGCGATGTGGTTTGGGTAAAGTCGGGGAAGACCGACGGTCCGGGCCAGACCGGCGCGACATAGTCGCTGCCGTCGGGATTCTTGACGAAGGCGTCGGCCGCCTTGCCGCTGGCATAGGGCGCATAGCCGCTATCGACCTTGGCGATGTGGAGATCGGTGATCGCGACCAGCTTGATCCCCTCGGCCTTCATGTCGGCGACGAGCTTGGGCAGCTCGGGGAAGGTCTTGGGGTTGGTGGTGAAGGGGCGGTTGCGGTCCTGATAGTCGATGTCGAGCCAGATCACGTCGGTCGGCACGCGGTCGGCGCGCAGGTGTCGCGCGATCTCGCGCACCTCGTCGGCGGACATGTAGCTGTAGCGCGACTGCTGATAGCCGAGCGCCCATTTCGGCGCGAGCGGCGCGCGGCCAGTGAGCCCGGCATAGCGCCGCGTCACGTCGGCAAGCGTCGGCCCGGCGAGAAAATAATAGTCGATCGGGCCGTCGGGGCCGCCGAACGCGAGCGTCTCGGCATCCTTGTGGCCGAAATCGAACCAGGTGCGGTAGGTGTTGTCGAGCAGGATACCATAGCTGCCGCCCGCACCACCGGTCGCGGCGAAGAACGGGATCGACTTGTAGATCGGATCGTCCGAGCTCGAAAAGCCGAACGCGTCGGTGTTCCAGTCGACGAACGCCTTGCCGCGGCGGTCGAGCCCGCCGGTCTTGTCGCCGAGGCCGTAGAAATGCTCGGTGATCGGCAGCCTCTTGGTCAGCGTGAAGGCCTTGCCGTCGACGGTCGCTGGCGCCGCATCGGCGGAGATGATCTTGCCGTCGAGCGTCTCGAACGTCACCGCGCCCCCAGCGCCGATCCGCACGCGAAGCTTGTCGGTGGTGAAGCCGTCCGCGGTTGGCGTGACCGCCACGCGGGTCTTGCGCTCCGCGGGGAGGACCGCCCAGCTGGCGTCCTCGGGATAGACGCCGCCACGCGCGATGCGGACGCGGACGAGATCGTCGCCGAGCGCGATCAGCCGCATCTTCAGCGCGCCCGCGGTGACTTCGACGCCGTCTTTTGCCGGAGTGAGGGTCGGCGCGGGGGCAGCGCTCTGGGCGTGCGCGACGACGGTGGTGAGCGGCAGCGCGACGGTCGCGAGCAGCAGCGCGAGGGGGAGGCGTTTCATGACAGGTCTCTCAACAGATTACCGGGGGAGGTGGTCGGTATGGGGGCGGAAATTGAGTGCGCAGCGGCGCAGGAAGTCGTCGATCTTGGCCATGTCGATCCGCTCAATATCGGGGCCGGGGGGAACAAGCCGGGCGTCCTCTGGAAAGGTGCCGTAGCCCGCGAAGAGGCAGTGCCAGCTGATCGCGTTGTAATAGCGTGCGATGTCGCGCTGTTCGACCTCAACGGCGAGATCGGCGCCGGTGAACCAGGCCGACATCACGCACTTGAGCGTGTCGGACGGCTCGATCGCGCGCGCCGCCGCCCAATAGCCGTGCGGGTCCACCTGACGCTGGTTGAGACGATAATGCGCGACGATATAGTCGCGAACGCCGTCGTAGCGCGCGGCGATGCGCGCGTTGAAGGGGGCCCGCGCCTCGGGGGTGAAGCCGTCTGCGTCGACCGCGTCGAGGAATGCCTCGACCGTGGCGATGACGATGTGCAGCGCGGTCGCCTCGAGCGGCTCGAGGAAGCCCTGCGCGAGCCCGACCGCCAGCGCATTGTGCGACCAGCTTTCGGCGACACGCCCGACGCGCATCGAGAGATGCCGCGCGGTGCCTTCGTCGCCGACGTCGAGATACGCCCGCAATTCGGCCTCGGCCTGGTCGCGGCTGAGGTGGTGACCGGAATAGACGTAGCCGTTGCCAGTCCGGCTGGTCAGCGGGATACCCCACACCCAGCCGGCCGATAGCGCGGTGGCGCGCGTCTGGCTTGCCACCGGCGCCGCCGCATCGCGCGGGGTCGGCATGACCACCGCAGAATCGTTGAACAGCGAGTCGCCATAGCCGACGAACGGGACACCAAGCGTGCCCTCGAACACGAGGCTGCGAAAGCCGCTGCTGTCGAGGAAGACATCGCCTGCGATCCGCTCGCCGCCGCCACACAGCAACGCCGCGATGCCGCCATCTGCGCGGCGCTCGACGCCTTCGACGCGGTGCTGGAGGTGGGTGACGCAAAGCTTGGCCACCGCGTGCCGGCCGAGGAACGCGCCGACCTTGTAGGCATCGAAGTGATAGCCGTAGCTCACTTCGAACGGAAAGCTTTCGGCGGGCTGCGGCGCGCATCCCGCCGCCGCGAGCCGTGCCGGGAGCAGGAACTGGTCGGGGTGCGCCGCGACGTCGCGGCCGGTGCGGCGGGCGCGCGTGTTGTAGAAGAACGCGCTTGTCGTATGGCTGTTGAGCGCGGTCGGGAAGGGATGGAAATAGCGCTCGAACCCCTGACGATCGGACCAGCCGTCGAACCCGATGCCGAGCTTGTAGGTCGCATCGCACGCCGGCATCCACTCGGCTTCAGCGATGCCGAGTTGGTCAAAGAAAGCTTTCAGTTGCGGGGTCGAGCCTTCGCCGACGCCGACGATGCCGATCTCGGGGCTTTCGACGAGCGTCACTCGCGCGTTCGGCCAGCGATGCGCGATCAGGCACGCCGCGATCCAGCCCGCGGTTCCGCCGCCAAGGATCACGATCGCCGTGTCGCGCGCGAAGTCCTTGGGGGCAGGGCTCACAAGCGCAGCACCAACCCGGCAAAGGCGGGAAGGGTGGTTGCCGCGGGCTCGTCGGTGGCGAGCAAGGTCGTGCCGGGCTGCTCGACACCCGCCGGCCAGGCACGCGCGGAAGCGCTCATATTGAAGAGGCATAGCAACCGCTCGCCGTCGTCCTCGCGTTCGAACGCCAGTACCGCCGCGTCGCTGTAGCGCATGCGCAAATTGCCCGACCGCAACGCCGGATGCGCGTTGCGCGCGGCGATCACGCGGCGGGTCCAATTGAGCTGCGAGTCCGGATCGGCATCCTGCACGTCTACCGCGAGCGTAGCGTGATCACCACCGAAGGGCAGCCACGGCGTCGCGCTGCCGAAGCCGAGGTCGAGCGCTGCGCCCGTCCACGGCATCGGCGTGCGGGCCCCGTCGCGCGACAGCGTCATCGGCCAGTTGGCGATCGCCTCGGGATCGAGCAGATCCTCGAACGCGATGTCGACCTGCGTCAGACCGAGCTCCTCGCCCTGATACAGGAAGATGTTGCCGCGCAGGCACGCGAGCAGCAGCAGCTTCATCCGCGCGAACGCCCGTGCATGGTCGGGGCTGGTCCAGCGCGACACCGCGCGTGGCGCGTCGTGATTTTCGAACGCCCAGCTCGGCCAGCCGATCGTCGGATCGTTCGGCCAGCGCGCGAGCGAGTCCACGACGAGGTCTGGCGTCAGCGCTTCGGCATAGAGGAAATCGAAGCTGTACGCGCTGTCGAGCCGCTTGCCGCCCGCGGTGAACAGTTTCATCTCGCGATCGCTATCCTCGCCACCGATCTCGGCGACGGTAAAGCCCGCCCCATACTCGTCGAGCAACGCCCGGATCCGCTCGAGGAACGGCGGAATGTCCGAATGGCCTTGATTGTGGAGCTTGAGCTGGAAATCGAAAGGCCGTGTCCGTGCGCGGTTGGTGGCAGGGGCAGGCGGGTTATCCGTCAGCGCCGGATCGTGCATCGCAAAGTTGATCGCGTCGAGCCGGAAGCCGTCGACCCCGCGATCGAGCCAGAAGCGCGCGGTGTCGAGCAGTTCCTGCTGCACCGCCGGGTTGTGCCCGTTGAGCTGCGGCTGTTCCTTGAGGAAGTTGTGGAGATAATATTGCTGGCGCCGCGCGTCCCAGGTCCAGGCCGGGCCGCCGAAAACGGATTGCCAATTCGATGGCGGGCTGCCGTCGGGCTTGGCGTCGGCCCAGACGTACCAGTCGGCCTTGTCGCCCGATCGGCTCGCGCGGCTCGCCTCGAACCACGGGTGCGCGTTCGAGGTGTGCGAATAGACCTGGTCGATAATGATCCGCAGCCCGAGCGCATGCGCTCGCGCGATCAGCGCGTCGAAATCGGCGAGCGTGCCGAAGATCGGGTCGACATCGCGATAGTTCGCAACGTCATAGCCGAAATCCTTCATTGGCGAGGTGAAGAACGGCGACAGCCAGACCGCGTCCATTCCGAGCGAGGCGACGTGCTCCAGATGTGCGGTGATGCCGTTAAGGTCGCCGATCCCGTCGCCGTTCGAATCGGCGAAGCTGCGCGGATAGATCTGGTAGATGGCGGCGCCCTTCCACCAGGGGGCAGGGGCGGCGGGATCGGGCTGGACGGCAGGGGCGGGCATAGGACTCATTCGCTGGGGAGGCGGGCAGGAGTGGCGGCGCAGATGGCGTAGCCGAGCGGCGGGAGTGTGATCGCGGCCGAGCCGGGGGCGGTGACCTTGGCGGGGCAGGCGCCGGCCAGCGTGGCGAAGCCGGCCGAGCGCGCACCGACTTCGACATTGGCGGTGAGCGGCTGGCTTGCGGTGTTGAGCACGACGAGGATCTCGTGTCCGTCATCGTCGCCGCGCGTGAAGGCGAGCAGGCCGGGTTTGTCCGACGCGAAACGGACGACGGTGCGGCCGTGGCGCAACTTCGCATGGGTCTGCCGGATCTGCGACAGACGCGCGATCGTCCGGAAGATTGGATTGTCGGTGCCGAAATGCGGCGTCGCGGTCGTACTGGTGGTACCGATCAGGCGGTTGTCGTTATAGTTCGCGACCTGGCTCGCGAACAGGTCCTCGCGCGCATCCTGGTCACCGCCATGGCCGGTGAAGCCCTGCTCGTCGCCCGAATAGATCGTCGGCACGCCGCGCGCCGAGAGCAGCAGGACGTGCGCGAGTTCGAGCCGCTGGAGTCGCTCGGCGTCGGTCGCCTTGGGCCAGGCCAGATCGAGCATATGCCCCATCCGGCCCATGTCATGATTGCCGAGAAAGGTCGGCAGCCGCAGCGCGGTGGCGTCGCCGCCCTGATACAAAACGTCGCCGTCGATCAGCTTGGCGAAGACGTCGGTCCCCGCTTTGCCGCTCAGCATCGCGCGGGCAGCCGCCTGGAACGAGAAATCGAGCACTTCAGGATAGCCGTCGCGGCGCGTGAATTGCGCGGTGTAGCCGGGGTCGACGGCTTCCGAATAGACTTCGCCGAAGATCGGGAAGTTGGGGATACCGCGCGCGGCGGCGCGCGACTGCATCGCGGGGATGAACGCCTGCCAGAATTCGGGGTTCACGTGGCGCGCGGTGTCGATGCGGAAGCCGTCGACGCCGAAGCGATCGATCCAGCCGCCATAGATCGCGATGAACCCGGCGATGACGCGCGGATCCTCGGTCATCACGTCGTCGAGCCCGCTGAAATCGCCGTAGCGCGCGGATTCGCCGGCAAAGGTCGAGTCGCCGCGATTATGATAATAGCGCGGGTCGTTGAGCCAGGCCGGGACCTTCACGTTCGCTTCCGCCGCCGGAACGAACGGGGTGTAGGCATAGGCGGGATCGGTCAGCTTCGCGAAATTCTCGGGCGTCTGCACCGCATCGCCGGCAAAACCGGCGTTGATCGGTTTGCCCGTGACGCCAAGGCGGCGCTGGTATGGATAATCCGCCTTGCCGCGATACGCACAACTCTTGCCGACGCATTCGCGGTACTGGATCACGTCGGCAGTGTGGTTGGCGATGATGTCCATATAGACCTTCATCCCGCGCGCGTGCGCCGCGTCGACGAACGCCGCGAATTCGGCGTCGGTGCCGAAATGCGGATCGACGTGCGTGAATTCGGTGATCCAATAGCCGTGATAGCCGGCGCTCTCATGCCCAGCCGCGCCCTGTACGGGCTTGTTCTTGAACACGGGCGCGACCCAGATCGCGGTGACGCCGAGCGCCTTGATATAATCGAGCCGCCGCGTCAGCCCCTTGAGGTCGCCGCCATGATAGAAACCCTTGGCGGTCGGATCGTAGCCCGTCGTCAGCCGGTCGCCGGTCAGCCCGCCCTTGTCGTTGGCCGTGTCGCCATTGTCGAACCGGTCGGGCAGCACGAAATAGATGATCTCGTCCTCGGGCAGGCGCGCACGCACCTGCTCGACGGGGATCGCGGTCGTCGGGCCGGCAAGCGCGAACAGTAAGGCGGCGGCAAGGCTCATGCCGTCACCGGCGTCGGCGCGGCGCAGTAGCGCGCGATGAAGTCGGCATGGCTTGGCATCTGGGCAACCTCGCGGGCGTTGAGCTGGTCGATCGTATCGAGGAATTCGGCGAGATCGGTGGCCGGAATCGCGTCGGCGAGCGGGTGGTGGCCCGCCGGCATCACGCCCTGTCCCGCGAACACCTGAAGCCAGCCGACCTCGGTGAAGAGCTCTTCATGTTCGCGGGTGATGTGGCCGTTGCCGCGCCACAGGTCGATCTTGGCGGCAAGCGTTTCGGGCAGTTCCGCCTCGCGGCACATCCGCCAGAACGGCTCGCTCCGGTCATTGGCGTGATAATGCAGAATGATGAAGTCGCGGATCCGTTCGTACTCGAAATCGCTCTGGCGGTTGAATTCGTCGCGGTCGGCTTGCGGTATGGCGCGGCCGGGCAGCAGCTTCATCAGTCGCGCGATCGCCGACTGGATCAGATGGATGCTGGTCGATTCGAGCGGTTCCATGAAACCGCCCGAAAGGCCGATCGCGACGACGTTGCGGTTCCACATTTTCCGCCGTTTGCCGGTACGGAACTGGATCGGGCGCGGGTCGGCGAGCGCTTCGCCGTCAAGCCCGGCGAGCAACGTCGCGGTCGCCTCGTCGTCGCTCACATGCGCTGAGGAATAGACCAGCCCGTTGCCGGTGCGATGCTGCAGCGGGATGCGCCATTGCCAGCCCGCTGCCTTTGCGGTCGAGCGCGTATAGGGGGTGAACGTCTTGCTACGCTCAGACGGCACCGCGATCGCGCGGTCGGCCGGGAGCCAGTGTGTCCAATCGTCATAGCCGGTCTCGAGCGTCTGCTCGATCAGCAGCCCGCGGAAACCCGTGCAATCGATGAAGAGGTCGGCGCTGAGCGTAGTGCCGTCCTCGAGCAGCAGCGTCGAGATATCGCCGCTCTCGTCCTGATCGACGCGAACGACCTTGCCCTCGATCCGATTGATCCCGCGCGTTTCGCTGTATCTGCGCAGATGGCGCGCATAGAGGCCGGCGTCGAAATGGAAGGCCGACGGCATGTCGGGTAGCACCCGCGCGGTCCGCGCAGGTCCACGCTGCATCCGGTCGGCCAAGGCCGCCTGGTTGTTGAGCGAATAGGCGACCAGGTCTTTAGCGCTGCCGAGAGCTTTGGCGCGCAGCCAATATTGGTGGAACGGCAGCAAGCCGACATCGCGCCCGACCGCGCCGAACGCATGCATGTAGCGATGCCCTGGACGCAGCCAGTCGACGAACTCGATGCCAAGCTTGTAGGTGCCCTGCGTCGCGCGCAGGAATGCATCCTCGTCGAGCCCGAGCGCGTCGTTGAACAAGCGGATCTGCGGGATCGTCGCTTCGCCGACGCCGACGGTGCCGATCTCATCGGATTCGACCAGATCGATCTCGAACCCGGTCTCCAGGAAGCGTGCGAAGGTGGCCGCCGCCATCCAGCCTGCGGTGCCGCCACCGACGATGACGATCCGGATCGGCCCGGTCGGCTCGGATAGATTGACCATGGTCCGCGTCCCCGCTTCTTCAACACCCGACTCGCGGAACGGCGGACAGCGAAGGATGTCGCTGTCCGCCGTCGGTCGCGGTCAGAACTTGTAGGTTACGCCCAGGTAATAATCACGACCGTAGCGCTGGTAATCGATCACCTGGCGCGGGTCGTCATTCTGGTACGTTACGAACGGGCGGTCGGTCAGGTTCTTCGCCTGGGCGAGGATCGCGAAGTTCTTGAGGAACCCGCTCTGGAACTCATAGCCGATCTGCGCATCGAGAATGCCCTCCGACCGCGCGGTACGATAGGTCGGTGCCGCCGACAGACCCGCGACTTCGGCGAGGAACGACGAGCGGTAGCGATAGTTCACGCGCGCCTGGAAGCCGTGCTTCTCAAAATACACGGTGCCGCTGCCGGTCCATTTGGACAGGCCGGGCAGGGTGATCGCCTGAGTCGGGTTGCTCGCGAACTTGATCTCCGACTCGGTGTAGTTGCCCGAGACGAACATGCCGAAGCCGTCGAGCGCTTCACTGACCATCTTGAACGGGAGCGAGATCGTCCCTTCCACGCCGATCACGCTGCCGCGACCGGTATTGGCCGGCGCGCTGACATTGCCGATCGCCAGCTTGTTCGCCGTGACAATCGCCTGCTGCGCCGGCGACAGCGCGCCAAGCAGCGAGGAGAAGTCATAAGCATAGCTGTTGTTCGGATCGACGAAGTCGGTCAGGTGCTTGTAATACCCCGACAGTGCGACATAGCCGCCACCCCGGAAATACTGCTCGAACGACATGTCGATATTGGTCGACTGGTACGGCTTGAGCGCGACGTTGCCACCCGACGACGTGAAGACCGGATTGAGGCCGGGATTGAAATTGTTCGGCACGATATTGGCGATGTTGATCGCCACGTCCTGCGTGACGCGCTCCTGGTCGAGACGCGGGCGCACCATCGTTTGCGACGCGCCGAGCTTGACGTAACCCAGCGGCACCAGCTCGACCGCCATCGTCGCCGAGGGCAGGACGTTGGTGTAGCTGATCTTCTGCGAGGCCGGCGCAATCGTCACGACGCCGTTGACGACGCTCGCGATCTGGCCGGTCGACCGCTGCTCGCTATGCACGACCTGCGTGCCGATCGAGCCCTTGAGCGCCTTGCCGCCGACATCGCCGTCGATATTGATCTTGGCATAGCCGGTATAGACGTTCTCGGTCACGACGTTGTCGCGCACCAGCGACGACGGGCGGTTGTCGTAGAAGGTGTTGTAGCTGTTATTGTAGAGATACAGCGGATCGAGCGCGAGCACCGCGGGAACGCCGAGATAGTCGAGCGGGATCTTGCCGAGGATCGCCTGGGTCGGGATCGGTGCCGAAGTCGGCGTGCCGCTGGCGACGGTGCAGTTGCTGCCGGTGCCCTTGGGGCACAGGAAGAACGACTGGTACGCGCTGGTCTTCTCGCGGCGGCTGTAATTGGCGCCGGCTTCCCAGCTCTTGACGATGCTGTTGTCGAATTCGCCGTTGAGGTTCGCCCGGAGCGACTTGAGGTCGTCCTTGAAGCTCGGTCGGTTGAGGAACCCCGACTGTACGACGGCCTGCGTGCCGTTATAGCCCCAGCCCTGCGGATCAGTCAGCTTGAACACGCTGGTGTTGGTGTAGTCGAGCGTCGGCACGATCTTGTAGGTGCCGTTGCCCTGCTGCGAGACCCTCACCGTGTCGTCGGGCCCCGTGCCGCCGTACCCGACGCCGGTATAGGTCTCGAGCAGGAAGTCGGTGCGCGTCGCATGGCTCCAGCTCGCATCCACGTTGAGGTGGATCTTGTCGCTGAGCTTGAGATCGTTGTTCCAGCCGAGCGAGAAATTCTCGGCCTTGCGCTGGTTGTAGTCGTTACGCTGGATCGCATGGACGCCCGTGAAGGTCGTCGCGGTGGCGAAGCCGTTGGCGACGGTCACGCCGCTCTGCGTCGGGCTCGAGAAGCCGAGCGGGAATTCGATCCCGCGCAGATGCTGGGTTTCCTCGAAGTGCGAATAGAGCGCATCGAAGGTCGAATGGAACACGTCGGACGGACGCCATTCGATCGTCGCGACACCGCCATAGCGCTTGAGCTCGTTCGACTGGACGTAGGGCTTGGCGCCGCCGAGCACGAACGGGCTCGCCGCGGTGCCCGAGCCGGCATAGCCCCAGGCATTGTAGCGCTCGTCCTGCGACGGGGTGAGCGTCGCCGATGCGCCGAGCGCGATGCCGAGCGTGTCGCCCGCGAACTTGTCGACATAGGTCGCCGACGCGCGATAGCCGTAGCGTGAGCTGTCGGGGTTAAGGTTCTTGATACCGTTCATCTGACCGCGCGCGCTGACCGCGAGGACGCGCTTGGCCTGATCGAGCGGGCGCAGCATGCGCAGGTCGACCGTGCCCGAGATGCCGGCAGCGACGAGCGAGGCGTCGGCCGACTTGTAGACATTGACCGTCTTGAAGAATTCCGAGGGATACTGGTCGTATTCGACGCCGCGATTGTCACCGACGGTGACCTGTTCGCGGCCGTTGAGCAACGTGGTCGAGAAATCGGGGCCGAGGCCGCGGATCGACAGGCGCTGGTCGCGGCCTTCGAGGCGCTGTGCGGTGACGCCGGGAAGGCGCGCGAGCGAGTCGGCGATCGACACGTCGGGCAGCTTGCCGACGTCTTCGGCCGAGACCGAGTCGACGATCAGGACCGACTGGCGCTTGATCTTGGCCGAGGAGTCGAGGCCGGCGCGGATGCCGGTGACGACGATGTCGCCGTCGGGCGTGGCGCTCGCGGTGGGCGCAACATCGGCGGCGGTCACGGGTGCTGGCGTCGTCGGCTGCGGCGTGGGATCGGCCTGGGTCGGGATCGCCTCGGCCTGCGCCTTGGCGGTCGGATTGGCGTTCGGCGTGGTCGTCGCATCTTGCGCGAAGGCGGCCGACGGCAGCAGCAGCGCCGCGGTGATCGCGGCGGTGCTGGTGTACAGGCCAAGGCGTGCCGTCATCGAAATGCGGCGCAGCGGCGCGCACGCGCGATCCGCGCGGCTCGACTCGAAATCAGTCATGTGGTGTTCCCCATCAGGCGGGCCCGGCCCGCACATCCTCGCTTCAGTTTCCTCGACGTCGTGAAACAGCGTCGATTGGCCCGGCACGGCTATATTTCCGGCGGTAACATTCGGAAAGGATCGGGCATACGTATTCACGAATAGGCTGTCGTCAGCCGATCGCTTGGCGCAGTATCGCTGGTGCCAAGCAGCGCAGGACTCGCTTTTCCCGATGGCCAGACGACCGACCTCCCTTGATATCGCACAGCTGGCGGGCGTCTCGCAGCCGACAGTGTCGCGTGCGCTTCGCGGGGTGAAGTCCGTCAATCCGCAGACGCGCGCGCGGATCGAGGCGATCGCGCGCAGTCTGCATTATGCGGTCGACAAGAACGCCTCGAGCCTGCGCAGCCAATCGTCGAACACGCTCGCGCTGCTGTTCTTCGAGGAAGCGGCCGATGACGATGCCGCGATCAATCCGTTTTTTCTGTCGATGCTCGGCTCGATCACGCGTGCCTGTGCCAAAGCGGGGTATGACCTGCTGATCTCGTTTCAGCAGCTGTCGGGCGACTGGCACGTCGATTATCAGGACAGCCACAAGGCCGACGGGATCATCCTGCTCGGCTATGGCGATTACGAGGCGTATCGCGCGCGACTCGATCATCTCGTCGAACAGGGCACGCACGTCGTGCGCTGGGGCGCGGTCGGCACGGGGCCGGCGGGGATCACGGTCGGATCGGACAATCGCGGCGGCGGCGCGCAGGCGACCGCGCATCTCATCGCGCAGGGACGACGCCGGATCGCTTTTCTCGGATCGGCCGACAGCCGCTATCCCGAGCTCGAGGAGCGCTATCGCGGCTATCTCGATGCGCTGGCGGCGGCAGGGTTGGTGCCCGATGCCGCGCTGCGCGTCGATGCGACGACGGCGGAGGAGCCGGGGCAGGCGGCGGTCGAGACGCTCGCGCAACGGGGCGTGGCCTATGATGCAATTTTTGCGGCAAGCGACAGCATCGCGATCGGCGCGATGCGTGCTCTGGCGGCGGCAACGCGGCGCGTGCCCGACGATGTCGCGATCGTCGGGTTCGACGATATCCCCTCGGCGTCGCTGACCAGCCCGCCGTTGTCGAGCGTCGTGCAGGATACGCGGCGCGCGGGGGAAGTCCTGGTCGACACGCTGCTTGCGCAGTTGCGCGGTGGGACTGGCGAACCCGCGCCGCTCCCGACGCGGCTCGTGGTGCGGGCCAGCAGCGCGCGATAACAGGCGACGTCCGCCGCGCGCCTCAGTCGTCGAACAGGAACAGGTTGAGCGTCAACCGCCCCGCAAGCGGATCCGCGCTCAGCGCCACCTCGGGCGGGAGATAGGCGCAGTGCAGGGTGTTGCCGGGATAGACGAGCGCGCGGTTGTATGCGCCGGACTGCAGCGCGATCTGCTCATAAAGGGGCGTGTCGCCGGAGATGTAACTGGGCTCGGGCATCCCGTGGAGGCGCACATCGTCTTCGAGCGTCGCGGTAAAGCGTGCGAGCCGCTCGGCATCGACGCTCTCGAAACCCGTTTCGCGCTGGCGGTAGAATGCGGTGCCACCCTGCGCGCCATGACCGAGGAACAGCAGCACCGCGATCCGACGCGGCTCGACCCCGTCGAAATGCGGCAGCCGCTGGATCGGCGCGAGCGCCGTGGGCGGCGTGGTGACGAGCGAATAATAGGCCTCCGACACGCCGGGCGCAGGATCGAACCCGAAATGCTCGGCGAGCATCGGCGCGATCTTGCGGCGCATCGTCTCGGCGAGGCGGGCGGGCACTTCGACACGGACGCCGGGATAATGCGGGCCGATCGGCCCCATCCGCAACGCCGCGGCGTCTTCGCGCAGCATGGCGGGATCGGCCCAGAAATCGTCGATGACGAGCAACGGGCGGCCTTCCTTGCCCTGATGATGGACGCTGACACTCTTCATGACGGGCTTCATGGGACGCCCAACGGGGGCTCGGCAAGGCCTTGCACCGCTTTGCGCATTCGTATGCAGGCTTGTGCCGTCTTCGGCTTGGCGCCACGCAGCGGGACAAACACCCCGGGCCGATCGTCAGGCGCCGGGCGGGGGAGGCAGCGTTGAACGAAAAACCGGTGCAGGGCTTTGGCGGCCTGTGGAACATCAGCTTCGGCTTTTTCGGCATTCAGATCGGCTTTGCGCTGCAGAACGCCAATATGAGCCGAATCTTTCAGACGCTCGGCGGTTCGCTCGACGATCTGTCGTATCTGTGGGTCGCGGCCCCGCTGACCGGACTGCTGATCCAGCCGATCATCGGCCATTACAGCGACCGCACCTGGAACCGCCTCGGCCGGCGGCGCCCCTATTTCCTCGCCGGCGCGGTGCTCGCGGCGCTCGCTTTGTTCGTCATGCCCGAAGCCAAGATCCTGTGGTTCGCGGCGCTGACGCTGTGGGTGCTCGATGCTTCGGTCAACGTGTCGATGGAGCCGTTCCGCGCGTTCGTCGGCGACATGCTGCGTAAGGACCAGCACACCGCGGGGTATGCGCTGCAGACCGCGTTCATCGGAGCAGGCGCCGTGGTCGGGTCGATCTTCCCGTTCGTGCTGGCGCATCTCGGCGTGTCGGGCGCGGCGCTCGGTGGAGTGCCCGATACGGTGCGCTACAGCTTCTGGTTCGGGGGGGCGGCGCTGCTGCTGGCGGTGTTGTGGACGGTCGGCAACGTCAAGGAATATAGTCCGGCGCAAATGGCCGCGTTCGGCGAGCGCGATCCGGTCGAGGGTCTCGACGAACCGATGCGCGCGCTTGCCGCGCGCGGACTGGGGCGCAGCCTCGCGTGGATCGTCGGCGGGGTTGCGATCGTCGCAGGCGTTCCGCTGCTGGCCCTGCAGAAGGAAGTCTACCTGCTCGGCGCGCTGTTGATCGCTTATGGGGTGGCGAGCGTGGTTGCGATCCGGCTGGCGCGCGCCGGCAATACCGACAACGCGCTCAGCATGATTGTCGGCGATTTCGCAGGCATGCCGCTGGTGATGAAGCGGCTGGCGCTGGTGCAGTTCTTCAGCTGGTCGGCGCTGTTCATCATGTGGATCTTCACGACCCCCGTTGTTGCGCAATATATGTTCGGCGCGAACGACCCGAAAAGTACCGCGTACAATGTTGGCGGGGACTGGGTCGGCGTGCTGTTCGCCGTCTATAACGGCGTGGCGGCGCTGGCCGCCTTGCTCGTCCTGCCGCGGCTCGCGGCGCGGATCGGCAAGGTCAGGACGCATATCGCGTGCCTGCTGTCCGGGGCGGCCGCCTATGCCAGCTTCTTCGTGATCCGTGACCCCAACTGGCTGATCCTGAGCGAGGTCGGCGTCGGCATCGCTTGGGCATCGATCCTGGCAATGCCGTATGCGATCCTCGCTTCGAGCCTGCCGCAAGCCAAGCTCGGCATCTATATGGGGTTGTTCAACGTGTTCATCGTCGTCCCGCAATTGCTCGTCGCGACGGTGATGGGATCGGTGCTGAAAGCTTTCTTCCCGACCGAGCCGATCTGGACGATGGCGTTTGCTGCGATCGTGATGGCGCTGGCGGCGCTCGCCATGCTGCGCGTTCCGGAGACCGGAGAGCGCCGCGTCAGTTGAGCGCGATCGCGGCGATCAAATCGCCGTGGTGGACCGGTTTTTCGAGCACGGCGGCAAAGCCCGACGCGCGCGCGCAGCGTTCCTGCTCGAGCGATGGCGTGCCGGTGATCAAGACCGCGCGCCCCTCCCACCCGCGACTTTGCAGGATGCGCAGCACCGCGATGCCGTTACTGTCGGGCGGGGCATAATCGGTGATCAGGATGTCGGTGGCATCGCTGTAGCCGCCCTGCAGCACAGGCGCTGCCGTCCCGAACGAGCGAACGTCATAGCCGTGCCAGTCCAGCACCAATTGCAGCTGACGGCGGACGCCTTCATCGGCGTCGATCAGGAGGATACGGGGGCGGCGGCGCGGAACGGCAACGGAAAGGTAGGTCATAGGCACCCGGTGGATCAGAGCGTCGATACTGCTCGGACATGGTCGCGGCGTCGTTACGTAATGCTCCGGGGGTGGCTCCCCTCCGGCGCGTCGCGGACGGTAAAATGGAACGCTGCGCCACCTTTCGGGGAGGGCACGGCCCAGATCCGCCCGCCATGGGTTTCCACGATCGTCCGGCAGATCGAAAGCCCGAGGCCCATGCCGTTCTGCTTGCTGCTGGCAAAGGCCTGGAACAGCCGCGGCGCGACCGCCGGATCGATCCCCGGGCCGGTGTCGGCGACGATGATCTCGACCATCTCGGCAGGCGCCGCGCGGACCCGGATGGTCACGTCGCGCATCAGCGACGTCGCGACCGCTTCGACGGCGTTTCGGACCAGATTGACGACGACCTGCTGGATCTGCACGCGGTCGACCAGCGCGTGCGGGGCTTCGCTCTCAAACTCGAAAAACGCGCGGACGCCCCGTTCGCGTGCGCCGACCAGCGCCAGCGCACTCGCCTCCTCGATCAGCGGGCGTAGCGCCACGACGCGCCGGTCGACCTCGCCGCGCGTGACGAAATCGCGCAAGGCACGGACGATGTCGCCCGCCCGCAACGTCTCCTTGGCGGATTGATCGACCGCCTCGCGCAGATAGCCGAGCGTGTCGGCATCGGGCGCGTCGAGCAGATCGCGGCTCGCCTCCATGTAATTGGCGATCGCGGTGAGCGGCTGGTTGAGCTCGTGCGCGAGAGTCGAGGCCATCGTGCCCATCGCGCTCAGGCGCGAGACGTGGATCAGCTCCGACTGGAGCTCCTTCAGCCGCAATTCGCTGCGTTGCTGTTCGGTCAGGTCGCGGATGAAGCCGGTGAAGATGCGGCGGCCCCGACTGCTCGCCTCGCCGACCGCGAGTTCCATCGGGAAGACGCTGCCATCGCGCCGTGCGCCGACCACGACGCGGCCGATCCCGATGATGCGGCGTTCGCCCGTCGTCAGATAGTGGCCGAGATAGCTGTCATGGCGGTCGCGATCGGGGCTGGGCATCAGTGTGCTGACGTTGCGGCCGACCAATTCGGCCTCGGTATAGCCGAACAGCCGCTCGGCGGCGGTGCTGAACGACAGGATCCGGCCGCGCTCGTCGATCACGACCATCGAGTCGGGCACGGTTTCTAGGATCGAGCGGACGTGTTGCTCGCTATCGGCAAGCGCCGCCTCGGCCGCGCGGCGGGCGGTCACATCGTACACGCTTTGGCCATAGCCGAGCAACGCACCCGCCGGGTTGCGCAACGCGACGAGGGTCGAGTCGGCGAGAAATTCGGAACCGTCGCGCCGAATTCGCCACGCTTCCTTGCGTGTCGTCACATGCTCGCATGCCTGCGCCAGATCGGCGGCGGGAGCGCCGCGCTCTGCGTCGGCAGGCGGATAGAATACGGCGAGCGACTGGCCGAGGATCGCGTCGGCGCTCCAGTCGGTGAGGATCTCGGCCCCGCGGTTCCAGCTCGTCACCAGCCCGGCTGGATCGAGGAGGAATTGCGCGCGGTCGGTGGTGCTGTTCACGAACAGCGCAAAGGCATCGGCCAGCGGATCGGTCGCGGTTACCGGAATGTGCCTATCTCCCCTTCGACGAACCGGATTCGCCCGACCACCGCGAAGAAGAATGCGGTCGACCAGCCGAGCAGGATGACACCGTTCGCGCCTTCGATCGCGCCGATGATCCGCCAGCTACGGTCGAGCACGATATCGCCATAGCCTATCGTGGCGTAGGTCGATGTCGAGAAATACAAAGCGCTTTCGAAATCGGGCAGTGCGTGCGTCACGGTATAGAGCGCCGCATAGCTCCAGATCTCGATCGAATGGAGAACGAACAGCCCGATCGCGGCGCTGACGATGCCGAGCCCGTCGCGAACGACGACGCCGCCTTTCGGCTGGCTGCGCGCACGGTGATGACGCAGAACAGTCAGCAACAGCGCGATCCCTATGAGGTGGATGCCGACGGTCAACGCCACCATTCCGGTTGCGACCAGGAGTTCGAGGACGAGGTTCACGCGACAAGTGAAGGTCAGCCGGGCCAGCCGCGCAGTTGGGAAATGTACGTAGCAGGCGTAGCAGGCAAGGATATGCCGATCTCGCCGCACCAGTGCGATCGCGCAAGATCCGCTAGCGGATGTCCTGATAGCCCTTGGTGGCGGGTTTGCCGCGCAGCATGATCGAGGCGTAGTTCGCAAGATAGATGCCGGCGATCTTTGCGAACCCCTGCTTCTGCATCCGCCGGCCCGAGGTCGGCATGACGAAGCGCGGCGAGAACAGAACCTTACCCTGCTGCTTGGCGCGTTTCGCGATGTCGACGTCCTCGCCGTAGAATTCGATCGAGCTGTCGAAGCCGCCCATCTTCTCGAGAACGTGGCGCGGAATAGCAAAATTGCCGCCGACCATCAGATAGCCGGTGATCCCGTAAATCGACCGCGCTGCAACGAACCACGCGGTCGACACGCGGTTGCGCAGCCCGCTCAGGTCGTAAAAGCTGTAGGGGCCTGACAGGCAGGCGAGATCGCGGTTCGCGGCGAACTGCTCCCAGATCTGTTCGATCCACCCCGCCGGTGGATGCGTATCGGCATCGACATAGGCGAGGATATCGCCGGTCGATGCGGTAAAGCCGCGCTGCCGGGCGCGCGTGATGCCCTTGCTCGGCTCGAACACGTATGTGACCGAGGGGTAGCGCTCGACCACGGCCTTGGTGCCGTCGGTGCTGTTGTTATCGACGACGATGATCTCGAACGCCTTGCCCGCGACGTTGCGCATGACCGCGTCGAGACACGCGGGCAGATAGGCCTCCTCGTTATAGGCAGGAATGATGAGGCTGATTGTCGGCGTTCGAACATGGGGTAAGCCGGTCATGTCGGCGCAGGTGCCCGATTCTCGGCTTTAACGCCAGCGCGGATCTCGCGGAACGCGTTGGATTTGGGCAGGGATGGGACATTTTCCGTGCCGACGCGGGCGGCCGGTCGCGGCTTCCCCAGCGTTTGGTGGATCGGCGATTGCCCGATCCCGGTCGGGCAATTATATGATCGATCAGACATTACGGGCCATTGGCTCACGATCGGAGAGCATCTGTGCCGCAAAGTCGTTTGGTTTGGCCGATCGAGGCGACCCTGGGCGAGGGGCCGGCCTGGATCGATGAGGTGCTGTGGTTCGTCGACATCAAGGCGGGAGTGCTGCATCGCTACGATCCCGTAGCCGATGCACGCGACAGCTATGTCGTGGGCGGCGCGCCGAGTTTCGTCGTGCCGACGGTGGACGGCGCGCTGCTCGTCGGCAATCGCGATGGGCTCCATCTTTTCGAGGGCGAAGCGCTTGCGCCCCCGCTCGCGACGGTGTCGATGCCGGCGCATAATCGTACCAACGATGCGACGGTCGATGCGCTCGGGCGCCTCTGGTTCGGAACGATGGATGACGCGGAGTCGCGGGCGAGCGGCGCGGTGTATCTGTTCGACGGCTCCAGCATCAGCGCGGTCGGCGGCGAGTGCACGATCACCAATGGGCCCGCGATCAGTCCCGACGGGCGCCACCTCTATCATGTCGATACGTTGGCCGGGACGATCCACCGCTTCGACATCGCCGCCGACACGCTGTTGCGCGACGGCACGCTGTTCGCGACGATCGCATCCGAGGATGGCAACCCCGATGGCGTGACGGTCGATTCGGAAGGCTGCGTCTGGGTCGGGCTGTGGGGCGGCTGGGAGGCGCGCCGCTATGCGCCCGATGGCGAATTGCTGCTGCGTGTCGCCTTGCCCTGCGCCAATGTCACCAAAATAGCGTTTGGCGGGCCCGATCTGCGCACCGGCTATGTCACCACCGCGCGCGCCGGCCTGTCCGACGCCGCGCTGGCCGAACAGCCGCTCGCCGGCGGCCTGTTCGCGTTCGACGCGCCAGCGCCCGGGCTGCCGCTTGCCGGCGTGCGGATCGCGCGATGAGCTATCGCATCGTCGGCGATTGGGGCACCAGCCGGCTCCGTTTGTTCGGCATCGAAGCGGGCAGCGTCATCGCGCGGGTCGAGGCGGCGGGGATCGGCGCGCTCGAGGACACGCCCGAAGCGACGCTGCGCGCAGCGATCGCACCGTGGCGTGCCGATGGCGATCCGCAGGCCATCACGCTGTGCGGCATGGTCGGCTCGCGCAATGGCTGGATCGAGGTCCCCTATGCGGCGTGCCCGGCCGATGTGGCGGGTTGGGCGGCGGAGGCAGGGCGGATCACGCTCGACGGCGTGCCGGTCACGATCCTGGCGGGGCTCGCCTGTACCGCGCCGTCGGGCGGCCCGGACGTGATGCGCGGCGAGGAGACGCAGCTGTTCGGCGCGATCGCGCGCGATCCCGTGCTGCGCACCGGGCGGCATCGGCTCGCGCTACCGGGGACGCACAGCAAATGGGCGACGATCGAGGACGGGCGGATCATCGCCTTCCAGACCTTCTTCACCGGAGAGCTGTTCGCCCTGCTGCGCGATCGCTCGACGCTGTTGCGCGCCGCGGCCAGGAGCGACTCCGATCCCGCCGCCGAACAGGCGGGTTTCGCGCATGGCCTGATGCGCGCTGGCGATGGCGATCTGCTGCTCGGCGCGCTGTTCGAGGCGCGCAGCGCGCAGCTCATTGATGGCCGGTCGCCCGATTGGGCGGCGGGCTATCTGTCGGGCCTGCTGATCGGCCGCGAGATCGCCGAGCTCGCGCCTGTTCCGGGCGAGACGGTCGGGCTCATAGGGGATCCGGCGCTGTGCGATCGCTACGCCCGCGCGATAGCCGCGCGCGGGATCGATACGAATTTGCTCGACGGCGATGCCTGTGTGCTCGCCGGCCTGGCGCTGATGGAGACGGACCGATGACGATCGACGAATTGCTGGCCGGCGGCGCACCGCCCGTCGTCGCCATCCTGCGCGGGATCCGTCCCGACGAAGCGCTGCCGGTCGCCGAAGCCCTGATCGACGCCGGCGTACGCATCATCGAGGTGCCACTCAATTCGCCCGATCCGTTCACCAGTATTGCCGCGATCCAGCAGGCGTTCGGCGATACGGCTGCGATAGGCGCCGGCACGGTGCTCAACGTCGCTGCGGTCGAAGCACTCGCCGCGACCGGCGGCACGGTGATGGTCACCCCCAATACCGATCCCGCGGTGATCGCCCGCGCGGTCGAGCTCGGGCTCGAGCCGATGCCGGGTTTCGTGACGCCAAGCGAGGCGTTTCGCGCGATCGATGCCGGCGCGCGCCGGATCAAGCTGTTCCCTGCGGTTGCGCTCGGCCCGGACTATCTGAAAGCGATCCGCGAGGTGTTGCCGCGAGATGTTGCGGTGTGGGGCGTCGGTGGCACGGGTGCCGCCAACTTCGCCGACTGGCTCGCGGCCGGGGCGGAAGGGATCGGCGTCGGCGGCGGCGTCTATCGGCCGGGCGACGATGCCGCGGCGGTCGGCGCCAAAGCGCAGGCGCTGGTCGCGGCGTGGCAGGCGACGCGCCGAGCCTTGTGACCGACAGCGCGATGAGCGATCCTGCCGCCATGACACCCCTGCCGCCGCACGATGTCCGCAGCTCGCTTGGCCGCAACCTGACGCACGGGATGCTCGATGCGCTCGGCCGGGCGATCGTCACGGGCGTCTATACGGGCAAGCGCTTCCCGACCGAGGCGGATCTGACGCTGCAGCACGGCGTCAGCCGCTCGGTGACGCGCGAGGCGGTCAAGATGCTCACCGCCAAGGGTCTGCTCTCGGCGCGGCCGCGGCAGGGAACGATCGTCCAGCCCGCCGAATCATGGAACCTGTTCGATCCCGACGTGCTCGGGTGGCTGCTCGACCGGACCTTCTCGCTCGGGCTGTTGCGCCATTTCAACGAACTGCGGATCGCGATCGAGCCGGCTGCGGCGCAGCTGGCGGCCCGCAATGCGGGCGACGCCGGGCGCGCGGCGATCCGTGCCGGCTATGCGCGGATGGTGGCAGCCGAGGCAGGGGAGGACGATCCGCTCGATGCAGACATCGCCTTCCACGTCGCGATCCTGCGCGCCGCGGGCAATCCGTTCTACGCGCAATTCGAGGAGGTCGTGACGACCGCCTTGCGTTCGTCGATTCGCTTCACCAACCGCTTCAAGGGCCGCAGCGCCGATCTGGCGGCGCACGGCGCGGTACTCGCTGCAATCGAGGCGGCGGACGGGATCGCGGCGCACCGCGCTATGCAGCAGATCATCGCCGACGTCCTGGCGCTGATCGTCGAACGCGACCAACACGCTGAGCCATCCCCCGCCTAGGCGTCGCTCGCCGCCGCACCCGCCACGACGCTAGGCCGTGGGCGGCGGGGCTTGGGTACCCGCTCGAGCGCCTCACGCTCGATCTTCTCGAGTTCGGCGAGCGTTTCGGCGATCGCTTCCTGTTGCGCGGCGAGGCGGTCGATCCGCTGCCGACAGCGCCCCGCCAGCGCACGCATCTGTTCGACATGCTGCGGGTCGGCATCGTAGAGGTCGAGGAATTCGACGATGTCGCGCAACGTGAAGCCCAGGCGCTTGCCGCGCAGGATCAGCCGCATCCGTGCGATCTCGCGCCGGGTATAGACCCGTATCGCGCCGACCCGGCACGGCGTGATGAGGCCCTTGTCTTCGTAAAATCGCAATGTTCGCGGCGTGATGTCGAGCATTCGCGCGACTTCGTTGATACCCGTCAGGTCCTGCAACGCGTCTTTCATCCACATCCTCAATCCGGCGGCATCGACCCTGGCCGGACGACCGGCGAGCGACGGACACGCTCCTTTGTCGAATGCGTGCCGATCAACGTCTTGTCGCGAGTGTTGCGGATTTCGTCGCATTGGGGAAGCGCGATGTTGGTGTTGCCTCGGTTCGATGCGACCGAGCGCGGCCGACAAAGGCTTGACTTGTCGATAGACAAATCTACTGCGGGCCGAACTGCCGCATACGTCAACGCGCTCGCGATTAGGGCCGAAACGGAGCGACGATAGAACCGACCGTGCGGGCATATCCAAGCACGGCAAACGACTGCACCGTCGCGATGACGGTGCTTGGAGAGGAAAGACATGTCCCTGTTGCTCATCGGCGCCCTGCTGGCCGGCGCGACCCCCACCGCCGATACCGTGATCGGTCGGTGGAAAACCGAAACCCTCAACGCGATCGTCGAGATCAGCCATTGCGGATCGTCGATCTGCGGCAAGATTGTCACGTCCGACGCGTTACGCGCCAATCCCGCGCTCAAGGACGCCAACAATTCCGACGTCAAGCTGCGCATGCGCCCCGTTCAGGGGATGCTGATGCTGAGCGGCTTCGCGCCCGACAAGGACGGCGTCTGGGCCAACGGCCAAGTTTACAACGCTCAGGACGGCCGCACCTATAGCGGCCGCATCACGCCGCTCGGCAGCGACCAGCTCAAGCTGCGCGGCTGCGTCTTCTTCCCGCTCTGCAAGACGCAGACGTGGACCCGCGTGCGCTGATCGCCCGCGTCTTCTTCCCCTCGAAAAGTACATTCAGGAAATTATCATGGTAATCCGTTGCAAGGCCCCGTTGCTGGCCGCGTCCGCACTCGTATCGACCGTCGGCTTCGCCGGCGTCGCGCATGCCGATGCGTTCTACCTCCAGTCGCAGACCACGGTCGGCGCGGGCCGTTCGTTCTCGGGCGAAGTCGCCGACACCGGGCCGTCGTCGCTCTGGTGGAACCCGGCCGCGATCGCCGGGATCACCGATGCCGAGGTTCAGGTCAGCGCGACCGCGATCCTGCCCAAGGGTGACGTCGTCGACAACGGCACGCTGATCTCGCGTCCCGGCCAGCCCTTCACCGCGATCGGCGGACAGAGCCGCTCGCGCGACCCGATCAACAACGGCGTGCTGCCGAGCGGATCGTTCGCCTATCCGATCAACGACCGGATCGCGGTCGGCCTCGCGGTGACCTCGCCGTTCAGCTTCACCACCGATTACGACGCCAACAGCTGGACGCGCTACAGCGCGGACAAGACGCGGCTGCGCACGATCGATATACAGCCGTCGATCGGTGTGGTCCTGACCGACTGGCTGCGCGTCGGTGGCGCACTCAACGTCGAATATACCGATGCCTATCTTAGCAACGCGCTCCCCAATCTCTCGGCGGCGCTCCCCGATGGCAGCCAGACGCTGAAGGGCGACGGCTGGGACTTCGGCTGGACCGCGGGCGTGCAGCTTCACAACAAGCTCGTCTCGGTCGGCATCAGCTACAAGTCGAGCATCAAGCACACGCTCAAGGGCGATCTGACCGTTGCCGGGCTGGTCGGTCCGCTCGCGTCGCAGAACCGCTCGCTGTCGGGCGTGACTGCGCAGTTCAATACGCCGGGTCAGGTGATTGTCGGTGGCCGCCTGCGCGCGACCGAGGCGCTGACGCTCAATGCGCAGGTCGTCGCGTATAATTGGAGCAAGTTCGACGCGATCCGCCTCGGCGCACCGATCAACGTCGCGCTGCCCGAGAATTATCGCGACAGCTGGAGCCTCGCCGGCGGCTTCGATTACGCCGTCAGCCCCAAGGCGACGGTACGCGCCGGCGTGCAGCGCGCGGTGACGCCGACGCAGGACGGCCTGCGCGACGCGCGCGTGCCCGATTCGAACCGCTGGACCTATTCGGCAGGCGGCAGCTATCGCATGAGCAACCACATGACGATCGATGCCGCGGCGAGCTATGTCGACTTCAAGGACACGACGATCGACCGTGCGACCGCGGCCTATGCCGGCACCGCCGCGCAGACGGTGATCCTGACCAAGGGGCTGCTGCAGAACGCGCATGCCGTCGTGCTGTCGCTCGGCGGGCGCTTCAGCTTCTGATCGCAACCAACGGGGACCTTGCAATCCCCCGGGGCGTCACCATCTCCTTGTCATCGTTCAACAATGGAAAGGAGGTGGTCGAATGTCTCATTGTCTCACGCCGCAGTCGGCACAGGTTTTGGGTTCGGTCTTCCTCGTGGAGGGCGGTCTCGCCTGAATATTTTGCCGGCTTGAGGCCGACAATGGAAAGGCCGTCCCGCAAGGGGCGGCCTTTTGTCTTTGGATCGATGATGCTGGACCTGTTCGATACCCCGATCCTGCCCGGCCTGACCGCGGTCGAAGATTTCGTGTCCGAACTCGAGGCGGCGGCGCTGATCGCGGCGATCGATGCGACGGAGCTGGAACCGTTCCGCTTCCAGGGGTGGCTCGGCAAGCGGGTGACGCACAGTTTCGGCTGGCATTATGATTTCGACACCGGCGGGATGGGAGAGGCTGCGCCGATCCCGGAATGGCTCGATCCGCTTCGCTGCCGCGCGGAAGCGATGGCGGGGTTGGCGGAGGGATCCCTCGTCCAGGCACTGGTGATCCGGTACGATATCGGTGCCGGGATCGGCTGGCACCGGGACCGGCCACACTTCGAGCATGTCGTCGGCATTTCGCTCGGCGCGCCTGCGACGCTGCGCTTCCGCCGCCGGATCGGCGACGGCTTCGAGCGCGCCAAGGCGTCGCTGACCCCACGCGGTGCCTATCATCTGAGCGGCGCGGCGCGGCATGTGTGGGAGCACAGCATCGCTAAAATGGAAGCGCAGCGCTGGTCGATCACCTTTCGCAGCCTGTCCGACAAGGGCAAAGCGTCGATCGCGGCCCGGAGTCGCTAAGGCTGTGGACAAGGCCTGCCCGAAAACTGCTATGCGGGACGCCGTGTCGTCTGCCGAATTCCCATCCCCGCCGCCCGATTTCGTCGTGATCGACGTCGAGACCGCCTGTTCGCGCGCGAGCAGCATCTGCCAGATCGGCATTGTCGGGTTTCGAGATGGTCGCGAAGTCTTCGAGCATGAAACGCTGCTCGATCCCTGCGACGAGTTCAACATCTTCAACACCCGGATCCACGGGATCGCCGCGCACCATGTGGTCGGGCAACCGCGCTTCGGCGACGTCCATGCAATCGTCGAGCGGCATCTCGCCGGGCGGACGACGGTCGCGCATTCGTTCTTCGACAAAAGCGCGCTTGCCGCGGCGTGTCGCCAGCATGATCGGCGGATGATCGAGACGACATGGCTCGACAGCGTCCGCGTCGCCCAGCGCGCCTGGCCCGACCTCGAGAACCACAAGCTCGGTGGCCTCGCGCGCTATCTCGGGATCGAGCATCGCCATCACGACGCGCTGAGCGACGCGCGTGCGGCGGGCTGGGTGATCGTCAAGGCGATCGACCAGACCGGCATCTCGCTCGACCAATGGCTCGCGCCACCGCGCAAGCCTGGGCCGCCACCCACACCGGCAGAAGCGGGGCCGCTGCTCGGCGAGCGGATCGCGATCGTTGGCGAGCCGCGCGATGGGCTTTTGGCGCACCGGCTCGCTTCGCTCGGGGCCAAAGTGATGACTTCGGTAGGTACGAGCACGAACGTCCTCGTCGTCGCCGGGGGGGATCGCTTCACGCGCGCGACGCTGACGAGCCCGGCATATGGCAAGGCCGAGGCGCTGCGCCGCGCGGGCAAACCGATCCGGATCGTGTCGGAACAAACGCTGCTCGCCGCGATCGGCTGATCAGAGCATCGCGAGCGGCGTGCGCGACCGCGGCGGCGGGAAGGCGGCGTCGAGCGCCGCCAGCGTTTCCGCGTCGAGTTCGAGATCGAGCGCAGCGCGATTGTCGCGGACGTGTTCGACGCTGCCCGCCTTGGGGATCGCGATCACATCGTCACGCCGCAGCGTCCAGGCCAGCGCGAGCTGCGCCGGGGTGGCGTCGCGCTCGGCAGCGATCGCCGCCAACGCGCGGTGGGCGAGCAAGCGGCCTTGCTCGACCGGGCTGTACGCCATGACCGGGATACGCCGTGCCGCGAGCCACGGGAACAGATCATGCTCGGGCCCGCGTCGCGTGAGATTGTAGAGGACCTGGTCGGTCGCGCAGCCTTCGCCGCCCGCTTCGATCAGCTCTTCCATATCGTCGGTGTCGAGATTGCTGACGCCCCAGCGCGCGATCAGGCCAGCATCGCGGAGTGCCTCCATTGCCCCGACCGTCTCGGCCAGCGGGACAGAGCCCCGCCAGTGGAGCAGATAGAGATCGAGCCGGTCGGTCCCGAGTCGTTTGAGGCTCGCCTCGCACGCCGCGCGCAGCCGCGCCCGCCCGGCATTCTGCGGATACGCCTTGCTGACGAGGAACACCTGGTCGCGCAGGCCCGCGATCGCTTCGCCAACCAAGGCTTCGGAGTCGCCATCGCCATACATCTCAGCGGTGTCGATCAGCGTCATGCCGAGCGCAATCCCCTCGCGCAAAGCCGCGATCTCGGCGCTGCGTTTCGAACGGTCTTCGCCCATCATCCACGTGCCTTGGCCGAGCGCGGGCACGCTCGTGCCATCGGGAAGGGAAACCTGTTGCATCATCGCTCCTGCCGGCGTGTCAGGACTGCCAGCCCCCGCCAAGGGCTTTGAACACATCGACTTGCCGATCGACCAACAACGCGTTCGAGGCGGCAAGGTTCGCCCGCGCCGTGGTGAGCGCCGCCTGTGCGCTGAGCAGCGACAGGAAGTCGGTCCGCCCAAAGCGGTAGAGCGTGCCCGCCTGGTTGGCGGCGGTGGCGGCACTCGATTGTGCGCGGGCGAGCGCGGCATTGCGATCGGCCTCGCGCGCATAGGCCGACAGCGCGGTTTCGGTCTGGCGCAGCGCCTCGAGGGTAACGGAGTCGAACTGCGCGAGCGCGCCATCGGCGGCGGCACCCGCCTGTGCGATCTGCGCGCGGACGATCGGCCGGTTGGGGAAGCTCCAGCTGATCAGCGGCCCCAGCCCGACATGGAAGGCATCGCCCGAGCCGAACGCCGAGAGCGGCCCGGTCAGCCCGACCGATCCGCCAAGGCTGACCTGCGGATACAAATTCGCGGTCGCCACGCCGATTCGCGCGGTCGCGGCAGCGAGCGAGCGCTCGGCGGCGCGGATATCGGGACGCCGCGCGATAAGGCCGGCGCCATCGCCGATCGGCAGCGGCTTGCGCATCGTCGGTGCGGTCGCGCAGCTTGCCACGTCCTTCGGATAGTCGGCCGGCGCGCGGCCCATGAGCGTGGCGAGCCGGTATAATGCGGCGGTGCGCGTCGCGATCGTCGAGGGGACCAGCGCGGCGCTCTGATCGACGGCGCTCTGCGCACGCGTTACGTCGAACGCGGTGCCGCGCCCGCCGCGCTGGAGCCGCTGGGTCACGCCGAGCGTCTGGCGCTGGAGCGCGAGGACGCGGTTGTTGGCGGCGAGGACCATGTTGGCGGTGCAAGCGGCGGCATAACTGCGCGCAATCTCGGCGGCGACCGTCACGCGGACATTGTCGCGTGCGGCGGCGACGGCCTCGGCATCGCCCTGCGCAGCCTCGATCCCGCGACGAATCCGGCCCGACAGATCGAGCGGGTAAGCCAGCGACAGCCCGACATCGTACCCCACCGTCCCCGGCAGCGATCCGCCGGTGCCATAGGGCAGCGACAGCGTCGCGCTGCCGCCAAGCGAAGTCGACAGCGCCCGCCCCGCCGCCACTTCCGCCACGACGGCATCGGCACGGCGCAGATTAGCGTCGGCGACGCGCAGATCGGCATTCGCGGCGAGCCCCTCGGCGACGAACCCATCGAGCCGCACATCGCCGTACAGCTGCCACCAATGATCGGGCAGCGGCACGTCGGCGAAGCGCTTTTCCTTGCCGCTGTCGAACGCGCCCTGCGCGCTCGGCCGGTTGACCACGGCTGGATCAGGCAGCGTGTAGTTCGGTCCGGCGGTGGTGCAGCCCGCCAGCAGCAGCGCGCCCGCACCCGCGAAAAGGCCGCGTCTCACGTGCGCACCTTCGGCGCCTGCGGGACGACCGTCACGGTCGCACTGCGCCCGACGATCAGCGCGACGCCCTGCGGCACCGCGACCAGCTTGACGCGGACCGGGATACGCTGCGCGAGACGAACCCAGGTGAAGGTCGGGTTGACGGTCGGCAACTGGTTGGCGCTGACGCTGCGCTCATTGTCGCTGATGCCGGCGGCAATGCTGTCGACTCGGCCTTTCAGGGCGCGCGGCTCGCCCATCAGATGGACGACCACGGGATCGCCGAGATGAATGCTGCCGAGCTTGGTTTCCTCGAAATAGCCCTCGACGCGGATCGAGTCGGCATCGACCAAGGCCATCGCCTGCGCGCCCGCCGCGATATAGTCGCCCGGATGCAGATCGAGATTGGTCACTGTACCGTTGACGCTCGCGCGCACCGTGGTCCGCGCCAGATTGAGCGCGGCGGTAGACCGCGCACTCTGCGCCTGCGCCAGCGCCGCGCTGGCGGTCGCGACGCGCGCGACGTTTTGCTCGTGCGTTTCCTTGGCGACCAGATCGCCGAGCGCCAAATCGCGCTGCGCCTCGCGTCGTGCCTGGAGCAATGTCGCGCGGGCACTCTGGATCGCCGCGTCGGATTGCGCGAGCGTCAGCTCGAAGCGCGGGCGATCGACCACGAACAGGATGTCGCCCGCGTTGACCCGCTGATTGTCATGCACCGCGACCTGCGTGATCAGCCCGCCGACATCGGGCGTAATGCGGACGACATCCGCGCGGATATGCCCATCGCGCGTCCACGGATCGGTCTCGTAGCGATGCCACAGCCAGATGGCGACGAGGATCGCGAGCAGGACGATCACGATTGTCACGGCGGAACGGCCAAGCGGGGCGAGCAGCGATTTCATAGCGAGGGTCCGGTCAGCAAGGACAAGAGTCCGAGGAGAAGGAAGAACAGGGCAAGATCGACGAGCGGGCGGTAGGCGATGAAGCGATAGGCGCCGAATGCCGTCAGCAGCCGCGTCACCACGCCGGTCAGCACCAGGGCCGCGACCGCCAGCAGCAGGATCGTCGGGACGAACACCCCGCCGATCGAGATTTCGCCGATCATGCTGCGACTCCATACGCCGGCGCGCCAGGGAACAGGTTGCGGCGCAAGGACGTCAAGGCCAGCACTCCGGCGCGCGCGCGGGCGGGTTCGGAACTGCCGGCCAAGCTTCCGATCGCGCTGTCGAGATCGGCGAGGAGCAGCGGTTCGGGCGGGGCCGGGCGGTCGGGCCGCAAGGCGCGATAATGCGCGCCGACGCCCAGCAACACCGGCGTGATGTTCGCCGCATCGTCCGGCGTGCCGTCGAGCCGCAACTGGCGCAATTCGCCGATCGCGACGCCGACGCGCAGGTCGCTCAAGGCATCGAGCAAAGGCTTGCCCGGATCCTTGTCCTGCAGCGCGAGGCGCGGCGCGAGCAGGCCGATCCGATCGAGCATCCGCGCGACCCAGCCAGCGGCGTCGGGCGGTCCCTTCGCGTTGCTGCGCTGGGCCAACTCGCGCCAGCCTGCGCGGATCAACCGGCGCGCGGCGGTGTCGGCACCGATCGTCTGGAACAGCCCGACGGTGACGACCGCGAAGATCGTGCCGATCAGCTGCGAGATGCCGCCATTGACGAAGGAGTCGAAGCTCCCGCCGTAGCGATCGTTGAGGCCGACCGTGTTGATCCCGCCGAGCAACGCGCCGAGCGTGACCAGGGTCGTGCGCGGACGCGACAGGAACACTCCGCCGATGAGCATCGCGGGCGCGAGCACGGCGATCAGCGTCACGAAATCGGTAACGCGCGGCAGGATCGCAAAGGCGTAGATCGCCGCCACGGTCAGGCCGAGGATCGTGCCGTAAAAGAACGCCATGATCGAAGGTGCGGGATCATCGCTATTGCCGAACAGCGCGCAACACACCCCCGCGATCAGCACGGCGCCCGCACCATCGGCCCAGCCAGTGCCGATCCAGAACAGGCAGCCGATGAGGATCGTTGCGACCGTTCCGGCCGCCGCGCGCAGCGCGATCCCGCGATCGCGGTGGAGTGGGCGCCGCGCGGTCCGCGCCAACAGTCTTGCAACACCAGGGTTGAGCGGCGCCCGCAACGGAGAGCGCATCTGATCGAGCAGGTCGCGCGCGTTGCGGTGCGCGTCGATCAATTCGGCCAGCCGCGCGAGCAGGCTGAGGCGCAGCGCATCGCGCCATAGCAATGGTTCGGCGACCGACGGCTCGAGCGCGCGCGCGCGCGCGATCAACGCGTCGGCAGCGGCGTTGCGTTCCGCCATCGGCGGCGCCGCCGCGAGCCAGGAGCGAACGTCCTCGATCAGCGCAAGCGCCTCGGGACGCGGCGCGTCGGCACCGCGCAGCAATTCGCGGATCCGGTCGTCGACTGCGCTGGCGAGCGGCAACAGCATCGACAGCTCGGCCTGCAACGCGCGGAGCGTGCGGACGCGCGGCTGGAGCCGAGCGGTGTCGAACGGCAGATGAATCGAGAGCTGGTGCAGCTCGTTGATATCGAGCGCGAGCCGCCGCCGGTCGCGGTCGAGCCGGCTGTCGGCCAACCCCGCGAGCGAATCGCGCGACCAGCGTTCGGCATCGGCAAGGATCGC
This sequence comes from Sphingomonas sp. UYP23, assembly GCF_054059235.1. NCBI lineage: Bacteria > Pseudomonadati > Pseudomonadota > Alphaproteobacteria > Sphingomonadales > Sphingomonadaceae > Sphingomonas > Sphingomonas sp. UYP23. The sequence goes on from NZ_JBSSBX010000001.1 coordinate 3,991,178, forward strand.
ATTGACCCGCGAGAGCAGCGTCGCGGTGACGGTCTGCGGGAAGACGAAGCCGTGAATCAAGGCGCCGCACAGGATTCCGATTGTGATCTCCTGAACGCGGAGCACCGCCGTGGTGAAAATCGCGTCGGGGGCCGCTACCGAGGGAAAGCCGATGATGCTCGCCGTATAGCCGGCGAGCAGGAAGACATAGGCGCGCGGCGTGCGGTCGAGCAGCGAGATATAGAGACAGACGCCGAGCCAAAGCGCCAACCCGAGCGAGAGCAGTTCGGGCGCGTTGACGAGGTTGGGCACGAGCACGACCGCGGCGGCTGCACCCAACACCGTCCCCATCACGCGGAACGCCGCCTTGGACAGCGCGGCACCCGCCAGCGGTTGGGCGACGATGTACGAGGTCGTCACCGCCCAATACGGACGGGTGAGGCCAATTCGCAGCGCGATGTAATAAGCGAGCACCGCCGCGATCAGACATTTGACCGAGAACAGCGCTTCCTTCCAGCCGAAGCGATCCCGCATCATCGGCTGCGCTTCCGGGTAAAACGCCCCTCAAGCTGCTCCGCGACCCGCAGCGCGGTGGCGAGATCGGCATCGGGGACGTCGGCGAGCATCTCGCGCCGCAAAGCCTCGAACGCCGCTTCGATTTTCGCAACCAGCGCGCGCCCGCGCTCGGTGAGGCGCACGCGGCTGACGCGTGCATCGACTTCGTCGCGCTGACGATCGACGAGTTCAGCTGCGACGAGTTGGTCGATCACGCGGACGAGGGATGCGGCGGAAACGTCGAGCTGTGCGGCGAGGTCGGTCTGTCGTACATCGTCGCCGAGGCGCCCGACTTGGACGATCGTCCATCCACCCGAGGCCGACAGACCAAGCCCGCTCAACGCACGATCGGCCGACTGCCGCCACATACGCGCGAGCGGCAGGAGGGTGCGCGCGTACGCGGCTTCGACGTGAGATCGTTCGGACATCATTAGCGTGCTAAGTAATGATGCATGGCGCAATCGCAACCCTCGAGGACGGAATGCGACGGCAACGAAACGAAAACGCTTTGGGTCCGCGATGGGCGGAATTTTACGCGTCGACGCTTAGGCGCTCCGGTGGTCGACCTTTCTCCCGGGCTTGCGACTGCGCCTTGCCATCGGGGCTCGCGATCGATCGGCGATTTCACGCCCGTCGGCGCGGGGTACCCGCGCCGTCTCGCGGGCGCGGCGCCCCCGCGGGATCAGCTTCGCGCGGCTTGCCAACCGCCCCCCAGCGCGCGGAACAGGTCGATCTGGGCGTCGGCGATCCGCGCGTCGGCAGACGCCAGCTCGGCGTCGCTATCGGCAAAGGTCCGCTCGGCATCGAGGACTTCGAGAAAGTCGATCGTCCCCTCACGCTGACGCGCGCGCGTGATCCGCGCAGCGGTTCCGGCGTTGTCGCGTGCCGATTGCAGCTGAGTGCGTCGGTCGAGTTCGCGCGCATAGGTCGAGAGCGCGGTTTCGGTCTCTTCGAGCGCGGTCAGCACGCTGCCGTCGAAGGTCGCAAGTGCGCCGCGCGTCTCGGCCTTGGCGCCCGCGATTTTCGCGCGCGCCGCCGACTGGTTGAGCGACCAGTTGAGCAACGGGCCGAGGAGCCAGCGCACCGGGCCACCGGTGAAGATGTCGCCAACGGTGGTCGCGGTCGACCCGATCGATGCGCCGAGCGAGATTTGCGGATAGAGTTGCGAGGTTTGCACCCCGATCCGCGCAGTCGCCGCGGCGAGGAGGCGTTCGGCGGCGCGGACGTCGGGCCGACGTCCGAGCAATGCCGCCCCGTCGCCGACCGGGATCGGCTGGTCGAGCCGCGGCGTGGTGGCGCGCGCGCCGGCGGTCGCCGGAAGGTCGCGCGGCGTGCGGCCGGTGAGCGTCGCCAGGCGGAACAGCGCGGCCTGGCGCTCGCTCTCGATCTGCGGAATGAGCGCGGCGCGCTGATCGCGGAGGGCGGCGATGCGGACCTGGTCGAGCTTCGTCGCGCGTCCAGCCTCGACGCGCTTGCCGGTCAGCGTGGTGGACTTTTCGAGCAGATCGACGATTCGCCGCGCGACCGCGAGCCGCTCGGCCGAGGAGGCGGCATCGACATAGGCGCGCGTGGTCGCCGCGACGATCGACACGCGCACCGCATCGGCATCGGCCTGCGCCGCCCCCACATCCCCGCGCGCTGCCTCGACGTTGCGGCGGACGCGGCCCGACAGATCGAGTTCGTAGCTGACGTCGAGCCCGACATCGTAGGTTGCGCGCTCGCGTGCAAAGCCCGGCAAGCTCTGCAACTGTGATGCCCGCGCGTAATTGCCGCTCGCGCCAAGATCGATCTGTGGCTCGCGGTCGGTCTTGGCCCCGCGCAGCGAGGCGCGTGCCGTGTCGAGCCGCGCGACCGCGACGCGCAGGTCGGTGTTCGCCGCAAGCGCATCGATGACGAGGCCATCGAGCACGGGATCGCGGTACATCCGCCACCAGGTCTGGTCGGCATCGGCGGTGACCGTCGCCGCATTCGCCGTGACGAACGGCGCAGCGGCGGTCGGTGGGGGCAGCGGGGCGACGTAGGTGGGCCCGGCGGCGCAAGCAGAGAGCGCGAGCGCAGAGAGGCTGGTGAGCAGGACGGTTTTCATGGATCGTTCCTATTCGGCTGGCTGCAGCGCAGGCGCGGCAGCGGGGCCAGAGGTCGCATCGGGCGCCGGGCGGCGGCGTTCGAGCCGCTGCGCCAGCGCGCGCGCGACGACGTAGAAGGTGGGGGTGAAGAGCAGCCCGAAGCCGGTCACGCCGATCATCCCGAAGAACACCGCGGTGCCGAGCGCTTGGCGGAGTTCGGCGCCAGCCCCTTCGGCGATCACCAGCGGCACTGCGCCGAGGATGAAGGCGAAGCTCGTCATCAGGATCGGCCGCAACCGGTCCGTGGCGGCGCGCACTGCCGCTTCGATCGGCGACAGGCCATCCTCTTCCTCGGCCTGCTTGGCGAACTCGACCACGAGGATCGCGTTCTTGGCGGCAAGCGCGATCAGCACGACCAGCCCGATCTGCGTCAGGACGTTATTGTCCATCCCGCGCAGGTTCACGCCCGTCATCGCGGCGAGCAGGCACATCGGCACGATCAGAATGATCGCGAGCGGCAGCGTCAGGCTCTCATATTGCGCAGCAAGGACGAGGAAGACGAACAGCACCGCCATGCCGAAGACGAGCCCTGCCGTGCTGCCAGCCGATTTCTGCTGGAAGGCGATGCCGGTCCATTCATGCGCATACCCGGTCGGCAGGGCGGTGTCGGCGAGCTTCTCCATCGCGACGAGCGACTGGCCCGACGAACTGCCTTTGGCGGTGTCGCCATCGACCTCGACTGCCGGGAACAGATTGTAGCGCACGACGCGATACGGCCCAGTCTTGTCGCGGAAGGTCGAGACCGCGCCGATCGGCACCATCTGCCCGGTGTTCGACCGCGTCTTCAGATTGGCGATATCGGCGGTGGTGTTGCGGAACGGCGCATCGGCCTGTGCGGTGACGCGGTAGGTGCGGCCAAGCAGGTTGAAGTCGTTGACGAACGCCGAGCCGAGATAGACCTGCAGCGCCTCGAACACGCGCTCCGGCGGAACACCCAGCATGTTCGCCTTGGTGCGATCGACATCGGCGAAGATGCGCGGCGTGGCGGTGTCGAAGAAGGTATAGACCTGCGCCAGCCCCTTGGTCTGGTTCGCCTGGCCGATCAGGCCGTAGGCGGTCTTGCTCATCTCCTGATAGCCGTGGCCCTGCAGGTCCTGCACCATCAGGCGATAGCCACCGGCCGAGCCGATCCCCTGGATCAGCGGCGGCGGCACGATCAGCAGGCGCGCCTCGTTGATGTCGGCGGTGGCCTTCTGCGCCTCGCCCATGATCGAGGCGAGCGTCACGCCGAGCTTGCGGCGTTCTTCGAAACTCTTGAGCGGGATGTAGGCCGCCGCGCTGTTGGGCGCGAGCGTCTGCGATGGGCCGTCGAACCCGGCGAGCATCACCGCGCCCTTGACCCCGGCGAGCGGCAGGATGCGCTTGGCGACCTTCTGCATCACCGCATCGGTGCGATCGACCGCCGAGCCCGGCGGTAGCTGGATGATCGTCAGGAAGTAGCCCTGATCCTGCGCGGGAACGAAACCCGACGGCGTGATCGTGAAGACGACGGCGGTCAGCGCGATCAGGGCGCCGTACGCCAGCATCATTTTCCGCGGGGCACTGACGAGGCGCAGCGTCATGCGGCCATAGGCCTCGCTCATCCGCTCGAACCCGCGATTGAAGGCGTCGCCCGCGCGACGGACGAGGCGTGTCAGGCGCCAGCCCGAATCCGCCGGGGTATGCGGCTTGAGCAGCATCGCCGCGAGCGCGGGCGACAGCGTCAGCGAGAGCAGCAGCGAGATGATCGTCGCGGTCGAGATCGTCACCGCGAACTGGCGGTAGAAGGCGCCCGACAGGCCCGTGAGGAACACGGTCGGAATGAACACCGCGCAGAGCACGAGCACGATCGCGACGAGCGCACCCGACACCTCGTCCATCGATTTCCGCGCCGCCTCGAGCGGGGAGAGCCCGTGTTCGAGGTTGCGCTCGACATTCTCGACCACGACGATCGCGTCATCGACGACGATGCCGATCGCGAGCACCAGACCGAACAGCGAGAGGTTGTTGAGCGAGTAGCCGACCGCCGCGAGCACCGCGAAGGTGCCGATCAGCGAGACCGGGATCGCGACGATCGGGATGATCGCCGCGCGCCATTTCTGGAGGAAGACGAGGATGACGAGCACGACGAGGATCATCGCTTCGATCAGCGTATGCTTCACCGCGTCGATCGACTGGGCGATGAATTCGGTCGGGTTGTAGATGACCTTGTAGGCGAGCCCCTTTGGGAACTTCTTCGACATCGTCTCCATCTCGGCCGACACCGCCTGCGCGGCGGCGAGCGCGTTCGAGCCGGGGCGCTGGAAGACGGCGGCGATGACGGTCGGCTTGCCGCTGAGATAGGTGTTGGCGCCATAATCCTGCGCGCCGAGTTCCACGCGGGCGACGTCGGAGACCTTGACCTGGCGGCCGTCCTTGTCGGTGCGGATCACCACGTCGGCGAACTGCTTGGGGTCGGTGAGGCGGCCCTGCGTCTCGACGTTGAGCTGGAAGGCCCCAGAACCGCTTGGGCCGGTGGCGTAAGGCGGCTGGCCGAGCGTGCCCGCTGCGACCTGGACGTTCTGGACGCGAAGCGCCGCGACGATCTCGCCCGCAGTGAGGTCGAGCGCAGCGGCACGACCGGGGTCGATCCACACGCGCATCGAATAGTCGCGCGCGCCGAACAGCTGCACGTCGCCGACGCCGTCGATGCGGCTGAGGCGGTCGCGCACCTGCGTCAGCGCGTAATTGGAGATGTAGCCGCGATCGAGCGAATTGTCGGGCGAGACCAGATTGACGACCATCAGGAAGTCGGGGCTGGTTTTCCGCGTCACGACGCCAAGCCGCTGCACGTCCTCGGGCAGCCGCGGTACGGCCACCGCGACGCGGTTCTGCACCAGCACCTGCGCGGCATCGAGGTTGGTACCGATCTTGAAGGTGACGGTGATCGTCACCTTGCCGTCGCCGGTCGATTGCGACGACTGGTACAGCATGTTGTCGACGCCGTTGATTTCCTGTTCGATCGGCGCGGCGACGGTTTCGGCGACCGTCTCGGCCGAGGCGCCGGGATAGGTCGCGCTGACCGTCACGGTCGGCGGGACGATGTCGGGATATTGCGACACCGGCAGGCTGAAATAGGCGATCAGCCCGACGATGCTGATGATAACCGCGATGACCCCGGCGAAGATCGGCCGGGTGATGAAGAAGCGCGAGAAGCGCATGATGCATGTCCTTGGACGGCGCCCACGACCTGACCTTCCCCGGCAAAAGGCCGTGGGGCAGGGGCGGAACGGCAGTTTCTAAAGCCGAGAGGGCATCCCAGCTGCGCCCCGGCCGATGCCGGGGAAGAGGCGCTTATTTCGACAGGGTCGCTTCGCCCGCGATCGGCTGCGCGGTCGGCGCCGTGGTATCGGCCGACACCGCGATCTTGCCGAGCGTCGGCGCAACCTTTGCCCCGGGCATCGCCATCTGCGTGCCCTTGATGATGATGCGATCCTGCGGGCCCACGCCCGATCGGACGACGCGCATCCCATCGACCACTGCACCGAGCACGACCGGTTTGGCGGTCACGACATTGTTGGCGTCGACCGTCAGCAGGATCTTGCGCGCCTGGTCGGTCTGTACCGCATCGTCGGGAACGAGCAGCGCCGCCTTGGTCCCGGCGCTCGCCAGCCGCATGTTGCCGAACATTCCCGGGGTCAGGAACAGCCCGGGATTGGACAGCACCGCGCGCCCGCGGATCGTGCCCGAATGCGTGTCGAGCCCATTGTCGGTGAAATCGAGCTTGCCCTTCCAGCGATGGCTGGTTTCGTCCTGGAGCTGGATCTCGACTGCAGGCGCCGCGGCGCCCGGCTGGCGATTGCGCTGCGTCTTGAGGAACAGCGCCTCGGAGCCGTCGAAAGTGAAGTAGATCGGGTCGAGCGCGTTGATCGTCGTCAGCACCGTGCCGCCGGTGCCTTCGCCGCCGGCGACCTGGTTGCCTGCATCGACCCGGCGGTCCGAGATGCGCCCGCCGATCGGCGCGCGGATCTGGGTGAAAGAGACATCCAGTGCGCGCGCGCGGACGCGCGCCTGGGCGGCGGCCAGTCCGGCTTGTGCCGCCTGCAATTTGCCACGCAGCGCATCGACTTCACCAGCCGACACCGCATCATCGGCAACCAAGCGCGTGGCGCGGCCGAGATCTGTTCGCGCCAGCACCAGCGCGCTCTGCGCACTGGCTTCGTTGGCGCGCGCCTCGGCGAGCGCGGCGGCGAAGGGGCGCGCGTCGATCGAGAAGAGCAACTGGCCCTGCTTGACGACGTCGCCGTCGTGGAAATGTACCCCGGTCACTTCGCCTGCGACGCGCGGACGGACCTCGACGCTGCGGCTCGGGGCGAAGCGGCCAACATAATCGTCCCACTCGCTGATCTGGCGCACCAGCGGGGTCGCGATCGTCACGGCGGCGGGTGGCGGAAGCGCCGCGACGGCGTCGGAATGATCGAACAGCCTGACCCCGATGACCCCGGCGATCGCGATCGGGACGACGATGAGCGCGCGCTTCTGCCAGCGATTGCGATGCCTTGGAGGGTGCGCATCGGAACCGCTGCGAAGATCGTGCGGCGTGTCGATCGGTGTTATCATGTTCATGCGAAGGTCCTCCGGTCGGTTCGGCCGACACGCATTCCGGTCACGCTGGTAACCAGCGTCTCGAGTTGCGCTTCGCTGAAGCCGACCGAATGGAAATGCGCGACCTCGGACGAGGGCAGGGCAAAGCCACGATGGCGTGCATGGACCGCGGCGCGGCGTAGCGCTTCGAGTTTCGGATCGGCGAGCCGTGACGTGGTGCCGCCGCCGAACAGGCCGCCAAGCGCGCGTGACAGCCGTCCCGGCGTGTTGAGACTGCCGAGCGTGTCGCGCTGGGCGAGCGCGATGACGCTCCACTCGAGTGCGGAGAAGCCGGCGGCCTTGACCGCCGCCGGCGACTGGGTGCGGCTGGCGACGGGCGCGGCGAACATGTTGTCGAGGTCCAGATAGGCCATGAAATTCCCCCTATGGGTCTTTGGCGGACGGATGAGCGACCGGCGTTGCGGAGCGACGTTCGTCCGCAACGGCCGCCCGATGGGCGTGACAAGCCACTGCAGGAAGCGCGTGCATCCTGCCGATTGGCCAATAAAATTTTCAGAAAAGCCCAGCGGTTGGCCGCCGGGCTGTGGGTCAGGTGATCGGGATGGTCATGGGCGCAGACCCTTTTGCCGCTACCGGGTCCGCGTTAGGATCCAGCTTCAATACCAATCGGTATATAAAGGGGTTGTGCGGTGCGTCAACTGCATTCTGTACCGGTCAGAATAATTTGCAGCAAGTTTTTATTGGGTCGGCCAAACCGCCATGCTCGTTTCGACGAGTTGCGACAGCTCGGCGCAGGTCGCGCCCGATCCGCCTTGCAGCGCAATACCTTGCAGGATCGCGAAGAGAAACCGCGTGAGCGCCTCGGGGGTCATGCCGTCGGGAAATTCGCCAGCGCTTTGCGCCTCGGCGAAGCGCTTGATCAGCGCAGCCTCGGACGATGCGCGGCGTTTGACGACTTCGGCCTTGATCGGCTCGGCCTCGGCGCCGCACGTCGCGGCGCTGATCACGCCGAGACACCCCTTGGGGTCGCAGGTGCTCATCTGCATCTCGAGCGATCCACGGAGCAGCCGCTCGGCGACGGCGCGCGCAGTCGGCGCTTCGAGCGCCGAGGTCATATAGGCGAGCTTCTCGCGTTCGTAGAGGTCGAGCGCCTTGTGGAAGAGCTGCTCCTTATTGCCGAACGCGGCATACAGGCTCGGCTTGGTGATCCCCATCGCGGCGGTCAGTTCGGTCATCGACGCGGCTTCGTAACCGTTACGCCAGAACACCAGCAAAGCCTGGCCCAGCGCCACGTCGATGTCGAACTCGCGTGGCCTCCCTTTCGGGGGCGAGATGGAGCAAACGCTATTCATACCATTCGGTATATAGGCGTTCGCGGCGAAACGTCCAGATGTGTCACAATCGCTGCAGGCCGTGGCATGTCAGCGTTCGACGACCACGCGCTTCATCGGCGCCAGCTTGGCGAGAAAACGGTTCTGCGCGGGGAAGGCCACACCTTCCCGGCGCATCGCCGCCTGCAGGTCCTCGACCAGCGCGCCGACATCGGCGGTCTGCAGGCCGAGATTCTTGTGCCCCTCGCGCATCGTCCGCCCGCTATAGGCGCAGCCGCCATTGAGAATGTAGCAGAACTGCTCCTTGAGCAGCCGCCGCAACCGCACTTCGTCCTGTCCCTTGAAGATGTCGGCGATTCGTTTGTCGGCCACGATCCGCGTGACGAGATCGTCGGCGATCCGTTCAATCCCCGCACGGCCGTGGAACGCGGTGAGCATCGCGGTTCCCGTGAACGGGGTCGCGCCGGCATTGGCATTGCTTTGCGGATAGGGATCGACCGGGTCCTCGCCGGGCGGGGTGGTCTGAAGTGCGAGCGCCAAAGCGAGAAGCAACATGGTCGAGCACCTATCTCAAAAACTGGCCTGGATCGACAGGAATGCGCCGCGCTGGCGCTTGACGGTCGCGATGCTGCCGAGATCGACATAGGCCGCGGTTACCGCCAGATGGCGCTGAAATTGCCACGCCGCAAAGGCATCCACCGCTTTCTCTTCGCGCGCGAAGCCGAGATTATCGGGCTTGGTGCGGATCTCGGCGCCGAGCAGCAGACGCGGCGAGACCAACAGCCCGGCCGACCCTTCGAACGCTGCGTGATAGGCATTGCTCTGGTCGCCGCCGAAGCCGAGCAGACCGAACTGGTTGGCCTTGGTGACGCGCAGCGTCGCGTCGAGCACGAGGCTGCGCGCGAGCACGACTTTGGTCGCGGATACGAGGAAATCGGTGCCCTGCGCGTGCCGCCCGCCGACCGCGGCGATCACCGGCGCCTTCTCGGCACGATGATATTGCACCCCGATCGCGATTTGCGGGAGGATGCGATCCTGATCGTAGACCGCATCGCCGATCACGCGCAGCTTGGCGCCGAACACGTCCTGCCCGAAGGTGAAATTGCGCCCCAGACCCAGCGCCGCGCCCGCCTGGCGCGTATCGAAGCGCTGATGCGCGTAGGACAGCTCGATCCGATTGTGGAACCCGATCGCGCCGCCGATGCTCTTGAGATCGAAATCGGGCAGCGCGACGAGCGTTGCATGCGCACTGCCGCCGATCCCCGCATCGGTTTCGTTGCCCGCGATCAACGCCCAGGTCGCCAGACCGCCGCCGGCTGCGCCCTCAACGGTCGAGACTCCGCCGGTCAGCAGCAGTTTGCCGCCTTGTCGCAACTCGCGCGCCTGGGCAGGCTGCGCGCCGAGCAGGCTCGCGAGGACCAGGCCGAGCACCGCGACCGTCAGACATCTTACAAAAGCACGCATGGTACGCCCCGTCCGCAGCGGGAAACAACCGCTGCGGTGGTGCTCCGGCTAGCGCGGTTTCCTTGTCTTTTCGTGAATGCGGGATTCAGGAATTCTCTACGGATCGCCCCTATCGACGAGTCGATGGATGGATGTTTTCTAGCGTACGCAGTCGTTTTCGCGACTGTCTTTTTGCCAGCCGAAGCGATCGCCGCGACGGTCAGCGTCGATGTCCGCGGGAGCGACGGCAAACCCCTCGCCGGCGCGGTCATAACGCTCGACACGCCGCGCAAACCCGCCGGGCCGATCAAATTCGACCCGCCCTACGCGATGGCGCAACAGAATATCGCGTTCGTCCCTCATGTCCTGATCGTGCCGGTCGGCGCTACGGTGACCTTTCCCAATCGCGACAAGGTCAGGCATCACGTCTATTCCTTTTCCAAGCCGCGCAAGTTCGATCTCAAGCTCTATGGCAAGGACGAGACCCGTTCGGTGGTGTTCGACAAGCCCGGCGTGGTCGCGCTCGGATGCAACATCCATGACGCGATGAACGGCTATGTCTTCGTCGTCGAGACGCCCTATGCGGTGCAGACCGACGCGAACGGCCATGCGACGATCACCGGCGTCCCGGCGGGCGGCGCGACGATCCGGGTATGGCATCCATCGATCCGGGCACCCGACAATATGCTGATCCAACCCGCCACGATCGCACCGACCGGCTTTGCCACCACCTATACAATCCGGGGACGCTGACATGTCCCTTGCCGCGGCCCTGCCGGCGCTTCGACGCTGGCGCTTCCGGCACCTGCGGACGCGGCTCGCCGTGCAATATGGCGTGCTGTTCGCCGTCTGCCTGCTGGCCGTCGCGATCGTCGGGCAGCTCGTCATCTGGGGGCAGGCGCGCGATGCGGTCCGCGCCGAGCTGCGCACCAGCGGCAGCGTCTATGATCGGATCTGGGCGATGCGCGCGCGCGCGCTGGGGGACAGCGCCTCGGTGCTGACGCGCGATTTCGGTTTCCGCTCGGCGGTTGCCAGCGGGGATCGCCCGACGATCGAATCCGCGCTCGGATCGCTGCGCGCACGGGCCGACGTGCCCCAGGCGTTTTTCGTCGATCCCGCGGGGCGGGTCTTCGGGTCCGGCCCCGCCGACGTCCGGCGTGCGGTGGCAGGCGTACCGACGACGCTGGCGCCGGGGCGGACCGACGCGGTGATCGTGACGAAAACCGGAGTGTTTCGGCTGATCGTGGCGCCAGTGCTTGCGCCCGATGACATCGGCTGGGTGATATTCGCGCTTCCGCTTGATCTTCGCGAAATGGCGGCGTTGCAGCACTTCTCGTCAATCCCGCTGACCGCGACGATCCTGGCGCGCGATCCGCAGGGATCGTGGGCCGGCGTGTCGGACTGGATCAAGCCCGGACCCGCGCTCGACGCCTTCGCCGCGACCGCGATCGGCGGTCGCAGCGAGCCCGGACTGCTGTCGCTGCCCGGCGGCGATGCGCTCGCACTGGCCAAGCCGCTCAACGGCCCCGCCGGGAAACCCGTTGCGATCCTGCTGCTCAGTTACCCATGGGCTGCGGCGATGGCAGGGTATCGCACGATGCAGATCGGCATCGCCCTGGCCGGGATCCTCGGCCTGCTGCTCGTCCTGCTCGGCAGCCGCCGCCTCGCCAACGGGATTGCCCGTCCGATCGCCGCGCTCGACGCTGCGGCGCGTGCGCTCGAGGAGGGCAATCGTACCGAGTTGCTGATCGAAAGCGACGACGAGGTTGGTCGGCTTGCCGCCAGCTTCAACCTGATGTCCGCCGGGATCGTCGAGCGTGAACATCGCATCACGCATCTCGCCTTCCACGATACGCTGACCGGCCTGCCCAATCGGACGTATTTCTGCCAGCAGCTCGAAAGCGACCTGCTGCGCTCGCTCAAACGCGGCGAGCGAACGACCCTGCTGTGCCTCGATCTCGACGGGTTCAAGGGGATCAACGATTCGCTTGGCCACCCGATCGGCGACGCATTGCTGCGCTGTATGGGCGCTACGCTGTCGCGCCTCGCCAATGACGCCGTCGTCGCGCGGCTGGGCGGCGACGAGTTTGCGATCATCCTCGACGATCGCGGCGATACGGATCGCCCACGCGCGCTCGCCCAGGCGATCCTCGACGAGATGCGCACGCCGATCACGGTCGCAGGGCATCAGATCGCGACCGGGGTCAGCATCGGCATCGCGATCAGTCCGAACGACGGCGCCGATAGCGACGCCTTGCTCAAGAATGCCGATCTCGCGCTGTACCGCGCCAAGCAGGACGGGCGCGGCGTGTTCCGCTTCTTCGAGCCCGCGCTCGATGCCGCTGCGCGCAAGCGCCGCATGCTCGAGCTCGATCTGCGCGAGGCGATCCAGGGCGGCCAGTTCCGGCTCAACTTTCAACCGATCTTCGATCTCAAGCGGGACCGGATCGGCGGGTTCGAGGCGCTGCTGCGCTGGGAACATCCGACGCGCGGCAATGTCCCGCCAATGGAATTCATCTCGGTCGCCGAGGAAACGGGGCTGATCATCGCGATCGGCGATTGGGTGATGCAGGAGGCCTGCCGTCAGGCAACCGCCTGGCCCGAGCATGTCCGTGTCGCGGTCAATGTCTCGCCGCTGCAGTTCCGCAATTCGGGCTTCCCGAACGTCATCTTTCAGGCGCTCAGTCATAGCGGCCTTGCCCCCAACCGGCTCGAGATCGAGATCACCGAGTCGGTATTCCTCGACGGCGAGACCGTCGTTGTGACGCTGCTCCACAAGTTGCGTGCGATGGGGGTCCGCATCGCGCTCGACGATTTCGGGACGGGGTATTCGTCGCTCAGCTATCTGCGCAGCTTTCCCTTCGACAAGATCAAGATCGACAAGAGCTTCGTCAACGCGGTCGCCGAGGACAAGAGCGCCGCCGCGATCGTCCGCGCGATCGTCGATCTCGCGACCGCGCTCCACATGGAGACGACCGCCGAGGGCGTCGAGGACCGCGACCAGTTGAGCGAGCTGCGCGGCCAGGGCTGCAGCAGCATTCAGGGCTATCTCTTCAGCAGACCGATCGAAGGCGAGCTGGTCGAGGCGATGATCGGCAGCGCAATGAGCGCGGCGGCCTAGAAACTGGCCTGGACGTTGAATTCTAGGAAGCGCGCGACGTGCTGGGCGGAGGCCAGCGCGGTCGGCGCATTCTCGAGGACGTCGCCTTTGTAGAGCAAGGCGAAATTGCTTTCGAGCCGCAGGTGCTCGGGCACCAGCCAGTATCGCAGACGTCCCTCGAGTTGTTGACCGCCGAAATCGCCCGAACGCCCGGTCGCGTCGGTGACGCCGTAGAATCGATCGTAGCGCGAGGCGAGCCAGATGCCGCGATAGTCGAGCAGCGCTTCGACGCGCTTGCCGGGCTTGGCCTCGAAACGGATGCCCGGTGCGCTGATATTCTCGCGCGCGAGCCCGGCATAGGTGCCCGATGGCCCGAGATCGTCGCGTCGGCTGCCGAACAGCGTGTCGAAGCGGTTCAAGCTGCCGCCCCGGCCGTTGCCGCTTGCATAATCGTAGAACACGCCGATCCGCGGCTTGAACGGCATGGCAAAGCTGTAGCCGATCGCCGCGTGCGCGAAGCCCGCCGCGACATCGCCGGAGCGCGCGGTCGCCAGCGTCGATGCGCTGGCATGGCCGAACTGATACGCGCCCTCGAGATCGTAATCGACCGCGCTCGCCTTCGCCTCGCTGAAGATCCGGCCATCGATCGTGTGGAGGCGGCGGTCGGCGGTCTCGCGACCGGGCGAGTCATGTTCGGCGAGGCGATAATAGGCGAATTCGACCTGCGCCGACCCCAGCGCCTCCTTGCGATGGACATAGCCGCCGAACAGCACGTCGTCGAACGTCTCGCGATCGAACACGACCATGTTTGCTCTGACCGCAGCGTCGGCGTCGGGGAGGCGTTCCTGCGGGAGCACGTAGAAAAGTGTCGCCTCGAGCCGTTTTCCGAGCTTGAGATCGCCGCGCAGACCGGTGAAGCCGTTGACGGTGTTGCGATATTCGTCGGTCGCGATCAGCCGGCCCGATCCGAGATTGATCAGGAACCGGCCGCCCTCGACGCTCAGCGTGTTTCCGCGACCGAGCGCGTCATGTAGCCGCAGCTTGAGATACGCCTGCGGCAGTTCGAGCGCATCGACCTCGTTCGTCCCGATCGCGGTCCGCGTGCCGGTAAGATAGGCGCGGCTGTCGATCAGCTCGCCCCCGATCGAGAGCGGGCCGGGGCCATATTCGACCGCGATGCCGGTGCGCAGCTCGAGCGCATCCTCGGCGGTGGCGAGGCCTGGCCGCGGGCGGCCATCGACGGTTTCATAGCGCAGCCGGCTCGACGCGGTGACGATCAACCCGGTCTCGTCTTTTTTGGGCGCCGTCTCTTCCTTGCCGGGTTTCTCGGTCGAGGAGGCGGGCGACGCTGGAAGCGACTGGGCGTGCGCAGCGAGTGGCGCCAGCGAAAGGCCGAACGCCGTCGCCGCCAATGAAAGCATCTTCATCGCGCTATCCTTGGTTTGTCTTGCAGCCGAAGAGCGTGGCGATCAGGTGTCCGGGCGGTCGAACAAGCGGCTGTACTGGCGCGGTTGCGAGCGTAGATACTGCTCGGGCGCGACCACATGCGCGCCGAGATGCGCCGCGGCATGCCATGGCCAGCGCGGATCGTAGAGAATCGTCCGCGCCAGCGCGACCATATCGGCGTCGCCCGTCCCGACGATCGCCTCGGCCTGGTCATATTCGGTGATCAATCCGACCGCGACGACGGGCATCGCGACCGCCTGTTTGACCGCGCGTGCAAGCGGGACCTGATACGATGGCCCGACCGGAATCGCCTGGCGCGGATCGAGCCCGCCGCTCGACACGTGGATCGCCGCGCACCCGCGGGCTTCGAGCGCTCGGGCGAAGGCGACGGTGCCCGCAATATCCCAGCCGCCCTCGACCCAATCGGTTCCCGAGACACGCATCGTAACCGGCTTGTCCGCCGGAAAAGCCGCACGCACCGCGTCGAACACTTCGAGCGGAAAGCGCATCCGGTTCTCGAGGCTGCCGCCATATTCGTCATCGCGCCGGTTCGACAAAGGCGAGAGGAATTGATGCAGCAGATACCCATGCGCCGCATGGAGCTGGACCAGATCGATCCCGAGCCGCGCCGCGCGTGTGGCGGATGCGGCAAAGGCGTCGCGGACCTGCGCCAGCCCGTCGCGATCGAGCGCGACCGGAGCGTTCTCGCCCTCGGCAAAGGCGGTCGCGGAAGGCGCTTCGGTCTGCCATCCGTTCGGGGCAGAAGGCGCGATCTGCTTGCCACCGCGCCACGGCAGCTCGGTCGATGCCTTGCGACCGGCATGCGACAGCTGGATCGCGATCGGCATGTCCGAATGGCGGCGAACCCCCGCGATAACTCCAGCGAGGGCCGCCTCGGTAGCGTCATCCCACAGCCCGACATCGCCATAGCTGATCCGGCCTTCGGGCAGGACCGCGGTCGCTTCGATCGTCAACAGCGCCGCGCCCGACAGTGCGAGATGGCCGAGATGGATGAGGTGCCAATCGGTCATTGCACCGTCGACCGCCGAATATTGGCACATCGGGGCGATCACGATGCGGTTGCGCAACGCAAGCGTGCCGACGGCAAGCGGCTCGAACAATTTTGGGCCTGGCATGAACGTCTCCCCGGTGACGTCGCTGCAACGCACGAACCAGAATTTGGACGCACCAGGTCACACCCGACCCAGCGCTTATTTGACGGTTTGTTTCTCGAGCTTACGCGCCAGCGTGCGCCGGTGCATCCCGAGCTGCCGTGCGGTCTCGGAAATGTTGAAGTTGTTCGCCGCGAGCGTCTGGTGGATATGCTCCCATTCGAGCGTCTTGATCGAGGTCGGGCGATTGGTCAGCGGCGTGTCGATATTGCCAGCCGTCGCGCCGTCGGTGTGGCCGAACGCCGCCTCGATATCGTCGGTGTTCGACGGTTTGGCAAGATAGTTGCTCGCACCGAGCTTGATTGCCTCGACCGCGGTCGCGATGCTCGCATAGCCCGTCAGCACGACGATCCGCGTCGTTGCATCATGCGCATGGATCGCCTGGACGCACGCAAGCCCCGAAGTCGCGCCGAGCTTGAGATCGACCACCGCAAATTCGGGGGTGCGTTCGGCGAGCGCGGTCGTCACCGCTGCCTGGTCCGCGGCAACCTCGACGACATATCCGCGGCGCTCGAACGAGCGTCGCAGCGTACGGGCAAAGGCACCATCGTCCTCGACGATCAACAGATGCTTGTCGCTCATGCTCCATTCCACTCCAGTGCCGAGAGCGGCAATGTCAAGGTCACCACCGCGCCGCCAGCCGCGCGATTGCGCGCCTCGACCGTCCCACCGAGCTTGCGCATCGCGTTGACGACGAGGAAGAGGCCAAGCCCGCTGCCGAGCCGGGCGCGGGTCGAGTGATATGGCTTGCCGATATTGGCCAGCATTTCCGGCGCGAAGCCGGGCCCGGTATCGCTGACCGCGAACAGCAGCGACGGACCGTCGCGTGCGACCTCGAGCGTGATCGGCTGCCCCGAGGCTTCCTTGGCATTGTCGAGGAGGTTCCAGATCATCTGCTTGACCGCGGTATCGGCGACGATCGCGCGATCGCTGCCGAAGCGGTTGCGGAAGACGATCGCCTCTTCCGAATTCTGTACGCGCCACTCGGCGACGACTTCATCGCAGAAGCGATGGACGCTGGTGATCGTCGGATGCTCGCCACGTGCCTCGCCTGCCGCCATCAGGATGCCGGTGACGATCGTCTTGCAGCGCGTCAGCGCGACGCGCATGTCCTCGATCTCCTCCGCGAGCCCGGGCTGCGCGCGCAGGGCGGGGGAATGGCCCCAATCGTTGACGATCACCGAGAGCGAGGCGAGCGGCGTGCCGAGTTCGTGCGCCGCGCCGGTCGCGAGCAGCCCCATCCGCACGATATGGTCCTCCTCGGCCGCCTGCTGGCGCATCGTCGCGAGGCGTGCGTCGCGCATGCTGAGGTTGCGGTTGATCCGCGTGACGAACCCGACGATCAGCACCGCGATCAGCACGAAACAGATCAGCGAGCCAAGCACGTACAGGTCGCTCCAGCCATAGGCGAAGCGTTGCGGCAGCAGCAGCGGCATGTGCACCTCGGCGAGCAACGCGAAGGCCGCGCTGGTCACCGCGACCAGCGCCCAGCTCGACCAGGCCTCGAGCAGGATGGCGCCAAGCACGATCTGGACGAGATACAGCGCGATGAACGGGTTGGTCGCGCCACCGCTCTGATAGAGCAACGCGGTCAGCGCGCCGACATCGAGCAACAGGCTGGCGAACAGTTCGCCATTCGAGATCGCGACGCGGCGCGGCAGTTGCGAGAGACTGACGATGTTGAGCAGGACGAGCCCGCCGATGACGAGCAGCATCGGCACGAGCGGCAGCGTCAGCCCCATGAAGAATTGCGCGACGAGAACTGTGGCGAATTGGCCCCCGACGGCGAGCCAGCGCAGATTGATCAACTGCCGGAGGTTGTCGCGCCCGGTAGTGTCGAGCGGGGGGAGCGGGGCAGTCATGCCGCGCCGCGCCGCTGGCTGCGAACAAGCATCGCGGCCGCGCCGGCGACCATCGCTGCGAGCGCGAACCAGGTTAGCGAATAGACCAGATGATTGTTCGAAAAGCGGATGACGGTGAGCCCACCGACCGGCACGCGACCCGGAGGTCCCACATCGGCGTCGATGAAATAGGGTGCGACCGGGCCAAGCTTTCGGGCCGCGGCGATTGCCGCGACATCGCGCGAATACCAGCGGTTCGCAGCGGGATCATTGCTGCGCAGGAAGCCGCCGCCGGGTTCGCTTGGGCGTAGCAATCCCGAGACGCTCGCGGCACCACCGGCCGGAGCCTGGCGCGTCGCGACGAAGCCGCGATTGATCAGGACAGTGAAACCACGGTCGGACAGGAGTGGGGTCATCGCCCAGAAACCGGGGCCGCGCTCGGTCACTGCCTGGACGAACACGGTCGCTTCATCGCGATAGCGGCCGGCGACTCGCACGTGGCGATAACCGTCCTGCGCGGCGGTGACGGCGGCCCATCGATCAGGGCCGGGTGCCGCGATCGGCGCGGCGTGGACGCGCTGTTCGACCGAAGCGATCAGCGTCCGTTTCCAGCTCAGCCGTTCGATCTGCCAGATACCCAGCCCGATCAAACCGGCGCACAGCGCCCCCGCGACGACCAGCAGCGCGGCCATCGTCGCGGGGGATCGCCTCATTGCTGGCTCATCGTCTCGGACGACATGGAGGGGCTCATCGGCATCATGTTGGCGTTCATGTGATACATCACCCAGATCGATCCTGACAGCGTGATGACGATGACGATCAGCGTGAACAGCAGCGCGAGGAACGACCAGCCGCCTTCGTTGCTCGTCTTCATGTGCAGGAAGTAGATCATGTGGACGAACACCTGGATCAGCGCCGAGCCGAGCACCAGGATCGCAGTCCATGTGTGGTCGAGCGCCCCGGTCATCACCAGCGCGAACGGAATCGCCGTCAGGATGACCGAGAGGACGAAGCCGATGACGTAGTCGCGCATCGAGCCGTGTGGCACGTCGTCGCCATGCGCGTCATGGTGTCCGCCGGCGCCGGCGTCATATTCGGGCGCATGTGCGCTGTGCGTATCGGCGCTCATCCGAGCACTCCCATGAGATAGACGATGGTGAAGACGCCGATCCAGATGACGTCGAGGAAATGCCAGAACATGCTCAGGCACTGCAGGCGCCGGCGATTGGCCTGGCCGAGGCCATGCGTACCGATCTGGATCACCAGCGTCGTCAACCAGATCAGACCGCAGGTGACGTGGAACCCGTGCGTGCCGACCAGCGTGAAGAAGGCCGAGAGAAACGCGCTGCGCGACGGGCCATTGCCCTCGGCGATCAGGTTGCTGAACTCGTACATCTCGACGCCGAGGAAGGTCAGGCCGAACAGGCCGGTGACGACCAGCCAGAACTGGACCTGGCGAACGCTGCCCTTTTCCATCGTCAGCATGGCGATGCCGTAGGTCAGCGACGAGAACAGCAGCATCGCGGTGTTGAACGCGACCAGCGGCAGCTCGAACAGCTCCTTCGGACCCTTGCCGCCGCCATAGCCGTGGCCGAGCACGCCGTAGCAGGCGAACAGCACCGCAAAGATGAGACAATCGCTCATCAGGTACATCCAGAAGCCCAGCATCGTGCTGCCGCCTTCGGGATGGTCATGCTCGTCGAGGTCGAAGAACACCGGCGTCTCGCCATTGGCGGTCGGCTCGTAGGTCAGTTCGGCGCTCATGCTACCACCTTCTGCGCTGCGAGGACGCGCGTGCGCTCATCCTCGGTGCGGATCACGTCCTCGACCGGGATGTGGAAATCCCGCTTGTAGTTGAACGAGTGCCAGATCGTCACGCCGAGCATCGCCAGCATCGAGGCGATCGCCAGCCACCAGATGTACCAGATCATTGCGAAGCCGAAGCCGACGCTGATCAGGCCGATGATGACGCCGGCCGCGGCGTTCTTGGGCATGTGGATGGCCTTGAAGCCCGCCGTCGGACGCTCGAACCCGCGCGTCTTCATGTCCCAGAAGGCGTCATTGTCATACACGATCGGGGTGAACGCGAAATTGTAGTCCGGCGGCGGCGACGAGGTCGACCATTCGAGCGTGCGGCCATCCCAGGGATCGCCCGTCAGGTCGAGCAGACGCGCGCTGTTGCGGTCGCGGATGCTGACGAAGAACTGGATCGCCATGCAGCCGATGCCACCCGCGATCATCAGCGCGCCGATTGCCGCGACGATGAAATAGGGCTGGTACGAAGCGTCGTCGAAGTGGCTCAGGCGACGCGTCACGCCCATCAGGCCGAGCACGTAAAGCGGCGCGAAGGCGGTCCAGAAACCGACCACCCACAGCCAGAAGGAGCGCTTGCCCCACACCCGGTCGAGCTTGAAGCCGAACGCCTTGGGCCACCAGAAGTTGATGCCCGCGAACATCCCGAACAGCGTGCCGCCGATGATGACGTTGTGGAAATGCGCCACCAGGAACAGCGAGTTGTGGAGCACGAAGTCGGCCGGCGGCACGGCGAGCAGCACACCGGTCATGCCACCGATCGTGAAGGTCAGCATGAAGGCGACCGTCCACATCATCGGCAATTCGTAGCGGATACGGCCGTGGTACATCGTGAACAGCCAGTTGAAGATCTTCGCGCCCGTCGGGATCGAGATGATCATCGTGGTGATCGCGAAGAACGAATTGACGCTCGCGCCCGAGCCCATCGTGAAGAAGTGGTGGAGCCAGACGAGATAGGCGAGGATTGTGATGACGATCGTCGCATAGACCATCGAGGTGTAGCCGAAGAGGCGCTTGCGCGAGAAGGTCGCGACGACTTCCGAATAGATGCCGAACGCCGGCAGGATGAGGATGTAGACCTCCGGGTGGCCCCAGATCCAGATGAGGTTGACGTACATCATCGGGTTGCCGCCGAGGCCGTTGGTGAAGAACTGCATCCCCAGCAGACGGTCGAGCGACAGGATCGCGAGCACCGCGGTCAGCACCGGGAAGGCGGCGACGATCAGCGTGTTGGTGCAGAGCGCGGTCCAGACGAAGATCGGCATCTTGAACAGCGTCATGCCCGGTGCGCGCATCTTGACGATGGTGGCGAGCAGATTGACGCCCGACAGCAAGGTCCCGAGCCCGGCGATCTGCAGCCCCCAGATATAATAGTCGACCCCGACATCGGGGCTCGCCTCCATCCCCGACAGCGGCGGCATGGCGAGCCAGCCGGTGCGCGCATAGTTGCCGACGAACAGCGAGATCATCGTGATGATCGCGCCCGACGCGGTCAGCCAGAAGCTGAAATTGTTGAGATACGGGAAGGACACGTCGCGCGCGCCGATCTGCAGCGGCACGACGAAGTTCATCAGGCCGACGACCAGCGGCATCGCCACGAAGAAGATCATGATCACGCCGTGCGCGGTGAAGATCTGGTTATAGTGATCGGGCGGGAGATAGCCGGCGTTGTCGCCGAACGCCATCGCCTGCTGCGCACGCATCATCAGCGCGTCGGAGAAGCCGCGCAGGAACATGATCAGCGCAAGGATGACATACATGATGCCGATCTTCTTGTGGTCCACGCTCGTGAACCAGTCGCGCCACAACCAACCCCACGCCTTGAAGTAGGTAATGATCGCAAGCAGCGCGATGCCGCCGACCGTAACGCCGCCAAAGGCGAGCAGCACGGGCAGTTCATGGAGCGGCAGCGCGTCGAGCGTCAGACGCCCGAGGAGCGGGCTGACCACTGGGTGTACGTCTCTCATCGGGGGCATCATGTCAGAAGGTCCTCCGGTCGCCGGGCATCGGCAAACCTGCGCCGGCGAGGCGCGCTGTGCTTTGGGCGGAATTCTTGGCGGTCGTGTCGCTGACGGCAGCGGGAGCGTCCGACTTGGCCATCGGCATCGGCATTGCCGACATCTTCATCGCGTCGTTGTTGTTGGCGTGGCCTTCGCCATGCTCGGCATGGTGGGGGCCAGCATCGGCGCGCATCATCGCATCCATGCAGACCCGGCCCGGCGCGACGCAATTGTTGGCGGCTGCGTTGAACAACCCGGGCGCAACGCCCGAATAGAAGGTCGGCGCATGGTTCATGCTGGGCTTGGCGACCTTGAGGTAGGTCGCGCGGTCGAGCATAGTCCCGCTCGCCCGGATCTTGGCGACCCAGCCGTCAAAGTCGGACTGCGAGCCGGCCAAGAAGCGGAACTTCATATAGGAGAAGCCGTCGCCACTGAAGTTGGACGAGAAACCCGGATAATTGCCCGGCTTGTTCGCAACCGCGTTGAGCTTGGTCGTCATGCTCGGCATGGCGTAGATCATGCCGGCAAGACTGGGGATGTAAAAGGCGTTCATGACATCGGACGAGGTCAGGTCGAACTCGATCGGCTGGTTGACCGGCGCGGCCAGCTGATTGACCGTGGCGATGCCATAATCAGGATAAATGAACAGCCATTTCCAGTCGAGCGCGACGACCTGAACGCGCAGCGGCTTGGCGTTCAGCGCCACCTGCCGAGTCGCGTCGATGCGGCCGATCGGGCGATAGGGATCGAGCAGGTGCGTGCTCGTCCACGTCACCGCGCCCAGGCAGATGATGATCAGCAGCGGCACTGCCCAGATCACCAGTTCGAGCGCGGTCGAGTGGTGCCATTCGGGATTGTAGGGCGCATCGGTATTGGTCTGGCGATACCGCCAGGCGAAGATCGCGATCAGCGCCATCACCGGCACGATAATGATCAGCATCAACAACGTGGCGATGACAATGAGGTCGCCCTGTTGCTGCGCAACATCGCCTGCAGGGGAAAGGACAACAGTACTGCACCCCCCGAGCACGGCGGGCGCCAGCAGCGCGAGGCCCGCAAGTGCGGGGCGGAGGAGCGAGGGAGATCGGATCATGCCGCGCAGCTAAGCCCCAAACCGAGTGCGTCCCATTGGACATTTTGTCCAATCCTCGCTGCGGTGCAGCAAGCGTAGGGGAGCACGATAAACGGCGATCATGGCCGGGAGTTCGAATACCGATGCAAGCCACCCACACCCCGACGTCGCGCGCGATCGAGGCCGACGCCAGCCGGATCAACCAGGAGCATGTCTCCTCGGGCGAGATCGCGATCGGCGTGGTGATCGGGCGCACGTCCGAGTTCTTCGATTTCTTCGTCTACGCGATCGCCTCGGTGCTCGTCTTCCCGACGATGATCTTCCCCTATGTCGATCGGTTGACCGGCACGCTCTATTCGTTCGGCCTGTTCGCGCTTGCGTTCATCGCGCGACCGATCGGCTCGATGATCTTCCTCGCGATCGACCATATGTATGGTCGCGGCACCAAGCTGACGATTGCGCTGTTCCTGCTCGGCGGATCGACCGTGGCGGTCGGCTTCCTGCCGGGCCATGCCGAGATCGGCGTCTATGCCGCGTTCATCCTTGCCTTCCTGCGGATCTGCCAGGGGCTTGCGCTCGGCGGGAGCTGGGACGGCCTGTCGTCGTTGCTCGCGCTCAACGCGCCGCAGGACAAGCGCGGCTGGTATGCGATGATCCCGCAGCTCGGCGCGTCGCTCGGCCTGATGGTCGCCGCGGGGCTGTTCGCCTATTTTACCAGCACGCTGTCGGCGGTCGATTTCCTCGACTGGGGCTGGCGCTATCCGTTCTTCGTTGCCTTTGCGATCAACGTCGTCGCGCTGTTCGCCCGGCTCCGCATCGTCAGCACCTCGGACTATCAGGACATGTTCACCAGCCGCGACCTGATCCCCGCGCCGGTGCTCGAGACCGTCCGCAAGCAGGGCCGCACGATCGCGCTCGGCGCGTTCGCGCCGCTGGCGAGCTTCGCCTTGTTCCACATGGTGACGGTGTTCCCGCTGTCGTGGGTGTTCCTCTACACCGAGAGCAATCCCGAGCGCTTCCTCGTCATCGAGGTCGTCGGCGCAGCGATCGGGGTCATTGCAATCGTGGCGTCGGGCTATCTCGCCGATCGGATCGGGCGGCGTACGTTGCTCGGTGCTTCGGCGGCGGCGATCGCGGTCTTCTCGGGCTTCGCGCCGCAGCTGCTCGCCGCGGGGGAGCTTGGCGAAGTGATCTTCATGGTGCTCGGCTTCGCGTTGCTCGGCATTTCGTTCGGCCAGTCGTCGGGCGTGGTCGCGTCGGAATTCTCCGGCGAGTCGCGCTATACCGGCGCGGCGCTCACCTCGGACATCGCCTGGCTGGTCGGCGCGGGCTTCGCGCCGCTCGTCGCCTTGTTCCTGTCATCGCGCTTCGGGCTTGTCGCGGGCGGCGCGTATCTGCTGTCGGGTGCGCTCGCGACGTTGCTGGCGTTGTGGCTCAACAAGGAGCTGGCGAGCCGCACCTGATCGGTGCTGCCCGACCGTCGATAAAGCGAGACGTCAAGACGCTTCCCCGGTCATCGCCGGGGAAGCGTTTTTCGTTTGGGGCGACTTCAGCTGGCGTCGATCGCCGCGGCGATTTCGCCGGCCTTGGCGTCGCGCAGCGCGCCGCAGTGGCGGATCGACTCGACCACGCGCTCGAATTCGAGCACGCCCGACTCGGCGGCGCGGACCTTGGGGCCGAGTACGGTTTCGATCTTCGCGGCGCGGTCGACCCCGCACTGGCTGCCGAGCGCGCCGGGCAAGCGGCTGGTGATGAAGACGCCGTTTCCGCCGCTGCGAAGCGCGTCATAATGCGCCAGCAGCCAGTCGCCCGCGCTTTCGACCGTGCCGGGCGTGCCGGTGAGCGACTGGATCACGACGAGCCGATCGTAGCCGCGCAGCCTCGGGTCCGACAGCGCAAGCAGATAGTCCTGCACGTCGCGCCGCCCGGTCGACCCGGCGGCCACGAGCGCTGATGCGCGAACGTCCGAGTCTTCGCTCGCTAAAGCGACCTCCACCAGCTTGCGCGCGGCCGGCAAGCCGCCTCGACGCGCATAGGCGGCGAAGCCCGCGCCGAGAAAAGCGGGGTCTAGCGCCTGCTGGTCGCCACCGAGATAGCGCGTCGCCGCACCGGCGAGGCGATCGTCGACCGCTTTGTCTTCGGCATCGTCGGCGACGAGCGACACGAGCGACTGGCGCAGCTTCTGGCGATCGGGCGTGTCGGCAGCATGCGCGCCGGCCGCCGGGTCGAACCCCATCTTGGCAAGCATCGGCGCGTAGAGCGATCCGATCAGCCGGCGATAGGCGGCGCTTTGCGCATCGGCGATCAGCCCACGCGACCGCAGTCCGGAAAGGCGCGCGCCGCCATTGATCGCCGCGTTCGAATCGGGATTGGCGGCCATCGCCTTTGCCGCGGTCACGAGGAACGCGGCGGGAACCTTGCCGGCCCGGAAGGCGGCCCACAGGCTGTCCTGCACCGCCAGCGCCTCGGCGGGCTTGAGCGCGGCCGACCGCGCGATCAGCGCCTGCCAGTCGGCGGGGGCAAGATTGAACCGATAATAGCCCGTCCCGCCGGCATTGGGCACGAAGGCACCGCCCGCCGGGGCGGCGAAGGTGATGCTCGGCCGGTCGATCAGCGTGCAGGCGCGCTCACCGTCGATCGGGCGGTAGCAGAAGGGGATCGTCCAATGCTCGGCGCGCGCGGTCGAGCCAAGGAAGGCGTAGCGCGACTGGGTGGCGGTGAACTGGCTGCCATTGCGCGCGAGATCGAGCACCGGCACGCCGGGCTGATCGACGAAGCTCTTGAGCGCTGCCAGCACCCGCGGGTCCTGCGCGCTATCGGCGAGGCTCTGGAAGAATTGCTCCGACGTGGCATTGCCATAAGCGTGGCGCTTGAGATGCAGTCTCACGCCCTCCCGGAATTTGTCGTCGCCGAGATAGGCGGCGATCATCGCGATCACATGGCCGCCCTTGCCATAGGTGATCGAATCGAACGCGCTGTCGATCTCGCCATTGGTGGCGATCGCCTGGTGGATCGGGCGGCCGACCTCGAGCGCATCGGTGTTCATCGCGGAGAAGCCTTCGGCCAGCCCGCCGACGCCGATGTTAAGCTCGGGCCGCCATTCGTTGCCGATGCGGTAGCCCATCCAGTTGGCGAAGCTCTCGTTGAGCCAGATGTCGTCCCACCAGGCGGGCGTGACGAGATCGCCGAACCATTGGTGCGCGAGTTCGTGCGCGACGACCATGCCGAACTCCTGCTTGCTGCCGGTCGAGGCATTGGGCGGGAGATAGATGATGCCGTCGCCATAGGTATCGGCCCCGGCATTCTCCATCGCACCGGGCATGATCGGCGAGCCGATCTGGTCGAGTTTGGGGAAAGGGAAGGGCTCGCCGAAATAGCGTTCGAGCAGTTGCACGATGCGCGGCGTCTCCGTCATCACATAGCCCATCTTGTCCTTCTGCGGCTGCGTCGCGACCGCGCCGAGCGGCAGCGGCGTGCTCCGCTCGGGATCGGGCGCGACAGTGCCGTCGACTCGGACGAACGGCCCCGTATGGATTGCGACCAGATAGGTCGGCAGCGGACGGGTCGGCGCGAAGACATGCTCTTCCATCGCGGCGGGGACGGACTTGCCTGCGGCGCGCAGGAATTTTGCCGCGCCGGACTGAGGATCAACCTTCAGCGGCCGGACCTCAGTCTCGGGGGCGTTGCCTGTCACGCGATCGCCGACCTTGGTTATGACGCGCAGCGTGAACGGCGTCTTGAAGCCAGGTTCGTCGAAGCTCGGGAATGCGGCGCGCGCGTCGATCGATTCGAACTGCGTCCAACTGTACCATTTGTCCGCGACCTTGACGCGGTAGAGGCCGGACGCGCCATTGCCGAATGCGCCGTCATAGAAGAAACTCAGCGTCGCGGGCGCCGGCGGGCAAGGGCGAGGCGAAATCGAGCCGGACGACGCCGGTCTTGTCGACCTGGGTATAGCGCGCCGCGATGACCTTGCCGCCGACCTTGGCGAGGACGCCAGCGACGTTGAGATCGCGGCCGTGGAGATACAGCACCGAAGTCGGTGCCTTGACCGTGATGTCGATCTCGTCCTCACCGCTGAAGCGCGGCTGATCGGGGTCGATGATGAACGACAGGCGGTAAGCGGTCGGGCGCGCGGTATCGGGGAGCTTGCCCTTGGGCGCCGCCGCGTCGGGGGTTATCGGAGTCTCGGCCTGCGCCGTCGTGGCGAACGCGAGCAGCCAGGCTGCAGTGGACAAAAGCAGGCGAGCGCGCATCGGACGGTGTCTCCACGAGGATGCTCGTGGTTTATCCAGCTAAGACACGGCCCGCAAGGGATGGGAGCGAACGCCATGCCGGGCGAACCCGACATGGCGCGGCAGATTATTCGAGATCGTTTTCGCTGATCACGATCATCGCCTGATCGCTGTTGCGCGCGAGGGCGACGAGGCCGGCTTCGGCGATCGAATCCTCAAAGCGGTTGAATTGCTCGATCGCGTCGTCCTCGGGCGCGTCGCCGCTCAGCGCTTCGAGCACGGCATATTGCACCGCGAACTGATATTCCTCGCCATCGACTTCGCCCATGAATTCGACGACGCGCTCATCGTCATTGTCGAGCAGGCTCGAGTGCAGAATATCCATCTTGTCGGCGGCCATGCAGAATGCTCCAGATCGTGTGAGGGCGCGATGTGCCCGTGCGCTTGTCCAAGCGCAAGTACGCGGTGGAGGTTCCCTCGCGGTATCAGCTTTCGCTGAGCACGCCGCTGAACACGGTATCTTCGAGCGCGCGGCCGGCACCGGTGACGACGCAGGTCAGCGCGTTTTCCGAGACGACCACGGGCAGCCCGGTCGCGTCCGCGAGGACGGTGTCGAGCTCGCGCAGCAACGAGCCGCCCCCGGTCATCACGATGCCGTGATCGACGATGTCGGCGGCGAGTTCGGGCTGCGTCTGCTCGAGCGCGTTCATTACCGCCTCGACGATCTGCGCGACGAGTTCGGCGAGCGCCTCGGCGACTTCGGCCTGGTTGATCTCGATCTCGGTCGGGATCCCGCCGACGAGCCCGCGCCCGCGGACGTTCATCGTCAGGCCGACACCGTCCTCGGGCTTGCGCGCCATGCCGATCGTCATCTTCACCCGCTCGGCGGTCGCCTCGCCGATCATGAGGTTGTATTTGCGGCGGATGTACGACGCGATCGCATCGTCCATCTTGTCGCCCCCGACACGCACCGAGGTGCTGTAGGCAAGGCCGCGCAGCGACAGGATCGCGACTTCGGTCGTGCCGCCGCCGATATCGACGACCATGCTGCCGATCGGCTCGGTAACGGGCATGCCGGCACCGATCGCCGCGGCGAGCGGTTCCTCGATCAGCAGGACGTTGGCGGCGCCGGCGTTGGTCGCGGCCTGGCGGATCGCGCGGCGTTCGACCTGCGTCGAGCTCGAGGGAACACAGATCACGACCTTGTGGCGGCGCGGCATCCGGCTCGCGCCGCCAAGCGCCTTGTCCATGAAATGTTTGATCATCTGTTCGGCGACATCGATGTCGGCGATCACGCCGTCACGCATCGGTCGGATCGTACGGATTTCCTCGGGCGTCTTGCCCATCATCAGCTTGGCATCGGTGCCGACCGCACGCAGCTTGGTCACGCCGTCGATCGTCTCGAGCGCGACGACCGAGGGTTCGTCGAGCACGATCCCCTTGTCGCGCAGGTAGACCAAAGTGTTCACCGTGCCGAGGTCGATCGCCATGTCGTTCGAAGAGAAAGTGAAGAGCCGCGCCGGCCACATGATAGGTCTCGATTATGTTTGCGTGGTCTGGCCGCCGGAAAGGCTCCCGGCGCAGGCTTTGGACGACTCCGTGGGTGCCGCCGCGCCGCCGGTCAAGCGCGCTTCCGACCCGCCGATCGTTTCGCGCGGCAAGTTGCGGGCCAGAGCGGCGCGCGCAACCCGCTCAACGTGTCGGTTTGAGCAGCGCCAGCCCGCCGAGGCTCAGCAGCGCGGCACCGACGAGATAGATGCCGACCAGGTTCAACCCGCCCGCCTCGGCGAGTTTCTGCGCCGCGATCGGGGCGAGCGCGCCACCCAGAATCCCGCCGAGATTGAACGCGATCGACACGCCGGTATAGCCCACGCCGGCGTCGAACAGCGAGGGCAGCCACCCGCCGAGCGGGCCATAGGCAAAACCCATCGCGAACAGCGACAGCGCGAGCCATGCGAACACGATCCACAGGGACGCCGCGCCGAGCATTGGCCCCATCAGCAGTCCCGACACTGCGCACCCCAGAAACCCCCAGCGGAGCATCGGTCGCGCGCCGGTGCGATCGGCGAGCGTGCACGACACGATGACGCCGAGCGCGAGGAACAGGATCGCGCCGATCTCGATCCCGAGAAACGCCTGGCGGCTGTGACCGAGCGTCGTCGTGCCATAGCTCAGCGCGAAGGCGGTGGTCAGATAGAAGAGGGCGAAACAGGCGATCACCGCGCCCGTCCCGGCGAGCGTCGCGCGCAGATGGTGGCGGAACAGCTCGGCGATCGGCACCGGCGGCAGCGCGTCGTGCGCCGCGGCCTCGCAGAACGCCGGCGTCTCGCTGAGCTTGAGCCGCACCCACAGCCCCAGCACGACGAGCACAGCACTGGCGAGGAAGGGGAGGCGCCAGCCCCAGGCAATGAATTGCTCGGGAGTCAGCGTCGCACCGAGCAGCAGGAAGAAGCCGTTCGCCGCGATGAAGCCGATTGGCGCGCCGAGCGGCGGGAACATCCCCCAGCGATTTTCGTGCCCCCTGGGCGCATTCTCGACCGCGAGCAGCGAGGCGCCACCCCATTCGCCGCCGAGCCCGAGCCCCTGGCCGAAGCGCAGGATGCACAGCAGCAGCGGCGCGATCCAGCCGATCTGCGCATAGGTCGGCAGGAAGGCGATCGCGACGGTCGATCCGCCCATCAGCATCAGCGAGGCGACCAGCGTCGATTTGCGGCCGAGCCGATCGCCGAAATGGCCGAACACCGCGGCGCCAAGCGGTCGCGCGAAGAAAGCGAGGCCGAAGCTCGCATAGGAGGCGATCATCTGGACGCCGGGATCGCTCGCCGGAAAGAAGAGCGGGCCGATTACGAGCGCCGCCGCGGTCGCGTAGACGTAGAAATCGTAAAACTCGACCGAGGTGCCGATCAGGCTGGCGAGGAGGATGCGGCGGGTCGAGGCGGTGGGCATGGCGCTTCTTACGGGCGTCGGCGCGGCTTGTCGAAGGCGTCCTGCGCTTGTCCCGACAGGCGGACGTTTCGTCGGCCGAAGGTGCCCCGGCCTAAGCCGCGCGTCGCTCCCGCGCGCTCAGCACGACCGCCACGCACCAGATCGCAAACCCGCCAAGCGCGAGGCCGCAGCCGACCCAGCCGGTTGAGGTCCAGCCGAAGCCGGCGGCAATCGCCATCCCGCCGAGCCATGGCCCGAGCGCATTGGCGACATTGAAGGCCGAATGATTGAGCGCCGCCGCCAGCGTCTGCGCGTCGCCTGCAACGTCCATCAGCCGCGTCTGCAACACCGTCCCGAGCGCCCCGCCGAGCCCGATCGCAAAGACGTCGAGCGTGACCGCGATGAAATTGTGGGCGGCGATGGTGTAGAGCGCGAGGATCACCGCCATGAACAGCAGGAGGGCGCCGCCGGTCGGCATCAGCCGCTTGTCGGCGAAGCGTGGGACGACCAGATTGCCGACGGTCATACCGAGCCCGAACGCCGCCAGCACGACCGGAACGAGCGCGGCGGGAACGTGCGTCACCGCGGTGAGCGTCGCGGTCAGATAGGTATAGACCGCGAACAGCCCGCCAAAGCCGATCGCGCCGATGCCGAGCGTCAGCCACACTTGCCCGCGTCGCAACGCGCCGAGCTCGCGCAACGGGCTCGCCCCGGCCTGAGGACGGTCGCGCGGCACGATCGCGATCGCTAAGCCCGCAGTGATCAGCGCAAGCACCGCGACGATCGCGAAGCCGAAGCGCCAGCCGAATGCCTGTCCCAACCAGGTCGCGACCGGCACGCCGATGATCGTCGCGACCGTCAGCCCCAGCATCACCCGCCCGACCGCTTGAGTCCGCCGTTCGGGCGGAACCAGCGACGCCGCGACCAGCGACGCCACGCCGAAATAGGCACCGTGCGGCAAACCGCTGAGAAAACGCACGAGCAGCAGCATCGTATAGGATTGCGCGAGCGCCGACAGCGCGTTGGCGATCGCGAACACCGTCATCAGGCCGATCAGCAGCGTACGCCGCGGCAGCTTGGCCGACAGGATCGCGATCAATGGCGCTCCGACGACCACGCCCAGCGCATAGGCGCTGATGACATGCCCCGCGCTCGGCTCGTCGACATGCAGATCGCGCGCGAAATAGGGAAGCAGGCTCATCGTCGCGAACTCGGTCGTCCCGATCGCGAAACCGCCGACGGCCAGCGCGAAATGAACCAGGCCGACATGCCGGACTCCCGCGGGGCGCGCCGCGGTCGGGGAAAGGGCAGGCATGGACAGGCTCCTTGATCCGTCGCCGAGCAGCGGCGACGGGCGATTCAGCAGCCTCTCCGTAGTGCAGGGGGTTGATCCGCGCGCTCCGCCCCATACAAGCCGAGCGCGGTGACGCCATTACAATCTTTCCGCGATCGACGCGAAGCGCGTGCCGCCCGATCGGTTCAGAGGGATCGGCCGCGGTGACGATTTCGCGGGATTTCTTTGCGCAGGACGCGGTCAGCGTCGCGCGCGGGCTGATCGGTGCCGAACTGTGCATCGATGGCGTCGGCGGCCGGATCGTCGAGACAGAGGCGTATGACGCCGGTGATCCCGCCTCGCACAGCTTCGGCGGCGCGACGAAGCGCAATGCCGCGATGTTCGGCCCGGTCGGCCATGCCTATGTCTATCGGATCTATGGTCTGCACTGGTGCCTGAACCTCGTTTGCGCGCGCGATCAGCCGGGCAGTGCGGTGCTGATCCGCGCGGTCGAGCCGCTGTCCGGGATCGACGTGATGCGCGCGCGGCGCGGGGCGATCGCCGACCGGCTGCTGTGCAGCGGCCCCGGGCGGCTGGCACAGGCGCTCGGCGTCGATGCGGCGTTGGACGGCGCGCCGCTCGACCAGGCCCCCTTCGCCTTGACGGCGCCCGCTACGCCATCACGGATCGTCGCCGGGCCGCGGATCGGGATCACCAAGGCGGCGGCAACGCCCTGGCGCTTTTGCCTCGCCGGGTCGCGGTATCTCAGCAGGCCCGTCTGAAAGCGCTGCGCGGATCGATCCGGGCCTGACCGAGTACGGTTACATTCAGGACGATACCCGGTACAACGGCGCGATGATGCCCGAAACCACCGCGCGATCCCTGTTGCGAGCCGAAACGCGCGACCAGCACGACCAGGTCGATCGGATCTTCTCGCGGGTCAAACTCGATGATCGACGCGAGTACGGCGCGTTTCTCAGCGCGCAGGCGGCCGCGCACATTCCGGTCGAAGGTGCGCTGGCCGCGGGCGGCGTCGCCGGCATCGTCCCCGATTGGGAAGCCCGCCAGCGCGGCGATTTGATCCGGGCCGATCTCGCGGCGCTCGGTCTCGCCACACCCGACCCCGCCGGAACGATCGCCTTCGATGGCGAGGCGGCGGTGCTTGGCGGTCTCTATGTCCTGGAAGGATCGCGCCTCGGTGGGACGATGCTCCAACGCTCGGTTCCGGCCGACTTCCCGACGCGCTTCCTGGGCGGTGTAGACTCGGCCGCCTGGCGCAGCCTGCTCCAGCTGCTCGACGGGCGGCTCGATAGTGCGGTAAAGCGTTCCGTCGCGGTCGCCGCGGCGCGTGACGTGTTTGCGTTGTTCGAGGCGAGCGGGCAGCGATTTGTAAGGGACGGGGACTTTGGCTGACGACTTCGGAACCGTCGATCTCACGAACTGTGATCGGGAACCGATCCATATTCTTGGCGCGATCCAGCCGATCGGGTTCCTGCTTGCGCTGACCGCCGACTGGCTCGTCGCGCGCGCATCGGCGAATATCGCCGCGTATATCGGGCACAGCCCGGAGAATCTCATCGGGCTCCCGCTTTCCGAAATCCTCTCGTCGTCCGTCATCCAAGATCTGCGCAACCGCGCGGCGATATTGCGCGGCGCCGACGCGGTCGAACGGATGTTCGACATTACGCTGTTGCCCGACCGGCAGCCGTTCGACGTCGCGATGCATTATTCCGGCGATCAGATCGTGATCGAGGCCGAACCGGCATCGGGCGAATATGGCGATGCCAGCGGCATGGTGCGCTCGATGATCTCGCGGCTCGATCAATGCGCCGATATGGACGCCTTCTTCCGCGAAGGTGCACGCCAGGTCCGTGCGCTGATCGGCTTCGACCGCGTGATGGTCTACCGCTTCGCGGCCGACGATTCCGGCGAGGTCGTCGCCGAGGCGGTGAAAGCCGGGATCGGCAAGCTCCTCGGGCTGCGCTATCCCGCCAGCGACATTCCGGTTCAGGCGCGTGCCATGTACAAGCGCAACCTGTTGCGCGTCATCGCGAACGTCGATGACCAGCCCGTGCCGATCGTTCCGGCGCGAGACGCGTCGGGTCAGCCGCTCGACCTCTCGCTCTCGGTGCTGCTCTCGGTATCGCCGATTCACATCGAATATCTCAAGAATATGGGCGTCCAAGCGTCGCTGTCGATCTCGATCCTGGTCGACGGCAAGTTGTGGGGCCTGTTTGCCTGCCACCATTACGCGCCCCGCTGTCCGACCTTCGAGCGGCGTTCGATCAGCGAACTGTTCGCGCAGATGTTCGCGATGCGGCTCGAAAGCCGCGAGCGCCAGGCGACCGTCGAATTCGAGCGCGGCGCCCGCGATATTGCGGATCAGCTCCTCGGCGCGGTCGCGTCCGACGATACGCTGCTGAAGAACCCGGACTGGCTTGGCGATATCCTGACGCGCGCCATCGCAGCGGACGGCGTCGGCGTGTCGATCGGCGGGAATCTCGCCTTTTCGGGGGTCACGCCGTCGGCCGAGGCGTTCCGCCGGATCATCCGCGCGCTGAACAGCACCGCGGCCGGCAAGGTCTTCGCAACCGACCGGATCGCCGCGATCCTGCCGGGTGCGGAGACATTCGCCTCGGCCTCGGCGGGCCTGCTCGCGATCCCGATATCGCGTGCGCCGCGCGACTATGTTGTGCTGTTCCGCTCGGAGATGGTGCGATCGGTACGGTGGGCGGGGGATCCGCACAAGCCGGTCGAATATGGCGTCAACGGTCCACGCCTGTCGCCGCGCGAGAGTTTCGCGGAGTGAAAGGAAATCGTGCAGGGCCGCTCGCTGCCCTTCACGCCATCCGAGGTGCGCGTCGCCGAGACGCTGCGCGCGACGCTGATCGAGGTCGTGCTGCGGCTCGCCGATGAGGCCTCGGCCGAGCGGCAGCAGGCCAGCGCGCGGCAGGAAGTGCTCATCGCCGAACTCAACCACCGCGTGCGCAACGTGCTTGGTGTGATCCGCGGGCTGATCCGGCAGTCGCAGCCGGCCGAGAATGTCGTCCAGGATTTCGTCAAGGTGGTCGACGGGCGGATCCACGCGCTGGCGCGGGCGCACAATCAGATCACCGACGACCATTGGGGTCCAGCGCCGATGCAGGCGCTGATCGACGCCGAGGCCGCCGCCTTCCTCGCCGATGGCGACAAGATCATCTCAAATGGTGCGCCTGTTCTGCTCAATCCGCAGGCGTATTCGACGATGGCGCTGGTGCCGCATGAACTCGTCACCAATTCGACCAAATATGGCAGCCTGTCGGTGCCGGAGGGGCGCGTGACGATCAGTTGGGAGCGCGACGCGGCGGAGGACCTGCACTTCACCTGGCGCGAGTCCGACGGCCCGGTGGTCGCCCCGCCGACGCGCAAGGGATTCGGCACGACGATCATCCACCGCTCGGTGCCCTATGATATCGGCGGAACGGCCGATGTCGAATATCGGCCCGAGGGGGTGGTAGCGTGGTTCCGCATTCCCGCGCGCCATGTGTCGGATCCGCCGGCCGGGATCGAACAGCCGGTCCGCTTGGCCCGACCCGCCCCGGGGCTCCCCTCGGTGATGCCCGATCGGATGCTGCAGGGCCGTGACGTCCTGTTGGTCGAGGATAGCCTGATCATCGCGCTCGATGCCGAAGACATCGTCACGCGACTTGGCGCCGAGACCGTCACCACCGCAGCGACGGTCGACGGTGCGCTCGATGCGATCGAGCAGAGCAAGCCGGCGGTCGCGATGCTCGACATCAATCTGGGCGACCGCAACAGCTTTGCGATCGCCGATCGGCTGCTCGCGCTCGGCGTGCCCTTCCTGTTCGCGACCGGCTATGGCGAGCAGGCCAAGCTGCCGGCGGATCATCGCGACCGCATGGTCGTGCAGAAGCCCTACACGCTCGAGAATGTCGCGCGCGCGATGGACGAGATGCTGGGGCCGGACGCGACCGACTGAGCCCCCGGCACGCATTATACTGCACTGCCGCACAAACACTGTGCGTGCGCTCCGCAAGCTGCTAGGCGCCGCGCGATATCGCGATCGATCGCTCGATTCGGTATCGCTTTGATGCCTCTTCCACACAGGAACCCGATGCCCCGATCTAGCCCCTTGTCCGGAGACGGCGACAGTAGAAGCCTCGGCTTCTGCGCTGCCGATTGCCGGAATCCTGGGCCCGACCGGGTCGTCACGGGTAGCATCCTGCTGACCTGAGGCGATCCCCGGCGGGCTCGAACCACGAGACCCGAGGATTTCGCCGATGACCC
This sequence comes from Sphingomonas sp. UYP23, assembly GCF_054059235.1. Taxonomy (NCBI): domain Bacteria; kingdom Pseudomonadati; phylum Pseudomonadota; class Alphaproteobacteria; order Sphingomonadales; family Sphingomonadaceae; genus Sphingomonas; species Sphingomonas sp. UYP23. The sequence goes on from NZ_JBSSBX010000001.1 coordinate 4,026,338, forward strand.
TGTTTCGCGCCCAAGCGCGCATCGTATTCCCCCGTGCGCGTCGCTGACGCGCCGTTTCGGCCGCGCATGCCAAAGGGCATCGTGCTGCCGCATGTTTCGATCGCGCCGCTCGGTAGCCTGCTGCTGCTCGCCACCAACCCCGCGGCTGCGCAGACCAGTGACGCGCAAGCTGGAGATCCGCAGAGCTTTGCGCTCCACGGACAGGCGACCTTTGTCGTCCAGGGGGTAGGGGGCTTCGCCTCACCGTACTCGGGCCCCAACAGCCTCGCGCCCCGGCAGACCAAGGAGACCGCCGACATCACCGCCTATGTCGGCGTGCGCCCGTGGCAGGGCGTGGAGGTGTGGGCCAACCCAGAGATCGATCAGGGCTTCGGCCTGTCGAACACGCTCGGCGCTGCCGGATTCCCGAGTGCGGAGGCGTACAAGGTCGGCAAGTCCACACCCTATTTCCGCCTGCAGCGCCTGTTCTTCCGCCAGACGATCGGTCTCGGCAGCGAGCGTGAGGCGGTAACGGCGTCGTCCAACCAGCTCGGCGGGTCGCGCGCGGTCGATCGGCTCGTCCTCACCGTCGGCAAGGTCGGCGTCGGCGACGTCTTCGATTCGAACCGCTACGCACACGATCCGCGCGCCGATTTCCTCAACTGGTCGGTCGTCGATGCGGGGAGCTTCGATTACGCCGCGGACGCGTGGGGCTATTCGACCGGCGCGGCGCTGGAAGCCTATCGCGGGCATTGGACCGTTCGCCTCGGCGCGTTCAACCTGTCGCGTGTGCCCAATGGCGAAACGCTCGAGCGGGGCTTCGGCCAGTATCAACTCGATGGCGAAGTCGAGCATCGTCACAGCTTCGGGCAGCGCGCAGGTACGGTGCGACTGGGCGTGTTCCGCAACCGCGGGCAGTTCGGGCGGTTCGACGACGCGCTGGCACTCGGCGTGGCGAGCGCTGCCCCGGTCGATACCGCGCTGGTGCGCGGGCGGCGAACGCGGCTCGGCGTCTATGCCAATGCCGAGCAGGAACTGACGGGGACACTCGGGATCTTCGGCCGTCTCGGCTGGTCGGATGGCGGAATCGAGCCGTACGACTTTACCGATATCGATCGCACGGCGCAGCTTGGCGCGGTGCTCGCGGGCAAGGGCTGGGGGCGCGCGTCGGACCGGATCGGGCTCGCGCTCGTCGTCAACGGGATCTCGGCCGAGCATCAGCGCTATCTCGCCGCGGGTGGGATCGGCGTGCTCGTCGGCGATGCGCGGCTGCCCGATGCGGGCAGCGAGGAGATCGCCGAGCTCTATTACGCCGTGCACGTCCTGCCGGGTGTCGATGCGACGCTCGACGCGCAGCACATCGCCAATCCGGGCTACAATCGCGATCGCGGGCCGGCAAACATCGCCGCTTTGCGCCTGCATGGAGCATTCTGACATGCAAACGCCCGGTTTTCTCGGCTTTTCGCCGCGGCGTCTGAAAGTGCGGCTCGACTGGCCTGATGCCGCCTTGTTCGCGATCCTGGCCGCGGCCGGGGTGGCGATCGCGGCGGGGGTCAACGACGCGACCGAGCCGCTCGCGAAGCTTCGGCTCGAGCCAGTCGTGCTCGATGCGTGGCAACTGCCGCGCTACGCGCTGCTGACGACGCTCCGGTTGTTCGCGGCGCTGGCGGCATCGTTCGTCTTCACGCTGGTCGCCGCAACCGCCGCCGCCAAGAGCCGCCGCGCCGAACTGGTGATCATCCCTGCGCTCGACATTCTCCAGTCGGTCCCGGTGCTGGGGTTCATGACCTTCACCGTGACCGCCTTCATGGGGCTTTTTCCTGGGAGTCGCGTCGGAGTCGAATGCGCGGCGATCTTTGCGATCTTCACCAGCCAGGCGTGGAACATGGCGTTCAGCCTGTACCAGTCGTTGCGCCAGGTCCCGGCCGATCTCGACGAAGTCGCGCGCGGCTTCGGCCTGTCGCCGTTGCGCAAGCTGATACGGCTCGAATTGCCGTTTGCCGCACCGGGGCTGGTGTGGAACGCTATGATGTCGATGTCGGGCGGCTGGTTCTTCGTCGTCGCGTCGGAGGCGATCAGCGTCGGGCATACGCAGATCATGCTGCCGGGGATCGGCTCCTGGCTGGCGATCGCGATCGAGCAGCGCAATCTCAGCGCGGTCGCGCTCGCGGTCGGGGCGATGGCGGTGGTCATCCTGCTCTACGACCAACTCGTCTTCCGCCCGGTGATCGCCTGGGCCGATCGCTTCCGTGTCGAGCAGACGGCCAGTGTGGCCCCGCCGAAATCTTGGCTGTTCGATCTGTTCCGCCGGGCGCGGCTGCTCCCGGCGTTCACCGCCCCGCTGCGTGCGGTCGGGCAGATGGTCTATCTGCTCGAACCCGCGCGCCGCCCGATCGCGCAACAACGCGAGTTCACGACCAAGGCGCAGAAGCCCGCGGCCCGCGGGATGCGGCTGTGGACTGCCGTGGTCGCGCTGAGCGCGCTCGCCGCAACCGGCTATGCGATCGATTTTCTGCACCAGACATTGTCGCTCGGCGACGCATGGGCGGCGTTGCGGTTTGGTCTCATCACGCTGCTGCGCGTGATCGTGCTGATCATCTTGGCGAGTTTCGTATGGGTGCCGATCGGCGTGTGGGTCGGGCTGCGGCCGCGCTGGACGTCGCGGATCCAGCCCGTCGCGCAATTCCTCGCGGCGTTCCCGGCCAATGTGCTGTTCCCGATCGCGGTCGTCGCGATCGTGTATTTCCATGCCAACCCGGATGTCTGGCTGTCGCCACTGATGGTGCTCGGCACACAATGGTACATCCTGTTCAACGTGATCGCCGGCGCGAGCGCTATCCCGAGCGATATGCGGGAGGCAGCACAGATGTTCGGGGTACGGGGCTGGCAATGGTGGTGGCGGCTGATCCTTCCGGGGATCTTCCCCTATTACGTCACCGGCGCGCTGACCGCCTCGGGTGGATCGTGGAATGCGAGCATCGTCGCCGAAGCCGTGTCGTGGGGCAGCACGCGGCTGCGCGCGCAAGGGCTCGGCAGCTATATCGCCGATGCCACTGCTGCAGGCGACGGCGCGCGCGTCTTGCTCGGTATCATGGTGATGTCGGTGTTCGTCATCGCCATCAACCGCCTGCTGTTCCGTCCGCTCTATCGCCTCTCCGAACGCCGTCTGCGCCTGTCCTGAGGACCTTGCCATGATTCCGCACACCGCCCGCCCCGTCGTCACGCTCGAGCATGTCAGCCATAGCTATGGGGGCGATCAGGGTGGCCCGCCGATCCTCGAAGACGTTGCGCTCGCCGTCCGCGAAGGCGAGATCGTCGGACTGCTCGGCCGCTCGGGCTCGGGCAAGTCGACGCTGCTGCGCTCGATCGCCGGGCTGGTCCGCCCGTCGAGCGGCGAGCTGCGCTTCGTCCCCGACGCCGAGGGTGCGCCGCGCTCGGTGTCGATGGTGTTCCAGTCCTTCGCGCTGTTCCCGTGGCTGACGGTGCTGCAGAATGTCGAGCTCGGGCTGGAGGCGCAGCGTGTGGCGGCCGAGGAACGGCGTACCCGCGCGCTCGCGGCGATCGATCTCATCGGGCTCGACGGCTTCGAGAACGCCTTTCCCAAGGAATTGTCGGGCGGGATGCGGCAACGCGTCGGGCTTGCGCGCGCGCTCGTCGTCGAACCGTCGCTGCTGCTGATGGACGAGCCCTTCTCGGCGCTCGACGTGCTCACTGCCGAGACGCTGCGTACCGATCTGCTCGACCTGTGGGGCGAGGGGAAGCTCGGCATCGCCTCCGTGCTGATCGTCACGCACAATATCGAGGAGGCCGTGCTGATGTGCGACCGAATTCTCGTGCTTTCGTCCAATCCCGGCCGGATCGCGGCCGAGTTCACCGTCTCGCTGCCGCAGCCACGCGACCGGCTCGATCCCGAATTCCGCGAGCTGGTCGAGCAGATCTATGCACGCATGACGCAGCGCGCAGTCGTTCCCGTTGCGCTCCCGGGAACGCTGCCCGAACATGGGCTCGATCGACCGCTGCCCGACGTGTCGATCAACAGCCTGGCGGGCCTGATCGAAGAGATCGAGGCCGCACCGTTCGAAGGACGCGCGCCGCTCGCCACGCTGGCCGACACGCTCCAGCTCGAGATCGACGACCTTTTCCCGATCGTCGAGACGCTGCAGATGTTGCAGTTCGTCGATATCGATGATGGCGACGCGGTACTGACCAAGCACGGCGCGGCCTTCGCGCAGGAGGATGTCGATCAACGCAAGGCCAATTTCCGCCGCACGCTCGAAACCCATGTCCGGCTTGCGCGCCACATCCGCGGCGTGCTCGACGAGCGCCCGAGCCATCAGGCGCCCGCCCGGCGGTTCCGCGACGAACTCGAGGACCATATGTCGCCCGATTTCGCGGCGACGACGCTGCGCACGGTGACCGAGTGGGGGCGCTATGCCGAACTGTTCGCGTTCGACGATGACGGCGATTTGTTTTCGCTCGACGATCCAGCCTGATCGACGGCGCATTCGGGGGCGGTTCGAGCCGTGCCACCAAAAGGCAAAGGCGGGCTGCCTATATCGACATGGTGAGGGACACGCCCCGAGGATCCGTCGATGAAGCCCTCTATCGTTCGCTTTACGTCGATCGCCGGGATTGCGCTGCTGGCAGCGTCTCCTGCGCGCGCGCAACGCGGCGGTGGAGCGCAGGGCGGCGGCGGGGGCGGCTCGCATATGGGCGGTAGCGGTGGCCACGGTGGCGGCAGCCTGCGCCGTGGCGGCGGACGCGATGGCGGTATCCGCGCAAGCTATCGTGGCGGCCGCAGCTACGGCGGCTATGGCAGTTACGGCTACGACGATGCGTATGCCGACGACAGCGTGGGCTGCGAGTCCGTATGGATACCACAGATCCAAAGCTATGAGCAGGTCTGCGCCTAGACGGAGGCGTGCCCCTCATTCGCGTTAGAAAAGACCGGCCGCGCGCTGGCCTTCTGTGTTCCTGCATCGTCAATTCTAGCGTAAGCTCCCCGCTCTAAAGCAAAATATTGAGCTCCGCGATGGGGTCGTCGTCCTCGCAAGCGGAGCATCGATGATCCGCCGACGAAAACCGGGTGGTGCGTTCGCCCCGTGCAGAGCGCCCGGAGCGGACATCCTTTCCGAATATCTCGCGCCCCTTTCATAACATAAGCATGCATATTATCTGCTTGCATGTAATCGACAGAAGCGGCTAGGCGCGACCGCGGTTGCAGGGGCTATTCGCGTCCGACGTGTGGTCCGCGGACCCAATGCTTTTCGAGAGCAGAGAGTATGAGCTTGGAAGATTCGCCAGGTCGTTCGGCAGACTATCCCGCGCTGGAAGACGCCCCACCGATCGTCGAGCCGGCACCCGTGGTGCAATCCGCCGACCGCCAGCCCAGCGCGCGGCGTCGGTTGCGGACGCCCCTGCTGCTGCTCGCGCCGATCGTCGCGGTGCTCGTGATCATGTATTTCTATCTGAGCGGCGGCCGCTACGAAGCAACCGACAATGGCTATATCCAGTCGGACCTGGTCTCGGTCAGCGCCAATGTCAGCGGCCCCGTCGTCGCGATCGCCGTCCACAACAACCAGCGCGTCAAGGCAGGCGATGTCCTGTTCCGGATCGACCCTGCGCCCTATCAGGCGGCAGTCGACGAAGCTGCAGCGGAACTGGCCAGCGCCCGCACGCAGGTCGCCTCGGTCCGCGCGAGCTATCGCGAGGGCGAGGCAACGCTCCAGGCCGGCCGCGACAAGCTCGCTTACGCTCAGCGCGAGGCGGCACGCCAGAAGGCGTTGCTCGCCGAAGGCATTTCGTCGCAGGCGCAATATGACCAGGCGGTGCTGGCCGCGCAGACCGCGCGCCAGCAGATCCAGACGTCGGTCCAGCAAAATGCCGGCGTCGCCGCCACGCTGACCGGCAGCGTCAGCGCGCCGACCGAGCGCCAGCCGTCGGTGCAGCGCGCACAGGCGGCGCTCGAACGCGCCCGGCTCAACCTTGGCTATACGACGGTCCGGGCGGCGCAGGACGGCATCGTCACCAAGGTCGATCAGCTCCAGCTCGGCAGCTATGTCTCGGCGGCCAAGCCCGTTTTCACGCTCGCCGGCACACGGCTGTGGGTCGAAGGCAATTTCAAGGAAAACCAGCTCGATCATATGCGTGTCGGCCAGCGCGCGACCTTCAAGGTCGATGCCTTTCCCGATCTCGAGCTGACCGGCCGGGTCGCGAGCTTCAGCCCCGGCACCGGCAACAGCTTCGCGTTGCTCCCGCCCGAAAATGCGACCGGCAACTGGGTCAAGGTCGTCCAGCGCCTGCCGATCGAGTTCAGCATCGACCACTTGCCGCGCGATATCCCGCTGCATGCCGGGCTGAGCGTCGAGGTTACGGTCGATACCGGCTATCAGCGTCACCTGTTCGGCGCCGCGACGCCGGTCCGATGACCAGCGCCTATCCGGTCCCCGCCGTCCGCAACCTGATCACCGCATCGGTGATGGCGGCGACGGTGATGAATTCGCTCGACAGCACCATCGCCAACGTCGCGCTGCCGCATATCCAGGGCAGCGTCTCGGCGTCGAGCGAGGAGATCACCTGGGTCCTGACGTCCTACATCGTTGCGGCGGCGATCATGACGCCATTGACCGGCTGGCTCGCTGGCCGCTTCGGACGCAAGCGGCTGATGCTGTGGTCGATCGTCGGGTTTACCGTCGTGTCGGGGCTGTGTGGTCTCGCCAACAGCCTGGGCGAACTGGTCGGCTTCCGACTTCTACAGGGCGTGTTCGGCGCCGCACTGGTGCCGATGAGCCAGGCGATCCTGCTCGACATCAACCCGCCCGAGCGCCACGGCCCGGCGATGGCGGTGTGGGGCATGGGCGCGATCCTCGGCCCGATCATCGGCCCGGCGCTCGGCGGCTGGCTGACCGACAATCTCACCTGGCGTTGGGTGTTCTACATCAATTTGCCGATCGGCATCCTCGCCTTTGTCGGCCTGTCGGGATTCCTCACCGAGACCAAGGACGCGGTGCGGCCCCGGCTCGACGTGTTCGGCTTCGCGCTGTTGACGCTCGCGATCGGCGCGTTCCAGTTGATGCTCGACCGCGGGCAGACCAAGGACTGGTTCAGCTCGCTCGAGATTTGCATCGAGGCGGGGTTCGCGCTGTTCTTCGGCTATCTCTTCGTCGTCCATACGCTGACCGCGAAGAAGCCGTTCATCGACATCGGCATGTTCAAGGATCGCAACTTCCTCACAGGCTCGATCTTCGGCTTCTTCCTCGGCACGGTCCTGTTTGGCGTGCTCGCGCTGCTGCCGACGATGCTCGAGACGCTGATGGGGTATCCGGTGGTGCTGACCGGGCTCGTCACCGCGCCGCGCGGGATCGGCACGCTGATCTCGATGATCATCGTTGGGCGGATCATCAAGCGCGTCGATGCGCGGCTGCTGATCTTCGTCGGCTTCGCCCTGGCGGCGATCTCGCTCTACATCATGGCGGGCTTCTCGCTGCAGATGAGCGAGCGGCTGGTGATCGTATCGGGCTTCGTCCAGGGGCTCGGCACGGGCCTCGTCTTCGTACCGCTGACGACGATCGCGTTCGCGACGCTCGACGTCAAATATCGCAACGAGGGCGCGGCGATGTTCACGCTGACGCGCAACATCGGCTCGGCGGTCGGCATCTCGGTGCTGCAGGCGCTGACGATCCGCAACGCCGCCGCGGTCCATTCGCGGTTGATAGAGGGCGTCCGGCCCGACAACCCCGCGCTCGCGCAAGGCTTCGATTTCGACGTGCCGAGCGCGGTCGCGGCGTTGAACGCACAGGTCACGCGGCAGGCGTCGATGGTTTCCTATATCGACGCGTTCTGGCTGCTGTTCGTGCTCACGCTCGCGGTAATCCCGTTGCTCCTGCTGATGCGCGGTCCGCGCAAAGGCGCGGGCGACGGCCCAACGATCCATATGGACTGATGCCAATGCGCTTGCTCCCGATCCTCCTCGCCGCCACCGCGCTGGCGGGTTGCACCGTCGGCCCCGATTTCGTGCGCCCGCAGGCGCCGGGAGAGACGGGCTATCGGCCGTCCAGCGAGCAACGTGCCGCGGTGCGCGGCGCGCCCGCCGTCACACTCGGCGCTGGCCCGACGCAGCGCTGGTGGACCGCGTTCGGATCGACCGAGATGGATGCGCTGGTCGACCGCGCGATCGCCAACAATCGCAGCCTGGCGGCCAGCAATGCGACGCTTGCCGCGGCGCGTGACGAACTGCGCGCCGTCGCGGGTCGGCGTCTGCCGCAGATCGACGCGAACGCGCGCGTCGATCAGGAACAGGTCAATCTTGCCGGTTTCGGGTTTTCGGGCAACAATCCACTCGCGCCGGGCGGCAATCCCGAATTCCACCTCTATTCGGTCGGCGGCGGGATCAGCTACGATCTCGACCTGTTCGGCGGGCTGCGCCGCCAGGTCGAGCAAAGCGCCGCGCAGGTCGAAGCCCAGCAACGCCAGACCGAGGCCGCCCATCTCTCGATCGCCGGACAGGTGGTCAACCAGGTCCTCACCGTCGCTGCGATCCGCGCGCAGATCGCGACCGCCAACGCCTTGCTCGCCGAAGACCTGCGCAACGTCGATCTGACGCAAAAGCGGCGGCAGGGCGGGGAGGGTACGCTCGTCGAGGTGCTCAACGCGCAAAGCCAATATACCGCCGACCGCGGCGACATCCCGCAGCTCGAGCAGCAATTGGCCGAGGCGCGGCATATGCTTGCGACGCTGGTCGGCATCGCGCCGTCGGAGCTCGGTGCGACCGAGTTCGACATCGCCAAACTGACCTTGCCCGCCGCGATCCCGGTCGCGCTACCGTCCGAGCTGGTCCATCGCCGACCCGATATCCTTCAGGCCGAGGCCGATCTCCATGCCGCGGCGGCGGGTGTGGGTGTGGCGACGGCGCGGCTTTATCCCGACATCACGCTCGGCGCGACGCTGACCCAGGGGGCGCCGGGGATCGGCGATCTCGTCAAGAATGCGTTCCGTGGATACGACATCTTCGCCGGCGTAACCGCGCCGATCTTCCATGGCGGGACGCTCAAGGCGCAGCGGGCGGCGGCGATCAATCGCGCCAAAGCAAGCGAGGCGACCTACCAGCAGACCGTGCTGAGCGCCTTCGGCCAAGTGGCCGATCTGCTTTCCGCGATCCAGAGCGATGCACGCTCGGTCGTCAATCAGAGCGAATCGGTGTCGGTCGCCGAGCGATCGCGGCATCTGTCGCGGCGCAGCTATCAGGTCGGCAATTCGGGCATCCTCCAGGTGCTGGAAACCGAGCGCCTGTATCAACGCGCCAGCAACGGCCTGGTGCTTGCCCGCACGCGGCAGTTCCTCAACGTCGCGCGGCTCTATGTCGCGACGGCAGGGGGCTGGACCGGCACTGCCAGCGAGCGGCCAGGCGCGGGCTGAGCACGGCGGCGGGGCCCGCCTTCAGGGGGCGGTGACCGTCGCGATCGCTTGCGGGGCATCGCGCAGCCGAAGGAAGATCCGCCCGTCGGCACTGGCGCGAGTGGTGATCTCGGTCGCCACGAAGCCGTCGGGTATCGCCTGGCTCGGTTGCAGCTCGGCATTCGTGCCGACCGCGTCGATCAGGAAGAAACGGTTGCCGGTCAGCTTGCAGGCCTTGCGCGCCGCGCAGCTGATCGCATGGATTTCGGGGAGCCGAACAACCGTAGCCAACGGTGTCCATGATGACCCGGCACCATCCCCGGCGATGCGGAAGCGGAGCGCCCCATAGCCGGTCGGGCCGAGCGCCTCGGCGGGGTCGAGCGAGACGATCCCGGTCTTGGCATCCTGCAGATCATAGCCCTTGCCCGCCGTGACGGTCGTGCTCGACCGGCCATCGAGCGTGCTGATCTCGATCGTTTCACGCCCGGACAAGGGCGCGGGATCGTCGAGGTGGAAGGCGAACGTTAGCTTTGCATCCTGCGCGAAGACCGCGTTTTCCGGCAGAGCGATCGGCAAGACGCCGTCGCGGACCGGCGCACGGGCGGTCACCCGGACGAGCGTCGCCGAAACGCGACGTGGCGCGATCGTGACGTTGAGCGATTTGTGCCGTCCTCCGGCATAGCTGATGTCGGCGGGAAGCGTCGTTCCGGCAGCGAGCGCCATCGCGCTCGCCGGGGTGCTCGCCTGAAGGACGACACGGTCCTGCTTGCCGACCCGGGTGAGCGCACCGGGCTGGAAGGTGAGCGAGCCGAGCGTCACCGCGACGACCTGGTCGAGCCGCGTTCCGGTGAGTGTGGCCTGATCGTCGCCGGCATGGAAGCTCAGCTCGTCGACGCTGCCGGCCTGCTGCAGTGCGCGCAGCGGCACCTCGGTCGCGGTCGCGACGCCCTTTTCCTCGACGACGATCGAGACCGTGCCGGGCTCGGCCTGTTCGAGCGGAACGGTTGCGACGATCCCGTGCGCGCCCGCCTGCTTCCAGGTCAGCGGCTCGACCGGACCATCGCCGCGGCGCAGCCCGATCTTGGTGACGCAGCCTGCGCTACCGCCGGTCAGCTGCAACTCGTTCGAGCGGCCGACGACGAGCGCGGTGCGATCGGTTGCCTTCCAGGTGCCGTCGCCGGGTTTGGTCAACCCGAAGCTCGGGCCGTCGAACGAGGAAAATCCCCAAGCGCCATGCAATTGCGCCGAGATGACCTGGCCGAACGGGCCGAATGGAATGTCGCCCGTCGCGATGAAGCCACCGAGGCTGGGATCGGCGCGGACCGGCATTTCGGCCTGCGTCCCGTCGAGCCGCTTCAGGCGCAGCACCATGTCGTGCGCGTACCCCGTGGCGTAGACCAGCGGCGCGCCTTCGACCGGCAGCACCAGCCCTGGCGCCGCGCACAGCATCGTCGCGGGGAGCGGCTGGCGCAGCGGCGGCGGCTTGGGCGCCTCGATCGCGGGGAGCGCGACGACCATCACCGAGGTCGGCTTGGCGAACGAGACCGGCGTGTTGAGCAACACCGTCACATGACCCTCGCGCTGCTGCGCGAGCGCCGGGATGAATTGCAACTGGGTCGATTGGAACGCGCCGAACAAGCGGAACACGTCGCGTACCACGCCGATATACGAGCTGTACGAGCCATAACCGGCTTGCGGCGTGGCGCTGAGCTGGAAAGCGAGATCGGTCGGTGCGCCGGCCAGCGTGTCAGCGAGCGCCGAGCTGTGCGTGTCGGCGAGCAACAGCGTCTCGCGGTCGCCGGTAAGACACGCCGACTGCACTTCGGTCGGCTGGACGAGACATTCGGCCTTGAGCTTGACCGCGAGACTGCGCGTCAGCACCGGTGAGACGGTCGCGAGGCTTTCGGGGTTCTTGCGCTCGGCGCGCTGCATCTCGCTCAAAAAGGTGTCGAGCCGGGCGCGATCGAGTGAGGCTTGATTGAGCTCCTGCGCGGCGCGGACGAACGCACCAGGCTGTTTGCGCACCGCGCTGATGACCGCACCGGCTCCGCCGCCCCGCTCGGGGACGATGAACACCTGCAGCTGCTGCGCGTCCTTCGGGACGACGAGCGACAGGCTGGCGTTCTTGTCGCGCCAGCTCTCGGCCTCGCGGAACCAGTCCTTGCCGGGGCGGTCGACCGCACCGCGCAGGAACACGGCGATCAGCCGGTAATGTTCGTCATGCCCCGGCAGTGCTGCGAGCTTGATCGAGATGCGGTCGCCTTCGGCGAGGTTGGGCACGCGCTCGAGCGGCAACGTGACGCCATCGCGCAGCACGGTGACGTCGAGCCGTGGGCCAATTAGATCGAACGAGGACGATGCCGCCTCGACGGCGGGTGCCGCCAGCAGCAGACCGAGCAGGCCGACGATAGGGGAAAAACGCAACACGGTGTCCACGGCCCAGTTTCAGTTTGCCTTGGCCTATGCCGTTGGCGTGTGGCGACAATGGGGCTGAAGCCGAGCCGCCGCAACCCCGCACGCGGCGGGCGGGCCCGGCTGGTGCAAAAGAGGGCTGACGTTCCAGGCTGTGGCGGGAATGGCGCGAAGGCCGCCGCGCGCAGCGATGTGGCACAGTTTCCGTTCCTCCGCCCGACGGTGGGACGCGGGCCGAGATCGAACGCTGCCGCCTTGCTTGTGCGAGCCGTCCTAAATCCGTCAGTTCGTCACCGCCGCGATGGCGCGCGACGATCGCCTCACCGCGGGTCCGCCCGATGGGGCACGCGGCGATCGCGGTCTATTGGTGGCGGTCGCGAGCGTGACAGACGAAGCCGTACCTACATTGCCATAGCGTCGATTGGACACGTCAGCCGATCGGTCCGCCCAACCCCGCAGCAAACGCGATGCGCAGCGCCTCGGACAGGCTGCGCGCGTGCAATTTGGTCATGATGTTGGCGCGGTGGACCTCGACCGTGCGCGGCGAAATGCCGAAATCATAGGCAATCGTCTTGTTGGGAAGGCCGTTCGCCAGCCCCGCCAGCACTTCGCGCTCGCGTACCGTCAATCCGCCGATTGCGACCGCCGCGCCGGCCGCGCGGACCGCCTCGGTCTCGGCGCGGTCGATCCGCTCGAAGGCGGCCGCGAGCGCATCGAGCAAGACCGCCTTGCTGAAGGGCTTTTCGATGAAATCGATCGCGCCCGCCTTCATCGCGCGCACCGCGATCGAGACGTCGCCATGGCCGGTCAGCACGACGACGGGCATTGCGATGCCGCGTTCGAGCATCGCCTGCTGAACCTCGAGCCCGTCCATCTCCGGCATCCGCACATCGAGCAAGACGCAGCCCATCGCCGCATGCCGCGCCGCCTTGAGGAATTCGACGCCCGACGCCCAGGTCTCGACGCGGAAGCCCGACGTTTTGAGCATGAAGCTCGCCGACCGGCGGATCGCTTCCTCATCATCGACGATGTGGACGAGTCTGTGTTCTGCCACTTGCGCAACTCCGTACAGCCCGCGCGTGCTTAGACCGGGTGTGCGATCGGCGCCATCCTGCGCGACGCTAACGGGCTCATCGTGGGGGGTTAGCGGCATCGGATGGGGCAGCGCGGCAGGGAAATCAGCTCGCCAGCAGCACGCGGCGCGCCTCGTTGCGGCGCGCATGGCGCTCGCTGAGGACGGCGGCGCAGGTGCGGCGCGCGGTTTCTCGGACGTCGGACAGGCACTGGCGAACATATTGGGCCGAGACGCCTTCAACGATCGAGTCAAAATGGAGGTGCCCGCCATCGACCAGCGCGAAGACCGAGGAGAGGTAGCTATCGATCCCCTGGCGGATCGACGTCCACTGGCCGTGTTCCTCCAGCCATGGCCGGGTCGACGCCGATGCGCTGATGCTCAGCAGGCGTTTGCCCTTGAGCGTCGCTATCGGTTTATCGGATCGCGGTGCAGCCTGGTCGAAACCTGCGCCGAACACCCGATCGATATAGCCCTTGATGATCGCGGGCGGCATTCCGACCCACAGCGGATAGACGAGCGCGATCACCGCGGCTTCGTCGAGCGCTGCAAGTTCGGCGGCGACATCGGACGGACGCCGATAGTCCGGCGCGGTCGAACGCTCGGAGCTGGCAAGCAGGGGCTTGAACCCCATCGCGTAGAGATCGCGCAGGTCCGCCGTCTGGCCGCATTCGCGGACTTCGGCGCAATAGGCCTCGGCAACGGCATGGGTGAAACTGCTGCGGCTCGGCGTGCCCAGCACGACGACGTGGCGGATGTCGGCCGGGTCGGCGTCGATCGCGACGGCACAGGTCATCGTACGCCGCACAGGCTGGTCACGCGGAGTACCGTCGATCGACCGGGCGCGACCGATCTTTGGGATGGGGATGCGCGTTTCATCATCGACTCGTTCCTTTGCCGCGCACATCGAAGCACGGCGGCGCGCAGATGCGCCATACGGGTCTATACGGAGCCGGTGCTGTCGCGCAGCTATGGGGTATTACGTATTCGCTGGTGCGCCGACGCTTTCTACCCCGCGGTTATGCGTATGCTCACCGCCCGCCGAAATCCCCTCGACGCCGTTCATCGTCTCGCGCGGATCGTGCCGCCCGCGGCACGGCTTTGGCCAGCGACGGTCGTACTGCTCGGCGATACGCTGGCGGGGATCGGGTTCGCCGCGGGGATCGCCGGTGGGGTGGTACATGTTGGGGCGGGATGGGCCGCACTGGTGCCATGGCTGATGCTGCTTGCTGCCGCCGGATCTGTGCGCGGTGGCTGCGCATTGCTGGCGACGCGTATCGGTGCGGATGCAGCGCAGCGCACCAAACGCGCCGTGCGCGCCGCGCTCGTTACGGATCTGCTGGCGCGCGCGCCGGGCGGACGTGCGACGACGGGCACGCTGCTGGCGACCTGTGTCGACGAGGTCGAAGCGCTCGACGGCTATGTCGCCCGCTTCCTCCCGGCACGGTCCGCTGGTGCGCTGGCGCCGCTCGTGGTGCTCGCCGCGACCGCGATTGCCAGCCCCATCGCAGCCGCGATTCTCGGCATAACGCTCATTCCGTTCGTCGCCGCGATGATCCTCGCCGGCGGCGCCGCAGCCGAGGAGTCGCGGCGGCAGTTCGGCGCGCTGTCGCGGCTATCGGGCCTGTTCGCCGACCGCATTCGCGCGCTGCCGATCTTGCTCGCGTTCGGCGGCGAACGGCGCGAGGCCGAGCGGCTCGGCGTCGCGTCCGACGCGGTCGCGCTGCGCACAATGCGCGTGCTGCGCGTCGCCTTCCTGTCCTCGGCGTCGCTCGAATTCTTCGCGGCTTTGTCGGTTGCTCTGGTGGCGGTCTATGCCGGCTTCAACCTGCTCGGCCTGCTGCCCTTTCCGGTTCCCGAGAAGCTCGATCTGGCGCGCGCCTTCTTCGTCCTCGCGCTGGCGCCCGAATTCTATCTGCCGATGCGGCGGCTCGCGGCGGCCTATCACGACAAGCAGGCCGCGCAGACCGCGGTCGAGCGCTTTCCCGACGCGCTGTTCGCGCCGCCGCGCGGAGCGGTTGCCGCGCTGGTGCCGGAGACGGCGCCGCGGATCACCCTGACGAACGTTGCGATCGCCTATCCCGGGAGCGATGCCCCTGCGATATCCGATGTCTCGATCGACATCGCGCCGCGTGAGATCGTGGCGTTGGCCGGTCCGTCGGGGAGCGGGAAAAGCAGTCTGCTGCACCTCCTGCTCGGGCTTGCGCCGCTCAGCGCAGGGCGCGTCACCATCGACGGCGCCGATCTTGGCGCGGAGATCACGCTTGCCGCGGCGACGGCATGGGTCGGCCAGACGCCGCTGATCGTTCCGGCGACGCTGCGCGCCAACATCGCGCTCGCCTGGCCCACAGCGACGGCCGATGAGATCGAGCAGGCGGCGTTGCGCGCGGGCCTCGGGCCGATGCTCGCTGCACGCGGACTCGATGCGCCGATTGATGCACGCGGTGGGGGATTGTCGGGGGGCGAGATCCGGCGGATCGCGCTCGCACGCGCGCTGCTCAAGCCGAGCGCGGTCCTGCTGCTCGACGAACCGACCGCGCATCTCGATCCGGCCGGCGAAGCCGGGCTGATCGAGACGATCCGTGCCGTCTGCCAGGGCCGCACGACATTGATCGCGACGCACAGCGCGGCACTTGCGGCGATCGCCGACCGGATCGTATCGCTGGAACCACGCGCATGACCCCGCTCGCCGTGCTGCTCGGCGAACAGCGCCGCCGCCAGCGATCGATGCTGGTGCGTGCGGCCGGCTATGCCGCGCTCGTCAGCGCGGCGTCGGTGCTGCTGCTGGGATTGTCGGGATGGTTCATCACCGCCGCGGCGATCGCCGGGCTCGCCGGGCCGATCGTCGTGCAAGGCTTCAACTACATGCTGCCGAGCGCCGCGATCCGTCTGCTGGCGATCGTGCGGACCGGCGCGCGCTACGGCGAACGGCTTGCGAGCCATGAGGCGGCGTTCGGCGCGCTCGCGCGGATCCGCCCAGCGCTCTTCCGCGCGATCGCGGCGGCTCCGGTGTCGCGTGCGCTCGGCTTTTCGAGCGGCGAGGCGACCGCGCGGATCGTCCAGGATGTCGGCGTGATCGAGACGCGCTTCGCAATGGCATCGGCGCCGTGGAGCCTCGCCGCGGCTGCGGTGGCGGGCGCTTGCCTCGCCGTCTTGGGCGGATGGGCGGCGGCGCTCGCGGTGCTCGCCTGTCTCGGTGCGCTGCTGCTCGTCGCCGACCGGCTCGCGCGCCGACTCGAGGAACCCGGTCGGGCCGTGCAGCGCGCTGCGGGAGCGTTGAAGGACGAGCTTGCCGCGCATGCCGCTGCCGCTGCCGAACTCCGCTGTTACGATCTCGAAGGATGGGCCGCGGCGCGGATCGGGGTGCAAAGCGATGTCCTGGGCAAGGCCGTCGCGGCGCAGACCGCAGCGCTCGGCTGGTTCGAACTGGCGCAGGCGGTGGCGATTGCACTCGCCGCGGCTGCGGTCATCGCCCTCGCGCGGGGGCATGGCGCAGCGATCGTCGCGCTGGGGGCGCTCGCTGCGGCGATGACGATCGACGGCGCGGCACCGCTGGTGCGCCGCATCGCGCAGCGCGGCGCGGTGCGCGAGGCGGAAGCGCGGCTAGGTGGGCTGCTCGAACAAGGGGCGTCGTCGGAGCCGCGGGGGTTGGCGCTGGTGCGTCCGTCGATCCGTCTCGTGCAATCCGATAGCCCGCTCCTCCCCGGCACGCGGGTTCACCTTTCCGGCCGTTCGGGGGCCGGCAAGACGCGCCTGGTCGAGACGTTGCTCGGGCTGCGCGCGGCGGACCGCGGACAGATCTGGCTCGACCAGCGCGACCTTGCCGACTTCGCCCCGGGCGAGCGGCGCGATCTGTTTGCCTGGGCCCCCCAGGATGCGGCGTTGCTGTCGGGCACGGTTCGCGACAATCTCCTGCTCGGCAGCGCCGATGCCGACGACACCGCGCTTTGGGCCGCGCTTCACGACGCCGCGCTCGATGACCGCGTGCGTGCCCTGCCGCACGGTCTCGACAGCTGGATCGGCGAGAATGGCGCGCGCCTGTCAGGCGGCGAGCGCCGGCGGCTTGTGCTGGCGCGGGCCTATCTCCGGCCCGCGCCGTGGCTGGTGCTCGACGAACCGAGCGAAGGACTCGACCGTGCGACCGAGCAACGGATCCTCGCGCGGCTCGTCGGGCGGCTCGCGGTGACGCGGCAGGGGCTGCTGCTGGTGAGCCATCGTCCGGCGCTGGTGGCGCTGTGCGAGCGCGTCGTCGTGCTCGACACGGATGCGGCGGACTGCGCGGACGATCGCGAGCCCCTATCCGTATCAATCCCGATAGCGGCCGATGCGGTCGCCCAATAGCGTCATTGCACCATCAAGGGAGGCGGCGATGAAGAACGTTCTTTTGCTTGTGCACGACGATACCGGGCAAGAATCGCGCCTGCAGGCCGCGCTTGACCTGACGCGCGCGCTCGACGGGCATCTCTCGTGCGTCGATGTCGTCGTGCCGGCATCGATCAACGGCGACTATTACGGCATCGCCGCGGTCGGCCTGCTCGAGGACGAACGCACGCGCGAGGTGGGGAACAAGACCGAATTGGTGGCCCGCCTCGCGCGCGAGGACGTTCGCTGGAACTGGATCGATGCGACCGGGACGCTCGCCGACTCGGTGCTCGAGGCCGCCGAGCTGGCCGACCTCATCGTCCTCAGCCGCAAGCTCGCCGATGACCGCGACCCCGATATGCGCGACGTGGCGGGGCGCGTGCTGATGCACGCCCGCACGCCGATCGTCGCGGTGCCCGAAACGCTGACGCGGTTCGCGGTCGGACGTGCGCTGGTCGCCTGAGACGGCCGGGCATCGGCGGCGGCGACGCTGCGCGCGTGCGTTCCGCTGCTCGCGCTGGCGGATGCGGTCGAGATCTTCATGGCGCGCGACGGCAGCGAGCGCACCGAGCCAGGCGAGGCCGCGGAATATCTTTCACGGCACGGCATCTATGCGACCGTCAAGACGATCGACGACGGCCTGACAGCCCCCGACCGCTTGATCGAGGCCGAATGCGCGCGGTTCCATGGCGATTATATCGTGATGGGCGGCTACACGCACGGCCGGCTGCTCGAGACGTTCGGCGGCGTCACCAAACGGATGCTCGGCCATTGCGCCGTGCCGCTGGTGCTCGGTCACTGAGCCGAGCGGAGGCGCTCTACGTAAGATCCCGGAGCGCGCCGGGCAGCGGCGTGGCGTATCGCCCGGGCAAGGAGATTTCGCATGCCTGACACTCTTTCCAAGCCGCAGCGGCACGTCGTCATCCTGTGTCACCCCGAGCAGGACAGCTTCAACGCGGCGATTGCGGCGGCCTATTCCGCGACGGTGCGCGAGCATGGCCATGAGGTGATCGTGCGCGATCTGTACGCAATGGGGTTCCATCCCGTGCTCAAGTCGACCGAACGACCGGGGCCGGGTGAGCGGCAGTTCGCCGATGTCAGCGAGGAACTCGCGATCCTCAAGGATACCGACGTGTTCGTGTTGGTCTATCCGATCTGGTTCGGCGGGCCGCCGGCGATGCTCAAGGGCTATGTCGAGCGCGTGCTCGGGACGGGGGTGCTGCCCGATGCGGTGTATGAAGGGACGGCGAAGGGCGTTCTGGCGGGCAAGCAGCTGCTGAGCTTCACGACCTCCGGGTTGAAGGAAATCTGGCTCGACGAAATGGGCCAGTTGCGCGCGCTGACGCAGGCGTTCGATCATTATATCGAACATGCCTTTGCGATGCTGCCGTCGCGGCACGTGCATTTCGGCCATATCACGTCCGACATGGAGCCAGCCTGGGGCCGGCGCCACATCGAGGAAGTCCGCGGCCAGGCGCGCGCGCTCGTCCGTGATCTCGACGGGCTCGTTCTAGCCGCCGACTGAGGCGCTTTGCGCGGCGTCCAGCACCGCCGCGCTGTGGAGCGCGATCTGCGCATCCTCCTGCGCAGCGAGCACGCGGAGCGCGACGTGGGAGGCGGCGCTGCTGATCGTCTGCGCGCCGGCGGCATTGCGCGCAGGATCGAGCGAAACGCCCATCCAGCCGAGCGCCGCCGCGGCGGTCGCGCGGACGCCGACATCATGCTCGCCGATGCCGCCGGTGAAGACGATCATGTCGACCCCGCCGAGCGAGCACGTCATCGCGGCGAGCATCTTGGCGAGCGAATGGGCGAACATCGCGATCGCGAGCGCGGCGGCGGGCTGGGTCGGCGCTGCGCCGTTGAGCCGCCGCAGGTCGCTGTCGATCCCCGAAATGCCGAGCATCCCGCTTTCGCGATCGACCAGCGTGGCGAGGGTTTCCACGGTATAACCGCCGTCGCGTAGCAGATGGAGCAGGATGCCGGGATCGAGATCGCCCGTGCGGCGCCCCATGATCAGGCCGCCGGTCGGGGTCAGCCCCATGCTGGTGTCGACCGATCGGCCGGCGCGCACCGCGGTGACACTCGCGCCATTGCCGAGATGCGCAATGATCAGACGCTCGGGCACATCCTTGTCCAGTTGCCGCACGATCGATTCGCACGACAGGCCGTGAAAGCCGTAGCGCCGCAACCCTTGGTCACGCAGCGTCTTGGGGAGCGGTAGCGTGCTGGCCACCGCCGGCATCGTGGCGTGGAAGGCGGTGTCGAAACAGGCGATCTGCGGGCATTGCGGGAAATGGCGGCGCGCGGCGCGGATCGTCGCCAGCGCGGCGGGGATATGGACGGGGGCGAAGCTGCGCACGCGCTCGAGCTGGTCGAGCACAGCGTCGGTGATCAATGTCGGCGCGAGCAGATCTGGGCCGCCATGGACGAGGCGATGCCCGATCGCAACCGGCGCGGGAAGATCGGAGCGATCGAGCAGGGCGACGACATGGCCGGTCCACGTCTCCGGTGCGGCCTCGCCCAGCGAATGATCGACATGCCAGCGTCCCGCCGCCGTTGCCGCGTGCAGCCGAACCGCGCCGCCGCCCGCGGTCTCGATCTCGCCGGTCAGCAAGGGCTCGGCAGTTGCATCGGCAACCCGGAAGAGCCCGAACTTGAGCGACGACGATCCGCCGTTGAAGGTCAGGATCGTTGCCGCTGAACTGCTCACGCAGACCAGCGCCAGTCGCGGATCTCGGGCAGATCCTCGCCATGTTCGGCGATGTAGAGCTTATGCCGCTCGATCGCCGCCCAATAGCGGTCGCGTGCCGCCGGAACCTGCGCCGTCAGCCGCGGAACGCGCTCGATCGCGTCGAGCGCGAGGCGATAGCGATCGAGATCGTTGAGCACGACCATATCGAACGGCGTCGTCGTCGTACCCTCTTGCTTGAAACCGCGGACGTGGATGTTGCGGTGGTTGGTGCGGCGATAGGTCAGCGTATGGATCGTCGCCGGAAAACCGTGAAAGGCGAAGATCACCGGCGTGTCGGTGGTGAACAGCGCATCGAAGGCGTCGTCGTCGAGCCCGTGCGGATGCTCGCTGCTCGGCTCGATCACCATCAGGTCGACCACGTTGACGAAGCGGATGCGGATATCGGGCACCTGTTCGCGCAGCAGCATCACCGCCGCCAGCGCCTCGAGCGTCGGGACGTCGCCCGCGCATGCCATGACCACGTCGGGATGCTCGTCCTCGACGCCCGCCCAGTGCCACACGCCCGCGCCTGCGGTGCAATGCCGCACCGCTTCCTCGATGCCGAGCCATTGCCATTCGGGCTGCTTGCCCGCGACGATCAAATTCACATAGTCGCGGCTGCGCAGGCAATGGTCCGCTACCGACAACAGGCAATTGGCGTCGGGCGGGAGGTAGACCCGCGCGATGTCCGAGGTCTTGTTGGCGACCTGGTCGATGAAGCCCGGATCCTGATGCGACAGGCCATTATGGTCCTGCCGCCAGACATGCGAGGTCAGCAGATAGTTGAGCGAGGCGATCGGCCGACGCCAGGCGATCTGGCGGCTGACCTTGAGCCATTTGGCATGTTGGTTGAGCATCGAATCGACGATGTGCGCAAAGGCCTCGTAGCACGAGAAGAAGCCGTGCCGGCCGGTGAGCAGATAGCCTTCGAGCCAGCCCTGGCAGAGGTGCTCGCTCAGCACCTCCATGACGCGCCCGTCGGGGCTCAGGTTGATATCGACCGGTTCGACATCGCCCATCCATGCCTTGCCCGAGACGTCATAGACCGCATCGAGCCGGTTCGACGCGGTCTCGTCGGGGCCGAACAGGCGGAAGTTCCGGCTGTCGAGATTGCGCCGCATGACCTCGCGCAGATAGTGGCCGAGCACGCGCGTCGCCTCGGCCTCGACTGCGCCGGGGACGTCGAGCGCGACCGCGAAATCGCGAAAGTCGGGGAGCGATAATGGCTCGAGCAGCGCGCCGCCATTGGCGTGCGGGTTCGCGCTCATCCGGTGATGCCCGGTCGGGGCGAGCGCGGAAATCTCCTCGCGCACCTTGCCCGCCGCGTCGAACAGTTCGGCCGGGCGATAGCTGCGCATCCAGGCGTCGAGCTGGTCGAGATGCTCGGGCTTCTTGAAATCGGCGATCGGGACCTGATGCGCGCGCCACGTTCCTTCGACCGGCAAGCCATCGACGGTCTTGGGACCTGTCCAGCCTTTCGGGGTCTTGAGCACGATCATCGGCCAGCGCGGACGGGCAGGCGGCGGGGCGGGGGTGGCGCGGGCTTCCGCCTGGATCGTCTCGATCCTGCGCAGCACCGTGTCGAGCGTCGCGGCCATCGCCTGGTGGAGCAAGGCGGGATCGTCACCCTCGACGAAATAGGGTTCGTGGCCATAGCCGCGCAGCAGGTCGGTCAGTTCATCCTTGCCGATCCGCGCGAGGATCGTCGGATTGGCGATCTTGAAGCCGTTGAGATGCAGGATCGGCAGCACCGCACCGTCGCGCGCCGGGTTGAGGAACTTGTTGCTGTGCCAGCTTGTCGCGAGTGGCCCGGTCTCGGCCTCGCCGTCGCCGACGATACACGCGACGATCAGGCCGGGATTGTCGAACGCCGCGCCATAGGCGTGCGCCAGCGAATAGCCGAGCTCGCCGCCCTCGTGGATCGAGCCCGGGCATTCGGGCGAGACATGGCTCGGGATGCCGCCCGGCCAGGAGAACTGGCGGAACAGCCGTTCCATCCCGCCGCGGCTGCGCTCGATCGCGGGATAATGTTCGGTATACGCACCCTCGAGATAGGCGTTGGCGACGAGGCCCGGTCCGCCATGCCCCGGCCCGATGATGTAGATCATGTCGAGACCGTTCGCGACGATCAGCCGGTTGAGATGCGCATAGACGAAGTTGATGCCCGGCGTCGTGCCCCAATGGCCGAGCAGGCGCGGCTTGATGTCGGCAAGGCTGAGCGGCCGCTCGAGCAGCGGATTGCCGCGCAGATAGATCTGTCCGACCGAGAGGTAGTTCGCCGCGCGCCAATAGGCATGGATCGCAGCGACCTGTTCGAGCGAAAGTGGATCGGACATGCGCGTCTCCGGATGCGCCCGATAGGGCCATCTGCCTGGACGGCGGCCCCGCGCGGAAGCGCGCGAGATCCGGCGACCGACGCTCTGCTCCTCGCCGGTTCGAGTGGCTGTCGCCATACGGGTAAACCCGTACGGCGTGTCGAGCGCGTCCGCTGCATAGCCTCGCGGAGAGGCGTGCAACCGCGCCGTCTGGCAGCGCCCCGCCCGACGCAGTCATGGCGCATCGTCACACGAACGCCCTGTCGCGCTGACCCTGTTTCAGAAGCGCGTCGACAGGCCAGTATAGAGCTGCAGCCCGGGCGTTTCGCGGTTGAGCCCGATATAGGCCGCGGCATCGATCTGGAGCGTCTTGGTCAGCTGATACGATGCGGCGAGATCCGCGGAATATTGCTGGCCGTTCTGGCGGGGCTCGAAACTCTCCTTGGTCCAGAACTCGGCATAGACCGTCGCATTCTTGCCGACCGGGTGCGACAGGTTGATGAGATTGACGAGTTCGAGATGGTAGCCGCTCACGTCCCCCTGGTTGGCGGCAATGTCGACCTCGGGGCTGGTCGTCAGCGTGAACTTGGCGGGCAGCGGAATGTTGACGGGGAGCGCGAGACTGCCCTCCCACTGGCCGTTGCCAACCCGCGACCCCGCGGTCGGCGCCTTGACCGAACCGATCACCGAGACCTGCGTCTTCGACCGGTCGACCGTCAGCTTCTGCTTCACGCGCACGAACAGATCGCCGACGCCGCCATCGGTCGTCACGCTGCCATCTTCCATCCGCGTCCGAACGGTCTCGTAGGGTGCGATATTGACCTCGATGTCGGTGTGACGCCCGACTCCGTATTTGAGCGTCGGGTTGGTGTAGAGGATCGTATCGGTGCGAACACCGTCGAGCGTCTGGCGGGTCCAGTCGATCAGGTCGGTTTCGAGCTGGAAGGCGCCTGCGGGAACGGTGCAGGCGACGCTCGCGCGGGTCGGGCGATCGGTGCAGATCGGGGTCGGGTTCGGCGCGACATTGGCGGGCAGCGGCCCGGTGCCCTGCGATGGATCACCCTGCGCGGGCTCCTGCGCGAGCGCGGCCCCCGGCAGCCCTGCGAGCGCGAGGAGGAGTAGCGCGCGCAGGCGGGGGATCGGGCGGGCGGGGTCGTAGCACAATGTCATCGCGGCTCCATGCGGTCACGCGGCGCGCGGGGCAAGCGGCAGCGACCTGATCGGGGTCAATCCCGCTCGGCGCTGCGCGGCCCGGCAGCAGCGTCGCGCAGCACCCGGTTGACCGCGCACAGCAGATGGTCGCGCTCATAGGGTTTCTGGATCACCACTTCATCCGAATCACGCCGTCCGAGCGCAAGTTCGTCGCCATACCCCGAGGCGAAGATGAACGGCGTGCCGGACGTCCTGAGCCTGGTGGCGAGTTCGAAGCTGGTGCCGCACCCGACATTGATATCCAGCATGGCGAATGCGAAGCGATGCGCCGCGACTAGCCGCTCGGCATCAACCAGCGTCGGCGCGACGAACACCTCTGCCGCGCCGAGCGCGCGCAGCATGTCCTCGGCTTCGAGGGCGATCAGCATGTTGTCCTCGACCAGCAGCACCAGCGCTCCGCGCAACGGCGCATCGGGCGCAGGCGACGGCACGGCTTCCGACGGCGGTACGGCGAGCTCGAAGGTCGGGCAGGAGGGCCGGGCGGGGGGCGGATCGGACGCGGCGCCATCGCTCGGCACGAAGACATGCTGTTGCGGGATGAAGAATTCCGCCTCTAGCCCACTCAGCCGGAAACGGAGTTCGGCGGTCCCCTGAAGATCGAACGGCACCGCGCGTTCGAGCACGACCGAGCCGAAGCCGCGGCGGGTCGGCGGCGTTACGGGCGGCCCACCGCTTTCGTGCCAGCGCAGATGGATACCCTCGCCATCGACCATGACGATCGTAACGTCTACCGATCCGGTCATCGAGAGCGCACCGTATTTGCTGGAATTGGTGACCAGTTCGTGGATCACCAGCGCCATCGTCGAGATCGCCTTCGGCTGGAGCAGCACCGCGGGCCCCGCCAGCGAAAGCCGTTCCTGCATCGCCTGATGCGCGGCGAACTCGTCCTCGAAGACGCTGGCGAGCGGGGCCGGGCCCCAGCTCGGGCGCGTGATCCGGTCATGCGCGCGCGCAAGGGCCTGGATCCTCCCGCCAAGGGCCTCGGCATAAGCGGCAATGGCGGGACTGGCGGCGCCGGTCTGGGTAATCAGGCTGCGGATCAGCGCGAGAATATTGCGGACGCGGTGGTTGAGTTCGGCGATCAACAGATCCTGCCGTTCGGTCGCGCGTTGGCGCTCGACGGTTGCAGCATCGGAATAGCGCAGGATCACCTCGATCAACGCCTGGCGGATCGCTTCGCCCATGCGCTGTTCGCGCTCCGAAAACCGCGCGGAGCGCCCGCGGATATCTTCGACAAAGGCTTGGAAGCTGCGGCGCGGCGAAATTCGGTGCGCGCCGCCGTCCGCGCTCTGCGGTTTGGCGGGGTCGCCGCCCCAGCGGATCTGGCTGAGCCGCTCGCGCCGAAACAGCATGATATAGTGGCGCGGGGTGCGCGAGATCGGGATCGACATCATGCCCGCGGCGTGGTCCGCCGTCGCGGCACACGGCGGATGAATCCCCGCAAGGCAATCGGTGGTGAAGACGCGACTGGGTGAGGCTGCGTTCAGGTGATGCGCCAGGATCGCGATCTGTTGCTCTGACGGCGTTGCACCGTGGCTGTGGGTTGTTCCGCCGACATGGATCGCGATCCCGTCGCACTCGATCATGTCGCGCGTCATGTCCTGCAGCCATTGCGCGTTGCGAAGCAGCGTCTCGTCGCCCGCGATCAGCGCGATCAGTCGGTCGGCGAGGAGCCGCGCTTTACCTTCGTCTTCGCCTTTGCCGTGCCGCTCCCGGCTTTCGAGCATCAGCGAATACATCGCGCCGAACAGTTCGGCGGCGGTCCGCAGGACGAAGCTCGGCAGGCGCGGGGCGGCGGCATGGCAGGCGATCAATCCCCATAGCCGCCCCTCGACGATGATCGAGACCGACAGCGACGCAACGACGCCCATATTGACGAGATACTCGACGTGAACGGGCGAAACCGCTCGGCTGACCGCCATCGAGAGATCGAGCGGCGGCGTCACGGCATCGATCGGGGGGAGCAGCACGACCGGTATGGCGGCGACGTTGGCGATGATCCGGAACGGGTTGCGCAGGTAGAGCGCTCGCGCCTGTTGCGGGATGTCGCTCGCCGGATAATGCAGCCCTAGCCCGGATTATTCATCGGGAGCCCAAATCGGTGGTGGCGATCGTGGTCTAAGTCTCTGGTTTGGAGTAGAGAAAGGGTGCTTACGCCATCCCTCTGCTCCAGACAGAAAGTGCCACGACCGCCATGGCTGACGATAGCGGGTTCTCCTTTACCTTCCCAGCCATTCGTGGTCGAAAAATCACCGCCGCGTTCGACGGCGGTCGGCTGACGTCGGACGGCGGCGTGCTACTGCTCGCACAGGCCGAGCGGCGGTTGGGGATCGCGGATCGGCTCGCCGCCTGCATCGCTGATCCGCGCGATCAGGGTCGGGTGATCCACCGGGTCGCCGACATCTTGCGCGCCCGCATGCTGGCGATCTCGTGTGGGTATGAAGACGCCGACGATCTCGACACCCTGCGGCATGATCCAGGGTTCAAGCTGGCGCTCGGCAAACTGCCGGGTGATCCGTTCGGGCTGGCCAGCCAGCCGACGATGAGCCGGTGGGAGAACGCGCCGACTACGCGCGAGTTGATCCGTCTGACCGGCACGCTGGTCGACCTCTATTGCGCGAGCTACCCCGTGCCGCCTGCGGCGGTGACGCTCGACATCGACGATACCGTCGACGTCGTACACGGCGCGCAGCAGCTCTCCTTCTGGAACGGGCACTACGGCGAGCGTTGCTTCCTGCCGATCCATGTCTACGACACCGCTACCGGGCGGCCGGTTGCGATGCTGCTGCGCACCGGCAAAACGCCGTCGGGCAAGGAAGTCGCCGGCCATGTTCGCCGGCTCGTGCGACGTATCCGTCGCCACTGGCCCGATACCCGGATCACGCTGCGCGGCGATGGTCATTACGGTCGGCCAGAGCCGATGGCCTGGTGCGAGGCGAACGGCATCGACTACATCTTCGGGCTGCCCGGCAACCGCACGCTCCACGCCGATCCCGTCATCGTCCGGGAAGGCGATGCCTGCGCGACCGACCGGGCATTGCAGGGACTGGTCGAACTACGGCGTTACGCAGAGACGCGCTACGCTGCGAAAACCTGGGGGAATACCGAACGTCGCGTCGTTGCTCGCATCGAGGCGAGCAGCCTCGGCCTCGACATCCGCCTCGTTGTCACCTCGCTTGCCGAGGGCAGCGCTGAACGGATCTATGACACGCTCTACTGCGCTCGCGGCCAGGCGGAAAACCTGATCAAGCTGCATAAAACGCAGCTGAAGAGCGACCGAACCTCCTGCTGCTCGGCCAACGCCAATCAGATGCGGCTCATCCTTCACACCGCCGCCTACTGGCTGATGTGGGCCGTGCGGCACGCTATGCCCGCAACCGCCACGCTCCGCACCGCCGAGTTCGCGACCATCCGCCTGCGGCTGCTCAAGGTCGCCGCGCGCGTCGTCGAAACCGCCAGCCGCATCCGCATCGCCTTCGCCAGCGCATACCCCGATGCCGCACTGTTCCGATCCATCGCGCTCAATCTGCGCACCGCGGGCCCATGATCGATGCGGCAGTGGCCGCCTAACGAACCCCGCCCATCAACTCCGCCCCAACCTGTGAAACCGCGATGAGACAGGCGCTTCGGACCCATGCGCCCTGCCTGCGGCTATACGACGCCTGCGCTAACCCATCGGCTGAGAAACGCTGCCGGTGAATAGATCAGGCTAGAAAGCTCTCGACCCCCGCACGGGTCGATTCGGCGATGACCTCGCCGGCGCCGTGTTCGTCGAATCGGTAGATCATCGCGCGGTCGAAACCCGAGATTGCCAGCACTTGGCGTGCGGCATCGGTATGGAATTTGTCGAGCGTATTGGCCTTGGCGAGCCGCGCCGCCATCGCCCGGACCATCGAGGCGACCTCCGGCTCGTCAGTCTTTTGCGAAAACTCGCCTTCGACGATCAGCAGATCGTCCTGGAAATGGATCGAGACATCGAGTGGCGGCATTGCCGGAACGAGCGTGAGATCGAACAGGCGTTCGCTGCCGGTCGAGGCCAGGAGTGCAAGGCGCGTCCGGATCTTGTGCAGCGCGGCTTTGGTCAACCAGATATCGAAACGGGAACCGAGCAGCTGCTCCGGACTGACCGAGAGGAAGTCGTGCGTGTTCGATGAGACGCGCACCACCGTCCAGTCGTTCGTCATGGCGAGCAGGAAAGCGAAATCCTGAATCTGATCGAGCCGGGTGATCGGCTCGCGGTCGCAAATCGTCAGGTCGAAGTGGGCGTCGAGATGGTCTGACATGATGCGTGTCGCCTCACTGTCGCTGCGGCCGCTCGCCACGGGGCAGCAGTGGCGAGATCGGACGCCGGATCCTATTGCCTTCGGAATCGCGGGATGGCGTTATGCCAGCCCCGGCCACAACTCTCGTGCGCACCGCTCGGCCTCCGCAGGCAGGCCTTTGCGTAAAGCGAACGACCATATCGCGGTATCGCAGTTGCAGCGTGAACAGTGAAAGCTCGTTTTCACCATTTTCGGGCATAGGCTTCATTGTCCTATAATAGCATATCTGCGGGTTATCGTCGTCCTTTCTTGATGAGGACGATGAAAATGGTCCCGAGTCTATAGGATATTAGGATCGAACGCTTTCTTCGTAGTGGATCGCAAAGCATCGGCGATTGCGACAGTTGTACCAACTTCTGCCATTAAAATAGAACAATGAAACGCGATAGTTAGCCGAATGGTCCCGACTCGGACCAATTTCGGTGTGGAGGTTTTGAAACCGACCTACCGCGTCGCCGATCTTTCAAGCATGGGCTCGACCATGGCGGCGTGCGCGGAGATTGTCTGCGCCGCCGTCCTTGCGACCGCGCGCATCGCGGCGTTGTCGCCCGATGCAGTGTAGCTCTGTGCCTCGGCGAGGGCCGCGCGATGCGCCAGCGCTTGCTGCTGGAGATAGGTCTTGTCGAACGCCGCGCCGGTCAGGCCCCCGAGGCCGTTCAGCAGCAGCGCCTGATCGGCGCCGATCGCCTTGACCGGCGGCGGCAGCCCGGCCTTTGCCGCGCCGTCGGCGAGCAGGCGATCCATCTCGATGTGATCGGTGATCATTGTCTGCGCGAACCCGCGGACGTCGTGGTCGTTGCTTTGCGCGAGGGCGCTTTGTGCCGCGAGGATCTCGAACGTGTCGGATTGCGCGAGTGACTGGACAAAATCCCGGGTCTGGCGCGTTTCGACTTGTTGCGCGATCGCGGGATTGAGAGCGCAGACGCAGAAAGCAAACGCAAGCAGATGCGATAGGGCGCGCAGTAGGGCAACCTTCCTCATGGCTGACCCTGTCCGCCGCCCGCGCCGTAGATGTTGCCGGTCGTGAAGCTGCCATCGTCTTCGGCGAGGCGCACATAGATCCCGGCGAGCTCGACCGGCTGCCCCGGCCGCCCGAGCGGCGTGGTCGCGCCGAAGGTGACGAGCTTGCCCTGCGATGCGCCCCCCGAAACCTGGAGCGGCGTCCAGATCGGTCCGGGCGCGACCCCGTTTACGCGGATGCCCTTGGCGCCGAGCTGCTTGGCAAGCGACTTGACGTAGTTCATCGTCGCGGCCTTGGTCTGCGCATACGCGTAAAGATCGGGCGAGGGGTCGTACGCTTGTTCCGACGTGGTGCCGATGATCACCGACCCCGGCTCCATGTGCGGCACCGCCGCCTTGATCATCCAGAACGGCGCATAGATGTTGGTCTTCATCGTCTGGTCGAACTCCTCATCGGTGACATCGAGGATCGAGGCGATCGACTGCTGCCGCGCCGCGTTGCAGACGAGGATGTCGAGCCCTCCAAGGGCGCTGACCGCGCGATCGACGAGTTGCCGGCAGAACGGCGCCGAGCGCAGATCTCCGGGGAGCGGAACGGCCTTCTGGCCGGCGCGGTGGATCAGATCGACCACCTCGCGGGCATCGGCTTCCTCGGCGGGCAGATAGTTGATCGCAACGTCGGCGCCTTCGCGTGCGAAGGCGATCGCGGCGGCACGGCCCATGCCGGAGTCGCCCCCGGTAATCAGGGCCTTGCGACCGCGCAACCGACCACTGCCGACATAGCTCGTCTCACCATGGTCGGGGCGCGGCTGCATCTGGCTGGCGAGGCCGGGCCAGGGCTGGCGTTGCGGTTTGAACGGCGGCTTGGGGTATTTGTCGCGCGGGTTTTGCATGGCGGGCTTGGCTTGCGCCTCCGCGGCGATCGCGGGGGTCGCGCCGAGCACCGCCGCCGTCCCCAAGGTCGCGGCGGTCAGCATCTGGCGGCGTGTTGTCTCGGTCACGGCAAATCTCCTTTTGGCCCCAACCCGCAAGCGCCGCGGGAGTGCCGCTCTGCACCGGCTTTTCTGATAGATTTGCATCAAGCATCGGGCGGACGAATGGACGGAACGATCGGGCGGCAGGGCCACGCCCGAACGTCTCGGCCCTGCCCTGATGGATCAGTGCGCCCGATCCAGCCGGTTTGGCGTTATGCAGTCGCATGGACCGTGAAGCAGACCCCGATTCGACGCGCGTCACCGTTTGGTTCGACGGCGGCTGTCCGCTCTGTCGCCGCGAGATCGCGGGGCTCCAGCGGCTCGACCGGGCGGGACGGATCGCGTTCATCGATATTTCCGGCGATGGTCCGGCCGCGTGCCCGATCGACCGCGCGGATCTGCTCGCCCGCTTCCATGCGCGCGAAGGCGACCGATTGCTGTCGGGCGCAGCCGCGTTCGCGGCGATTTGGCGGGCGATCCCGGTTTTGCGGCCGTTTGGGCTGCTCGCCCGCAATCACTTCGTGCTGGCGATGCTAGAATATGGCTATCGCCTGTTCCTGCGGGCGCGACCGCGGCTGCAGCGGCTTGCCTTGCGATTGGAGCGCCAATGACACCCGAGCCGATCCCGCCGAAACCGGGCCAGGAAAGCGTCTGGTCGTTCCCGCGCCCGGCGGTCGCCGAGCCGAGCACGGCGCACATCGTGATCGAGCATCGCGGCATCGTGCTCGCCGATACGCGCGCGAGCGTTCGGACGCTCGAGACGAGCCACCCGCCGAGCTATTACATCCCGCGCGCCGACATCCGTGAAGGCGCTCTCCGCCGTGGCACGGGGAGTTCGTTCTGCGAGTGGAAAGGCGCCGCGACCTATTGGGATGTCGTGATCGACGGCCATGTCCTGCCGAGCGTCGGCTGGAGCTATTCGAGTCCGACGCGCGGGTTCGCCATGGTCAAGGATCATATTGCCTTCTACGCAGCGCCGTTCGATCGCTGCAGCGTCGATGGCGATACGGTCATCCCGCAGCCCGGCGGCTTCTACGGCGGGTGGATCACCGCCGCCTTTGCCGGGCCGTTCAAGGGCGTGCCGGGCAGCAGATTTTGGTAAGGGCGTACCCATGACGGACGATCGCAGTTCGAACGGAAAATCTGTCCCAAGTGGGCGCATGGCACGGCTCGGTGTGTTCGGGCGGCTCGCCGGCGGCGTCGCGGGCGGGGTGATTGCCGAGGGAGCCCGCCGGATCGCCGACGGACAGCGGCCGCGGATGAGCGACCTTCTGCTGACCCCGGCCAATGTCGGGCGCGTCGCCGATCAGCTGTCGCACCTGCGTGGCGCGGCGATGAAGCTCGGCCAGATGATCTCGATGGATTCGGGCGATTTCCTTCCGCCCGAGCTCTCGCAAATCCTCGCGCGGCTGCGCAACAATGCGCATCACATGCCGCCCGCCCAGCTCCAGCAGGTGCTCGCGCGCGACTGGGGCAAGGATTGGCGCCGTCGCTTCGCGCGTTTCGATGCCGGTCCGCTCGCCGCGGCGTCGATCGGTCAGGTCCACCGTGCGCGGACGCCTGATGGGCGCGACCTCGCGATCAAGGTGCAATATCTCGGCGTGCGCGACAGCATCGATGCGGACGTCGACAATGTCGCCACGCTGCTGCGCGTATCGGGCGCGCTGCCCAATACGATCGACATCGCGCCCCTGCTCGCCGAGGCGAAACGCCAGCTCCATGAAGAAGCCGACTATGTCCGCGAAGGCGAGCAGCTCGCACGCTTCGGTGCGTTGCTGGCGGATAGCCCAACCTATGTCGTACCCGTGCTCGACCGCGAGTTCAGCGGGCGCGACGTGCTTGCGATGAGCTTCGTCGAGGGAGTGGCGATCGAGTCGCTGGTCGATGCCGAGCAAGGCGTCCGCGACGTTGCGATGAAATCGCTGATGGCATTGGTGCTGCGCGAACTGTTCGAGTTCGGCCTGATGCAGACCGATCCGAACTTCGCCAACTACCGCTACCAGCCGACGACCGGAAAGCTCGTCCTGCTCGATTTCGGCGCCACCCGCGCGGTCGCACCGGAGACGGCACGCGGGTATCGGCAGCTGCTCGAGGCTGGGCTGGCGGGCGACCATGCGGGGGTGCGTGCCGCAGCGGTTTCCGCCGGATTTCTGGGGGAGGCGGCGGTGGCGCGCCACGGCGCGCTGGTCGATCGGATGATCGACGTGATTCTGGTCGAGCTCAACCGCACCGGCCCGTTCGACTTTGGCGATCGCGCGTTTGTCGGGGTGCTTCGCGAACAGGGCATGGCGATGGCGGCGGATCGCGACACGTGGCACGTCCCGCCGATCGATACGCTGTTCGTCCAGCGCAAGATCAGTGGGACCGCTCTGCTCGCGGCCCGGCTCAAGGCGCGGGTCGACGTGCGGGCCATGGTGACGCAGGCGGTCGCACCGGCCCTGGTATCGGACCGCGCCTCCAGCGAAGCGGCGTGAAAATCGCAACGTACAACGTCAATGGCGTCAACGGGCGTTTGCCCGTACTCCTGCGCTGGCTTGCCGAAAGCGCGCCGGACGTCGTGGTGCTGCAGGAGCTCAAAGCACCCCAGGACAAATTCCCCGAAGCGGCGATCCGCGATCTCGGTTATGACGCGATCTGGCATGGGCAGAAGAGCTGGAACGGCGTCGCCTTGCTCAGCCGCGTCGGCGAAATCCAGGAGACTCGCCGCGGATTGCCCGACGATCCCGACCCGGCGCAGAGCCGGTATATCGAGGCGGCGGTCAACGGCATTCTGATTGGGGGGCTCTATCTGCCCAACGGCAACCCGCGGCCGGGGCCCAAGTTCGAGTACAAGCTGCGCTGGTTCGACGCGCTGATCGCCCATGCCGCCAGTTTGCGCGAGTCCGGACTGCCCGTATTGCTCGCTGGCGATTTCAACGTCATGCCGACCGAACGCGACGTCTATAAGCCCGAACGCTGGGTGGACGATGCCCTGTTCGCACCCGAGATCGCGCCGCGTTCGCCCGATTGACAGGGCAGGGGTGGACCGATGCGCTCCGCACGCTTCATCCCGACGCGACGATCTACACCTTCTGGGATTATTTTCGGAACGCCTATGGCCGCGATGCCGGTTTGCGGATCGACCATCTGCTGCTGAGCCCGGCGCTGGCGGGGCGGTTGGTCGATGCGCAGGTCGATCGCGACGTACGCGGGTGGGAGAAGACGAGCGACCACGCGCCCGTCTGGATCGAGCTTTCCGACAAGACCGCGCGCAAACGCCGGTCTAGCTGAGCGCGGCGAACCACGCGGCATAGGGCGTGTTGCACGCCATATGCTTGTTATAATCGGGCGCGCCGTCGTCCCACCATACCGGCCCGCGTTCGCCGAGCGCGTGCTTGGCGGCGTCGACCGCCGCGCGCGCCGTGCGCCCGGCGATCTTGTCTTGGCTTCGCAGGGCCGCGCCGACCGCGCGGCGCGCCGCCATCAGATCGTGCACCAACCGCGCACGCGTTGCTTCGTCAAGTGCGGGGTTGCTCTTGCGCCAGAGCCGCCCGCGCACCACGAAATAGCGCCCGTCGGATGTTGTCGGATGGTCGCTCAGTGCTGTGCGCGCGCGGCCGCTTTTTCGGCGCGCGCCTGCTTGGCGTAATGGTGGTGCGCGATCGCGCAGCCCGCGACGGCGCCCATCACGGCATGGCCCTTGCCGACGAAATGCCCCGCAACACCGCCCGCGGCAGCGCCACGGATGCAGCCCTTGGCAAGAACGGGCGAGGCCGACGCCAGCGCGGCGGCGACGGCAAGCAGGGAGACGATACGCATTCGGATGTCCTTACAATGGAACCTTGGAGAGCGATCTTGGCGCGGCGACCGTGTGCTGTCTCGTGAAATAATGTTCACGCTTCGGTCTCTTTCCGCGTCATCGGCGTCCCAGGTCCGCCAGCAGCAGCCGCCCGAAAGTGGCGGGATCCTTGACTTGGGGCGCATGGCCGGCGCCGGGGATTCGAACGATCCGTGCGTCGGGGAAGCGGCGCACCGCGCCCTCCGCGGCTTGCGGCACCGTCTGGACTTGCGCCCGCTGCGCCGCAGGCGCGGTATTGGCGCGGAAGGCGGTCAGGTCGCGCTGGCCGATGATCAGCGATACCGGTACGCGAACCCGGTCGAACTCGGCAGCGACGGGTTGCGTCTCGATCATGTCGGACAGGCGCGCCTGCGCATCCCGGTCGCGGTCGCCATCGGGCCCGGCATATTGCCCGGCGAGCATCGCGACCCAGCGATCATAGGCTGGCCGCCATTCGCCATGGTAATAATTGCGCAGCTGATAGGCCTTGATCGATGCGGCATCGGTCTTCGCCTCCTCCTGCCGCAAGGCGCCGAGTTCGGTATACGGCACGCCGTGCGCGAGCGTGTCGTTGAGCCCGAGCGGATTGACGAGCACCAGCCGATCGACGCGCTGTGGATGTAGCAAGGCGAAGCGGGTCGCGAGGATACCGCCGGTCGAATGTCCGACGAGCAGAACCTTGGCCGCCCCGGCGTGGTCGAGCAGCCCGGCGGTCAAATTCGCCAGTGCCGCAAAGCTGTATTGATAGCCCGTCGGCTTCGACGATTTGCAGAAGCCGATCTGGTCGGGCGCGATCACGCGATAGCCGTTTGCCGCGAGGGTGACGATCGTGTCCTCCCACGTCGCCGAACAGAAGTTCTTGCCGTGGAGCAGCACGACCGTCCGGCCGTTCGCCACGACGCTCGGCGGGACGTCAAGATACGCCATGCGGACCGGCGCGCCCTGCGACATCGTCTCGTACCAATGGACCGAAAAGGGGTAGGTAAATTTTTCGAGGTTCGCGCCGAGCGGAATTGTCACCGCCGCGGGGGATGGCGCCCGATCTTGCGCGCTCGCCGATGATACGGTTGCGGTCGCGACGAGAAAGACCGGGAGGATATGGCGCATGATGGATTTCCTCACCCCGGGCAGCGGGGTGCGAAGGTCCAATGAACTGATGCGCCACGGGTTCCGATTTTCCACGCTCGCGAAATGCGGTGCCCGCTTGCTTTGCCCGGCACGCGACCCCAGGTTTGCCGCAGGACACAGGAGTGCACATGATGGCCGTCAAGATCGTCGCCTTCATCGCCGTCAAGCCAGGCGCGGACGATGCCTTCATCACCGCCGCACGCGCCTGCGTTGCAGCCTCGCGCGCCGAGCCCGGCGTGCTGCATTATGAATTGTGGCGTGAGACCGAGGGCGCGCAGCGCTTCGTCTTCAATGAGCTGTATGTCGACGATGCCGCCGTGCAGCAACATATGGCCTCGGACCATTTCAAGGCGCTTGGCATCGCCGCGCGGGATCTCGCCACCGCGCGGCCGGAAATCATCGTTACCCATCCGATCGACGTGGCGGACTGAGGTCAGGCTGTCGGGCCGCCGTCAGTCTTCGTGCTGCTCGGTCATCTCGATGAAGCGCCGCGCCGCCGCGCGGTCCGCCGCATCGGGAAAGGCGATGTCGAGATCGGGCGCTGCGCCGAGCATATGGAGCAGCGTCCACAGCCCGAAGCGCCGCTCGCGGTCCTGCTCGAGCCCGAAATCGACCCGCATATGGTCGATTCCGCCCTGCAGCGCGGCGGGCGTCACCGCGGCGAGATCGCTGCTGCCGAAATAGCGCAGGAATTGATCGTCGAGGTTCATCGCTTCGTGCCGGCCTGGAGCGCGCTGCGCACGCTCGGGACGATTCGCGCGACGATGATATCGACCCCGCGCGCGTTGGGGTGCATCCCGTCGGCCTGGATCAGCCGCGGGTTCGCCGCGACCCCGTCGAGGAAGAAGGGGTAGCGCGGAACCGCATGGGCCTTGGAGAGGGTTGGATACACGGCATCGAAGGCCTGGACATACTCGCGGCCGAGGTTCGGCGCGGCGCGCATCCCGGCAAGCAACACCGGAATGTGGCGCGCCTGCAACTCGGTCAGGATCGCGTCGAGGTTCGCCTTGGCCTGCGCGACGGGCAACCCGCGCAGCATGTCGTTCGCGCCGAGCTCGACGATCACCAGATCGGGCGTCGCGCCCAGCCCGCGCAACCCCCAGCGCAATCGCGCGCGCGCCTGCGCGACGGTATCCCCGGCGACCCCGCCGTTGCGGACCGTCGCGGCGATGCCCGCGCGCCGCAACGCGGCCTGCAGCTTGGCGGTGAAGCCCGCTTCGGGCTGCAGGCCATAGCCCGCGGTAAGACTGTCGCCGAACGCCCAGATCAGCGGCGCCTTGGGGGAAGCGGTCGCACCGATCGGGGTTACGATCGAAAGCAGCGCGAGCCCGACCGCGATTTGCCGTTGCCAGCGATATCGCCCAAGGAAGTTCGATGAAACCATCCCCTGTCGATAGCGCGTTGATCGTCGCGCGCAATGTTTCGCTCGTCCTCGGCCGTCCGCCCGCGAGCGTCGAGATCCTGCGCGGGATCGATCTCGACGTCGCTGCCGGCGAGAGCGTCGCGTTGCTCGGACCATCGGGTTCGGGGAAATCGTCGCTGATGGCGGTGCTCGCCGGGCTCGAGCGTCCGACCGGCGGGAGCGTGTTGGTGGCTGGGCGCGACTTCACCACGCTCGACGAGGATGCGCTCGCGGTCGCGCGGCGCGGGCGGATCGGGATCGTGCTGCAGGCTTTTCATCTGCTGCCGACGATGACCGCGCTCGAGAATGTCGCGGTGCCGCTCGAACTGGCCGGGGAGGGCGACGCCTTCGCGCGGGCGGAGGCTGAGCTGGCGGCAGTCGGTCTCGCGCACCGGATCGGCCATTACCCCGCGCAACTATCGGGCGGCGAGCAGCAACGAGTCGCGATCGCGCGCGCGCTGGTCGGGCGTCCGGCGCTGATCTTCGCCGACGAGCCGACGGGCAATCTCGACACCGCGACCGGCGCGGCGATCATGGACGTGCTGTTCGCGCGTCACGCGGCGAGCGGTACGACGCTGTTCATCATTACCCACGATCCGCGGCTGGCGGCACGCTGCGCGCGGGTGATCGAGCTTGGCGACGGGCGGATCGTCGGCGATCGGCGCGGCGCGTGACCCTCGTCCTGCGACTTGCGGTGCGCGACCTGCGGCGCGGCGGGCGCGGGCTGCTGCTGCTCGCGATCTGCCTGTTCCTCGGGACCACTGGGCTCGCCGGGATCGGGAGCCTTGCCGCGAGCATGATCGCCGCGCTCGACGTCGATGCGCGCCAGATCCTCGGCGGCGATGTCGAGTTCAGCGTGTCGCAGCGGCGCGCAACGGTTGCCGAACTGGCGGCGTTCGCGCGTATCGGGCGCGTTTCGGAAACGGTCTCGCTGCGCGGCATGGCAAGCGCCGGCGGTGCGCCCGCTCTGGTCGATCTGCGCGCGACCGACCAGGCCTGGCCGCTGCTCGGGCAATTCCGGCTCGCGCCCGGTGCGCTGGCGGCGCGGCCGCATGGACGCGAGATCGCGATCGCACCCGCGCTGGCGGATCGGCTGGGCGTGAAGCCCGGCGCTACGCTGACCCTGGGGCAGGCGCGACTCCGCGTGATCGGCGTGATCGCGAATGAACCCGATCGCCTGGGGGCGGGCTTTGCGCTCGGGCCGCCGGTGCTGGTCGATCTGGCGGGGCTTGATGCGACTGCGCTCGTCCAGCCGGGCAGTCTGTATGAGAGCCACTACCGCGTCGTACTCACACGTCCGGAAAGCGCGGCGGCGGCGCGAGACGGCGTGCTCCGTCAGTTCCGCGGTGCGGGTTGGTCGGCCAAGCTGAGCGAGCAGGCGGCCGGCGGGTTTCGCCGCGGGATCGCGCAGCTCGGGCAATTCCTGTTGCTGGTCGGCTTGGCCGCGCTGGCGATTGCGGGCGTCGGGGTCGGCAGCGGGGTCGCCGCCTATCTCGCGGGCAAGGCGAAGATCATCGCCACACTGAAGGTGCTCGGCGCGCGATCGCGG
The DNA here is from genome assembly GCF_054059235.1 of Sphingomonas sp. UYP23. NCBI lineage: Bacteria > Pseudomonadati > Pseudomonadota > Alphaproteobacteria > Sphingomonadales > Sphingomonadaceae > Sphingomonas > Sphingomonas sp. UYP23. The sequence goes on from NZ_JBSSBX010000001.1 coordinate 4,063,966, forward strand.
ACGATCGCGGCGATCTTCCTCGCGCAGCTTGGCCTCGTCGCCGCCGTCGGGATCGGCGCCGGGCTCGTGGTCGGGGCAGCGTTGCCCTGGGGCGTCACGGCGTTCGCCGGGGCAGCGTTACCGGTGCCGCCGCGGCTTGCGATCTATCCGGTCCCGTTGGCGACGGCGGCAGGGCTTGCCGTGCTCGTCGCTTTGCTGTTCGCCTTGCCCGCCCTGGCCCGCGCTCGCTCGGTCCCGGCGGCGACGCTGTTGCGCGACACGCTGGGCGCGCGGCGATGGCCGGGCGTGCGCGTGGTCGGCGCGATGGGGATGCTGGTCCTGGCGCTGATCGGGCTCGCGGTCGTGACCGCGTCCGACCCTTGGCTTGCGCTCGGCTTCGTCGCCGCGATCCTCGTGCTGATCGCGCTGCTCTGGGGCTGTGGCGTCGCGATCCGGGCCATCGCTGCGCGTGTGCCGCGCTCGCGCAGACCGCTGCTGCGGCTGGCGATCGCCAATCTTTACCGGCCGGGGGCGCAGACCGACCGGCTCGTTGTCGCGCTCGGACTCGGCTTCTCGCTGTTCGTCGCGCTCGCCGTGATCGATTCGAGCCTTGGCGCCGAACTCCACAACGCCGCGCCCGCCAAGGCGCCGCGCTTCTTCGCGATCGACCTGCAGCCCGACGATGCCGCAACGTTCGCACGCGCGGTCCGTAGCGCAGCGCCGAGCGCGAAGATCGAGGCGCTGCCGTCGCTGCGCGGATCCATCGTCGCGTTGCGCGGCGTCCCCGTCAGCAAGATCAAGACGCTGCCAAGCGACGCGTGGGTGTTGCGCGGCGACCGGACGATCACCTGGGCGGCGCGCCTGCCGCCCCGCAATGCGGTCGTCGCCGGGCGCTGGTGGCCCGCCGGGTATCGCGGGCCGCCGCTCGTGTCGCTCGAGGACAAGGCCGCGGCGGCCCTCGGGCTGCATGTCGGCGATACGATCACCGTCTCGGTGCTCGGGGTCGACGTACCCGCAAAAATCGCGGCGCTACGCAAGATCGATTGGGGCGGGCTCGGGCTCAATTTCGCGATCGTCTTCTCGCCTGGCTATATCGAGGAAGCGCCGCATGGCCTGCTCGCCAGCGTCTATGCCGCGCCCGAGCGCGACGGCGCGATCGCACGACAGGTCGCGGCGGCATTGCCGTCGGTGACGCTGATCCGGGTGGGCGACGTGATCGGCCAGGTCAGCGCGGTGCTCGGCCAGATCGCGCTTGCGATCCGCGCTGCGGCGGCGGTGACGGTCGCTGCGGGGGTCGCGGTGCTGATCGGCGCGGTCGCGGCCTCGGGCACGACTCGGCGCTACGATGCGGTGATCCTCAAGCTGCTTGGCGGCAGTCGGCGACAGGTGCTCGGCGCGCAGGCGCTCGAATATGCGATCCTCTCGCTTGTCCTCGTCGTGGTCGCGCTGGCGATGGGCTCGGCGGCGGGTTCGTACGTCGTCACGCAGGTCTTCAAGATCGGCTGGGCGCCGCGCTGGGACGTGGTCGGGGCAACGCTCGCCGCAGCCGTCGCGCTGACGCTCGGGACCGGGCTGGCGGGCAGCCTCCCGGCGCTGCGGGCGCGCCCCGCAAGCGCGCTGCGCGAGCTCTAGTCGGTCACCCTGCCGCGCAGCGACTTGACCGTCGAGCGCTTGGTCTTCCCGTCGAGCCGCTTGGCCTTGGCCGCCTTGGAGGGTTTGGTCGGGCGGCGGCGCTTGGGGACGATCGTTGCCTCGCGGATCAGCTCGACCAGCCGTTCGCGGACCTCCTGCCGGTTGAGCAATTGCGAGCGGGCGCCTTCGCTCCGCAGCACCAACACGCCGTCGCGCGTCAGCCGTGATCCAGCGAGCACCGCGAGTCGGTTCTTCACCGCGTCGGGCAGCGACGGCGATGCGGCGACGTCGAAACGCAGCAGTACCGCGCTGTCGGTCGTGTTGACGTGCTGCCCGCCCGGGCCGCCGGCACGGGTGAACGATTCCTGCAGTTCGTCGCTGTCGACGCTGATCGAGCGGGTGATCGGGATGGCGGCCATTGCGCCTCCCTAAAAGATAAGCGCGGCGCGGTCGATCATGCAGGCGGTCGATCAAGCCGGTGGGCGCTTTCGCCGCGCGCGCGAAAGCGATAGGGGCAGGGCATGTACGACTTCACGATCGATCAAAGCTCGAAGGCCGAGCTGTACCGCGACCTCCATTCGGCGCTCGACGCGCTGACCGATGGCGAACAGGACGCGATCGCCAATATGGCCAATTCCGCCGCGCTGATCTGGCAATATCTGCCCGATCTCAACTGGGCAGGCTTCTACCGGTTGGTCGGTGATACGCTCGTCGTCGGGCCCTTCCTCGGCAAGCCCGCATGTATCCGCATCGCGCTCGTCGACGGCGTGTGTGGCGCCGCCGCCCGGACCCGCACGACGCAACGGGTCGACGACGTCCACGCCTTTCCCGGCCACATCGCCTGCGATGCGGCGAGTCGGTCGGAACTGGTCGTGCCGATCGTCCACGACGGCCGGCTGATCGGCGTGGTCGATCTCGACAGCCCGAGCGCGGCGCGCTTCGATGCGGCCGATGCCGCCGGGTGCGAGGCGCTGATGGCACTGCTGGCGCCGCGGATCGCGGGCTGATCCGAAACGGGACAGCCGTTAATCTAGAATCGCTTCGATCGAAATGGTAGCTGACGGGTTAACGCTTCGTACACACTTTGTGTATGGTGCCGTTCCGGAGGCTTGACGATGCGACCCTTTATCCTCGCCACTCTGACGCTGGTCACTGCGCTTGGTGCGGGACAGGCCGATGCGCAACGGTATCGCGGGGGTGGGTCCAACCCGGGCGCGCCCTATCCCGTGCCGGGCGCTACGATGCCTTCGCCGCCTGCGCCCGTTCCGCAAATGCAGCCCCAAATGCAGGGTCAAATGCAGCGGCCGCCGATGACCGTTCCCGACCGGCCTTATCCCGGCCCGCGTCCGGTGAATCAGGCCGATCGGCATCGCTGGGGCGGATCGGTCGGCGGGCGCTGGCAGGGCGGGCTGAACGCGCCGGGCGGCTGGAACGCCTATCGTCCGCGGTCGCGCGGCTATCGCATGCCGGGCTATTGGTTCTCGCCGAACTTCTTCATCGGCGACTATTCCGGCTATGGGCTGTCGGCACCGCCAGCCGGTTATGGCTGGTATCGCTATTATGACGATGCCGTGCTGCTCGATCCGCGCGGCCGGGTCTACGATACCGTTGACGGGCTCGATTGGGACGGCGGCTATCAGGGCGGCTATGAGGATGGTGGGTATGATCGGTCGGGCGGCTACGGCCGACCCTATCCGCCGCAGGCCTATCCCGCACCGCTGCCGCCGATCGTCCAGAACGGCACCGTAACAACTTATTCGACTTCGTCTGGTTATGGATCTGGCTATGGCGGCGGCTACGGCTATGCCTATCCGGGCGCGACGACCACGGTGGTGACGATCCAGTCCGCGCCCATCGTCACCACGACAACCACAGAATATGTCGAAACCGTCCGCGAGCGGCACGTCTATCGCGCCGCGCGCAAGCGCTATTACCGGCCTGTCCGCCGCACGCCGGTGTGCCGTCCGGTCGAGCAGCCGATCTTGGGAAGCTGACCGCGCTCAGCGCTTGCGCGGTTCGGGTCCGGCAAAGCTCACCAGGCTTTCGGATCCGTCCGCCGCGACTGCGCTGACGCCGACGAAATGATCGTCGACGCTGATGTCCTTGAGCACCGTGCTCGTCGCACTGCCCGGGACGTCGAGAGACTTCTGCCAATCCTGCGTGTCGTTGCGGCGCCAATGGATGCGGTACGCGCTTGCGCCAGCGACGGGTTCCCATTTCACCGTCGTATCGAAGCTCAACGCCCCGGCAACCGTCACGCCGTCTGGCGCAGCGGGCGCTGCCGCGAGGCGACGGATCGTCGCGACGTTGATCGCGGTGACCTTGGCGAGATAGGGAAAGTCCATCTTGTCGATCGTGTCGCCATACGCGATGCCGTTTTCGACCCGCACGTCCTGATGCTGCTGCGTCCAATTCTCCGCGCCGACCGAGAATCGCACCGCGGGATAGCCGAGCTTGAGGAACGGCTCATGGTCGCCGCCGCGCCCGAAGCGATCGGGTCGGCGATCGACAAACACGTCGAGCCCGCCGGTAATTTTCCCCGCGACGCCGTCGATCGTCTTGGCGAGGCTGCGCGAGGGACCGTCATCCTCGCCTCCATTGCCGCGCCGCGCCAGTTGCGCGGGCAATTCGTCCGCCGCGCGAATGCCTTCCGAAAAGACGCGCACCCGGTCGGCGACGCGCACACCATTCTGCCCCATCGTGTTGCCGACGATGTCGTTGTTGAGCATCGCAGAGACCGTCCAGCCGCGCGCCTTGGCGGTTTCCGCGAGCAGCGTCCCGCCGAACAGCCCCTGCTCCTCGCCCGAAAACACCGCATAGACGATCGTCGCGCGGAATTTGTCCTTCGACAGGATCCGCGCCGCCTCGAGCACAAGCGCGACTCCCGATGCGTCGTCGTTCGCGCCCGGAGCATCGTGCGTCGCGTCCATTTCGTTGCTGACGCGGCTATCGATATGCGCGCCGACGATGATCACGCGCTTGGGGTCGAGGCCCTGCTGGAAGCCAAGCACATCGACCACGTTGACGCCATTCGGCGCGCGTGCGTTGGTAAAGGTTCGCGCGACGTTGGCGACGGTGATGCAGCCATCGCACGCATCCGCAATGCGGGTGAGCTCGCCACCTGCCCAGGTTCGCGCTGCGCCGATTCCGCGGACCGGATCGTCGGCAGAGGAGAGCGTGTGTCGCGTGCCAAAGCTGACGAGCTTCTCGACCGTCGCCTTGAGTCGTGCCGGATCGGGCGCCGGCTGGACTGCGTCCTTGGCGAAAGCGGGCGTTGCAAGAATCGCGAACAGCGCGGCGGCGGTGGGGAGGGTACGCATCACCGCATCGTGGCGGGATCGCGGCTGCGGCGCAAGCTGATCGGATGAGCGGTCGTCACCCTGGTCATTCCGGGCTCACGCCGGCATCCAGGCCACTCATATGGATCGCCCCTTGATCAAGGTGGGCTGACGGGGCGCCGAATCAGCTCAGTCGGTCGATCGCCTCACGGTCGAGCGAGCCCGGGATGATCATCAACGGGATCGGCAAGGCCGCGTCGGCGCCCACGAAATGCGCGACCAATGGGCCGGGCACCCCACTTGCCGCCGCTGCGAGCACGAGCGCGGCGATGTCGGGATTGGCGGCGATCATGTCGCGGATCACCCTTGGCCCTTCGCCCTGCCGCACCGTCAAGGCGGGCTTCAACCCCGATTCCTGAAGCAAGGTGCCTGCCGCCGCGGTGACCAGCCCTTCGGCGTGCTGGCGCGCTTCCTCCTCGATCGTCGCCTGGATCCCGGCAAAGGCGGTGAATTCGGTCGGCGGGATCAGCGCGAGAATCTCGACGCCGCCGCCGGTCTTGACCGCGCGCCGCGCGGCGAAGCGCAGCGCGATGCTGCTTTCGTGTGTCTCGTCGATCACGACCAGATAGGTCCGCATGGCGCTCGCTCTCCCCCCACAGCGAAATTGTGAGCGATAGGTGGGGCTAAGTACCGCAAGGTGCAAGCCATGGCCTTGACCATCCGCGCGTCGGGCGCGAGAGACGACCCCTACGGATTCGGACAGATGAGGACGCGTTGATGCCGGTCGAAATCAAGATGCCCGCTCTTTCTCCCACGATGGAGGAAGGCACGCTGGCAAAATGGCTGGTCAAGGAAGGGGACACCGTCAAATCGGGTGACCTGATGGCCGAGATCGAAACCGACAAGGCGACGATGGAATTCGAAGCCGTTGACGAAGGCACGATCGGCAAGATCCTGGTCGCTGAGGGGACCGACAATGTGAAGGTCGGAACGGTCATCGCCACGCTGCTCGCCGAGGGCGAGAGCGCCGACGCGACGACGCCCGCGCCGGCCGCCAAGGAATCCGGGCCCAAGCCGTCACCGGCCGATCCCAACAAGACCGGCAGCGAGGCCAAGCCGGTCGAGCGCACGCCCGAACAGGCAGAGGATCATGGCAATTCCGAAGGCGGCGCTGCGCCGAAGTCGACCCCGGCTGCTGCGCCCGCACCGCGCCAGGATGGCGATCGCGTCAAGGCAAGCCCGCTCGCGCGCCGGATCGCCGCCGAAAAGAGCATCGACCTCGCCACGCTGCAGGGTTCGGGCCCCAACGGCCGAATCGTCCGTGCCGATCTCGAAGGTGCGAAAGTGTCGAGCGCAGCCCCGGCTGCGACGGCGGCCGCACCCGCAACCAGCGCTGCGCCGGCACCTGCGGCACCTGCCAAGCCTGCCGCGATCCCGGACATTCCGCACACCGCGGAAAAGCTCAGCAACGTCCGCAAGACGATCGCGCGCCGCCTGACCGAATCGAAGCAGACCGTTCCGCACATCTATCTGACGGTCGACATCCGTCTCGACGCGCTGCTCAAGCTGCGTGGCGAGATGAACAAGGGCCTCGAGGGCCGTGGCGTGAAGCTGTCGGTCAACGATCTGCTGATCAAGGCACTCGCCGCCAGCCTGATCCAGGTGCCCAAGTGCAACGTGATGTTCACCCCCGACCAGCTGATCAGCTTCAGCCGCGCCGACATCTCGGTCGCAGTGTCGACCCCGTCGGGGCTGATCACGCCGATCATCTCGGGCGCCGACAGCAAGGGCGTCGCGAAGATCTCGGCCGAGATGAAGGACCTCGCGGCACGCGCACGCGACAACAAGCTCAAGCCAGAGGAATATAAGGGCGGCACGGCCTCGCTCAGCAACATGGGCATGTACGGTATCAAGCAGTTCGAAGCGGTGATCAACCCGCCGCAGGGCATGATCATGGCGATCGGTTCGGGCGAGAAGCGCCCCTACATCATCGACGACGCGCTCGGCGTGGCGACGGTGATGTCGGCGACGGGCAGCTTCGACCATCGCGCGATCGACGGGGCCGATGGCGCCGAGCTGATGCAGGCGTTCAAGGCGCTGGTCGAATCCCCGCTGTCGATGCTGGCCTGATGCTCGGCCGCCGCACCCTGATCGAGCTGCTGCACATCGCCGCCGGCGTGATCGGGGCGGCGGTGATCGCCTATGGCGCGGTCTGGTCGCTGCCGCACGCCGCGAGCCCGATCTGGGAAGTGGCGTTCGGCATGATGGTCGTGATCGTGCTCATGGGACTTCCGTCGCTACGCCTCGCGTGGCGCGCGGACCGGGCACGGCGCGGCTGACGCGTTCGGCATGAACGACCAGCCCCCGAGCACTTCGCCCGCGATCCGCGCGACCGCGATGGCGTGCGATGCCAATCCGTACGGCAAGATCTTCGTCGGATGGCTGATGGGGCAGATGGCGCTGGCGGCAGGATCGGTCGCCTCCCGCCATTGCGGTGGGCGCGCGCCCGTCGTCGCGGCGGACGGCTTCAGCTTCACCGCACCCGTCGAGATCGGCGACGAGGTCTCGTTCCATGCCGAGATCGTCAAGACCGGGCGCAGCTCGATGACCATTGCGGTCGACGTCTGGCGGCGTGATCGGCACAGCGAAGCTACTGAACGCGCCGCTCGCGGCACCTATATTCTTGTTTCGATGGGCGAGGACGACCGACCGCGCCCGCTAGTGATAGAGGAATCCTCCCTTGGCTGACCAATTCGACCTCATCATCCTCGGTTCGGGCCCCGGCGGTTATGTCGCCGCGATCCGCGCGGCGCAGCTCGGTCTCAAGACCGCGATCGTCGAGCGCGAGCGCCTCGGCGGTATCTGCCTCAACTGGGGCTGCATCCCGACCAAGGCGCTGCTGCGCACGTCGGAAATCTATCATTACATGCAGAATGCCGAGAGCTACGGGCTCAAGGCCGACAACGTCTCGTTCGACCTCAACAAGGTGGTCGAGCGCAGCCGCAAGGTGGCGGGGCAGCTCAATGCCGGCGTCAAGGGCCTGATGAAGAAGAACAAGGTTCAGGTGTTCGAAGGCTTCGGCGCGCTGACCGGCAAGGGCAAGCTCTCGGTCAAGCAGGGCGACAAGACGAGCGAGCTCGAGGCCAAGCACATCATCATCGGCACCGGCGCGCGCGCGCGCGACCTGCCGTTCGCCAAGGCCGACGGCGAGCGGATCTGGACCTATCGCCATGCGATGGTGCCGCCGGAAATGCCGACCAAGCTTTTGGTGATCGGATCGGGCGCGATCGGCGTCGAGTTCGCGAGCTTCTACAACGACATGGGCGCCGACGTTACGATCGTCGAGATGCTGCCGCGCATCCTCCCCGTCGAGGACGAGGAAGTCAGCGCGTTCATGGACAAGGCGCTCACCAAGCAGGGCATCAAGCTGCTCGTCGGCACCGGGCTCGAGGCGTTGACGCCGAACGCCAAGGGCGTGACGGCGAAGATCAAGAACAAGGACGGCACGGTCACGACCGAAGAGTTCAGCCATGCGATCGTCGCGATCGGCATCGTGCCCAACACCGAGAATATCGGGATCGAGGCGCTCGGGATCGAGACCGAGCGCGGGCACATCAAGGTCGACGGCTATGCGCGCACCAATGTCGAGGGGATCTACGCGATCGGCGACGTGACCGGCGCGCCGTGGCTGGCGCACAAGGCGAGCCATGAGGGCGTCGTCTGCGTCGAGGCGATCGCCGGCCTCAAGCCGCATCCGTTCGAAAAGTGGAACATTCCGGGCTGCACCTATTCGCGCCCGCAGGTCGCGAGCGTCGGCTTCACCGAGGCCAAGGCCAAGGAAGCGGGTTACGAACTCAAGGTCGGCAAATTCCCGTTCATCGGCAACGGCAAGGCGATCGCGCTCGGCGAGGCCGAGGGCTTCGTCAAGACGGTGTTCGACGCCAAGACCGGCGAGCTGCTCGGCGCGCACATGGTCGGCGCCGAGGTGACTGAGCTGATCCAGGGCTATGTCGTCGCGCGTCAGCTCGAGACGACCGAGGCCGAGCTGATGGAAACGGTGTTCGCGCATCCGACGCTCAGCGAAATGATGCATGAGAGCGTGCTCGGCGCGTACGGCCGGGCGATCCATATCTAAGCGCCGCAGCGGCCGCGCCTGACGGCCCGGTTCGTCCCTTTACACTTATGGTGCGGCGCGTCATGCCTGATCGTATGACGCGCGCACCCGATCTACCGGCCACCGCGCCGCGCACTGACCGTGTCGCGGCGGCACGGGTCGGTGGCGCTACGCTGCTGCTGCTCGCGGGGTCGCTCGCGCTGTTCTGGCCCGGCGTGGTGACCTACGATGGCATCGCGCAATTCGGGCAGGCGCTCGCCGGCCAGTTCGAGGATTGGCACCCGCCGATCATGGCGCGGCTATGGCACGTTCTGCATGGCCTGTTCGGCGGCGGGGCGGGGCCGATGCTCGCGCTCCAATTGACCCTCTACTGGACAGGGTTCGGACTGATCTCGGCGACGCTGGCGCGCTTGGCACATCGCCGCGCCGCGGTCGCGATACTGTGTCTATCCGTCCTGCCCCTGTTCCTCGGATGGCAGGGCGTGGTGCTCAAGGATACGCAGATGCTCGGCGCGATGCTCGCCGCGGTGGGGATCATCGCCTGGTGGCGGTTGCGCGGCGTACGGCTGCCCCTGGCGGCGGTGTTCGCGGTCGGCGTCTTGCTGGCGTATTCGACGCTGGTGCGCTCCAATGCGGTGTTCGCGACGGTGCCGTTGGTCGTCATCCTGTTCGGCCCGGTACGGTGGTGGGCGCGCGCGCTGCTGATGCTCGGCGGGATCATCGCGGTGCTAGGGCTCTCGCAGGCGATCAACCACGGCGTGCTCGGGGCGGGGGCAAGCGGCGTCGAGCGGACCGAGGCGTTCTACGACCTGTCGGCGATCGCGGCGCACGATCCTGAGCATCCGGTCGGCCTGACCCCGGCCGAAGCGCGCCGCGTGGTCGCGCTCAACTGCGTCAAACCCTTCTTCTGGGACCCGCTCGGAACGCCCGACCGCTGTGGGCCGACGCTCGAGCGGCTGCACGGCCTGAGCGCGGGGCCACTGTACCGCCTGCTTGCAGAGGCGATCGTCCGGCACCCGCTGGCCTATGCGGGGCATCGTCTCGCGCATCTCAATTCGACCGAGCGCTGGATCGTGCCGGCCGGCTGGCCAAGTGCGATCCCGCCAGGGGTGACCGAGGCCAACCCGGTCGGATTGCGCAGCCCCGGCCCTGCCGTGCCGCGCTGGCAGATGCTCGCGCGGTGGAATGCCGAGACGCCGCTCGGTTGGCCGATCGCGTGGCTCACGCTCGCGATCGCCGCGCTGGTCGTTGCGGTCCGCCGGCGCGACGCGCCGCTGCGCGATTTCGCGCTGGCGCTGCTGGCTTCGGCGATCGTACTCGAGGCGAGCTTCAGCGTACTCAGCATCGCGTCGGACCTGCGCTACCATCTGTGGCCGATGGCGGCGACGGCGCTGGCGACGATCGTCTTGTGGTCCGAGGCGCGCTGGTCGCGGCACGCCGTGCTCGGCACAGCGGTCGCGCTTGCGCTGGTGATCGTCCCCGGCGGTGTCGCGCGGTTGCGCCTTCCGGCGCCGCCGACATCCTATCCCGCGATGCTGCGCTGACGCGCGCCTAGTCCGCGACGGTTTCGATCTGTCGTACGGGCTCGATCTGCCGCAACGCGGCGACCGGCGTCGCGCGGTCGAAGATGCCGGTCTCGCTACTCTCGGTTACGTGTTTGACCCGTCCGTCGATCGACGCGCCGAGCTCGATCGCGATCGTCTCGTACTGCACGTCGCCGAGGATCCGCGCCGAACGCTCGATCGTCAAATGGCGCACCGCGACCGAGCCTTCGACCGCGCCGCCGATCCGCGCGGTTTCGGCGACGATCGCACCGGCGATCCGGCTGTCCTGCCCCTGGATCAGCGTGGCGCACTGGACATCGCCCTCGATCCGCCCGTCGATGTGCAGGTCGGCGGTTGCCGTGATGTTACCGGCGACGACCATATCAGCGCTGATCACCGAGAACATCCCGCGCTTGGCGCTTGCGGGGTACGCCAGCACCGCCCCCGCGCTACCGCCGCCGTCGCGTCCCTTGCCGGTGAAGATCGCCATCGCACATGCCCCCTGACTGTCCGTATCGGCGGTTGGCTAGCACGTCTCGCGCTGGAGCGGCAGAGGGAGTCGGTGGATCGCACGCGCCATTGCGGGATTGTCGTTGGCGGCGGGCTTCAGCACGATGCGCGCGTGGAGCAACGTCGCCGCGACGAGCGCGATCGCCGCAAGAGGTGCCGCAGGCGCGCCGCCCAGCCATGCCGTAAGCACGCCTGTCGTCACCAAAGCGACGATCCGCCAGCGCGGGGCCCGCGGATCGAGCAGCGCGATCCGCCATGCCAATCCACCGGCGAGCAGAAGGGCCTGCGGTTCGGCCGTTGCCAGGAGAACGGGGAGCATCAGCGCGCAGAGCAACGCCGCATCGAGCAGCGCCGCCTGCCGGAGCGGTCGCGTCGATGCCCAGGCGACGAACGCGACCGCCGCGCCCACCGCGCTGGTCAGCGCCAGCCCGGCGAGCGGCAGCGTATTGATCCAGGGCATCGTCCGCACGATCGCCCAGAGCGAGGGCGCTTCGTCCGCCACCGACAATGAAGGAAGGTCGAGCGACACGGGCAGCCCCCGTGACCCCGCAACGAGCATCGCGAGCGCGAACACCGGGACGAGCGGAAGCCTCTGCCACCGCACCCGTGCGCTGATCGCCACCGCCAGCACGAACGGTCCGAGGATCAGCGCATCGCGATCAAAGCCGAGTGCGAGGCCATACCAGACCAGCATCGCGCCATAGTGCCGGGCACACGCCGCCAGGATTGCCACGAAGCACGCTGCCGGCCAGAATAGCGCACCGTCCGCCAGCACGCTGAACGGGAGCAGCAGCATCGCCGCGGCGCTTGGCGGCGGTAGGAGCAGGGTGGGGGCGGGGCGGACCATCGTTCCGTCTTGTGGCGTCTTCGGGTTGCTACCCCGTTAAGGATGCGGGCCGGCGTGATTTGCGCTTGGCGGGGGGCGGGGTTAAGCTGTTCCCCTGCAAGCGGCACAGACCGCGGCAGAGGAGAGTCGGATGCCGTACCCCGTCAGCCCCGCGATCGTCCGCCAACCCGCGACGCGTTGCCGTGCAGCACCTGCCGATCCGGTCGCACCCCCCGGGAAAAGGATTTGAGTTCATGACCGACAAGATTCGGGACGCCTTCAACGAGAAAGTCGCCGAACCCGCCAAGAAGGCTGGCGAGGCAATCCGCGACGCCGGCGGCAAGATGGCTGAAAGTGGCTCGGCGGTCGGCATCAAGATGCTCGATCAGGCCGAGGCGAATGCCCGCGAGGCCTTTGCGGCGATGCGCGCTGCCGCGGGTGCGAAGGATCTGTCGGAAGTGATGAAGATCCAGGGCGATTTCCTCCGCGATCAGGGCCAGCGCAGCATGAGCCAGGCGCGCGAAATGGGCGAAGTCATCCTTCAGTTCGGCCGCGAAGCCGTCGGCGCGGTCCGCGGCGAGAAGTAACGCGCGGCGCGCGCGCTCACCGCGCGGGTGGTGCGGTGCGGACGATATCGTGGCTGAGGATCGCCACGTCGTGCGTGTTGCCCGCCCGGTCGCGGACATGGTCTTTGAGCAGGGCTTCGGCACGGAAGCCAAGGCTCTCGAACAGCATGACCGATCCAATCTGGTCGGGCGTCATCTGCGCGGTGATTTTGTCGAGCCGGCGTTCGAGTGCGATGGCGTAGACCCCTTCGAGCAGATCGCGACCGAGACCGTTCCCGCGTTTGGCGGGCGCGACGAGCAGGCGGATCTCCCCGACATGCGCGCTCCAGCCCAGCGGATCGCGCAGCAACGCGGCGGTTCCAACGAACTTCCCGCCATCTTCGGCGACGAGACTGTCGATATAGCCCTCGCCGATTGCGGCGACCCAGGCGGCGACGACGCGCGGGTGGCGCAGATCGCGCCCGAGGAACAGCAGGTCATGCTCGGGCAGCGTCTCGGCAAAGGCGAGCATCGCGCCCTCGTCCTTTGGTTCGAACCGCCGGATGTGATAGCCCATCTCGATCGCTCCCGGCGCGCCGATCCAGGGCTGAATTCCCTAGACTTAGACGCCGACGCTGCCACGCGCGTCGCGGCTTGTCACGCATTCGTTACGGCTGAACGGACTTCGGGCCTGCCGCGGTGACGTCGAGCGTCGAATCCCCGCCGAGCGTGCGATAGAGCGTCACCAGATTGGTCGCTTGTGTCAGCTGTGCCGAGATCAGGCTGCGCTGTGCGGAATAGAGCGACTGCTGCGCGGTGAGGCTCTGCAGAAACGTGTCGATCCCGCCGCGATAGCGCGCGTCCGACAGGCGATAATTGTCGCTCGACGACGCCGTCAGCGCGCGTTGCGCCGTGAGCTGCGCGGTGATCGTCCCGCGCCGCGCAAGCGCGTCGGCGACTTCGCTGAACCCAGTCTGGATCGCCTTCTCATAGGTTGCCAGCGCATAGTCGCGCTGCGCGCGCGATTGCGCGACGCCGGCGCGCCCGGCGCCCGCGCGGAAGATCGAATAGCTCGCGCTGGGCGAGACCGAATAGTTGAACGCGCCCCCGGTGAAGAGATTGCCGAGCGAGCTGCTCGCCAGACCCGCCAGCGCCGTCAGCGAAATCGTCGGGAACAGCGCCGCGCGTGCTGCGCCGATTTCGGCATTGGTCGCGCGCAGTTCATATTCGGCCTGAACGACATCGGGCCGGCGCAACAGGACGCTCGAGTTGAGACCCGCCGGGAGTTCGGCGATGGTCGGCGCAGCCTGCTCGATCGAGGCAGGCAGAAGCGCTGCATCGACCGGCGCGCCGACGAGCAACTGCAGCGCGTTGACGTCCTGCGCCACCAGCGTGGTCTGCGTTGCCAGGTCCGACAGCGCGGTCTGCTCGATGATCCGCGCCTGGTCGAGATCGGTGCGCGGCGCGATCCCGCCATCGACGCGCAATTTGGTGAGCGATACGCTGCGGGCCGCGAGCGCCGCGGTGTCGCGGGCGATCTTGTGCAGGCTGGTGTCGGAGGCATAGGTCAGCCACGCGGTTGCGATGTCCCCGACCAGGGTCAGCCGCGTTGCGCGCGCCGTCGCCTCGGTGCCAAAATACCGGTTCTGCGCGGCGGTTGTCAGCGAGCGGACCCGGCCAAACAGATCGACCTCGAACGCGGTGATCCCAAGACTTGCTGAAAAATTATTGGTCGCGCCGCCGTTGGTTGTGGTCACGCCGGTCCCGGTCCCGCCCGTACCGGTGCCCACGCCATTGCCCGTATTGTTGACGCCGCGCGTCCCGTTGTCGCGGCGCGAATAGCTCGCCGTTCCACCGATCTCGGGCAGCAGCTCGGCACGCTGGATACGATACTGCGCGCGCGCGATGGCGATGTTGGCGGCGGCCGCGCGCAGGTCGCGATTGTTGACGAGCGCCTGTTCGATGACCTTCTGGAGCCGCGGGTCGCGGAAGATGTCGCGATAGCCGATGCTGGGGAGCGTCGCCTCGTTCTGCGCGAGATAGGCGTCGCCGACCGGCCAGCTTGGCGGCGCCGGGAGGTCCGGACGGACATATTTGGGCGCGAGCGAACAGGCCGACAGCGCGGCGAGCGAGACGAGCGAGATGGTCTTGCGGATCATGCGGTCGCCTCGCCCTGGCCGGTCGGACGCGCGGGGGGCGTCTCGTCGGCAGGTTTCTCGTCATGGTGCAGCTTCTTCGAGAGACCGCGCGCGCCGCGGCGGATCAGCACGAAGAAGAGCGGGATGTAGAAGATCGCAAGGATCGTCGCGGTCAGCATCCCGCCGATCACGGCGGTGCCGATCGCGACGCGGCTGTTCGCGCCAGCGCCGGTCGAGATCGCGAGCGGCAGCACACCGAAGATGAAGGCGAAGCTCGTCATCAGGATCGGTCGCAGTCGGATCCGCGCGGCCTCGAGGGCGGCTTCGACCACGGGCTTGCCCGACTTCTCGGCCTGCTCGGCGAATTCGATCATCAGGATCGCGTTCTTGGCCGCAAGGCCCATCGTCGTCAGCAAGCCGATCTGCAGATAGACGTCGTTCTGCAGACCGCGCAGCGTCACCGCGAACACCGCGCCGACCAGCCCCAGTGGGATGATCAGCAGCACGGCGATCGGGATCGACCAGCTTTCATACAGCGCGGCGAGACACAGGAACACGACGAGCAGGGAGATCGCGTAGAGGAATGGCGCCTGCCCCGACGACAGGCGTTCCTGGTACGACAGGCCGCTCCAGGCGACGCTCGTTCCTGGATATTTCGCCGCGAGCTCGGTCATCTTCTCCATTGCCGTGCCCGAGCTCTGCCCAGGCGCGGCCTGGCCTGAGAATTCGTACGACGAAATCCCCTGGAAGCGGGCGAGCGACGGCGCCGCGGTGCTCCACCCGGTCGTGGCGAAGGCCGAGAAGGGCGTCATCGCGCCGGTCGAGCCTCGGACGTACCATTGCGCGAGGTCGTCGGGTGAGGAGCGATATGGCGCGTCGCCCTGAACGTAGACGCGCTTCACGCGGCCACGGTCGTTGAAATCGTTGACGTAGCTGCCGCCCCACGCGGTCGACAGTGTGGAATTGACGTTCGCCTGGGTCAGCCCGAGCGTGCTGAGCTTCTGCGCGTCGAGCTTGACCTGCAGCGTCGGCTGGTCGTCGAGATCGGTCGGCCGCACCGCCGCGAGCGTCTTGTCGCCGCGGGCGTCCGCCAGCAATTTGTCGCGCGTCGCCTTGAACTGTTCGCGACTGAGGCCGCCCGAATTGAGCAATTCCATCGTGAAACCGGTCGACTGGCCAAGCCCGCGCACCGGCGAGGGGACCGTTGCGTAGAATTCGACATCGCGCAGGCCGCTCAGCGCCTTGGTCGCGCGCGAGGTAATCGCGTCGGCCCCATTCTCGGTGCCCTTGCGATCCGCCCAATCCTTGAAGGCGATGAAGCCACGGCCGGCATTTTGCCCGCCCGAACCACCGCCGCCGCCGGCGACCGTCAAATAGCCACCGACATTCTTGCCTTCGGGCCCGGAGAAATATTTCTCGATTTCAAGCTGCGCCTTGCGCGTTGAATTGAGCGTCGCACCCGGCGCGAGATTGTACTGGATCTGCGCGATGCCCTGATCCTCATTGGGCAGGAAGCCGGTAGGCAGGCGCAGGAAGAGAATCGCGAGGATCGCGATCACGCCGGCATAGATCAGCACGAACAGCCATTTGCGGTCGATCACCTTGCTGACGGACGTTCCGTAGCGATCGATCGTCTTGTCGAAACCGGTGTTGAACCAGTCCTTTGCGGGCTGCGTCTTGCGCGCGAGCCAGCCGTCCTGCTTCATATCCTGCTTGCGCTTGAGCAGCGTCGCGGTGAGCGCCGGCGTCAGCACCAGCGCGACGACGACGGACAGGACCATCGCCGAGACGATCGTCACCGAAAACTGGCGATAGATCACGCCGGTCGACCCGCCGAAGAACGCCATTGGCAGGAATACGGCTGAGAGCACGAGCGCGATCGCGATCAGTGCGACGGTGATCTCGTTCATCGACTGGATCGTCGCATCGCGCGGCGACATGTCGGGATTCTCTTCCATCAGGCGTTCGACGTTCTCGACCACGACGATCGCGTCGTCGACGAGCAGGCCGATCGCGAGCACGAGGCCGAACAGCGTCAGCGTATTGATCGAAAAACCGGCGAGCGAGAAGATGCCGAAGGTGCCGAGCAGCACCACCGGCACGGCGATGGTCGGGATCAGCGTCGCGCGCCAGTTCTGCAGGAAGACAAACATGACGACCACGACGAGCAGGATCGCCTCGAAGAGCGTCTTCTCGACTTCCTCGACCGACAGCTTGATGAACGAGGTCGAGTCTTGCGGGAAGCTGTAGGCATAGCCGTTGGGGAACGCCTTGGCGGAGCGCTCGATCTCGGCTTTGACGAGCTCGGCGGTGCTCAGCGCGTCGGCGCCCGGGGCAAGGCTGACCGCGATGCCCGCCCCCGGATGGCCGTTGACGCGGCTCGTCACGGCATAGCTTTCGGCGCCGAGCTCGACGCGTGCCACATCCGACAGATGCACGGCGGAGCCGTCGGGCTGCGTCTTGAGGACGATCGCGCGGAACTGTTCGGGGGTCGAGAGGCGCGACTGCGCCGTGACCGTCGCGTCGAGCACCTGCTCGGGCGTGTTGGGGACGCCGCCGATCTCGCCCGCCGCCACTTCGGCGTTCTGTGCCGTGATCGCTGTCGTGATGTCGCTCGGGATCAGACTGTAGCTGGCGAGCTTGTTGGGATCGAGCCAGATGCGCATCGCATATTGCGCTCCGAACACGTTGATGTCACCGACACCCTTGATGCGCCCGATCGTGTCCTGAAGGTTCGAGACGAGATAATCCGACACGTCCTGGTTGGTCGTCCGATCGGTGGTATCGTAGATCGCCGCGATCAGCAGGAAGTCGGGGTTCGATTTGGTCACGGTCAGGCCCTGCTGCTGGACCTGTTGCGGCAGGCGCGAAAGGGCTTGCTGCACCTTGTTCTGGACCTGGACCTGCGCGATGTCGGGATCCGTGCCCTTGTCGAAGGTCGCGGTGATCGTCACCTGACCGCGCGAGGAAGAACTCGTCGCGAAATAGAGCAGGCCATCGATGCCGGTCAGCTGCTGCTCGATCACCTGTGCGACCGAATTCTCGAGCGTCGCGGCGGAAGCGCCGGGATAGGTCGCACGGATGTTGACCTGTGGCGGCGCAATGTCGGGAAACTGTTCGACCGGCAACGTGTAGATCGCGCCGACGCCGGCGAGCATGATGATGATGGCGACGACCCAGGCGAAGATCGGCCGGTCGATGAAGATGCGGGATATCACCGGGCGGGCTCAGTTCGTCTTGGCGGACGTGTCACCCGCTTTGGGCGACTTGATCGTCTGCGGTGCATTCGCGGCGACCGGCTTGATGGTCTGGTTGACCTTCACCTTGCCGACACCCTGCGTGATGATCTTGTCGCCGGGTTTGAGCCCGGCGGTGACGATCCAGTCGGTGCCCTGGGTCGTCGTCGCGGTGACCGGACGCTGGACGGCCTTATAACCGCCCTTGCCGTCGGGACCGACCACGAAGACCGTCGCCTCACCCTTGGGGCTGCGCGACACCGCCTGTTGCGGGACGAGGAAGGCGTTGGGATCGATCGATTGCGCAAAGCGCGTCCGCACGAACATTCCGGGGAGCAAGATCCCCTTGGGATTGGGGAAGCGCGCGCGCAGCGTCACAGTGCCGGTCGCGGCATCGACGAAGACCTCGGAAAATTCGACGTCGCCGGTCAGGCCATAGTCCGAGCCGTCCTCGAGCTTGAGCTGTACGCTCGCCCGCGTCGCGACCGACCCGCCCGAGGCGAGCGCGCGGCGCAGCCGCAGCAGGTCTGCACTGGCCTGCTGAATATCGACATAGATCGGATCGAGCTTCTGGATCGTCGTCAGCGGATCGGTCTGGCTTGCGGTCACCAGCGCGCCGACGGTGTAGAGCGAGCGCCCGATCCGCCCGGTGATCGGCGCGGGCACGGTCGTGAAACGCAAATTGATCTTCGCGGTGTCGAGCGCCGCCTTGGTCTGCGACACCGCTGCGGCGGCTTGGCGCGCGGCGGCGGCGGCGTCGGTATAATCCTGCTTGGCGACCGCCTGCATATCGGCAAGCGGCTTGTAGCGATCGGCCTTTACGCGCGTCGCTTCGGCATTGGCGACCGCGCTGGCGACATTGGCGTTCGCCTGGTTGGTCGAGGCGCGATAGAGGCTCGGGTCGATCTGGTAGAGCGGCTGGCCCTCCCGCACCAGAGAGCCTTCGGTGAAGAAACGCCGCTTGATCAGGCCGGTCACCTGCGGGCGAACCTCGGAGCTTTGATAGGCGGCAGTCCGCCCGGCGAGTTCGGTGACGAGCGGAACGCTGCTCGGTTGGATAACGATATAGCCGACTTCAGGCGGGCCCTTGGGCGCACCGCGGCCGCCTTTTTCCTGTTTTGCAGCCCCGCAACCGGCAAGCAGAATCGCCGCGGTGCCGACAAACACCACCGCGCGCAGGGAAGAACACTCAACCGCCATCTTGTCCACCGCTTTCAAGGCTGTTCGCGCACGGTGGATACCCTACGCAACGGACGCCAAACGCGACCTGATAGCGGTTGTTCCAGCGGCATATCAACTGTCTCGGTACGGCCGCAATTCCAGCGTCGCGGCAACGCGACCGAGTTACCGTAACTTCGCGATCGTCAGACCGTCCGCCTTGGCGCGGTCCTTGGTCGATTCCTCGCTGCGTTTCAGCGCTTTGGAAATGGCTTTCAATGCCATGCCTTTTTTCGCCAGCGTGTGCAGCTTCTGGATTTCATCAGTCGTCCAAGGCTGGCGATGACGTTCGAATCGCTCTTCACTCATAGGCATGGCTGTAGGGCAGCGGGTGGGCGAGGGCCAGAGTAACGATTGTTGGCATACTCTTGCGACAGAAGCGCGCTAGCGGACCGCAACGACACAATGGGGCTTTGATGATCCGCACGACTAAATTGTTGACGCTCGCGCTCGCGGCGACCCCGGCATTCGCAGCCGCGCAACAGGCGACCCAGCCAGCAACAGGGCAAGCGAGCGGCCAAGCGACGACAAAGAGCGCAACAAGGGCCAAGGCAGCCACAGCGCCAGCCCCCGTCGTTGACGAAGCCGAGGACGGCCCGGATATTGTCGTGCGCGGTGCCAAGCAGCCCGGATCGGTGATCGGCGACATTCCGCCCGAACAGACCTTCGGTCCGGCCGACATCCGTTCGTACGGCGTCAGCTCGATTACAGAATTGCTCACCGAACTCGCCCCGCAGATCCGCAGCGATCGCGGCAGCGGCGGCGCGCCGGTCGTGTTGATCGACGGCAAACGCATCTCGGGCTTTTCCGAAATCCGCGACCTGCCAACCGAGGCGATCGCACGGGTCGAGATCCTGCCTGAGGAAGTCGCGCTGAAATATGGCTACACCGCCGACCAGAAGGTGGTGAACTTCGTCTTGCGGCGCCGCTTCCGCGCGGCGACGGTCGAGCTGTCGGACAAGCTTGCGACCGAAGGCGGCCGCAATGCGCCGCAGGGCGAACTCGATCTGCTCCAGATCGCCAACAAGGGGCGGGTCAATCTCCACCTCGAATATCAGCCGGTCGAGGCGCTGACCGAGAGCGAACGCGGCATCCTGCCGACGGTCCGGACACCGACACCGGGGACGACCGCGCCGACGACCGTTGCGTCCGACCCGACCGACCAGCGACCGTACCGGACGCTGCTGCCCTCGGGGCGGACGTTCAACGCCAATACGACCTATTCGC
The DNA here is from genome assembly GCF_054059235.1 of Sphingomonas sp. UYP23. NCBI lineage: Bacteria > Pseudomonadati > Pseudomonadota > Alphaproteobacteria > Sphingomonadales > Sphingomonadaceae > Sphingomonas > Sphingomonas sp. UYP23. The sequence continues at coordinate 4,084,213 of NZ_JBSSBX010000001.1, forward strand.
GCACTTTCGGCGCGGTGTCCGGCACGCTCAACGGCACGCTCTCGGCCAGCGACACGATCGGGCTGAACGGCCTGCCGACCACCACGCTCAACGTGCCCGCGGGCAACCCGTTCTCAGCCGATGCCGTGACGGTCAGCCGGACGCTCAACGGCGATTTTTCGCCGCTCAAGCAGCGCAACGCGACGATCGCGGCGCACCTCGGCACGACCTTCAACGGCTCGCTCAGCAAGGCGTGGCAATGGTCGGTGACGGGCACCTACGACCATTCCGAATCGAAGACGTTCACCGATGCCGGGCTCGACGCGACCGCGTTCAACGCGCGGCTCGCGGCCAATGATCCGACTGCCAATCCGTTCGGCCCGCTCGGCGCCGCGCAGATCGGCACGCGGGCAACGACGCGCGCCTATTCGACGTCGGACGAAGGCAAGGTCGACGCGTTGCTCACGGGCACGGTGTTCAAGCTGCCGGCGGGCGAGGTATCGACCAGCGTCCATGTCGGCGGTGACATCAGCAGCTTCGACAGCCGCTCGTATCGCGCGGGGCTGACCTCGACCGGCGCGGTGTCGCGCGACATCGTCAACGGCCAGCTCAACGTCGATGTCCCGTTGACCAGCCGCGCCAAGGACGTGTTGGCCGCGATCGGCACGCTGTCGGTCAACGGCAATGTCGCGGTCAACCATCTTTCGGATTTCGGGACGCTGACCACGCTCGGCTACGGCCTCAACTGGTCGCCGATCGTGCCGCTCCGCATCATCGCGTCTTCGACGACGCAGGATACCGCGCCGAGCGCGACGCAGCTCGGCAATCCTCAGATCGTCACGCCCAACGTGCCGGTCTTCGACTATGTGCTCGGGCAGAATGCGAGCGTTACGACGGTTTCGGGCGGCAACCCCAACTTGATCGCAAGCACCAGCCATACCTACAAGCTGAGCGCGACGGTCAAGCCGTGGAGCGCCAAGGATCTGTCGCTCACCGCGACCTATATCGACGCGCGGATCGAGAACCCGATCGTGGCTTTCCCGACCGGCACCGCCGCGATCGAAGCCGCGTTCCCATCGCGTTTCACCCGCGTGCGCGATGCGAACGGCGATCAGGTGCTGACGCAGCTCGACACGCGCCCGATCAATTTCGCGCAGAGCAGCCGGTCCGAGCTGCGCTGGGGGATCAATTTCTCGATGGCGCTGAAGTCGAAGCTGCAGAAGCAGATCGAAGCGTGGCGCGCCGGCACCGGGCCCAACCCGTTTGCCGGGATCAAGATCCCCGACAGCGTCCAACGGCAGATCGCCCAGGCGCGCGCTCTGCGCGGTGGCGGCGGCGGCGGCCCGGATGGCCCTGGTGGGCCGGGCGGCGGTGGACCAGGTGGCGGACCGGGCGGTGCTGGGCCAGGCGGCCCCGGCGGCCCCGGCGGTCCCGGCGGGCCGGGCGGCGGGCGCGGCGGGTTTGGCGGCTTCGGCGGCGGCGGTCGTGGCGGTGGCGGCGGGCGGCTGCAGTTCGCGCTCTATCATACCTGGCACTTCACCGATCGCGTGCTCGTCCAGCGCGGCGGACCGTCGCTCGATCTGCTCAACGGTGACGCGATCGGATCGAGCGGTGGGCAGCCGCGGCATGAGCTCGAGGGGCAGGCGGGGTATAACAATAACGGTCTGGGCGTCCGTCTCTCGGCGAATTGGCAGAGCGCGACCGACGTCAATGGCGGGACGCTCGGCAGCCCGCAGAACCTGCATTTCTCCGCGCTCGGCACGCTTGGCGTGCGGCTGTTCGGCGATCTCGGACAGCGGCTCGAGCTGGTCAAGGCGAATCCCTGGATGCGCGGGATGCGCGTCGCGTTCGCGGTCGACAATCTGTTCGACACGCGGCAGCGCGTGACCGACGCGAGCGGGACGACGCCGGTCGCCTACCAGCCGGATTATCTCAATCCGCTCGGCCGTACGGTTCGCGTTTCGATTCGCAAACTGTTCCTCTGACGACGGGCAGACGCGAGGCAGTGATCGACCCGGGCGGCTCTTGCGCCCGGGTCGGGCTGCGGCGACAAGCGGGCGATGGCCTCGCCCGGTTTTTCGCTGCTCACCAAGCGCCGCTTCGCGCCGCTGTTCGTCGTCCAGTTCCTCGGCGCGTTCAACGACAATGTGCTCAAGTTCGCGTTGCTGTTTCTCGCCAATTTCGGCGCGCAGCGGACCGCGCTGAGCGGCGAGATGCTGGCGACGGTGTCGACCGGCATCTTCATCCTGCCCTATTTCCTGTTCTCGGCGATCGGCGGGCAGACCGCCGACGCGATCGACAAGCGCATTCTGATCCGCTGGGTGAAGGCCGCAGAGATAGGAATCATGGCAGTCGCCTTGCTCGGCTTCGCGATCGGCTCGGTCACGATCCTGCTCGTCTGCCTGTTCCTGATGGGGCTGCACTCGACGATCTTCGGCCCGGTCAAATATTCGATCCTGCCGCAGCATCTCGGGCATCACGAAATGATGGGCGCGACCGGGCTGATCGAGGCGGGGACGTTCCTTGCGATCCTCGGTGGGCAGCTGCTCGCCGGCGTGCTGGCACCGTGGGAGGCGGGGGTGACGGCGACCTCGCTCGCGGGCGTCGGCTTCCTTGCCAGCCTGGCCATCCCGCCCGCACCGCCAAGTGGGCGACAGCATCGCATCGACTGGAACGTCTTCCGGGGCACCGCCGACATCATCCGGACCGCCAGCCGCGATCGCGCGGTGATCCTGTCGATCCTCGGGATCAGCTGGTTCTTCGCCGCGGGCGCGGTGCTGGTGTCAGAATTCGCACCGCTGGTGAGCGGCACATTGGGCGGATCGAAGGCGGTGGTGACGCTGTTTCTGCTGGTCTTCTCGACCGCGATCGCGGCAGGCTCGCTGGCGGTCAACCGCCTGCTGCGCGGCGAAGTGTCGGCGCGCTACGTACCGCTATCGGCCGCGCTGATGGGCGCGTGCATGATCGACCTGTGGGCGTCGACGCACGGCTTCCAGGTGCGCGCGGCGGGGCTCGACATCGCGCGCTTCTTTGCCGCGGCGGGGAGCTGGCATATCCTGATCGGGCTGGCCGGGATCTCGTTTGCCGGCGGGATGTTCATCGTACCGCTCTATGCCATCCTCTCGACTGCAACGCCCGCCGCAGAACGCTCGCGCGTGATCGCGGCGAACAACATCGCCAATTCGCTCGTCACCGTGCTCGTCGTGATCGTGGCGAGCGCGATGATCGCGCTCGGCAGCGACGTGCCCGGTGTCATCGGGATGCTCGGGCTGGCGACGATCGGCGTGGCGCTGCTGCTGCGCGGTATGCCGCGGCGCGACACCGCCTGATCCGGCGGCGGTTGACGCCTCGGGACACCGCCGTAAGGGATTGGCGATCGCCTGAAGGAGCTCCCCCATGAAAACCCGCGCCGCCGTCGCCTTTGCCGCCAAGCAACCGCTCGAGATCGTCGAGCTCGACCTCGAAGGCCCCAAGGCGGGCGAAGTGCTGGTCGAGATCATGGCGACCGGGATTTGCCACACCGATGCCTATACGCTCGACGGGCTCGACAGCGAGGGGCTGTTTCCGAGCGTGCTCGGCCATGAAGGCGCGGGGATCGTGCGCGAGGTCGGGCCGGGCGTGACCTCGGTCAAGCCGGGCGACCATGTCATCCCGCTCTACACCCCCGAATGCCGCCAGTGTAAGTCGTGCCTCAGCGGCAAGACCAACCTCTGCACCGCGATCCGCGCGACGCAAGGGAAGGGATTGATGCCCGACGGCACCTCGCGCTTCTCCTACAAGGGCGAGACGATCTTCCATTACATGGGCTGCTCGACCTTCTCGAACTTCACCGTGCTCCCCGAGATCGCGGTCGCGAAGATCCGCGAGGACGCGCCGTTCAAGACGAGCTGCTATATCGGCTGCGGCGTGACGACGGGGGTCGGCGCGGTGGTCAACACCGCCAAGGTCCAGGTCGGCGACAATGTCATCGTGTTCGGGCTTGGCGGGATCGGTCTCAACGTGCTGCAGGGCGCGCGGATGGCGGGCGCGAACATGATTGTCGGGGTCGACATCAACCCCGATCGCGAAGAATGGGGCCGCAGGTTCGGCATGACGCATTTCGTCAACCCGAAGGATGTCGGCGATCTGGTCGCGCACCTCGTCGCGCTGACCGATGGCGGCGCCGAGTACACTTTCGACTGCACCGGCAACACCACCGTCATGCGCCAGGCACTCGAGGCGTGCCATCGCGGCTGGGGCACCTCGATCATCATCGGCGTTGCCGAGGCGGGCAAGGAGATCAGCACACGCCCGTTCCAGCTCGTCACCGGGCGCAACTGGCGCGGGACGGCGTTCGGCGGCGCGAAGGGACGCACCGATGTTCCCAAGATCGTCGATTGGTATATGAACGGCAAGATCGAGATCGACCCGATGATCACGCATGTCCTCAGCCTCGACGAGATCAATAAGGGGTTCGATCTGATGCATGCCGGCGAAAGTATTCGCAGCGTCGTCGTCTATTAAGCGGCCGGATCGGTTTCGCTGGAACCATTGCGCGGACCTATGGTTTGGCGACCAGTCATTGCTATCGACCGGTTCGTTAACGTTTGGGAAAGCGCGATCCAATAGCGCCGGTTCTGGGATGAGGTTGCTTAAGGACGGGCATGCGGTTTTATCAGGCGACGCTATTCCTGTTTCCGCGGAATTTTCAGTTCCGCATGTTCAGCATCTGCTTTGGTGCGGTCCATCTGCCCATCATCGTCTTTTGCATCGCCGAGCTGGCGCTGGCGCGGTGGGACTGGCGGCTGTTCACCGCGTTGCTGGTCGCAACCCTGGTCGGCACGGTATCGGCGATCGCTGCGCTTCGCGGGCTGCTCGCCCCCGTCGCGCACGCGACCTCCCTGCTCCAGTCGCTGCAGCGCGGCGAGCCGGTCTCGACGGTCCCCTCGGGGGGGGACGATCTGGTGGGCGCGTTGCTCGCCTCGGTCGCCCGCGCGTCGGCCGAAACCCACAAGCGGGTCGCACGCCTCGCCGAAGCCGCCGAAAAGGACCTGTTGACGGGGCTTCGCAATCGCCGGGGCTTCATGGACGCGATCGCTCCGCTGTTGCGCCCGGATCGCAATTCGGTTGTCGCGGTGCTCGACCTCGATCATTTCAAAGCGGTCAATGATCGCTACGGCCATGACGAGGGGGATCGCGTGCTGGTCGAGTTCGCCAGACGGCTGCAGACCGAATTGCGGCGCTCGGATCTCCCCGCGCGCTGGGGGGGGTGAGGAGCTCGCGATCCTGCTGCCCGACACCGCCTTCGACGAGGCGACCGAGATCGTGGAACGGCTGCGCGCTTCACTGCAGCGCGACGTGATCGGCCGTCGCGGCGGCGACGGGTTGACCTTTTCGTGCGGCCTGGCGATCGTCCGTGAATATGGCTCGCTTGCCTCGGCGATGCGGCGCGCAGACAGCGCTCTGTACGAAGCCAAACGCGGCGGTCGCGATCGCGTCAAGAGCACGGTGTAACGACCGCCAGACACCGCTCAATGCGCGAGGAACAGCGGTAGCGGACTGTGCGCGAGCAGCGCCCGCGTCGTCCCGCCGAACAGCGCCTCGACGAAGCGCAGATGGCCGAAGCCGCCCATCACGATATAGCCCGCGCCGAGTGCGAGTGCGCGCTCGACGATCTGGTCGGCGATTCGGGTCTCGCCACGCGGCTGGCGTTCGACGCTCGTCCGGATACCGTAGCGCGACAGATAGGCGGCGGCGTCCTCGACCGGGGCGTCGCTCGCGGCAGCCCCAAGTTGGAGGATCGTCACCTGTTCGGCAAAGGCCAGCAGCGGGACCGCCGCGCGTAGCGCCGCGGCTGCAAAGACCGACCCGTCCCAGGCGATCACCGCGCGCGCGTGGTCGAAACGGAGGAGATCAGGGGGCACCGCCAGTAACGGTTTGCCCGACTTGATGATCAGCGCGCTCGCCGCGCCGCGCATGTCGGGGAGCGGGAAATCGTCGAGCTGGCGGTTGACGACGATCAGATCGGCGAGCGCAGACGCACTGCGGAGGCACGGGCCGATCGCGCCGGTCGCTTCGATCCAGTCCCACGGCACGTCTTCGTGCATCAGCCGGAATTCGAGATGCGTCCGGTTGGCGCTTTCGCGGGCGACCTCGTCGGCGAGCAGCGTCGCTGCGCCGATGTCGCCGACATAATCCGAGGCGATCATCGCCGGCATGATGGCGACGTCCAGGCAGGTGAGATGGCCGTCGACTGCGCGGACGAGATCGACCGCCGCCTGGAAGCGGGCTTCCTGCCCCGAATCATCGTGCGCGAGTAGCAGGATGGTCTTCATGTCGGCGTCCTTTGCGGGTGTCGAAGCGAAAGGTAGGGCAGGGACGGGGCGGCCCCTATCGGGATGTCTACGGACGCCCCGCGGCTCATATCGCCCGGCTGAACCGCTGCGCCTGCGGGGCGCGATGGCGATCGAAATATGCAGCGACGACCCGGCCATAAGGTCGCCCGGCGGGCAGGAGGGTGAGGCGGGTGCCACGGATGCCCACCAGGCCACGCGCGGCGAGCGGCGCGAGATTGGGCAGCACCGCGGCCAGCGGCGCCACCGGCATCGCGTGATGCGCGGCGATTTCGGCCAGATCGACCGTTTCGTCGCACAGCAGCCGCTCGATGACTGTGCCGCGCAGGCGATCATCGGCTGCGCGGGCGATGCCGCGGACGCCGGCAAGTCCGCCATTGGCGGCACGCAGCCGATATCGCCCGACATGCTTTTCGTTCTGGACAAGCAACCCGGCATATTGGCTGATCGCCGACGCGCCGAGGCTTTGTTGCAAAACTGATGGCGGGGATTCACGCAGGGAATCGAGCGGTATAGATAGGCGTAATGCCCAAACCTGCCGCACCTGTGTATCGTACGACGAACTGGCCTGAGTATAATGCGGCGCTGAAGCGGCGTGGGTCGCTGGAAATATGGTTTGATCCGGAGATGCACTGGCTTTCGAAGCCGTGTGGTCGCCCTGGTCGCCCGATGCGGTTTTCAGACAGCGCGATAGAGCTGTGCCTGACGCTGAAGACGCTGTTCAACCTGCCTTTGCGGCAAGTGACGGGGTTGGTTTCGAGCCTGATCAAAATGGCGGGGCTGGATTGGTCGGTGCCGGATTATACGACGCTGTGCCGACGGCAGAAGACGTTGAAGGTCAACCTCGGCGGGCGGATCAGCTCGGGCGGACTGCACCTGCTGGTCGACAGCACCGGGATCAAAATGACGGGAGAAGGCGAGTGGAAGACGCGCAAACACGGACCGTCCTACCGTCGCCAGTGGCGCAAGGTGCATCTCGGGATTGATGCTGGGACGCTGGATATCCGGGCCATTGAGGTCACGACGAATGCCATTGGTGACGCACCGACGCTGCCCGTTCTCCTGGCGCAAATTCCCGGAGACGAGCGGATACTCAGCGTCGGCGGAGATGGCGCTTATGATACCAGGGACTGCCATGCCGCTATTGCCGGGCGCGGTGCCGATGCGGTCATCCCGGTCCGCCGCAACGGGCAACCATGGGCAGAAGGCGGTCCCGGCGTCGATGCACGCAATGGAGCGCTACGCGCGACAAAGCGGCTTGGTCGCGCAATCTGGAAAAAGTGGAGCGGCTATCATCGCCGCAGTCTGGTCGAGACCAAAATGCACTGCTTCAAACTCCTGGGCCAGCGCGTTGTCGCCCGCACCTTCGATCGTCAGATTACCGAGCTCAAAGTCCGTGCTGCAATTCTCAATCGGTTCTCCGAAATAGGAACGCCGGTGACCGTCCGCATCCAATAACATCTTCAAGTAAAACGTCGGTCATGCTCTCGCGTAATTATGCAACAAAGCCACGCGCCGAGCCCGATGATCGCGGTGGCGGTTTCGTCGGTGAAGCCCTGGAAATTGCGTCGCAGGCGTCGCTCGGCGGCGGCGTAAGCGAGGCTGTCATCGGGGCGAGCGAAATGATCGAACCCGATCGCGCGATAGCCCGCGGCGACGAACAGCGCGTTCCCGAGCATCGCCTGCGCGAAGCGGGTCGCCCCGTCGGGCAGGCTTGCCGTATCGATCATCCGCTGGCGCGGCAGCAGCCGTGGCATATGGGCATAGCCGAACAGCGCGACCCGGTCGGGCGCCATCGTCAGCGCGTCGGCGATCGTCGCGGCGACGCTGTCCAGGTCTTGTCCCGGCAGACCATAGAGCAGGTCGAAATTGACCCGCGCGATCCCCGCGGCGCGGAGTTCGCCGACCACGCGGCGGACCAGATCGAGCGGCTGGTGGCGGTTGATCCTCGCCTGCGTCGCGGCGTCGAAACTCTGCACACCGAGGCTGACCCGCGTCACCCCCGCCTGCGCGAGCGCGGCGGCATAGCGCGTGTCGAGTGTGCGCGGATCGAGCTCGGCTGCGATCTCGAGCGTATCGGCACAATCGAAGCGGTCGCGCAGCCGCGCGACGAGCGCGACGAAGTCGGCAGGGTCAAGCGCGTTCGGGCTGCCCCCGCCGAAATTGATCGCGCTCACCTGCCCGCGCAGCGCCGCCGCGACGGTATCGATCTCCTGCTCGAGTGCGGCGCGATAGGCGCTCAGCCGGTCGGCGCGGCCGATCGCGCCGGTGTTGCACCCGCAATACCAGCAGATCTCGTGGCAATAGGGGATGTGGAAATAGAGCGAGACCGGGGATCCCGGCGCGATCGCCGTGATCGCGGCGCGTTGTTCGGCGGGGCCGACGCCGTCGTGGAATTCCGCCGCGGTCGGGTAGCTGGTGTAGCGCGGGACCGATTGGGTCGCGAGATCGGGCAAATAGCTGGGCATGGCGCCGTCCTGCCAAATCGCGCCGCGCGCGCCTTTGACCCAGGTCAAATCGCGGCGCGACCGAGTTTGCGCGGGATCAAAGGGCGTTGCGTCGTGTCGGTCTAGGCCCGGCGCATCGCTTCACCAGGAGAACCCCAATGCGCATCCCCACACTCGCCGCTCCGCTGCTCGGGCTCGCCGCATTGTGCAGCGCGGTGCCGGCACTGGCGCAGCAAAAGGGCGACGTCCTTGTCCGCGTCCGGGCGATCATGGTCTCGCCCAATGAAAGTTCGGGCGGGGTCCAGCCAAGCTTCCCCTCGGCGCGGATCGGGGTGACCGACAGCTATGCGCCCGAGCTCGATTTCACCTATATGCTGAGCGACCATATCGGCACCGAGCTGATCCTCGCCACCACCAAGCACCAGCTGCAAGGCCGTGCAGCCTTGGCGGGCGTCGATCACGTCGCGAGCACCTGGGTGCTGCCACCGACGCTGACCGTGCAGTACCACTTCCTGCCGCACGCGAAGATCCGCCCCTATGTCGGCGTCGGGGCGAACTACACGATCTTCTATGCGAGCAAGGCGAGCAGCGCGCTCAAGGCTGCGATTGGCGATACCGATGTGCATCTGAAGAACAGCTTCGGCTATGCGCTGCAGGCGGGGCTCGATTTCGACATCACCAAGCGCGTGTTCGCCAATCTCGACGTCAAATATATCGATATCGACACCAAGGCGCGGCTGACGAACGGCGCGCTCGTCAATCGCGTGAATACGAGCATCGACCCGCTGGTGTTCGGCATTGGACTGGGGGTGCGGCTGTGAACCTGTCGGGAGGAACACCGGGCGCGCAGCCGGCGCCCTGGACCCATCTCGTGGCCAGGCCCATGAGCTGGCATGTCATCGACGAGATCGACGTGGTGGGGCTGGTATCGGGCCACGCCGCGCTCGGTCGGCTGTGCGATCGGCTCGAACAGCATGCCGACTGGTTGCCGCAGCGTCCGTCGCTGCGCGAAGCCGAAGCGTTGCGCGCCGACCTGCGCGTCGCGCTCGGTCGGCATGTCGTGCGGGAGGAGCGGCTGTTCACCCGGGTGTTCGCCGGCTCGCTCGCGGAGCCGCTGTGCCACACGCTGATCGACCAGATTACCGCAGGGCACTCCGCCTGTCTTGCGCAGGCCGAAGACATCGTCGCGGCTTTGCAGCCCGATGTCGGCGCCACGCTCTGTGCCGAGGCGTTCGGGTATATGCTGCGCTGCTTTTTCCAAGGGTGCCGCCAGGCGATGGCGTTCGAGGAGCTTGCGCTGCTGGCGCTCGCCGGGGATCGCCTGACCCCGGCGGCCCGCACGGTGCTGACGCAGCGTCTCGCCGCGAGCGCCGGCTGAGGCTCAGTCGAGCCCGGCACAATGGCGCAGCGCTGCCGCGTCGCGGATCGTCACGCTGCGAACCCCCGGCAGTGCGAGCACGCCCGCGTGGCGAAGCTTGGTGAGCTGCCGGCTGACGGTTTCGATCGTCAGGCCGAGCACGTCGGCGATCTGCCCGCGCGTCAGCGGCAATTCGAAGGTCACGGGGCCGCCGGGTAGCGCCTGAAAATCACTGATCCCACGGGCGCGTTCGGCCATGCTCAGCACGAAGCCCGCCACCTTCTCCGCCGCGGTGTTGCGCGACAGGATCAGCAGCCGCGCACGCGTCGCGTCGAGCGTGGCGAAGGTGCGCTTCAGCAACAGCCGCTCCATCGCGCCGTTGGTGGCGAGCATCGCCTCGAAGCGATCGCGCGGGACGACGCACAGGTCGGCATCGGTCAAAGCAGAGACGGTGAACGGGATCGTGTCGGCATAGGGCCGGCCGATAAAGTCGCTTGGAAAGTGCAAGCCGACGATCTGCTCGCGCCCGTCGCTGGTCGCCGCGCTGAGCTTGAGGACGCCCGACAGCAAGGTCGCGCAGACGAGACTGTCCGATCCGGCCCACAGCATCGTCTCGCCGCGTGCAACGCGTTGGCGCCGGCCGATCCGGTGGAGCTGGTCCAGGGCGTCGTCGGCCAGGCTGCTGCACAGGCTCGCGTCGCGGACGGTGCAATCGGCGCAGAGCGCGCTCATCGCTGCGCACCGGTTTGACGCGGGTCAAAGCGGCTGCGGGCGGCGGGGCGCATCGTGGCGACCTCACCCTCGATCGGAGATGCGCAGTGGCGGAAACGGCTTTCCTGTATCTGGCAGTCGGCGCTGCCCTGGTCTTCCTGCTCGCAGTGGCGGCGGTCGCGATCGACGACGCGCTGCGCGATTGGCGCCACGGTCCCTGACACCGACCCACGCCGCCGGCGACAGGGGACCGCTGCCGATCGTTCCGATCGACAGCGGTCCTTTCGTCTGGAGGGGTGCCTCACGCGCGCGGCGTGCCGTCTTCGTCTTCGGGCGGCAGATGGAACTCATGCCACATCCCATTGAGGATCCCGAAGCCAACCGCGAGGCCAAGCCCCAACACCCAGGTAAAATACCACATCGTTCGGTCCTTTCGCGATCAGTAGAAATCGGGGTTGGTGGCGACTTCGGCCGAGGTGACGCGGCCCCACATCACCTTGAACGCCCAGCTCGTGTAGAGCAGCACGATCGGCAGCAGGATCGCGGTCACGAACAGCATGATCCCGAGCGTCGTCGGCGTCGAAGACGCGTTCCACACCGTCAGGCTCGAATGCGGATCGATGCTCGAGGGCAGGATATAGGGGAACATCGCAAGACCAACCGTGGAAATGATCCCGGTGATCGCGAGCGCCGATCCGCCGAACGCGCTCTTCTCGGCACCCAGCGTGATGCCGAGCATGGCCAGCACCGCCCCGCTCATGCCGAGTACCGGCGCGACCAGCATCCATGGGTGGAGCCGGTAATTGCCGAGCCACGCGCCCGCGGCATGTTCGGTCGTGGTGCGCAGCGGGTTGGACTGGCCGAGCGGATCGGCGGCGGACACCATGTGATAGCCGATATCGCCGAAGGCGACGTAGAGGCCGCCGCCCGCGAACAGCGCGACCGTCAGGATCGCGGCGACGGTGCCGAAACGCCGCGCGCGCTGGTGGACGGGCCCACCCTGTTCGGTCTTGAAGGTCAGCCAGGTCGCGCCGTGGAGGACGAGCATCGCGACCGACAGCAAACCGCACAGCAGGCTGAACGGCGTAAACAGTCCGAGCAAGCTGCCCTCGTAGAACGAGCGCAGGTCGCTATCGAGCCGGAACGGCGCACCGAGCAGGACATTGCCGACCGCGACGCCGAACACGAGCGCGGGAACGAACCCGCCGACGAACAGCGCCCAGTCCCACCGGCTGCGCCAGGCTGCATCGGGGCGCTTCGAGCGATATTTGAAGCCGACCGGGCGCAGGATGAGCGCCGAGAGCAACAGGAACATCGCCAGGTAGAAGCCCGAAAAGCTCACCGCATAGACGAACGGCCAGGCTGCGAAGATCGCGCCGCCGCCGGTGATGAACCAGACCTGGTTGCCCTCCCAGGTCGGGCCGACCGAGTTGATCACCATCCGCCGCTCGGCATCGCTGCGCGCGACGAATGGCAGCAGCGCGCCGACACCCAGATCGAAGCCATCGGTGACAGCGAAGCCGATCAGGAGAACGCCCAGCAGCGTCCACCAGATCAGCCGCAGGATTTCATAGTCGAACATTGTCCGTCCTTTCGATTCAGGCGGCGACAGGGAGAGCGGGAACGACGGCGATCGCTGGCACCGGATCGTCGACATGCTCGAATGGCCCCTTGCGGATCGCCGCGATCATCAGGCGCACCTCGATCACCGCAAGCGCGCCGTAGAGCAGCGTGAAGCCGACGATCGTCGTCCAGAGCGCCGTGGTGCTCAGCGTCGAGATGGCGAGGAAGGTCGGCAGCACGCCATCGATCGCCCAGGGCTGGCGACCGATTTCGGCGAGCATCCAGCCAAGCTCGATCGCGACCCATGGCAGCGGGATCGAATAGAGCGCGAGCCGCAAGAACCAGCGCGTGCTGTCGTGGCGGCGCAGACTCGCCAGTACGAAGGCGGTGGCGAACAGCGCGATCATGTAGAAGCCAATGAACGCCATCGTCCGGAAGCTCCAGAACATCAGCGGCACGTTGGGGACGACATCCCACGCCGTCGCGGCGATCAGCCTGGGGCTCGCCTGGCGCGGATCGGCGACATGCGCCTTCAGCAGCAACGCATAGCCAAGGTCGCGCTTGTGCGCCTCGAACCGGGCGCGTTCGCGCACATTGGTCGGATCGGTCTTGAGCTTCTGCACCGCGTCATACGCGACGATGCCCGAGGTGATCCGCTCTTGAGCTTTCAGCACCAGCTCGGACATGCCGGTGACCTCCTTGTCGAGGCTGCGCGTCGCGATCAGCCCGAGCACCCATGGCACCTCGACTGCATAATGGGTGGTGCGTGCGGCGACGTCGGGAATGCCGATCAGCGTGATGCCGGCCGGGGCAGGGGCGGTGTGCCAGGCGGCCTCGATCGCGGCGAGCTTCATCTTCTGGTTGTCGGTCAGCGCATAGCCGCTCTCGTCGCCGAGCACGACGACCGACAGCGACGAGGCCAGCCCGAAGGCGGCGGCGACCGTCATCGAACGCTTCGCCACGCCGACATATTTGCCGCGCAGCAGGTACAGTGCCGAGATACCGAGCACGAACACCGATGCGCAGACATAGCCTGCGCTCACGGTGTGAACGAACTTGGCCTGCGCGATCGGGTTGAACAGCACGGCGCCGAAATCGCTGACCTCCATCCGCATCGTCTCGGGATTGAAGGTCGCGCCGGTCGGGTTCTGCATCCAGCCATTGGCGATGAGGATCCACAAGGCCGAGAGATTGGTGCCGAGCGCGACCATGAAGGTGACGCCGAGATGCGCGAGCTTGGACAGCTTGTTCCAGCCGAAGAACATCAGCCCGACAAAGGTCGCCTCGAGGAAGAACGCCATCAGCCCTTCGATCGCGAGCGGGGCGCCGAAGATGTCGCCGACATAATGCGAGAAATACGACCAGTTGGTGCCGAACTGGAATTCCATCGTCAGCCCGGTGGCGACTCCGAGCACGAAGTTGATCGCGAACAGTTTCCCCCAGAAACGGGTGATGACGCGCCAGATCGGCCGATCGGTCATCACATAGACCGCCTCCATGATGACGAGCATGAAGCTGAGGCCGAGCGTCAGCGGCACGAACAGGAAGTGGTAGAGCGCGGTCAGTGCGAATTGCAGCCGCGACAGGTCGACGACACCCGGATCCATTGTCTATCTCCATCAACGCCGCACAAGCAGCGGTCGCCCGGCATCAACCCAAATCGCAACGCGCCAGATATTGGGGTTTTCCCGTAGGTTCGGCTCCTGATCGTCATCAGGGCTCTCCCAAGCGTCGGGAGCGCGCTGCATGCGGTGCACTGGTGTCGGGCTCCGCGACGTGCTCCATTCGTCAATGAAGGGAGCTTCAGCATCGAGTCGGAGTCGCGCCGCCCGTTCGGTTTCTGGACCACGACCGCCTTGGTGGTCGGTGGGATGATCGGTTCGGGCATCTTCGTCTTGCCGGCGCAGCTCGCGCCGTACGGCTGGACGAGTATCGCGGCGTGGATCGTCGGTATCGGCGGCGCGATGCTGATCGCCTGGGTGCTCGCGCGGCTGACCGCGGCAATGCCCGGCGCGACGGGAGTGGTCGCGATGTGCGCGCATGGGCTCGGGCCGCTGTGCGGTGTGCTCGTCGGGTGGAGTTACTGGATCGGGATCTGGTCGGCCAACGCGATCATCGCGCTGACGGCGATCCGCTATCTCGCGCAATTCGTGCCGATGATCGGCGCGACGACGCTGGCGCAGGCCCTCTCGGCGACTGTGCTGATCTGGCTTATGACGCTGCTCAATCTCGGTGGCGCACGGCTGGCCGGGGCGTTTCAGATCGGCACGACGGTGCTCAAGCTCGTTCCGCTCTGCGCGATCGTACTGATCCTTGCCGGCATCGTGTGGCAGGGCGGGGCGGGGCGTCCGATCGCGCCGCATCCGGCTTTCGCGTGGCACGGGCTGACCCCCGCGCTGACCTTTGCCTTCTACGCGTTGGTCGGGTTCGAGGCAGCGAGTGTCGCCGCCGAGCGCGTGCGCGATCCGGCGCGGACCATTGTGCGCGCGATGCTGTCGGGGCTGGCGCTGACGGGGACGCTGTACCTCGTCGTGTGCACGGGGATCATCTTCGCGCTGCCGACTGCGGCGGTGGCGAACGCGCAAGCGCCGTTCGCCGTGTTCGTATCGACCTATTGGGGCGCCGGGCGGGGCTCGCCACCGCGGGCTTCGCGGCAGTTGCGGCGATCGGCGCGCTCAACGGCTGGGTCCTGGTGCAGGGCGAGGTTCCGCTCGGCATGGCGCGCGCCGGGCTGCTGCCCGGGTGGATCGGCCGGACGAATACGCGCGACGTGCCCGGCGCGATCCTGCTCGTCTCGAGTACGCTTGCCAGCCTGCTCATCCTGTCGAACGCGACGCGTTCGCTGGGCGGCCTGCTCGACTTCATGCTGCGACTAACGTCAGCGGCGACGATCTGGCTCTATGTCGGCGCATGTCTCACAACGCTGGTGATGCGTGTCGCACCGATCGCAGCGGCGCTGGGGCTTGCCTTTGCTGCGTGGGCGATGGTGGGCGCGGGGTTGGAGGCGATCGGCCTGAGCCTGGCGCTGATGCTGCCCGCGCTGCCCTTCTATGTCCTGCGCAATCGCCTGAGCTGAGCCGGACGCGGCCTCATCCGAACATCCGCCCGACCAGACTGCGGTCGCGCAGGATCTCATGCGCGGCATTGTGCCCCGGCGCGCCGGTGACGCCGCCGCCCGGGTGCGTGCCCGATCCGCACATATAGAGCCCCTTGATCGGGCCGCGATAGTCACCGTGGCCGAGCACCGGCCGCGCCGCCCAGAGTTTGTCGAGCCCCATCGTCCCGTGATAGATGTCGCCACCGATCAGGCCGAACTTGCGCTCGAGATCGAGCGGCGAGTGGATCTGCCGCGCTATCACGCTTGCCTTGAAATTGGGGGCGTGCGCGGTGACGGTGTCGATGATCAGATCGGCGACCTCCTCGCGGGCATCGTCCCAGGACCGGCCGTCGGGTAGCGTCGGCGCGAATTGCTGGCAGAACAGGCTGGCGATATGCTGGCCCGGCGGTGCAAGGCTATCGTCGACCGTCGTGGGCAGTTTCATCTCGACGATGGGCTGCTTCGACCAGCCGTGTTGCTGCGCATCGAGGAACGCCTGGTCCATATAGTCCATGCCGGGCGCGATGATGATCCCGGCGGTATGATGCTCGGCCTTGTCCTTGCCGCGCAGCACGCTGAAATCGGGCAGTTCCGAGAGGGCGACGTTCATCCGGAAGGTGCCGCTCCCGGTCTTGAAGCTCGCGATGCGGCGGTTGAAATCGGCCGGTAGATCGGAGGAGTCGACCATCTGGCGATAGAGCAGGGCGGGACCGACATTGGCCGCGACGGTCTTGGCCGCGATCTCTTCGCCAGACTCGAGCCGCACGCCAGCGACCTTGCCACCCTCGGTCAGCAGCTTGGCGACGGGCGCGTCGAGACTGATCTCGACGCCGGCTTCGAGGCAGGCGTGCGCCATCGCCTGCGTGATCGCGCCCATGCCGCCGACCGAATGGCCCCACGCGCCGTATTTGCCGTTCACCTCGCCGAAGACGTGGTGGAGCAGGACATAGGCGCTCCCCGGGGTCGATACGCCGGCGTAATTGCCGACCACGGCGTCGAACGCGAAGGCCGATTGGACGTGATCGTCCTCGAACCAGCCGCCGAGGAAATCGCGCGCCGATTTGGTGAAGATGTCGAGCAGGTCGCGCTGCTGTTCGATCCCCATCTTCGCAACCGGCCAGCCCTGCGCGGCCCCGGCGAGCAGCGCGCGCAGGCCACCACCGACATTGGGCGGGGTCTTGAGCGCCAGATCGCGCAGGACCTGTGCGATCTTTTCGAGCGCGGCGTCATAGGCTGGGTAGGCGTCGGCATCCTTCTGGCTGAAGCGCGCGAACTGCGCCTGCGTCCGCGCGGTCCCGCCGCCGAGCGTGAGATAGGTGTCGGGGAACGGAAAGAAGTTGCTGATCGTCCGCTCGATGATCCGAAAGCCGCGGTCGTGCAGCTTCATGTCGGCGATCACCTTCGGGCGCAGCAAACTGACGGTGTAGCTCGCGGTCGAATTGCGGAAGCCCGGATGGAATTCCTCGGTCACCGCCGCACCGCCGACGACATGGCGGCGCTCGAGGATGCGGACCTTGAGCCGCGCGCGCGCGAGGTAGAAGGCGCAGACCAGCCCGTTATGGCCACCGCCGATGATGATCGCGTCGTAGCGTTTCGTCATTCCCTCTCCCCTCCCGCGTGCGGGATGGGCCGGGGGAGCGGCGGTATGCCCCTCACACCAGCGCCCAAGCCCAGATCTAACCCCGTCCGCACGCCGGCGGGGGAGTGTTGCGACCACCCCGGCGCGGGCGCGCGGTGCAGGCGTGCCTCGGGGATCCGCTCGCGGATCTTCCGCGCGAAGCTGCGCAGACACACTTCGCTCCGGCCGATCGGCCCCGCGGTATAGCTGCGCGATGCCATGCCCTGCTGGACGCGCTCGATCAGCCAGGTGTCCTCGGCATTGACGACGCGGTTGATCCGCCAATTGGCGTAGCGCACGAGCTTCATCTCGCGGCGGTCATCGGGCAGCGCGAACGCCATTTCGCGCAGCACGCTGGTGGTCGGCGTCAGCGGCAACCATTGCATGAAGTCGATCTGGTCGGCGTAAAGGTCGAACGCCATGTTGGGCCACAGCTTGAAATACAGCCAGAGCCGCTGGTTCGCCTCGGGCAGGTGATCGACGCTTGGCAGATGCGTCTGATAGAAGCGCTCCCACGGATTGTCCGATGGCCGGTCGACGATCTGGCCCGACATCTTGTCGACGAACGGGGCCGCCTCGATCGCATAGCTCTTGCCGAACAGCCGCGTCAGACCGTCATGCGCGACGGGGATGTGGAGGTTGTCCGAATAATTGTCGCCGACATTCTTCCAGTTGACCGCCCGCTCGCGCAGCCGGGCGGGGGAGAGCGTGTGCATCTCCTCGAAGCAATAGGGCGCAATCTGCGCATCGTACGGCGCCATCATCGCCGCGACCGATGGGCCATCGCCCTCGAGACGGACGAACACGAAGCCGCGCCAGACTTCGAGATCGATCGCGGCAAGACCATGCTCCTCGAGCGCGAGCGCGGGGTAATCGCGGCGCATCGGCACGCCCGACAGGCGGCCGTCGGTCTCATAGGTCCAGGCGTGGTACGGGCAGACGAATTTCCGCGCGCAGCCCGTGGGCCCCTCGACCAGCCGCATCGCGCGATGGCGGCAGACATTCGCGAAGGCGCGCACCGCGCGATCGTCACCGCGCACGACGATCACACTCTCGCCGAGATAGTCGATCGTATGAAAATCGCCGGGGTTCGCCACATCGTTGAGATGGCAGACGATCTGCCACGACGGCCGCAGCACGCGCTCGACCTCGACCGCGTGATATTCGGGATCGGTATAGAGCCAGCCGGGCAGGCTCCAGTCCGCATCCGGATCCGGGGCGTCACTCGTCGCTAAGGGGTGCGCCATGCTCGGCTCCGGTTGCTTGTTGGACGATCGTATAATAGGCTCACGCCATGAGCAAGCCTGCTTTCGTTCGCTCCGAACCCGACGTGCGGCGCCAGTCGCTGATCGCGGCGACCGGTCGCGTGCTCGCGCGCGACGGCGCGACGGGCGCATCGGTCCGCGCGATCGCGCTCGAGGCAGGGGTGTCGCCGGGGCTGGTCGGGCACTATTTTGCCGGCATCGACGCGCTCGTCGCCGAGACCTATGCCGCGACCGGCCAGCAGGTGCGCGACGCGCTCGCTGCCGCTGTCGCTGCCGCCGATCCCGACCCACGTTCGCGGGTGGCCGCTTATGTCACGGCGAGCTTTGCGCCGCCGATCGCCGATCGCGGGCTGTTCGCGACCTGGATCGCGTTCTGGAGCCTGTCGGGCAAAGCCCCGATCGCCGCGCAGCACGACGCGATCTATCAATCCTATCGCGACGATCTCGCCGCGTTGCTCGCGACGTGCGGCCTCGCCCCCGCCGAACGCCGCCTCGCGGCGATCGCGATCACCGCGCTGGTCGATGGCTTATGGCTCGAACTGTGCCTGTCGCCCGGCGCGTTCACGCCCGACGAGGCGCGCGACCTCGCCGCGCGTCAGCTCGACGGCTATTTCGAGAGATCGGCGAACAGCAGTCGGTAGTACCGGATTCCCGGCGCGATCGTCGCGACGGGTACGCGTTCGTTCAGGCCGTGGCTGAAATCCTCCGACGGCTTGATGAAGGTTGGGCTCGCGCCATAACTCGCGACGGTATGCGAGCGGAACCACATGCTGTCGCTCGCGCCCGAGGCCATCGCCGGGAAGACCGGCACGCCGGGATAGACCTGGCCCATCGCGCGATCGATCGCGGCGATGAAATCGCGGCGCATCGGCGAGGCGTCGTTGGGGACCGATCCCTCGGTCACGTCGCTCAGCACCACGCCGGGATCGCCGATCGCACGGCCGAGTTCGGCCATGATCTCGGCAGGCTTGTGGCCCGGGAAGATCCGGCAATTGATGTTGGCAGTGGCGCGCTGCGGCAGGGCGTTCTCGGCATGGCCCCCGCTGACCAAGGTCGGGACGCAGGTCGTGCCGATCTTGCCGACGGTTGCGGGATTGGCGGTCAGCGCCGCGATCGCGGCCGTGTCGGTCGGGTCGGCGACGAACGCCTTCAGCGCGGCGCCGATCGCGGGCTCCTCGAACGGCGCTGCCTTGCCGAGCGCCTCGCGCGTCAGCGGGCTGAGCTCGGGCTTGAAGCGATACGCGCCGACCTTTTCGAGCGCTTTCGACAGCTCGACGATCGCGTTGACGGGCCGGGGCATCGACGAGTGCCCCCCCGGATTGGTGACGGTCAGACGAAAATCGGCATAGGTCTTTTCCGCGCCGTTCCAGGTCCAATATTTGGGCTTTCCCGTCGCCTCGTCGAGCACGCCGCCGCCGCCATCGATATTGAGCACGATATCGGCACCCTTGAGGCGCTCGGCGATCACCGCCGAGGTCTTCATCACGGTTTCCTCGTCGCCCGAGAATTCGATGATGATCGTGCGCCGCGGCTTGTAGCCGGTGCGCCGCAGATCGGTGAGCGCGGCGATCGCGATCGTCCCGTCGAGCTTCATGTCGGTCGCGCCGCGACCATAGAGATAGCCGTTCTCGACCACGGGGGTGAAGGGATCGCGCTGCCAGTCGGCGGGCTTGGCCTCGACCACGTCCATATGGCCCGAGATCACCAGCGGCTTGAGCGTCGGATCGCTGCCCGGCCAGGTCGCGATGAGATAGGCGGTATCGTCGAGCGGCACGATCTCGACTTCCTTGTCGGCAAAACCGCCCGCGACGAGCGCTGACTTGTAGAGCGCGGCTACCTGTTGCGTCTGGTTGCCGGGGCCCCGCACCGAGCGCAGCGCGATCGCCTTCTTGGCGAGATCGAGCGCGGCATCCGCCGCCGCCGTCGGGGCGGCGGCGTGGGCGGCCCCGCTCGTCAGGATCGCGGTAGAAAGCAGGAAGGCGAGGGCAGCGCGCATGCAGAGGTCCTTGGGCGAGAGACGCCGCGACCCTAGCGCGCGGTGCGGGCGGCGCAAGCCGTTGCTCCAGCAGGCGGCCTGTGCATCCTCGATGCTGCCGACGGCCGGGTCGGAACCCATCCGGGAAGGTTTGCAATGGCGCGCGCAGGCGTTCGGATCGGCGGCGGCGCAGCTGCGCTGGCGGTGGGCGCCGCAGCCAGTGCGTCCCCGCATCGATTGCTCACATCCTACGTAGTTTCATCAGCTGTCATCGCGCGCTCGGAAGGGCATGACGCTGATCTCGCGACGCTCGCACCGGGCCTCGCCCCCGCGCGAAAGTCCGTCCGATGCACCAGCCGAGCCAGACCCTGACCACCCGCGCCGGGTTCACCTTTCACGTCCGCCCGGCGCGGCCCGAGGACGATGGCACGGTCGCCGAGTTCTTCACCCACGTCACGCGCGAGGATCTGCGGTTTCGCTTTCTTGCCGGCCTCAACGAGGTCGGGTCCGCGCAGATCAGTGCGCTGACGCATGTCGATCATCGCCGCACCGAGAATTTCCTCGCCTTCACGCAGGACGGAGCGATGATGATCGCGACCGCGATGCTCGCCTGCGACCCGGAGTTCGAGCGCGGCGAAGTCGCCATCGCGATCCGCAAGGATTTCAAGCAGCATGGGATCGGCTGGACTCTGCTCGCGCATCTCGCCGGGGTCGCCGACGCCAAGGGTGTCCAGGTGATCGAAGCGATCGAAAGCCGCGACAATCATGCGGCGATCGAAGTCGAGCGTGACATGGGCTTCACCGTAGCGCCCTATCCCGGCGACCCGACATTGCTGCGTGTCAGCCGCGCGCTCGGCGATGCCCGATTGCCCGGATGATCGATGCCGCCGGGCGAAGCGCGGGCGTGGCGCCGGCGCTCTCTCGACACCGGGATGAGGCAACGGTGAGTGTCAGTCGGCGGTGATGACGGTCAGCCGATGGCCGACTCCGCTGCTTTTCAGCGAACTGCGCGTGACGAGCAGCGTGGTGCCGGGCGTCAGCGCGCCCGCGATCGCGACGCGGAGCCCCTCGGGCAGATGCCCCTGCGACCGCTCGGCCTCGGTCATTTCCCCGGTCGCTGGCACGGGATCGCCCGGGAGCGGCAGCCGCACCCAATGTTCGCCGGCAGCGTCGATCCCGAGCAGCGAGAAGGCGACGGTGCGCGGGACCGCGGCATCGAGGCGGATGGCGCCCGATCCGATCTCCACGCCGTTGCGCAGCACGACGACCCGCGAATCCTGTCCACTGATGACGATCGACAGCGGCCCGCTCGGCGACCGCTCGGGCTGCCACAGATACTCGAGCACGGCATCAGCCCCGCGGGGCGGCGCAAGCATCGCCGGGGCAGGTGCCGCAACCGGCACCTCGGCCGCGTCGGTCACCACCACCGTCATGCCGAGCTTCGAAATGCCGTACAGCAATCTGGCGAAGGCAAGCGGTAGGCGCACGCAGCCGTGCGAGGCGGGATACCCCGGTAGGTGCCCGGCATGGAGCGAGATGCCACCCCAGGTCAGGCGCTCCATGAAAGGCATTGGCGCATCCGAATAGAGGTTCGATTTGTGGGTCACTGCCTTTTGCAGCACCGTGAAGACCCCGGTCGGCGTGGCATGGCCGCGCTTGCCGCTCGATACCGTCGACACGCCGATCGGAACGCCGTTGCGATAGGCATAGGCGCGCTGCGTGGAGAGGCTGATGATCATCATCACCGGCCCCGCCGGGGCAAGCTGCGGCGCCCAAAGATACTCCCCCGGCCGCAAGGCCTCGACCGCGCCGTCTGAGCGGAGCGGCGAGCCGGCGGCGTCGCGGTCGATCCCGGACTCGGACAATGTGGCCTGTGACTGTGTGCCCTGTGACTGCGTAATCTGTGACTGCGTGCTCTGTGACTGCGTGCCCTGCGACCGCGCGGCCGAGACGGCACCGCTCAGCAGCGCCGCGCCGGCCACCCCCAACAGTGCGCCGCGCAGGCGATGCCGCCGCCTCATCACACGATGGCGATCTTGTTGATGACATCGACGGTGCCCGGTGCGCTCCATGCCGCGCGTTCGGCCGCGCGGTGGTCGTGCAGCGACGGTACGGTTCCGGTAAGCGTGACCTTGCCGCCTTCGACGGTTACCGAAATCGTGTCGGGGTCGAAGAACCACGATCGATGCAGCGCGGCTCGGATAGCGTCGGAGACGCCGATGACGTCGACGCGCGGTTTGATCGTAACGCGGTTGGTCAAGCCGGTGACGCCGGTCAGCTGGTGGACGTCGCGCTCGACCGCTTCCTTCTGGAAGTGCCAATCGACCTCGCCGGTCAGCGTGACCCAGCCATTGGTGACCGCGGGCAGGATCGCGCCCGAGGGCACCGACGCATCCCATTCGAACCGATCGAGGATCGCCGTGGCAATGGCTTCATCGTCGCGAACCCCGCTCGCCACGAGCTGAACGATTATCCCGTCGGCGATCCCCTTGCAGCCGCGGACGCGGCCCGCGATCGCCTCAGCCGCCTGCTTCTCGCTGCCGCTCGTGACATGCCCGCTGAGCGAGACGATCCCGTCATGCGCGGCGACACCGATATGCGCGGCATCGATGCGCGGATCCCAGGCGAGCTCGGCGAGGACGGCGGCTTGCAGATGGTGATCGGACGACATTGCGGAACTCCTGCGACGGGCGGTGTCGGCATTTTGTCCGCCGGAACCCGCAGTCGATAGGCTCGGATAGTACGCATCTCCCGGAGCTTAACGAATTGATGCTGGTCCGTACCGAACTTATGATAGGCTGCTACCCGCTGACCTCGGCCGGTTGGTTGGCCATGCACGGCCGACACCGGCCTGCGCGCGCCCAGGACATTCGCCATAGCCGCTTCGCGTCTCGATCGTCCGGCATGACGCCCGCGCCATTGCCGGCCAGCGATGCGCGCCAGCTCGCCGAGGAATTGGCGTTGCTGATCGACGGTGCGACCAATTATGCGATCTACATGCTCGATCCCCAGGGCCATGTGACGATCTGGAATCGTGGCGCCGAGCGGATCAAGGGCTGGCGCCAGAACGAGATCATCGGGCGCCACGCCGAAGTCTTCTACACGCCAGCGGATGTGCTCGCCGGCAAGCCGGACGCCGACCTGGTGCGCGCCGCGGCCGAGGGGCGGTTCGAGGAAGAAAGTTGCCGGCTGCGCAAGGATGGGTCGTCATTCCTTGCGAGCGTGACGATCACCGCGCTGTACGACGACGCCGGCAGTTTACGCGGCTTCGGCAAGGTGGTGCGCGACATTACCGAGGAGAAGACCGCGGAAGCTGCGTTATCGCGGCGGGAGCAACATTTGCTGTCGATCCTTGCGACTGTTCCCGATGCGATGATCGTGACCGACGCGCAGGGCCGGATCGTATCGTTCAGCGCTGCGGCGGAGCGCAGTTTCGGCTATGCCGAGCCGGGCGTGCTTGGCCGCAACCTCGCCACGCTGCTGTGCGGGCTCCAGCTGGGCGGGGCGGACGGCAGTACCGCCACGCTGGTCGGCGCGATCCGGATGGTGACGGGCATTCGCTGCGACGGTACGACCTTTCCCGCCGAGCTTGCAGTCGGCGAGACGGTCAGCGCGGGGCAGCGGATCCTCACCGCCTTCGTTCGCGATTTGACCGAACGCGATCGCGCCGAGGCGCGACTGCGCGAACTCCAGTCCGAACTGATCCATGTTTCGCGGGTCAGCGCGATGGGGACGATGGCCTCGACGCTCGCCCACGAGCTCAACCAGCCGCTGACCGCAATCACCAACTATCTCGAAACCGCGCGCGACATGCTCGCCGTGCCGACCGTGCGCGACCTTGCCGATGTGCGCGAAGCGCTCAGCGAGGCGGCCGGGCAGTCGATCCGCGCGGGTCAGATCGTCCGGCGGTTGCGCGCGTTCGTCGCGCGCGGCGACGTCGAACAATGTAGCGAGCCGCTCAACGCGCTGGTGCGCGACGCGGCCAAGCTCGGCCTGATCGGCGCTGCCGAAACGGGGATCGCGATCAACATGGAGTTCGCCGACGACAAGGAGGGCGTCCATGCCGACCGCGTCCAGATCCAGCAGGTGCTGGTCAATCTCATCCGCAACGCGCTGCAGGCGATGGCCGACTCGCCGCGCCGCATCCTGACAATCTCCACTGCGATCGCGGCCGATGACCAGATGCTGGTGACGATCGCCGACAGCGGCGACGGTATCCCGCCCGCGATTGCCGATCGGCTGTTCCAGGCCTTCGCATCGACCAAGCCAGACGGGATGGGGCTCGGCCTCTCGATCTGCCGCACGATCATCGAAGCGCATCACGGTCGGATCTGGGCGGCGCCAGCCCTCGGCGGCGGGGCCGCCTTTCATTTCACCTTGCCGCGGGAACTCGCCGATGTCGGATAAGCGGATCATCCATCTGGTCGACGATGAAGAGGCGATCCGGCGTTCGGCCGGGTTCCTGTTGCGCAATGCCGGTTTCGAAGTGTGCGCCTATGCCTCGGGTACCGAATTCCTCGGCGCAGTCGGCGGGGCCGACCCGGGATGCATCCTGCTCGACATCCGGATGCCCGGGCTCGATGGGCTCGAAGTCCAGCGCACCCTGGTCGAGCGCAGCATCCCCTTTCCGATCATCGTCCTGACCGGACATGGCGACAACACCTTGTCGGTCCGCGCGATCAAGGCAGGCGCGATCGACTTCCTCGAAAAGCCGTTCGAAAAGGCGGCCTTGCTGCATGCGATCGACGAAGCGTTCGAGCGGCTCGAGGTGGCGTTTGCGCAGCAGGTTGATGCGAGCGAGGCGTCGGTGCGGCTCGCGGCCCTCACGCCGCGCGAGCGCGACGTGCTCGACGGACTGGTGGCTGGGCAGCCGAACAAGATCACCGCGTACAAGCTCGGCATTTCGACTCGCACCGTCGAGACGCATCGCGCGAATCTGACGCACAAGCTCGGCGTGCGATCGATGTCGGACGTCCTGCGGCTCGCCTTCGCGGCCGATCCGGGGCCGCCGACGGGCGCGTGAGCGCCATGCTCCGCCGGCCGGAAGCAGGCGGCGGAAGCTCGGTTGAACATCTGCGGACGCGCTGCTAGCTGGTTGTCAGACTAATGGCGGGCGTCGCTGTGCCGACCCGTCCGCCGTTAGGTCGCACACTGGAGAGAAGCTACGATGAGTTTGTCGCTCGTTCAATTTCGTGCCGCTGACGGCACGCGCGGCGTGGCCGCGCTCGACGCCGAGGGCGTTGCTCGAACCGTCCCCGGCGCAAGCAGCACCCTCGCGCTCGCCAAGACGGCGCTTGGCGATGGCATCGATTTGGCGGCGGCGGTCGAGCGCGCCGGCGTCGGCGATGTGCTCGATCTGACGACGCTCACCGTGCTTGCACCGATCGACCATGCCGATCCCGCGCATACGCTGCTGACGGGCACGGGCCTCACCCATCTCGGTTCGGCCGAGGGGCGCGACAAGATGCACCGTGCCGCGGTCGAAAACCCGGCGCCGACGGATTCGATGAAGATGTTCCTGATGGGGGTCGACGGCGGCAAGCCGTCCGAGCCGGGGCAGGGCGTCCAGCCCGAATGGTTCTATAAGGGTGATGGCTCGCAATTGGTCGGCCCCGGCGAGCCGCTCCGCTCGCCCGCCTTCGCGCTCGACGCTGGCGAGGAACCCGAGATTGCCGGAATCTATCTCATCGACGCCGACGGCTCGCCGGTGCGGCTGGGCTTTGCCCTCGCCAACGAATTCTCCGACCATGTGACCGAGCGTGGCAATTATCTGTGGCTCGCACATTCGAAGCTACGCACTGCGGCACTCGGCGCCGAGTTGCGCGTCGGCGCGCTCCCCGCCGATGTGCGCGGCACGAGCCGGATCGTGCGCGATGGCACGACGCTGTGGGAGAAGCCGTTTTTGTCAGGCGAGGCGAACATGTCGCATTCGATCGACAATCTCGAGCACCACCATTTCAAATATGCGCTGTTCCGCCGCCCCGGCGACGTCCACGTCCATTTTTTCGGCACCGCGACGCTGTCGTTCAGCGAGGGCATCCAGACCCAGGCGGGCGATGTGTTCGAGATCGAAGCAGCGCCGTTCCATCTGCCGGTGCGCAATCCAATCGCGATCGACGCACCGCTTCGCGTCACCGTAAAGGCGCTTTGAGATGGTGATCCGCATTGGCATCGTCGGGGTCGGCAAGATCGCGCGCGACCAGCATATCCCCGTCCTCGACGCCTCGCCCGATTTTGACCTCGTCACCGCCGCCAGCCGGCACGGACGGATCGACCGCGGGGTGACGCACACCACGATCGAGGAGATGCTCGCCACCGAGAATATCGACGCCGTTTCGCTGTGTCAGCCGCCGCAGGTCCGCTTCGAGGCGGCGCGCGTTGCGATCGCTGCCGGCAAGCATGTCTTTCTTGAAAAGCCGCCCGGCGCGACGCTCACCGAAGTCGAACTGCTGCGGGACCATGCGCGCGCGAAGGGCGTGACGCTCTTTGCGAGCTGGCATTCGCGCTACGCCGCCGGGGTCGAGACAGCACGCGCGTGGCTGGCGGACAGGTCGCTGCACTCGGTCCATATCGAATGGAAGGAAGACGTGCGGCACTGGCATCCTGGGCAAGCCTGGATCTGGGAAGCCGGCGGGATGGGGGTGTTCGACCCCGGCATCAACGCGCTATCGATCGCGACCGCGATCCTGCCGGGGTTCTTCCTGACCGAGGGCGTGCTCGAAATTCCAGCCAACCGCGCATCGCCGATCGCGGCGGACCTGCACTTCACCGATGCGGCGGGAACGCCGATCCGTGCCGAGTTCGACTGGCGCCAGACGGGCCCGCAGACGTGGGATATTAAGGTCGAGACCGATGCCGGCACCCTGTTGCTGTCGAAGGGTGGCAGCGAGTTGCGCATCGACGGCGTCGAGCAGACGCTCCCGCCCGAGGCAGAATATCGCGGGCTCTATGATCGTTTCGCGGCGCTGATCGCGGCGGGCGAGAGCGATGTCGACGTCGCGCCGTTGCGGCACGTGGCCGACGCCTATCTGCGTGCCGAGCGGCGTCAGGTCGAGGCGTTCGAGGACTGAGCTGAGCGCGGAGCCTCACTGCGGATGCAGGCGAAAGGGACGGCGGCAGCAACCGCCGTCCCTTTTTTGCGTCAGCTCAGTGGCTGTCGCGCGGCAGGCCCTGGGTCTGCGCGATGCTTTGATACTTTTCGGCACCCTCAAGGATCGCGCCGGTGTTGAGCTGGCCGACCACCGCCCGCTGCATTTCCTGCCACGGCGTCTGCGAAGCCGGGTATTGATACCCGCCCGTTGCCATCAGCGCAGCGCGCCGTTCGGCAAGCTCCTCGTCCGAGATCAGCACATCGGCGGTGCCGCGGCCAAGATCGATCCGCACGCGGTCTCCGGTCTTGAGCAAGGCCAGCCCGCCATTGGCAGCGGCTTCGGGTGAAGCGTTGAGGATCGACGGCGACGCCGACGTTCCCGACTGACGACCGTCGCCGATGCATGGGAGCGCATGGACGCCCTCACGGATCAGATAGGCCGGCGGCCGCATGTTGACGACTTCGGCCGCGCCCGGATAGCCGATCGGGCCGGCGCCGCGCATGAACATCAGCGTCTCGCGCGTGATGCCGAGCGCGGGATCGTCGATCTTGTGATGATAATCCTCCGGCCCGTCGAACACGATCGCGGGGCCTTCGAACGCCTCGGGATCCTCCGGATTGGAGAGATACTGCTCGCGGAATTCCGCGCTGATCACGCTCGTCTTCATGATCGCGGCGTCGAACAGATTGCCCTTGAGCACGACGAAGCCGGCTTCCTCGACCAGACGGGTTTCGAACGTCCGGATCACGCGATCGTCCTCGATCGTCGCTGTCCGGCAATTGTCGCCGATCGTCTGGCCGTTGACGGTCAGCGCGCCCTCCTGGATCAGGTCGTGGCGCATCAGTTCCGCGACGACGGCAGGCACGCCGCCCGCGCGATAATAATCCTCGCCGAGATATTCGCCCGCCGGCTGCAGATTGACGAGCAGCGGGACCTTGTGACCGTGCGTCTGCCAATCGTTCAGCTCGAGTTCGGCACCGACATGGCGCGCGATCGCGGCAAGATGGATCGGCGCGTTGGTCGATCCGCCGATCGCCGAATTGACGACGATCGCGTTGAGGAACGCGTCGCGCGTCATGATGTCGGAGGGCTTGAGATCCTCGCGGACCATGTCGACGATGCGCTTGCCGGTGAGATAGGCGACTTCCTGGCGATCGCGATACGGCGCGGGGATCGCGGCCGAGCCCGGCAGCATCATCCCGAGTGCCTCGGCGAGCGAGTTCATCGTCGTCGCGGTGCCCATCGTGTTGCAATAGCCGGTCGATGGCGCCGACGAGGCGACGAGCTTGATGAAGCCGGCATTGTCGATCTCGCCCTTGGCAAGCATCTCGCGCGCCTTCCAGACGATCGTGCCCGAGCCAGTGCGCTCGCCCTTGTGCCAGCCGTTGAGCATCGGCCCGACCGACAATGCGATCGCGGGGATGTTGACCGTGGCGGCCGCCATCAGGCACGCGGGAGTGGTCTTGTCGCAGCCGATCGTCAGCACGACGCCGTCGAGCGGATAACCGTAGAGCGTCTCGACGAGGCCGAGATACGCGAGGTTGCGGTCGAGTCCGGCGGTCGGGCGCTTGCCGGTCTCCTGGATCGGATGGACCGGGAATTCGATCGCGATGCCGCCCATTTCGCGGATGCCCTCGCGCACGCGCTCGGCGAGGACGAGGTGATGCCGGTTGCACGGCGACAGGTCGCTGCCGGTCTGCGCGATGCCGATGATCGGCTTGCCCGACTGCAGTTCCTCGAGGCTCAGCCCGAAGTTCAGATAGCGCTCGAGATACAGCGCGGTCATGTCGATATTGTCGGGATTGTCGAACCAGGCGCGCGAGCGCAGCCGGGCCAGCGGGGTGGAGAGGTCGTTAGGCGTGTCGGTCATGCAGGATCGTCCGGACTGGGTCAGCAGCAGCGATACGACTTTCGGAAGACGCGGGCGGGCTTGCAAATTCCCGCGCAGCGCTCTCAGGTCGCCGAGGCTATCTGTTGACGAGATAACGCCAGACTTATACTCAGACAAATAACGAGAAGGCAATCCGCCCCGCGCGCGGTATCGCCAGATAGAGGATTTACGAATGGCCGCACCCGTGATTGCCACGCACGCCCCCGTCGCCACGGGCGAGTCTCCCGACGGCGGGCGCTATCGCTCGGCGCTGACGCTGCTGGCGAGCCTGTTCTTCATGTGGGGCTTCATCACGGTCATCAACAACACGCTGCTGCCGCATCTGCGCAGCGTGTTCGATCTGAGCTACACCCAGACCACGCTGATCGAGAGCGTGTGGTTCATCGCCTATTTCGTCGCATCGATCCCATCGGCCAAGCTGATCGAGCGCATCGGCTATCAGCGTTCGCTGGTGGTCGGGCTCGTCATCATGGCGGCGGGTGCGCTCGGCATGATCGTCGCGGCGCGGATCCCGTCCTACGGCGTCACGCTGTTCGCCCTGTTCGTGATTGCGAGCGGCATCACGCTGCTTCAGGTCGCCGCCAACCCCTATGTCGCGGTGGTCGGCAAGCCCGAGACCGCGTCGTCGCGGCTCAATCTGGTGCAGGCGTTCAACTCGCTCGGCGCGACGCTCGCGCCGCTGTTCGGCGGGTATCTGATTCTCGGCCGCTCGACCTCGGGCACGGCGGCGGCGGGTGCCGCCGCGCTGACCCCGGCGCAGCGGCTGGCCGACGCGCAATCGGTGCAGTTGCCGTATCTGATCGTCGCGGTCGTTCTGGTCCTGCTCGCGGTCGTCATCGCGCGCTCGCCGCTGCCGGCGATGGGCAGCGCGACCAAGCGCAACGCCAAGGCCGATCGCGCCAACCATTCGCTCTGGTCGCACCGCAATCTGATCTTCGGCATCCCTGCGATCTTCATCTACCTCATCGCCGAGATCGGCGTCGGGAACCTCTTCATCAACTTCATCAGCCAGCCCGAAATCGGCAACACGACGCACGAGCAGGCCGCGCACTACCTCTTCCTCCTGTGGGGCGGCATGATGGTCGGCCGCTTCGTCGGCAGCTATCTGATGCAGCGCATCCCGGCCGAGCATGTCCTCGCCGCCGCGAGCATCGGCGCGTGTGTGGTGATGCTCGTCGCGACGTTCACCACGGGCCATGTCGCGATGTGGGCGCTGATCTCGGTCGGGCTGTTCCACTCGATCATGTTCCCGACGATCTTCACGCTCGGCATCCGCGGGCTCGGGCCGCTGACCGAAGAGGGATCGGGTCTGCTGATCATGGCGATCGCGGGCGGTGCGCTGGTGATCGT
This sequence comes from Sphingomonas sp. UYP23, assembly GCF_054059235.1. NCBI lineage: Bacteria > Pseudomonadati > Pseudomonadota > Alphaproteobacteria > Sphingomonadales > Sphingomonadaceae > Sphingomonas > Sphingomonas sp. UYP23. The sequence continues at coordinate 4,114,889 of NZ_JBSSBX010000001.1, forward strand.
GCAGGGCAAGCTTGCCGACATGTACGGGCTGCAGAATTCGTTCCTGCTGACCGCGGCATGCGAACTGTATGTGCTGTTCTATGCGGTGTGGGGCTGCCGGGTGAGCGCTGAGGTGACGGCGCAAAGCGGACCTGAGTGATCGCAGGCAAGGTCGCGGGGAGCCAAAGGCCAAATCGGTCGCTCCCCCGGCTGCCGACGAAGGCGAACGCTGGCTTCTGAGACGTGAGACGACCGGCCTTATTCCAGCCGCTTCGCGACCAGTTCGCCTTCATTCCCGGCCTCGCCCGGCGGAACGAGGTCGTAAAACCCCGCCAGCCGCAGCTTGATGCGGAGGGGCTTGAGCGACTGGTTCTGAAAGAACCACCCGTGGATCCCATCGAACGGCGCCGTGAAGGCGCCGTTGTCGTTCTGGGCAAAGCCCTTCTTGTAATAGGCGACCTTCATTGTATCGCGGCTCGCCAGCGTGTGGCCGTGATATTCGACATAGACGTCGGTCGGGCCACTGCTGCCGATGACCGCCCATGAATAGACGTACGTCCCGCCCTTTTTCAGATGCACCTTATACTCGATCTCGTCGTTGCGCGACGGATCGCCACCCGCCTGAAGCGGGACGATGATTTCGTCGCTTCGAAACGCGGTCGCGTAAGTGCGAACTGCGGGTTCCGGATCGGATGAAGGCTTTGCAGCGACGGTTTCTTCGGGCGGCGCCCACATCCGTTCGGTTCCGGTCAGCCGTCCCAAGCCAAGGGGGTCGAGATGATATTCAGCGGGCAGGAACGCGCCGAACACGATGACGAGCGCGGCCAGCAGGGCGACGGCCGTAAGGCCGAGCAGCCCGCGACGCGACAACGGGGGCTGGATTTCCGTGGTGACCATATCAAGCTCCGTTGGTGATGAGATAACCGGCCAGATGGACCCCGATGAGGCAAAAGCCCGCGATCATCAGCAGCCCATTGGCGGCGATTGCGGTTGAGGTGAACCAGCGGGTCCGACGCCATGCCGCGATCAGCGCGAGCATGATCGAGAGCGCAATGAGCTGGCCGATCTCGACCCCGACGTTGAACGAAACGAGGTTGATCAGCAGGCCATTATGGTTGAGCCGCAGGTCTTGCAGTTTTGTGGCGAGACCGAGACCATGAACCAGCCCGAAGCCTAATACGACCCATTTGGGGTTGGGACGTACGCCCAACAGGGTCTCGAAACCGCCGAGATTGTCGAAGGCCTTGTAGACCACCGACAGGCCGATCACGGCATCGACGAGATAGGCACTCAGACCAAAGCCGATCAGTACGCCCGACAGCAGGGTAATGCTGTGACCGAGGGCAAAGAGTGACACGTAGAGCGCGACATCCCGGAACCGAGTCAGGAAAAATATGACCCCGAGCAGGAAAAGCAGATGGTCATACCCCGTGACCATGTGTTTGCCGCCGAGATAGGCAAACGGTAGCGGCGCTGGCCCCTTCGTAGCGGCTACGAACGCCGCGTCCTTCCCGCCGATCGCATGCGCCAAGGCTTCGCCCGATACGCCCGCGAGCAACACCGCAATCACTGCCAGCAGCGCAAATCGCCAGGCTGGCGCGAACGAAGTCCGGTAGCGCGATAGATCCGGCAAACCCTGCTCCCCCATCAGTCTCGATTTCGGGCAAGCGTAGCGCAACGGTTTGAAGGGTGAAGTTACGAACCGTACGGGCCGCGCCAACGCGGACTTCCGTAACCGTACGGCCTATCGGTTCGGCATGGTCGGACGCCCAAGCTCGTCCGCAAACGAAAACGGGACCGCGATGATATCATCACGGTCCCGTCAAAAGGATCGGCTCAAAGAGCGCTACAGCGCGCGCCGCTTTCGCAGCGCGCGTGCCTTATCCCTCCATCGCCTCGAGCGACTTGCCCTTGGTCTCGTGGATGAACTTCTGCACCAGGAAGAAGCTGATCAACGCGCAGACCGCGTAGAACGAATAGCTCTTTGCAAGGCCGATGCTCCCCAGCATGATCGGGAACGACTGTGCGACGAGGTAATTGGCGAACCACTGTGCAAAGCCGCACACCGCGAGCGCCGAACCACGGATCTGGTTCGGGAACATCTCACCGAGCATTACCCACATGACCGGGCCCCAGCTGATGTTGAACGCGAACGAATAGGCGAGCGCCGCACCGACGGCGAGCTGGCCCATATGCCCCGGCAGCGTGAGCTTGTCGGCGACGAGCGTGCCGGTCGAGAAGGCATAGACCATCGCGAACAGCGTGATCGCCATGCCGGCGGAGCCCATCAGCAACAGCGGCTTGCGACCAATCTTGTCGACCAGGCCGATCGTGATGAAGCACGCGACGATCGAGATCGAGCCCGAGATGATGTTGGTCATCAACGCCTGCGATTCGGAGAAGCCCGCCGCCTGCCACAAGGTCGCGCCGTAATAGAAGATCACATTGATGCCGACGAGCTGCTGGAACACCGCGAGCAGCAGCCCCGCCCAGACGACCGAGCGCAGGCCGAGGAAGCCGCGGCCACCTGCGGGCGTCAGAACGTCGGACAGCCGCGGGCGATGGTCCTTCGAGAAGCTGGCCTGGATCTCGCCGAGCGTCAGCGCGCCCTGGCGGCTGCCGAACAGGCTGGTCAGCACGTCCAGCGCTTCTTCGTTCCGCTGCTTCGACACCAGGAAGCGCGGGCTTTCGGGAATGAAGAACAGCGCGATGAAGAAAATGACCGCCGGGACCGCCTGCAGCAGGTACATCCAGCGCCATGCCGCAATGCCGAACCAGAGCGGGTTGAGCGAGGCGACATCGTTCGGATTGGCCGAATTGGATGCGGCCGCCGCGAGATAATAATTGGCGAAGAAAGCAGCGGTCAGACCCGTGATGATCATGATCTGCTGCACCGTCGTCATGCGCCCGCGGATGCTGGGCGGCGCGACTTCGGAGATGTAAGCGGGCGACAGGACGCTGGCCGCGCCGACCGCGATCCCGCCGCAGATGCGAGCGATGACGAACAGCGTATGGTCGTGCGCGACACCCTGGACGATCGCGCCGACCAGGAACAGCAAGGCGGCGTAGCGCATCACGTTGCGGCGACCGACAGCATCGGCGAGCGTGCCGGCGAAGAACGCTCCGACGACGCAGCCGATGAGCAGTGACCCGACGGTGAAGCCCAGGCCCGCATCGTCGAGCGCAAACGCGGCCTTGAGCCCGGGCTGCGTCCCGTTCACCGCGCCGCTGTCATAACCGAACAACAGTCCGCCGATCGTGGCCACTGCCACGATCGCCGCAATGAACCCTAGATTGCCCCTTTGGGTGTCGGGCTGGGTAGTCGCCATATCGTTTTTCCGCTCCTGAAGCTGTTTATATTTTTGCTGGATGAACCGGGAGGCCCGCCACGCCCGCGTCGAAGGCGAACAGATTGCCCGCGAGTGGCTGCGCGCGCAAATCCTCTTCGCTCAAGCCCTTGCGCGCAGTCGTGGCATAAGCGGTGCGCAAGTCGGGGCCACCGAACGCGATTTTGGTGACGTTGGCGACGGGGAAGCCCACCGTCTCGATCAGCGTGCCTGCGGGGTCGTAGCGGCGCACGCCCCAGCCGCCGAACAGGGCGACCCAGACACAGCCTTCGGCATCGATCGTCGAGCCGTCGGGATGGCCTTCGCCCCGTGCGATTTCGCAGAACACCGTCGGGACACCGAGCGTGCCGTCATCGTTGAGCGTGACCCGCCACACCGTCCGGCCGAGCGTATCGGTGTGATAGAGCGCGCTGCCATCGGGGGCGATCGCCGGGCCGTTCGTGATGACGACCGGCGCGAGTCCGCTATCGAAGCTGCCCGCCGCCTCGGCACGGTACAGCCGGCCGGTCGCGTCTTGCTCGGCATTATCCATGCTGCCGAACCAGATGCGGCCCTGCGCATCGGTCGTCGCATCGTTGAGGCGGTTGCCGGGAAGGTGCGTCTCTGGATCGAACAGATGCTCGAGCTGCCCGCTTACGCAATCGAAGGCGTGCAGCCCCGTCGCCAGCCCGGCGATCATCCCGCCGCCCGCACGCGGCAGGACCCAGCCGACTTCGCCCGGCGCGCCCCATTCCTGGAGGGCATCGGCCGCCGGATCGTAGCGGTAGATGCGCTGGCGCTTGATGTCGACGAACCACAAAGCCGCGTCGTGCCAGACCGGCCCCTCGCCGAGGGTCGCGCCGATCGGCTGGACCGAGCGTACCGCGCCGGCCATCAGCGCCAGCCCGCGTCCACGAAATAGTCATGGCCGGTGCACATGCGTGCGTCGTCCGACGCCAGGAACAGCGCGAGCGACGCGACATCGGACGGCTGGATCCGGCCGTCGAGGCATTGCGCCGCGACGATCTCGGCCTCGCCTTCGGGGGTGTACCAGCGTTCCTGCCGCGGGGTCTTGATATTCCCGGGAACGATCGTCGTGACGCGAATATTGTCGCGCCCGAGATCACGCGCGAGGCTGCGCGTCAGGCCTTCGATCGCGGCCTTGGCGGTCTGGTAGAGGACGAGGTCGGGAAGCCCCAGATGCCAGCTGATCGACCCAAAATTGATGATCACGCCGCTGCCCGCAGCCTTCATGCCCGGAACGACCGCTTGCGCGGCGAAGAACAAATGCCGCAGGTTTGTCGCCATCCGCTCGTCCCAATAGGCCGGGGTCACCTCCTCGATCGTGTGGCGGTCATCGCGCGCGGCGTTGTTGATGAGGATGTCGATCCCGCCGAGCTTGGTCGAGATCTTGGCGATCGTTGCGGCGAGCGCGTCGAGGTCGCGCAAATCGCATGGGTAGAACCCGCCGGGTGCGAATTTCGCCGCGGTTGCTTCGCCCGCTTCCTGATCGAGATCGATGAACGCGACGTGTGCCTGCTGCGCCGCGAACGCCTCCACCAGGGCAGCCCCGATTCCGCTGCCGCCGCCAGTGACCAATACGCGCTTGCCGACGAGACTAGGATAGACGGCACCGCTCACTTGGTTGCTCCCAACAGGCCGCGTGCGGCAAGATTCGTGAAAAACGCGCTGATCCCGACGGTCCAGGGTGTCGCGTCGCGCGACGTGACGACGCGATTGACCAGGCGGCCCAACCGCGCGCTCTCGATCGAGACGCTGTCGCCGACCTTGTGCGTGAAGCCGCGCCCCGGCTCGTCGCGGTCCTGGACTGGCGCGAACAGCGTGCCAAGGAACAGCACCAGGCCGTCGGGATATTGATGTTCGCTAAGCGTCTGGCGGACCAGATCGAGCGGATCGCGGCTGATCTCGGCCATGTTGCTCGCGCCGTCGAGGACATAGCCGTCTTCGCCCTCGATCCGCAGGCGCAATTCGGCCGAGCGGACATCGTTGATGCTGAAGCTGTCGTCGAACAACCGGACCATCGGCCCTAGCGAGCAGGATGCGTTATTGTCCTTGGCCTTGCCGAGCAGCAGCGCCGAGCGTCCCTCGAAATCCCGCAGATTGACGTCGTTGCCGAGCGTCGCGCCGACGACGACGCCGCGGCTGTCGACCAGCAATGCGATCTCGGGTTCGGGGTTGTTCCAGGTCGAGTCCGAGCGAATGCCGATCTCGGCGTCGCCGCCGACAGTCGAGAGGACCGGCGCCTTGGTGAATACCTCGGCATCGGGGCCGATCGCGACCTCCAGATATTGCGACCACATCTCGTCGTCGATCAGCGCCTGCTTGAGATCGGCCGCCTCGCTCGAGCCCGGCACGACCGCACGGATCGAGCCGCCAACGCGCGTCTCGAGCCTGGCGCGGATATCCGCCGCGGCGCTCGAATCGCCGCGCGCGCGTTCCTCGATGACGCGTTCGATTGCCGATACGGCAAAGGTGACGCCGCATGCCTTGACGCACTGCAGATCGACCGGAGTGAGCAAGGTTACCGCCGCAGGATCAAACGCGCCGAGCGACTCGCCGCCCTTGCCGGTGAAATCACCCGCCTCGACGAGTGCAGAGACGGTGGGGGCGACCTGCGCCATGTCGAACAGCTCGCCATGCACGAGCAGGACCGGTGACGGACCCTCGGCACGTTCGATCCGGCCGAGAAAGGTTCCGCTCTGCCAGTCCGCTGCCAGTGCCGACCGCTGTGGGTCGTTGCTGCCCGCCATCCTCAACTCCTGCCACAATCTTTTTCTGATAGCGCTAACAACACACCCGGAAGCGATGTGTCAAGAGCGCGGGGTAAGCCCGTCCGATGCGGCTGGTTCCGCTACGGCCGCGGCGAGCCGGTGTTCGCCGCGGCCGTATGGTTTCACCGCGGCGACGCTTCGCGGACGCCTTCGACGCGGCGCGCGACGTTCCACGCATTGTCGGGGCCGATCGCGACCGGCAACAGCTCCGCCGGGATGTTCTGGAAACAGACCGGACGCAAAAAGCGATAGATCGCGAGCGTCCCGACCGACGTGGTCCGCCCATCGCTGGTGGCAGGGAAGGGGCCGCCGTGTACCATAGCATGGCTGACTTCGACGCCCGTCGGCCAGCCATTGGCGAGGATCCGACCGACCCGACCGGCGAGCGTCGGGAGAAGTTTGGCGGCCTCGGCATGATCGCCGGCATCGATCTGCAGCGTTGCGGTCAACTGACCCTCAAGCTGTGCAACCACGCGGGTCAGTTCGGCGATGTCCTTGCAGCGCACGACAACCGCGGACGAACCGAACACTTCATGCCCGAGCGCGCTGTCGGCGAGGAAGGCGGCAGCGTCGGTGTCGAACAGCGCACCGACCGCCTGGTTGGCGCCGTCGCTCGCGCATCCGCGGGCGACGGTCTTGACCGCGCCATGCTCGGCGAGTGCGGCGACGCCCTTTTCGTAGCTGGCATGGATGCCCGGGGTGAGCATCGTCGCCGGCCGGCTCTCCGCGAGCGCTGCGCCCGCTGTGGTGACGAAGGCGTCGAGCGCGGGGCTGTCGATCGCGAGCACGAGGCCGGGGTTGGTGCAGAACTGGCCTGCGCCCATCGTCAGCGACTGAACGAAGGCCGAAGCGAGCGCTTCACCGCGGGCTTCGAGTGCAGCCGGAAACAGGATGACCGGGTTGATGCTCGACATCTCGGCATAGACCGGGATCGGCTCGGCGCGCTGCGAAGCGATCTTGACCAGGGCAAGACCGCCGCCGCGCGAACCGGTGAAGCCGACTGCCTTGATCCGCGGATCGGCGACGAGCGCGCCACCGAGATCGTTGGTGTCACCCGGAAGATACGAGAAGGTACCGGCCGGCAGGCCGCACTTCGCCACCGCGCTGGCGATCGCGCGCGCGACGAGCTCGCCCGTGCCGGGATGCGCCGGATGGCCCTTCACGATCACCGGGCAGCCCGCGGCGAGCGCCGACGCGGTATCACCACCGGCAACCGAGAAAGCGAGCGGGAAGTTCGATGCGCCGAACACCGCGACCGGGCCGAGCGGCAGATTGACGCGGCGCAGATCGGGGCGCGGCAGCGGTGCGCGGTCGGGAAGGGCAGGGTCGATCGTCGCGTCGAGCCAGTCGCCCTGACGGACGACGGTCGCGAACAGGCGCAGCTGGCCGACGGTGCGGCCGCGCTCGCCTTCGATGCGCGGGCGGGGGAGGCCGCTTTCCTGGACCGCACGATCGATCAGCTCGTCGCCGATCGCGACGATCGCATCGGCGATCGCTTCGAGGAAGCGCGCGCGCGTCTCGAGATCGGTCGCGGCGTAATCGACGAACGCGGCCTCAGCCAGAGCGGCTGCATCGGCCACGGCATCCGTGCCGGCCGAGGAGAAATCGGGGGTGAGGGTCGCACCGGTCGAAGGGTCGATCCCCGAGAATCGCGTCGTCGCCTGCCGTTGCTCGGCACCGACCAAAATCGCTCCGTCGATCATAGATAACCTTCCTTGAATTAGTCCGACATAATAGAAGCTGCCGGCGCAGAGTACAAGGCGATCGGCGCAGGGCTCGGCGCGGACATCGGCCCGTCCGCGCGAAACGGACGGGCCGATCGCTTCGTCAGATGAAGCGGTTGATCAGATTCTCGATCCGCTCCTGACGGCCCGAGCGCGGCTGCGGGTCGATGCTGTGCTCGACCGCGAGATCGGCGATCCCGGCCAGATCGAGCGAGCCGATCTTCTGGCCGAAATCGGCGTCCCAGCCGGCATAGCGCTCGGTCTTGATCGCATCGAGCCGACCGTCCTCGATCAGCGCGGCTGCGTTGAGCAGGCCCTTCGCCACGACGTCGATCGCGCCGACATGGCCGTGGAACAGATCGACCGCGTCCATCGACTGGCGGCGCACCTTGGCGTCGAAGTTGAACCCGCCGGTGGTGAAGCCGCCCGCCCGGATGATCTCGAGATTGGCGAGCGTCAGCTCCTCGACCGAGTTGGGGAACTGGTCGGTATCCCAGCCATTCTGCGGATCGCCGCGGTTCGCGTCGATCGAGCCGAAGATGCCGAGCGCGGCGGCGGTCGCAATCTCATGCTCGAAAGTGTGGCTGGCGAGCGTCGCGTGGTTCGCTTCGATGTTGACCTTGACCTCGTTCTCGAGACCGTAGCGCTTGAGGAAGCCGTACACCGTCGCGGTGTCGAAATCATACTGGTGCTTTGTCGGCTCGAACGGCTTGGGCTCGATCAGGATCGTGCCGGTGTAGCCGATCTTGTGCTTGTGCTCGACGACGAGCGACAGGAAGCGACCGAGATTGTCGAGCTCGCGCTTGAGATCGGTGTTGAGCAGCGTCTCATAGCCTTCGCGACCGCTCCACAGCACATAGTTCGCGCCACCCAGGCGATGCGTCGCCTCGAGCGCATCGCGGACCTGCATCGCGCCGAACGCGAAGACTTCGGGGTTGGGGTTGGTCGCGCCGCCGGCGGCGAAGCGCGGGTGGCTGAACAGGTTCGCGGTGCCCCACAACAGCTTGCGGCCCGACGAGGCCTGGAGCGTCTCGAGATGATCGACTGCTTCGGCGAAGTTGCGGCGATGCTCGGTGATGTTGGCGGCGTCCGCCATCACGTCGACGTCGTGGAAGGCGTAGAAGGGGATGTCGAGCTTGGTGAAGAAGTCGAATGCGACCTCACGCTTCTGCGCGGCGGCGGCGGCGTCGTTCGCGCCGGCATGCCACGGGCGGTTGAACGTCCCGCCACCGAACACGTCCGAGCCCGGCCAGCAGAAGGTGTGCCAGAAGCAGGCGGCGAAGCGCAGATGGTCTTCCATCCGCTTGCCCATGACGACCCGGTCCTTGTCGTAATAGCGATAGGCGAGCTCGTCGTCGGTCTCGGGGCCCTTGAAGGCGATCTGGGGGATGTCGGAGAAGAAATCGGTGGCCATCGGGGCGCTCCTTGGGGTGTCAGTTGGAAGTGGTGAGGGGGGAAATCTGGGCATAGGCCGCGCGGAACGCTGCCTTCTTGGGCGCGAGCCGCTCGGTCAGCGTCCGATCGGGCGCGATGCGATGCGAGACGGGCGGCGCAACGCAAACCTCGGCGGGGGTTCCGCCATCGACCGCAATCTGCGCGAGCCGGGCAGCGCCGAGCGCCGGGCCGACTTCGCCGCCCTGGAGATAGACCAACGGCACGTCCATCGCTGCGGCGAGCGTCTCGCCCCAGTAGCGCGAGCGCGCGCCGCCGCCGATCACCGCGAGTTCGGCGACTTCGGTCCCGGCTTCGCGCAGCACGTCAAGCCCGTCGGCGAGCGCGAACGCGACACCTTCGAGCACCGCTTGTGCGAGCCGGTTGGGATCGGTGTCGTTGTCGAGCCCGACGAATGCGCCGCGGACCTGCGCGTCGTTGTGCGGGGTGCGTTCGCCCGAGAGATAGGGGAGGAAGATCTCGGGACCGTTGGCAGCACCCGCCGCCTCGGCGCGCTGGAAGAGTTCGGCAGCGCCGCTCGCGCCGGTGAGCCGCGCGACCCAGTCAATGCACGAGGCCGCGCTGAGGTGGACCGACATCTGGTGCCACATGTCGGGCAGGCAATGGCAGAAGGCATGAACCGCACGCGCCGGGTTGGGCCGGAACGCGTCGTTGGCGACGAAGATCACCCCCGACGTGCCGAGCGACAGCAGCGCCTTGCCGTCGGTCACGACGCCGACGCCCGCGGCACCGCCGGCATTGTCGCCCGCGCCGCCCGCGACGGGAACCTGCGGAATGCCCCACGCCTCGGCGGTGTCGGCACGTAACAGACCCGCGACATCGGTGCCCTCGACCAGCCGCGGCATCTGCGCCTCGGTCAATCCGCAGGCGGCGAGCAGCGTCTCGCTCCAGCGGCGACCCGCGACGTCGAGCCACAGCGTGCCCGCCGAATCCGACATGTCGGACGCCTTCTCGCCCGTCATCCGCAGCCGGACATAGTCCTTGGGCAGCAGCACGGTCGCAACCTGCGCGAAGATCTCGGGCTCATGCCGTCGCACCCATTCGAGCTTCGGCGCGGTGAAACCCGGCATGACGATGTTGCCGCCGACGGTGCGGAACTCGGGCGTTGTCGCCTCGAGCGCCGCGCATTCGGCAAACGAGCGGCCGTCGTTCCACAGGATCGCGGGGCGCAACGGACGGTCGTCGACGCCGAGCAAGGTCGCGCCGTGCATCTGCCCGGCGAGCCCGATCCCGCGGACCGCCCGCCGGACTTCGGGGTCGATCGCAAGGACCGCCGCGCTCGTTGCCTTCCACCAATCCTCGGGGTCCTGTTCGGACCACAGCGGCTGCGGTCGCTGGACGCTGAGCGCCGCGACGCCTTGGCCGACGACCGCGCCATGCGTGTCGAGGACGACGGCCTTGACGCCCGACGTGCCGATATCGATTCCCAGAAACATCGGCTGCCTTATTTGACCAGCGGATCGATCGCCTTGATCGTCCCGTCGGCGTTGAAGTTGAGTTCGGTCACCTTGACGTTCCGCAGGTGGTTCTTGTTGCTCAGCTGCGTGTCGGCATAAAACAGCCACCACTTCCCACCGGTTTCGATGATCGAATGGTGCGTCGTCCAGCCCTGTACCGGCAGCAGGAAATGCCCGCGATAGGTGAACGGGCCGTAGGGGTTGGTGCCGGTCGCATAGTTGAGGAAGTGCGTGTCGCCGGTCGAGTAGGTGTAATAATATTGCCCACCGCGCTTGAACATCCACGACGCCTCGAAGAAGCGCCGGTCATGGTCGCCGCCGAGGATCGGCTTGCCGGCTTCGTCGAGGATGACCGCATCGTGCGGCGTTTCGGCGAGGCTCTTCATGTCGGGGTTCATCCGCGCGACCTTGCCGGTCAGCGCGGGCTGGCCGTCCTGCAGCAGATCGGTATCGCTGCCGTTGGGATCGAATTTGCCGTTCTTCCAGCGCTGGAGCTGCCCGCCCCAGATTCCGCCGAAATACATATAGGCCTTGCCGTCGGTGTCGGTGAAGACCGCCGGATCCATCGAAAAGGCGCCGGCGATCGGCTTGGGATCGGCCTTGAACGGGCCCATCGGGCTTTTCGACGTGGCGACGCCGATCATGAATTTGCCCAGCTTGTTCTTGTCACGCGTCTTGTCGCGCGCGGGGAAGTACAGGTAATAGGTGCCGTTCTTGTACGCGGCATCAGGCGCCCACATCTGCTGCGACGCCCAGGAAACCTGCTTCACGTCGAGCGCGACCGGGCCGACGGTGACCGGGGCACCGATCTTGTCCATCTTCAGGACGCGGTAATCGTGCATCGCATATTCGTTGCCGAGATCGTCGTCGGGCGTCGCGGTCGGGACGTCATGCGACGGATAGACGTAGATCTTGCCATCGAACACGTGCGCCGACGGATCGGCGGTGTAGATCGATTTGACGAGCGGCTGCGATAGATACTGTCGACCGTCCGGCGCGCGATCCTGCGCTAGCGCGAGCGATGCTGTTCCACATGCCACCACGGCGGCTACGAAGCGATAAGCCATTGGTCCTCTCCCGGATGCGCGTAACCGCGCTATGGCGAACGGGTAGCGCTAACATTTAGCCGCCGCAAGCGGTTTCGAAAAGCCAATCCTTCTTTGGAACGCGCCTTCGTCGGCGCGGCCAGTTATCGTGAGCGGAGGCGACATTTGCGCGGGTGGCTGGCGGAGAGAGTGGGATTCGAACCCACGGTGAGCTTGCACCCACGGCGGTTTTCAAGACCGCTGCCTTAAACCACTCGGCCATCTCTCCGCGCCGCCGGTCGCATAGCCACGGGACGCCGCTTCGTGCAAGGTTTGTGATCAAGTGCGGGGCTTTGGGGGTTCATGTGCGCCCATGGCTGTGCCAATGTTGGCTTATGCGGGACAAACACACATTGCGGGCGCGGATCGTCCTTGGATTGACGGCGGCTGCGCTGTGCCTGGGGGTTGGCGGGGCCGCTGGAGCGCAGGATGATGCCGGTTTTCAGGCGTATCTGGCCACGCTGCGCGCCAAGGCCGAGGCGAAAGGGGTCAGCCGCACCACGCTCGACGCGGTGATCCCGACGCTGACGCTCAATCCGCGCGTCATCGAGCTCGATCGCGGGCAGCCCGGCGCCAATCCGAATGCCGGCATCCCCGATTTCGCGCCGTACAAGGCGCAGCATTTAAGCAATGCGATCATCGCCAATGGCCGAAGCGCGTATCAGGCCGAGCGCTGGCGGCTGCGGCGGATCGAACAGGAGACCGGTGTTCCCGAATCGATCATGGTCGCGATCTGGGGCCATGAGACAAGCTACGGTCGCGTGATGGGCGGGTTCGACCTGCCGCGCGCGCTTGCCTCACTCGCCTATGAAGGCCGGCGGCGCGATCTGTTCGTCGATGAGTTCATCGCCGCGATGCAGATGATGGACCGTGGCGTGACGCGCTCGCAGCTCGTCGGCAGCTGGGCCGGTGCGACCGGCGGGCCGCAATTCTTGCCGTCGATCTATTTGCGGCTCGCGCGCGACGGCGATGGCGACGGGCGCGCCGATATCTGGTCGAGCCACGCTGATACGCTGGCCTCGATCGGCAATTATTTTACCAATGCCGGATGGCGGCCGGGCCAGCCCTGGGGCCTCGCGGTGTCGGTCCCGCCCAGCTTCGACCGCAGCCAGATCGCCAATCGCTTGCTGTCGCCGCGCTGTCTCAAGGTCTTTGCACGCCACAGCGGGTGGAAGACGATGGCCGAATGGCGCGCGCTAGGCGTCGCGCCGGTGTCGCGCAGCTGGCCGGGCGACTCGGTGCTGGCGACGCTGATCGAGCCCGATGGTGTCGGACGCACCGCCTATCTGCTGACCGGCAATTATCGCGTGATCCTCGATTATAACTGCTCGAATTTCTACGCGCTGTCGGTCGGGCTGCTCGCCGACGCGGTCGAGCAATAAGCGTGGCGCCGCTGTTCGGTCTGGCGCTGCTCGGCGCCTTGCTCGCGTCCGATGGCGTTTCCCAGCGCGATCCGCGCGACGCGCCGGCCTTGCCGTCCGATGTCGCAGTGAAGCCGCAGGATGTGCCGCCCGAAGTCGCGCAAGGCGCCGGCCCGCGCGGCACGTCGGGGGAGGTCCACGAGGACGGCGTTGGCTATGCGGCCATGCTCACCGCACCGCCCGAAGGTCGCTGGGCGACTGTCGCGATCGGTGTCGGACACCCGACGCTTGCGGCTGGCACGCCGGTCGAGCTGACCGCGCTCGACAGCGGACGGACGATCATCGCCATGGTCGTCGCGCCGAGCAGCGGCGCGGTGGTGGCGCTCATGCCCGGAACTGCGGCGGCCTTGGGAGTCGGCGATCATGCGGGGATCCGCGTCCGCACCGTCGTCGCGTCGCCGCAGGAGTTGCGCGCGCTGCAAGCCGGGCAAGCGGCGTCGCCGCGGCTCGACGCACCGCCGACCTTGCTGGTGGCGCTCCGCCGCAAGCTACCCAATGAGCGCATCACCGCCGTGCCGCGCTTGCCCAGCCGGCCGGCGGTCAGCGCGATCCGTCCCGCTCCGGCACCACAGCGCCCTGCGCCCGTAAAACCGCGCCCCGTACCCGAGACCGAGCCGCCCGCTCGCGCAAAGCCCGCGCCTGCGCCGGTGCCGGCCCGCGGCCTTATGGTACAGGTCGCAGCGCTGTCGTCTGCCGACCGTGCCGCCGCGCTGGCCAAGCTGCTTGGCGGGCGCGTCGTTCCGCTCGGCAAGCTCTTCCGCGTCCAGCTCGGCCCCTTCGCCGATTCCGCCAGTGCGCAGCGCGCACGTGACGGCGCCGCACGACGCGGCTATGCTGACGCACGCATTTTCCACACCGACTGAAAAACGAGACCGAACCGCATGTCCTCGCGCCAGAAACTGCTTGCCGCCGCTGTCGTCGCCATCGCCGCGACGTGCCCGGCAGTTGCCGCCCCCGAATTCCAGACCCCGGCGCCGGTCGCCTACCTGCAGGATCTGTCGTCGGGCGCGATCTTGTACCAGAAGGACGCCGACCGCCGGATGCCGCCCGCCTCGATGGCGAAGATGATGACGGTCTATGTCGCGTTCGAGATGATCAAGTCGGGTGAATTGAAGCTCGACCAGAAATTCCCGGTGCGCCCCGAGACGTGGCGCGCCTGGCACTCGCAGGGCTCGACCATGTTCCTGTCGTCGGGCGAGGAGGTTAGCGTCGGGGATCTGCTCAAGGGCATCGTCACGCTGTCGGGCAATGACGCGTGCGTCGTCCTTGCCGAGGGCATTTCGGGGACCGAGAGCGCGTTCACCGAGCGGATGAACCGCGCTGCGACCAAGCTCGGCCTGTCAAACAGCCATTTCGGGACCGCCAATGGCTGGCCGGATAACGGCGTGACCTACGTCACCGCCCGCGATCTCGCCAAGCTCGCCTCATCGACGATCCGTGACTATCCTGATCTCTACAAGCGCTTCTATTCGCTGCGCAGCTTCACCTGGGGCAAGACCCTCGGCGGCGAGAAATCGATCGACCAGGCCAATCGCGATCCGTTGCTCGGTCGCGTGTCGGGTGCCGACGGCCTGAAGACCGGCCATACCGACGAGGCCGGCTACGGCTTCACCGGCTCGGCGATGCAGAACGGCCGCCGTCTCGTGCTGGTGATGGCGGGCTTCGGCAGTTCGGGCCAGCGCGCCGAGGAATCGGTCAAGTTCATGGAATGGGGCTTCCGCGCGTGGCAGGCCAAGCCGATTCTCGCGAAGGGCAAGCAGATCGAGACCGCCGAGGTCCAACTCGGCAGCGCGAGCAGTGTCGGGCTCGTCGCCGCCAATGATCTGAGCGCGACCGTCCCCGCCGGGACTGCGGGCGAGATGAAGCTCAGCGTGCAATATGACGGCCCGATCAAGGCGCCGATCAAGGCTGGCCAGCATATCGCCGATCTCGTCGTCGTTACGCCCGGAATGCCCGCCGAGCGCCTGCCGCTGGTGGCGGCGAACGACGTCAGCGAAGCCGGCTTTTTCGGGCGTGCCTGGGCGGGGCTGATGGGGCTGTTCGGCGGGTGAGCGGACGCTTCATCTCGCTCGAGGGCGGGGAGGGGGCCGGCAAGTCGACGCAAGCCAAGCGGCTCGCCGCGGCGCTCGCTGCGCGCGGGATCGATGCGCTCGTTACCCGCGAACCCGGTGGCAGCGAAGGGGCAGAAGCGATCCGCGCCCTCCTGATGCAGGGGGATGTGTCGCGCTGGAGCGCCCATAGCGAGGCGTTGCTGTTCGCTGCGGCGCGCGCCGATCATGTCGAAAAGACGATCCGCCCCGCGTTGGGTGCGGGGCGATGGGTGATCTGTGATCGTTTCCTCGACAGCAGTCGGGCGTATCAGGGCGTCGCAGGCGGGATCGATGACGCCGACGTGCTGGCGTTGCACGGGTTTGGGTCGCGTGGCTTGCTGCCCGATCGCACGCTCGTGCTCGAGCTGTCGCCAGAGCAAGGGAGCGCACGGGCGGCGGCGCGCGACGGCGCCGCCGCCGATCGCTTTGCGGTGCGCGGTGCGGATTTCCACACTGCCGTCGCCGCGGCGTTCCGGCGCTTCGCCAGCGCCGAGCCCGACCGATTCCGGCTGATCGATGCCGCCGGTGGAATCGACGAAGTTGCCGCTGCGGTGAACGCAGCCGTCGCGGACTTGCTGCCGTGAGCTTGCCGCTGGGCAACGACGCTGCGCATCAGGCTTTCGCCGCAGCGATGACGAATGGCGCGCTGCATCATGCTTGGCTGTTTGCCGGCCCTGAAGGGATCGGCAAGTCGAGCTTTGCGCGTGCGGCCGCATTGCGGTTACTCTCGCAGGGGACGCGCGATGACCTGCCGCCCGGTTTTGCGGTCCCCGAGAGCGACCCGCAGCGCAAGCTGATCGCCGCGGGATCGCATCCCGATTATCGCGAGCTGACGCGCCAGCCGAAGGAAGGCGACAAGACGGGCCTCGATCTTGCGCGCAGCATTCCGATCGCGCAGGTGCGCGCGCTCGGGCCGATGTTCGCGACGCGGCCCTCGATGTCCGACCGGCGCGTCGTGATCATCGACTCGGTCGATGATCTCGAGCGGCCCGGCGCGTCGAACGCGTTGCTCAAGAATCTCGAGGAACCGCCGCAGGGGACGATCTTCCTGCTGATCAGCCATGCGCCGGGTCGGCTGCTGCCGACGATCCGCTCGCGCTGTCGCCAGCTGCGCTTCGATCCGTTGAGCGACGCCGACATGACGTCGGTGCTCGAACATGCGCTGCCCGGCGTCGAGCCGGCCGAACTGGCGGCGCTGGTCGGCGTCGCGCATGGCTCGCCCGGACGCGCGCTGGGGTTCGCCGGGCTTGATCTTGCCGCGCTCGACCAGGCGCTGGCGGTCATCGCGCGCGATGGCGACCCTGGGAACGGAAAGCGCGTACGGCTGGCGAAGTCGCTCGCGCTGAAGGCCGCGCAGAAACGCTACGAGGCCTTTCTCGACCGCGCGCCCGCCTTCATCGCCGCACACGCCGCCGAACGGCGCGGTGAACGGCTGCGCATCGCGCTCGACGGGTACGACGCGGCGCGGACGCTGGCCGCCACGGCACGCGCCCTCACGCTCGATGCACAGGCAACGGTGTACGAAATGGCGGGGATCGTCGCGCGGCTTGCGGTGTAAGCGGAACGCGGCGGCGAGGCTTCAATAACCCCGCCCGATGTTCTAGGACGCGCGCATGACCGACCCCTATTACATCACGACCGCGATCAGCTATCCCAATGGCCGCCCGCACATCGGCCACGCCTATGAGGCGATCGCGACCGATGCGATTGCGCGCTACCAGCGCCAGCTCGGCCGCGAGGTCCGCTTCCAGACAGGCACCGACGAACACGGCCTCAAGATGGTCCAGGAAGCGCGCAAGCGCGACTTGACGCCGCGCGCGCTTGCCGATGAAATGAGCGGACATTTCAAGGCGATGGCGGACGCGCTTGATATCTCGTATGATCGTTTCATCCGCACCAGCGACAAGGATCATTACCGCGCCAGCCAGGCGATCTGGCGGGCGATGGAAGCGGCTGGCGATCTCTATCTCGATCGCTACGAAGGCTGGTATTCGGTTCGCGACGAGGCGTTTTACGACGAGAAGGAGCTCGTTGAAGGCGAGGGCGGCGCCAAGCTCTCGCCGCAGGGCACGCCGGTCGAATGGACCGCCGAGGAAACCTGGTTCTTCAAGCTCTCCAAATACCAGCAGCCACTGCTCGATTTCTATGCAGCCAATCCCGATTTCATCCGGCCGGAAGCGCGGCGCAACGAGATCCTGCGCTTCGTCGAGGGCGGATTGTCCGACCTGTCGGTGTCGCGTACCAGCTTCGACTGGGGCGTTCCCGTACCGGGCAGCCCCGGCCATGTCATGTATGTATGGGTCGATGCGCTGACCAATTACCTGACTGGCGTCGGCTATCCCGACGATGTCGAACTGTCCGAGACCTTCTGGCCCGCGAACCTGCACGTCATCGGGAAGGATATCGTGCGGTTTCACGCCGTTTACTGGCCAGCTTTTCTGATGAGCGCGAACATTCCCCTGCCGCGCGCGGTCTTCGGCCACGGCTTCCTGCTCAACCGCGGCGAGAAGATGTCGAAGTCGGTCGGCAACGTCACCGATCCGATGGAACTGGCGACGCGCTTCGGCGTCGATGCGCTGCGCTATTTCCTGCTGCGCGAAGTCAGCTTCGGCCAGGACGGCAGCTATTCCGAGGAAGCGATCGTGACGCGCTGCAACGCCGATCTGGCCAACAATCTCGGCAATCTCGCGC
Source organism: Sphingomonas sp. UYP23 (assembly GCF_054059235.1). Classification (NCBI taxonomy): domain Bacteria; kingdom Pseudomonadati; phylum Pseudomonadota; class Alphaproteobacteria; order Sphingomonadales; family Sphingomonadaceae; genus Sphingomonas; species Sphingomonas sp. UYP23. Next base: position 4,132,906 of record NZ_JBSSBX010000001.1, read on the forward strand.
AGCGTTGCCTGTCGATCATCGCTAAAGCCTGCGGTGGCGTCGTCCCGGCGATGGGCGCGCGGACTGCGGCCGAAGACGCGCTTATCGCTAGCGTGGCGGCAGCCGAAGAGGGGATGCACACGGCGATGACCGACCTTGCGCTCCATAACGCGCTCGAGGCTGTCTGGTCGGCGGCGCGCGACGCTAACCAGTATCTCGCCGACCAGGCGCCGTGGAGCGTGCGCAAGACCGATCCAGAGCGTGCCGACACCATTCTGTATCACGCTGCCGACGCGATCCGTCGCATTGCGATCCTTGCCCGCTGGGCTATTCCGGGCGGCGCGGACAAGCTCCTCGATCTTCTGGGGCAGGCGGCCGATGCCCGCAGCTTCGAGGCACTCGGTCATCTGCTCGCGCCGGGGCTGACTTTGCCGGCCCCCGCGGGCGTCTTCCCGCGTCTCGAGGCGCCGGTTGGGGACGCGTGATGTTCGCCGACAGCCATTGCCACCTCAATTACAAGGGACTGATCGAGGGGCAGCAGGACGTGCTCGCGCGCGCACGGGCGCGCGGCGTCCATGCGATGCTCAACATCGCGACGCGCGAGAGCGAGTGGGACGCGGTGATCGCTACCGCCGAGCGCGAAAGCGACGTTTGGGGGACCGTCGGCATCCACCCGCACGAGGCCGATCAGCATCCCGACATCGGGACCGCGCGGCTGGTCGAACGCGCGCAGCACCCGCGCGTCGTCGGGATCGGTGAGAGCGGGCTCGATTACTTCTACGATCACAGCGACTGGGACCGCCAGCGCGCGAGCTTTCGTGCGCACATTGCCGCAGCGCGCGAGACCCAGCTGCCGCTCGTCGTCCATACGCGCGATGCCGAAGACGACACCGCCGAGATCATGCGCGAGGAAATGGGGAAGGGGGCCTACCCCGCCGTCATCCATTGCTTCACCGCGAGCGGGGCGTTTGCCGATATCGCGCTCGACCTCGGCTGCTACATCTCCATCTCGGGAATCGTGACCTTCAAGAATGCCAAGGATCTGCAGGAAACCGCGGCGCGGCTGCCGCTCGATCGGCTGTTGATCGAAACAGACGCGCCGTTTCTCGCGCCGGTGCCACATCGCGGCAAGACCGGTGAGCCTGCCTTCGTCGCCGATACTGCGGCGTTTCTGGCAACGCTGCGCGGCGAAACGCTCGAAACGCTCGCCGCTGCGACGGCGGACAATTTTCACGCTTTGTTCACCAAGACGCGCGTATGAAGGTTCGCATCCTCGGTTCGGGGACGTCGTCTGGCGTGCCGCGGATCGGCAATGATTGGGGCGCGTGCGATCCGGGCAATCCGCGCAATCGCCGCATGCGGGCAGCGATCCTCGTCGAGACCGCGACGACGCGCATCCTCGTCGATACCGGACCCGACATGCGCGAGCAGTTGCTGGCGGCGGGAGTCGATACGCTCGACGCGGTAATCTGGACCCACGACCATGCCGATCACACGCACGGCATCGACGATCTGCGCCAGGTCTTCCATGCGATGGGGCGGCCGGTTCGCGGGCTTGCCCGGCCTGATCTCAAGGCTCTGCTCGAGCGCCGCTTCACCTATGTTTTTCGCGGTCACGATGGCTATCCGCCGACCGTGGCGATCGAGACGCTACCCGATACGGTGACGATCGGCGACATCACGGTACGGACCGTCCAGCAACCGCATGGTCCGTTCGTCTCTGCGGGACTGCGGTTCGACAGCGCTGCGGGATCGATCGGATATGCGACGGATTTTAGTACGATGACACCCGATATGGCCGCGGTGTATCAGGATCTTGACGTCTGGGTGGTGGATGCGTTGCGTCGTCGTCCGCATCCATCGCACGCCGATCTGCCAAGCGTGCTGGGGTGGGTCGAAGCGTTCCGACCGGGGCACACCATTCTGACGCACATGGACCAGTCGATGGATTACGCGACGCTGCTCGGCGAACTGCCACCAGGCGTCGAGCCGGGCTATGACGGGTTGGAGCGGATGGTGTCGGCGACCACGGGATGATGATCCTGTTGTACCTGCTGGTATTGATCCTGCCGGTCAGCGCACTCGTTGCACGCCCTCTACCGCTCGGCGACGCGGTGAAGATGGCGCTGGCGTGGGTGGCGATCTTCGGCATTCTTGTGCTGATCGTCACGCTTTTCGCGAGTGGATGACGTCTACGGGCGCAAAGGGCCTGTCTTAACATTTGCTCTGCAATTAACATAATGTCTATTATCGGACTCAAGCGCTACGGTTGATCTTTGAAAGCGCTGCCGTCTCCGCTTCGCCCGACCTCCCGCATGTCGCGTGCAGCGGAAAGCCACTTCTTTCGTAACCGGATCGACCCGCGCAGCTTGGGCTAATATGCCGCGATCGCGCGATGCTACGGGATACGGTCATCCCACACCGCATCCAGCGTCCGGCGTCCATTGCACCCTGACCTGACATTCGGGATCGAACAACGGCGCAAAGATCAGCTTTAGCGGCAGCAAGAAAGCGGCGTTGGCAGCGATCCTCGGAGTGCGGGAGTATGTCCCACCAACAAGATCGGAATTGGCCATGTCGTCCGCACGCTTCGATCGAATGCAACAGCGCCATAGCTCGGGCCTCCTGTTCTGGCGTTGCGGCGAAGGCGCCGCGTCATGATCAGTCCGGTCATCCTCACGGTTCCTGGGCTGCTCGGCTCGGGCGACGACCATTGGCAAACCCGTTGGGAGCGCGAGCGTAGCGATACCCACCGGATCGACCTCGGCGCCTGGGACGATCCCAATCGGACCGTGTGGATGAGCCGGATCGATCAGGCGGTCGCGGCCGCACGTGGGCCGGTGGTGCTCGTCGCGCATAGCCTGGGATGCCAGGCCGTGACGTGGTGGGCCAATGCTTCGGGGCCAAGCGGCGCCTCTTCGGTGCTCGGCGCGTTGCTCGTCGCTCCACCGGCGACCGATCGCCCAGCGCTTGACCCGCGCATCGCCCGGTTTGGTAACGACCCGCGTCGGGCGTTGCCCTTCGTTTCGTTGCTCGTCGCAAGCGAAGACGACCCCTATGCAACGATGCGGGAATCACGCGCTCTGGCCCGGAAATGGGGCGCGGGCCTCGTCGAAATCGGGCGCGCCGGTCACATCAATGCGCGTTCGGGCCTGGCACATTGGCCGCAGGGTCAGGCCGCAGCCGAGCTTCTGCGTGACGCCCGTACCGGCAATGTCCGGATATTGGCTCGACAGGCGCAGGCGCTGCTGCTCGAACCCGATCTGAACTCTAGCCCGGGTCTGGCGATCGAGGTGGGCAGAACCTCCCGCGGTGAAGGTTCGCAGGTTCATCACTGATGGTCGAGGAAGGGATCGCGTTCGTTCTCTGATTGCGATAGGTCCGTGGTTCCGTTTCAGCTGTAAGTCCGGGACCTAGATGCACCGATCGAGTTCAGCGCGCGTGTCGACCGGGCATCGGCGTAGCGTCGCCAGCCGTGAAGGCTTCCTGCGATGATAGCGCGCCTTGTCTCGATCATGGCGCGGCTGCGCGATCCGGTGCGCGGGTGCGAGTGGGACGTCGCGCAGGATTTCGCGAGCATCGCGCCCTATACGATCGAAGAGGCCTATGAAGTCGCCGATGCGATCACGCGCGAGGACATGGCCGATCTCAAGGAAGAACTCGGTGATCTGCTGCTGCAGGTCGTGTTCCACAGCCGGATCGCCGAGGAAGCCGGGCACTTCGCGCTGCCCGACGTGGTCGCGGCGATCAGCGACAAGATGGAGCGCCGCCACCCGCACATCTTCGGCGACGCGGAGACTGGCGGAGATCAACGCTGGGAACAGATCAAGGCCGAGGAACGCGCCGCGAAGGGCGCGGGCGGAGCGCTCGACGGCGTCGCCGCCGGCCTGCCCGCCTTGCTTCGCGCGGAAAAGCTGCAGAAGCGCGCGGCGCGGACCGGGTTCGACTGGCCCGATGCAGCTGGCTCGCGGGCGAAGATCCACGAGGAGATCGCCGAAGTCGATGCCGCGGCGACGCAGGACGAGCGCGAGGACGAGATCGGCGACCTGCTATTCTCGGTGGTGAATTGGGCGCGCAAGCTCGGCGTCGATCCCGAGGCGGCGCTGCGCCGCGGTAATGCCAAGTTCGAGCGGCGCTTCACCGCGATGGAGGCCGCGGCCGGCGACGGATTCACCGCGCTTTCGCTCGAAGACAAGGAGGCCCTGTGGCAGGCGATCAAGACGCCGGCGGGCTGAGCGCGCTCGCATAGGCGCTCTGCACGCTCCAGCCGAGCGCTGTGTAAAGCGCCCTTCCCTCGTCGGTCGCGACGAGGATCTCGCGCGATGCAACGGAGCGACGCTGCGCGTGGAGCGTACTCATCACCGCATGGCCGAGCCCGCGGCGCTGGTGATCGGCACTGGTGCGGATCCGATCATAGGCGAACACGCCGTCGATCTCGACCGCATAGCCGCTCGCGGCGAGCGATCCGTCGGCGGCCGTGACGGTAACTGCGATGACGCGGTTCTCATGCTCGACCGCAAGTGTATACCCCTCCGCCAAGCGCCGCGCCGGCGGTTCGGCGAGACTTGTCATGACCCAGGCGCGATCCTGCAACGCCCATAAGTCGGGCAAAAGCGCTATTAATGCCGCCTCTTCTACACACGCTTTGATAAGAATTCGAGGTTGGTGGATGGAGTGCGCAAGTGTGGCGATCGCCGCGTCGCCGCGCACGAAGATGTAGCGGCAATATTCGACATCGCTGCGCGTATCGACGCGCCAGCCGCCATGATCGGCGACCGGCGCCGCCACGCCGCGCGCGATCGACCGCGCTGCGACCCAGCCCGCGAGCAGTTCGGGATCGACCCCGTCAGCGTTGAGCAAAGCGCTCATAGTCGCGCTCGGCCATCCGGACTTCGTAGATCGCCTGCTCGCCCTCGACCGTTTGGCTCAGCACCTCACCATGCGCGTGCAGCCACGCTGCGCCCGCCCCATCTCCGGCCTCGAGCAGGATCGTGTAGCGCCGATGCGTCGCGGTCAGCAGCGCGGCGACAGTGTCGAGCAGATGCGCCACCCCTTCCCCGCTCAGCGCCGAGATCGCGACGACATCGTCGCGCCGTGCGGCCTCGCCGAGCCATTCGGCGCGTTCATCCGCGTCGAGCAAGTCGAGCTTGTTCCACGCCTCGATCCGCGGGACCGACGTATCGACGCCGATGTCGCGCAGCACCGTCTCGACGTCGTCGCGCTGCACCAGCGTATCGGGATGCGCGATGTCGCGGACGTGGATCAGCAGATCGGCCGACACCACTTCTTCGAGCGTCGCCTTGAACGCCGCAACGAGCTGAGTCGGGAGTTCGGAAACGAACCCGACCGTATCCGACAGGATCGCCTTGTCGATCCCCGGCAGCGCGATCTGGCGGAGCGTCGGGTCGAGCGTCGCGAAGAGCAGATCCTCCGCCATGACGTCGGCGCCGGTCATGCGGTTGAATAGCGTGGACTTTCCGGCGTTGGTGTAGCCGACCAAGGCAATCACCGGCCACGGCGCGCGCTGGCGCCGGTCGCGGTGCAGGCCGCGGGTGCGCGAGACTTGCTCAAGTTCTTTCTTCAATCGCGCCATGCGGTCGCGGATCAAGCGCCTGTCGGCCTCGATCTGCGTCTCGCCCGGGCCGCCGAGGAAGCCGAAGCCGCCGCGCTGGCGTTCCAAGTGGGTCCAGCTGCGCACGAGGCGACCGGCCTGATAATCAAGATGCGCGAGCTCGACTTGCAGCCGCCCTTCGGCGGTCGCGGCGCGCTCGCCGAAGATCTCGAGGATCAGCCCGGTACGGTCGATCACCTTGGCCGACAGCGCCTTTTCGAGGTTGCGCTGCTGAACCGGCGTAAGGTTCGCGTCGAAGACGACGAGTTCCGCCTCGCCCATCCGCACCGTCGCGGCGAGCGCCTCGAGCTGGCCCTTGCCGATCAGCGTCGAAGGCTGGAGCGTGCGGACCTTGATCGCGACGCGATCGACCACCTCGACATGGATCGCCATGGCGAGACCGGCAGTTTCCGCCAGCCGTGCCTCGGCGTCGCGCGTAGACGCACCGGTATCGGGATAGACGACGACCGCCTTTGCACCGCGCGCTACGTCGTCGCGGTCACGTTCGAAACCTGTGGTCAATCTTCGTCCGAACCTGCTGTTTCATCAGCCAAATTGAGGGGGTGCGCGGGCTGGATCGTCGAGACCGCATGCTTGTAGACGAGCTGCGCCATGCCATCGCGCTGGAGCAGCATGCAGAACAGGTCGAACGCCGCGATCTGCCCCTGCAGCATCACCCCGTTGACGAGGAACATCGTGACGTTGTCCTCGGACTTGCGGACCGCGTTGAGGAAAATTTCCTGCAGCAGCGGCTGCTTGCGCTGCGCTTCGCCGACGGCGTTCACGATCGCATCAATGTCAACGCTGTTCGACGGCATGATCGTCGAAATGGCGTGCTTGTAGATCAGCTGCGACTGGCCGTCGCGGCGGAGCAGCACCGAGAAATTGTCGAACCAGGTAACGATTCCCTGGAGCTTGACGCCCTTGACGAGGAACATCGTGATCGGGGTCTTGGTGCGGCGCAGCGCATTGAGGAACAGGTCTTGCAGCGAGGTTTGCTTGTCGGCCATCGGTCGATCCTATGTTTTTGGCGGGTGGTTCCCGCAGTGCGCCGGTTCCGGCGTCGAAGTGCGCCTGATTGACGCTGAGGGTGATTTAGGGTGCCGGGGGCGGTTCGTCCAGCGGGTGGGGGTTAGAAAGGGATCGGGCTCGCGTTGGCGGCGTTCGATCGACCGCGGCTTGCACGGCGTTGCCAGTTGCTGGCGGCGTAGGAAAGTCGCACAAAAGTCTCACCATCGCCGGGATTTTTCGGAATCTCGCTGGTCGGAAGTTTTTTCGTCGGAATATCCCTCTCGGTGTTTGATCAAGATAGGGAACTATCGAGCATCGGAGGTAACACTATCACATTTTCGGTTTGTAGGACAGAATTGCCCGACTGACCAAATTCGGTGGATTGCCGCCATCGCCCACGACCGTCGCCCCGGCGGAGGCCGGGGCCGCCACGTTTTGGACCGGCCGCGCGCCCAGCCATTCAATGGCCCCGGCCTGCGCCGGGGCGACGAAGTTTAGGATGTCTGCTTCTGGGTGGGGAGCTGCCGTCGACCGCCCCCCGCAGATGGCGATTGGGTCTTATAAATCTATGCTGGCAGGTCGATCTTTACCGCGCTCGTTTGGCCGGATACCGGCACAAACAGCAGAAGCACGCCGCTAATGATCCCCAACGCGCCGCGAACGTAACGCTTTTGCTTCAAGTAAGCGAAACCAGTCGCAATGCAGTAGCAGGCCGCGACCAAACCTACGGCTGTCCAGACCCAGATCATCTCGGCTTCTCCGACATTGGCGTACAGGGGGCGTCGATGTTCATCCCTCGGTCGTAACCGCTTCTCGGGGCGATCGCTATTAGTCGATTTCTGCCCGACCCCTTTTTCGCCCAATAGCTGCCGGTCGGCTTTTGCGACGGGTGATCGCGCTGGCGGCGCTCGAACGGCGATAGTTGGTGGGAAGCAGCCATTAATCTTTGGACGGTCCATCCGCGACGTATCGTATCGTGACCGAGCCTCTCGGCCTTCCATTGCCTCCCAAACGTCTGATCGTTTGACCTGCGAGTTCCGCAGTGTGGACAGTTACCAGCAGTTCTGTCGGGGATGTCCATACAAGCTTCGGTCTAAGAGAATGTATAGCGCCTCCAGCTTCGAGCGGCCCCTCATAGAACGAGCCGTTGTCACCGTTTGCGGGTTGGGCGTCGATACGCAGGCTGAACTGGTTGCTTTCTCCGAGATTATAATCGTCTTCGGTAAGCGTCGCTTGATATGGTGATGTTGACGCTGGAATCGATTTCCAGCTTTTCCGATCGTGTTGAGGCGATCCACAACTCGATCAGAATATCAATATCACAAGCCAGCGCACCGTATTCTCCTAACTCGTAGGCAATCTACTCGGAACGCGAATGTCCGCAACTGGTCGCTACCGGCCGCACGATTCTCACCGCCTAGTGGAGCGAAACCAGAACGCGGTACCTGGACCCGCCCCTCCCCCCTCTCAGTCCTCCCGCACCTCGGTAATCCCCAGCAGCTTCAGCTTCCGGTGCAGCGCCGACCGCTCCATCCCGATGAAGTTCGCCGTCCGGGAGATATTTCCCGAGAAACGCCGGATCTGCACGCGCAAATACTCGCGCTCGAAGGTCTCGCGCGCCTCGCGCAGCGGCGAGCCCATGATCGCCGTGCCGCTCCCGCCGAGTTCGCCCGGATCGCCGAGGATATCGGCGGGCAGCATGTCGAGGTCGATCCGTCCGATCCGGTCGCCCGGCGCCATGATGATCGTGCGTTCGACCACGTTGCGGAGCTGGCGGACATTGCCCGGCCATTCGTACGATTGCAGCGCGACCATTGCGTCGGGCGCGACCTCGGGGGTCGGCACGCGGCGTTCCGAGGCGTAATGCGCCATGAAATGGTCGATCAGCGCGGGGATGTCCTCGCGGCGCTCGGCGAGACCGGGGATCGCGACGGGCACGACGTTGAGGCGATAATAGAGATCCTCGCGGAAGCGCCCCTCGGCGATCTCGTGCGTGAGGTCTCGCGCGGTTGCCGAGACGACGCGGACGTCGACCTTGACGATGCGCTGCCCGCCGACGCGGCTGAAGCTCTGGTCGGTCAGGACACGTAGGATGCGGCCTTGCGTGGCGAGCGGCATGTCGGCGATCTCGTCGAGGAACAGCGTCCCGCCATGCGCCTGTTCGAGCAGCCCCGAGCGCACGAGCTGCCCCGCTTCCTCGGCACCGAACAGCTCCTCCTCGACGCGTTCGGGCGTCATCCGGGCTGCATTGACGATGACAAACGGCGCATTGGCGCGCTGGCTCCAGCCGTGGAGCAGCCGCGCGGCGACTTCCTTGCCGACGCCGGCCGAGCCCATGATCAGCACGCGACTGCCCGTTGCGGCGACACGCTTCAAGGTCGCGCGGACGCCGTTGATCGCCCCGGAATTGCCGGTGAGATCGTTATTCTGGCCGACCGATTCGCGGAGAGACGCGATCTCGCGACGCAGGCTCTCGGTCTCGGTTGCGCGCGCGACCATCAGCAGCAGCCGCTCGGCCTCGAACGGCTTTTCGATGAAATCGGCGGCGCCGCGGCGGATCGCGGCGACCGCGGTGTCGAGATTGCCGTGCCCTGAAATCATCAGCACCGGGATCGACGGATCGCGCCGCTTGATCTCGTCGAGCAGTTCGAGCCCGTCGAGCCGCGAGCCGTGGAGCCAGACGTCGAGCAGCACGAGCGACGGGCGCCGCACCGAGATCGCCTCGAGCGCGGAGTCGCTGTCGGCGGCCACACGCGCGCCATAGCCTTCGTCTTCGAGGACGCCGGCTACGAGGTCTCGGATGTCGCGTTCGTCATCGACGACGAGGATGTCGAGGGGCATGGCTCAGGTCCGGTTCTGCAAAAGGGCGGGAACGGGCGTGGCGGCGATGCCCCCATCGCCTCCATCACCCTGGTCGAGAGTGGCGAGCATCGCCGTGTCGAAACGCACGGTGACGATCGTGCCCCCCCCGGGGCGGTCGGCAAACGCGATCGTGCCGCAATGCTCCTCAACGATCTTCTTGACGATGGCGAGGCCGAGCCCGGTGCCACGCGCGCGCGTGGTGACATAGGGCTCGACGATACGGTCGCGATTGGCGGGCAGGCCGATGCCGGTATCGGCGACGGTCAGCGTGGTACGCCCCTCACCTTCGCTCAGCGTCATCGCGATCTCGGCGGAGGACGCGTCGGTATGCGCCTCGACCGCTTCGACAGCGTTCTTGACGATGTTGGTCAGCGCCTGGCCAATCTGGCGGCGGTCGCACACCAGGCTTGGGCCGGGATCGTCATGCGTCAGCGTGAAGACGATGCCGGGATGCGCGACTTCGTGGAGGAACATCGTCTGGCGCGCGAGATCGACGAGCGATTCCTCGCGGAACACGGGTTTCGGCATCCGCGCGAACGAGGAGAATTCGTCGACCATCCGGCGCAGATCGCCGACCTGGCGGATGATCGTCTCGGTCAGGCGGGCGAAGGTGGTGTCCTCGGGGTCGATCTGCTTGCCATAGCGCCGCTGGAGGCGCTCGGCGGCGAGCTGAATCGGGGTCAGCGGGTTCTTGATCTCGTGCGCGATGCGGCGCGCGACATCGGACCAGGCGGCGCGGCGCTGGTCGAGCAATTGCCCGGTGATGTCGTCGAAGGTCAGGATCGGGCCCTCCGCCGCGCGCGTCACCTTGACCGCGAGCGTGCGCGCCTCCCCGCCGCCCGCGCCGAGTTCGACGATCGCCTCGCGCTCCTTGCCCTCGACGAGCGCTGCGAGTTCGGGCGAGATCAGGCTCAGCGGCTTGCCCGCGAGCGTCTCCTCGACGCTCTCGAGCAGGGTGATCGCCGAGCGGTTGATCAGCCGGATCGTGCCGTCGGGCGCAACCGAGATGACGCCCGCGGTCACCCCCGACATCACCGCCTCGATCAGCGCACGGCGGCTCTCGAGCGCGCTGTTCTGCGTCTGGAGGCGGCTGGTCATGCCGTTAAAGGCGTTGGCGAGCGTTCCGACTTCGTCATCGGTCGTCGGTGTCGGGACGCGCGCGCCGAGATCGCCCGCCGCGACGCGATGTGCGGCTGCGACGAGTTCGCCGACCGGGCGGACGAGGCGATCGGCCACGGCGAGCGCAATCCACACCGCGATCGCGACGATCAGCAGCGAAATGGCGAGCAGCGCGGCGTTGAATTTCAACTGCAGCGACCGCGCCTTGACCAGCAGATCGCGGTAGGTCGACAACACTTCGGTGCTGCGGCGCGACTGCTCTTCCATGACTTTGACGTCAGAGATTGCAACGCTCAGGAAATACTGGTCGGTTGTCCCGGGTATCGCGGTAAGTGTCTCGATGCGATTGCCCTTGACGGTCGTCACGCTCGGCGTCCCGCTCCGTACCCGGTTGAGATCGGTAACCGTGATCTCGTTACGCAAATCGAGCTTGTCAGGGTTGATCGCGTAGATCGGCTGGATGTCGTTCCGGGGACTGGCGGAAAAGATGAAACCGTCCGACAGGCTACGGAAGTAAATCTGGTAAAAGAATATGTTTTCGAACGCTGGCGAGCCCGACTTGAACTCGGGATAACCGGCAATATCCTGCGCCGCGGTCACGGTTGCTTGCTGCCAGCGCTTGAGCATCTGCTGATACGATGTCTTCGCGACGCCCGTCGCGTTCTCGATCATGTCGCGCGCCTGGTCGGAATACCAGAATTGAACGCCGTACTGGAACAGCAACGAGGCGAAGATCACGACGAGCAAGGTGGGCACGGCGGCGACCATCGAGAAGATCGCGACCAGCCGGACGTGGAGCCGCCCGCGCCCGCCGATCGGCGAGCGCGCGGCGCGCCGCATCGCGACGCGGCGGCCGAGCAGGACGAGCAAGGCGACGCCGGGCAGCAGATTGGATACGAGCAGCAGCGCGACCACGCCGGGGCTGAGCAGGCTCTGCGACGCAGCCCCGCTCGCGATCACGAAATAGCTCGCCACCGCGATCGCGACCGCGCCGGCGACGACCGAAAGCTCGAGCGCTGGCGTCACGCTGATCCACGACCGCGCGGCCGGGAGAGGCACAGGAGAGGCCGAAGCTTCGCTCATCGTGACATTGCTACAACGGTTGCGTTGCAAGGAAAACACACAATTCGGGTATTTGTCGCACTTCAACACCCATCGAGCGTCCCGGCGGCTCGTTCAGGGATCGATTCCAAGTACGTCCAGGCGCTTTCGCAGCGTGTTGCGATTGATCCCGAGCGCACGCGCGGTCCGCAGCTGATTCTGGCCATGGCGCGCGAGCAGCGTCTCGATCAACGGACGTTCGACCTCGGCGATGATCCGATCGTAGAGCGTCCCATCGTCGAGCGCGGCGGGTTCCTCGATCGCGAGTCGCTCGATGCGCGCTCGGATCGCCGCGTCGATCCCGGCGTCTCCGACCACCGCAACCGCTGGCATGGCGCCGCCGAGCATCGCGCGGATCTCGCCCGCGTCGATCCGCTCGTCGCGTGCGAGCACCGCGACGCGACGCATCATGTTCTCGAGCTCGCGGACGTTGCCGGGCCAGTCATAGGCTTCGAGCACCGCGATCGCATCCGAGTCGAGCTGCTTGCGCGGCAGCCCGTCCTCGGCCGCGCGGTCGAGGAAGTGCCGTGCGAGCAAGGCGATGTCCTGTCGCCGGGCGCGCAATGCGGGGAGCATCACCGGGACGACATTGAGGCGGTAGAATAGATCCTCACGGAACTGGCCGGTCGCGACGAGCTGTGCGAGCTCGCGATTGGTCGCTGCGACGATGCGGACGTCGGCGCGGATCGTCCGCGCCCCGCCGACCGTGGTGAACTCGCCCGATTGCAGCACGCGCAGCAGCCGCGTCTGCGCTTCCATCGGCATGTCGCCGATTTCGTCGAGGAACAGCGTGCCCCCCGCGGCCTGCTCGAAGCGCCCGGCCGAGCGTGCCTGCGCGCCGGTGAAGGCGCCGCGTTCGTGACCGAACAGCTCGGCCTCGATCAGTTCGCGCGGGATCGCCGCCATGTTGAGCGCGAGGAAGGGCGAGCGACGGCGCGGGCCGAGGTCGTGGATCGCGCGGGCGACCAGTTCCTTGCCGGTGCCCGATTCGCCCGAGACGAGCACGGTGAGGTCGTTCGACACGACGCGCGCGATGATGCGATAGACGTCCTGCATCGCGGGTGAGCGCCCGATCAGCGGCAGCGCGCGGTCCTCGGCTTCGATCGGCTCAGCGATGCCCCCCGACCCGCGCGCGAGCGCGCTCTGGACGGTCCGCGAGAGCGCATCGAGATCGAACGGCTTGGGCAGATAATCGAACGCGCCGACCTCGGTTGAGCGCACGGCGGTCGTCAGCGTGTTCTGCGCCGATAGCACGATCACCGGGAGCCCGGGATGCGCGCGCACAACGCGATCGACCAGGTCGAGCCCATTGCCGTCGGGCAGCTTGACGTCGCTGATCAAGACGTCGGGCAAGGCGGTCGCAAGCTGGACCTCGGCCTCGGCGATCGTCGCGGCGGTCAGCACGCGGTGGCCGTCGCGCTTCAACGCCTGCCCGACGACAGTGCGGATCGCAGCATCATCGTCGAGTACGAGGATTCTGCCGGTGCGACTCATGCGTCACCCCGTGGGAGCATGATACGGAAGACGGTCATCGGCGGGGCTCCTTCGCGCGCGAACTGGATGATCCCGCCCATGTCGCGGACGAGCTTGTCGACGAGCGCGAGGCCGAGCCCCTGCCCCTCGGGCTTGCCCGAAATGAACGGGTCGAACAGATGTTCGGCAATGTCGGCGGGCGGCCCGGGACCATTGTCGATCACGCAGATCTCGATCGGCAGCGGCCGCCGCGGCTTGCCCGGCGCAGGCGCGACCGCCATGCCGTGGCGATAGGCAGTGGCGAGCGTGATGCGCGCATCGGCCTGCTCGCGCGTCGCTTCGCTGGCATTCTTGAGCAAATTGAGCACGACCTGCAGCGTCGCGTCGCGGTCGATCTGAACGGTCGGCAGCGACGGATCGAAGCGCTCCTCGATCGTCACATGCCGTGCGAAGCCGGCGAGCGCGACGCGGCGTGCATGGCCGAGCAAAGGATAGATGTTCTCAGGCGCGAGCTTGAGCGGACGCGTATCGGTGAAATCCTGCATCCGGTCGATCAACGCAGCGATGCGGTCGACTTCGGTCGTGATCAGCGTGGTGAGCTCCTCGGCCCCCTTCCCCTTTGACAGCAATTGCGCCGCGCCGCGGATCCCCGAGAGCGGGTTCTTGATCTCGTGCGCGAGCATCGCCGCAGCGCCGATCGCGGCGCGCGCGGCCGCGGCGCGATCTGCGCTATGGCCCATGCGGCGCGAGGTCGCGGCGTGGTGCAGCGTGATCGTATGCCAGCCGGGATGATCGGCGACACGCGTCTCGATATAATCAACACGGATGGTGGCGCCGCGCTTGAGCGCGATCTCGGTATCGAACGCGGCGAGGCCGTGATTGTCGCGCGCGTTCGGCTGGCTGGGCGGCGTCATGATCGAGACGAGCGGATGCCCGAGCATCGCGCGTTCCGACAGGTTGAGCAGCGTTTCGCACTCGGCATTGGCGAAGACGATGCATCCGCCATCGTCAACGACCAGCACCGCCACCGGCAGCGCCGCGAAGAGCTCGGCGAACCCTGGCCCCCCGATCGCCTTCACGCGGCGGCGCGGCTGCACCAAGGCGCGTAGAACTCGGCGAGCATCGCCTGCACCGCCTTGGGGTCGGGGATCTGGTTGACCTTGTTGCGAAACTCGGCCGAGCCGTGAAGGCCACGCGTGTACCAGCCGATGTGCTTGCGGGCCATATTTACCCCGGTCTCGTTGCCGTAATGACTGAGCATCGCTTCATAATGCTCGGCGATCACGCGATACTGCTCCTCGATCGAGGGATCTTCGACGCGGCGGCCGGTGGCGAACCACTCCATCACCTGCCCGAGCAGCCACGGGCGACCGTAGGAGCCGCGACCGATCATGATGCCATCGGCGCCCGACTGGTCGAGCGCCGCCTCGGCATCCTCGATCGAATTGATGTCGCCGTTGGCGATCACCGGGATGCTGACCGCGTCCTTGACCGAGCGGATGAACGCCCAATCGGCACTGCCCTTGTACATCTGGTTGCGCGTGCGACCGTGGACGGTGACGAGCTTTACGCCGAGATCCTGCGCGATCTGCGCGAGTTCTGGCGCATTGAGGCTCGCATGGTCCCAGCCCATCCGCATTTTCAGCGTGACTGGCACGCTGACCGCGTCGACCACGCCCTTGATGATTGCGCCCGCGGTGTCGAGATCGCGCATCAGCGCCGAGCCGGCATCGCCATTGGTGACCTTGCGCACCGGGCAGCCCATGTTGATGTCGATGATCGCAGCGCCGCGATCCTCGCTGAGCTTGGCCGCCTCGCCCATTTCATACGGCGTGCAACCGACGAGCTGCATCGAGACCGGATCCTCGATCGGCGCCCAGGCAGCCTTTTGGAGTGACTGGCGCGTCTCGCGGATCGCCGCCTGGCTCGCCACCATCTCGGTGACGTTAAGCCCCGAGCCGTAGCGCCGCACCAGCGTGCGGAACGGCATGTCGGTGACGCCCGTCATCGGTGCGAGAATCACCGGCGAGGCGATCGTCACGGGGCCAATCTGAAGCGGGGCGAGGGTGCGCGAAGTCACTGGAAGAGTCTGCCTGAAAAACGGGCAGCCTATAGGGGAAAGCGCGGGAACCGGCAAGCATGTGCGGCTGGGCTGGCGGGGCGCTTCGGCTTGGGCTAGGCGCTCATCGCATGACGAACCCCCGCACTGGCGCGTTGATCGTCGCCGCCGGAACCGGCGTGCGCTCGGGCAGCCGCATTCCCAAGCAATATGCGCCGCTCGGCGGCAAGGCCGTTTTGGCGCATTCTTATGCCGCCCTTTGTGCGCACCCGGCGATCGATCGGGTGATCGTGGTGATCGGTGCGGGTCAGGAAGCGGCGCTGCGCGACGCGGTCGGTGACGTCGAATATGTGATTGGTGGCGCGACGCGACGGCTGTCCGTGCTGGCCGGGCTGGCAGCGCTGGCCCAGGATCGTCGCCCCGCCGAAGGCCGGGGCCGCCCCGTTTCCGCGGGAGACGCCGGCCCCATGGCGGTCCCGGCCTCCGCCGGGGCGACGAATGGGGTTGAGCGCGTGCTGATCCACGACGCGGCCCGCCCGTTCCTCACCGCCGCCGTCATCGACCGTCTCCTATCCGCTCTAGACGACCATGACGGTGCCGTCCCCGCCCTCCCCGTCGCCGATACGCTCGCCAAGGGCGAGACCGATCTCGGCGAGACCGTGTCGCGCGACTCGCTGCATCGTATCCAGACGCCGCAAGCCTTTGCCTTTTCCACCGCCCTCGCCGCGCATCGCGGCTGGCCAAATGACGAAGCGGGCCACGAACCGACCGACGACGCGCAGATGGTGCGCGCCGCCGGGGGACGCGTCGCCTTGGTCGCAGGAGATCCCATGCTCGAAAAGATCACCCACCCCGCCGATTTCGCCGCCGCCGAGGAACGTCTCGCCACAACGCTGCGCACGCGCATGGCGACGGGGTTCGACGTCCATCGCCTCGAAGTCGGCGAGGAGCTCTGGCTCGGCGGCGTCCTGATCCCGCACGACAAGGGGTTGTCGGGGCATAGCGATGCGGACGTCGCGCTGCACGCGATCACCGATGCATTGCTGGGCACGATCGCGGCGGGCGATATCGGCACGCACTTCCCGCCGAGCGACCCGCAATGGCGCGGGGCCGACTCGGCGCAGTTCCTGCAGCACGCGGCTTCGCTCATCACCGAGCGCGGCGGGATCATCGATTTCGTCGATCTCACGCTGATGTGCGAAGAGCCCAAGATCGGCCCGCACCGCGCCGCGATGCGTGACCGGATCGCAGACCTCTTGCAGCTCGACGCGGATCAGGTCAGCATCAAGGCGACGACGACCGAGCGGCTCGGCTTTACCGGGCGCGGCGAGGGCATAGCCGCGCAGGCGGCGGCGACGGTCCGGGTTCCGGGGGGCAAGCGATGAAGCGGCTGACGACACTCGCAGCATTATGGTTCGGGGCGACCGCAACGGTCGCCGCGCAGGCCGCGCCGGCCGACCTGCCGTGCCTGACCGAGCAAGAGGGGCAATCGCTCGTGCTGGTCGCGCTGCCCGACGTGCTCGATGCGGTCGGCAAGGCCTGTGCAAGCACTCTGCCGCCGACCGCGACATTGCGGGCTGGGCTCCCTGCCTTGGTCGCGCGCTACCGGGTCGATGGCGATTCGGCGTGGAACGCAGCGAAGCCCGCGATCGGCAAGCTCGGCGGCGAACAGTTGCGCGGGATGGACCCCGACGTGATCCGCCCGCTGGTGAGCAGCTTGCTGGGTCCGTTGGTCGTCAAGGATCTCAAGCCGGGCGATTGCCCGCGGATCGACCGGATCACCGGCCTGCTGGCGCCGCTGCCGGTCGGCAATACCGCAGCCCTTGTGGTTCAGCTGTTCCTGCTGGGCAGCGACTATTCGAAGAAGCGCGCGCCTTTCACGATCTGCCCGACTCATGGATAAGCGCGACACCATCCTTCCGGCCGAACTGGTCGCGGCGGCGCGCAAGGTGGTCGCAGCCAACCTTGCGGCCGGACGCCGTATCGCGCTGGCCGAAAGCTGCACCGGTGGCCTGGTCGCCGCGGCGCTGACCGAGATTCCGGGGTCTTCCGAAATGTTCGAGAGTGGCTTCGTGACCTATTCGAACGACGCCAAGCTCGAGATGCTCAACGTTAGCGCCGATGTGCTCGAGACGTTCGGCGCGGTGTCGGTGGCGACCGCGTGGAGCATGGCGCAGGGCGCGCTCGAGGCAAGCGGTGCGGACGTGGCGGTGGCGATCACCGGAGTGGCGGGGCCCGGCGGCGGGACCGAGAAGAAGCCGGTCGGCACGGTCGTCTTTGCGCGCGCCGAGCGTGGAGCCGATCCGGGGCATGTCGTCGCGGATCGCAAGGATTTCGGCGATCTCGGCCGCGGTGGCGTCCGGCTTCAGGCGGCGCTGTGTGCGCTCGAGCTGCTGCTGCCGCCGGAAGTCGAAGGCGCGGCGTAAAGCACTGCGGCGCGCTCCTCGAACGCACCGATCATCTTCCGAAGCGCGGTGCCGAACACCTGGCCTGCGAGCATCTCGAACACGCGGTTCTTGAACGCGAAGTCGACCGTGAAATCGACCGCGCAGCCCGTCCCGTCGGGGCGGAACACCCAGTCGTTGCGCAGATATTTGAGCGGTCCGTCGAGATACTCGACATGGATGCGATTCGGGCGCTCCTTGTCGACCTTTGACGTAAAGGTCTCGCGCAGCCCCTTGAACCCGACGATCATGTCGGCGGTCAGTTCGGTCGCGCTGCTCGAGCGGACGCGAATCGCCGAGACCCAGGGCAGGAATTCGGCGTATCGGCCGACATCGGCGACCAGATCGAACATCTGCTCGGGGCTGTAGGGCAATCGCCGCGTTTCGGAATGGCGCGGCATTACCGGACCGCGAGCTTCGCCTCTCGCGCCGCACGCAGGCGGGCGAAATCGTCTCCGGCGTGATAGCTCGAGCGCGTCAGCGGCGAACTCGCGACGAGGAGGAAGCCCTTGGCACGTGCAATCGCGGCATAGGCGTCGAACGCCGCCGGCGTGACGAAATCGAGCACCTTGGCGTGGCGCGGCGTCGGCTGAAGATATTGTCCCATCGTCAGGAAGTCGATCTCGGCGCTACGCATGTCATCCATCACCTGATGCACTTCAAGCCGCTCCTCGCCGAGCCCGAGCATCACGCCCGACTTAGTGAAGATCCGCGGATTATGGCGCTTGACGCTCTCGAGCAGCCGCAGCGACGCGTAGTAGCGCGCACCAGGGCGAATCGTGGTGTAGAGCCGCGGCACGGTCTCGAGATTGTGGTTGTAGACGTCCGGCCCCGCCTCGACGATCGACTCGATCGCGGCCTGCGCCTTGTTGCGGAAATCTGGGGTGAGGATCTCGATGCTCGTGTTCGGTGTCGTGGCGCGCAACGCCTGGATCACCTTGACGAATTGCGACGCACCGCCGTCGGGCAGATCGTCCCGATCGACCGAAGTTACGACGATATGCTGCAAGCCCATCTGCGCCGCCGCATCGGCGACGTTTTGCGGCTCGAGTCGATCGACCGCGCGAGGCATCCCCGTCTTGACGTTGCAGAACGCGCAGGCGCGCGTGCAGGTGTCGCCGAGGATCATCACCGTCGCATGTTTCTTGCTCCAACATTCGCCGATGTTGGGGCAAGCCGCCTCCTCGCACACCGTCGTCAGGCTCTTCGAGCGCATCAGTTCGCGGGTCGCGGCGAAGCCGGCCGAGGTCGGTGCCTTGACGCGGAGCCAGTCGGGCTTGCGTTCGCGGGGCGGACGGGCGAGCGGGGACATCTCGTTCATGGCTGTGCAGATAGCGATTGGCGTCGCCGCTTGCCACCCCCTCTTCTTATCCGATAAAAGCGCTGCATGACCGATTTCAGCGATCTCATCGGCGGCTATCGCCGCTTCCGCGTTTCCGACTATGTCCGCCAGCGCGATCGCTGGGCGGAACTGGCCGAGGGGCAGAGCCCGAAGGTGATGGTGATCGCCTGCTCGGACAGTCGAGTCGATCCAGCCCAAGTGTTCGATACGTCGCCGGGCGAGATCTTCGTCGTCCGCAACGTCGCCAATCTGGTGCCCCCATTCGAGCTCGACGGGTCGCGCCATGGTGTCTCGGCGGCGCTCGAATTCGCGGTGAGCCAGCTCAAGGTCGGCGAGATCGTGGTGATGGGCCACGGCTCGTGCGGCGGCGTCCATGCGGCGCTGACGCGCGCGTTCGAGGGCAAGGCGCCAGGTGAAGGCGGCTTCATCGCGCATTGGATCGACATGCTCGATACGGCGCGTGACCGGATCGTCGCCGAACACGGCACGGGCCCTGCCGCGATTCGCGAGATGGAACTCGAAACGGTCCGCGTCAGCATCGCCAATCTGCGCAGCTTCCCCAATATCCGCGAGGCCGAGGCGGCCGGCGCGCTGCGGCTGCGCGGCGCCTATTTCGCGATTGCCGATGGGGTGCTGCACGTGATGGACGACACGGGCAATTTCGCACCTGCGTAAGGTACACAATTGCCCGAGTCGTTACGTTCGCGTAGCGCACATCGCATGAGACCCAACACGCTGCGGACCTTGCGCCGCTATCACCATTATCTGGGCCTGTTTTTTGCGCCGATGATCCTGCTGTTCTCGGTGAGCGGCGCGTTGCAGACCTTCCGGCTGCAGGAAGCGCGCGGCTATGGCGGCACGCCGCCGAACTGGATCGTCTGGCTGGCGAGCGTTCACAAGGATCAGGGCCCGCCGCGTCCGCCGCGCGCGGAGAAGCCCAAGCCGCAGGCCGAAGCAGGCAAGCCGCGCGGCGAGGCCGAGCGCGCCGGGCCGAAGCGCCCTTCGCCCCTGCCGCTTAAGATCTTCGTCGTTTTGCTGTCGATCGCGTTGTGCGCTTCGACCCTCACCGGCATAGCGATCGCGCTGTCGATCCGTTCGATGCGGCGGGTTTCGATCGCGATGCTCGTCGCAGGCACGATCGTGCCGATCGTCCTGCTCTGGATCTGACCCGCCGCAGGCCTTGGCGCTAAAGCCCCAACGCCTTTCGCGCGATCGCTTCGACTTCGGGATCGAGCTCGGGGGGCGTCATGTCGATATGCGCCTCGAGTTGCTCGGCGATGGCCGTCAACGCGGCAATGCGCCCGGCTTTCTTGTCGTTGCCGTCGATCACCGTCCATGGCGCCCAGCGCGTGTCGGTCCGCTTGAACATGTCGTGCATCGCTTCGAGATATGCTGGCCGCTTCTCGCGGTTGCGATAATCCTCGGCGCCGGTCTTCCAGCGCTTCCAGGGATGATCGAGCCGGTTCGCCAGGCGCTTGTCCTGCTGCTTCTGCGAGACATGGATGAACAGCTTGACGATCGTCGTGCCAGCATCCGCCTGTTGCGCCTCGAATTCGTTGATCTCGTCATAGCCGCGCTTCCACTCGGCGTCTTTCGCGAAACCCTCGACCCGCTCGACCAGCACCCGGCCGTACCAGCTGCGATCGAACACCCCGATGTCGCCGCAGGCCGGCAGTTTCTGCCAGAAGCGCCACAGGAAATGGTGGTCGAGCTCGTCCTGGGTCGGCGCCTTGATCGGCCAGACTTCGAAGTTGCGTGGGTCCCACTCGGCGCAGAGCCGCTGGATGATGCCGCCCTTCCCCGCCGCGTCCCAGCCCTCGAACAGCACGATCGCGCGCTTGCGGTGGACGATATGCGCGACCTGGATATGCGCGAGCCGCTTTTGCAGTTTGGCGAGATCGGCGTCGTAGTCGCCGTCGTAGGACTTGCCCGATTCGTAGTCGGAGAGATCGATGCTCATATCCCCCTCCTGCTCGCGAAAGGGGTTAGGGGCGGGAATGTCGGGGAAGCTGGCATGGGGATGACATGCCCTCCCCCAGCCCCTCCCGCAAGCGGGAGGGGAGATTTAGGGCAGCCCCTCCCGCACGCGACAGGGCGTTAAGGCGCGTTAGGCGGGACGAACGGCTTCGTCAGCCGGCTTGGCCGTCGCTACGCCCGCGGTCGAGCGCAGGTTGAGTTCCTTGAGCTGCTTGGGCGTCGCGAAATTAGGCGCACCCATCATCAGATCCTCGGCCTTCTGCGTCATCGGGAAGGTGATGACCTCGCGGATGTTGGGCTCGTCGGCGAGCAGCATGACGATGCGATCGACGCCAGGTGCCGACCCGCCGTGCGGCGGGGCGCCGAACTTGAAGGCATTGATCATGCCTGCGAAGTTGGTGTCGACATCGGCCTGGGTATAGCCGGCGATCTCGAACGCCTTGTACATGATCTCGGGGCGATGGTTACGGATCGCGCCCGACGACAGCTCGATGCCGTTGCAGACGATGTCATACTGATAGGCCAGAATGTCGAGCGGATCCTTGGTCTCGAGCGCTTCCATCTCGCCCTGCGGCATCGAGAAGGGGTTGTGGCTGAAATCGACCTTCTTGGCGTCCTCGTCATATTCGAACATCGGGAAATCGACGATCCAGCAGAATTCGAAGCGCTTGTCGTCGATCAGGCCGAGCTGGTCGGCAACGCGCGTGCGGGCGAGGCCGGCGAGCTTGGCGGCCTGCGCCGCCTTGCCGGCCGCAAAGAAGATGCCGTCGTTCGGGCCGAGGCCGAGCGCTTCGGCGATCGCCTTCATGCCGTCCTGGCCGTGGTTGTTGGC
The DNA here is from genome assembly GCF_054059235.1 of Sphingomonas sp. UYP23. Taxonomy (NCBI): domain Bacteria; kingdom Pseudomonadati; phylum Pseudomonadota; class Alphaproteobacteria; order Sphingomonadales; family Sphingomonadaceae; genus Sphingomonas; species Sphingomonas sp. UYP23. The sequence goes on from NZ_JBSSBX010000001.1 coordinate 4,154,716, forward strand.
GATCGGGCCGCCGAACACGCCGTCCTTCTGCGTCGCATAGCCGAGGCCGGGGAAGCCTTCGCTCTGCGCCCAGCTGTTCATCTCGTCGAAGAACTTGCGGCTCTTCTCGTGCGTGTTCGGCGCGGCTATCGCGCGGACGACATCGCCGCCCTCGACCATCGACGCGAAGCGGCCGAAGCCCGAGCCCTTGAAGTGCTCGGATACGTCGGTGATGATCAGCGGGTTGCGCAGGTCGGGCTTGTCGTTGCCGTACTTGAGCATCGATTCACGATACGGGATGCGCTTGAACGGCAGCGCCGAGACGGAGCGGCCCTTGCCCTGCCAGTTGGCGAACTCCTCGAACACGCCATGGAGCACGGGCTCGATCGCGGCGAACACGTCGTCCTGCGTGACGTAGCTCATCTCGAAATCGAGCTGGTAGAATTCACCCGGCGAACGGTCGGCGCGCGCATCCTCGTCGCGGAAGCACGGCGCGATCTGGAAATAGCGGTCGAAGCCGGCGACCATCAGCAGCTGCTTGAACATCTGCGGTGCCTGCGGGAGCGCGTAGAACTTGCCGGGATGGACGCGGCTCGGGACGAGATAGTCGCGCGCGCCTTCAGGGCTCGACGCGGTGAGGATCGGCGTCTGGAATTCGGTGAACCCCTGCCCGATCATCCGCTGGCGCAGCGACGAGATGACATTCGAGCGCAGCAGGACGTTGGCATGAAGCCGCTCGCGGCGCAGATCGAGATAGCGATACTTGAGGCGGATTTCCTCGGGGTACTCGGCCTCGCCAAACACCGGCATCGGCAGCTCGTGCGCGACCGACTGGACCACGACGTCGCGTGCACGGATCTCGATTTCGCCCGAGGGCAGGTTGGCGTTCACCGTCTCGGCCGAGCGGGCGACGACGTCGCCGGTGATCGTCACGACCGACTCGGGGCGCAGCTTGTCGAGCACGGCGTGCGCCGGGCTGTCGCTGTCGGTGACGATCTGGGTGATGCCGTAATGGTCGCGCAGATCGACGAACAGCAGATTGCCGTGATCGCGCTTGCGATGGACCCAGCCCGACAGCTTGACCGTGGTGCCGACGTCCGCGGCGCGGAGCTGGGCGCAAGTATGGGTGCGATAAGCGTGCATAGATCTTCTCATGTTCGTCGCCCCGGCGAAGGCCGGGGCCGCTGTGTATCGGAGCGCAATGCGTGACAACGTAACGGCCCCGGCCTCCGCCGGGGCGACGGCGAATATGGTCGATGCGCTTCCCTCTACAACCCACCTTTGTCAAGGCGCGCGGGCCTCGCTAAGGGGTGGTGATGCATATCCATCCGCTCATCACCGACAGTGCCACCCTCGCCAATCTCTGTGCCCGAATGTCGCAAGCCGATTTCGTCTGCATCGATACCGAGTTCATGCGCGAGAATACCTTCTGGCCGGAGCTCTGCCTGATCCAGATCGCCGATGAGAACGAAGCGGCGGCGATCGACCCGCTCGCGCCGGGGCTCGACATGAGCCCGCTGCTCCAGTTGATGGTCCATAACGAGGACGTGCTGAAGGTCTTCCATGCCGGCGGGCAGGATCTCGAAATCGTCTACAACCTTACCGGCACGACGCCGCATCCGTTGTTCGACACGCAGGTCGCAGCGATGGCGCTGGGGCAAGGCGAGCAAGTCGGTTACTCCAACCTCGTGGATGCATGGCTCGGTATCACGGTCGACAAGGGCGCGCGCTTCACCGACTGGAGCCGCCGTCCGCTCGATGCGCGCCAGATCGAATATGCGATCGGCGACGTGACGCATCTCGCCAAGATCTTCCCCAAGATGCTCGAGCGCCTCCGCCGGACGGGCCGCGGCGCGTGGCTCGACCAGGAGATGGAGCGCCTCGGCGATCCGAAGAATTACGCCAACGATCCCGAGGAAGCGTGGCGCCGGATCAAGGTGCCGAGCCGCAAGCCTGACGTGCTCGGCCGCCTCAAAGCGCTCGCACGCTGGCGCGAGATCGAGGCGCGCGGGAAGGATCTGCCGCGCGGGCGGATCGTCAAGGACGAGACGATCGCCGATCTGGCGGGCCATGCGCCCAAGCGGCAGGCCGATCTCGCCAAGGTGCGCGGGCTCTCGGCGACCTGGGCGCAGAACGATATCGGCGCGCGGCTGATGGCGGCGCTCGAGCATGCCGAGCCGATGTCGGCCGACGAACTGCCGTCGCGCGATGACCGCAAGCCGGGGATGGGCAAGGATGGGGCGCTGGTCGCCGATTTGCTCAAGCTGCTGCTCAAGATCCGCTCGAAGGAGATCGACGTCGCGGCGCGGTTGTTGGCGCGGACCGACGACCTCGACGCGCTTGCCGCAGGCCAGCGCGAAGGGCTGTCGATCCTTCAGGGTTGGCGGTTCGAGCAGTTCGGGCGCGATGCACTCGATCTGGTCGAGGGACGGCTGGCGTTTGCGGTGGTCAACGGCAAGCTCAAGATGACGCGGACCGAGGATATCGCGGTTTAACTCGGTCAGCCGGCGGGTTTAGCCACGCGCCGTCACCCCGGCCTTGTGCCGGGGGCCACCGTGCCGCGCGAGGTGCGGCTGCTGGGTGTGCATCCCGGATGACTCCGGGACGAGCCCGGGGTGACGGAGTGGGTTCCGCACGCCTATTCGACGATGACCGCCTTGCGCCCCAGCGCTGCCGCCAGCGAGGCATGCCGCCGTTCGACCGTCTCGCTGTACAGCGCAATGTCGCTGCTCTTCACCTTCAAGGTCACCGTCTCGCCATCGTCGTCGAGCGACGAGCGCTGCAGTGGCCCGGCGAGCCCGCCGCTCATCCGCTGCCCAAGGCGCATCGCCAGCCCCCAATGCACCGCCCGCTTCAAGTCGAGCGGATCGGCGAGCACCGCGAGCGGCGCCGGCGTATTGACCCCGCCGCCGAGACTCGTGTGGAGCGCCTGCGCGATCAACGCGCGACCGCGGGCATCGACGGCGACCCAATTGCCGTGGAGCGCGACCTCGACGCCGCGCTCGGCGCGGAATTCGGGATTGGCCCGCCAGCCGACATCGGCGAGCAGGCACGCCGCCAGCCGCAGCCGTGCCATCTCGGGCCGGTCGCGCGTGAACAGCGGCGCGATCCAGCGGTCGAGCAGATCGCCATGCTCGGCGAAGCGGCCGTGGCGCCGGCCTTCGTCGCGTGTCGCGACGATCAGCGGGTCTTGCGCCCGGACGTCCGGTTCGAGAGCCCCGTAGAGCAGCCCCTCGCGCAGCCCGAACGCCGAGACGACCGTGGTGTCGCTGCCGATATGCTTGAGCAGCGCAACGAGCAGTGTCGTTGCGTCGCTCAGCGTTGCAGCGCGCGCTGCGGACAGGCCGGGGATCGCGCGCAGCCAGCTCTTGTTGACGTGACTGATCGTCCGCCCCATCCGCGCGATCGCCTCGGCCGACATGGCATATTCGTGGATCACGGGGAGCGGATAGCTGGCGAGGTGCATGTCGAGCCGCGCCAGCGCACGCCACGATCCGCCGACAAGATAGAGCGGGAGCCCTGCCCCCTTCCCCGTCCAGCCCGCGCGATCGAGCGCGCGCGCAACTTCGCGCTGCAATACGCCCGGGCCCTTGTCGCGGATCGCGCCGATGCGCAGCACGCCGAGCGGAAACGACACGCGCTCACCGACCTTGCCGCCGCAGATCCGGATCAGTTCGAGGCTGCCGCCGCCGAGATCGCCGACAATGCCGTCGGCGCGCGGGATCGCCGACAGCACGCCGTATCCAGCGCCCGTCGCCTCCTGCTCGCCGCTCAACAACTCGACGTCGAGGCCGAGATCGTGCGCGGCATCGAGCAGGACCTTGCCGTTCGATGCGTCGCGTACCGCGGCGGTCGCGACGGTGCGCAATTGTGTCACCTCCATCTCTCGCGCCACCGCCGCGAAGCGCGCGAGCGCGTCCTTGGCGACCGCGATCCCCGATTCGGCGATGGCACCGGTCTCGGCCATGCCGCGACCCAGCCCAGCCATGACCTTCTCGTTGAACAGCGTCGCCGGAAGCCGCTCGGGACCCTGATAGACGACGAGACGGATCGAATTCGATCCGATGTCGATGATCGCGGTGCGCGGCTCTAGCCAGGTGTCGGAGACGGGATCGCGGCCCTTCGCCAAGGATGGAGCGACGGGCATATCAGCGGTGGTGGCCATCGGCTCAGCGCCGGCTTCTGAGCGACAGCTTGGGCACCGATCCGCTCGCGGCGAGCGAGGCGCCGCGTCCCGACAGCGACGGGTTGGTCATGAAATAGCGATGCAGATTGAACGGCCGGTCGCCCGGCTGGGTGCGGACATACGATCCGTCGCCCTGCAACTCCCAGCTCTGTTCGTTGTCGATCAGATTGGCGACCATCACCTGGTCGAGGATCTGCTGATGGACGGTCTTGTTCTCGATCGGCAGCATATACTCGATCCGGCGATCGAAATTGCGCTGCATCCAGTCGGCCGAGGAAATGAACACTTGCGCGCCGTCATTGGGCAGCATCCCGCCATTGCCGAAGCACCAGATGCGGCTGTGCTCGAGGAAGCGGCCGATCACCGACTTGACGCGAATATTCTCGGAAAGACCGGGAACGCCGGGCTTGAGGCAGCAGATGCCGCGGATGATGAGGTCGATCTGGACGCCGGCATCGCTCGCTTCGTAGAGCTTGTCGATCACCGCCGGATCGACCACCGAGTTCATCTTCGCCCAGATCGCGGCGGGGCGACCGGCCTTGGCGTTGGCGATCTCGGTATCGATCAGCCGCATCAGCCGCGGTCGCAGGTCGCGCGGGGACAGGCTGATCAGCGCCATGTTCTCGGGTTCGACGTACCCGGTGATGTAATTGAACATCTGCGCGGCATCGAGCCCGAGCCGCGGATCGGCGGTGAAGAAGCTGAGGTCGGTATACACTTTGGCGGTGATCGGGTGATAGTTGCCCGTGCCGAAATGGCAGTAGGTCCGGTACTGCCCGCTCTCGCGGCGCACCACCATCGAAACCTTGGCGTGGGTCTTCCAGTCGATGAAGCCATAGACGACCTGGACGCCCGCGCGTTCAAGCGCCGAGGCCCAGAGCAGATTCTGCTCTTCGTCGAAGCGCGCCTTCAGTTCGACCACCGCGGTGACCGACTTGCCCGCCTCGGCGGCGGCGATCAGCGCGTTGATGACCGCCGGCTGTTTGCCGGCGCGGTAGAGCGTCTGCTTGATCGCGACGACGTCGGGGTCGGCGGCGGCCTGCTTGAGGAAGGCGAGCACCACGTCGAACGTCTCGTACGGGTGGTGGACGACGATGTCCTTCGCCTTGATCGCGGCGAAACAGTCGCCGCCATATTCGCGGATCCGCTCGGGGAAGCGCGGCGAGAAGGGCGGGAATTTGAGATCGGGGCGATCCTCGTCGACGATCGCTTCGAGATCACCGACGCCGAGAAACGCGCCGCTCTCGGTGACGAAGCAATCCGCCCCGCCGAGTTCGTCGCGCAGCACCGAGCCGAGCCGCTTGGGCATCCCGCTCTCGAGCTCGAGCCGGATGACGCGGCCACGCCGCCGCCGCTTGATCGCATTGGCGAAGTAGCGGACGAGATCCTCGGCCTCTTCCTCGATCTCGAGATCGCTGTCGCGCAACACGCGGAACTCGGCGCCGCCGATCACGCGGTAGCCCGGGAAGACGAGCGGGGCGAACCGCTTCACCAGCGATTCGACCGCGATATAGCGCGCCTTCTCGCCCGGCAGGCGGAGGAAGCGTGGCATCGGCGCGGGGATCATGACGAGTTCGCGGATCGGCTGGTCGTCGGCAATCCGCACCAGGTCGAACATCACCGCCAACCCCTTGTTGGGGATGAACGGGAAGGGATGCGCCGGGTCGAGCGCCTGCGGGGTGAGGATCGGGAAAAGCTGCTCGCGGAACTGCGTCTCGAGCCAGGCGAGATCCTCGCCCGACAGCGCCTCGTCGATCGTGCGCGAGCTGAGCACCGCGATGCCGGTTTCGGCGAGCTGGCGGCGCAGGTCGCGCCACACATCGCGCTGGCTCGTGACCAGCGCATCGGCCTCGGCGACGATCGCCGCGAGCTGCTGGCCCGAGGTCAGCCCGTCGTTCGACAGGCGCGCGACGTCCTGCAGCTGCTGGCCCTTGAGCCCCGCCACGCGGACCATGAAGAATTCGTCGAGATTCGACCCCGAGATCGACAGGAAACGCACGCGCTCCAGGAGCGGATGCGCGGTGTTGCACGCTTCTTCCAACACGCGGCGGTTGAAGGCGAGCCACGACAGCTCGCGGTTGAAATAGCGGTCGCTCCCTTCGCTTCCGGCAAACGGGTCGTCGTCGTGGTCCAGGCTTGCGAGGTGGGCGGGGCGGGTCATGGGGTTTCCGTCGGTTCGGGGAACAAATCGGGTGCCGCGCCCGGGATCAGCCCGGCTTCCATCAACGTGGCCCGCGCGAGCGGGATCGACAGGCGCTTGTGCCGCGCCAGCAGCGCCTGGTCGAGCAGATCGACCGTGCGCAGCAAGGTTATGTGGGTGCGTTCCACCCGCAGGACGAGCCATTGAATCACCTCCGGCCGGGCGTCGATACCACGCCGAAGGAACTGACGCTCGAAGATTGCGCGCATCAACTCTTCGTCGGGGTCGCCGATCCGCACCGTCGGGCTTGCGGCGAGGCGCGAGCGCAGGTCGGGCAGCTTGATCGTCCATTCGGGCGGCGTCGCGTCCGCCACGATCACGACCGGGCGGCGATCCTCCTGCGCGCGGTTCCAGGCGTGGAAGATGCTCGTCTCGTTCTGCCGCTCGGCATCGTCGATCAGCCCGCCGCCGGTCTTGGCGGCGAAGATCCGCGCGAGCAGGCTGCGGCCCGATTTGCGCGGCCCCGTGACGACCACCGCCATGACGGGCCAGGTGCTCCAATGCTCGAGCTGCTGGACCGCCCGCGCGTTCGAATTCCCGATCAGGAATTCGTCGTCACGCGGGTCGGCCGGCCAGTCGAGGGGAAGTGCCATTTGTGCCGGGAGCATCAGATCACCCCGTCGGCGAATCGGTAGGTGTGGGTTGGCTCCCCTGCCCCGCCGCGCTGCTGCGGCGGATGCGGAACGTCGATCCGCTCGCGTTGACGCTCCAGCCGCGCGCCTCGAGCGCCGTGCGAAGCACCGCCGGATCGGCGTCATAGGCGATGCGCAGCACCGAGACCCCGCCGATCGCAAGGCTGGTGGTGATCGCAGAGCGGACGCCGGGGATCGCCTGGAGCGCGCTTTCGGTCGCGGTGACCGAACCGGCGTTCGGAGTATCGGCCTGGATCGTGATCGCCACGCTCGTCTTGGCCGCGTTCGGCCCCGGTAGACCGTCGATCCCGAGATCGATCGGCACGACTTCGGTCGGCGTGGCGGTCGGCGTCGGCGTGCCGACGGGGGCGACATAGGCCAAACCGGAATCGCCGCTGAGCCCGCCGCCGCGCAAAGCCGACTGATAGGCGTCGTCGATCCGCTTGACGCCGGCGTCGAGCAGCACCGGGAGCGCATCGGCGCGGTCGACGCGGAGCGTGAATTGCGTAACGATGCGATTGTCGGGGCCATGCCGCGCCTCGAACACACCGATGATCGGCCCGCCGGGCCATTCGCGGCGCAGCGTGACCTTGGGCACCAGCACGTCGGTCGCGCCATATTGGTCGAGCACGACGCGCCACCAGCCACGACCGGGCCGCTCTGTCTGGCCAAGGTTGAGCAACAGTGCATCGGCGCCGGTCCCGGTCGGGCGGACATAATCGACCAGGCTGTTGCCGGTGCGATAGCGGCTCCACGCCTCCTGCCAGCCCGTCTTCTGCTCGAGGCCGGTCGCGACTCCGCCGCTCACCTCGATCGGGATGACCAGCATCGGTGACGAGCGCGAAGCCTCGGCCGAGACGCCGAGGATCGACCCGGCGCGCGCCCGGCTAAACAGCACGCCGAGTTTGGCGACATAGCGGTTGGGGCCGATCTGCTCATTCTCGACGACGATCCCCGACACCATCGCGTCGAGCGTCCCGTCGGACAAGGTCCCGCCGCCGCTCCCCATCCGGCGCGACAGCATGTCCCAGCCCTTGCGCTGCGCGATCCGCCAGCCGGCATAGCGCGCGGCCTCGGCGCTCTTGCCGGTGACATCGACCTGGATGCCGCTCACCTCATAGCTGCCCGAGCTGTCGGCGGGCGCAACGCCCTGGTCGGGATCGTCCACTTGCGCGAGCACGAGCCCGCCTGTCGCGGTGAGAGCGAGCGCCGCGGCGAACTTCAGGGGCGTGGAAAGGCGGCGGATCGTCATGTCGGCGCCCTTTTGGCGAAGGAGGCGTGGAAATCCAAGCAGGATATGGCTAGGCGGGCACGATGAGCGAAACGAACCCGGACACCGAGTCCTACACCTATGCCCAAGCGGGCGTCTCGATTGCCGCTGGCAATGCGCTGGTGCGCGCGATCGCACCGCTCGCCAAGGCGACGCGCCGGCCTGGCGCCGATGCCGAGCTCGGCGGCTTTGGCGGTCTGTTCGATCTCAAGGCGGCGGGCTTCGTCGATCCCCTGCTGGTCGCGGCGAATGACGGGGTCGGCACCAAGCTCAAGCTGGCGATCGAGCATGATGCGCATGACGGGGTCGGGATCGATCTGGTCGCGATGTGCGCCAACGATCTGATCGTGCAGGGCGCCGAGCCGCTCTTCTTCCTCGATTATTATGCGACCGCGAAGATCGACCCCGCGGTCGCCGAGCGCGTGATCGCTTCGATCGCCGAAGGCTGCCGCCAGGCGGGCTGCGCGCTGATCGGTGGGGAAACCGCCGAAATGCCGGGCATGTACGCTGCAGACGATTACGATCTCGCGGGCTTCTGCGTTGGTGCGGTCGAGCGCGACCGGGTGCTGACTGGCGCGGCGATCGCGCCGGGCGACGTCGTGCTCGGGCTCGCTTCGGCGGGTGTGCATTCTAACGGGTTTTCCCTCGTGCGCCGGCTTGCCGCCGACAAGGGGTGGAAGCTCGATCGTCCGGCGCTGTTCGATGCCGACGTGCTGCTGATCGACGCGCTGATGGCGCCAACGCGGATCTACGTGAAGGCGTTGCTGCCGTTGCTGGCGGAAAAGCGGATCAAGGGGCTGGCGCACATCACCGGCGGCGGCTTGCTTGAGAACATCCCGCGCGTGCTGCCCGACGGCACGCATGCGCGGATCGACGCCGATGCCTGGGCGCAGCCGCGGCTGATGGCGTTTCTCCAGGCGCAGGGCAATATCGAGCCCGAGGAGATGGCGCGGACCTTCAATTGCGGGATCGGGATGGTCGCGGTGGTCGCAGCGGACGAGGTCGCGGCGGTGACCGCCGGGCTCGAGGCGGCGGGCGAGACGGTGTTCGCGATCGGGACGATCGAGGCTGGTGCGCGCGGGTGCACGGTGTCGGGCTCGGTCGAGACCTGGGGCGGTCGCGCCGATTGGACCGCGACGCATAATCATGGGTGAGCGCTTTCTCCCCCCCCTCCCGCAAGCGGGAGGGGAGAAGTGAGCGTCAAGGTTGGTATTCTGCTCTCGGGGCGCGGCTCCAACATGATGGCGCTGGTCGAAGCCGCGCAAGGCTATGACGTCGTGCTCGTCGCAGCGGACAAGCCCGATGCCGCCGGCATCGCCTGGGCGCGCGAGCGGGGCCTCGCCACCTTCACGCAATCGCCCAAGGGCATCCCGAAGGCCGACTATGAATCCGCGATTCACGCCGCGCTTGTCGAAGCTGGCGTCGAGATCATCGCGCTGGCCGGCTATATGCGCCTGCTCTCCGACGCGTTCGTCGCGCGCTGGGCGGGCCGGATCATCAACATCCACCCCTCGCTCCTGCCCAAATATAAGGGCCTCGACACGCATGCCCGTGCGATCGAAGCGGGCGATGCCGTGGCGGGCTGCTCGGTCCATATCGTCACAGAGGAGCTCGATGGTGGCGCAGTGCTCGGCCAGGCCGAGGTCCCGATCTTGCCCGGTGACACGCCCGACAGCCTCGCCGCGCGCGTGCTCGAAGCCGAGCATCGCCTTTACCCACACGTTCTGGCAGAGTTCGTAAGACGATGAGCCCCGATCCCGAATCCGTCCTCGCCAAGATCCGCGAACTCGCGCTGGCATTGCCCGAAACCACCGAGCGCCCGTCGCACGGCGCGCCCGGCTTCCTGATCGAGGACGGCAAGTTCTTCGCCTATTTCTGGCACGACCATCACGGCGACGGCGAGACCGTGGTGATCGTCAAGACGACGGGCGCCGACGAACAGGCGATGCTGATCGAAACCGACCCCGATTGCTATTTCAGCCCGGCCTATCTTGGCGCATCGGGTTGGGTCGCGATGCGGCTCGACCAGGACGAGCTGGATTGGGACCGCGTCGGCGACCGTATCGCGATCAGCTGGGAATTGGCCGCGCCGCGGCGCTTGCTCGAGGCGGGGGGACGATGAGCGATCAGTCGACCCCGCCCCGCGACCCCGCATTGCAGGTTGCCGCGACCGAGGCGGTCGCCAAGGCCGAGGCTGCAGCAACGCGCCGGCGCTGGATCAATCTCGGCGAGTTCATCGCAGTCGCCGGACTGATTATCGCGGGCGGCAGCCTGTATCTCAACTGGGCCGATCACCGGGCGGACGAGGCCGACAAGCAGGTCGCCGCGGTGAAGGCCGAACGCGCGCAAGCACGCTTCGACATCCGCGCGGCGCCGGCTTCGAACGGCAGCGCGCTGCTGCTGGCGCATGACGACCGCCATGCGATCCGTGACGCGACGGTCACCTTCCCGACGGCGCTCGGCGTCGGCACCAAGGATACCGTTGCGGATACGATCGATCGCGGGTGGTTCGACCACGCCCTGCTCAAGGCGACCGATGGCGGGCCCGACAAGAAGGCCGGGCGGTTGCCGGTGCTGATCGCGCTGACCTATTGGGACGGCGACACGCCGCGGACGACGCGCGGGATCTACGATATCGGGTGGAAGACCGAAACGAGCGGGCCGCTCGGGGTGTTTGGTCGCACGGTCAAGCTCGAGAGCCTGCGCCTGCACGAACTTGGCGGGACGCAGAAGCGGGTCGATGCGATCTGGGCGGGGCAGCAGCCGAAGTCGAAGGACTGAATTCAGGTCGGATATCGGTGATCGACCGATCGCCGATGCTCAAAGATTCCGCGCGTAGACCGGGTCGACATGCACCTCGCCGCCGACGACGAAGTCGCGGTTGCCGATGACGGTGAAACCGTTGCGTTCATAGAAGGCGCGGGCGCGGGCATTCGGGTCCCAAACGCCCAGCAACAACCGCGTGCCGCCAAGCAAGACCGCGTCGGCGATCGACTGCGCCAACAGCGCAGCACCGATGCCGCTGCCATAGGCCTGGCGCAGCGTATAAATCCGCCGCAGCTCGAGATCGCCCGGCTGCAGGTCGATCGGAAAGTCGGGCGCGGTCAGCACGGTATAACCGATCGGCGCCAGCCCGGGCTCGATCTCCGCGACGGTAACCACCGTCGCGGGATCGGCGAGCCATTTGGCGAACACCGCCGCATTATTGTTCTTGAGGCAATGTGCGACGAGATCGGCGCCGGCGAGCGACGGCGCATAGGTATCGAGAAAGGCCGCATTGGCGACGAGCGACAGCAGGTCGGCATCCGCCGGCCCTGCCCGTCGCACGCGCCATTGCAGCATCAGCCGACGATTTCTTCGGGCTTGAAGAAATAGGCGATCTCGATCTCGGCATTCTCGTCCGAATCCGAACCGTGCACGGTGTTGGCTTCGATCGACTCGGCGAGTTCCTTGCGGATCGTGCCGGCATCGGCGTTCGCCGGGTTGGTCGCGCCCATGATGTCGCGGTTGCGCTGCATCGCGTTCTCGCCCTCGAGGACCTGCACGACGACCGGGCCCGAGATCATGAAGCTGACGAGCTCACCGAAGAAGGGACGCTCCTTGTGGACCGCGTAGAAGCCCTCGGCCTGCTCGCGGGTCATCTGGATGCGCTTCGAGGCGATGACGCGGAGACCCGCTTCCTCGAGCATCTTGGTGACGGCACCGGTGATGTTGCGACGCGTCGCGTCGGGCTTGATGATCGAAAACGTGCGGTTCGCGGCCATGACCGTGAATCTCCTGTGGTGTTTGAAAAGTGTCGCGGAAAGTCGCGGTTCCCTAGTCGGGAGCCCGGTGGGATGCAAGCCTCAGGCGGCCTGCTCCCACCGGCCGCTGTCATTCTGCTTCCAGTAGCGGCGCTCGATCCCCGCGCGATCAGCGAGCGCTTTCCAGGCAGCGCGCGCCTGCGGGATGCGATCCTCGTCGAAAAAGTGAAAGGCGCGGTCGAAGCCGAGCGCTTCTTCGCGCCACACGCCATCAGCGAGCGCGATGTTGCGCGCGGCGTTGGCGGCATCGGGTCGTTCGGCGATGAGGATCGGCTGGGCGGCATCGCCCTCCCCCTCCCCGACGGCCTGCGCGTGCGGCAGGAAGCTGTCGGGCGTGTAGGTCCACAGCAAGCGGTCGAGCGCGCCGCGTTGGTCGGCGCTTTCGGCGACGATCAGCAGGCGGCTGCCGCTCTCTACGACGCGCTCGGCGATGCGCGGGAGCACCCGCTCGAGCGGTTGCGCGGTGAGGTGGTAGAAATCGACTTGCATGTTTCTCCTCCCCTCCCTTCTCTCACGCTTCTTCTTACCCCCCTCCCGCTTGCGAGGGCGAGGTCGGTCATGCCCCCGGCATGACCTAAACGATGCGGGGCATCGTTTACCTCGACCTGGGTTGGGGGAGGGGCGTGCCTCAGGCGGACCGCAAGTGTTCCAGGTCGTTCCCTCCCCTAGCCCCTCCCGCAAGCGGGAGGGGGATTTTGCGGCTTATGCTTCGAAGTTATCCGCCACGAATCGGTCGAGCAAACGCACGCCATACCCGGTCGCGCCCTTGTCGTAATTCGGGCCGGGCTTGTCGGCCCAGACCATCCCGGCGATGTCGAGATGCGCCCATTTCACGCCGGGCTCGACGAAGCGCTGGATGAACTGCGCCGCGGTGATCGACCCTGCGCCGCGTGGGCCCACGTTCTTCATGTCGGCGATCGGCGAGTCGATCAGCTTGTTGTACGCATCCGACAGCGGGAAACGCCACAGCAGGTCGCCCGAGGCCTTCCCGGCGGCGAGCAGTTCGTCGGCAAGCGCGTCGTCATTGGCGAAGATGCCGCCATGCTCGGTGCCGAGGCTGACGATCATCGCGCCGGTCAGCGTGGCGAGATCGACAATCGTCTTGGGATGATGCGTGCGCTGCACCCAGGTGACCGCGTCGCACAACACCAGACGCCCCTCTGCATCGGTGTTGAGGATCTCGATCGTCTGCCCCGACATCGAGGTCAGCACGTCGCCGGGACGGATCGCATCTCCGTCGGGCATGTTCTCGACCAGACCGCAGACGCCGATGACGTTCGCCTTGGCCTTGCGTCCGGCGATTGCCTTCATTGCGCCGACGACCGCGCCGGCACCGCCCATGTCCCACTTCATGTCTTCCATGCCGGGTCCGGGCTTGAGCGAAATGCCGCCGGTATCGAAGGTCACGCCCTTGCCGACCAGCGCCAGATCGGGATCGCCCGCCCCTGCCCCACTCCATTTCAGCGCGAGCAGCCGCGCATCCTTGGCCGAGCCCTGCGACACGCCGAGGATCGCGCCCATGCCGAGCTCGCGCATCTCGTCCTCGCCGAGCACGGTGACTTCGAGACCGAGGCCCTCGACTTCGGCGAGCACCTTGGCGACGAAGGTCTCGGGATAGATCTTGTTTGGCGGCTCGGCGACGAGCGTGCGCGTCAGTTCGAGGCCCTCGGTCAGCGCCTTCTGTTTGCTCCACGCGGCGTCGGTGCCGTCGGGCGCGCCGTGGAGCACGATCGAAGCGAGCGTCGGCTTCGATTTTTCGGGGAGCTTGGTGCGATAGACGTCGTGACGCCAGCCGCGCTGTGCCGCCGCGCCGGCAAAGCGCGCGACCGCATTCGGGGTCGCGCCCGCCCCGGTGAAATCGACGCTCGCGCTGGTGACGCCCGAGGTCAGCAAGCGGGCGGTCAACGCGCCGCCGGCGCGCTCATAGTCGGGCTCGCTGCCAGCACCCGTGCCGAGCAGCAGCACGCGCCGCACCCCGCCAGCGCCGTCGGCGACGAAGGTCTCGACGACGCTCGCCGCCTCGCCCTCGAAGCGGCTTGCGCGCGCCGCCGCCTTGACCAGATCGAGCGCTGCCGCGTCGATCAGCGTCGTCGCGAGCCGGGCGACCCCGTCTTTCTCGACGAGGAAGGCGATCGCCGCGGCGGATGCCGGCGCGGCAGTGGAAAAGTCGATCTGCATGAAAGCCTCGATGTGGGTCTGGTCGTCGATTGAGTCGGTTGTCTCTAGGACAGCCAGAAGCAGCTGGCAAAGGATCGACCCACGAATTCGCCGCAGCACGATTGCAGCAAGGCGAGGTCGATGCGATAGGGCGGGATCGACCAGCGGCATCCGGCGACAGATCGGGCGCTTTCTCGCATCAGGGTGTTTGTTCCGACGTGAAGCGTGCCGTTTTCCTCGCCAGCTGTGTGATTCCGTTCGTTTTGGCGGCCGCGCCCGCGTCCGCGCAAGATCTGCAGACGCGTACCGTCCCGCCGCCGCCGCCCGCGACGACTCCGAGCACGAGCGACGATCAGGTCCAGTTCAACGCAACCACGCTCGAATATGACAATACGGCGGACCTGGTCACCGCGACGGGCGACGTCCGCATGTACCGGGCGGGCAACCGCCTGCGCGCCGATACGGTGGTGTGGGACCGTAAGACCGGCAAGGTCCATGCAAGCGGCAACGTGGCGGTGGTCAACCCGGGCGGAGATACCGCGTATGGCGATTCGATCGACCTGACCGATGCGCTGAAGGACGGCATGGTCGACAACATGCTGCTCGTGCTCGAGAAAGGCGGTCGGCTGGCGGCGCGCAAGGGCACGCGCGCGCTCGACGAGACGGTCGTGCTCGACGACGCTGCTTACACGCCGTGCGGCGTGACCGATTCGGACAATTGCCCGAAAGAGCCGTCGTGGAAGATCACCGCGGTGCGCGTCATTTATCGGCCCGACCGCAAGCGCATCTATTACAAGGGCGCGCGGATCAATCTGTTCGGTCTGCCGACCCTCCCGCTCCCGGCCTTCTCGAATTCGATCGGCGACGGCAACGACAACGGGCTGCTCGCACCCGATCTCCGCTACAGCCGCACCAACGGCTTCGAATTCGCGCAGCCCTATCATTTCGCGCTGGGATCCAACCAAGGGCTGACGGTGACGCCGCGGATCTTCAGCGCGGTGCTGCCGATGCTCAAGGCGGAATATAGCGCGCTCAATACACTCGGGGCGTATCGCATCGCTGGCTATGTCACCGCGAGCCCACGCAGCACCGATCTGCTGACCCCGACACCTGCGGGAACCCCCAATTCTTTCCGCGGTTATCTCGACGGCGTCGCCAAGTTCCAGCTCAGCCCCGATTGGACTCTCAGCGGATCGCTCCGGCTGACGACCGACCCGACCTTCCTGCGCCGGTACGACATCTCGACCGACGACCGGCTGCGCAGCACGGTCAAGCTCGAGCATATCGACAAGAGCAGCTATTTCTCGGTCGCCGGCTGGTATGTGCAGACCCTGCGCGTCGGCGACCGGCAGGCATTGCAGCCGATCGCGCTGCCCGAGATCGATTACCGCAAGCGGATCCCAGACAGTCTCCTCGGCGGCGTCTTCACGTTCCAGGTCAACAGCCTGGGGATCGAGCGCCCCGCCGGACAGGATACGCAGCGGGCCTTTGCCAGCGCACAGTGGGAATTGCGCAAGCTGACGCCGTTCGGCCAGGAAGTGACCTTCACCGCGCTCGGCCGTGGCGACATCTACCATACGAGCGACATTCTCGCGACGACGGTGGCGAATTATCGCGGCGAGTCCGGGGTCAGCGGCCGGATTATCGGCGCATTCGCGGTCGATGTGAAATGGCCGTTCATCGGGTCGTTTCTCGGCGGCACGCAGCGGCTGACTCCGCGCGTGCAGCTTGTCGCCTCGCCGCAAGCCGGAACGACGACGGTGCCGAATGAGGATTCGCGCTCGGTCGATCTCGAGGACACCAATCTGTTCTCGCTCAACCGCTTTCCAGGTTACGATCGCTTCGAGGATTCGGCGCGCGTGACCTACGGGCTCGACTGGTCGGTCGATCTGCCAGGCTTCTCGTTCACGACCAATATCGGCCAGAGCTATCGGCTCAACAGCCGCCCGACATTGTTCCCCGATGGCACCGGACTGTCGGGGCGCGTCTCGGACATCGTCGGCCGTACCGAGCTGCGCTTCCACGATTGGGTGTCGGTCATCCACCGCTACCGGCTCGACCAGGGCGACCTTGCGGTCCGCCGCAACGAGCTCGACGCGACGATCGGATCGCGCAGCACCTATTTCCTGGTCGGCTATCTGCGGCTCAACCGCAATATCGACCAGACGCTGGAGGATCTGCGCGATCGCGAGGAATTGCGTGTCGGTTCGCGCGTGCAGATCTCGCGTTTCTGGTCGGTGTTCGGCTCGACCGTGATCGACTTGACCAATCGCGACGAGGATCCGCTGTCGCTGGCGGACGGGTTCGACCCCGTCCGACACCGCCTCGGCGTGCAGTATGAGGATGACTGCCTGCGGCTCGGTGTCACCTGGAAGCGCGATTATCAGACCACCGGCGACGTCAAGGCGGGCAACGGCTTCCTGTTGACGCTGGCGTTCAAAAACCTTGGCCGCTAAGCACAGGTTCAGACGGATTGGCGCAGTGCAGCGTCCAACGGTTTGGGCTGGGGTTCCGGCTCAAGCTTTGTGGGCTGATCGGGGCACGCCATGCGGGATGGGATTTTGATTACGTGAAGACTGATATTGCAAAGCCGACCCGCCTTGGTCGCCGTGTGGGATTTGGCGCCGCGATCATCGCGCTGCTGGCGACGAGCGGCGGTTCGATCGCGCAGACCGCGCCGGATACCGCTCCCTCGGATCAGGCAGGCGTGACCGCGCTCGACCTGCCGAAGAACCCGACTATCTTCGGCAAGATCGATCCGACGATCCGCAAGCCGACCGCGATCGTCAACGGCGCGGTGATCACCGGCACCGATATCGACCAGCGCGTCGCGCTGCTGCTCGCCGCGCGTGATCTCAAGCTGTCGGCGCAGGAAATGGCGCAGTACAAGCTCGTCATCGTGCGCCAGCTGATCGACGAAACGCTCGAGATCCAGCAGGCGAGGACCGCCGACGTCAAGATTGGCCCCGACGAGATCGGCAAGAGCTACGATACGGTCGCGCGCAATTTCGGCAAATCGCAGCCCGAGATGCGCTCGTATCTGCGCTCGGTCGGGTCGTCGGAGCGATCGCTCAAGCGCCAGATCGAGGCCGAACTGTCGTGGAACCGCTATTTGCGTCGCAAGGTCGACGTCAATGTCGGTGACGAAGAGGTCAATGCGATCATCGACAAGATCAAGAAGCAGCAGGGCACGACCGAATATCACGTCCGTGAAATCTATCTGAAGGCCGATGCCGACCGTGCGCCCGAGGTGTTCGCGCAGGCGCAGCAGATGATGCAGTCGATCCAGAAGCGCGACAAGGGTGAGGACACGTTCGGCTATTACGCCCGCCTGTCCGACGCGACGACGCGCGCGACCGGCGGCGATCTCGACTGGTTGAGCGAGCAGCAATTGTCGCAGCTCCCCGCGTCGCTGGTCGAGGCGATCAAGTCGATGACGCCTGAGCATCTTGCCGGGCCGATCGAGGTGCCGGGCGGCTTCTCGATCATCTATCTGGTCGACACGCGGAAGATCGGCGTCGCGGATCCGCTTGATGCACGCCTGACGCTCAAGCAGGTCAGCGAACGCTTCCCCGAGGGCATCACGCAGGAGCAGGCCAACGCGCGCGTCGCCGAGTTCGCCAAGCTCAGCGCTACGATCAAGGGTTGCGGCGAAGTCGCCAAGGTCGCCTCGGCCCTCGGGGCCGACGTGGTCGACAACGATTCGGTGCGGATCAAGGATCTGCCAGTCGCGTTGCGCGAGATCATGCTCAAGCTGCAGGTCGGCGAATCGACCCCGCCGTTCGGTTCGGCCAAGGACGGCATCCGTTCGCTGGTCCTGTGCGGCCGCGATGAGGCGGTGGCGAATATTCCGGGCATGGAGCAGGTCCGCAGCACGATGGAAAATCAGCGGGTCAATCTGCGCGCCAACCAGTTGCTCCGCGATTTGCGGCGCGATGCGATCGTCGAATATCGCTGACCGGGGGGATAGGACGATGGTCGCGCCGCTCGCCATATCGATGGGGGATCCGGCGGGCATCGGCCCCGAGGTCATCGCCAAGGCGTGGTCGCGCCGGATCGAGGCCGGGCTCCCGCCCTTCTTCGCAACGGGCGACGCGCGTGCGATCGCGGCGGTGTGGGACGGTCCGGTCACTGCCATCGCGCATCCCGATGCGGCGAACGGCGTGTTCGAGACCGCGCTGCCCGTTCTGACCGTTGAGGATGGCGGCGAGATCGTGCCGGGCTCGCCCGATGTCGAGGGCGCACGCTGTGCGCTGCGCGCGCTCGAGCTGGCCGCGGGGCTGGTTCGATCGGGCGCAGCACGGGCACTCGTCACCGGGCCGGTTTCGAAAAGCCAGCTCTACCAGATCGGCTTCAATTATCCCGGCCAGACCGAGTTCGTCGCCGAACGCTGCGGGATCGCCGGCGAGAATGCCGTCATGATGCTCGCCGGCCCTGATCTGCGGGTCGTTCCGATCACGACGCACGTCCCGCTCGCCGCGGTCAGCGGCCTGCTGTCGATCGAGCTGATCGTCGCCAAGGGGCGCGCGACCGCGCGGGGCCTCGCGCGCAATTTCGGGATCCTCAACCCGCGCATCGCCTTTGCCGGGTTCAACCCGCATGCGGGCGAGAGCGGCGCGATCGGGCGTGAGGAGATCGAGCTCATCGCGCCTGCGGTTGCGGTATTGCGCGGTGATGGGATCGACGCGATCGGACCGTTCGCCGCGGACACGCTATTCCATCCACGGGCGCGTGCCGGGTATGACGCGGTGCTGTGCTGCTATCACGACCAGGCGCTGGTACCGATCAAGACGCTCTACTTCGACGAGGGCGTCAACATCACGCTCGGTCTTCCGATCGTGCGGACCTCGCCTGACCACGGCACCGCCTTCGACATTGCCGGCAAGGATCGCGCAGAGCCCGGCGCGACAATCGCGGCGATCCGCCTCGCGGGCGAAGCCGCCGACCGCCGCGCTGCAGCCGACGCGTGAGCCTTCCCGATTTGCCACCGCTGCGCGAGGTGATCGCGCGCCATGGTCTCAACGCGAGCAAGGCCCTGGGGCAGAACTTCCTGCTCGACGCGCAATTGCTCGCGCGGATCGCGCGAATTCCCGGTGATCTAACGGATGCCGAGGTGCTCGAGGTCGGCCCTGGGCCCGGCGGGCTGACGCGCGCGCTACTGGGCGCCGGCGCGAGGGTTACTGCGATCGAGCGCGACCATCGCTGCATCCCGGCATTGGCGGAATTGGGCGAGGCGTTTCCCGGCAAGCTGCGCGTAATCGAGGGCGATGCGCTCGAGATCGATGCCGCGAGCCTGTTCGAGGGCAAGCCGCATATCGCCTCGAACCTGCCCTATAACATCGGCACGGCGTTGCTGGTGCGCTGGCTCTCGGCCGACTGGGCGCCGTGGTGGCAGAGCCTCACGCTGATGTTCCAGCGCGAGGTGGCCGAGCGGATCGTCGCGCCGACCGATGGCGAGGCGTATGGCCGGCTCGCGGTGCTCGCGCAGTGGCGGAGCAAGGCGACGCTGGCGATGCCGGTGCACCGCTCGGCCTTCACCCCACCGCCCAAGGTGATGTCGGCAGTGGTGCATATCGTGCCGGGCGCGGCGCCCGACGGCGTACGCTTCGCGACGTTGGAGCGCTTGACCGCGGCGGCGTTCGGGCAGCGGCGCAAGATGTTGCGGCAGAGCTTGAAGGGGGTGCCGGGTGCGCTCGCGGCACTCGACACGGTCGGGATCGAGGCGACGCGGCGCGCGGAAACGGTCAGCGTTGCGGAGTTTGTGGCGCTGGCGAAGGCGCTTTCCTGACATCGTCGCCCCGGCGAAGGCCGGGGCCGCTGGATGTAGCAAAGCGCCGCCGACCAACCGGGCGGCCCCGGCCTCTGCCGGCGCGACGGATCAGTCGGTCTTTGGCATCGCTGCCGGTACCGTCGCGGCAGCCGTCACGATCGGCGGCCCCTTGGCGATCGAGGCGGTCAGCGTCGCCACTTCGGGGCACGCGCGCTTGGCGCAGACGAGCTTGACCTTCGCCAGATTTTCGCGCGCACGGACGACAGCACCCTTGGCGACGAGGGCCTCGCCCTGCCCGCTGAGCGCTGCGACATCGTTGGGGTCGAGCGACAGCGCCTCACGGTAAAGGCGGATCGCCTTGCCCGGCAGACCGCGCGTTTTGGCGACTTCGGCGAGGCTGACGAACGCACCGCGATTGCGTGGATCGACCGCGACCGCGCTCTCGAGCAGATCGGTCGCGGCATCAAGATTGCCCGCCGCCTGCTGTGCCTGTCCCTTGGCGAGCAGCGCGAGCGAGCGCGCATCGACCGCGTCCTCGGGCCGCTGGCCCTGCACCGCGGTCGCGACGGTAACCAGCGTCAGCGCGGCAGCGACGGCGACGGACGTGTAACGCATGAGATACTCCAGCTTCGACACGGCCACAGGGCTATCACGGCGCGATGAGGCGCGCGACAAAAAAGCCGTCGGTGGCATCATGCGCTGGCGTCAGGCGGACGCCGGCACCGTGCTTGCGCCCGACCGGGAGTTTGAGCGGCTGCGCCTTCCAGCCTGGGTTGGCGGTCAAGAAGTCGGCGACCTGCCCCGCCCCCTCTTCGTCGAGCAGCGAGCAGACGATGTAGACCAACGCGCCGCCCGGCTTGACGAGGTTGGCGCCGACTTCGAGCACATGCTTTTGTGTCTCGACGAGGCGCTCGATCCGGTCGGGCGTCAGGCGCCAGCGCGCCTCGGGGTTGCGGCGCCAGGTGCCGGTGCCCGAGCACGGCGCGTCGATCAGCACGCAGTCGGCGCTGTGGAGCCAGTCGTCGAGCATCTCGACCTCGCGACCGGGGTTCAGCAGCCGCGTCTCGATGATCCCTGAGCGCGCGCGTTCGGCACGCGGCGCCATGCGCGAGAGGCGCATGCGGTCGGTGTCGGTGGCGAGCACTTCGCCCTGCCCTTCCATCACCGCGGCGAGCGCGAGCGTCTTGCCGCCGGCGCCGGCGCACAGATCGACGATCCGCTGGCCGGGCTTGGCCTTGGCGGCGAGCGTGACGAACTGGCTGCCGGCGTCCTGCACCTCGATCGCGCCGTGATTGTAGGCGGGGAGGTTTTCGACCTGGGTGCCCGAGGGGAGCCGCAGGCCGTCGGGCAGGCCGGCGATCGGCTCGGCGCCTTCGATGTCGATCTCCTCGACAATCATGCGGTTGATGCGCGCGTCGAGCGGGGCGCGGCTGATGAGCGCCTCGAACTCTTCATAGCCCAGGTCGGACGAATGCAGGCGGTCGATGATCCACGTGGGCGCGACGCCCGAGGGGGCAGCGGTCTCGTGCTTGCCGATCGGCGCGGGGCCGTGGCCGACGCCGTCGAAGGTCGCGGCGACCTCGGGATCGGCCTGCGCGACGGCGATCATTGCGGCGCGGCCCGAGGCCGGGCGTTCGCCTGCCAGCCGGATCGCGGCGTAGACGAGCTCGCGGACGGCGCGGCGGTCCTTGCTGCCGGCGTAGCGGCGCGTGCTGAAATAGCGCGCGATCAGCGTGTCGGCGGCGGCGCCGCTGTCGCGCGCGCCGGCGATGATCTGGTCGAGCAGCTCGATCGCGGCCTGGGTGCGGGCGGATGGGGTCATTGTTTTCTTTCTCCCTCTACCCGCTTGCGGGGAGAGGGTCGGGGAGAGGGGCAGTGCTGCGTTACCTGGGGCGACGAGTGTTGAGGCGCCCCCCTCCCCGGCCCTCTCCCCCACAAGTGGGGAGAGGGAGAAGAAGAAGTTACCGCGTCGGGTAGTTCGGGGCTTCGCGGGTGATGTCGACGTCGTGGACGTGGCTTTCCTTGAGGCCGGCGCCGGTGATCTGGACGAAGCGGGCGCGCGCCTGCAGGTCCTCGAGCGTCGCCGAGCCGGTATAGCCCATCGCCGCGCGGATGCCGCCGACGAGCTGGTGGATCACGTCCTTGGCGGGTCCCTTGAAGGCGACCTGGCCCTCGATCCCCTCGGGAACGAGCTTCATCTGGTCCTTGATGTCGCCCTGGAAATAGCGGTCGGCAGAACCCCGGCCCATCGCGCCGACCGAGCCCATGCCGCGATACGATTTGTAGGCGCGGCCCTGGAACAGGAAGGTCTCGCCGGGCGCTTCCTCGGTGCCCGCGAGCAGCGAGCCGATCATGCACGCCGATGCGCCCGCCGCGAGCGCCTTGGCGAGATCGCCCGAGGTGCGCAGGCCCCCGTCGGCGATCACCGGCACGCCGTGTTTCTGGCCGATCTCGGCGCAGTCCATCACCGCGGTCAGCTGCGGCACGCCGACGCCGGCGACGACGCGCGTAGTACAGATCGAGCCCGGGCCGATGCCGACCTTGATGCCGTCGGCCCCGGCGTCGATCAGCGCGCGGGTCGCCTCGGCGGTAGCGACGTTGCCGGCGATGACCTGGACCGAATTGCTGAGCTTCTTGACCCGCTCGACCGCGCGCGCGACGTCGCGATTGTGGCCGTGCGCGGTGTCGATCACCACCAGGTCGAGCTCGGCATCGACCAGCGCCTCGGTCCGCGCGAAGCCCTTGTCGCCGACCGTGGTGGCGGCCGCGACGCGCAGGCGGCCGGCATCGTCCTTGGTCGCGTTGGGATAGGTGACGGCCTTCTCGATATCCTTGACGGTGATCAGGCCGACGCAGCGATACTGGTCGTCGACGACGATCAGTTTCTCGATCCGGCGCTGGTGGAGCAGGCGGCGCGCCTCTTCCTTGCCGACGCCGGTCGAGACGGTCGCGAGATTCTCGTGCGTCATCAGCTCGGAGACGGGCTGTTGCGCGTTCTCGGCGAAGCGCGTGTCGCGGTTGGTGAGGATGCCGACGAGCGTGCCGTCGGCCTCGACCACCGGGATGCCGCTGATCTTGTGGCGGAGCATCAGCGCCTGCGCCTCGGCGAGCGTCGCCGAGGGGGCGATCGTGATCGGGTTGACGACCATGCCGCTCTCGAAGCGCTTGACCGCACGGACCGCGGCGACCTGCTCGTCGATCTCCATGTTGCGGTGGAGCACGCCGATGCCGCCCAATTGCGCCATGACGATCGCCATGTCGGCCTCGGTCACGGTGTCCATTGCCGAGGAGAGGATCGGGATGTCGAGCGAGATGCCGCGGGTGACGCGCGTCGCGGTGTTGGTCTGGCTGGGCACGATGTCCGATTCAGCCGGCACGAGCAGGACATCGTCGAAGGTGAGGCCGAGGCGAATGTCCATGAAAATGCCGTTTCCTGCTGGCCCGGGGAGGTCGGGTGGGTGCGAGTCGTGGCGGTCCATGTAAACAACGGGCGCGCGGGGCGCTAGGGGGCGGTTTGGGTGCGGGGTGGGTTGGGCGCTGGCGCCGGGCGCGCGGCGGAAAGTCACACGAAAGTCGCACCATCGCGGGTGGCTCAAAAGCCCCTCCCCTTCAGGAGTGGCGGGTGAACAGCGCCCCGCGCTGTTCAGGTTATGCCGGGGGGCATGGCCGACCCGCCACTGGATTGGGGTGGGGGCGTGCCTCCTATGCGGCGGCGGACTCGCGGAGAGGCCCCACCCCCTACCCCTCCCCTGAAGGAGAGGGGCAAGAAGAAGAAGAAGAAGGCGGGCCCTGTGCGACGAACCGTGCCTCGGTTGACTCGATTGACCCCAAGACGTGATGTTTGCTCTTCCGATCGTTTCCGTTTCTGCGCCAATGCCGAGCGCTTGTGATCTCCCCTTTCGTTCCACCGCCCGGCGCAGGCCAGACAAAGGCAAGCGGAAGTGTCGCGAACCGCGGGGAGAATGAGCCAGACCGTTCAAAGAGCAAACTAGAACATACTACGAACACGCTTTGTAGGAAAGAGTAACTGGAGCGTTACGCGAATACAGCCGACCAGCGTTGCATAGAGGTTTGCGATCCGCGCCGCGTGGTGTCACTATCGCGCCATCAGCCGCTGATACGAACGGTGTTATGACATCGGTGGTGACCTGAATATTCCATAGCCGAGGAAACGACATGAAAACGTTCGCGATCACGGTGCTGCTCTTGCTCGTGCCAGCGACGTCTTCTGCTGCGGGATCGTCCGCGGGCATGCCGAAACCCATTTTCAGTTGCGGCGTCGGCACCAAGCGCGTGTCGGTCAATCTGGTGGGCAGTCAGCTGGTCTATCATTACGGCACGCAGCAAAAAGAGGAGATGTCGATCATTGGCGACCGGCAAAGCGGCAACGTCTTCTGGCTTACACAGCGGATGGCAGCGGTCGAATACCAGCTTCGTTTCAAGAGCGGTGCCTATAGTTACATCGTCTACAACGTCGAAAGAAATGCGATGTCTGGCGCGAGGCCTGCAGCGGGCCTTGTTGTCATGCAGGGCACAAAGACGATTTCGGACAAGAGATGCGCGAAATATACCGAGTTTCAGCCAAACTTTGATTTCTCTTCGCTGCCGGAAGACTCTCCAGAGTATTCCGCCATGTAACGAGGGGCTGCCGAGGAGCCCCCCCTACCCACCACCCCTCAATCTGCTAAAACACTGTAATCGCGCCCGCCCCTCCGCGGTCGCGCAAGGGGATCCCCATGGCACTCATCATCGCCGGCCTGCTCGTCTTCGTCGTTCTGCTCTACCTCATGCTCGGCATGAAGGTCGTGCGCCAAGGCTATCAGTACACGATCGAACGCTTCGGCAAGTTCACCGCGGTCGCCAAGCCCGGGCTCACCTTCATCGTGCCGCTGTTCGACCGGGTCGGTCGGAAAGTGAACATGATGGAGCAGGTGCTCGACATTCCCGGCCAGGAGATCATCACCAAGGACAATGCGATGGTCGCGGTCGACGGCGTCGTGTTCTTCCAGGTGCTCGACGCGGCCAAGGCGGCGTATGAGGTGAGCGACCTGTATCTCGCGATCATGCAGCTCGCGACGACCAACTTACGCACCGTGATGGGGTCGATGGATCTCGACGAGACGCTGTCGAAGCGCGACGAGATCAACACGCGGCTGCTGATGGTGGTCGATCACGCGACCGAGAGCTGGGGCGTCAAGATCACGCGGGTCGAGCTGAAGGACATCCGTCCGCCCGCCGACATCGTCAACGCGATGACGCGCCAGATGAAGGCCGAGCGCGAGAAGCGCGCAACCATTCTCGAGTCGGAAGCGGCGCGCCAGAACGCGATCAACCGCGCCGAGGGGCAGAAACAGTCGCAGATCCTCGAGGCCGAAGGGCGCCGCGAGTCGGCCTTCCGCGACGCCGAGGCGCGCGAGCGCGCGGCCGAGGCCGAGGCGGCGGCGACCAAAGCGGTGTCGGACGCGATCGAGGGCGGCAGCGTTCAGGCGATCAACTATTTCATCGCACAGAAATATGTCGAGGCGATCGGCAAGTTCGCGACCTCGCCCAATGCCAAGACGATCCTCTTCCCAGTCGAGGCGACGCAGCTGATGGGGACGCTCGGCGGGATCGGCGAGCTGGCGCGCGAGGCGATCGTCGGGTCGCCGTCGGCGTCGCCGGTGGTCAAGCCGCGGCCGCGGCCGGGTCCATTCGAAGAGGGGGACCCTGCGGCGTGACGCTGTTCGGGATCGAGTGGAGCCTGGGCGCGCTGTGGCTGGCGGCGGCGCTGGCGCTGGTGATCGCCGAGATGCTCGTGCCGGGGTTCTTCCTGGTGTTTCTCGGCGTAGGTGCGGCGGTGACGGGGCTGCTGGTGCTGATCGTACCGGGGGTGCCGATCGTGCTGCAGGCATTGGTGTTCGCTGGGTTGACGGCGGCTGCCGTGGCGATCGGGTGGCGCTGGTATCGCGGTCTCGCGACGACCGCGGCGGAGCCCGCGCTCAACGATCGCGCGGCGCGGCTGATCGGTCGGCGCGTGCTGGTGTGCGAGGCGATCGTCGACGGCGAGGGCCGCGTGACGGTCGGCGACGGCGCGTGGAGCGCGACCGGGCCCGATGCGGCGGTTGGCGCGAGCGTCCGGATCGTCGGTGCGGACGGCAGCGTGTTGCGGGTCGAGCTCGGCTGACGCCGTTGCGGCTTCGTGGGGACGTTCTTCCAGGAAAGTGCGGCACGAGTAGCGCCTGGGCGGGAGGGGGCCGGCCCCCTCCCGCCCGTTCGCTCATTTCTTGCCGAAGAACCCCTCGGCCAGGCCGCCAAGCTGCCCGAGCACGCCGCCTTGCTGTCCGAGCTGGCTTGCGAAGCCGGCAAGCGCGCCCTCGCCGCCGATATGCGCGACGATCTGCTGCAGGATCTCGGGCGACAGGCCGGTGCTGGTGGCTGCCGTTCCGACCGTATCGCCGGGGGCGGGATGCGCCACGCCGAGCGCCTGGACCGCGGACAACACCTGTTCGGGCGTCAGGCCGACCTTGGCGGCAAGGTTCTTCACCTCGACATTGTCCGAAACCTGAGCGAGCAATCCGTCGAGCAATCCCATACGTGTGTCCTTGTATCGCGGCTAACGTGCCAAGATTAGCACGCGCGTGGCAGCGGCGCGAGATCGGGTTCGACGAAAGCGCGCCGTGCCGCGCGCGAAAACAGAAGGTCCCGGCTGTAGAAGCGCAGCGGCCAGTCGCGCTGCCCTTCGGGACTGGCAAGTAACGTATTGACGCTGTCGACCAGCGGCTCGTCCGGATCGCGGGCCGCGACATGCGCGCGGACGCCGGCGAGATAGGTCCGCGTGATCGTGTCGTGATAGCCGCTATCGGCGTCGTTCACCCCGCCGACCGCGAGATTGTAGCGCGAGATGATCGTTGCGATGTGCGCGTCGAGATCGAGATCGGGCCGCTCGCGGACCAGCCAGGTCGCCGCGCCGAGGTGCGCTTCATGCGTCCAGTCGGCGCGCGGCAGACTGCGGTCGAGCAGGCGCTGGCCGACCTCGCGGACGGCGGCATCATCGGGGAACGGGCGAAACGGCATTTCGGGCATCGGAGCGGGCTTTCATGCGCCCGATCCGACGATCGGGCAGGTCGGGCGTCGCGGGCGGCGGATCGGCGGACGCCTGCGTCGACATGCTCGGCGAATCGCGCGACGTTTTCCACGCACAAATCGACCAGTTTGGCGGCAGTCGTGTTCTATGCCGCCGGGTCGGACCGGGTCACGCGGCGTTTTCGGCTGCATCGTCACGACCCATGCACCTGTCCTGCGCCTTGCGCCCGGGATGCGCGCCAGTTTCACGGATGCCCTGCGGGTCGAGCCCGGCCGCCATGCGGTTTTTCACGGGATGGGTCTTCCAATGGCCCATGCGGGTCATCCAAAGCTCGCGCCTGTCGGTGTCTCGCATATCGAGGCGGCACACTCCGGTCGTTCAGCTTGCGTTGAGGCTGGCCGCCTAATGGATTAAGCCGCCTGCGAAATGATGAAGGATTGCCCCCGCCGATGACGGCAACGATCGCGCTGGTCGATGACGACCGCAACATCCTCACCTCGGTCTCGATCGCGTTGCAGGCCGAAGGCTTCGTCACGCGGCTCTATTCGGATGGCGAGACCGCGCTCAAGGCGCTGATCGACAATCCGCCCGACATCGCGATCCTCGACATCAAGATGCCGCGGATGGACGGGCTCGAACTGCTGCGCCGGCTGCGCGAGAAGAGCATGATCCCGGTGATCTTTCTGACCTCGAAGGATGATGAACTCGACGAGGCGCTGGGCCTCGCGATGGGGGCGGACGATTACATCGCCAAGCCCTTCTCGCAGCGGCTGCTGATCGCGCGGATCCGGGCGATCCTGCGGCGGACCGAGGTCTCGCAGGGTGGCCCGGCGGGTGACGAGCCAGCGGCCGACACCGCCTTGGTCCGCGGGCGGCTCGCCATGGACACCGCGCGGCACCGCGTCACCTGGGGCGGCGAGACCGTCGTGCTGACGGTTACCGAATTCCTGATCCTCGAAACGCTCGCGCAGCGGCCCGGCATCGTCAAGACGCGCAACCAGCTGATGGATGCCGCCTATCACGACGACATCTATGTCGACGATCGCACGATCGACAGCCATATCAAGCGCGTGCGGCGCAAGTTCCGCCAGGTCGACCCCGAGTTCGACGCGATCGAGACTCTCTATGGAGCGGGCTATCGTTTTTCCGAGGATTGACGCCGCACGGGCGCAGCTGCGTCCCGATCCGGGCGACGAGGATGCGCGCGCGCTGTCGCTGCGCTGGTCGGCGCGTGTCTCGCTCACGCCGCGCATCCTGTTCGTCAACGTCTTTGCCCTTGCCATGCTCGCGGGCGGCTTCTTCTATCTCGATTCGTATCGCAGCCGGATCGTCGACGGGCGCGTCACGCAATCGATTCGCGAGGCGCGGCTGATCGCCGAGGCGATCGTCGCGGTGCCGACGGCGCAGCGCCCCGACCTCGCGGTCAAGCTGGCGCGCGATATGGGCAGCTGGGTCCGGATCTACGACGCCGATGCGAAGCTGGTCATCGACACGCGTGCGCTCGGCCTGCGCAACTTCGTGCTGCAGGACCCCGACAAGCAGGATTGGCGGCAGGCCGCGGCACGCTTTCTCGATGCCGGGATCGACACCGTGGTCGGCACGCCGCGCGCGCCGCTCTACCGCGAGCGTCGTAGTGGGCTCGCCTGGCCCGACGTGCGCACGGTGCGCTCGGCCCCGACCGTCGCTGCGACGGTGTGGCGCGCGCCCGATCGCACGCCCGTCATCACCGCCGCCTCGCCGATGCCTGGCGGCAGCGTGGTGATGACGACCTTCAATGCGCGCGACATCACGCAAACGGTGCGCGTCGAGCGCTTCCGGCTGAGCATCGTTTTGTTCGTCGTCGCGATCGTCTCGGTGCTGCTGTCGCTGTTCCTCGCACGCACGATCGTGCGGCCGCTGCGGCGGCTCGCCTGGTCGGCGGTGCGCGTGCGGTTGGGCCGCGCGCGCGAGGTCGTCGTACCGCGGCTGCCCGAGCGACGCGACGAGATCGGGATGCTCGCGCGGGCGCTGTCGGACATGAGTCTGGCGTTGCGCGCGCGGATCGACGCGATCGAGGCGTTTGCCGCCGATGTGACGCATGAGATGAAAAACCCCCTCGCCTCGCTGCGCTCGGCGGTCGAGGGGCTGGCGCTGGTCAAGGATCCCGACCTGCAGGAGCGGCTGCTCGCGATCGTGCGCGACGACGTCCACCGGCTCGACCGGCTGATCACCGACATTGCCGAGGCGTCGCGGCTCGACGCGCAGCTCAGCCGCGCCAAGTTCGAGCCGGTCGATCTCGGCGCCATGATCGCCGCGCTGATCGGCAGCCGCGAGGCACGCGGGGTCGAGCGCGGCATCCGGCTGCAGTTCGACCGTCGTTCGGCCGGATCGCCCCCCAAACCGCTCGTCGTGCTCGGCGAGGGCGCCCGGCTCGAGCGCGTGCTCGAGAATGTCATCGAGAATGCGATCTCCTTCTCGCCCGACCATGGGCTGGTCCGGATCATCGCGCGGTACGACCACGACATGCTTCACGTCGCGATCGAAGACGAAGGCCCCGGCGTTCCCGAGGAAGCCCGCGAACAGGTGTTCCAGCGCTTCCAGTCGCTGCGCCCGGCGGGCGAGGCGTTCGGCAAGCATTCGGGGCTCGGCCTCGCGATCGCGCGGACGATCGTCGATGCGCACCATGGCAGCATCGTCGCGACCGAACGCGACGACCGCGCGACCGGCGCACGCTTCGTCATCCACCTGCCCGCCGCGGCGCCCGACGCGTGAGCATGCGGATCCATGCCACGACGGTTGCGATCGACGGCCACGGCGTGATGCTGATCGGGCCATCGGGCAGCGGCAAGTCCGATCTCGCGCTCCGCCTGATCGACCGCGGCGCGCATCTCGTCAGCGACGACTATAGCGAGGTCGCGGTGGTGGCGGGCGAACTGCGCGCGACAGCACCCCCACCGATCGCGGGCAAGATCGAAGTGCGCGGGCTCGGCATCGTGGCAATGCCGTATCTCCCCGACATTGCGGTCGCGCTCGTCGTGCGGCTTGGTGACGCGGTCGCGCGGATGCCCGAGCCGGGCGAATCGACCGAGATCGCCGGCATCGCGGTGCCGGTTGTCTCACTCGATGCGTTCGAGCCTTCGTCGCCGATCAAGGTAGAACTGGCGATCAAGGTGGAATTGGCGCTCCACGCCGCTAGAGAGGCGCTATGAAACGCGATCCCAAGGATATCCTCCTCGTTACCGGCATGTCGGGCGCGGGGAAATCGACCGTGCTGCGCACGCTGGAGGATCTCGGCTGGGAGGTGGTCGACAATCTGCCGCTGCTGCTGCTCGATCGCTTGCTCAGCGCGCCGTTGCCCGAGGGGGTCGAACGCTCGGCACAGCCCCTCGCCCTCGGCATCGGCGCTCGGACGCGCGATTTCGATCCCGAGCGGATCGTCGAGCGGATCAAGCAATTGCGCGAGGCGCATGGCTACGACATCGGCACGCTGTTCCTCGATTGCGCGGGGGGCGAGCTCGAACGGCGCTATTCCGAGACGCGGCGCCGGCATCCGCTGGCGCTCGACCGGCCGGCATCGGACGGGATCGCGCGCGAGCGCGAGTTGCTGGCGCCAATGCGTGGCTGGGCCAACCGGCTGATCGACACGACCAGCCTCACCGCCAACGAGCTTGCGCAGCAGGTCCGCGCGACCTTCTCGGGCGAGCAGCTTGGGGAACGCCTGGGCGAGCCGACGCTTTCCGTCATGTCGTTCGGCTTTGCCCGCGGGCTGCCGCGCAACGCCGATCTGGTGTTCGACATGCGCTTCCTGCGCAATCCGCACTGGGTGCCCGATCTGCGGCCCGGCACCGGACTCGACGCCGACGTTTCGGCGTATATTGCGCAGGATCCGGCGTATGATGCCGCGCTCGCGCAGATCGAAGACCTGCTGTTGCTGCTGCTGCCGCGCTATCGTGCCGAGGGAAAATCGTACGTCACGATCGCGCTGGGGTGTACCGGAGGGAGACACCGCTCGGTCCATGTCGCGCAGCGGGTGGCAGCGCGGTTGCGCGCCGAAGGATTTTCGCCCACGGTCGCGCACCGCGATCTCGCCGCTGCACCGCAAGACTCGCTCGAAGGTGCGCGCGACGGGACGCCCGATGAAATCAAGGACGATGGGGCGCGTGTTGCATGAAGTGGGTGGTACGATGATCGGACTGGTTCTCGTGACCCATGGCCGGCTGGCCGATGAGTTCGTGACGGCGATGGAGCATGTCGTCGGCAAGCAGGAGCATGTCGCAACCGTCAATATCGGCCCTGACGACGATATGGAGGCGCGCCGCAACGACATTGCCGAGGCGATCGGCCGTGTCGATAGCGGGCGTGGCGTCATCCTGCTGACCGATCTGTTCGGCGGCACGCCCTCGAACCTCGCGATTTCGCTGATGGAGCGCGGGCGGATCGAAGTGATCGCAGGGATCAACTTGCCGATGCTGATCCGGCTCGAATCGGCGCGCAAGAAGATGAAGATCGTCGATGCCGTCGCCGCCGCGCGCGAGGCGGGACGGAAATATATTTCGGTCGCCTCCGAAGTGCTCGGCGAGGCGGCGGCCTGATGTCGGTGACGCGGTCGGTGCTGATCACCAACAAGCGCGGGCTGCATGCGCGCGCCAGTGCGAAGTTCGTCACGCTCGCGGCATCGCAGCCGTGCGAGCTGCAGGTTGAGAAAGATGGCGCAGGGTCGGTGACCGGGACGTCGATCATGGGCCTGATGATGCTCGGTGCGGCGATGGGCGACACGATCTCGATTTCCGCCGAGGGCGAGCATGCCGAGGTCGCGGTCGGCGCGCTGTGTGAGCTGGTCGAGGCGAAGTTCGGCGAGGATTAGGATCCCCCCCCCGCTTGCGGGAGGGGCTGGGGGTAGGCGCGCGCTTTCCTCCGGCGTGGCGCTCTCGATGGAGCGCGAGCCCACCCCCAACCCCTTCCGCAAGCGGGAGGGGAGAAAATAGAAGTATGCCCCGCGAGATCACCGCCTATTCCAACCCGCTCATCAAGCGCATCCGCGGCTTGCGCGAGAAGCGCCACCGCCGCGAGGAGGGCCTGTTCCTCGCCGAGGGGCTGCGCATCCTGACCGAGGCGCGCGAGGCCGGGCGCATTCCGCACTATCTGTTCTTCGCGCGCGACAGCGCCGCACATCCGCTCGTGCTCGCCTTGGTCGATGCGGTCGAGGCGGCGGGCGGCGAGGCGATCGAGACGGTGCCCGACATCCTTTCCAAACTCTCGGGCAAGGATAACCCGCAGGCGGTGGTCGGCGTCTTCGCCGAATTCGCCCGCACGCTCGACTCGCTCGACCGCACGAGCGCCGCGATCTGGCTCGTTGCCGAGCGGATGCGCGATCCGGGCAATCTCGGGACGATCCTGCGCACCGGCGACGCGGTCGGTGCAGGCGGGCTGATCCTGATCGGCGAATGCGTAGATCCGTTTTCGGTCGAGGCGGTGCGCGCAAGCATGGGGGCGCTGTTCACCGTGCCCGTCGTCCAGTGCGAGTGGGACGCATTCGTCCCGTGGCTCCGCAGCGGACCTGGGCAACTGGTCGGTTTGAGCCTCGACACCTCGGTCGACTATCGTTCGGCACACTATGCAGCGCCGACCTTCCTGCTGACCGGCAATGAAGCGCAGGGCATGCCCGACGCGTACGCCGCGGAGTGCGACCTGCTGGTCAAGATCCCGATGCTCGGCAAGGCCGACAGCCTCAACGCCGCGGTCGCGACCGCGGTGATGGCGTATGAGGTGCTCGGGCAGCAACCCGGACGCGGCTGACCCGACCGATCAGGTCTTCGTGCGGCGTTGCTCGGCGATATAGCTGAGCTCGCTCCTGGCCT
Organism: Sphingomonas sp. UYP23; assembly: GCF_054059235.1. Lineage (NCBI taxonomy): Bacteria > Pseudomonadati > Pseudomonadota > Alphaproteobacteria > Sphingomonadales > Sphingomonadaceae > Sphingomonas > Sphingomonas sp. UYP23. Next base: position 4,187,613 of record NZ_JBSSBX010000001.1, read on the forward strand.
TGGCGTCGTTGGCGTCGAGCTCGAGGCACTTGCGATAGAGCGCCTCGGACTCATCGTATTTGCCCTGCTCGGTCAATGCATAGCCCATGCAGCGCCAGGCGAAGCCGTGTTCGCTCGCGACCTTGTCGGGTGGCGCGAGATCGGCAAGCCCGGCCGCGTTGGTGCACAGGTCGAGCATCTTGGGCCAGTTGCGATCGGGTCGGTAGGTCTGGCCGAGTTCGGTCAGGAAGTGTGCGTGCATCGGCGCGAGCGCAACGACTTGCTCATAGACGACGCGGGCTTCCGGCAGTCGCTTGAGATCGACCAAAGCGAAGCCCTTGACGTAAAGCGCCTCGCAATAGCCTGGGCCGAGCGCGACGGCGTCGTGCTTCTCGGATGTGGCCAGCGCCATATAGGCAAGCGTCTGCACGGTGGACATGCCGCAATAGGTCTTGCGCGTCTCGGCGGCATAAGCGGATCGATACGCCGCGATCACCGGCTCGATCCTGGCGAGCGCCTCGTCGGGATGACCGTCGAGCAAGGCGCGCGAGGCGGTGTCGAGGCCAGCCTTCTGCGATGCGTCGACATCGGGGCCTGCCGGCGTGGCGACACCGGCGGTCGGCGCCGCGATCAGCAGCGTCAGTGCGATCCACGTTCTGCCGCCCATTCGCCGTCTCCACTGTGTGAGGCTTATTCTGACGCCTTTTCCTCGGCATGCGTCAAGAGCTTCGAACTGTCGTCATACCGCGCCAGCGCCTCGACGGGCGAGACATCCTCCAGCTCGCGCGCGCCGGTCTCGATGTTGAGGTCGCGGAACTTGCGGCCCGTTACCATCAGGCGGCCGTTGAACGAATTCGTGAAACTGTTGAAATTGTTGACCGCGCTGTTGAGCCCCGCCCCGACCTTGCGCAAATCGTCTGCTACTTTGGCAAGGCGGTCGTGCATTTCCTTGCCGAGCCGGCCGATCTCGGCGGCCTCCTTGGCCAGCCGTTCCTGCCGCCATACCGCCGCGACGGTGCGCGCGATCGCGATCAAATTGGTCGGCGTGGCGAGCAGTACGCGCTTTTCGAACGCGAAGTCCCACAAGGTCGGATCCTGATCGAGCGCGGCGGAGAGGAAATGTTCGCCGGGGACGAACATGATGACGTAGTCGGGCGCGTCGGCGAACTGGCTCCAATAGGCCTTGTTGCCGAGGCCGTTGACGTGCGCGCGCATCGCCGCTGCGTGGAGCGCGAGGCCCTTCGCCCGCTCCTCCTCGTCGACCGCGCCGAACGCATCCTGATAGGCGTTGAGCGACACCTTGGCGTCGATCACCAGCGCGCGACCCCCGGGAACCTTGACGATCGCATCGGGGCGCAGCCGCCCCCCTGCCCGCTCATCGGCGTCGCCGCTGGCGACCGAGACCTCGGTCTGGAAATCGGTGTGTTCGGAAAGACCGCAGGTCTCGAGCACGTTCTTCAACTGCTGCTCGCCCCAGCGGCCGCGCGACTTGGGCGCGTTGCGGAGCGAATTGACGAGCTTGGCGGCCTCGCTCGACACCTTCTCCTGGCCGACGCGCAGGCCTTCGATCTGGCCCTTCAACTGATCGAACGCGCTGACGCGGTCGAGTTCGACCTTGGTCACCGCTTCCTCGTAGCGCAGCAGGCGGTCGCTGACCGGCTGGAGCATCGATTTGAGGTTGGCGCCGGCGGTCTCCTCCGATTGGCGGAAGCGTTCGTCGGCGCGCTTGAGAAAGGCGTTCTGCGCGTCGGCGAGTAACTTGTTCGAGACCTCGGCGAATTGCGTCGCGAGCAGCTCCTTGGCGTGGAGCAGCTCCGCAATACGTGTCGCGTGCGTGTCGGTAATCATTTTCTCGCGCGCGGCGGTGACCTGACGGATATCGGCGATGCGCCCCTCATACGTGTCGCGCTCCGCGCGTTGCCGCGCATCGTTGGTCGCGTGCATGTCGGCGAGCCGGCTTTCGAACGCCGCGGTGTGGGTCTTGAGCGCGGTGTTCTCGAGCCGCGCGACATCGCGCTCGTCGCGGATCGTGGCGAGCTCGGCGCGCAGCTGGTCGGCGGCGCGGGCGCGTTCCTCGGCGCTCGCGAGATCGACGATCGCGCGCTTGAAATCGGCCTCGCGCGCGGCGGAATCGGCGCGCGCCGCGGCGACCGGCTTGCTGCCGAACACCCAGCCGAGCGCGAGCCCGATCAGAAGCGCGGCTATCGCCACCAGGGCTATCGTCAATCCGGTCATCGTGGGTCTCGCTGGAACATTCTGTGAACCCGTAGCCCGACCGATCCGGATGGTAAATGCTTGCGCGACGGACCGAGTGGCGGCGCCTGCGTGCGGCCGTCGCGCATCATTCTCCATCTCCCCTTTTGCGCGGGATTTGGTAGGGCCTTCTTATGCTCACCGACATCGCGATCTCGCGCGCCGCCACTTTGCAACCCATCGGCGCGATTGCCGCCGCAGCCGGGATCCCGCCCGCGGCGGTCGAACCGTATGGCCATCACAAGGCGAAGATCGATCTGGCCGCGCTCCCCGCCCGCGTGGCGCAGGGCAAGCTGATCCTCGTCACCGCGATCAACCCGACGCCAGCGGGCGAAGGCAAGTCGACCACCTCGGTCGGGCTCGCCGACGCGCTCAACCGTACCGGGCGCAAGGCGATGCTCGCGCTGCGCGAACCGTCGCTCGGACCATGCTTCGGCACCAAGGGCGGCGCTACCGGCGGCGGCTATGCGCAGGTGGTGCCGATGGAGGACATCAACCTCCACTTCACCGGCGATTTCCACGCGATCACCTCGGCGCACAATCTGCTCGCGGCGATGATCGACAACCATGTCCATTGGGGCAACGCCCTCGATATCGACGTGCGGCGGATCGTGTGGCGACGCGTGCTCGACATGAACGACCGCGCCTTGCGCGATATCGCGCAGTCGCTAGGCGGACCGGCGAACGGGTATCCGCGCGAGAGCGGGTTCGACATCACCGTTGCGTCCGAAGTGATGGCGATCCTGTGCCTTGCGAGCGACCTGCACGATCTGGAGGCACGGCTCGGGCGGATCGTCGTCGCCTATACGCGTGGGAAGCAGCCGGTGACGGCGCGCGAACTCAAGGCCGATGGCGCGATGGCTGTGCTGCTCGCACAGGCGATCAAGCCCAACCTCGTCCAGACATTGGAGGGCACGCCGGCGTTCGTCCATGGCGGGCCGTTCGCCAATATCGCGCATGGCTGCAACTCGGTGATCGCAACGCGCGCCGCTTTGGGGCTGGCCGACTATGTCGTGACCGAGGCGGGCTTCGGCGCGGATCTGGGGGCGGAGAAGTTCTTCGACATCAAATGCCGCCAGGCCGGGTTGAAGCCCGCGGCGGCGGTGATCGTCGCGACAGTCCGGGCGCTCAAGATGAACGGGGGTGTCGCCAAGGGCGATCTCGGCGCACCCGATGCCGAAGCGGTGCGACGCGGTGGCGTCAACCTCGCGCGGCATATCGAGAATGTGCGCGCGTTCGGGGTGCCGGTGGTGGTGGCGATCAATCGATTCGACGGCGATACGCCGGAGGAAGTCACGGTGATCCACGAGATCGCCGGCGCGCAGGGCTGCGAGGCCGTGTTGTGCTCGCATTGGGCCGAGGGTGGCGCGGGTGCGGTAGAACTGGCGGAGAAGGTTGCGGCGCTGGCCGAGCACCCGTCGCAATTCGCGCCGCTGTACGCGGACGACCTATCGCTGTTCGACAAGATCAATACCGTCGCGACGCGCATCTACCGTGCCGAGGAAGCCGTCGCCGAGCCTTCGGTGCTGGCGCAGCTTGCGCGGTTCGAGGCGGCGGGGTTCGGGGATCTGCCGGTGTGTATGGCGAAGACGCAGTACAGCTTCTCGACCGACCCGGCGAAGCTGGGAGCGCCAACGGGGCATGTCGTGCCGGTGCGCGAAGTGCGGCTGAGCGCGGGGGCCGGGTTCGTGGTGGCGATCTGCGGGGAGATCATGACGATGCCAGGGCTGCCGCGCGTTCCGGCGGCGGAGGGGATCCGGTTCGGGGCCGGGGGCGAGATCGAGGGGCTGTTTTAGGAACTGCCCGCACCCACTGCCCTCTCCCGGCCAAGGCCGGGGTCGAGTTGCAAGGTTGGCGTTGCCAAAGGTAGCCGCCCGCTATGGGGGCCGGCCTTTGCCGGGGGACCGTTGCGCACAGAAAGCGCGTCACCATACGTCGATCACCGGATTCAGGCCGCCGGGTTTCTTGCTGCTGGTCGCGTGCATCACGATCCGACTCGGCACGATGCTGTCCCGCTTATATTCTGGGGTGACATCGAGCTTGTCGATCAGCCCCTGCTGCGCGAAGCGATGAATCGTCCCATCGATCATAGCCTTGGCCTGCGCCGCGGATGGGGTGACATAGACCGTATTTTGAGGAATGTTTTCCCCGCCCAGTTCTGCCGGAAACAGCAGGACCGCCTCCAGTTTCCCCTCTGTGACGAGGTGCCTGGCCGCAACGACGGTCTTGATGCCGGAAAAATCAGGCTTCATGCGAGGCTCCTGGGCGGCCGCCGTGTTGGCCGATCCCGCCGGGACGACGCAAAGCGCCAGCAGAAGCCGCGCTAGCCTCACCCTGCCTTGCGCATCTTGGTCAGCTTCTTGAGCAGCATGTCGCGCTTGAGCTTCGAAATGTGGTCGATGAACAGCACGCCGTTCAGATGGTCGATCTCGTGCTGCAGCGCGGTCGCGAGCAAGCCATCGAAATCGCCTTCGTGGGCGGCGCCCTGCTCGTCGAGCCAACGGGCGCGGCAACTGGTCGGGCGCTCGACCTCGGCATATTGCTCGGGGATCGACAGGCAGCCTTCGTTGTAGAAAGACGTTTCCTCGCTGACCGAGATCAGCTCGGGATTGATATAGACGGGCGGCGTGCGGACGGGCTTGGCGTCTTCGCCCTCGCCTTCGGTTTCCTGCAAGTCGATCACGACGATGCGTTGCTCGATGCCGACCTGCGTTGCCGCAAGACCAATGCCGCGCGCGTCGTACATCGTGTCGAACATGTCGGCGACGATCTTCTTCACGGCGTCGTCGACATGTTCGACGGGCTTGGCGACGGCGCGGAGGCCGGCGTGCGGGACTTCAAGTATTTCTAGGACAGCCATTTCCGCGAGCTAGGAAAGGTCGGGGGTCGCGTCAAGGTTTCTGCAGTGGATTGGAGCCACGCGAAACGGCGCAGGTGCGGAGCAAGGGGGGGCAGCGTGGGCGCGGAGATCGCCGCCGCAGCGGATAGCGAACGGGATCGCGGCTGGCGATACAGCGGATCGCTGCGCGGCTGGAGCAGAGCTTCGTGTCTTCGCGCCTCCGCGTAAATTCCCGCTATCCATTCTTCTCCGCGGGCTTTCCGCCTCCGCGCGAACACCATCGTCGCCACAGCCTGGCTGCCTAGGCCACCGGCCGCCGCGCGCGCAGCGCCTGCGCCAAGGTGCCCTCGTCGAGATAGTCGAGCTCGCCCCCGACCGGCAGTCCGTGCGCGAGTTGGGTGATGCGGATCGGGAAGCGCTCGATCCGTTCGGCAAGGTAGTGGGCGGTCGTCTGCCCCTCGAGCGTGGCGTTCATCGCGAGCACGACCTCGTCGATCCCGCCATCGGCGATCCGCCGCACGAGCGATTCGATCGCGAGATCCTCGGGCCGCACGCCCTCGAGCGCCGACAGCCGCCCGCCAAGCACATGGAAGCGCCCTGGGAAGAGCCGCGAGCGATCGAGCGCCCACAGATCGGCGACCTCCTCGACCACGCACAGCGCGCGCGCGTCACGCCGCGGGTCGGCGCATACGCCGCACGGGTTGGTCGTATCGATATTGCCGCAGATCGAACACGTTGAGAGATTTTCCTCGACCGCCATCAGAGCATTCAGCAACGGCCCGAGCGCGCCTTCCCGCTTCTTGAGGAGATGCAGCACCGCACGCCGCGCCGATCTCGGACCGAGGCCGGGCAATTTTGACAGCGCTTGCGTGAGTGCTTCGATTTCGGGTGAGGCCATCGCCATGAGATAGGGGGCGGAACGCCGTTCGTCACTATCCGTCGCCCCGGCGCAAACCGGGGTCGTTCCGAGGGGCGCGCACCCGCCGGCTTGCGCCCGACCGAGCGGCCGGTCCTGCCCCGGGGCGACGAAGTCTTGTGTTTACCGCCGCCCGATCGCAAAGCGCGGGCATGCGGATTATCTTCATGGGCACGCCCGATTTCTCGGTCCCGGTGCTGCAGGCGCTCGTCGATGCCGGGCATGACGTCGTGGCGTCGTACAGCCAGCCGCCACGGCGCGCCGGGCGCGGCAAGGCGCTGACCCCCTCGCCCGTCCAGGCGCGCGCCGAGGCGCTGGGGATCGCGGTGCGCACGCCGGTGTCATTACGCGATGCCGATGCGCAGGCGGAGTTCGCTGGCTTCGGTGCGGAGGTGGCGGTGGTCGCGGCCTACGGGCTGATCCTGCCGCGCGCGGTGCTCGATGCGCCAGTGCGTGGGTGTCTCAACGTCCATGCCTCGCTGCTGCCGCGCTGGCGTGGGGCGGCGCCGATCCAGCGGGCGATCCTTGCAGGCGATTCCGCGACGGGGGTGTGCATCATGCAGATGGAGGCCGGGCTCGATACCGGGGCGGTATTGCTGCGCGATGCGACGCCGATCGATGCCAAGACGGCGGGTGCGCTGACCGACGAACTGAGCGCGATGGGGGCGCGGCTGATGGTGGCGGCACTCGCCGACCTCGACGCCTTCGTGCCGGTGGTGCAGCCCGACGACGGCGTTACCTATGCCGCCAAGATCGACAAGGCCGAGGCGCGGCTCGATTTCAGCCAGACCGCTGACGCGGTCGAGCGGCAGGTGCGCGGGTTCAATCCGGTGCCGGGGGCGTTCTTCGAGTTTCAGGGCGAGCGGATCAAGGTGCTGGCGGCGGAGATCCGTCATTCCGGCGAAGGCCGGGATCACCTCGAGGAGCGCGACTTCGATCAACCGGGCGGCCCCGGCGTTCGCGGGGGCAACGGCGTGGTGCTGGACACGCGGCTCACCATCGCCTGTGCTGGCGGCGCGATCCGCCCGACATTGCTCCAGCGCGCGGGGCGCGGCGTCATGACCGCGGGTGAGCTGCTGCGCGGCTTTGAGATCCCTGTGGGGACCCAGCTTTGACGCGCTTTGCGTTGACGGTCGAATATGACGGTCGTCCGTTCGTCGGCTGGCAGCGGCAGGACAATGGCGCGAGCGTCCAGGCGTCGATCGAGCGCGCCGTCCATGCCGTCACTGGCGAGACCGTCGCAGTCCAGGCGGCTGGGCGGACCGACGCAGGCGTCCATGCGCTTGGCATGCGCGCGCATGTCGATGTCGCACGCGAGATCACGCCGTTCCGGCTGATGGAGGCACTCAACGCGCTGGTCCGACCCGACCCGGTTGCGATCGTCGATTGCGAGGTCGTCCCCGACGACTGGCATGCGCGCTTTTCGTGCATCCGACGGCATTACGAATTTCGCATCGTCACGCGCCGGGCGCCGCTAACGGTCGAGCGCGGGCTGGCGTGGCGCGTTCCCGCGCCGCTCGATGCGGCGGCGATGGCCGAGGGGGCGGCGCATCTGGTGGGGCGGCATGACTTCACCACCTTTCGTGCGGCGCACTGCCAGGCGGACAGCCCGGTTCGGACGCTCGACCGGCTCGATGTCGTCGCGGACGGGGATCGGATCAGCGTGTTCGCGTCGGCGCGGTCGTTCCTGCATCATCAGGTGCGCTCGATGGTCGGGAGCCTGTCGCTCGTCGGGCTGGGCAATTGGTCGCCCGACGACATGGCGGCAGCGCTCGCCGCGTGCGACCGCACCCGGCTCGGGCTCAACGCGCCGCCCGACGGGCTCTACTTCCTCCGCGCGGATTATCCCTGACGGCTGAACCGCGCGGCGAGCTCGGCATGCGTCGACCAGCGGAACTGGCCGACCGGCTGGATCCAGTCGAGCGTGTAGCCACCCTTCGACAGAATTTCAGCATCGTGCGCGAAACTGCTGGGATTGCACGAGACATAGGCGATCACCGGGACCTTGGAGCCAGCCAGCTGGGCGATCTGCTCCTTGGCGCCGGCACGCGGCGGATCGAGCACGATCGCGGCGAAGCGGTCGCATTCGGCCGAGGTCAGCGGGCGGCGGAACAGGTCGCGATGCTCGGCGAACACCGCCCTTCCCGCCTGCGCCGCCCCCGCCTTGAGCGCGAAGATCGCGTCGCGTCCCGCCTCGGCGGCATAGACCTTGCCCGGCAGCGACAGCGCGAAGGTGCCGAGTCCGGCGAACAGATCGGCGCTGATCCTGGCATCGCCGATCGCTTCGCGCACCGCCGAGACGAGGGCGGCCTCGCCTTCCTGCGTCGCCTGGAGGAAGCTGCCGGCGGGGAACGGCACCGCGACGCCGCCGAGCGTGATCGTCACCGCCTCGGGCTCCCAGCGCGTCTCGGGGCCGATCCCGTCGTCGATCGCGAGGCGCGCGACGCCGTTCGCGCTGCAGAAGGCGGTGATCGCTTCGGCGATCGCGAGGCCATCGGCGATCGTGCCTTCGATCAGCACGTCCACGCCCTGGTCGAGCTCGGTCAGATGGACGCGGGCGCGGCCCTTCAGTGCGCGGGCGAGCAGCTTGCGCAACGGCGCGACGAGCGCGAACAGGCGGGGCGTCAGGATCCAGCATTCGCGCAAGTCGACGATCGCGTGGCTCGCTTGCTCGCTGAAGCCGAGCTGGAGGCCCCCGCCCTTCGCCTCGGCATGGAGCGTCGCGCGGCGGCGGGTGTGCGACGGCGACAGCGCGGGCGGGCGGATCGGGGTGGTCAGCCCCTGCGCGGCGAGCGCACCGGCGATCCGGTCGGTGAGGAAATCGGCGTAGCTCGCATCGTCGAGATGCTGGAGCTGGCAGCCGCCGCAGACGGGGAAGTGGCGGCATGGCGGGGTCTGGTGGTGCGGGCCGGGCACGACGACATTGTCGGCGGTCAGCGTGTCGCCGGGGGCCGCATAGGCGGCGTGGCGGCCGTCGGCGGTGATGCCGTCGCCGCGGGCTGCAACTCGAACGATGACGTCGCTCACAGGGCGCCCCTTACGTTGGAAAGTTCTATCGCCAGATCATCGGCGAGGAAGGCCGCGCCGAGCCGCCGCGCGGCTTCGGCATGGAGCCACACCCCCGCTTCGACCGGGTGCGGCGCGTCGCTGGCGAGCATCGCGCCGATCGTTCCGGCGAGGACGTCGCCGGTGCCGGCGGTCGAGAGCCAGGGATTGGCGTGCGTCGCGGTGCGGGTGCGGCCGTCGGGATAGGCGATCGAGGTATCGGGTCCCTTGAAGACGACGATCGCGCCCGAGCGCGCGGCGGCGGCGCGGGCGGCGTCGATCTTGCTGCCGGCATAGGTGCCGAAGACGGCGTGGAATTCGCCGGCATGCGGGGTGAACACGACGGGCGCGTTGGCGTCGCGCGCCTTGATCCGGTCGAATATCGCAGCGTCGAGGCGGTGGAGCGCGTCGCCGTCGATGACAACGGCGTAGCCGCTCGCCAGCGCGTGCTCGAGCTTTTCGGCGGCATCCTCGCCTTTGCCAAGCCCGGGGCCGACGATAATCGCGGTGGTCGCGTGTATCTTGCCGTCGAGCGTCGCGGCCAAGGTCTCCGGCGACCAGGCGCGCTGGACGAGCGCGTGCGGCATGTCGGGCGCCGCGCCGAGCAGCGCGGTGTAGCCCGCGCCGACATGCATCGCCGCGTTCGCCGCAAGGGCTGCTGCGCCGGGCATTGCGCCGCCGATGACGACGACGAGCCCGCGCGAATATTTGTGCATCGCCGGGGTCGGCGGCGCGAGCTTTGGCCGCGCGAGCGTCCAGTCGTGGCTGGCGGTCGCGTCGAGCCCGATATCGAGCACGCGCACCGCGCCACACAAGGCTGCCGAGGGTTGCAGGACATGCGCGGGTTTGAGGGCACCGAGCGCCAGCGTCAGCGCGAAGGCGGCGATCTCGGTATCCCCGAGCACCGCGCCGGTATCGGTATCGACCCCGCTCGGCACATCGACGGTGATTGCGAGCTGCGCATGGCGGGTCAGCGTGGCGAGCAGCGCTGCCGTTTCCGCCGCGAGCGGACGCGTGAGGCCGGTGCCGAACAGCGCGTCGACCAGCACCGCGCCGTGGCTTGCATCTGGGGCAAGCGTCGCGAAATCGTCGACTGCGTCATCCCAGCCGGCGCGCGCGCCCTTGGCCGCTTCGGTCTTGGGGGCTCCGAGCGCAGCCAAGCGGACGTCGGTCCCGTTCGCCTTGAGCAGCCGCGCTGCGACATAACCGTCGCCGCCGTTATTTCCCGGCCCGCACAGCATCAGGACGGGCGCGCCGCCGGCAAGCCGCCGCACCGCCTCGGCGACGGCCGCGCCGGCGCGCTCCATCAGCGCCTCGACGCTCACGCCGGTATCGATCGCGCGCTGCTCGACGGCGCGCATCGCTGCTGCGCCGACGATCGGCTGCCCGTCGATCCGGATCATGACGCCGTGGCGGCCTTGCCCTTGACCGTTGCGGGCAACCGATAGCGATCGCCGCTGAGCGCGACTTCGATCTCGCCGCTGCCGATCACGCTGACCATGGCCTTTTCGGCGCCATCGGCGGCGATCACGCCACGCCCGTCGCGCGTCACCAGCAGGCGGTGGAACGCGCCGTCGGGATGCCGGAGCGTCAGCACCAGCCCGTCGGCGCTCTGCGTGCGGTCGACCGTGCAGACGCGCGCGAAGTCGTTCGAGCCACGCTCTGCGCAGACGATGTTGCCGCTGTCATCAGCGCGCGCGCGCTGTTCGGCCTCTGCCTTGGCGAGCGTCGCCTTGTCGGTCTTGGGCTCGCCGCAGCCGGCGAGCGCGAGTAGCAGCAAGGCTCCGCTAGATATCCGCATAGACATGGGTTTCGGCACTGGCTCCTGGGTGCGTGACCGCGCCCCTATACGCCGGGCCGACGGTTTTGGCATAGCGCCACAGCACACCCGATTGATAATCGTTGACCCGCGCCTGCCACGCCGCCTTCCGCGCGGCGAGAACATCGGCGGGAACATCGAGGTCGATCGTGCCCGCCTCGGCGTCGATCCGGATCGAATCGCCATCCTCGATCAGCGCGATCGGACCGCCCTCGGCGGCTTCCGGCCCAACATGGCCGATGCAGAAACCGCGCGTCGCGCCCGAGAAACGGCCATCGGTGATCAGCGCGATCTTCTCGCCCATGCCAAGGCCATAGAGCGCAGCCGTGGTCGAGAGCATCTCGCGCATGCCGGGGCCGCCCTTGGGGCCTTCGTAGCGGATCACGAGCACTTCGCCCTCGTTGATCGAGCGTGCTTCGACCGCGGCGAAGCAGTCTTCCTCGCAATCGAACACGCGCGCCGGGCCGGTGAACTGGAGGCGGTGCATGCCGGCGACCTTGACGATCGCGCCGTCGGGAGCGAGCGAACCGCGCAGGCCCACCACGCCGCCGGTCGCCGAGAGCGGCGCCTTGACGTCGTAGATGACCTTCTGGTTGGGGTTCCAGGTGACCTGATCGATGTTCTCGCCGAGCGTCTTGCCGGTAACCGTCAGGCAATTGCCGTCGAGGAACCCGCCCGCGAGCATCGTCTTCATCAGCATGTAGACGCCGCCGGCTTCGTACATGTCCTTGGCCACATACTTACCACCGGGCTTGAGGTCGGCGATGTAGGGCGTTGATTTGAAAGCCTCGGCAACATCGAACAGGTCGAAGTCGATCCCCGCCTCGTTCGCCATCGCGGGCAGATGCAGCGCGGCGTTGGTCGAGCCGCCGGTCGCCGCGACGACGCGGGCGGCGTTGATGAACGCCTCGCGCGTGCAGATGTCGCGAGGGCGGATGTTGCGGGCGACGAGCTCCATCACCTGATCGCCGGCGGCCCGCGCGATCTCGTCTCGACCGCGATAGGGCGCGGGCATCATGTTCGAATTGGGCAGCGACAGGCCGATCGCCTCGCCGACGCACGCCATCGTATTGGCGGTGAACTGGCCGCCGCACGCGCCGTGGCCGGGGCATGCGACCTTCTCGAGCTCGATCAGCTCCTGCAACGGGCACGATCCCGCGGCGAACTGGCCGACCGCCTCGAACACGTCGACGACGGTGACGTCCTTGCCGTGATAGCTGCCGGGCAGGATCGAGCCGCCATAGACGAAGATGCTCGGGATATTGAGGCGGAGCATCGCCATCATCATGCCGGGGAGCGATTTGTCGCAGCCGGCAAAGCCGACCAGCGCGTCGTAGCAATGCCCGCGGACCGACAGCTCGACCGAATCGGCGATCACTTCGCGGCTGACGAGCGAGGATTTCATCCCCTGATGCCCCATCGCGATGCCGTCGGTGACGGTGATCGTGTTGAAGCGCCGCGGCATGCCGCCGCCCGAAATGACGCCGGCCTGCGCGGCATCGGCCTGCGCATCGAGCGTGGTGTTGCAGGGGGCCGAGTTGTTGCCAGCGGACGCGAGCGCGACGAACGGCTTGGCGATATCCTCCTCGGCGATTCCCATCGCGTAATAATAGCTGCGGTGCGGGGCGCGCTCGGGGCCGACGGAGACGTGGCGGCTGGGGAGCTTGGATTTGTCGAAGGTGCGAGTCATGGCGACAGCCTATTGCGTAGGAAGATCCTCGGACGCAAGTCTGTTGCCGATATCGCACAAGATTGGCGCGAGGATCGCGGTCCAGCGATCGACACCCGCCGGGTCGGCGATGAGATCGTTGCGGATTTCGATCGACAGGCTGGGAATGTGGTTGCCCTCGCCGTGACGGTCGAGCGTCGCGTTGAGCAGCTGCCCCGAATAGGGCTCGTTGTCGCCGGTAACGAGACCCTGCGCGGCGAGCAGCGGCAGCGTGAGATCAGCAGCGCGGCGATCCGTGTTCGAGAGGATGCCGATCTCCCACGGACGTGGCGCACCGTCGCCGTGTTCGAGCCTTGGCGTGAAACTGTGGATCGCTGCGATCAGCAATGGCTGCGTCGCGACGACCAGCTCGGCGAGCGCGTCGTGGTAGGGGGTGTGGAAGCGGGCGATCCGGTCGGTGCGGTCGGCGGTAGCGTTGCCGGGGATGGCATGGCCGTCGCTCGCCAGCGGGATCAGGCCGGGATGGTCGGTCGAACGATTGAGGTCGATCACCAGTCGCGAGAGCGTGGCGAGCAAGGCGGGGGCACGCAGCTCTGCTGCGAGCGATTCGGTGAGCGCGGCGGTCCCGATATCGATCGCGACATGCTTTTGGAGCAGGTCGGGCGCGACGCCGAGGTCGATGCCGTCCGGCACCGCATTCGACGCGTGATCGCAGACCAGCAGGATGCCGCCGGGTTTCCCGGGAATGATGTGAGGCAGCGTCATCGGGTCACGACCGGGGGGGTGAAGTCGATATCACCACCCCGGCCGGGGAATGGCGCACGGCAAGACCATGGACCATCAACGGGCGCTCCGCGGCGGGCGGCGGACCCATCTTGCTCTACCACAGCAAGGCGCGCGCCACTCGCGGTTTTCCGTCGATTTTGCGGCTGGCACGCGAGCGCCTGTCCCAGAATGACGCTCCGGTGTGTCACGCGAGTGTCGTTTCGAGACACCAATAGCCGGGCCGCGCCGCGCGGATCCGCTCGGCGGCGGCGCGGCGCTCGGCCGTGGTCGCGTAGAGCGCGAAGCACGTCGCGCCCGAACCCGACATGCGCGTGAGCCGCGGCGTGCCCTCGGCCAGCAGCGCAAGTACGGCGTCGATCTCAGGCGCGAGGCGGCGCGCGGGCGGCTCGAGGTCATTGTGCGCGGCAAGCGCTACGTCGAGCACGTCGCCCTCGGGCATCGCGCCGAGATCCACGCCGTCCCACGCCTTGAACACCGCAGCGGTCGACACCGCGACGCCCGGATTGACGAGCAGCACCGGCATTCCGGTGGGGCCGTCTAAGGGAACCAGGCGCTCGCCCCGCCCCTGCCCCAACGCGGTCCGGCCGAGCAGGCACGCCGGGACGTCCGAGCCGAGCGCGGCGGCGATGTCGAACAGCTTGGGATCGTCGATCGCAATGTCATTGGCGCGGGCGAGCGCGCGGAGCGCCGCCGCGGCATCGGCCGAGCCGCCGCCGATCCCCGAGGCGACGGGCAAATGCTTGTCGAGCGTGAAGGCGCCTTCCTCCGGTAGGTCGAAGGCGGCAGCGAAGGCACGGGCGGCGCGCAGCACGAGGTTGTCGCCCTCACCGCTCAAGCCTTCCGAGAAAGGCCCGGTGATCGCCAGCGAGAGTGGCCCCGGCGCGAGCGTCACCGTGTCCCCATCGGCGACGAATGCGAACAGCGTCTCGAGCTCGTGATAGCCGTCGCTCCGCCGCGCGCGGACGTGGAGCGCGAGGTTGATCTTGGCGGGGGCGGTTTCGGTGATCATTCGCTTCGTCCGGTTGAGAGCGCCGCGGCGAAGCCGCGTCGTCGGACGGCGCTGTTGACGCCGCCGGCCGGGCGCGCCTTGGGGCTTGCTGCAGTTTCGCTGCGGCTTGCCCGGCGCGCCTCACATATTGGGATAATTGGGCCCCCCGCCCCCTTCAGGCACGACCCAATTGATGTTCTGCGTCGGGTCCTTGATGTCGCACGTCTTGCAGTGGACACAGTTCTGCGCGTTGATCACGAACTTGGGATCGCCGGTTTCCTCACCGACGATCTCGTACACGCCCGCCGGGCAATAGCGCTGCGCGGGCTCGTCATACAGCGGCAGGTTGTGCTTCACCGGAACGTCCGGATCCTTGAGCGTCAGATGGACCGGCTGGTCCTCCTCGTGATTGGTGTTCGAGACGAACACCGAGGACAGGCGGTCGAAGGTCAGCACGCCATCCGCCTTGGGATAGACGATCGGCTGGACCTGATCCTTGCGCCACAGGCTCTCGTGATCGGGATGATGGTGCAGCGTGAACGGCACCTTGAGCCCCCAATGCTCGAGCCACATCGTCACGCCAGCGAGCCCCGAGCCGACGAAATCGCCGAACTTCTTGACCAGCGGCACGACGTTGCGGACGACCGACAGCTCCTGCTTCACCCAGCTCTGCTCGAACGCCGCGGGATAGGCCGCAAGCTCGTCATGTTCGCGCTGGCTGAGGATCGCCTCGGCGGCGGCCTCGGCGGCAAGCATGCCCGATTTCATCGCGGTGTGCGTACCCTTGATCCGCGGCACGTTGAGGAAGCCCGCGCTGTCGCCGATCAGCGCCGCTCCGGGCATGACGAGCTTGGGGATCGACTGCAGCCCGCCATCGCTGATCGCACGCGCGCCATAGCTCACGCGCTTGGCGCCCTTGAGCAGCGCGGCGATTTCGGGATGCGTCTTCCAGCGCTGCATCTCCTGGAACGGCGAGAGGTAGGGATTGGTATAGTTGAGCCACGTCACGAAGCCGATCGACACCTGGCCATTGGCCTGGTGATAGATCCAGCCGCCGCCGTTCGACCCGTGCGTCTCGCTCAGCGGCCAGCCCTGCGTGTGGATCACCCGGCCGGGCGAATGCAGCGCGGGGTCGATGTCCCACAATTCCTTGACGCCGAGGCCATAGACTTGCGGATCGCTGTCCTTGGCGAGATCGAAGCTGCGGATCAGCTGCTTCGACAGATGCCCGCGACACCCTTCCGAAAAGAAGGTGTATTTCGCGTGGAGCTCGAGTCCCGGCGTATAGTCGCCCTTGTGCGTGCCATCGCGCGCGACGCCCATGTCGCCGGTCGCGACGCCCTTTACCGAGCCATCGTCGTTATAAAGGATCTCGGCCGCAGCGAAGCCGGGGAAGATCTCGACGCCGAGCTCTTCGGCCTTGCCCGCGAGCCAGCGGCACAGATTGCCGAGACTTCCCGTGTACGTGCCCTTGTTGTGCATGAACGACGGCGTGAGGAAATGCGGCAGGTTGCGCTTGCCGCTTTTGCTCAGCACCCAGTGATGGTTCGAGGTGACGGGCACTTCTGCGAGCGGGCAGCCATCCTCGCGCCAGTTCGGCAGCAATTCGTCGAGGCTCTTGGGATCGATCACCGCGCCCGAAAGGATGTGCGCGCCGACCTCGGAGCCCTTTTCGAGCACGCAGACCGAGAGATCGGCGCCCTTCTCGGTCGCCACCTGTTTCAGCCGGATCGCCGCCGATAGGCCCGATGGGCCGGCGCCGACGATGACGACATCGTACGGCATGGACTCGCGATGGTTTTCGCCTTCACTCACGTTACATCTCCACCCGGGGTGCCGTCGCGTCGGTCTCGTCGCGCGCGCGGCACTTCCTGTCCTGCTGCGCGTGCCAGCGAATTGACCTTCGCGTCAACATCGTACCTATAGGACATATGGGGGCTGACCAAAATATCGACTGGCGGATCGCCGCGGCGAGCGCGCTCGAGTGGTGGCGCGACGCCGGCATCGATGCGCTGGTCGACGAGGTGCCGCGCGACTGGACCGCCGCCCCGGCCGTGCCGGTCGTCGTCCCAGAGCAGCGCGCACGCGTTGCCGCCGTAGCGGAACCGGTCGTCCTGCCGCTGCCGCGCACGCTCGAAGATTTCCTGACGTGGCGCGGCGGCATGGATGCGCCTGAGGCCGAATGGCGCGGCGATCCGATCGGCGCTTCGGGCGATCCGTCGGCCGACATCATGATTTTGACCGACGTGCCCGATCGCGAAGATGGCGAGTCGGGCAGCCTGTTCAGTGGGCCGGTCGGGCAGTTGTTCGACCGGATGCTCGCCGCGATCGGGCGGAGTCGCGATTCGGTCTATCTCGTGCCGATGTGCAGCAAGCGTCCGACCGCGGGGCGGATCGCGCCCGAGATCGAGCAGCGGATCGTCGAGGTTGCGCGGCATCACGTCACCTTGGTGAAGCCGATGCGGCTGCTCGTGCTCGGAAATGCGCCGAGCCGTGCCTTGACGGGGATGGACGTCGCGCATGCCCGCGGTAGTTTACACCCAATTAACCTAGAGGGTGGCATGCCGGCTGTGACGGTCGATGTGGTGGCCAGTTTCCATCCGCGGCTCTTGCTGGAACGCCCGGCCGAAAAGGCCCGGGCGTGGAAGGATTTACAGATGTTGATCGCAGGGTTGGGCGCATGAGCGCAAAGCGGGTTCTTCTCACCGCTCTTCTTTTGGCGGTGCCCGGCATCGCCCAGGCGGCGGGCGAGCCGCCGATGGCCTCTGTCCAGACCAGCCAGCGCAGCATCATCCCAACGCAGCTCGATCCCGAACAGCGCGACGGCTATCGCGCGGTGTTCGCGAGCATCCGCGCGCAGAAGTGGCAGGATGCGCAGCTGCTGCTAACCTCGCTCAAGCCCGGTCCGCTCCACGCGATCGCGCAGGCAGAACTGCTGACCGCCAAGGGATCGCCCAAGGCCGATCTCGACCCGCTGATGAAGCTGCTCGCCGATGCGCCCGAATTGCCGCAGGCCAAGCAGCTCCTGACGATGGCGGCCTCGCGCGGCGGCGTCGGCCTGCCGCCCTTGCCCGAGGCGCGCGCGCTGCGCTGGATCGACGGCGCACCGGCCCGCAAGCGCGCCAAGAGTTTTGGTAATGGCGACATGGTCGCGGTCGAGCTCGCGCTCAAGATGCAGCCGCTGATCAAGGAGGATCGCGGCTTCGAAGCGCAGCAATTGCTTGAATCGACTCCCGGCCTATCGTCCGATTCGATGACCGAATGGCAGCGCAAGATCGCCTGGATGTATTATCTCGCGGGCGACGACGCCAACGCCCGCACGATGGCGGCGCGCGCCGGCAGTGGGTATGGCGATTTCGCGGTCGAGGCGGTCTGGGTCGGCGCGCTCGCGGCGTGGCGCCAGCATGATTGCGCCGCGGCGGGCGATCTCTTCCAGAGCGTCGCTGCCCGCGCGAGCGATATCGAACTGCGCGCCGCCGGCCTCTATTGGACCGCACGCGCCGACATGCAGTGCGGCCGGCCCGACCGGATCGAGAACCGCCTCAAGAACGCCGCGCAATATCGCGAGACCTTCTACGGCCTGCTCGCGCGCCAGGCGCTCGGTATCAAGGACGCCCCCAATCGCGCGGTGACGCTGTCGGCGGCGAGCGACTGGCAGCAGGTCGGGCGCCGCCCCAATGTCCGTGTCGCCGCCGCACTGGTCGAGATCGGCGAGAACGGCCTTGCCGATACGGTGATCCGCCAGCAGGCGCGGATCGGCGATCCTTCCGAATATCCCGCCCTGGTGCGTGTCGCGGCGGCGCTCGATCTGCCCGCGACGCAGGTCTGGCTGTCGCATAACGGCCCGGTGGGTGCGACGCCGCCGCTCGAGGCGCGCTTCCCCGCGCCCAATTGGACCCCCGACGGCGGCTGGCGCGTCGACAAGGCGCTGGTGTTTGCGCATACGCTCCAGGAATCGCGCTTCCGCACCGATGTGGTGAGCCCGGCCGGCGCCTACGGTCTTATGCAGGTGATGCCGCGCGCGGCGACCGACATCGCGCGCAAGCAGGGCCGCAGCTTCGACCGTGGCGCGCTGTCGCGACCTGGCACCAATTTCGAAGTCGGCCAGAGCTATCTCGAGCAATTGCGCGATCAGCATTGCACCGAGGGGCTGCTCCCCAAGGTGATCGCAGCGTACAATGCCGGCCCGGGGCCGGTCGAACTGTGGAACGCACAGGTCCGCGATGGCGGCGACCCGCTGCTCTACATCGAGTCGATTCCGTATTGGGAGACCCGCGGCTATGTCACCACGGTGCTGCGCAATTACTGGGTCTATGAGGCGCAGACCGGCAAGCCCGCGTCGGTCAGCCGCGCGGCCCTCGCGCAGGGCATGTGGCCACGCTTCCCCGGCCTGCCGGGGGCGACGGCGGTGCGGCTGACGTCGAGCAACGGCTATCGCGCCTCGGCGAGCCTTCCCAGCAAGGCGGTCGCCAGTGCCAATTGACGAAGGTGCGACGTTCCTTCCCGTCCGGATTGCCGTCCTCACCGTTTCCGACACGCGCGGCCTTGCCGATGATCGTTCGGGCGACACGCTCGTCGCGCGGCTGAGCGAGGCGGGGCACGTCCTCGCAGCGCGCGAGATCGTGAAGGACGATGCCGATCTGCTCGTCGCCACGCTGCACCGCTGGATCGACGATCCCGAGGTCGACTGCATCATTTCGACCGGCGGCACCGGCGTGACCGGGCGCGACGTCACGCCCGAGGCGATCGAGCGCGTCGCCGACAAGCTGATCCCAGGGTTCGGCGAGCTGTTCCGCTGGCTGAGCTTCAAGACGATCGGCACCTCGACCGTCCAGTCCCGCGCCTGCGCCTGCGTGACGCGTGGAACCTACATCTTCGCGCTGCCGGGTTCGACCGGCGCGGTGAAGGATGGCTGGGACGGCATCCTCGCGAGCCAGCTCGATAGCCGGCACAAGCCCTGCAACTTCGTCGAACTGATGCCACGGCTGCGCGAGCGCTAGATCGCACGCGCGGCGGGTTGCGCCCCGCGCGCCAGCACCCAATCCATCGCGAGATTGACGAGCAGCACGATCGCACTGCCCGCCAGCGTCGCGATGAGCCGGTCGAGCAGCAGCCCCGCGGCGCTCGGATGGTCGAAGTCGAGCACCAGCAGGATCATCGGCGTCATCGCCGCGGAATAGAGCAGATAGCTCCGCGCGCGCAGCACCGGCATCGCGCTGGCCAGGGCGGCGATCGCGACGACGGTGGCCGCGAGCGTTTGCGTCACCGCGAGGATCGACCACGTCAGCACCACCCCTAGCGTCACCCCCAAGGTGCGCTGCGTTAGCTTGACCGGAAAGCGTTCGAAGGTCCGGCCGGTTAGCAGGACAACCGTGATCAGCAGCCAGGCGCCGTGATGCGCGCTCCAGGCATGCCGTGCGATGCTGGCGGCGGCGAGACCGGCCGTTAGCCGTACGCAATACTGCCACGCGTTCCATCCGCGCACTCGCTTGCGAAACGCCACGATCTGCTGCTTGTGGCGATGGGGCGACGGCGGGTCGGCGGCAACTTGGCGGCCGATCATGCGGCACAAGACGATGTTCCACACCGCGCCGAGCGCGAAGGCCGCCGCGGCCAAGGCGAGATCGGACGCGCTTTCGAACACGCTGATGCACAACACGAGATAGACGCAGAACTGCACGCTGGCGACCGCCAGCCGCCGGCTGTAGCCACCAGCAAGTGCCGCCACGCCGGCGACGACGATCAGCGCCGCGTCGCCCCAGGGAGTCCCCGCGAAGGCCAGCGCCGCGCCCACCGCCGCTAGGGACAGGCCAATCGCCTCGGTCACGCCCCGCGCCTCCCGCGTTCCGCCGCCGAGCAGCATCGCGCCGAGCCCGATCCCAAGCCCGATTTGGGTAGGCCCGATCCACCAGCCGATCAGCACCGGCACTGCGACGCCGACGATCCCGATTACCACGGCGCGCGACGGGATCGCCGTCTGTTCGGTGGCGAACACCGCGCGCACATGAGGGTGAGCGAATCGCGTCTTCATTCCAATAGCTTAAGCCTCGTAGGTGGCAGCCGCCAGTTCGTGCCCGGCACTATCGCGAAAATGAAAGCGGCGGCCTTTGGGGAAAACGAAGATGGCGCGGGTGATTTCGCCGCCGGCCGCCCGGACTGCGGCTTCGGTCGCTTCGAGGTCGTCGACCTGGATCACCGCAAGCGCCGCAGCGGTGGCCTCGGCCGGATCCGCCTGGAACCCGATCTCGGTATCGCCGGTCGTCGTCGCGGCATAGCTCGGGCCGAAATCGCTGAACTGCCAGCCGAACGCCGCCGAATAGAAGGCCTTGGCCGTTGCGGTGTCGCCCACTGGCAGCTCGAGATAGTTCAGTCGCGCCATGACCCGTTCCCCTTAATGTTCTTGTTACGTTCTGATATGCTCGCTACACGCTGTCAATGGCCGACAAACGCCCCCAGCGCGGCGCCACGCTCAACCGCGAGAGCGCCCGATTCAATCTGCCCGAACGCGCGATGGATGGCGACTGGCTCGATGATCGCGAGGGGCTCGACGGTGCGCCGCCGCGGTTGCGGACCACGGTGACGGTCGAGCGGGCCCGCACAATCATCAGCCGCAACAGTTCGCCCGACATCGGCTTCGATCGCTCGATCAACCCGTATCGCGGCTGCGAGCATGGCTGCATCTACTGCTTCGCGCGGCCGACGCATGCGTTCCACGATATCTCGCCCGGGCTCGATTTCGAGAGCAAGCTGTTCGCCAAACCCGATGCCGCAACCTTGCTCCGCGCCGAACTGGGCAAACGGGGCTATGTCGCGCAGCCAATCGCGTTCGGCACCAATACCGATCCCTATCAGCCGATCGAGACCGATTGGCGCATCACGCGTGCCTGTCTCGACGTTCTCGCCGAGACCAACCACCCGCTGACGATCACGACCAAATCCGACCGCGTCGTCCGCGATATCGATCTGCTCGCGCCGATGGCGGCGAAGGGGCTGGCGGCGGTGGCGATGTCGCTGACCTCGCTCGACCCGAAGATCGCGATGACGCTCGAGCCGCGCGCGCCGACCCCGACGCGGCGGCTGGCGGCGGTGCGTGCGCTTGTCGCGGCGGGGATCCCGACGCACGTCTCGATCGCGCCGGTGATCCCGGCGATCACCGATCACGAGATCGAGCAGCTGATCGAGCGGGCGGCGGATGCGGGCGCGCGCTCGGTGTCGTTCATTCCGGTGCGGCTGCCGTGGGAGGTGGCGCCGCTGTTCAGGGCGTGGCTCGACGCGCACTTCCCCGACCGCGCGAGCAAGGTGATGGCGATCATCGGCTCGATCCGCGAGGGCCGCGAGAACGATCCGGGCTTCTTCACGCGGATGCGCGGCAGCGGACCATGGGCCGAGCTGCTGCGGACGCGCTTCCAGATCGCGTGTCGCAAACATGGCATGAATATGGAGCGGATTGCGCTACGCAGCGATCTGTTCCGCCCGCCGGCGGGGCCGCAGGGGGATTTGTTCGGATGAGCCGCGTCAAACATCGCCTGCCCGACCGTGCGGCGGTGCTCGCTTTGGTCGACGCGCGCGGACAGATCGCGGTTCGCGCGACGCCCAACGCAAGCGCCAACACGGTCGTGCTGCCCGCCGCGGGGGCGCCGCGCGTGCTGATCGTTCGCACGACGGTCACGCCTGAGGACGGCAAGGCAAATGAGGCGATCCTGAGCCTTCTCGCCGAGGCGCTCGGCTGCCCGAAATCGGCGTTGACGCTGGTGCGCGGGGCGACCGCGCGCGACAAGCTGGTACAGGTCGCGCGCTAGGTCGGGCTATTTCGCCAGCACATGATCCTTGAAGCGCGCGCGCAGCGCGGTCTTGAGGATCTTGCCGGTCGCGGTGTGCGGCAGATCGTCGACGAACACGATCTCGTCGGGCAGCCACCATTTCGCGACATGCTCGCCCAGATGCGTCCGGATTTCGGCGGCGCCAACCGTGCTGCCGGGCTTGCGCACCACCACCAGCAGCGGGCGCTCGTCCCATTTCGGATGGTAGATGCCGATCGCAGCGGCTTCCGCAACGCCGGGGCAGCCGACCGCGGCGTTCTCGAGATCGACCGACGAGATCCACTCGCCACCCGACTTGATCACGTCCTTGGCGCGATCGGTGATCTGCATCGTGCCGTCGGGGTGGAGCACCGCGACGTCGCTGGTGTCGAACCAATTGTCGGCATCGACCGCGTCCTCCTCGGCGCCGAAATAGCGCTGGACGATCCAAGGACCGCGCACCTGCAGCCTTCCCGAAGAAACGCCGTCGCGCGGCTGCTCCCTGTCATCGTCGTCGAGCACGCGGAGTTCGATCCCGAACGGGATGCTGCCCTGTTTCTGCAACAGGTCGAGCTGATCATCGCGCGACAGCTCGTCCCACTCCGGCGGCGGCGCGGCGGCGGTCGCGACGGGCGATGTCTCGGTCATCCCCCACAGATGGATCACCTTGATCCCCATATCGAGGAAGCGCGCAATCATCGCGCGCGGTGCGGCGGAGCCGCCGACGGTGATCGCCTCGAGCGTGCGCGGCAGCTCGCGGGTTGCGTCGATATGCTGGAACAAGGCAAGCCACACCGTCGGCACGCCGCCCGCCAGCGTCACACGCTCGCGGTTCATCAGGCCGCACAGCACCGCGGCATCGTTGACCGCCGAGAAGACGAGCTTGGTCCCGGCAAGCGGCGCGGCGAAGCACAGCCCCCAGGCGGCGGCATGGAACAGCGGCACGATCGGCAGCACGGTCGAACGCGCGCTCAGCGTCATCACCGCGGGCGAGGCGGCGTGCATCGCGTGGAGCAGCGTCGAGCGGTGCGTGTAGAGCACGCCCTTGGGATTGCCCGTCGTACCGCTGGTGTAGCAGAGCATGCACGGCGTGCGCTCGTCGCCCTCGACCCAGGCATAGGCGCCGTCCTCGGCGTCGAGCAGCGCATCGAAGGCGCCGTCGTCGAAGCAGATGTAATGCTCGATGCTGGTCCAGAGCGGCTTGAGGCGATCGATCAGCGGCTGGAACTGTTTGTCGTAAAGCAGCACGCGGTCTTCGGCGTGGTTCGCGATGTAGACCAGCTGTTCGTCGAACAGCCGCGGATTGATGGTGTGGACCACCCCGCCCATCCCGATCGTACCGTACCAGGCGACGAGATGCGGTCCGTGGTTCATGCCGAGCGTGGCAACGCGGTCACCCGGCGCGATACCGAGCCGCTCCAGCGCTTGCGCGAGGCGTTTGGCGTCGTGCGCGACACCTGCCCAACTGCTGCGCGTCTCGCGGCCATCGGCCCAGCGCGTGACGATCTCGCGCCGGCCATGTTCGCGCGCGGCATGATCGAGCAGCCGCGGCACCCGCAATTCGAAATCCTGCATTCCACCGAGCATCTTAAACTCCCCTCCCGCTTGCGGGAGGGGTTGGGGGAGGGCATGTGTTCGCCCGCTCTCCACACTCCCCTCCCCTAGCCCCTCCCGCAAGCGGGAGGGGGATTTAGCCCACCAGCGACAGCTGTGCGCCGCTGGTGCGCAGCACCACATTGCCGACATCCTGCAGCGCTTCGATCCGCCCGACAAGCTCGCCGTCGAGCAGGAAGTCGCGCCCGAGCAGGACGCGTGCAGTATTCCCGTCGGGAACCGCCACCGTCGCCCACACCTCGCCGCGCGCGCCGCGCGCATCGCCGAGCATCGCAGCGAGCGACGCCATGCCGGCCGGCGAGTCGATCGTGAGATCGAGGCTGAAGCGCGCATCGTTGGCGAGCGCCTCGAACGGCTGGATTCGCTTGACCGAAACGCGCGGCGTTTCCTCGCCCGGACGCCGGTCCAGCTCGACCGTCACCAGCCCGCAGCCGCCGTTGCGCGCCGCTTCCTCGAGATCGGCGGCGACCGAATCGTCGAAACAGGTCGCGACGAACTGCCCCGATGGATCCGACAAGGTCGCCATCAGGTAGCGCTTGCCACGCGCCGAAGTCCGCCAGCGCGCATCCTCGACCAGCGCGGCCATCGTCGCCCCGGTGCGCGTGCCGTCGTCGGGGATGTTGAGCTCGCCCAGCGTCGCAAAGCTGCGCGCGCCGTGCATCTTGGCGAGGTGGCTGTGGCGATCGACCGGGTGCGCCGAGAAATAGAATCCGAACGCCTCGCGCTCCTGATCCATCCGCTCGGCGAGCGTCCAGCGCGCCGACAGCGGGAGCTTGATCGGCGGCTCGGATGCCTCGGCGGTGCCGAACAGACCGCCCTGCCCGCTGGTCTTCTGCTCGTGGATCCGCGCCGCGGTCGCCAGAATCGTCTCGGCGCAGGCGAGAATGCCGGCGCGATTGTCGTTGAGCCCGTCGAACGCACCCGCCGCGGCGAGCGTCTCGAGCTGGCGCTTGTTCATCACGCGCGGGTCGATCCGGCGCGCGAGATCGTCGATCGACTCGAACCGCCCGCTCGCATCGCGCTCGGCGACGACCTTCTCCATCGCCCCCTCGCCGACCGATTTCAGCGCGGCGAGCGCGTAGCGGACCGCCAGCCCGTCGCCGCTGTCCTCGACCGTGAAGTCGGCTTCGCTGCGCAGGATGCACGGCGGCAGCAACTTGACGCCAAGCCGTCGCATGTCGTCGACGAAGATGCTGAGCTTGT
The DNA here is from genome assembly GCF_054059235.1 of Sphingomonas sp. UYP23. Lineage (NCBI taxonomy): Bacteria > Pseudomonadati > Pseudomonadota > Alphaproteobacteria > Sphingomonadales > Sphingomonadaceae > Sphingomonas > Sphingomonas sp. UYP23. The sequence goes on from NZ_JBSSBX010000001.1 coordinate 4,212,523, forward strand.
CGGTCAGCGTAAGATCGAAGCACATCGAGGCGGCGAAGAATTCGTGCGGGTGATGCGCCTTCAGCCACGCCGTCTGGTACGACAGCAAGGCGTAGGCCGCGGCGTGCGATTTGTTGAAGCCGTAGCCGGCAAACTTGTCGATCAAGTCGAACAGCTCGTTCGCCTTGGCAGCCTGGATGCCGTTGATCGTCAGGCACCCTTCGGCGAAATGGGCTCTTTGCGCGTCCATCTCGGCCTGGTTCTTCTTGCCCATCGCGCGGCGCAGCATGTCGGCCTGGCCGAGCGAATAGCCCGCGAGGATCTGCGCGGCCTGCATCACCTGTTCCTGGTACACGAAGATGCCGTAGGTCTCGGACAGGATCCCTTCGAGCAGAGCATGCGGATATTCGATCGGCTCGAGCCCGTTCTTGCGCCGCCCGAACATCGGGATGTTGTCCATCGGGCCCGGGCGATAGAGCGAGACGAGCGCGATGATGTCGCCGAAGTTCGACGGGCGGACGGCGGACAGCGTGCGCCGCATCCCCTCGGATTCGAGCTGGAAGACGCCGACCGTGTCGCCCTTCTGGAGCAGTTTGTAGACGCCCTCATCATCCCATTCGAGCGCATCGAGATCGAGCACCACGCCGCGCGCGGCGAGCAGGTCGATCGCCTTCTTGAGCACCGACAGGGTCTTGAGGCCCAAGAAATCGAACTTCACGAGACCCGCGCCCTCGACATATTTCATGTCGAACTGGGTGACGGGCATGTCCGAGCGCGGGTCGCGATAGAGCGGCACGAGATCGGCGAGCGGCCGGTCGCCGATCACCACGCCCGCGGCGTGCGTCGAGCTGTGGCGCGGGAGGCCCTCGAGCTGCATCGCGAGGTCGAGCAGGTGGCGGACGTTGCTGTCCGACTTGTATTCGGCGTGGAGCTCGACCACGCCGTCGATCGCGCGCTTCAGCGTCCAGGGGTCTGCCGGCAGGTTGGGGATCAGCTTGGCGAGCCGGTCGATCTGGCCATAACCCATCTGCAGCACGCGGCCGGTGTCCTTGAGAACGGCGCGCGCCTTCAAGCGCCCGAAGGTGATGATCTGCGCGACCTGGTCTCGGCCATATTTCTCCTGGACGTAGCGGATCACCTCGCCGCGGCGGGTTTCGCAGAAATCGATGTCGAAGTCGGGCATCGACACGCGTTCCGGGTTGAGGAAGCGCTCGAACAGCAGGCCGAGCTTGATCGGATCGAGATCGGTGATCGTCAGCGCCCAGGCGACGACCGACCCTGCGCCCGAGCCACGCCCCGGGCCGACCGGTATGTCGTGATCCTTCGCCCATTTGATGAAATCGGCGACGATCAGGAAGTAACCGGGGAAGCCCATCTGGATGATGACGTCGAGCTCGAAATCGAGTCGCGTGCGGTAGACGGCGCGCCAGTCACTATCCCTCTCCCGCTCGCGGGAGGGGTTAGGGGAGGGCCTGTCAGCGGGCGTCGGGCTCTCAGCAGACGCCCCTCCCCCAGCCCCTCCCGCGAGCGGGAGGGGAGCAGAAACGGCCAGCTCCGCGATCCGGTCGAGCCTTCGTTCCAACCCCGCATGCGCATCCGCGCGCAGCTTCGACGCTTCGGCGGTCGGATCGCCCGCGAGGCTCGGCAGGATCGGCTTGCGCTTCGGCGCTGCGACACCGCAGCGCTGCGCCACCACCAGCGTATTGGCTATCGCCTCGGGCAAATCGGCGAACAGCTCGCGCATGTCCTTGGCGGGCTTCATCCATGCATCGGGCGAGCTGCGGACGCGGTCTTCGCTCGCGATATAGGTCGAGCTGGCGATGCACAGCAGGATGTCATGCGCCTCGCTGAACCCCGGCTCGGTGTAGCAGCACGGATTGGTCGCGACGATCGGCAGGTCGCGCGCATAGGCCAGATCGAGCAGCGCACCCTCGGCCTTGCCCTCGATTTCGTCGAGCCGGCGGGTGAGTTCGATGTAGAGCCGGTCGGGGAACAGCGCCTGGAGCTTGTCGCAATAGGCGAGCGCGCGATCGGGCTGATCCTCGGCGAACAACCGCGCGAGCCCGCCCTCGCGACCTGCGGTGAGCGCGATCAGGCCATCGGTGCGGCCTTCCAACGCGGCGAAATCAACGTGCGCAGCGAGTTCGAGCGGGCGGTCGAGATGCGCCTGCGACACCAGCACGCAGAGGTTCTGATAGCCGACATCGTCCTGCGCATAGAGCGCGATCCAGTCGAGCACCGGCGTCGTGCCCTCGGGCATACCAGGGCGGCAGACGCCGAGCATCGCGCCGATGATCGGCTGCACGCCTGCGGCGCGCGCCGCGTCGGAATAGGCCATCGCGGCGTAGAGGCCGTTGCGATCGGTCAGCGCGGCGGCGGGAAACCCGAGTTCCTGCGCGCGCTTGGCAATGGCTTTCGGCTCGATCGCGCCGTCGAGCATGGTGAAGGAGGAGAAGATACGAAGGGGTACGAAACCGGAATGCGACATGGAAATGACTATGGGGGGTGCGCCGGTTTTGGGGAAGGCGGTGACTCGGAAAATGCGGTGGATATCCTCCCGATTTAGCCAGATGAGACGGGTCGGCTCGTCTCATCCCCCATCGTCATGCCGGGCTTGTCCCGGCATCCACCGCGCCGCACCTCCCACGGCCGCTCGTCTCGTACGACGGTGGACCCCGGCACAAGGCCGGGGTGACGAGCGGCGTGCGAGATGAACCGCGGCGCCGCTTACAGCAGCTTAGCGATGTCCGCCTCGATATCGGCAGGCTTGGTCGTCGGCGCATAACGCTCGACCACACGGCCGTCCTTGCCGACGAGAAACTTGGTGAAGTTCCACTTGATGCCCTGCAGGCCGAGCAGCCCTGGCGCTTGTTTCTTGAGCTCGGCGAACAACGGATCGGCGTTCGGTCCGTTGACGTCGACCTTGGCGAACACGGGGAAGGTCACATCGTAGGTCAGCGAACAGAAAGTGGCGATCTCGGTGGCATCGCCCGGTTCCTGCGCGCCGAACTGGTTGCATGGAAAGCCGAGCACCTCGAACGGCTGCCCGGCGAACTTGCGGTGTAGCGCCTCGAGCCCCTCATATTGCGGGGTGAAGCCGCATTTCGAGGCGGTGTTGACGATCAGCAAGACCTTGCCGGCATAGGCGGAAAGAGCGACAGGCGAACCATCGGCGGCCCTGACGGTAAGGTCGGTGATCGCGGTCATGCGGATTTCCCTTCGTTGCGCGCGAGCAGGAAGCGCAAATTGCGCTCGACGCCCGCCCATTCGCTGGCGATGATCGAATAGACCACAAGATCGCGCACCCGGCCATCCATCACCTGATGGTTGCGCAGCACCCCGTCGCGCTTGGCGCCGAGGCGCTCGATCGCTGCCTGCGAGCGCTTGTTGAACCAATCGGTGCGGATCTGCACGACATTGCAGCCGAGCACCTCGAAGGCATGGCGCAGCAACAGCAGCTTGGCCTCGGTGTTGACCCCGCTGCGCTGGACAGACCTGGCGTAGAAGGTGCCGCCGATCTCGAGCCGCTTATGCTGCGCGCTCATCCGCATGTAGCGCGTGAGCCCGACCACGCGACCGTCGGGCGTGCAGACGGTGAACGGCATCGCGCGGCCGAAGTCGCGTTCCTTGAACAAGGCCGCCATGAAGGCGTCGGGGTCGGTCAGCGTCGAGACGTTGGTGAAGAACAGCGCGCTGATGTTCCCGTCCGCCGCCGCCGCGACGATCGCGTCGCGATCCTCGGGCACCGTCGGGCGCAGCGTGACGTGCCGCCCGACCATCGTCGGCGCCTCGGTCCAGCTCACGCCAGCCGCCCCTCGTGCAACCGCACCACACGGTCCATCTTGAGCGCCATCCGCTCGTTGTGCGTCGCGACCAGCGCCGCGGTCCCCTCGCCGCGCACCAGCCGGAGGAATTCGGCGAGCACCACGTCGGCGGTCGCCTCGTCGAGATTGCCGGTCGGCTCGTCCGCCAGCACCAAAGCCGGCTGGTTGGCGAGCGCGCGCGCGACCGCGACGCGTTGTTGCTCGCCGCCCGACAATTGGCTCGGACGATGCGTCAGGCGATGGCCGAGGCCGAGCGCGGTGAGCAACGCCGTCGAGCGCTCGTTGGCTTCCGCGCGAGTCTTGTCGCGGATCATCTGCGGCAGGACGACATTCTCGGTCGCGTTGAAATCGGGCAGCAGGTGATGGAATTGGTAGACGAAGCCGAGCTTGTCGCGCCGGACGCGCGTGCGCCCGTCCGAATTGAGCCGCGCGGTCTCCTCGCCATCGATCAGGATCGAGCCGCCGAAGCCGCCTTCGAGCAGTCCGACCGCCTGAAGGAGCGTCGACTTGCCCGAGCCCGAGGGGCCGAGCAGCGCGACGATCTCGCCCGCGCCGACTTGCAGATCGACGCCGCGCAGGACCTCGATCGTCTGCCCGCCCTGTTCGAAGCTGCGCGTCAGCCCGGTGACGCCGAGAACCGGATTATTCATAGCGCAACACCTGGACTGGGTCGGTGCTCGCCGCTTTCAGCGCGGGGTAGAGCGTGGCGAGGAAGCTGAACAGCAGGGCCATCAGCGCGATGACGGTGACTTCGACCGGGTCGGTCTTCGACGGCAGTTCGCTCAGGAAGCGGATCGAGGGATCCCACAGGTTCTGGCCCGTCACGAGCTGGACGAAATCCACCACGCTCTGGCGGAAATAGAGGAAAATAAAGCCGAGGATCAGCCCTGCGACCACGCCTAGCGCGCCGATCGTCGTGCCGACCGTCATGAAGATGCGGATCATGCCGCCCCTGCTCGCCCCCATCGTCCGCAGGATCGCGATGTCGCGCGTCTTGGCGCGCACCAGCATGATCAGCGACGACAGGATGTTGAACACAGCGACAAGGATGATGATCGACAGCACGGTGAACATCGCGACCCGCTCGACCGCAAGCGCCTCGAAAAGCTGCGCGTTCATCTGCCGCCAGTCCTGGATCACGCCCATCTTGCCGACCTTGGTGGCGAGCGGTGCGAGGATCGGTCCGACCTGATCCGCATCCTTCGTCTGGAGTTCGACCATGTTGACCGAATCACCGAGCATCAGGAGCGTCTGCGCATCCTCCATCGGCATGACGATATAGGCCTTGTCGTAATCATAGACGCCGATCGTGAAGATCGCGCCGACGGTATATTGCACGATCCGCGGGACCGTTCCGAACGGCGAGGTCTGGCCTTGCGGGCTGATCAGCGAGATCTCGCTGCCGACCACCGCGCCCAATTGGTCGGCGAGCCCCGAACCGATCGCGATCTGGCGGCTGCCCGGCACGAGCGACGCCAGCGAGCCCATCACGACCTTGCTACCGATCGCCTTGTTCGAACGGATGTCGGAAACGCGCATGCCGCGGACCAGCACGCCTTCGACACGGCCGTTATAGGTCGCCATCAGCGGCTGTTCGATCAGGGGCGTCGCGCTGGTGACACCCGTGGTCGTCTCGGCAAGTCCGACGACTTGACGCCAATCGCGCATCTGGCCGCCATAGGCCTGGACGACGGCATGGCCGTTGAGGCCGACGATCTTGTCGAACAGTTCGGCGCGGAAGCCGTTCATCACGCTCATCACGATGACGAGCGCGGCGACTCCGAGCATCACGGCGACGAGACTGATACCGGCGACGAGGAAGATGAACCCCTCGCCCTTGCCAGGCAGCAAATAGCGCCGGGCGATCATGCGTTCATAGCGGGAGAGGATCATGCGCTGCGCTCTAGGCCGCGGCCGATGCGCTGGCAACCGCTTCCCCCGAACGTTGCAGCTGTTGCGAAAGCGCCACAGGAGTGTCGCAATCGGTTCGCAACGGCCACATTCCCCATGACAAGCACCCGACGCGCTCGTAACGCTTTTGTCACTGACACACAGGCAATGGCCGTGGGTTCGGGGACTGGCCTTCAGCGCCGCCGCAGGGCTGGCAGCGAAGGTCGAAATGGGGGCTGACGAGCGATCGTCACGCAGGCGTCCGGGTCGGAAACGGCCCGGACGTTTGCGTTTGGGCGAAGGCGGCCGTGCCGGCCGCCGGTCCGCACAGCGGATCGCCCAAACCGGGCGGCGGGTCGAGCGAGGCGCGAACCCGTCCGACGGCGGCTTTGCCGACCGGCGCTTTCCCACTCGTCGCCCCGGCGAAGGCCGGGGCCGCTGTGAGTGTGGCACCCGCCGGACATACCTCCAGCGGCCCCGGCCTCCGCCGGGGCGACGCTTCCTCAAAACGTCTTGGAAATCGTCCCCCCGAACGTCCGCGGATCGCCCGGCTGCCCGACGATCAGCCCCGTGCTCCCCGACTGCGTCGACAGCAGCTCGAAATAGTCCTGATCGAACGCATTGCGCACCCAGGCGTAGACGTTGAAATCCTTCTTGCGATAGCCGAGCCGGAAGTTCGAAAGCGCGTATCCGTCGATATAGGTGTACACCGACGGCGACGGGTTCGACGAGAAGCGCGTGCGGTAATTGCCGTCATAGCCGAGATAGACCTGGCCCCCGGAGGAATCGACCGGAACGTTATATTCCGCGCCGTACGACAGCGACCATTTCGAGATGCCGGGCAGACGCTGGCCGGAAATGTCGCACGCTGCCGGGCTGACGCCACCCGCAACGCCCGCCGCGGTCGCGGGGCTGGTCGCGCTGGCCGCGGTGCCGCCGGTCAGCTCGGGCGGGCACGGCGCATTCTTGAAGTCGATATATTTGGCGTCGGTGTACGCACCGTTGAAATAGAGATTGAAGCGCGGCGTCGGGCGGTAGGTCGTGTCGAATTCGAACCCGCGCGAGCGGACCTTGCCGGCATTGGCAAGATAACCGCGGATCACGTTGATCGCATTGTTGTTCACGGTCGCCTGGTAATCCTTGATGTCGGTCCAGAAGCCCGCAAGGTTCACGGTCAGGCGGCGATCGAGGAACTGCGTCTTGAGGCCGATTTCGTAGGCGGTGACCTCTTCGGGCTTCACCGTCTGCGTCGTCAGATCGACCCCAGTGCTGGTCGAGTTGAGGGGCAACCCGGAAAGATTGATGCCGCCCGATTTGAAGCTGCGCGAATAGGTCGCATAGCCGTGGACGTCGGACCCGAAATCGTACGACGCAGTCAGATCGCCCGACACGTTCCAGGCGCTGAACCGGGGATTGTAGCTCTGCGGCGCGAGCGTGTTGATCTGGTTCTGGAAGGTCGTCCCCGCCGCGATGCTGCGCGCGCGCGCGGCAGCGAGCAGGCTCGCGACATTGTCGGCGGTCGCGACGAAATCGTACTGGCTGTTGTGGATGCTGACGACCGAAACGTACGATCCCGATTTCTTGTCGTAATTGACGCGCAGACCCGGCTGGAGGTGAAATTTCTCGGTCACCGCCCAGTTGAGCTTGCCGAACACCGCGAAGCTGGTGTTGTCGAACGCGATCGTGTTGGTCGAGGTCAGCCCGTTAAGCACATTGGGGTTGGCCGCATCGGCGCCCGACAGCAGGAAGCGACTCGCCGCCGCCCCTTGCGCCTGGACGCCCTGGGTATTGATCGTCTGATTGAAGAAGAACGCGCCGACGGTGTAATCGAGCCTGTTCTTCCCGTTCGACGCGATCCGGACTTCCTGCGAATATTGCTTCTGCTGCGACGGGTTCTGCGAGATCGTCGTAATCGGCAGGCCGATGAAATCGCGGTCGTTGGCGGGCTGCCAGTCCCAATAGCGCCACGCACTGACCGACGTCAGCGTCGCGGGCCCCAGATCCCAATTGGCGACGAGCGAGGCGCCGCCGACTTCCTGGCGCGAATTGATCGTCGAATCGAGATCGGTGACGCGGTCGAACGGATTGGTGCTCGGCGGGGTATAACCGAAATTCGCCGCGAGCGCGGCATATTGCCGGCTGGCGACCCGCTGCGTCGTACCGACGCGCGCATAATATTGCGCGCAGCACAGCGGGTTCTGGACGTTGAAATCGCCCGACAGCGTCAGGCTCAGCGAGTCGGTTGGCTTGTAGAGCACCTGCCCGCGGAAGCCGACATTGCGCTGGCGGTGGAGATCGGTCTTGCTCGTGACGTCATAGATCGTGCCGTGCCGCGTCGTCGCCGAGGTCGACAGGCGAATGGCGAGGTTGTCGGTGATCGGCCCCGAGATCGATGTCTTGGCCTGGACGAAATCGTAATTGCCGACGCTCACTTCCGCGCGCGCCTCGGGCGAGAAGCTCGGCGCGCGGGTCGTGATGTTGAGCGCGCCCGACGTGGTGTTCTTGCCATAGAGCGTGCCCTGTGGCCCGCGTAGCACCTCGACGCGGTCGACATCGATGAAGTCGAAGGTCGCCGCCCCCACGCGGCCGATATAAACGCCGTCGATATAGAAGCCGACGCCCTGCTCGATCCCGTCATTGGTCAGCCCGAACGGCGCGCCGAGCCCGCGGATGTTGATCGCCGAATTGCGCGGGTTGCTCGAATAGAATTGCAGCGAGGGGACCTGCTGCTGCAGCCGGTTGACGTTGAACGCGCCGCTCTCCGCCAGCGATTTGCCGGTCAGCACCGACAGCGCGATCGGCACGGTCTGCTGGGTCTCGGCGCGGCGGCGGGCGGTGACGAGGATGTCGCCATTATCCTGGCTCTCCGCCGGCGTGGCGGCTTGCGGTTCCGCCGTCGGCGCGGTCGGTGGATCGGTAACGACGGCGGGGCCTCCCAATACGGTCGAAGCGAGCAGCAAGGCCGAAACGGAAGCGAGCATGAAGATCCCCTGTGGTCGGGTTGTTTCCGAGTCGCTCGCATATGCCCACTAAACTGGAGGAGTATCACTCGCCCTCGTTCTTGGGGCGTGGATAGATACGCTTTAGCGGTGCTTCAAAAATCCGGCGCGCGGCCTCTTGAACCCGGTGCGAGGCCAACCAGATTGAGCGCGTGCGGCGCTCGACACGAGGCTGCACCGGGCGGGTCGCGCAGCAGCGGACCCGGCTCGATCTGGACGACACTCGCTTTTTCGAAGGAGTAACCCCATGCGTACGTTCGATCTTACCCCCTATCGCCGCTCGACCGTTGGCTTCGACCGGCTGTTCGACATGCTCGAGGCCAATGCCCGCCAGGCGAGCGCGGACAATTACCCGCCCTTCAACCTCGAGCGACTCGATGGCGACCGCTATCGCATCACGCTCGCCGTCGCCGGCTTCGGGCGCGACGATATCGAGATCACCGCGCAGCAGAATTTGCTGCAGGTGAAGGGCCGCAAGGAAGCGCAGGACGAGAACTCGGCCGCGTTCCTGCACATCGGCATCGCCAATCGCAGCTTCGAACGGCGCTTCGAACTCGCCGATTTCGTGCGGGTTGAGGATGCGCGGCTCAACGACGGCCTGCTGGTGATCGACCTGATCCGCGAAGTGCCCGAGGCGATGAAGCCCAAGAGCATCGCGATCAAGACCGGCGCGCCGTTGGCCGCGGTCGAGGACAAGGCGCAGGCGGCGTAAGCGCTGCCACTGTCAAGGTATCGGTTAGGGCGCCCGGAGCGATCTGGGCGCCCTTTTCACGTCGGCAGCGATGACCGATCGATCAAAGGATCCAGAAACCCAGCGCTAGTCCCATCTGGATCGCGCAGATAAGCAGCAACCGGGTGGAGAACGGCGCCTTCCGGGTTTTGTGGCGGAACCAACGTCGCGCCAGAAGCGCGCCGGGCGACCCGCCTATTGCCGCCAAGGTCAGAAGGTCGGCTTCGGATATCCTGCGCGCACGGGCTATCGCCCGCTGCTTATCCTGACGGAAGCGCACTATCGTCCAGAGGTTGATGACCAGCAGGACGGGAATCGCAAACCACACCATCGCTAACGCGCGAAGCGAAAACCTTCCTGTTGGGTAACGGCTGGAATGGTGACGCGACGTCGAAGACTATCGCGTACCGCTCAGACGAGACGCGATTGCTTCACCGCCGCCGCAATGAAGCTCTTGAACAGCGGGTGCGGGTCGAACGGCTTGCTCTTCAGCTCCGGATGGAACTGAACGCCGACAAACCACGGATGGTCGGGCCGCTCGACGATTTCGGGCAAAGTACCGTCGGGCGACATGCCGCTGAACACCAGGCCACCCTTTTCGAGCCGCTCGCGATACGCCGTATTGACCTCGTAGCGATGACGGTGCCGCTCCGAGATGTCGGTCTCGTCATAGATGCTCGAGACCACGCTGTTGCCGTCGAGCTTCGCCGGATAGGCGCCGAGCCGCATCGTGCCGCCGAGATCGCCGCCATGTTCGCGCTTCTCGATACCCGCAGCACTCATCCATTCGGTGATCATGCCGACGACGGGCTCATCGGTCGGACCGAACTCGGTCGAGCTGGCGTCGGGAATCCCGGCGAGATCGCGCGCGCCTTCGACGCACGCCATCTGCATGCCGAAGCAGATCCCGAAATAGGGAATCTCGCGCTCGCGCGCAAAGCGCACGCTGGCGATCTTGCCCTCGGCGCCGCGCGACCCGAACGCGCCGGGGACGAGGATCGCGTGCAGCGGCTCGAGCCGTGCGGTGATGTCGGCGTCGTCGGCCTCGAACAGCTCGGCGTCGATCCACTCGACGTTGACCTTCACCTTGTTGGCGATGCCGCCATGCACCAGCGCTTCGCCGAGCGACTTATAGGCATCCTGCAGCCCGACATATTTGCCGACCACACCGACCGTCACTTCACCCTCGGGGTTGGTCACGCGGTCCATGATGTCGGTCCAGCGCGACAGATCGGGGGCGCTGCCCGGCATGATACCGAACGCGTTGAGCACCGCGTTGTCGAGGCCTTCCTCGTGATACTGCACCGGCACCGCGTAGATGCTCTTGGCGTCGAGCGCCGGGATCACGGCTTCCTTGGGGACGTTGCAGAACAGGGCGATCTTGGCGCGGTCGCTCTCGGGGAGCGGCTGCTCGCAGCGGCACACCAGGACGTCGGGCTGGACGCCGAGCGCCGCGAGCTCGCGCACCGAATGCTGCGTCGGCTTGGTCTTCAGCTCGCCGGCTGCCGCGATATAGGGCACCAGCGTCACGTGGATGCTGACTGAATTGCCGCGGCCGAGATCGTTGCGCAGCTGGCGGATCGCCTCGATGAACGGCAGCGACTCGATGTCGCCGACGGTACCGCCGATCTCGCACAGCACGAAATCGAGATCGTCGGTCTCGGCCTGCGCGAATTCCTTGATCGCGTCGGTGACGTGCGGGATGACCTGGACCGTCGCGCCAAGATAATCGCCGCGGCGTTCGCGCGTGATGATCTGCTGATAGATCCGGCCGCTCGTGATGTTGTCCGACTGGCGCGAGGCGACGCCGGTAAAGCGTTCATAATGGCCGAGATCGAGATCGGTCTCCGCCCCGTCGTCGGTCACATAGACTTCGCCGTGCTGGTAGGGCGACATGGTGCCGGGATCGACGTTGAGATAGGGGTCGAACTTGCGAATCCGTACGCGGTATCCGCGTGCCTGCAGGAGAGCCGCGAGGCTCGCTGCCATGAGACCCTTGCCGAGCGAGGAGACCACGCCGCCGGTGATAAAGATGAACCGCGCCATGGGAGAAGAGGCCTAGCGTCAAACGGGGTGGCGCGGCAAGCGCGCGACTCCAAACAATGAAGGATATGCGCGACCCGTCGGGTCGCGCGCGAAACGGACCCGAAGGTTACTGCGCGAGCGGAACGGCGCTGTTGCCGACCGGTGCCGCGCTGTTCGGCGCCGACTGAAGGGCGCTTCGCGCGCCCGAGGCGAACGGCACGTTAGGATCCCCCGGCGCGACCGGCGCCTGGACCGGCGCGGTGACCGCCGCAGGCTTGGCGCTGGCGTCGACCTTGACCGACTTGCCCTGCGCCGCGAGCACCGCGAGCAGAATGCTGAGCGCGATGAACAGGCCGCCGAGAATCGACGTCGCGCGCGTCAGGAAATCCGCCGCGCCGCGCGCCGACATCAAACCGGCAGGGCTGCCGCCCATGCCGAGCCCGCCGCCCTCGGACCGCTGCATCAGGACGACCGTCACCAGCGCGAGAGCGATGACGAAATGGACCACGAGAAGAAACTGGAACAGAAACATGAAGCGGGCTGATTCCTTGGGGGCGCTTTGACAGCGAAGCCGGGCACATAGGCGAGGTAGGCCGCGCGATCAACCGGGCGCGCAACGACTGTCGCGGCACCTTCCCTGTCACATTTCGCCATCGAACTGAAACCTGTGGCTTCCCGGAACGTTAGTGAACCGGGAATTACCCCGCTGGTGGGGTATCCGAGTTATTTGCGGACACCTGCCGTGGCTATACAAACAGATCATGCGCTCGCCGATTGGATGCATACGCTGGTGGATTATGTCCGGTCGGGCGAGCCTGACCTGACCAATCGCCAGATGGCACTGCTGCTCGTGGTCTATCTGAAACCGGGGCCTCATACGGTGCGCGGGCTGGCGGCGATGCTCAACGTCTCGAAGCCCGTTGTCACGCGCGCCTTGAACAGGCTCGGCACCCTGGGCTATCTGCGCCGCCAACGGGACGACAATGACAAGCGCAACATCTTTGTTGCGCGTACGTCCGAGGGGGCAAGTTTTCTTGACGATTTCGGCCAATTTATCGGCGACACCACGCCCCAGCCCGCACGACAGCGGATCGTCCGGCACGCCGCCGCGTAGGAGCTTCGCGCTCGCCGGGCAGTCGGTCGAACTCGATCCGCGCACCCACGCCGTGCGCCGTGACCTTGCCGACATTCGCCTCGCGGAGCGCGTGTTCGCGCCGCATTACACTTCGTGCGTGCAACGCATCGTGATCACCGCTACGGGGCTTCGCGAAGGCGCTGATCCGGAGTCTGCCGTGCTGACCGATCTCAAGACGGGCGATGTGTTCGAAGTGCTCGAATTCGTCAAAGGCCGCGCCTGGGGGCGTGCGCCCGGCGCAGGACTGGTCGGCTATGTCGATGCCGATACGCTTTCCTGGCCGGCAGCATGAGCGTCTCGGTCTTCATCGATGGCGCCGCCGGTACGACCGGCCTCGAGATCCGCGAGCGGCTCGCCGGGCGGGACGATATTTCGCTCGTCTTGCTCGACGATGCCCGCCGCAAGGACCCCGCGGCGCGAGCCGAGGCGCTCAACGACAGCGACTTCGTGATCCTCTGCCTGCCCGACGATGCGGCGCGCGAGGCGGTCTCGCTGATCGCCAATGATCGCACGCGGGTAATCGACGCTTCGACCGCGTTTCGCGTCGCCGACGGCTGGACCTACGGTTTCGCCGAGGTCGAGCCCGGCCAGGCGAACGCGATCGCCGAGGCGAAGCGCGTCTCCAACCCCGGGTGTTACCCCACCGGCTTTCTCGCTTTGCTGCGCCCGCTGGTGCGCGCCGGACTGGTGCCGGTCGATTGGGGGATCAGCGTCAACGCCGTGTCGGGCTATTCGGGCGGCGGCAAGGCGATGATCGCCGAGTATGAGGGCGTCAATCCACCGCCAGCGTCGCGCGCCTACGCACTGAGCCTCGCGCACAAGCATGTGCCCGAGATGCAGAAGCATGCACGGCTCGAGCATCCGCCGATCTTCACGCCGTCGGTCGTCAACACCTATCGCGGGATGATCGTCGAGGTGCCGCTGGCACTCTATCGCTTCCCGCGGCGGCCGACCTTGCTCGCGTGCGAGACCGCGTTGCGCGAGGCCTATCCCGAGGGTGGGCTGATCCGGATCGCCGAGGGCGATGCGTCCGCGGTGCAGGTCGAGGATGATGCCGGCACCGATCGCCTGACGCTGCGCGTCTGCGGCAATGCCGATATCGGCCAGGCGCGGCTGATCGCGACGTTGGACAATCTCGGCAAGGGTGCGGCGGGGGCCGCCGTGCAGAACCTCAACATCATGGCCGGGCTCGATCCGCTCGCCGGCCTCACCGTGTAACCCAAGGTTTCATCTTGGCGGGGCGCCTGGCGTTCCCTAGGTGATGCCTTCCCCAGGAGCTCGAATTCGCATGGCCAACCGTACGCCCGTCGGCAAACTCCTTCTGTTCGGCGCGACCGGCGACCTTGCGCAGCGCATGTTGCTGCCTTCGCTCTACGGCCTTCATGCCGATGGGCTGCTGCCCGAGGGGCTGACGATCACCGGGACCGCACGGTCGGAGAATAGCGACGAGAGCTATCGCAAGTTTGCAAAGGACGCGCTCGAGAAGTTCGTGCCCAAGGACCGGATGGATGCCATTGCGATCAAGTCGTTCCTCGAGCGCGTCCAGTACCAGGCGCTCGATGCAACCGACATGGCGCATTACAAGGATCTGTCGGCCAAGGTCGGCGATGTCGCGGGCGGTCTCGCGATCTTCCTGTCGACCGCGCCGTCGTTGTTCGAGGCGGTCATTCGCGGGCTCGAATCGGCGGGCCTCGCCGGAGAGACCGTCCGCATCGGGCTGGAAAAGCCGCTCGGCTACGATCTCGCATCGAGCCGCGAGATCAACGATACCGTGGCAACCGCCTTCCCCGAGGAGCGCACCTTCCGGATCGATCACTATCTCGGCAAGGAGACGGTGCAGAACATCCTCGCGCTGCGCTTCGGCAATTCGTTCTTCGAGCCGGTGTGGAATGCGCGGGGGATCGACAACGTCCAGATCACGATCTCCGAGACCGTCGGCCTCGAGGAGCGGGCCGCGTATTACGACGGCGCGGGCGCGTTGCGCGACATGGTTGCCAACCACATGCTGCAATTGCTCGCGCTGATCGCGATGGAGCCCCCTGCCCGTTTCGACGGCAATGCGATCCGCGACGAGAAGGCCAAGGTCTTCCGGTCGCTGCGCACGATCGAGCCGCAGGACGCGCCGCGCGACACCGTGACCGGGCAGTATGGCGCGGGCGCGAGCGGTGGCGAGATCGTCAAGGGCTATATCGACGAGTTGACCAAACCCTCGACGACCGAGACCTTCGTCGCGATCAAGGCGCATGTCGACAATTGGCGCTGGCAGGGCGTGCCCTTCTACCTGCGCACCGGCAAGCGCATGCCGACGCGCCGCAGCGAGATCGCGATCCAGTTCAAGCCCGTCCCGCATTCGATGTTCTCGAACCGTGGCGGGCTGCTCCAGCCGAACGTGCTGGTGATCCGCCTGCAGCCCGAGGAATATGTCCAGCTGCTGGTGATGGCGAAGGAACCCGGTCTCGACCGCGACGGCATCCGGTTGCGCGAAGTGCCGCTCAACCTCAGCCTCGACGCCGAATTCGCGGGCTCGCGCCGGCGGATCGCGTATGAGCGGCTGCTGCTCGATCTGATCGAGGGCGACCAGACGCTGTTCGTGCGTCGCGACGAGGTCGAGGCGCAATGGACCTGGATCGACGCGATCCGCGCCGGCTGGGTCGCCAACGACATGAAACCCAAGAGCTATGCCTCGGGCAGCTGGGGCCCGAGCGCCGCGATCGCGCTGACCGAGCGCGACGGCGTGACCTGGCTCGACGAATAGAGAATTTCCCTCCCCCGCTTGCGGGAGAGGGACAAGGAAAAAGGAAGTATTATGAGCGACGACCACGAAATCGAATGGTGGGACTATGAAGACGCCGAGGAGATGGCCGCCGCCGTCGCCGGCGATATCGGCTTCATCATCGACAGCGCGATCGACGCGCGCGGCGCGGCGGTGATCGCGCTGTCGGGCGGCAAGACGCCGATCCCGATCTACGCCAAGCTCGCCGCCGCCAAGCATGACTGGAAGCGCGTGACAATCGTCCCCGTCGACGAGCGCATCGTGCCGCTGGGCGATCCGCTGTCGAACGTGACCATGATCGCCAAGGCGTTCCTGCCCAAGGGCGCGCGCGTCATGCCGATCGTCCCAACCGCGACCGCCGACTACAAGGCCGCCGGTCGCTCGGCCGATGCGCTGATGCAGGATCTGCATTGGCCGCTCGATCTGTGCCTGCTCGGCGTCGGCGCCGACGGCCACACCGCGTCGATCTTCCCCGGCCCTGACTATGACGAGGCGCTGTCGGGCCCGAACGAGCGCCGGGCGCTCGGTGTGATGCCCGATCCGCTCCCCAAGGACGCCCCGGTCGCCCGCGTCACGCTCAGCCGCGCCGCGATCGTCTCGGCGCGCGCACTGCTGATCGCGGTGACCGGCGACGCGAAGAAGAAGGTGATCGAGGACGCGATCAAGCAGGGTCCGTCGTCGAAATACCCGATCGGACGCGTGCTTGCCGATGCCGAGCTGCCGGTGGATATTCACTGGGCCGCCGAATGATCTCCAACCCCTCCCCGGGAAGATTGTCGTGACCCTCCATTCCGAAATCGCCGCGGTAACCGACCGCATCATCACCCGCTCGAAGCCGACCCGCGACGCCTATCTGTCGCTGATCGGCCGGGCCCGCGACACGCATATCGAACGGCCCGCGATGGGCTGCGCCAACGCGGCGCATGCCTATGCCGGCACCGAGGAGGACCGCCCCGCGCTCACCGCTGCCAAGGCGATGAACATCGGGATCGTCACCTCGTACAACGACATGCTGTCGGCGCATGCGCCGTACTATCGCTACCCCGAGCAGATGAAGATCTGGGCGCGCGAGGCCGGCGCGACCGCGCAGGTCGCGGGCGGCGTGCCGGCGATGTGCGACGGCGTGACGCAAGGCTATGCCGGCATGGAGCTGTCGCTGTTCAGCCGCGACACGATCGCGCTGTCGACCGCCATCGCGCTCAGCCACGGCATGTTCGAGGGCGCGGCGCTGCTCGGCATCTGCGACAAGATCGTGCCGGGCCTGCTGATGGGCGCTTTGCGCTTCGGCCATCTGCCGATGGTGCTGATCCCGGCAGGGCCGATGCCCTCGGGTCTCGCCAACAAGGCCAAGGTGGCCGTGCGCGAAGCCTATGCTGAGGGCAAGGTCGGCCGCGACGCCTTACTCGAGGCCGAGATCGGCGCGTATCATTCGAAGGGCACCTGCACCTTCTTCGGCACCGCCAATTCGAACCAGATGATGATGGAGTTGATGGGCCTGCACATGCCCGGCGCCGCCTTCATCAACCCCGGCACCAAGCTCCGCCAGGAACTGACGCGCGCCGCGGTCCACCGCGTGACCGAGATCGGCTGGCATGGCGACAGTTATCGCCCGATCGGCCTGTGCGTCGATGAAAAGGCGATCGTCAACGCGGCGATCGGCCTGCTCGCGACCGGCGGCTCGACCAACCATCTGCTGCATCTGCCCGCGATCGCCGCCTGCGCCGGGATCGTGATCGACTGGGAGGATTTCGACCGTCTGTCCAAGGCCGTCCCGCTCGTCGCGCGCGTCTATCCCAATGGCGCGGCCGATGTGAACGGCTTCGAGGATGCCGGCGGCATGCCGTACGTCATCCGCGAACTCGCCGATGCCGGGCTGCTCCACCGCGACCTGATGACCGTCGCGGGCACGGACATGACCGATTACGGCCGCAAGCCACGACTCGACGAGAGCGATACGCTGACCTGGGCAGATCCGGGCGAGAGCGGCGACGACACGATCCTGCGCACCCCCGCCGCGCCGTTCGCGCCCGAGGGCGGCTTCCGCATCCTCACCGGAAATCTCGGCCGTGCGTGCATCAAGGTCTCGGCGGTCGAACGTGATCGCTGGACGATCGAGGCGCCCGCGGCGGTGTTCCAGGACCAGGCCGCGGTGCTCGCCGCGTTCCAGGCGGGCGAACTGACGCGCGACGTCGTCGTGGTGATGCGCTTCCAGGGACCGCGCGCCAACGGCATGCCCGAATTGCACAAGCTCACGCCAGCGCTCGGCGTGCTGCAGAACCGCGGCTTCCGTGTCGCCCTCGTCACCGACGGGCGCATGTCGGGCGCGAGCGGCAAGGTGCCCGCGGCGATCCATTGCTCGCCCGAGGCATTGGGCGACGGCCCGCTGTCGCGCGTGCAGGACGGTGACATCATTCGGCTCGATGCCGAGGCTGGCGTGCTCGAGGCGCTGGTCGATCCGGCCGAGTGGGCCGCGCGCGTCCCGGCAACCGCGCCGCCCGAGGCTGACGGCATGGGTCGCGAACTGTTCGGCCTGTTCCGCGCCAATGCGAACGAAGCCGAACGCGGGGCGTCGCCGCTGTTGACGGGTATGAGCTGGTAGGCGCCCCAGGCTACGCTGCTTCAAACGCAGCGGCGCGCGCGCGGTGACATTGAAGGGGAATAGAATGGAAGTCGTTTCGGTCGATATCGGCGGCACGCACGCCCGCTTTGCGATTGCGGAGGTCGACAAGGGCCGCGTCGTCGCGCTCGGCGAGCCGGTCACGCTCAAGACCGCGGAATATGCCGGTTTCCAGACCGCGTGGGAGGCGTTCGGCCAGCAGATCGGCCGGCCGTTGCCGCGCGCTGCGGCGATCGCGGTCGCCTCGCCGATCAGCGGCGACGTGATCAAGCTGACCAACAACCCCTGGGTAATCCGCCCGCCGTTGATCAAGGAGCGGCTGCACGTCGACAATTTCGTGCTGATCAACGATTTCGGCGCGGTCGGCCAGGCGGTGGCGCAGGTCGATCACGGCGATTTTCTGCATCTGTGCGGCCCCGACGTGCCCTTCCCCGACCACGGCGTGATCACGGTGTGCGGCCCCGGCACCGGGCTCGGTGTCGCGCAGGTGCTGCGTACGCCCGACCGCTATCACGTGCTCGAGACCGAAGGCGGCCATATCGATTTCGCGCCACTTGATGCGATCGAGGATGCGATGGTCAAGCGTTTGCGCACTGCCTACACACGCGTTTCGGCGGAGCGTGTCGTCTCGGGTCCCGGCATCGTCGCGATCTACGAGACGCTCGCGCATATCGAGCATCGGTCTATCACGCGGCTCGACGACAAGGCGATCTGGAGCTCTGCGCTCGACGAGGGCGACAGCCTGGCGGTCGCAGCGCTCGATCGCTTCTGTATGGCGCTCGGCGCGGTCGCGGGCGATCTCGCGCTCGCGCACGGCTCGAACGCGGTCGTCATCGCCGGCGGGCTCGGGCTGCGGCTCAAGGACCACATCCGCAAATCGGGCTTTGCCGAGCGCTTCGCTGCCAAGGGCCGTTTCCAGGGCCGCATGGCAGCGATCCCGGTCAAGCTCATCACCTATCCGCAGCCCGGCCTGTTCGGCGCGGCCGCCGCCTTTGCCCAGGAGCACACGCTATGACGACGATCACCGACATCATGCGCACCAGCGCCGTCATCCCCGTGCTGGTGATCGACGATGCCGCAACCGCCCGCGCGCTCGCCGAGGCGCTCGTCGCCGGCGGGCTGAAGGTGCTCGAAGTCACGCTGCGCACCCCTGCCGCGCTCGAGGCGATCGCCGAGATGAAGAAGGTACCGGGTGCGATCGTCGGGGCGGGCACCGTAGTGAACCCCGACCAGTTCAAGCAGGCGGTGGATGCCGGCGCCGAGTTCATCGTCTCGCCCGGCCTGACCGAGCGCCTCGCCAAGCCGATCATCGCGAGCGGCGTGCCGTTCCTGCCCGGCATCGCGAATGCCGCCGACATCATGACCGGGCTCGACCTCGGTCTCACCAACTTCAAGTTCTTCCCGGCCGAGGCGAATGGCGGGCTCAAGGCGCTCAAGGCGCTCGCCGCACCGTTCTATCAGTGCAGCTTCTGCCCGACCGGCGGGATCACCGAGGCAAGCGCACCCGAATGGCTGAGCTTCAAGCCCGTGCTGTGCGTCGGCGGCAGCTGGGTCACGCCAAAAGGCGCGACGATGGCCGAGGTCGAGGCGACCGCGCGTGCGGCGAGCGGGTTGCGCGGATAATCCGGCTCACAGTTGGATCGGCGGCCCGATGCGCTCCATGCCGTAGGAACGCAGCAGGGCCGCGTCCTTTTCCTTGGAATAGCCGCCGGGGCTGAAACCGAGCTGTTCCCACGCGTTGAAGAACGCCTCCATCTTGCCTGCGGGCGCATAGCTCAACAGCATGCGCCCCGGCGTGGTGCCGACAAACGCCCAGGCGTGCGGGACGCCGCGCGGCCCGAGCACGCAATCGCCGGTCTTGAGCGGGAAGCGCGTGTCGCCGACCTGGACGAGATAGTCGCCCTCAAGCACGAAGAACAGTTCGTCCTCGCCGTGATGGACGTGGAGCGGCGGCCCGCCGCGTCGCTGGTTGGCCTGTTCGATGACGAACAGATCGCCCTTGGTTTCGCTCGTCACGACCTTGTAGCTGGTCGCGCTGACGCCGATCTGACGCTTGCGGCCTTCGCGATCTCCCCCGGCGGCGACCGAGGCGACTGGCGGAGCGATCGGAGCGGGATCGGCTGAAAAGAGAGACCGGGCCGGGCTCGGTGAAGCCCCGAGGCCCGCGCCGCCGATCAGCGCCGCGAGCGGAAGACCCAGGATCGACCGGCGTTCCATACAGCCTCCAGCATAACGGGTTACGGCGCAATCTTTACAGTATCTTGGTCGATAAAGACGACACGCAGCCTCGCCTGTCAACTGCAGACCCGCCGCATCCAGCGCATAGACAGTAAACCGGTGCTTAGGATCAGATCCCGTGCGCCGCGCGATACGCGCGCCACTTCACCACATTGGCGTTATGCTGTTCCAGCGTATCGGCGAAGACATGCCCGCCCGATCCGTCTGCGACAAAATACAGCGCATTCGACTTGGCGGGGTTGAGCACCGCGTCGATCGACGCGCGCCCTGGATTGCAGATCGGCCCGACCGGCAGCCCGACCATCGCATAGGTGTTGTAGGCATTCACCGCATGCACCTCGGACAGCAGGATCTTGCGTCCCAGCGGCCGCCCCTTGGTGATCGGGTAGATGATCGTAGGATCGGCCTGCAGCATCATGCCGCGCTTCAGCCGGTTCGAATACACCGCCGCGACCATCGCGCGCTCACTCGGCTTGCCGGTTTCCTTCTCGACGATCGAGGCGAGGATCAGCGCCTGTTCGGGCGTCGTCACGGCGAGCCCCGGCGCGCGCTTGGCCCAGGCGGCGGCAAGGTAGCGTTTCCGCACGTTCTGCATCCGTGCGAGGATGAAAGCGCGCGTGTCGCCGCGCTGGAAAGCATAGCTGTCGGGGAGCACGCTCCCCTCGCCGGGGACCTCGACCGTCCCCTTGAGCTCGGTCGCGCGGTCGAGCGCGTCCTTGACCATGACTGACGGCCAGCCCTCAGGGATCGTGACGAACCGCTGGATCGTCTTGGTGCCCTGCAACACCTTGAGGATGTCGGCCTGGCTCAGATGCGCCGGGATGCGATATTCGCCCGCTTTGATCGGCGCGTCGGATCCGAACACCTTCGCGAACATGCGGAAGCGATTCGCCGAGGCGATCGCCCCTGATTTCTCGAGCACGACCGACGCCGCCGCAAGACTGCTCCCCGGCGCGATCTGTACGCTGATCGGACGCGCAAGCGGCCCGCGTCCGCCCCACATCTGCACGACGACGAACACCGCCACGATCGCCGCGAGGCCGATCAGCAGTCCGAAGCACCCGACCTTGCGCATCGCTCTATCCTTGCTGCGAGGTGCGCGCTGCGCCGAACGCCGCGCGCCACGTTGGGGCGGGCGCACGGCGCGCAATCACATCGCGCGCAGGACGAGGCTCGCATTCGTCCCGCCGAAGCCGAACGAATTGTTGAGCACCGCCTTGACCGAACGCTTTTTGGCGACGTGCGGCACGAGATCGACGCCCGCGCAATTGTCGCTCGGATTGTCGAGGTTGAGCGTCGGCGGGACGATCTGATCGCGCATCGCGAGGATGCAGAAGATGCTCTCGACCGCGCCCGCGCCGCCGAGGAGATGCCCGATCGCCGACTTGGTCGAGCTCATCGACATCGTCTTGATATTGTCGCCGAACAAGCGGCGGACCGCGTTCAACTCAAGCTCGTCACCGAGCGGGGTCGAGGTGCCGTGCGCGTTGATGTAATCGATGTCGGACAGCTGCAGCCCCGACTTGCGCATCGCCATCTCCATCGAGCGGAACGCGCCCGAGCCTTCGGGATGCGGCGCCGTCACATGGTACGCGTCGCCCGACAGGCCATAGCCGATCACTTCGGCATAGATCTTCGCGCCACGCGCCTTGGCATGCTCATATTCCTCGAGGCAGACGACGCCTGCGCCCTCGCCCATCACGAAGCCGCCGCGATCCTTGTCGTACGGGCGGCTGCCCTTTTCAGGCGTCGCGTTGAAATTGGTCGACAGCGCGCGCGCCTGCGAGAAGCCGGCGATGCCCAGCGGGCAGATCGCGCCCTCGGCGCCGCCTGCCAGCATCACGTCGGCATCGTCCATCGCGATCATCCGCGCGGCGTCGCCGATCGAATGCGCCCCGGTCGAGCAGGCGGTGACGACGGCGTGGTTGGGGCCCATCAGGCCGTATTTGATCTGCACCTGGCCGGTGATGAGGTTGATCAGGCGACCATGGACGAAGTGCGGGCTGACGCGACGCGGGCCCTTTTCGTGCAACACGATCGATTCGCTGGCGATTCCCGGCAGGCCGCCGATCCCCGCGCCGATCGAGCAGCCGGCGCGGTATTTCTGCTCGAGCGTCATGTCGAGCAGCCCGGCATCCTCGAGCGCCTGGCCGGCGGCATCGATGCCGTAGATGATGAAGGGGTCGACCTGGCGCTGGACCTTGTGGTCGACGCGCTTGTTGGGGTCGAAGCCATAGGGATGGTCAGCGGGCTTGACCTCGCACGCGATGGTGCAGGCATAATCGGTCGCGTCGAAGCGCGTGATCGTCCCCGCGCCCGATTTCGCCGCGAGGATATTCGCCCAGGCGGTTTCGACATCGGCGCCAAGCGGCGTCACGAGCCCCAATCCGGTTACGACAACACGCCGCATGGCCATCTCCGTATAAAATCTGGTCTTCGTAAATGGGAACGGCCCCCCACCCCCGGTCATTGCCCTGGGACGGGGAGCCGTTCCTGTAAATCAGCCGTGCGGCCGCGCTAAAAGCGCTGGGCTCAGCTCTTGTGCTCGTCGATGAAGGTGATCGCGTCCTTGACGGTCGTGATCTTCTCGGCGGCATCGTCAGGAATTTCGACTTCGAATTCCTCTTCGAACGCCATCACGAGCTCGACGATGTCGAGGCTGTCCGCGCCCAGATCGTCGATGAAGCTCGCGTCTTCGGTCACCTTGTCGGCTTCGACGCCGAGATGCTCGACGACGATTTTCTTAACGCGGTCTGCGGTCTCGCTCATGTGTATCGTCCCTCTATCGATGGGGGTGTTGGAATTCCTGAACGCACGTAGAACGCGCGTCCCAGGCTTGCAAGTAGGGACGTCAGATCCCCTTTAGATCATGGCCATGCCACCGTTGACGTGCAGCGTCTGCCCCGTAACGTACCCAGCCTCACGACTGGCGAGATAGACGACCGCGGCGCCAATGTCTGCCCCCGCGCCCATTTTTCCCATCGGAATGCGCGCGTTGAGAGCCTCCTTCTGCGCATCGGGCAGCGTTTCGGTCATCGGCGAGGCAATGAATCCGGGCGCGACGCAATTGACGGTGATCCCGCGGCTGGCGAGCTCCTGTGCGAGCGCCTTGGACATCGCGGTCAGCGCGCCCTTCGAGGCGGCATAGTTCGCTTGACCCGGATTTCCGGTCGTCCCGACGACCGACGTGATCGACACGATCCGCCCGAAGCGCGCCTTCATCATCGGCCGAGCCGAGGCACGCGCGAGCCGAAACGCGGCCTCGAGGTTGACGCGGATCACCTGGTCCCACTCGTCGTCCTTCATCCGCATCACGAGATTGTCGCGCGTGATGCCGCCATTGTTGACGAGGATGTCGAGCTTGCCGCCAAGCGCCTCGACTGCGGCCGGCACGAGCGCATCGACCGCGGCACCGTCAGACAGGTCGCACGGCAGCGCGACGTGATCGCCGCCGAGGCTGTCACGAAACGCCTCGAGCTTGGTCACGTTGGACCCCGAAACCGCCAGTCGCGCCCCCTGCGCCGCGAGCGCTTGCGCGATCGCAGAGCCGATACCGCCGGAGGCGCCGGTGACGAGGGCGGTCATGCCTGTAAGGTCGAACATCTCTTAATCTCCAGGTTTGATGGGTTCGCGCAGAGGCGCAGAGGACGCAGAGATGTGGTTGTTCACCAATCTGCGTATTCCCTCCTTGAGCGTATCTCCGCCGAAATTGATAAGCAGCCCAACGGGCTGCTTTGTAAGTCTCAGATAGGTCAGCAGTTGCTTCGCGTGGACAGGCAGCAATCGCTCGATCGATTTGATTTCGACGACCAATCGCTGATCGACCATCAAGTCGATCTTGAAAGCGCCTTCGAACCGCATGCCGTCGAAATCAATGTCGATCGGCTGCTGTCGCGCGACGGCGTATCCCATCTTGGCCAGCCGCCCTGCCATCAACGCCTCGTAGACGCTTTCCATAAGCCCGGGACCGAGATCGCGATGCAAGCGCACCGCAACATCGAGCACATCACCGCTGATCTCGTCGATGTCCCTCACTTCTTCTCCGCGTCCTCCGCGCCTCTGCGCGAACAAACCTTCTCCTAAAGCACCTTAGCCAAAGCCTCGACATCGTCCATCGTCACCACGCTCACCGCCTCGACATCGCCCGCAATACGCTTGACCATCGGCGTCAGCACCTTGCCGCCGAATTCGACGAAGCGTTCGACCCCCGCCGCCTGCAGCGCCAGCACCGATTCGCGCCAGCGCACCATGCCGGTGACCTGCTCTACCAACAGCCGGCGGATCGTGTCGGCATCGCCGACCGCCGCCGCCGTCACATTGGCGAACAGCGGCACCAGCGGCGCGTCGATCCGTGCCTCGGCGAGCGCCTTTTCCATCGCATCGGCGGCAGGCTGCATCAGCGGACAGTGGAATGGCGCGGACACCGGCAGCAGCACCGCGCGCTTGGCGCCCATGTCCTTGGCGACCGCGACCGCACGCTCGATTGCGCCGCGGTGACCCGAGATCACGACTTGCGAAGGATCATTGTCATTGGCGACGGTGCAGATTTCCCCATCGGCCGCCGCCTCGGCGATCGCGCGCGCCTTGTCGACATCCGCGCCGAGCAGCGCGGCCATTGCACCGACGCCGACCGGCACCGCCGCCTGCATCGCCTGGCCGCGCAGCTTGAGCAGCTTGGCGGTTGTCGCCAAGTCGATCGCCCCCGCCGCGCACAGCGCGCTATATTCGCCGAGCGAATGCCCCGCGACATAGTCAGCCTTGTCGGCAAGGCGAACACCGCCCTCCTCTTCGAGCACGCGCAGCGTCGCGATGGCGTTGGCCATGATCGCCGGCTGTGCGTTCTCGGTGAGTTGCAGTTCGTCCTCCGGCCCATCGCACATCAAACGGAAAAGATGCTGGCCGAGCGCGTCGTCAACTTCCTGAAATACCGCGCGCGCAACCGCGCTGGCTGCGGCCAACGCCTGACCCATGCCGACCGACTGACTACCCTGCCCGGGGAAAATGAACGCGCGCATGATGCTACTCCTTTGCCCGGGCGGTTAGGCGCTCGGTCAAACCCTCGTCAAGAACCGCGCCGGGAAGGCCAGGAGCCGCTCCAAGCTGAACGAGGCCGGTCCGGCCGGGACACTTTGCGACCGTTTTGTGTTCTGATCGTCACGGATGCGCGACAAACGCTTCCTAGATTGTGTTCGACGCCGGGAGATAAGGCGCCGTCCGAAACAAGGAGTTTCATCATGAACAAGTTCATTCTCGCAGCGCTCGCTGCATCGTCGGTGCTGAGCCCGCTTGCCGCAACCGGCGCATCGGCCCAGCAGCGCGACGAGCGCCGCACCACGGTGATCCGCGAGCAGCCGAATGGGCGCACGGTCGTCACCGAGCGTCGCGTCGTCCGCCCGCTGGCCGGTCGCCGCTGGGCAAAGGGCCAGCGCTTCGACCGGCGCTACGCCAACAATTACCAGGAAGTCCGCGATTGGCGCCAGTATCGCGGCCGTCGCCTCTACGCCCCGCCGCGCGGCTATCATTGGGTGCGCTCGGGTAACGACGCGGTCCTCGTCGCGCTCAGCGGCGGCCTGATCGGCGCGGTGCTCGGCGGCGCGTTCAACTAAGACTCGCGAACCGGCGCGGGAGGCTTGCCTTCCGCGCCGATTTCGCTATGGCACACCGATCGGGGTGGAGAGCACACGCTTTCCGCCCCGGTTGCTATTGAAGACGATAGCCGGAGGGGCGTCTCGCATGGTGCGGGCGTCAGCGATCGGCCAAGAATGAAAGACGAGACACATGGCTCTATACGAGCACGTGTTCCTTGCGCGCCAGGATCTGGCACAGGCGCAGGTGGACGCTCTGGCGGAAATCGCCACCAAGATCGTAAATGACAACGAAGGCCGGGTCATCAAGACCGAGAGCTGGGGTCTGCGTAGCCTCGCGTACAAGATCGCGAAGAATCGCAAGGCGCATTATGTGATGCTCGAGATCGATGCCCCGGGCAACGTGATCGCCGAGCTGGAGCGCCAGACGCAGATCAACGAAGACATCATCCGCTACATGACCGTCAAGATCGATGCGGCCGAGGAAGGCCCCAGCGTCATGATGCGCAAGTCGGACCGCGACCGTGAGCGTCGTGGTGATCGCGAAGGCGGCCGTGAAGGCCGTGGCGATCGCCCGGACCGTGGTGATCGTGAAGATCGCCCCCGCCGCAGCTTCGACGGCGAATAAGGAAGGTATAGACAATGGCACGCCCATTTTTCCGCCGCCGCAAGTCCTGCCCGTTCTCGGCCAAGGATGCCCCCCGGATCGACTATAAGGACGTCCGGTTGCTCCAGGGCTTCGTGTCCGAGCGTGGCAAGATCGTCCCCAGCCGCATCACTTCGGTGAGCGGCAAGAAGCAGCGTGAGCTCGCCCAGGCGATCAAGCGTTCGCGCCATCTGGGCCTGCTGCCCTACATCGTTAAGTAAGGGGCCCAACAGATGGATATCATCCTGCTGGAACGCGTCGAGAAGCTCGGCAACATCGGCGACGTCGTCAAGGTGAAGGACGGGTTCGCCCGCAACTTCCTGCTGCCGAACAAGAAGGCGCTCCGTTCGAACGAAGCCAATCGCAAGGTCTTCGAGAAGAACCGCGAGAAGATCGTGGCGGACAACGCTGTAAAGCGGACCGAGGCCGAGGTCGAAGCCAAGACGATCGACGGCATCACGCTGACGCTCATCCGTCAGTCGTCGAACACCGGCCAGCTCTACGGTTCGGTCGCGGTGCGCGACCTGATCGACGGGCTCGAGGCCGAAGGCCACAAGGTGCCGAAGTCGGCGATCGTGCTCAACAAGCCAATCAAGGCGATCGGCCTCTATGAGGTCAAGGTTTCGCTGCACCCGGAAGTGTCGGTGACGATCAAGGTCAATATCGCACGTTCGCCGGAAGAGGCGAAGATGCAGGCCGATGGCGTCAACGTCATGGAAGCGATGTTCGAAAAGGACGAGGCCGGTTTCGTCGAGGATTACGATCCCAACGCCGAGCCGGGCGCGACCGCCGAAGTGTCGAACACCTCGGACGAGGCGACTGCAGAGGCGTAAGCTTCACAGCGTCTGTCGACAAAAAAGGCCGCCCGGAGCAATCCGGGCGGCCGTTTTTATGTCTGCGCCTGGGGGGAGACAGGGCTGGAACGGAATGCGTTCAGCCTGTCACCGCGCATGCGCCGACCAGCGCTGCGAACGGGATGAGGGCGAGAAAAACCGGGAGAACCTTGGCCATTGGGTCGATCGCTTTGCTGAACGGTGCTGCGGGGGGTTGCCGATAAAATGCGCGGCCCCGCCAAAGGTTCAGCTTTCCGAAAGCTTTTCTTGCGCTGGCCCGGCCTTCGTCAGGGCGACGGGCTCGATTCCCGAAAGAACCCAGCGCAAGCCCTCGTCATACGTCGAGGTGAAGCGGGTGAACGGCTGGGAGAAGATACGCCGCACCTGCAACCGCGCAAGCATCGTCCCGGTGACGATCGCAATAGCGCGGACGCGCTTCATCCGCGTCAGATGCTGCCCCATCGCCGCGATCATATCCTGCGACTGGACCGGACACTCCGCGATGTCGAGGATCAGCGCATAGCTCTCAAACTTGGCCTCGGCGACCTGCGCGATCAGCTCGGAAACGAGCCGCGCGGCGTCGGCAACGTCGAGCATGGCGCGCATTTTCAGCTTGATCAGTGCGTGGCCGCGATCGACGGTGATCTTGTACATTCTCGCCTCCGTGGGGCTTTGTTGCAAAACTGATGGCGGGGATTCACGCAGGGAATCGAGCGGTATAGATAGGCGTAATGCCCAAACCTGCCGCACCTGTGTATCGTACGACGAACTGGCCTGAGTATAATGCGGCGCTGAAGCGGCGTGGGTCGCTGGAAATATGGTTTGATCCGGAGATGCACTGGCTTTCGAAGCCGTGTGGTCGCCCTGGTCGCCCGATGCGGTTTTCAGACAGCGCGATAGAGCTGTGCCTGACGCTGAAGACGCTGTTCAACCTGCCTTTGCGGCAAGTGACGGGGTTGGTTTCGAGCCTGATCAAAATGGCGGGGCTGGATTGGTCGGTGCCGGATTATACGACGCTGTGCCGACGGCAGAAGACGTTGAAGGTCAACCTCGGCGGGCGGATCAGCTCGGGCGGACTGCACCTGCTGGTCGACAGCACCGGGATCAAAATGACGGGAGAAGGCGAGTGGAAGACGCGCAAACACGGACCGTCCTACCGTCGCCAGTGGCGCAAGGTGCATCTCGGGATTGATGCTGGGACGCTGGATATCCGGGCCATTGAGGTCACGACGAATGCCATTGGTGACGCACCGACGCTGCCCGTTCTCCTGGCGCAAATTCCCGGAGACGAGCGGATACTCAGCGTCGGCGGAGATGGCGCTTATGATACCAGGGACTGCCATGCCGCTATTGCCGGGCGCGGTGCCGATGCGGTCATCCCGGTCCGCCGCAACGGGCAACCATGGGCAGAAGGCGGTCCCGGCGTCGATGCACGCAATGGAGCGCTACGCGCGACAAAGCGGCTTGGTCGCGCAATCTGGAAAAAGTGGAGCGGCTATCATCGCCGCAGTCTGGTCGAGACCAAAATGCACTGCTTCAAACTCCTGGGCCAGCGCGTTGTCGCCCGCACCTTCGATCGTCAGATTACCGAGCTCAAAGTCCGTGCTGCAATTCTCAATCGGTTCTCCGAAATAGGAACGCCGGTGACCGTCCGCATCCAATAACATCTTCAAGTAAAACGTCGGTCATGCTCTCGCGTAATTATGCAACAAAGCCCCTCCGTGGCGAAAAAGGTATCTGGCATGCGTTGAAGAGCCGTTGATGCGCGACGCGTAGAAATCCCTATTTGCGGCCGAACAGCTTCTCGATGTCGCCATGCGCCAGCTTTACCCAGGTCGGCCGGCCGTGATTGCATTGCCCTGAATGCGGCGTGATCTCCATTTCGCGGAGCAGCGCGTTCATCTCCGCGACCGACAGGATCCGCCCGGCGCGAACCGAGCCGTGACACGCCATCGTTGCCGCGACATGGTCGAGCCGTTCCTTCAGCGACAGCGCCTCGTCGAATGCGGCGAGTTCGTCGGCGAGATCGGTGACGAGCCCGGTTACGTCGCTTTGCCCGAGCATCGCGGGCACGCCGCGCACGAGCATCGCGTGCGGACCGAAGCGGTCGAGGTCGAGGCCGAATTCGCTGAGCTCGGCGGCGCGTGCCTCGAGCCGGTCGCAGGCGGGTTCGTCGAGTTCGATCACTTCGGGGAGGAGCAATGCCTGCGAGGAGACGCCGCCGCTCGCCATCGCCTTGCGCATCCGTTCAAGCACGAGCCGTTCGTGTGCGGCGTGCTGGTCGACGAGGATCAGGCCGTCGGGGCTCTCGGCGACGATATAGGTCTTCGCGACCTGACCGCGCGCGACGCCCAGCGGAAAGTCGATCGTCTCGGGAGGTGGGGCGTAAGCGGGTTCGGCACGCGCTTGCGGCGGCGGGGTGAAGAAGGTGCGACGGTCGTTTAGCCCGTACGAGCGCTGATCCAGTGAAAGCCCCTCCCCTTCAGGGGAGGGGTTGGGGTGGGGCCGTGCCAAAAACGCTAGCTCCGACTCGCGGATCGGCCCCACCTCCAACCCCTCCCCTGAAGGGGAGGGGCTTTGTTCCTGCGTCCACGCCGCGAGCGACCTTTCGGGTGCCGATTGGCTGCGATGCCCCGCTTCGTCCAGCGCCCGCCGCAGGCCGCTGACGATCAGCCCGCGGACCATCGCCGGATCGCGAAAACGGACCTCGGTCTTGGCGGGGTGGACGTTGACATCGACAGCATCGGGCGGAACGTCGAGGAACAGCGCCACCACGGCATGGCGATCGCGCGGCATCATCTCGGCATAGGCGCCGCGAATCGCGCCGATCAGCAGCCGGTCCTTCACCGGACGCCCGTTGACGAACAGGTATTGATGGTCCGCTACACCGCGGTTGAAGGTCGGCAGGCCCGCGATCCCGCCGAGCCCGATCCCTTCGCGAACGAAGTCGATTCCCACCCCATTGTCGATCAGCCCGCGGTCGGTCAGCGCCGCCACGCGGTCCGGGAGCGTTTCGCCGCCGCTCACCCCGAGCGAGCGCCGTCCGTCATGCTCGACCGAAAAGCCAATGTCTGGCCGCGCCATCGCGAGCCGCTTGACCACGTCGAGACACGCTGCGAACTCGCTGCGGGCTGAGCGCAGGAACTTGCGTCGCGCCGGCACGCGCTCGAACAGCCCCTCGACCCGCACGCGCGTCCCGGGGGGAATTGCCGCCGGACCTTCCGATACGACGACACCGTTATCGACCACGCGCGCCCATCCCTCGCTCCCGCGCACCCGGCTCTCGAGCGTCATCCGCGCAACGCTCGCGATCGAGGGCAACGCCTCGCCGCGAAAGCCGAGCGTGCTGACGTTTTCGATCGCCTCGTCGGGCAGCTTCGAGGTGGCGTGCCGCTCGAGCGCCAAGGCCATGTCTTCTGGCGTCATGCCGCAGCCGTCGTCGGTCACTTCGACCAGGTCGGTACCCCCGCCGGCAAGGCGTACCGCGATGCGCGTCGCACCCGCATCGACCGCGTTTTCGACCAGCTCCTTCAACGCGCTGGCGGGCCTTTCGACCACTTCACCGGCAGCGATACGATTGACGAGATGTTCGGGCAGGCGGCGTATTGACATGGTGCAGGCTCTAGCCCAATCGCAAGCCTCCCGCGACCCGCATTCCACCACGTATCAGAGCGGTTCCACCGCCGCCCTGAACGCCTTGGTTGTAAGCGACGTCACGATATTGTGCGACCTGTCGGCAGTTCACTAAGTCCGGCGTGAAACGGAACGATCCATGGGCTTTTTCTCGAATCTCTTCCGCTTTTCTTCCCATGACATGGCGATCGATCTGGGGACCGCCAATACGGTGGTCTATCTGCGCGGCAAGGGCATCGTGCTCAACGAACCATCAGTCGTCGCGGTCGAGACGCTCAATGGCGTCAAGCGCGTCAAGGCCGTCGGCGACGACGCCAAATTGATGATGGGCAAGACCCCCGACAGCATCCAGGCGATCCGCCCGTTGCGCGACGGCGTCATCGCCGACATCGATGTCGCCGAGCAGATGATCAAGCACTTCATCCACAAGGTGCATGGTGGCCAACGCCGCTTCATGCGCTGGCCGCAGATCGTGATCTGCGTGCCGTCGGGATCGACCTCGGTCGAGCGCCGCGCGATCCGCGATGCCGCGTCGAACGCCGGTGCCAGCCAGGTCTGGCTGATCGAGGAGCCGATGGCCGCGGCGATCGGCGCCGACATGCCCGTCACCGAGCCGATCGGTTCGATGGTGGTCGACATCGGTGGCGGCACTACCGAAGTCGCGGTGCTCTCGCTGCGCGGTCTCGCCTACACCACGTCGGTGCGCGTTGGCGGTGACAAGATGGACGAGGCGATCGTCTCCTACGTCCGCCGCAATCACAACCTCCTGATCGGCGATGCGACCGCCGAGCGGATCAAGCAGGAAGTCGGCGTCGCCAAGCCGCCGGCGGACGGCATCGGCCTGACGATCCACGTCAAGGGTCGCGATCTCGTCAATGGCGTCCCCAAGGAAATCCAGATCAACCAGGGCCAGATCGCCGAAGCGCTCTCCGAGCCGGTCGGCCAGATCGTCGAGGGCGTCCGGATCGCGCTCGAGAACACGGCGCCCGAACTCGCGGCTGACATCGTCGATCAGGGCATCGTCCTCACCGGCGGCGGCGCACTGCTCAAGGGCATCGACGAGGTGCTGCGCGACGAGACCGGCCTGCCCGTCACGATCGCCGACGACCCCCTCACCTGCGTTGCGCTCGGTACCGGCCGCGCGCTCGAGGATCCAATCTATCGCGGCGTTCTGCACAGCGCGTGACGCGATGAAGCGAGCGTTTGCGCGGTCTGGGTCGAGGGATTGACCCTACTCAGGCCCCAGCGCATCGCGTAAGGCAAATCGTGGTTATTACTGGCCCTCGGGCTTTTTGATGGGGGTATGATGGCGCCGCCTCGCAATCGGCGTCCGGGGTTTTC
Source organism: Sphingomonas sp. UYP23 (assembly GCF_054059235.1). NCBI lineage: Bacteria > Pseudomonadati > Pseudomonadota > Alphaproteobacteria > Sphingomonadales > Sphingomonadaceae > Sphingomonas > Sphingomonas sp. UYP23. The sequence goes on from NZ_JBSSBX010000001.1 coordinate 4,244,771, forward strand.
GCGGCGGGCGCAATACAGCCTTTTTGCAGGATATGTCGTCGCCGTAGCGGGATCGCTCGTCGGGGCGGTGCTGCTTGCCTTGTCGACTTTGGACCCTGTCGCCTTTGCCGCGCTGCGCGCGAGCGTCGCGGAGGTGAGCACGCCGCTGTCGTCGGGGCTTGCGGGCATCGGGCGCGGAATCGGTTCGATTCCCGGCGGGATCGGCAGCTATTTCGCGGTGCACAATCAGAACGCCGCGCTGCGCAAGCAGCTTGCCGCGCAACACGCGCTGTTCCTACGCGCACGGTCGCTCTCCTATGAGAACCGCCGGCTGCTCGCCTTGCTCCAGGTCCGCGAGCGAATCTCCGAGCCCGTCGTCACCGCGCGGCTGGTCAGTTCGTCGGCGTCGAGCACCCGCCGCGTCGCCGTGCTCAACGCTGGATCATGGCAGGGCGTCGCGAGCGGCCAGCCGGTGCGTGGCCCCGAGGGGCTGATCGGCCGCGTGCTCGAAACCGGCCCGAACAGCGCGCGCGTCCTGTTGCTGACCGACCCGGAAAGCGTCGTGCCGGTGCGCCGCACGCGCGACGGCATCCCCGCACTCGCGACCGGCCGCGGCGACGGGCTGATCGATGTGAAATCGGTAGCGCTCACCGCGACCGACTTCGGCCCCGGCGACGTTTTCGTGACGTCGGGCATCGGCGGCATCTACCCGCCAGACGTTCCTGTCGCCCGCGTGCTCCATCGGGGCCGCGACGCATCGATCGCGCGGGCGTTCACCCAAGCCGACACGGTCGACTATGCGCTCGTCCAGCGTGCCTTCATGCCCCCTGCCCCGCCGATCCCGGTCCCGACGCCCGCGCCCAAGCCCGTCGCCGCGCCGCGTCCACCCAAGAAGAAGCCGTGATCACGCGATGAGGCAAGCCCGCGGTCCGTTCGACGAGGTCCCCGACCAGAGTTTCCGGCGCTTCGTGCCGGCGATTACGGTGGTGATCGGCTCGGCACTGACGCTGTGGCCGATGATCGCGAGCTTCCCGGTGCTACCGCCGTTCGGGCTGCTGATGCTGCTCGGCTGGCGGCTGACCAAACCCGAGAGCCTGCGGATCTGGGCGCCGCTGCCGCTCGGCTTTTTCGACGATCTGGTCAGCGGGCAACCGCTCGGCAATGCGATGCTGTTCTGGACGCTGTGCCTCTTCATGATCGACCTGATCGACCAGCGCATCGTCTATCGCGATTTCTGGCAGGACTGGCTGATCGCCTCGGGCGCGATCGCCTTCTGCCTGCTGCTCGGACGCTTCGTCGCCTCGCCGATCAGCGCGCATGTCGATACCGCGCTGATGCTGCAGCTCGCGGTGTCGATCCTGCTGTTCCCGCTGGTCGTGCGGATCTGCACGCTGCTGAGCGACGAGGACGACGACACATGAGCGGCGCGGCGTTCCGGCCGAGCGGCCGCGTCGCGACCGAAGCCGCGCAAAGCTACAGCTTCTCGCGCCGCACGGTCATGCTCGGCGCGGCGCAGGGCGTGTTCGGGCTCGCGCTTGCCGGGCGGATGACATGGCTCGCCGTCGTCGAGAACGAACAATATACGGCCAAGTCCGAAAGCAACCGCGTCAACATGACGCTGGTGCCGCCGCGCCGCGGCTGGATCGTCGACCGCCACGGCGCGCCGATCGCCAACAACCGCACCGATTTCCGCGTCGACATCATCCCCGACCGGCTCGAGAACAAGGACCATGTCCTCGCGCTGCTGCGCGACTTGCTCAAGTTGCCGCCCGAGGAGATGGACCGGCTCGTCGCCGATCTCGAACATGCCGCCGGGTTCCAGCCCGTCCAGGTTGCCGAGAACCTCGACTGGGAGCGCTTCGCCGCCGTCAGCGTGCGGCTGCCCGAATTGCCCGGCGTCGCGCCGACTCGCGGTTTCTCGCGGAGCTACCCGGCAGGCGCCGCGGTCGCGCATCTCACCGGCTATGTCGGTGCCGCCTCGGCCGAACAGTATAAGCAGACGCACGACCAGTTGATGGTCACACCCGGTTTCAAGCTCGGCAAGGACGGGCTCGAGAAGACGCTCGAAAAGCAGTTGCGTGGCGTTGCCGGGCAAAAGCGGGTCGAGGTCACCGCGCGCGGCAAGCTCGTCGCAGAACTCGCCACCAAGCCCGACCAGCCCGGCGCGAACACGCGCCTGACGATCGATGCCGGGCTGCAGGACTATGCCGCGCGGCGGCTGGGCACACAGTCGGGCTCGGTCGTGGTGATCGACTGCCTGACCGGCGAGATGCTCGCGATGGTGTCGATGCCGGCATATGACCCGAACACTTTCTCCGACGGGATCAGCCATCTCGAATGGAAGATGCTGTCGGAAAACGATCACGTCCCCTTGATGAACAAGGTGTTGCAGGGGCTTTATCCGCCGGGCTCGACGGTCAAGCCGATGAACGGGCTCGCCTTGCTCGGTGCGGGCGTGCCCGCGTCGGACCGCGTGGTGTGCTCGGGCGCGCTCCGCGTCGGCACCGGTATCTTCCATTGCCACAAGAAAAGCGGGCACGGCGCGCTGGATCTCAAGAACGCGATCATGCAGAGCTGCGACATCTATTTCTACGAGATGGTCCGCCGGCTCGGCTATGATCATGTCGCGCCGGTCGCGCGCGAACTCGGGCTAGGGCAGAAGTTCGTGCTGCCGTTCAACAGTCAGCGCTACGGCACCGTTCCCGACCCGGCATGGAAGCTGCGCCGCTACAAGCAGCCCTGGACCGTCGCCGACTCGCTCAACGCGTCGATCGGCCAGGGCTATGTGCTGTCCAACCCGCTCCAGCTCGCGGTGATGGCGTCCCGCCTCGCCTCGGGACGCGCGCTCCAGCCGAGCATCCTCGCGGCCGACGTCCACCATGGCGCCCCGCCCTTGTCGTTCCAGCCTGAGCACCTCCAGACCGTCCATGAAGCGATGTGGGGCGTGGTCAATGGCGGCGGCACCGGCGGCGCGGCGCGGATGCTGATCCCGGGCGTTGCGCTCGCCGGCAAGACCGGCACCGCGCAGGTCAGGCGCATTACCATGGCCGAGCGCGCAGGCGGCGTGCTCAAGAACGGGTCGCTTCCGTTCAAGATGCGCGATCACGCGCTGTTCCAGGGCTTCGCGCCGCACGACAAGCCGCGCTACGCGATCGCGGTGGTGCTCGAACATGGCGGCCACACCGTCCGCAACCTCGACACGCCGGCGATCGCCCGCGACGTGATGACCTATCTGTTCGACCGCGAGCGCGCGATGGCCTCGCTCGTCGAGGGCGAGGCGACCTGGGGTGGCGATATCCGCACGCGGATGGCGGCCGAGACCGCTACATACCGCGCCGCCGCCAACGCCCCGCCGATCGCGGTCGGCGCGCAGACCGAATTCAACGCCAGCGCGCCGACCGATGCGCCCGCCGTCCGCGCCGCCGCCGCCGCCGACGTCGCCGCGGCCGAGGAGCTCGCCAATACCGCCGCGCACGGCAACACCGTCGCCGAGGACGGCACCACCGAGCGGGATGTGCCATGAGCGGATTGAGCTTCGTTCCCGCGCCGCTGGCACAGCTGCCGTGGAAGATCCTGCTGCTCGTGCTCGCGATCGGTTGCTTCGACTCGCTCGTGCTCTATTCGGCCGCTGGCGGCAGCATCCGGCCGTGGGCGCTGTCGCAGGGAATCCGCTTCTTCGTTTTCCTGAGTGGCGCGATGGTGCTGTCGCGGATCCCCGAGCGGATCTGGAGCAATATGGCGCTGCCGGCCTATGGCGCGCTGTGCGTCATGCTGGTGCTCGTCGAGCTGGTCGGCGCGGTCCGCGGCGGCGGGCAGCGCTGGCTCGATCTCGGGATCGGCTTCCGGCTCCAGCCATCCGAGCTGATGAAGCCGTGCATCGTGCTGACCTGCGCGAAATTCTACGACATGCTGCCGCCCAACGAGACGCGACGGTTCGGCGCGATCTGGCCGGCGGCGTTGCTGATCCTGGTGCCGGCGGCGCTTGTCATGAAGCAGCCCGATCTGGGCACCGCGCTGATGATCATGATCGGCGGAGTGACGGTGATGTTCCTGGCGGGCGTGCCGTTGCGGCTGTTCATTGGCGGTGCGCTCGCAATGAGCGCGGCGGTGCCGATCGCGGTCAATTTCGTGCTCCACGGCTATCAGCGCAACCGTATCCTCGTCTTCCTTGATCCCGAGAGCGACCCGCTCGGCATCGGCTATCACATCAGCCAGTCGAAGATCGCGATCGGCTCGGGCGGGATCTTCGGCAAGGGCTTCCTCAACGGGACACAGAGCCATCTCGACTATCTGCCCGAAGGGCATACCGACTTCGCGCTGGCGACGATGATGGAGGAATGGGGCCTGGTCGGCGGCGTGCTGCTGATCATCGCCTTCCTGGTGATCGTGCAATGGGGCCTGGCGACCGCGCTGCAGGCGCAATCGCGCTTCGCCAAGCTGACCGCGGCGGGGCTGGCCGCAACGATCTTCTATTACGTGTCGATCAACATGGCGATGGTGATGGGGATGGCGCCGGTCGTCGGCGTGCCGCTGCCGCTGATCAGCAATGGCGGGTCGAGCCAGATGACCTTCATGATTTGCCTCGGTATCCTGATGTCGATCGACCGCACCAACCGCCGTTCGCCGGTCCGCTGGTGATTTTTTTGCCGCTACGCACAAAAAGGGTTTGCATCACGCAGCGACGCTGCTAATCGACCGCCTCCCGCAGCGGCGGCGCCACCAAGCGCCCTTGAAATCGCCGGGACTTTGGACGCATAGCTCAGTTGGTAGAGCAGCTGACTCTTAATCAGCGGGTCCTTGGTTCGAGCCCAAGTGCGTCCACCACATTTCTTCAATTATATCAGTTACTTGTGTCCGTTCCGGCGACGAGTTTGAGCCGAAACGGCGACCCACTGTGACCAATATTGTGACCTTGACAGGGGTTTTCCCCCTCGGGCGAAGTGTGACCAGTTTTAGCCTCAAAAGTCAGCTGGTCTGCGAAAGGCTGCAAATGCTTCACCGACATGTGCGCGTACCGACGCACCATCGTCTCTGATTTCCAGCCCCCCAACTCCTGCAGCACCCAAGTGGGCACGTCATTTTGCCGGAGCCAACTCGCCCAGGTATGTCGCAAGTCGTGCCAGCGAAAATCGGCAATTCCCGCTCGCTTGAGCGCATCTCGCCAATGTTTCGTGTTCACCTGACCAATCGGACGACCGGCATAAGTGAACACAAACTCGCACTGCTTGCCCATCTGCCGTTTCAGAACCGAGATAGCGAGATCGTTAAGCGGAACGCCCAGCGCCTCGTTATTCTTGGTGTCGCCGTGCTCAATCGTGATGATACGACGGGGAAGATCAACCTGCTCCCAGGTCAGCCTTTTTATGTTCCCCTGCCGCAACCCCGTAGCGAGCGCGAACAGCATCAGGTCCTGCTGGTGAGAGGGTAGTTCCTCCAAAAGGCGATCGGCCTGCGCGTGGGTTAGCCAACGCACCCGCGGTGTCGCGTTCCTTGTGTAGGTCCTGAACGCCGGAATGTGCTCGACCCATTCCCATTCGCGTTGCGCCATCCGGAAAATGGCGCGGATCAGCGCCACATAGAGATCCTTCGTACGACTGCTCGAACGGGCGTGATGTCGAGAGATAATCCCGTCGATCATATCCCTGCTCACCTGGTCCAATGTCTTGCCACGAAGATACGTGGTGAACCACCGAATCCGCGACACATCGTCCCTGTAGGACTTCTTGTGACGCTTCTCCTGAAGCCACCGCAAAGCCGCTTCGTCCCATGAACGCTTCGGCTTGCGCTTCAACCTGGCAAGATCCCACAGCTCGGCCTTTAGCTTGTCGTGATATTCCTCGGCCTTTTTCCTGTCGGTGGTCCCAGTAGAGCGTCTAATGAGCGTTCCGTCAGGTGCTGTGAGCTTGACGTAGTATGTGCTTTCACGTTTCCAGAGTGCCATATTGCCTCCTCTTGAAAGGCACTCGGCTGCATTCGTGCGGCCGCAGAATAGCCATCGCGAGTCGCGGCGACAAGGTCGGTCTCGATAAAGCGCCAACCGCGTCCGATCCGTGCTCCGGGGATCCGGCCCTCTTTCACCAGCCTGCGCAGTGTGTTGGGATGCACTTTCAGAACTGCGGCGGCTTCGGCGAGCGTGAGCAGTGCCACGGCTTGGTCAACTTCGGTCGGTCGAGAGTGAACGAAGTGATTTTGCGAATTCACGGTCGCTGTCGAGGAATGCGATAAGCATCGCCGGGATCAATTCCGCGATCGGTTCGGCGCTGCCATACGCTGTGGCATAGGCCCGACCGTAAGCATCGAGGCGGGCATGCAGGTCGGGAAAGACCGCGATTGTCAGCTTGACGGGAGTCCGGTCGGGAAGTTTTGCTAGTTTGAGGTCGGGCATAAAGATTTCCTACGAGTGCCAGGGTGCGAGGATAAGGTCGCGGTGAACGACCAGCCGCACCGATGCACCGGGCCGGATCGTAATGGTCGGCTGAACCTGGAGGTTTTTCGACGTCAGCTGATCGCCAGCGCGGGAGACGTTCTGCTGTGTGGATTCTCTGATCGCCTGTACGAGATCGCTCTCCCCCGTGAACGTCAGGCTCGATCCAACGCCGAGCAGCGTCGATAGGGCTACGCCCTTGAGCAGCGCCCACGTATGGAAATCTACGTTGTCGCTAAGGCCAGCATATCCGGCAGGATCTGTTGCAGGGACATTGTCGATTTGCAGCGAACTGCCATTCGGCAGGATGATCCGCTGCCAGACGACAAGTGCGCGGCTCTGCCCGAAAGCGATGACACTATCGTACGTCCCGATAAGCCGCGCGCCTTGCGGAATCAGCTCAATCTGCCCGGTCGCGGAGTCGAACACCCGTTCGGTGACTTGGGCCGTCACCAATCCCGGCAAATCCGAGCGCAGCCCGGTGATGAGGCTCGCCGAGATCACGCTGCCCGCAGCCAGCGTATAAGGTGATCGGAGCGGGGTAAGAACGTGCGAATCAACTGGTCCGTTTTTGTCCACACCCGACGCGAAGTCGGACTTGCGCACCTGAGCGTTCGGGTCGCGCTCGGGATCGAGGGAGGCCCGAGCGGTGTCGTTCGTCGCAATGGGGGTAGCAGTCGACGACACCGCTGGTTCCCCTGCCACTGTGGTCCGGCCAGCGGATGTCACCAGCAGCCCCGACTCTCGAGCGGCCTTCGCCTGCGCTGCCGCCTGTTCACGCTCGGAATTGATTGTGGATTGCGGAGCGACACCCGGCGGTCCGGCTTCGGTAGCCATCACACGCTGGCGATCGAGGATCGGTCGACCAAGGTCGCCGGGAAGCGGTGCCCCGAGTTTCGGTGCGTCACCGTAACTCGTGGGGAGCGCACTCAACGCGTCTCCCGACACTTTCGTCGCGATCGGCTGATCGTCCGTTTGGCTCACGATGCGAAATGTCGTTGGCTTGAGCGCGATCCAGGCTGTGGCCGCCAAGCCGACGGATGCGGTGGCGACAAGACCGACCACCGCACCGCGCCTGAAGCGAATGGCCTTTGCGGGCCGCGCTCGCAGTGTCAGCGTCTCGGGATCGACCTTCGGCGCTGCTGGCGGTCCATCCTGCGCATTGTCTTCGACATCCACGGCGCTCACCTCGCTTTGCGGTTGGGGTTGGCACTGCCGACGACACGACTAATGCGAACGACGTCCTGCCGTTTCGTGCCGAGCCGCAACTCGGCGGTGTCGAACAGCCGATCGACGATGTAGAAGCGGCCGCGTACGCGGTAATTGACCAATTGGGCTTCGCGCTTGGCATCGACGAGGAAAAGCGGCGGCGCCTCGCCAGTGGCAAGCGCTGCCGGGAACTCGATGAAGGTTTGCCGTCCATCGTCGAATGCTCGCAGCGGACGCCACGTCGGATGATCGCCCATGATGGTGTAGTCGAAGCGGAGGTTATCGACCTCGAGGCCGCTGGCGACCGGCGCAGCAGTTGCAGCCTGTTCCTGCTGCCGTTCCAGCGCGATCAACGCGTCCTGCGGATACGTCCACGATATCGCCGACATTGCCGGGCCGGTCGCGCTCGACAGTGTCAAATGGTAGGTCCGGTGATCGGTGGTGATGATGAGGTTGGTCGTCAGCCCGGCGGTGAACGGCTTCACCAAAACGTGGGTGCGTTTCTCCGTCCCGGAGCCGCTGGTCGTATCGCCGATTACCCAGCGAACGGTATCACCACTGGCGACGGCACCGAGTTGTTCGCTGGGCTGGAGGGCGATGTCGGTCACACGTCCGGGTGCTGTGTAGACGCGGTAGATCGTTCCATCGTTGAACGGGTAAAACTGCGTGGCATTGACGAACGCTGAAGCGGATGGCTCGATCGTCGCGCCGGAATTGGCAGCAGCGACTTGGCGCGTCGCTTTGCTCCGGGTCGCACTCGGTTGCACCCCGCGCTTTCGCGAGGCGGCCTCGGCGGGCGTTGCGATTACCGCGAATGCCACAATGAAGGGGAGAACGACGTGGTTCATGGCTGAATCTCCGTTTGAGGTTTTGCGGGCATTGACGAGCCGAGCGACGGATCGAGCGGCGAGCCGACGGGCACGTTCGTTGGAGTTGAGGGCGCCGCGACCATTGCGGCCGCCAGAGTGGGTGGGAGCGCAGGCTCCAGCTCGCGGCTCCAGTCGATGGCATCGACGTACACACCGAGCGGGTTCTTACGCAGCGTGTCGGCAGACGTCGGGGACTTGGTGACGACGGTGAGAATGCCAGTCCAATGCGCCAGACCGACCTGAGTGCCGCGCTCGTAGGCAGTCTCGGTCCATTTGACCTGGAACGACTTGTCTGACGCTCGCACGACGCTGGTGACCTGCACGGCGACCGATCGCTCGCCGATGCCAGCAAACGGGTTCGCACTGCGGGCGTAGTCCCCCAGAAACGCCGCGCCGCGCTGGGTCGCGAAATCATAGGCGGACAACCAGTCTTTGCGCATCAGTACGGCATCGAGCGAGACCGAGCGGACGTTCTCGACGAACTTCGCAAGATGCCATGCAATCTGCGGATCGGTTGGGCGATAGGTCGCCTCCGCCTCGCTCACCGCGCGCGCCTCACCGAGCCGATCGACCGCGACGACATACGGGACGACGCGGCTTTGGAGTGACTGCCAGATCAGCGCCCCGGACATGCCGCCCGATACGACGAGCATGCCGAACGCGATCATCCGCCAATTGCGGGCCTGCACGCGTGCAGAGCCGATGCGGTCGTCCCACAATTGCCCAGCGCGCTGATACGGCGTTTCTGGCTCTGGAGTGCGTCCGTAGCGCTGGACGCCGCGTTTGAAGATCATGGCTCAATCATCCTTTTCTTTAATGTCGGGAGTGGCGGACGCACCGCCGCGATCGCCGTCGCGGATGGCGTGCATCGCGACCTGGCGGTGGTGACGAGAATCCTGGCGACGTTGCAGCGACTGCGCCCAACCCGGCGCGCCGGCATTCTCTCCGGCGGAGCCAAAGCCGCTGCCCTGCTGCCCACCATTCATGCCGGCCCAAGCCGCATCACGGCCGGATTGCACCGCTTGCGATAGGCCGAGCGCACTCGACGCTTTTTGGCGCATCGCGCCCCCGGCTGCCTGCGCGACACCGCCGAGGCCCGCGGCAACGCTCTTCGAGCCTGATGCTTCCTGGCCAAGCTGATAGGAGGCCTGCGCTGCTGATCCCATCGCAGTGCCGGCACGAACCGCGCCGAGTGCCGCGCCGCCAAGTGCGCGTGCACCGGCGACCGCGCCGCCGCCAGCCAAGGCTGCTATGCCCGCAGCACCGACGGTCGTCCCCAGCGCCGCGCCTGCACCGAGTTGGGGCGCGCCGGACACAAGCCCCGATGCGATGCTCGGGCCGAAGATGCCGAGGCCAAACAAGGTGAGCGACGCGAGCACCAGACTGAGCGCCCGCGCGATGTCTGGTTCACCTTGAGCCGCAGTTGCGAATTCGGTGAAGAAATTGGAACTGATGCCGATGATGACGGCGAGCACCATGACCTTGATCCCGGAGCTGACGACGTTCCCAAGCACCCGCTCGGCGAGAAAGCTGGTCCGGTTCCACAGCGCGAACGGCACGAGCACGAAGCCCGCGAGCGCAGTCAGTTTGAATTCGAGGATGGTGACAAACACCTGCACCGCGAGAATGAAGAAGGTGATGATCGTCAGCGCCCATGCGATGAGCAGCACAGCAATCGTCACGAAGTTGGTGAAGAATCCGACCGGGCCGCTGAGATCGGAAATCTGCTGAAGCAACGGCCATGCGGCCGTAAAGCCGGTGCCGGCAAGCCGGCCGGGCTTTAGAAGATCATCGGCGGAGATCCCCCCGCCCCCAGCCGTGATCCCGGCGCTGGCGAACGAGCGGAATACGATGTCGGCGAGTGTCGAGAAACGATTGATGATGAACGCGAATGCGCCGATGTAGAGGATCTTCTTGATGAAGCGACCGATGACATCCTGTTCGCCGCCGAGTGCCCAGAACAGGCCGGCCAGCGTGATGTCGATGCCAATCAATGTCGTGGTCAAAAAGCCGACATCGCCGCCTAGCAAGCCGAAGCCGCTATCGATGTACCGAATAAAATCGGCAAGAAACCGGTCGATGACGTTGAGATCTTTCATGATGCGTCAGATGTCCAAAATATGAGAATGTCGCGGGGCCCGGTCTGGGGAGCGGGACCGGACCCCGCGACGGCGGCGATGAGCTTGGGGGATGTCACCGCCGCCCGCGCACCGGTTCGTGCCTATTGGCCAGAGGGTGCTGGCGTGTAGGCCGAACCGGAACCGAGAAACTTTTGCGTGGCCGCGCGCGCGTCGGATTCAACTTGAACCCGCCGCGCCTGTTCGAGCGCTTCGGCACGGTATTGCGCCGCCATCATGCTTTGCGTTTGGAATTGCTGTTTTGCGGCCAGCGCGAGCAGCTGGTTGGTCGCCTGCCCAACCGCCAGAGCTCCCTCGGAACTCTGACTGCGCGACACGATGTCGTTGAGCGTGGCCGCGTCGGTCGAGACATTCTCGGCGATTTGCGACTGGACTGACATGGTCTGGCCGAATGCGGCGAGCGACGCATCCAGTCGCGCACGCGCCGCCGCGACCAGCGCGTTCCCGGTCAATGCCGGATTGAAGGTTGACGGGAACATTTGGCTGTATTGCCGGGCGGTCGTGGTCACGTGGAACTGAATGCCGCGTGCCTGGCTCATCAATTGATCAATCTGCTGCAGGCGCTGTGTGATCGCCTGGACTTCAGGAAAATTGATCGTCGTAAGGTTCTTGGCCTGGTTGAGCAGCATCGAGGCTTCGTGCTGAAGCGACTGAATCTGATTGTTGATCTGCTGCAGCGACCGCGCTGCAGTCAGCAGATTCTGCGAATAATTCGTCGGATCGAAGACCGTGAATTGGGCCTGTGCCGGTGAGGTTGCCAGCACAGATCCGAGCGCACCGGTGGCCGCAACTGCGAGCGCCATTGACGTAAATTTGCGTCCGATCGCGGACCGGGCGGCGCGGGATGGTGCAATCATGGCAGTACTCCTTGTTCGGGGGATGGCGTTTCGGGTGGTATGAAATCGGCGAGCAGCGCCGCAGCCCAGTCGAGGCCGGCGTAGTCAAGGAAGCGCTTGGCGAACTCGGGTTCGCCGTGCTCGTGCAACAACCGGTCGATCGCCGCCTGCGACGCCGGATCGGACGTGCCGCACAGCGCGAGTGCGATCGGTCCCAGCCCGAGTTCGAACAGCCGATTTCCTCGGGTCGACTGGAGGTAGTAATGGCGTTTCGGCGTGGCGCGGCTGATCAGTTCGACCTGTCGGTCGTTGAGGCCGAAGCGTTCATAGGCGGCGCGAGATTGCGGCTCGATCGCGCGATCGTTGGGTAACAAAATACGCTGCGGGCAGCTCTCGATGATGGCGGGTGCAATGCTGCTATCAGCGATGTCCGCCAGACTCTGCGTCGCGAACAGCACCGCAACGTTCTTCTTCCGGAGCGTCTTGAGCCACTCGCGGATGCGCGCCGCGAACAGCGGATGATCGAGGAAGATCCAGGCTTCGTCGAGAATGAGCAGCGTCGGTCGACCGTCGAACCGATCTTCCAATCGGTGAAAGAGATAGGTGAGCACTGGCGCAACCACCCCCGCCTGCCCCATCAACGCCTCAGTTTCGAAGCATTGGACGTCGGCGAGTGCGAAGCTTTGTTCGGCTGCATCGAGCAGCCGGCCATACGGGCCTTCGAGCGTATAAGCGGTGAGCGCAGTGCGCAGTGCGTTTGACTGAAGCAACAGCGCCAAACCGGTGAGCGTGCGTTCTTCGGTTGGCGCCGATGCGAGGCTGCCAAGTGCCGACCACACCGATTCCTTGATCTCCGGCGTGACGACGACCTTTTCATGCACGAGCAAAGCGGCGATCCAGTCGAGCGCCCAGGCGCGTTCGGCGGGAATGTCGATGTCGCGCAGCGGCTGGAAGGCCAGCGCTTGGCTCCCGCTCGAGACTGTATCGACGGCGATACCCAGTGCGTGATGTGCGCCGCCCATTGCGAGCACTGCCGCGCGCGCGGAAAAACCCTTGTCGAAGATATAGAGTTGAGAGTTCGGGTAGCGTCGGAATTGCAACGCGATCAGCGCGAGCAGCACCGATTTACCGGCGCCGGTTGGGCCGACCACCAACATGTGGCCGACATCGCCAACATGGGTCGACAATCGGAACGGCGTCGATCCGGCGGTCTGAGCATAGAATAAAGGCGGACCGCCGAGATGCTGGTTGGCGATCGGCCCTGCCCACACCGATGGCAGGGGCATCAGATGTGCAAGGTTCAGCGTGTGGACTAGAGGCTGGCGCACATTGGCATAGGCTTGGCCAGGCAGCGACGAAAGCCAGGCCTCAACCGCATTCACGCCTTCGCGCTTCACCGTGAACCCGAGGCCGTTGACGATCCGCTCGATGGCTCGAACTTTTACTTCGGCGCGGTTGCGATCCGCGTCCGCTACCGTGATCGTCGTCGTCAGATAGCCGAATGCGACATGATCGCCGCCGAGCGCTTGCAGCGCGAGATCGGCGTCCACGACCTTATTGTCAGCATCGCTATCGAGCAGTTGCGTGGGCTGGTTGTAGATCACCTCGCGAAGAAGGGCTGCGACCGACTTGCGCTTGTTAAACCATTGCCGCCGTAAGCTAGTCAACACTTTGGTCGCGTCGGTCTTGTCGAGCGCGATGAAACGCGTCACCCAGCGATACCCGAAATCCTGATGGTTGAGCGCGTCGAGCAGCCCCGGGCGGCTCATGTTGGGGAAGCCGAGCACGGTCAGCGTCCGAAGATGCTGCTCGCCGAGCCGGGGCTCGAGCCCGCCGATCAGCGGCGTGTCGGCGAGTACGCCATCGAGGTACATAGGCGTTTCGGGCACGGTGACCGGATGACGGCGGCTCGAAACGGTGCCGTGCAAATAGGTAAGCGTCTCGGCATCGTCGAGCGCACGGACCTCGGGCATGAACCCGGCGAAGAGATCGAGCACCCGGTTGGTTTCTGCAATGAAGCCCGCCAACGCTGTGCGCCAGTCGCGCCCCTTGGCGTCGTCAGGCCGATCGACCAATGAACGTCCGGCCGCATCGCTACTGTCGGCCGGCGGCAACCATGTCAGCGTGAGATGGAAACGGCTCTCGAAATGCTGGCCTTCGGCTTCGAAGCCTGCGCGACGTTCCTCGTCGACCAGCCAGGACGCTGCCTCGGGAAACGCGCTGACGGGATAGCCCAACGCCTCGCGGCGCTCGGCGTCGAAGAATAGAGCCCAGCCGCTACCGAAGCGGCGCAGCACGTTGTTGGCCCGCGCACAGGTGGAAACGAGCACGGCTTCCGTCGCGCTCTCGAGATCGGGACCGCGAAACCGCAGCGTCCGCTGGAAGCTGCCGTCCTTGTTGAGCACGACCCCGGGCGCGACGAGTGCCGCCCACGGCAGATGGTCGGCGAGGCGGTCCGCGCGGTGTCGGTATTCCGCGAGATTCAGCATCCCAAATATCCTTTTTGCCGCAGGTGTCGGACAAGGACGTTGGCAAAGTCTGGATCGCGGCGCGCGGCAAACACCGCGATGCTGTGACCGACTGCCCAGACAATGAGCCCGATCAGCCACTGTTGGAGCCCGAGACCGATCGCTGCGGCGATCGTCCCGTTGACGATTGCGATGATGCGCGGGGCGCCGCCGAGCAGGATCGGGGATCCGAGGCTGCCATGGATCGGCGCCTCAAATCCGTCGATGTGCCGGCCGGAACCGGAATGGGCCGGCGTCATGCGATCAGTGCCCCGCCGCCAAAGCTGAAGAAGGACAGGAAGAAGGACGAAGCAGCGAACGCGATCGACAAGCCGAAGATGATCTGAATGAGTTTGCGAAAACCGCCTGCGGTCTCGCCGAACGCCAAGGTCAGGCCGGTGGTGATGATGATGATCACCGCGACGATCTTGGCGACAGGGCCCTGAACGGATTCGAGCACTTGCTGGAGCGGCTGCTCCCACGGCATTCCCGACCCGGCCGCCCAAGCTTGCGCCGAGATGGTTGCAGAAAGTCCCAGCGCGAGCGTGACGAAGGCGGGCGAAGTCGAACGAGAAATGTGATGCAGGCGCATGGGGTCAGTCTCCTTGGGGGGTGAAGTGTTGGTCGGGGGTGAGGTCGATGACCGCGTAACCGCCGTCCGGATCGAGACCGGCGACCCGCGCCAAAGTGTCGACACGGCGAGCAAGGCCGCGACCGGAGATGAACACGATCATGTCGATCGCATCCGCGATCAGCCGACGCGGCACGGTGACGACCGCCTCCTGGACAAGCTGCTCGATGCGGTGGAGCGCTGCGACAGCGCCATTGGCATGGACCGTCGCAATCCCGCCGGGATGGCCGGTGTTCCAGGCTTTCAGCATATCGAGCGCTTCGCCGCCGCGAACCTCGCCGACGATGATTCGGTCGGGTCGCAGCCGTAGGGTCGAGCGCACGAGGTCAGCCATGGTGACGGCGTCAGTGCGCGTGCGCAGCGCGACCGTGTCGGCAGCGGGCGATTGCAACTCGCGCGTATCTTCGATCAGGATCACGCGCTCGTTGAGATGCGCCATCTCGGCAAGCAGCGCATTGGCGAGCGTCGTCTTGCCCGAACTGGTCCCGCCAGCGACGAGGATGTTGCGCCGTTCGACGACGGCGAGCGACAGGAGTCGCGCCATGTCGGCGGTCATGATGCCGTCGCTGACGTAATCCATCAGCGTGTAGATCCGCGTGGCGGGCTTGCGGATCGAGAAGCAGGGCGCGAGCGATACGGGAGGCAAGACGCCTTCGAAGCGCTCCCCTGCCCCCTCGCCGTGCGGCGGCAATTCGGCCGAGACGATCGGCGAACCCGCATGGACCTCGGTGTGGGCATGGCTTGCGACGAGTCGGATGATACGTTCGACCTGCGCCAAATCGAACCGCACCAGCGTATCGCTGCGGCCTTCACCCAAACGATCGAGCCGGAGCGCGCCGTCGGGATTGACCATCACCTCGACGACCAGCGGATCGGCAAGCGCGGCGGCGATGGTCGGCCCCATTGCGGTGCGCAGCATAGCACGCCGGCGATCGACCGAGATCGGATCGGTTGCGGTCATGAGGTCTCTCCAGTTTCGCGCCGTTGCCCGAGCGTGCGATCGCCGGACGCGAGCTGGCGCCCGACCTGCGACACGAAAGCTTCGAAGCGTTCGCGCCCGATGGCGCGCGCGGCGGCGTCGGCGTCGGGCAGGGGCGCGGTGACGGTCAGTTGGTAGCGAACGAACAGCGAAAGGCTTTCCAGCACGACCTCGATGTCGCGGCGGATTCGCTCCTGCTCGCGCGACATCCGATCGAGCCGGACCTTGAACAGATCGTCGAGCTTCTTCGAGCCGCGCCGTTCGAGCCAGTCGGCTAACGCATCGTTGACGAGGTGGCTTTTATTGCCACCGGGACGAGAGGCGAGCGCTTCCAGCACATCGCTGATCGCACGATCGATATAGAGGTTCTGCCGGACTTTCATCGCGTCAGATCCCCGGCAGCAGGTCGCGCCCGCTGCTCTGGTTGAGACCATAGCCGCGCGCGGTCGGATTGAGCCCACGCGCCTGGTCCATCGTGCGCTGTTCGGCGGCGAAATCGCCGTCGTCGTCGCCGGCGGTAATCGGCGGAATGTGTTCCAGCTCGACTTGCTTGGTGGGCCGCTCCTCCGGCAATCCCGGATGCCGCTCCTGCTGCATGCCGCCATCCTCGCCTGCGGCAGCCGCATCCACACCGTGCCTGAGGCGGTCGTCGGTGAGCCGCGCGAAGCGGCCCCAGTCGTTCGACCGTGGCTTTGGCCGATCGACGTAGCGTTCCTCGCCAAGCATCGGCGCTGGTGCGACGCGGCTCGCGAAATTGCGGTCCTGGAAATAGCGCAGTTTGGTCGCGCGGATCGGTGCGAGGCCTGAGATTAGCACCAGTTCGTCGGTCGCCGGCAGCTGCATGACCTCGCCTGGCGTGAGCAACGCGCGGGCTGTTTCCTGCCGGCTGACCATGACATGGGCGAGCCAGGGCGCTAGCCGATGACCGGCATAGTTGCGCATCGCGCGCTGCTCGGTTGCAGTGCCGAGCGCATCCGAAATGCGCTTGGCGGTGCGCTCGTCGTTGGTCGCGAACGCGACGCGGACGTGGCAATTGTCTAGGATCGAATTGTGGTCGCCGTATGCCTTTTCGATTTGATTGAGGCTCTGCGCGATGAGGAAGGCGCGGATTCCATAGCCGGCCATGAACGCGAGGCTCGTCTCAAAGAAGTCGAGCCGTCCGAGGCGCCGGGAACTCGTCGAGCATCATCAGCAATTGATGGCGGCGTGGACCATTGGCGGGCTGCTCGAGCCGTTCTGTCAGACGGCGACCGATCTGATTGAGCACGAGGCGGATCAGTGGTTTGGTTCGACTGATGTCCGATGGCGGAATGACGAGGTAGAGCGATAGCGGGCGATCGCCCTCGATCAGGTCAGCGATGCGCCAGTCGCAGCGTGATGTGACCTCGGCGACGGTTGGATCGCGGTACAGACCAAGGAACGACATGGCAGTCGAGAGGACACCAGAGCGCTCATTCTCGCTCTTGTTGAGCAGTTCGCGCGCAGCGGACGCTACAACGGGATGAACACGAGGATGCTCGGTGTCGCCGAGATGATTGGTCGACATCATGTTACTAAGCGTCGAGACGAAGCTGCGCTGCGGGTCGGACAGGAAGGTGGCGACGCGTGAGAGCGTCTTCTCCTCCTCGGCATAAAGGACGTGAAGAATCGCGCCGACGAGCAGAGAATGGCTGGTCTTTTCCCAATGGTTGCGCCGTTCGAGCGCGCCTTCCGGGTCGACCAGGATGTCGGCGATGTTCTGGACGTCGCGTACTTCGTTCGCACCGCGCCGGACTTCGAGCAACGGATTGTATTTCGCCGAGCGCGGGTCGGTCGGATTGAACAGCAGGCAATGCGAGAAGCGCGCGCGCCATCCCGCAGTCAACGTCCAGTTCTCGCCCTTGATGTCGTGAACGACCGTCGAGCCGGTCCACGATAGCAGCGTTGGCACGACGAGGCCGACGCCCTTGCCCGACCGCGTTGGCGCGAACGCCATGACGTGTTCGGGGCCGGAGTGCCGGAGGTAGCGATCGCCGATGCGGCCGAGCAGGACACCGGCGTCGCCGTGCAGCCCCGCCTGATCGATCTCACGGTGCGTCGCCCATCGAGCTGACCCATAAGTCGTGACGTTGTTCGCCTGCCGCGCACGCCATAACGATCCGAAGATCGCGGCGGCGCATCCGACAGAGCCGCTTGCACCAGCGAGCATACCGGCTTTGTCGAAGACCGGCTCGGCATAGGCGCCGAAATGATACCACCATGCGAACAGAGCCCACGGGCGATACAGCGGCACGCCGCCAGCGATTGCCCAGGGGCGGCCTAGCTCAGGCTGATAGGCGAGCATCGCTGCCGCCCACTGCGTCCCACCCCACACGCCTGCGAACACGATCGCGAAGACGATAAGGATCTGACCGATCAGCAATTTGGTGGGCGTCATGTGGTTTCCCCGCCGGACGCGTCGCTTGCTCCGGCTCAGGGAAAATCGCGCAATGACCCTTGGAATCGAAGGGTCCTGTTGGGTGATAAAGCGCTAGGGTGCGCTCGCGGCGTTGTGTCAGCGAAAAATCGGTCAACTATTGCCGTATGAGTAAATCGTTCCTATAATCGTTTTGTAGTGATATCATTCTAGGGAACGGTCATGGCAACGATACTGACGAAAGCTAAGGCGGATGAAAGCCGAGTGATAACGACCGCCGTCGTGAGAGTCGCGACATGTTGGAAGTTGACCAATGAGCAGCTTGGCGCGGTGCTCGGCCTTTCCCCCGCTACGGCCTCACGGTTGCGCACCGGCGGTTTCGAACTCGACCGATCGAGCAAGGCTTTCGAACTCGGCCAGTATCTAGTGCGCCTGTTTCGCAGCCTTGATGCGATGATGGGTAGCGATGACGACGCATCGGTATCATGGCTCCGCACGAGCAACCGTGATCTCGACGGTCGTCCGCTCGATCTGATCCGCTCGATCCGCGGGCTTGGCGCGGTTGCGAACTATGTCGATGATTTCCGCGCCCAGGTCTAAAATGGTCCCGACCACGGCCGACCTCCGACACTATGCTGCGAAAGTGTGGCGCCTTGTAGAGGCACAACACCGCATCTCAACCAACAGACTGGCGGCAAACGTCGACGACCAATCACTGCTCGAGCAACTGATTGACGACGTAAAGCCAGTGATGCCGGTGGCGGCACGCGGGTTGCACTATCTACTCGGGACGCCTTTTCGGTATGGCTATGCCAAGGCATCACGGTTCCGGCGTGCTGGCGAACGTCCTGGTATCTTTTATGCGTCCGAGCATGTCGCCACTGCCGTTGCCGAAACGGCTTATTGGCGGTTGCTCTTTTTCTCGCGATCACCTGGGTTCGTGCCACCGACCACCGTGGTCGAGCATTCGGCGTTCACGGTGCCAGTTGCAGTCGATCGCGCACTGGATCTTTCGGCTCCGCCGCTGAATGCGGAAGCGGACCGATGGACCGATCCGACAGACTATGCGCCCTGCCAGGCGCTCGCTGCGCAGGCTCGCGGGATCGATGCACAGGCTATCCGATATCACTCCGTGCGCGATACCGAGCATCGCACCAATCTGGCATTGCTCGATCCATCCGGTTTCTCGGCATCTGTGCCGACCATCGAGCAGACATGGCATTTCCGATTTGAGGCAGGCAAACTGACGGCGTTCGCACCCTTCCCCTCCAGAGATCTTTATCGGTTCGACTATGCCCTGTTCGGGCTCTCAGCGCCCTAATCAGGACGGTCGGGATGCGCGATCTCTCGCATCTCGTCGAGGCGTTGTTGGCAAACCGCTTCAACCAAATCACGCAACTGCCGGACTGAGCCCAGGATAGCGTCGAGGTCTACGGTGCTGATCGCATACGCCGACGAATAGCGCGCCTCAACGTAAGCGCGTTTGAGCAATTCGAAGCGTCGGCGATCCAAACGCGCATCGCGCGGCCACGCCCCGATCAGCCTAGCTTCACTGTTCTCGGCCAATGACCGCAGAAATTTGATGTTGTGAGAGCGAGGGAAATAGAGCGTTTTCACCAGCAGGAACCAGCAATACGCACGTTCAGTTGCTTGGTGCAGCGTGAAAGCCGCATCTTTCAGCTCACCTTCCGCCATGTAAAAAACAGCTCCCTTGAGAGCGCTCTCGACCTTAGCACGCCAATCCTGATCGTAATCCGACGCCATCTCGTGCCCATCCGCTGCGGTGAGCGGCATGGGCGTCGCAAGCGGATGACATGGTAGGTCGTAAAGCGATATGCCGTCACGGGCGATGTCGACCCAGAAATACTCCCCGCGTTGGAGCGACTGGTTCACCTCATCGAGCGAATGTACGATAATATTCACCGGGCGACCGATCGACGTATCGCGTAGGATTTTATCCTCGGCAACATACCAATAGTGCTCAATATCGGTGAGGTCGCGGTGGCTGACTACGACGAGTATATCAAAATCGGACTGATAACCATTCTCGGGTTCGTCGACCCAGTCGTCACGCGCGTAGCTGCCAAACAGGATAACCTTGTAGATTTTGCCGTTTTTGCGCGGCCCCGAGGTTGCCCGACCGATTGCCTTAGAAAATTCGGCGTGCAGCAACTCGACGACGCGCGCTAGTTCGCCCTGCTGAGTGGCGGGCAGATGATCGACGTTCGTTCTCATAATTTTTGATTCTTCCCGCCAGACGGCGCAATGGCAAGGAGAAAGCCGAATCAAGTCCCTTAGCGCTCATCTTGGCTTGTCGGCGCTCCCGCAACCTGATGGTCGCAAACGTCGATGACAGGCACAAAAAGGCTAAGTTATTTTTAGCCCAAACGGGAGATCAGCGGAGCGATCCAAGCGGCATTAAGGGTGGAAAGCCGCCTGTCCGCTTACGGGCGGCGCTGACGGAAAGCCGCCGTTCATTTAGGAGGCAGACCAGAGAGCTCGAATGCGTGTGAGTGATCGATAGTAGCCTATCCGCTCCTGGACCGCCGAGCGGTAAGCTGTCATTCGTTTCAACCCGAGCCGTTTCGCGTCCAATACGCGTCTGGAATGCGGCAGGTCTTGTAACGCCACGCCGGCGCGGGCATTAATCGCTTCAGGGGAACGAACTGCATGCCCGCCCGAATTCTTGGTTCAACACTGGAAGGAGATCCTGGCGGTCGTCGCTGCGCTCGTTGCGGGCGGCGTGGTCGTCAAGCTGATCTCGATCCGCGTGTCCAGCTCGTCGAACAGGGTCGATCAGCGAGGCGCGATATCGCGCGGCGACATCGTCGGGCGGGACAACAATCGCAACCGCGACCGCCGGGGCTGAGCGCCCTTGGCGGACATGAATGACGTCAATCAGCGGGGTGCGACGGCAGGCGAGAAGATCGTCGGGCGTGACGACAATTCCGTCAACGTCTTACTGCCCGGCGACAGTCAGGTGAGCGTGCTCGTCAAGCAGCTCGATCGCGAGATCCACGCCGACGAGATCCGCGAGCAGTGGATCGATAGCCCCCAGTTTTTCGAGGAGCAGTACGTCCCCGACGGGATCAGGGGATTGGAGGCGAAGCTCGCGAGGTGCGGACGGCCGGACAAGGTGGGGCTGGCGCTTCGACACAAGGAGCTCTTCGTCAAGTTCCTCAACCGCTACTCGCTTTACGGGGCCGCACAGGAGCTGCTCGCCCTCTGCCTTCATCGCATCCACGCGGAGTTTGAGACCCATGTCCATCCCGCGTGCGGCAGCAGCGACGGCGCCGAGATCGACCGGATTGTGTCGGAGAAGGTCGTGCAGGCGGTCGTTACCGAATATGGGCTGGGGACCTTCGCGCTCAACCATGGATTGGTGCTGGGCATGACCTACTGGCTGGCCGATCGCTGTTACGTACGCTGGCACGCGGCATGACGCAGCTCGTCTACCATCCGGCGTTTGACCCGTACAACGCGCTGCTCCGCACATGCCGTCTGCTTGACGAGATGGCGGGCGGGATCGACGTTACCGCCCTGCGCGTGCTCGACTTCCTGCTCCTCTTCCCCGAGCACCTGGCGTCAGTGCGCTTGTCACCGACGCTCAAGTGGGCCGTGCGAAGGCTGAAGGCGCAGCCGCGTTTCCCCTACGACCGCCTGCCGACGCCCCGGGCGTTGTTCAAAAGGATGGCGGCGCCCTACGAGGCCGCCATTCAGACCCTCGTCTCGCGCGGTCTGGTGGACGTCGACGAGACGACGGGGGACATTCGATTGAACGAAGGCGTGGTGCCGCCCTCGCTCATGTCGCTCGCCAAGCTGCGGAACGAGGAAGAGGCCGACCTGATGTCGGTGCTGCAGCAGCTCGGCAGCCAGTATTCGGCCTATGGTTCGGACGGGTTGAAGGACCGCTCCCACCTCGACGAATTTCTGTATGACGCTGTTTAAGCCGACGCTGATCATCCGCGAGGCGGCGGTCTATCGAGGCACGTCCTACGCGTACCGCGAGAGCCTACACGACGGCGTGAACATCATCGCCGGCGAGAACAGTTCCGGCAAGAGCACTATCCTCAGCCTGATCGTCTACGGACTGGGAGCGGACATCTCCAACTGGAGCGAGCAGGCCCAGCTGTGCGACCGGGTCTCGCTGGAGGTGGAGTGCAACGGCAACGTGGCCACCTTCTCGCGTCTGATATCCGCGAAGTCCGGTCAGCCGATGGAGATATTCGCGGGCTCGCTCGAGCAGGCGGAGCAGGCGCCCACGTCCGAATGGATGCGGTTTCCCTATCGAACGTCCGGCGAGCGGGAGAGCTTTTCTCAAGCTGTCTTCAATCTTCTCGACCTGCCAGAATTGCAGACCGACACGTCGGGCAAGCTCACGCTGCATCAGCTGCTGCGCCTCATGTACTCGGATCAGCTGAGCGCGGTGGACCACATCTTCCGTGACGAGAACTTCGACTCACCGCAGCTGCGCGAGGCGATCGGCCGGTTCCTGATGGGTGCCTATGACACCGACATCTATGCGAACCAGTTGCGCATCCGGGAACTCGACAAGGAGCTCGCGGCGGCCGACGCGACCTTGCGGGGGATCTACGCGCTGCTTGCCGACGTCAACCACAGCCTAACCCTGGATTGGGCGGCGGCCGAGCGACGGAACGTCGAGGAGCAGCTGATCCGGCTTGGGGAGGAGGCGTCTCGGTCGGAGGCGGCGCTGTACCAGGACGATGGCGGGGACGTCGTATCGCTGGAACCGCAGCAGCGCGCCTTGGAGGCCGTACGCGCGGCGCAGAAGGAGCTCGCCTCCGTCGATCAGGAGATTGAGGGGCTGCGGCTCGAACGGGCCGATTCTGAAATCTTCCTCGCCACGCTCGGGCGCAAGATTGATGCCCTACGGGACTCGGCGACGGTCGCGGAGGCGATCAGCGAAGTAGAATACAGCTGGTGTCCGGCTTGCTTCGCGACGCTGCCGATACACGACAATCCCCATACCTGCCGCCTGTGCAAGGCGCCGATGGACGAGGAGCGGATGCGCCGCCGGGTCGTTGGACAGCTCAACGAGTTGCTCGTCCAACATAAGCAATCGACGAGCGTGCAGGCGGACCGGGATCACGAGCTGGCGGAGCTGAACGAGCGGCGGGCCGCGACCTTCGCCCGGTGGAAGGACGCCGCGGCGCGGCTGGGCACGGCCACCCGCACGCCGCAAAGCGACGCTAGGCAGAAGCTTGCGTCGCTCAACGAGCAGATGGGCTACCTGCGGCGGGAACTGGAGGAGATCACCAGGCAGGAGCGGCTGATAGCGAGATTGGACGCGCTCTCGACTAGGAAGGCGGACGTCACGGCCGAGCTGACGCGGCTGAAGGATATGAACGAGCGTCTGGCCGCGACCCAGCAGGAGAGGCTTTTGAATGCCTACCGGCGCGTCGAGCGCGAGACGCTTGCCCTGCTGCACCACGACCTGCCTCGGCAGGATTCTTTCGAGAAGGCGGAGAACGTCTCCTTCGACTTCAAGCGGGACGCCATGTCGGTGGATGGCCATACCTATTCGTCGGCATCCTCGACGATCTACCTGAAGAACGCCTTGCTCTCCTCGTTCCTCGCCGCGGCAGCCGAGGATCCTGGCTTCCGGCACTTCCGGCTGCTCATCCTCGACACGATTGAGGACAAGGGGATGGAGCCGGAGCGCAGCCGCAACTTCCAGAGGCTGATCGCCGAGCGGTCGGCCTCGCTGACGGCACGGCACCAGATCATCTTCGCTACGGCGATGATAAGTCCGGAGCTGGATAACACCGATTACGTCATTGGTCGGAAGTCGACGCATGCGGAGCGTACACTCTTGGTCGGCTGAGCCTAGATAACCTTACAGGCCTATATATTGCTTTTTAAGGCGGAGCCGCGTCGTTTCCCGGCAGGCTGATGATCGCTGAATAAACGAACGTCCGCTCCTCGGACGCTTGAACGCGCAGCCGAACCGTCGTTTTTGGGTCGTCGCTGCAGCGGCGGATGTCGACCAGAGCCGGTCATTCAAATCAGCTTCGGTCAACGTCTGGTGCTGACGGAAGCTGCCGATCGGGCTGCGCGGAGCGGCCGGTCGGCAGTCCGCCCGGTAACGCCACTCCCATGTCATATTTGAAGTCCCAGAAGCTGTCGTAGTAAGCGCTCACGGTACTAGCGGATCATCCGCTCAATCAGCTTTGGTCTGTCGCAACCTCGGTCTATGGACGCTGGCGGAGGGCACGCATTTGAGAATTGCGATTGTCGATGAAAGTGCTGCGCGCGCGGCCGTGATCGAGGAAGGTCTGCGCGATGCTGGCCTCAGCGATGTCACGATCTTCGTCGATCGCCGCGGTATAGCCGCACGGCTCGAGTCGTTGTCGCCTGACGTCGTGCTGATCAACCTCGCCAATCCGCACCGCGATGAGCTCGAGGAGCTGTTCGCGTTGTCGAAGGCGATGGCGCGGCCGGTGGCGATGTTCGTCGACCAAAGCGATGTCGCGGGGATCGAGGCGGCGATCGATGCGGGCGTCTCGGCCTATGTCGTCGACGGGCTCAAGAAAGAGCGGATCCGCCCGATCATCGAACTCGCGATCCGCCGCTTCCGCGCCTATTCGCGGCTGCGGACCGAGCTCGACGAAGCACGCGGCGCGCTCGCCGAGCGCAAGGCGATCGACGAGGCCAAGGCGCTGCTGATGAAGAAGCGCGGGATCGACGAGCCTGCGGCCTATGCCGCGCTGCGCAAGGCGGCGATGGATAGCGGGCGGCGGATCGGCGACGTCGCCGACGCGATCGTCACCGCGAACCGGCTGATGGGGGACCTATGACGACCACGCCGTTCCGCATCGGTTTCCTGCCGCTGGTCGACGCCGCCTTGCCGATCCTTGCGCGCGAACTCGGGTTCGCCGAGGCGGAGGGGATCGCGCTCGAGCTCGTGCGCGACATGAGCTGGGCGACCGTCAACGACCGGTTGCTCTATGGCCATAGCGATGCCGCGCACCTGCTCGCGCCGCTGGCGATCGCGACGAGGCTGGGGCTCGGGCGGCCGGCGACGCCGCTATCGGTGCCGTTCGTGCTCGGGCTCAACGGCAATGCGATCACGCTGCGGCCCGATCTCGCAGCGCAGGTCACTGCGGTGGGCGCGCCCGGCGACGTCGCGGCGATCGGGGCACGGCTTGCTATCGTCGCGCAGGCGGCGCGCGCGCGCGGCACGCCGCTGCGTTTCGGCGTGGTGCACCGCTATTCGAGCCACAATTACATGCTGCGCTATTGGCTGATCGGCTGCGGGATCGATCCCGATCGCGACGTATCGATCGTCACGGTCGCGCCGCCCTTCGCCGCCGATGCGCTCGCCGCGGGCGAGATTGACGGGATTTGCGTCGGCGAGCCGTGGAACAGCGTCGCGGTCGACCGCGGCGTCGGCGTGATCGTCGCGGTGACGTCGCAGATCTGGCTGCGCGGGGTCGAGAAGGTGCTGGCTATGCGCACCGCGCGGATGGAGGAGGATCCCGACCTCACGCATCGCCTGCTGCGCGCGCTGTACCGCGCGGGCGTGGCCTTCGTCGATCCGACTCGGCGCGAGGAGATTGCTGCTATCCTCGCGGGGCCGGACTATCTCGATGGGTCGGCTACGCTGATCGGCCACGCCATTTCGGACCGCATCGTGTTTGCGCAAGGCGCCGACCCGATCGACGTCGCCGATTTCATGTTCCAGCATCGCGAGGCGGCCAATTTCCCGTGGGTCAGCCAGGCGGCGTGGCTCTATGCGCAGATGTGCATCGCTGGCCACGCGACACCGAACCCAACCGATTATGACGCGGCGCAACGCGTTTTCCGCCCAGACGTCTATCGCGCCGCGCTGCGACCGCTCGGCGTACCGCTGCCGGGGGCGAGCTCTAAGCTCGAGGGCGGGATCGCCGGATCGCTTGGGGTCGGCACCACACAGGGCCGCTTGATCCTCGGTGCCGACCGATTCTTCGATGCGCGGAGCTTCGATCCGGCCGATCTCACCGGCTATCTTGGCGGATTCGAAGCATAATCGGCCGCGCTGTAGAAAATTGTTGCGTTGCGGCGCGAATCGAGGCAGCTTTAGGTCATCGTCAAGACGCTGCAACGGGGTAGCGTTTTCGGCAACACCAACAATCTGGCAAAGTCGCCGTCGCGTCTCGAATGATCGAGCGCCGCGGCGGCTTTTTTGCGTTTGCTCGAGGGGAATCGGGACGATGACGCAGTTGCAGACAGAGTTTGACGCCGGGCTGGTGGGGACCAGCGCGCGAACCAAAGCGAAACCGAGCGACACCGGCTTCTGGCAGAGCGGGCACCGCCCGACGCTGATCGCCGCCTTCCTCTATTTCGATCTCGCCTTCATGGTGTGGGTGCTGCTCGGTCCGCTCGCGCCGATCATCGCCAAGGAACTGGCGCTGTCGCCCGCCGAGAAGGGCCTGATGGTCGCAGTGCCGACGCTTGCCGGCGCGGTGCTGCGGCTCGTCAACGGCCTGCTGGTAGACAAGATCGGGCCGAAGAAGACCGGTGCGATCGGGCAGATCATCGTCATTGCCGGCCTGTCGATCGGCTGGCTGTTCGGGGTGCACAGCTTCGAGGGCACGCTCGCGCTGGGCGTCGTGCTCGGCTTTGCGGGGGCAAGTTTCGCGGTCGCGCTGCCGTTGGCCTCGCGCTGGTATCCGGCCGAGCATCAGGGCAAGGCGATGGGGATTGCCGGCATGGGCAATTCGGGCACCGTGCTCGCCTCGCTGTTCGCGCCGATGCTCGCCAAGGCGTTCGGGTGGAACGCGGTGCTGGGGCTCGCGGTGATCCCGCTGGCGATCGTGTTCCTGCTCTACATGGCGATGGCGAAGGATTCGCCGAGCCAGCCCGCGCCCAAGCCGTTCGCCGCCTATCTGTCGGTGCTCAAGGAAGCCGACACCTGGTGGTTCATGCTGTTCTACGGCGTTACCTTTGGCGGCTTTGTCGGGCTGGCCGCCAGCCTGCCGGTCTATTTCACTGACCGTTTCGCGCTGACCCCGGTGACGGCGGGCTATTGCACCGCGGCGTGCGTCTTCGCGGGATCGCTGGTGCGGCCGATCGGCGGCGCGGTGGCGGACAGGATCGGCGGGATCAGCACGCTGACCGCGGTCTATCTGCTGGCGGCGCTCGTGCTGGTGGCGATCAGCACCGCGCCTGCCTCGCTGACCGTCTCGCTCGGCCTGTTCCTGCTGGTGATGGCGACGCTCGGTTTCGGCAACGGCGCGGTGTTCCAGCTCGTGCCGCAGCGCTTCCGCAGCGAGATCGGCGTGATGACCGGCCTCGTCGGCTTCGGCGGTGGGATCGGCGGCTTCTACCTCGCCTCCTCACTCGGCTTTGCCAAGCAGTGGACCGGCAGCACTTCGCCCGGCTTCCTGATCTTCGCCGGGCTCGCGGTCGTCGCCTTGCTCGGGATCCTCAAGGTCAAGCGCCACTGGCGCGGCAGCTGGACCGCGGCGAACGGAGCGCGGATCTGATGCGCGCGCTGTCGCTCCTCGCGCTGGGAGGGCTGGTGGCGACACCGGCCCTCGCCGACCCGCTCACCTTCACCCCGTTGATCGATGCGCGGCTGCGCTACGAACATGTCGAGCAGGCGCCGCTTGCGAAGGACGCCGACGCCGTCACGCTCAGGCTCCGCAGCGGGTTCGAGGCGAAGCTCAGCGATTTCAGCTTTCTCGCCGAATCCGAGGCGACGCTCGCGATCAACCCGGCGTACAACAGCGGGGTCAACGGCAAGACGGCGTACCCGATCGTTTCCGATCCGCAGAATATCGAGCTCAACCGGCTGCAGCTGCAATATCGCGGGCTCAAGCAGACCGTCGTCACCATCGGGCGACAGGCGATCAACCTCGACGACCAGCGCTTCGTCGGCGCGGTCGCGTGGCGCGACAATGAACAGACCTTCGATGCGGTGCGCGTCGAATGGTCGGCGATCAAGAACCTCAAAGCCGATGTCACCTACGCGAACACTGTCCGCACGATCTGGGGGATCGACGGTGGCAATCGCTTCGGTCCCGCGCGGCTGGGCGAGATCGGCGGTGACAATGTCTTCGTCAACTTGGCCTACAGGACCAGCCTCGGTACGCTAACGGGCTTTGCCTATCTGGTCGACCAGGACCGGCGGCAAGTGTTCGTCAATTCGAGCCAGAGCTATGGCGGCCGCTTCGCCGGGGCCTATCCGCTCAGCAAGACGCTCAAGGTGGCCTACCTTGCGAGCTTCGCGTCGCAGAGCGACTATCACCGCAACCCCAACCGCTATCACGCGGACTATTATGCGGGCGAACTCGGCATCGCCGTCAGGGCGCTGACGCTGACCGGCGGGTATGAGGTGCTCGGCGCGGACAGGGGTGTCGCGGTCACCAGCTTCCAGACCCCGCTCGCCACGTTGCACAAGTTCAACGGCTGGGCCGACAAGTTTCTCGTCACCCCGCCGAATGGCCTGCGCGATGCCTATGGCTCGGTCGGCTATGGCTGGAAGAAGGTCGCCGGGCTCGATGCGATCGCCCTGGTCGCCGCCTATCACCGCTTCGACAGCGACCGGCTCGGCCAACATTACGGCGATGAGGTCGATGCGCAGCTCAGCGTCAAGCAGGGCCGATACACCGCGCTCCTCAAATATGCCGACTATCGCGCCGATCGCTACGCGACCGACACCAAGAAACTCTGGCTCTCCCTGGATTGGGCTTTCTCATGACCAAACCGCATCTCATCGTCATCGGCAACGGCATGGCGGGCTGCCGCGCGGTCGAGGAAATCCTCGCGCGCGATGCGGAGCGCTATCGCATCACGATCTTCGGCGCCGAGCCGCACGTGAACTACAACCGCATCATGCTCTCGCCGCTGCTCGCCGGCGACAAGGCGTTCGACGACATCGTGATCAACGATCTCGCCTGGTATGCCGACAATGCGATCGAACTGGTGGCGAGCGACCCCGTCGTTGCGATCGACCGCAGGATCCAGACCGTCACGGCGCGTTCGGGCCGGGTCGAGAGCTATGACAAGCTGATCCTCGCGACCGGCTCGGACCCGTTCATCATCCCGGTGCCGGGGCATGATCTGGAGGGTGTCGTCACCTTCCGCGATATGGACGATGTCGGCGCGATGCTGCGCGCGGCCGACGCCGGTGGAGACGCGGTGGTGATCGGCGGTGGGCTGCTCGGGCTCGAAGCCGCGCATGGCCTTTCGCTCCGCGGCATGAAGGTGACCGTGCTCCACATCATGCCGACGCTGATGGAGCGTCAGCTCGACGAAGCGGCGGGCTGGCTGCTGAAGGCAGCGCTCGAGGCGCGCGGCCAGACGATCCTGACTGGCGCCGATACCGCCGAAATCTACGGTCAGGGCAAGGTAGAGGGCGTGCGCCTCAAGACGGGGCACGAGATCCCGGCGTCGCTCGTGGTGATGGCGGTCGGCATCCGCCCCAACGTCAAGCTGGCGCGCGGCGCCGATCTCGCGATCGGGCGCGGCATCCATGTCGACGATCACCTCGTCACCTCGGACGCCAACATCCTCGCGGTCGGCGAATGCGTCGAGCATAATGGCCTGGTTTACGGCCTGGTCGCGCCCTTGTGGGACATGTGCCGCAGCCTCGCCGACGGGCTTGTCGCGACGCCCTCGGGCTATACCGGCTCGGTCACCTCGACCAAGCTGAAGGTCTCAGGGATCGACGTCTTCTCGGCGGGCGATTTCTCGGGCGGCGATGGCTGCGAGGATATCGTCATGCGCGATGCGGCGCGCGGCATCTACAAGCGCGTGGTGGTCAAGGACGACCGCGTGATCGGCGCGGTGCTCTATGGCGATACGCAGGACGGCAATTGGTATTTCGACCTGCTCAGGAAGCAGCAGAACGTCGCCGAAATCCGCGATGCGCTGATCTTCGGCCAGGCCTTCGCCAGTGGAGGAGCGGCATCGGCACACCCTAATGCGGCAGTCGCAGCGATGGCGGACGATGCCGAGATCTGCGGCTGCAACGGCGTCAGCAAGGGCAAGGTGGTCGGCGCGATCACGGACGGTGCGGTGACGCTCGATGCGGTGCGCGCTTGCACCAAGGCATCTGCCTCGTGCGGGTCGTGCACCAATTTGGTCGAAGGCCTGCTCGCGGTCACGCTGGGCGAGGCATTCGACGGCGAGCGCAGCGCGCCGACCGTGTGCAAATGCACCAGCTTCACGCATGAGGACGTCCGCCGATTGATCCTCGAGAAAGAGCTTAAGGCGATCCCGCAGGTGATGCAGGCGCTGCACTGGACGACGCCCGACGGCTGCTCGTCGTGCCGCCCGGCGCTCAATTACTATCTGCTATGTGCATGGCCTGGTGAGTTCATCGACGACAACCAGTCGCGTTTCGTCAACGAGCGAATGCATGCCAATATCCAGAAGGACGGCACATATTCGGTCGTCCCGCGGATGTGGGGCGGGGTCACCAACCCCAAGGAACTGCGCGCAATCGCCGATGTCGCCGAGAAATATGAGGCGCGCATGGTCAAGGTGACCGGCGGCCAGCGGCTCGACATCTTCGGGATCAAGAAGGAGGATTTGCCCGCGGTGTGGGCCGATCTCAACGCCGCCGGCATGGTCAGCGGCCACGCCTATGCGAAGGCGTTGCGCACCGTGAAGACGTGCGTCGGCTCCGAATGGTGCCGCTTCGGCACGCAGGATTCGACCGGGCTCGGAATCAAGACCGAACAGATGACCTGGGGCAGCTTCATGCCGCACAAGTTCAAGATCGCGGTGTCGGGCTGTCCACGCAATTGCGCCGAGGCGACGATCAAGGATTTCGGCGTGATCTGCGTCGACAGCGGGTACGAACTGTCGATTGGCGGCAATGGCGGGATCAAGCTGCGCGGCACCGATTTCCTGTGCAAGGTCGCAACCGAGCAAGAGGCGCTCGATCATTGCGCCGCGTTCATCCAGCTCTACCGAGAGGAAGCGCGCTATCTCGATCGCACCGCGCCGTGGGTCGAGCGCGTCGGGCTCGACTATATCAAGGCGCGGATCGTCGAGGATGTCGAAGGCCGCGTGGCGCTGACTGCCCGCTTCCATTTCTCGCAGCGCTTCATGCAGGACGACCCGTGGGCGAAGCGCGCGGCGGGCGACGACTACAAACTCCACCAGCATCTCGCCGAAATCCGCCCTCTCGCGACGCCTTCGCTGGTGGCCGCGTGAGCGCGGTCGGCGAATGGCTGGACATCGGTCCGGTCGACCAGCTTCCCGCGCTCGGTGCGCGGACGTTGCCGGTACGCGGCGGGCGCGAGATCGCGATCTTCCACACCGCCAATGGCGAGGTCTATGCGCTCGCCAACCAATGCCCGCACAAGCAGGGGCCGCTCAGCCAGGGGATCGTCCACGATACTACGGTGACGTGCCCGCTGCATAACTGGCGGATCTCGCTCGTGACGGGCGAGGCGCTCGGCGAGGACAAGGGGTGCGTGCCGGTGATCCCGGTCAAGATCGATGGTGGCCGCATCCTGATCGGCCGCGCGGCGGCGCTGGAAGGCGTGGCTTGACCACGGTTAAGACCACTTGCGCCTATTGCGGCGTCGGCTGCGGCGTGCTCGCCACGCCCACCGGCGCACGCTCTGCGACGATCGCGGGCGACCCGGCCCATCCGGCGAATTTCGGCAAGCTGTGCTCCAAAGGCACGCATCTCGGCGAGACGATCGGCCTCGAAGGCCGCTTGCTCCACCCGATGATCGGCACCCGCCAGGCCAGCTGGGACGATGCGCTGGACCACGTCGCGCAGAGCTTCGCCGCGACGATCGCCGAATATGGCCCCGATAGCGTCGCGTTCTACGCCTCGGGCCAGATGCTGACCGAGGATTATTACGTCGCCAACAAGCTGATGAAGGGCTTCATCGGTGCCGCCAATATCGACACCAATTCGCGCCTGTGCATGGCGAGCGCGGTGGCGGCGCATGTCCGCGCGTTCGGCGAGGATGTCGTGCCGTGCAGCTATGACGATCTCGATGCCGCCGATCTGATCGTGCTGGTCGGATCGAACACCGCCTGGTGCCATCCCGTGATCTGGCAGCGGATTGAGGCGGCGCGGGCGGCGCGCGGCACCAAACTCGTGGTGATCGACCCGCGCCGCACCGAGACCGCCGAGCGCGCCGACCTCCATCTCGCGATCGCCCCCGATAGCGACGTCGCACTGTTCACCGGACTGCTCGCACACATGCGTTCGACCTGGCGGCTCGACGGCAAGGCGCTGGCGGAGCGCGTGCACGTTCCCGACGGCTTCTGGAAGTCGCTGCCGAAGCCAGATGTCGCGAGAGTCTGCGACATCACCCCCGCCGACCTGCAGGCGTTCTACGATCTGTTCGCGGATCACCCGCGCACGATCACTCTGTTCAGCCAGGGCGTGAACCAGTCGACCAGCGGGACCGACAAGGCGAACGCGATCATCAACCTTCATCTCGCCACCGGCCGTATCGGGAAACCCGGCGCGGGGCCGTTCAGCATCACCGGCCAGCCCAATGCGATGGGCGGTCGCGAGGTCGGCGGACTCGCCTCGACGCTCGCCGCGCATATGGGATTCTCGGATGCCGAGCGCGACCGCGCGCAACGCTTCTGGCACTCGCCGACGATTTGCCCCGGTCCCGGTCTGAAGGCGGTCGACATGTTCGAGGCGATGGCCAAAGGCAAGATCAAGGCGGTGTGGATCATGGCGACCAACCCCGCTGTGTCGATGCCCGATGCGCGCATGGCGCGCGTTGCGCTCGCCAACTGCCCGTTCGTCGTCGTGTCGGACTGCATCACCGAGACCGATACGCTGCGCTTTGCGCAGGTGAAGCTGCCCGCGCTCGGCTGGGGCGAGAAGGACGGTACGGTTACCAATTCCGAGCGCCGCGTGTCGCGCCAGCGCGCGTTCCTGCCCGATCCGGGCGAGGCGCGCGCCGACTGGTGGCAAATCGCCGAGGTTGCGCGGCGCATGGGCTTTGCCGGCTTCGATTTTCCGAGCGCCGCGAGCGTCTTCCGCGAATTTGCCGCGCAGACCGGGTTCGAGAATGATGGCGCGCGGCTGCTCGACATTTCCGGCCAGGCGGCGATCTCCGACGCCGACTATGCCGGCATGGCACCGTTCCAATGGGGCGGCGCCTCGCCTTTCGCCGGGCGCGCTTTCCCGACCCCCGACGGCAAGGCGCGGCTCGTTCCCGTCGTCCACAACCCGCGCGACGATGCCAGCCGCGCCTATCCCTTGCGGCTCAACACCGGCCGCTACCGCGACCAGTGGCATACGATGACGCGCACCGGGCTGTCGCCCAAGCTGTCGCAGCACCGCCGCGAGCCGCTGGTCGAGGTCCATCCCGATACCGCGCAACGTCTCAGCCTTACCGACGGAGCGCTCGCCCGGGTCGAGACGCCGAACGGCGCGAGCATCTTTCGCGTGTCGATCACGCCTGAGCAGCGCCGCCGCGAACTATTCGTGCCGATCCACTGGACCGACCAGACCAGCGCCGGTGGCCGCACCGGATTGCTCCCCGGCAACGATCGCGATCCGATCTCGGGTCAGCCCGGCTTCAAGAACACCCCCGCGCGCGCCGGATCGTACAAGCCCGACTGGACCGGCTTCCTCGTCTCGCGCGAGCGGCCGGGCATCCCGGATTGCACCTATTGGACACGAATCCGCACCGCGAATGGCTGGC
This sequence comes from Sphingomonas sp. UYP23, assembly GCF_054059235.1. Taxonomy (NCBI): domain Bacteria; kingdom Pseudomonadati; phylum Pseudomonadota; class Alphaproteobacteria; order Sphingomonadales; family Sphingomonadaceae; genus Sphingomonas; species Sphingomonas sp. UYP23. Next base: position 4,278,388 of record NZ_JBSSBX010000001.1, read on the forward strand.
TGGTCGAACTGGCGGGCGACGGCGATCCAGCGGCCATGACCGCGTTGATGCCCACGGGCGAGCGCGCCGAGATGATCGATGCGCGCCGCGGCGTAGTGCGCTCGGCGGTGATGGCGGAGGGGCAGTTGCAGGCGGCGTTGTTTGTGTCGCGCAGCGCCGGCCTGCCGCCGCGTGACTGGCTGATCAGGCAGCTCGGCGCGGACGAAGCCTCTTCGTTCGAAGTGCTTGCCGGGCGCCCTGCTACTCCTGCCCCCGATCGCGGCGCGATCGTCTGTGTCTGCTTCGACGTCGGCCTCAATACGCTCTTAGCCGCGATCACCGACCAGCGGCTCGTCAGCGTGGAGGCGGTCGGCACGGCGATCAACGCCGGCACCAATTGCGGCTCGTGCCGCCCCGCCATCGCCAAGCTGCTGCCCGTCCAGGAGAGTGTCCATGTCTGAAGTGATCGCACCCGGCGACGTCTGGCTGGTCGGCGCCGGCCCAGGCGACCCCGATCTGCTCACGCGCAAGGCCGAGCGGCTGATCGGCGCGGCCAGCATCGTCTTCTACGATGCGTTGGTCGGACCGGGAGTACTCGATTTGATCCCTGCGCATGTCACGCGCGTCTCGGTCGGCAAACGCTCGGGCCGCCATTCCAAGACGCAGGGCGCGATCGACGCGCTGTTGGTCGAGGCTGCGCTCGCCGGGGAGCGGGTGGTGCGGCTGAAGGGCGGTGATCCCTCGATCTTCGGCCGCTCGACCGAGGAAATCGACGCGCTTGCCCGCCACGGCCTTCGCGTGCGGATCTGCCCGGGCATCACCGCAGCGAGCGCCGCAGCGGCCGGCGCCGGCGTGTCGCTGACGCTGCGCGGATCGGCGCGTGAACTGCGTTTCGTAACCGCCCACGCGCGTGCTGGCCAGCCGCTGGATCTTGACTGGGCGGCGCTTTCGGATTCCTCCGCTACCCTAGCCTTTTACATGGGCCGCGGTGCGGCGGCAGATATCGCCAGCCAGCTTATTGCAAACGGCCTCGCGCCGGTTACCCCGGTGCTCATCGCGAGCGATGTCAGCCTTCCGTCGGAACGTCTCGTCCATACCCGACTCGATTTGCTGGCGCTGGTGATCGATCGTGCCTCGGGTGCCGGCCCCGCTTTAATCTTGGTCGGCGAAGCAATGCGCGCCCAAACTGCGCCGAAACTTGTCCGGGCTGCGTACGAGGCTAGCGGCAGCGGCACTCTCGCCGTCGGTATGCTCGCGGTGTCGTCAGCAGCGATTTGATCGCTCGATGACTACCGGTCACTCATTTCTTTGCCATGCCGTGGGTTGCATGCAGCTTTGATGTCCGGTGTGGTTTGAAGCTGCCGTTCGCGGAGCAAGCAGGGAATGGCGGCAAAGTCCCAAAGTTCGACATTTCAGCGCCGCTGCAGGGCGATCGCGAACTGATGAATGAGTGTCCGGAGTCGGGAAGCGCAAGGATGGCGCTGAGCGTCCATGATTGTGAAGGAAATCGGATGCCGTGAGGCGTACGATATCCTCCAAAGCAGGAAGCCGCGGGCCACGTGTACTGGCTATGGGGATTTCGAGTTTGGCCCGGCTGTGCGGCGCGTGTGACGGCTGTCGAGGCGCGTATCGGCGGCCGAGATCATGGTCCCGAGGGGCAGTGTCCGGGGTGCATCTTGCCCATGATCGCAGGTTGAAGGTGCCGCTGATGCAGTCGGTGATGTTGCCAGCACGAGCGGCAGCATCGCCGGAACCGCAAGACCTGCGTGGCGGGATGAAGCTGAGCCATGCGGGGTCATGGCGTGGTCGTCCCGGTCGATGCGGTGCTCTGCGGCGGTGCGCGCGGCTGCCGCCAGCGTTCGAAGGTCTCTATGACGACCATGTGCCCGCCGCAGCATGGACATGGCGGTCGAACGTCTTCCGGCCCGGTCGGCGCATCGGTGATGGCCGGCGGTGCAACGCCAAGTAGCTCACGGATCCGCTCGAGCTGCCCCTTGCGGGTGGCACCGGCGAGCAGGCCGTAGTGACGGATGCGGTGGAAGCCTTTTGGCAGGACATGGAGCAGGAAGCGGCGGATGAACTCATCGGCCGCGAGCGTCATGGTCTGCTGGCGGTCGGCTCCGTCTCGGCGGTAATCCTTGTAGCGGAACGTCACGCCGGTCTCGTCGAAGCGCAGCAGCCGGCCGTTCGAGATCGCCACCCGGTGGGTGTAGCGCGACAGATAGGCGAGCACCGCCTCTGGTCCCGCGAACGGTGCTTTGGCGTAGACGACCCAGTTCTTCTTCCGGACCGGCGACAGGTGGCGCAGGAACGCACGCCGGTCGGCGAGATGGCCCATGCTTCCGAAGAAGCCGAGCCGCCCGGTGTCGCGCAGCGCCATCAGTCGGGTGAGGAACAGGCGGCGGAACAGCTTGCCGAGCACGCGCACCGGCAAGAGGAACGCCGGGCGCGACGACACCCAGCGGCTGCCGTCGGGCGACAGCCCGCCGCCCGGCACAATCATGTGGATGTGCGGGTGATGGGTCATCGCCGATCCCCACGTATGAAGGACAGCGGTGATGCCGATGCGTGCGCCAAGATGCTTGGGGTCGGCGGCGATGGTGGTCATCGTCTCGGACGCCGCCTGGAACAGCAGGCCGTATAGCGCGGCCTTGTTCTGGAGGGCGATATCGGCGACCTCGGCCGGCAGCGTGAACACGACATGGAAGTAACCGACCGGGAGCAGGTCGGCCTCACGCTCGGCCAGCCAGGCGCGCGCGGCGGCACCCTGGCACCGCGGGCAGTGTCGGTTGCGGCAGCTGTTATAGGCCACCCGCCAATGCCCGCAGTCGGTGCAGGCTTCGACGTGACCGCCCATGACGGCGGTACGGCAATGTTCGATCGCCGACATGACCTTCAGCTGGTGCAGGCTCAGGTGCCCCGCATGCGCCGTTCGATATGCGGGACCAGCGCCGCGAAAGATGTTGGCGACCTCGAGGGAGGTCCGCACGAGGGCGTCAACCGGGCGGCGTCTTGCCCTCCATGAGCGCCATCAGCCGGTCGAGCGGGCTGGTCACGGCGCGGATCGTGCGCGTTGCGACCTTGGTGTAGAGCGCGGTCGTCTCGAGCTTGCTGTGCCCGAGCAGCACCTGGATCACGCGGATATCGACGTCCTGTTCGAGCAGGTGAGTGGCGAAGCTGTGCCGCAGCGTGTGCGGGCTGACGCGCTTTCGAATCCCCGCCGCCTCGGCCGCCTCGCAGACCGCGCGGTGCAGTTGCCGGGTCGAGATCGGGTCGGTGTAGCTGCGCCCTGGAAAGAGCCAGCCGTGCGGCAGAAGGACACTGCGCCGCTTGCCTTCGCGCCACCACAGCCGCAGCAGCTCGAGCAGCTGCGGCGACAGCATGGCGTTACGATCCTTGCGGCCCTTGCCCTCCTCGATCCGGATCAGCATCCGCTTGCTGTCGATATCGTCGGCCTTGAGGTGCGCGACCTCCGACACGCGCAGGCCAGCGCCATAGGCCACGCCCAGCGCCGCCCGGTACTTGATGCCCGGTGCCGCCTCGAGCAGCCGTCCCACCTCATCGACGCTCAGCACGTCGGGCAGCTTCCTGGGACGACGCGCCAGCACCAGCCGCCGCGACAGGTCGGGTCGCTCGAGCGTCACGTCGAACAGGAAGCGCAGTGCCGATACCGAGCCGTTGATCGTGGACTCTCCGACACCCTGCTCGCGTTGGTGAAGCTGGAAGCGGCGCACATCCTCGGCGGTCGCGGTATCGGGCGAGCGCCCGAGGAAAGCCGCGAAGGCGCGGACGTGGCGGATATAATCATGCTGGGTCCGCGACCGCATCGCGCGCATCGCCATGTCGTCGAGCATCCGCTGACGCAGCGGGGTGACGGGTCGTTCGATCGGTACAATCGCCATGATCAAGTTCCTTTGGTTGAAGGAACTCCATCGTCTGCCGCCGCTGCCGCCGGGCCAAACCTCACCGCAAAGGCGCTACCTCACCACCAACACCAATGCCGCGCAGCGGCTTCGTGCTTTGGGTCCTCGCCCCCAACACGGCTGTTGCAGAAGTCGACCAAAATACGTCGTTCGAAGATTTGGAAGCGGATGGCGGCTCCGCACAAGAGCCGCCGTTCCTTGGCGGGACTGGCCGAACTGACGGCAGGGCTGGCATTTGCGGCGTAACCCTTGTCGGCGAGCAATTCGTCGATGCGCTCATCGAGCATTCGGAACAGCGGACCAAAGCCTTTGACATCGTGCGCCCGTCCCGGTGTTAGGACGAAGCCAAGCGGTCGCCCGTGTCTATCGCAGCGGGCGTGGAGCTTGGTGGTGAAGCCGCCGCGCGACCGGTCAAGCCCCTGGGCCCTTGATCCCCTTTTACCCGACCGCCCAATGATGCACCCGGACCACCGTGCTGTCGATCATGTCGGCGCTGGTGCCGCGCTCCACCATCTCGGCCAGCGTTTCGAGAAGGGCGGCGAATACTCCTATCTCGACCCAGCGCAGATAACGCCGAAACACTCTGTTCGACTTGCCATAGTCGGCAGGCGCCACTGCGCACCTGACCGCGCCATCCACATCATGCCCTCGAAATAACGCCGATTGTAGCCGGCGGGCCGACACCGCGGCCATGTTCGGCCGGCAACAACAGTCCGATCAGCGCTCACGCTTCCTCCGAAACCTCGATGCGCTCCCAAAACCGCCTCAAAAAGCAGGCTTGAATCAACACGAGAGTGTCAGGTCAAGCTTTGTCCACGACGCTTAGCGCGCGCCAGAGGCCGTCATAGCTTCCAGCGCCTTCGCGGAATGGTGTGCGGCCGCGACGTCGCTGCAGATCTTGCGGGCGTGTTCTTCTACCTCGAACAGCGATTGGCTCACGAACCGCTCATCCATTCCCTCCACGATCGCGCCAAAATGCACGTGCCCAGCATCGTGCAACCCGAAAATTCCCATTAAATACCGGTCGAAGGCTTGCCGGATTGAACCGAGCTGGCCTTGTTCGTCGAGCCAGATCGATGTCGTAGCAGAACTCGAGAAGGTCGCGAAAGCCTTGCCGACGAGCACCGAATCAGGCCGGTGATCGCGAATGTCGGCCGGCGTCAGCGCTACGCCCAGCACGCGATCGACATAGCCCTTTATGATCGCCGGCGGCATGCCGAACCAGATCGGATAGACCAGCACGATGACATCGGCTTGCCGCAAGAAACCGAGCTGATGCGCGACATCGGCCGACATGCCGGTGGTGTGGCCGGGCCTGCGTGCGGCGCGCAGGCAGGGGTCGAAGTCGAGCGCATATAGGTCTCGTACGACCGCTTCCTGCCCGTTTTCGCGGACTGTCTGGCAATAGCGTTCGGCGACTTCGTGGTTGAAGCTGCCGGGTGCGGGATGCCCCAGCACGACGACGTGGCGGATCGGCGTGGTCGCCTCAAGAAGTGTGTCGGTCATGCTCGTCCTTTTCGGGAATGCGAACGGAGACCCTAACCTTGGCACGGTGGGGCAGCAGGATCGGGAACTACTTAGCCGACCCCCGGAAGCCCAGATGCCGTGTCGTAATTGCCAAAAGAAGCGATAAGCAGGCGGGCAGCCACAGCGCGGCGATCCCGAACCTCGGATATGCCACCGCGCCGAGGATCGCTCCCGCGACCAGCCCGGTCCATAAAGCGAGGTACGACAGCCACGCGAAGTCGCCACCGCCGAGGAGCAACCCGGCGATTCCCTGCCCGACCTTGGCCAGCGCTCCCGTCATGTAAGTCAGGCCGATGCTTCCCCCGGGCTGTTCGAAGGCGGCATTCTCCGACCCCATGGCAAGCGCGGTCAGCGCGATGGCGACGCCAGGCGCCCCGTTCATGCCGCAAACCGCTGCGCCCGACAGCAGCGCGGCGACCAAGACTAGTACGACCGAGCGTCGGTGGGTGCCCGCCAGCGTTCCGCACAGGGAACCGAGCACGACGCCGGCGACGAATCCACCGATCAGCCCGGCGGCGATCCCGGCACTAGCTGTGCCGTGACTGATCCCAACGGCAAAGCGTGTCGAGTTGCCGCTCATGAACGACACGAAGAATCCGCCGCTCGCGAGAAACCCGACCGCATCGACATAGCCGGCGATCGCCGACAGGCAGGCGGCCAACGCCTGCATCCGTCTATCGAGCCGAGTCAGGCGAGCTCGACCGCGTGCGGCGGATAGGGCGCGCTCGCCCGCTCTTTCGGCAGACCCCCGATCGTGCTCGCGAAACCGTGGTTGACGTCGCGATGATGCGCCTCATCGTCGCGCACGACCAGTACCAGGTCACGCAGCGTCGCATCATCGGCCATCTTCCAGTAATGGCGAGCGATGGCGGGCGCAGGCACGTTGGGCGAGCGGCCTTCGTCGATCTCCTGCAGGTACAGCGTGTAGCTGGTCACTGCCTCCTCCTCGAAATAGCCGACCACGCGGTGCGCGGTCTTCGAAGAGAGCAAGTAGAGCAGCGAAAAGCCGATCAGGAACACGCCCTGAACCAGCAGGATAACGGTGCGCTCGAACCAGGTCGGCTTGGCGATCTCAATGAAGGTCATCAAGTGCATCCGCTCGTTCTCGGCCTCTTCCATCAGGGTACGGATCCAGCCCTCGTCGTCGCGCATCCAGCGCAGGCATTTGAGATGGGTGAACATCGCCCCGACCATGCCGGGCACCGCCGCCACCGTCTCGAGTACGATCGCGCGGTGGCCGTAGCGCTTGGCGAAAAAGGTGTCGGCGCTGAAGCGCAGCAGTTTGGTGAAACCGAGCGCGAAATGGTCGGAAAAGCCGTGCGGTAGGTGGTGCACCACCGGTTGCGCGGCCCGTTCGGTGGCGATCGCGAGCGCGTCGGGCTTGAGGACGGTATTGACCATCGAATGTTCGCTTCCAGCTTGTGTAGCCACCGCTCTAGCGCACAGTTCGAACCCAACGCAGGGTCGGGAACTACGCAAACCCGCGCCTGCGTAGTTCCCGAAGCTGCCCTACGTGCGCTGCGAACTGCATAGCCTTCCGAGCCCAAGCCCCGCCCACAGGATCCCAAAGACCATGTCCATCGTCGTCGTGCTCAGCGATATCGATCGCTACCAGATGGAGTTCAAGCGCTACAGGCTATCCATCGCCGAGCATGGCAACGATACGCCCAAGGTGGCCGACTGGCAGCGGACGCCATGCGCGTCCTGACGCTCAACGGCGGGTCGTCCTCGGTCAAGTTCGGCGTCTATGCGGTCGGCAATACGGTGACGGAGGTCTCGACCGGCGAGGTCGAGCACGCCGATGCCGGCGATGGACTCTTCGATCGGATTGGCCAAGTACGCCCGGACGCGATCGGGCACCGCATCGTTCACGGCGGGATCGATCTTTTCGCGCCGGTGGTGATCGATGACGGCGTGATCGACCGATTACAGTGCGCGACGGCGTTTGCGCCGCTACACGCGCCCGCCGCGCTGGCGATGATCGCGGCAGCGCAAGCGGACTTTCCCGATGTGCCGCAGGTCGCCTGCTTTGACACGGGCTTCCACGCGGACCTGCCCGATCTCGCGGCGGTGCTGCCGATCCCAAGGGCGATGCATGCCGAGGGCGTGCGACGATACGGCTTTCACGGGCTGTCGTGCGAATCGATCCTGACGCAACTGGGCGGCGCCCCGCCCGATCGCCTAATCATCGCGCATCTCGGCAGCGGAGCAAGCGTGACAGCGGTGCGCGCGGGGCGCTCGGTCGATACCAGCATGGGGCTGACGCCGTCGGGCGGGGTGGTGATGGGGACGCGCGCCGGCGATCTCGATCCAGGGCTGTTGCTGTACCTAATACGTGAGCGCGGCATGGATGCCGCGGCGATCGAGGAAATGATCGACCGGCATTCGGGCTTGCTCGGCGTGTCGGGTCTGTCAGCCGATCTGCGGGTGCTGCATGCCAGCGACGACCCAGCCGCCGGTCTTGCGATCCGCAGCTTCTGCCGCTCGGTCGCCAAGCAGATCGCCGGAATGCTCGCGGTGTTGGGTGGTGCTGATCTCATCGTCTTCACTGGCGGCATCGGCGAGCACGACGTGGCGGTGCGCGCGGCAATCTGCGACGATCTCGGCTTTGCCGGGCCGATCGCTGTGCGGACGCTGCCGTCGCAGGAAGGCGCGCAGATCGCGCGGCATGTCGGGCGGCTCTTAGGTTAGCTCAACGCTCGGCGATCGCCGTGCGGATTCCCGCGAGCAATAGGCGGTCGGCTAACCCAGTCGGGACCATCACGGTGAAATGCTGTTCGATTGCTAGCGCCGCCAGCGCGGAAGAAATGACGCCTGCAAGCAGGATCGCAGCGCCATGCCACCCCTTCTCGCGCATCGCCTGCACCAGCGCCACGCCACCCATTCCGGGCATCGTCACCTCCGCTACGATGCAGACACTCGCCAGGGCAAGCGGGTCGGCGAGCAAGGGTGCGGCGCTGGCATAGGCGCGCACGTCGAACCCCTCTCCGCGCAGCATCAACTGGCGCGCGTGGCGTTCCGCCGGCACTCCGCCGATCAAGGCGATGCGTATGCCCGTCACTGCGGAAAACATGTCGTGCGATGTTGATCCATCGGCGCACAATCAACGAATCCAAGGCTGTCGTCTGTACGTAGAAACTGAAGGCCGGCCCGGCGTTTTGGGGTCACACGGCGGGCGAAGCGCCCAGATTGGCGGCGAACGCCAGTCGCAGCACGTCCGAAATCGAACGTACGCCAAGCTTGTGTGTCAAATTGGCGCGGTGCGCCTCGACCGTACGGGTCGAGATGCCGAGCTTGTAGGCTGTTATCTTGTTCGGCTGGCCAGCGACCAATCCTTCGAGCACGTCGCGCTCGCGCGGGGTCAAGGCGGCAAGGCGGATCGTGGCATCGCTCGCGTCGAGCTGCTGCGTCTGCGTCTCGGTCAACCGCTCGAACGCTTCCTCAATCGCGAGCATCAACGTTGCTTTCTCGAAGGGCTTTTCGAGGAAATCGACCGCGCCCGCCTTGATCGCGCGCACCGAAAGTGTGATGTCACCATGCCCAGTCAGCATGATGATCGGAAAGCCGACGCCGCGTTCGCCTAGGGTGCGCTGGACTTCGAGACCGTCAATCCCCTGCATCCGGATGTCGAGCAGGATGCAGCCGGGGGCCGCGAGGCCGACGCTTGCAAGAAACTCGGTGACCGACCCGTAGGTGACAACGTCGAACCCGGACGAGCGCAACAGAAAGCCGGCCGAGCGCCGGATCGCGTCTTCGTCGTCGACCAAATGGACGATCCGCTTATCCGACATCGCCTTGCTCCCGCAGCAACGTGAAGTGGAAGGCAGCCCCACCGCCCGGAGCCGAGTCCGCCCAGATCCGGCCATGATGCGCCTCGACGATCGTGCGGCAAATCGACAGGCCGACGCCCATGCCGTCGGGTTTGGTCGAGGCGAACGCCTGGAACAGGCGATCCGCCGAGTCAGGAGCGACCCCCTCCCCGCTATCGGCGATCGAAACTTGCATGCAATTTTCCGACTCGACCGCCGTCGTGATCGTCAGCACCCGGCGCGGCGACGCCGCCATCGCTTGGAGGGCGTTTCGGATCAAATTGACCAGCACTTGCTGGATCTGGATGCGATCGGCATGAACCAACTCGGCTTCGAGCGCGAAATGCATCACCGTTTCGACGCCCGCCTGCACAGCACCGATCAGGCCAAGGTTCGCTGCCTCGCGAACCAAAGCGTTTAGCGGTTCGGCGCATTGTTCCACATCGCCGCGCGCTACGAACTCGCGCAAGCGTCGGACGATCTGCCCCGCACGGATCGACTGGCCCGCAGCGTCGGCCAATGCCTCGCGCACAAGCGCCACCGTTTCCGCCGACGGATCGACCAGCAAGTCGCGCGTCGTTTCGAGGTAGTTTGCGATCGCGGTCAAGGGTTGATTGAGTTCGTGCGCCATTGTCGAGGCCATCGTTCCCATGGCACTCAACCGCGAGACATGGATCAGCTCCGTTTGAAGCTCGCGCAGTCGAAGTTCGGTCTGCTCGCGTTTGGTGAGGTCGCGAACGAAGCCGGTGAAGATCCGCTGCCCCCCGCTGAGCGTCTCGCCGACCGCCAGCTCGGCAGAAAAGGTTTCGCCGTTCTTGCGCACGCCGGTAACGGCACGGACCGCGCCGATCACCGTGCGCGCACCCCCGGCCAAATAGGCGGCAAGGTAGCCGTCATGCCGCTGCCGGTCGGGCGCGGGCATCAGCAATTCGACGTTGCGGCCAAGCACCTCGTTCTCGGCATAGCCGAAAATGCGTTCCGCCGCCGAGCTGAACGACGCGATCCGCCCGTGTTCGTCGATCACGATCATCGCGTCGGGCACGGTTTCCAGAATCGAGTGCAAATGCTGCTCGCGCCGCATCAGCGCCGTTTCCGCCGCCTTTTGATCTGTAATGTCGCGCACGACCTTGCCGAACCCGCGCAAGGCGCCTGCCTCGTCGTACAAGGCGGTGATCGTCACGCTGGCGAGAAACTCCGACCCGTCCTTGCGCAGCCTCCAGCTGTCCTCCTCCAAGCGACCCTCGGCGCTGGCTCGGGCGAGATCGGCGTGCGGTTTGCCAGCCAGCACATCTTCCGGGATATAGAACATTGCGGAGTCCCGGCCGAGAACTTCGACCTGCGTCCAGCCCTTGATCCGTTCGGCCCCGCGGTTCCAGATCGTCACATGACCTTGTGGATCGAGCATATAGATCGCGTAGTTGGTCGCCCCGTCGATCAGCAGCGCCAACTCTTCGCCGAGCAAACGCGCATCATCTCCGCCCGGTTGCGCGACCGTCATACCAAGTATCGATGCGCGAAGCGGATAGCGACATGTCCCGAGGAAGTTCGAGCCGGCGCTGGACAGGATCGGCCAGCAGACTGGCCCCGATCGTCTATACCTTCGCTACCGTAGGTTTTGCGCAGTGCTTCATGAATTCGTTCGCCGATTACGGCTGCGGAGTTGCACGATCCAGCGCCCTAATGACCCTCCAGGAGCAGTTCACGACATCGCCTCCATCGCCGGACAATCGAGGACGTCCGGCTCGATGCGCATCGAGCTTGGGCTTACAAGCATGCCCTGGACGATACGCTAGACGCGGTGGAGCGCCTCGACTTGCCTGATCCCGTGGCAAATCGCGTGACTACACGGCAGCGGCCTTAACAGACGTAGCTAAACTCATCTTGGCGAGGATTCGGAAAGGGCGGCGCGCCGCTACGGCAGTGACAATGAAACTTCGTCGCGAATGCACCACGCGTGGTGGTGCATCGCGCTCGCTCAGCCGCTCCGCGACTTTCGATCGACCTTTTACCGACCTGCCGGGCCGTCTTTCCGCGTCAGGGCGCTCTCGAAATCGGGACCGCGTCAGCGCGGAATGCCAAGCTTGCCGACAATTCTACGTCCCGGGAGACTTCGCTCAAAGCCGTGTCCCCGGAGTCCAAGCCTAATCCGAGCCCCAAGCCCGCCGTAGTCTCGCCCGTCGATCCGCCGAGGTCGAAGCCCGGCCGATCGAGCGGGCCAGCTGACGAAGACTGGCGGTCGCGCGACGTGCGATCGTTCATCACTCGAACCCGCTGACAAGTCTTGCACAGACTTCACCCGGCGCGCGCCTGTCATCAATTGTCAGGTCGTTCAGCAGGAAAATCACGTCAGGATCGCCGGCTTCCGGTGCGGAGTCGAGCATCGCAGCGTTCAGCCTCGCGAGGTCCGTTCTATACAGATCGGCCAGCCCGAGGTGTGAGGCCCGGGCGCACCCCTCAGTCGCGGCGTCCGCCTGTAACAGCGTCTGGCCGAGACGAGTCTGCGTGTACAGAATTTGGGGTGTCGTGGCGATCATGGGTGTGTCCTACACGGATTGACGCAAGTCTCGACCGCCTCCCGGCGCAATGCCGGATCAGCGTTAGGATGGGTCATAGCTTGATCGCCAGGCCACCTCGTGGGTCGGAAACTACCTAGCGCGCGCTTGACTCGCTGCCGCTCCTGCAGCGAGTTCGATGACTTCCGCGGTGATCTCTTCCTGTCGCACAAGCCGCGCCTGGGCCTGCAGATCGACCAGCTGGCGCGTGGATTGATCGCGCGCCGCCGCCATCGCTTCCATCCGCGCTTCGTTCTCGGCGGCGAAGGCGTGGAGCGCTGCGTGGCACAACTGAGCGTGGAAATAGTCGGCGGTCAGCCCGGCGAGGAGTTCCGCCGGCGCGAGGTTGTGCAGCGGGGGACCAAGCACTGACGCGGGAAATCGACTCAGATCGAGCGGGAGCAGCGTCATCCGCTCGATCCTAGCGTTGTGCCCCGGATCGCGCTGGCTGAAGACAACGTCCAGCGCCACAATCTCCCCCTTCGCCAGCCCGCTATAAAGCGCCTCCGCGACCCGATCGGCCAGTTTCGGAATACCCGCCGAGTGCGATGGCATCGCGCCGAGCCATGCCGGGTCGATCCCGCGTTCGGCAAGAACGGTGGCACCGCGCGTGCCGATTAGGAAGATTGCCGATCCTGCCAAGTCGTCGCCGAGCGATGCGAAGACGTGTTCGCTGAACGCACCGGCAAAGCCTTGCTCCGCCGCGAATACCACCAAAGCAGGATGCGTGTCAGCCGCTCGCTCCTTGTGCGGAGTCGACGGCATCAGCGTGAGCGCGCGGCCGATCGCGGCGGCGATCGTCGCGGCATAGCTGTCCACCGCCTTGACCTGCGCGCGCGCCTGCTGCGCCCGCGACGCAGCGATGCCGCGCATCGCGTTGACCACAGCTCCAAGCTGTTCGACGCCCTCGATCCGTGCGTCAATATCGGCAAGGCGAAGCGTCACGTCGCAGGGTCGACGGGCGCGGCCGCGAGTTCGGGCGCGAAGCTGGTCACATACTTCTCCAGCGCGCCGAGCAGCGCCCTTTTCGCGTCGTCGTCGAGCGTGCCGTCCTTCTGCATCATTGCGACGGCATCGGCCGCGTCGCGATCGATCATCTCGGCCAAGCCCTTGCGGAACCCCAGGATCGTGGGCAACGGAAGCACGTCGAGCAGCCCGCCTTGGACCGCGAGCACCAGGGCGACCTCGTCCGCAAGCCTTAGCGGCGCGTGCTGAATTTGATCGAGGATCGCGCGGATTCGCGCACCGCGCGTCAATTGCTGGCGGACGCGCGTATCGGGCATGCCGCCGAAGCGCGTGAAGCTCTCGAGTTCGAGGAACTGCGCGTAATCGAGCCGCAGCGTTTGCGCCGCTTCGCGCAAGGCATGTGCCTGCGTCTTGCCGCCGACGCGGCTGACGCTGGTGCCAACGTCTACTGCCGGCTTCTGCCCTTGGTAGAACAGCTTCGCATCAAGCACGATCTGGCCGTCGGTGATCGAAATGAGGTTGGTCGGGATATAGGCGCTGAGATTGCCTGCGTCGGTCTCGGCGATCGGCAACGCGGTCAGCGATCCGCCGCCCTTGTCCTTCGACAATTTCGACGCGCGTTCGAGCAACCGCGCATGGACGTAAAACACATCGCCGGGATAGGCCTCGCGACCCGGCGACTGGCGCGTCAGCAGCGCGATTTCACGGTGGGTGGCGGCGTGCTTGGTCAAATCGTCGATCACGATGAGCGCGTGGCCTCCCGAATCGCGGAAATATTCGGCCATAGTCATGCCGGCGAAGGGCGCGATCCATTGCAGCCCAGGCGAACTCGCCGCACCTGCGACGACGATAATGCAGCGTTCGGGCGCGGCGCTGCCCTGCATCGCGTCGATCGCACGGCGCACGCTCGAGCTTTTCTGGCCGACCGCGACATAGACGCAGACGATATCGCTATCCTTCTGGTTGATGATCGTGTCGATCGCGATCGTCGTCTTGCCGATCGCGCGGTCCCCAATGATGAGTTCGCGCTGCCCTCGGCCGAGCGCAAACAAGGCGTCGACCACCATCAGGCCGGTCTGCACCGGGTCGACCACCAGATCGCGGTCGATGATCGCCGGGGCGGGCCGTTCGATCGGATGCCGGGTGTCGCTGGCGATCGGCCCTTTGCCGTCGAGCGGGCGGCCGAGCGGATCGACCACGCGGCCGAGCAGCCCTTGCCCGACGGGGACGCGCACGACATCGCCAGTGCCGCGCACGCTGTCGCCCGCCTCGACTCCGTCGACGTCGTCGAGCAGCACGCAGCCGATGCGATCCTCATCGAGCATTTGCGCAAAGCCGAACTGGCCTTTCTCGAAGCGGAGCAATTCATCGAGCCGGACATTCGGCAGCCCTGACACCAAAGCGATGCCATCACCGACCTCCTCGACCCGCCCGATTTGCTCGGCCTGCGCGCCGAGGGTGGTGCCGCCGAGTCGAGCCTGCGAGTCCTTCAGCCAAGTGTCGGAAGCGTTCATATCGCCAGATCGGCCCGGATCGTCACCAGATCGGCTTGCCAGCTGCTGCGCACGATCAGATGCTCTCCGCTCAGCTCGAAGCCAGCGATCAACGTAGCATCGGTGGTGAACGCAATCTTGGGATCGCCGCCGAGAGCCTCACCGATCGCCTTCGCACAGCTCTGCTGAGTCCCCGCATCAAGCGTTACGGCGCTCGCAAGCATAAGCTTCATTTCCTTTGCTGCGGCGGCCTTCCGGGCCGGCGCGGGAAGCTTGCCGATCTCTTCGATCAGCCATTGCCGAAAGCAAGCCTGCACCGCGTCGCCATCGAGCCGCCCCGCCAGCCGACCGGCAATCTTGACCGCGAGGTCGGCCGACCGATCGCTCCAGGCGCCCTCCTGCGTCTTGGCGTCCTTGGCGATGTCGGCCTTCGCGGCGGTCTGCAGCGCGTCCGCATCGCTCTTGGCCTTCGCCAGGACCACCGCGCGCGCGACATCGGCCGCCTTGCGCGCGTCACCCAGTATCGTTTCGCGCTCGTTGGCGAAGCCAGCGCGCGTCTTCGCGACGTCGGCCAGTGCAGCCGCTGCCGTGTCGCTTGCCGTTTTGGCATCGTCGGTCGACTTCTGCGTCGCAGCGCGACGCGCTGCGATCATCGCCGCCACCGGCTTCCAGAAAAAAAGGCGGAGCAGCCAGATCAGGACCGTGACGTTGACGATCTGAAAGCCCAGTGTCCACCAGTCGATGGTCATGGCATCACTTCAGCAACGGGTTGGCGAACAGCAGCAACAGCGCGATGACCAGGCAATAGATCGCCATCGTCTCGATCATTGCCAGCCCGACGAACAAGGTCCGCGAAATTGTGCTGGCCGATTCGGGCTGGCGCGCGATTGCGTCCATCGCCGCTGCGACCGCGCGCCCCTCTGCGAGCGCCGGCCCGATCGCGCCGAACGACACCGCCATCGCCGCGGAAACTATACTGCACAGGGCCAACCAGTTCATGGTGCCGTCCTTTCTTGGGGAAACTTGGGAATGGGCTTGGCCGGCAGGCCGCTGCTGATGAAGACCATTGCCAGCACTGCGAAGATGTAGGCCTGAACCACGCCGGTCAGCAAATCGAGCGCCATCAACGGGATCGGCACGAGCAGGCCGGCGAGCGACAGCACGATGCCGATCACGAACACACCGCTCATCACATTGCCGAACAGGCGCACGAACATCGAAAAGGCGCGCGTGACGCTTTCGATCAGGTTCAGCGGAATCATCAACGGCGAAGGCGAAGCGAAGGTCGATAGATAGCCGCCGAGCCCGCCCGCGCGGATGCCGAACCAGATCACCGCCACGAAGACGAGCATGGCGAGTGCGGCATCGGTCTCGAGACGCGCGGTCGGGGGCGAGACACCGGGAACCAGCGTCGACCAGTTCGCCACGAAGATGAAGGCGAACAGCGTGCCGATGAACGCCCGATATGGACCCGGCTCTGCCTGCATCGTGTTGCGAATCTCGCCGTCGACGGTATCGACGATCAGTTCGAACAGCGCTTGCGTCTTCGACGGTGCCGCTTTCAGCGTGCGCGAGACGGCGATCGCACCGCCGATCAGCACGGCCATGATCGCCCATGTGGTGACTACCGCCTGCGAGATCGGCACCGGACCGATGTGGAACAGCGTCACGCTGGCGAGCGGCGAAATCATCATGCGACTGCTCGCAGGCGAAGCATGACGCCGAAGCGGGCGAGCACGATCCCCAGCGCCATTGCCAGCAACGGCCCGGCACCCTGAAAGCTGGCGAGCACGAGCAACCCGCCAAGTGTGGCCAGCCGCAACAGCGCAACTGCGATCGTCGTCGCCAGGCCGCCATCGTTGGCGAAACGCTGCGCGCTCCACCAAATGCTCATGAAATAGACGATACCGGCGAGAATGCCGGCGACCAGCCAAAGCGCGAGGAGAAGATCTTGCCTCATGCGCTCTTGATCCAGCGCCACGCCGACCAGCAGCCGAGGCCTGCGCCGAGCATGAGCAGCGGCGCGGTCCAGAAGATGCCGCAATGATACGTCCGGTCGAGCCAGCGCCCGGCGAAAATGCCGGCCAGCATCGGGACCACAGTGATCCAGCCGAGCACGCCGATTTGTGCGAGGCGCCGCGCCACCGAATCCTCGCCATCGCGCAGCCAGCGCGCTCGGCGTGCGCCGCGCAGCCGGACGTTGGCGATCAGCGGGTCTTCGGGCGGCGTTTTGAGCGCGCTCATGCGAAGGTCGTCCCGCCACTCGATCCAAGCTGGCTGACAATCCGGCGGATTGCATTGAGCTGGAGCTGGTTGTTTTCGAAGCGGTCGCTGCGCTCTTGCTCGATATCGGCGCGGAATCGGTCGAGTACAGTCGCATCGAGCGTTGCGAGATCGTCGCCCGCAATCGCCTCGCGCGTCGCGACGGCCACGTCCTTCCCGCCGGAGATCGACAGCATCCCGCGGCGCACCGCGCAGTACCGCCGCGACCCGTCGGTTCGCTTCCAGCCGACGACCGAGATTGCGAGGCTGGTCAGGAAATCGCCATGGCCGGGCAGGATGCCGAAGCTTCCGCTATCGTCCTCGGCGCGCACCGCGAGTGCTTCCTCGTCGACGACCACCGAAAGCGGGGTGACGATGCGTAGCCTCATGGCTTAGTATCCTTGTGGGCGTTCTGCTTGGTCGAGGCCGCTTCCTTGGCGCGCGCCTGGTCGAGCGTGCCGACCATGTAGAGCGAGCTTTCCGCCCAATCGTCGGCTTCGCCATCGAGGATCGCCTTGCAGCCGGCGAGCGTATCGGCACGGCTGACGCTCTCGCCGGGCGTGCCGGTAAAGGCTTCGGTGACGACGAATGGCTGACTAAGGAAGCGCTGCAGGCGGCGTGCGCGCTTGACGATCAGCCGGTCGTCGGCCCCGAGTTCCTCGACGCCGAGTAGCGCAATGATGTCGCGCAACTCCTCGAACCGCGCGAGCGCCTCGCGCGCCCGCTCGGCGAGCGCATAATGTTCTTCGCCCACCACCAGCGGATCGAGCAGCACCGAAGACGAGGCCAGCGGATCGATCGCTGGGTAAAAGGCTTCGGCCGCGAGCTTGCGCGACAGCATGATGATGCTGTCCATGTGGCTCGAAATGGCCGTCACCGCCGGGTCGGTAAAATCGTCCGCCGGGACATAGACCGCCTGGATCGCGGTGACCGACGCGCCGGGCACCGAGGCGATCCGTTCTTCGAGCGCGGCGACTTCGCTCGCCAGCGTCGACTGGTAGCCGACGCGCGACGGCAACCGCCCAAGCAGGCTCGACAATTCGCTGCCGGCCTGAACGAAGCGGAAGACGTTATCCATCAACAGCAACACGTTCTGGTGCTTCTCGTCGCGAAAATATTCGGCGATCGTCAGCGCGGTCAGCGGCACGCGCCAGCGCGCGCCCGGCGGCTCGTTCATCTGCCCATAGACCAGCACGGTGCGCTCGAGCACGCCTGAGCTCTGCATGTCGGTGAGCAATTCATGCCCCTCGCGCGAGCGCTCGCCGACGCCCGCGAACACCGAGAGCCCCTGGTATTTCGTGCCCATTGCGTGGATCAGCTCCATCACCAGCACGGTCTTGCCGACCCCTGCCCCACCGAACATCGCCGCCTTGCCGCCCTGTGCGAGCGGCGCCAGCAAGTCGATCACCTTGATGCCTGTCTCGAAAATGTCGGTCGACGAGGTCTCGTCCTCGAGCGCGGGTGGCTTTTGGTGGATACTGCGAAGAGGCGTTTCCTTCGGGAGCGCGGGGCCATTGTCGCGTACCGTGCCGACCACGTCGAGCAATCGCCCGAGGACCGCATCGCCGACCGGCACGGCGACCGGCACCCTCGTCGCCCGGACCCCGGTCTGGCGGGCGAGACCCATCGTCGCCTGCAGCGCGATCGCGCGGACCGTCTGCGGATCGACATGGCTGTGGACTTCGAGGACGAGCGTCTCCGGCCGATCCCAGTCGACGATCAACGCAGTGTCGATCGCCGGCAATTCTGCACCCGCAAAGGACACGTCGACGACCGCGCCGCGCACTGCGATCACGATTCCGTCGGGCGCCTTCGGCGTGGGACTCGGTTGAGGCAACGGTATCTCCATGCGGCGCGGCAGGGCACGCGCTGCTAGGGCAATGGCAGTCGGCCTGGTTGCGCGGCACCCTCGGGAACTACCTATGTCGGGGAAGCCACAGCCGGGTAGGTAGTTCCCGAACCTGCTGTGCTCGGGGCAACGGGGCTATGTCATTTTGGAAGGTCGAGCGCTCGACCCCTACGGGGCATGTGCATCGCCCCGAACGATCGCCGCAAGCGATCCTGCAATGCGTGGAGCCACAATCTCATGGATGCATCTGTTCTCACACGGGAGGCGGCACCCCGCCCCGACCTATCAATAGCGCCAGCCAAGCGTTGCCTCGGAGCGGAGGAACTCCGCCTGACCGACGCCTATTGGCGAGCCGCCAATTATATCTCGGTCGGCCAGCTCTATCTCTACGACAATCCGCTGCTGCGCGAGCCGCTGACGCTCGCGCACGTCAAGCCGCTCGTGGTCGGCCATTGGGGCACCACGCCGGGGCAGAATTTCATCTACGTTCATCTCAACCGCGCGATCTGCGCACACGATCTCGACATGATCTATATCGCCGGTCCCGGACACGGTGGGCCGGCGCTGGTCGGCAACACATATCTCGAAGGCACCTACAGCGAGTTCTTCCCCAACGTCACGCAAGACGAAGCCGGACTCAAGCGGCTGTTCACGCAATTCTCGTTTCCCGGCGGCATTTCGAGCCATGTCGCGCCGACCACGCCCGGGTCGATTCACGAAGGCGGAGAGCTCGGCTATTCGCTGAGCCATGCGTTCGGCGCGGTGCTCGACAATCCCGATCTGATCGTCGCTTGCGTCGTGGGCGACGGGGAGGCCGAGACGGGGCCGCTGGCGACCGCGTGGCAATGGGCCGCAAGGTCCGCGCCTTGGAAGCCATGCGCCGATCACTCACTGAACTTGCTAGGTCCTGTCACGGGGAAGATCGCCCCGATTGCCCTATCATCGAGCATTTGGCCGAATAACTTGTACGGCTAAGGGTTACTCGACCGCCGCGAGGGCCAAAACCGAACGGTTGTGATACCGGTAGCAAGGCCGCTCTCTGCCGGGCCGCGCTCAAAACCCGGCGGTCAGCAATCAGCGGGGCTTGATCCTTCGCGGCCACGGCACCGGTGAAGGTTGGTCTGCTCTTGTCGGAAGCTGTCGTTCGGCCCCGTCATCAGGAATGACCGCAAAGTCCCAATGGCGGACCGAAAGCCGTTGACCAGATCCGGTCGTTTATATCTTTTCCGGCGAACGTCCGGCATTGACTAAAGCTGCCGGTCGCAGCGGATGACTAGCAACGCGCCCCATTCGCGCTCGTTATACGGAAATAGTGTGTGACCTGAACCCGCCATTCATTCCAGAAACGGCGTCAAGACCTCTTCGATCCATTCCATGAAGGCGCGGACTCGGCGCGACAGATTGCCTCGATGTGCCACCACGAGCGATACGGCGAGCGCCTGGCGCTGAAATTCGGGTAGGATCTCTACCAGCGATCCGCTCTCCAGATAGGGGCCGATGCCCATAAGCGGCGCCTGGATCAGACCAATGCCGGCAAGGGCGGCGGCTTCGTAGGTCTGGGCACTGTTCACGTGTAGCGCACTTGGCAAGTGAAGCGTCGCGTAGCCGTCGCCGTCCGGATATTCCCATCCATGAGGTCGCGCGCCCAGCGTCGTCGAAAAATGGATTGTGCGATGTTGCTGACGTTGGAGATCTTCCAGCGATCGAGGGGTGCCGTAGCGCGCCAGATAGGCAGGACTGGCGGCGTTCGCCATGCGCAACATGCCCAGCGGGCGGGCGATCAGCGTCTCGTCCCGGATGGGTCCAAGCCGTAATACACAGTCGAATCCCTCTTGAACCAGGTCGACGTGCCGATCGGTACTCGACAGTTCCAGCTCCAGTTCGGGATGGGCCGCCATGAACTCCGGCAGGGCCGGCACGATCGTCATGCGCGCTACCTCGGTTGGGAGATCAATTCGCAAGCGCCCGCGCAGGGCCACGCGATCGCCTGCGAACATCGAATGCAGGTCATCGACTTCCGCAAGCAGGCCGCGGGCACGAGCATGAAAGGCGCGGCCGTCCTCCGTTAGCTGCACGCTGCGAGTCGTCCGGTGAAGCAGCCTGACGCCGAGATCTTCTTCCAGCTTGCGGACCGCCGTCGAAGCTCTCCCTTTCCGGATGCCCAGGCTGTCCGCCGCGCGGGTGAAGCTGCCCATGTCCGCCACCGTGATGAAGATGAGCAGCGGCCCGAGATTTTGCATTTTCGTGCCTCGATATTGTTCACTAAGAAGGAAACAGTGCGTTCGGTCTGCCGGTGTTTATCATACCTTGGAGACACAGTAATCCTCGGAACTGAGACTTCCACCGGAGAACGACCCGTGTCCGAAACTATGATCTTGCATCAGGCGCTCGAAACCTTGGCCGTGCATCGCGCCCTATGGGCCGGCCGGATGATGAGCGCGTTTGTCATTGTCGCCCTGGTGGCTGACGGCGTTATCCAACTTTTCGCGCCGCAGCAGATTGCGAGCATGTTGCAGGAAACCGGGTTCGCGTTGGAACTGACCCGCGTCGTGGGTCCGATCATCCTCGCTTGCGCGATCCTCTACGCCATTCCATCCACCGCCGTCCTCGGCGCGGTCCTGGTGACCGGATTTCTGGGAGGCGCCATCTGCGCGCATGTCCGCATCGGTGAGCTGGGATCGCCGCCAGAACTGATTTCGCTGCTGCTGGGCGCGATGACATGGGGTGGTCTCTATCTGCGCGATCACCGCGTCCGGGCGCTTCTGCCGCTCATTCATTGAACCAATTGGGCGGTGTTTTGTCCTAAACGATCAGGAGAAAAAGCATGTTCCTAGTAACGGGAATTACGGGAAAAGTCGGCGGCGCGACGGCACAACATCTGTTGGCGCGCGGCAAGAACGTCCGCGCGCTCGTCCGCGATCGCGAGAAGGCGGCTGCTTGGGCGGACCGGGGCGTGGAAATGGTGGAAGGCGATTGGAACGATCCGGCAGCCATCGAACGAGCGCTCAACGCCGTCGACGGCGCATTCGTCATGTTGCCAGCGATCTGGACGCCCTCGCCCGACTATAAGGAAGCAAAGGGCGTGATCGCGAACTATGTCGCGGCGCTGACCAATGCGGCACCGCCGCGGGTCGTCGCGCTGTCGTCTATGGGGGCGAACAGGCCCAGCGGACTCGGGATGATCACGGCTTTGGCGCTTATGGAGCAGGGTCTTCGAGATTTGCCGTCGCCGATCGCCTTTGTGCGCGCCGGCGGCTTCTTCGAAAACTTCCTTTTCGGCCTGCATGTGGGTCGTGGGGGTACGCTACCAGTCTATTATAATCCGACGAACCGGAAATCGATGATGGTCGCGACCAACGACATCGGCGCAGAAGTCGCGACGCTTTTGACCGGGCCGGCCTGGTCAGGACAGCGTGTCATCGAGCTTGGTTCTATGGTCAGCGCGGACGAGGTCGCGGCGCAATTGGGCGAGGTTCTGAGCCGCGACGTGAAAGCGTTTGCCGTCCCGCGTGCCGGCTGGGCAGAAGCGTTCGAGCAATTCGGCGTCCCCAAGGGCCACACTGGACCGGCCGAAGAGATGTTCGAGGCCGTGAACGCGGGATGGATGGACCTTGGCGTCGCGGGCACGGAGCACGTAGCGGGCACGACGTCCGCACACGACGTCTTCGCGAGAGCGCAACGGGCCGCCAAGTCGTAGGTCCGAGGACCTGCGGATCGATGCGACTTAAGGGATCTGCTCCGGAAATTCGCGCTCCTCCGAAAAATGGTTGCGTCGTTGCCGGCCGTCCGGATTGGAGCGGCCGGCACCCGATTTGCGTCGCTATTCTGGCAGAGAGTTCGAAGAGGCCCGGCCGGTGCGAACCGCGACGCTCTCGATGAAAAAATCGAGGTTAGACATGAAGATTTTTGTTTTGGGTGCAACGGGCGGAACGGGACGACTGATCGTTAGCGACGCTGTGGCGAGAGGTCATTCCGTCGCTGCCTTGGTTCGCTCGACGGCAGAGGCCGATCTGCCAGGAGCAGAATTGATCGAAGGCGATGCCCGCGATGATGGCACTCTCGGGCGCGGCATGGACGGTTGTGATGCCGTCGTCTGCGCGTTGGGGACCGGTATGGGTTTTCGCAAGGTCAGCCTGCTGACAGAAGTGACACGCGCGCTGGTCCCGGCAATGACGCGCCGCGGCGTGCGCCGCCTGGTCTGCATCTCCGCTTTGGGGGTCGGGGACAGCCGCGGCCACGGCGGCTTCGTGTTCGACCGCCTCTTCCAGCCTTTGCTGCTCAACCAGTCTTATAAGGACAAAACCCAACAGGAAGCCGCGATCCGCGCCAGCTCACTCGATTGGGTCATTGTCCGGCCTGCCATGCTCACCGATGACCCAGCTCAAGGCAGCGTCAGGGCCGTGATAGACCTCGCAGGCATCAACGGCGGCAAGATCGCTCGCGCAGACGTTGCTCGGTTCGTTGTCGACCAACTGACGACCGACACTTGCCTGAGACGGACACCGGTTATCCTGTGGTGAGCTTGGTCCCGCAGATTAGTTCTCGAGCATATGAAAATCGAGGATACGGGGTCGGGCAACTGCTAGCGGATTGGGTCCAATCCCATGTTTGGAATCCGGAAGCTGGCCGCCTAGGGTTGAATATCGCTAGTTTCCGAGGACTGATACCAAGTCCCTTGGAGCCTGACTCAGCGCGGGGGATTCCCAAGTCGGTCATGATCTGATTCAACATCGCAAACGATGGGAGGTTGGCGGTGGCATCAGCGGTTTGGCTTCGGGACGATTTTGACGGGTCTGGTCTTCGAAGGCTGGCGCGTTTGAGCGGTGACGCCAACCAGGTCCGGCGGCTGCTGGCGCTGGCGGTAATTTACGATGGTGGTGCGCGGCACGCGGCGGCACAGGTCGGCGGCGTTGGTTTGCAGACGGTTCGAGACTGGGTGCTGCGCTTCAATACCAGCGGGCCCGACGGCTTGCTCGACGGCAAAGCGCCCGGTCCCCGTCCAGTGCTTGGCCCAGAGCATAAGCGGGCGCTTGCCGAGATCATCGAGCAGGGCCCGATCCCGGCGTCGCATGGCGTGGTGCGCTGGCGGATCGTCGATTTGATCCAGTGGCTGTTCGACGAATATAGCGTGTCGGTCAGCAAGCAGACGCTGAGCCGCGACCTGCGCGCCATGGGCTATAGGAAGCTGACGGCACGGCCGAGGCATCATGCGCAGGCGGCTGACGCCATCGACGTTTTTAAAAAGGCTTCCCAGCCCAGGTGGCAGCGATCCGAGCGACGCTCCCCGGGGGTACACCCATAGAACTGTGGTGGCAGGATGAAGCGCGGGTCGGCCAGAAGAACGGCATCACCCGGCGCTGGGCCAGGCGCGGAACACGTCCGTCAGCGCCCAAGGACCAACGCACCACCTCGGCCTATATCTACGGCGCCATCTGCCCCGCCGAGGGCAAGGGGGCGGCGCTGGTGCTCCCGCGCTGCAATACCGAAGGGATGACGCTACACCTCGCCGAGATATCCGCAGCCGTCGCGCCCGGCGCGCATGCCGTGCTGATACTTGACCAGGCAGGCTGGCATCTCTCGGCGGGGCTGATCGTTCCCGCCAACATCACGCTACTGCCGCTGCCGGCAAAATGCCCCGAGCTCAACCCGGTCGAAAACGTCTGGCAGTTCATGCGCGACAATTGGCTGTCGAACCGCATCTTCAAATCCTACGACGACATCCTCGACCATTGCTGCTTCGCCTGGAACCGCCTCACAGATCAGCCGTGGCGCATCATGTCCATCGGACTGAGGTCGTGGGCCCATCGGTCTTAATCAACGAGTCTTGGTATGAGATGAAAGCATTTCTAACAGCGCTTCTGCTGGCCGCGCCGCTTTCTGCCGTCGCGCCCGCGCGGGCGACATCAATCCCGCCGCGTTTCCCAAGCGCGGGAGCGGACAGAGCAGCGATCCAGTTGCTGCTCGACACTTATGCCAAGGCAGTATCGAGCAAAGACGAAGCGCTGTTCGAGACGCTGCTGCTGAACAAGAGTATCCCGTTTTCCGACGTAGGCTCCGTCGTGAAGGCGGCTGGCGCTGACCCCAGAACTCAGCATTACGACGCATTCAAAAAAGGCGTGTTTGGGGGCCTCCCTTTCTCCCAGCATTTCCAGGGCGTCCATATCCAGCAGGATGGCGCGCTGGCTGCCGTGTCGCTGGTTTTCGTAAACCGCTCCGCCAGCGGGTCGAGCTGGGGCTGGAAGACGCTCCAGCTATTGAAGATCGACGGACGATGGAAAATCGCCAGCGAGTTCTACACTGGCCATCCGATTTAACGGTGCTGCAGGCGCTGTTTGGGCGATGGACGCGGGCCGGTGACGAAGGATATTCTGCGGGGGTGCACGAGATCGGATCTTCGCTGTTCGACCCCGTCGCCGGCGTTATCACCAAGGGTAAGGTTGAGCGGAAGCTGGAAGATCGTGCCGCGCGTGTCTTGGCATTCCTGTGCCGCCACCGCGGAGAGTTGGTATCGAAGGATCAACTGCTGACCGAGGTTTGGTCCGGGCGCTCCGTCAGCCCGAACAGCGTAGCCATCGTCATCGGCGACCTTCGTCGCGCGCTCGACGACGATCCCGGTGACCCGGCCCAGATCGTGACCGTTGGCAAGCGCGGATATAGGCTCACCGCCGCTCCCGCCAAAATTGCATCACCGCGCGTCCGGCTCTGGAGGCAGCTTTCCTTCATTGCAGGCATTGCGATCCTTGCCTCTGCGGCGGCATTGGAAACGCACGTCCGTGGCGGGTCGCCGCTGATCCTGGTCGTCATGCCGACGCGAAACGAGACGGGTCAGTCGCGCTACGATGCCTTGGCGCGCGCGCTGGAGACGGTCGTCACAGATCGTGCGGCCCGGCTGAATGGCGCACACGTTCTGAACGGCGCTCCGCGTACCACCAACGCCAGCGATCTGTTCCTGAAGTCACGGTTGATCCTTTGGAATGGCGCGCCGGAGCTGGCGCTTACGGCGATCAGGGCTTCCGACCATTCGGTCGTGTGGTCGGCTTTCGCGACCAGCGCTTCCGGCAATCTCGCTGAGGCCTCTGCCCATAAACTGGATGGTCTGCAGTCGCGCCTTGGACGAACCTCGGCCTGGTAGCGGTCTTCTTTATCCAATCTTGAGTCGTTCAAGTCGTCGAACGCGGTCTAGCGGGTCGATCTGTCCAACCGAGGATCGACCATGTCCCATCTGACCAACTACGCCCGTTTCGTCGCTTGCTGTTCAGCGCGCCCCTCCTTTACGCCGGAGCCGCCAGCGCATCGACACCGGCCTCCGAGGTGGTGCGCCTGATGACGGATTATCACTCCGCCGTGATCGGTCATGACGGAACGCGGCTCGCCGCGCTTTTCGTTCCGGCTGGAAGCGCTTGGTTCAACGTC
The DNA here is from genome assembly GCF_054059235.1 of Sphingomonas sp. UYP23. Lineage (NCBI taxonomy): Bacteria > Pseudomonadati > Pseudomonadota > Alphaproteobacteria > Sphingomonadales > Sphingomonadaceae > Sphingomonas > Sphingomonas sp. UYP23. Next base: position 4,304,161 of record NZ_JBSSBX010000001.1, read on the forward strand.
TTGTCCGATTCCGGTTTTGCCGCGGCGCAGGCGACGAACCCTAAGTCCCCAAAAGTCCGTCCCAGCACGGTGGAGGGTTTTATCAAGTTCGTGAGTACGAGCACGGCGAAGCTCGATCCCGAACATGGCCCGGTCCACATTCAGACGGACGGAGCCATCGCGTCGGTCTATTTCGATTTCCGCTTCCTGATCGACGGCAAGGTGCAAAATCGGGGAAGCGAGAGCTGGCAGCTCGTGCGCTTCCCCGACGGTTGGCGCATTGCGTCTATTGTCTATTCATCGACCCCAGCTGCGCAGGGGAAGTGAAGCGGATAGGCTGGGACCAGACGTCCGTCAGTTTTACGGTGCGTTCGCGCCTATGGCGCTATCACGTTTCGATCTCTGGATGACGGACACCAAGCATGATGCGGGCCATTCCGCGCCTAAATGGACCATTCCGCCAGATGACGGCACTTCCCGGCTGACGAGCTGTTAACCTCCCGCCGGCCATTGCAGGGTGATTACCCGCGCGGCGTTGTCTGATAATCGACCGACTCACGAACGACCGGATGTGGCGATAGCCGTCGTTGAGCAGAGGCCGCCTGGACGACGGCTTCGTCCCAATCCTCGCCACTCCAGCGGTGCTGCATGACGCTCACGAACCGATGAATGAGTATCCGAAATCTGGAAAGGGCGAGGAAGACACTAAAGGGTCGCCTTGGGTCATGTCCGACAAACTCAGAGCATAAGCTAGTCGGTGCAAGCGACGAACCCGAAGCAAATTCGGCGTCGCGAAAATCGAGGCGCGATGATCGCCCTCACGACGTCCGCTACTTCCTCGCTTGGTACAAGGCGGTTCCACCCCTGTGCGAACGCTCTCAAGCGCATCAGCCCATCCGCGCCAGTAAATCGTCGATTTTGCAACTTGCAAAACTAGCGAAATTATCGGCGACCCCGAACGGCAATAACAGGGTACGGTCATGCACGATCGCGCCACAACTATAAACGACATTGGGAACATAGCCGCTGCGCTCCGACGGGCTTGGCCGAAGGATCGGTTCGGCCGTGCGCGCGAGCAACTTGCCGGGGTCGGCCTTGTCGAGCAGGCACGCGCCCATGCAATAGTTACGCATCATGCCGACGCCATGCGTGATGACAAGCCAGCCCTCATCCAATTCAATCGGCGATCCGCAATTGCCCATCTGGACGAACTCCCACGGATAGCGCGGACCGATTAGCTTGGCGCCTCCGTCCCAGACGGTTAGTTTCTCTGACGCAATCAGCCAAAGATTCTCATTGTCCTGACGGCCGATCATGTGGAAGCGGCCGTCGATCCTGCGGGGGAAGAGCGCCATGCCCTTGCTCGCCGGGACCGATCCCTGCAGAGTCGTCATCTCGAAGGTATTGATGCCGGTGCCGCGGAACAATTCGCAGCGCGCAGCGCGCCCGTCGAATGCGGTATACGTCCCAAGAAAGCTGGGTGTCCCGTCGTCTTCGGTAAAGCGCACCAGGCGTAGATCCTCAATCCCTTGGCGCTGGCTCTTGGTGACCGGGAACAACACGCTTTCGGACGGGTCTTGGCTGCCTTCGCAGATTACCCTCGTCGTGCCGGCATCGCCGCTGTCATCGGGGCCTTCGATCCGTGGCGATGTCACCCATGGACTGGCATCATCCACCTGGAAGCCGGCGCTAGCGCTCCAGCTGCCGGTGCGGAAGGTCACGGACGAGACATGACCTTCGCCGATGCCACGTAGCGAGAGGATAAAGTTGAGCCCGTCCGTCGGAGCACCGTCCTGATTCATCCGCAGGACGATACTTGGATTGAACAAAGCCGCCGCCTCAAACGAGTATTCCGCGCTGAGATAGGCCCCTATTAGCAACTGCTGCTCGCGATCTGCGGTCACGTCCTCCGGCAGGCACGCGACCACGTCCTCGAAGCGGCGCAGCAGCATGGTTTCGACGTTCCGGTGCCGCTCCGAAAGGGTGGCTATGGCAATTTCGCAATCCGCGCGGCGCGAGGCCGAGTCGAGCGACAGGACGCGCTCGACCACCTTGCGCATGCGGGGATGCTCGGTATCGCGAAACGGCTCCGGATATTCGACACTGAAGGGCTTGATCACAGTGCGGGACGGATCAGGCCGCAAGTGAAGTCCTGAAAACTCGAACAATTCGTCAGTCATATCGATAGGTCTCCGAGGTCGCGTCGTGTTATGAGCCAACGTGTTGGCGCTAAATCGGTCTTCCCGGCACTTCTTAACCGCGCCGAACTGACGATCGCCCGCTTTTGATCCGAAAGCTGCGGTAGAAGCATCGCGAGGGCGAACGAGCGAGTGCATCGAGGGCAGACAAGATTCTTTTAGCCGCGTTTGGGATGACGACGCGACTAGCGCTTGTACAAACTCCGGTCGCGACCGTCAGCCAGCGACCATGCCTTCGATAGCTCGCATAGGAGTCTGTTCGAAGGTGGCGGGCTGCCCGACCTCTCGGTAGAGCGTTGCGGCTAGTGGTGCGGTCAGGGTTCCCGTCCCGATCCTCACCGTGATCCTGCTGGCGCGTACGCTTTGGCTGTGCGTAAAGACCGGACCGGAAACCCAGCGAATTTCGGCTGCGGCGCGGTGGCCGGCGGTGAGGCGGACCGGCGTCATCACCGGCCCGGGGTGCATCCCACGCGGTGCCTGACGAACGGCCGGAACTACGCGGTTGCGCGCGTCGCGCAGTTGAACGGTGGGCAGGGCGACGAGGAAGCAGTCGGCCCCGGTATTGCGGATCGAGAGCTCGGTTCCCGAATGCGACATCCCGCTGAAGTCGCCACCACGCCCGTTGAGCGAGATGTGAAGCTGATAGACGCGACCGTGCGGCAGTGGAAGGGGAGACCTTGCGAGCATCAGCATAACGAGCATCGGAATCTATTTTCTCCAGCAGGCAATCCGTATCGACACACTTGCTTGCGGGCAGCTGCGGCCAGCTGGCTTGGCTCAGCGCAATCACGAGCGATCGCAGCGACCTTTATTCGGTCGCGTCGTTACGGGCAGCACAAAGGGTTGATCAGCCGTCCTTCTCGGCGCGCTTGCGATCAGCCTTTTTCGCGCGACGGATGGCGGCGGCATGCTGACGGGCACGCTTCTCCGAGGGCTTCTCATAGTGTTTCCGGAGCTTCAGTTCGCGATAGACGCCTTCGCGCTGCAGCTTCTTTTTCAGAACGCGGAGTGCCTGATCCACGTTGTTGTCACGTACGATGATCTGCATGCTGGCCTTCTCAAGATGTCGTATAGCGCTGATGACGCAGCTCGCTCTATGGTCCTGGGCGCTTCAAGCCAAGACCCGATGCGCCGGATCGGGGCCTATAATGAACGTGTGAAAGCTGGACGCAGCCGGGTGAGCTAAGCAGCGTGGAACGGCCGCCGGTGACACTGTTTTGCCGGCGGCTGCCAGAGCTCGATCTTGGTTCCGTCAGAATCGAGGATTGACGCGAACTTGCCGGTACTGATTTGCTCCCGTTTGATGATCTTCACGCCCTTGCCTTCCAGGCTTTTCACGAAAACATCGATATCGTCGACTGCGACGTTGATCATGAACTCACGATGCGATGGCGTGATCTCGTGGCTGTCGCGCGGCACGGCGTTCCACAGCGCCATGGGAGGGTGTCCCGCGGCGTCATAGTGCAATATGGCCCCGCCCCAGGCTTCCAGGTGAATGCCGAGCACGTCGCGGTACCAAGCCGCCAGCGCCTTTTATTCCTTACTTGTGACAAATACACCGCCAAGCCCCGTGACATGTCTTCAACCGATTGTTGGACCTCCCCGCCCTCGTCCGATCGTCCAGCTCACACCATCGCCGCGAACGAACCCCGACACCGCTTTTCCGACATGCGGGTCGAGCACCGGCCGCCACGGCACGAGCGTGAAGTCGCGCGATCGTTCGACGACCGCAAAGCGCCCGCTGACGAGATCGACCTGGCGGCGCAAGACGCCCTCGATCCGCGCACCGTTCGTTGCCTCGACGAACGGCAGATCGAGCTCGCTCGAAAGCTGTCCCGCGACCTTCAACAGCTCGCGCCGCTGGAGTGTTGCGATCAGCCCGGCTTGGTAGGTCACGGCGCCATCGCTTTCTTCGGCCAGGCCTTGCCCGATCAACCACTGGCGACGACGGCTCTGGGCGTCGGCGACCTCACGGCCGAACCCGGCATCGCGCAACGGCTCAGGCGCTGGCGCCACCGCCTCCCGGTCTAGCCAGGTTGCGGCGTCGGAATCGACCAGGCGATCGAGTGGCCGCGCGGACAGGATCGTGACGGTGACCGGTCGGTCGCGCAGCCGGGTACTTTCCCAAGCTTCCACCCGCTGGAGATGGTTCGGAGCAATCGTCCAGCGACCGGATGGTTCGCGGGTCACACCGCCCTGCCCACGGCGCATCGCTTCGAGCCGACGGACGTGCATTTCGGCGAACTTCTCGGTTGCGCTCTGATCGTGGCGCAGGTGGAGATCAATGTCGTAGCGCCCGCCACTGGCCGCAGCGACCGCGGCGATCGTGCGATCGACCTCGCGAACCGAGGCGCGCCGTGGTTCGATGCGGACAATCGTTCCAATCGGGACCGGCTCGACATTTTCGCCCTTGCCGATCGCAACGTAATGGCTGCGCCCATCGGTTGCGTCGATGACGAGATAATGTCGGTCGGCATGCTCGTGAGCAAGCCCGCGCGCGACGATCTTCCCGGTTACGGCCCGACCCGTACTGGCCGCCGGTTCGTACACCACCTGATCGGCGACAGGCCGGCCGAGCGCGGCGCGCGAGATGTCGCGTTGCATCGTGCGGATGATGTCGCCGCGCTCCCCCATCCGCCGCAACGTATCGGCAAGGTCTTCCGCCAATCGGAAGCGACCGGCGCCGATCGGTTCGGCAAGACCCATGCGCGTGAGTGTCGCCAATCGCCCCGCCCGCAACGTTTGATCGAAGTCGTTGCGACCTTGCGCGACGACGATCCGATCGGCGCTGGCATCCTGCAGCAAGGAGCGGTCGATCGACGTCAATCGCTCCTGACCGATTTCCGCGCGACGACCATTCTCGATCGTACGCGCGGAACGGGGCCCCAGATCCAGGTCGAGAAGTTCGGCGGCGCGCTCGCGCATCCCGCTCGTTAGATAGTCGCTCGCGATGAGCAGATCCTTGCCCGTCGCGTCCGTACCACGCACGACGATATGCGTGTGGGGATGGCCGGTGTTGAAGTGATCGACCGCCACCCAATCCAGCTTCGTTCCCAAATCCTGTTCGACCCGCTCCATCAACCGCCGCGTCAGGGGTTTCAGGTCATCGTATTCGGCACCGTCTTCGGGCGAGACGATGAAGCGGAACTGGTGACGATCGCCGGTCCCGCGCGACCGGAATGCGGCGCCGTCTTCCACGCCGATCTCGCGTCCATACAGCGCACCGGGCGAGCCCTCGCGTGTCGTCCCGTCGCGTTGCAGATAGCGCAAATGCGCCGTCGCCGCCCCGAGCCCCTTGCCGGCGAGCTTGACGATGCTCGCCTTGATGATGACGCGACGATGCTGCAGCGCCGTGCCACTCCCACGCGACGCCAAGAGCCGACCGACCCCGGCACCCCGACCATAGCGACTGCCGCTGAACCCCGCGGAGCGGCCCGGCGACAGCGCACCGCCGCGTGCCAGGTTGGTCGCCGCAAGCACGCGACTGAGATACTTGCGCGCGTGCTTGCCGCCGCCAGATTTTTGTCGGCCAAGCCGCGGCTCGAAGTCGTTATCGTCTGCCATTAGTCAGGTTCCAAGGGCGAATGGCATCGACCATGACGTGCGCCTGCGCCCGAGAAAACCGGTGCCAAAAATGTCCCGGAAATCCGCCGTTTTTCAAACAACCGGCACTGGCGCCATCGCGACCGTGTCGGTTTAACTCAAGAAAAAAGATGTGCAGACAAAGACTTGCGGGACCGAAGGTGCCGCAGCTTTATCTTGCCTTACGCCCCCTCCCCTCCACCGTCCCCTTCTCAGTCCGTTTTCCTGCCCTCTCCTCCCCTTTTCTCACGCCGGTGCCAGGTCGAGCCAAGGCACAAAAAACCGGGACACGATGCTGTTCACATCGCATCCCGGTGGTCCGAACCCACCCTTATCGCGCCGTTCCCAGCGCCGTTTCCGCAGCCTTTCGACCCCTGAATGCCCGACACCCGAGCATCCCGTGCGCTTCGCCCTCGCCATCCACAATCATCGTCGCCACGAACCATCGCCCATCGAGCTTTCCGCAAATCGCCACCCGATCAAGCACCAGCTCATCCTCATCCCCGCCTTCGTAATTGCCCAGCCAGCGTTCCGACAGCCGAGCATCCCAGCGAAATTCCGCATCTTCCGCGCTGAGAAAATGCTGCGCCAAACCTTCCCCTGCGCCGCGCCCGAATTCAATTTCGAGCCCTGCGATCAACGCCGCCATCACCCGATCCGATGCAATCTGAACTGGCTGAAACATGGTCATGAGAACCTCCATCCGCTTGCTTCCCCAAAATCGAGGACAGCCCTCGTCCGGCGGCTGGCGCGGCGTCTGTCAGGGCTGCCGCAGCGAAGCGGAGGCACCGCGAAGCGGCGGTGGAGGAACCGATTTTGTTGCGCTGCTACAAACAGACTCGGCTGCGCAGCAGCCTCCGGTTCGCAGCAAAATTGGAGGCGCCGCCGGCCTTGCACAGACGCCGCGCCAGCCGCCATGCTCGGACGACCCGAGACGAGCCCCTCCCGACAGACGTTCGAGTCCGCTCGCTCCCCGTGAGCGCCATCATCCTCTCGGCAGGTGGCTCACTGTCGTGGCGGCACCGCGAACAGTGAACTTGGTGGTGGCGCGGTAGGTAGGGCGGCGCTGGCGGTCACGACATCTCCAACCGTCGCAAACAATCGGTCGCGTGGCGGCGTGCGCGTCCTCTGGGGTGCAGTATCTGCGGCACCGACAACCTGCGACAGATACGCCTGTGTTTCGCTGGGCAGGGCACGACCACCCAAGAACTCCGCATAGCGCCCCGGCCCGGCATTGTAGGCGGCGAACAGTCCGGGATAGCCGAAGCGATCATACATCAGGCGCAGATAGGCAGCCCCAGCGATGATATTGTCATGCGGATCATACGGGTCGGGTCCCAACTGGTAGCGCCCCCGCATCTCCGCCCAGGTCGCCGGCATAAGCTGCATCAGCCCCATCGCCCCTGCCCGCGAAATGGTCGGCCTACCCTGCCACGTCGTCCGGCCGCGGCTCTCGGCCTGCAGGACGCGCTCGATCCAAGCGACGGGGATGCCGAAGCGCACCGAGGCGGCCGTCACTTCGGATCGCCAATCCGTAACGGACTCCGCTGCACTTGGCGACGCGGCGACCAATAGCATCATGGCGACGGCGCGGCGTGCGCGCACCTTTAGTGCACCCATACCGGAATCGCTCTGCCGATCACCAAACCGCGCTCGATCGGTCCGAAATAGCGCCCGTCGAAGGAGTCAGGCGGCGCATTGAGCAGCAACACCGCCCCGTATCGAAGCGTGGCACAACCGCTCCACCACGGCATTGCGCGCCCCGTCCCATCGCGTGGTTTGCGCACCACGACCACGCGATCGGCAATCCAAATCGTCGCGCCACGGGCACAGACGCGGTCGCCCGCGATCCCGGCGACGCGTTTCACGAGCGGCACGTTGATCGGCAGATAATGCCGCTGCGCGGCGAGCCGCCGGGGCCCTGGCGGTGCCCAGGCAACGACCATGTCGCCCCGCGCGATCGTGGCACTCGGGGAGACAATGTATAGCCCGACCGGCGCACTCGCGCTCGCATTCCACACGAGGCGTGGCAGTGGAGGGCGCGCGATCGTCAGCGCCAGCAGCGCCAGCAGCGCGATTCCGGTGACAGCGGTCGCGCCGCGACGGATCACCCGGGAGCGGCGCAGTCGTTCTGTACGCCGCGTTTCGGTCGCCTGCGCCGCCTCGGAGGCTGCTGCGAACAGCGGCAATTCCGGGCGCTCAGTCATGGCGATCGCCGCTGGCGCGCGCCGCCGACCATGCGTCGATATCGTCGATATGATAGCGCCACGTGCGCCCGTGCAGCCGCCCGATCGGCGCGCGCCCGGCGGCGCGCAACTTGCGCAGCGTGCTGTAGCCGATGCCGAGATGATAAGCCGTCTGTTTGGCAGTAAGATACGGGGAGTGGTCGCGCGCCGCCTGCGCGCGGTCGGTACTATCGTCCATTGGCCTGGTCCTGCCTTGGCACGGCGCTCGATTGCGCTGCGTGCCGCTCGACCTGACCCACGACCGCTCCACCCGGCAGGGTCGGATATCGCCATAAGCGATTTCGACCCCCCCATTTGGCCGGGCCTTTTGCGCACCGAACACAGTTTCGACGCCCGCATCCCGGTCGGATGCGGGCGCCGTTCCCGAAGATCAGTCGGCGGGATTCCAGATGATCGCAAACACCGCGTCATCGCCCTGATCGGCGGCGCGACCGAGATTGGCGTAGAGGCGGCGCGGCCCGAATTCCGGAGCGGCCAGGCTCAGCGACACATATTCGGTGCCCGAGCTTTCGCCGACCCGGTTCCACCCGGCACCGACCTCGACCCCGCTCGACAGGACCCGGTAATCGGGCTGCCGGTCGTTGCTCTTGCGGGTGGTGGGCAGGATCTCGATCTCGGCACGGATCGAAAGGGTCTTGAGCTGGCCCTTGAAGCCATTTCCGTCGCGAGTGACATATCCGATAGCAGGCATGATGTGGTTCCTTAAAATGTCGACCGGACCGTTTTCCGGACGATGACGCGACCGTCGAACGGCCAGACGCCGCGCGCGAACCTGCAAGGCCGCAGCGTAAGCGGAGGACCGGAGCCAGAAACTGATTTGACGCGCAGCGCCGCGAGGAGATCGCCGCAGGCGAGCGGGGAAATCAGTTTTGCAGCGATGGTTTCGCAAGCGGTGTGGTCGTTCAGGTCATGCGTTTGAGGCGCCGGAACGGGTCACGGACACCTTCGGCAACACCGCGTGCTGCCAGCGCGATAGATCGTGCGGAACGGGTTCAACGGCACCTCCTGCAACCCCGATCTCGCGCGATCGGTCGCCCGCTATCCGCCAGAAACGTCGCCGGTTTCGATACCGGTCAGGGCTGGTGCGAAGCGTTGCCATGCGGCAAAAGGGTCGGCGAAATGCGCCTGAATGTGTCCCCCAAACCGTGGCTGCTGGCGAGTGCCGCGCTGCTGCTGATCGCGGCCGCGCCGCCGAAAACCGGGCGCATCCGCTCTGTAACGGACGGGGATACCTTCCGCCTGACCACTGGCGAACCCATCCGCATTGCCGGGATCGACGCGCCCGAAACGCATGCCGAACACGCAAAATGCGCCGCTGAACTGACGCTTGGCGCGGCCGCGACGGCACGGGTGCGCGCGTTGCTCGACGGCAAATCGGTCGGGATCGAGCGGGTCGGACGGAGCTATGATCGCACCGTCGCCAAGGTGACGATCGACGGGCGCGATCTCGCCACGCTGCTCGTCGCGGCCGGCGTCGCGCAGTGGTGGCCACACTATGCGCCAAAGCCCGATTGGTGCGTCGGCGCGTCCGACCGGCTTGCGGCGCGGCGGTTCGACCGGCGTCTGGACAGATGACCGCCACGAGTTCGCTCGGCGATCGCGTTCGCGCGCTCGTGACGCGGCTTGCGCCGCATCCCGTCTGCGACGCGTGCGTCGCTGATCGGCTCGGTCTGGATGCGGGCGCGCGCGCCAATCCCGAGACGCGCGCGCTGGCCGGTAGCGGCGGGTTCGAGCGGCGGCGCGATATCTGTTCGCTTTGCTACGGTGAACGGCTGGTGATTCGATTGCGCCTCTGATCGCATGCACCCACACGCTCGATTTCGGCCCGATCGCGGACCCGGAATCGAGGGCGCTGCCCGATTTTTACTTTGCTGTCTTTAGTCCGAGACGGCGAGCGTCGAAACATCGAAGCAGCGGCATCGAAGTGCCCGAGGATCGCAGTGTAGCTACCGAGCGGCTCGGCGGTTGCGCGACAGATGACCGGCATTTCATCCTCGTCGGCGGCGAAATTCTGTAGCGCGCCGTCGCCGGGAACACGACGATCTCTGGTCCCAACGCATCGGCGCATCCGCCCGATCAGCGCACGAACGACAGCTCACAGTCGATGCAAAGCGCCTCCGCTACAACCCAGCCGCCCCCGCGCCACCTCGTGCGCGTACAGGGCAAGCGGTGCGCCAAATGGCACCTGAGTGGCGTCGAAATCGGGGCCATCCCACTTGGTGGAAAGTCCCTCGCAGCGGATCGTCTCGAAGAATGCGTCACGCCTGTTGGCCGGCAGGACCCAGCCGATGGCAATGGAAACAGAAGCGCGGTCAGCCATGATTGTTGCTCCTTTCCGCGCGGCCGTCGCCCCTTGGGGCGCGGACGCGCGGCCGATTTTTTAGGGTCCGACAGATCTGCGGGCGGGGGCTGCGGGCGACGGGAACCCCGCCGCCCGCAGCCCCCCCGCAGCCACGTCATGCGGCGAGACGCCGCTCGCCGGCGTCGGGGTCCGCCGACTCGGGCGCGATGTCGTCATCCCCGGCAGCGGCAACGCCATCGCGATCGTCATCGGCAGCGAGAACGAAATCGGGGTGCGTGTCGGCGGTCGCAGCCGTGTCGAACGCGTTCGCGGCGGCGCGGTCGTCATCGTCTCCCGCGTCCGTTCTCCGCCCGATCTCGCGCGCATTCTGCGCGCTCGCATGGGCGGTGATCGAACCGACCCCGCCGCGCGCTGTGTAGGCGGACGGCGGGAACGCGAGCCATTTCGGCACCCAATGTTCGACCTTCTTGCGACCGTCCACGCCACCCAGATGGTCGGTTACGATGCGTTTCAACGTGCTTCCCTTTTCCTTCGCATTGGCGGCGGCGACAGTGTCGCCAGCCACCTCGGCGACGATGGCGGTCAGCACTTCCTTGTCGCGGATCAGATCGAAGAACGCCGTGTCGGCGGTCCAGACTTTCGCCATATCGACCCCGATCTCGGCCCCGACCGCCTCGACAGCGGCGCTGCCGCTGGCTAGCGTTTCGCCCATGACGATGGTCAATACCTCCATCACCACCGGGTCAGGCAGATCGAGCAACCGCGCAAAGATCGCGACGGCACCATCGTCGAGCCGATAGCCGCGTGCGCCGCCGGTCACGGTCGGCGCATCCTCGTCGAAGCCCAGAACGGCGAGCACCGCGCGGCGGCGCTCGTCGAAGTACGTCTCGGCCAGACCCGTCTCGACACTCTCCTGCGTGGCGTCGTCGCGCGCGGTTTGCGATTGAACGCGCAAGGTCCACAGCGACGATCCGGCGATGGCGTGGGCGACCATCAAGCGCAGCGCGATACCGGGATGACCGGTCATCGCAGCCCGCACGGCTGCGTGGCGATGCAAGTCGATATAGGTCTGCATCGCACTCGTCACCTCGGGCCGCGACGGCTTGGCTGCGGTCGTCATGCTTTCGCCGCGTGCCAGCCGCGCGGCTTCCTTGCGGCTGACATACCCTTCGTGGATGGTGACCTCGCCTGAGCCGCGCACGTCGAGATAGACCCGCCCGCCTTTGCGTTTCCCGGCTTTCTCATATTCCCAAGTCGAGAAATGCTCGGCGGGCGGGATGATGATCGCATCGCTCCATCCCGCTGCGATATAGTCTTCGCGCAGGGCTTCTACGGCGGCGTTCTGCGCCGTCCAGAATGCATCCGCATCGGCGAAATAGCGGTCTTCGCCGAACAGATCGGCAATGACCGCCAGCGCGCTCGCCTCCACGTCGAACAGCGCATGTTTGACCGCGATCGACTGCCCGCCAAACGGCCACGCTTTCAGCTGATGGCCCGTCGGCAGATAAGCATTTGCATCGGCGGCTAGCGCCAGCCACGCCTGTTGTTGGCGTTTGCTGGCAAGCGTCAGGTGCCGAACGGTGGCGGCATCGACCCGCTCGGCGGCGTACATCCGGCGGATCGCGGGCAACAGATTGCCGAGCGCAAGCGTGCGCTTGACCACCAGCTCTGGCAGCCCGAACGTCGCCGCGATATCGTCCACGCTGCGGCCTTCCTTGACCAGCCGGGTAAAGGTTTCCCAACGGGTGACCTCGTCGGCTTCGAGCCGCGCCATGTTCTCGATCATCGAGGCTTCGATGGCGTCGGCATCGTCGCCATCGTCGAGAATTGCGCACGGCATCGGCTCGGCGTCCTCGCCGACCGCGCGGCGCTCGTCGGCGACGATCAGCGCGGCTGTGAAGCGGCGGAACCCGCCGACGATCTCGAACGGGCCGGGACCGCATCCTTCGACATCGCTCAGGACGGGATTTGGGCGGACGATGACGGGCTGCAGGATGCCGCGCTTGCGCACGGTCGGCAGGATATCGGACACGTCTGGCGCTTTTTTAGAATAGCGCATGTTGGTTTTGCTGACAGACAGCTTGTCGAGCGGGATAAAGTCGAGTTTCATCATTCTACTCCTTGTGAGTGCCGGTCCCGTCTGATTCTTGAAGGTTGGGCGGGGCCGGTTTCGGGGTGCGGGCGAGTCGCGCCCGCTGCGTCAGGGCTGCATCGACGGGATACGCCGATGGGCACCCTCAGCCGCCATCCGAACCGGATGGCGGAAGTTCTGCGTCCTTGGCGAAGTCTCGGGGAACCGGGGCGGCATTGAAGACGTCGAGCGCAGCGCGCAGCCGCGCGTCGGGGTCGCGCAGCAGCGCCTCGGTACGGATGATCGACCCGGAACCGCGCGCGACATCGGCCCATAGCGACAACGGCACGACGCTCGAAAAATGTTCGTCGCGCTCGATGGCGAGACCGTAGGGCAAGCGCACTGCGGCAATTTCGCGGAGCGAAAAGCTGCCGAGTTCGGGGCATCCGAACCCAAGGTCGGCAAGACCGAACAGCGTATCACCATCGCCATCGAGTTCGGTCGCGAGCCATGTCGCGGCCCCCAACGGATTGAAGAATTTGACAACCGGCGCGGGGTCCGGTTCGCGCGTGCAGCCGCGCTGGGCGGCGGTCATCGCCGCCGCATTGGCGATGAGCGCGAGACGAAGGTCTGGGGTGAGCAAATCCATGATCAAAGGTCCCTTGGCTGGAACAGATCGAGTTGGTTGCGGGCGTTCAGGTCGAACAGGCCCCTTCGACTGCCCGCAGGGCAGGCGCTCAGGACCGGCAAGTCGCAGGGACGCTGCGGCTTCTTCGGTTCGAGCGGTGCGGCAGCGCGCGCGGCAAGGCGGTCGGCGGGGGTGATCGGCGCGACGCCGGGAACGAGCGATTGCAGCCCGATTGCAGTGGCCTCGAAGGCGAACGCTGGCGCGGGCGTCGCCATCGAAAGGACGGATGTGGCGGGCATCATGCCGCTACGCCAAGGCGCTCGGGCTCGGCCTCGCCCGCTCGAACGTCTCCGGCGCAGGACCGCCGCGCGAGCAACCAGTCCGCCGCCTTGCTGGCAGCGGATGCGGCGCGGAAGATCGCGCGATTATCTTCACGCAACACGTCGAGCCACGACGCCAGATAGTCGGCATGGCGCACGGTCGGCACGATGCCGAGCGCGGCACACAGGAAGGCCGACCCCATTTCGGCGACCAGTTCCTCCCGCGCGTAATCCTTGGATCCGAACGCGCTCACCAGCTTACGGTCGAGCCTCGATGGGTGGCCGGTCGCGTGACCGTTATGCCGATATCGGCATAATGGCCATAATGCCGCGATCCGGATTATGCCGCGTGCTATCGAGATGGCGCGGGTGGCGGCATGATTACGTGCGGCCCATTCGGCATAATCTTTGGCGCTCCTACAACATGGAGCACGAAGATCATGTCCGAAAACCTGAAGACCTGCGTCGAGCCGTATCTGGCGGCATTCGAGCAGACATATGCCGCAGAGAATTACAAAGCCCGGACGATCGTTGCTTATCGGTGTCTGGTGAGGAAGTTCGGCGCGGTGCTGGACGAAGCGGGTATCGCGCCCTCGTCGGTAACACTCGACCGCGTCGAGCCGCTGACGCGCGACCTTCCAAGGGAACGAAAGAACACGATACGCCTCGAGACCATCGCGCGCCGGTTCGTCCAGCACTTGGTCGATATCGGCGTGGCGCAACCGGTGCCGATGACGGAGGCCGAGATCGCGCGTGCGGCGTTGCTGGCGGACTTCGAGACCTATCTCGTCAAGCAGCGAGGCCTCAGCCCGCGCACGATCTACCACACGCTGCGCTTCGCCCACCGGCTTCTCGATTATCGCTTCGGCGATGCGATGATCGATCCGGGTCGCTTGCGTCCCGCCGATGCGGTCGGCTTCATCGAGCATGTGCTGGCGGGGGCGCGGCGCGACAAGACGATCGCGACCCATGTCCGCATCTTCCTGCAATACCTGTTCAGCTGCGGGGCGACCGCGACCAATCTGGCGCTGAGCGTGCCGAGAACGGCGAAGCGCTGGGCCGCGCGACTGCCGCGCCACTTGTCGCCTGATGGCGTCGAGGCCGTGCTCGCCTCTGTCCGCGACAATCACCGGCACGGTGCGCGTGACTATGCGATGCTGCTGCTGATGGCCCGGCTCGGGCTGCGCGCGGTCGAGGTTATCGCGATGCAGCTCGACGATATCGACTGGCGTGCGGGCGAACTGATGGTGCGTGGCAAGGGACAGCTGCACGACCGGATGCCGATCACGCCGGAGGTAGGCGACGCGGTGAGCCAGTATCTTCGGGAAGAGCGAGGACCGGCGAGTTGCCGCGCGATGTTCGTCACCCAGCGTGCGCCGCATCGGCCCTTCAAGAACAGCCAGATCGTCAATGACATCCTGAAAGGTGCCCTGGCTGCGACCGGCCAGAAGCCCGTGACACCCTATGTGGGATCGCACCTGCTGCGTCATAGCCTTGCGACCCAACTGGTGAACACGGGCGCGTCGCTCGACGAGGTGGGCGATGTGCTGCGGCACCGCTCGCGGTCATCGACGATGATATATGCCCGCCTCGACATCGACGGGTTGCGGTCGATCGCACAGCCCTGGCCGGTGACGGGAGGCACGCTATGAGCCTCACCTCCCAGCTCGACCGCTATCTGAGCGTGCGGCGCAGCCTCGGCTACGACCTTGGCACCAGCGAGCGCATCCTGCGCCGCTTTACCCGGTTCGCCGATGGCGAAGGCACCGCCCACATCGACACGGCGCTGTTCCTGCGCTGGCACGCCACACTGGCCGACGCCTGTAGCGGGACCAGGGCGGCAAGGCTCAGCGTCGTGCGCCTGTTCGCGCAATGGCTGAGCAGCTTCGATCCAGCGCATGAAGCGCCGCCGCGGGGGCTGCTCCCGGGTGCCATCCAGCGGTCGCGCCCGCACATCTACACCGACATCGAGATCGGAGCGATAATCGCGGCGGCAAGGGAGCTGCCATCCGTCTATGGCCTGCGAGGGCTGACCTGTTCGACGCTGTTCGGGCTCATCGCGGTCACCGGCTTGAGGATCAGCGAGGCGCTGGCGCTCGATCGTGACGACCTCGATGCCGACGACGGCGTGCTGCGCGTCCGGCAAGGCAAGCTCGGCAAGGAGCGGCTGTTGCCGCTCGACCCGAGCGTCGCCATCCGGCTGATCGACTATCTTGCCGACCGCGACCGGCTGATCGGATGCCCGGCCAAGCCGCTGTTCGTCATCGACCGGACCACCCGTCTCACCGACTGTGCCGCCCGATACAACTTCGCGCAGGCCTGCCAGCAGATCGGCCTTCGAGCGCACCAGCCCTATGGCAAGCATGGCCGGGGACCGCGCATCCACGATCTTCGCCACAGCTTCGCGGTAAAAACGATGATCGACTGGTATCGCTCCGGCAAAGACCCGGCACGCGAGATGATCCGGTTGACGACCTATCTGGGCCATAGCAAGCCCTCCAACACATACTGGTATCTGGAAGCGGTCCCGGAGCTGCTCGACCTGGCGATGGCGCGGGCCACTGCCGATGGCCGGGAGGCAGTGCAATGAGCGCCGCCGCCTTGTCCGCGCTGATCCAGCGCTTCTTCACCGACCGGTTGTGCGTCCAGTTGGAAGCGAGTCCACACACAGTCGCGGGCTATCGCGACACGTTCCGGCTGTTGCTGCGGTATGCGAGTGCTCGATGCGGAAAGCCGCCGGTCAAGCTCACGGTCGAGGATCTCGACGCCGATCTCGTCGCCGACTTCCTCGTCCATACCGAGACGGCGAGGGGTAACAGTGCGCGCAGCCGCAACACCCGGCTTGCCGCGATCCGATCGTTCTTCCGCTACGTCGCGATGAGCGATCCGACCTGGTTGCTGCACTGCCAGCGCATCCTCGCCATGCCCAACAAGCGCTATGTGAAGCGGACGGTCACGTTCCTCGACGCCGACGAGATGGCGGCGTTGCTGGCGGCACCGGATCGCACGACATGGGCGGGGCGGCGCGATCATGCGCTGCTGCTGCTCGCGGTCCAGACCGGTCTGCGGGCCTCCGAACTGGTCGGCCTCACCCTGGGTGACGTTGTGCTCGGGAGCGGCGCGCACATCCGCTGCATGGGCAAGGGCCGGAAGGAGCGTGCGACGCCGCTTCGCCGCGAAACAGCTAAGCTGCTGGCGGCGTGGATCGGCAATAGGGGTGAGAACAGGCCGCTGTTCCCGTCGATCCGGGGCGAACGGCTGAGCCGCGATGCTCTCGAGCATCTGGTCCGCAAGCACTGCCTGACGGCATCGCGCGCGTGCCCGAGCATCGGCACCAAGAGGGTTACGCCACATACGCTGCGCCACAGCACGGCGATGGACCTTCTCCACCACGGCGTCGATCCAGCGGTGATCGCGCTCTGGCTGGGTCATGAGAACGTCGAGACCACCCAGATCTACATCCATGCCGACATGCGGATGAAAGAAAAGGCGCTCGCTCGCGTTGCTGCGCCAGCCACGCCGTCAGGCCGGTTCCGGCCTGATGATACCCTGCTCGCGTTCTTGGAAGGGCTCTGATTATGCCGAACAGCCGCATGGCCAATGCCGGGCTATCCAGTCTCCAGCAGAGGCCATGCGGCATAATCCGGATCGCGGCATTATGGGTCAGCTCGTGCAAGACGGTGCGATAGAAATTGATCTGGTCATGAAAGACGGGTTGCGGCGGCACTTGCACCACGTCGCGCGACGGCATGTAAAAGGCTTGGTCGCCGCCGACGTGAAAGGTCACACCACTCGCCGCGATCACGTCCTCGGCGACCGGGACGATCTCGCGCTCGGGAAGCGGCACCGGCTCGGGCGCGAGGCCGCGACGCAAACCCTCGCACTGCGCGACGTTGAACACGGTGAAGCGTTTGAGGAACGCCACAGTGCTTGCGCTTTCGCCGGTTTCAAGCGGCTTCGCCGTGTCGCCGCTACCGGGTGAAGCAATCCCCCGGACTGCCGCGTCACGCTGCTGGCGCGGCACGAAGCGGTCGGCATAGACGATGGTCGTGCCGCGCTCGCCCTTGCGCACCGCACCGCCCGCCGTGATCGCCTGTTTAAACGTCAGCCACGCTTGCGAGGGATAGCCCTGCTCGATCACCGCGCCCCACAGCATCAGAACGTTGATCCCGGAATAGGATCGCGCGGTAAGCGCGTTGCGCGGGAGCCCTACACCGGCATTCCACCGATGCTGCGCATCGTCAGAACCTTGGCCGGTTCCGCCCGGCGCGGTGCCACCCAAGCATCCGGGGGCACCGGTCGCTCCCCATGGCTGCACCCACGGCACGCGCCCCGCTTCGAGTTCCGCGACGATCCGCGCGGTGACCTCGTCGTAAAGGCTGGCGCGCGGCGCGGCTGCCGGGAGCGACCCCGCCCCTGCCCCTGCCCCTATCCTCGCCCGAGCCCCCGCCGCGCTTTTCCCCTCGCCGACCCGTGCTGCACGATTACTGCCAGTGCCACGCCCGCGAGTGCCGATGCTCTTGCCCTTGCATGCGGACATTCGACCCCCGGTCTTCGGGCCACGGCTGGTTGGGACAGGCATACATCGCCTCCATCGCCACCCGAAAAACCCACAAGGCCTCCCCGGAAAGCGGGGGTGGGCGGCACCTGGCGACCAAGAGGCCCGCCGCAAGTGGCGCCGGCACCGTGAGGCCGCAACGCAGTGAAGGAGCCGGGCGAAGCCCGGCTTGCGGGCGACGCTGGCGGGCCTAGCCGGGAGCGCCGCCCACCCGCGCTTGCCCGGGAAGGCCAATCCAACGCCGCCGCGCGCCAGCGCGGCGTCCGCATCGATCGGCGGCTCGGCCGCCCCATCAAACACCGGCACCCCGGCGAAGCGGGCGGCAAGAGGTGCTGGGTCGGGCTTCGCCAGCAGCGACGTGGCGGAACGCCGCCGAGCGGCTGAGAAACCGGGCGCACCGTCCGCCCGCCCGAGCCGGAGCGCCCGCGGGGCAATCCGAAGGCGTCGCACCCCGCCGTGAGCGAAGCGCGACGGCGGTGTGCGTCATCAGCCCCGCTCCCTCAGGCAAGCGATAGCGCGCCCGCGCCAGCGATCGTCACCGCCAGGCCGAGACCCGCGCAGCGGAGCTCGGGGGCGAGGTCTCGGCCGAGCCATAGAGCGCGCTCGTCAGCGACCAGCGGACGAGGCGTCAGATCCAACGCCGACAACCGATCATCGAGACCCCGACAGCATCTGGCGATATCCCCCGGCCGCCATGGCCCGTGCATCGACGACCAGACGCCTGACCTGCGACCTGAGCGCATCGCTCGATCCGTCCCACTGCCGATCGACACGCTCCTGGCCGAACACTACGCGCGCGATTTCGCGGTGGCTGGCGCCCGCCGCCAACCCATCGCTCACCCGCAGGAGCAGAATGAAGCGGTCCATGCGCGGGTCGACCGGATAGAGCGTCGCTGCGAACCGCCGGTGCCGAAAGAAATGCAGCAGGCGCCGCAGCGGCAGAATTCTACGAGCCGCGGTCGAGATGCCACTCAAACGATAGTGCAAGACGACAGGCCCCGGGGCGATCAGACTGCCGACCTCAACGTCGAGGCGGATATGATGCAGTCCATCAGACAGGACGGCATGTTCGCCACCTGCCGGGTCCGCAGCGACGGTCAGCCAGGGCGCAAGCTCGGCCGGATCGATCGCTTCAGCTGCGTCCGGACCAGAGCGTTCGCTGATGACCGGGAGCGTTCCCGGATCGAGTTCGGCATGCCAAAGGATCCGGGCGTCCGGCGCGGCGCGCTCCGGATTCTCGGCGAAAGTGGATCCCCCATTGGACAGGATCGTGAACCGGGCGAGCGGTCGCAACGCCGCGTGTCGCGGTGGTCGCCTTCGTGTACCAGGCGACATAGTCGCGGTCGCGACGGAGCCATTCCCACATCAAGCCCGCGCGATCGATACCGCGTAGCCGGGCATAAGGCGCGGGGTCGCGCCATCCGCCGTCGGTCGCGTGCGAACCGTCCTGCGTCACGGCGGAAAGCGTTCCGAAAATCCATTCGGACTGGCGCGACCTTCCCCCAAAGGCGAAGCGCAATATATCCGCAATATATTCGACTTAGGTGCCGCGTCATGATATCGGTTGGCTCGGGAAGCCTCTATAAAGGTGCGCCTTTTCGATATTTGCTCCCGGCCGGTGTGAGAATCCGGCCGTGAGCCTGAAGCAAGCGTGGAAGGGGCGTTCGCGGGGGTGACGGCGACTTGAGGCGCCGCCCGTGGCCGGGTCGATGCCCAATGGGCATGCGCACGATCGCAGAAGACTTTGTCGGGCGCTTCGCTACCGCCTCGACACCTGATGATCTCGCACAGGCACTCCATTCCGTCTGTGAAACGATGGGCTTTGAATATTTCGCGCTGTCGCACCATGTCGATATCGGTCGAAGCGGCGGCACCGCGATCCGCCTTCACAATTATCCCGATCAATGGGCGGATTATTACGACGCCAACGCGCTTGGCGTTTCCGACCCGGTCCACCGCGCCAGTCACGTGACTGGCGCGGGTTTCGTCTGGTCGCGCATTCCAGAAATGATACCGCTGACCGGGCACGACCGCCGAATGCTGG
Organism: Sphingomonas sp. UYP23; assembly: GCF_054059235.1. NCBI lineage: Bacteria > Pseudomonadati > Pseudomonadota > Alphaproteobacteria > Sphingomonadales > Sphingomonadaceae > Sphingomonas > Sphingomonas sp. UYP23. Next base: position 4,324,089 of record NZ_JBSSBX010000001.1, read on the forward strand.
CCTTGGGCAGCGAACAGGGCATAGGCGACGGCTTCACGATCCCAACCAATGTTCCTGGCGAAGCCCGTGGTTCGTGCTCGTTCGCCAACGCCGCCGGTCATCCGATGCCGTACGCGATGTTGCCGTTGGCCCAGCTGGTCGGTGTGTTTGCATTCGAAGGCGCGCGACGGGTGTGGTCGGTCCGTCGTTTCGAGTTTGAGCCGCAGCCGCTGTTGACCGATCGCCAACGCGATTGTGTGCTGTGGGCGGCGCGTGGCAAGGGCGATTGGGAGATTGGCCGCATTCTTGGCGTGAGCGAGGAGACGGTCGCACGCCATATCAAGCATGCCTGCCAGAAGTACGGAGTAAACAAGCGGACATTGGTGGTGATCCGGGCGCTGTTCGACGGAACGATCACCTTCGGGGATATTTACCGCCGCTGATATGACCCTTTTCCGGTATAGCGACCGAGCCCGTATCCGATCGACCTTGGCGCATAAGCCAAGGAGAGTTTCATGCTTCATCTCGTTCGATCGAGCGCCGGCGAAATGCCCGACGCGATACTCCGCGCGATGTTCGCCGCGCGCAAATCCGTGTTCGTCGACTTGCTCAAATGGAATGTGCCGGTCCTCGACGGGCGCTACGAAATCGACCAGTTCGACGATGTGCACGCTCACTACCTTGTGCTCACCGACTATGACGGGGTCCATCTGGCGTCGGCGAGATTGTTGCCCACCGTTCGACCGCACATTCTCGGCGCGCTATATCCGGAGCTGTGTGAAGACGTGCCGCCGACGGGTCCGGCGATTTTCGAAATCACCCGCTTTTGTCTCGACCGCCGCCTACGGGCGCCCGAGCGCCGTGCCGCGCGCGACACCCTCGTAGCGGCACTGGTCGATTATGCGCTCGCGCAGCGCATCTCCGCTTACACGGCGATCGCAGAACTCGGCTGGTTTCAGCAAATCCTCGCGTTCGGCTGGCATTGTGTGCCGCTCGGGCTGCCACAAAACGTGAGCGGCGCGCCCCTCGCCGCGTTGCAGATCATGATCACCCCCGAAACGCCCGCCTTGCTCGACGCCGCCGGGATACGCGCCCGGCAAGCGATGCTCGCTCACCGGGAACTGGCCGCGGCCTGAGAGACAAGGAACGATCATGAACATTCAAACTAACAGCGTCGAACGTTGGACCGCCGAATTACTAAGCGAAGGATATTGCATCATCCCCAATGCACTGCCGGTCGCGACTATCGGCGCGCTCAATACCGATCTCGACCCGACGTTCGAGCGGACACCGTTCTGCCAGGGCGGCTTTTATGGCGATACCACAAAGCGGTTCGGACGCTTGTTGTCGCGGTCCGAGCACACTGCTTCGCTCGTACAACACCGCACGATCCTCTCCGTGGTCGAGGCACTGCTGTCGCCATATTGCGACACGGTCCAACTCAATGTCACCCAGGCGATCGCCGTTCATCCCGGTGCGCCAGCGCAACTGCCGCACCGCGATCAGGACATGTGGCGCGGACCGGTCGGCGAGATCGAATACCTCGTCAATGTCATCTGGCCATTGACCGAATTTACCGCGGACAATGGTGCGACGTTGGTATGGCCACGCAGCCATGGTGCCAAAGCGCTGGACGTCGGGCCGGACGCCGAACCCGTCGCAGCGGCGATGGAACCAGGATCAGCATTGATTTTTCTTGGCTCGGCGTTGCACGGCGCTGGGGAAAACCGCTCCGCTACGGTGCGCCGCGGGCTCGTCGTGGGGTATGCGCTTGGCTGGCTAAAGCCATATGAGAACCAATGGCTCGCCTATCCGCCACCGGTTGCGCGACGGTTTTCGCCCGAACTCGCCGCATTGGTGGGATATCGACAGCATCGACCGAACCTCGGTAATTACGAGGGACGTTGCCCATCGATCCTGCTCGGCGACGACGTTTGCGACCATCTTGCTGCGATCGACGCGCTTCGCCCGGATCAGGAAGAGGCGATCGCTGCCTATGTCCAAGAACGGCGCCGGGGGTCGTGAACTCCGGCGCTACTGCCGAGCGAATTTACGATTCGATCAAGCGCGCACTGCTCGAGCACGAGTTTCGACCGGGCGATCGACTTGATCCAGCACTGCTTGCCGACACACTGTCGAGTAGCGTCACGCCCGTGCGCGAGGCCCTAAATTTGCTGACGGGCGAAGGATTGATCGACACCCGCAAGGGGGACGGTTTTCATGTGCCGGGGATCGACGAGCCCGGCGCTTGCGATCTCTACGACTATAACGAGCAACTGTTGGTCCTTGCGCTGCGGTGCTGGCCAAAGCTTGTGCCCTCGCCCACCGGACTAACGATCCCCGACACCGGCCCGGTCGACCGCACCACCTTTTTGTTTGCCCACATCGCTAGGCGCTCTGGGAACGCCGAACATGCATCGGCAATCCAATCCGTATCAGACCGGCTGACAGCAATGCGCCATATCGAGGTCGGACTTTTGGCAAACATCGACGAAGAACTCGCGGCGATCGCGGACTGTCTGCAACGCGATGACCGTTCTGGACTACGCCGAGTCCTTGCCGCGTATCACCGGCGCCGACGTCGTGTAGCGGCGGCTATCGTCCGCGGTCTCTATCGGTCGAGATAGCCATGCCGACCCGGCAACAATCGGCTTATTTTCAGCGTATAAAATTGGGATAGCCAGAGCGCGCCTTATGCTTTGCGATGCCGTCAAATCGACGGCCTCAGCAAGGAGCAAGACGATGGAACGCAATGACGACGTCATCGAACTCGGTGCAGCCAGCATCGAAACCAAGGGCCCGGTCGGCCAGATCACCGATGCCAAGCTCGGCCTCGGCGCGACGGGTCTTCATCAGGACTGAGGTGTCGGTGCGCGACCGGAAGGTCGCGCACCTTCGCGCGCGCCGATCACGCCGCCAAAACAATCGGCAAATAATCAGCGTATAAAATTTGGATACGCACGTCCTGTCCTAGACTTTGCCTTGCCGCACATCGGCGGTGCTGAAGGAGCAAAGCAATGGAACGCCAAGATGACATGATCGACCTCGGCGCAGCAAGCGTCGAAACCAAAGGTCCAACCGGTCCGATCGTTGATTTCAGGTTCGGCATGCCCGCAACCGGTCTCAACGACGAATAAGCGCGCGCGCGGCCGCAGGGCCGCGCCCGCCGATCTGCGGATAAGAACTGATGGACTATGCCCTCCACGAAGAAGTTTCATTCTGCGATGTCGCTGGGCGGCTCCTCTTTCTTGACCTCCGTCAAGATCGCTATTTCTGTCTGGCGCCCGATGGCGAAGCGGCATTTCGCGTGCTCCTCGCGGAAGACATTCCGGACGAGCGCCAGCGCGAAGCACTCGATCGGCTGCTTTCCAACGGAGCGCTTCGCTTCCGGCCCGGCAGCCCTGTCCCAAAGCCGTGCAGTGCGCCGTTGGCCGCAGAGACGAGCTTGCTCGATGCACCGACCATAATTCCCACGACATCCAGTCTGGGTGCAGCGATGATCCAGTTGGTGGCGGTGCCGATCGAACTTCGCCTGTTCGGCCTCGCCTACGTCCTCCGCCGCACTGAGCGACGCAAGGGCGAAGCCTCCGGCGAGCCGCACGGCGAGGCGAGAGCTGTCGTCGCCGCATTCCAGCGGATCGGGTCGATCATCACGGCGCATGATCGCTGCCTGCCGCGCTCGATCGCCGTTGCAAGACGCCTGATCGCGTTGGGCCATCGTCCGGACCTGCTCATCGGGGTCAAGCTCCAGCCCTTCAAGGCACATTGCTGGGTTCAGCTCGGCAGCGTGATCGTCAACGAGCGTCGCGATGTCACGCGTGCGTTCACGCCAATCCTGGTTTTGTGAGATGACGCGCTACGCCATCCTGATCGATGCCAACCCTGCATCCCATCTCGAGGCGATCCGTCGGGCTGAGCGGTTCGGTCTGGGCCTGATCAGGAGCCGGCCAGGCCTTACGATTTTTGCGCGGCAGGATGGTCCCCATATATCGCTTGGCGAACATGGCGTGGTGTTCGGTGCATTGTTCACGCCGGGCGTACCCGACGCCTTGACCAACCTGCAGCCCGAGACGCAGGCAACAGTGCTGGCCAGCCAGGGTCGACATCTGATCCACGCCTATTGGGGCGGCTATATTGCCGTTTTCGACACGGACGCGGGCGTGACGATCGTCCGCGCGCCGTTCGGCGATCTGCCGTGTCTGTTCGTCTCGAGAGACGGGCTATTTTGCGCGGCATCCGACATTCCGACGCTGGAAGCGCTCGGGCTTTACGATCGCGTGGTGGACTATGATGCCGTTGCACGCCATCTCGTCGCAGGGGATTTTCGGAATGCTGACACCTGCCTCAAGGGCGTTTCGGAATTGCGTGGTGGTGTGCGCCTGTCCGTAAACGCGGGAATGGTGCGAACGGAGACACTGTGGTCGCCGTGGAAATTTACCGGCAAGGCGTCGCGCCTTAACGATCGCGTGGAAGCCGATCACCGACTGGCAGATCAGGCGCGGTACAGTATTCGGTTGCGCACAGCAGCGTACCGACGCCCGCTTGTTCTTTTGTCCGGCGGCCTGGACTCGTCGGCGCTTGCTGCATGCCTCCATCATGCCGGACGCGATTTCGCTTGTCTAACGGTCGCCACGGCGAATCCGACAGGCGACGAACGCCACTTTGCGCGTGCGGTCACCGATCGCCTACAGTGTCCCCTGGTCGAACGTTTCGGCGATCTTGCCCGCATCGATCTGCTACGATCGACCGCAACCGACATGCCGCGACCGGTCGCGCGTAGCTTCGAACAGGCTACGCTCGCGCTTGCGGCGGAGGTATCGGACGAGCTGGGTTGCGATGCCGTGCTAGACGGTGGCGGCGGCGACAATGTCTTCAACTCGTTGCAGTCCGCGACACCAGCTGCCGATTGTCTGCTGGACGACGCGGGCCGCCCGCATTTCTGGCCGTTGGTATCGAGTATTGCAGAGCTCGCCGACACCTCTGCATGGCAGGTAGCATATCGTGCCTGGCGACGCGCGCGACGCCCGGACAATGCCTATCGGTGGAAGCCCGACCTGCGCTTCCTGTCGGTCGCCGCGGCGCAGCGCGCGAGCGAAGCGCTTGCTCATTCTTGGTGCGTTCCGCCGTCCGGCACGCTCCCTGGGCGCGTCGCGCATGTGGCGATGCTGATACCAGCTCAAGGACTTGCCGAGGATGGCGACCCGTTTCGTCACCGCCCTGCCCTGTCGCCGCTCGTATCGCAGCCGTTGATCGAAACCTGTCTGCGCATTCCGAGCTGGTTTTGGTTCGAGCGGGGCAACAACCGCGCGGTCGCGCGCCGGGCATTTGCCGCCACGCTCCCCCCCGACATTGCTTGGCGGCGCTCCAAGGGCACGCCCGATAGTTTCGTCGTCGAGATTTTCGAGGCCAATCGGGAATTGATCCGCCGCTGCCTTCTTGACGGCGTCCTGGCGGCGAACGGCGTGATCGATAACGATGCCCTAGCGACCGCATTCGATGATCGTCGACCTACGCGCGGCCATGATTTCGTTCGCATCATGCAGTTGATGGACGCGGAAATCTGGTGCCGCGCGCAGGCTGACTGATCAGTTCACGACTGTCGGCGAAGGTGCCACGCGCTTGCGACGCATCGCGTCCCAGCGCGCGAATTGATCGCGTTTTGAAGGGGCATTGCTTCCGACACTTTGAAGCCAGAAAGAGAACCAGTCGATATTGCGCTGGTAGATCGCAAGCCGGTGCGCGGGTTGCCATTTGTTGTGGTACTCGTCGGGAAAGACGTACAGCTCGACCGGCTTATTGCTCTCGCGAAGCGCGGTGAACGTCACGATCGACAGCAAAGCTTCGCGGTCGGCCAATTGCATCAACAGCGGCGTGTCCAACGCTGCGGCGTTCTGCGCCAGCGAAAACGGTTTCCAGAAATTTCGATTGTCGTCGACGATTCGCGGATAGCCCATGACAGTGTGGTTCCAGTCCGCCCAAGCAATGCCGCCAAGCGCGAGATCACTGACGGGTTCGTCGCAACAGGTGCTGATCGCGGCGGCCGCGAACTTACGGGTGTTGACGAGTGCGAAGGCGACGTTCGCGGCGCCATCGCTCAATCCGGTGAGACCGACCCGGGCAGGATCCGCAATCCCGCGCGCGATGACCTGATCGACCCCGGTCGTTACGGCCGACAGGATGTTCCGGCGCTCGGCCCAGTCGCGACGACCGGCACCGTTGACGTCATCGAATGTCCGAATATTTGGAAGGATACTCGCAATATGCGGCGGCCGCTCGAAGCTCAGGACCGCGAAGCCTTTCGCTGCCAAAGCGAAAATCGGATATTCGTCGCCGACGCCGCCGCGCAGAAACCCACGGCTGAAATAGACGACAACCACCATCGGCAGCTTGCTCTTGCCGTCATAGCCGGGCGGCAAGACCAAATCACCCCAGGCGGGCAGACCGCGATCGTTGCTCCAGCGCAACCGCTCGACCGATCCCAACCGGATGTGCGCAAATTCGGGGTTTGGGTCGAATAGCAACCGGTCGGTGCCAGTCGAGAGATCAATTGCCACCAGGCGACGCGGTGTCGTCGCGTTCTCGCGTCCACACAAAAGCAGGTCTGCAGTGCGCGTGCAGCCGATCAAACTGTCCTTCGTCCGCAAGATTGATGCGATGTTGCCGCTGTCTGGCGTCCACCGATACAGCGCGGTCTCTTCCTTGTTCCAGCCCTCGCGGCGCAGGAACACCAGGGTCCGAGCTTTGGCATCCCACCAGATATTCAGGATGCCGCCGTGGCACGCCTTGTTGCTGCACAGCGTTCGTGCCCCTGCGCGACGCGTGACCCATAGTCGGTTTGGTCCAAGCGGATTATTGCCGGATGGCTCTGTCCAGGCATAGTCGCCGTCTGTCGACTTGGTCGTGCGGTAGACCGGATTACCGGCTGGCGCTGTGGGCGATAGAAGGGCCCGCTCGTCCGCGCCTGCCACATGGACGCGCGCCGACGCCAGATCGACGACCGACGCGACGAGCGGGACATCCGACGCTTTCAGACTTGGACGCGACGTCACGTCGAGGCTGACACGGTCGTCATAGAGATAGCCGCTACGGGATTCCGTATCGAGCCGCCGCTCGCCGATGACGACACCCGGTCGACTGGTGTAGATCACGCTTTGGCCATCGGCGGACCAGGTGAACGCCTCGACGTCGCTCGCAGCGCTCGTGATGGGCTCGGCACCGGTGCCGTCTGTCTTTGCCCGCCAAACCTGCGTGCGATCCTGAAGCCGTTTCAGATACCCGACCCACCGCCCATCGGGTGACCAGGCTGGCACGACCACATCGGGGAAACCGGTGGTGACGTACATGCCGCGGTAGACCCCCTTCACCAGCGGCAGTTCCCCGCCCCGGTCGATCACGCGCGGCGCGGATCGACCGTCGAGTGCCACGATGACCAGGGCACGGCAGATCGTATTGTTGTCGGGATCTCCCCGGTTGATCACGAAACTCAGGTGTCGACCGTCTGGCGAAATCGCGATCGGACTGGTTTCGTCGTCTTCGGCGTCGGGATGGCCGATGTCGCGAAGCGTTGCGAGATCGTGCGGTGTGATATCGCGCATCGCGCCGGAGGGGACAGGCGCGGGCAAGATGTCTCCGCAAGCGGCGAACGCAGGTCTTGCGACGACCAACGTGGTGATCGCAGCGAGCACCAAGACGTGGCGGCTCACCATTTCTTCGTGACCGAGAGGCTGATGACGCGGCCGAACGGCGAGTAGTTGGTCGAATCGTAGGGGGTGTCGTAGAATAACGATGTTGCGATCGGCGTCGGCTTGTCGTTGAGCACGTTCTGGATGGACAGCGTGATGTCGATCCCGCCGAAAATCCCCTTGCCATCTTTACCCCGATAGCGTGCCGTCAGGTCGATCGGCATCATGCCTGCGACATGCACGGCAGGCGTCGAGCGCGAGTCGCGCACCGATCCGATAAAATTGACCGTGGTGTCGAGGCCGAAACGTCCGCGTTCCCACAGGAGATCGGCCCGGCCGCGCAGATGCGGTGGATTGTAGAGGATACCGGCCAGCTGCGTGACTGGAAGCGTCGCGATGATCCGCTGGTCGCTGACGAGATAGCTTGCGTTCAGCGTCAGGTTAAGACGGTTTGCGCCGAGTTTCGTCTTGTAATTTGCCAAGGCATCGATGCCATGTGCGCGCTGGCGACCGGCATTGACGCTGCTATTGTCGACGATTGCTATGACCCGGGTCGGATCATAGCCCGCACCACCGGTAATGTCGGTGAAGGAGGCACCGCCCGCGATGATCGCCGCTTGGGCGGCACCGCTCGGCGCTCGCGCCACGAAGCTGGCATTGGCGGGATCGCTCAGAGCGGTCGAGGTGAAGGCGATCGGGGTCACGATCCGATCGGCATAATCGACCGAGAAATAGCTGAGTTCGAGCTTCAGGCCCTCGATAGCGCGCGGATGCAGATCGAGGGTCGCCGACCAATTCGACGATCGTTCGGGCTTGAGCGCCGTATTGCCGCCGACGACGAGCAACGCGGTCGTACCGGGCACCGTTGCGCTACCCCCGACGGACGAGGCACCGACCAGATACACCGATCGCGGCTGATATTGCTGATACAGGGTCGCGGCGCGGAACGAGCGTCCCCAGCTCGCCTCGATGTCAAAATCCGGGGTCGGTGCGTAGATCAGTCCAAGCTTTGGCGTAGCGACCTTGCCGACGCCGGGGTAGCGCTCATAACGAACGGCGGCACTCAGGCTTAGCTGATTGACGAACGCGATGCCCTGTGCAGAGGAAATCAGCGGAAGGCTGAGTTCCCCGAAGGCATAATAACTGCTCTGCGCTCGGTCGATATCCTGACTGACGGACCCCGTGACGCGCGCGAACGCGGTTCGACGATACCCTGCCCCGAATGCCAGTTTGGCTGTTCCACCGGGCAGGCTGAGCAGCCGCCCGTTGCCGGATAGCTCGACATTTTGCTCGCGGTTGCGGTACGTTCCGCTCCCCGGATCGACGCGCGTCGTGCCGAAGAACAATTCCCCGCCATAAGTGACACGATCCCGACCATAGCTACCTGAGAGCGACGCCTGCCATTCTGCCGGCAAGGCCAACGTGACTGATGGTGCAAGGCCAAAGGACTGCGCGATCGTGAACGACCTACCGCGACTGATCGAGAGATCGCCTGCAAAGTTGAGGGGGAAAGTCTGGTCGGCCCAGCGCTGGTTGAACAGCCCGTCGAGCGCGAACGTCAATCCGGGCGCAATGTCCTGATGAGCAACCAGCGCCGCACTATGATGGCGCAAGCTTGGATAGAGCGTCAGGCCGGGCGAGCGACCCGCCGCATAGTCGCGCTGACGTGCTTCGATCTGAGTGTTGCTGGCATATTCATAAGCAATTAGTGCGCCGCCCGACTCCCATTGCTTCCCCGCTGTCGCATCATATTGCTGTTGAAAAAGGCCGCCATCGGTCGCCGCTCCGACCCGCGCGCCGGTCTCCAGCCCGTCGAAATCATGGCGCAAGATGACGTTGACGACGCCCGCGACGGCATCCGAGCCGAACAGCGCCGACGCGCCATCCGGCACGATCTCGATCCTATCAACCGCGCCGAACGGAATGGCCGAGATGTCGACACTTTGCTTGGCGGCGCTGTAGGACAGGCGGTGACCATCGAGCAGCGTCAGCGTCGCATCGCTGCCGAGACCGCGCAGATTGATCGAAGACCCGCCGCCCACATCGGCGCCGTTTGCCTCCGGGACGTCGAAGCCGATCCCGGGATTTTGACCGCCGCCGAAGCTTTGCGGCAAGGTGCGCGCGACGTCGGCGAGATTTGCTTGGCCGGCACTCCTTATACTGTCACGACCGAGGGTGATGACGGTCGATGCGACTGGAGCACCGCGAATGCGAGAACCGGTGACGACGATATCCGAAGCGGCTTCGTCGTTCGGCAGCGCACCCGGCGGTGACCTATCGACACGCTGGATGACAACGCCGCCTGCAACCGACTTCGCGCGCAGCCCGGTGCCTGCCAGCAATGCCGAAACCGCCGCCTTGATCGAAAAATCTCCGTCTAGCGCGGGCGCGCGCTTTGCTTCGACAAGGTCAGCGGGCGCAACGACATTGCGGCCTGTCTGCACGGCGACGGCACGGAGGGCGTCAGCAAGCGACTGTTCGGGAAGATGATAGGTGCGGTGGTCGGCATCACGTGCGACCGCTGGAGCGGTCGTCATCAGTAATGCTATCGTGCCGAGCGACGTAGACGCTGCCGCCAGTGCAAATCGGAATTCCCCCACAGATGATCCCCTTTTGGCGATGCACCGAATTCGGCATCGTTCAGGGGCGTTGACACCCAAGGCAACCGATCCCCTGGGAATTTATTCAACCGAGGATCAAGTTAGGAACCGCCGCTTACCAGCACATAGTTGTCGCGATCATCTCGGGTCAGTGAAAGACGGAACGTCGTAGCTAGCATGCGTGCCAGCGCATCGGTCTCTTTCGGGCGGAATGTGCCCGTGAAGGGCAAGCTTTGGATCTTAGGATCCGACGTGATGATCTTTTTTGCGGTATATCGGTTGGATGCTTCGATCACGTCAGAAAGTCGCGCGTTTTCAAACGACAACATGCCACTTACCCATCGCAAATCCGCGGTTTCTGACAGTCGGTTGATGTCGGTGGTCGGCGATATCGTTACACTCTGCCCTGCGGCAATATGTCTTAACAACGCCTGACCAACGCTGCGAACATCGACGGAACCGCTAAGCGAGACCACGGAAACGCTGCCTGGGAACACGCCGACGTCGAACACGGTGCCGGTAGCAGTCACCGAGTTCAGGCCCGCGCGTATGACGAAGGGACGGCTTGGGTCTTTTACAACGTCAAAGCGGGCTCTTCCGCGAACCAGAAGTAAATGACGCTTGCCTGCCGTGAAGGCGGCCGTCAGGACGGTGTCGGTGTCGAGCGTTACACGCGACCCGTCTGGCAGCCTCACGGTACGGATTTCGCCGAGCCGACTAGCATAAGCTGCAGATACGGTGCCAGAATCCCCAGATAGTCCGCCGACACCAAGAAGAGCAAATAGGGCCACCGCCGCCGCCGCAAGCATCGCATAGCCGTGCTGACGTCGTCTAGTGACCGCATAAAAATGCTGTCGGGACTTGCCTATTGGCGTTGTTGCGACGCGTGCCATCTCGTCCCAGCGGGCAAGCGCAGTCTCATAGGCGTCGGCATTCGCAGGATCGGCGCCGAACCACGCTTCAAACGCCGCCTGATCGTCAAGATTCCGCGACGACCTTAGTCGATTGAGCCACGACAAAGCTTCTTCCGCACGGGTCGCGTGAAGATCGCCGCCCTCATCGATCATAGATGCGAGCCCAAGGTGCGGTGGATATGGGTAAGCGCTTTTGACATATGCCACTCTACGCCCTTGACGCTCAGGCCAGTCCTCTCGGCAATCTCGACGTACGTCGCGCCGTCTAAGCGATGAGCCATAAAAATCTCGCGAGTCTTCGGGCCGAGCCTGAGCATAGCGGCCTGTAGTCTATTTAGCATGTCGCGCGCTTCAAGCGTCTCGATTGGATCGATCGGCAGAGGAATAAGAGCGTCATCGACCTCGTAGTGGGCAATCGACCGATGAAAAGCCGTCCGCGCCCGATTGCGAAGGATATTGGTAGCGATCTGAGTTAGATAGGCTTCCGGCTGATCCGGCGGGGCGCTTCGGACCTGTTCTGAATATGCGAGCCGGACGAAGCATTCTTGCAAAAGATCGCCGGCATCTTGGCGATCGGACTTACGCGCGAAGAATCGGAGCAGTCGTGGCGCCTGCGACCGATAAAGCGCCTCGAGCGACGAAGTTGCCCTACGCGGTTCCGCCGCCCGATCATCGGGCGGGATCGGGTCGGCCTCCGACAATATAGATACCGTGGTGGCGGCAGCCGCCTCATATTTCACTCGCACGAGATCACCTGCCCGCCGGCCGATCGCATGGGCGATGCGAAAGTTCTGCTGCAGGGAAGTTTACGCATGATGGTTCCGCCTGAAAGCGAGGCGAAGCCGGCAGAAGCCGGGTGTTGAGAACATGCTTGAGACACGCGCCGACGCTTTTAGTCGCAAGCGACCTGGACATATGCGTCGGCCACCCGGCTGCATCGCAGTACGGTATCCGCTACTCAAGCGAGGTTCTCACGCCTCGACGCTGGCAATCGCCACCGCGACATCAAGATTAGAACCTCGCCAGAAAGTTGCAAGCGCGGTGAATCGTTACCGTCAAGATGCTCGCCACCGAGGTTGATCGTGGCGCCTGCGCTTTCGTTTATGCGGTCCATTCGTGTGGATAGGCGTCGACGCAGGGCTCTGACTCACTTTTGGTGCAAGCGCGTCGATACAAGCGAGTTCTCCGAAGGAGGATATCGCCATGGATGGAAAGGTTTTCGAAAATCTATCGCCCCGGCAGGGTTAGTGGTCGACAAAGTTGAGATCGCGGCCGGGCAGATATTGATCACGGGGCGATCCCGCTCGCCGGTTTCGATCTGCCCGAACTGCTGCCGTCCACGCTCAAGTAAAGCCAACGATCATTGGCATTGAAGACTGGGCATGGAAGCGGGGCAGCGATATGGAACGGTCGTCTGCGATCTTGAGCGCCGATGCATTGTCGATCTGCTCCCAATCGCGGCGTCGACACCGTGGAAGCGTGGCTCAGGGCCCGATCAGAGGTTCGTATCGTCTCGCGTGATCGCGGTGGCGGCTACCGGCATGCGGCTGCGCGTGCCTTGCCAGGCGCCCTACAGATTGCCGATCGTTGGCATTTGATGGAGAACGCGAGCCAGGCGTTCCTCGACGCTGTCCGTAAATCCATGCGTGCCATCCGTCAGGCACTCGCAGCAGCGCAACCCGATGCAGAACCCCTCACCTGTGCCGAGCGGCGGCAATAAGAAGGCTTCAAGCGGCGTCAGGATGCCGATGAGACGATCCGCGTACTGCTTAGCACGGGATCGTCGATCAAGGCTTTTGTTCGCGCAACCGGCTATGCGCGCGCGGCCGGCGAACTTTTAGACTGGTGCGATGCACAAGGCGTGGCGTCGATCAAAGGCGTTCAGCCGATGCATATCGCGGCGTGAGTGGAGCAGGTTGGGCGCGAGGTGAGCGTGCCGACCGTCAAGCAGCGCCTTGCCGGCGTACGGCATATGTTCGACTGGCTGGTTACGGGCCAGATCGTTCCAACAAATCCGGCTGCACCGGTACGGGGCCCATCGCATAGCGTTAGGCGCGGCAAGACGCCGGTGCTGGCTGTGGATCGGCGCCCAAAGCGAGACCCCGCTCCGAGCGAGGCAGCTAGCCCAGCGTCCGCGCCGCTGACGCCAGCGTCTCTCCGCCCCGCACCAACCGCACTGCTTCCTGTTTGAACTCAAGCGTGTAGCGCGCCCTCACTCCGTCCTTCATGCAAATATCCCTCTGCTGATCGATTCCTATCAGCCAAGGGAGACGTCAGGCAGGGGCAAGTTCAGATCCGTGGCAAACCGCGCTAAAGCGGGCCGTCGACTAGCACATGACTAAAAAGCCGGATTCGTTACATCCTTTTCCGGATGATTTGCGAGATCTTATAATATCTCACTTGTCGAAGTAGCAATTGAAGAAGAACAGCTAGGCGCTCGGAAACGCCGCTCGCGGTATATAAATCGGAGGTTTTTATGCCTGTCGTAAATTTCTCGTCGTCCGGCGAAGTTGGCAGCATTACAATCGATAATGGCGCCTATAATTTGATCGACCAGGCGTTTGTAAGCGATCTAGCCCAAGCAGCGGCGGATGCAGGCGATAGCGACGCGAGGGTGGTGACCCTTCGTGCGACTGGCTCGGATTTTTGCGGCGGGGGTCATCCGGATCTCTTTGCCAACAAGGATAAGGCACAGATCCGCGCGCTCATTCGAACGATCAATCAGACGTACGAAACCATAGAGCGACTGCCCGTTCCCACCATTGCTGTTGTGCAAGGTAGGGCGATGGGAGGAGGGTTCGAGCTCGCACTGCGGTGCGATTTTCTGATCGCCGCCGACGATGCGCAATTCCGTTTTCTGGAGGCCGATTACGGCGTTCTGCCCCTAGCGGGAGGAGCCCAGCGCCTCGCGGCGCGAATTGGTATAGCTGCCGCCAGCAGATCCGTCCTGCTCTCTGAAACCATCCCTGCATCCGATCTGGCAAAGCTTGGCGTTCTGACAGTTGCAGACCGCAATTCTTTGGGGCAACAGGCCGACGCGCTTTCTGTGCGACTGGGGCACGGACCCACTCAAGCGTATGCCGGTACAAAGCGCATCCTGGCGGCGTGGGCGCGGGGCGGTCTCGATGCTGCCGACGAGGTGATGATCGACCTGGCCAGCAGGCTCTTCGAAACGCAGGATGTATCAATCGCCGCGAGCGGCTCAACAGATTTTCTCGGCCGGTAGCGCTGCCGTTAGCCGCCTTTGGCGGCAGGGCAATAGTGTCAGCTGAGCCTATCTCTTGGCCATCATGATCGTCGAACTTGGGGCCAAAATGCACTTCGTCTCGGGCATAGAAGGTATCGCTATAGCCGGCATGAGGCATGAGAGCCGGTCATCCAATACTTCCGGCATCTTGTCGCGCGTCAAAATTCTTCTCATTTCACAATTAAAGCAAAGGAGATCGGAATGTCCGCACCCACGTTTGAGCGGGGTCGTCGTATTGTCCACTACCGATATGGAGATCCTCATACCGTCCTAAAAGTCGAAGAGGATGTTCGTACAAGGTCGCTGGAAGAAGGTGAGGTTTTAGTCCGCGTCGTGCGCAGCATGATCCATCCCGGCGACCTGCAGCTTGTGGCCGCCAAGTATTCTGACCCGACCGAGCTCATGCCGGACGCAAGCGTTCCGGGGCTTGAAGCGGCCGGGGTAATCGTTGATGCCGCGCCAGGAGCGCTTCAGGGCGTTGGACTGGTAGTTGGTGCACGGGTAGCGTTCTTTGCGCCGGGTGCGTGGCAAACCTACGCGGTTGTGCCGGCTAACGCGTTGGTCGCGTTGCCCGATGAACTGACCTACGAGCTCGCGACTCAGGTCCTCATCAACACGATCATTGCGCGCCACGTGTTGCGGACGGCGCTGAGTGGGCTTCCCGCAAAGCCGCGCCATATCGTTCAAACCGGAGCGTCATCGGCGGTCGGCATGCTTTTGACGGTACTTGCACTGAAGGAGGGAATAGCGCCGATCCGTCTTGTCCGATCTTCGAGAAGCGCGGCGCGGCTTATTGATAAACTTCCCGGCGGGCAGATCATCGACACCGGCTTATCCGGTTGGCAATCTCAAGTGCGCGATGCATCGGACAACCACATTCCGCTAGTGCTGGATGGAGTCGGCGGCGCGATGGTTGGGGAGATTGGAAGCCTCCTTGCAATGCACGGCCGCATGGTTTCCTACGGGCTGCTGGGAGACGCGCCGGCGGATCTAACTCTGTTTTCGGCTAAGGGGCTTTCTCTTGTGGGTGTGACGATTGGCACATGGGCACAAGACACGACGCCTGAAGATCAGGTCGCGGACCAGCAGACTGCAATCGACATCGGTCTCCAGATGCCAGAATTGTTCGCCGACCACAGCATCTTCAATGCGGATGCGCTTGGCGACGCCATCTCCGCGGTAGGTGCGGCAACGAAGACAGGCAACGTCCTATTGGCGTTCTGATGGATGCGTGGCGTCCGAGGAACATGACAGCCAGACCTGTAGCGCGCGCGTCTTCTGCGCGACATCAGGCCCGAGAGTTCATCCGTCGCCCCCCGGGGTGTGGATCCGATGCGGACTGGTGTGGATCGGCGTCCAAAGCGGGGTCCCTGCAGTGTTGCCGGTAAGGCCTTGGAAGATTTGTGATAAATAGGGTCAAGCGGGATCCCGAGCGGCGCTTATTTAGCGATAGAATGCCAACGTAAATCGCGCCAAATCAGTGTGGTATTGAAACTGGATAGGTCCTACTTTTTGGACGCTGACCTGCTCATCAGAAGTAATATAACGCCATTGGTAAGTTAGCTCGTCAGATGGAGACGAGTGATGCGGCGAAGCCGATTTACTGAAGATTAGATCATAGGTGTGCTGCGCGAGCATGAGGCGGGCGTGAAGACGTCCGATCTGTGCTGGAAGCACGGGATCAGCGCTGCGACCTTTTACAACTGGAAGTCGAAGTACGGCGGGCTGACGGTGTCCGACGCGGCACGGTTGCGAGCGTTGGAAGACGAGAACCGGCGGCTGAAAAAGCTGCTGGCGGAGTCGATGCTGGACGTGTCGGCACTGAAGGATCTGCTGGGAAAAAACTGACCCGGTCTGCAGAGCGCTACACTGCGGTGAGGAAGCTGATGGCCGATCACGGCTTCTCTGAGCGTCGCGCCTGCAGGCTGATCGGGGTCAACCGGTCGGCATGGCAATATGAGCCGCTTCGCGGGAAGGACGATGCTGTCCGCGAGCGGATGCGTGAGATCGCGAACGAGCGTCGCCGGTTCGGCTATCGGCGCCTGGCGATCCTGCTCAGCCAGAGGGTAAGGGCATGAACCTGAAGAGGGTCTATCGGCTATATCCGGGACGCATCGCTCCCAGCACTTCCCGACGCGATATGCCATTGGCTCACATGCTCTAACGAGACCTTGCCAGCCTTCGCATCCATATCGGGGAGGCCGACGCTGAACGTCAGTTCCGGCGCCCAGCTTCACCGATTGAAGGAATGACCGATGCGCTTCTGCCTTATGACAACGTCCTTTATCGCCGCGCTCGCGATGGCATCGACCGGCCCTGCGGTGGCACGCGAGCAAGCCCCTGCACCAAAGCCCACTATCGTGCTTGTTCATGGAGCCTTTGCGGGGGCCTCGAGCTGGAACGGCGTGATCACTGATCTCAAGCGCGACGGTTATCCGGTCATCGCTGCGGCCAATCCGCTACGCAGCGTGAAGGGCGATGCCAATTATATCGCGACGCTCGTCAAGAGCGTCAAAGGGCCGGTCGTGCTGGTCGGCCATTCCTATGGCGGCGAAGTCATTTCGGTCGCCGCCGCCGATGTGCACAACGTGAAGGCGCTGGTGTTCATCGCAGGCTATGCGCCCGAAGTCGGTGAAAGTGGCGTGTCGCTCAGCACCCGGTTCCCCACCGGCACGCTAGGCGAAACGCTTGCGCCGCCGGTGCTGCTGTCGGACGGCACACACGACCTGTATATCGATCAGGCGCGCTACTGGAAGCAATTCGCCGCCGACGTGCCGCAGGCAGACGCCGTTCCCATGGCGGTCAATCAGCGTCCCGTGACGCAAGAGGCGCTGGGCGAACCCGTCGCTGCGTTTTCTTGGGCCAGTGTGCCGTCCTGGTTCATGTGGGGGTCACTCGATCGCAACATCCCGGCGGCGCTGCACGCCTTCATGGCCAAGCGGGCCAAGGCTCGCGAGGCGGTGCAAGTCGCCGGTGCCTCGCACGTCGTGATGATCTCGCATCCGCACGAAGTCGCCAAGATGATCGAGCGCGCCGCCGAGGAACGCTGACGAGTGGTGCTGGCCCCGCATCCGAGGCCAGCGTGCTTGTTGACTCCCCGTTACCGGAGGATTTGCGATGTCTGAACATGTCACCCCACGGGTTCTCGTGGTATTCTACTCCCGCACCGGCGTCACCGAAGCGCTGGCCAATGATGTGGCGCTCGGTGCCCTGGAGACGGGCGCGGATGTTCGCTTGCGTCGCGCCCGCGAATTTGTCGCCGACGACGTTATGGCGCGCTCGCCGGGCTGGCGCGAGGCCGCTGAAGCAATGAACAAGCGCTATGAGGCACCCAGCGAGGCCGATGCGGTATGGGCGGATGCAATCATCTTTGGATCGCCGAGCCGCTTCGGCGCGCCGGCCGCCGAGCTCAAGGCGTACATCGACAGCCTCGGTGGACTGTGGTTCCAAGGCCGCCTCAACGGCAAGGCCGCATCGGCCTTCGCATCGTCGTCCACCACGCACGGAGGCAACGAGACGACGATTCTGTCGCTCTACGCGCCGGCCGCGCATCTCGGCATGATCATCGTGCCGACCGGCTATGCCGACCCTATCCTGTTCGAGGCGGGAACGCCCTATGGCGCGTCGTCAGTATCCTCCAACACCGCGAAGGCCCCGTCACCCACCGACCTTGCCGTTGCCCGTTTCCAAGGCGCGCGGGTCACCCAGGTTGCCGCTGCGCTCCGCGACATGAATGATGGCAGACAGGCATAGGCGGCGCCCTCGTCATCTGAACCAGTTGGAGCCCCAGCGGCACCCCCTAGCTTCAGCTAATGTAATCTAATTCGCGGACCCCGACCCAGCGGGATAGCCAGTAATTATTTCCAAGCGATCGGCGAGAACAGAGATGAGCGAACGGGCCGAAATCAGCGCGCAGCCTTCAAGCGCGCACGCGCGGCGCGAAGACCGTGGCGCGACCGCGAAAACGGCCCACGATCTGTGCAATCAGCTCCAGGTGATCGAGAGCGCGCTCAACCTTATTCACCGAGCGATCCACGCAGATGCCTCGAGCGCGCTTAACGAAGTCTTTGGCTTCGCACGATTGGCATTAGATCGCGCCGGCCGCCTGAGCCGAAGGCTCGTCGATACGACCCCGGAGCGCACCGATACCACGTGCCGGGTGTCGATCGCAGAGCGGCTGGCCGCTCTGCCCGAGCTAGCGCTGCTGGCATCCGCTTCGAACATCCTGATCGATTACCGTGTGCATGATGACGTGCCGGACGTGCTGTGCGATCCCGACGCGCTTGCCGACGCGATCCTGAACATTGTCGTCAACGCACGCCGGGCGATGCCGGGCGGCGGCCGCATCCTGATCACCGCCGTGCGGGAGATCGACGCACTCGAAGGCCTGCCGCTAGCCGTCCTGCGGATCGCCGATACCGGTTGCGGTATGTCGCCCGAAATCGCAGCCCGGGCTTTCGAGCCGAAGTTCACGACGCGCGCGGCCGGCGAGGGTTCGGGGCTCGGCTTGGCCATGGTGGCCGAGTTCGCGCGGGCGGCCGGCGGCGTGGCGGAGCTCGAAAGCAAGCTGTGCGTCGGCACCGTCATCACGCTTCGCTTGCCCAGCGTTATGAAACCCGTCCTTGACGTGCGCCGATATCAGTAAGATGGATTCGGTCGAATGCTGACATGGCATTGCCACGTCGATCAGCGGGCATAGGACGTAAAGATGAAATCGTCGGCGGCCGGCAATCGGGCGTGGCAAGCAAAGCAAGTCTTGATGAGCGCAGCGTCGGGATTGGCGTTGCCATTTTCGAACTGGCCATAGCCCCACCCGCCCGTTGCGGCATATTTCCGATTGTCCTTGGCCACGATCTGTACGTTGGTCGGATCGCCGGCGATGAAGGACTGGGGTTTGCCGAAGATCGCGTCGTTGCGCGCCGACGGGACCAGTTTCCACGCGACGCGCGCGATGATCGCGCCGTCGGGAAACGGCCTGTGTCCGCTACGAAAGCCCTTCATGGCTATGTCGTTGCCGAGAATGACCCGGATATCATTGAGACCGTCCGCTTCGTGCGCGACGCCGGCGACCTGCCACAGGCGATACCCCGCAGGAATGCTTACGCCGTAAACGGGCGACGCAATGGTCGGCGCGCGCGATCCCGCAATCGCCACAGCGCCACAGAACAAAGCCGCTGCTGCTGCGGCCGACCGAGCATGGATGTTTACCATCATTCACTCTCCACCGTGTCCTTAGCTTCCCATTTCGATGGTAATGGGCGCCCGGCTGCGGGGGGCGAACACAGCCGGGCACCCGCGGGTCAGACTTGCGCCGTCCCGCCATCCGCGAACAGCTCGGAGCCGTTCACGAAGCTTGCATCGTCTGAGGCGAGGAAGAGCGCAACCTTGGCAATTTCCTCGGCTTCACCTACCCGGCCCAGCGGGATGAAGGTGGCGAAATGATCGAGCAAATCCTGCTGACGCGCGGCGTCGTCGCCGGCCAGCCCGATCAGCCCGGGCGTGCGCACCGGGCCCGGGCTCACCACGTTCACACGGATGCCGGTCCCTTTCAAATCGACCGCCCAGCTGCGCGCCAGGTTGCGGACGGCGGCCTTCGATGCAGAATAAACGCTGAACGCCGCCGTGCCCCTGGACCCGGCAGTCGAGCCGGTCAGGATGATCGAGCCGCCTTTCCCCATCAGCGGCAGCGCCTTCTGCACGGTGAAAATCACGCCCTTGACGTTGCGGCCAAACGTGTCGTCGACCTGCTCCTCGGTGATCTCGCCGAGCGGCAGCAAACCGCCGCCACCAGCGTTGGCGAACAGGATGTCGATCCGGCCCGCTTCCTTGCGCACCTTATCGTAGAGCAGGTCGAGTTCATCGAGATTGGCGGAGTCGGTCTGGACGCCGATTGCGCCGCGACCGATCTCCTTGGCTGCTTGGTCGAGCACGCCCTGCCGGCGCCCGGTGATGAAGACTGTAGCGCCTTCGTCGGCGAAAACCTTAGCGCTAGCCAGGCCGATGCCGCTTGACGCCCCGGTGATAACGGCGACTTTGCCCCTGAGACGATCGTGCATGCTCAATTTCCTATGGTTTGGCGCTGTCGATGCGCGCGCCGCTACGCGTGATGTAGGGTTGCCGCACCGCCTGCCGAAGGTAGCTGTCGTTAGAAGCCATATGATAACGCGAGCGCCGCACGGCACTCAGTCAGCGGAGCTGGATCGCCCCGCGTCGCAGCGCCACCGTGACCGCATGGGTCCGGTCGTTGACGTCGAGTTTTGCAAAGATGCTGCGTAGATGCGCCTTCACCGTATCGTCGGAGATCGACAGCTCCCACGCGATCACCTTGTTCGATTTGCCTTGCGCGACGAGTTGCAGGACGCTGACTTCGCGCTGTGTCAGCACATCGTCGGCCGAGTGGAGCGCTATCTCTTGCGCGATGTCGGGGGGCAGGTAGCGTCTTCCGGCATGGACCGCGCGGATTGCGTCCAGCAGTTCGCGCCGTAGCGTGCTTTTCAGCAAGTAGCTCGCCGCGCCCGCCTTCAGCGCCTGTACCGCCTGGACGTCGCCAGCATAAGTCGTAAGTACGATGATCCGGGCCATAGGGGCAATGGCGCGGATCCGAATGATTGCTTCCAGCCCATTCATGACTGGCATCTGGAGGTCGATAAGCGTTATGTCAGGTTTTGCCGCCTCGAAGGCAGTGATTGCCTCCGCCCCATCTGCTGCCTCGGCAACCACCGTCATATCCGGCTCGTGCTCAAGCATCGTCGCCACGCCATCGCGCAGCGCGGGATGGTCATCAACCGTCATGACACGGATAAGGCGGGGTTGCGGCAAAGTAGACATAATGAGCTATTCCCTAGACCGAGAAACGGAATAGGCCAATCGCCCAGGCACTGTGACGTAAATCTCGGTCCCGGCTCCCGGGAGACTGAGAAGGGTGAACTTTCCGCACGCCCGTGTTGCGCGCTCCCGCATGCCGACCAAGCCGAAATGGCCGGGAAGCGCCCCGGCGGCGGCCACCTCTTCCATTAAACCCCGACCGTTGTCCCTGACGGCCAGTTGCAATTGTCGATCATAAAGCAGCACAACATCAATTCGCTTGCAGCCCGAATGTTGAACGGCGTTGCGAATGGCCTCCACGGCGATCCACAACAATTCCTCGCGGGCCAGCGGAATCAGCGGCCGGGCTTGGCCCTCCACTGTGACTGAAATGGGGACTATTGGGTCGCCTCCCAGCTTTGCTGCAGCCTCCGCAATCTCGACTGCAAGATCTGCGTCGTCTCGCGTCCCGCGGAGGCCGCTCACGCGGCTGCGACCTTCGGTCAGGACGCTCTCCGCATCCTCGAGTGCTTCTACGATTGACCCTTTCAACGCGCTGTCTGACGGCATCCGATTGGCGACCGATTGAAAACGCAGACCTAACTCCTGAAACCCCTGCAGAAGCGTATCGTGCAGCTCCCGGGCGATCCGCTCGCGCTCTGATAGCTGGGTCTCCAGCCGATCGCGCACGCGTGACGTCAATTGGCGCGCGCGCAGCGAATAAGCGGTCCATAGCAGCAGCAGGCAAGCCGCGCTACAAAGGGCAAGAAAATATGCTGATTGAAAAAAGGTGGGCCGGACGGTCAACACCAAAGTTGCGCCGGTCCGGTTCCAGATGCCGTCCTCGTTTGCGGCGATAACGCGAAAACGGTAATTTCCAGGACGAAGGTTAGAGTAATAGGCGCGCCGCACGGACCCCGAGTCGATCCAGCGATCCTCTACGCCCTCAAGTCGATACCGAACGCGAACGCGCTCAGGTATGGCCAAACTCAGTGCGTTAAAATCGATCGCGATTCTCCGCGTTCCAGGTTTTGCGACGAACGTTTTCGGATCGCGGTGGGCTATTCCATCGGCGTTAAGCATGGTGATGACGACGGGCGGCGGGAGCAGATTGCGGGGCAACCGCAACGGATCGATCCATACCGTACCAGAGGTGGTGGCGAACCACAGTCGACCGTCGCCCCCGCGGACCGCATCGCGCTTGCCATAGATATGTGCGATCCCGGCCAGCCCGTCACGAAAATCATAGGTGATCGCGCGCGGCAGATAGCCGGGCCGGTCGAACGCGCGGTCGAGATCGGAGGTCGCGAAGCGGCTGATTCCGGAACGCGAAACTATCCAAGTATCACCTTGGGGCGTCCTCACCACGCCGGTTGTGTGGTCAACTGCGGGCTGACGGCTTCCGCTTAGAAAGTTGATGCGACCTTCACGCCAGCGGGCAAGCCCGAAACCGCCTCCCAAAAAGATTGCATCGGGCTCTTCTTGGATAGTACGGAGTTGGCGTAGAGCGGCAGCCCGAGCCAGCACGGTGTCGGTGAAGCGCGGTGGATCAAAAGTTCGCAGAGACTGACTAGATATATACGTTAAAAGCTTGCCATTGCGCAGCGTGACGATTGGCATAGCACCGCCAGTCTGGTCGTCCTGCGTCACGCTGTGAAGACGCCATTCGTCATTCACCCGTTGATAAAGTCCTTCGCCTGCCGTCAGAAATAGCGTGCCGTCCCTGCCGACCGCGCAATCGATGATCGCCTGCCGCGTCGCGGGTTTTCCAATCTCCCCCGCGATGCTCC
The DNA here is from genome assembly GCF_054059235.1 of Sphingomonas sp. UYP23. Lineage (NCBI taxonomy): Bacteria > Pseudomonadati > Pseudomonadota > Alphaproteobacteria > Sphingomonadales > Sphingomonadaceae > Sphingomonas > Sphingomonas sp. UYP23. The sequence goes on from NZ_JBSSBX010000001.1 coordinate 4,347,105, forward strand.
CACGGAACCGAACGATAGAACGCTGCATGATCATCCAGATCGTTCCGTCAGGGGCTTGGCACATCGCCTCTGTATCCCCGGCGCCGGCGAGTATTCGTTCCGGCTTCCGGCGGGGCCTTGCCCGAAAGACGCCGTCATCTTGGCCAAAGAACACGTCGCCATTCGCAGCCGCGAGCAGCACGTCCCCCCACTGTGGAACCTTTACCAGCGTAGGTTCGGTAACGATCGACACCTTTCGGAAGCGGTCCAGCCCTAACTTTGTAGCAACCCAGATGACACCTTCGCGATCTTCAAAGACGGTCTTAGACGAATCCGATGTTAGCGATGCGAGGGCGTCCAACCGATCGACTTTCGCAGCCGCAGCCGCCGCGGTCCGCTCACCCCGCGGGTCCGGCAATCGGATTTTGAAAACACCGCTGTCCGAGCTGCCCCACAGATTGCCGTCGCGGTCGAAAATCGCCCTGCGACCGCGCTGGCCAGCGGGTACGGGGTAGGGATTGGCCGTCGATGATGCCGCGTTGATCACTTTAGCACTGACCTGATCGTCAAGCCAAATATTGCCGCCTCGATCTTCCGACAATGCCCCATTGCCAACTGGCTGAACTGTACTTTGTTGAAACCGGTGTGATCCGGGGGGCAGAAAGTACACGGCCTTCGAGGCGCTGAACCACAATGTTCCATCACGCGCGACAAGAAGCCCGAAGCCCTGTTGGGCGGGTAGCCCCGATTCTGGCCCGACATCTACCCAGCGCCCATTTGTAAAGCGCACCAGCGGCTTTTCGCTTCGGCCGAGTAAACCCCAGATTGCGCCGTCGCGCGTCTGGATCAGTTGCTGGACGTTTTGTGTTGGGTTGAGCAATCCCGCATCGCGCAGGCAACCTCCCACGTATCGCGCAATGCCGCCTTCAGCATAGCCAACCCAGATGCTCCCGTCGCGGGCGACCATTAATGCGGTCACCCAGCGCCGATCGCCAATCTGTTTTTGCGGAAGGATCTTCTCGAAGCTTATTCCGTCAAAGCGGAACAAGCCGTCGCGCGCTCCGATCCAGAGAAAACCACTCTGGTCTTGCGCCAGGACACTGATCGGTGCGGGCGAGCCGTCATCGACCGTCCATCGCGTATGCTTGTATTGAGAGATTGAAAGAGCGGGATCCAGTGACATCGCGGGCGTGGCGCAGGACAGCGCGACCATGGTCAGAACCGCAGTCAGGATCCGCCCACCCAGCATCACGCCCCTTTTCGCCCGCCTTCGTCACCACATTGTATAAGATGTCGCCATGGTGTCGCTTAGCCCCCCCGAACGGGCTATCGAAATATACCACAACCGGTGTTGGATTGCACCTATACCTGCCCACTCACATCACTGCGGAAAGAAAAGGTATGTCTTTTTAAAAACTTATGCCTAGCCGCCCCTTAGCGACTTGAACATCTTGCGATAAGGAGCACCCACGAAAGTGTAAGCGCGACGTCCTCCCGCCGGACTTTCCACGCTTCACCTCTTCGGCCATCTTTAGCTTCACAGGTAGGAGAAGGCAGATGGATCAGGCAGTGATCGAAAGCGACGTCCTCGACGGGGTAACTTCAACAGAGCGGCATGGCGATGAGCCGACATGCGTGTCGGAGAGTAAATTGATATGCTTTGGCAACTATTCGGTTTGTCCTGGCGCCCGTGCTCTCAAACTCGGCGGGTCGGAAGTGGTGCTTGGCAGCCGGGCCTTCGATCTTTTGGTCGTCCTGCTCCGTTCGCGTGGAAGACTCGTCACCAAGGACGAGATTGTCCGCGAAGTTTGGCCCTCCATCTTCGTCGACGAGAGTAACTTACGGTTCCAAATGGGCGTGTTGCGCAAGGCACTTGGGGCCGAACGCGATCGCATCAAGACCATTCCGGGCCGCGGCTATATCTTCGTGGAGGACGAGCGCGCGCCGCCGAACCCGGTCGCACCACAAACAGCGCCGGTTTTGGTGTCAAGTGCCCCAGCGAAAAGCTTCATCCTGATCGTCGAGCCGAATGCGGACGACCGCAACGCGATGACCGCGCTGCTGCGCGCGCTGAAGGTCAGCGTCCTGAGCTTTAAGTCGGTCGAGGAATTGGCGGCCTTCACCGTCGGCCCGATGCGGTTGGCAGCAGCTTAATATCTCCCGACTTGCTGTACAGCATTCCGACATTGCCAATTTAGAGGAACCGGAGATGACCGAATACAATACGACCCTTTTTTTCTGATCGTTGCGCAATATCGTCTCGATCCGGTCGACACCAAAGCCTTTAAGGCGATTACCGCGCTGATGGCGAGGGGTGAGCGGCGGCGGCCGGGTAATCTCTACCTCAACGTTACCCAAACGTTGCGAACCCCAACTTTTTTCACCTCACCAAAAGCCGGGTCAGCTAGGCGGCATTCGATGAACATCTCTACAGCATTGAGTTCCAATCCGTGCTCGCAGACACACTGGCTCTGCGGACCATCGAGCGACCGGGCGCGATCTACTTCGTAGCCGGTGCGCAAAGCGCTCGACATGCCATCCCAATGGCAAGCGTTACAAAGGCCCCGAACATATGCGACACGATCATCACACTGCTGCGGCAGAATCTGCATAATACCCTTTCCACGAAAGACTGACCGGTCATAGATAGCCGTAGCAACCGAAGCTTGGACGCGTCCCGTTTCGGCAGCAGGGCATTCCAGGCGTCGCAGCATGCATCGACGATGGCGTCGACGGTGGCGAACAGGCGGTGGCTGAGGAAGCGCTCGCGTAGATACAGCCAGACCCGCTCGATCAGATTGAGTTCGGGGCTGTAGGACGGCAGGTGCAGCGGCGTGATGGTTCGGGCCAGGTGAGTTTGGCGGCGATGTCCCAGCCGGCGCGATCCATGACGAGCACGGCATGGCGGTCGCCGGGCAACTGGCTCGCGAGTTCGTCGATCAGCGCCTGCATGGCTGGCACGGTTGCCTCGGGCAGGACGAGCGAGAGGTAGTGCCCCACGGGGTGGTGTAGGAACGGCGCCCAGATAGGGTAGCCATCGCCGATCTTCGGTAGGGTTCGGATGCGAACTCGAACCTGGAGAAGACGACGATGAATGATGCCAAGATGGCTTTGCTCGAGCTGGTCGAGCAAGAGGCGGATGCGGATCTGGTGCGCGGGATGCTGGGGTTTGCCGCGGAGCGCATGATGGACATCGAGATTGAGGCGAATACGGGCGCGCCTGCAGGCACCCGCTCAGCCGATCGCCTGAACCACCGCAATGGCTACCGCGAGCGCGACTGGGACACGCGTGCCGGGCGGATCGAGCTGGCGATCCCCGCTTACTGAAGGGCAGTTATTTCCCGAGCTTCCTGGAGCCGCGTCGTACTGCGGAGAAGGCTTTGGTGGCGGTGATCCAAGAGGCGTATATCCAAGGGATTTCGACGCGCTCGGTCGACAATTTGGTGAAGGCGATGGGCGGGACCGGCGTCTCAAAGAGCCAGGTCAGCCGGCTGATCATCGAGATCGACGAGCGCGTGAACGCCTTCCTCAACCGCCCGATTGAAGGCCAATGGCCGTATCTGTGGATCGACGCCACGTACCTGAAGGAGCGCGAGGGCGGCCGGATCGTCTCGACCGCGGTGATAGTGGCGGTCGGCGTCAACACGCTCGGCAAGCGCGAAGTCCTCGGCGTCGCGAGCGGTCCGTCGGAGGCGGAACCCTTCTGGAAGAGCTTCTTGCGCTCGCTCGCCGATCGCGGACTGCGCGGGGTGAAGCTCGTCATCTCCGACGATCACAAAGGGCTGCGCAGCGCCGCAGGCAAGGTATTCCATGTGACGCAGCAACGCTGTCGGGTGCATTGGATGCGCAATCCGCTGGCCCATGTCGGCCCCGAGCAGCGTCCCGCCGTCGTTGCCTTGCTCAAGACCATCTTCGCCCAGGAGAGCGCCGAGGCCGCCCACGAGCAGTGGCACCATGTCGCCGATGCCCTGCGTGAACGATACGAAAAGCTCGCCATCATGATGGACGGCTCACGCGAGGAGGTGCTCGCCTGCATGGCGTTCCCCAAGGAGCACTGAGCGCAGATCTCGTCCACCAACCCGCTCGAGCGCGTCAACAAGGAGATCAAGCGCAGGGCCGATGTCATCGGTATCTTCCCCAACACCGCCGCGGTCATCCGCCTCGTCGGCGCGCTCATGCTCGAGCAGAACGATGAGTGGTCGGTATCGCGCCGTTACATGACGCTGGAAACGATCGGCGCGTTGAGCGATAACTCAAGCATCAGCCTGCCAGCACTGGCAGCCTGACATCCTTGGCCTGACCGAGGATCGGTGTTCCTACACCACCCCCAGGGGCACTACCCGAGCGAGACACCGGTATCGCGCTCCGGGCAGATTGCGCCTAAGATCCAGGCTGCATCGTGGCGCATGGCGCGGAGGCCGCGTGGGCGGACGCCGCGATCGTACCAGACGCGTCCGGTACGGCCGATTTGGCCGACGCGGGCCTCATCCTGGAACCATAGCTCCACGGTAAAGCCGTTCGCGCATTCACGCTCGATCGCTTCAGCTCGGCCGGGAGACTTTTTAAAACGCTCACGTGCCTTCGGGTCGGCCTTGGGGTGGCTGGGTCGGGTCTTTTGATACGACAAGCCCATCGTCTGCATGAGTGGGTGCGCGCCTGAGATGCTATAGTTCACACCCGTCCACTCCTCGATCGAGGCTGCGACATCGACGATCCGCAACGCGGGTTTCGCATCGCCGGACCGGCTGGCCGCCTGCAGGATCGCGGCCTTCACCACCGCCAATTGCCCATCGTCCACCGCCGTCGGCCGGCCTGCACCCCAGCGATCGCCAAGACCCGGCACACCGCACTCGTTATACCGGATCACCCAGTCGCGTAGCGTCTGCCGCTCCATGCCCGCCAGCCTGGCTGCCGTCGCGCGGTTCATGCCATCGAGGGCGTTGGCGATCGTTAACATCCGCCGCCCAACCCGCGCATCGCATTCGCGCCGCGCCAGCCGCCGCAACTCCTCAGCCGTCAGGTCATTCCAGATCGTCAGCATCGGCATGGTCACCTCCATGCCGACCTATGAATCACTACTTTAACCCGTTGAAAACCACCAACGAGTCAGAGCTTCTCGGAACCGGTATAACGTGTTCGGCGACGGCGACGGCGACGCAGCCCGCCGTAAAGCGGTGGTCGATCAGATTTTTGCTGAAAATGCCATGCCCGCAGAGTTGCACGCCTCCGCAGGTCGGATCCAGTGGGTTTAGGGCCAGTGACAGGATCGCCGGTCTATGCCGGAACTGACTTCATCGTGGTGCGCGATGGCCAAACCACTGGCGTTTACCTATTCTTCAATCCCCTGCCCGACTGATGTAACGGCATGCGGTGCTGTTACCGTCGAAGCATCGCGGCGAGGAAAGACCATGTCCGTTGGTTCGCCAGCGCCGCAGCCTTTGCATCGAAATGCGCGCCATTATGTCGCGAAAACGCATGGTGGCATCCTTCATAGGTGAAGACCTGGACATTAGCGTGCGTGACCAATGCGGCGGCGATTGCCGTCCGCGCATTTTCCGGCATGAATTCATCCTCGGCGGCAAGATGCAGGAGCATCGGAGCGGTGATCGCGGTAGCCTCGCCCAAATATTTCTCGGTATCCGCACCGTGATATGCGACGGCGGCGTCAACATGCGTCCGCGCCGCCGCGAGGAAGGTCATAAGGCCGCCCAGGCAATAGCCGAGAACCCCGACCTTGCCCGACGACCCAGTCAGCGTCGCGGCGGCACGCACCACGGCAGCGACATCCGCCACGCCGAGATCTCGGTCATAGGCTTGATACAAAGCGAGACCTGTCTGCCAGTCGGCTTCCGACCGGACGTCCAGATCAACTCCGGGGCGCTGTCGCCAGAACAGGTCCGGGCAAATCGCGAGGAAGCCTTGCGCGGCCAGCGTATCGCAGGTTTCGCGCATGTCCGCGTTCACGCCAAACACTTCGTGCAGCACCACCACCGCCGGGGCGGACGCGGCGGTGGGAACGGCACGATATGCGGCGAAATCGCCGTCCGGCGTCGCGATCGAAATCTGATTATCCATGGTCGGTCCTTTGCATCGCCGCTACCAATGCCGCGCCGCCAACTATGGCCCGGCGACGCGGCAGCCAGTTCAGCCCTTTAGAAATTTAAGCAAATCGGCGTTGAAGCGGTCGCGATGCGTGACCATTAAGCCGTGCGGCGCGCCGGGATAGACCTTCAGCACCGATCCCGCGACGAGACCGACCGTCAACCGGCCGGCATCATCGATCGGCACGATCTGATCGTCGTCGCCGTGGATGATCAGCGTCGGCACGTCGAACTTCGCAAGGTCGTCGTAGAACACGTCTTCGGAAAACTGCTTGATGCAGTCATATGATCCCTTCAGCCCTGCCTGCATAGATTGCAGCCAGAACGCGTCCTTGATGCCTTGCGTCACAGTCGATCCGGGCCGGTTTGCGCTGTAGAAGAATTCGGCGAGGTCCTGGTAATATTGCGATCGATCGGTCGCGACGCCCGTGCGGATGTCGTCGAACACGCCGATCGGCAGGCCGCCCGGGTTGCGCTCGGTCTTGAGCATCGTCGGCGGAATGGCCGAGACCAACACCGCCGCCTTGACCCGCTCTGTGCCGTGCCGGCCAATATAGCGGGTGACTTCACCGCCGCCGGTCGAGTGGCCGACATGGGTCACGTCGTGCAGGTCGAGCGCCTGCACCACCGCCACCATGTCGTCGGCATAGGTGTCCATGTCGTTCCCGTCCCAGGTCTGGCTCGAACGACCATGACCACGACGATCATGTGCGATCGCACGGTAGCCGTGCGACGCCAGTGTGAAGAGCTGGTCCTCCCACGCGTCGGCATTGAGCGGCCAGCCGTGCGAAAACATCACGACCGGGCCACGGCCCCAATCCTTGTAGAAAATCTCGGCGCCGTCTTTGGTTGTCACGATCGGCATAGTTCTTCCTTCTCTCTTGGAATGGGGTTAGCGTTGACTAAGTGGCGGCCCAGTTCGGCACACTGAAGCGAATGCACTGGCGGTCGATCACCCGGTGTGTGAGATCAGCCGGTTCGACAAGCAGCTGATGCTCGCTCGGCGGAAGGTCAACCACGACGATGTTTTCGCCACTGGCATGGATCAAGTGCCAGGGCGCACCATCAACAGTCACATGGACGTGGCCGATCCGCGGCGATACAGCGAGCGCGCCCGTGCCGAACACCGACACGATCCGCACATGCTCGGTGCGGTACTGCAGGAAGACGCGCCCCTCGGCGAGCGGCCGGGCGAGCGGCGGATCGACGATCAACCGGCGCGGCGGCTCGTCATCTATCGCGACAAGCGGCGATGGCATGGTTTCGCTGTTCATACCGAAACTGACCCATGCAAATCGCTACGACGCATCACTTCGCGCGGCGTGGTTCGCCGCAACGCGGCGCCGCTCCGCGAGCAGAAGGCTACACCACTGCTCATCGTCCACTCCATGCAGGGCATGATCGCTGGTGCCGGTGGCGGCGCGGTGATCGCGCTATAGGCGGTCGATGCGATCCCAAGGAAGCCGACGGTCAGAAGGCCGGTCACACCGACTAAGGCTCTCCTGCGGGATGCCGCAGGGAATACTAGGGGGACGACTTTCACGAGAACCTCCATCGACGATCCGGCGTCCGGTTTGTCGCTTGGAGAGTATGCCCGCTCCTGCCGCGGCGACAGGAAGATGCCACTAGCGGTCGTGAGTTACTGCGAGGGTTTTGATGCGCGCTTCAAGCTTCGCGTTTGACGGTCGACCCGTCATAGATTTGCGCGATTGCCGAGCCGAGTGCCCTTTCGAACGCCGCATCGTCCATCCGGTGGTCAGCGACCTGTTCCGCTAGCGCGAACTGCTGCTCGACGATCGCGGCAATCCCACCAGGGTCGTACCGGTTCACGACCGATCGCATCTTGGTTCCGAAAACGCCGTCCGAGCATGCGCGAACGAGCATATCTGCAAGCCCGTCGACCGGCTACATCAGACGGACGCCGTCGGCTTCGGGTTTGAGCCCCTTATCGATCTCAGGAACGGCACGATGTCGCGACTGCGCAGATAGGACGGGACGTCTCATTCGACGAGGGCGGCGGCAGTGACCCCGAGCGCGGGGGCAATCTTCTCGACCACAGTAATAGTCGGGTTGCGGGCGCCGCGTTCACCATCGCTGATGGAGGTGCGAGGGATCCCAGCGTTGTGCGCGGAGGCTTCTTGGCTCAGCCCTTTTTCATCGCGCAAGCGGCGAAGATTCCGACCGAGGCGCTGGCGTATATCCACGTCTGCCTAAAAGCGCGCCTGTCGGCGATCAATCTGCAGACATGAGAGACAATTCGGTTGACTGCACAGGAACGTGGAGCCTGATCCCGTCACTGATAGTCGACAGAGAGATTTCGATGGCACAGCACAGTATCGGCCTGACGCGAAGTATGTGCCGAATGTCTGCGACGCCAGGCGTACCGCACCGCACCGCGCCTTTCCTCCCGTCCGCGCCACCGTCAGCCTTGCAGACCAAGGTGCGCTCGTCGCGGCCGCGGTCGGATGCTATCCCGGATCTGATCCAAGTGCGTCGGCTATGAGGCCCACCGCCTTGAAGAACAGGCCTCAATTCACGGGCAATGCCGGGCTAAATTATACCGCCTGGCAGCTATCGCGGCGAGGCTGGCACGTCACGCCGCCAATCCGCAATGCGCGGGGTTCCGACATGTTCGTGACGGATGATGCCGAGAAGGTGAAGTTTCACGACGTTCCTCGCCGACGGTCGAATCTGCGTGACGAACAACGCGGCCGAACGAGAACTGCGCAGCGTCGCCCGCGGCAGGAAAGCCTGGTTGTTCGTCGGCTCGGACCGCGGCGGTGAGCGGGCAGTGATGATGTTCAGCCTGATCGGCACCGCCAGGCTCAATGGCGTCGATCCGCTTGCCTGGCTCACCGATGTGCTGGCCCGCATCGCCGATCTGCCGCAGGCCCGGCTTCACGAGCGGCTGCCGTGGGAATGGGCACGCCGGCGCAAAGCGCCGCTCCTCAAAGAGGCCGCCTGATGACTGATCCCCACCCCGAACTGATCGAATCCCCACTTAACCGGTCAATCGAGCAAAGCTGCAGGCGACTGAAGGTTGACATCGTCCGACTGGCTACTGACCCAGAATGGTCCCTCGAAGTGGTCAACGATCACAACACGTCTATCGTGTGGGATGACCAGTTCGATACCGATCGCGACGCTGATGCCGCCTTCCGAAGCGCGCTCGCCGAAGACGGCTTCGAGGCCTTTCTCCACAAAGACTGAAGCGTGAACCCTGGGCCCAAGGTACCAACCCGCGGCCTCTATCGGATGGGTACGTTGGCCACGTAACTCCGCTCTCCATAACTCACAAAATCTCGAGGGGCCTAACGGGCGCTTTCCCAGCCGTTATATATCTTACCGAGGATCGGCGCGCCTTAGCGTCGAAGACAGGAGGCCGAAAGGCGGCTCCATCAACCGAAAGGATAGTTAAATGCCCGTCGTTCGTATTAGCCTAGCCAGAGGTAAGCCTCCGGAATATTTAGCAGCTGTTTCGGCGAGTATCTACGAAGCGATGAGAGAATCCTACGTTCTTGCTAAGGGCGATCTCTTTCATATCTTTGAGGAGCTTGATGCGGGTGCCTTTATTTACGATCGTGAATATGTCGTCCGGGAGCAGCGCACCGATGATTTCATGATCATTCAAATCGTCTCAGACGGTCGCAGGAACGTCGAGAAGACAGCAGCGATAAAGGCAATCTGCGACCGGCTCGGTGCCTCACCGGGAGTGAAGCCCCAAGACATCGCAATTGTCCTGAGCACGAGCAGCACCCTCGAAGACTTCTCGCTCGGCTATGGAGAATCTGCCGCCGCTCCTCTCGTTTAAAATTCTATTTTCGGGACGTGCTACCCCGTGTCGACTTAGATCCTGGGCGTGGCACGCAGGCTGCGCTCGGGATTTGACGATAGACCACGTTGTTAGAATGCGGTCTCCAAGCTTGGTGCCGCCTCGCTGGTACCTAAAGGCAAACCTCTTTGCGTGTCGCCATAAATTTCCCCTCCCGCCCGCGAAAGGGCACAATCTTGAAAGGCACTTGATAATGTCCATGCTCGACTGGAACGCGTACCGCGAACAGGTCATCGCAGGCGTCGGGGAGCTTGCCAAACTTAGTCCCGATACCGTGCGCGGCTACGGCACGCTGAGTGCCGCCGGCGCTAAGACCGGTCAACTCGATGCCAAGACACGCGAGCTGATTGCACTCGCTGTCGCGGTCACTCTTCGCTGCGACGGGTGCATCACGAGCCACGTCGACGCAGTGATCAAGCTTGGCGCCACGCGCGACGAAGTCGCCGAAGCGTTGGGCGTCGCGGTCGCCATCAACGCAGGTGCCGCGATCATCTATTCAACCCGCACGCTGGATGCGTTTGCGGTCTATCCGAACACCGTGTAATCTCATTGGTTGCGGCGGAGCGGGTGCTACCGGCTGGGCGGTGGGCGAGGCCGACGGCATCCAGTAGGTCGGAAGTTATCTGATGGTACCGTTCCCAATCGTTTACAAATACGGCGATGTTGTGCCGCAAGGCAATCGCCATATCAGGCGGATCGAAGAGCACATGAGCGACAACTTGCGTATCGCGCGGCGATTTCTTGAGGGCATGGGGAAGGGGCTGCCCGCCAACGAAATTGGCAATCTGTTCGATGAGCGTCTCTCATTTGAGATACAGGGTGATCCGGGTGCGTTCCCGTGGATAGGGACGAAAAAGGGCCGGAAGGCCTTCGAGGAATTTATCGTCGACCTCCGCTTACTCACGGAACCGGTAACTTTCGAAGTTGAGGACCTCCTAGAAAGTTCTCATCGCGTCGGTATCGTCGGGGCCCTCATGACCCGCGTAAAAGCGACTGAAAAGGTGATATCATCACAATTCGCTATATTCCTAACAATTGAAGATGGATTGATCGCTCGATTTCAGATGTTTGAGGACAGCTTTGCGGTCTCGAATATGACAAAACCTTGACCCACGACGTGGCCTTCCGTTCCAAATATTCGTGTACTGCTGCGGGCCGGCTTTCCGGCGATCGGGTACATGAGCCCTGCGACGGTCGCACCGGCGAACGCACCTTAGCGCGTGTATCCCGACTGCGGCGGCGCGATGCGTCGCGCGACGCAACGATCGCGCGCGTCGGGCCGCGAGCCCCGCGCGGCCAGCCTTATACCAAATCCCGTTGATCATGACGCATGTGCCCATTTGCGTGTGCCGATGGACATGATGCGCCAGGGTTGATCGACGAGGCGGTTCCAGGCGAAGCAGTAGTGGTCGAGGATATCGTCGTAGGATCGGAAGATCCGGTTCGAGAGCCAGTTGTCGCGCATGAACTGCCAAGACGTTTTCGACCGGGTTCAGCTCTGGGCATTTGATGGCAGCGGCAACAGCGTGATGTTGGGCGGTACGACGAGCGCTTCAGAGCCATGCCATCCGGCTTGGTCGAGCAGCAGCACGGCATGCGCGCCAGGCGCAACGGTAGCGGCGATCTCGGCGAGGTGAAGCGTCATGCCCTCGGTGTTGCAGCGGGGGAGGATGAGCCCGGCGGCCCTCCCCTCAGCCGGGCAGATCGCGCCATAGATGTAGGCCGACTTCGTCCGCTGATCCTTGGGCGCCGAGGGCGCGTGCCACGCCTCGCCCAGCGGCGCGTGATGCCGTTTTTCTGGCTGATCCGCGCCTCGTCCTGCCACCAAATCTCTACGGACGTGCCGCTTGGGAGCGACGCGCGGATCGCTGCCGACTGGGCAGGGAAGACTTTTTAAAAGCGGGTATCGCGTTATTATCCTGAGCATGGTGACGCGGCCGTGCCGGGAGTGTCAGGATTTCGTGTGTGGGCGGTCATAATGGGTAAAAAGGAGTCCCAATATGCCTCGACGCAAAGAACCTGCGATTTCCAACGAGCTTCTCGACCAGTTGCTGGCGGGCGGTGATGCCAGTGCTGCATTTGATCAGGGCGGCCTGCTCGACTCTCTGAAGAAGGCGCTCACGGAGCGCGCCTTGAACGCGGAGATGGATCACCACCTCTCCGGCGAGGACGGCGCGGGCAACAGCCGCAACGGTTACGGTCGGAAGACCGTGATGACCGACACCGGCAAGATGGCGATCGACGTGCCGCGCGACCGTCAGGCAAGCTTCGACCCGCAACTGATCGCCAAGTATCAGCGGCGCTTTCCCGAGTTCGATGAGAAGATCGTGTCGATGTACGCGCGCGGCATGAGCACTCGCGAGATTATCGGGCATTTGCACGATCTGTACGGCATCGACGTGTCGCCGGACCTGATCAGCACGGTGACTGACGCCGTACTCGACGAGGTCGCGACCTGGCAGCAGCGGCCGCTCGATCCGGTTTACCCGTTGGTCTTCTTCGACGCGATCCGGGTAAAAATCCGCGATGAAGGCATGGTCCGCAACAAGGCGATCCACATCGCGCTCGGTGTTCGTGCCGACGGCGCGAAAGAGGTGCTCGGCTTGTGGCTCGAGCAGAACGAAGGCGCCAAGTTCTGGCTCCGGGTGATGAACGAGCTCAGGAACCGCGGCGTCGAAGATGTCCTGCTCGCCGTCGTCGACGGCCTCAAAGGCTTCCCTGAGGCGATCACCGCCGTGTTCCCTGAAACGATCGTCCAAACCTGTTGGGGTGGACGGCCTCCAAACGGCATCGCGATGTGCCAGTATGAGGTTGTTGCAAAACCCAAGAAGGAGACCATCCGTGGAAGATCTTATCCGAGTTGGCGTCGACACGTCAAAGCACGTTTATCAACTGCATGGCGTCAATGCTGCCGAGCAGCCTGTCCTGCGGAAAAAGCTTCGCCGTACCGAGATGATGGCTTTCTTCGAGAAGTTGCCGCCAACAGCGATCGCCATTGAAGCCTGTGGTGCGTCGCATCACCTGGCGAGGCTGCTGACCTCGTATGGCCACGAGGTAAGGCGCTCGAGATCACATCAGGGATCGCCTTGTGGTACAGGCCGGGCACCCCGGTGTTGCCGGTCCGGTGGGTGCTGGTTCGCGACCCCGAAGCGAAGCGCGATCCGCAAGCCTTCTTCAGTACCGACATCGCCATCGAGCCCGCCGACATCATCGCCCTGTACGTCCGTCGATGGCAGATCGAGGTCACGTTCGCGGAAACGCGCGCGCATCTGGGCGTCGAGACCCAGCGCCAATGGGCCGACAAGGCTATCGCTCGAACCACGCCGGCACTTCTCGGATTCTATAGCCTCATATCGCTGTGGGCTTGTGATCTTCTCACCAGCACGAGCGCGCCTTACGCCGCCGCGTGGTATCGAAAAAGCAGCCTCACATTCAGCGACGCCCTTGGCGCCGTCCGGCTTCAGCTCTGGGTCGGCGACATTCATTCGAATTCCCCGCCGCACCGAGAACCACAGATAATCCCCCCGTCTCGCCTCGTCCGCATGGCCAACGCACTATGCTTCGCCACCTAATCGTACAAAGCCGAGCTCAGGCCCTGTCGCACTGAACTTTACCACCCAGTCCCGCACGATCTGAACCGTCACGCCCCCGAGCCGCGCGGCCTCCGTCCGGCTCGCCCCCTCATAGATCGACGCCAACGCGAGCAAGCGCCGCGCCTGGGCACCATCTTTCGATTTACCGGCAGCGGCCCGTACCATGACAGCGTCGAAATCGGTGCGAAGCGCGATCGGCATGGTAAACTCCTGTCCGTTTGCCATGTTGAATCAAACCAAGCCGTCAGGGGCAACCCCCTTCCGAGTCTCGGTCATCGGATCTTGGTATAAGCTGGGACTTGTCGGACGCACTCGACGCGGTCGCACACGCCGGCGACAAGCGCTCACGCAAAGACCTGTGTTAGGAAACCCCCGCCGAGGGTCTCGACCCCTTACTCGCAGACATCCATAACGAAAGCGTTGCAACGACAGGTTGATCCTGCCCTCTATGCTTCGGGATCAGCCATGAATGTGTATAGCGACCGGATCCGTCCGTGAGAGATCAGCGCTATATCCATGCCCTTGGCCACAATTTGTCCATCCGGAGGACCAAAAGCCCAGGTTAGCCGCTCCATATTTTGGATAACGTCAGGACCATCGATCGCGGTAAACAAAAAACCTGGCGCCCCGTTGAGCAGGTCTTGCACCTTCTCGCTTAGCGCCGCCTGTCCCCGGACCTCACTATCGGCTTCGTAAAACACGCAATCTTGAGCATACAGCGCTGCGATCGCCGTGGCGCGCAGCGCCGGGTCGCGATTGCCGAACACGGACATCAGGTTACGGTCGAGAAGCGTTCTCTTGGCCTTGGGCATCGACTTCCTTTCGATCAAAACATCTCGTGTGGGTTGGCGCGCGGAATATTCAGCCCGACCCACGGCGCTGAATTTTCCGGGGTGCCGACGATCTGAAGCGCGTCCCAATGCTCGACGACCCTGCCATCGTCGTCGAATCGATAAATGTCGACACCCGCGACTCCGGTGTCGTCAGGATCGTCGTCGAACAGGTTCACGAAATTGACGTGCGCCCAGACGTAATTCTCGACTGCGATAATCCGATAGATCTCAACGCGTGCGTTGTTACGCTCGCTGGTAATCTTGCCAAAATACGCACCTAACGCCTTTGCGCCATCAGGAATCAACGGATTGTGCTGAATATAGTCGGGAGCCAAGTGGCTCGCGGTTGCCAGCGCCGATTGCTTGTCGTTGATCATGGTTTGATAGAGTTCCAGCGCGAGGTTCTTATTGCGGACTGCGCGAGTGTCATCGGGATTAACTAAGACGATCACTGGAAAATTCCTTCGCATCGTTAAAATAAGGTCAGGCCAAGCCGGCGAGCTTCAGGCGGAACGAGTCCTGTTCGGCAGACGTCATCTCTCTAGCGGCACGCAGTATCTCTTCCGCGTCGCCGCCGACCCCTGATATGCTCGGTGCCGGCTGCTGCTCAGCGAGCTCGATGACGCGGCGCGCAGCCACATCAGCCGCGGTACCGGAGTCCTGCATCGCGTTAAGCTTGCAGGTAAACGCTCCGAAATCTTCGCCGTAGAATGTCAATTGTTCGGGGGTCATGCTGCCCGCAGCCGCGGCGAGCGCCGCGGCAGTTTTAGCCGGGCCGCCCGTTTTCATATTTCCAGCAACCGCAATTACGACATCGATCCCGAACTTTCGCAGTTCGGCGCGCAACGCGATCGAGAGGACTTCCATGGCCGCTTTGGAGGCGCCGGATGGGCCGTTGAACGGCAGTGGGACGGTCGCGGTCCAAGTGCTGACCTGGACGATGCGGCCGCGCGCCGCGCGCAACGCCGGCAGAAAGGAGATCATCACTGATAGCGCGCCGAACAGATTAACGTCGAACTCATGTCGGACAGCTTCGAGCGTTAGGACTTCGAGCGGACCCGGGGTCAATATTCCGGCATTGCTGATCAACAGGTTCAGCCCGCTTGCTCCGACCGTGGAGGTGACGTCAGCAGCCCATCTCTTGACTGCCGTGGCATCCGTGATGTCGCATAAGGTCAGCGTTACGCGTCCGCCCGAAGCGTCGTGCAGTTCGCGCACTTCGGAGTACGATATGGCGGTGCCAAAGACGGCGTAGCCCTTGGCTGCTAGGCCGAGCGCAACATCACGCCCGAGGCCGGCGCCGGCACCGCTCACTGCAGCGGTTCTCTTTATAGTCGACATTGCAGGTCTCCACCGGAAACGGTTTCAGATACTGCGTGATTGATCAGGGATCTGATATCGGAATGAGCACATCCACCACTCAGCGGATTTCCTGGTAACAGTGAAACGAGACGACCTTGCCGTCATTCAGCAGGAATACGTCGCAGCACGGGGCGTGTACGACCTTGCCCGTTGGCGGCACAAAACCAATGCCAGGAATTTCAAGCGGCCCCGTGTTGGTCCCGTTCAGCGACAGCTCGACGATTACTCGATCGCCGACTGTATAGATATCGATTAACTCGCGATGCATGTCAGGCATTGCAGTCGCATATATCTGCACAGATCTAGCTAGTTCTTCCGTTCCGCGGTACGTATACCCGCTGCCCTCATCAATAAAGACGCCATCCTTGGCAAACAGCGCGGCGAATTTGTCACCATCCTTAACCTCGGCAATCTGATAAAGATTGCGGATTATTTTCTCGTTGTCGCTTTCTAATATCGACTGCGTCGGCTTGGTTGCGGCGTCGGTCATAAGAATATCCTTGCTAATAAAGCCGGTAGCTTGGCCCATTCGAATTACATCGAACAGGTTCCACGAACCGTGCTTTTTGTTTTGATCGCTGCGGACCATCAGGGACCTGGTTCCTACGAAGATCCTGTGCCGATTTAAAAGGAGTTTACGTGAGATCCCGTTAGCCTTTCGCAATAGCTCTTGTCCGCTATCGACATATTCTGAGGCCAGCTCTAGCCCGGATTATTCATCCGGAGCCCAAATCGGTGGTGGCGATCGTGGTCTAAGTCTCTGGTTGGAGTAGAGAAAGGGTGCTTACGCCATCCCTCTGCTCCAGACAGAAAGTGCCACGACCGCCATGGGTGACGATAGCGGGTTCTCCTTTACCTTCCCAGCCATTCGTGGTCGAAAAATCACCGCCGCGTTCGACGGCGGTCGGCTGACGTCGGACGGCGGCGTACTGCTGCTCGCACAGGCCGAGCGGCGGTTGGGGATCGCAGATCGGCTCGCCGCCTGCATCGCTGATCCGCGCGATCAGGGTCGGGTGATCCACCGGGTCGCCGACATCTTGCGCGCCCGCATGCTCGCGATCTCGTGTGGGTATGAAGACGCCGCCGATCTTGACACCCTGCGGCATGATCCAGGATTCAAGCTGGCGCTCGGCAAACTGCCGGGTGATCCGTTCGGGCTGGCCAGCCAGCCGACGAAGAGCCGGTGGGAGAATGCGCCGACTACGCGCGAGTTGATCTGTCTGACCGGTACGCTGGTCGACCTCTATTGCGCGAGCTACCCCGTGCCGCCTGCGGCGGTGACGCTCGACATCGACGATACCGTCGACGTCGTACACGGCGCGCAGCAGCTCCGCCTACGGCTGCTCAAGGTCGCCGCGCGCATCGTCGAAACCACCAGCCGCATCCGCATCGCCTTCGCAAGCGCCTGTTCCGATGCCGCGCTCTTCCGATCATCGCGCTCAACTTGCGCACCACGGGACCATGATCGATGCGGCAGTGGCCGCCAAACGAACCCCGCCCATCAACTCCGCCCCAAACTGTGAACCCGCTATGAGACAGGCGCTTCGGACCCATGCGCCTTGCCCACCACTAAACGACGCCTGCGCTAACCCATCGGCTGAGAAACGCTGCCGGTGAATAGATCAGGCTAGTTATGACGTTCTCGCCGGTTGCATGGACGACTTCGGCAACGAGTTATAGCCTCTCCAACGTTTTGGCAGAACGGCGTACCGGTTGGGTCAACTCTGCTAACTAGGAGAGACCAGTAAGCTTAATTTGCACGGGGTTCGCCGCGCAGTTGTCGAGGCCATCCGAGCTCGGAAGTCGCAGTAGGGCGGCGCTCTATGGTGTATCGTGGGCGGGATGATCCGTGGCAAACCGCGCTAAAGCGGGCCGTCGACTAGCACATGACTAAAAAACCGGATTCGTTACATCCTTTTCCGGATGATTTGCGAGATCTTATAATATCTCACTTGTCGAAGCGGCAATTGAAGACGAACAGCAAGGCGCTCGGAAACGCCGCTCGCGGTATATAAATCGGAGGTTTTTATGCCTGTCGTAAATTTCTCGTCGTCCGGCGGAGTCGGCAGCATTACAATCGATAATGGCGCCTATAATTTGATCGACCAGGCGTTTGTAAGCGATCTCGCCCAAGCAGCGGCGGATGCAGGCGATAGCGACGCGAGGGCGGTGACCCTTCGTGCGAGCGCCCGGATCTCGGTATCAGCTCCGCGCCGGACACGTCGAGCGGGCGGTCTACGTCATCGAAGGGAACGTCGAGCCGGACAGGCAGACGGGCAGCTTCAGAACGGGTGAGCTTATCGTCTTCAAACCCGGGGCGGAGATCATTCGTTCCACTGAGCGTGGCGCTCGCCTGATGCTGATCGGAGGAGAGCCCTCTCCGGAAAAGCGCCACATCCACTGGAACTTCGTTTCGAGCCGCGCCGATCGCATCGAGCAGGCCAAGGACGACTGGCGGCAGCGCCGGTTCGCCTTGTCCCCGGAGAGACCGAATTCATCCCCCTGCCTGACGAGCCCGGCCCGTCCGGTACCTTGGAAGGCGCCGATATGACTTCAGCAACCGCCCACATCGGTCTGCAGAGCTACCTGACGCAGATCGTTAGCGGCAGCCATGCGCTCGCGGCAGACGAACCTGTCGCTCGAGGCGGAGCCAATGGGGGGCCGGCCCCCTACGACCTTCTTCTGGCGGCGCTTGGCGCGTGCACGGCGATCACGCTGCGGATGTACGCCGACCGCAAGGAGTGGAAGATCACTTTTCTCGACGACGGCCTACGGATCTTGGCGCGTGAGGACGGCAGCAGGATCGAGCGCATCCTGACAATCGTCGGACCGGACGAAGCAGCACAGGGCAGGCTCGCAGAAATCGCCGAGCGGACACCCGTCACACTCACGCTCAAGAATGGCATCGCTATCTCGACGACGCTTACCCGACCGATAAAGGTTGCGGCGTGAGCGCGTTAGCGGCAGCCCCGAACGACGCGATCGCCACGGAAAGGGGCGCTGGCCGCTTCCAGGTCGCGGGCGAGGCCGGAGGCGTCGAGTTCTTTGCTGACGAGCGCTTCGAGATTGGAGGCCTTAGATCTGGTCCCAGACCCAATCAGCTGCTCGCCGCAGCCTTGGCCGCGTGCACCACGATGACGCTTCGGCAATACGCCGACCAGAAACGCTGGAACGTGACCGAAGTCCAAACCGCCGTCGGCCATTCGAGGGAAAACGGAACGTCGGGCGATATCTTCAGCCGGACGATCGAGATTCGCGGCGAGCTCGATGCGGCGCAGAGCTCAAGGTTGATGGAGATCGCCGACCGCTGTCCCGTCCATCGGACGCTCGTCGGTAGCGCGCGCGTCGCGACCTTCGCCAGCGATCAGACGCCCCGGTCCGAAGCGCCGAGCGCACATGCTGACGACATGGCTGCGGTCATCGCCGCCTGACCACCAGTTTCACACAAGGGAGTATTTATACCATGACCATCACCGCCAAAGCCGCCCCGGGGCGATCGCTGCTCTCACCCACCGACCACGTCCTGCTGATGATCGACTTCCAGTCGCAGATGGCGTTCGCCACCAAGTCGATCGACGCGACGACGCTGCGCAACAACGCAGCTCTGATCGGCCACGCCGCGAAGGTTTTCGACGTGCCGACGATCCTTACCACGGTCGCGGAGAAGTCCTTCTCCGGCCCGATGTTCGACGAGGTCAAGGAGGCTTTCCCCGGCCAAGCTATGTTCGACCGCACGTCGATGAACACCTGGGAGGACGAGGCCGTCATCGCCGAGGTCAACCGGATCGGGAAGACCCGGATCGTACTATCCGGCCTCTGGACCGGCGTCTGCATCGTGGGCCCTGCAGCTTCCGCGACGGACCAGGGCTTCGAGGTGTACTTCATCTCGGATGCCTGCGGCGACATTTCCTCAGAAGCCCATGAGCGCGCGTGCCAGCGCATGACCCAGCTTGGGGCGGTTCCGATGACGTCGCTCCAATATCTGCTCGAGCTTCAGCGAGATTGGGCGCGCACCGCGACCTACGCGGCCACTACCGGTGTCGCGAGCAAGCTCGGCGGCGCATACGGCGTCGGGATCACGTACGCGAAGACGATGTTCGGCGCTTCCGAAGGCGCACACGTCTGAGGGACGGGCCGCCGGGGCGCCACCGCCCCCCTCGCCCCCGGTGCCCCGGCGGTTCGAAAAAGGAGTCCGACCACATGAAGCCGTATCTTATCTCCTTGGCCGCCGGCGTACTCGTCGGCGTGATCTATGCCCTGCTAAAGGTCCGCTCGCCTGCTCCCCCGACGATCGCATTGATCGGCTTGGCAGGCATCTTGATCGGCGAACAGGTGGTCCCGCTCGTGAAGAGCTTTTGGGCGAGCGAAGACAAGGGAGCGGCCATCCACGCAGCTTGCACGAACCATGTGTTCGGCAAGCTTCCCGGCAATCGGGACGGCGCGGCGTGAGCCTTAGCAGACGATCCACCATCCTCGGCGGCGCGGCGGCAATGCTCCCGCCGCTGCTATCCGGCATCGGAAGAGCAACCATGACCAACACCGACATCGTGCTCGTGAACGCGAAGGTGACCACCCTCGACCGCGCCAACCCCGAAGCCCAGGCGATCGCCATTCGCGACGGAAGATTCCTCACGGTCGGTAGCGAAGGCGAGGTGCGCGCAGCAGCGCCCCAAGCGACCGTCATTGACGCGAAGGGTGGGCGGGTCGTCCCGGGCCTGATCGACAGCCACATGCACATCATCCGTGGCGGGCTGAACTACAACATGGAGCTGCGCTGGGAGGGGGTGCCGAGCCTCGCGGACGCTATGGCCATGCTCAAGCGTCAGGTCGACAACACGCCAGCTCCGCAGTGGGTGCGGGTCGTCGGCGGCTTCACGGAGCATCAATTCGCCGAGAAGCGCTTGCCGACCATCGCCGAGCTCAACGCAGTAGCGCCGGACACACCAGTCTTCATCATGCACCTCTACGACCGTGCCCTGCTGAACGCTGCCGCGCTTCGCGTCGTCGGCTACACCAAGGATACGCCAAACCCGCCGGGCGGCGAGATCGTTCGCGATGCGGCCGGCGACCCGAAAGGGCTTCTGCTCGCGAACCCCAACGCGATGATCCTGTATTCGACGCTCGCCAAGGGGCCGAAGCTGCCACCGGAGTATCAGTTGAACTCTACACGCCACTTCATGCGCGAGATGAACTCGCTGGGCGTCACCGGCGTGATCGACGCCGGAGGCGGGTTCCAAAACTACCCCGACGATTACGAGATAATCGAGAAGCTTCATGCCGACGACCAGCTTACGCTGCGGATCAGCTACAACCTTTTCACGCAAAAGCCGAAGGAGGAACTCGCGGACTTTCAGGGCTGGGTAAAGCAGGTCAAGCCGGGCCAGGGCGACGACACCTACCGCCACAACGGCGCCGGCGAGATGCTGGTCTACTCCGCCGCCGATTTCGAGGATTTCCGCGTCGACCGTCCCGACATGCCACCGAGCATGGAAGGCGATCTCGAACCCGTCATCCGCCTGCTCGCCGAGCATAAATGGCCGTGGCGGCTCCACGCCACATACGATCAGACGATCGGCCGCGCGCTCGACGTGTACGAGAAGGTCGCCAAGGACGTCCCGTTCGACGGCATCAAATGGTTCTTCGACCATGCCGAGACGATCAGCGATCGCAACATCGATCGGATCGCGGCACTCGGCGGCGGAATCGCAGTCCAGCACCGCATGGCTTATCAGGGCGAGTACTTCGTCGAGCGCTACGGCGCGAAGGCGGCAGAGCGGACCCCGCCGATCGCTAAGATGCTCGCAGCTGGCCTGCACGTGGGTGCCGGGACGGACGCAACCCGCGTTGCAAGCTACAACCCGTGGGTATCCCTACACTGGCTGGTGACGGGGAAAACCGTCGGCGGCCTCGGCCTTTACCCAAGTGCTAACCGGGTCAGCCGCGAGAAGGCGCTTGCGATGTGGACCTACGAGAACACGTGGTTCTCCAACGAGGTCGGAAAGAAGGGTCAGATCAAGGCGGGCCAACTCGCCGACTTGGCGGTACTCTCCGGCGATTATTTAAGCGTTCCCGAAAGCGACATTCCCCATCTGCGATCGGTTTTGACCGTCCTGGGCGGCAAAGTGGTGTTTGGAGAGGGCGACTTCGAGCCGCTGGCCCCCTCGTTGCCGAAATCAATGCCAGACTGGTCGCCGGTCGCCACATTTGGGGGATATCACCGCACCCCCGAGGCGAATGCCAAGCTGGCGTCAGCATGTGGTTGCGCCAGTGCATGCGGGGTCCATGGCCATGACCATGCGGGAGCGCTCGGCCGCGATGTACCTGCTGCGGACGTCCAGTCCTTCTGGGGTTCGTTCGGTTGCGGCTGTTGGGCCATATGACACTGCTTCAGGGAAACAAGCACATGAAACGCCTTTCGACGATCATCCTTGTCACGCTGCTCGGCGTGACATCGGCCACCTCGCCCGCGTTCTCGAAGGAAGCACCCGCCCCCTCGTATTCGGTTGGCCTCCAGTACGACACGACCCACGTGTACGTGGCACCTGAGGACTTCGATCGTTTCGTAGCAAGTCTCGTGGCGACCTTCGGCGGAGCGGCAAAGAAGCAAGGGGTCTTCCAAGTCACGCCCACCGCGAGCCTGACGATTTCGCAAGTCGTCGTAAGCCCGGCGGGCTCGATCTCGGTTTTCGGCTTCAAGACCCAGATTCCCTACCCCTTCGGGCTAGAACGCTCTGGCTACCTCGTGACGGACATGGACGCGGCCGTGACGGCCGCTCGCAAAGCGGGCGCGATACGCCTTGTCGAAACCTTTCCCGACCCGATTGGTCGCGATGTGGTCGTTCAATGGCCTGGCGGCGTGAATATGCAGCTCTATTGGCACACGACCGCGCCCGATTACCCCGCCCCGCAGACGATCTCGGAAAATCGCGTTTACCTAACAGCGGACGCCGCAGACGCCTTCGTGAGGAGCTGGACGTCATTCTCCAAAGGTCACGTCGTCTCCGACGACAAGGCTGCACCTGGCGCAGAGATCGGCGAACCCGGCAAGACCTATCGCCGGATCCGCGTCACGTCGGGATACGGCGACATGGCGGTCCTCGTCAGCGACGGTGCGCTCCCTTGGCCTTACGGTCGTGAGCTAACGGGATATGCGGTCCAGGATCTGGCCCTGACGCTCGCCAAGGCTAGTGCCTCAGGCGTCGAGACGCTTGTCCCGGAGCATGCCGAGGCAGGGCGGCAGTCGGCGGTGGTACGCTTTCCCGGCGGGTACATCGCCGAAATACATTCGAAAGCGGCTTGAGCATGCTATTTCCCGCTCCCTGCGACCCCCGCTTCGTCGATGCGGTGCTCGACTGGCACCCCACCTGGTTTTTCGCCCGGCTTGCGCTGGTCGGCGCCTATCTGATCGGAGGAATCGTCAAGCTTGCCGATTGGCCGACTGCGGGCGGCGAACAGACTCATTTCGGCATGAACCCGCCCGCGCTATGGGCGGCGCTGACCATCGGGATCGAACTGATCGGGCCGGTCCTGATCCTTTCAGGAGTCCTGGTGTGGCTGGGTGCGGGAATGCTGGGCGTCTTCACGATGCTTGCCGCCTTCACCGCCAATGCTTTCTGGACGATGCCCTCGCGCCAGGAGCGTTTCATGGCGACTAACGCGTTCTTTGAGCATGTCGGCCTCGTCGGCGGTTTCATTCTCGCAGGGCTCGTCGCCGAGCACGCCGCCCGGCGGAAAAGTGCTTAAGCTCCCAGCCATATTCCTGGCGCTCTCCTCCATTACGCTCGCTCAGCCCGTTCAAGCCCAGGTAGAAGTTCAGACCCAGGTCCAGGCACGCGAGGCTTGGCAACCGCCGACGCTAACTCTGACTCGATACGACGAGGATTGGTCGAAGATTGCGGATCCTGACGAGCGGACGGGGCATTGGACCGAAGCCTTTAAATACATACCTCTTGGTAATGAAACATTCCTAGTCACCGGTGCCGAGGTCAGGCTCCGTTACGAAGGCAATCACGGCACAGGCTGGGGTGATGCTCCCGAACCGAACAACGCCTATCTCTGGATGCGTTTTGTCCCGCACGCGGATCTGCACGTCGGGCGGTTCCGCGCCTTCGTTCAGCCGATCGTTGCCTATGCTGTCGGCGTGGCCCCGTCTGCGGGACCAATCGACCAGACGCGGGTGGATCTGCTGCAAGGTTTCGCCGACATCCGCATCGGCGATGCTGCCACGGGCGATCCCGCTGGAGTGGGAGTTACGCTGCGTGCTGGCCGTCAACAACTGTCGCTGGGTACTGAACGGCTGGTCGGCACCCGGTACGGGCCAAACGTCCCGTTGGCATTCGACGGATTTAGGGCGATCGCCTCGGTCGACGGTGCCGTAGTCAACCTTCTCGCAGTCCGCCCGGTGCAACCTGGTCTGGGTACCTTTGACGACCGGCGGTCCCGGACGAAATCACTCTGGGGCGTCTATGCGCAACTGCCCGGACTGGACCTCTATTATCTCGGCTACAGGAACAGCGACGCCGCCTTTAATGGACGCTCGGGAAGCGAATTGCGGCATAGCATTGGCGTCCGGTCCTATGGCACGTCCGGTGCGTGGCATTGGAACACTGAAGCCATCGGGCAATTCGGGCGGTTCGCCGGAGGCCCGATCTCTGCCTGGACGCTTAGTACAGAACTCGGTCACCGGTTCGTGCATGCGCCTTTGGCTCCCGACGCAATTTTCAGGTTTGCTTCGATATCTGGCGACAAGCAAGCCGGTGACAAAAAGCTCAACACGTTCAACGCGCTCTTTCCCAAGGGCAAGTATTTCGGCGACCTGTCGCCGGTCGGTCCGTACAATCTCGTCAGCGCGAACACTCTGGTGAACATGGATTTGAGCCGCACTGTGTCGGCGAGCGCTGGCGCTATGAGCTACTGGCGCTTCACGACTGCCGACGGCGTATACGACATCCCCGGACACCTTGTCCGTGCGGCGGGAGGTTCCACGAAGAGATACATCGGGAAGGAGGCGGAAGCGTCGTTGGCGTGGCAGGCCACGCCCGAACTCCAGCTTTCCGCGTCGCTGTCCGCATTCGATCCGGGCGGCTTCATCAAGGACACCGGTTCCGCCAAAACGATCACCCTGGTCGGTCTCGAATTCAACTTCCGCTTCTGAAAGGGGACCGCATGTCCAAGAAACCCTCATCGACGGACCCATTGGTCTGGCTCCTCCTCCTGCTCTCGGTGACGACGGGCCTAGTCGATGCGACCAGTGTCTTGGGCCTCGGCAAGGTCTTCACTGCGAACATGACCGGGAACGTCGTGTTCCTGGGATTTGCGGTCACCGGGACTCCTGGCTTTCGGATCTGGCCGTCAGTGGCTGCCATGGCGGCGTTCATGGCAGGCGCTTTGGTTGCCGGCAGAATATTCCGCTCGCACTCGGAAGGCAGCTTCCGCCGCTGGCTCGTGACCGCCGCGGTGATTGAGGGAGGCTTGCTGTGGCTAGCGGCTGCCGTCGCCATCGGGTTGGATGTCGCGTCGCAATCCCCAGGCTGGAGAGTCTATACGATCATCGCTTTGACGGCGATCGCGATGGGCTTCCGCAACGCGACGATCCGTCAGCTCAAGGTGCCAGATCTCACGACGACCGTCCTGACGATGACTTTCACCGGCATCGCAGCGGACTCGAAACTGGCCGGAGGAGCCAACGTGAATTGGGCACGACGCCTTTGGAAGCGTCGTTGCGATCTTCGCCGGCGCTGCGCTGGGGGCCGTGCTCATTTCCCATGGCGGACTGATATTTCCGCTCGCGATCGCTGGGGCACTCGTGATCTTCGGCACATTGTCCTGCGCTCTTCACCCGGCGTCCTCGGCGCAGGTTACGAGCCGATAATCTCCGACGTCGACCCATAGCCGCTGGCGAAGTGACCTTGGAGCCGCCAATGACGACATACCTCCTCCCCGTATCCGACAGCGCGTGCGGCACGCACAAATGCTGATGCTTCATACTGATGACACGTTAAGCCATATCGCGTGCGCGTGTGGATTGACGGACCAAGCGCATCTCACGCGGCTTTTTCGCCGGATGGTGGGAGAAACTCCCCTGGTGTGGCGTCGGGCTTGGGGGGAGCCCGTCTGATTGGGGTCACACCACGAAGGTGACATTTACGTACGCGGCGTTTATCAACGAAAGACAGCTTTCAAAGGTTGATCATGATCCCGCCGGCCGATGAGCGCCTTAACTGCGGGCCCTGAGCACCGCGCAGAAGGTGCTGCATTTGGAGGGCCGGGGCAACGCGGGGCCAGAGGCGTCGGGATTTTACCCGACCACCGCGGGATCGTCGATCGACCTTCTTCCCAGCGATGCGCTGGGACCAACGGAAGCCGATCTCACTGAAGTACAAATCGGCATGTTCAGGGCTGATATGGTGAAATACGCCCGCAACGGTACGCCGCACTCACGAGTTGAAACCTTCGGCCGAGTCGGCGTGTACATCGCCGCGAACATATTCCTGCTTCGAGTGCCGCACCGTGTCGTGCGCCACGAAATTATGCCCGAGTGCCATGAACGATTTCCACTCGCCGCGGATCATTAACGTCCGAGGCCAATTTGGACTCCTCGATGCAGACGATCCGCTATTCCGTCGGCTGTCGACCACGTCGACGCCGATCGGGCGTCCCGGTTCAACGCTTATTTACACGGTGGAATTCAGTATGGTGGTATAAGGCACGCCGCGCATGCTCCGTCCGGTGGCGCGCGCCGAACTAAGTCTCAGCATCCGCGGCAATGGGATCAGGATCGATCCGCGGTTTCCCGAGGAAGGTGGCCGACAAGGTCATTTCGGCCTGATCGCGATGCAGGAACGTGCCGAGCAGATCAACGCTGCGCTCAATATCTCAAGCCGCCCCGGCGCGGGCACGGAGCTTACTCTGTTTATTCCCGGGCAAGTGGCATACGTAACGCGTCGAAAAGGCGGTTGGCGCGATTGGCTCAAATTGCGCTACCTCACTGAATAAGACGGGTGACGATGTCGACGATCGACTATCGCATCCAAGTTCTTACCGTGGACGATCACCCGCTTTTGCGGGACGGCATTGCTGCAATCATCACCGGGCAGGCCGATATGGTCGTGACCGGCGAAGCGTCGAACGGGGCGGAAGCGTTGGAGAAGTTCCGAGAGTTGCGTCCCGACGTGACGCTCATGGATCTGCAGATGCCGAGATTGAACGGCGTCGATGCTATCCTAGTGGATTGATCGGAACGGACGAGTCCGGATCGGGATTCCTCTTTGGATCATGCCGTGCGACGCTGCGGCATGCGCAAGGGTATCAACATCGCCGTCATGGCTTCCGACAGGGCTCGGCTTGAGGCGCTCGTCGCCGCGCGCGGATCGCCGCAGAAGCATGTTTGGCGGGCACGAATCATCCTGCTGACGGCGGACGGCATCGGCACGGTTGCGATCATGGCGGCGACGGGCAAGTCCAAGACCTGCGTGTGGCGCTGGCAGGAGCGGTTCATGGTCGAAGGGGTCGGTGGTCTGATCCGCGACAAAACCCGTCCCCCTGGCATCGCGCCGCTCGAGACGACGCTCGTCGACAAGGTGGTGACGTTGACGCTCGGGCCACCGGCTCAGGAGGCGACGCACTGGACCGTGCGCGCGATGGCCAAAGCGGTGGGCATCGCGGCGTCCTCGGTCGTGAAGATCTGGCACGACCACGGCCTGGCGCCGCATCGCTGGCGCAGCTTCAAGCTATCCAACGACAAAGCGTTCGCAGAGAAGTTGCACGACGTGATCGGCCTCTACGTCTCGCCGCCGGCGCACGCGATCGTGCTGTCGGTGGACGAGAAGAGCCAGATCCAGGCGCTCGATCGCACGCAGCCGGGGCTGCCGCTCAAGCGCGGTCGGGGTGCGACCATGACGCACGACTACAAGCGCAACGGCACAACGACGCTGTTCGCGGCGCTGAACGTGCTCGACGGCTCGGTGATCGGACGCAACATGCAGCGGCATCGGCACCAAGAGTTCATCCGTTTCCTCAACGCCGTCGAAGCCGAACTGCCGCAGGACAAGGCCGTCCACGTCATCCTCGACAACTAAGCCACCCATAAACAGCCCAAGGTCCGCGCCTGGCTCGCCCGACACCCGCGCTGGACCTTCCACTTCGTGCCGACATCATGTTCGTGGCTCAATGCGGTCGAGGGCTTCTTCGCCAAGCTGACCCGCCGGCGCTTGAAGAACGGCGTCTTCTGCTCCGTCGTTGATTTCCAGGCCGCCATCAACCGCTTCATCAAGGAGCATAATC
Organism: Sphingomonas sp. UYP23; assembly: GCF_054059235.1. Lineage (NCBI taxonomy): Bacteria > Pseudomonadati > Pseudomonadota > Alphaproteobacteria > Sphingomonadales > Sphingomonadaceae > Sphingomonas > Sphingomonas sp. UYP23. Next base: position 4,375,087 of record NZ_JBSSBX010000001.1, read on the forward strand.
AGGAACCAAGGCCGTTCGTCTGGAAGGCCGATCCCGATCAGATTATCGCCGCCGTCAGGCGCGGGCACCAAACGTTGGAATCAATCCACTAGCGATCCGTAAGGAATTCAATCACGCCCGCATCGTGGTGCTGACAACCTATGTCGGTGATGCGCAGGCCATGCGCGCGTTGAAGGCAGGCGCGGTAGGGTATCTTCTCAAAAGCACATTGCGGCTGGACTTGTTGGACACCATCCGATCGATCGATCGATCGATCCATGCTGGGCGTGGACACATCCCACCTGAGATCGCCCAGGAGATCGCCTTTCACGTCGCCGATGATGCGCTAAGCGACCGAGAGATAAGCGTGCTGACGCACGCGAGTGACGGCAAGGCCAATAAGGAGATCGCCTGGCTGATGAAAATTTCAGAAGACACGGTGAAGGCCCACATGCGCAGTATCTTCGCCAAGCTGGACGCCAGCGATCGAACCCAAGCCGTTGCGCTCGCGCTGCGCCGGGGCATCATCGATCTCAATCCCTAACATTGCCGCTGGTCACGTGGAGCACGCTCTGCGATACGCCTAGGCGGTCACAGTGACCCTGATCACCGACCTCCGGCGTGCGCGTAGAATCCGTGATGGGCTTGGCTAACAGCTGTCAGCACTCAAGCGAGTGTCATTCCTCGCATTTTTAGCGTTGTAACCCCCGCCCGTCACCGCGACGAGCGCGTCGCGAAGCGATCTGGAACGCTTGGTCGCCAGCCGGGCCAGATTGTGTCACGCGTCCCTCGGTCCCAGCACCGGTAAGAGCGGTGCGAGGCGAATTGGTGGCGGCCGGTAGGGGGCGATCCCGACCGCCTCGCTAGCGGAGATTGTTCGCGGGGAGGGCGCGCGACATTCCGGCAGCGATCTGTATCTGATTGAGCGTAGCTGTTAGCCATTGCTCCGGTCGTGGGTAACGCTTCCGGAAGGAAGGTGCTGCCCGCTCTGCCGACACAGTCCTTAATGCGCATTGATACCGGACTTCAAAAAAGTTGCGGCTAGGAAGAATGAGAAAGTGCTTGCGGCACGCGCGCGCGCAGCCGACAGCGCGAACGCGCCCGACCTCGATCAAACGGCACCCGGCCCAAGTACGTTGATATCGTCATGGTACGTCGCGATAAACATGTCGCGAAGCCAGTAGGCCGCTGGGCCCGGAGGCGCGTCACGCCGCCAAATCGCGCTCAACCCGTACATCCCTCCCGGGTAATCCGGCATCACAAGCCGGATCAGCGTTCCGGCGGCAAGATCGGGCTCGATCACCGGAAGTGGCATAGCGCCCCAGCCGATGCCCTCCCGGAGCAACGCGTGTTTGGCACCAAGATCCGCCAGCCGCCATGTCCGCGCGCTCACCACCGCGAAATCTCGGCCTTCAGTCAGCGCAGACCGGTCTGTCAGCACAAGCTGGACATGATCGCGCCCTGCACCAGACGGCAGCGGCTGTGGCATCCGCCCGAGCGGGTGGTCAGGGGCTGCGACCGGCACCATCGTCACCTCGCCGGCGCGTAACGAATCAATGTCCGCAAAGGCGGTAGCCAAAGGCCCCGAGATGCCCAGCACCGCCTTTCCATCGAGAACTAGCGCGGCAACCGCACCAAGTGCCTCGACGTGTAATCGAAGAGTGACGGTCGGGAATTCCTCCGTAAAAGCGCGCAGTACCGCGCCAAGCCGCGCCGTGGGCAGCATCACATCTACTGCGAGGTTCACCTCCGGTTCGAGGCCTTCGAGCAACCCTTTTACTTTGGCGCGTAAACCGTCGAGCCCCTGCGCAACGCTACGTACGTCGGCGAGGATCGCGCGCCCGGCGTCTGTCAGCTTCGGCTTTCGAGTCCCCTCACGTTCGAAGAGCAGAACGCCAAGCTGCGACTCGAGATTGGCGATGCCGTAGCTGATAACGGAAACTGCCCTGTTAAGGCGACGTCCCGCGGCCGCGAAGCTTCCGGTTTCTACTACCGCGAGGAATGTTCGAAGCTGTTCTAATGTCGGGGTTCCGGGATTGGACATTTCAACTTCCTAGAACGATTGAGCCCACCTTATCCGCCTGATCGACGGCGTCGAGGGTCCTTATCTTCCCATCCATGAAGTGGCGGGTGACCGCGAAACTTCCAAGGACAGGAAATTAACATGATCGAACTTCGGCCATACCGCTCGCTTGCCGGCGCCAACCACGGCTGGCTGGATGCAAAGCATCACTTTTCATTCAGCAGCGACTTCGATCCCGCCCGAAACAAGATGGGCAACCTTCGCATGTGGAACGACGATTCGATTGCGCCGAACACCGGTTTCCCGCCGCACTCGCATCGCGATATGGAGATCATAACCTACGTCCGAGAAGGCGCAATCACCCATCAGGATAATCTTGGCAATATTGGTCGGACGGAAGCGGGCGACGTCCAGGTGATGAGTGCGGGCACTGGCATAACGCATTCGGAATATAACCGGGAGGACAGGATCACTCGGATCTTTCAGATCTGGATACAGCCCATACGCACTGGCGAAAAGCCGAGCTGGGGGGCACGACCTTTCCCCAAGGGGGATCGATCTGGGAGGTTCGTGGCGCTCGCCAGCGGTTTTGACGATGACCAGGACGCCTTGCCGATCCGCACGAATGCGCGGGTCGTAGCAGCCTCGCTGAAGGCCGGAGAAGCCGCGGAATATGCACTCGGCCCGGGTCGCCGTGCGTACCTCGTCCCCGGAACCGGCTCAGTCGAAATCGGCGGTGTGCGGGTCGGTACCCGCGACGGTGCCGCAATTACCGAAGAAGCGCTATTCCGCGTCGTTGCGATCGAGGATAGCGAGGTGATCTTAGTCGACGCCGAATGAGCGCGGTGGACTGCCGATAACATCGCCCAGCCGATCGCTTGATCGGCTGGGTTTCTTGTGCACAGGTCTAACGAAAGGTGCTGAAGCGGTGCACCGCCGAACCGGCCGCTATTCTATAAAATAGAATAGATCCACCAACATTACTCCACTGTTTAGAAAGATACTGCGAGCCTATCTCATGCGCAACGGCGGGATGTTCCGCCAGCAACAGGAGATTTCCAATGGCCACGCTTCCTCTCGACCGAGCTATACCTGCTGTTTCTACGTCCGGTGCGCTGCCACTGCTCGGGCGCATCGGTATCGCCAGCATATTCCTCCTTAGTGGGCTGTCGAAGCTGACTGCGCCTGCAGCCACGATCGGGTACATACGGTCGGCCGGCCTGCCCCTTCCCGAACTTGGCCTCGCGATCGCGCTGTTGGTCGAGCTGGCGGGCGGTGTTGCGCTCGTTCTAGGCTATCGCACGCGGCTGACAGCTGCTGTGCTCGCGATCTTCTCCGTCGTAACCGCACTGGCTTTCCACAATGCGCTTGGGGACCTCAATCAATTCATCAATTTCTTCAAAAACATCGCGATTGCGGGTGGTCTTCTGAACGTGGTCGCACTTGGTGGCGGTATCTGGAGTCTCGACGCACGGCGCTGAGCAATTCAGAATGAACGCGAAGGGCCAGGCGGACTGCCGCCTGGCCTTACTCTACCCTCCACCTCTCAAATGAACCTGCAGAATAGCTAGCATGTCGCGCGCTACAGGGTGCGCACGGCTCCACGGTCAAGATCGTCAAGTCTGACGTCGGCGGGCACGCGCATCCAACACAGCCACTGAGCTAGGAACGACCATGTGCGCGGGTCGCAAGCGCCGCTGCAGCTGCATCATAATGCGCGCCGCCATGACGGGAAAAGGCATGGCTGCAGCCAGGATAGTCAAAAGTCTCGAGGTTCGACTTGCTGGCGAGTGTCGTCTTTATTTCCGCCCGGGCCATTTCAGGCATGAACTCGTCATTTCCGGCTAAATGCATCAAAAATGGTACGGTGAGCGTATCCGAATCCTGCAAATAATCGGCCTGCGCGATCGTCCAAGCGTGGCCCGCCGACTCTATCACTGTCGGGACTTAGCGATCGAAGCTCCCTTCGATTTCCTCGGGTTGCTCGACTATGCGCCAATCGACGGAGGAGATTTCGACGACATGGTGGGGCAGCTGCGGGCTTCCCGAGAATGGACGTTCATGGATCGCGAGGTCGACACACGACTTATAAGGGTCAAGCGCGATGGCTCGTCGTCTTTGGCGTGAAAATCAAGCGTACGAGTCCGCCCGGAGCGAAGTGAAGCGAATGAATGCCCCGCCGGTTTGGAGTCTTCGGCGACGCCAGCTTAAAGCGAACTTTCTCAATAAAGCGCGATGAAAGACGGGGTAAGTTAGCCGGCTAAGGTCGACACTCTTTATCGGACTTTGCGCCACGTTTCGGACCGCAGTCCGGTTTTTCATAATTATAGTTGAACGGCCATATCGTTTTGAGCCGATGACTGACAACGTATGCTGTCTTTGCCGGTACAGAGACAAGGACTACTGATCCCTTTCCGTCTTCGCTGACAATTGAAATAACACCGCCGATGCGGCGTGCGCGTTCACGCATTCCGAGAAGTCCGTAATGACCTGACCTGCTCCCCAGTGAAGACACTTCGGCAGGCAGCCCGACGCCGTCGTCACGGATTTCCAGCGTCAGTATCTCGCCGCGATATCCGACTTTGCCCTCGATCTTGGTCGCCTTCGAATGTTGGTACGCATTGCGCAGCGCTTCTTCGCCTATCCGCTGAAGCTCGTCTTCGACCAAAGGCGTTACAGCCCGCGGGCGCCCCTCTACGGTTAATTTGAAGTGTACATCCTGCGTTGACCCGAGCTCGTCGGCGAGCGCAACTAGGCGTTTGGAAAAATCACGGTCGACAGTATCGGTGCGGAGTTCGTTAACCCTATTTCGTCCTTCGACCAGCGCCCCGTCGGCACTCTGCAAAGCCTGCTCGAGCGAATGACGCTCAGACTGACCGGGAGGTAGCCGGTTTGCAACTGCCTGCAATTGCAACATCAGGCCTTGGAAACTCTGTAACAACGTGTCATGTAGTTCGCGGGCGATGCGTTCTCGTTCAGTCAGGCGGATCCCCATGGCCGTGTTCATCCGGTTCACAAGCTGCCGGACCCTAACCTGATAGGCCCACCAGAGCACAGCCACGATGAGCATAACACAAAGCACTTTGAACCATATGGTTTGAAAGAAAGTCGGCGCAACGGTGATGAGCAACGTGGCCCCCTGCCGGTTCCAGACACCGTCGTTGTTCGCAGCTATCACGTTGAAGCGATAGCTTCCGGGGGCGAGGTTCGCATACACGGCCTCTCGACGCCTGCCCGGATCCACCCAGTTTTCATCGAATCCGTCGAGCTTGTAGCGGAAGCGCACGCGGCCAGGGACGGACAGGCTAAGTGCGGAATAGGCGATCCTGATGTTTGTCCGTCCCGCAGCGAGGTTTACGGTCGTCGGGTCCAGATATTTTTCACCGCCGCTGGTCAACGAACTCACGACCACGGGCGGTGCAAGCGTGTTCCGCATGATGAGTCTGGGGTTGATCGTCACGACCCCCGCACCAGTGAGAAAACGGACGATGCCGTCGGCACCTTCAAAAATCTGATCCCCCCAGAGGCCATTTTTCTGCCCTTTGCTCACAAGGCCGTCGGCGGCGTCAAATAGGTCGTGGGGCAGAGGCGCCGTTGGATCTTCAAATGCCCGCTCGAGGTCGCCCGTCCTGACCCGGACGATCCCAGCGGGCGACTGCATCCATGTATCGCCTCCGCTCGTTTGTGCGATGCTTCTCAGCTTAGTTAACCACGGAAACCGATCACCTTTAATCTGCCGTATGACACCGTTTCGGACCCCTGCCAGACCGAGGTTGCCGCTGATCAACAGATCCTGCTTGCCCTCGTTGACAGTCCAGATGGCGCCGACTCCAATTGAGGAAGCCTTGATCAAAGGCGTTGTCGCACGGCCTAGCTTCATGAGATCCGTCGCACCGACGCGGAGGAGCGCGACTCCCGACGGCGTCGTTGCTAGCCCGGCCGGCGTCAGTTTTTCGTTCGAAGTCGGCTGCTCGTGCCATCCTAACCGATCCCACCATTGCAGATGTTTTTGGGGTCCCCACATCCAAAGCCGACCTCGAGCATCGTCGGTGCAAGCGAAAGCTGCCTCAGGCGCCGTTCCCAAGATCTTCACGCCACTCGGACGAAGTTGCCACACTGCATTCGAGGTCAGTACGACGACTGAGCCGTCGCGGCGTCTGCAGGGAGCTGAAGTCGTTTCTCCAATCAAGTTCGAGATAGTTGTGAGAATTCCATTCCGCCCAATCACATGTATGCCGTCATCGTCCACGATATAAACGTTCCCTTGGACGTCACTTACCCCACCCCAATTAATTGAGATGGGGTTTAGGCCGGGCTGCGGCCGAACAACCGCCTCTCTTAGCCTGTCCAAACCAGCATCGGTGCCCACCCAAATATTACCTTCTCGATCCATAAGGGAGGTCAGCGTCCGGTTCGAAGTCAGTCCGTCGGCGGCGGTGAAACGTAGTGGGTGAAAGCGCGCTTCTGCATCATCGAGCTTATCGACAGGAATTTGGAACAGGCCTTTCGCCGCATCTGTGCCCCAGAGATTGCCCGTGGGGTCGAACCAGGACGTTCTGAAAGCCACATCTTCGTATCCCTTCGCCGGGATGGCTGGATCAGTCGCGCCGTTGGGATAATCGGGTAGCGGCCGCAAACCGCTTCGATCCGACAACCATCGGCGGCCGTCCAAACCTTGGCTAATCTGAGCCGGGTATGTCATTTGGGCTGGCGTCATGGTGAAGCGCCTAGCTCCCGGTTTTAAAAAGAGAATATGACTTTGCTCTACGACCCAGGTAATGCCGCTTCGGTCGATGAAGACCCGCCCGACCTGTCCATGCACGCCTTGCGCGTCACCCATCACTTCCCATTTACCTGAGTGGTAGTGCGAAAGAGCAGCGTCGCCTCTGCCACTGACCACCCAAAGGCCGCCTCGCCCATCATCCTCAATGAATGTGAGAAACTCCGGTGGGTTGGGCATATTAAGATTATAAAGGTGCCCCTTGCGATACAGGGCGACTGCGCCCGGGCGATATCCGATCCAGACGTCTCCGTTCGGGGACGCGTGAACGGAAAAGGCTTGATACTCGCCCAGCTTCGGATCGTTAAGAGCGGGCATGCGCTCGAAGGACACTCCGTCGAAGCGGATCAACCCATCGCTACTGACGATCCAAAGGTAGCCATCGGCAGACTGCGCCATATTACGGATTCCGCTGGGGGCGCCGTCGTCGGCGGTCCACCCGGTGTGTTTAAATCCCGTAATCCCGGTTATGGGCGCGGATGTGGGTGCAAGCGCAGCCCCGACGAGGGCCCACGCTATTAATGTCAGCACGCCTGCCCTTAGTCGCCGCATTTGCTCCCCCCGGACCTACGCGCGAAACATATCACGGTTGTAAATCCATGTCGCACGCAAACGAGCCATTTGTATTCCGTCGAGGGCATCGAGCAAGGTATCGTGCCAAGACGCTGGTCGCATCTCATAGCACGACCCCTAATATGGATCGAGAACGTTAAGCACGATGATCGCTATGAGAAGCAGCAATTGGCACACGCTTCCCGTTGGCCAGATCCTAACTGCCACGGGGAGACGCGGTCGACGCACGAGGAAGGCGTCGCGTCGCCCCGATGTTGCAAAGGCGAAACAATCTATATCAAGTCCGGTTTGAAGCACAGGCAGGTAGCCATGGATAAAGCGGCGTGATCCAACTCGCAGTCAACGTGACACAATCGGCGGATGGAATGTTGATCGGCTGGAGCCGATGAGCACGGTTCAGCTTCGAAGATCCGTTCCTCAAAGCCGAACTGGTTGGTAGCGAGCGAAGGTTGTTCGCAAGTCCCGATGCAGCGCGATCATTACCTCTGAATGGCGCACTGCTGCCACCGGGTTTGGACCGTTTGCCGGCCGACGGACCTTGCCAATTCGAAATATTCCCTCGGTAGGCGTCACGCTGCCACGACGGAGTGTGTTTCCACGAAGCCTGTGCCATAACGGCTGGGCTTGGGCGTGGCTTGAACACCGACGGTTTCGCAACCGCAGACCTTTTCATTAGCATGTTCTGTAGATAGGGGTAGAAACAGAACCCCGCCTTTCTCGATACAAATAATTTATTTGCAAGCAAAAGCCGTTTTTTAGGGGGCCGCGATTGGCGCCTATCGAGACCCCCTAACTGTGGATCGGCGCCCAAAGCGAGACCCCGTTCCGAGCGGGGCAACTATCTATAATCCTTTGGGAAATATGGGTTATGAAGGGGTCCCGATCGGCGCCGATCGGAACCCCTGCCTCGGTAAAGAATCGAAGCACGATCAATAGCTTGGCAGCAATCTACCGGGGTCCCGCTTTGGGCGCCGATCCACATAATGCAGTTGCAAACTAACGAAGGCAGTTACGAGGGACGAGTTAGCTCGCATTAGCTAAAGAGAGGGACCTGCCTGATCGACTGCGTGGCACGGGGCGACGCGGCGTGCGATGCCGCGTAGGAAAGACGGGGGCACCATGCCAAGTCTGGTCTGATGGCTGGCTCGGGACTACGTCCGGTAGCTGGGCCGCGTTGCGACATCACCGGCATCCGATCCGCCTCACTTGCGTCCGCCCGACATGGCGGCGATGGCCACGACAACAATCCAGCGCCTATCCAACCGCGCCCGTTAGAGCCGCCCAAATCGAGCGATATAACGCATACTCACGCGATCTTATTTTGCTCATTCGCAAACGGGTTACTATCTTCGCAATTAGGAACGCGACGATCCCACTTGGCCAGGCTGCGTGCTGCCTTGACGGTGGAGTCTTTGCTGACGCGACTGACGACGCAATTACCCTCATCGAAACAGCAGGATAGGACCAACGATGTCACGCCCCCCGCTTCCTCCGTTCGACGAGCAATCTGCTGTGCTCAAAGTTCGCCTTGCCGAAAACACCTGGAACAGTCGCGATCCGAAAACCGTTGCCTCCGCGTACACCGAGGATTGTCACTGGAGGAACCGCACGGAGTTTATCGTCGGGCGCGAGGCGATCGAGTCCTTCCTTGGACGGAAATGGAACAAGGAACTCGAGTATCGCCTGATCAAGGAACTTTGGGCCTTCACCGGACATCGCATCGCGGTGCGTTTCGCCTATGAATACCGGGACGACAGCGGCACATGGTTTCGCGCGTACGGCAACGAAAACTGGTCTTTCAATAGTGATGGCCTGATGAAGCGCCGGATTGCCAGCATCAATGAACATCCGATCCTGCCCGCGGATAGGGCCTTCGCTTGGCCGATCGGCAAGCGCCCCGACGATCATCCCGGTCTTAGCGAACTCGGCTTCTAGCGGTATCGTGATCGCCGAACGAAATTGGCAGGTCGCTAGCCTCCCAGATACACAAGCGTTGCGGAATTACTCCCCGCGTCGCGGGTGCAAGAAGTCATGGACTGGCCACTCCCTGCAGGGCGTGGCGGCAGGCAAGGCGGTTCGACAGCGCACGGGTGTCGACTACGACCTATTTCGCAATCGTCACACGTGTTTGCATTCATGGTGCTGGCAGGCTGCGGTCTCGTGAGCGCTCGTCCTGGAATGCTACCGAACTCCAGTCGCGCGTGTCGAATGACCGCGCCTCATGAGCAGCTGGCGCGCGGTGTCGGCCATGATGAGCCAAGACCCGGCAAGCAGAGCGACGTCCTTTACCACCAGACGCCCGGGGCCCGACAGATACGGAAAGCCATGCTGTGCGTCTCCGAGCGCCGGCACCCAAGCCTCGGGCGTCGTAGCGAGGAACGAAAGGGTGACAAATGGCGTCGCGAAAGCCAACAGCGCTCCAACCATGCCGAGCCGTTTCGACCAGAGGCCGGCGAGCGTGAGACCGCCGATCAACAGTTCGACGGACCCGAGACCTGTGGAAAACGCGTAGGTTCGATTGGCGATTTGCCAAGCGCGCTGAGCTGGAACCAGAATGCCCTCCTTGGTGAGATGGGCTGCGTAATCCGCAGGATGCAGGTAGAAAAACCGCAGAAGCGGACTGTTCGCAACAAACGGCGTTATGCTGTCCGCCTCATAGGGCTGGAACTTGAGCCAGCCGATCCAAATGAATATGATGGCGACCGCAATCTTCATCGCGCCGATGCCCAGGGCGGTCGAGCGGGGATCCGCGAGAACCCCCAGAGCCCGGCCGGTCAAAGTATCCACTCGCCCGTTGGCCGCACCGCTCGCGCCCGCCACGTCGGGCTCGGAAGAGGAACGGGCGGTTCGATCGTTCGAAAGCATTACAAGATCTCCTCGTCGGTTGAGAAGAAAATGGGCGGCGCGCTCCCTGCCTTTTATGCCGCGGCGGTGCTTCTTGCTGTCCGCGCGGATCAAAGCGATGATTCGGCACGTGGCTGACCTACCCGATCATCTGACCGCCATTGCACCCATGCTCCGGGTGCGGCCCGAGTTACAGGACTTCTGTCGCTTCGGAGGACACTGGCGCTCACCGCACGCACCAATGGACACCGGATGGGCCGCTTTTCACATCGTCATGAAAGGGAATTGTTGGGTTGAGCGGACCGCAGAGCGATCGGTCCGACTGGAGACCGGCGATGTGCTCCTGCTACCGCACGGAGACGGTCACGTCGTGTATGGCGGCGGCGGCGCTCATGAGTTCCGCGACGTCGCCACCATTTATCGCGATCATATCCGCATCAAGGAAACCACAGGCACGGCGATCGAAACCGAGCTGGTGTGCGGCCGCCTCTATCTCGAGAACGCTACCGAGAACCTCCTGCTTCGAGCGCTCCCTAGCGCCATCGTACTGAATTTCGGGGGAGCCCAGAAAAATGCCAGTCTCATGGCAATGATCCGCGACGAACTGAATCTCGGCCGCGCGGGAGCTACCGCGATCGCGTCGGATCTCTCCAGCGCATTGTTCACCATGCTCTTGCGAGAGCATCTTGAGAATGAGCCACCGGTGCACGGACTCCTGGCGACGCTGGCCGCTCGCGAGACCGGGCGCGCCGCGGCCGCCATGCTGAAGCATCCCGAGCGGCGTTGGGACTTGAACGAACTTGCTGAAATCGCAGCGGTCTCCCGCGCCACGTTGGTGCGTGCCTTTCGCCGGATGAGCGGCTTGCCGCCCCAGGCCTTCCTCACCGAGATCCGCCTTACGCTCGCGCGCAATCGGATCATCCACACATCCGAACCGCTTGCGGTGATCGCCGCTGGGGTCGGTTATCACTCAGAGGCGGCGTTAAGTCGAGCAATTCAGCGCCGTTTCGCTATACGTCCGGGTGCAATTCGAAGCACGACGCAGTTGTCCACACCCGGCTCATTGTAGCAACGCCGAGCACTTCAACGGTGATTTGATCCCCTCGGGCATTGGCATGAGCCGATCGGGTATAGTCCTGCTGACCGCACCTACCCATTTCGCCAAGCGACGCCAAGTGGCGACCGCCTGCCGGGCGGCGCCTGCACTTGGCCTTTGATATCAATTCGCGCGGACTGGGTTCAGCTGCGCATCGAGGCACCGACCATGACGAAGCACCCTCAACCTCTAAGCGAACTCCGCAATCTGGGCGGAATTGAAACAGTCTTTTGGTTGATGGATCAGAACCATCAGACCCACTTCTGCATCGTGGCCGAAGTTGCTGGCGAGACGAGTGAATCCCAGTGGCTCGATGCGCTGACCCTTATCGGAAGCCAGTCTCCGCTCGTCAGCGCACAGATCCTAACCGCGGCCGATGGACGCCCTTTCTTTGCCACTACAGTTTCGAGGGGGGTGCCGCTCCAGGTCGCGGCGCGCGACAGGAGAGGATGGGAGGAGCATGTCGCGGATGAGCTCGCGCTTCCATTCGACGTCGCATCCGATCCGCTCGTTCGAGGTCGCCTGTTGCATGATCAAGAACGGTCGGTTCTCATTCTGACCTTTCATCACGCAGTAGCCGACGGAAGTTCGGCATCCATCTTCCTTCGTGAGGTCCTTCGCGTCGCAGCTGGTTTGGCAGTGAAAGTCGGAACGACCACGACTTCGCTCGAGCACGCCATCGACCAAGAAGGTTGGCCGGACATCGAGTTCGCACGAGGCACGTCGGGAGATATTCCGCCCCCTGGATATCGTCGCGCGCAAGGGTCCCGGGCGACGATCCTATCACGTCATCTCTCGATCGACGCGACGGCGAAACTGCGCGCCAGAGCGCGGGCGGAGGGAGCGACGGTTCACGCGATCCTGTGCGCCGCTGCCGCTAGGGCATACAGCATGGCAGCGCCGGGCGACGCGGCGCGCCCCCGTGTCATGACGCCGATCGACGTGCGGCGCAGGCTTCTTCTCGGAACCGAGAGCTTGGGCCTATTCGTCAGCGCGACAACTACGAGACTTGATGAACAGTCCGCCGACATATGGGACGACGCGCGTGAATTTTCAGCAAGGCTCGGGGTCTTCAAGGACCCGACGGTCCTCGCCGCCAATGTCAGAGGAGTGCGCGCCTTAGTCGCTGAACTCCCCAGCGTCGAGGAGACAGCAGCCATCTGGGCTAAGGCATTCGGCGCTGAAATCTTGCTGACCAACCTGGCGACGGTCGCCATCCCCGACCATTACGGCAGTCTGGTTCTAGAGCGCTTATGGGGACCCGCAGTCTCGATGGGTATCGAGTCGGAGCAAACGATCGGCGTGATCACGCTCGGAGGCCGGATGAACCTGCTGCACACCAGCTACGAACCTGCCGATGGATTCCTTGACGTGATGGTATGCCTATTGCTGCTAGCAGCGACATAGCGTCCATTTGCGGGTTCGGAGCGCCGGCCGCCGGACGGAGGACCGGCACCAATCACCGCCCATGCCAAGGATGGTCTGATCAGGGTTCACGGTCAGATACCGATGTGAAAAGGCGCGAGACTGTTCCTGCGCGACTATTTTCTTGCCCGCTGGGTGGGTATGGTCGGATCATGCAACCAGACGTCAATTACGCCGCGCACGTGGTTCAGCTCGCACTGACGCCAATCTTCCTGCTGACGGGCGTTGCGTCACTGCTGAACGTGTTCACGACTCGCTTGGGGAGAGTGGCCGATCAGGTGAGCCGGCTGTCGAGCGAACCGACGAAGCGTCCGCGCCAGCTCGCACGCCTGAGACTACGATCGAGATCGCTCGACGTCGCCGTGCTTTTTGCAGCGTTGGCAGGAGGTCTCACCTGCTGCGCAGCCCTCACGCTCTTCCTCAACGCCCTGCGTAGCGGTGCCGCAGGTGAGATCCTTTTCGGTCTTTTCGGTGGCGCCCTGGTCTGTGCGATAGCTGCCCTCGCCGCATTCTCGTTCGAGATGTTACTGGCGGGCCGGACGGTGCGTGAACTCGTCGATGAGGGAGAAGCGAGAGCTATGTAGCCCCCAGGAATCATATCGCCAACGTGAACACACCGATCCGGCTGCCCCAGCAGAGCGACCGACTGGCGGAGATTATCGAGCCAACGAACGCTCTCCTTTGCTTCGATCGGAACCCGCGTCGGGTTTATCTTGCGCTTGAGCTGAGCAGTGCCCTTGAACTTATCGCGGTTCCAGAATTTGACCGCGGCCAGTCCGAGAGGAAGTGCCTCCTCGGTGACAACGAGACTGGAATGCATAAGTATACCGCAAACCGCATGGTGGCGGAGTCGGCCACTTTTGTCGCGACCACTGTTTACGCTTTTGGTAAAGCCGACGTCGTGCGGGTTCCGGCGCTGATAGGTGAACTCTGTCGTATCCTGAATCACCGAGATCGGTCCCGTCAGGCCCGGCACACCGCGCCTTTGTCGCCTCGAGATGGCCTGCAAGGATGTCCCCTTCCTCGACCTTTGGGTTGGAAAAGAACCGATATGCGGCCTTGGTGCTCGCCCAGTCCTGACACGCCAGAGGGATTGTTCCTCCCATCCTGTCGCTCAGGCGGCGAAGCAAATCGCCGAACCGACGCCCGAGACGGACATCTCTGAAAGCGGCCTCATCAACCTCGCTGCTCGACCAGTGATCACCCACAAGCAGCAGTTTTTCGCTTTCGGCCTGCATCGCGCACCTCACGAGCAAAATCACGGTGCTCGTGAATGAATCACAACTGATTCATCCAATTCAACAATTTTCTTTCGGAGGCACGCAAGCGATTCAAATACTTATGGGTAATTGCAAGCCGGCGGAGGCCGCCTTGCTGATTGTGAGCTGGAGCTAGCCTGATCTATTCACCGGCAGCGTTTCTCAGCCGATGGGTTAGCGCAGGCGTCGTTTAAATGCGAGCAACGACGCGACGTTCGGTATTCCCCCAGGTTTTCGCAGCGTAGCGCGTCTCTGCGTAACGCCGTAGTTCGACCAGTCCCTGCAATGCCCGGTCGGTCGCGCAGGCATCGCCTTCCCGAACGATGGCCGGATCGGCGTGGAGCGTGCGGTTGCCGGGCAGCCCGAAGATGTAGTCGATGCCGTTCGCCTCGCACCAGGTCATCGGCTCTGGCCGACCGTAGTGACCATCGCCGCGCAGCGTGATCCGGGTATCGGGCCAGTGGCGACGGATGCGTCGCACGAGCCGGCGAACATGGTCGGCGACTTCCTTGCCCGACGGCGTTTTGCCGGTGTGCAGCAGCATCGCAACCGGCCGCCCGGTAGCGGTGTCGTAGACATGGATCGGCAGGAAGCAGCGCTCGCCATAGTGCCCGTTCCAGAAGGAGAGCTGCTGCGCGCCGTGTACGACGTCGACGGTATCGTCGATGTCGAGCGTCACCGCCGCAGGCGGCACGGGGTAGCTCGCGCAATAGAGGTCGACCAGCGTACCGGTCAGACAGATCAACTCGCGCGTAGTCGGCGCATTCTCCCACCGGCTCATCGTCGGCTGGCTGGCCAGCCCGAACGGATCACCCGGCAGTTTGCCGAGCGCCAGCTTGAATCCTGGATCATGCCGCAGGGTGTCAAGATCGGCGGCGTCTTCATACCCACACGAGATCGCGAGCATGCGGGCGCGCAAGATGTCGGCGACCCGGTGGATCACCCGACCCTGATCGCGCGGATCAGCGATGCAGGCGGCGAGCCGATCCGCGATCCCCAACCGCCGCTCGGCCTGTGCGAGCAGCAGTACGCCGCCGTCCGACGTCAGCCGACCGCCGTCGAACGCGGCGGTGATTTTTCGACCACGAATGGCTGGGAAGGTAAAGGAGAACCCGCTATCGTCAGCCATGGCGGTCGTGGCACTTTCTGTCTGGAGCAGAGGGATGGCGTAAGCACCCTTTCTCTACTCCAAACCAAAGACTTAGACCACGATCGCCACCACCGATTTGGGCTCCCGATGAATAATCCGGGCTAATGGCATCAGCCTGGCGTCCTTATTGCGCCACGCATAGAATGTCGCGTCGCTGATTCAGGCTTTGCCACACACCTCGCCGATCGCTGTGCCGTCCTAGGCCTGCTTCAACACCAACGCGATCTGCGCCTCGTTAAACTTCGATCTCTTCACCGCTCCCTCCGTCACCTGCCCCTCAATCCTAAACTGGAATTTTCAAGCTCAAAATGGTCCAGAAAACGGGCAGCAGGTCAGGACGAGTGGGCATTCGGCCGTACAAGCGCTTTCTCATGCGCCCTTACCTCAACTTCCTGGCGCCTGCGCGCATCGCGGTTAGAACGGACCCGCTGGTTACGAATAGCAACCTCCGCGCCTCGACGTTGCTCGCTGAGGCAAAGAGCCAACCGTGAGGTGTTGACGATGCAGACGCGCTCAAAAGTCCTGGAAGGACCATCCGCCGTGGAGCGCTGCTCGGACGCCAGGCAAAGCTGCCACGCCCTTAAAGTCGACGCCCCCGATACGTCAGCTATTCAGATTGGGTCGTTTTCCGTGAACGACGCAGTCAGGGGCGCCCTACCCCATCAGTATTGGTAATGACATGGATGCGACGATGGCGGCAGCATCGCTGCGCCCCGATCGTAAACTAGTGAGACATGCGGACCCTCCGGACGTGATGATCACGGACCAAGCGGGGCCGCGAGACGCAAACTTGCAAGATAACTTTCGGTTTTGATCGAGATCGTTGGCGACAACCTGTACCCCCCGCCACCCCGGAGAGTCGCCAGCGAGGCGGTCGGAGCCCACCCCCCCCGGGGCTCCGACCGCCGTCCTTTAACGCTTGGTCGGTCGGCGACGGACTCGGCGGAATAATGAATGGAAAGAACAAGCGGCCTCCTGGGCGTCGGAAATTGCGCTGTCTCAAATGCGTCGGTCTCGATAAAGCGCCCACCGCGTCCGACCCGCGCTCAGAGGATCCCGCCCTTTTTAATTAGCCTGCACAATGTGTCGAGATGCACTTTCCGAACTGCGGCGGCGTCGGCGAAGGTGAGCAGTGCCACGGATAGGTCAACTTTGGCGGGTCGAGGGTGACCGAAGCGATTCCGCGAATTCACAGTCGCTGTTGAGGAAGGCGATAAGCATCGCAGGGACCAATCCCGCGATCAGTTCGGCGCTCCCATCGGCGGTGGCATTGGCCCGACCATAGGCATCGAGGGGGCATGCGGGTGGGGAACGACAACGAATGTCAACTTGACGGAAGTCACCTATAACGTCAGCATAATTATGATGAACGGCAACAGCTACCGGCTGAAGCGAACCCCGCGGGCGCCGACGCTAAGCCGCAAGGGCAGAGCAAAATCAGGCCACCGAGATGATCGACCCCGAAATCGGCGAGATCAACCACAGCCTGATCAACGACGACAACGATATGAAAAGGGCCCAATTGGGGCCTTTTCATATCGTCAGGCCCACATCAACATTGGCCTGCTTTTACTCCCCCCCCGCTGGCGTGGAACGCGGCCGGCGTTGACAAACCCGCGCATTCAAAGTCGATGCCCAACACTATCATCCTTCCTGACGGCCTTTTCTGATGAGCGACGCCAAGACAGGGCGATCAGTCGCCCACCCCCGCTGGACAATCGTAGCGACTATGCTGGCGTCCAGCCTTGCCTTCATCGACGGATCCGTGACCAACGTCGTGCTGCCGTCGATCGCGCAAGATCTCGGTCGGCAATCCAGCGAACCTCCCCTGGATTATCAACGCATACCTCCTTCCTTTGTCCGCCCTGCTATTAATGGGCGGAGCGGTCGGGGATCATTTTGGTCGCCGACGAATGCTGATCGCCGGTATCGTGCTGTTCGCGCTTGCGTCTGCCGGCCGTCCTCTGGCGCCCGACTTGCCGACCCATCTTGCCTCGCGGGCGTTCAAGGGATCGCGCCGCTGTCCCGATGCCGAACAGCTTAGGTATACTGGGCAGCTCGTTTCAGGGCGAGCCACGTGGACGGGCGGTTGGCACCTGGGCGTCGGCAGGCGCCGTCGCCAGTGCAGTGGGACCGCCGGTTGGAGGATGGCTGATTGACGTGGTCGGTTGGCGCGTGATCTTTTTTCTGAACCTGCCCGTCGCGGTGGCCGCAATCATCGTCGCCTGGCACTATGTCAGAATGCGATTTACTACCGCCGCACATCGAGCCCGCTGATCGTGCCGCTGTACCGGTTCAAGCGCCTGCAACTCGAGGATGACATAACGAGGCGGCGGCGAATTTCCTGACGGATTACCATAACGCGTACGCTGGCACCGGATGAAGGCCTTGATGACAAGCTGCATAGCGGCCCCTGAACAAACGCTGCATACTGAAATTGATAAGCGACACAGCGAACGACTGGGATTGGTACGCGAAGCTCCCAACATCCCCCAATCGTACCGTGACCGTATTTGTGAACGCGCTTGACGTTCAACGATGTGGTTCGTTGTAGCCATTTGTTGCCTGTCGTGAACACGAATGCAGCTAAGTGTTTGATATTTAAAACTGAATATACGTCTCTTAATCAGCGGGTCCTTGGTTCGAGCCCAAGTGCGTCCACCATTTACTCCAAGCGCAGTCGGATCGCCGAGTTAGCGCGGATTGAGCCGCAACGGCTTCGTGATGATTTTAGGTCGGTTTCTTGATAGTGCGTTGGCGACCATCGCTACTCCGGGAGCGTCTTCGATGGGTCACTGAGGAGCCACATCGTGCTCAGCCAGCGGCGAAGCACGAACCAAAGGCTACGCTAGGTCTTTGGTCGCCGCGCGCAAAACCGCGGCTGTGACGGCAGAAATTCGATCAGCCTCGGGAGGTTCCGGTACGTCCACCGATCGCCGGGTTTGTCTGACGTAAGGCGGTCCGAAGTTTCTTTTTCGGGCCCGGCCGGTGCGTCACATCTGCTATTGCATCCACCAGACCTCGATAATGGACGATCAGAGAAACCCGCCAGCTATGGAAGCCGCGACATGCGGGACACGTCTGCCGTTGGTCCTGCTCTGGCGATGCAGGACTTGGAGCATCCTCACGCCTCCGCGACTGAAGCATCTCGGACGCAGTGCGACCTTGGAACTGGTGTGATCGGGGCAGCCCACACGCTTCGAATTCTATTTCTCAGCTATGCCATGCGAGCGTGTGGCCCACGAAAGAGTGCGGCCCCCTGTATCTGAGCCCCGCGGAACCCGCGCGAGGATCGCGCCCGGCGACCGAATATTGGTTGATCGACGCACAATCGCGGGCACGATCCCTAACGTAAGGTGTTTCAGCCTCATGCGCATCTCCGAGCCCGCCAAACGCACGATGATCCCCGACGAGCGAAGCGCGCCTTTGAGGATCGCCGTTATCGCCCATCTTCGCCATCCGATCGCGATGCCGTTCATGGGCGGCATGGAAGCGCACTGCCATCAATTGGTCACGGCGTTGGTCGCACGCGGTCACGATGTCACGCTGTTCGCCAGCGGCGACAGCGACCCCGCGCTGCCGCTACACCCCATCGCAGACCGTCATTACGAATCGGTCCTCCCGTGGGCGCAGTGGCATGGCACCAAGGAGCTAGCCGCGTTTCAGGACGCCGCCTTTGGCGGAGCCTGGGACCGGATCGCCGGCGGTACATTCGACATCGTCCACAACAACACGATGCACCCGACGTTGCACGCCCTCGCCAGTCGCGATCGCACGGCGATGGTGACGTCGCTTCATGTCCCCCCCTTTGCCGGACTGGCGAACGCGGTTGCCGCTAACGAAGCCGCCTGGCTGCGTCAGACCGCGACGTCGCAGGCGCATCTTGCAACGTGGTGGGCCGTGCCGCCCGACACCGCATCGGTAGTCCATAACGGCATCGATACCGAACGCTGGCGGTTCCGTGCGACTGGCAACGGTCGAGGTGTCTGGGCTGGTCGGATAACGCCTAACAAAGGCACCGCAGTCGCCCTCGAGGCCGCGCGGCTAACCGACATCGAACTGGACGTCATCGGGCCGATCGACTGCATGGATTATTTCAATGATCGGGTCGCTCCGCTGCTCGATCATCGCCGCGTCTATCACGGCCATCTGGGTGGCCAAGCTCTGGTCGATGCAATCGGCTCGGCATCGGTCCTGCTCTCGACTCCGATGTGGGACGAACCGTTCGGCCTGATCGCCGCCGAGGCGTTGGCCTGCGGCGTTCCCGTCGCAGCGCTCGATCGCGGAGCGATGCGTGAAGTTGTGGGCGACTGCGGTGTCCTCGCGACCGATGCCGTCTCGCTCGCAACCGCCATAAGTCGGTCGGTTGCGATCTCCCGTACGGCGTGTCGCAAGCGGGTAGCGCGGCTGTTCTCGCTGCCATCGATGATCGACGGCTACGAACGTTCCTATGTCGCCGCGATCGCAGCTTCGCGCGTTTCGAGCTGTGCCAGCACAATGGATGTACTCGCATAGGGCTGATCGACCTGCTGGCGGGTCAGCGCCAGATCATCCTCCCGCACGTCGCGCAGCCGCACATGCTCGCCGTCGCGCAGCGTGATCAAGCCCATCAGCGTGAACGCCTTGAGCCAATGCTCCATGGTGAAGTGCCCCCATTTGTCGCGGAAGCGCGCGGCATTGGCGATCACGCTGTCGACATGGTGGACAGGCGGCATGTGGTGCGGGTGGTACTGATGATACACGCGCGCGCCACGCACCCAGTTGATCGGCACGCCGGCGGTCATCGCGACGCGCCCGAAATCGGTGTCTTCCCCGCCATAGCCGACATAGCGTTCGTCAAAACCGCCGATCGCGAGAAACGTCGCGCGGCGCATTGCGAAGTTGAGCGACCAGAAACAGCGATAGTCGGTGCAATCGCCGAGCGCGTCGACCGGCGGCCCCGCCCGTTCCGAATGCTTGACCCCGATCGCGGCGAACCGGTCGAAATCGAGCCCGTCGGCCGTCGCCCCCGAGGGCAGGTACAGGACCTCCCCCATCAGCACGGCATCGACCGATCGCAACTGCGTCACATAGTCGGCAACGAGCGACGGCTCCGGAATGCAGTCGACGTCGAGAAAAATGAGATGCTCGCCATGCGCCGCCTCGGCGGCGGCGTTCCGCGCCGATGCCAACGGAATGCCGTCGGCGCCCATCATGATCTGCCGCACCGGAAACCGCGTCTCGGGCAAGTCGTACGCCGCGCTTTGCATCACCGCGATCACGAGCTCGTCGGGGGTTTGCGTCTGCAGATCGAGGGCACGAACGACGTTGACCAAATGGGCCGAGCGACCATGGGCGAGCGTACAGATCGAGATGGTCATGACAGGCTTTCACAGATGAGATGATCGACGGCGGCACGTTCGGGAGATGGCGCGATGCCGGGCGACGTCCAGGCCGCGTCCGCCAGGCGCGAAAGCCACACGGCGACGTCCTGCGCCGCATCGGCATCGAAGAGGGCGCGTTGCCGCGACAGGTCGAGCGACGCCGCCAGCGCCCACGCTTGTGTCCAAGCGCCGACATGCGACGGCCAATGGTCGAGCATCGTCGCCGCGCCGGCTTGATCGAGCATCCGGGCTTTCCAGAGCTGTTCGTCGAAATACCGCCATTCGGGCACGACGATCCAGGGACGCCCGATCGCCGCGATCATGTGGACCGTCGTGTTGCCCGCCGAGGAAACGACCCGATCCGCCGCCGCGATATACAGCGCGGGCGTATCGACCCACCCGAGATGCTTGAGGTTGCCCGGCGCCGTCGCGTGCCACTCGTGTTCGACCGACCCGATCGTCAGCCAAAGCACGTCGGGCTCCGCCCGCGCGCCGAGCGTGAGCGGGGTCGCGGGGGTGCCGGTGCCGCCGCCGCCGGCGATCACGACGACGATTTCGGCATCGAGCGGCAAGCCGAGCGCGCTCCGCGCAGCGTCGCGCTCGATCGCGTCGATCCCAACCCCGACGCCCGGCGCATAGTGCGTCTTCGCGAGCATCCACGCCGGCCGTCCCGGCTGCTCGAGCGATGGCGCATAGGGTGCCAGGATTCCAAGCGCCGATTCATATGCCGCCATATGCCCCGGATCGCTGCGCTCGCCGTGCTGGAGGACGCTCACGCACGGGACCGACGCGATCCTGGCGAGCTGTGCCAGTTCCGCCGATACGTCGGTGATGAACAGCGCGGGCTCGGCGGTGTCAAACCACGAGGCGATCACCGCGACAGCGTGCGTGATGCTTTTCCAACCGAGCGGCGCGCAATGGAGGTTCGAGGGCGTCGGTGCGTTTGCCAGACCGACCGGCTCGTCGCCGACCGCTTCGAACAGCGACGGGATCGTGCGCACCGTGACGTTTGCGGCGAGCGGCGGGAAGATGTCTGCGCGCGCCGAGAACAGCACCACCGGACGGTCGCCGGGCAAGGCATTGACGATTGCCGCGGCGCGCTCGGCATGACCGCGCCCCTGGTGATGGACGAAATATCCGATCGGCCGGGTCATGCCGCGCGCGCCATCGCAAGCGCGCGCATGCCCTCGACGACGCCTGCGGCGTGTGCACGGCGTGCAAGGTAGATTGTCGGGCGCCCGATCAGTTCGGCAAGCTCCGTGCTGTAATTGGCGACGAGGATGCCGTTCTGGCACTGCGCGAGCATATCGAGATCGTTGCCGCTATCGCCGGCGGCATAGACCTGATCGGGCGACACCCCCAAGGCGCGCGCCGCCCATTGCATCGCGGCACCCTTGCCGGCACGCGCCGGCACGATATCGAGCAACCGCCCGTGACTGTGGATGACTCGCACCGGCAGATCGGCCACCGCGCTGCGGATGGCAGCGACCACCGCAGGCTCCTCGGCGAAATAGCTTCGCTTGTGACGACGTTGCTCGACGGCCGGCTGGCGCTCTACGCCTGAAAGGCCCGAGACGCGCGCGTCGACCGCCGCCGGTTCCCAGCCGCGATCGATATGCGCGGCATAGTCGGCATCCGCAACGAGCCGCGTGCCATGGCGCCAGTAGATTTCGGCACCGACCGAAGTGATCAGGACATCGGGCGCGGGTTGCCCCCATTCGCCGAGCAATCGCTCGGCTTCCTGTAGCGATCGTCCGGTGGCGACACCGAAGGCGAGGTTTGGTTCGGCCTCGAGATACGCCGCCATGCCGAGCGCGCCGACGGTGCACCCGGTCAGCGTATTGTCGATATCGCAGAGCAGCAACCGCGAGGGGCGCTGTTTCGCCGTGGCCACCGTGGAAAGACCGTTGACGATCGCGACGAACCGCGCGGCATATCCATCCCAATCAAGGATGCGCGCATTAACGCGCCCGGCACTCGACGCACGTGCCCACGCCATCTCATCGTCGAGCAACGTGTTGATCGCAGCGGCGAAGCTCGCATGATCGCGCGGATCGGCAACCAGCCCATGGCCCAATCGCGCGACGATGTCGGCAGGACCGCCATGGGACGTCGCCACTACGGGGAGCCCGTGCAGCGCGGCTTCGGTCAGCGTCAGTCCATAGGGTTCGGTTCGCGCTGGGTTAACGAAGATGCCGCGCGTTTCCCGCGCAAGCGCGTAGAGCGCGGCCACATCATCGGCGGTATGGCGCTTGGGCAGCGCGAGCGTGCCATAAAGGTCGTGTCGGTCGAGTCCGGCCAGCAGGCCCGCGATGACGGTCCGCTGTTCATCCTCCCCCGTGTGGGGGCCGTCGCGCAGGCCCGCAACGATCACCAGATTGGCACGATCGCGCAGCCGCGCGTCGCCCGCGAAAAGGTCGATCAGCCCGCCAAGGTTCTTCTTGGCAACCGGCCGGGCGATGGCGAGAATCATCGGCTTGTCGGGATCGCGCAGAAATGGCGCGATCAGGGCCCGTGCGCGCGTCAGATCGCTTGGCGTGGCATGGGTAAGGCCCGCCCCGGGTGCGACGCAGTGGATCTTCGCCGGGCACGCCGCCGGGTACAACATCAGCTGCCGTTCGGTCTCATCGCGCGAGGACGCAACGATTGCATCCGCCGCGCCGATCGCCCGGTTCTCCTCGGCGATCCGGGGCGCGATCGTCTCGTTCAACCCCTCCGCGCAGTTTGCCTTGTCGATGCCGAGCGAGTGCGCGGTGTAGATGAAGGGGATACCGAAACGATCGCGAACCTGCGCGGCAACGTCGGCAGCGTCGGCGAAATGCGCATGGATCACATCGGGGCGCCGCTCGAGCGCCGCGATGTGCGTGATCAAGGCCGCGGCGAAGGCGGGGCGATCGGACGTCGCCTCCCCCTTGGAGAGATATCGCCGATCGGCGGTTGCGATCCGGCGGATCGCAAGCTTTGCGGTTATCGGCTCGAACGGCACAGCATAGGCCGCGCCGAGCCCGACATCTTCTATCAGGCGTGTGACGATCTCGACCCTGTCGACGTCGCTGCGCACCGCCAGCGCCTGGGCGGCTCCCAGCGCATAGGTGATATGCCCGCCGGTATCTTCGGTCAGGCCGAATTCGATGGGCGGGCCTTTCAGACACCCGCCAAGGGCAATCGACATGATGAACAAGGGCCGGAAAACCTTACGTCAAGAGATAGGCGCTCCTGTCGGAACTGACCATATTAACGCAGGGTTCATGTTGTGGTTGCGCGTTAGAGACCTGGGTGGTCCGGATTTCATATTGATCTGTATCAGCGCGAACGTTCGTACTCTTTGGTGGGCTGGTATTTCGACGAATGCCATCGCCCGGTGTTCACGGCCTGAGGCGTCGAATCCGCGCGACACGCGTTGAGCGTCGATGTGGAGGTCGACAATGCGCGCCGAAGGCAAAATACCGCAGAGCGGCAGACAGAGTGACGGTGTCGAAACCGGGCGCGTTCGGATCTTCCGTACTGGTCTGCTTTTCCTCGCGTCAGGTCGCCCATGCAAAGCCTCGTAGCGATACCGACCTACCAGCGCGCGCATCAGATCGTACGCGCGGTCGAGGCAGCGCTGGCGCAGTCGCAGCATGACGTCCGTGTCGTCGTGATCGACGATGGTTCGACCGATGAGACTCAAGCCGCGTGCGCGCGCTGGTTCGGCCATCCCCGCTTCGGGTACATCAGGCTCGAGCGGAACCTCGGCACGGCGGCTGCCAAGAACGTCGCGCTCGCGCTCCTTGCGTTCGATGCGATCACCTTCCACGATTCCGACGACATTCCCCATATCGACAAACTGCTCCGCCAACAGCGCACGCTCTCGCGCTCCGGTCTCGTCGCTGCCGATTGCGCGCCCTGGCATCTCGCAGGCGGCGGCCAGGTCGCCGATGCACCGGCCGAGCTCGACCTGGTGCTGACCGCGCATCGCTTCCTTTCGGCCGATGGTCGCGCGGCGCGGATCGCCCGCACGCTGTCGCTGGTCGAGGATTTCTTCCCCAATCTGCAATTCTCCGCAGGACCGCCCGGCGACTGGGTGCTGATCAACAGCGGGCTGTTCCGGCGTGACCTGTTCGCAAGGATCGGCGGCTATGCCGAAAGCGTCGAGGAAGATCGCGACCTGCGGAACCGCGCGCTGATGGCAGGAGCGCATATCTGGTTCATCGACGATGTCCTGCTCGACAAGTACGAACAGCCCGATAGCCTGACCGCCACAGGCGCGACGGGCTATTCGAGCACCCGGCGCAAGGACGATCGCACGGCCTTATGGCAGAGGATCGCCGACTGGCGCCCGGGAACATCCCCCGCGCCGGTCCCGATCGATCTCGGCGACATGGGCATCGCGTTCGCATCTCTGCCGCAACCCCTGGTCGTTGCGACCGACATCGCCCTGACACCCGCTACGCGCGACCGGCTCGATGCAATCGTGGCGGGGCTCGCATGACCGCATCGCTGCTCGTCATAGCGCCGCATGCAGATGACGAAATTCTGGGCGCGGGTGCGATCATGGCGCGCGCTGCACAGGCCGGTGCGCGGATCGCCGTCGTCGTCGCCACAGACGGCGCAGCGTCAGACCCCGGGCGCGACGCCAAGGTCCTGGCGAATATCCGGCGCGACGAATGCCGCGCCGGGCTCGAGCACATGCTGGGACATGCCCCCGCACTCCTGTTCCTCGACCAACCCGATGGCGGGCTGTCGAGCACCGCGATCTCCTCCGCCCGAATGTCGGCGCTCGCAGCCTTTGTTGCCGACGCTGCGCCGGATACGATTCTCGTCACCGATCCTGCCGACGGGCACCCCGATCACAAGGCGGCATTCGGCCTCGCCAGCCGCATCGTCGGCTCTGGGATCGGCCGGCTGCTCCAGGTGATGCCGGTGAGCCAGCGGGTCGATCGCCTGTTCGATCCGACCGGCTATGACGCCATCGCGGTGGGAGACTTCGCCGAGCGGAAGCGCGCCGCCCTCGCCTGTCACCGGAGCCAGCTCGACCCGGTCGCGGGATTCTCGCTAGCGCCCGACATTTGCGACGCCTTCACCACGGTCGAATATGTGCGAACCGCCTATGATCGCCGCGATCAGAGCAACGACGCGATCCCCGCCGCGCATTTCGATTCGCTGTTCACGCAGTCGCCCGACCCGTGGCGCTATGACAGCGAGCCCTACGAGCGCGATCGTTTCCAGCGGACGGTCGCCGCGCTGGCAGGGCGCCGCTATCGCTCCGCGCTCGAACTGGGCTGCGCGAACGGTGCGCTGACCGAGCAGCTCGCGCCGCTTTGCGACCGGTTGCTCGCGACCGACGCTTCGCAGCCCGCTCTGAGCGCCGCGCGCGATCGCATCGGCGCGCGCGCGAACGTCGTGCTCGAGCAGCGGACGATGCCGCAGGACATGCCCGACGCGCGCTTCGACCTGATCGTCGCGAGCGACATGCTGTATTACCTCGGCCTCGACGGTGTCGTATCGCTGATGGCCGCGATCGAGCGGTCCGCGACGCCCGATGCGCGCATCTTCCTGGCCAGCTACCTGGGCGAGACCGATACCATCATCACTGGCGAAATGGCCGCCGAGATCGCAATCGCGCATCTTCCCGGCTGGACGCGGATCCACGGCGAACGCACCGATCGTCTGCGGATCGACGTGATGGCGCGGATATGACCAGCGATCTCGTCGCGATTGCGATACCCGCCTACGACGAAGCCGACCGAATCGGGCGATGTCTCGACTCGCTCGCCGCGCAGGACGATCCCGGGCCGATCGTCGCGGTCGTCCTCGCCAACAATTGCAGCGATGCGACCGCCGCGATCGCACGCGCGCCGCGTGCGATCCGAGTCGATGTCATCGAACACAGCTTCGCCGATCACGAGCGTGGCGCGGGCGCCGCGCGCCGCATGGCGATGGCGCACGCCGCGCAGCATGGGACGATCGTGCTGACCACCGATGCCGACTGCGTCGTCGATCGCGACTGGGTCCGCGCGCATCGCGCTGCCTTTGCGCGCGGCGCCGATGCGGTCGCCGGGCGGGTCAGCGCGGACTGGTCCGAACTGTCCCTCCACCCCCTGCCCGCGCTCCGGATCGGCGCGCTCGAATGGACCTATCTCGGTCTGATCGCCGAAGCCGAGCCGCTTTTCGACCCGCTCGCGCACGACCCCGCCCCCCGCCACGCCCAACGCTGCGGCGCCAATCTCGGCATAACCCGCGCGATGCTCGAGCGGATCGGCGGGGTGCCGGCGCTGGCGACCGGCGAAGACCGCGCGCTGCTGGCCGCGGTTGAACGAGCGGATGGACGCGTCCGCCACGATCGCGCGCCGCACGTCACGGCATCGGCGCGTCTGGTAGGACGCGCCGGCGGCGGCATGGCCGACGCGCTGCGCCAGCGGCTCGCCGAGGACTATCTGTGCGACGATCAGCTCGGGCCTGCCGACGCGTTGATCGCGCTGTGGCGCGCGCGTCAGGCGGCGCGCGCCGCATGGCGCGCCGATCTGGCGGACGGAACGACCTTCGGCAGCGCATGGGCAGCGACCGAGCGCAGATCCTATAACACCCCCCGGCTCCGCCCGGCCGACCTCCCTGCCGAAATCGACCGCTTGCGCGACTGGATAGCCTCGAATGCCTGAAACGATATTGGCGGACGATATGCTCGCGGCGATCCGCAGGGGCGACGAAGCGCTCGATCGCGGTACGCGCGGGCCGGCACTCGAACTCGCGCTGCTCGCCGATGCCGGCCTGCTGTCGGCGCCGTTGCCCGTCGGTCGCGGTGGCCGAGGCTGGGGCACCAGCGCCACGGGTGCCGAACCGATGTTTGCGCTGTTGGTGGCGCTGGGCGGCGCCAGCCTCCCGCTCGCGCGGATCTATGAAGGCCATGTCAACGCGATCAAGCTCGTCCTGCGCCACGGGGATCAGGACCAGCAGCAGCGGGTTTGCGACGCGGTCACCGGCGGCGCAATCCTTGGCGTCTGGGGCGCGGAGCGCGACCGCCCGGTCACGATCGATGCCGACGGGCTGTTGGCGGGGGTCAAGACCTTCGCCTCGGGGCTCGGCGAGGTGACGCTCGCCATCGTCACCGCGCGCGTCGCGGATGGGCTGCGCATGGTGGTGATCGACGCCACCGATCCCGCGCGCGGCGAAATCTTCGATTGGGACGTCGACGGCATGGTCGGCAGCCAATCAGGTCGGTTCGATTGTACGGGGCTCCCAGCGATGCGGGCCGATTGCCTAGGGGCGGCCGATGCGCTGTTCATCGAGCCCGATTTCAATGGCGGGGTGTGGCGGTTATGCGCCTGCTATGCCGGCGCGATGGAGCGGCTAGCGCGCTTGACCGCGCAACGGATCGGGCAAGAAGGACGCCATGGCGACCCCCTTGCCGCGCATCGGCTCGGGCATCTGGCGATGGAGGCACGGGGCGCGGCGTTATGGGCCCGCTCGGCGTGTCTGGCCGTGGAAACCAGTGAGGTGCCCCCGGCAGAGGCAGTTGCGACGACGTTGTTCGCGCGCGAAGCGATCGAGCAGGCGGCAACGCGCCTGCTGGCGCTCGTCGAACGCCTCAACGGCACCGCGATGCATCGACGCGGCAGTGAGATCGGACGGCTCGCGCGCGATCTCCGACTGTATCTGCGACAGGCCGACCTCGATGGAAAACTGCGCGTCGCAACTGCAGAGTGGGTCGTCGGTGGGCCTTGATCGGCGGATAGACATCCCGATCGGCACGGACGCTGCCATCCTGAAGCCGCGCCACATGGTCAAGCCGGGCGCCCCGCCGTTCTCAACGGGTTTCTGCGGATGCGATTGGTAGGCCACATGCCGAAACGACCCAGCCGGGCGCACGTTGCGGCCGGCTGGGAGGCTTCGGATCAGGCGCGGACGGGAACGGTTGGCGTGGTCTCCTTGCCCGAATCTGCGGCTTTGTCGTTTTTCGTGTCGGTGAAATCGAGCACCACGCGAGACGGTACGTCGCCATTCTCGAGCCGCTCGAAGATCGTGTTGATCGATGCAAGCGGCTGCAGTTCGATATCGGCCTTGACCTTGCCTTCTGCAGCAAATTGCAGGCACTCGGCCATATCCTTGCGCGTGCCGACGAACGACCCGCGAATGGTGATGCAGTTCGCAACGACATCGAACAGCGGCGTGGGAAATTCGCCCGGCGGCAGACCGACGAGCGCGCACGTGCCCCGCTTGCGCGTCATCTCGATCCCCTGCTTGAACGCCGTCAACGATGGTGCCGTGATCAGCACGCCGTGCGCGCCCCCACCGATCGCCTTCTTGAGCGCCTCGCCTGGGTTCTGCGTCCGGGCGTTGATGACCATGTCGGCGCCGAGCCGCGTCGCATGGGCGAGCTTCCCGTCGTCGATGTCGACGGCGCAAACATGCAGGCCCATGACCTTGGCATATTGAATTGCGAGATGGCCAAGGCCGCCGCACCCCGAGATGGCGATCCATTCGCCTGGACGGGCTTCGGTTTCCTTGATGCCCTTATAGGTCGTGATCCCGGCGCAGATCAGCGGGGCTGCCTCGGTCGGGCTCAGTTTTTTGGGGATATGTGCAACGTAATGGGGGTCAGCAAGCACATATTCGGCAAAGCCGCCATTCTGGGTATAGCCCCCGAATTTCGCTTCGGCGCACACGGTCTCCCAGGCCGACAGGCAATATTCGCAGTGACCGCACGCGGAATAGAGCCATGGCACGCCGACCCGATCGCCTTCTTTTACGATCGTGACCCCGGCGCCGAGCGCAACGACGATGCCGATCGCCTCGTGCCCCGGAATAAACGGCGGCGTTGGCTTCAGTGGCCAATCCCCCTTCGCGGCATGAAGGTCGGTGTGACAGACCCCGCAGGCCTCGGTCTTGACGAGGATCTGGCCGGGCCCGGGCAAGGGAACGGCGCATTCCTGCAGTTCCAGCGGTTTGCCGAAGGCGGTGACGACAGCGGCGTGCATTGTCTTGGGAATCATGACGCGTTCCTTAGTCGGGGGGAATGATTGGCGCGGATGAGGCTCAGACTTCGAGCATCGCGACTGCTGGAGAGAATGCAGCCGAACACACGAGAGCGGGCGTTGCTGAGGTGCTGGCGATCATGCCGCCGCCGCCCCGAGACCGCGCACGGCCTCGATCATCTTGATCAGCACGGCCTGCGCATCGCCATAGACCATGTCGCAATTCGGTTTGTAGAACAGCGCGTTGACGATGCCGGAATAGCCTTTGCCCTGCCCGCGCTTGATGACGTAAACCTGTTGGGCCATGTCCGCGTTGAGGATCGGCATACCGAAGATCGGCGAGGATTTGTCGGTGCGCGCCGCCGGATTCACGACGTCGTTGGCGCCGATCACCAGCACGACGTCGGTGGTGGCGAAGTCGTCGTTGATGTCGTCGAGCTGGAATATCAGGTCATAGGGCACGCCGGCTTCGGCCAGCAGCACGTCCATCTGTCCCGGCATTCTGCCGGCGACAGGATGGATCGCGAAGCGGACCTGTACCTTGGCGGCGAGCAGCAGCTTGACGAACTCGTAGAGCTTCTGCTGCCCCTGCGCGGCGGCCAGACCATAGCCCGGCACGATGATGACGCTGCTGGCGTAGCGCATCTGGATGCCCGCATCGGATGCCTGCGTTTCGCGCTCCGTGCCGGTGACCGCGCCCGCCTTCCCCTTGGCGGCAACCTCCCCGAAGTTGGAGAAGAGCACGTTGGCGACCGAGCGGTTCATCGCCTTCGCCATCAGCAGCGTGAGGAGCAGGCCGGCCGCACCGACCACCATGCCGGCGATCATCAGTGCGGGATTGCCGAGGACATAGCCTTCGAACCCGACCGCGAGCCCGGTGAAGGCGTTGTAGATCGAGATCACCACCGGCATGTCCGCGCCGCCGATCGGCAAAGTCATCAGGATGCCGAACGTCAAAGCGAGGCCGAAGAAGATCAGGATCCAGGTGGCGGCGGGCAGCACCGGTGCCACGCCGCTGAGCGCGGTGAACACCATCCAGCCACCGATCGCGAGCGCGGCAATGAACACGACGCCGTTCAGGGCGCGCTGGCCGCCGAACCGCAGCGGATTGCCGAGCACGCCCTGAAGCTTGGCCCAGGCGATCACCGACCCCGACATCGAGACCGCGCCGATCAACGCGCCGAGCAACGTCACGATGAGGTGCGTGCTCCCGACCGCCCGGTTCCCGAACAGTTCGACCGCAGCGATGCCCCCCGCCGCTCCGCCGCCCATGCCGTTATAGATCGCCACCATCTGCGGCATGGCGGTCATCGCGACCTTGCGGCCGACGATCCATGCAAAGCCACCACCGATCGCGAGTGCGACGACGGCGAGCACGAGGTTGACGATCAGATGCGGGCGCGCCGCAACGTCGATCGTGAAGGCATAGAGGAAGCTGACCAGGACCGCCGCAACCATGCCGATGCCTGCAACGCGGATGCCCGAGGCGGCGGTCGCGGGCGATGACATGCGCTTGAGCCCGAACAGGAACAGGAAGGCCGCGACCAGATCGGTCGCGCCGATCGCGATTTGGGAAACGACGGCGATCATGGTCTCACCCCTTCTTCTTGAGGTGGACGACTTTGCGATGTGCTGGCTTGCCCGCGTCGCCGCTCGATTTGAACATCGCCAGCATCCGGTCGGTCACGGCATAGCCGCCCGCAGCATTGCCCGCGCCGAGCAGCACCGCGACAAAGCCGATGCCTTGCTCGAGCGGCGTGCTGGCGTTGAGAAGGGCGAACACGCCACCGACCACGACGATGCCGTGGACGAAGTTCGAGCCCGACATCAGCGGCGTATGCAGGATCGCTGGTACGTTCCCGATGATGACCCAGCCGGCAAAGCCGGCGAGCATGAAGATGTAGAGGGCGATGAGGCCCGTCATGGCGAGGTCGCTATTCATGCTCGGGGTCCCATCGCGGTCACGCCGCTGTCGCGGTCGGGTGTGGCGGATATTTCGCGCGTCTTGTCGGCGTCACACAGCTTGCCATCATGGGTCAGCGCGGTCTTCGCCAGAACCTCGTCGGTCCAATCGATCGTCACGATATTATCGTGCAGCATCAGCGCGAGCAGATTGAACTGGTTCTTGGCGTAGAGCTCGCTCGCATCTGCGCCGAGGTTCGACGGCACATTCAGCGGCGCGACGATCGTCACCCCATCGACACGGATCGTCTCGCCCGGCTGCGTCGCTTCGCAATTGCCGCCACCCTCCGCCGAGAGATCGACGATCACCGCGCCCGATTTCATGCCCGCCACTTGGGACCTGCTGATCAGCTTGGGCGAGGCTTTGCCGGGGATCGCGGCGGTGGTGATGATCAGGTCGGACGCCTGGATGTGCTTGGTCAGCGCGGCGTCGACCTTGGTCTTTTCGTCCGCGGTCAGCGCGCGGGCGTAGCCGCCCGTGCCCGTCGCATCGACGCCGGTATCGACGAAGGTCGCGCCGAGCGACAGCGCCTGCTCGCGGGTTTCGGGACGGACGTCATAGCCTTCGACCACCGCGCCCAGTCGCTGCGCCGTGGCGATCGCCTCCAGCCCGGCGACACCGAGCCCCATCACAAGCACCTTGGCCGGCCCGATGACGCCCGCGGCTGACGTGATCTTGGGCAGGACGCGGTCCATATGCGTCATGCCGAGCGCGACGGCGTAATAGCCCGCCAGCGCCGACTGGCTCGACAGCGCGTCCATCGCCTGCGCGCGCGAAATACGCGGGATGCGTTCCATCGCGAAGCAGGTGACGTGCCTTGCGAGCAGGCGCTTCACCAGTTCGGGCTCGTTCGCCGCATAGACGAAGCACAGCAAGATTGAACCGGGCTTCATCGCATCGACGATATCGAGCGCGGGTGGTTGGACGCACAGCACGACGTCGGCATCCGCGACCATTGCGCTGCGATCATCCATGAAGATCACGGCGCCATAGGCCGACTCCGGGACCCGGATCGCGTCGGCGGCACCGGTCTGCATGTGGAGTCTGGCGCCCAGCTTGGTAAGTTTGGCCACCGTCGACGGCACCAGCGCGACGCGGCGCTCGTGCGGCTGGGTTTCCTTGAGAACGGCGATATTCACGTACATGGGGCGCTCCGCGGTCTCGCTTCAGGGCGCCCGGCAGGATTGCCGGGCGCCGGGCTTGAAGCTCAGGCAGGCGCTTTTGCGGCGTGGATGCGGACCAGCTTTTTGTTCACGAACTGCTGAATGCCCATGTCGCCGAGTTCGCGGCCGTAGCCCGAGTCCTTGATGCCGCCGAAGGGCAGCTCGGCATCGGTCCAGTCGATGTTGTTGATGAACATCATGCCGGTCTCGACCTTCGACGCGACACGACGTCCCCGCGCGACATCCTTGGTCCACACCGAGCCGCCGAGGCCGAAATCGGAGTCATTGGCGATCGCAATGGCTTCGTCCTCATCCTTCACGCGGAAGAAGAGCGCGACCGGTCCGAAGAATTCCTCGCGGAACGCAGGATTGTCCTTCGCAATGTCGGTCAGGATCGTCGGCGTCATGAAGGATCCGGCACGATCGACACGCGTGCCACCGAGCGCGACCTTGGCGCCGTGTGCGACCGCGCCATCCACTTGCTTGAGCAGATCGACCAGCGCCTGTTCGGTCGAAAGCGGTCCGAGCGTCGTCTTCTCATCCATGGGATCGCCCGCCTCGAGCGCGCCGAGCGCGGCCTTGAACTTCTCGAGGAACGCGTCCGCCATGCTCTCGACCACGATGAAGCGCTTGGCCGCGCAGCAGGTCTGGCCGGTATTGTACATCCGGCCCCACACCGCCCAGGGAACGGTCAGGTCGAGATCGGCATCCTCAAGCACGATGAAGGCGTCACTGCCGCCCAATTCCATCGACGAGACCTTGAGGTTTTTGCCAGCGCGCGACGCGACGCTGCGGCCTGCGCCGACACTGCCGGTCAGCGCGACGCCCTTGACGCGTGGATCGTCCACGACGTCGTCGGACTGGTCATGGCTGATCAGCAGATTGGTATAGAGACCAACCGGCGCGCCGGCTTCGATCAGCAGCTTTTCAAAGGCGATCGCGCACTGCGGCACGATGCCGGCATGTTTCACCAGCATCGTGTTGCCCGCCATCAGATGCGGCCCGGCGACACGGGCGAGCTGGTAATAGGGGAAGTTCCACGGCTCGACGCAGAAGATCACCCCGATCGGGCTGCTCTCCATATGCGCTTCGCCATGGGTCGGATCGAGCTTCACCGGCGCAAGGAAGCGTTCGGCGTTCTTGGCGTAATACGCCATGATGCGCGCGCTGAATTCCACCTCGCCGCGCGCCTCGCCGATGCGCTTGCCCATCTCGGTCGTCATGATGCGTGCGAACGCGTCGGCCCGCGCGTGGAGGATCTCGCCGGCCTTGGCGATGATCTTGGCGCGGTCGGCGAAGGATGTGTGGCGCCATGTCTGGAAGCAGGCGTCGGCCGTCGCGATCTTGGTCTCGAGTTCCGCATCCCCGAGCGTGTCGAAGGTTTCGACGATTTTGCCCGTGAACGGGTTTTGGCTCTGATAGGTCATGACTTCAGCTTTCTGGGAAAATCACGACGGCCCGGGACAGGTCGCCGGTCGTGGCGCGAGGCGCGGTGTCAGGCGTCGATGATAACCTTCAGCGCCTTGGTTTCCGCGGCGCGCCCGAACGTGTCGTAAGCGTCGAGGATCTGGTCGAGCGTGAAGTGATGCGTGATCAACTTGGTCGGGTCGATCTTCCCCGATTGCACCGTCTTCAGCAGCATGGGCGTGGTGACGGCGTCGACCAGCCGCGTGGTGATCGCGATATTCTGCGACCAGAGCGTCTCCAGATGGAGGTCGACCTTCTGGCCGTGAACGCCGATATTCGCGATGATCCCGCCGGGCGCGACGATCTGCTGGCACAGCTCGAACGTTGCCGGGATACCGACCGCCTCGATCGCTGTGTCGACGCCCTTTCCGTCGGTGACCGCCTTCACCGTGTCCGACGCGTTGCCGTTCGCGCTGTTGATGGTCCGGGTCGCGCCGAATGTCATCGCCATCGCCAGGCGATTGTCGTCGAGATCGATCATGATGATCTCGGCGGGCGAATAGAGCTGTGCGGTGAGCAGCGCCGCCAGCCCGATCGGTCCTGCGCCGACGATCGCTACCGTCGATCCTGGCGAAACCTTGCCGTTGAGCACGCCGCATTCGAACCCGGTCGGCAGGATGTCGCTGAGCATGACCATCGCGTCCTCATCCGCGCCCTGGGGGATCGGATAGAGGCTCGTCTCGGCGTGCGGAATGCGGACATATTCGGCCTGGGTGCCGTCGATCGAATTGCCGAGGATCCAGCCCCCGGTCGTGCAGTGCGAATACATGCCGCGGCGGCAATAGTCGCATTTCCCGCACGATGAGATGCAAGAGATGAGGACGCGGTCGCCTGTCTTGAAGGTGGTGACGCCGGCACCGACGGACTCGATCGTACCCACGCCCTCATGACCGAGAATACGTCCGGGCGCGCAGGTCGCGACATCGCCCTTCAGAATGTGCAGGTCGGTCCCGCAGATGGTCGTCTTGACCATCTTGACGATCGCATCGCCCGGATCGGTGATCCCCGGCTTCGGGCGGTCTTCAAGGCTCTTCTTGCCCACGCCACCGTAAACGAATGCCTTCATGATACCCATGCTCCTGGTCCGCGACCCGCGCAAAATTGCCCGACGCGGCCGGTTCAGACGGTTCGCGGCGGCTGGTTCAGGGTTGCGAGGTAGGATTCATCAGCTCGGGATATCAGCGTCGGAAACTACTCAGCCCCATCGCGGTTAGGCTCGACACCGGAACGTGCTGACCTCGTCCGCATTCGGGCACTGGCGCGCTAAACTGCGCGCCACGCCGCGCGGCGACCCCGTACCCATGGCTCGACCCACGCGAATGACCGCAGGCAGGAATTCCCCGAACATGAGCGACCCCGCCAGGTTTGCTTGCGAGATGTGGCAACGGGTCCCGCGCATGGACATTGTCGTGACGACGCCCGTCTATCCGCTGGACCGGGCCAACACGGCACGCGATAACCGGCGAGCAGGCCGGTTCAACGGCGCAGCGGTCACGAGGCCTGACCGGTCATTGGCAGATCGCATGGCGCGTACCGGACAAGACGCTCGTCCGTCGATCAGCCGCGCACGTACGCCCACAAACTGGAGATCACGACGGATCCTTCGCCGACGGACGACGCGACCCGCTTGACCGAATTCGCGCGAACATCACCGACCGCGAATATTCCCGGATGGGAAGTGCCATAAGGCGAAGGACTTCCGACGGTGTCGCCGGTCCGGACGAACCCGTTCGCGTCCAATTCGACAAGATCCGACAACCATCCGGTATTGGGCGCGGCCCCGACCATGATGAACACGGCGCATGTCGCTATGGTGCGCGATGTTCCATCGGCAATGCTGCGGATCGTCACCTCCTCGAGGCGATCCGCGCCGTGCAGCGCGGTGATCTCTGCGCCGTATTCGATCGAAATCGCCGCGTCCGCTTCAAGCCGGGAGGAAAGATAGCTCGACATCGACGATGCCAGGGAGGTGCCGCGCACGAGCAGGCGAACGTGGCGCGCGCTCCGACTGAGAAACATTGCCGCCTGCCCCGCCGAGTTGCCGCCCCCGATGATCACCGTCTCGGCATCCTGACAGTAGCGCGCCTCGTTTTCGGTCGCCGCGTAATAGACGCCCGCCCCCTCGAATTCCTCGAGCCGGTCGATCGGCAAGCGCCGATACTGCACCCCCGTCGCGACGACGACAGCACGTCCGCGCACGCGCTGATCCGTGTCGAACGTCGCGCAGAAACCGCCTTCGTCGAGGCTCTCCAGCTTGGCGACCCGGCGGGGCATGGCAAACCGCGTTCCGAACTTCATCGCCTGAATTTCCCCGCGCCAGACGAGATCGGCGCCGGAGATTCCGGTGGGAAAACCCATATAGTTTTCGATGCGGCTCGACGTCCCCGCCTGGCCGCCGATCGCGATATCCTCGATCACGAGCGCGCGAAGTCCCTCCGCCCCTGCATAGACGCCGGCCGCCACGCCCGCAGGTCCGCCACCCACGATCAGCACGTCGAACGCCTCGTCGTTGACAAGATCGCGGTTGAGCCCGAGCAGCCGCGCGACCTTCTCCGGCGTCGGGTCCGTCACGACGACATCCCGGCCGAAAATCACGGCGGGTCGGCCAGGATCCGTCGCGCAACTGTTGGCCACTGCGGCGGCTTCGGGACTGCCCAGCGCGTAGGACCTGTAGGGCAGCCTGTTGCGGCTCGCGAATTCCGCGATGCGTCTGACCGCGCGGTTGTCATCTTCGCCGATCAGGACGAGCGTGCCATCGCCCGAATCGAGCTGCCGGCGCCGGCGCGCGGCGAGGACCGTAATGACGATATCCGACATCTCGGGAATGTCGGACATCAATCGCAACATCTGTTGGCGCGGCACTTCGATAACGCTGGTCTCGGTGACCGTCCGCATCGCCATCGACCAGTTTCCGCCATTCAGAAACGAGATTTCAGCCATGAACTGGGCGGGTCCCAGCGTCGACGCGAGGTGTCGTTTGTCGGTGAACGGGTTCACCACCTCGATCTCGCCCGACAGAACATAAAGAAAGCGGTCTGCGGGCTCACCAGGCCGCGCCAGGAAGGTTTCCGCGGGATAGCGCCGTTCGACCCCGTTGGCGCGAAGCGCGTCGACATGCGACGCCGTCAAAGGAATGCGCTGCATCTCGCGCAGATCGCGGCCGATAGTTTCCATGGGACATTTCCTGATGGCATCGTGTCGGGATAGTCATGCGCGGCGCATCATATCGCGATGGTCAGAAAGGGCGAGTGATCTGTCGCGGTCGCCAGCACCGCCCCTCACGCATGGAATGCGCTTCGCAGGCCGACGATGACAGCGTCGACGGTCCGCGGCCAAGCTGCTGGGGATCGACGGTGACCCGCGCGACTTTTAATGACCGGCGGCGTTGCAAGATCGCGCACCGCAGTCCTGCGAATACCCCGATTTCGTGCCATCTTCTTCGTGAGCGAAAGGCCGGGCAAGCCCTCATCCGATCGGGTTACCGCGGCCTGTCAGCGACTTTAAACCGTGATGTACCTCGCTCGTCTTTCGTACGGGCCGAGGTGTGCCGCAAGGACCCGGTCCAGCGACCCCATGGACTTCGCGCGGAATGCAGATCGGCGCCGGTCCACTGCCTTGGCCATTGGCGACCGCGGAATACCGGTCCGTCTTTCGTCGCCGACCATATTGCAGCGCATATGCATTTCCGCTATGCGCCATAGCAATACGGAGAGATGCCATGGCAAGCGATATTTCGATGCTCACGGGGGACGATGCGGCTCAGCGCGCCCGGTTCGAGCGACATAATCCCGTGACCGGTGAGGTCGCGAGTAGCGCCCCCGCAGCGACCATTGCCGACGCCAATGCCGTCGCCAGCGCGGCAGCGGCGGCCTTCCCGACCTGGTCGGCGCTCGGCCCCAATGCACGCCGCGCGGCGCTGATGAACGCCGCCGTCGCGCTCGAATCCCGCGCCGACGCCTTCGTCGCGGCGATGATGGGCGAGATCGGCGCGACCGAGGGCTGGGCGCGCTTCAACCTGATGCTCGCCGCCGGCATGGTGCGCGAGGCCGCGGCGCTGACGACGCAGATCAGCGGCGAGGTCATCCCGTCGGACAAGCCGGGCTGTATTTCGATGGCGGTGCGCGAGCCGGTCGGCGTGCTGCTCGGCATCGCACCGTGGAACGCGCCGATCATCCTCGGCGTCCGCGCGATCGCGGTGCCGCTGGCGTGCGGCAATACGGTCGTGCTCAAGGCGTCGGAGCAATGCCCGCGCACCCACGGCCTGATCGTCGAGGCGTTCGAGGAAGCGCTTCCCGCCGGTGTGGTCGGAATCGTCACCAACGCGCCCGCCGATGCCGGCGCGATCGTCGGCGCGCTGATCGACCACAAGGCGGTCAAGCGAATCAACTTCACAGGATCGACTGCGGTCGGCAAGATCATTGCCAAGCGCGCCGCCGAGCATTTGAAACCCGTGCTGCTCGAACTCGGCGGCAAGGCGCCGCTGATCGTGCTCGACGACGCCGATCTCGACGAGGCGGTGAAGGCCGCGGCGTTCGGCGCGTTCATGAACCAGGGCCAGATCTGCATGTCGACCGAGCGGATCATCGTGCTCGACAGCGTCGCCGACGCCTTCGTCGCCAAGTTCAAGGCGAAGGTCGGCGGCATGGCGGTCGGCGATCCGCGCGCCGGTAACACCCCGCTCGGCGCACTGGTCGACCAGAGGACCGTCGAGCACGTCCGCGAACTGATCGACGATGCGCTGGCCCACGGCGCGGAGCAGCTCGTCGGCGGCGTGGCGAACGGCGTGCTGATGCCAGCGCATGTGATCGACAAGGTCACCGCCGAGATGCGGCTGTTCCGCGACGAGAGCTTCGGCCCCGTTGTCGGCGTGATCCGCGCGAAGGACGAGGCCGAGGCGATCGCGCTGGCGAACGACACCGAATACGGCCTCTCCGCCGCGGTCTTCACGCGCGATACCGCTCGGGGCTTGCGCGTCGCGCGCCAAATCCAGTCGGGTATCTGCCACATCAACGGGCCGACCGTGCATGACGAGGCGCAGATGCCGTTCGGCGGGGTCAAGGGATCGGGCTATGGCCGCTTCGGCGGCAAGGCCGGGATCGACAGCTTCACCGAGCTGCGCTGGATCACGATCGAGACGCAGCCCGGCCACTTCCCGATCTGACGCGAGCGTGAGCGTATCCCCTCCCCCGATCGCGCCCGGTCTCGATCACGTCTTCTCGCTGTTCGTCGAGGTCGCCGTGCCGCAGGAGCAGGGGATCGTCGACGGGCGGCAGGTGCGCTTCGTCGCGATCACCGGCGGGCGTGTTGCCGGGCCGCGGTTGAACGGCGTGGTGCTGCCGGGCGGCGGCGACTGGCAGGCGATCCATTCGGACGGACTCGCCTTGCTCGAGACTCGCTACGCGATCCGCGCCGACGATGGCACGGTGATCGGCATCACCAACCCCGCCGTCCGCGTCGCGAGCGAAGCGGTGACGCAGCGCCTCGCCCGCGACGAGCCGGTCGATCCGGCCGACTATTACTTCCGCAGCACGCCGCGCTTCACCGTGCCCGAGGGCGCGCATGGCTGGCTGCGGCGTACCATCTTCGTCGGGGTCGGCATCCGCCGCCCGACCCAAGTCGAAATCCAGGTGTTCGCCGTCGCGTGACGGCCATTGTACATAAAGGGAGTATCCGCATGACACAGACCAGCAGC
Source organism: Sphingomonas sp. UYP23 (assembly GCF_054059235.1). Taxonomy (NCBI): domain Bacteria; kingdom Pseudomonadati; phylum Pseudomonadota; class Alphaproteobacteria; order Sphingomonadales; family Sphingomonadaceae; genus Sphingomonas; species Sphingomonas sp. UYP23. The sequence goes on from NZ_JBSSBX010000001.1 coordinate 4,414,815, forward strand.
AACGGCGTCGTCGCCTATGAGATCGTCGACCGCATCGCCTGGGTAAGCTTCAACCGCCCCGACAAGCGCAACGCGATGTCGCCGACGCTCAACCGCGACATGATGGAAGTGCTCGACCTGCTCGAATTCCATGACGATGTCGGCGTGCTCGTGCTGACGGGCGAAGGTTCGGCCTGGACCGCGGGCATGGATCTCAAGGAATATTTCCGCGAGACCGAAGCCAAGGGCCTCGCCGGCACGCGCAAGGCGCAGAGCGAGAGCTATGGCTGGTGGGCGCGGCTGCGCTGGTATCAGAAGCCGACGATCGCGATGGTCAACGGCTGGTGCTTCGGCGGCGGCTATGGCCCGCTGTTCGGCTGCGACCTCGCCTTCGCCGCCGACGACGCCAAGTTCGGGCTCAGCGAGATCAACTGGGGCATCCTCCCCGGCGGCGGCGCGACCAAGGTCGCGACCGAGCTGATGCCGCTGCGCAAGGCGATGTACCATGCGATGACCGGCGAGAATATCAGCGGCACGACCGCCGCCGAATGGGGCCTGGTCAACGAAGCCGTCCCGCTCGACCGGCTGAAGGACCGCGTGACCGAGGTCGCCAACGTCCTGCTTGCCAAGAACCCGGTCGCGCTGAAGGCGACCAAGGACGTCGTCCGCCGTGTCGGCGAGATGACCTATGACAATGCGCAGGACTATCTGATCCGCGCGCAGGAAGCCGCCAACAGCTATGACGGCGAGGGGCGCAAGGAAGGCATCCGCCAGTTCATCGACGAGAAGAGCTACAAGCCCGGGCTTGGCACCTACGACACCAGCAAGACGCAGGGCTGAGCATAGCATGACCGCCCGCCCGCCCGTCACCGCGCTCGATCGCCTGCTGCGCCCCCGCTCGGTCGCGATCGTCGCCGCGTCGGAGAAACCCGGCGCACTCGGCAACCAGGTGCTCGCCAATCTCGAGCGCCACGGTTTTGCGGGGGAGATCCATCTGATCAACCCCAAGGCGCCGGTGATCGGCGGGCGCCAGGCACTGGCGAGCATCGCCGCGCTGCCCGATGGGGTCGATGCGGCGGTGCTGGCGATCCCCGGCGGTGCGGTGCTGGCGGCGGTCGAGGCGCTGGCAGCGCGCGGGGTCGGTGCAGCGATCATCTTCTCGGCGGGCTTCGCCGAGGGTGGCGAGGAAGGCCTGGCCGCACAACACGCCGTCGCGCGGATCGCGGCGGAAAGCGGCATGGTGATCGAAGGGCCGAACTGTCTCGGTATGGTCAATTACGTCGACGGCGTGCCGCTCACCTTCGTGCAAACGCCCGCCTATCGACTGGGCGACAAAAAGGGTGTCGGCATCGTCTCGCAATCGGGTGCGATGGCGGTGGTACTCGGCACCACGCTGATGGCGAAGGACATCGGCCTCTCGCTCTCGGTCTCGACCGGCAACGAGGCGGCCTCGGGCGTCGAGGACTATGTCGAACACCTCCTCGCGGACGCATCGACGCAGGTCATCGCGATGATCGTCGAGCAGTTCCGCCAGCCCGCGCGCTTCCTCGCGCTCGCCGCACGCGCGCGCGCCGCGGGCAAGCCGATCGTCCTGCTCCATCCCGGCCAGTCGAGCGCCGCGCGCGAATCCGCCGCGACGCGCACCGGCGCGATGGCGGGCGACTGGCAAGTGATGAAGACCAAAGTCGAACGCGCCGGCGTGATCGTCGCCCAGACGCTCGAGGAACTCGGCGACTTGGTCGACATCCTCTATCGCGCCGGAATGCCACAACCGGGCGACGCTGCGGTGCTCACCGAATCGGGCGCGTTCAAGGCGCTGACGCTCGACCTGTGCGAGGCCGAGGGGCTGGCGCTTCCCGCCCCCTCCTCCGAAACCGCCGCAGCCTTGCGCGCTGCGGTGCCGGACTTCATCCCGGTCAGCAATCCGATGGACCTGACCGCACAAGCGCTGGTCGATCCGGATCTCTACCGTCGCACACTCGCGCCGTTGCTCGAGGATGACGCCTTCGCGACGATCGTGCTCGGCATCATCCAGACCGACGAGGCGACCTGCCGCCTCAAGTTCGCGCCGATCATCGCCGCGATCCGCGCGCTCGCCCCCGCCAAGCCGGTGATCTTCGCCGGGCTCGACGACGGCGCGCCCGTCCCCGCCCCCTACATCGCCGAACTGCGCGCGCTCGGCGTCCCCTATTTCCCGGCCCCCGACCGCGCCTATCGCGCGCTCGCCCGCCTCGCCGAGCGCGCCGCGCGCGATTTCGCGACGGTTGAGACCGACGCGCCCGCGCCGATCACGGTACCGGCAGGGGTCATCCCGAATATCGCGCCAAGGCGCTGCTCGCCCCGTTCGGCGTCTCCTTCTCCACAGGCGAACTCGCGACGTCAACCGAGGAGGCGCAGGGCATCGCGAGCGCGATCGGCTATCCGGTCGTACTCAAGGCGCAGGCGAGCGCGCTCAGCCACAAGAGCGACGCCGGCGGCGTGATCCTCAACCTCGCCGACGCCGAAGCCGTTGCGCGCGGCTGGGGCGAGATGCACGCCAACATCGCGCACCATGCGCCCAGCCTAACGCTCGACGGCGTGCTGGTCGAAACAATGGGCGCGCGCGGCGTCGAATTGATCGTCGGCGCGCGCAACGATCCCGAGTGGGGCCCGGTGATCCTCGTCGGCTTCGGTGGCGTGCAGGCCGAAATCCTCCAGGACGTGCGCCTGCTGCCGTCCGACCTGACGCCGGCGGCCATCATCGCCGAACTGCGCAAGCTCAAGAGCGGCGCTTTGCTCGACGGCTGGCGCGGCTCGCCCGCGCTCGATCTGGAGGCAGTGGCCGCCATCATCGCCGCGGTCGGGCAAGCGCTCGCCGCCGCGCCCAACATCCGCGAGATCGATCTCAACCCGGTCGTCGTCTATCCGCGCGGCCAAGGCGCGATCGCGCTCGACGCGCTGATCCTCGCCGACTGAGCGATCAGCCCTCGCGCGCCTCGATCCGCGCGAGCAGGGCCACCAGGTGCTGGCGGTCGCCGAGGTCGAAATCGCTCAGCACGGCCGCCTCGTGCGCGCGGATCTGTGCCAGCGCACCCGCGAACATCGTTTTCCCCGCGGCGGTCAGCGACAGGATGAAGGCGCGCCGATCGCTCGGGTCGGTCTGCCGATCGATCCAGCCGCGCTCGGCCATCTCGTTGACCGGCGCGACCATGTTCGCGCGCTGGATGCCGAGCATCCGCCCGACCGTCCCCTGGTTGATCCCGGGATTGGCATCGACGATCGACAGGATGCCGAACAGCACCTGACGGATTCCGGTCCCCTCGAGCGCGCGCGCGAAGTCGCTCGCCATCACCGCCGAGGCGCGGCGCAAACGATAGCCGATCAGATCCGACAGCACCCCCAGGCTGACGCTATCCTCGGTCGGTTCCGGCGCGATTTCAGCCAACACTTGCTCCCCAGTTCGAGCCGGAACGCTAATCGACATCGCCAGTCGGCTCAATCCCACGCGACAGCGCGGCAAAGCGCGCGCGCGCGCCGAACAAGGCGACCGCGGCGACGAGCGACCCCGCCCCCATCAGCGCCGAGACCAGCGGCAAACCATAGCCCGCGGCGAACAGCCCGCCGGCCAGCGCCGGCGCCAGGGCGGATCCGCCACGGCCGATCCCGATCACCAGCCCGGTCGCACTGGCGCGCAAATTGGTCGGATAGGATTGCGCGAGCAGCGCGTAGATCCCGACCACCCCGGCATTGGTCGCAAAGCCGACGATCGCGGCGGTCAGCGACAGCCAGCCGAGGCTGCCGCGCTGATAGCCGAACAGGATGACGAGCGCCGTCGAGGCGAGCATCGCCACGAGCGTCAGCCAATAGACCCGCACCCGCAGCGTCAGCAGCCCGAGTGTCAGCGACCCAAGCGCACCGCCGACGCTCGCCCAGACCAGCACGCCCGCCGCCATCGGCGGTGGAAAGCCGAAATCGACGACGATCTTGGGGATCCATTTGAGAATGTAATAGAAGGTCATGATGTGCGCGAGATAGGCGAGCGTGAGCGCGGCCGTCAGCACGACGTGGCGGCGCGAGAACAGCGCGGCCATACCCGCCCGGCGCGGCTTTGGCGTGGCGGCGGGCAGCGCGGCGATCACCGGATGGCCCATCCGCGCCAGCGTGCGGTTGACCCGGTCGAGCGTCGTCGGGCCCGGCCGCTGCAGCAGGAAGGCAATCGATTCGGGAACGCGCCACACCACCAGCGGGATGAAGGATAAGGTAGCGAGACCGCCGAACACGAACACCGAACGCCAGCCATAACGGTCCAGCAGCACCGCGGCGATCAGCCCGCCGATGATCGTGCCAACCGGATACCCGCCCGCCATCAGCACGACGGCGAGGCTCCGGCGCTTGGCGTTCGCCGCCTCGGCGACCGCCGCATTGGTGGCGGCGAGCATCCCGCCGATCCCCAATCCGGTCAGCACCCGCCATGCCGACAGCGACACCACGTCGTGCGCGGTCGCTGCGCCGAACATGCCGAACGCCATCGCGCACAAGCAACCGAGGATCGTCGCGCGCCGTCCGAACCGATCCGCCACCCCGCCGAGCAGCAGCGAGCCCAGCGCCATCCCGATCAGCTCCATCGACAGGACGAGACCGAGCGCCGCGCGATCGACCCGCCATTCCGCCGCGATGCCCGGCGAGGCGAAGCTGATCGACAGCACATCGAACCCGTCGAGCGCGTTGAGCCCGATCATCACCGCGACCATGATCCATTGGAAGCGTGACATGGGCGCCCGCTCGAGCGTTGCGCGCGGATCCTCGGTCATCATTCTCTCCTGTTGCACACTGGTGTGCGCAACTTTGCTATACGCTGCAACCAATTCCGACGCGCCCGTGCGCGAAAGGGGCGCCACCCGGGTCGGCCGTTGCCGGGCTTAGTCGGGCACAAACGCCGATTGGCCCCCGCGATCGGGATCGCGGGGGCCAAGTCTTGTCACGACCGCGCCGAAGCTACGCTCAGAAGCCCAGCTTGACGCCGAGATAGAAGGACCGCCCGATTGGATCGTACAGCGCGACGTCGGTGCCGTTCTGCGAACTGGCGACGAACGGCAGTCCCTTGTCGAGCAGATTGTTGACCCCGCCGCGAATCTCGAAGCGCTTGTTGATCTTGGTCGAGACGAACAGATCGAACAGCGAATAGGCCGCGACGCCGACCTGCGCGGTCGCGGGCGTCAACACCGCGCTGACATCGCGCAGCGGCCCCTGATAGCGCCAGCGCAGCCCCATCCCGAACGCGTCGGAGCGATAGCCGATCGTCGTCAGGCTCTTCCACCGCGGGGTCGCGCGCGGCGGCACCGATCCGGTCCCGGCGCCACCATTGCTGACCCCGGTATAATCGAGGAACGGCGTGTTGGGGAGCAGCTGCACCTTGTAGCTGTGGGTGTAGCCGACCGCGGTGTCGGCATAGACCTTGCCCTGCGCGCCGGCGATCGCGATCGGCAGTCCGAGATGCGCCTGGATCTCGACGCCGTCGGTCTTCAGACCGCCGAGGTTGAGGTAGGGGGTCGAGACGGAGACGATCTGCCCGGTCGCGTCACGCTGGATCAACTGGCAATAGGGATTGCTGTTGGCATAGCTCGGGTTCGACCCGTCGAGGTTGAAGCATTTCGACAGGACGGTGAGGCCCGGCACCGACGAGATCACGTTCTTGATGTTGATGTTGTAATAGTCGATCGAGAGCGTGAAATCGCGGAACAAGCCGCTGCGCACCGGTGCGTTGAGCACCAGACCGAGATTGAAGGTATTGGCCTTTTCCGGGGTCAGCGCGGTGTTGCCGGTAACGGTCTGCCCCGTCGCGGTGGTCGGGAAGGTGTAGCTGCTGACCGCCGCCCCCGGCACGCCCTGTGCGACGCAGAGTGCACTGACCTGCGCGGCACTCGCGCCGGTGCGCGCGCTCGAGCGCACGTCGCACGGGTCGCCGAGCGACGCCGGCGGCGTGCCGATCACCAGCTGCGTGCCCGATGCCGGTGCGAACAGCTCGCCTATGTTGGGCGCGCGGACGGCGCGCTGATAGCTGCCGCGGAACAGCAGCGGCTCGATCGGACGCCAGCGCGCATCGCCTTCGAAGCTTGTGACCGTCCCGGTGGTCGAATAATCGGAAACGCGGATCGCGCCGCCGATGCCGAGTTCGCGGAAGAACGGCCGGTCGGAAAGCAGCGGAATGTCGAGCTGCGCCGCGGCTTCCTTCAGGTTGATCGCGCCCGTTGCCCCCGCCGAGGCGATGATCGACTCAAGGTTCTGCGCGGCCAGATCGCTGTCGGGCACATAGCTGTAGCTGTTGCGCCGATAGTCCGCGACGATCGCGATCTGCGCCGGGCCGGCGCCGAGATCGAACAGCTTGCCGTTGATCTGCCCCTGGACCTGCGTCTGCGAGACCTTCTCCTTCGAGAAGGCGTCCTTGGTGATATAGGTGGCGCACGCCTGCGACAGGCCGCGCGCATTGGCATCGCCGAACGGGTTATAGCCGCCCGCGCACAGCGACCGCCCGCCGTCCGCCGCGTTCAACAGCGTCTGGACGCGGCTCTTCACGACCGCCGAATGGATCGCCTGGTCGTGCACCGACTGATCGTAGGACGCATAGACGTCGAAGGTCCATCCGCTGGCGATCCCGCCGCGGACACTCGCCAGATATTGCTGGACGTTATACTGCTCTTCGAAATTCTTGTACGGCACGCCGACATAGCGGCCGTTGATCGTGAAGCTAGCGCCCGCATTGGGACGCGACGCGAGGATCGTGCGCAAATCGGTCGGGATGAACGGATTGGTGACGGGCACGGTGAGCGGCACGCCGAACTGCGTCAGGCTGCCGCCGCTCGCCGTCTTCACGTTCAGATCAACATACATGAACTGGCCGTAGGCGGTGATGCCGGGGGCGAGCTCATAGTCGGCCTTCACGAACGCCGTCTTGCGGTCGAGGCCGTTGTAGAAATCGGTCTGCTGGCCGACCGGCATGCGGACGTTGTTGCCGACCAGCAGATAGCCCGACGTGTTGGTCGGCCCCTGATAGTTGACCGCACCGGTCTGCACGAACAGCGTCTGGTTGGCGTTGAAGCCCAGATTGAGCAACGGATTGACCGTGTTGGTCACGCCGTAGCGCGCGAACACCGCCTGCTCGACCGCGGCGTTCGGCGCGTTGGTCGCGCTCGGTACGAAGGTGCCGGTTCCGATGAACGACGATGGCGTCTTGTCGTAGAAGAAATCGCGGGCGCTGCCGTTGATCGGGTTCTGCTTGGCATAGCTGAACGCCGCGATGACATGCCCGCGATCGTCGGCGAAGCTCGAGCCGAAGGCGAGCGAGCCGTTGAAGCGATAGGCATCGCCGCGCTCGCTGATCGTGTTGAGCAGGTCGACGCGGACGCCCTCGAGCTTGCGCACGGTCTTGAAGTTGACGACGCCGGACATCGCGTCCGAGCCATAGACCGCCGACGCACCGCCGGTGATCACGTCGATTCCGTCGATGATCGCCTCGGGCAGGATGTTGACGTCGACATTGCCGTTGATGTCGGACGACGGCAGCCGGCGCCCATCGAGCAGGACGAGGTTGCGGTTGGTGCCGAGCCCGTGAAGGTTGATCGACGCGCGACCGCCGGTGCCCTGCCCGCCCGTGCCGGCATTGCCGCCGGTGGTGAAGCTCGGGAACTGGTTGAGCGCATCCTGCAGCGTCGCGACGCCGGCTTCCTTGATCGCGATATCGCCAACGCTGACGATCGGGCTGACCGAAGTATTGTTGGGCCGCTGGATCAGCGATCCCGTGACGACGATGTCGGCGCCATCGGTGGTCGGCTCGGGCGCGGACGGGCGCGGCGCGATCGTGGCGCGCGCCGCATCGGCCTGCGCGGCAGCGGTGGTGGCATCCCCGGGCTTGGTGACTTGATCGGCGGTCGTCGTCGGGCCGGTCGTGCCGATCGCCTGTGCCGTCGCCGGCGTGGCGGTCACGCCGATCATCAGTGCCGCCCCCGCGACGATTGCTCCGCGCGAAACCGAATGTGCCAGAGCACGGCGCGTCAAAATGCTCGTCTTCATGGTCGTCCTCCCCGTTGGTGCGTCCGCCGGTTTGGCCGGCGTGACGGATTGCCTGATATCTATCGTTTCGCCGCGTCGCCGATCTGCGCGTCGATGAAGTCGATCGCGGTGCGCAGCGCGAGCTTGCTCGCATCGCGCGTCGCCTCGGGCGTCTTGCCGATCCAGCTATGGTCGACGCCGGGAATGACGATCTTGCGCACCGACACCCCCTTCGCGCGGAGCGCCGCGTCGAACAGCTCGGTCTGCGCCTCGGGCACGGTGCGATCGTCGCTGCCGTGCATCAGCAAGAATGGCGGGTCGCTGCGGTCGACATAAGTGACGGGCGACGCGAAGGCGCGTTGCTGCGCGGTGCAGTTGCCCTCGGGGCAGCCGAGGAACAGGTCGTCGGCGCTCGGGCCGGCGGGAACGCCCGGCGGCGGGCTGGTCCGTTTGGCCAGCGCGGCGAAATCATAGATGCCGAACCAGCCGACCACCGCCTGGACGCAATCCGACGCCTGGTCGCTGCCAGCTGCAGTCGAGGCGACGGTCTCGACATTGCCCGATTTGGGAACGATCCGCGCGCCGGGTTCGAGCGCGGCGACGTTGCAGCTCACGCCCGCCAGCGCCGCCAGATGCCCCCCGGCCGACTGACCCCAGATCGCCGCGCGCTTTGGGTCGATATTGTAATCGGCGGCGTGCGCGCGCAGCCAGCGGATGCCAGCCTTCACATCCTGGATCGCCGCTGGAAACGGCGCCTCGCGCGAAAAGCGGTAGGAGACGCTCGCGACGACATAGCCCTTGGCGGCAAGCGCGGCGAGCACCTTGGGCCAGTCGACATAGGCCGCACTACGCCGCGGGCCGCCCGCCATCCAGCCACCGCCATGGACATAGACGACCAGCGGGCGCGGGCCCGCCGCGGCAAAGCTGGCAGGCGGCAGGAACAGGTCGAGCTTGAGCGGACGATAGCCCGGCAGCGTCTGATAGGGCAGGTCCGGATAGCCGGTAACGCCGTCGGGGAACGCGACCTTGACGCCGGCAAACGAATCCGCACCGACCGCCTGAACGCCCGCGCCAATCGGGCTGGCGTCGGCGATGCGCGCACCATTGCTCTGCGCAGTCGCGGCTCCCGCGGCGCAGCCCAGCATCGTGGCGATAGCAAGAGTGGCGAGTCGCATGCCGATCTGATCCCCTCAAAAACAACGCTCTGCGGCGTTTGTCCCGTCCCCCGGCTCGCACCATTCGCGCCCCGTTGACATTTAGTGTACGAAATGGTTCGTACCAAGTCAATGGATGTACAAGCAGCCGGTGGACGCCCCATCTCAGGGTCGATCGAGCCGGCACCGGGGAGGTTTTGGCGTGAGCGACGACGGCACAGCGATGGCGACGGAAGACGTCGCGCGCGGCGTGATCCTGACCGGGTTGATCGGCATGGATATCCAAGGCTCGCGCTCGCCCGAAATGCATGAGGCCGAGGCCGCCGCGCAGGGGTTCGCGCTGCGCTACCGCCTGCTCGATCTTGCGCAGGCGCCCGAGCGTGACGCCGATCTCGCGCAGACGCTGGAGATGGTGCGCGCGGCGGGTTTTGCCGGGGTCAATGTGACGCACCCCTTCAAGCAGCACGTGATGGCCTTGCTCGACGAACTCAGCGACGAAGCGCGCGCGATCGGCGCGGTCAACACGGTGGTGTTCCGCGATGGCCGCAGCACCGGGCACAATACCGATTCGTACGGCTTTGCCGAAGGCTTCGAGCGGCAACTCGGCGGCGTAGCGCTCGACCGCGTGGTTCAGGTCGGCGCAGGCGGTGCCGGCGCAGCGACCGCGATGGCGATGGTCAAGCTCGGCTGCCGCGAGCTCGTGATCGTCGACCCACAGGCGACGCGCGCCGCTGATCTGGTCGCGCGATTGCCCGGCGGGATCGCCCGCGCCGCCACGCGACCGATCGCCGCGGAGATCGCCGATGCGCAGGGCGTCATCAACGCAACGCCGATCGGCATGGAGGGGCATCCGGGCGTTCCGATCGATGCGGCCTTGCTGCGGCCCGATCTTTGGGTTGCCGACGTTGTCTATTTCCCGCTCGAGACCGCGCTGCTGACCGCCGCGCGGGCGATCGGCTGCCGCACTGCGCATGGCGGCGACATGGCGGTGTTCCAGGCGGCACGCGCGTTCGACCTGTTCACCGGCCACCCGGCGGATCGCGAACGAATGGCCGCGCGTTTTTAAAAAGATTGCCGCTACGGCGGGACAAAGCGGGCGAGGTGGCACAAGACCATCCCCCGCGTGCGAGAGGATGAGGCATGAGCGACACCGGTACGATCCACGCGAGCGTTAGCGCCACCCGCCCCAGCCGCGCGCGCTTCGCGATGCTCGGGCTGATCGCGACCGGTACGCTGGTCAACTATCTCGACCGCACGATCCTCGGCATCGCCGCGCCGGCACTGACCAAGGACCTTGCGATCAACGCCGCGGTGATGGGGGTCGTCTTCTCGGCTTTCTCGTGGAGCTATGCCGCGTCGCAGATCCCCGGCGGGCTGTTCCTCGATCGCTTCGGCACGCGCCTCACCTATGCGCTCTCGGTCGGTTTCTGGTCGCTGTTCACCCTGCTCCACGCAGCCGTCGGCGGGCTTGCCTCGCTGCTTGGCTTGCGGCTCGCGCTCGGGATCGCCGAGGCGCCGTGCTTCCCCGCCAACAGCCGAGTCGTCGCGACCTGGTTCCCGCAATCCGAGCGCGCGTTCGCCACCGGCGTTTATACCGTCGGCGAATATATCGGGCTCGCCTTCCTCAGCCCCGTGCTGTTCTGGCTGCTGGCGCATTATGGCTGGCGTTCGCTGTTCCTGGTGTGCGGTATGCTCGGCCTCGCCTTCGTGCTGCTGTGGCTCGCCAAATATCGCGAGCCGCGCGACCATAAGGGCGCCAACGCAGCCGAACTCGCGCTGATCGCCGACGGCGGCGGCCTGGTCGCGAATGCGGGCAAGGGTGGCCGGCTCGACTGGAGCAAGGCCGGCCAGTTGCTGCGCTATCGGCGCATGTGGGGGATCTGCATCGGCCAGTTCGCCGGCAATTCGACGCTGGTCTTCTTCCTCACCTGGTTCCCGACCTATCTCGCGACCGAGCGGCACATGGCGTTCCTCAAGATCGGCTTCTACGCCGTGCTGCCGTTCATCGCGGCGTCGATCGGCGTGCTGTTCGGCGGCTGGTGGTCCGACACGATGCTGCGGCGTGGTCTCTCGGCCAACGTTGCGCGCAAGACGCCGATCATCACCGGGCTGCTGCTCGCCTCGACGATCATCGCCGCCAATTTCGTGCAATCGGACGCCGCGGTCATCACGATCCTGTCGGTCGCCTTCTTTGCGCAAGGGATGGCCGCGCTCGGCTGGACGCTGGTATCCGATATCGCGCCCGCCGGGATGCTCGGGCTGACCGGCGGGATCTTCAACCTCGCCGCCAATCTTGCCGGGATCGTCACGCCGCTCGCGATCGGCGTGATCGTCGCGTCGACCGGTTCCTTCTTCTATGCGCTCGCCTTTGTCGGCGGGCTCGCGCTGGTCGGGGCGCTCGCCTACATCTTCGTGGTCGGCGACGTGAAGCGGATCGTGCTGTGATCTGGCTCGCCGGGCTGCTCGCTCTGGCCGCGCCCGCCGAGGCGTGCCCGCCCGGCCCCGCGCTTGCTTTCGTCTGCGGCGCCGCGCATCCCGAGGATGTCGTCGCGATCCCCGGCACGCAATGGATCGTCGCCAGCGGCTTCGCGCCGGGTGCCGGGCTCAAGCTGGTCGACACGCAGACGCATCGCGCTGCGCCGTGGTTGGACGGGAGCGCGGCGCAGGTCGATCCCGACCGGCGCGCCTATCCCGACTGTCCCGGCCCGGTCGATCCAGCCTTGTTCAACGCGCGCGGCCTCAGCCTCCGCCACGTCGGCGACGGGCGCTACACGCTCCACGTCGTCAATCATGGCGGCCGCGAATCGATCGAGATCTTCGACGTGACGCTGGGAGCAAGCGGCCCTGCCCTCCACTGGCGCGGCTGTCGCCTCATGCCTGCGGGACAAGTCGGCAATGCCGTCGCCACCTTCGCCGACGGCACGCTGCTCGTCACCGTCCTCACGCGCCCGGGCACGACGATCGCCGATTTCGTCCTCGGCAAGCGCACCGGCGTGGTGTGGCAATGGGCGCCCGGCGCCGCGGCGTTCAGCGAGATCCCCGGCACGCAGCTGCCCGGCAATAACGGGCTCGAGACCGACCCCGACGAACGCCATTTCTACGTCGTCGCGTTCGGCTGGCATGCTGTTCTGGTCTACGACCGGCACCATCCGAAAAAGCCCGTCCGCACGATCGAGATGCCTGGCTTCATGCCCGACAACATCCACTGGACCGACGGCCGCCTCGTCGCAGCCGGAATGCGGCTCGACGAGCCCGCATGCGGCGGGCTGCGGCGCGTCGTCGCGGGCGAGGCCGACAAGATGCTGTGTCATCGCGGCTATGTCGCCGCCGCGATCGATCCGCGAGCCGGCACCGTCGCGACCGTGGCGTATGGCGAACCCGACCCCGCCTTCAACGGCGTCTCGGCCGCCGCGATCGTCGGCGACACGCTGTGGCTCGGCTCGTATCAGGCCGATCGGCTCGCCTATCGCAAATTACCCGGCCGCTAGGCTGGCCGACACGCCGCCAGCACCACCTCGACCACCTGCTCGCGCCGCCGCTCGACCGCGTCGGGGGAGACCATGTCGCGCCGGAAGATTTCCGAGAAGGTGTAGCGGTTCGACACGTTGTAGAAGCACAAGGCGCTGATCGTCATGTGCAGGTCGATCGGGTCGAGATCGGCGCGGAACACGCCTTCGTCGCGACCCTTCGCCAGGATCTCGCCGAGTACGCGGATCACGCTCTCGTTGCGCCGCTTGATCCCCGCCACGTCGCGGATGAAAGCGCCGTGGTGCATGTTCTCGTTCATCACCAGCCGGACGAATTCGGGGTGCTCGTGATGATAGTCGAAGGTCATCCGGACATTAGTCTTGAGCGCCTCCTCGGCGCTCATCGTCTCGATCGGCATCGCGGTCTCGGTCTCGCGGATGCGGGTATAGGCTTCCTCGAGCACCGCGCGATACAGCCCCTCCTTGCTCGCAAAATGATAATAGATCATTCGCTTGCTGGTGTTGGTGCGCTCGGCGATCTCGTCGATCCGCGCGCCGCTCAGGCCCTTGTCGGCGAATTCGGCGCGCGCGACCGCGAGGATGTTGGCCTTGGTCGTCTCCGAATTCGCGGCACGCGTGCCGCGCGGCTCTGATGTCGTAGCGATGACGCGGTCCCTTGGCTGAGTTGCTGACATGACGCGTAGAAGCTCGGCTCGCTGCGTTCAATATCAGCGCGTCAGTCGCGTGGCGAGCCGCGCGGTGCGAGCGGCGTCCGCGCCACCGGATGCGCCGCCAGCCATGCGAGCTCCGCCGTATCGAGCGGCCGCACTGCGACGCCGTCGCCGAACACCAGCTTGCGTTGATCGCGCGCCGACCAGGCCGGCCAGCCCGCGCCCGGTCGACCGTCGCGGGCAAAGGCGATCAGATGGTCCATCATCGTCGTCGCGAGGCTGCGGTCGTACGGCACCCAGTCGCGCGTCCGGCGCACGCTGTTGTACACGTCGAGCGTGCCCAACCAGTAGGGGATGTCGCCGGTGTGATAGGCGCCGACCGTCGCGGGATCCTGGTCGGCAAAGCGCACCCCGGGCGTGTAGGGATGCTTGCGCGCGAAATCGTCGATGTACGTCGCCTGCCCGGCCTGCGCCTGATCGACCGCGCATTGCTGCGACGCGAGCGCAAAGCCGCCGAGATGCGCGACGCGCCGTGCCGCAGCCTTGGCTTCGGCATCGCTCGCCGCCGGGAAACGCTGCAGAAACGCGTCGGCCTCGGCGCCGAACGCCGCCCGCGCGGTGGTGCGATACGCGTCGAGCGTCGTCACCTTGCCGAACGGGCTCATCGCAATGTCGATATCGTCGGTGTTCGAGCTGGCGATGATCGGCACGCGGTTGATCCGCCCCGCCGCCAGCAAGGCGGCCTTCTGCGCGGGCAGCACGACGCCATCGACGATCGGCCCGCCGATCCGGACGCCCGCAACATTCGCGCCGAGCTGGCTCTCGCTCTGGATCGCCAGGATGCGGTCGGCCGGGAGCGCGCGCATCGCCGCAAGCGAACCCGCCTTGAGCCGCTCCTGCACCGCCACGCCGATCGCCTCGCCTTCCGCGAGCGTCGGCAGCGTGTCGCGATAATTGCACCAGCTCGTCATCACGGCGCTACGGAACAGCCCCTTGGCCTCGGGCGAAAAGATCAGCGACGCCACCGACAGCGCGCCGGCCGATTGCCCGATGATCGCGACCTTGTCGGGATCGCCGCCGAACGCCGCAATGTTCGCCTTGACCCAGCGCAACGCCGCGATCTGGTCCATCAGCGCGTAATTGCCCGAATGGCCGCCCTGCTCGCGGCTGAGCTCGGGATGCGCGAGGAAGCCGAACGCGCCGACGCGATAGTTGAAATTGACGAACACCGCGCCGCGCCGCGCGATCTCGGCGCCGCCATAATTGGGCATCCCCGACGACCCGATCGTGAAACCGCCGCCGTAGAGGAACACGACCACCGGCAGCTTCGCGGCAGACGTCCGCGGCGGCGCCCAGATGTTCATCGTCAGACAGTCTTCGGAGACCGCCTCCTCGCCGAAATAATGGTTGATGTCGTGCGGCCGCAGCACCTGCATGCATTCGGGGCCGGTACGATCAGCATTGCGCACACCGCTCCACGCGACGGCGCGCGGGGGCGCCCAGCGCAGGTCGCCGACGGGCGGCGCGGCATAGGGAATGCCGAGATAGGCGCGGACGCCACCGTCGCGCTGCGTGCCTGCGACCAGGCCCGACTCGGTGCGCACGGGATCGGTCGCAACCGGCTGCGTCGCCATGATCTGAACCGCTTGGCCAGCAATCGCGGCCGCCGCCGACACGAGCAAGGTCGATGCTGCAAGCACCCGCAAGATCGCTTTCATCCATCCTCCTCGCCGGGCCGCAACGCGCCTCTTGCCGATTTCGGTCCCGACGGGCAGAGTGTGTACGAAACGGTTCGTGATCGTCAAGCGGCGGGGCGAAACCGGGCAAACGGAACGAACTGGGAGATGCGATGATGGAGAGCCTGACCAGTCGGCGCACCGTGCTCGGGGCGATGGCCACGACGCTGCTGCCGCTCGCTTTGCCCACGCCTGCGCAAGCCCTCGCGCCGAGCCCCGCCCCGCTCCCGCCGCCGGAGGCCACGCCGCGCGTCGAATTCGCTTTCTCCGCTCACGCCCTGCTCGAGCCGACGCGCGAGATCGGCCGCACGCCGTACGGCATCCGCCGCCGCATCCCGATCATCGGCGGAACATTCGAGGGACCGCGCATCAGCGGCCGGATCTTTCCCGGCGGTGCCGACTGGCAGCTCCAGCGCGCCGACGATTACACCGTGCTCGAGGCGGATTACATGATCGAAGCCGCCGACGGCACGCAGATCCACGTCCGCAATCGCGGCCTCACTAACACCCGCGTGGCGGGCGCAAAGGCGCGCTACCTCCGCACCGTTCCCGAATTCGAAGCACCGACCGGGCCGCACGACTGGCTCAACCAGTCGGTCTTCGTCGGCAGCCTGCAGAGCGTCGCGGGCGGGCCGCCCGCGGTGCTAGTCCATGTCTTCCGTCTCGCCTGACCTCCCATCGATTGGAACTGTCGCTTGCGTACCTCCATCGCCACCGTCTCCGTCAGCGGGACGCTCGAACAGAAGCTCACCGCGATCGCGGCGGCGGGCTATGACGCGGTCGAGATCTTCGAGACCGACCTGCTGTCCTGCGCCGCGTCGCCGCGCGAGATTGCGCGCCAACTCGACGATCTCGGGCTGACCTGCGCGCTCTACCAGCCGTTCCGCGATTTCGAGGGGATGCCGGGCGCGCTGCGTCAGCGCGCGCTCGACCGCGCCGAGCGCAAGTTCGACGTGATGGCCGACCTCGGCACCGACCGGATCCTGGTCTGCTCGAACTGCTCGCCGCATGCGCTCGGCGAGCAGGACCGGATCGTCGACGACTTCCGCGCGCTCGGCGAACGTGCTGCGGCACGCGGGGTGCTGGTCGGTTACGAGGCGCTCGCCTGGGGGCGGCACGTCTACGATCACCGCCAGGTGTGGGAGATCGTCAAGGCGGTCGATCATCCCTCGATCGGAATCCTGCTCGACAGCTTCCAATCGCTGTCGCGCGGCATTCCCAATGAGAGCCTCGCCGAGATCGACCCGGCCAAGATCGTCTTAGTCCAGCTCGCCGACGCGCCCTTGCTGTCGATGGACCTGCTGTTCTGGAGCCGCCATTTCCGCTGCATGCCGGGGCAAGGCGATCTGCCCGTCGCGGGCTTCGTCGCCGAATTGCTCAAGCTCGGCTATGACGGCCCGCTTTCGCTCGAAATCTTCAACGACCGTTTCCGCGCCGGCTCGACCGCATCGGTCGCGCAGGACGGCCTGCGCTCGCTCGTCGCGGTCCACGACCAGGCCGAGCGGCTGGTCGGCAAGCGCTCGCCATTGCCGCCGCCCTCCCCGATCGGCGGGATCGAATTCATCGAATTCGCCGCCTCGGACGAAGAGGCGACGCGGCTCGAGCCGCTGCTCGCCGGGCTCGGCTTCGCCAAGGTCGGGCAGCATCGCACGCTGCAGGTCGATCGCTGGCGCCAGGGCGCGATCAACCTCGTCGTCAATCGCGAGCGCCGCGGCTTCGCGCATTCCTACGACATCATGCACGGCGCCTCGATCTGCGCGCTCGGACTCACCGTCCCCAACCCCGACGCGACGCTGCGCCGCGCCCGCGCGCTCGCGATCCAACGCTATGACGACGGGACACCGCGCGGGAGCGCCGGCATGCCCGCGCTGCGCGGCGTCGGCGGCAGCCTGATCTATCTGCTGCGCGACACGGCAACCGACCGGATTTGGACCGATGAATTCCGCCCGCTGCAAAGCGACGCGGAGGGGGCGCGCCTGGAGCAGGTCGATCACGTCGCGGCGTCGGTCGACATCGACGAATTCCTGTCGTGGCAGCTCTATTGGACCGCGTTGTTCGACGTGGCGAAACAGGTCGAGCTCGACATTCCCGATCCCGCCGGGCTCGTCCAGAGCCGCGCGATCGAGGGCTCGGACGGCGCCTTCCGCGTGACGATGAATGCCTCGGGCGGCCGCGGTACGCTGTCCTCGCGCTTCATCGGCAACGTCTTCGGTGCCGGTTTCCAGCATGTCGCCTTTACCACCCCCGACATTTTCGCAACCGCGCGCACGCTGGCGGCAAACGGCGTTGCGACGCTGGCGATCCCCGGCAATTATTACGACGATCTGGTCGCGCGCTTCGGGCTGTCGGATGCTCTGGTCGGTGAGATGGCCGCGCTCAACATCCTGTTCGACCGCGACGAAGCCGGCAACGAATATTGGCAGCTGTACACGCGGGCCTTCGAAAAGCGGTTCTTCTTCGAAGTCATCGAGCGACGCGGGGCCTATGCCGGCTATGGCGCGGCAAACGCTCCGATCCGGCTTGGCGCCCAAAGTCAGTTTCGCACAGAACCGGTGGCATGACGCCTGCTCCCCGGATTCACGCCTCGCGTAACAGCGTCGGTCAAAAAAGCGAGGTGGTTCCCGGTTACGTGATCGGGTGCCCCGCCTCGGTTGGCGCCCGAGCCGTGACCGCTCCGCAAATCCGATCCCTGCGCGCAAATAGCCTTGCCGTTTGCCCGAACGGGATCGTCAACCAGCGCGACCTGTCAGTGACCGAGCGCCTAGGGAATCGGTGAGGCGAGACACGGACTTGCATCGGCGGCGAGGAGAATCGACGCGCAGGACCATCGGCGAGACACAAGCGGCCAGTTGCAACGCCGTTAATTTCTGTCAAACGGCACGCCAAGGTGGTTCGCCACTGTGCGCGACGGCACATCACCCCGTGGCTTGATAGGGATGATATCGGGTGGGCATGGACAGCAAGGCGTTCTGGCGCGTCGCGAGCGCAACCCGGATGGGCGTCATCATCGACGCGGACGCATATTTTAAAAATGCCCGGCTGGCGATGCTCAAGGCGCGGCGTCGGATCATGCTGATCGGTTGGGATTTCGACGCGCGAATCCATCTCGTGGGCGCGAAACGCGAAAGCGACGAGCCCGCCGCCGTCGGCGATTTCATCTATTGGCTCGTCGAGCGGAACCCTGATCTCGAGATTTTTCTCCTGCGGTGGGACGTGGGCGCCCTCAAGACGCTCGTTCGAGGTTCGAACATCGTCACGCTTGCGCGATGGATGCGGCATCCCCGCATCCACACCAAGCTCGACAGCTTCCATCCGACTGGCGGATCGCATCATCAGAAGATCGTCGTGATCGACGACTGTCTCGCATTCTGTGGCGGAATCGACATGACGATCGAGCGATGGGACACGCGGCGCCACCGCGATGCCGAGCCTCTCAGGGTCACACCGAACGGCAAGCCTTATAAGCCATGGCACGATGCGACGACCGCGTTGCAAGGCCCCATCGCCGCGGCGTTGGGCGAACTCGCGCGGGATCGCTGGACGCGCGCCGGTGGCGAAACGCTCGCCCCGGTTGAGTCCCAGAACGATTGTTGGCCGAAGGGTTTGGCCGCAGAGTTCCGGAACGTCGAGGTCGGCATTGCTCGCACCGCTCCGGAAATGCCGGAATGTCCGGAGATCCGCGAAATCGAGCGCCTGTTCGTGACCCAGATCGCCGCTGCGAAGGTCTCGATCTACGCCGAAAGCCAATATTTCGCGTCGCGCCGCATTGCCGAGGCGATCGGCGCTCGGCTGGCGGAGCCGGACGGTCCCGAGATCGTGATCGTCAATCCGGAACACGCCCAGGGGTGGCTCGAGCCGATCGCGATGGACACGGCCCGCGCCCGCCTCGTGACTGCGCTCAAGCGACGCGATCCCCACGACCGCCTGCGGATTTACCATCCCTTCACAGCCAAAGGCACGCCCATCTACGTTCATGCGAAGGTGATGATCGTCGATGGGCGCACCCTGCGTATCGGTTCGGCGAACATGAACAATCGCTCGATGGGCCTGGATACCGAATGCGACGTGACGATCGATGCCGGCGACGAAGGCGCTGATGCCATTCGCGCGATCCGCGATGGCCTCATCGCGGAGCATCTTGGCCTTCCGGTCGCCACGGTTGCCGCCCAGATCGATGCGCGAGGCTCGCTCATCAGCACGATCGAGGCACTGCGCGGCAAGGGTCGGTCGCTTCGGCCATATGCGGTTCCGGACCTCGGTGCTGTCGAGGCGTGGCTCGCCGACAATGAGGTGCTGGATCCAGAGAGCCCATCGGAAATGTTCGAGTCGACCGCCAAACGCGGGCTTTTCCGTCGCCTTCGCCATCCCTTCGGTTGACACGCACGGCTCGGACTCAGGCTGCCAGTAGGTAGCGACAGCGGTCGTCCGGCCATCAAGCCTGATCGACCCTATAGGATTCGCACCGGGCAGAACGGAGCCCGCTTTCCCGAACTGCTGGGCACAACGACCCGCCCGCGTGCGGAGCCGCCAATGCCGTCGGATCTAAGCCGGGCAAGCAACCTCTAAGGTCCGCCCGGCTTTCCGACCTGATCTAACCGTGGTTCGCTGTCCGGCGATCCTCAGCGAAAGAGAAAGGGAGCGGCCAGAGCCACCCAAAGCAGAGCCGATACCGGGAGTGCGAGCAGGACCCCGTGGGCTCCGAACGGACGGTAGCTAACCCGTCGGGCATCAAAAACGTCAGAATTCGGTTCGCGCAACTTATCTCTCCAGGCCTTATGGTCCAGCCGTTACAGGACCGCTTCGACAACGCCCCAAATTGGGACAAAGATCAATACGGATAGCTAACAAATGTGATTAATTTTGGGACTCGGTGTGCCGTTTATGGGCCACGACCATTTCGAGAATGGCGTGACCAGCGAAATACCACCCTCCGATCGAGCCCCGGAAACCAGGAAGCTAGCGAGATCGACCGTGCGGCCTGTTGCGTTCTGGGAGACAGCCCATCGCCACCGGGCGGTCGCTGGCGTTGGCTGGCTCAGTTGGAACAGCGCCGCAATCAGTCTGGAACCACCCTTACATGCAGGCGCTCGAGCACGACGTCGTCGTCGAGCCGCCAGATCTTGACGATATGCGACCCGGCATGTTGCGATGGAAAATCGACGTCAAGCTCTCGGATGTTGCTTTCGACGGCAGCGTTCCAGTCTCGCTGCGCTTGGCTGGTCGCATCGTTCGGCGCGGGTGTTAGATCATCTTCGAGCGTGCGCATCGGGCCGTCGTCGAGCGATATGCCGAGGCGTAGCGTGCCGGAGCCGGTGACGTCCAACGTCGGCGCAAGTGCCACTTTGACAGAGATCCTGCCCGCCGTTCGGGTCGATACGGCATATTCGAGCCGCACGCCGTCTGCCTGCGTGGTCGGCTTGGCGCCTTGGGGCAGCGCGACGACCGCCGCCGATCGACCGAGATGCGCGATCGTCCGCCACGTCAGCCCCCTGCCGCCAACTGCACGGGTATAATCCGCAGCCGCGATGCCGGCATCGCCCGACTGGGAGGTCAGCACGAAGCGGATCGGTTCGGCGGCCCCGGCGACGCGCGTGACGGCGGGCATCACATTCCGGTCAGGCTGTTGCCAGCTGGTATAGCCAATATGCGTCTGCGCCATCATGCCGTCCCACTTGCGGCCATTCAGCGCATGATACGCCTCGGTGATCGCCGCATCGCGCGCGAAAGCCGCTTCGGCCTGGTTGGCAAAGCTGTTTGCACGTGCGTCGGCCGCCGCCGCGAGCCGCCGGTTCCAGGCGACGGCGTAATAGAGGTGATAGAGATTGCCGAGCGCCTCGATCGGATGTTCGACCAATTGGAAATAGGCGTCGCGCTGGTCCGGCCGCAAGCGCTGCTTCGTCGCGCGCATGTCGCCGCGCAACGCGTCCCAAGCGGCCAGGCGCGCGCCGAAGTCGCCGCCATCGAGCGCGACGGGCGTCGCTTCCCCGAGCGCGAAGCTATCGGCATCGAGCAATTCGGGTTTTCGCCGCGCCGCGAGTTGCGCGTAGCGGGTGACGAGGCCGCCGACCGCTTCGGCCTGCTCGGCCCCGAAGGTCACCCGCGCCCAGTCCGCCGGGTAGCGGGCAAGCGCATCGGGGGTCATTGCCACCGGGTCCCACGCCTGTTTCAGGAAAAAGCTCAGGGGATATTCCATCGGCTTGATATCGCCGACATTGACCATCCACAGGCTGCGGGCGCCCTTTTGATAGGCGAGATCCATCTGCTGCCAGGTCTTCTCGATCTGGACGGCATCGAGCCACTTATAGTTGCGCGGCGCCCCGACATAATCGAAGTGATAATAGACCCCATAGCCTCCCTTCCGCTGGTCGACCGCATCGGGCAGGCGTCGGATCTGCCCCCAATTGTCATCGGAAAAGAGCAGGATAACGTCGTCGGGCACCTTCATGCCCTTGTCGTAATACGCCTGCACCTCCTTGTAGAGCGCCCACACCTGCGGCGTCTGATCGGCCGGCTTGCCGGTCGTCGGCGATGATCTTGCGCTGCGCGGCGACGACCGATTCGAGCAGGCTGATCGCGGTGCCGCCCGCCATCGCCTCGTCGCCATCGCCACGCATGCCGATCGTCACCAGACTGTCGTACGGCGTGCCGTCGCGCTTCGCCATCATCCGCTCGATCCCGCCGCGCCAGAAGGTGCGCAGGTTGGCTGCGTTGGCCGCGTAATCCCATTTGCCGCCCGTCACGCCGCCGGCGAGATTGCGATGCCATTCGTCCTGCGCGCGCGTCAGCGGTTCATGGTGCGACGTCCCCATCACGACCCCGACCTGATCGGCGAGGATCATGTTCTGCGGATCGTCGGCGTTGAACGCCTTGGGCGCCCACATGGCCGGCCACAGCGTATTGCCCTTGAGCCGCAGCAGCAGGTCGAAGACGTGCGCATAGGCCTTGGCGTTTGGCCCGCCGAACTGCTTGCGTACCCAACTGCTGAATCCGGGATCCTCGTCGTTGATGAAGAAACCGCGATAGCGCACCTTGGGCTGATCGCGGCGCGAGCCCGCGGTCACGAACATTGCGGCGCGGCGCTCGACCGGCACGTCGGCCCACCACGACCAGGGCGACACGCCCATCTTCTCCGACAAGTCGTAGAGCCCGAACACCACGCCGCGGCGATCCGCCCCGACCACGACCAGCGCGCGCGCGACGCTCGGGAAAGGATGCTCGACGACGATTTGGCGAAAGGCTTCCCACTCGCCGGCAAGATCGCGCGCGTCGATCTTGCCGCTGCGTACCAGCGCATCGATCACCGCGCTGTGGCCGAGCACGCCCGCGATCACGACGTCACCGGTGATCTGGTCGCGCGACTGGATCCGGCGCGGCGCACGCCCCGAAACCTGTGCGAGGTCGTGCGCGAAGCCGTCGGCGGCGTGAACAACCGCAGGATCGGCGGTCGAATCGACGAGCAGTTGTGCCGGCCGCTTCCCCGACACGAGCGCGAAACGCGCCCGGCGACGGCCGCGTGCAGACCGAAACCGGCGTATCGCACGCCCAGACAGGCGTCGCGAGCGCCAGCGCGCTAAATAACGGGAAGAGACGAAGAACCTTCATGCCGCGAACTCCTCAGCGGCGCGCGGCCAAGCCTGCCGCCGATCGGTCGATAAATAGAAAGGACGGGAGCGGACAGAGGCCGCTCCCGCCAAGGGGTCCCGAGGGAGGGATCAGAAGCTGCCGCGAAGCCCGACCAGCACCTGCCGGCCAGGCTTGTACTGGGTGAAGGTGTCGTTGTTGAACTGGAAGTACGACCGCAGCGTCGCGTCGGTGAAGTTCGACACGTTGACCGTCAGCTGCGGCAAGCTCTTGATGCCGAAGATCTTGTCGAGGTCGAATGCCGACGAGAAGTCGTACGACGTATAGTCGTTGCCGAACAACGCCGCGGCGGGAATGCCGTTCTGTGCCGCACCGCTATTCTGCGACCCGCGACGCGACGTCGTCGAGACCCGCAGCATCACGCCATGCTTCTCGTAATAGGCGGTGATGTTGTAGGTGAACGGGGCCACGCCGTAAGCGATCGCCGCGCCCTTGCTGGTCTGGTCGACGATCGTCGCATTGGCATTGAAGCCAAAGCCGGTGACGCCGATGTGCTGGGTCAGGAAGTCGAGCGGCTGGACCCACTGGAATTCGAGTCCGTTGATCGTCAGTTTGTCGGGGCTTTGTTGCAAAACTGATGGCGGGGATTCACGCAGGGAATCGAGCGGTATAGATAGGCGTAATGCCCAAACCTGCCGCACCTGTGTATCGTACGACGAACTGGCCTGAGTATAATGCGGCGCTGAAGCGGCGTGGGTCGCTGGAAATATGGTTTGATCCGGAGATGCACTGGCTTTCGAAGCCGTGTGGTCGCCCTGGTCGCCCGATGCGGTTTTCAGACAGCGCGATAGAGCTGTGCCTGACGCTGAAGACGCTGTTCAACCTGCCTTTGCGGCAAGTGACGGGGTTGGTTTCGAGCCTGATCAAAATGGCGGGGCTGGATTGGTCGGTGCCGGATTATACGACGCTGTGCCGACGGCAGAAGACGTTGAAGGTCAACCTCGGCGGGCGGATCAGCTCGGGCGGACTGCACCTGCTGGTCGACAGCACCGGGATCAAAATGACGGGAGAAGGCGAGTGGAAGACGCGCAAACACGGACCGTCCTACCGTCGCCAGTGGCGCAAGGTGCATCTCGGGATTGATGCTGGGACGCTGGATATCCGGGCCATTGAGGTCACGACGAATGCCATTGGTGACGCACCGACGCTGCCCGTTCTCCTGGCGCAAATTCCCGGAGACGAGCGGATACTCAGCGTCGGCGGAGATGGCGCTTATGATACCAGGGACTGCCATGCCGCTATTGCCGGGCGCGGTGCCGATGCGGTCATCCCGGTCCGCCGCAACGGGCAACCATGGGCAGAAGGCGGTCCCGGCGTCGATGCACGCAATGGAGCGCTACGCGCGACAAAGCGGCTTGGTCGCGCAATCTGGAAAAAGTGGAGCGGCTATCATCGCCGCAGTCTGGTCGAGACCAAAATGCACTGCTTCAAACTCCTGGGCCAGCGCGTTGTCGCCCGCACCTTCGATCGTCAGATTACCGAGCTCAAAGTCCGTGCTGCAATTCTCAATCGGTTCTCCGAAATAGGAACGCCGGTGACCGTCCGCATCCAATAACATCTTCAAGTAAAACGTCGGTCATGCTCTCGCGTAATTATGCAACAAAGCCGCGACCATGCGAGCGGCATGCCGTCGGTCGAACCCGCGGTGTCGCTCGTCGTGCCGGAGGCCGACCGAGCCCGGCGGCGGGCATGAAGTACGAGGCCGAGTTCGTCGCGGCTGGAAGCGTCCCGCTCGCGACGAGCGTCGCCGCATCGACCTGGCGCCGCGAAATCCGCTTGTGCATCTATGCTGCGCTGGCCCTCGGCGATGGCGTCGCGATCAGCATCGCCTTCCTGCTCGCCACCCTCATCCGCTTCGGTACCCCGTTCGACCCCGCCGGACTGACGAGCTTAACGGTGATGCTCCCCGTCTATTACGGCATCGCATTCCAGCGCAAACCGTATAGCGGGCGGTTCTTCACCAACTGGCGCCGCACCGCGCACGATGCGATCACCGCGCTCGTCACCGCGATCGCTGTGTCGGCGATCGTCGCCTTTTCGATCCACGCGCAGATCGACATATCGCGCAGCGTCGTGCCGATCGGCGGCATCTTTAGCGGTCTCGCGCTGATCGGCACGCGCGCGCTAATCCACCGCATCGCGCTGCCCCTGCTCGGCGGCCATCCCATCGCGACGATCGTGCTGATCGACGGCGCGCCGATCGACGTACCGCCGGGCGTGCGGTCCCTCGACACCGGCGTTTACGGCTTGCGCCCCGACCCGACCGATCCCCACGCGCTCGACCGGCTGAGCGCGGCGATCGGCCGGGCCGAACGGGTCGTGCTGGCCTGCCCCGGCGAGCGTCGCGAGGCGTGGGCGGTGACGCTCAAGGGCGCCAATGTGCAGGGCGAGATCGTCACCCCTGACCTGATGGCGATCGGCGCGGTGCGCCTGTCGTCGTTTGCCGACTGCGCCTCCGTCGTGGTGTCGCTCGGTCCGCTCGACACGCTCAACCGCATCCTCAAGCGCACCTTCGACATCGGGGTCTCGCTTGCCACGCTCGCGCTGCTGTGGCCGCTGCTGCTGGGCGTCGCGATCGCGATTCGGCTCGACAGCCCCGGCCCAATATCGTTCCGCCAGCCGCGCATGGGCCGCGGCAACGCGCTGTTTTCGATCCTCAAGTTCCGCAGCATGCGCATCGACGCGTGCGACATCGCCGGCGACCGCTCGACCGAGCGGGACGACCCGCGCATCACCCGCGTCGGTCGCTTCATCCGAGCGACCAGCATCGATGAACTCCCCCAGATCCTCAACGTCCTGCGCGGCACGATGAGCATCGTCGGCCCGCGCCCGCACGCGCTCGGGTCGCTCGCCGGCGACAAACTGTTCTGGGAAGTCGATCGGCACTATTGGTATCGACATGCGGTCAAGCCAGGCATCACCGGTCTTGCGCAGATCAATGGTTTCCGCGGCGCGACGACGGTGCCCGAAGATCTCGAAAATCGCCTGCGCTCCGACATTTCCTATATGCGCGGCTGGACGATCTGGCGGGATATCCGCATTCTTGCCGCGACCACCGGCGTGTTGCTGCACCGCAACGCTTTCTAGCGGCGCCGGCAACGATCAGCGCCGAGGCCGGCCAGGGCTTTTTTTGGCTCGCAATGACGCAACGGCGTTTCACCAACCTAGGGTGTATGGCCTGGCGTGGGTCTCAAACGGCGTGGTCTTCGATTCGAGCGCGGATTGGTCAGGTCACACTGGCCGCAGCACGCTCGTCGGGGACCCGCAACATCATCATAGCACCGGCAAATCGACCTCTAAAACGCATACCCCGGAGGCGTTGCACAGGCAGGTCGACAACCCCTTGCATGTGGTCAGACCATTTGATACTTTCTAAGTCTAACGGGTCCGCAAACAGCAAAGAAGTTGCGGTCTGATTGGGGGAGGAACAGCATGATACACTTGCGCAATTCCGTGTGCCGTCACGCCTTGGTCGCGGCAATGCTCGTCGGTGCGACACCTGCGCTGGCGCAGACCGCGACTCCGGGCGCCCTGACCGCGCCGTCGCAGAGCGCTCCTGGCGGCCCGACCAGCAGCGTCGCGCCCGACCCGGACAACGCGACCGACATCATCGTTACCGCCAACAAGCGCGCCGAGAACGTGCAGGACGTGCCGCTTGCGGTCTCGGTGCTGCAACCGGCGCAGCTGCAGGCAGCGGGCGTGCGCGAATTCCAGGATCTCGGCCGGGTCGCGCCCTCGCTGGTCGTCCGCCCTGCCGAGCACCCCGTCAACGCCAACGTTTCGCTGCGTGGCGTCGGCACCTTCGCCTTCGGCATCGGCGTCGAGCCGAGCGTCGCGGTGCTGGTCGACGAAGTCCCGCTCGCCTTCCAGGCACGCGCCTTTTCCGATCTGCCCGACGTCGAGCGGATCGAAGTGCTTCGCGGGCCGCAGAGCACGCTGTACGGCAAAGCGGCGTCGGCCGGCCTGATCAACATCATCACGCGCGACCCGACCCCGACCTTCCACGCGCGCGCCAACGCACTGGTGACGAGCGACCAGGAATATGGCGGCAATTTCAGCCTGTCGGGGCCGATCAGTCCCGAGCTCGGCTACGTCTTTTCGGGCAGCTACAATTTCTATGACGGCAACGTCCGCAACGTCTTCAACGGCAAGGACGTCAATGGCCGCCGCACGATCAACACGCGCGGCAAGCTGCGCTGGAAGCCGAGCGACGACGTCACCATCACGCTGTCGGCCAACTATCTGAACGGCAAGACCGATGTCGGTCGGCCCTTCATCCGCGTCGCGCCCAACGCCCTGTTCCGCAACACCGCTGGCCTGACGCAAGCGGTGGTGTTCCCCGGCTTCACGCCGAGCACGCAGAACGACAAGATCAGCAACAATTACAATGCGCGTACCAATTACGAAGGCTATGGCGGCTATCTGCGCGGCGAGATCGGCCTCGGCGACCTGACGCTGGTGTCGATCACATCGTACGACAAGTTCCAGCTCAACGACTTCCTCGACCAGGACGACACCGCGCTGTCGGTCCCGCTCGGCAGCAACGTCCAGATCGGCACGTTCAATTCGAAGCTCGTCACGCAGGAATTGCGGCTGCAGTCACCGGGCGACAAGCCGTTCCGCTACACGCTTGGCGCCTATTTCGCGAAGGTCGATTTCAACCGCCCCTTCTATCGCGGCCCGGCCTTCTCGCTCGCCAACTGGTTCGCGACGTCCGATTCGCGCCAGCTTGCCGGCTTCGTCCAGGCCGATTGGGAGTTCCTGCCCAAGGCCACCCTGACCGGCGGACTGCGCGTCCAGAACGAGAAGATCAACTACACCTTCCGCGATATCCAGAACGGCAACGCCTTCTTCAGCGGCGGTGCCGAGGATACCGCGGAGACCCACCGTGTCAGCCTGCGCTACGAATTCACCCGCGACCTGAGCGTCTTCGGCACTTATTCGACCGGATATAAGGGCCAGACCTACGATCTGACCACCGGCTTCAACGCCAACCGCGCGCTCGCCGGACCGATCAAGCCCGAGACCTCGCGCGACTTCGAATTCGGCGTGCGGACGCAGTTCCTCAATCGCCGCGTGACGCTCAACGTTACGCTGTTCGATACGAACTTCACCAATCTCCAGGCACAGGGGATCGAGACGCTCGCCGACGGCACGCAGAATTTCCGCCTCGCCAATGTCGGCAAGCTCAACACGCGCGGGGTCGAGGTCGAGAGCTCGGCGCGGATCGGCAGCGACGTGTCGGTGAACGCCGCCGCGACCTATCTCGATGCGCGGATCAAGTCGTTCCCGGTCGCGCAATGCTATATCGGGCAGACCGCGGCGCAGGGGTGCACCGGCTCGCCGGCGCGCCAGAATCTGGCCGGCGCACGCGCGGCGCAGGCGCCAGAATGGAAGCTGTCGGCCGGGGCGGATTATTCGCCGGCGATCGGCGATACGCTGCGCGGCGTCGCGCAGATCAACTGGCAATATACCAGCACGGTCAACTATTCGCCGTCGCAGGACCCCGAGACGATTCAGAAGGCCTACAGCATCTTCAACATCGGCCTCGGCATTCGCGATGCCAACCGCCGCTGGGAAGTGGGCGGCTTCGTCAACAATCTGTTCGACAAGCAATATTTCCCGGCTTTGGTGAACACTGCAGGCAATTTCGGCAATTTGCAGGCGACCCAGGCGATCCTGCCGCGCGATTTCCGGCGCTATGGCGGGGTCCGGCTTGCGCTGAACTTCTAAGCGTATGCGTGGGGGCGGCTTGGTCGCCTCCACGGAGCTGGCATCGGACTTGATCAGGGACAGTATGATGCAGCACAAGATGAAGATTGCGCTTGCCGCCTGTGGTGCCGGGGCGCTCCTTGCCAGCGGTGCCCCGGCTCAACATGCCTCTGCCGGAGACGCGCCGGTACAAACCGCGCAGGCCCGGCCGGGCATCGACGCGCCGGAACTCGCACGGCTCGGCGCGCATCCGGTCGGGGTCGCGGACGTGGAGTTCGTCCAACCGGCCCAGGCCGATCCGCTGACCGGCACCGACGCGCCCACGGTCGCCGACCGGCATTTGCCGCTCAAGATCTGGTATCCTGCCGCCGCCGCAGGGCGCGGGACGCTTTATCGTACCGGCTTGCCGGGCGAGGACGGTCGCGACGTCGTCTTTACCGTACCCGGCATCGCCACCCCCGGCGCGAAGGCCGCGGCGGGCCGTTTCCCGCTCGTCATCCTCGCCCACGGCTACAGCAACACGCCCGAGGTACTGTCCTGGCTCGGCGAAAATCTTGCGAGCAAGGGCTATGTTGTCGTGACGCCGGCGTTTCGCGATCCGTCGATCACGATCCGCACCGCCGCCGCGGCCGCAGGCCCGATCACGCGGCGACCGCTCGACATCGCCTTCGTCGCCGCCGAGGCGCAGCGGCGCGCGACGGCCGGGCCAGGCCTGTTCGCCAGCGCCGACCCGATGCGGACCGCGCTGATCGGCTATTCGATGGGCGGTTACGGCGTGTTGACCGCGGCGGGCGCGCCGCTCGATCCGGGGCTCGCGGCCGCCACGCGCGGCGTGCTCGCGCCCTATGTCGCGGGCGCCAGAGAGGCCGCCACCCTCAAGGTCGCCAACCTCAAGGCAGTGGTGGCGATTTCGCCGGCGAGCGTGATCCGCGGTACGCCGCTATGGGCGGCGCCCGGCGTCGCAGCGCTCAAGACACCAACCTTGTTCATCGTCGGCAGTCAGGACCATACCGTCGGCTATGCGCCCGGCGTGCGCACGCTGTTCGACGATGCCGTCCACGCGCCGCGCTATCTGCTCACCTTTCGCGAGGCCGGGCACAGCATTGGCCTGATCGGCGCGCCGCCGGTGATGCAGCATTCGTTCTGGGACAAGGACTGGTTCGAGGATGCAGTGTGGCGCAAGGACCGGCTGCTGGCGGTCGAGGCGCATTTCATCACCGCGTTTCTCGACCG
This sequence comes from Sphingomonas sp. UYP23, assembly GCF_054059235.1. Taxonomy (NCBI): domain Bacteria; kingdom Pseudomonadati; phylum Pseudomonadota; class Alphaproteobacteria; order Sphingomonadales; family Sphingomonadaceae; genus Sphingomonas; species Sphingomonas sp. UYP23. Next base: position 4,444,433 of record NZ_JBSSBX010000001.1, read on the forward strand.
CTACGTCAAGGATGACACCGCCAAAACCAGCTATCTCGACGGGCTCGTGGCCAATTCGAACGATGGCGTGTGGGCGGGTCTACCCCCCGGCCGCCACACCGAATACAGCCCCGGCCCACCCGCAGCGACGCTGTGGAAAGGTTTTCAGCCCGGCAAGGCCGCCGGCATGAGCTTCGAGTTCAAGCCAGCGCAATAGACCGACACGTTGAGGGGCCCGCCGGTATCGGCGCCAAGGCCCGGGAGCATATGGCCTTCATGTTGATGACACAGACAATGCGCTGGTTCGGGCCCAATGACCCGGTGGCGTTGCGGGATATCCGCCAGGCCGGCGCGAGCGAAGTGGTGACCGCGCTGCACGAGGTGGCGAATGGCGACGTCTGGCCGTACGCCGCAATCGCCGCGCGCAAGGCGATGGTCGAACACGCCGGACTGGGCTGGAGCGTGGTCGAGAGCCTGCCCGTCCATGAGGCGATCAAGACGCGTGGGGCCGGGTGCGACCGATTGATCGCGCAATATTGCGAGAGCCTGCGCAATCTCGCAGGGTGCGGCATCAGCGTCGTCACGTACAATTTCATGCCGCTGCTCGACTGGACCCGGACCGATCTGGCTTGGGCGATGCCCGATGGTTCGCTCGCGTTGCGCTTCGAGCTCGAGGCGGTCGCGGCCTATGACATCCACATCCTGCGCCGCCCCGGTGCCGCCGCCGACTACGCGCCCGCACTGGTCGAGGCCGCCGCCCGACGCTTCGAGGCGATGGACGACGCCGCGCGCACCGCCTTGGCGCGAACGATCCTCGCTGGACTGCCGGGCAGCGAAGAGAGCTTCACCCAAACCGAATTCCAGGCGGCGATCGACACCTATGCCGAGATCGGCCCCGATCGGTTGCGCGCCAACCATGTCGCCTTTCTTGAGGCCGTCTGCCCCATCGCCGAAGAGGTCGGGGTGCAGCTGGTGGTCCATCCCGACGATCCGCCCTTCCCGCTGTTCGGCTTGCCGCGCACGGTCAGCACCGAGGCGGACGTCGCCGACCTGTTCGCGCGGGTGCCGAGCCGCGCCAACGGGCTGTGCTTCTGTGCAGGATCGTTCGGTGTACGCGCCGACAACGATCTGCCGGGCATGGTCGATCGGCTCGGCGACCGGATCGGCTTCCTCCATTTGCGGTCGGTCCAGCGCGAACCGGATGGCGCCTTTCACGAAGCCCCGCATCTCGAGGGCGATGCCGACATGGCGGCGATCGTCGGCGCGGTACACCGGCTGCAGGGGCGGCTCGGACGCGCGATCCCGATGCGCCCCGATCACGGGCACCAGATGCTCGACGATCTGAGCAAGCGCACCAACCCGGGCTATTCGCTGCTCGGCCGGATGCGCGGGCTCGCCGAATTGCGCGGGCTCGAACGCGGCATCGCCTTCGCGCGCACCGACGCGGCACAACCCCAGATCAACCCAGAGGAGCGCTGACGTGCAGATGACCCGCAAAGTACGATATTTGGTGGCGGCGGCGCTCGTCGGTGCGGCGCCGGTTGCGGCGCAGGAGGTTGCCCCGCAGCCGTTGACGCTGGCGACGGTCAAGAACAGTCCGCTGCTCGCCTCGGCCGACATGCGTGACGGGGTCGATCTTTCGGGGCCGTGGCATTATTCGATCGACCCGTTCCGCTCGGGACTGGCCGGCTTCCACGGCGAAGTCCCGGGGCTGTCGCAGCAGCGCTATCTCGATCTCGACGTCGGCAAGGCGATGCGCGACGATAATCGCGCGCTGTTCGAATTCGACATGCCGCACTCGCCGGTCACAACCCTGCCTTCGTCTTGGCTCACCGAGGCGCCCGAGCTGCGGCACTATCAGGGGCTGATGTGGTATCAGCGCAGCTTTCCCGCGCCCGCGCAGCGCAAGGGCCGCAGCTTCCTGCGCTTCGGCGCGGCCAATTACGCAACGGTGGTCTATCTCAACGGCAAGCCGCTCGGGCGCCACGAGGGCGGCTTCACGCCCTTCGCGTTCGACGTGACCGGACTGCTGCGCGACGGTGACAACCAGATCACCGTCGGAGTCGATTCTCAGGCAACCGCGGCCACAGTGCCGCCGCCAGTCACCGACTGGGAGAATTACGGCGGCATCACGCGCGCGGTCCGGCTGATCACGACGCCCGATACCTATGTCGACGACGCCTGGGTCCGCATGACGCGCGACGGCAAGCTCGCGGTCGAAGCGCATCTGAACGGCCCGCAAGCCGGCGACCAGCCGCTCCATCTGCGCATCGCCAAGCTCGGGCTCGACCTGGCCGGCCGGACCGACGCGAAGGGCGATTGGCGCGCGACCGTCGCCGCGCCGCGCGCTTTGATCCGCTGGTCTCCCGAGCGACCGCAGCTCTACGACGTCACGATCGCCGCCGGTGCCGATACCTGGCGCGATCGCATCGGTTTCCGCACGATCGAAGTGCGCGGCAGCGACATCCTGCTCAACGGCAAGCCGATCTTCCTGCGCGGCATCTCGCTCCACGAGGAGGAGATCGGCACCGAGCCGACGCGCGCGATCACGCAGGCGGCGGCGCGCGCGCTGCTTGGCGAGATCAAGGACGGGTTGCACGGCAACTATGTCAGGCTGTCGCATTACCCGCATTCGGAAGTGATGACGCGGATGGCCGATGAGATGGGCCTGATCGTGTGGAGCGAGGTGCCGGTCTACTGGCTCGTCGCCTGGTCCAACCCCGACACGCTGGCGACCGCGCGCAACATGGTGGCGGAAAATATCCTGCGCGACCGCAACCGCGCCTCGATCGCGATCTGGAGCGTCGCAAACGAAACCCCGGTGACCGACGCGCGCAACACCTTCCTGCGTACGCTCGTCAGCGACGTACGCGCGCTCGACGACACTCGCCTCGTCAGCGCGGCGCTGCTGGTCGAACGCTCGCAAGGCACGACCGGGCCGGTGATGACGATGGCCGATCCGCTCGCCGACGTGCTCGATGTGCTCGCGATCAACACGTACAACGGGTGGTACACGCCCGATCGGCTCGCCGACGTGCCCGGCATCAGCTGGCGCGTGCCGGCCGGCAAGCCGCTGGTCTTTTCCGAATTCGGCGCCGATGCCCGCGCCGGGTTCCACGACATCGGCTCCACCCCGCAGAAATTCTCCGAGGAATATCAGGCCGCCTATTATCGCGCGACGCTGGCGATGGTCGATCGGGTGCCGACGCTGCGCGGTATGTCGCCTTGGATCCTCAAGGATTTCCGCTCGCCGCGGCGGCAGAATCCCGACTTCCAGCAAGGCTGGAACCGCAAGGGGCTGATCTCCGAGACGGGCGAGCGCAAGCAAGCGTTCGGCGTGCTGGCGACCTATTACGACGCCAAGGCCACACCGCGCGCGAAGTGACGAGGCCGCGTGAAGCGGCCCTTTAGGAGAGCAGACCATGACCATCCGCACCGCGCGTATCGCCCATTTCGCAGGAGTGGGGGCGCTGGCGCTAGGCCTTCCCGGCACCGCGCCCGCATCGCCGCCCCCGTCCTGGATGGCACCCGCCGTCGTCGCAAAGCAAGCGGCCGCGCGCGCCGATGCAGCCAAGGAGGCGATCGCCCGGTCCCGCGCGCGCCAGCTCGTCGCGGCGATGTCGCTCGCACAGAAGCTCCAGCAATTGACCGGCAGCGCACCGTCGGTGCTTCCCGAACTGCCCAATTGCTTCGGCGCGCGCCACGTCACGGGCATTGCCGAGCTCGCCATCCCGACCTTCCGGATCACCAACGGCCCGGTCGGGGTCGGCCAGAACGACTGCGTCTCGCGCGATGTGGAAAAGGCACGACCGGCGGGCAACGCACCCTTTTTCGCCCCCTACACGCACCCGAGTTCGGCACACGCGACCGCGCTCCCTTCGGGCATGGCGGTGGCGGCATCGTTCGACCCGCGCGTGGCGACCGACTTTGGCGGTGTGATCGCGACGGAGATGAACAATCTCGCGCTGCACGTCTTCGAGGCGCCGGGGATGAACCTCGCGCGCCTGCCGATCCTCGGCCGCAATTTCGAATATTTCGGTGAGGACCCCTATCTCGCCGGCACGATGGCGGTCGCCGAGACCAAGGCGGTACAGTCGGCCGGGATCATCGCGATGGCGAAGCATTTCGTCGCCAACGAGCAGGAAACCAACCGGATGACGATCCGCGAGACCGTCGACGATCAGGTCCTGCGCGAGCTCTATCTGTTGCCGTTCGAAATGAGCGTGAAGGACGGCAACGTCGCCGCGATCATGTGTTCGTACAATTACCTCAACGGCCTGCAGGCGTGCGCCAACACGGCGATGCTGACCGGCGTGCTGCGTGACGACTGGAAATTCAGCGGGTACGTCCAGACCGATTTCTTCGCGCTGAAGAACACGGTACCGTCGCTCGAGGCGGGGACCGATCACGAAATGCCGACCCCGCTCTACTGGTCGCCCGACAAGATCGGCGCCGCGATCGACCAGCACAGCCTGTCGATCGGCCAGATCGATACCGCGCTCGAACGGCGCTATACGCAGATGTTCAAGGCCGGGATCTTCGACCGCAAGCTGGTCCAGACGCCGATCGATTTCGTCGCGGGCGGGAAGGCGGCGCGGCGGATCGGCACGCGCGCGGCGGTGTTGCTGCAGAATAACGGCGCCCTCCCGCTGTCGGCGACGGTGCGCAGCATCGCGCTCGTCGGCAAGGCCTCGCAACCCTATGCGAAACAGGCGATCGCGGGCGGCTCGATCCTCGGCAAGGCGATGGGTGCGGGCGGCGGAAGCTCGGACGTGGTGCCGGACTACACCGTTTCCCCGGTCGATGGCATCCGCACCGCGCTGCGTGAGCTCCGGCGCGACGACGCGGTGGTCAAGCTGGTGCTGATCGACGATGCCAACGCCAGCGCGACGATTGATGGGGTGACGGTCCCGTTCGCCAAGGCGCTCGAGATGATCGGCGCCTCGGACTCGGTCGTCGTCATGGCCGGCACCAATGCCGAGGAAGGCGCCGATCGCGCGACCTTCGTGGACAAGTACGGCCACCAGCTGGCGGCAAGCGCGGCGGCGGGCCTGTCGCTCGATTGGTATGTCGCCAAACCGAGTGCGATCGCCACGACCGATCCCGTGGGCAACACCGCCAAGTCGAGCCAGACCGGCGCTATGCTTAACGCCATCCTCGCTGCGCGCTCGACTACGGGCGTGGCGATGCCGCAAAAGACCGTGCTTGTGTTGAAGGACAATGCCAGCGTTGCGATGGATCCGGCGCTGCTCGGACCGCACGGGCCTGCGATCCTCGAGACGTGGTTTCCAGGGCAGGAAGACGGCAGCATCGTCGCCGACCTGCTGTTCGGGCGTGCCGATCCGGTCGGACGACTGCCCGTCACCTTCCCCGTCGCGGGCAAGGGTTTCCTCGACGAGATCGCGCCCGATCAATTTCCCGGCGTGCGCGACGCGGGGGGTACGTTTCAAGCCGTCCAATATAGCGAGAAGCTTGCCATCGGCTATCGCTGGTACGACGCGAATGCGGGCGGAAAATGCACGACAACCGGCGGGGTGAATCGCTGCGTGGCGTTCCCGTTCGGCTATGGATTGTCCTACACTCGCTTCGCGACATCGGCGCCCAAACTCGCTGTCGATCCGCAGGCGGGCGGATATCGTGTCTCGCTCGACGTCAAGAATATCGGTCGGCGCGCGGGGTCCGAGGTCGTTCAGGCGTATGTCTCGCTCCCCGAAAGCGCGGATCGGCTGGGCGTGAAACAGCCGCCGAAGCGCCTCGTCGGGTTCGGGCGCGTTACGGTCGAGCCCGGTGCCACGCAGACGGTGACGATCGCGATCGATCCGGCCGCCAGCAACCATCCGCTTGGGGTATGGGACAGCGCGCAGCATCGCTGGGTGATTCCGTCGGGCCGCTACACGGTGTGGGTCGGCACCTCCGCATCGCCGGCCGACCTGGTCGAAGCGGGCCGTTTCGCGCGATAGAACGGAGCCGCGGATGTTGACGGTGCACCGGCATCCGTCAGTCGGAAGCGATCCCGATTGACGGATGCCGAGCCCCCGCCGGCGCTCGGCGCTTGCGGCAGGTTGCCGCGATGCCCCGTTACGGTTTTGCCGGGTCCAGTCCATGCTTGCGCAACAGCGGCGCGACCTGCGGTTCGTGCCCGGTCATCGCGCGGAACATGACGGTATAATCCTCGGTATGCCCGCGCGAAAGGACAAGATCGCGCAGCCGCTGCCCGTTCGCCCGCGTCATCCCGCCATGCTGTTCGAACCAGTCATAGACGTTCTGCTGGATCATGTCGGTCCAGAGATAGGCGTAATAGCCCGCCGCATAGCCCGAACCCCAGATGTGCGCGAAGTAGCTGCTGCGATAGCGCGGTGGAACGTGCGCCACGTCGAGCCCGGTCGCACCGAGCGCCTTGGCCTCGAACGCATCGACATCGGTCGGCACCCCGGTCGCCGGGACCGAATGCCACGCCATGTCGAGCTGTGCCGCGGCCAGCGTCTCGCCGAAACTGTACCCCTGGTTGAACGTCTCGGCGCGCTTGATCTTGTCGACCAGCGGTTGCGGCATCGCCGCGCCGGTCTGGTAATGGTGCGCGTAATGCGCAAGCACGCGCGGCTCGAGCGCCCAATGTTCGTTGAACTGCGATGGAAATTCGACGAAGTCACGCGCCACCGCGGTGCCCGACAGCGTCGGATAGGTCTGGTTGGCGAACAATCCGTGCAGGCCATGGCCGAACTCGTGGAACATCGTCCGGACGTCCGAGAACGTGACGAGCCCGGGCTGCCCCGCCGCGGGCTTGGTGAAGTTCGCGGTGTTGGCGATGACCGGCTTGGTCCCGAAGATCTTCGCCTGCCGCACGAAGCTGTTCATCCACGCGCCGCCCGACTTGTTGTCGCGCTTCCAATAATCGAAATAGGCGAGCCCAAGCGGCTTCCCGCCTTCTTCGAAAACCTCATAGACGCGAATGTCGGGATGATAGGTCGGGATGTCGGTGCGCCGTTTGAACGTCACCCCATAGAGTTGATTGGCGGCGTAGAAGACCCCGTTCTCGAGGACGTTCCAGATCTCAAGATACGGCTTGGTCTCGTTGAGATCGAGGTCGAACTTCGCCTTGCGGACCTTCTCGGCGTACAATTCCCAATCCCACGGCTCAAGCTTGAAGCCACCCTTCTCCGCGTCGATCGCCTGCTGAAGCTCGCCGACCTGAACCGCCTGCGCCGCCGCGGTCGGGGCATCGAGCGCATCGAGGAAGCCGCGCGCGGTGTCGGCGGTCTTGGCCATCTGCTCCGCCAGCGAGTAATCCGCCCAGGTCTTGTACCCGAGCAGATTGGCCTTGCGCGTACGCAGCGCGATCAGCTGGAGGATCGCAGCGCGGGTATCGTTGGCGTCGCCTTTTTCGGTGCGCGTCCAGCTCTGGTCGAACAGCGCCTTGCGCGTCGCGCGGTCGCTCAGCGATTCGAGCGCCGGCTGGCCGGTCGTGTTCTGAAGCGGCAGCAGATACTTCCCCGGCAGCTTGCGATCGGCGGCGTCGCGTGCGGCGGACTGAACCTCGCCCGGCGCCATCCCGGCGAGCTTGGCGGGATCATCGAGCACCAGCGCGCCTGCCTTGGTGCCCGCGAGCAACCGCTGGCGGAAGGCGATCCCGGCGGTCGAGATCTGCTTGTTGAGGTCGCGCAGCGTCGTCTGGTCGGCCGCCGACAGTTGCGCGCCGGCGCGAACGAAGGACGTGTAATATTCCTCGACCAGCATCGCCTGCTCGGCATCCAGCTTCAACGACGACTTGTGGTCGTGCAACGTCTTGACCCGGGCGAACAGCTTGGGATCGAGGTAGATCGTGTCGCCATACGCGGCGAGCTTTGGCGCCAGGGCGGCCTGCGCGGCCTGCAGCGTCGGATTGGTGTTCGCCTGCGCCACCTGCCCGAACGCCGCTTGCGCGCGCGCCAGCATCTGCCCCTGGCGCTCCATCGCGACGATCGTGTTGTCGAAGGTCGGCGCGGCGGGATTGTCGGCGATCGCGCGAACCTCGGCGAGGCTTTCGACGATCCCCTGCTCGATCGCCGGCTGATAATCGCCATCCTGGATCTTGTCGAACGGCGGCGCCTGATACGGCAGCGTACTGCGCTGCGCGAAAGGATTGGCGGCCTCGGCCGGAGCGATGCCGATCGCGGCGGCAACAGTGGCAAGCAGGAGCGTATGGCGCATCTTCAGTCCTTTCGGGAACCGGGAGACGCTAGCGAAGGCAGCTGCCGCTTGTCGACCCTGTACGACCAATGCCTGCCCCCGGCCGAGCCGTGGGTCCTCGCCGCGACCGCAGGTTCGCGCATCGATCGCCGGCGGGCTCGACTTTCGTCGCTCGAGCAACGTTGCGTTACAAATGCGGCCGACGCGCGTTGATGCGCTCGCCACAGATCGAGGTTGCCTGCCGATGCCCCTGCCTACCGACCGTTCCGCTATCCTGGAAGCGACGCGCACCCTCAAGATGGCGCGCTCGGCCCATGCCTATGTACGCGGAAATACGGCCAAGTTTTATGACTGGCTGGCAGTCTCGCCGGCCGCGCGCCGCGTGCCCGAGGGACCTGCCATCTGGATCTGCGGCGACTGCCATCTCGGCAACCTCGGCCCGCTCGCCAATGCCGAGGGACGGGTCGAGATCCAGATCCGCGACCTCGATCAGGCAGTCATCGGCAATCCCGCGCACGACCTCATCCGGCTCGGCCTGTCGCTGGCGACGGCGGCGCGCGGCTCGGACCTGCCCGGCGTCACGACAGCGCGCATGATGGAGGAGATGGTCGATGGCTATGCCGCCGCGATCCACGATCCGACCAGCGGCGACCCGGGCGTCGAGCCCGAGGTGGTGCGCAGCATCAAGCGCGCCGCGCTCGGCCGTCGCTGGCGCCACCTCGCCAAGGAACGGCTCGACGCGGTCGAGCCCCGCATCCCGCTCGGCAAGAAGTTCTGGGCGCTGGCGGCGGAAGAACGTGCCGCGCTCGAGCATCTCTTCGCCGATCCCGATGTCGCGCGGTTGATCCTGTCGATGAAGGGCAAGCCCGCCAATCGCGACGTACGCCTGGTCGATGCCGCCTATTGGATGAAGGGGTGCAGCTCGCTCGGGCTGCTCCGCTACGCCGCGATCGTCGGGATGAAGACGAGCAAGGGGCGTCGGTCCTATGCCTTAGTCGATCTGAAAGAGGCGACCGCGCCGATCGCGCCCGCCGCCGCCACTGCGGAGATGCCGGCCGATAACGGTGACCGCGTCGTCGCTGCGGCGCGCGCGCTTTCGCCGCATCTGGGAACGCGGATGAAGGCTGTCCGCCTGCTCGACCGGTCGCTGTTCATCCGCGAGCTGGCACCCCAGGACATCAAGCTCGAGGTCGACCAGTTCAACCATGCCGAGGCGGTCCGCTCGGCGCGCTACCTCGCCTTCGTCGTCGGCAAGGCGCATGCCCGGCAGATGGACAGTGCGACCCGCGCGGCGTGGATCACCGTGCTCGAGGCCGACCGTCGCGGCGCGATCGATACGCCGTCATGGCTGTGGGAGAGCGTGGTCTCGCTCGCTGGCAGCCACGAGGCGGGCTATCTCGACCATTGCCGTCGCTATGCACTTGCCGCCTGACGCGTCGATTTCGCGCGATGTGCGTTGCGCCTTCGACAAGGAGACCCCGATGCCCGCCGACGACGATGAAACCTACATGCGAATGGCGATCGAGGTCGCGCGGTCGAAAGGTTCCGACCCGTCGACATCGCCGCTCGGCTGCGTGATCGTGCTCGACGGAAAGGTGATTGCCGCCGAGCGCAATCAGACGCACGAATTGCCCGATGCCACCGCGCATGCGGAAATGATGGCGATCCGCCGTGCCTGCGAGGACACGGGCGAACTCGAACTGCGCGGCGCGACGCTCTATTCGACGTTGCAGCCGTGCGGCATGTGCACGATGGCCTCGATCTGGTCCAAGGTCGGTCGTGTAGTCTACGGGGCGGGCAAGGATGACGTGCACCCGATGTATTTCGAGGCGCGTCACGTCGATACGCTGAGCTTCATCGGCGATGCCTATCGCGACGACATCGTGATCGAGGGCGGCTGCCTCGCCGACGCGTGCGCCACCCTGTATTATGGGCCCGACGCGGATCTCCCCAAGGAAGAACAGGCAAATCTATGAGCGACGCTCCCCTCACCGACGTCAACACCGCGAGCGCCGAGGAACTCGATCAGATCCCGGGGCTGCACGGACATGGCTTCGAGATCGTCCGCTATCGCGGCGAGCGCGGTCGTTTTACCGATCTGCGCCAGCTCGACGAGGTGCCCGGCCTTACCGGCAAGGCAGACGCGAGCAAGGCGGCGCTGACGGTCGGGCGCGACGGGCTTTAGGACCGCGCGCCCGTCCCGCACTTCACGCATCCCATGCTCTTGAGCGTCGTGCGCACGGCATCATCCAATGGGGTGCGCGGCTCGGGTCCGAGCCTTGCGACGAGACGGGCATTCGTCATCCGGACTGGCCGGTCCCACAGATATTTCATCGCCAGCACCTCGCGAATCGTGGGCACGAACGGCGCCATCAGCCGCATGATCCACCAGGGTGTCTTTCGGACCGGCACCGCGGGATCGCCGAGCGCCCGACAGATCGCGTCGGTCATCTGCGTACCGTCGGCATCCCACAGGCCTTCCATGTGGAAGCTGGCGAAGGCATCGAGTCCGTCGGTCTCGAGCAGCCGCATCATCGTCTCGGCCACGTCGGGCAGATAGGCCCATTGATGCCCGACGCCGCGCCGACCGGGATAGGTGACGGCAGCGGGGCGCTTGCCCGCCGGCGCCAACTGCGCGAACCAGGTGTTCAGCGCCCCCGGCCCGAAGAAATCGCCCGCACGCACGATCAGCACGGTCCCCGCCTTGCTGTCGGCGAACGCGCGGAGCCGGCGCTCCATCTCGACGCGGATGGCGCCCTTGCGGGTACCGGGATGCTGGGGCGCGTCGTCCGCAATCTGGGGGAAGGCGTCGGGGCCGTAATTATAGACGGTGCCTGGAAAGAGGATCCGGGCACCGTTGGCGCGTGCAGCAGCGATGGTATTGTCGAGCATCGGCAGCACGAACGTATCCCAGTCGCGATATCCCGGCGGGTTCACCGCATGGACGATGAGCGCTGCACCCTCGGCCGCAGCAGCGACGTCGCGGGCGACCATCGCGTCGCCGGCGTGCCACTCGAAGCCATGCTGGTCAGCCACGCCGTCGGGCGCGCGGTGCAGGGCCCGAACGTGCCAGCCGCCTGCGTCAAGCCGTCGCGCGACCGCGCCGCCGATCCCGCCCGTTGCGCCCAGTACCAATGCGATCTTGCGTTCCATGTTGCGTCCTCCACTGCGTGTAACGGAGCAATGCGCGGGATCTGGACTCAACGAAATCGCGGAAAACTGGCGATCGGGTATACGCAAACAGATGAACATGCCGAGCTGGGATCTGTACCGCACGTTCGACGCGGTGTTGCGTACGGGCTCCTTGTCGGGCGCTTCGCGAAGCCTTGGGCTGACGCAGCCGAGCGTCGCGCGGCATATCGATGCGCTGGAGCAGGCGATCGGCCGCGATCTGTTCGTCCGAACGCACCGCGGCCTCACGCCCACCGCTGCCGCCATCGAGCTCAGACCGTATGCCGAACTGCTCGGATCGACCGCGGCGGCGTTGCTGCGCACCGCGGATGGCGGCGCCGGTACGGTCGCCGGAACGGTCCGGATCAGCGCGAGCGAGGTGGTGAGCGCCGAGCACCTCCCGGCAATGCTGGCGCGACTGCGGCTGCGCCATCCCGCCCTCACGTTCGAGCTGTCGGCGTCGAACACCGTCGATAACCTGCTGCAGCGCCAGGCCGATATCGCCGTCCGCATGGTGCAGCCAACGCAACAGTCGCTGATCGCGCGCAAGGTCTCGCCGATCCCGCTCGGTCTGCACGCGCATGCGGACTATCTGGCGCGGCGCGGCACTCCGTCGACCTTGGCCGCGCTCGCGGACCATGATCTGATCGGTTTCGATACGGAAACCCCGGCGATCCGCGCCATTGTCGAGCGTTTCCCCGAACTGAACCGCGCGGCCTTTGCGCTGCGGGTCGATAGCGACCTCGCACACCTTGCCGCCATCCGGGCGGGCTTCGGGATCGGCATCTGCCAGCTTCCGGTTGCGGCCCGTGATCCGCGGCTCGTCCGGATACTGCCCGACGGCTTCGCGATGGATCTGAGCGTCTGGATCGTGATGCACGAAGATCTGGGCAACAGCCCCCGCTGCCGTGCCGTGTTCGACGCGCTCGTGGCCGAGTTCAGTTCACTGTAGCCATGCCCTTCTGGGTAGTTTCCGGGGCTTAGCGATACGCCGTCGACGCGCGCAAAGCACGATTTTCGGACAGAGGATCGCAGGCCATGAGCAGCTATACATTCGTCGGCAGTGGCATCGCCTCGCTCGCTGGGGCGGCCATCCTGCTGCGCGATGGCGACGTCGCCGGCAAGGACATCACGATCCTCGAGGAAAGCCACCAGAGCGGCGGCGCGTTCGATGCGCACGGCACCGCGCAGGACGGCTATTTCATGAGCGGCAGCCGCATGTTCGAGGCGATGTACCAATGCACCTTCGCGCTGTTCGCCGGCATCCCCTCGGCGACCGACCCGGCCATCTCGGTGACCGAGGAGACCAACCGGGCGGCCAAGAGCTGGCCGTGGGACAACAAGGTCCGGCTGGTCAATCTCGACGGCAGCGTGCGCGACGCGCATGCGATGGGCTTCAGCGCGCATGACCGGATCAACCTGGTCACCCTGATCGGCGAGCCCGAAAGCCTGCTCGACGACAAGCGCATCACCGATTGCTTCACCGCGCATTTCTTCGAGACCAATTTCTGGATGGAATGGTGCACGCTGTTCGCGTTCGAGCCGTGGCACAGCGCGATCGAGTTCCGCCGCTACCTGCGCCGCTTCGTCCACCATTTCTCGACGATCGACGTCCAGCACGACATCTATCGCACCGTCTACAACCAGTATGACAGCATGATCGTCCCGCTGATGACGTGGCTGAAGGACCGCGGCGTCCAGTTCCGCCACGGCGTGCGCGTCGAGGATCTGGGCTTCGCCGCGGGCAGCGACGCGGTCACGGTGACGAGCATTTCGACGATGACCGCCGATGGGCCGGTCGCGATACCGGTGGCGACGGGCGACCTGGTGTTCGTCACCAACGGCTCGATGACCGCCGACAAGGCGTTCGGATCGATGACCAAGGCCCCCGGCCTCGATACGACCAGCCATTCGGGCGCGTGGAACCTGTGGGAGAAGCTGGCGCAAGGGCGCCCCGCGTTCGGCAACCCTGCCGCGTTCAACGGCAATGTTGCGGAGAGTTCGTGGATCTCCTTCACCGTCACGGTCAACGACCCGCTGTTCCTCGAACTGATGGAGCGTTTCAGCGGAGTTGCTGCGGGCACCGGCGGGCTGATCACCTTCAAGCAATCGGCGTGGCTGCTGACGCTGTCGATCTATCACCAGCCCTTCTTCCCCGACCAGCCCGAGGGTGTCGCGGTGTGGTGGGGGTACGGCCTGTTCCACGATCGGCCCGGCGATTACGTCAAGAAGCCGCTGGTCGACTGCACCGGCGCGGAGATTTTGGAGGAAGTGCTCGGCCATCTGCGCTTCAGCGCACCCGATACCGCCGCGGTGCTCGCCGCCTCCAACTGCATCCCGTGCGCAATGCCGTACATCACCAGCCAGTTCATGCCGCGGAAAGCGGGCGACCGGCCGCTGGTGGTGCCGACCGGATCTACCAACCTCGCCTTTCTCGGCCAGTTCGCCGAGCAACCCGACGATGTCGTGTTCACCGTCGAATATTCGATCCGCAGCGCGATGACCGCGGTCTACACGCTGCTCAAGCTCGATAAGGCCCCGCCGCCGGTCTATAAGGGGCTGCACAGTCCCCAGGTGATCATCGACGCGATCCGGACGCTGCACCGCTAGCGCCCCCAGACCGCCGACCCGGCCCGGGACGCGCCACGGCGCGCGTCCCGGTCAGAAGCGCATTGACCCCGTTTCCATGAAGCGCTGATGCCACGACAAGGCCTCGCCCGGCAGCGACGGTGACTGCTGGCCATAGGACCCGACCCGCGCCCGCGCATAATAATCGGCGAGCGCGGGGCGGTAATCGGGATGCGCGCAGCGTTCGATGATCAGCGTCGCGCGCTGCTTGGGGCTGAGCCCGCGCAGATCGGCGAGACCCTGCTCGGTCACCAGCACCTGCACGTCCTGGCTGATATGGTCGACATGGCTCGCCTGCGGCACGATCGCGGAGATCTTGCCGCCCTTGGCGGTCGATGGCGTCATGAAGATCGAGACATAGGCGTTGCGCGCGAAATCGCCCGATCCGCCGATGCCGTTCTGGATGCGCGATCCCATCACGTGCGTCGAATTGACGTTGCCATAAATGTCCGCCTCGATCAGCCCGTTCATCGCCAGGCAGCCCAACCGGCGGATCAACTCGGGATGGTTGCTGATTTCCTGCGGGCGCAGGATCATCGCGTTGCGGTAGCGCCCGAGATCGGCGTTGAGCCGCGCCGCCGCCTCGGGGCTGAGCGAGAAGGCGGTCGCCGACGCCATCCGCAATTTGCCCGAGTCGAGCAGGTCGAGCATCCCGTCCTGGATGACTTCGGTGAACGACGTCATGTCGCTGAACGGGCCGTCGACAAGACCAGTCAGCACCGCATTGGCGATGTTGCCGACGCCCGACTGGAGCGGCAGCAGCGACGCCTGCAAGCGCCCGCGCGCGACCTCGTGGGTGAAGAACTCGATCAGATGCCCGGCGATCGCATGCGCCGCGGCATCGGGTGCGGCGAACGGCAGGTTGCGGTCGGGCGCGTCCGTCTCGACGATCGCGACGATCTTGTCGGGATCGACGCGAAAGTACGCCTCGCCGATCCGGTCGTCGGCGCGGACCAGCGGGATGGGCACGCGGTGCGGCGGCAGCGCGGTGCCGTAATAGATGTCGTGCATCCCTTCGAGCGCGGGGTTCTGCCAGCGATTGACCTCGAGGATCACCTTCTCGGCACGATCCAGCCAGGTCTTGTTATTGCCCACCGACGAGGAGGGAATGAGCGAGCCGTCGGCGCGGATGCCCGAGACTTCGATGACCGCGGTGTCGAGCGGTCCGAGAAACCCCTGCCACGCCATCGGCGCGACCTGACTCAGATGCATGTCGAAATATTCCATCTCGCCGCGATTGATCTTTTCGCGCGCGATCGGATCCGAATTGTAGGGCAGCCGGAATTCGATGCCGTCGGCCTTCGCCAGCGCGCCGTCGAGCTCGGGGCCGGTCGAGGCCCCGGTCCAGATCCGCACGCGGAACGGGTGTCCGGCGGCATGCTCGGCCTCGATCCGCGCGGCCAGCGCCAGCGGGACCGCCTTGGGATAGCCCGAACCGGTGAAGCCGCTCATCCCAATCGTGCTGCCCGAAGTGATGAGCGCGGCCGCTTGCTCGGCGCTCATCACGCGCCCGCGCAGGGTCGGGTTGTCGATGCGAATGTTGCTCATCAGAGGCCTCGTTTCACCGGGCCGCAGCCCATGCCGTCAGACCCCGCGTTCGAAGGTCGCTACCGCTCGGCCCGTGGGAACGCTCGTCCGCGCGGTGCCTATGCTCATTGCGACCGAAACACCACCATCAACCCGCATGGGTGCCCCTTCCAGCATCGCGTCGCACCGTCCATATGCCGCCGGAGTATCTCGCTTTCGGGCTTGCCTCCGCCCCTGCCCGCGCCCGGCTGGTGGCGCGCGTGGCAGCGCGCTGTTGACCGCGCTGAGCACGACCGGCTGCGTGCGGGCGCCGCGCGTCGATGCGAGGTCACGCGGCGCCCCCACCGCGATCGTCGCCGGGACGCGCTGCGTCCGACATCCCGGGCCGCTCCACGCCAAGCCGTTCGACATGACGACGAAATATGCCGCTGTGGTGCGCGAGGCCGAAGGGCGACGTTCGCGGCGGCTTGAAGCGCTGGACGCCCTGCCACGGCACCGTTGGCGAACAGTGCCCCGATCATCCCGCGCGTCGTTTCCGCCGCGAACACCGTCCGTATCCGCCATTCGAGATAAATCTTCAGAAGGTCGATCTGTGAGATGACAGACCCAAAGCATTTGGTATAGCTATAGAACAAATTACCGCGAAACGGAACTCTGATGGCCGATATCGACGTCCTGGTAAGTGAGGTTGGCCCGCGCGACGGGCTTCAGAGCATCACCCGCATCATGCCGACCGCGGCGAAAAAGGCGTGGATCAGCGCGGAAGCCGCTGCTGGCCTGCGCGAGATCGAAGTGGGCAGCTTCGTCCCCGCCAAGCTGCTGCCGCAGCTTGCCGACACCGCCGAGATCGTCGCGCATGCCCGGACCATTCCAGGTCTCACCGTCGCGGTGCTGGTGCCCAATGCCAGGGGCGCCGAGGCGGCGATCAAGGCCGGCGCGCACAAGATCACGCTGCCGCTGTCGGTGAGCGAGACGCACAGCCTTGCCAATCTCCGCAGGACGCATCCGCAGGTGCTCGCCGAGGCGAAGCTGATCGCCGAGATGATCAAGGCGCTGCCGACAAGCGAGCGGCCGCATTTCGAGGGGTCGCTCTCGACCGTGTTCGGCTGCACGCTCGAGGGGATGATCCCCGACGCGCAGGTCGCCCGCCTCGCCGAGTCGCTGATGGCGGCGGGCTGCGACGAGGTCGGGCTGTCCGACACGACCGGTTTTGCCGATCCGGCCGCGGTCAAGCGCCTTATCAAGGTGGTCAGGGGTGTCGCAGGCGACGCCGCGCTCACCGGCATCCATCTCCACAACACGTGCGGGCTCGGGCTCGCCAATGCGCTGATGGCGCTCGAATGCGGGCTGACGACGCTCGATTCCTCGCTCGGTGGCCTTGGCGGCTGCCCGTTCGCGCCGGGTGCCTCGGGCAATATCGTGACCGAGGATCTGTGCTTCATGCTCGCGTCGATGGGGCTCAAGACCGGGATCGACCTCGACGCACTGGTCGCGGTGCGGTCAATTCTCGCCGAGGCTTTGCCGGGCGAACCGCTCTACGGCTTCCTTCCCGATGCCGGCCTCCCCCTTGGATGGAAAGACGCAGCATGACACTCGGTACGAAAATGGTGCGCTCGGACAAGACCGCGCGCGAACTGTTCGAAGAGGTGATGGCCAATCCGGCGCGCAGCAAGTTCGGCTTCGGCGAGAAGCTCGCGATCGTGAACATCGATTTCCAGAACGCCTATACGCGGATCGACGAGTTCAAGACCGCGTACGAGACCGACCCGCGCCAGATCGAATACGCCAACACGATCTCGCGGCTTGCGCGCGAGAAAGGCATGCCGGTGATCTGGACCCACGTCGCCTATATGGATGACGCGAGCGACGCCGGGGTGTGGGGCACGCGCACCGACACGCCCGACAGCCTGCAGAACATCAAATACGACAGTCGCCGCCACGCCTTCGACGATCGTTGCGAGATCGATCATGCCAAGGTCGCGGTCTACACCAAGCGGATGCCCTCGCCCTTCTTCGAAACGCCGCTGCAGAGCCTGCTGGTGTGGCACAAGGTCGACACGGTGGTGATCACCGGCGGCTCGACCTCGGGCTGCGTCCGCGCCGCCGCGGTCGACAGTCTCAGCCGCGGCTATCGCACGATCGTTCCGATCGAGACCTGCGCCGACAAGCATGAGAGCTACCACTTCGCCAATCTGACCGATCTCCAGCTGAAATATGCCGATGTCGAGCCGGTCCAGACGGTGATCGACTGGCTGGAGGCACGTTGATGCAAGAAGGCGCCCCCGATCCCGCGCTGTACGACTTCTCCCCGTACCGCGGCCGCAAGCCGCTGGTGTGGCCCGGCAACAAGCAGGTCGCGGTCTGGATATCGCCCAATCTCGAATATTATGAGATCGACCCGCCCGCCAATCCGCACCGCAAGAGCTGGGCGAGGCCGCACCCAGACGTCGTCGGCTATGCGCACCGCGACCATGCCAATCGCGTCGGCCATTGGCGGATGGCCGAGGTGATGAGCAAGCACGGTTTTCCCGGCTCGGTCTCGCTGTCGGTGGCGCTGTGCCAGCATCACCCCGAAGTCGTCGCCGACGGCGTGGCGCGCGGCTGGGAGTTCTTCAGCCACGGCATCTACAACACCCGCTATTCGTACGGGATGGACGAGGCGCAGGAGCGCGCGATCATCGAGGATTCGATCCGCACCGTGCGCGAAGCAACCGGGCAGACGATCCGCGGCTGGCTCGCGCCTGCGCTGACCCACACGCCGCGCACGCTCGACCTGATCGCCGAATACGGGATGGACTATACCTGCGACCTGTATCACGACGACCAGCCGATGCCGGTCAGGACCGCCCGCGGCGACCTGATCTCGATGCCCTACAGCCTCGAGGTCAACGACCATTACGGCTTCTTCATCTACAATATGAGCCCGCGCGAATACGCCCGAACGCTGATCCGCCAGTATGAGCGGCTCGCCGATGAAGCGGAACAGGAAGGCGGTGCCGGCGGCACGGTGATGTGCATCCCGCTCCACTCCTATCTGATCGGCCAGCCGCACCGCATAGCCGCGTTCGAGGAAGTGCTCCGGCACATCGCCGCCGACGGACGCGCCTGGATCACCCGCGCCGGCGACATCGCCGATGCTTACCGGGGGCAGATCGCATGAGCCTCGACCCGACCTATCTGGACTATGCCAAGCGCCGCTTGGGGTATGACCACGACCTCTATCCGTACGAGGCCTTGCCAGAGCGCGCGCCGATCGCCTGGCCCGACGGCAAGACGGTCGCGGCGTGGATCGTCGTCAGCCTCGAATGGTTTCCGATTCTACCCAGCGACACCCCGTTCCGCGCGCCCGGCCACATGCAAACGGCCTATCCCGATTACCGGCACTATACCGCACGCGAATATGGCACGCGCGTCGGCTTCTACCGGCTGCTCGATTCCTTCGCCACGGCAGGTGTGAGCGTATCGGTCGCGGTGAACAGCGCGATCGCCGAGCGTTACCCCTCGATCATCCGCGACATGGTCGCGGCCGGGCACGAGATCATCGCGCATTCGACCGACATGAACGGGACGATCGCGAGCGGACTGCCGATCGACGAGGAACGCGCGCTGATCGCGCAATCGCTCGACACGCTCGAAAAGGTCGCGGGAACGCGGCCGCGCGGCTGGCATTCGATCGCGCGTTCGCAGAGCTTCAACACCGTGCGCCTGCTCAAGGAAGCGGGCGTCGACTATTGCGTCGACTGGGCGAACGACGAGGCGCCGTGGGCGTTTTCGAACGGTCTGGTCAACGTCCCGCTCAACCACGAACTGTCCGACCGCCAGATTCTCAACGTCCAGCAGCAATCGGTCGACAGCTATGCCGAGCAGATCCTCGACGCGCACGACTGGCTGAGCAAGGAAGCAGCGGCGCAGGGGGGCGGACGGTTGCTGCCGCTGCACCTCACTCCGTACATCATCGGCCTGCCCTATCGCATGGACGCGTTCGAGGCGTTGCTCGCAGACCTTGCGGCGCGGCCCGACACCTGGTTCGCCCGCGGGGACGAGATCGTCGATCGCTTCCGCCGCGTATCATGATCGAGCACGCGCCCACGGTGCCGGCACCGCGCGGACCGAGACACGCGCTGCGCCGCGCAACGATCCGGTCGGCGATCTGCCCGCCCCGCTTGGCTCGATGACGCTCGACGACGGGTTCGACATGCCCGCGTATCTCGAGCGCGGCGACGTCCATCGGGTGCCCGGGGGCAACCCGCAGGACGACGGTTCGCCCCTGCGGCGCGCGGCGATGGATCGCGGCGGCGCGGCCTGCTGACATACGACCGCACCCAGTCGCGCGTCAGAACTCGAAGCGCACCCCGACACGGTAGAGCCGCCCGACGATGTCGTACAAAGCTGGGTTGGCATAGGTCGGCGACGGCGCCGGGTCGTGATCGAACGCATTGTCGACCTTGAAATAGGCGGTCAGCTTCTTGGCGAAGGTGTAAGACCCGCCAATGTCGAAATAGAACGCGCCGGGCATGAAGTTCTTGTCGATCGTCGGCGCGTTGGCGGTCGAGACCGGGCAATTGCCCGCCGCGCAGACGACATATTGATTGCCATAATTGCCGTCGCTGAACCAGCGCTCCTGCAGCGTGAAGCTGAAATGGTCGTTGGCATAGCTCTGGATCGCGAGCCACTTCCAGCGTGGCGTCGATCCGGTGTTCACCCCCGCCGAGTCGGTTGGTGCGACGCCCGGCAGGCCCGGATCGGTGATGAATTCGAAGATGTGCGTGGCGAGCGCGCGGATCGTGAAGCTGCCCGGCAGACCCAGCGGGCGCTGCCAGCGATAGCTTGCCTCGGCATCGAAGCCGTCGGTCTTGATCGACGCCAAATTGAACGCCTGGACGTTGATGAAGTTCGGCCCCGACTGGTTGTTGAGGTTGTACGCGCTACAGGTCTGCGGCTGGATGTTGCGGAAGCACAGATCGACGATCTGCGCCGCGCTCAGGCTCGAGATGACGTCCTTCACCTTGATCCGATAGTAATCGAACGACAGGCTCAGGCCCGGCAGCCACGGCGGGTTCGAATAGACCGCGCCGATCTCGGTGTTACGCGCATTCTCGGGCTTGAGGTTGGGATTGCCGATCGCATTCTGGATCGCGACGACGTTCACGTTGCGGGTCGGATCGAGGAAGTTGGGCAGCGTCGTCGTCACCGGCGCAGCGAACAGCTCTGACAGATTCGGCGCGCGCACATCCTTCGAGGTGACCGCGCGCAGCCGCAGGCCCGTAATCGGCGTCTCCCACGTTCCCCCGATCTTCCACGTCCAGTTGGTGCCCGACGTGCTGTATCCGGTCACGCGCGCGGCGCCGTTGAGGTTGGCGCGGCCGACCGTGTCGGATTTGAACAGCGGCAGGTTGAGCTCGAGAAAGCCCTCCTTGACGTCATACGTGCCGCTGCCGTTCTTGTAATTGCCCGCGTACCAGTTGTTTCCGGCAGCCAGCAGCGTCGGATCGGCGGGATAGTCCGCGTTGCTCGGGCTCAGATCGGAGACGCCCGCGCCATAGGGGTCGGCGCGGACCGAATACGCTTCGCGGCGATACTCACCCCCGAACGCGACCGCGAGCGGCCCCGCCCACAGATCGATCGGCGTGCCCGAGAAGGACAGGCTCGCCACGTTCTGCGTCATCCGCAGCCGCTGGCGCGGGCCCTTCGCCGGCTGGACATATTGCAGTGCGGCCGCAGAGGGCGTCGCGCCGCCGATGATGTTGAGCGGCACGCAGCCGTTCGCGCGCGCTACCGGATCGGCGCAGACGATCGCGCCATTCAGCGAGATCGCCTGGATCGCCTGGTTGAAATGCGGTGTGAGCACGACGTTCTTGACGTCGACGGCGGTCGTATTGAGGCCATGCTCGTAATAGGCGTCATACGACCAGTCGGTCCCGAACATCCCGAACTTGCCCTTCAATCCGCCGACGAAGCGATATTGCCGGCGGTCGGTATCGACCCGCGTGTTGGGGAGCAGCGCGTTGGCGGTGCCGAACTGGAACTGCGTCACCCCCGCGGTGGCGCACGCCTGCTGGACCGATGCCGGTACGAACGGGTTCGCGCACTGCAACACCAGGCCGGTCTTGTTGGCGCCGTTGGTCGGCTGGTTGTGCGTCCGCACCTGGCCGATGTTCACGGTGACATAGGCCTCGTTATTCTCGGCGAAGTCGTACCCGATGCGGCCATAGCCATCGACGCGCTGGATCGCGGACTGGAGCGTCCGTCCGGTGTCGGTGTTGCCCGACAGATCGCCCCCGACGCAGAAGCCCGGGAAGCATCCGTTGACCGCGCCGTTGGCAGCGCGCGACGGGGTGCCATTCGAGCCGTATTGGAACTGGAACGGCTGCCCGGCCTTGTCGAAGGCGATTCCCTGCAGGGGGCCTGCGGTGATCAGGCCATATTTGGTGAAATTGTACGGCTGCGCGTAATCGCGCATGACATATTGCGGCGAGCCGTCATTGGTGACGTTGCGGTTGATCATCGTCGTCTGGGTGAACCAGTCGCGACCGCTGGCGAGGCTGGTCCCAAAATCGCCCGGGCCGACGCCGCCCTCCTTTGCGAATTCACCGCTGACGACAACGTGCAGCCGATCCTGCAGAAATGACCGCCCAGCAGCGAGCTGGATGAGCCCCTGCCCGTCATCGCCATAGGTGCTGATGCCGCCCTGCACATTGCCCTTGAGGCCGGTGAAATGCGTGTCGGTGATGAAGTTGACGACCCCGCCGACCGCGTCCGAGCCGTAGGAGGCGGAGGCGCCGCCATTGACCACGTCGACGCGCTGGACGAGCAATTGCGGGAACAGGCTGATATCGGTGACGCCGGTATAATAAGCGCCGACGACGCGCTGCCCGTCGAGCAGCGTGAGCGTGCGGATCGTGCCGAGCCCACGCAGCGAGAAAGAGCTCAGCCCCTGCTGACCGCTCGATGTGCTGAAGGTGTTGGTGGTCGATCCGCTCGATCCCTGCAGCGAGGGCAATTGCGCGATCGTCGTGAAGATGTTGGGCTGAGCGTTGTTCTGGATCTGCGCGACATCGACCATCGTGGTCGGCGTCGGCGCGGTGAAGCCACTCGCCTTGATGCGCGATCCGGTGACAACGATATCGCTGGCGGTCTGATCGCCCTGGCTGACGCCCGGAGCGCGCTCGGCATCCTGTTGCGGAGCCGGCGCGGGTGCGGTGCTCTGAGCGAAAGCCGGTGTCGCCGCCGATACGACGATCAACGCGACGGCGCTGCCCGTCAGCAGCGCACGATGGCGCCCCCGATTGGCCGCGTATTTTGAGGTCGGCCGCGACGACGATGGATGCTTCATGGATTTTCCCCTCTCCCTCAACCGTCGGTGCGTTGCGCACCTGATGGCGTGAAACGGTCCCGTCGCGCTGCTCTGCGTTGATACGGTAACGTTATCATCGATGACTACCGAGACTTGACAGGAGAGTCAATACTCCGACAAGAAACCTCGCGTAGCGGTCCGAATTGGGTCAAAAAACCAGTCCAGGGCGGCGCCGTGCTCTGGAAGTTCGGCAGAAGCAGGGTATGTGAGCGTTACCATACGATCGGGAGACGGATTCGCGTGAACGATACGGCACACACCCGCACGCCGAGGTTGCGGCCGTTCCCTTATCTGCGCTGGAGCATCATCGCACTGTTCGTCGGCGCGACGATCCTCAACTATCTCGCGCGCTCGGTGCTCGGCGTGGCGGCGCCGGTGATCCTGCGCGAACAGGCGATCTCGAGCGAGCAATATTCGTGGATTACCAGCGCCTTTCAGGTCGGCGTGATGTTCCAGCCGGCGATCGGCTATCTGCTCGACGGCGCCGGGCTGCGGATCGGCTTCACGCTCTGCGTGGCCGTGTGGTCGCTGATTACGATGGCACATATCTGGGCGCAGGGCTGGCCGTCCTTTGCCGGCTTGCGCTTCGCGCTCGGGCTCGCCGAGGGCTCGGCGCAGCCGGCCGGGCAGAAGCTCGTCGCCGAATGGTTTCCGGCACGCGAGCGCGGGCTGGCGGGCGGGATCTACAATATCGGCGCGTCGTTCGGCGCGGTCTTCGCGCCGCCGCTGGTCGCTTGGGCGGTCCTGACGCAGAGCTGGCGGCTTGCCTTCCTCGTCGCCGGTGCGCTCGGGCTGATCTGGTGCGTCGGCTGGCTGTTCTGGTATCAGACCCCTGCCCGCCACCGCCGCCTGAGCGCACGGGAGCGCACCCATATCGAAGCGGGGCAGGAGCAGCGGCTGTCGGCCGGCGCGAAACGCCAGCGCCTGTCCAAACTGCTCGGGCGCCGCGAGCTCTGGGGCATTGCGCTGCCGCGGATGTTGGCCGATCCGGTGTGGGGGATGCTGTCGTTCTGGATGCCGCTCTATCTCGTCCGCGTGCGCGGTTTCGACCTGACCCAGCTCGCGATCTTCGCCTGGTTGCCGTTTCTCGCTGCCGATCTCGGCTGCCTGTTCGGGCCCGCGGTGGTGGCCTATCTCCAACGCCGCGGCGTCGACCTGATCGACGCGCGGCGCTGGGCCTTTTCGCTTGGCGCGGTGTTGATGACCGGGATGGCGTTCGTCGGCATGGCGTCCAACCCCTATGTCGCGATCGCCTTGCTGTGCCTTGGCGGATTCGCGCACCAGACACTGTCGGTGACGGTCATCACGATGGCCTCCGACCTGTTCCCGCGCGACGAAGTGGCGACGGTCGCGGGCTTTGCCGGGCTGGCAGCCAATCTCGGGGTGCTGCTGTTCACGCTCGTTCTCGGGCGGCTGGTCGATCAGATCGGCTATGGCCCGTTCTTCCCGGTGCTGGGCATGCTCGATCTGCTCGGCGCCATCCTCCTCTGGACGCTGGTACGCAAACCCAAATGACGCACCTCACCAATCCCGTGCTGCGCGGCTTCAACCCCGATCCCTCGATCGTGCGCGTCGGCGACGACATCTATATCGCGACCTCGACCTTCGAATGGTATCCGGGCGTGCGGATCCATCACAGCCGCGATCTCGTCCATTGGCGGCTGGCGGCGCGCCCGCTCGATCGTCCGAGCCAGCTCGACATGCTCGGCGATCCCGATTCATGCGGCGTGTGGGCGCCCGATCTCAGTTATGCCGACGGCCGCTTCTGGCTGATTTACACCGATGTGAAGCGCTATGGGCAGACCACGGTCAACGGCGCGACGGGCGTGTCGCTGCGCGATTTCCACAATTACCTGGTCACGAGCGAGACGATCGAGGGGCCCTGGTCGGATCCGGTCTTCCTCAACGCCAGCGGATTTGATCCGGCGTTGTTCCATGACGATGACGGGCGCAGCTGGCTGCTCAACATGCTGTGGGACCATCGCCCCGGCGGTTCGCGCTTCGCCGGGATCGTCGTCCAGGAGCTCGACCGGGCGACGCTGACGCTGCTCGGCGAGCGCCGCGTGATCTTCGAGGGGACCGCACTCGGTTTCACCGAGGGGCCGCATCTCTACAAGCGCGATGGCTGGTATCATCTGCTGGTCGCCGAAGGCGGAACCGGCTGGGACCATGCCGTCGTGATGGCGCGGTCACGCTCGCTGTTCGGGCCATACGAGGTACATCCCGATGGTCCGGTGCTTACCGCTGCGGGCCGGCGTTCGGGGCCCCTGACGCGGACCGGGCATGGCGATCTGGTCGAGCTGGCCGACGGGACGACGTGGATCGCCTATCTGTGCGGACGCCCGCTGCCCGGGCGCGAACGCTGCGTGATGGGGCGCGAGACCGCGCTGCAACCGGTGCAATGGGGCGCGGATGGCTGGTTGCGTACGCGCACCGACGGCGCCGCGCCCGACCCGCATCCGGCGGCGCCGGCTCTGCCGTCCGCGCCGTGGCCCGAGATCGAATGGGACGGCGAATTTGCCGATCCGGTCCTGCCCGAGGAATTCCAATGGCTGCGGACCGCGCAGACCGAGGCGCTGTTCAGTCTGACCGAGCGCCCCGGACATCTGCGCCTCTACGGTCGCGAAAGCATCGGCAGCAGCTTTCGCCAGGCATTGGTCGCGCGCCGGCAGGAGCATTTCCGCTACACCGCGACGACGCAGCTCGAGTTCGACCCGGCCAACTTCCAGCAGGCCGCCGGGCTGATCTGCTACTACAACAGCACCAAGTTCCACTATCTCCACATCACCCGCGACCAGGGCGCGCGTCAGCTGCAGGTGATGAGCGCCTGGCCCCACGATGGCAGCTGCACGATGACGCTCGTCACGGACGCGCTCCCTGACGGCGCGCTCGATTTGCGCGTCGTGGTAGAGGACGACCGGCTCCGCTTCGGCTGGCGCCGCGCAGGCGACATGGCGTGGCACGACGCGCCTGGGATCCTCGACGCGAGCATCCTGTCGGACGAGGCCTCGCTCGGCGGATTGCCCAATTTCACGGGCACCTTCGTCGGCATGGCATGCCAGGATATGGCGGGCACAGCGATCCCGGCCGATTTCCGCTCGTTCCGCTACGAAGGCCACGACCCCGGCTGATCGGGCGTCACGCGTCCGCTGGCGCGGCGGTCGACTGGCGATGGACCAGCCCATGATCGAGGACGTGATCACCCGCGCGCGCCGACGGCGCGGCGATTTCGGCGACGAGCAGGCCGAGCGCCTCGGCGGCGAGCTTGCGCACCGGCTGGTTGATCGTGGTGAGCGGCGGCCACAGCATCACCGCGGCGGTGGTATCGTCGAAGCCGACCACGGTCAGCTGCCCGGGCACGTCGAGATGCCGCCGATGCGCGACCGAGACGACCGCCGCCGCCATATCGTCGTTGCTCGCGAAGATCGCGGTCGGCGCCGACGGCGCGGCGAGCAACTGCTCGCCCGCGACGAGCCCCGAGGCATAGCTGAAATCCCCCTGTGCAATCATCGTCTGCACGTCGCCAGCCTCGCGCACCGCAGCGTGGAAACCCGCGAGCCGCTCGGCGCTGGCCGACTGATCGGGATTGCCGACGACGAAGCCAAGCCGCCGGTGGCCCAGCGCGATCAGGTCGCGCGTCATCTCATAGGCCGCGCGCCGATCGTCGATCCGCACGCAGATCGCGCCGTCCACGCCATGCGCGCCGACGCACGCGACGGGCAGCTCGGCGTCGCGCAGCATCTGCAACACCGCCGGCGACTCGCCGAGCGGCGGCGCGAGGATGACGCCCGAGACCCCCGACGCGACGAAATCCTCGAGGTCCGATTGCGCCGGCGGACGCCCCGCCTCGCCTTTCAACAGGATCAGCCGCGCGCCGCGCACCGTCGCTTCCTCGAAGACCCCGGTCAGGAAATCGCTCATGAACGCTGCGCTCGGGTTCGAATAGATCACACCGATCCGCAATTCGCCCGATGTGACCAAGCTGCGCGCGGCAACGTTGGGCGAATAGCCGAGCGCACGGATCGCCTCGACCACGCTCGCACGCGTCTCGGGCCCGACCCCCACGCGACCGTTGATGACGCGCGATACCGTCATCGGGGAGACCCCGGCCCGTGCCGCCACGTCGATGATCGTCGCGCTACGCCCGCGCGTCGGACTTCTTGCCAATGCTCACACCCTTGCCGAGCTGTCGATCCGCCTCGCTACCAGCCGGAATGGCCTCCGCCCAGAGCGATCGACACTCCGAAACGCGCGATCGCCGAAAAAGCGGCTGAGGATCATGGTTACGTTATCATATCGACGGAAATTGTGGCGAGTGCGCTCGGCGGCGGGTGTAGGGACCATCGGCGCTAACGAACGGGCAACCGCCAAGCATGGGGCACGTCCTCCCGAACTTGACACCGGATCACGAGCAAGCGATTTTGTCCGACAATAAAGATGCCAGGCGAGGTTTTGCATGTCCGATCACTGTACGAACCAGCCGCGCCGCAATTTTCTGCTCGGGGTAAGTGTCGGCGCACTGGCCAACTGCCTGCTCGTCGATCCCGCGCCGATCCTGGCGGCGCCTGTTGCGGGCACCCCGCCCGTTACCAAGCTCCAAGCGTTCGATCTCGCCGATGTGACGCTTCTCGAGAGCCCGTTCCTCCACGCGCAACGCATGAGCGAGGCGTATCTGCTGTCGCTCGACCCCGACCGCCTGCTCCACAACTTTCGCGTCAACGCCGGCCTCGCGGCGAAGGCCCCGGTCTATGGCGGATGGGAATCGGAGCCGATCTGGGCCGACATCAATTGCCAAGGCCATACGCTCGGCCATTATCTGTCGGCCTGTGCGCTGGCCTACCGGTCGACCCGGGATGCGCGCTTCAAGCTGCGGGTCGAGCATATCGCGAGCGAGTTGGCGGAATGCCAGAAGGCCTCGCGCAGCGGGCTGGTCTGCGCCTTCCCCGACGGCCCCGCGGTCGTCGCGGCGCATCTGCGCGGCGAGAAGATCACTGGCGTGCCATGGTACACGCTCCACAAGATCTATGCCGGACTGCGCGATGCCGTCTTGCTCACCGACAGCGCGACATCGCGCGCGGTGCTGTTGCGCCTCGCCGACTGGGCGGTGGTCGCGACCCGGCCGCTGAGCGACGCGCAGTTCGAGACCATGCTCGAGACCGAACATGGCGGGATGAGCGAGACCTTTGCCGATCTGTTCGCGATGACCGGCAATGCCGACTATCGCCTGCTCGCCGAGCGCTTCGCGCAGAAGGCGGTGCTCGCCCCGCTCGCGCAGCGGCGCGATACGCTCGACGGGATGCACGCCAACACGCAGATCCCCAAGATCATCGGCTTCCAGCGCGTCTGGGAAGCGACCGGCAAGCCCGAATATCACGAGGCGGCGGCATTCTTCTGGAAAACCGTGGTGCTCAACCGATCGTTCGCGAGCGGCGGGCATGGCGACAACGAACATTTCTTCCCGGTGGCGGACTTCGCCGATCACGTCTTTTCCGCCAAGGGATCGGAAACGTGCGGCCAGCACAACATGCTCAAACTCACCCGGTCGCTATTCCTCCACGATCCGCAGCCGGCCTATGCCGATTTCTACGAGCGCACGCTCTACAACGGCATCCTCGCCTCGCAGGATCCCGCGAGCGGCATGGCGACCTATTTCCAGGGTGCCCGCCCCGGCTACATGAAGCTGTATCATACGCCCGAGCATTCGTTCTGGTGCTGCACCGGCACGGGCATGGAGAACCATGTCAAATATCGCGACTCGATCTACTTTCACGACGCCGACGCGCTCTATGTGAACCTGTTTATCCCCTCGTCGGTGGCATGGAAGGCGAAGGGTGCCGCGCTCACCCAGACCACGCGCTTCCCCGACGCACCGGCGACGACGCTCAAATGGACTGCGCGACGGCCGGTCCATGCGGCGCTGCGCCTGCGGCATCCGGGCTGGAGCGCAACCGCGATCGTCCTGGTCAATGGTGCGGAAGTGGCGCGGTCCGCAAACCCGGCAAGCTATGTCGAGGTCGCGCGGACCTGGCAGAATGGCGACGTGGTCGAGCTGCGGCTGGCGATGGAGGTCGCCGTGCACCACGCGCCCGCCGCGCCGGACATCGTCGCGCTCACCTACGGGCCGCTCGTGCTGGCGGGGGCGTTGGGCCGCGCGGGATTGGCGCCGGGCGCCGACATCATCGTCAACGAACGGAAATATGGCGATTACAACGATGCACCGTTTGCGGCGCCGATGCTGACGGGCGATCCCGACAGCATCGGGCGCGCGGTCAGTCCCGGGGATCGCCCGCTCGAATTCACGATCGCCGCGTCCAATCAGGCGCCGGTGCGCCTGATTCCGTATCATCGTATCGCGCACGAGCGCTACGCGACCTATTGGAAGCTGACGCCCGAGCACCGGACCGATCGACCAACGTGACGATCCGGCGGCCGCTCTAGCCAAGGGGTTCCCCCGTCGGCGCTCCTGCTCCCGCCAGGCGCGCGCGCTGCAAGGCGACGTGCCAGCGAACCGGCCGAAAGGCCTATGGACTACGCCAACGGGGACCCGCGATGCCATCGACCAAACCGCCCTCGGGCTTCAACCGCCGCGAAACGCTGGCCGCCAGGCTTGCGCTCGGCGCCGCGCCGTCGCTGCTGTCGGCTCAGCCACCGGCAGCACCGCAGCGCGATCGGCTCTGGTATCGGCAGCCGGCCGGACTGTGGACCGAGGCGCTTCCGCTCGGCAACGGCCGGCTCGGGGCGATGATGTTCGGACGGGTGGCGCAGGAGCGCTTGCAGCTCAACGAGGACTCGCTGTGGGCGGGCTCCCCCTACGACCCCGACAATCCCGAGGCGCTCGCCGCGCTGCCGCAGGTGCGCGCGCTGCTCGCTGCGGGGCGGTATAAGGAAGCAACCGACCTCGCCGCGGCCAAGATGATGGCCAAGCCCTTGTCGCAGATGCCGTACGGCTCGCTCGGCGACCTCCTGCTCGACTTCACGGCGGCGCGGCAGCCGAGCACGTATGAGCGCGAGCTCGACCTCACGACCGGCATCGCCGCCACGCGCTACAGCGATGGCGCAGCGCGGTACACGCGCGAAGCGTTCGTCTCG
This sequence comes from Sphingomonas sp. UYP23, assembly GCF_054059235.1. Lineage (NCBI taxonomy): Bacteria > Pseudomonadati > Pseudomonadota > Alphaproteobacteria > Sphingomonadales > Sphingomonadaceae > Sphingomonas > Sphingomonas sp. UYP23. The sequence continues at coordinate 4,474,347 of NZ_JBSSBX010000001.1, forward strand.
GCACCCGATCAGGCAATCGTGGTGCGGCTCGAGGCAGCGGGTGGAACGCTAGACTTCGACCTCACCTATCGCGCGCCCCGCTCGGTCCGCACACCGCGCGCGCAGTTCGGCGAGGGTGCCGCTCCGCTTGCAAGTTCGACCACCGAGTGGCTGCTGCGCGAGGACGCTCGCCCCGCCAAGCCCGGCGTCGTCATCGCCCCAGACGGCGCGCGCGCGATCCTGGTCACCGGCGGCAACGAAGCGTCGAGCGGCATTCCGGCGGGGCTCCACTACGCGCTGCGCGTCCACGCAGCGGGCGACGGCACGATCGTCACCAGCGACCGGGGCATCCGCGTGCGCGGGGCTCGGCAGGTGACGCTGCGGATCACCGCCGCGACGAGCTACGTCGATTTCCACGACACGCGCGGCGATGCCGTCGCCAAGGCGCGCGCGGCGGGGGTCGCTGCCGAACGGCACGCCTATCCGGCGTTGCGCCGCCGCCATGTCGCCGACCATGGCGCGCTGTTCGGCGGCTTCACGATCGACCTCGGCACCAGCGCGGCCGCCGCCCTGCCCACCGACCGGCGGATCGCGGCGGCCGAGGACGGCGGCGATCCAGGGCTCGCCGCGCTCTACCTGCAATATGGCCGCTACCTGCTGATCGCCTCCTCGCGCCCGGGGACGCAGCCGGCCAATCTGCAGGGCATCTGGAACGAGGGGACCACCCCGCCCTGGGACAGCAAATATACGATCAACATCAATACCGAGATGAACTATTGGCCCGCCGATCCCGCTGCGCTCGGCCTTCTGATCGAGCCGCTGGTCCGCATGACCGAGGCGCTGGCGATCCGCGGCGCGAAGACCGCGCGGACGATGTACGGCGCGCGCGGCTGGGTGGCGCACCACAATACCGACCTCTGGCGCGCGACTGCGCCGATCGACGGGCCACTCTGGGGGCTGTGGCCGTGCGGGGGCGCATGGCTGTGCAACACGCTGTACGACCATTGGGACCATAGCCGCGACGATACCTTGCTCGCGCGGCTCTACCCGCTGCTGCAGGGGGCATCGCACTTCTTCCTCGACACGCTGGTCGAGGATCCGAAAGGGCGCGGCCTTGTCACCTCGCCCTCGCTTTCGCCAGAGAACGAACATCCGTTCGGATCGTCGCTCTGCGTCGGGCCGGCGATGGATCGCCAGATCATCCGCGACCTGTTCGCCAATACGGTGGCGGCGGGACGACGGCTGCGGAGCGACCCCGCCTGGCTTGAACAGGTCGATGCCGCGCGCGCAAGGATCGCGCCCGACCGGATCGGAGCGGCGGGACAGGTGCAGGAATGGCTCGAGGATTGGGACGAGGCCGCGCCCGACGTCCACCACCGCCATGTCTCGCACCTCTACGCTGTCTATCCGAGCGCGCAGATCAACGTCCGCGACACGCCCGCCCTGATCGAGGCCGCCAAGGTCAGCCTGCGCCGTCGCGGCGATCTCTCGACTGGCTGGGCGACCGCGTGGCGGGTCTGCCTGTGGGCGCGGATGGGCGAAGGCGATCATGCCCACGCCGTGCTGAGCGGCCTGCTCGGCGCGAAGCGCACCTATCCCAACATGTTCGACGCGCATCCACCGTTCCAGATCGACGGGAATTTCGGCGGAAGCGCGGGAATCCTCGAAATGCTGCTGCAGTCGTGGGGCGGTGAACTTCGCCTCTTGCCCGCGCTTCCCTCGGCCTGGCCCGACGGCGCGATCAGCGGTTTTCGCGCGCGCGGCGCGCTCCGCGTCGACCTGCGCTGGCGGCAGGGCCGTCCGAGCGCGTTGGTGGTGCGCGGGCCGGTGGAGTCGACCGTCGCGGTGCGATCGGGCGCCGAACGCTTCGAGCTAACGATCCCCGCTTCGGGACGCGTCACGCGGGAGTGGGGTTAGCGTTTGATCGGCTTGACCGGCGGTTCGGTCGTCAGCCGTGCTGGCGCCGCGCCGTTGACCCGGATCGCGGGACGGCATCGGACTGCCGGCGGATCAGGGTGTAGTCGACCAGCATATGCGGATCGGCAAGCACGTCCACATCGCCCGCACGCTGCGCCCGGATCGCCTGCACCAGCAGCTCGACGGCCTTGCGCGACATCTCGGTCACCGGCTGGCGGATCGTCGTCAGCTCGGGCCAGATCGTCGTCGCGAGTGCGGTGTCGTCGAAGCCGCACACCGTCAGGTCGCTGGGGACGTCGAGCCCGCGCCGATGCGCGATCGCGACGCTCGCTGCCGCCATGTCGTCGTTCGACGCAAAGATCGCGGTCGGCGGATCCAGCAGCGCAAGCAACACGTCCGCCGCAGCCAGGCCCGAGCGATAGGTAAACAGCCCCTGCTCGATCAGTTCGGGGGCATCCTCGAGCCCCATATCGGCCAGCGCGGCACGATGCCCCGCAAGCCGTTCGGCGCTCGCCGCCTGGTTGGGGTTGCCAATGATGAAGCCGATCCGGCGATGCCCGAGCGCGCCGAGATGGCGCGTCATGTCATAGGCGGCGCGGTGATCGTCGATGCTGACCGACAGCGCCCAATCCGGCGCGCGCCCGGTGGCGACCGCGACGATCGGCAGGCCGGTCGCGCGGATCACGTCGAGCACGGCGGGTGAATCACTGAGCGGCGGCGGCAGCACGATGCCATCAACGCGAGCACTCACCAGATGCGCGACCGCCGCCTCGGCGTCGCGCGCGTCGTCGCATTTCTCGACGAGCATCTGCACGTTGCTGCGGCTCGCCTGGTCGAGGCTGCCGACGAGAAATTCGCTGAGATAGGCAAAGCTCGGATTGGAGTGGAGCAGGCCGATGCGGATCTCCTCGCCACCTGCCAGCGTCCGCGCGGCGGCATTGGGCGCGTATTTGAGCGCGGCAACCGCCGCCTCGACACGCCTGCGCATCTCGTCGCGCACCCCGCCCTTGCCGCTGACCACGCGCGAAACGGTCATCGGCGAGACGCCGGCATGCGCTGCGACATCGCCGACCGTCGGCACGTTGTGCCGCCGCGAGCTGCGCGTTTCCTTCATGCCGTTCCCTCTGCCCTCTTTTTCTACCGATAGGCGGAGGTCCGCCGCGGACGCAAGCAAATGCTCGATCCGAACCGGTCCAGTCGCGGGACTGTACGAGACGACTCCGAGCGAAGAACGCCGCGCTTGGCTCGCGGCGATCGCGGCAGTGCGGCGCAGCCTGGGGTGGATGAAGGCCCGCATTCTCGTTGGCGCGACCGAGACCGATTGGACATCCCCCCCGGTTACCAAGCCGCGTCCGGCAGCGCAGATCGCGCATGGGCCGATGCATCGAAAGCGGCTAGAGCCTGCTCTGCATGCCAAGCGATTTCCCCGCCTTCGCACCGCCACCGCGTCGCTCGACACGGCGAGATCGGCTGGTCACCTGGATCGCGCGCAGCGCGTGCCGGCCGGGCAGCGCGCCGCACCCGTCCCGCGTCTGCCGTCAGCCCGTTCCAGACCCATGAACGGCGCGCTTACCCCGGTGTCCGATCACGGCCAGGCGCAGGTCGGCGCGGGCGGCGCAGTGCGACATCCGAATTGGACGATTGCGGCGACGATGCTCGCCTCGAGCCTGGCGTTCATCGACGGCTCGGTGACGAACGTCGCGCTCCCCGCGATCGGCGCGACGCTGCACGGCGACGCCGCGGCCGTGCCGTGGATCATCAACGCCTATCTGCTGCCGCTCTCGGCGCTGCTGCTGCTCGGCGGCGCGGCGGGGGATCATTTCGGGCGCCGGCGGATGCTGACGCTCGGCATCGTGCTGTTCGCGCTGGCATCAGCCGGGTGTGCGCCGGCGCCCAATTTGCCCGTCCTGCTCGCAGCGCGCGCGGCACAAGGCGTGGGCGCGGCGATCCTGATGCCCAACAGCCTCGGCATCCTCGGCAGCGCGTTCGAGGGCGAGGCGCGCGGGCGTGCGATCGGAACCTGGGCGGCGGCCGGTGCGATCGCCAGCGCGATCGGCCCGCCGCTCGGCGGCTGGCTGGTCGAAACGGTCGGCTGGCGGGCGATCTTCTACCTCAACCTCCCCGTCGCGCTCGCTGCGATCGTCGTCGCGCGCCGCTACGTCGCGGAAAGCTGAGGCAGTCCGCAGCAGCTCGACTGGCGCGGGGCGGTGCTGGCGACCGGCGCGCTCGGAACGCTGACCTGGGCGCTGACCTTGTGGTCGAGCCGCCACGCGGCATCGAGCGGGACATGGATCGGCCTCGGCGCAGGTCTCGCTCTGCTGGCGGCGTTCCTCTGGGCCGAGCACCGCGCCGGCGACCGCGCGATGATGCCGCTCACGCTGTTCGCGTCGCGACCGTTCGTCGGACTGAGCGTGCTCACCCTCCTGTTGTACGGTGCGCTGGGCGGCTTGCTCGTCTCGCTTCCCTATCTGCTGATCGTCGGGGGCGGCTATTCGCCGAGCCAGGCGGGGTTCGCTTTGCTGCCCTTTTCGATCGTGATCGGCCTTGCCTCGCGGCTCGCCGGGCGGCTGGCCGAGCGGATCGGGCCGCGCTGGCCGCTCACCATCGGGCCGCTCGCCACCGGTCTGGGGTTCCTGGTGATGAGCCGCATCGATCCGTCCGCCAGTTACTGGACCGGCGTGCTGCCCGGCATCGCGATCGTTGCGCTCGGCATGGCGGGGGCGGTCGCGCCGCTGACCACCGCCGTCCTGGCATCGGTCGACGATCGGCACACCGGCACCGCATCGGGCTTCAACAGCGCGATCGCGCGGACCGGCGGCCTGATCGCCACCGCGCTCGCCGGCGCGGTCATCACCGCATCGGGCGCGGCGCTGATCGGCCAGTTCCGGACGGCGGCGCTCGCCGCGGCCGTATCGGCGATCGCCGCTGGGGCGACGGCGTTTTGGACGCTGGATCGCAAGGACAGCGGTCGGAGCGCGACAGCCAGTTAGGCGTGCAGAAATGGCGAAGGCGCCCTGCGTGTGAATGCCCTTCTATTGCCGTTGACGCGCCCAACGTTGCCCGATCAACGTGGAGGGCATCATATATTTCTGGATACGGTCGCAATCAAAGCTAAATTCTAGGCAAATATCCCTGCAAACAGCAATTATGCCGGCACATGTTCCGTCCCCTCAATATCTCATATGCGTAAATTCTAATGAGAATGCACGCCTACCCATTAGCTTGCCAATACGTTTCATGTGCGCTAAATAGGAGTCATATATCAGTACAACGGGAGCGTTGTTACAAATGGCCATATCAACTGAACTTCTCCCAGAGGTCGATGTCCCGTTTTATCGGCGCTATCCCGACATGGCCTTGCTTGATCCGCATGAACTCACGCAGCATTTTGAAACCCAAGGTGCAGCAGAAGGTCGATTAGCATCAGCAGCCGCCTTCCGGGAAAACTTTTTAGAATATCCTAGTCAGTCACAAAGCGTCCTTGAAATTGGTCCGTTTTGCAATCCTTGCATTCGCGGAGACCATGTAAAGTATTTTGATGTTTTATCCTCGAGCGATCTCAAGGCCAGGGCTGAAAAGATCGGATATCCTATAATTGATGTTCCGAATATTGACTTCTTCTCCCCCAATGGCGACCTTGGAGTCGTCACGTCGGTATTCTCCGCCGTTCTCAGTTGTCATTGCATAGAACATCAAACAGATATCGTGAAGCATCTACGCGATGTCTCAAAAATTCTCGATCCGGGCGGTCGGTATTTTCTCATCGTTCCAGATAAGCGTTTTTGCTTCGATCAGTCCTTAGCCGATAGCACGATTGCAGATGTTATCGAAGCGCACATGGAGCAACGGCGCGCACATCGGATCGGTAACATCATAGAGCACTGGGCGCTTACAACGCATAACGATGCCGCGAGACACTGGCAGGGCGACCATACCGATTTGGACTACGAACTCAATCTGACGTCACGAATACAGTTCGCAGCAGAAGAATTCGAAAGGTTGAAGGGTGCCTATATCGATGTGCACGCTTGGAAATTCACCCCGTTGATATTCCGCAAAATCGTCACCCATCTAAACAAAATGGGCCTTATCGATCTATATCCCGAGCGGGTTTACCACACGCCCTATGGTCGCAGTGAGTTTACGGCTGTTTTGCGTAAAGGCATAGATAGCTGACGTAACGTTCAGTATTCTGATCGCAATGCGAAACAAATGACGGTGCGCCGATGTGAAGAGGCTTTTCTGCGACAAAAATGCTGGTGTTGCAGGAAAGCAACGCGAGCGTGGCTCGATACTTCTTAAAAAAGCGCAATTTACGACCCGCTTATGACTGGGGCCAGCGCACCGCAGCGCTAGAAGTATCTGCGCAACCACGCTGCGTCGTGTGGGTAACCTTCTCGGCCTAAGGTTCGCGCTCGAAACAGTCTTCCACACGAAGTTTTCGATTGACCATTGCGAGCCAGACGACCGGCTTCCTTAGATCCGCGCCGCGGTCAGCCGGATCGACGCGGGCGTGAGCGCGTTCCCGTCGTCCGCGAATGCCTCGAGCATGACCGCCCCCGGCCGACCGGTGGATTGGACGATCAGCTGGGCAAGCCCGTTGAACAGCATGCGCTGCGGCACGGTGTCGCTTTCGAGGCTGTTGGGGTTGCCGTTGCCGACACCGATCAGTTTGCCCGCGCCCGACACGCGGAAGCGCAGCGCGTCGTTCGCGGTCGGGACTGCGCGACCGCGCGCGTCGAGCAGGTCGACCGTCAGCATCGCGACATCGCGCCCGTCCGCCGCGATCGTCGTCCGGTCGGCGGTCAGCCGCAGACGCTGCCCCCGCCCGGTCGTCTCGCGCCGCTCGCGCAGCATGATGCGGCCATCGCGACGACCGATCGCCTCGATCACCCCGGGCGCATAGGGCACTTGCCATTCGCCATGCTTCAGCCGCGGCATCGGCTTGCGGCCGAGGCTCTGCCCGTTGAGCAGCACTTCGATCTCGTCGAGGTTGGAATAGACCCAGACCGAGACCGGCTTGCCCTCCTGGCCCGCCCAATTCCAGTGCGGGAAGAGATGCAGGCTCGGTGCCTTGCCCCACCACGCCTTGTAGTAATAATAATAATCCTTGGGGAAACCGCACAGGTCGACGATCCCGAATTGCGAGGCGTTCGACGGCCACGAATAGGGCGTGGGTTCGCCGCGATAATCGAAGCCGGTCCAGGCGAACCCGCCGGCGAGCCAGTCGTGCGCGCCATATTGGCTCCACCATTGCTCGGGCGTCGTCCCCCAGCCGACCACGCCGTCGTAGGAACTCATCGTATGGCGCGCAGCATCGGTACGATATTCGCCGCGCGTCGCGATCGCGCTTGAGGTCTCCGATCCATAGATCGGGCGCTTCGGGAATTTCTTGTGGAACGGCTCGGGAAATTCGGGGTGATAGTTGAACCCGACGATATCGAGCGGCTCTGACACGCCCGCCTCGTTGTTCCAGTTGACCGCCGCGGTGACCGGTCGGGTCGGATCGAGGGCGTGGCAGCGGTCGACCATCGCCTGCGCGATCCGCGCGCCCTGCGGCGCGAGGGCGCCTTGCTGGAGAATATATTCCTCGTTGCCGATCGACCAGCCGATGATCGACGGCGAGTTGCGGAAGCGCTTCACCATCAGCTCGAGCTCGGCCATGCCGCTCGAGTTCGAGCTCAGCTGGCGCGTCTCGCACAAAAGCATCACGCCCATCCGGTCGCACGCCTCGACCCATTCGGGGGTCGGCATGTTGTGCGACGAGCGGACCGCATTGCAGCCCATGCCTTTCAGCACCTCGAGCCGGTAGGTCTGCAGTCGGTCGGGCAAGGCAGCGCCGACCCCGGCATGATCCTGATGGTTGCAGGTCCCCTGGATCTTGAGCGGAACGTCGTTAAGAAAGAAGCCGCGATCGGCATCGAAACGTGCACTGCGGATGCCGAAGCTGATGCGCTCGGCATCGCGCAGCGTGCCGTTCGCGACGACCTTGACCACCGCGGTGTAGAGATGCGGCGTCTCGAGTGACCACAGTGCTGGATCCACCACACGCGCGCTCGCACGGTAGCTCGCCGATCCGGCCGGCGCGATCGCCTGTGCGGGGGCCGTGGCGCGCGCGACGACAGCCCCTTGCGCATCGACGATCGTCCAGTCCAGCGCGGCATCGGCCGCCACGCGTCCGGCGTTCTCGACGATCGTCGACAGGTCGAGCATGGCCCCGCCCGCGCCGGGTGTCGCGCGCACCACCGTCTCCCACGCACCGAAATGCACCGGGTCGGTCTTGCGCAGCCAAACGTGGCGATAGAGGCCGGCACCTTCGTAGAACCAGCCGTCGCCGAAGCTTGCATCGACGCGGACCGCGATGGCGTTGGTCCCGCCATAGTCGAGAAAGTCGGTCAGATCGAAGGCAAACGGCGCGTATCCGTTGGTGTTGCGGCCGATGAAGCAGCCGTTGACGAACACCAGCACGTCGCGCATCGCGCCGTCGAATTCGATCGTGATACGCCGCCCGAGATCGCTCTTGGGTACCGCGAAGCTGCGCCGATACCAGCCGACGCTGGTGGCCGGATAGCGTCGCCCGAGCGGTCGATAGCCGTGCGAGCGGAGTTGCGCATCGCCCTCGCCCTTGTCGTCATCGACGAAGGGCAATTCGACCGCCCAATCATGCGGCAAATCGACCGTGCGCCACGCCTTGTCGTCGAAATCGGCCTTGGCAATCTTGATGATCCCGGTCTTCGAGAAATCGGCCTGGCCGAAGCCGAAATCGAAATCCTTGGTCGGATCGGTGCTGTGGCCGAGGGCGAAGCGCCAGCCCGTGTCGAACCGGAGGCGCTCGCGCGGTGCAAGCGCGGCTTGGACGTCAGCAGGCGCGCGTTCGTCGCCGGCTCGCGTCTGGCGCGCGCGCGCAGGCAGGATCGCCGCCGCGGTCGGCAGTGCAAGACCGGCGCCGACCATCGTCCGGCGTGTCAGGGTGGTCATCGTTTCAACTCCGGGCGGATGACGCGGCGCGGACGCCGCTCAGGAAATCGGCATGGCTCGGCAGCACCGCGGCGCCTTGGCGGATCACCCCGCGCATCCGCTGCAACTGCGCGCGGACCGCGCCCTCGGGCAATCCGTCGGCGAGCGGGTCGTGCCCGCGCGGCAGCGCGCCCTGGCCGAGCAGCACGGCAAGCCAGCTCGGCTCGCGGAACAGCTCGGACGGATCGAGGATCACCCGGGCGAGATTGTCGAAGATCGCGAGGCGCTGTGCCAGGCTGTCTGGCACCGCCATTGCGCGCGTGTGGCGCCAGAACGGGGAATCGTCACGCCGCGTCAGCTTGTAATGCAGGATCACGAAGTCGCGCACGGCCTCGATCTCGCTGCGCATCAGGCTGTTGTAGAGATCGATCTCGGGCGCGGCGAACCCGTTGCTCGGAAAGAGCGACATCAACGTCGCGATGCCGCGCTGGATCAGATGGATGCTGGTCGATTCGAGCGGCTCGATAAACCCCGAGGCAAGCCCTAGCGCGACGACGTTGCGGTTCCACGACAACCGTCGCCGGCCCGTGGTGAAGCGCAGATGCCGCGGCTCGGCCAGCGTCGGCGCATCGAGCGCGCCGAGCAATTGCGCAGTCGCCGCGTCCTCCCCGATAAAGCCGCTGGCATAGACGTGGCCGTTACCGGTGCGATGCTGGAGCGGGATCCGCCAGCGCCACCCTGCCGAGCCGGCCGTCGCGCGCGTGTACGGGGTCGGCGCTTCGGTCGTGGCGGTCGGCACCGCGATCGCGCGGTCCATCGGCAGCCAGTGCGACCAGTCGACATAGCCGGTTTGAAGGGCCTGCTCGATCAGCAGGCCGCGGAACCCCGAACAATCGATATACAGGTCTGCCCGGCAGACGCGCCCGTCGGCGAGCGTGAGGTCTTCGACAAAGCCCGTCTCGCCGTCGAGCCGCACATCGACGACGCGACCCTCGACATGCTGCACGCCCTGCCCGATCGCCAGCTCGCGCAGGAAATCGGCGTACAGAGCGGCATCGAACTGCAGCGCGTAGGAGATGTTCGACAGCACGCTGCGCGGGTCATCCGACGGCCGCGCGAATTTTCCTTCGCGCGCGGCGACCGCGGGCAACGAATACTCCGACCACGCCCCCTCACGCGTCCGCAGCCAGTGATGGTGGAAGGCGACCCCGCCGAGATCGGCGCCATAGCGTCCGAAGGGATGGAAGTAGCGCTCGCCGATCGCGCCCCAATCGCGGAACTCGATCCCCAATTTGTAGGTCGCCTGCGTCCGGCGGACGAGTTCGTCCTCGTCGATCCCGAGCAGCGCGTTGAATTGCAGGATCGGCGGGATGGTCGCCTCGCCGACCCCGACGGTGCCGATCTCGGGCGATTCGATCACCGTCACCGTGAGCCGATCCGCCGCGAAGTTGCGCACGAGCGCCGCCGCCGCCATCCAGCCCGCGGTGCCGCCACCGACGATGGCAACCGATCTGACCGGCCCGTCACGCATCACAGCTTGCTCCAAAAAAAGTGGCGGCGTGCCCGCTATGGGACACGACCGCCAGGAGGGGAGAGTCAGATGGCGGCGGCGTCAAGCGCCGACCGCGCCATCAATAGCGGACCTGCAGCCGGATCGAGACGCGGCGGTCGTTGATCTGGTAGTTGCGCAGGAGATTGGGATCGCCCTGATAGCTCTTGTTGACCGAGTCCGAGAGGTTCTGGCCGTCGAGCGTGATCGAGGCGTAGCGGTTGAGCTGATAGCCGATCGAGGCGTCGAGCGAGCCGTACGATTTGAAGTAGATCGGCAAGGTCGCCGCCCCGTTCTCGCTGACCGAGTCGAGGAACTTCGAGCGCCAGTTGTATGCAACGCGCGCGGTGACCCCGTATTTGTCGTAAAGCCCGATCAAATTGTAGCTTGTGCGCGACAGGTTGATCAGCGGCACCTTGAACTGCGTCTGCGACCCGACATTGCCCGAAGCGAGCGTGCCGGCGTCGCTGTCCGCCAGCGTGAAGTTCGCCGAAACGCCGAAGCCCGAAAGCGGCCCCGGCAGGAAGTCGAAGAACTTCTGCCCAGCGACTTCGAACCCCTGGACGAAGCCCTTGGTCACGTTGGTCACCGCGCTCACGTTGAACTGGACCGCCCCGACGCCGGCGATCGTCTGTGTCTGCAGCGAGGTCCGCGTATCGATGATGTCGCGCAGGTTCTTGCGGAACAGCGTGACCGAGACATAGCCCGTAGGCTCGAAATACCATTCCGCCGCGGCATCGAACGACGTCACCCGCTCTGGCTTGAGGTTCGGGTTACCCGCGACCGAGCCCGATCCCTGATAGGGGTTGGTCACGGCATTGTATGCGGCGCCCGAATTGACCGTCAGCGGCGTTCCGCTCGATCCGTTATAATTGGGCGAGAGCGTAAACGTCGGATTCAGCTGAGCGAAGGTCGGGCGGAAGATGTTCTTCGAGAAAGCGAACCGCGCCTGCAGCTTGGGCGTGACATGCAGCCGGACGTTCACGCTCGGCAGGAAGGTGTCGTAGCTGCGACCGCCACTATAAGGCTGCACCACCGAAGTGCTGGTCGAACCGGTCGCGCCCGCGGTGCGATAGGTCAGGATCTGGAAGCCGGAGGCCGATGCGTCGGTCTTGACGTAGCGCAGGCCGACATTGCCATCCACGTCCATCCCGGCGAGATGCGTGCCGAACGCCGCGCGCGCATAGGCCGAATAATCCTTCTCGCTGACCCGGCTGGTGGTCGATTGCGTCGGATCGTCGAGCGAGCCGAAGGCGGCATTCTGACCGCTGATCGCCTTGATATGCGCGAACGCCGAGTCCGGATGGAGCGCATCGTACAAATTCCATTGCAGGATCGGGCCGAACACCGCGTTCGAGCCACTCCCGCGCAGCAGCGTTGCCTGCCCCGGATTGTTCTCGACGACTTCGGGATGCGCCGAGACGAGGTAGCAGTTCGCTGCGGTCGAATAGCTTGCGCAGGTGCCGCCGATCGTCGTCCAGTTGTTGACGTTGGTGTCGCGGTTGATCGCAGTCTTGCTGCTGTAGCGGACGCCCGCGCTGAGCGACTTGAGGAAGCCGCCGTCGTCGAAATCCCAGGTCAGGTCGAGCCGCGGCGTATTGCCGATCGCCGAATTGCTGACGCGATCGGGCTGATAGGCGGTGAAGCCATAATTGGCGGTATTGGCAAAAAAGTTCGACGGCCCACCGGTGACCGGATCGGTCGCGAGTTGGGTCGGGAACTTGCCGCGATTGTCGAACGCGTAATTGTAGCTCTGGTTGAACAGCCCCGCGACGCCGCCGGACTTGGTGTACGGCGTGATGTAAAGATTGAGGGAGTCCTGCTTCACGGTCGAATCGATGTGCTGATAGTCGAACACCACCTTCAGCCGATCGGTGACCGACCATTTCACGCCAGTGGTGATGTCGGTCGTGCGCGTCTTGCGGTTCGACCCATAGGTGACCGACAGACCGCCCGGATTGGACAATGCCCCCGAGGTCGCGATCCCGTTGGCGACGGTATAGGTTCCGGTCGGCGCGGCGCCGTCGTCCGACGCGAAATAGGCGACGCCGGTGTCGGTGAACTTGTAGGTCGTGCTCAGGACCTGGGCATAGGCCTCGACAGTGTCGGCCGGGCGCCATTGCAGCACGCCCGAAATGCTCTGCCGCCGACGATCGCCCTGCGCGACGTTGAAGCCGCCGCCTTTCTGAACCTGGACGTTCTGGCCGGCAAAACCGGGCACGAGCGACGACTGCACCGGCGCGCCGCCCGGATCTGCGTTCGGGCCGTGGATGTTGTAAGGCTCGACCTGGTCTAGATCCTGACGGAAGAACGATCGCTGATACGAGCCGTTCACCAGCACGCCGATCTCGCCGAGGCCGGTATGCCAGCGATTGCTGTAGAGCGCGGAGCCGCCCCAGCCCTTCTTCTTGGCGAGATCATATTCGGTGCCCGAGACGGTCGCGGCGATGATCTGCCCCGGAGCGTCGAACGGCTTGCGCGTGCGCAGATCGATCGTGCCGCCGAGCGAGCCTTCGATCATCTCCGCCGAGGGATTCTTGAAGACGTCGACGCGTGACAGCAGGTCGGGCCCGACTTCGTCGAAGGCGAGACCGACCCGCCGTTCGCGGTGAAGATGTCGTGGCCATTGAGTTCGGTGCGCACTTCGCTGAGGCCACGGATCGCGACCGTGCTGCCTTCGCCGAGGTTACGCTGGATCTGGATGCCGGAGATGCGCTGGAGCGATTCGGCGATGTTGGTGTCGGGGAACTTGCCGATGTCCTGCGCGGTGATCGAATCGACGATCTGCTCGGAATTGCGCTTGATTGCCTGCGCCGAAGCGAGGCTCCCGCGCAGTCCGGTGACGACGATATCGGCCGGGTCCGCTTCGGGCGGCTGCGGCGCGGCGGTGGTTGGTGTTGCGGCCGGGCCGCTTGTCTGCGGCGGCGGGGTCGTCTGCGCCTGCGCCGCGGCGACACTCCAGATGCCGATCGCCAGCCCCGAGACACTCGCCAAAATCCGTACGCTGTCCCTCATCGAATCCCCTCCCTGATTGTCCTGTCTGGACTTGAGGATGAGATAGACGACATCATCACATATGAAAACAGAAATTTATAAGTGCTAAGCGATTGGCTTCTGGGTCGCCCAATTTGGACCTGTCGAGCGCGCATGCCGAACGGGTCGGGACAGCGCGAAGCTCCGACAGATGGGCGTTTTGGGATCGTGCGGGGCGATTGCGGGGGTAGGAACGCGGCCCCGATTCGCGGAGGTGCGCCGTTACTGGCGCCCGGGTTCGATCCCGGCCTTGGCGATGACAGCTTGCGCCGCGTCGGGCCATGCGCCGTTCGCAACCGTCACCGTGTCGATCTCGCGATTGTTCAGATACGGCGTCCACTGGCCGGTGCGTTTGCCACTATCGTGCCAGTTGCCGATCGCGAGATTGTCCATCGCGGTGCGCCGCGGTGCGAGCTGGTCCTGCGAATTCATGTTGAGCCAGACGGCGACGTTGCTGATCGCATTGTCGCGCAGCGTGACGTAGCGCGACCCCTCGTCGAGATAGAGCGCGATCCCGTCCTTGATATCGTAGATATGGTTTTCGGCGATGATCGCGCCAGGATAGGCCGAGAGATGATAGATCGCGCCGCCGTCGGGAAACCATTGCTTCACGTCATGGACGCGGTTCCCGACCACGACGGTATCGCGCAGCGTCGTGGGCGTGTCGTACACCAGATTGCCGGGCTGGTCGTAATAGCCGCGATCGGCGGTAAAATAGGCCGCATTGCCGCCGGGATCGTTCGCCCCCCAGCCCCAGCCGATATCGATCCCGTCATACGGTGCGGCGGACACGTCGTTATGCCAGATCACGGTCCCGCTGCCATAGGTAACGAGGATGGCGGCCTGCTCGCGATACTGCTGCGAGACGGTGCGCACCACATTGTTGCTGATCACAATGTCGCCCACCCCCATTGCGGGCTGCGACGGATGGTGTGCATCGGGCTGTACGCCCCCAACCATGATTGCCCCGCCGGCAAGATCGGTGAAGCGCGAACGGCGCACCTCGATCGCGCTCGTACCCAGGCCGATCCCGCTGGCATTGGCGTCGGGATTGTTGCCGATGCCGAGCGCGATCTGGCCGAGCTGGGTGAATTCGTCGTGATCGAACACGATCCGCGTCGCCGCAGCGACCTGGACCGCGGCAGGCTGCTGCCGCCAGCGGTTGCGCATCGCTTCGAAGCCGCGACAGCCCCATGAGCAATCGCGCACCGGATCTTCCGGATAGCCCGAAGGAACGATCCGCTCTGCTGGCTGGCATAACCTTCGGGGCCCGAGGGCAGCAGCCAGCTGGTGTGGCGAAAGCTCAGCCCGCGGAATTGCAGGTCCTTGATCGTCGCATCATAGCTGCCGGCGATCGACAGCAGCCGTTCGAGCCGCGGCAGCACCACGTCGAGCCGGGCCATATCCTCGCCGGCGGCCGGCTTGTAATAGAGCTTGCCCGCGGCGGGATCGGCATACCATTGGCCAGGCTCGCGCAGGAAAGCGAGCGCGTTGACGAAGAACAGCGCGGCATTGTCACCCCAGACCGAGCGCGCGAAGGTATCGTACCCGACCAGATTGTTGCGCCAGCCGGGCTGCTGCATGACGATGCGATCGCCGTCGATCCGCGCGACCATCGCGTGGCGATCGGTGAACCATCCCGTCGCCTCGACTTCGACCCGCGTCTGATCGGGGAGTCTGGCGAGCGACCGCCAGGCCGGATCAACGATCTCGATCCCGCTCTTGTCGAAGCGGAAGGCTGTGCGCGGCGCGCGAACCGCAGCGCGCGGCGCCATGTGGCCGCCGACCCAGAGCTGGCGCGGATCGACCCCGTGGGGAATGTCGGCCACCCAGATACCGCGCTTGCGATCGGCCAGCGTCCAGCCTGTCACCGGCGTCCCGCCCGAAACGACCGGATGCGCGCCCGGCGCCGCTTCCCAGCGCACGGTGAACCCCCGTTGCCCGCCATCCGCCGCCGTGAAGCGCAGCGGCGCTTTCAACCGATAGACTCCGTCAGCCAGCTGCACGGTCACGTCATGGTCCCCGTTGAGCCGCCGGACCGTGTCCTGCGCGCGCGCCAGCGTAGCGAACGGCCTGGCCGCGCTGCCGTCGCCGTCGTCCGACCCGCTTGGCGAGACCGCCAGCACGATCGGCACAGGCGCGGGGCGGCTCGAAATATGGATGGCGCCCGCGCTCTGCGCCTTGCTGACCGCGGGCGGCGTATAGGTGGGGATCGCAACGGGCGGGGCAAGCTGGGCTGCCCCCGGAGCGGCGAAGGCCAGCAATGAGACGCCGATGGCACGCGAAAGAGGACCGTTCCGCACCATTCTTCTCCCGCTACCGATGGCCGTACGCCCGCTGCCGACCGCCCCGTCCTGCCCGGTCGCTCATCCGCTGGGGGGGGGGGCGTGGGCTTGACGGATCCGGCCCGACCGGGCGATCAGTTGACACAGCCAAGCGGCATTGCAAAGGGTTGCCATGTCCACGCCACCGTCTCGCACCGTCTCGCTCTCGCCCGAGCTCGACCAGTTCATCGAAGCGCGCGTCGCGCAGGGTGACTATGCTACGGCCGACGATGCGGTGCGCGCAGCGGTAAGTCTGCTGCGCGCTGGGCGCTCCCCCGGCGTGAACTCGGCAACCCCCTGGCTGATCGGCGGCGGCGCCTGCGGTGCGCTGATCCGCGCGCGCGACTGGTCGGGCACGTCGCTCGGCAGCCTCGCCACCTGGCCCGCGGCGCTGCGCGCGACGGTCAACAACATCGTCAATTCGCCGGTCGCCAAGGTCGTCATGTGGGGCCGCGAGCCGGTCATGCTCTATAATGACGGCTATAGCGCGATCGCCGGCGACAACCATCCGCGTGCGCTGGGTGGCAGGGTGCGCGAGATCTGGCCCGAGATCTGGGATTTCAACCGCGAGATCCTGGCAGCCGGATTTCGCGGCGAGGTTCAAGCGCTCCGCGACCAGACGATGGTGCTCCATCGCTACGGCGCACCCGAAGCGGTGGTGTTCGATCTGTTCTACACCCCGGTCTATGACGACGCCGGCCAGGTCGGCGGGGTGATGTGCACCGTCATCGAGAATACCGAGAAGGTCGCGGCACAGCGTCTGCTCGCCTGGCGCGAAGCCGAGCTGCGCACGATCACCGACGCGATGCCGATCCTCATCTCCTATATCGATCGCGACCAGATCTATCGCTTCGCCAACAGCTATTACGAAGCCTGGACCGGCAGGCCCCGCAGCGAGATCATCGGCCGGTCGGTCCGCCAAGTGATGGGCGACAAGCTCTACCGCAGACGCGCTCCGCTGATCGAACGCGCGCTCGCCGGCGAAGATATCACCGTCGACGACGCGATGCCGCATGCCGATGGCGCCCGGCGCGCCGAAATCCGCTATATCCCGCGCGTCGAGGCCGACGGTTCAGTGCCGGGCTTCCACGTCATGGTGTTCGACATCGAGGACCGCGTCCGCCGCGCCGAGGCGCTCGAACGCGAAGCCGCGCACCGTGCACGCGCCGAGGCGGAGCTGCGTCACCTCAACGAGACGCTCGAGGCGCGCGTCATTCAGGAGATCGAGGAACGTCGCCAGACCGAGGCGGTGCTCGCCCAATCGCAGAAGATGGAGACGATCGGCAAACTCACGGGCGGCGTGGCGCACGATTTCAACAATCTGCTGCAAGTCGTCTCGGGCAATCTCCAGCTGCTTGCCTTCGATGTCGCGGGCAACGCGCGCGCGGAAAAACGCGTCACCAATGCGATGGCGGGCGTGTCGCGCGGTGCCAAGCTCGCCGCGCAGCTGCTCGCCTTCGGCCGCCGACAGGCGCTCGAGCCCAAGGTCATCAATGTCACCCGCTTCGTGCGCGGGATGGACGACATGCTGCGCCGCGCGATCGGCGAAGCGATCGAGATCGAGACGATCGTCGGCGGCGGGCTCTGGAACACTTTCGTCGATCCAGCGCAGATTGAGAATGCGTTGCTCAACCTCGCGATCAACGCGCGCGACGCTATGGATGGCCAGGGCAAGCTCACGATCGAGCTCGGCAATGCCAGCCTCGACGACGCCTATGCCCGCATCCATTCGGAAGTCACGCCCGGCCAATATGTCATGCTCGCGGTGAGCGACACCGGCACCGGCATGGCCCCCGAGATCATCGACAAGGTGTTCGAGCCGTTCTTCTCGACCAAGAGCGAAGGCAAGGGATCGGGGCTCGGCCTGTCGATGGTGTACGGTCTGGTCAAACAGTCGGGCGGGCATGTCGCGATCTATTCCGAGCTTGGCGAGGGCACGACGATCAAGCTGTATCTCCCGCGCGCGGCCGCAGCGGAGGATCTCGAGGTCGAGACCACCGCCGGGCCGATCGTTGGTGGGACCGAGACCGTCTTGGTGGTCGAGGATGATGACGAAGTCCGCGCCACCGTCGTCGAGCTGCTCGGCGAGCTCGGCTATCAGGTGCTCAAGGCGGTCGATGCCGGCAGTGCGCTGAGCGTGATCGAGAGCGGCATCCCGATCGACATGCTGTTCACCGACGTCGTCATGCCCGGCACGTTGAAGAGCCCCGAACTCGCCCGACGCGCGCGCGAACGGCTGCCCGAGCTCGCCGTATTGTTCACCTCGGGCTATACCGAGAATTCGATCGTCCACGGCGGCAAGCTCGATGCCGGGGTCGACCTGCTCTCGAAGCCCTATACGCGCGAGGCGCTCGCGCGGAAGTTCGAGCAGGTGCTGGCCGGACAGCGCGCACGTCGCGCTCCCGCAGCACTGCCGTCCGCCGATCCGGCATCCTCGGCGCGGCCGATGGCGTTGCTGGTCGAGGACGATGCCCTGATCCGCGCCGATACCGCGGCAATGCTAGAGGCGACCGGCATCGGCGTGGTCGAGGCGGCGAGCGCGGAGGATGCGACGATGGCGTTGCAGACCGCGGCGATCGACGTGCTGGTGACCGACGTCAACCTGCCGGGAATGGACGGCCCCGACTTCGCCGCGCGCGCCCGCGCGCTGCGGCCGCAGATCGGGATCGTGTTCGCCACCGGCGACGCGGCCGCCGTGGCGGACCTTGCCGACGCGCGCACGATCGTGCTCGCCAAGCCGTACGACCGCGAGGCGCTGACGCGCGCGGTGCGCGTCGCGCTCGGGCGACCCGACGCCATCGCGGCTAGCGATAGCGTCCCATCGTCACCTTCAGCACCTGCGGATGCGCGACCAGATTGAGCCCGTAATCGGTCTGGTCGCCGTTCCAGACCCGTTTCATCACCCAGCGCCCCTTGTCGAACCGTCCCTCCTCGACGCGGACGACGATCCCGTTCGCCGGGGTGCCGGGGGCACCCGCGAAGGAAACGCGGACATGGTCGCCCATCACCAGGAATTCGTCCGCCGAAAGTTGCGCGACCGCGACGCCGCCGACCGGCTGCTTGTCCCACGGCGGCGCATCGCCCTTGAGCCACTCCCAATCCTTCATGCCGAACTGCCATTCGCCCCACGCGGCGGTGATCGTCCAGTCGCCCATCCGCGTCGATTGCTTGGCACCGTCGTCGGGCTTGGCGGCGCCCCAGGTCGGTTTCTCGAAGGCGATCTTCGCCCAGTCGCGCAGCATCGATCCGACCGCGGCGTAGGGCAGCGCGAAGGCGTCGAGCGTCGTCGCCGAAAGATCGGCCGCGCCGAGCGGGTAATTGGCATAGCCCGTATCGTCCATGCCGAACGGCGCGAAGCCGATCGCCCCGCGGCCGAGCGTCGGCCAGAAGAAGCGCGCGAAATCGCGCGTATTGCCCATTTCGGGGACCATCAGTGCATTGTCGGCGCGGGCGTATTGATCGAGATACTTGATCACGTTGCCGCTGGTCTTGTCGTAAATGTCGGGGGCCTGGAGATCGATCGCGGGCGCTGCGGCCTTCCAGATGTCGAGCACATCCTGCTGTGGCCCGCCGCTCGCCACGCCGTAGGGATCGGGGACGTTCGACGGGCCCGAGAGCGAGGCGTTGACGTCCATCGGCAGCGGCTTGACCGCCTTGCCCGCCGCGGCGATCGCGTTGACATAGCTGCCGACATACCAGGTGTTGAACGCCCGGTCGGCCTGCGCGCCGAACGCCGCGCTCCAGCTGCCGGTCTTGTGCACCCGCTTCGCCAGCGCGGCGGGGATCGGCTTGGCGAACAGCGCATCGGCGCTCGCCGAGAAGTCGCGCGGGTTCTTGTAGCTGCCGGTCTCATTCTCGACCTGCACCATGATGACGGTATTCTGCGGATCGTGATCGCGCAGATAGGTCATCAGTTGAACGAAAGCGCGCTTGTCAGCGGCGAGCGTCGCTGCGCCGTGCGCGCTGAGCACGCCGTGATCCTTGCCATCCTTGGTCTTCATCCGCGGGAAGCGGCGATTGTCGAGCTTGACCCAATCGGGGGTGTAGGAGAACGACGTGTTCTTCCACGTCCCGAACCACAGCAGGACGACGCGCTTGTCGTGGCTGCGCGCCTGGTCGAGCAGGGTCTGCAGGAAGCTGAAGTCGAAGCTGCCCTCCTTCGGCTCGACCTGCTCCCACGCGATCGGCACCTCGACGGTATTGGCGCCGATCCGGTCGAGCACCGGCCACGCCATCGCCAGCGGCTCGGCATAGTTGCTCGAATTGTTGACCTGCGCGCCGAGCATGAAGAACGGCGCACCGTCGACGATCAGCGCGTGGCGGCCGTTGCGGCTCTCGATCCGCGGCAGCTCGTGCGATGCCTGCGCCGAAGCCGCTGAGCAGCCGGCAAACAGCAGGCCGGTCGACAACAGCGCCGCGATCGAGCCGCGACGGGGGTTGGTGCTGCGCATCATCATTCTCCAAACATCTCTCAAAACGGTCCGACGCAGGCGGCTCAGCCGCGCGCGGGCTCGAGCGTCACCAGCACGACGTCATTGGTGTCGAGCGGCACGGTGGCGGCGTAGCGCCCGCCCGCGCCGACCTGCACGACGCGGTCCTGCTCGGGCTTGTCCTGCGTCACCGCCTGCAACTGCGCGACTTGCGCCGCGCTCAGCGCATTGGGCAGGCCCATGTCGATATAGGCCGAATAGGCATCGTTATGGCGATAGCCGGTCCGATAGGTCCGCAGCCGATAGCGGCCGGGAGCGAGGCCGGCGAACTGCACCGCGGCGGGCGCTTGGTGCTCCGTCGGGACCAGCTTGGTGTAGAACGGCCGGTTGCTGACCTTTTGGTCGGGCTGGTGCCAGTCCCACACCACGACACTCGTGCGCCGCCCCTCGGTGGCCGCCCAGCTGTTGGCGTCGACCGTCGGCACGGCCTTGCCGCGCAGCGCGTTGAGATATTTGTAGGCGAACCAGGCGGGCTTGCGGATGCCCTGCGGGTTCATCAGGCCAAAGCCCCCCTGGAACGGCGCGGTCGGTGGACCCGGTTCCTCGAACAGATCGCTATAGGTCCAATAGCTCATGCCCTGGACGCTGCCCTCGACCGCCTTCAATTTGCTCAGGATATAGGGCGCGCTGACATAGCTGTCGTGGACCGGGTCGCGGGGGGTGTAGCTCGTGCTCCACTCGGTGAAAAAGAGCGGCAGTTTCGGAAAGGGCGATGCCGCGATCTCGGCGCGGACCTTGCGGACGTCAGCGATGATCGCATCGGGCGCGGGCGAGAGCTTGGTGTCGCTCTTGCCCTGTTCGTCGAGGAAACCGCCCTCGACGCCATAGGTGTGGGTGGTGACGAAATCGACCGGCGCGCCGCTCTTGGCGACATGCTCGAGAAATTCGGGCACCCAGGCCGCGCCCGCCGTCGACGGACCGCCGACGCGAAGCGCGGGATCGACCTTCTTCAGGGTGCGCGCGGTGACGTCGTACAATTCGAAATAGGCCGGCTTGTCGGCCTTCTCCCAGAAGCCGTCGAGGTTGGGCTCGTTCCACACCTCGAAATACCAGCTGCGGACTTCGGCGGCGCCATACCGCTGTTGCAGGTGCCGCGCGAAAGCATCGATCAGCGCTGCCCAGCCGTCGAGCCGCGGATGTGACGTGTTGCCCTTCCAATAGAAGATCGTCAGATCCGAGGTCTTGAGCGCGTCCGGGGTAAAGCCGAGCTCGACGAACGGCTTGATGTGCCGCCGCAGCATATCGTCATACAGGCGGTCGATGCCAGTCCAGTCATACACCGTCCGCCCGTTCTCGACGCGCACCGTCTTGAGCACATCGTGGAAAATCGCGTGGAAACGAAGGTAGCGAAAACCGAGCTCGTCGGTCGCGGTCTTGAGCTGCGCCTGGCTGTCGGCGCGCATCAGCGTGCCGGGATAATCCGATCCGACCGACAGATCGTAGAAGCGGTCGACGGGTCCTTGCGCCTTCGCGACATCGACGCTGACGACCCGCTCCGGGGCAGCGAGCGCGGGTTGCGCCGCGACCGTTGCGGCGAGCATCGCCAGACCCACAATAGCCGGCGTAACGCTTATATCTTTTCGCATCGGATCCCCTCGCTCATGGCGCTATCGTATTCCTGAAGCCGCATAGGCGCTTACCGAACGCATGAAAACTCATGTTTATAAGCGCAAACCAGCTTTAGGATGTGCGGTGATTCGGGACGCGACTGTGCCCCGAAGCCGCACGCAGCTTGCATTGAAGAGAATTCTATTGCACCTGTGAAATCCATTGTCACGGTCGTAATGCCGGAGAGGACGCGTACATCATGCCCACTTTCAGCAAGCGCGAGCTATTGTACGGTCCGCTCGCCGCGCTCGGCGCCGGTGCGCTTAGCCGGGTCGTTCCCGCGGCAGCAGCAGCCCCAAGCAGCGCGGCAGGTTCGCTTCGCAAAGGCAAATTCAACGCGACGCACGAATCGCTGTCGACCTACACCACGCCCGACTGGTTCAAGGACGCGAAGTTCGGAATCTGGGCGCATTGGGGCCCGCAGGCCGTCCCTGCGCGCGGCGACTGGTACGCGCGCTGGATGTATGTCCCGGGCCACCCGCATTACGACCATCATCTCAAGACTTACGGCCATCCGTCCGAAAAGGGCTACAAGGACATCATTCCGCTCTGGAAGGCGGAGCGTTGGGAGCCCGACGCGCTGATGGCGCGCTACGCCAAGGCCGGCGCGAAATATTTCGTGTCGATGGGCGTGCATCACGACAATTTCGACCTGTGGGATTCGAAGCACAACCGCTGGAATGCGGTCGCGATGGGCCCGAAGCGTGACGTTGTCGGAACGTGGCAGACCGCCGCCAAGCGTCAGGGCCTGCGCTTCGGCGTCTCCGAGCATCTGGGCGCGAGCCATAACTGGTGGTATCCCAACCATGGCTTCGACCAGTTCTGGCCCAAGCTCGGCATTCCCTATGATGGCGCCAATCCCGCCTATGCCGATCTCTATCACAACAATCGCACCGAGCCGTTCATTGACACCAAGGCGAGCTGGTACACCACCGACCCGGCCTATCATCAGATGTGGCTCAAGCGCATCACCGACCTGATCGACGGCTATCAGCCCGATCTGCTCTATTCGACGGCGGCCTGCCGTTCGGTGAAGTCGGGCGCAGCATGGTCGCGCACCTCTACAACACCAGCATCGCGCGCACCGGGCGGCTCGAGGCGGTGTACAATTGCAAGGATGCCGGCACCGGCGAGTTCTTCAATGAGGGCATGGTGCAGGACGTCGTGCGCGGCGTGCTCAAGGGGATCAATCCGCTCCCCTGGCAGACCGATACCTCGAACGGCGACTGGTTCTACAACGAGACCGAGACGTACAAGACGTCGAACCAGATCGTCACGATGCTCGCCGACATCGTCAGCAAGAACGGCAACATGCTGCTCAACGTCGTGTTGAGCGGCGACGGGTCACTGCCGCCCGAGTCCGACGGCCTGCTGACCGATCTCGCCGCCTGGATGGCCGTCAATGGCGAGGCGATCCACGGGACGCGCCCCTGGACGGTCTATGGCGAGGGGCCGACCGAGGCAGTCGAGGGCATGTTCAAGGAGAAGGCGGACTATTCGCCGCGCGACGTCCGCTTCACGACCAAGGGCAAGACGCTCTACGCGATCACGCTGGGCGAACCGCGCGGGACGACCGAGATCGCGTCGCTGCGCAGCGGGTCGCCGCAGGCGCGCGGGCGTGTGGTCGGGGTCGATCTGCTCGGCGCCGGGCCGGTGCGCTTCCGGCAGACCGCCACGGCGCTGTCGATCGACGTTCCCGCGCGGCTCCCGACGCGGCATGCCAGCGTCTTCCGGATCCACCAGGCCTGACGCCCCCATTCGATACGCGATACGAAGGACCACCCATGCATCGTCGCCCTGCCCGCCTCGCCGGTATCGCGCTCGCGCTCGCCATCTCCGCCGGTATAATGCCGAACGCGACCACCTCCCCAGCGCGCGCGCAGAGCGCGGCCGGCCATCCGGAATGGCCCGGCGAGGGCGCGCTGTTCGTCGGCACCTGCTATCAGCCCGTTGACCGCAGCCCCGAACAGATCCGCCAGGATATCGCGATCATGAAGGGCGCGGGGATGACGATGGTGCGGATGGGCGACCTGTCGTGGGATTCGTTCGAGCCCGAGGAAGGCCGCTTCACCTTCGAATGGTTCGACAACGTGATCGCACAGATGCATGCCGCCGGGATCCGCGTGATCGTCGATATCCCCGGCCAGCCCGCGCCGATCTGGCTGCACAAGAAGTATCCCGGGGTCGATATCGTCAATCAGGACGGCGTGCGGATCAACGCGGCGAGCCGCTATTGGGACAATATCAGCGATCCCGACTATCGCCGCCTCGCGACGCGGCTCGCGCAGAAGATGATGCAGCGCTACGCGCACAATCCGGCGGTGATCGCGCTCGGCTATGACAATGAGATCGGCAATGGGCACATGTCCTACTCGCCCGCCGATCGGACGCGCTTCGTGGGCTGGCTCAAGCGGCGCTACGGGTCGATCGAGGCGCTTAACAAGGCCTGGGCGACGCAGCGCTGGTCGCGCCGGATCAATACGTGGGACGAGGTCGATATCCCGTACGAGCGCGGCCCCGGCCCGAACGAGCGCTATCTCGACCTCCACCGCTATTGGTCCGACGACACCGTCGGCGCGCTCGAAGAGTTGGAAGCGGTGCGCAAGCACTACGCCCCCAATCTGCCCGTCGCTTCGAACTTCTGGCCCAATGCCGGGACCAAGGGGTTCGACTATCTGCGGGCGTGGGACAAGATTTCGACCTATGGCGCGCAAGGCTTCTATCCGGGCGACCCGGTCAGCGCCGCGGTCGATGTGATGTCGAATCGTGCTGGCCACGACACGCCGGTATGGTTCAACGAATTCACCGCCGGCGGCGGCGGCTATTACGGCACGCCCGGGCGATCGCGGATGTGGGCCTATTTCGGGCTGCTCTATTACACGCAGAGTTTCCTCGCCTGGACCTTCAACTCGCACAGCGGCGGCGAGGAGCAGGCGCTGTTCGGGCTGGTCGACCATGACGGCCGGGCATCGTGGAAGGTCGGTGAATTCGCACAGATCGCGCGCGAGTTCGAGACGCTCAAGACGCTCGGCTTCCCGCGCTACGATCCGCCGCAGGTCGCGGTGAACTTTTCGTACCAGAGCTATTGGCTGACCAACCCGCCCCCCGGCCCCAACACGATGCAGGAATATTACAAGGGCGATTACAGCAAGTTCGAGCAGGCGGCGTATCGCCCGCTGTTCGAGGACAATATCGACGCCGCGGTGATCGATTTCGGCCACGATTCGCTCGACAAGTACAAGCTCGCGATCCTGCCCAGCGCCTATGTGATGGACGCGCCGACCGCGGCGGCGGTGCGGAAATATGTCGCAGGTGGCGGTACCGTCATCATGACCGGCTATTCGGCCAAGGTCGACGAGACGGGCAAATGGTTCGAGACCCCCCTGCCTGGCCGGCTCGGCGACGTGTTCGGCGTGCGCACCAACGCCTTCTATCGCGCCGAGCAACCGCTCAAGGTGAGCTTCAACGGCGCCACGCTGACCGGCAGCGATCCCTATTACGAGATTCTCGAGCCGAGCACCGCGACGCCGCTCGCGACCTTCGCCAACACGCCGCAGAAGAGCCCGGCGATCACGATCAACCATTATGGCAAGGGCCAGGCGATCTATGTCGCGACCGCGCCGCAGTCGGAGCTGATGGGTCCGCTGGTGCGCTCGCTCAACCCGTCGCTCGGCATCAAGCCTGGCCCGAAGACCCCCGCCGGGGTCGTAGCACGCGTGGTCGACGGCCGGACGCTCTACGTCAATACGACGCAGGCGCCGGTCAGCGTCTCGTTCGGTGGCACGAAGCGCGGACTGCTGTCGAAGCAGGCCTATGCCGGCACGCTGCCGTTGGCGCCGTATGGCGTCGAGCTCGTTCAGTGACGCGGCGCGTCGGTCAGGCGCTGCGGGAGTCGTCCAGGCCGTAAAAGGCGACTGCAGCGCCGCCGAACAGCTGGTCCAGATCGGCACCCGCGCGGTCCGCTAGCTGGCGTGCGTCATCGTGCCAGCGGCGCCAGTCGTCGCCCGACAAGCGCACGACCGGCCAGTCGCTGCCCCACATCAGCCGCGGGCCGAACATTTCGACGAGGTGCTCGACATAGGGCATCAGCGCCGCCGCCGGCTGGCCCGGCGCCTGCTCGGTCCGCAAGCCCGAAAGTTTGCAGTGAAGGCCGAGTTCGCCAAGCATCGCGATCTCGGCACGCCACGGGTCGAGCGTAACCGTCGCGGCATCGGGTTTGGCGGCGTGGTCGATCACGATCGGTAGATCGGGCCAGCGCGCAACGAAGGTCGCGAGCATCGGCAGATGCCGCGGCTGGACGAGCGCATCGAGTCTGAGGCCCGCCGCCTGCATCGCCTCCAGCGCCGGCGTCAGCGCGTCCTGCAACAGCCACTCGGTATCGGCGATCGACTGGAGCATCGGGCGCAGCCCGCGCAGCTTGGGCTGGCGCGCGAGCGCCACGATCCGCTCGGGCGCGTGCGGATGCAGCAGGTCGACCCAGCCGACCACCGCGCGGACCAACGGCGTGCGCGCCGCCAGCGCGAGCATCCAGTCGGTATCGCGATCGGTCGGCTGCGACTGGACCAGCACCGTCCCGGCCAGCGCCACGCCGGCGCTGGCCCCCGCCAGATCGTCGGGCCCGAAATCGCGGTGGATCGCGGCGTCCGCAGCGGTCGGCCATTCGTGACCCTCGGTTTCGAGCGACCAGAAATGCTGGTGCGCGTCGATCACGCGCGTCACGGCTGGTCGTCGAGCGCGTAGATCCGCTCGGCATCGACCCATTTCTGCCCCTCCGCCGCAAAGGGCAACCGGCGCTGGAAGCGGTCCATCAGCGTCTCCCAGGCCTGGATTTCCGGGTCGGCCGAATCGCGCTCGGCCTTCCGCGCGGGATCGAAATCGGGCGTCGTCTGCATCATCATCACCAGCCGGTCGGCGACCTGCCAGATCTCGAGCGCGGCGATCCCCTCGGCGCGGATAGCGCGCGAGACCGCGGCGGGCGGGCCGCCGGGACGGTGCCAATGCCGATAGGCGGCGATCGCCTCGGGATCATCCTGCAGGTCCAGGAGGAGGACGTGGCTCCTCAACGGGGCCTTCGCATCGCTCACAGGCGCGCGCCAGCGATCGGCTGGGCGTTTCGTTCGTTCAGCATCCTCGTCCCATCGCTCCACGATCTGTTCCCGTGACGGTACACCGCTGGCGCGGCATCCGCCAAAGTGTTGCTTTCATCCATGCAAATTCAGTCGCATAACGCAAGCGCTGGATCGCCCGAGCCGTGGGTTGGCAGTGCAGGCGTGCATCGCCGATTGCCAGCGCCCGCACTTTCCTGCGACATACGGCTTCGCGTAGCGGGACCTGATATCCGGCGGCGCGGTGGGGATCAGAAAGGACATTTGTGACGCGAAGCGGACCCAAGGGCGTATATGCCGCACCCGCGCTCGAGAAGGCATTCGAGATCATCGAATTGCTCGCCGACCATCCCGATGGCGCGCTCGTCAGCGAAATGGCGGCGAGCCTCGGCCGATCGGTCGGCGAACTGTTCCGCATCGTGATCGTGATGGAACGGCTCGGCTATCTCCGCAAATCGATCCACACCGATCGCTATACCGTCTCGTACAAGCTGCTCGAGACCGCCTATCGCGCGACGCCGGCGCAGAATCTCGTGCGGGCGGCGTTGCCACAGATGCAGGGGCTGGCGGCGGCGGCGGGGCAATCGTGCCATCTGGTGGTGGCGAGCCGCGATCACGGTCTCGTCGTCGCGTGCGAACAACAACCCGGCACACGCGGCTTCTCGCTGCGCGTTGGCGCGCGGATCGACATCATCACCAGCTGTTCGGGCCAGGTCCTGCTCGCCTATTCGGCGCCGCATCGGCGCGAGCAGATCCTCGAGGCGGTCGATGCGGAGCAGGAAGCGCCGGCCGATCGCACCCGCCTCGCCGAACGAATCGCGGCGATCCGCGCTGCGGGGCATGACAGCCGGCAAAGCCCGATCACGCACGGCGTGACCGATAT
Source organism: Sphingomonas sp. UYP23 (assembly GCF_054059235.1). Classification (NCBI taxonomy): domain Bacteria; kingdom Pseudomonadati; phylum Pseudomonadota; class Alphaproteobacteria; order Sphingomonadales; family Sphingomonadaceae; genus Sphingomonas; species Sphingomonas sp. UYP23. Next base: position 4,502,192 of record NZ_JBSSBX010000001.1, read on the forward strand.
CAGCTTTCCGGTGTTCGGCTTCGACGGCCGCGTGATGGCCGCGCTGACGATCCCGTTTCTCGAGCTGATCGACGGGTCGCAAAAGGTCGGGCTCGATGCCGCGCGCGACCTGCTGCGCGCGACAACCGCGGCGATTTCCGACACGCTGGGCTATCCCGGCGCGCCATCGGACCCCTGACGCGGCGCTAAAAGCTCGCGATCGCTTTCAGCACATGATCCGCGCCGGCGATCAACTCGGGCAAACGCTCGGGCATGTCGTCGGCCGCAAAACTGTCGGTGTGCAGCGCATCGATCGGGATCGTCCCCGCCTTGATCGACGCGATGACGTGCGCGAAGTCGCTCGCCAACGCGTTGCGGCTGGCGAGCAGCGTCGTCTCGCGCTTGTGGAACTCGGGATCGGCGAACACCAGATCGCCCGGCGCGACGCCGACCAGCACGAGCGATCCGCCATGTGCGACGTACGCCAGGCTCTGCGTCATCGCCGCAAGCACGCCGGTTGCGTCGAAAACGGTGTCGTACATCGTGCCGCCGGTCCGCGTCTCGAGCCCGGCGGCAACGGTATCATCCACTACCGCGGTGTCCTCAAAGCCAAGCCGCGTCCGCGCATAATCGAGCCGTGTCCTGCGCGTATCGATCAGCATCACGCGCGCGCCCGCAAGTCGCGCGAAAAGACCGGCGGCGATCCCGATCGGCCCTGCGCCGACCACGAGCACACGCTCGCCCGATGCCACCCGTGCCCGCGCGACGGCATGCGCGCCGATCGCAAGAAATTCTATCATCGCCGCCTGATCGAGCGAAAGGCCGGTCGCGTCGATCACGGCGCTTTCTGGCACGGCAATGCGCTCGCACATCCCGCCATCGGCATGGACCCCGAGCACGCGGATGTTGACGCAGGCATTGGGTTTGCCGTTGTCACACGCGATACAGGTGCCGCACGACAGATAGGGGTTGATCGCCACGCGTTGCCCGACCGCGAACGACGAGCCCGCGGCGACGGCTTCGACTTCACCGGCAAGCTCGTGGCCCATTACGCGTGGGTAGGAGAGGTACGGATGGCGGCCGGCATAGATGTGATAGTCGGTGCCGCACAGTCCGACGCGACGGATCCGAACCAGGACTTCGCCGGCGCCGAGGACGGGCTCGGGCCGCTCAGAAACGACGAGATGATAGGGCGCTTGGCACACGATAGCTTTCACGAAGTCGACAGCCTCCAAACTGTGACAAGCGTCTACAATGTCGATCTCATATGTACAACCCGGCTTTGACCTATGCAAAGCGACCAAGGCTGCCGAGCGGAATGACCTTTGTCCCTTCCCTGGCGCAACGAGCGGCTACGGGCCGGTGGCGATGTGGTCCAACGCGCGCATCCCTCCCCGTCGCGCGGATCGGACATGTTCTACTGGGGTGCGTTCCGGATGCCGTACGCGATCCGATAGCGGATAGCGGGGCGACGCGGGAGTCGGGTTGGTCCCCACCGAAGCCGACACGAATGCGAATGACGCGGCGGAGCCGATCTCGCTTCCTCCTGCTGCACGCATTGAGCGCGGGTCTCACGGCAGGTTCGCAGGTTCGGTTGCGAAAGCGAGACCGGAATGCCGCGGCAAGGGATAGATCGCCGATCGAAGGGCGGGGCCTCCAAGCAACAAGTTGGAGAAAGAAGCGGGTAGCACCTTAACGCCCGCCGCGGCTGAGCGCATCACACCCGCCGATGTCCCGCCCCGGTGACGGGGCGGGACAGGGTACGTTTACGCCGCGCCGGCGCCGGCTTTTTCCTTCTTGCCATAGACGCGGATCGGTTCTTTGCGGCCCTCGATCACGTCCTTGTCGATCATCACTTCCTCGACGCTGTCCATGCCGGGCAAGTCGAACATCGTGTCGAGCAGGATCCCCTCGAGGATCGAGCGGAGCCCGCGTGCGCCGGTCTTGCGGTCGATCGCCTTCTTCGCGACCGAAACAAGCGCCTCGTCGGTGAAGCCGAGCTTGACCGCCTCCATGTCGAACAGCTTCTGGTACTGCTTGACCAGGGCGTTCTTTGGCTCGGTCAGGATCGTCACCAGTGCCGGAACGTCGAGATCCTCTAGCGTCGCGATGACCGGCAGACGGCCGACGAACTCGGGGATCAGGCCGAACTTGAGCAGATCCTCGGGCTCGACTGCCTTGAGCGTCTCGCCAGTACGGCGTTCCTCAGGCGATGCGACATAGGCACCGAAGCCGATCGACTTGCCCTGGAGGCGGTCGCCGATGATCTTCTCGAGGCCGCTGAACGCGCCGCCGCAGATGAACAGGATGTTGGTCGTGTCGACCTGCAGGAACTCCTGCTGCGGATGCTTGCGGCCACCCTGCGGCGGAACGCTCGCGGTGGTGCCTTCCATCAGCTTGAGCAGCGCCTGCTGGACGCCTTCACCACTGACGTCGCGCGTGATCGACGGGTTCTCGGCCTTGCGGCTGATCTTGTCGATCTCGTCGATATAGACGATCCCGCGCTGCGCGCGCTCGACATTGTAGTCGGACGCCTGGAGCAGCTTGAGGATGATGTTCTCGACGTCCTCGCCAACATAGCCGGCTTCGGTCAGCGTCGTCGCATCGGCCATCGTGAAGGGCACGTCGAGGATGCGCGCGAGCGTCTGCGCGAGCAGCGTCTTGCCGCAGCCGGTCGGCCCGACGAGCAGGATGTTCGACTTGGCGAGCTCGACGTCGGCGCCCTTCTGGCCGTGGTTGAGGCGCTTGTAATGATTGTGCACCGCCACCGAGAGGACGCGCTTGGCGCGCTTCTGGCCGATCACATAATCGTCGAGCACGTCGCAGATTTCCTGCGGCGTGGGGACGCCGCCATCCTTCTTCGAGACGAGCGCCGACTTGGTCTCCTCGCGGATGATGTCGTTGCACAGTTCGACGCACTCATCGCAGATGAACACCGTCGGTCCCGCAATGAGCTTGCGGACTTCATGCTGCGACTTGCCGCAGAAGGAGCAATAAAGCGTGCTCTTCGAGTCGCCGCCGCTGAGCTTCGTCATTCAAACCATCCTTGGCGCCACCAGGCGCGCATATGCGGAACGTGTATCCTAGACCGTCCTCGCGCAATCCGACAATCACCAAAATACCCGGTGATGTCAGCACCGGGACGTACGTATGACGCCCCGATGCCCAACAGAGCCTTAACCGACCGGCTTACGCCGAGGTCAGCGCCGGCGGCGTGCTCGAATCATCGGGCAATGCCGGACGCTTGTCGAACACCTGATCGACCAGGCCAAAATCCTTCGCCTCATGCGCTTCGAGGAAGGTATCGCGATCCATCGCGCGTTCGATCTCTTCGAGCGGCTTGCCGGTATATTGGGCGTAGAGCGCGTTCATCCGGTTCTTGATTCGCTGGATTTCCTTGGCCTGGATCTGAATATCAGACGCCATTCCCTGTGCGCCGCCCGAAGGCTGGTGGATCATGATCCGGGCGTTGGTCAGCGCGACTCGCATGCCGGGTTCGCCCGCTGCGAGCAGGAACGAGCCCATCGAGGCGGCCTGCCCCATGCACACCGTGCCGACGCGCGGACGGATGTACTGCATGGTGTCGTGGATCGCCATGCCCGCCGTGACGACGCCGCCCGGCGAGTTGATGTACATGAAGATGTCCTTCTTGGGGTTCTCCGACTCCAGGAAGAGCAGCTGTGCCGAGATGACCGAGGCCATGTGATCCTCGACCCCGCCGGTCACGAAAATGATGCGTTCGCGCAGCAGCCGCGAATAAATGTCGAAGCTGCGCTCGCCGCGGTTGGATTGCTCGATGACGATCGGAACGAGGCCGTCATTGATGGGGGCCAGAAAGTCGCCAGTGTCGAACGGATTGCGCATGATGAGCCTTTTAGTCCTTTATGCCCCTAGAACCGCATACATCGGCGCTGCACGAAACGAGTTCAAGCCCCGACCGCGTCGGAGCGGCGGTCGTCGCCGCCCGGCGCGCGATGGCTGAGATAGGCGAGCCGCCGGACTTCGCGCCGCCCACGCACCACCGTGTCGAGGATCAGCCCGGTAAAGATGTTCAGCGCAGCGAGAATTGCGAGGCCGACGACGAGCACCGCAGTCGGCAGCCGCGGCACAAGATGCGTGTGCATATACGTCACGATCAACGGGATACCGAGCGCGAGGACGCCCAGCGACAACAGGCCGGCAATCATCCCGAAGAACAATAACGGCCGCTCGATCCGATAGAGCGTGACGATCGTCCGCGCGATGCGGAAACCGTCGCGATACGTGCTGAGCTTCGATTCGGAGCCCTCGGGCCGCGCGAAATAGGCGGTTTCGATTTCGCCCGTCGGCATCTTGAGCTCGAGCGCATGGACGCTGATCTCGGTCTCGATCTCGAATCCGGAAGACAGCACCGGGAAGCTCTTGACGAAACGGCGCGAAAAGACGCGGTAGCCCGAGAAGATATCGGTGAAGCTGCGCCCGAAGAGTTGCGCGAGCATGCCCGTCATCGCCTTGTTGCCGAGCACGTGGCCGCGGCGATACGCGGCAGTGATCTGCGTCACGCGGCTGCCGACCACCATGTCGAGCTGTTCGTCGAGCAAGCGCTCGACCAGGGCGGGCGCCGCAGCGGCGTCGTAGGTCGCATCGCCATCGGCCATGACATAGATATCGGCGTCGATGTCGGCGAACATGCGGCGGACGACGTTACCCTTGCCCTGCATCCGCTCGGTCCGGACGATCGCGCCAGCGGCGCGCGCGACCGCGACGGTGTCGTCACGGCTGTTATTGTCGTAGACATAGATCATCGCATCGGGGAGCGCGGCGCGGAACGCCGCGACAGTCTGCGCGATGGCGGTGCCTTCGTTATAGCAGGGCAGCAGGACGGCGGTACGTGGTGTCATGCGTGAGCCTTAGGGCGTTATCGTAACGCGTTCGACCATTTTGTGCGGACGGTCACGACCTCGACGCTCACCGCACCCGCGTACACCCAGAACGCCGTCACCCCGGCCTAGTGCCGGGGTCCCCCGCGCCGCCCGACGTGTCGTCTGGGGCGCTGGAGACCCCGGAACAGGGCCGGGGTGACGGATGATCTAGTCGAGCGGGCGGGTCTGCGCCTTATTCGGCCTTGTCGGCAGCAGCCTTCTTCTTGGCAGCCGGCTTCTTGGCGGGTGCCGAAGCAGCCTCCTCGGCCGGAGCGGCCTCGGCATCGTCTGCAGCAGGTGCCGCCTTCTTGGCGGGCGCCTTCTTGGTCGCGGCCTTCTTCACCGGCTCGGCTTCGACGAGGTCGTCGCCCTGTGCAGCCGGCTCGATATCAGCCGCTTCCATTTCCTTGGCGTCGTCGGCTGCAGGCTTGGCTTTCTTGGCAGCTGCCTTCTTCGCCTTGGGCTTGTGGTTGTCGTGATCGTGCGTGTGCGTGCCGCTCGAGAAGCCTTCTTCGCTCTCGATCGCCGCTTCGAGCTCTTCGCGCGTCACTTCGCGGTCCGAAATCTCGGCCTTCTCGAACAGGAAGTCGACGACCTTGTCCTCGTACAGCGGCGCGCGAAGCTGGGCGGCGGCCATCGGCTCCTGCTGGATGTACTGCAAGAAACGCTGGCGATCGTCATTGTTATAGTTCTGCGCAGCCTGCGCGATCAGGCGGTTCATTTCCTGCTGGCTGACTTCGACGCCATTGGCCTGGCCGATTTCCGACAGGAGCAGGCCGAGGCGTACGCGGCGCTCGGCGATCTTGCGGTAATCGTCGCGCTCCGATTCCATCTCGGCGAGCGCTGCCGCCGGGTCTTCCTCGTGCGTCGCTTCGTGCTGGAGCTGCTGCCAGATCTGGTCGAATTCGGCTTCGACCATCGACGGCGGCACTTCGAAATCGTGTCCCTCGGCGAGCTGGTCGAGCAGCTTGCGCTTCATGTGGGTGCGCGTGAGGCCGTTGAGCTCCTGCTCGATCTGGCCCTTCAGGAGGCCGGTGAGCTGCTCGAGGCTCTCGAGCCCGAGCGAGGTCGCGAGGCTGTCGTCGATCACGCTCTCGCCGGCAGTCTTCACCGCGGTGATCGTCAGGTCGAAGGTCGCAGGCTTTCCGGCGAGGTCCTTGGCCTGGTAATCCTCGGGGAAGGTCACCGTGATCTGGCGCTCGTCGCCAGTCTTGACGCCGACAACCTGCTCTTCGAAGCCCGGGATCAGACGGCCGGTGCCGAGCTCGACCGACATGTCGGAACCGGTGCCGCCCTCGAAGGCGACATCGCCGACCTTGCCGACGAAGTCCATGACGACGAGATCGCCCATCTTGGCTTCATAGCCTTCAGCCGCGTCATCCCATTTCTTCTGCTGGTCGGCGAACTTCTGGAGCTGCGCCTGGACAGTCGCGTCATCGGCGGGAACGGTCAGGCGCTCGAGCTTGAGCGCGTCGATCGCCGGGGTCGGCACATCGGGGAGCACTTCAAGCGTGACGGTGATCTGCGCATCGTCGCCCAGCTTGAAGCCGTCGGCGAGCTCGACCGAAGGCTGCAGCGCAGGGCGCAGCTTCTGCTCGGCGATCAGCTCCTGGATGCCCTGCTGGATCGAGCTGTTGAGCGCGTCCTGCATCAGCGCGTCGCCGTGCATCTTTCGCACCAGGTTCGCGGGGACCTTGCCGGGGCGGAAGCCGGGCATCTTCACCGTCGGCGCAACGCGCTTGAGCTCGGCATCGACGCGCGAATCGATATCCTTCGCGGTGATCGTCAGCGTGTAGGCGCGCTTGAGGCCTTCGTTCAACGTCTCGACAGTCTGCATTTCAGATCTCACGCCTTTTCAGGAATTTGTTTCGCAGCCTCCACGCCGAATCGCGCGAAAGACTGGTGCGGGCGAAGGGACTCGAACCCCCACATCTTGCGATGGCAGGACCTAAACCTGCTGCGTCTACCAGTTCCGCCACGCCCGCAAGGACACCGCCGGTGTGGGGGGCGTCTATACCAGCCATGCGCGCGGGGGCAAGTCGGCAAAGTACGCGCGTGGCATTGCGCGCAACCCGTGCCTAGTTTGCGCGTTAAGACCCCAGAGGAGAGTCCCCATGGCAAGCACGCCCCCGACCGAACTTCCCCCCGTCCCGAGCGAATCGGGCCAGCCCGATCCGATGCCGACCGAGCTGCCGAGCCCATCGCCCGATACCGACTTCCCCAGCCCCGGCGGCGACCCCGGCGGTGAGCCGATCGCGCCGACCGACACGGGCCTGACAGGCGATTTCGCATGAGCGCGTCCGACCCGCACCCCGACAGCCTGTCCGAGAACGACAATGACACGCGCAGCGACATCGAGCAGGCGGTCGAAGCCCGCAAGGATGCGGTCGAGCGTGGCGAAGGCGGGCGCGAGCCCGATTCCTTTACCTCCCCCGGGATGGAGGACGGCGTCGGCGGGACCGGCGGCGTGGTGAAGAACCAGGACGACGACGCGCAGTAACGCGGGTTCGACCGAACCTATCAAAGGAAGGGCCTGCCATGCGGGCCCTTTTTTGTAGGTCCGCGCGGCGGCGGATTTGGGCGGCGCGCGGCGTCTAGGGGATGACGGGGCGTTTGCCGTCATGCCTTTGGGGGGGGCGCCATCATGTCAGCCGCAGAAGTCGCCGACGCCATACCATTGTTGCCCGCGCCACCAACCGGCGAGGCGCCATTCGGCACCGCCCTCACCCGTCTCGCCGCGCCGGCGATGTCGATCGCGATCCTCGCGGCGGCAGTGTTCGAACTCCACGCGATGGACTGGCACGCGGTGCTCGCGATGGTCCCGGCCAATCCGCTCTTCTGGCTGGTCTTCATCACTTTCTATTGCACACCGATCGTCGCCGAATGGGCGATCTATCACCGCATCTGGGGAATCCCACGCGCCGCGATCGTCGCGATGGCGCGCAAGACGGTGAGCAACGATCTCCTGTTCGGCTATGTCGGTGAGACCTATCTCTACAGCTGGGCGCGCCGCGCGGGCAAGACGCCGGGAATCGCGTTCGGCTCGGTCAAGGACGTCGCGTTGCTGTCGGCCGCGGTCGGCAACAGCGCGACGATCCTGGTGGCATTGTTCACCGCGCCGCTGCTCGGGCGGCTGCATATCGCGATGCCGCACTGGGCAATCGCGCTCGCCGTGGTCGCGGTCGCGGCGCCGCCGATGGTGGCGATTCTCGGACGCAAATCGGTCTTCCATCTGCCCGGCACGCTGCTGCGCGAGATCACCGCGATCCACATCGTGCGCTCCACCAGCGGGATCGTGCTGACCGCGGTGCTGTGGCACCTTGCTCTGCCAGAGATCGCAGCGAGCTGGTTGGTCGCCTTTTCGGCGCTCAAGCTCGTGCTGTCGCGGCTGCCGTTCGTCTCGAACAAGGATCTGGTGTTCGCTGGCGCGACCGCCTTGCTGTTCGGCCATCACGGCAATGTCGCCACCCTGATGGCGATGATGGCAAGCCTTTCGGTCGGAGCACATATCGTCACCGGCCTCGCGGCGTCGACGAGTGGCCTCATCGAGGCCGCCGCGGCGCGGTTGCGCCGGGTGGGCGCATCACGCGACACTCTGGTCGCGTGACGCCGGACTCGGCCTAGCCGAGCACCTTCTTCAGCACGTCGTTGACCACGCCGGGATTGGCCTTGCCGCCCATCGCCTTCATCGTCTGCCCGACGAAGAAGCCGAACAGCTTGTCCTTCCCGCCGCGATAGTCGGCGACCTTGTCTTCGTTCGCCGCCATCACCTCGGCGATGACGCGCTCGATCTCGCCGGTGTCGCTGGTCTGCTTGAGCCCGCGCTCCTCGACGACGGCCGCAGCCCCCTGGCCGGTCTCGAGCATGATCTCGAACACCTGCTTGGCGAGCGTACCCGACAGCGTGCCATCGGCGATCAGGCCGAGCAATTCGGCGGCCTGATCGGGGCTGACGGGCGAATTCTCGATGTCCTTGCCCGTGCGGTTGAGCGCGCCGAACAGCTCGGAGGTCGTCCAATTGGCAGCAGCGACCGGCGCAACGCCCTTGTCGAGCAGCGCATCGAACCAGCGCGCCGCCTCGACCTCGGCGGTCATCACTGCAGCGGCGTAGGGCGTGATCCCGAGAGCCTCGTAGCGGCGACGCTTGGTATCGGGCAGCTCAGGCAACGACGCGCGGCATTCTTCGAGGAACGCGTCGTCGAGCTCGAGCGGCAGAAGATCGGGATCGGGGAAGTAGCGATAATCGTGCGCATCTTCCTTCGAACGCATCGAGCGCGTCTCGTTGCGATCGGGATCGTAGAGCCGCGTTTCCTGGACGATCCGGCCGCCGCTTTCGAGCACGTCGATCTGGCGCTTGGCCTCCTGCTCGACCACCGCCATCACGAAGCGAACCGAATTGACGTTCTTGGTCTCGGTGCGCGTGCCGAGTTCGTCACCGGCCTTGCGAACGCTGACATTGACGTCGGCGCGCATCGAGCCTTCTTCCATGTTGCCATCGCACGACCCGACATAGCGCAGGATCGATCGGAGCTTGCGGAGGTAAGCCCCTGCTTCAGCGGGAGAAGCCATGTCGGGCTTCGACACGATCTCCATCAGCGCGACGCCCGAGCGGTTGAGATCGACGTAGGAGCGCGTTGGATGCTGGTCGTGCATCAGCTTGCCCGCATCCTGCTCGACATGGATCCGCTCGACGCCGATGCGCTTGCCAGCAGCGTCGGGGTTCTTGTCGTCGAGGCTGATGTCGATCGCGCCCTCGCCGACGATCGGGTGGTAGAGCTGGCTGATCTGATAGCCCTGCGGCAGATCGGCGTAGAAGTAGTTCTTGCGGTCGAAGCGCGACCATTTGTTGATCTGCGCGTCGATCGCCATGCCGGTGCGCACCGCCTGGCGGATGCACTCGCGGTTGGGGACGGGCAGCATGCCGGGCATCGCGGCGTCGACCAGCGACACCTGCGTGTTGGGTTCGGCGCCAAATGCGGTCGCCGCGCCCGAGAAGAGCTTGGCGTTCGAGGTCACCTGCGCGTGGACTTCGAGGCCGACCACGACCTCCCAGTCGCCAGTTTCGCCGCGGATCGTGTATTTGGTGTCAGTCATGAGATGGGGGTCCACTCTTGGAACGCCTGAACAGAAAATGCTTTGGTCGCGCTGCGCGCTTCAAGTCTTGATCCGGCTTGTCACGGCGCCTGGCAGGCTGGTCATCTGATCGTTTGATGGCCGGTTTAGGTAAGAGGTCGGAAAGCCCGGCCACCAACTCGATCAAGGCGGACCATCCTACCACCACGCCTCGGCGCGTGCGGTGAAGCCGGCGCGCTGCTCAAGCGCCAACCCGGCATTCAACACGCCTTGCTCGTCGAGCGGCTTGCCGATGATCTGGAGGCCGAGCGGCAGGCCGGCGCCGTCGAGGCCACCCGGCACCGACATCGCCGGCAAACCCGCCAGCGAGGACGGCACGGTGAAGACGTCGTTGAGATACATCGCGATCGGATCGGCCGACTTCTCGCCCAAAGCGAACGCCGACGACGGCGCCGTCGGGGTGAGCAGGAGGTCGCACTTCGCCCAGGCCTGTTCGAAATCGCGCGCGATCAGCGTGCGGACCTTCGAAGCCTGTGTGAAGTACGCGTCGTAAAAGCCTGCAGACAAGACATAAGTCCCGATCATGATACGGCGCTTGACCTCGTCGCCGAACCCGTCGGCGCGCGTCGCGGCGTACATGTCCTGCAGGCCTGCCCCCTCGGGCAGATCGCGCAGGCCGTAGCGCACGCCGTCATAGCGCGCGAGGTTCGACGAGGCTTCGGCGGGTGCGATGATGTAGTAGGCCGGCAGCGCATATTTGGTGTGCGGCAGCGAGACCTCGACGATCTCGGCGCCGGCGTCCTTCAACCAGTCGATCCCCTGCTGCCACAAAGCATCGATCTCGGCGGGCATGTTGTCGACGCGATATTCCTTGGGAATACCGATGCGCTTGCCCTTGAGATCGCCCGACAATCCGGCTTCCCAGGCCGGCACCGGCAGATCGAGCGAGGTCGCATCCTTCGCGTCGAACCCGCTCATCGCCTCGAGCAGGATCGCGCAGTCGCGTACGTCGCGCGCCATCGGCCCCGCCTGGTCGAGCGACGAGGCGAACGCGATCGTCCCCCAGCGCGAGCAACGGCCATAGGTCGGCTTGATACCGCTGATGCCAGTGAAGGCGGCGGGCTGGCGGATCGAGCCGCCGGTATCGGTGCCGGTCGCCGCGGGGCACAGCCGCGCGGCGATCGCCGACGACGAACCACCCGACGAGCCGCCCGGTGCGAGCGGGGCGTTGCCGCCGTCGTTGCGCCGCCACGGCGAGATGACGTTGCCAAAGGCGCTGGTCTCGTTCGACGAGCCCATCGCGAACTGGTCCATGTTGAGCTTGCCGAGCATCCCCGCGCCGGCATCCCACAGGTTCGCCGACACCGTTGATTCGTACGGTGGCACGAAGCTTTCGAGGATCAGGCTCGCCGCGGTAGTCGGGACGCCCTTGGTGCAGAAAAGGTCCTTCATCCCGATCGGCACGCCGGCGAGCGGCTTCAGCGTCTCGCCCGCAGCGCGCGCCGCGTCGGCGGCATCGGCGGCGGCGAGCGCGTGGTCGGGGGTCTCGACCAGGAAGGCGTTGAGCGCCTTGGCCTTCGACACATTGGCGATGAAGCCCTCGGCGACTTCGCGCGCGGAAAAGGTGCCGGCGCGGACGCCGTCGCGGATGGCGGCTACGCCGAGATCGGTCAGGTCGGTCATTATTCGATCACCTTGGGCACGGTGAAGAAGCCGTGCTCGGCCTGGGGGGCGTTGGCCAGCACGGCATCGCGGATGCCGCCGCCGGTCAGCGGGTCGGCATTGACGACGTCGTCGCGCAGCCGGAGGTGGTTGGGGATCACCGCGGTCATCGGCGCGACGCCGGTGGTGTCGACCTCGCCCAATTGCTCGATCCAACCCATGATGTTGTCGAGCTCGGGCGCGATGCGCGCGGCTTGTTCCTCGGTAATCGCGATGCGGGCTAGGCTCGCGATCTTGCTGACGGTGGCGATGGTGACTGGCATGGTCTCGCGGCTAGCAGAGCGCCCGAGCCTTGCGCAACCTATTCGAACGGATCGCCGAGCGGAACGCCCCCGACGAACACGCGGCGTGCGGGTACGGCACGGATCTCGACCTTGCCGGCGGCGGCGCCAGCCTTAAGCGCGGCGCGTTCGGCCGGCGCAAGCGGAGCACGGGCATTTTCATCGATCCGCGCCCAATCGTCGCCGGTCCGGTGATAGCGCGATGACCCGCAGCCCGAGGGCGTCGTCACCATCGGCGCCGAGACAGTCGCGGCTTGCGGCTCGCGAACCAGATCGTCGATGCAGCTTTGCGAGATCGACACCGCTTCGCTCGCCCCCGGGGTGTAGAGCAGGATGCAGCCATTCTCACGATCGGACCGACATGCCTGCCAATCGGTCAGCTGCTGGCGCAGCGCGAACGGCACGGGCACCGCCGCCGGCACCACGCGCAGGCGTTTGATGAGGAGGTCGGCATCGGTCTGCGTGCGTTCAACGCTCACGACCTCCCAGCGATTGGTCTTCATCGCTACCACCTTGGCCCGCGCCGCGATCGCCGGAGTCTTCGAGCCGGCGAGCCGCCGCAGCGCCGCCTTGCCGGGATCGCCGAAATCGAACGCCAGCGCCGCCCAGTCGAACTTCGCCGCCGGGATGCGCTTGCTCTCGAGCCGCGCGACCTGGTCGGCGGTCGACAGCGCGTTGAAACGCGCGATCGGCGTGGCGAGGAGCAGCCCGACCCCCGTGACGATGAAGGCGAGTCGCAAATTGCTCGGCCGGACAAAGGCGTTCCACCCAAGCCGCCCCCGCACCAACGCGACGAGATAGGCGACGCCGTAGACGCTCGCGAGACCGACGAACACCACAGCCCACATGCGGTCGGGCGTCAGGCCATATTGGCCGATCCGCAAGCCGGTCGCGATCGCCGCGATCACCGCCAGCGGCAGCACCGAGTGCGCCAGCGCCATCGCGCCGAAGCGCAGCAGCGGGTTGGTCGCCTCGTCGTCGGCGCCGTTGCCGATCACCGCATTGGCGAGGATCAGCGCGCCGATCACGCAGCTCAGCAGGATCGGCGTGGTCGACTTGGTCGCCTCCCACAACGCGTCGAGCCCGGTGAACGGCAAGGCGAGCAGAAAGATCACCAACCCCGCCCCGAGCACCGGCGCCAGCACCGCAAGCACCGCGGTCACCACCCGCTGGAGCAGCCGCAGCACGCCGTCGCGTTCGCGCAGCAGTCCGAGGGCGCCACCGAAACTCGCGCCGAACAGCAGGGCATTGAACCAGTCGTGCCGCAGCAGATCGCGCAGGAAGTGAAGCCCGATCAGGTCGAACAAGGCCGACAGCAGCCATGCCAGCGCGAACGCGACCCCGGTGAACAGCGAGCACGCGCCCCACAGCACGACGTTGGTCCACGCCTCGCCGTGGACGTCGGCATAGGGGAAGCGCCAAGCGCCCTGGTCGCGCGCGGTCTGGAACAGCGGAACCGCGATCGCGATCGACAGGAACAGGCTCGCGCTATGCCAGTCGCGCCACGCGCCCCAGCCGCCGCCGTTCCAATAGACGATCAGCCCGGCGAGCGCGCCGACCCCGACGCCAAACAGCGCCGCCCACCACCAGCGCCGTCGTTCGAGCGCGAAGCCGAAGGTGACGGCGCCCGTGCCGATCGCGGTGGTCAGCGCGATGCGCCACGCCGCCGGGTCGATCGACGGGAAGCGCGGGCCTCCGACGTCGAGCAATTGCTGCACTGCCAAAGCCGCCAACGCGCCGACGATCGCGAGCAGGATCGGGCGAAGCGGCCAACCGCGCGTATCCCGTTCGGATTCGGTCAATTCGGTCATCGCATCGCTCCCCCGGCATTGCGCCGCACCAACGCCGTCGCCAAGGCGATTGCAAGCGCCGCCATCCTGCTGCACGGAAATCGCATCACGCTTGCATGGGCACTGCCGCACCATGCCCGTGGGAGGTGGACCGCTTGGCGCGCAAGTTTCTCTACATCTTCACCGTCCTGATCGTGCTCGTGATTGCGGGCGCCTTTGCCTATGCGATCTGGGGGGCCGAGCTGCTCAAGCTGGCGATGGTCCCGCACAGCGCCTTCGTCACGCAGCCACGCGAACCCGCCGCCGCCTATCGCCGCGCCGACATGTGGCTCGCGCGCCCCGACAAGCCCGGCAATCCCGCTCTGTGGTTGCCGCCCGGCTACACGCCGGAGAAGGACGGCACGGCCGCGGTGTTCTTCATCCACCCGACCTCTTTCCTCGATCGCAATCGCTGGAACGCGCCGCTCGACGATGCTGAAGCCAATGCCCGCGCCGCGCTGTTCCTGCGCGCCCAGGCGAGCGCGTTCAATGCGGTCGGCCAGATCTGGGCGCCGCGCTATCGGCAGGCCACCTTCGGGGCGTTCCTCACCAGCCAGGACGCCGCGGCCAAGGCGCTCGATCTCGCTTATGGCGACGTCGCGACCGCGTTCGACGCCTTCGTCGCGCAAGCGGGCAACCGCCCGATCATCCTCGCGGGCCACAGCCAGGGCGCGCTCCACCTGCTCCGGCTGCTGCGCGAGAAGGTCGCGGGCAAGCCACTCGCGAAGCGGATCGTCGCCGCCTATGTCATCGGCTGGCCGGTGTCGCGCAGCGTCGACGTGCCGACGCTCGGTCTGCCCGAGTGCCGCAGCGCCGACCAAGCCGGCTGCATCCTGTCGTGGCAGAGCTTCGCCGAGCCCGCCGACCCCGCGCTGATCGTCGATGCCTATCAGGCGAGCACCGGCACCGACGGCAAGCCCCGGCGCAACACGCCAATGGTGTGCACCAATCCGCTCACCGGCACACCCGATGCCGCTGCGCCTGCCAGCGCCAATCTCGGCACGCTGATCCCATCGGCCGATCTCGCGACGGCGACGATCGTGACGGGCCAAGTGCCGGCACGCTGCGATCCGCGCGGGCTGTTGCTGATCGGCGCGCCGCCCGCGCTCGGCGGCTATGTGCTGCCGGGCAACAATTACCACGTCTACGACTACAGTCTGTTCTGGGCGAACGTCCGCACCGATGCGGCGCGGCGACTGGCGAGCTTCAAGAAGTGATCACGACCGATCGCACCGAATTCCGCGCGGCCCTTCCAACCGGCGGCCGCCTGATCGGACTCGATGTCGGCACCAAGACGATCGGCACCGCCTTGTGCGATGCCGGCTGGAGCTTCGCCTCGCCCGCGCTGCTGATCCGCCGCACCAAGTTCCAGAAGGACAAGCTGGCGCTCGCCGAGCTGATCGCGGCGCAGCAGGTCAAGGGGATCGTGATCGGTTTGCCGCTCAACCTCAACGACGGCAGCGAGAGCCCGCGCAGCCAGTCGAGCCGCGCGTTTGCGCGCAACATGGCCGATCTCGGGCTGCCGATCTTCCTGCAGGACGAACGCTGGTCGACCGTCGCGGTGACGCGCACGCTGATCGAGCAGGATGCGAGCCGCGCCAAGCGCGCCGAGCTCGTCGACAAGATGGCCGCCGCCTATATCCTGCAAGGCGCGATCGACGCGCTCGTCGCGGTCTAGCCGCTACAACCCTTCCGCTACCCAATGCGCGTTCGAGACGCGTCGCGCGAGCGCCCGCGCCTGCGTGCGGATATCGGGCACCGCGACGATCTCCCAGAACGCGCCGCGCGTCATCGGACCAATCGCGAAGATCCGATCGTTCGCCGCGCCATCGGCGCCGAGCGTGCGCATCTGGGCGTCGACGTCGATCCCGAGCCGCGCCGGGTCCGGGCGGATCACCCCGCGCGTTACCAGCGCCTGCAGCACCGGTTCGTGCGCCCGCGCCAGGTCGCCCTGCGGACCGGTACAGTTTATGATCCGTTGGACGACGCGCTGCTCGGCGGCATGCGCGCCCCGTGGACGCCAATGCACTGCAACGCCGGCGGGGTCCGCCTCGGTCGCTTCGATCTTGCCTGCGACCAGCTCAAGCCGCCCGCTTGCGCGCAGTGCGGCGAGCCGCGCCGCGACGTCGGGCGCGAGGCGATGGCGGTGGATGTCCCACCACGGCCGCGCATGGCGGATGAAGCGCGCGCGTTCTTCGGGTGACGCCGCGCGCCACATATCCTGCGTGAAGGGTCGCAATTCGTCGATTGCGCTGCGCCAGCCGATCGCTTCGGCGCGCGTCCGGAGCGCCCTGACCAGAGCCGACAGGACCGGCGCCGGGCGATCCTTGATCGCGACGAACGGCGCACCCGGCGCAGCATGGGCATGCGGCAGCAGGCCGCGCCGCGACACCGCAAGAATCCGCCCGGCAAACCCCTTAGCCTCGAACAGCAAGGCGATATCGACCATCGTCAGCCCGGTGCCGAGCACCAGCACCGTATCGTCCGCGCCCAAGCCCTCGGTCGCCGCCGGATCCCAGCAATTGCCGGCATAGCACGCGCTCGGCAACGCCTCGGGCGTGATCCCCGCAGGCGTGTGCGGCGCCAGATTGCCGACCGCCAGCACCACTGCATCGGCCTCGACCGCGCTGCCATCGGCGAGCACGACGCGCACGCCGTCGGTCTCGACCAGATCGACCACCTCGCCGCGGACGATGCGCAGCCGGTCAGGATGGTCGGCTGCCGCCCGGTCGAGCAGATCGCGCAGATAATCGCCATAGACGAGCCTCGGAACGAAGGTCTGTGGCCCCGCCGCCATGCCGCGCGCCGCGAGCCACGCCACGAAATGACCGGGATCGTCGGGGAACGCGCTCATATTGGCCGCACGCACGTTGAGCAGGTGCGTCGGGTGCGCCGCGCCGTAAGCGAGGCCGGTCCCAGGATCGGCCCGACGGTCGATCAGCGTCGCGCGTGGCCCGTCATGGCGCACGAGATTGATCGCCGCGAGCGACCCGGAAAACCCCGCGCCGACGATTGCGACATGCTCGATCATGCCCACCATCCGGCCGGGCCGTAGTGCATATGACACATCATATTCGCTCCTTGGTCGCACCCAGAACGCGCGAAAGTGCTTGCCCCGACCCGCGGCGCCGATCGCCGAACGCACGCGAAGCACGGCTTAGCCGATCGATAGTTTTGAGCGGCTTCAATTCCCATCGTATTGGTGGATTATAGCGCACCAGTCGGAGAACGCTAATGCTGCTTACCCAGGAAGACGTGCTTTCCCCTCTTCCACCGACCAAGCGCACGCCGGCGGTCGCATCCCAGCCCCGCCTTATCGTCGAACTGCCGACCTTGCTGTTGGCGACCACGATCTATAGCTGGTGGCTGACGGCGACCTATTGGCACGCCGCGATCCCTGCCCCGCTCCTGCTGCTGATCGGCGCATGGCTGATCGCCTGGCACGGCTCGCTCCAGCACGAGACGATCCACGATCACCCGACGCGCTGGCGCTGGCTCAACGATGCGATCGGGTTCGCACCGCTGGCCCTGTGGCTGCCGTATGCGCTCTATCGGCGCAGTCATGTGGCGCATCACCGCAGTCCGGCGATCACCGATCCGCTGCATGACCCCGAATCGCGCTATGTCGCCAGCGGCCACGGCATCGCGGCCGCAAGCGCTCGGCTGCAAGCGACCTTGCTTGGGCGCGTGCTGTTCGGTCCGGCGCTGGCGATCTGCGCGTTGATCGCGGAGGAAGCACGCCGCGGGCATCACCAACCGGGTGCGGTCGCGCGCGACTGGCTGCCGCATCTCGTCGGCGTCGGCGCGGTGCTCGGCTGGTTGGCCTGGACGCGCTTCGACATCGGCGCCTATCTGCTGCTGTTCGTCTATCCCGGCATCGCACTGACGCTGCTGCGCTCGTTCGCCGAGCATCATGCCGATCTCGGCGTGCCCGGCCGCGCAGCGACGGTCGAGCGTGGCGGGCTGCTCGGCCTGCTCTATCTCAACAACAATCTCCATGCCGCGCACCATGACCGCCCCGGCCTCGCCTGGTATCACCTCCCCGCGCACCATCGCGCCCATCACGCGCGGCTGGTGAGCGCAGAAGCGCCGGCGTATCGCGGCTATGCCTCGGTCCTGCGCCGCTTCGCGTTGCGTCGGCACCACGTGCTGGTTCACCCAGCGCATGAGGACGCGCGCGCGTGAGCCGGCCGATCGCCTCGCTCGCGATGTACGATCATCCCGCGCAACACGCGGCGAACGATCGTGTGTGGGCGGAGATCGCGCGCCGCCTGCGCGCGCGCGGCGTGGCAGCACCCGAGACGCTCGACCGGACGCGCCCGGTCGAGGCGGTCTGGCGCGACCCGGCGCTGCTGTTGGGCCAGGCGTGCGGCTATCCGCTGGTCAGCCAGACCGATCTCGCGCTGCGCGTCGTCGGCGTGCCCGTCTACGCCGCGCCGGATTGCGCCGCAGGCGCGCATGTCAGCTATCTCGTCACGCGCGCTGCCGACCCGGACACGACCGTGGCGGACTATCGCGGCAAGCGAGCGGCGATCAACGCGCGTCATTCGAACAGCGGCTACAATCTGCTCCGCGCCGCGATCGCGCCGCTTGCGATCGACGGGCGCTTCTTCGCGGCGGTGGTGGAGACGGGATCGCACCGCGCGAGCATCGATGCGGTGCGCGAGGGCCGCGCCGATCTCGCCGCGATCGACGCAGTGAGCTATGCCGCGCTGCGCCGCTTCGAACCCGCGGCCATCGCCGGGCTGCGGATCCTCGCCACGACCGCGGAATCCCCGACCTTGCCCTTCGTCACCGCGCGCGGAACGAGCATCGCGACGGTCGCCGCGCTTCGGATCGCGCTCGCCGAAATCATCGCCGATCCCACGCTCGCCAAAGCGCGCGCCGCATTGTTCCTCGCCGACATTCTACCGGGCGGAATCGAACGCTACGCCTGCGTCCGCACGCGCGAGATCGACGCGATCAAAGCCGGCTATCCAGTGGTTCAATAAAGCGTACGTCCCCGCCGTCCGCCGCAGGGACGTGGGTTCAACTGGGCGCAGACCCGGCGCTTTCCGGCGATTCGCCTATTGCCGATCAATGCGATGGGAATAGGCTCCGATCGTGGAAGCGCAGCCCGAGTCGGCGCGATAAGATCGTCGTACCGGGCCGCCCAGACTCGAGAGGAGAGCCGTCATGACGCGTGCAATCGAGGCGCCAACCGATCTTCCCACGCCGATGTTGGTAAGCGTGAAGGGTGGTCCTGCCGGTTTATCGATTTCGGCCAGCATCGTGCTCGATCTGTCCAAATTCCACAACGGCCGCTGGGCGCTCCAGCTCGACGCCATGCTGGCGCGCCGCGATGCCCCGGTCGTCATCGTGGCGCACGGCATTGCCTGCCGCGCGGTCGCCTGGTGGGCGCAACTGTCGCCGCGCAGCTATCTGCGCGCGGTTACCGGCGCGCTGTTCCACGCGCCGTTGCAGGTCGGGTTCGATGCGCTAGCAGCGGCAGCGGCGATGCAGCACGGCCCGGCTTTCCGCCTGCCCTTCCCGTCAGTCGTGATCAACGACCCGACGTTCCAGGTGGAGGAAACGCTCGCACTCGCCGATGCGTGGGGCAGCCGCTTCGTCGCGACCGACGCCGTGCCATCGGGGGCGACGAGCAACCGCCATGCGCGCTTCACCGCGATCGAGGATCTGCTGCTCTCGTATCGCGACGCGCGCCCGCCCGCCCATGCGGCTCAACGGCAGTCTCCCTTCGCCATTCCGGTGCCGCCAACGCCGCCGGAGTAAGATGCGACGATCGGGTCGGATCGCACCATGCAACCGCTTGTCATGCGGCTTTCATATAATCATCACGCAACTGAAACGACCGATGCGTAACGGCCACCCCAACGGCGAAACCATTCGCCGCAGGGGGAAATATCATGTCGCTTCGTATCGCGATCCGCGCCACCGTGTCCGCGGCGGCGCTCGCCACCGCTGGTATCGGCGCGCCACTGCTGGCGCAGACCACCATCGCCCCGGTCGATCCGGCGCCGACCCAGACGACCGATTCGACCGACGACGCCGCCACCGCGATCGTCGTCACCGCCAAAGCGACGCGATCGGCCACCGCAATCCCGCAGAGCGAAATCCAGAAGATTCTGCCCGGCGTGTCGCCGCTGAAGGCGATCCAGACGTTGCCCGGCGTGCTCTACATCTCGGCCGATCCGTGGGGGAATAACGAGCAGAACGCGCAGATCTTCATTCACGGGTTCAATTTCCAGCAGCTCGGCTACACGATGGACGGCGTCCCGCTGGGCGACCAGAATTACGGCAATTACAACGGCCTGTCGCCGCAGCGTGCGGTCATTTCCGAGAATGTCGGCCGGATCGTGGTGACGACGGGCGCGGGCGACCTCGCGACCGCCTCGACGAGCAATCTCGGCGGCACGATCGAAACCTTCTCGGCAAATCCGTTGCCCCGGCTCGGCGCGCAGATCGCGCAAACCTTCGGCAGCTACGGCACGTCGCGCACTTATACGCGCATCGACAGCGGCAGCTTCGGCGCCGGCGGCACCAACTCTGCCTACATTTCTGCAGTCCGCCAGCGCAGTCGCGCCTGGGATTTCCAAGGCGTGCAGGGCGGCTGGCAGGCCAATGCCAAGTTCGTCCATGACGACAGCATCGGCAAGCTGACGCTGTTCTTCGACTATTCGGACAAGGCCGAGCCCAACGAGGACGCGACGACCTTCCGCATCCCTGCGACCACCGCCGTGCAGGGGTATACGCCGTACACGCGTCCCTATTTCTATCCCGATCTAAGCGCGATGCGTGGCTATCTGGACGCGTTCGGCAACACGCCAGCGGCGGCCGGCGGCAATTACCGCAACTATTATTCCGACGCGCAGCGCACCGACTATCTCGGCTATGCCCGCTACGACGCGCATCTCGCGCACAACATCACCTGGTCGACGACGGGCTATTTCCATCACAATGACGGCGTCGGCGTCGTTGCAGGCCCGCTCGGCCAGTCGATCACGGTGATCCAGGCCTATCTTGATCCGAACTATGCCACCGCACCGCATTACGCGACCAATGCCAATGCCTCGTCCGCTCTGGTCGCGGCGACCGGCGGATCGGGGCTGGTGACGCGTACCACCGAATATCGCATCGACCGCGAAGGCGTGATCTCGAACCTCGCGCTCGATTTCGGCGCGCACCACATCGAACTCGGCGGCTGGTTCGAACATAACAGCGCGACGCAGTGGCGTCGCTGGTACGCCGTGCCGCTCGCGAACCCGGGAATCAGCACCCCCTATATCCGCCCGCTGAGCGTCGAGCAGCCGCTCTTGACGCAATATCAGGGCGAGGCCCGCGTCGAGACGCTCCAGCTCCATGCGCAGGACAGCTGGAAGGTCACCGATCGGCTGCAGGTCGAGGCGGGTCTCAAGACCAGCGCGCAATGGGCGAACGGCTATTTCGTGGTGCAGCCGGTCAAGGGCTCGCTCTCGGGACTGACCGGCGCCTTGCCGAGCGGGCGAATCAACACGCTGCCCTGGTTCCTCCCAGCGGTCGGCGCCACCTATGAGGTCACGCCGCACGAGCAGCTCTATTTCAACGTGCAGAAGAATTTGCACCAGTTCATGACGTATCTCGGCGGCGGGTCGCTCTCGCCCTGGTTCACCGGCAGCCAAACCGCGTTCGATGCGTTCAAGCAGCAAGGCCGTCCCGAGACGAGCTGGACCTATGAAGCCGGCTTGCGCACGCATCGCAGCTTCAACGGTTTGATCAGCGGGCTCGACGCGCAGATCAATTATTATCATGTCGTCTTCAACGACCGCCAGCTCGCGATCGCGACCAACCCCGGCGGGATCGCGGGTGGCGCGATCACCGGCGGGACGTCGATCCTCGTCAATGTCGGCAACGTCCATACCGATGGCGTCGATGCTGCCTTCACGGTGCATCTCGGCAAGACCTTCTCGCTCTATAATGCGGCGTCGTACAACAGCTCGACCTACAAGAGCGATTATACCTCGACTGCGAGCGGGATCGGGGCCGCGACGGGGAGATGCATTGGGGGAGTCGCCATCGTCAGCGGCGTCGTGCCGACCTGCGGCAAGCAGGTGCCGGGTTCGCCGAAATGGCTCAACAAGACCGTCGCGACGCTCAACGTCGGGCCGTTCGAGGCACAGCTGATCGGCGATTATGTCGGACGGCGGTTCGCGACCTATACCAACGATACGAGCGTGCCGTCCTACTTCCTCACCTCGCTGCGGATCGGGGCGAAGCTTCCGGCCGAGATGGCGCATCTCAGCAAGGCCGAGCTCAGCCTCAACGTCACCAATCTCGGTGACGTGACGGGCGTTTCGACCGTTTCGATCGGCTCGGCGACCAACAGCTATTCGGCCTATCCGATCGCGCCGCGCCAGGTGTTCGTGACGCTGTCCGCAGCGTTCTGAGCGCACCCGCTCGCGAAACTTCCTCAGCGCCAGCGTGTTACACCGACACGCTGGCCGCCGCGGCCTCGGCGTGAAGGAGCGACGCGATGGACATGCAGGATCTGACCGGAAAGGTCGCCGTCATCACCGGCGCGTCGAGCGGGATCGGCGAGGCGACCGCGCGGCTGCTCGCCAAGGAAGGCGCGTATGTCGTGCTGGTCGCACGGCGCAAGGACCGGATCGACGCGCTCGCCGCCGAGATCGGCGACGCCGCGCTCGCGATCGAGACCGACGTGGCCGATCTTGCGGCGGTCCAGACGATGGTTGCCCAGGTCAAGGCACGCTTCGGCGGGATCGACCTGCTGTTCAACAATGCCGGAATGGGCATCAACGGCCCGTTCGCCGAGAGCAAGCCCGACGACTGGAAGACGCAGATCGACGCCAATCTGTACGGCGTGCTCAACTGCACCCATGCCGCCCTGCCGCTCATGCATGGCCGCGCCGGCGCGATGGTGTCGATCGTATCGAGCGTCGGCGGGCGCTACGGCATTGCGGGCTGGTCGGTCTACAACGCCACCAAATTCGCGGTGGTCGGTTTTGCCGATGCATTGCGCAAGGAAGTCGGCGACAAGGGCATCCGCGTGTCGCTGATCGAGCCCGGCTCGGTTTGGACCGAATGGGGCCACAACGTCCCCGAGGCGGTGATGCACGAACGCCGCGAATCGCTCGACGCGCTGCAGGCCGAAGACATCGCGCAAGCGCTGGTCTATGCCTTCGCGCAGCCGCCGCGCGTGCTGGTCGAGGAAATCCTCGTCCGCCCGGTCAAGCAGATCACGCCGTAAGCCAGCAGCACGGGGCGGAATAGCTGGCCCGACGCTGGTCTCCTCCCCGTGGCACGCGCTACAGACTGGCGCGGGTCGCCCACATTACGGCACCCGTGGAGCGAACATGCGCAAAATCTTGATTCTCCTCGCCTTCACGCTCGCGTCTTCGGCCAGCGCACAATCGACCGACACCGCGATCGAGCTTCGCAACGCTACCGGCATGGTCGTCCGCCTTATTCCGTTCGGCGCCACGGTGACGCAGATCGAGGTCCCCGACCGCGAAGGCAAGCGCGCGAACGTGCTGCTCGGCTTCCCCACCCCCGCCGAGTTCCGCGCGAAGAACGGCAAGGTCTCGTTCGGCGCAACGATCGGCCGCTATGCCGGACGGATTGGCGGCGCACGCTTCGCGATCGACGGCAAGCCGGTGCAGCTCGTCGCGGACGACGGCCCCAACGCGCTCCATGGCGGCGGCAAGGCCAAGTTCGACACGCAGCAGTGGACGGTAAGCGCCCGCAGCGCCCGCGCCGTAACCTTCATGCTCAACAGCCCCGACGGGTTCCAGGGCTTTCCGGGGCGCCTTCAAGTCGCGGTGACCTATCGCCTGATCGCGGGCAACGCACTGCGGATCGACTATGCAGCGCGCACCTCGAAGCCCACTGCGCTCAACCTCACCAACCACGCCTATTTTAACCTCGCCGGCGAAGGCAGCGGGTCGATCCGCGCGCAGCGGTTACAGGTGAACGTGAAGCGCTATGTCGCGACCGATGCCGGCGGCATCCCGACCGGCGTCTTCCCCGCGGTTGCCGGCACGCCACTAGACCTGCGAGCGCCGCATCCGCTCGGCACCGGCATCGACAGCCAAGGGCCGCTGATGGGAGAGCATGGCTACAACCATGGCTGGCTGTTCGACAAGCCGCTCGGCAAGCTCGCACCCGTAGCGCGGCTCGACGACCCGGCCTCGGGCCGGACGCTCACGGTCGAGACGACCGAGCCGTCGATCACGGTCTATTCGGGCGGGTATATCGACGGGAAGGACAAGGGGCCGAGCGGCCGGGTGATGCTCGCGTTCGACGGCGTCGCGCTCGAGACGCAGCATCTGTCGGACAGCCCGAACCACCCGGACTTTCCGACCACGCTGCTGCGCCCCGGTCAGGTCTTCCGCTCCACCACGATCTGGCGGTTTGGCGTCAGCCCGCGCTAGCGCCGCTGTCTGGAGAGCTCGACCGGCACGCCGGTGTAGCGGATCTCGGCATCGAACGCGTCGCCCTTGGCCGGTTGCCCCTCGCCGACCCATTTCACGCGGAGCGTCCGAGTCGAGGGCATGCCGGTCCAGCCGGCGCCTTCGCGCTTGCCGAAGCGGACCGTTCCGGTGCGGTCGTCATAGGCGATCGGAATGCGCGAAGAGGCGCCCCTCTTGTATGCCATCGACCGCCCGTCATCCTCGTACAGCGAGAAGCTGCCATCGGCGCCGGGATAGACCAGGATCGTCAGCGGCGCGTCGCGGTGCTCGTCGACATATTGCGTGACCGGCCCGGTCGGCACGATCGCCCCCGCGCGCACGAACAGAGGCAGCCGCTCGAACGGCGCATCGACCGTGGCCCGCGTTCCGCCCTGATAGGCGCGGCCGGTATCGAAGTCGTACCAGCGCGTGCCCGCGGGAAAATAGACCGACCGCGAGCGCGCCTTGTACGCCGTCACCGGCGCAACGAGGAACGCATCGCCGAACAGATATTCGTCGTCGATCCGGCGGACCTCGCGGTCGGCCGCATAACCCGCAGCAAGCGCGCGCATGATGCTGCCGTCCTTCAGATAGGTGTCGGCCCCCACCGTGTAGATATAGGGCATCAGCCGATAGCGCAGTTCGTCGTAGCGGATCATCGAGGCGCGCATCGGCGAGCCTTCCGGGCTGATCTCGTAGATTTCGCGATACGGATATTCGCCGTGGCTGCGGAACAGCGGACTGAACGCCCCGAACTGGAACCAGCGCAGATTGAGCTCGCGCCATTCGTCGAGATTGGCCGCGGTCGGCGTCTTGGTCGAGAAGCGATCCTCGAACGCGAAGCCGCCAATGTCGTGCGTCCAATTGGGGATGCCCGACATCGACGCGTTGACGCCCGCCGAGATCTGCGCGCGCAGATCGTACCAGCGGCTGGCGACATCGCCCGACCAGATCGCAGCGCCATAGCGCTGCAACCCGGCGAACCCCGAACGCGTCAGCAGAAACGGCCGCACGTCCGGCTTGTACGCGCTCCAGCCCTCGAAGAATGCACGCGCGTTCATCAGCGGATAGCTGTTGAAATATTGCGCCGCAGGCCCGGCCGCGGTCGGCCCCATCGCGTCCATCCGCTCCGGAATAGAGGTGTTCGAATGCATGTCGGGCTCAGACGCGTCCGCCCACCACGCATCGACCCCGAGCTTGGCCAGACGCTCCTCGATCTGCTTCCAGAAGATCGTGCGGCCCGCGGGCGAGTACGGGTCGTAGAAGGTGCTGGCGAAGCCCGGCCCGACCCAGTCCTTGTTCCCCTGCCGCAGATTGCCCTGATAGGCGACGCCCGCCGCCGCGAGCGCCTTGTAGGTGTCGGTGGTCGGATAGAATTTGGGCCAGACCGAGATCATGAAATTGGCATGATCGCCGTGGACGTCGGCGAGCATCTTCGCCGGATCGGGAAAGCGCGTCGCATCGAAGCGATGGCTGCCCCATTCGGGATCCTTCCAATACCGCCAGTCGAGGACGATATTGTCGAGCGGGATCTTCAGCTTGCGATACCGGTCGACGACGCCGGTCAATTCGTCGGCGGTCTCATAGCGCTGGCGCGATTGCCAGAAACCATACGCCCATTTGGGCATCATTTCCGACTTGCCGGTGATCTGGCGATACCCCGCGATCGCGCCGTCGATACTGCCGCCGGGGATGAACCAATAGTCTTTCGCCTGCCCGACCTCGCTGGTGAACCACACCGAATGGCGGTCGGCATCGGGCAGCGGATCGCTGTGGAAAAACGCGATATAGCCCGCATTGGGCTCCCATTCGATCCGGATCGCCACGGGCTTGCCCGCGGTCATCGGCAAATCGAAATTGGCGTACCACGGGTTCCAGTTCTGCCGCCAGCGGTCGAGCACGAGCTTCCCGTCGGCAAAGACCTTGTAATAGCTCGACCCGTAGAGCTTGAACTTGTGCGTGCCGGTCGCGGTCGGCAGCACGTCGCCGCTCCACACCACGGTCTGCTTCTGCACCGCATTGCCCGCAGTGTTCTGGCCGCCGGTCGCCGCGACAGTGCGCGCCTTGGCGGCCTCGGGCCATTTCGCCTGGTCCTTGATGTACGGCTTTGTTGCATAATTACGCGAGAGCATGACCGACGTTTTACTTGAAGATGTTATTGGATGCGGACGGTCACCGGCGTTCCTATTTCGGAGAACCGATTGAGAATTGCAGCACGGACTTTGAGCTCGGTAATCTGACGATCGAAGGTGCGGGCGACAACGCGCTGGCCCAGGAGTTTGAAGCAGTGCATTTTGGTCTCGACCAGACTGCGGCGATGATAGCCGCTCCACTTTTTCCAGATTGCGCGACCAAGCCGCTTTGTCGCGCGTAGCGCTCCATTGCGTGCATCGACGCCGGGACCGCCTTCTGCCCATGGTTGCCCGTTGCGGCGGACCGGGATGACCGCATCGGCACCGCGCCCGGCAATAGCGGCATGGCAGTCCCTGGTATCATAAGCGCCATCTCCGCCGACGCTGAGTATCCGCTCGTCTCCGGGAATTTGCGCCAGGAGAACGGGCAGCGTCGGTGCGTCACCAATGGCATTCGTCGTGACCTCAATGGCCCGGATATCCAGCGTCCCAGCATCAATCCCGAGATGCACCTTGCGCCACTGGCGACGGTAGGACGGTCCGTGTTTGCGCGTCTTCCACTCGCCTTCTCCCGTCATTTTGATCCCGGTGCTGTCGACCAGCAGGTGCAGTCCGCCCGAGCTGATCCGCCCGCCGAGGTTGACCTTCAACGTCTTCTGCCGTCGGCACAGCGTCGTATAATCCGGCACCGACCAATCCAGCCCCGCCATTTTGATCAGGCTCGAAACCAACCCCGTCACTTGCCGCAAAGGCAGGTTGAACAGCGTCTTCAGCGTCAGGCACAGCTCTATCGCGCTGTCTGAAAACCGCATCGGGCGACCAGGGCGACCACACGGCTTCGAAAGCCAGTGCATCTCCGGATCAAACCATATTTCCAGCGACCCACGCCGCTTCAGCGCCGCATTATACTCAGGCCAGTTCGTCGTACGATACACAGGTGCGGCAGGTTTGGGCATTACGCCTATCTATACCGCTCGATTCCCTGCGTGAATCCCCGCCATCAGTTTTGCAACAAAGCCACGTGGCGTTGAAGTTGTGCTTCGACAGACCGGTCAGCGGCGCATCGTTCTTGATGGCACCGGTGATGTCGCGATAGATATCGCCCGGGTTGCTGCTCTTGATGAAGGTGTAATTGCCCTCGAACCCGAAGCCGGCAAGCGCGCCGGGCAGCATGTCGAGGAAGAAGCGACCGCCGACCTCGACGCCCTTCACGGTCGCCGCCTTGGTCGAGTTGATATAATCGGTCGCGGACGCCGAAACGGTTTCGGTCTTGCCGTCGGTATAGACGACGGTGACCTGCCGGTTGGTCAGCGAGTAGATCGGCAGATCGGTCAGCCGCTTGTAGAAGGGCGCGACGTGGAACGACGTCCCCTTGCGCCCGTAATATTCGAACGACAGATCGAAATTGTTCGACAACGTCGGCTTGAGCAACGGATTGCCCGTGTCCGCGGTGAAGTTGGTGAAGTTCCCAGGCTGCCCCGCAACCGCATTGCCCGTCGTCGCCACGCCGACCGAACCCGACGCCCGCAGCGCGCTGAAGCTCGGCAGATCCATCGTGACGTTGTAGCCGCCGCGGATCTTGATCCGATCGGTGAGCGAATATTCGAGGTTCACCGACGGCAGGACGCGCGTGAAGTCGGCCTTTCCGCCGCGCGCGACGAAGGTGTTGGCCAAGGTCTGCAGAACGCCGTTGCGGATGAACGGGGTCCCGCCATTCTGCTGGACGTAGCCGCTGCCCTCGTTCTCGATATGCACGACGCGCACGCCGACGTTACCGGAGATGCCAGGTTCGCTGCCCTGCGGCCCGAAGCGCACCAGCGCATAGCCGGCGGTGTTCTCGGTGCGGTTATCCACCCGATCGCCCGGCAGGACGAACCCGGGGGTCCGGATCCCCGACAACCCGCCGTAGCCCGTCGCGGGCAATTGCCCGGCGGCCGAGCAATCGGACTCGATCCCGTTGCAGAAACCTGCGGGTGGCGACTGCACCAGCCCGGTGCGGTTGACGTTGAAGCGCGACGCCAGATTCTCCGATGCGAACATCAGGTTGCCCGGCAGCGTTGCCGCGCCGCGGAAGAAGTCCTTGAACGCATGCGTGGCGACGTCGCCCTTTGCGGCATTCGCATAGGTCAGCTGCGGGTCGCCGTTCCAGCCGCGGCCAAGCGCGGTCCAATTATAGCCGTTCGAATAATCGCGCTCGGTCCGCTTGGCATAGCGGCCGCCGACCTTGATCGACCGGAAGAAGCTGTCTTCGAACTTGTATTCGGCATCGAGCTGCCCGGCATCGAGCCGACCGGTGTTGTTCTCGTTGTGCGGCATCGACGCCGACCAGAAGTAATTGGCCGGATTGTTGAACGATGCCTGGGTCGCCGGACTGACGCTGATCTGCGGCAGATCGCCGCGCAGGTCGATGCCGTAGCTCTGACCGAAGCCGAGATCGCGGAAAATGTCGATGCGATCATAGACCTGGTGCGAATCGACGCGCTGCAGCGAGCCCTTGATCGACAGCGGGCCGTCCTTCGACGCCCAGACGAACGACAGCGAATAGTCGCGCGTTACGGTGTTGCTCTGGACGAAACCCTTGTTGCCGCTGCTGGTGATCGACTGACCGGTCGGCGCGAAGGTGCTCGGATCGCGGTTGTAGATCGCCTTGGTGCTCGTCAGCAGACCGTTGCTGTCGAACGTGCTGCTCGCCGGATCGACCGCGAGCGTCTGCGAATCGAGCTGCGTGCCGTAATCGCTCGACTGGCTCTTGTAGCGCGACTGGAAGAAGCTGCCGGTGAAGATCAGCGATTCCGCCGGCTGCCACTGCGCCGCGCCGTAGATGCCGTAGCGCTTGTACTGGAACGCCTCGTCGCCATAGGCGAAGCCGCTCGGAACGTATTTGTTGGTGCCGTCGCTCAGCGCGGTCTTGAAATACGGGCTGGTGCGGATGAACTGCGACAGCGAGCTGAACTGGCTGAACGCGATGTCGCCGAGCAGGCCGATCCGGCCGATCGGGGTATCGAACGAGTCGGTGACGAGGACCGAGCCCGAGGGATCGGCCTTGTTCGCCATATCGCCGACCGCAAGCTCGCCTGTCCCTGCGACATGGAACTTGCCGTTGAAATCGAATGGCATCTTGGTGCGCAGATCGATCTGGCCGCCGGTGCCGCCTTCGATCAGGTCCGCCGTCGAGGCCTTATAGACATCGACCGCCGACATCAGTTCGGGGGTCACGTCGCTCCACAGGATCGCGCGGCCATTGTTGGCGCTGAAGATCTCGCGACCGTTGAGGCGCGACGCCACTCCGGTCAGACCACGCACCTGCACGCCCGAACCCTGGACGGAATAGTGATCGGGATCGCCGAGCGCTGCGAAGCGGACGATCGACACACCCGAGACACTCTGCAGAACTTCGGTGATCGAATTGTCGGGCAGCTTGCCGGCATCGTCGGCGACAACCGAGTCAACGATCGTTTCGCTGCGACGCTTGCGCTCGTCGGCGGCCTGGAGTGCGGCACGGCGGCCGGTGACAACGATGTCACCGCGGGCTGCGGCTGGCGGCGTGTCGGCTTCCGGCGCGGGCGCAGCGGCCTGTGCCGTGTCCGGCGAAATCGACTGCGTCTCTGCTTGTGCCCAGGCGTTACCGCTGGCCCCAGCAGCGAGCAACGCGAGCAGCGAAACACCGGCGCGCATCGCAACCGTGCCACGCTGATGACGAACGAAATTTGACGTGAACGCTTTCATTTACCCCCCCTTTTGTGCCGTGCAAACACGGCACCGAACCTGCGACGTCGCACGTTATGGAGGTGCTTCCGCAGTTTTTTTAGCGGTAGCATGTTCAAATAACAACTTCATTTTCACTGGTGATACTTCATTCGATGAAGTGGATCGCCCGCGGGGCCGATTTACGCATCGATTCCATCACCTTGATCCAGCGCAGACTCTTCCGATCCGGCCCTTTCTTCCGGGCGGATGCCGCCCCGCTCGCAAAATCGGCGATGCCGATTTTGGACGCAGCCGTCTGATTGCACTGCACTTCGAGTCGCATGCCGCCGTCGTCGAACCTGCCTTTGTGGTACCGTCAGCGGCGCGAACCCGTCAGACCTATCGCCAGATCGAACGGATGGTTTCCACTAGCCCGCAAGCGCACGGACCATATAAGTCTCCTGACACACAAATGGAGAAGATGGTTGATCAGCAAGCACCTGCCCCTCGCTGCTTTGTTCGGCGCTGTGGTGATAACCAATCCTGCGGCGAGCCAAGGACCGCAAGCGACAGTCCCGGCACAGACTCAGCCGGCCGCGACCGGCTATGGGACCTGGGGCTTCGATACCGCGGGGATGGATCGCAGCGTGAAGCCGGGAGACGACTGGTTTCGCTTCGTCAACGGAACCTGGGCGGCCAACACCCAGATCCCGACCGACCGCTCATCCTATGGCGCGTTCGCCGTCTTGCGCGATCTGTCCGAGCAGCGGCTGCGCGCGCTCATCGGTGGCTACAGTCCAGCCGACGCCGCCCATCCTGACCGGATGAAAGCGGCGATCCTCTATGCCGGCTTCATGGACACCGCGATGGCGGAGCGGCTCGATGCGCAGCCGCTCACGCAGCGCCTCGCGCCGATCAAGGCGGCGAAATCGAAGGACGATATCGCGCGACTGATGGGCCGCTCGCTCGGCGGATTCGGTGCCAGTTTCTTCGCGCCGGGGGTGAATGACGACGCAAAGCAGCCCGACCGCTACGCGCTCTACCTGCGCCAGTCGGGGCTTGGCCTGGGCGACCGCGACCTGTATCTCGACGCGAAGTTCGCGCCGCAAGTCGCGCGCTATCGGCAATATGTGGCGCAGCTGCTGACGCTCGCCGGGTGGCCCGATGCCGATGCCGCCGCGAACGGCGTCGTCGCGATGGAGACCAAGCTGGCGAACGCGCATTGGACCCGCGCGCAGAGCCGCAATCGGGACAAGACGTATAACCCGACGACGATCGCCGAGCTGAACAGCCAGGCGCAGGGCTTCCCCTGGGCGACCTTCTTCCAAGCCGCCGGGATCGCCGCCACCGACCGCGCGATCGTGGCGCAGAACACCGCCTTCCCCGGCATCGCGCGCGTCTTCGCCGACACCGATCTGCCCACGCTCAAGGCCTGGGAGGCGTTCCGCACCGCCGACGACATCGCGCCCCTGCTGTCGAAGCGCTTCGTCGACGCCCAGTTCGATTTCCGCTCCAAGTTCCTGAATGGGCAACCCGAGCAGCGCGAGCGCTGGAAGCGTGCCGTTGTCTTTACCGAGAATGGGGTCGGCGAAGGCATCGGTCGCGATTACGTCGCGCTCTACTTCCCGCCCGAATCCAAGACGAAGATGGACCAGCTCGTCGGCAATCTGCGCGGTGCACTGGCGGGACGCATTCGCAACCTCGCCTGGATGGGGCCGCAGACCAAGGACCAGGCGCTCGCCAAATTGCAAGGCTTCACCGTCAAGATCGGCTATCCCGAGAAATGGCGGGACTATAGTGCGCTTGAGGTCAAACAGGGCGATCTGGTCGGCAATGCCGAGCGCGCGCAGCGGTTCGAATGGGACTATCGCCGGCGTCGCATCGGCATCCCGGTCGACAAGGCTGAGTGGGGCATGACCCCGCAAACGGTCAACGCCTATTACAATTCGGTCAAGAACGAGATCGTCTTTCCCGCGGCGATCCTGCAACCGCCCTTCTTCGATCCCAAGGCCGATGACGCGATCAATTACGGTGGCATCGGCGGCGTGATCGGCCATGAGATCAGCCACGGTTTCGACGACCAGGGCCGCAAGTCGGACGGTCGCGGGATCCTGCGCGATTGGTGGACCGCAGAGGACGCCACCAAGTTCGAGGCCCAGGCAACGCGGCTTGGCGGACAGTATGAAGCCTATAGCTTCGACGGGTTGCCGGGCATCCACATCAACGGTCGCGCATCGATGGGCGAGAATATAGGCGATCTGGGCGGGGTGCTGATCTCACTCGATGCCTATCACGCAGCGCTCGGCGGCAAGCCGGCGCCGGTGATCGACGGTTTCACCGGCGACCAGCGCTTTTTCCTGGGCTGGGGTCAGGTGTGGCGCACCCTGTTCCGCAACGAGGCGCTGCGCCAGCAGCTCGTCAGCGATCCGCACTCGCCAGGACAGATCCGCGCGGTGAATCCGCTGCGCAACGTCGATGCCTGGTACGCGGCGTGGAAGATCGATCCGACGCAGAAGCAGTATCTCGCGCCCGCCGACCGCGTTCGCATCTGGTAGACGTCGTCCACGGACGCATCGGATCATGGCGGGCGGGTGCGCGGTGTGCGGCCTTGGCAACGCCCGCCTGCTCCGAGACAGCTGCCGCTGGGTGCCCCGACGATCGAGGGCCGCCTCGCCCAACCCGCGCAGCGCGAGCGACCGGCGCTCACGCTCCACGAGCCGCGTCAGCCCGACCGCCTCACTGTCCCGCCGCCGCAATCACCGCGTCTCCCACTGCCGGGCGCAGCGTGAAGATGCCGCTGTCGCGCTGGCGCGTCGGATGCACGCGGTTGGTGAGCAGCGTCCAGGCAAGCCCACGGTCGAGATCGATCCATAGCCCGGTGCCGGTGAAGCCGGTATGGCCGATCGTCGCTCCCGAACAAAGCTGACCGCCCGACCAGTCGGCATGGCGCACCTCCCAGCCGCAGGTGCGTGGGCCGTGTACCGGGGTGGAGATCGCGCTCAACGCAGCAGGCGACATCCCGCTGCCGTCGAGCACGCCGCGCGCAAAGCCGAGCACCCCGGCAACCGTGCCGAACAGCCCGGCATGACCGGTCGCGCCGCCCATCGCAGCGCAATTTTCGTCATGCACCTCGCCCTTGAGCACGCGCCCGCGCCACGCGCAGCGCTCGGTCGCGACCGCTGGCCCGGGCGGCGGGCCGAAGGAGAGCTCCGGTCCGAGCGGCCAGTCGCGCAGCGGGGCGCCGGTAATCCGCTCGATCGCGATGCCGAGCAGAAGGAAATTGATGTCGGAATAGACCGGTGGCCCGTGGCGCCATTCGCGCTGTAGGACGAAGGCGCGCAACCGGGCGGGATCGTCGCCGTAGGTGTAGATCGGCTCGACCGCGGGCAGGAAGGTGCGGTGGACGAGACAGTCGCGGAACGTCAGGCGGCGCTCGGGCGCATTGGCGATATCGTATTGGCGCAGGTCGGGGATCGCGTCGGTGAGCGGCCGGTCGAGATCGATCAGGCCCTGATCGGCAAGCGCGAGCACCATGCTGGTGGTCGCGATGACCTTCGAGACCGAAGCGAGGTCGAACCAGTGCTCCGGGGTCAATGGTTCCGCCACCGGCTCAAGCTGTGCGAGGCCCAGGGTCCGCGTCGCACTCCAGCCATCGCGGGTAACCACGCCCAGCGTCGCGCCGGGCACCTGCCCTGCAGCGACGGCAGCCGCGGCGGGTGCGAAGGCGGCGTCAACGTCGATCATACGGTCTCCTCGTCGCGCGGCCGGATGCCGGCGATCAGCGGCAGGAACAGGACCGCCGCCAGGCTCAACGTGCCCGACAGCCAGAAGAATTCGTCATAGCCGATCGCCTTGACGATCTCGCCCCCCGCCCCCTGCAGCAGTCGGGGCAACAGGAAGGCGAATCCCGACAGGAAGGCATATTGCGCTCCGGCGTAGCGCGGGTTCACCAGCAGCGAGAGATAGACGACGAAGATCGCGCCCTCCATGCCATGCGCGAACTGATCGACCGCGGTGGCGGTGTAGATCGCGAGCCCGTTTGGCGGCACGTGCCACAGCCACACGAAGATCCAATTGCCCAGCGCCGACCCGATCGCACCCAGCACCAGCGCGCGGCTCATCCGCAGCCGCACGGCGAGCGTCGCGCCGACCAGGACGCCCGCCATGCTCGACGGCGTCGTCACGAAGCCGTCGGCGATGCCCATCGTGGTGAGATCGTAATGCGCGGCGATCTCGAGCGGCTTGACGCCCCACAGCGTCAGCACGTCGCCCATCCGATAGAAGGTGACGAAACCGAGCAACGGCAGCACGCGATAGCCGAACCGCCAGAAGATGTTGACGTACGGCCCCAGCCAGGTCGAGCGCCGCGCCCACGCGGTCGCCGGCAACCGGACGATCCACGGCAGCGCGACCGCCATCAGGACGAACGGCACGAGGCACAGGACGAGCACCGCGACGGTCGCATTGCTTTTTGCGCTAATCCCGGCGGCGATCGCGAGGTGCAGCGCGACCCAGCCGAAACTCCCGAAAAAGGCGAGCGCGCCGGCGAGCAGCACCGCGATCGCCACCAGCCCCGTCATCAGCGCCGCAATCATCCCGCCCGCGCCGCGCCCGCCGGGCGCCAGGCTGATCAGGATCGGAAGCGGCACCGCCGCGAGCACCGCGACCGCCAGATAGCCCCACACCCATCCCGCGCGGTCCGCCACGGTCAGCGCGACCAGCGACGAAGCCGCCATGGCGGTGCGATAGCCCCACAGGTTGGCGGCGGTGAGCGGGCCCTGCTCGCCCGCCGTCGGCGCCAGCTCGACGCGCCAGCCATCGGCGGCGACCTCGAGCGTCGTCGTCCAGAAGGCGAGCAGCACGGCGAGCAGCGCGACCAGCGGCAGGTTGGTATCGGCCGAGGTATAGGCCATCCCCACCATCGCTGTGACGATCCCGATCTGCGCGGTGACGATCCAGCTCATCCGCTTGCCGAAGACGCGTGACAGCCCGGGCACTGCGAAGGCATCGAGCAGCGGTGCCCACAGGAACTTGAAGGTCGGCAGCAGCGCGACCCAACCGAAAAAGCCGATCAGCACGATGTCGAGGCCATGCTTCGCGAGCCGCGCCGAAAGCACGGTCGAGAACATGTAGAACGGCAACCCCGCCGAAAAACCGAGCAGGACGAACAGCGTCATCAGCCGAAGACTGGGCCGCCCCGTCCGCGGCGGCGGCACGGCGGTCGACGCGGTCAACACCGGCGCCCGATCGAGGCTTCGCGGATATGCCTCGATACCGGCGACGATCTTTCTCCCATGAACCCAAGTCCCGTATTCTTTGAAGCGCGCGCGGAACCGCAGTGGCGCACCGATCCGGAATCCGCTTGCCCCACCCTATTTCGCACTGCGATCCGTAGCGTCGTCGGCCGGCAGATCCGCCATCGACGCGGCGACCGCCTCGGCGCGTTCCATGACGCGAAGGATGTTGCCGTTGGTCAGCTTGGCGAGGTCGCCGTCGCTCCACCCCCGTCGGGCCAGTTCTGCGATGACCTTGGGATAGCCGTCGACGCCGTTCATTCCCTCGGGCGCGGTATTGTCGATCCCGTCGAAATCGCCGCCCAGGCCGACATGGTCGTGGCCCGCGATCTTGGCGACATGCTCGATATGATCCGCTACCGTCGCGACGGTGACGCGCGGCATCGGATGTGCGTGATCCCACTCGACGAGCGGCGCGGCGGCGTGCGGGCCGTACACATCGCCGGGCACCGCGAGCGATTTGGCGTAGGCGGTGCGCGCCACGTCCCATTGCTTCCACGCGCCGGACAGGAAGGCGGGATAGAAGTTCACCATCACCACGCCGCCGTTCGCCCCGATCGCGACAAGCAGATCGTCCGGAATGTTGCGCGGCACCGGCGCCAGGGCGCGGGCGGACGAGTGCGAGGCGATCACCGGCGCCTTCGATGCAGCCAGCGCCGCGCGCATCGTCGAATCCGCGACATGGCTGACATCGACCAGCATCCCGATCCGGTTCATCTCGGCAATGACGCGCTTGCCAAACGGCGACAGGCCGCCCGCTACCGCCTCATCGGTTGATGAATCCGCCCACGGCAGGCTGCGGCTGTGGGTCAGCGTCATATAGCCCACGCCGAGCGCACGATATTGACGGAGCACCGACAGGCGTCCGTCGATCTGATGGCCGCCCTCGACCCCGATCAGGCTCGCGGTCCGCCCGCTCGTCATGATCCGCCGGACGTCCGCGGCGGTCGTCGCAAGCGCAAGCGCGTCGGGATTGGCGGCGACCAGCCGACGCACCACGTCGATCTGCTCGAGCGTCAGCTCGACCGCCTTGGGCCCGGTCACATCCGCCGGGATCCACACCGACCAGAACTGGCCGCCGACATGCCCCGCCTTCAGCCGCGCGAGATCGGTCTGCAACGGCCGCGGCAAATCCGCCCCGCCCTTGCGGGCGACCGCGACGCTGCCACCCTGATAATGCGCGATCTCCCAGGCGAGGTCGTTATGCCCGTCGATAACCGGCGCGCGCGCGAGCACGCGCTCGGCGCGCGCAGTATCGCCCTGGCTTGGCCCCGTCTGTGCGGCGGCCGGCGTCGCGAGTGCGACCGCCAGCCCGAGGAATGCGAACCGCCTCACCGCGTCTGCACGCGGATGCCGAAGCGGAAGGCACGGCCGAGCATGTCCGAATAGGTGCTGTTCGCAGCCAGGCCCGTCTCGGGAACCAGCAGCGGCTCGCGATTGAACAGGTTGGTCACGTTGACGAAGAACTGCGCCTTTACCGTGCCGGCGACGCGGACGTTCTGCGTCACGTTGAGATCGGCATAGAACAGCCCCGAGACCCGATTGTTGTCATAGGTCGGATTGGTCGTGGTCGAGAGCGGGCAACCCGTCTGGCATTCGATGCCGGTGGCGGAATAGCGGCCCGCGCTGACCCCGCGTCCGACCGCGGTGATCGACGTGCTCGGCAGATCCAGCGTCACGCTGCCCCGGAAGATCCAGGTCGGCGTCGTCGCCTGCCCGCCGTTGACCCCCACCGAATTGACCGGCACCGTCCCCGGCACCCCGGTGTCGAGGATGTTATCCAGGTAGCGGGTCGCCTGGCCGCGCAGCGTCAGCGCCGTCTCGGTGAAGAGTTGCGTACGATAGCTGGTGTCGAAATCGATACCCCGGGTGAGCTGGTTCGCCGCGTTGAACGGTTGGGTACGGATCAGGAGGTACGGCTGACCGGGTATCGAGCGCGCGGAGTCCTGGGTGATCGCGTCGCAGAACCGCTGCTGCCCCAGACTGCACAGATTGACGATGTCCTGCGCGCTGAAGCTGGTGATGCCCTGCTTGATGTTGATCCGCCAATAATCGATCGAGGCGTTGAAGCCCTTGAGGAAGCGTGGCGCGAGCACCGCGCCGATCGTCCAGGAATCGGCGACTTCGGGGCGCAGGTTCGGGTTGCCCGTCGCGATGCCGGAATAGCTGTAGTTTGCCGGCCCGTTGGCACCGTCGGCGGTGAAGGACGGATTGCGCACCGAATCGCTGTTGGCCGACCCTGCCTGATACAGTTCGTTCAGATTGGGCGCGCGGATGTCGCGCGAGCGGACCACGCGGAAGCGGATGTCGGGGATCGGCGACCACGTCCCGCCGAGCTTCCAGGTGACCACGCCGCCCGAGGTCGAATAATCGGTTCCGCGCACCGCGCCGTTGAACTCGAGCCCGAGACCGAGCGGAACGACCGTCTCGAGATAGG
Organism: Sphingomonas sp. UYP23; assembly: GCF_054059235.1. Taxonomy (NCBI): domain Bacteria; kingdom Pseudomonadati; phylum Pseudomonadota; class Alphaproteobacteria; order Sphingomonadales; family Sphingomonadaceae; genus Sphingomonas; species Sphingomonas sp. UYP23. The sequence goes on from NZ_JBSSBX010000001.1 coordinate 4,539,971, forward strand.
CTTCCTTGACGTTGTAGCGGCCGTTGGTGGGGAGATAGTTGCCGACCGACCAGGTGTTGGTGCCGGTCGGGCGGCCTTGCGCGTTGACCGTGGAAATCGGCTGGAACTCCTGCGGCACATAGCCGCGGATGCTTTCCTCGCGCCATTCGCCGCCGATCGCGACGCTGACGTCGCCCGCCCAGGTCCGGAACGGCGAGGCGCGGAAGTTTACCCCTGCGGTCTTCTGCTCGGTGACCTCGTCGCGATACGGCGAGCCGAGGACATAGGCGATCGCCGCCGGATCGGCGACGCCGACGCCGAGCCGGTTGAGCGGCACGCATGCCGCATCGTTGTTGGTGGCGATCGCATCGACGTTGATCGCGCACTGGATCGATCCGGCGGCATAGCCACCCGAATTGCCCGCCGGCGCGACCGCGGCGTTGGTCGCGTTGGCGATCTTCGTGATATTCTGGATGTTGCGGAGCTGCTCGCGCAAGTCGGCCCGGCCATATTGGCCGTAGATATCGAACGACACGGTCTTGCCGAACACATCGAACTTGCCGTCGCTGCCGATCTGGTAGCGCTGCACCTTGCGCCGGTTGTCGACCGTGCGCGACGGCAGATCGACCGACGTGGTCGCCAGCGTCACGCTGCTGATCCCGGCCAGCCGCGACGCGCCGAGCGCCGCGACGAGATACGGATTGGTCGCGGAAAGCGTGATGCCGGTCTGCAGGTTCGGACCGGCGTTGAACAGGATATGCTGCCGGTTGAACGACCCTTCGGCGTACAGCTCGATGCGGTCGGTGACGTCGAAACTCGCCCGGCCGAACACGCCGTAGCGATCGTCCTGCGGATCGAGCCCGATGTTGCGCCCCGAATCGTTGACCTGCCAGCTGCCGCCCTGCGTCAGCGTCGGTGCCGTGCTTCCGGTCGCCGACGGGAAGGTCAGCGCGCCATATTGGAATTGCTGCGGCTGGCCGCCGCTGCCGAAATAGACGCCGCGCAGGCTGTTCGCGGCAACGCCGCTTCCCGCCACCGCCATGCTGCCGGTGATGAGACCGCCAGGCGCGGAGTTCGCCGCGCCGATCTGTCGCTTGGTGGTGATGAACTGCGGGGTCGTGCTGTTCGCGGTCCAGTTCGGGTCCTGGATGCGGACATAGCCCGTCGCGTTCCACGCGCGATCGACCTGGAAGATGCCGTCGCGGTGCGCATATTCGCCCTCGACCTCGATATGCCCGCGACCGTCCGCAAACGACGTGCCGGCGGTCAGCGCCGCCGAGTAATTGTGGCCGTCGCCATATTGCGTGATGCCGTTATCGGCCGTGAGGCGAAGCCCCTGAAATTTCTTATCGAGGATGAAGTTAACGACGCCCGCCACGGCGTCCGACCCGTACGCCGCCGATGCGCCGCCAGTGACGACCTCGACGCTCTTCACCAGCCCTTGCGGGATCGTGTTGACATCGACCAGCCCGGTGATCGTCGACCCGACCGAGCGATGGCCGTCGACCAGCACGAGCGTGCGGACCTCGCCCAGATTGCGCAGGTTGAGCGCGTTGATGCCCAGCCTGCCCGCTCGACAGATTGAGGCGCGAATTGGCGGGTTTGGTCGATCCGGCGAGCGCGGGCTGCTGGTTGACGAAATCGGCGATGTTGTTCGACGGCGACTGGTTCTGGATCTCGGTCTGGCCCAGCACCGTCAGCGGCGTTGGCGCCAAGAAGCCGCTGCGCGCGACCCGCGAGCCCGTGACGACGACGTCCGGCCCGTCTTCATCGCCCCGCACGATCGACTCATTCTGTTGCAGCGCGGCGCGGTCCTGCGGTGCCGCCCCTGGCGTTGCCATATCCCCCGCGTCCGGTGCGACCGCCTGCGATCGTACCGTCTGCGCTACGGCTGGAGTCGCAAGCGCGATCGCCGCAACGCTGCACCCGAGCATCATCGCCATTCGGCGCCGAGCCTGATCGGAATTCGTCATGATTGTCCTTCCCTGACCGGACTCGCACATACGGAGCGCTTCTCGACGCTTTCCTGTATCTGCGACCTACGGCTGTTGTCCCGCCGACCTCTCTGGGCCAGTTCCCCCTGCTGCGATTGGGGAAAGTGCGCGGTCTTGTGTGAAAGCGTCAAGAGCCGGATCTTCGCGCTCCCATAGCCTGCCTCTATGGGAGCCGACCATAACTCGCTGCTATGCCCTAGACCGTGCTCGATATGGGCCGGCATCGCGACACAACGCTAGCCTCTCGGCGTCGCGCCAGCCATGAAAGCCAGACCATGATCAATCGCCGATCCTTTCTGCTGCGCTCGGTCGCCGCCGCCGCGATCGCGGTAGCCCCGGCCTGTCGCGCGGCCGATGCCGGCGACAGGCGGGCGAGCGTGCGCGGGCCGACCGCGCCGATCGAGATCCTCGACGACGTGTACGGCATCCCCCATATCCGCGCCCAGTCGATCCCCGACGCATTCTTCGGCCAGGGCTATGTCGTCGCCCGCGATCGGCTGTTCCAGATCGATTTCGGGCACCGCCGCGAGCTTGGGCGGATGGCGGAAGCCTACGGCGCCGAGTTCGTCAAGCACGACGCGCAAGCCCGGCTGTTCCATTATCGCGGCGACAGCGATGCGGAACTTCGCCGGCTTCCCGCCGCCGTGCTCGCCTGCGCACGCGCCTACATCGCCGGGGTCAATGCGCGTATCGACGAGGTCACCGCCGATCCGACACTGCTGCCGCTCGAATACCGCATCCTGGGCGTCGCACCGCTCCGCTGGGACATTGCCGACCTGGTGCGCGTGCGTGGCGCAGCGGCCGGCAATGCCGACGACGAAGTCCGCCGCGCGCAGCTCGCCGCGCTCGGCCTGCTCGAGCTCGACGCGGTGATCGCGCCGCTGCTGCCGGCGCACCCGCTGACCGTGCCCGACGGGCTCGACGTGGCCGCTGTGTCCGACGACGATCTGGGCGTGCTGACGATCGGCCGCCTGCCGTTCGGGCCCAACACCCCGGTCGTCGATCCCGACGAACGCTCGGGTCGGCTCGAGCGCACCAATGCCGGCAGCAACGCCTGGACGATCGCTGCGGCGCGCTCGGCGACGGGGCGGCCGATCCTCGCCAACGATCCGCATCTGGGTATCGGCGGTTTCGGCCCACGCCACGTTGCACACCTCACCGCACCGGGGCTCGACGTGATCGGCGGCGGCGCGCCCGGCCTGCCCGGCATCATGCAGGGCCATACCGACCGGTTCGCCTTCGGGCGCACCAACTTCCACATCGACCAGGAGGATCTGTTCGTCCTCGAGCTGCATCCGAGCGACCCCGAGCGTTACCGCCATGCGAAGGGCTGGCAGCGCTTCACCCGCATCGAGGTCGCGATACCCGTAAAGGGCGGCGCGGCGCAGACCGCGGTGCTGCGCTACGCGGTACAGGGACCAGTCGTATCGCACGATCCGGCCAAACGGCGTGCGACCGCGCTCGCCTCGATCGCGATGCAGCCGGGCGGCGGCGGATCGTTCTCGATGATCGCGATCAACCTCGCGCGCGACTGGGCCGGGCTTCAGGAGGCGTTCAAGCTCCACCCGTCCCCGACCAACTTTCACTACGCCGATGTCGCAGGCAATACCGGGTGGCAAGCGATCGGCTTCATGCCGCTGCGCAAGCGCGGCGTGGCGCTGATGCCGGTGCCGGGCGACGGCCGCTACGACTGGACCGGGTTCCGCGACCATCGCGCGCTGCCGAGCGACTATAACCCCGCCAAGGGCTGGTTCGCCTCGGCCAATCAAGACAATTTGCCATCTGACTGGCCGAGCGACCGTATCCCCGCCTTCGATTTCCGCGATCCCTATAGATACGAGCGGATCTCCGACGTCCTGTCGCATCAAACCCGCCATACCCTTGCCGACAGCGTCGCGCTTCAGCACGACACGCTGTCCACGCCCGCCCGCCAGCTCGTCGCGCTGCTGCCGACGGCGCCGTCGGAAGCGGCGCGGCCGGCGGTGGCGCTGCTGCGCGGCTGGGACTGCCGGCTCGACGCGGCAAGCGGCGCGGCGGCGTTGTTCGAGATCCTCTGGCGCGAGCTCGGCCATCGCATGCTCGCCGCGATCGTCCCCGAGCGCGCCAAAGCGATCGTCACCTCGATCGGCCCCTCGGTCCTGCTCGGCCTGCTCGCCCGCCCCGACGCGCGGCTCGGCCCGAACCCGCTGGCCGCCCGCGATGCGATGTTCGACGCCGCCTTGATCGCCGCCTGGACCAGCGCGCGGGCGCTGCTCGGCCCCGATCCCGCGGCATGGCGCTGGGGGGCACTGCATCGGCTGCGCATCCAGCATCCGCTCGCACGGATCCCCGCGATCGCCGCCGCCTTCCCGCCGATCGAGGTCGGCCCGACGGGGGGCGACAGTTATACGGTACAGGCACGCTGGCTCGGCAACGGCCCTGGCTGGTCTGCGGGCGGTGGCGCAAGCTATCTGCAGGTCATCGACGTCGGCGCGTGGGACAATTCGCTGATGCTCAACCTCCCCGGCCAGTCCAACGATCCGCGCTCGCCGCACTATCAGGATCAGGTCGCGAGCTGGAGCGTGGGTCAGCTCCAGCCAATGCTCTACAGCCGCGCCGCGGTCGATGCGCATTCGGTCGGTCGCCTGACGCTTACCCCGCAAGGAATCCAGCCATGAACCGCCTGCCGATCCTCGCCGCGCTGCTGATCGTCGGCGCGGCGTCCCCGAAGGTCGACGTCGTGATCCGCGGCGGCACGATCTATACCGGCGCGGCGACGCCGCCGATCGTCGGCGACGTCGAGCTTGTCGGCGACCGGATCGTCTATGTCGGCCCCGCACGGCACACCGCCGCGACGACGATCATCGACGCGACCGGCCAGATCGTCGCCCCCGGCCTGATCGATGCGCATACCCACCCCGACACCTATCTCCGCTCGCTCGACGCCAGGGCGCGATTGAACCTGCCGTGGCTCGCGCAAGGCGTCTCGACGATCGTCACCGGCGTCGATGGCGGCGGCACTCCCGACGTCGCGGCGGACGCGCGCAAACTCGAAGCCAGCGGGATCGGCACCAACGTCGTCCCGTTCGTCGGTTTCGGCGCGATTCGCCAGCGCGTGCTCGGCGAGGCCAATCGCGCGCCGACCGCCGTAGAACTCGCACAGGAAAAGGCGCTTCTGGCGAAGGGCATGTGCGAGGGCGCGATCGGACTCTCGACCGGTTTGTTCTACGCTCCCCAAAGCTTCGCCACGACCGACGAGGTCGCCGCCGTCGCCGCGGAAGCGGGAAGCCGCGGCGGAATGTACGATACGCATCAGCGCGACGAATCGAACTACACGATCGGCCTGATTGCCAGCACCAAGGAAGCCATCGAGATCGGACGGCGCGCGCACATGCCGGTCCATTTCGCGCACCTCAAGGCGCTCGGCGTCGATCTGCAGGGTCACGCCCCCGAGCTGATCGCGACGATCGAGGCGGCACGTCGCGCCGGACAGGACGTCACCGCGGACCAATATCCCTGGCTCGCCTCGGGCTCGAGCGTCGATGCCTCGCTCGTCCCGCGCTGGGCGGTCGATGGCGGCTACAAGGCGATGCTCGCGCGTTTCGCCGAGCCGGCCACGCTTGCCCGCATCAAGACCGAGATGACCGAGAACCTCCGGCGGCGCGGCGGGGCGGAGTCGCTGCTGCTCACTTCCGAAGGCCAGCCGTGGACGGGCAAAACGCTCGCGCAGATGGCGACGCAGTGGAGCATCTCGCCGATCGACGCGGCGATCCGCATCCTGAAGACGCCCGATGCGGCCGGCACCGGTCCCGCCGGGGTCGGCGTCGCCAGCTTCAACATGATCGATCGCGATGTCGATCTCATCATGCAACAGCCCTGGGTGGTGACCAGCTCCGACGGCTCGGACGGCCACCCGCGGCAATATGCGACGATGCCACAGAAATACCGGCTCTACGTCGAGCATCGCAAGGTCATCCCGCTCGCCGACTTCATCCGGCGCTCGAGCGGGCTTACCGCGGATATCTACAAGATCGATCATCGCGGCTATCTGCGCGCCGGTTATTATGCCGACGTGGTCGTGCTCGATCCCGCGCGCTTCGCTCCCCGCGCCGACTACATCCACCCGCGCGTCCCCAGCGTCGGGGTGAGCGCGCTGTTCGTCAACGGGAAGCTCGCGCTGCGCGACAGCGCCGTGACCGGCGCGGCGGCGGGGCGCGTGCTGCTGCGTCCGCGGCCCGCCGGCTGCGGGGCATAGCCGAGGGTTATGGCGCGCCGCCCGACAAATACTGGGCGGATCGGCGGGCATCTATACACCGGTGGCTCCTCCCTCGTTTGCGTAGGACCGCGATGATCCCCGGCCCCTTCCTCCTCTATCTCGGCCATTCCGACGACGATGTCGGCATCAAGACCTCGCGCGGCCTCGCCGCCTTCCGCCGCGACGATTGCGTGGGAGAATGGCGCCACGACGATTGCCCGCTCACGCTCGGCCTGCCGCGGATGGACGCTGCCGCCGCGCGTGCGGCGGGCGCACGCACGCTGGTGCTCGGCATCGCCAATGCCGGCGGCCGGCTGGGCGAGGCGCTGGTCCAGGATGCGCTGCAGGCAATCGCGCAGGGGATGAACGTCGCCGCCGGGCTCCACCAGCGGCTGCGCGACGATCCGCGGCTGGTCGAGGCGGCAGCCGCCGCGGGTGTCCACCTGTTTGACGTGCGCGATCCGCGCGCGGATATTCCGGTCGGCACCGGCAAGCGGCGCGCTGGCAACCGCCTGCTCACCGTCGGGACCGATTGCTCGGTCGGCAAGATGTACGCCACGCTGGCGCTGCGCGACGCGCTCCAGCGCCGCGGCGTCGTCGCCGATTTTCGCGCGACCGGCCAGACCGGCATCCTGATCGCGGGTGACGGCGTGCCGCTCGACGCGGTCGTCGCCGATTTCATCTCGGGCGCGATCGAGACGCTTGCGCCGGCGCGCGGCGACGATGGCTGGGATCTGATCGAGGGCCAGGGCTCGCTGTTCCACCCGTCCTTCGCTGGCGTCTCGACCGGGTTGCTTCACGGCGCGCAGCCGGCGGCGCTCGTGCTCTGCCACGATCCGTCGCGCGCACATATGCGCGGCCTGCCGCACTATGACCTTCCCGACCTGGCCGAATGCCTCGCCGCGAACATACAGGTCGCGCGGCTCACCAGTCCTTATGTGCGCGCGGTCGGCGTCGCGCTGAACACGGTCAAGCTCGACGAGGAGGCCGCGCGGCGGCTCTGCGCCGCAACCAGCGACGCGCTCGGCCTGCCCTGCACCGACCCCTATCGCTTCGGCGCCGACCCGATCACTGATTGGCTGCTGCAATGCTTCGTACCCTCGACGCTCGCCACCACCGCTTCGGCCTGAACGCGCCCTTCCGCATCGCGCGGGGCGTGAAGACGGCGGCCGACGTCGTCACCGTCACAGTGCGCCAGGGCGCGCTCGAAGGCCGCGGCGAAGGCGTGCCCTATCCGCGCTATGGCGAGACGATCGACGATGCGCTCGCGCAGATCGCCCGTGTCGCTGCGCCGATCGAGGCCGGCGTGAGCCGTGCCGATCTGCGCGCGCTCCTGCCGCCCGGTGCCGCGCGGAACGCGGTCGATTGCGCCTTGTGGGATCTCGAAGCGCGTCTTGCCGGGAGCAGCGTCGCTGCGCTTGCCGGGGTGGCCCAACCCGTGCCAGTCCCCTCCGCGATGACCATCGCGATCGACACCCCCGAAGCCATGTCCGCCGCGGCCACCCGGGTCGCGCGGGTCCCGTTGCTCAAGGTCAAGGTCGATCGCGCGGGGGCGGCCGATCAGATCGCCGCAGTTCGCGCCGCCGCTCCCGCGCCGCGCATGATCGTCGACCCGAACGAAAGCTGGACGATCGCCGAGCTCGAGCGCTGGCAGGATCTGCTAGTCGAACACCGTGTCGATCTGCTCGAGCAGCCGTTGCCGGCGGGCGAGGATGCCGTCCTGGCCAGTTTTTCCAGCCGCGTGCCGCTATGTGCGGATGAATCGCTCCATACGAGTGCCGACCTCGACGCGCTCGCTGATCGCTACCGGTACGTCAATATCAAGCTCGACAAGACCGGCGGCCTCACCGAGGCGCTCGACCTCGCCGATGCCGCGCGGGCGCGCGGGTTCGGGCTGATGGTCGGCTGTATGGTGTGTTCGTCGCTCGGCATCGCGCCGGCGCTGCTGCTGGCCGGCGAGGCGGCGTTCGTCGATCTCGACGGTCCGCTCTGGCTTTCGGAAGACCGGCCCGGCGGCGTCAGCGACCGCAACGGCGTGCTCGCCCCGCCCGAGCCCGGTTTCTGGGGCTCCGCGGCGTGAGCATCGCGCGACGCTGGTTCGCGGTGCCGCTGTGGCAGCGGGTAATCGGCGGTCTTGTGATCGGCGTGATCCTCGGCACGCTGTGGCCCGCGGGCGCGAACGCGATCGCGATCCTCGGCGATTTGTTCGTGCGGCTGATCCGGATGCTCGTCGTACCGGTCGTACTCGTGACGATCGCCGCCGGCATCGCCGCGCTCGGCGATCCGCGGCGGCTCGGCGCGATCGGCGGGCGGACGGTGCTGCTGTTCGCCTTCACGACGATCGTCGCGGTGACGATCGGCATGGCGACCGGGCTGATCCTCCGACCCGGTGCCGGCATCGTGCTCGCGGGCGTCGCGCCGCATGCGCTGGGCGCCGCGGTTTCGCCGAGCGACCAGGTGCTCGGGATCGTCCCCGTCAACATCCTGGACGCGCTCGCCAAGGGCGACATGCTCGCGGTCATCTTCACCGCGGTGCTGCTCGGCGTCGGCATGGTCGCCGCGGGCGAGGCGGGGCGGCCGGTGGTCAAGCTGTTCGAGGGGCTCGCCGCGGTGCTGCTGCAGATCGTGCGGATCGTGATGGAAGTAACCCCGCTCGGCGTGCTCGCGCTGATCGCGCGCGCGGTGGCGACCAGCGGGGCGGCGGTGTTCGTCAATATCGGCGCGCTCGCGCTGTGCGTCGTGATCGCCTCGCTCGTGCAGATGCTGTTCCATGGTGCGCTGATCGCCTGGGTCGCGCGGCTCCCCGCGCTGCGCTTCTTCCGCGGCATCCTCGATGCGCTCGTCGTCGGCTTCTCGACAGCGTCCTCCTCGGCGACCTTGCCTGTCGGGTTGCGCGTGGCCGAGGACAATCTCGGCATCGCGCCGGCCGTGGCCGGCACCGTCCTCCCGCTCGGCGCGAGCATCGGCAAGGACGGGACGGCGATGTACGTCGGCCTGATGGGCCAGTTCGCGCTCCAGGCGCTCGGCATAACGCCCGATCCCGGCATGTTGCTCGTCATGCTGCTGACCGGCGCGCTCGCGGCGTTCGGCACGGCACCGGTGCCCTCCGCCTCGCTCTTCATGCTCGCGGCGATGCTCTCGGCGGTCGGCGTCGCGCCCGAGCAGACCGCGCTGATCGTCGGCCTCGTCCTGCCGTTCGACCGCCTGCTCGACATGACGCGCACCACGCCGTCGGTCTCGGCCAACCTCACCGTCGCGACCCTGGTCGCGCGCCGGACGGGCGCGCTCGACACGGCGGTGTTCCGCGGGGCGACATCGGGCTAGGATGGCGCGCTTATGAACCTGCGCCACATCGAAATCTTTCACGCCGTGTACGTCAACGGCTCGGTCAGCGCCGCCGCGCGCGCGCTCAACATTTCGCAACCCTCGGTGTCGAAGACGCTCCGTCACGCCGAATCGCTGCTCGGCTTCGAACTGTTCCAGCGCAACGCCGGGCGGATGGTGCCGACCGAGGACGCCCATGCGATGTTCGGCGACGTCGCCGAGATCCAGGAGCGCGTGCGCGCCTTGCGCGAGGCGGGGCGCAACCTGCGCACCGGGGGCGGCGCGACGCTGCGCATTTCCGCACTGCCGAGCCTCGCGCTGAGCGCCCTGCCGACGGCGGTCGCGCGCTTCCTCAAGACGCATCCCGACGTGCGCTTCGACCTGCAGACAACCCATCACGACGACGTGCTGCGCAAGCTCTATGAGCGCGAGACCGAGATCGCGATCGGCTATCAGGCGCCGCGCGGCGCGCCCTTGGGGCAGATCTGGCTCGGCGAGGGCGAATTGGTGATGCTCTATCGCGAGGCCGAGCTGCCCGACGCGCCGCCCCGGCTCGAGCTCAGCCAGCTTGCCGGGCAACCCTTCATCTCGCTCGCGGCAAGCGGGCCGATCGGCCATCTGTTCACGACCGAGGTCGAGCGGATCGGGCTCGAGCTCAACGAGATCGTCTCGGCGCGCACCTTTTACATCGGCGCGGCGCTGGTCCGCGCGGGCGTCGGGGTGACGGTGGTCGACAATCTAACCGCCGAGGCGTGTCTCGCGCCCGGGCTCGCGATGCGCCCGCTCAAGCCCTCGCTGACCTTCGACATCCATGCGATGCACTTGCTCGACCGGCCGCCGAGCGCGCTGGCGAGCGATTTCCTGGCGGTGCTCGGTACCGTGATCGAGGCGCCATGACGCCGCTGCTGCTTGGTCTTCTGCTCGCCGCCCCCACGCCAGCGGCGGCGTCATCCGATGCCGTCACGAGCGCGCTCGCGCAGGCCGGGCCCGGCACGCGGATCGGCCTGCTGGTGAGCGACGACCAAGGTCGCGAGATCGTTGCGATCCGCCCCGACGAGCGTTTCGTGCCCGCCTCCAACACCAAGATCTTCACGACAGCCGCCGCCTTCGCCACGCTCGACATGACGGCGGCGGATGGCGGCGGCGGGGCGGAGGTGCGGCTCGAGGGACGCGACGTGGTGCTCGTCGGCCATGGCGATGCGCGCCTCTCGAGCGCTGCGGACTGCCGGGTCGACTGTCTCGCCCAACTCGCCCGCGCCGTCGCTGCGCGCACGCACGTCGTCGACGATGTGATCGGCGATGACAGCGCCTTTCCCGACGAGCGCTGGCCGCAAGGGATGAGCTGGAACAACCAGGCTGGGCGATATGGCACGGCGATCTCGGCGTTGACGATCGACGACAATGTGGTCGAGCTTGCGGTCGTGCCCGGCGCGCTCGGGGCATCGCCGGCGATTACCGGCGATGGCTATTACCGGATCGAGAACCGCGCAATCACCGTCGCTGGCGGCACAACGGCGCTGGACGTCACGCGCCTGCCCGGCAGCGACACGCTGCGTATCACCGGCACCGTCGGCGCAGGCGCGGCACCGCGGCCCTTGCTGGTCGGTCTCGACGATCCGGCGTATCGCGCCGCCTGGCGACTGGCCCGCTTGCTGCGCGAAAACGGCGTGCGCGTGACGGGAAGCGTGACCGTGCGCCACCGGCCTTTGTCTCCCGCGGACGATCCCGAGGTCCGCGGTAGCGCACCTGCCCCACGTCCCCCTGCCCCGCCAGCGGCCCTTGCGCGGCTGACGCCGCCGCCGCTCGGGGACGACGCTCGCCTCACCAACAAGGTGAGCCAGAACCTTCACGCCGAACTCTTCCTGCGTCGGGTCGCGGCAGCCACAGGCAGCGGTTCGGTCGCCGACGGCCGCGCCGCGGTCATCAGGATGCTGAGCGCGATCGGCGTGCCGCGCTGGCAATATGATTTCGCCGATGGATCGGGCATGTCGAGCTACAACCGCGTCACGCCGCGCGCCACCATCGCGGTGCTGCGCTGGATCGCCGCGCAGCCCTGGGGCGCGGCATGGCGCGCGACGCTGCCGGTCGGCGGCGTCGACGGCACGCTCGCCGCGCGCTTCCACGCGACCGCGCTCGACGGCCGCCTTTTCGCCAAGACCGGCTCGCTCAACGCGACCAATGCCGTATCGGGCTATCTCACCGCCGCCAGCGGCCATGTGCTGACCTTCGCCGCCTTCGCCAACGATGTTCCGGGCGACGCCTCCGCCACCAAGGCGATCGACGCAGCACTGCTTGCCGTCGCGGCGACGCACTGAGCGGCGGCTTGCTCGCCTGCTAAACGTCCGCGAGCGGCGTCACGAACTCGTAGCGGTCACCGCGGTACACCGAGCGGGTGAATTCGACGAAGCGGCCGTCGGAAATCCGCGTCAGTCGCTCGATCCGCAACACTTCGGAATTCTGCCGCACGCTGAGGATCCCGGCCTCGGTCGGCGTCGCGAGCGAAGCCCGCACCCGCTGCGTGCCCGCAGTCGGGCGGCAGCCATACGCGTCGAGCGCCTGGTAGAGCGAGTCGCCGAGCGTATCGAGATCGGGCAGGAAGTCCGCCGGGATGATCGCATGTTCGATTGCGAGCGGCTCGCCGCCGGCCAGACGAACCCGCCCGAGCCGCGCGACGCGTGCCGCGGGGCTAATCTGCAGCGCCGCGGCTTCTTCTTCGGTCGGCTGCGCATAGGTCTTGTTGATCCACACCACGCCCGGCGCTTCGCCGCGCGCGCGGGTTTCGTCGCTGAAGCTGCTGAGCCTGCTCCCCGCCGCCTCGATCCGCCGCGCGACGAAGGTGCCCGAGCCCTGCTTGCGGAACAGCACGCCTTCGCCGACGAGTTGCTCGATCCCCTTGCGCACGGTGACGCGCGAGAGCTTGGCCATCTCGCTGAGATCGCGTTCGGAGGGCAGCGCGCTGCCCGGATCGATCCCGCCGCTGCTGATATGCTCGCGCAGGCTGCGCGCGAGTTGGAGGTAGAGCGGTGTTCCTTCCGCGCTCGAGGTCCAGGCAATGTCGCGCATCGTCATCCCCGCGCTTTCATGGCCTCGAGCGCGCCACGCAGATTACCTCCGGCCGTATCGAGCGCCGCTTTGGCCTCGTCGGGCGACAGCCCAAGCGAGACGAGCACGCCCCGCCGGATGTCGTTATGCGCGGCATCGAGGGCGTGGATTGCCGTCTCGGCATCGACCCCGGCGATCTCCATGACCATCGTGCGCCCGCGCTGCAGCAACTTCGCGTTCGAGATCCGCATCGCCACCATCCGGCCGTCATAGACCAGCCCGCGCCGTAGCATGATCGCAGTCGAGAGTATGGTAAGGATCGCCTTCTGCGCGGTCCCCGCCTTCATCCGCGTCGATCCGGCGAGCACCTCGCTGCCGGTGACCGCGCAGATCGGATGCTCGGCGGCGTCGAGCAGCGCCGAGCCGGCATTGTTGGCGATGGCGATCGTCAGCGCGCCCGCAGCACGCGCGGCCACGGTCGCGGCGAGCGTATAGGGCGTGCGGCCACTCGCCGCGACGCCGATCACGACGTCGCTCGCGCCGACCTCGGCGGCGTCGATCTCGGCCTGCGCCGCCGCGGCATCGTCCTCGGCACCCTCATAGGCCTGGGTGAGCGCCCCGGTGCCCCCGGCCATCAGGAAGACCAGGCGCTCCATCGGCCAGCCGAAGGTCGGGTGAAGCTCGGCCCCGTCCTGCACCGCGAGCCGGCCCGACGTGCCCGCGCCGACGAAGACCAGGCGGCCCCGCTCGCCGAGCCGCGACGCTGCCGCATCGGCGGCCTGCGCGATCGCGCGCGTCTGCGATTGGATCGCGGCGATCGCGGCCATCTGGCCCTCGAGCATCGCATCTACCGCCGCTTCGGTCGGCCAGCGGTCGAGATCGCGATACCGGGGATCGAGCGCTTCGGTCTTCATGCGATATCCTGATTTGACGCTGCTGTCGCGACGATGGCGCGCCCGGACGATGCGCGCGTACGTCCGCTCTTGTGATCCTTTACCATCGCCGGTCCTCCGTCCTGCCACCCACGATCGCTTGAGGCGCGCGCGTGCGTAGCGGATCACTGTGCAGCGACGCATCGAGATTGTAAACATCGGTATCGTATTGGATCTATGACGGCGCCATCGATCCATCCGAAAAGCTGTCAAACCCTCTTATATAGCAATTCCAATACGAGACCACTTGCGCCGTTCATTCGGATTGGTATTCTACACTTATGCCAGCCTCCGAATCCGAGCCGACCAAGATGGCCGAGGAAGCGCTCGAGGCGCCGGCCAGGGCGTCCGAGCAGCTCGCCCGCAACGCCGGTCTGATGCGCGAAGCGGGAAAGCGGCTGCGCGACCTGGCCCCACCCTTTGCCGCCACCCTCGCGCGCGGGAGTTCGGACCAGGCGGCGGGCTTCGCCAAGTTCCTGCTCGAAACGCGCGTCGCGATGCCGACGCTGAGTCACGCGCCGTCGATCGGTTCGCTTTACCACACGACCGCGCCGCGCTTCGACGGTGTACCGCTCGTCGCGATCTCGCAGTCGGGCCGAAGCCCCGATCTGCTTGCCGCCGCTGCGGACGCACACCGGCGCGGCGCCGTCGTCATCGCGGTCGTCAACGACGCTGCGTCGCCGCTCGCCGATCTCGCCCAGATCGTCATTCCAGTTCACGCCGGGCCCGAAACCAGCGTCGCTGCCACCAAGAGCTTCGTCTGTACGCTCGTCGCGCTCGCCCATCTCGCAGCCGAGTGGGGCGGCGATGAAGCGCTCCTCGCTGCGTTGGACGCGACTCGCGCGGTGCTCGAACAGGCCGCGCGGGCCGATTGGACATCAGCCGTCCCGTTGCTTCGCGACGCAACGACCATGCTGGTGCTCGGGCGCGGGCCGACGCTGCCGATCGCTGGCGAGGCGGCGCTCAAGCTCAAGGAAACTTCAGCGATCCATGCCGAGGCGTTCAGCAGCGCGGAGGTCGCGCATGGCCCGATGCGACTGATCGGCGCTGGCGATCCGGTGCTGGTACTGGCACCGCTCGACGTGGCGCGCGAAGGTCTGGTCGAGCGGCTGGCGGATTTTGCCGAACGCGGTGCGCAGCTCGTCGTCGCCGGGCTCGAAGCCGCGCTGGTGCCGACCGCCACCGTCCTGCCCTCGCCGCGCGACGTGCATCCCGTGCTCGGCGCGATCGCGCAGATCCAGAGTTTCTACGGGCTCGCCGAGGCGCTTGCGCGGGCGCGCGGGCTCGACCCGGATCATCCGCCGCACCTCAACAAGGTGACGCGCACGCTATGACCCGGATCGCGCTCACCGGCGCCCGCATCGTGCTGGCGGATCGCATCGTCGACCAGCAGGCGCTGCTCCTGGATGGCACGCGGATTGTCGCGCTCGCCGCACGCATTCCCGAAGGCTTCGAGCGCCGCGAGCTTGGCGGCGGCTGGCTCCTCCCTGGCTTCATCGACACCCAGGTCAATGGCGGCGGCGACGTGCTGTTCAACGACGCACCGACGCTCGCCGGCATCCGTACGATCGCCGAGGCGCACCGCCGCTCCGGCACGACCGGCCTGTTGCCGACGCTGATCAGCGACCGCGCCCCGATCGTCGAAGCCGCCATCGCAGCGGGCGAAGACGCGCTCGCGGCAGGCGTGCCCGGCGTCCTCGGCGTCCATATCGAGGGGCCGCACCTCAACCCGCAGAAGAAGGGCATCCACGATCCGGCCCGCTTCAGCACGATCGATCGAGACGCGCTCGCCCGGCTGACGGCGCCCTCGCGCGGTCGCCGCATCGTCACGCTCGCGCCCGAGCTGGCACCGGCGGGCGCGGTGCGTGCGCTGGCCGAAGCGGGTATTCTGGTCTGCGCCGGGCATTCGCTCGCAGACTATGATCAGACCCGCGCAGCGCTGGCCGAGGGGCTGGCAGGCTTCACGCACCTGTTCAACGCGATGACGCAGTTCCTCAGCCGCGACCCCGGCATGGTCGGCGCGGCGCTCGAGGATCGCGCCAGTCATTTCGGGCTGATCGCCGACGGCCTCCACGTCCACCCCGCCGCATTGCGGGTCGCCTTGCTCGCACGCGGGGTCGAGGGCATCATGCTGGTGACCGATGCGATGCCGCCGGTCGGCGGGCAACGCGATCGCTTTACGCTGATGGGGCAGGAGATCGCCGTCGTCGGCGGGACCTGTCGCGCGCCCGACGGCACGCTGGCCGGCTCGGCGCTGACGATGGCGCAGGCGTTCCGCAACGCGATCGACCTGATGGGATGCGACATGGTCGCCGCCTCGCGCATGGCGAGTGGCACCCCCGCCGCGTTCCTGCGGCTCGACGGAGAAATCGGCATGATCGCTCCCGGGCTGCGCGCCGATCTCGTCCATCTCGACGATGCGCGCCGTGTGACCGCGACCTGGATCGCCGGCGCGCGCGTCGACCGCGCCGAATGACGGTGGGACGCCCGCACGCTGACGGGCGACCCCGCACGGGAGTCCCCACATGACCTACTATCTCGGCATCGATGCGGGCGGAAGCCATTGCCGCGCCCGGCTGATCGACGCGCGCGGCACTGTGATCGGCGAAGGCCATTCGGGCCCGGCCAATGCGCGCGTTGGCATCGAAACACTGTACACGACGCTCGCGCAAACCGCCGACCACGCCATCGCACACGCCGGCCTGACGACCGAGCAGCGCGCGACCATCCATGCCGGGATGGGGATCGCCGGGATCAGCCGGACCGGCCTGCTCGATGCCCTGGCTGCGCGCGACTTCGGTTTCGCCGATGTGGCCTATGCCACCGATGCGCAGATCGCCAACCTCGGCGCGCACGCCGGGCAGGACGGCGCGATCCTCATCATCGGCACGGGCAGCGCGGCGCAGCTTCGGGTCGCGGGTCGCGACTTCACGATCGGCGGCTACGGCTTCCCGATCTCCGACGAAGGCAGCGGCGCCGCGCTCGGCCTGTCGGCGATGCGGCACGCGCTGCGCGCGCTCGACGGGCGAACGCGCCAGACCCCCTTGAGCACCGCGGTGACCGAGCGCTTCGATCACGACACCGCCAAGGCGATCGCCTGGATGGACCAGGCCACCCCGCGCGACTACGGCACGTTCGCGCCGCTGGTGATGGACTATGCCGAGGCCGGCGACACCATCGCACGCTCGATCGTCAAACAGGCGGCGAACCATATCGAGCGCTTTATCGAGACGATCTTCGAGCGCGGCGCGACCCGCTGCACGCTCGTCGGCGGCCTCGCGCCGCGGATCCGCCCGTGGCTGCGCGCGCGTACCGTCGAACGGCTCAGCGTGGCGCTGGGCGACTCGCTGGACGGCGCGTTGCGGCTGGCGGGGTATCGCGCCGATCCGGCGCGATAACGGCATCGACGCCCGGTGCGGACGGTCGTGGTGACGACAGGCTTCTGTTTCGGGATTGTTGCTGGATCGTCACATCGCATGGCTGCGCCGGCCGCATGCTTGTCGCCGCACGCCGCGCCCCTCACTGGATCGCGAATGCGGTCGCGCAAGTGTCGCGGCGACCGCCCCGAACCGCTATACGCGTTCGTCGGCCGCGGGCGCGACCGCTCTCGCCGCCATCGACCAAACCGAAGGACGACCATGCCGTCAGGACTCGTAGCGCTGCTCGACGATGTTGCCGCGATCACCAAGCTCGCCGCCGCGTCGCTCGACGACGTCGCCGCCGCGACCGGCAAGGCCGGGACCAAGGCGATGGGCGTGATCGTCGATGATGCCGCGGTCACTCCGCGCTACGTCGCGGGATTCACCGCCGAGCGCGAATTGCCGATCATCGGCAAGATCGCGCTTGGATCGCTGCGCAACAAGCTGCTCATCCTGCTCCCCGCGGCGCTGCTTCTCAGCGCGTTCGCGCCGTGGCTCGTGACCCCATTGCTGATGCTCGGCGGCGCGTATCTGTGTTTCGAGGGTAGCGAGAAAGTCGTCGAGGCGATCTTCGGCGCCCACGCGGCCGAGGACGCGCCGGTAACGGGCGACGCGACGGTGCTGGAGGCGCAGAAGGTGTCAGGCGCGATCCGCACCGACCTGATCCTCTCGGTCGAGATCATGGCGATCGCGCTGGCCGAAGTGGCAGGCTCGCCGATCGTCACCCAGGCGATCGTGCTCGCGTTGGTCAGCGTCGCGATCACGCTGGGGGTGTACGGCGTGGTCGCACTGATCGTGAAGATGGACGATATCGGCCTGCTGCTGGCGCAGCGCGACAATGCGCTCGCGCGTGCGATCGGCCGCGGGCTGGTGACCGGGATGCCGCTGCTGATGCGGTGCCTGTCGATCATCGGTACGGCGGCGATGATCTGGGTCGGCGGCGGCATCCTGGTCCATGGACTCGAGACTTTCGGGGTCGGCGGACCGGCGCACATCAGCCACGCGCTCAGCGCTGCGGCCAAGACGCTGCCGGGGATTGGCAGCGCGGCCGGATGGGCGGCCGGTGCGACCTTTGCGGCGGTGGTCGGCCTGTTGGTCGGCGGTGCGATCGTGCTCGGCCACGCCGCCGTCATAAAGCTGCGCGGGCAGCACGCGTAACAGTCTGGCCGCTCCGGGGATAGTGTGCGGGAGCCATTGACCCGCTTGCGAGTTACACCCGCGCAACGAATTTCGATCTGGCACGGCGGACGCCGTGCCTTGATCGGCACCCTCGGAGGATCGGACAATCGCGATAGATCGACAGCGCGTTGAAAATGGCGGGCTTATTCTCTTCCTGACATTCATCACGATCGGCCTGGGTATGGTCGTGTCGAGCTTCCTCGGTGCGCTTTTATGGTCGGCGCTGGCAGCGATCCTGTTCCAGCCGCTGTTCCAGCGCCTGCTCGCCCATTGGCCCGGGCGACGCAACCGCGCCGCATTGGTCGCGTTGCTGATCATCACCGTCGCGATCGTGCTGCCGGCACTGATCATCAGCTCGATGGTCGTCGATCAGGCAGCCGGGGTCTACACGCAGATCCGCTCGGGCCAGATCAACATCGCTTCCTATTTCGCGCAGATCCATGATGCCTTGCCGCTGCGGCTGCAGCAGTTGCTCGACAGCGCCGGCTTCGGCAGCTTCGAGCGCGCGCAGGCGCAGGTCGCCGACGCGGTGAGCAACAGCGCAAGCATGCTCGCCAGCCGGGCTTTCTCGATCGGCGCGAATGCGGCGGCCTTCCTGCTGGCGTTCGGCGTCGGGCTCTACGTCACCTTTTTCTTGCTGCGCGACGGCGAGCGGATCGGCCCGGCAATGGTCCGTGCCCTTCCGCTCGAGCCCAGCGTCGCAGCGCAGCTGGCCGACAAGTTCGTCTCGGTCGCGCGCGCGACGATCAAGGGCTCGGTGGTCGTCGCTCTGGTACAGGGTGCGCTCGGCGCAGTGACGTTCTGGATCGTCGGCCTGCCCGCGGCGTTGCTGTGGGGCGTCCTGATGGCGATCGCCGCGCTGCTCCCGGCGATCGGGCCGACGATCGTATGGGCGCCGGTCGCGATCTACCTGCTTGCCACTGGTGCGCTGTGGCAGGCCGGGGTCGTGGTGGCATCGGGAATGCTGGTGATCGGATTGGCCGACAATATCCTGCGGCCCATGCTGGTCGGGCGCGACACCGGGATCCCCGACTGGCTGGTGCTGGTCACGACGCTCGGCGGGGTCGAGCTGGTCGGCCTGAGCGGCATCGTCGTCGGCCCGATCGCCGGTGCACTTTTCCTCACCGGATGGAGCATCCTGACCGAAAAGCGTTTGGGGAACGCAACCGCGGACGACGCGACGCGCCAGCAGCAAGGCGACATCGCCGCGTAACGCAATGGAGCGGCAAAGCGGTTCAGGCCGCCTGCTTCGTGCACTGCACCCAAATCGTATTCGGAGAGTTGTCCAGTGATGAGCACATCCCCCCTGCCCCGCGCCGCTGCGTCGATCGTAAACGCGCATTCGCGCAGCGGACGGGACCTGTTCGTCGATGCCAAGGCAAAGCTCGAGGCGGCGGGCGTCTCGCTGACCGAAGCCCATGCGGTCGAGGACCCCGGAACGCTCGCCGAGACCGTCCGCCGGGCCGTGGCGAACGGTGCGCCGATGGTGATCGTCGGTGGCGGCGACGGGACTCTGTCGGGGGTGATCGACGAGCTGGTCGGCAAGACGTGCGTGTTCGCGATCCTGCCGCTCGGAACCGCGAACAGCTTTGCGCGAACGCTCGAGCTTCCGCTCGATCTCGACGGCGCGATCGCGGTGATCGCCACTGGCACGCGGCGACGGGTCGATCTGGGCATGATCGACGAAGACTATTTCGTGAATGGCGCCTCGATCGGGCTGGCTACCTTGATCGGCGAGACCGTGCCGCACGGGCTCAAGCGCTATCTCGGTCGGGTCGGATACCTACTCTGGGCGCTGCGCTGTTCGATCCGCTTTCGCGCCTTTCGGCTGATGATCGACGATGGGACGACCGAGCGCCGGATGTGGTCGACCGAAGTCCGCATTCTCAACGGATGCTATCATGGCGGCGTCGAACTGTCCGACAGCGCGGACGTCGAGAGTGGCGAGATCGTGATCCAGGCCGTGGTCGGGCGGAGCCGCGCGCGGCTCGCGGCGGATTGGTACGCCAAATTCTTCCGACTGCGCGATCGGCATGCGCACACCGAGGAATTCCGCGGCTGCAGGTTCCGCATCGAGACGACCCCGCGGCTGAAGATCTCGATCGACGGAGAGGTTCTTGCCAAGACCCCCGCCATTGCCAAGATCGCCGCGCGGGCGGTCGAGATCGCGGTGCCGGTAACGCGACAACCCACCCAGACGTCCGCATCCTAAACAATCCGAAGGCTCGATCGGCCATAATGGACACGGGCGGCCCGGTTGGCAGGATTCATCGGTACATCGAGGGGATGTTCCAAGCGGTGAATGGCATCGTCCAAGTTGATCAAACTTGATTGGATCAGACACGCAGCGGAAAGCGTTCATCTTGGCGGCGTCGCCTGCCTCAAGCCCACGATCACCAGTTCATGGTCGCGTGCCAATTTCCATCCAAGCACTCGGTCGACGAAGGAGAACAATTACCTGGCGGCCGATATCGAAGCGGACCTGCATTTCCACGGCAGCCGGAGTCGACCAAAATTGCATAAGCACGCGGGCTTAGCGGTCTCGCACGAAGGATAACCCGCCACCGCCGATCGGCCGCAATCCGAAAAGACACCGGTATTTCCATCGACTGCCACCATTGCTTGCGCCGAGCAGAAAGCCCCCCGCCGCCGAGTCAACGAGAAATTCGCGCGCCGAAACCCGGACTTAACGGCTCACCGCACACACACGATTGCGGTTGTGCTTCTTGCCCCGATGCACCCTTGCGCCGGTGGAGATCACGAGCTAGTTCGCCAATCCAACCAATCAAGCTTTCTACCACCACGGGCCAACCATTAAGATCAATGATTTTGATTTACGTGGGTGCGAAATGCAAAATCAAATAAAGCTCCAGTAAACTGTGAATCTTGGGGAAAAATCTTGAAGGATGATCTATTGTCGGATAATAGTAGCTATCCGCTCACAGACGTCAATAAGCGTAATTGTGATCTGTTGTTCGTAGGATACGTGATCCCACCATCGCACGATATTTCAACAAATGCGGATGATACTGTATCAGTTTATATCCGCAAGCTGTTCGAATCCGAACAGTTTAGAACGGCTGTCTCAGACCAGATTTTTTCAAGCTCATTTATTCAGGACGGCGCTTTTGTAGGAACGCCATCCGTAGATCTACGATCTTGGACTAGCCGAGTTGTGCCGCTGGAGGTCACAACCGCTGCTCAAATCCGACAGCAGCCGCTGACGTGGCTCAGTTTGCTGCGCTTAGTATTCAACGACTACGAATTTGGCGAGACGTGCATCCCCAAGGGCACCTCCCTCGACTTTGACAAGTTCACAGCATCCCTTGGAAGTCGTCGCGACTCATTGGTCCGATCCTACCCCCAAGGCGTGCCATCCGAGACGCATAAACTTCTATCCGAATCGAAGTATTTCGATGCCGAGTTCTATTATGAACGGTACCCAGACGTCGCATTAGCAAATACTGACGCAGTATCCCACTATATCCTGCACGGCGGGGTAGAAGGCCGTATACCCAGCGCACTATTTGACAGCTTGGCGTACATGCAGGATTTCCCTTCGGTACATGCTGCGGGAATACCACCCCTGCTGCATTACCTAGAGCATGGAGAAGCCGACGGTCTCAGAATTCGCCGCCCGGAGCTCGCGCCCGACGAGCATTATGCAGATCAGATTGTAAGGACGAAGTTCGACTTCCTTCGACCGCTGGCGCTTTATTATCAGCCTCGCTCGAAGCCGCGAGTCACGATGGTTACCGACAGCATCAATAGCGGGTGGCTTTATGGGGGTGTCGGCACCGCTCTCCTTTTGACAGCCCTTTTGGCGAAAGAGAGAGGCGCAACACTTCGGATCGCTACACAGGATATCGTACCCGAACGGGAGAATGTCGCGAGAGTGTTACGTGCGAACGGTATTGAGTGGGACGAGGATGCGGAATTTGTAACGTACAACTCGCGCACACAGAAGCCTATTTTTCCGATAACCGATGACGAGATTTTTGTAACCACGTCGTGGTGGAGCACCGCCGCTACTCTGCGCGCAGTGCCGAAATCGCAAATTATATATGCTCTCCAGGAAGACGAGAGAATGTTTTATGCGATGGGCGACGATCAGCTTCGTTGCGCCGAGGTAATGGCGACATCTGGTATACGGTTCGCCATAAATTCAAAATTATTGTATGATCATCTTATAAGTTCTGGCCTTGATAACATTAGTGATTTTGGCCACTACTTTGAGCCAGCCTTCCCAGAAAATAACTATTTTTACAAAAAGCGGCAGAACAGGAAAAAGAAGCGATTCTTCTTCTATTCTCGTCCAAACAATGAGAGAAATCTCTATACCCGGGGACTGGAGGTCATCAATGAAGCCATCAGCCAAGGCGTACTTGATAACGATAATTGGGAGCTTTTCTTCGTCGGAAAGGACGTCCGGGACATCGTCCTGCGTGACGGGATACGCCCAAAGGTTGTAGATACTCTGAGTTGGGTCGACTATGGCAAGTTCATAAGAACGATCGATTTAGGTTTATCCCTAATGTATACGCCACATCCAAGCTATCCACCGCTCGATCTTGCAGCGAGCGGAGCGGTTGTTGTGACCAATAGGTTCGGCGTGAAGCAGGATCTTTCAGGATATTGTCGAAACATCATATGCGGTTCGACCGATGTCGACGACCTCGTTAAATCGCTAGCTCTGGGATCGGCCCTAGTTGATGATACAGCGACCCGGGAAGATAACTACCGTATGAATAACTTCTCGAGGAGCTGGATTGCATCTCTATCTCCTGTCGTCAAAGCTCTGGACGGAGATATTTAATGTTTCGCAGCGTTGTACCTCCCGTTGAGTATGAATATCCTTGGGTCCAGCCTTTCTCGGCACGGTTATCGGCTGTGAGAAAAGGTGCGTTGAAAGTCGCGTATTTCTACGAAGCGCCCGATAACAGCACATTCCGCTATCGCGCATTCAACATGATCGAGGCCCTTAACAGCGCGTCCGACACGATTTCTGCAAGTTGGTTTTGCAAAGCCGATTGGCCGAACATGGATCAGGTTTTGGCGGTTATCGACATTCTGGTTATCTGCCGCACTCGGTACGATGCGATGTTTGCAAGACTGATTGCATTGGCAAGGTCACGCGGCTGTCGAGTGGTCTACGATACCGACGATATCGTCGTCGATATCACGATGGCGCATATGATCCTCACCGACCTTGACGAGGATGAGAATAACGATCTCGTTTGGGATCATTGGTTCGCATACATTGGTCGATTGCAAAATGCGATGCTTGCATGTGACAGCGTCATCGTAACAAATCCGAACTTAGCCAAGGCCGTTACGAGAGCAGGTGCGAAAGACACCTTCGTGATACCGAATTTTATGAATGAAGATCAGATCAGCATCTCTAACGCGGTGTTTGATGCAAAAGTCGAGAACGGCTTTGATCGCGACGACAAAATTTCGATCGGCTATTTCAGCGGTTCACCGAGCCACAATCGTGATTTTGACATTGCAGCAAGTGCTCTGGCGGATGTCATGTCCAGAGACGATCGGATTGTAGTTCAGTTAGTGGGATATATGGAGGCGCGCGGCCCGCTGAAGGCATTCGAGGATCGCGTGATACACTCCAAATTCACTGATTTCGTCAATCTGCAGCGTCTTATCGGCAAGACTGAAGTCAATATTGCTCCACTGCAGGAAAATGCATTTACCAATTGCAAGTCTGAATTGAAGTTCTTCGAGGCAGCGATTGTAGGCACCAATACGATCGCCAGCCCAACATATACTATGACATCCGCAATCGTTGATGGTGAAAACGGGTATATTAGTGGAGCCTTGGAATGGGCATCAAAACTCGAAGCGGTTGTGTCTACCGTGGGAACGGCGGAGTACGAGAAAGTTGCGCTAGCGGCTCGAGCTACTGCTCAGCAAAAATATTGCTACAGCGCGGTTGCGCCGCTTATCGACGCTACGCTGCATAAAATTGCGGCTCAGAACTGAATCCATACCGGCACCTCTGTACAGACTACCCTGACTGCCACACGTGTTGCTAATCGACTGTAAGTGCTCGGTTCTCCAAGTGTAGCGTTCAGGTTATCGTGAATTTTAGACGGCCACTTACAAAGTTGCTGTCGCGACCAGTGGTTGTTCGACCAATTCGCAGAAGCGGGTGCCGAAAGGCGCCCGCTTATAAGTTCGACTAGCGTACCGAGGATCCTGCAAGTCGCCGGGTTCGCGTGATCATGAATGGAAACTATGATCCGAGCGGACTCCGCGTGTCGGCCCAGATGTGAACTTTACAGACTATATGAAGCGCAGGCATACTTGCCGCATCGCAGTGCGCAGCGAGACACTGACTGGTCGGTTCAAAAACAGAAACTAACCGGCCTTGATCAAAATCGCCGAGGGTTGCGTGCCGGCCGACCGGCAGGCTGGGTCGATGACATGCGTCGGCCGTTCCCGTCGCAACCCTGCCGCGTTGGCGCTTTCTGAGCCTGGGCAACAGACCTTAAGTAAACTGTTCGGGATGCGTCGGGGAACTGCAACGCGCCAAGGTCGTACGAGTATCGGCTCGGAACCAAGTCGATCCGACCCTGATGCGGCAAGGGGCCCGCTGCAGGGGTGCCACCCTCCGTCTCCGGCACCCCCCATCGCAACCGCTCAGAAGCCGAACCGCACCCCCACGCGATACGACCGACCGAGCAGATCGTAATAGGCATTGTTGTTGATCGCAGGGAGCGGCGGATCCTTGTCGGTCACGTTGTTGACCGTCAGATAGATCTCGGACCGCACGCCGTCGCGCCCCAGATCGTAGCTTATCCCGAGATTGAGATAGGTGACCGCGGGAATGATATTGTTGTTGATGCTGTTGAACAGCGTCGTGCTGTAGCCGCTCTGGTCGGGCCCGATCAGCGCATTGTTCTGATGGCTCTGGCTGATGTAGCGGACCTGCGCGTTGATATCGAATTTTGCCACGCGATAGTCGAGATTGGCGTTGACCGACCAACTCGGGAGCCCGGCGGTGCCGCCGAACAATGCGCCGGTCTGGCCGGCGCGGTTGACGCCGTTCGGATACAGCAGCGAAACGTCGGTCGAGGCGCGATATTCGATGACATGCGTCGCCTGCGTCGTGAACGAGAGCCGGCCTGGCAGGTTCGCGCTCACTTCGTTCAGCGGCTGCTGGACCGAGAAAGCGAAATCGAGCCCCTTGGTGCGGAATTCGGCGAAGTTCGCATTGGCGCCATTCACGCCCACGATCGCGCCGTTGGTCAGATCGTTGTTGGCGAAGATGATGAGCTGGCAATACGGATTGGTGGCCTGCGCCGATCCGCCGCCGAGGCAGTTCTGGATGATCGTCGATGGACCGATGGCACCGATCGCGTCGCGCACCCCGATCCGGTAGAAATCGACCGAGAATTGCACCCGATCCTTCAGCGCGCGCGGCTGCACGACGAAACCCGCGGTGAAGGTCTTCGAGACCTCGGGCTTCAGGTTCGTATTGCCGCCGGTGAAAGAGTCGAAGGCATACGCCGGCAGCGACACGAACGCCGGCCGAAGATCGGCGTTCGCCCCCGAGGTGACCGGCCGCGGCAATGTCGAGACATTGGCGGTGTACAATTCGGGCAGTGTCGGCGCGCGAATGTCACGCGACAGTGTCGAGCGGAACAGCAGGCCGCGGATCGGTTTCCAGGTGAAGCCGCCCTTCCAGGTCGCGACCGAGCCGGAGATGCTGTAATCGGTCACGCGCGCGGCGCCGTTAAAATCGATCGCGCCGGGCAGGCCGTCCGCCTTGAGCAGCGGGGCGATGACTTCGACATAGCCTTCCTTGACCGACTGGCCGACGCGCGGGAAGTTGCGCGGTGCGTGCACGCTGAACGCCCCGACCTGGCTGAGCGCATCGACGTTGGTTTCGAGCGTTTCACGCCGATATTCCGCCCCCACGCCGACGGAGACCGGACCGGCCCACGTCGAGAAGGGCTCGCCATTCAGGTTGGCATTGACCTCGGTCAGCGTGCTGAGGGTCTCCGCATGCGCCGATCCGAAGGCGTAATTGTACGCGGCCGGGCTGTAGCTCGCCTTGCCGAGGATGTTGATCGGCTGGCAGCCATTGCTCGGCGCACTCAGCGTCGAACGGCAGGCGACCGAGCCGACCGCGAGGCCCGACGTGCCGACGTTCGCCGCAGTCACCGCCACGGCGTCGATCGCGTTCAGGAAGTTGCTCGAGATCGACGCGTTCGAAACGTCCTGCGTGCTCTTGTTGCGGCCATATTGCGCGCTGAGATCCCAGTGCCAGGT
The DNA here is from genome assembly GCF_054059235.1 of Sphingomonas sp. UYP23. NCBI lineage: Bacteria > Pseudomonadati > Pseudomonadota > Alphaproteobacteria > Sphingomonadales > Sphingomonadaceae > Sphingomonas > Sphingomonas sp. UYP23. Next base: position 4,566,366 of record NZ_JBSSBX010000001.1, read on the forward strand.
CGATCCGAACCGGCCGCGCAGCCCGCCGGCAAGCCGCATCGTCTCGTTGGTGATGTCCTGCCGCGGTGGGCCGAAGTCGTTGCCCAGATAGCCGATGCTCAAGCCCTGCGCGGGAACCAGCGCCAGCTGCGCGGGCGTCAGCGCCTGGCGCAGATACGCATTGTCGGGACGCAAGTTGATGAAGGCCGAAGTGCCGCCGGTCGCCGCGCGGATCTGCGCGGTGATGTTGTGCGTGGTGACCTTCGAATAGAGCGGCTCGACCCAGGCGGTCAGAGCGTCACTGAAGTCGAACGTGACGTGCGCCAGCGCATTGTAGCGCTCGCCCGCCGCACGCAGCACCTGATACGGGTTGACGTTCGAACCCCCGATCATCGAAGTGCCGATCTGGCCCTGATACTGCCCCGCATCGAACGGCGCGGTGGTCACGGTGCCGTTTGCGCCAGTGACGAATTGCAGGTTGCGCAAGGCCGCCGGATTGCTCGCGACCGAGGGTGTGATCAGGCCGCCCGTGGTCAGCGTTCCGAACAGGACGTTGTTGGCGACCACATTGGCGGGTACTCCGGCGGCACGATTGGTCGGCAGCGAGACGAGCCCGGCATTCTGCCGACCCCATGCGCGCTTGGTGTTGAACAGGTCCGTACCGTTATTCTTGTTGTATTCGAATCCGAACACGACATGGCCGCGGCCATCGGCAAATTTGGTCCCGCCGGCGATCGACGCGAAATAGTCCTTGGCATCGCTATAGCGCGTCTGCCCGTATTGGACGTTGCCCTTGATCCCCTGCAGTTTGGTGTTGAGTTGCAGATTGACGACGCCGGCCACTGCGTCCGAACCGTAAGCGGCGGAGGCGCCTCCCGTCACGACATCGACCTTGTTGATCAGCGCGGTCGGGATGATGTTGAGGTCGGGGACGCTGGCGATTGTCTGGCCCGGAATCGTCACGCCAGGCAGACGCAGCCGATCGAGCAGCACCAGCGTGCGTACCGGGGTGAGCCCGCGCAGATCGACATTGTTCGCGCCGGTATTGGCGATGCCGCCGCCTTCCGGCGCCTGGCTGCGGCGGAACGATGGCACTTCGTTCAGCACGTCGGCGACGTTGACCGCGGCGCGCTGTTCGAGCGTGGCGGCGCCGATGACGGTGGTCGGTGTCGGGGCGGTGAAGCCGGCGCGATCGATCCGCGATGCCGTCACGACGATATCCTCGCCCGTCGCCGCGTCGGTCGGCGCAGTCGGCGCAGTCGGCGCAGTCGGCGCAAGCGCGTTTACAGGCCCGGCGGGGCCCGTCGGCGCCTGAGCTGGATCGGTCGGCGCGCTACCCGCGGGCGTCGCAATCTGGCCGGCGGCTAGCGGCTGGGTGCTGGCTTGGCTGAAGGAAGCGGTGGGGGCGCAGAGCGCCAAGACTCCAACCGATGCACATAAACCTGCTGTGAGCCGCATCCGGATATCCTCCCCTTGCCCTCCATATTTTTTGGAAGGTCGTCAAAGGCGTTGGTACCGACACGGGCAGGAACATCCAAATTGATTGATATAATCGATAACGATCACAATTTTCCATACACGCCGGAGATCGCAAGCGCGGCGGCAGGTTCGCGATCGTCCGGATCTGACGGGTCAGTCGGTGGATTCACAGCATGACCCCGCAACAGGATCTATCCGATAAATCGATCGTCACCCACTCGATTAAATTGTTTTGCGACTATCCGACCGCCGCCTATCGTCGCGGTAACGAACCTCGCCCTCCGCTCGCCACATCCATCCGGCGGCCGGAGCGAAGCGAGCGTCGAAACGGCGGAGCGCTGCTCTCGCCCAGAGGAAGAGGAGCGCCGTCCATTGCATGATTGCGCCCCCTCCCCCCGCTTATCGCGTGAAGCTTGTGACCGGGTGACCCCGTCGATCTTGCCAGCCGCCCCACGACCTCGATCAAGGAATGACAGATGACGGCGGTGAAACGACCTCTTCGGCTGACGTGGTGCCTGGCTGCCGCCTTGACCGCGCTTCCCACCATCGCGCTTGCCCAGGCGAGTGGCGACACCGCCCCGATCGTGAAGATCGACAGCGGCCGTATCGACGGCGCGCGCACGCCGGCGGGGATGAACGCCTATCTCGGCATCCCCTATGCCGCAGCGCCGGTACGCGATCTGCGCTGGCGGGATCCGCAGCCGGTCAAGCCGTGGCCCGGCGTGTATCACGCCGATCAGTATGCGCCGCAGTGTCTGCAGCCGCAGCGCGGCGTGCTGACCAACCAATATTCGGGCGCCGAGATCACCAGCGAAGACTGCCTGTATCTCAACGTCTGGGCCAAGCCCGGCGTCAACAAGGCCCCGGTTGTCGTGTTCCTGCATGGCGGTGGTTTCTATATCGGATCGGGCAGCATGCCGCTCTACGGCGGTGATGCCGTTGCCCAGCATGGCGCGGTGTTCGTCAACCTCAACTACCGGCTCGGCGTGATGGGCTTCCTGTCGCATCCCGAATTGACGCGCGAATCCACGCACGCGTCGTCGGGCGACTATGGCTTCCTCGACCAGATTGCTGCGTTGCGCTGGGTCAAGGCGAACATTGCCCGGTTCGGCGGGGATCCCGACAATGTGACGATCGCCGGGCAGTCGGCCGGATCGATGTCGGTGCTGGCGCTCCAGGCGAGCCCGCTCGCGACCGGCCTGTTCCAGCGCGCGATCGGCATGAGCGGCGCGTTGCTTGGCAATACCGGACCGGCCAAGATGCGCGCGCTCGGCGAGGCCGAGAAGGACGGGGTCCGCTACGCCGAACTGATGAAGGCCGGATCGATCGCGGATCTTCGCGCGATCCCGGGGGATCGGCTGGTCGTGCCGCGCACGCCGGGCGCGCCAGGCGTCGGCCCGATCCAGGACGGCTATGTCCTGCCCGCGCCGATCGAGCAGATCTTCGCTGGCGGCAAGCAGAACGACGTCCCGCTGATGCTCGGCTTCGCCAAAGATGAATCGCTCGGCGGCTTTGGGCCGGTCAAGGATCTCGCCGACTATCGCGCGCGTGTCGCGACGCGTTTCGGTACGCGGGCCGACGCTTTCCTGCGGCTGTATCCCGCAACGGGCGATGCCGAGGCCCGCACGCAGGCGCGTCTGGCGGACCGCGATTCGACGATGGTCGCGGCGATGCACGCCTGGGCGGTCGCCGCACCGCGCGCACGGTCGCGCGCCGGTCTACAGTTACATGTTCGCCCGCCCGCACAGCTATGCGGTCGGCGCCAAATTCCCCGACCTCGATCCGGCGACCGCGGGTTCGTACCACACCTCGGAAGTGCCCTTCTGGCTTGGCACGCTCGACAGCTTCAACCGCTATCGCACGACGCGCGCCTGGACCGCGGCGGACCGCGGGTTAAGTTCGGCGATGATCGACTCGCTGATCGCCTTCGCCCGCAGCGGCAACCCCGACACGCCCACGCTGCATTGGCAGGGGTTCGATCCGAAGCACCCACGCCTGCTCGAGCTCGGCGAGACGGCGCGGCCGGCCGATTGGCCTGCGGCGGAGAAGCTCGCCTTCTTCGAAACGATCGAGCCCAAGCCCTCCGCCCCGGGCGCGATGCGCGACTGATCGCACCTGACCTTCCCGTCTATCGTCCTGAGGATCCCGTCATGCCGTTCCTCCTCGATCGCCGATCGCTGCTCCACGGCGGCGCCGCCCTGACGCTTGCCGGGCTGTCGCAGCGCGCGCTGGCCGCCTCCGGCGAAGACAGTATCGTCGAGGTCAGCGAGGGACGCTTGCGCGGCGTACGTGCCGGCGGTGTCGCGGTGTATCGCGGCATTCCCTATGCCGGCAGCGTGGGCGGCGCCAATCGCTTCAGGGCCGCGCCGCCGCCCGTCGCCTGGACCGGAATCCGCGACGCGACGCGGCTGGGCACACCTGCGCTCCAGCCGCGCGGCGGAACGTACGGCATCGACGAGCCCGCGCCGGGCGAAGATTGCCTCGTCCTCAACATCTGGGCGCCCGAGGGCGGCGCACGCGCCAAACCGGTGATGGTCTATAGCCATGGCGGCGGGTTCAGCACCGGCTCGGCGGGCTCGCCGGTGCAGGACGGCACCAATCTCGCGCGCGATAATGACGTGGTCGTGGTGGCGACCAACCACCGCCTCGGGCTGCTTGGCTTCCTCTATCTCGACCAGCTGGCGGGCGCCGATTATGCCGGTTCGGGCAATCGCGGCGTGCAGGATATCGCGGTCGCGCTCGCCTGGGTGCACGCCAACATCGCGGCCTTCGGGGGCGACCCGAACAATGTCACGATCTTCGGCGATTCGGGTGGCGGGCTCAAGACCAGCTGCCTCTACGCGATGCCGCAGGCGGCGCGCTATTTCCATAAAGCGTCGATCGAGAGCGGACCCGGCGTCCGGATGATCGAACCCGATCTCGCCGCACAGACCACGCGCAAATTGCTCGACCATCTCGGCATCACGCCAGCGGCGTGGCGCACACTGCTCACCCTGCCCGCCGCGACCTTGCTCGATGCCCAGATCAAGATCGGGTCGCCCCCCAACGCGGCACCGACGAGATGGGGCGGACGCGCCGGCATGGGCGCGGGCACGCTCGGGTCGTTCGGCGCGGTGCGCGACGGGCATGTCCTGCCGCACCATCCGTTTGATCCGGGAGCGCCGACTTTCTCGCGCGACAAGCCGCTGCTGGTCGGCGGCAATCAGGAGGAGCAGATGTTCTTCTCGCTCGTCGCCCGCGATACCGCCGCCTGGACGCTCGACGACGCCGCGCTCGCCGCGCGCATGCGCCAGGCGTTCGGCGCCGAGGCCGACGCGGTGATCGCGACCTATCGCGGCGATCGTCCCGGCGCGACGCCGAGCGATCTCTATTTCGCGATCCAGAGCGACCTGTTTTCGGGCCAGGGTTCGACCGTCATCGCCGAACGCAAGATGCAGCAGCGCGCCGCCCCCGCCTTTCGCTACGTCCTCGCCTATCAGCAGGGCGGCCCGGTTCCGGGCTCAAGCGCCACGATGGGCGCGCTGCATGCAATCGACATCCCCTTCAAGTTCAACACCGTCGATGCCACGGTCGGCGGCCGCCCGCCGATCGCTGGCGCGCGACCCGAACGCCAGGCGATGGCCCGCACGATGAGCCACGCCTGGGCGACCTTCGCCCGCACCGGCACGCCTGCGGCACCCGGCCTCCCGGCCTGGCCTGCGTACGACCTGACGCGCCGGCCGACGATGTATCTCGATGTCGCGAGCCGCATCGTCGACGATCCGCACCGCGCCGAACGTATGTTCTGGCAGCGCGCGGGCTAGGCGAGCGTCGCCTAGCCCCGTCGATCACCGCGCGAGCGGCGCGACCTCGATCGCCGAGACGATCGCCTTGCCCTTGCCTGGCTTGAACCACAGATCGAGCACATCGCGCTTCGTCGTTACCGAGATCTGACGAACGACCGCGGTCATCGGCGCACCCGCCGCCTTGGCGACATCGAGGCCTGGGAGCGCAGTCCGATCATCGGCCAGCACGTCAAACACGCGCTCGCCCGGGGCTGCGGCCGGCTCGACGAAGGTCAATGTCACGCGGTAGCGGCCCTTGGCGACGGGCAGGCGATAATGGAAAACACCCTCGCGATAGGTGGCGACGATCGCGCTGTCCGGAGTGCCGGCGATCACCGCGGGCTGCGCAGGCTTGCCATAATCGGCCGGCTTGACGGTCGTGCCCGACTGCCCGCCGACGAAGAACGCGTCCGAACCATAGCGTGCCGCGGCACCCGGCGCCGCGACGAGTGCGCCGCTGTCGATCCGCCAGGTGCGGGCGGCGTCGGCCGAGAGCTGCCACGCGATCGCATCGTCGATCGTCTTGCCTGCGAAAGCGCCCGAGGCGCGCACCTCGTTTGCGCCTTCCCGCAACCGAACGTTCGGCCAGGTGCAGACATGCATCGGGCAGTCGGTCTTGGCGCCGAGCGCGACGCCGTTGACGCTGAGCGTCGTGCTCGGCGCGTTGCTGTAGCCGCGCACGTCGGTCGAGGCATACGCGCGGTCCTGATAGTGGCGGCCGGTGACGTAGACCGTCGGCTCGGCCGACCAGTTCGCCTTGTAGAGATAATAGGCGTCCTTGCGGGTGCGGTGGTCGTAATTGACCAGCCCCTTGGTGTTGATGTCCTCGGCATCGCCTTCGTGGCGCACGGTCGAGGCGAAGTCGAACCCGGCCCACAGCCATGTCGCCCACAGATACGGCTTGGTCGCGATCACCGCGAGGTTCTGCTCGTGGACCCAATCCTCGATTTCCTCCGGCTGGCTGCGGCCACGCGAATCGACCGGGCCGCCGAGTACGTTGTCGGTGTGGATCGCGGTCGATCCGCCGGCGCCATATTCGGTCAGCGCGAGCGGCTGGGTCGGACGCTTGGCGCGGAGCCCGTCGAGATTGCCCGCAAGGTCGGCCGGCGCCCCGAAATACCAGCCGAAATAGCGGTTCGCCCCGCTGACGTCGGTGACGCCGGCGGTGATCGGGACATCGACGCCGGGCGCGAACAGCCGCCCCTCGCAGCAGGTGGCGAGCGTCGTTGGGCGGTTCGGGTCGAGCTGCTTGGCGGTTGCGTTGATCTCGCGCAGCAGCGGCAGCGGATCGGGTGGGGAGCCCTTCGCGCCGGTCAGGAAGATCGGCAGCGAATTGCCGAAATCGACCTCGTTGGCGATGCCCCATACCGCGACCGAAGCATGGTTCTGGTTCTGGCGGACGAGCTCGGTGAGCTGCTGTCGGGCATTGGCGCGCAACCCCGCGGTCGCGACCTTGTCGGGCCCGAGCGTCCAGGCGGAGACGAGCGGGATTTCGTCCCACAGCACCAGACCATAGCGGTCGGCGAGATCGTGGATCGCCTGGCCGTGCTGATAATGCGTGAGGCGGATGCTGGTGACGCCCATCTCGCGCATCGTGCGGACGTCGGCCTCGACGTCGCTCGGGGCGGTCGCCCAGCCCTTGTCCTCGCGATCCTGGTGATAGCCGATGCCGCGCAGCGCATAGGGCTTGCCGTTGAGCAGGAAGCCGCGTTCGGGATCGATCACCATCTCGCGGATGCCGTAGGGCTGTTCGAGACGATCGAGCACGCGGCCGTCGCTGCCGAGCAACTCGACCGACAGCCGATACAGATAGGGATCGGCGACGCCCTGCCAGAGATGTGCCGCGGGGATCGCCAGCGACGCCTCGAGCGTCGCCGCGGCCCCACCGCGCAGCGCGAGCTTGCGTTCGACCGAACCTGCCGCCTTGCCGTCAGCATCGCGCAGCGTCGCGCGCATCAGCACCGGCTGGTTGCGCGCGCCATCATTCTTGAGCTTCACGCTGAGGTCGATCTGCGCGGTGCCGGCGGTGATCGCGCGGGTATGCGCATAGGCGCCGGGGCCGCCGGCATCGAGCATGTCGAGATGCACCGGATCGGTCGCGATCAGCCGCACCGGCCGATACAACCCACCCGGCACGAAGAAATCGCCCGTCAGCGGCAGCACGTCGGCGGTCGACGAGCCCGGCGCGGGCTTGGTATTGTCGGTCTTGACGACCAGCACGTTGTCGCCGGCCTTGGCAAGCGCATCGGTCGCATCAAGGCGGAAGCGCGAATAGCCGCCCTTATGCTCGCCGAGCAGCCGTCCGTTGAGCCACACGCTCGCGATCCGGCTCGCAGCGTCGAATTCGAGCCAGACGCGCTTGCCGGTGAAGCGCGCATCGGGGGTGAAGTGCAGCCGGTACCAGCCGATCCCCTGGACCTTGTTGACCACGCCCGGCAGGTTGATCCGCCCCTTGGTTGCCGGTCCGTAGACGCCGACGCGATTCCAGCTGTGCGGGACCGAGACCGTCGTCCAATCGGCATCGGCAAAAGCGCTCGCCTCGGCGCCCGTCGCGCGATCATCCTGGCGGAAGCGCCAGCCGTCGGCGAGCGGCATCACCGCGCGATCGCCAGCGGCGCGCAGCGCATCGGCTGCGGCGGACGGCGCCGACTGCGCGCTTGAGGACATCGGGGCGGCCAGCGCCACAAGGGCCACACCGAGCTGCAACGCGAGTTTCCCGGTCATACAATCCTGTCCTTCGTTGCGCGCGCCGAGCGCGCGTATTTTTCGTTATGTGCCGGGGCGTGAATTGGCACCACCCCGGTCGATCAGGCGTGCCGCGCCGCGGCGATGATCGGCCACACCGCGAGCGGCGCTACGATCGCACCGAGCACCGCGCCGAAGAGCGCCTTTATCGTTATCGCCGGGGCAGTCGGCAGCATCGCGGCACCGTGCAGCGCGCATAGCCCATAGGCGGCACCCCCTGCGATCGCCGCGCCGAGCAGCGCGAAAACGACCGCGCGCACCACGATTGGCTGAACCGCGCCGCCCAATTGCCGCCGCATCAGCAGCGCGGGGACGAGGCTCCCCATCAGCGAGACCATGAAGGCTTGCGGCAGGAAGTCCTGCCCAAGCGCATCCAGTCTCGGCGCCACCGAGATGCCGAAGACCAAAATGAAGAACACGATGCTCAGCGCCGCGTTGATGACAGCGCTGATCGCCGCCTCGCGCAACAGCAGCGCGCGCGCCGTCATCGCGCCGCGCCGGTCAGGACGAAGGATCGTTGCATCGTCCGCTCCTCAGATCGGTTCGGCAACGCGCACGAACATGTCGCGCGTGGCGGCGGCATTCTCGACCAGTGGGCCAAGCCCAAGCTGCCCCAGGCAGATGCTGCGGCTCGCCTCGACGATGTAGCGGCAACGCTCGACGCGCCTTGCATGAAAGGCGGTGAGCGCCGCATCGACCGTCTCGGCGCGCGCCAGTTCGTCGGCGAGCACGATCGAATCCTCGATCGCCATCCCCGCTCCCTGCCCGAGATGCGGCGTCGTCGCGTGGATCGCATCGCCGAGCAGCACGACCCGCCCCTTGTGCCACGCGCCCTCGAGAAACATCCATTCGAGCGGCTTGTAGACCACTTCGCTATCCTCGACGATCTGTGCGCGGAGCGCCTGGATCTCGGGTGCGGGAATGCCGGCGAGCGTGTCGGGCATCTTCGCCGCGATGCCCTCGACCGGATACCAGGGATTGCCCGGCTCGGCGGTCGTCACATACATGTACATCAGCGTGTCGGAGAGCGGGACCAGCCCGACCCCGGTCGGCCCCTCGAAGATCCGCATCCCCGTAAGATCGGGCAGCCGCGGAAAATTGTAGCGCCACACCGCCTGGCCGGTGAAGGTCGGCACCGGCGCCTCGGGAAACACCGTCTGGCGCGTCTGCGAATAGAGGCCGTCGGCGCCGATCACGAGATCGTAGCGCCCCTCAGACCCATCATCGAAGCCGACCGACACGCCAGCACCATCATCGTCGATCGTGTCCGCCGTCACCCCGAGCCGCACCACCGCGCCCGCCGCCTGGGTGCGCGCGCCGAGCACCGCATGCAGCGCGCGGCGACCGATCCCGACATTGCCGGGCAGTCCCTCGACCAGCCGCGGCGTCGGGATCTTGGCAACGACCTTGCCCGTCGGGATCGCGATCTCGAGATGGTCGAAGCCGAAGCCAGCCCCCAGATAATCCTCGATCAGCCCGAGCTCGGACATCGCGCGCACCACATTGCCCTGCTGGATGATCCCGACGCCGTAAACCGACCAGGTCGGGTCGCGCTCGATCACATCGACCGCGATGCCTTTCCCGCGCAGCGCGATCGCGGCGGTCAGCCCGCCGATGCCGCCGCCAATGACCAATGCCTTTTCGATCGAACGTCCCATGGGCTACCCCTCCTCATGCCGCTCGGCGCGGCTTGTCGGCAGATTTAGAGCGAGCGGGAAGCAAGCGGAAACTGATAGAACGAATAGAATTCGATCAGCTTTATTGCTGACTTACGCGGCGGCGCCATAAGCGATGCCGCGCTCGAGCCCGCGCAGCTCAGCAAGGCCGCGCATCCGCCCGAGCAGCGAATAGCCCGGATTGGTCGATCGCCCGAGATCATCGAGCATCTGGTGCCCGTGATCCGGCCGCATCGGGATGCTGCGGCCCCCACGCGTCGAGACGCGATGGACCGCCGCCATTACCGCGATCATTCCGGCATCGCCTTCGAGATGCGCCGCCTCGTGGAACGCGCCGTCGGGCTCGCGCTGGACCGAGCGCAGATGGAGGAAGCCGATCCGCTCGCCGAGCCGATCGACCATGCCCGGCAGGTCGTTATCGGCGCGCACGCCGAACGAGCCCGTACAGAAGCACAAGCCGTTCGACACATTGGGCACGCGCGCGAACAGGTCGGTGACATCAGCCTCGGTGCTGACGACGCGTGGCAGGCCGAAAATCGGAAAGGGCGGATCGTCGGGATGGACGACCAGGCGGATGCCGACCTCGTCCGCGACCGGGCAGACCGCCTCGAGAAAGGCGACATGGTTCGCGCGCAGCGTCGCCGCGTCGATCCCGGCATAGGCCTCGATCGCGCGGAGGAATTCGGCCGAGGTGAAGCCCTCCTCGCTGCCCGGGAGGCCCGCGATGATCGTGCGTTCGAGACGCGCGCGCGCCGCGTCGTCCATCGCGGCATAGCGCTCGCCTGCCGCCGCGCGGATCGCATCGTCATAATCGGCGGCGGCGTTCGGCCGGCGCAGGATGTGGATGTCATACGCCGCGACCGCGACCTTTTCGAAGCGCAACGCGCGCGCACCGTCGGGCAGTTCCCAGGCGAGATCGGTCCGCGTCCAGTCGAGCAGCGGCATGAAATTGTAGGTGACGACATCGATCCCGCATGCCGCCAGATTGCGCAGGCTCTGGCGATAGTGGTCGATCAGGCGGTCCCACTCGCCCCCACGCGTCTTCAGCCCCTCGTCGACGGGCAGGCTCTCGACCACTTTCCAGTCGAGCCCGGCCGCGACGATCTCGGCCTTACGCGCCGCGATTGCCTCCTGCGACCAAACCGCGCCGTTGGGCATTTCGTGCAACGCGGTGACCACGCCGGTCGCCCCCGCCTGGCGGATGCCCTGCAAGCTGACCGGATCCTTCGGCCCGAACCAGCGCATCGTCTGTGTCATCAACATGCGTTTCAATCCCTTACGCAGGTTCAACGAGCCGCGGCGGCTTCGCGCGGAGCAGGCTCCACAAGACGCCCGCGGCGATCAAATCAAGTCCGGCGAGCGCGACGAACAGTGGGTCATACCCCCATGCGTCGGCGCTCTGCCCGATCAGCAGCGTGAACAGCATCCCGCCGATCCATGCCGAAGTCCCCGCCATGCCGCTCGCCGTGCCGACGGTGCGGCTGTCGAACATGTCGGCGCACAGCGTGATCAGCGCGCCGCTCAGCATCTGGTGGGCAAAGCCGCCGATGCAGAAGAGCAGAATCGCGATTCCCGGCGACCAGGCAAGGCCGATACACGCCGGCCCGATCATGCACGCCGCCCCGACGCTCATCGTGATCTTGCGCGAGGCGACGAGCGGCACGCCGCGCTTCATCAGCCAGGTCGGCAGCACGCCAGCAGCAAGGCTGCCGAAGTCGGCGGCAAGGAACGGCAGCCACGCCCACAGCGCGATCCCCTTGAGGTCGAGCTTCCACACCGCGACGAGATAGAGCGGGATGAAGAAGTTGAAGGTCTGCCACGCCGGCTCGGCGAGGAAGCGCGGCACTGCGATCCCCCAGAAGCTGCGGCTGCGCAGCAGCGCGCGGCGCGTCGTCGGCTTGGCTGCGACATCTTCCTCGCGCGCCGCGATCAGCGCAGCGCGTTCGTCGTCGCTCAGCGCGGGGTGATCTGCCGGGCTGCGATAGCCCCACCACCACAACAATGCCCAGGCGAGGCTGAGCCCGCCGGTCACGAGGAATGCCGCCTGCCAGTTCCACGCCAGGATGCAGAACGCCACCAGCGGCGGTGCGATCATGTTGCCGACGCTCGTTCCCATCTGGAAGACGCTGGTCGCCAGTGAGCGTTCGCGCGGTGGAAACCATTCGGACACCGCCTTCGCACCCGCCGGGATCGCCGCCGCTTCGCTCGCGCCGAGCAGCGCGCGGAAGAAGGCAAGGCTCGGCCAGCCCGTCGCAAAGGCATGCGCCATATTGGCGAGCGCCCAGCCGACCGCGAAGATGAAGAAGCCGAGCCGCGTGCCGAGCGCATCGAGCACCCCGCCCGCGACGGTCTGCATGATCGTGTAGCTCGCCTGGAAGGCGAGCACGACCCAGCTGTAATCCTCGGTCGTCATGCCGAATTCGGTCTTCAACTGCGGCGCCGCGACCGACAGCGTCGAGCGCGCGAGATAGTTGAGGATCGTCCCGAGCATCACCAGCCCGATCAGGCGCCAGCGCAGCGGCACGCGGCGCAGGGACTGCAACCGTCCGGACGTCATGCGGCGAGCTCCCGCCATGTCTGGGCAGACAAGGACCTGCCCGCTCGCGCCCGGATGATCGCCGTCACGGCGGTCTCCGGAGGCACATCTGTGCACGTCCCCCGCATAGTCCTCTCCTATTGTTTGGCCAGATTGGTAAGGCCATAACAACTTTTGTCAAAATGAATTGATTTTGTACCGATGCCTTCATTTTCGTGATCGATGCGCAGACGTCGTCGTCCGCGATGTGGACTGCCTCCAGCGCAGGAGGGGCACCTCGTTTCGGATAGAGCACCACGATGGGCCAAGGCCGCGCAGGCGCTCGTCACTGGCTGTGGTTCGGTCGCGGGACATTCGATGGGCGCTCGAGCACGATCCGCTGCCCGGTCATGGTCGGTGTCGGGCGGCAAGACGTCTGGAGTCCGCACGAGCAAAGTGAAGCAATCGCTGCTGCGATCGCCGATGCGCGCTATGCCATTTTCTAGGACGGCGCCCGCATAGCGCCGATAGAGGCGCCCAAATCGACTGCGGCGGCATCGGGATATTGCTCCACCGCGATCCGCCGCATCAGCGCCAGGATCCACTGGACGCCTTCGTCGTTTGCGCGCGCCGAATGGACCTGCCCCACTTCGTGCATCGGGGGGATCTCGAGTGCTGGCGGCAACGGCAGGATCGCCATCGGAAAACTCTGCGCAAGCAGACGCGCGAGTCGCTCATGCATCACGGCCAGCCGATTTGTCCCGCAAAGGAGCCACGGCACGGTCGTGAAGGACGCCGTGACGACCTGAACGTTGCGGCGCCGCCCCAGCGTCCCGAGAAACGAGTCGGCATATGTCCCCTTGCCGATGCGCCCGATCGAGACAGCGACATGCTCGGCGGCGAAGAAGGCATCGTCGTCCATGTTGGCGAACGCGGTTTCGTTCGCGGAATCGCACACGATCACGTGCCGTTCGGAAAAGATCCGCTCGAACGGGTGGGCGGGCGAGACATAGACTTCGGGCGTGATGATCAGGTCGAGCTTGCCGTCGTCGAGATCGATCGTGCTGCGCTCGTCGGGGGCATTGATCTCGATCTGAATCGCGGGCGCGGTCTCGGCGAGCAGGCGGACCAGCGGACTGATCAGGATCGCGGTGATATAGTCCGATGCGGCAATGCGAAAACTGCGCTGGCTGGTCGCCGGATCGAACCCCGACTGGATCGCCAGGAGCCGCTCGGATTCCTGCAGGCAGCGGCGGATCTGCGGCCACAGGCTGTCGGCATGCGCGGTCGGATGCATCCGCTTGCCGACCGAGACGAGCAGATCGTCCTGAAAGAAGTCGCGCAATCGGCTGAGCGCGGCGCTGACCGCAGGCTGGCTGAGGTTGAGATGCTCGGCCGCGCGCGAAACGCTGTGAGTCGTCATCAGCGCGTCGAACGCGACCAACAGGTTGAGATCGAAGCCTTTGAACCGCATGCTCTATCCATGACTGTGATCGTTTTTTATTAGTATAAGCAATTATTCAAATGATGCCAGCTGCGATACGCTTTGTGCAGCCGTCGAGAGAACGGCCAACAGGAGAGAGAGCATGAAAGCAGCCCGTTGGATGGTGCAATGCGCCGTATTCGGTTTCGCCACGGCGGCGCATGCGCAGGTCACGCCCCCTTCGGCCGAAACACCGGCGGCCGCTCCCTCCGAGGCCGGGTTGCAGGACATCATCGTAACGGCGCAGCGCCGCTCGGAAAATCTCCAGCGCGCAGCGGTCGCGATCAGCGCGGTGTCGGGCGATACGCTCGCCAGCGCCGGCATCACGCGCCCGACCGAATTGACCTCGGTCGTCCCGTCGCTTCAGGTCGCGCCTGCCGCGGGCCCGTACGCGCTGTTCTACCTGCGTGGTGTCGGCAATTTCAACGGTAACGCGCTGTCGGATTCGGCGGTCGCGTTCAATTTCAACGGCGTCTATGTCGGCCGCCCGAGCTCGACCACGGGCTTCTTCTATGATCTCGAACGCGTCGAGGTGGTCAAGGGGCCGCAGGGCACGCTGTACGGCCGCAACGCCACCGGCGGTGCGATCAACGTTATTCCCAAGCGCCCCGATTTCGACACGGCGAGCGCCGAGGGCAATGTCGAATATGGCAATTACAACGCGCTGCGGCTCGACGCCGCGGTCAACGTGCCGCTCGGCGAAAATGTCGCGCTGCGCGCATCGGGTATCTATGTCCGCCACGACGCCTACATGAACGACGGGACCGACAATCAGAAGGACGGCGGCGGGCGGGTTTCACTGCGGCTGCGCCCGACCAACACGCTATCGATTAACCTCACCGCCGATTACTTCCGCCAGCGCGGCCGCGGCACCGGCGCCACCCCGCTCGGGCTCAACCCGGAGAATCGCGACGGCTTCTTCTCGCCCGCGGGCCAGGCGTTCGTCAACGGACAGGTCAACCAAGTGCTCGGCCGCACGATGGTCGCGCAGACCACGCCGCAGTTCCTCAACAACAGCTATTGGGGCGTGTCCTCGACGATCGAGCTGAACACGCCGGCAGGCACGATCACCGTCATCCCGGCCTATCGCGAGGGCAAGCTCGATTATCTGTCCTATTCGCCGGGTTTCTACATCCGCCAGGCTTTGTTGCATAATTACGCGAGAGCATGACCGACGTTTTACTTGAAGATGTTATTGGATGCGGACGGTCACCGGCGTTCCTATTTCGGAGAACCGATTGAGAATTGCAGCACGGACTTTGAGCTCGGTAATCTGACGATCGAAGGTGCGGGCGACAACGCGCTGGCCCAGGAGTTTGAAGCAGTGCATTTTGGTCTCGACCAGACTGCGGCGATGATAGCCGCTCCACTTTTTCCAGATTGCGCGACCAAGCCGCTTTGTCGCGCGTAGCGCTCCATTGCGTGCATCGACGCCGGGACCGCCTTCTGCCCATGGTTGCCCGTTGCGGCGGACCGGGATGACCGCATCGGCACCGCGCCCGGCAATAGCGGCATGGCAGTCCCTGGTATCATAAGCGCCATCTCCGCCGACGCTGAGTATCCGCTCGTCTCCGGGAATTTGCGCCAGGAGAACGGGCAGCGTCGGTGCGTCACCAATGGCATTCGTCGTGACCTCAATGGCCCGGATATCCAGCGTCCCAGCATCAATCCCGAGATGCACCTTGCGCCACTGGCGACGGTAGGACGGTCCGTGTTTGCGCGTCTTCCACTCGCCTTCTCCCGTCATTTTGATCCCGGTGCTGTCGACCAGCAGGTGCAGTCCGCCCGAGCTGATCCGCCCGCCGAGGTTGACCTTCAACGTCTTCTGCCGTCGGCACAGCGTCGTATAATCCGGCACCGACCAATCCAGCCCCGCCATTTTGATCAGGCTCGAAACCAACCCCGTCACTTGCCGCAAAGGCAGGTTGAACAGCGTCTTCAGCGTCAGGCACAGCTCTATCGCGCTGTCTGAAAACCGCATCGGGCGACCAGGGCGACCACACGGCTTCGAAAGCCAGTGCATCTCCGGATCAAACCATATTTCCAGCGACCCACGCCGCTTCAGCGCCGCATTATACTCAGGCCAGTTCGTCGTACGATACACAGGTGCGGCAGGTTTGGGCATTACGCCTATCTATACCGCTCGATTCCCTGCGTGAATCCCCGCCATCAGTTTTGCAACAAAGCCATTGGTTGCACCGCATATTTTCAGTCGCATTAACGAAATGTGAAAGAGAATTTCCCTACATACGGCGCAAAGGGGGCCTCACGGTGGTGGTATTGCGCGATAAGATCCGGTCATTCAGCGTGCCCGCGCGCCGTCGCCCCAATCTTGTGGAAAATTGCGCTGGGGCAGCCGCCACCGAATTCGCTATCGTCGGACCGGCCCTCATCGCCCTCATCCTCGCCATCCTCTACACGGCGCTTATTTTTCTGGCGCAGCAGATGCTGGAAACGGCAGCCCTCGCCTCGGCACGCCTGTACGTGACCGGATCTGCGCAAACGATCAAGTTGGCCAACGGCCAGATCGGGCTGTCCGCGAGCGACCTGAAGAATGCGATCTGCAACGGCACTACCGGCACGGACGCGAGCGGCCATGCCATCACTATTGCACGCTTGTTGCCGCCGATGCTCTCCTGCAGTCGGCTCACCGTCAACGTCAGCACCGCGGGCAGTTACAATGTAACGAGCACAGCTGCGCCAACATTCGCCTACAATAGCAATGGCGTCATAACGTCGACCAACACCGGCTATAACACGCAGTCGGGCGGAGACGGACAAAGCCAGATCCTGGTCGTGCAGCTCATCTACCTGTGGCCGACGGGCACGGGGCCGTTTGGGTTGAATTTCACGAACCAGCCCAATGGCAACCGCATGCTCGTCGCGACGTCGATTTCAACGACCGAGGCCTATTCGTGCAACTCGGCGCAAACCTCATGCTGAGGCGCCTTGTCCATGCCACGCGCGGGGTAGCGCTGATCGAATTCGCGCTGTGCCTGCCCGTCCTCATCGTTCTGTATCTCGGCGGATACGCTGCGCTCGACATGATATCGTCGACGCGCAAGGTCACCACCGCCACGCGCTCGCTCGTCGACCTGGTCAGCCGAACCATGTCGCCAGCGATTATCTACAATAGCCCGCAGGACGCGAATGCCACGTCGTATCTGAGTGCCGCCGCGGTTGCCCTGGCACCCTACAAGCTCAACAACGCAACCGCGCAGATCTCGCTGCTGAGGATCTGCGACGCCACGCACGCCTATGTCGTCTGGACCCAGGCGCAGACGCAGACAGTCGATGGCAGCATCGTGAGCGCCGCGACATCGACTCTCACCGCCGGGACGCTTCCCGCGAACCAAACACAGTCGGCCCCCACCGTCGTCTCGATCCCGGGCACGATGGTTACGTCCCCGGTAGTACCGGCTTCGCCCGACGGCTCGAATGTGTGCGGGAACTTCGCGCCGAGTACCAGCACCAAGACACAAGTCGGCACCGCGGGTGGCTGGCTGTTCGTCGGTACAGTCAAATATCGGTACACCCCGAGCATCAACTTCTTGTCTTTGCCGACAACGATGCTGACCGACACGATCTATATGTCGCCGCGCCTTTACTAGGTGGATAGATGATGAAAAGCCCACGTACGTTCCGACCCTGGGTTGATTTGGTCACGCTCTTTCGACGGCTCAGCGCCGATCGGAAGGGCGGCGTCCTGATGATCATGGGTTTCTCGATCATCCCGCTCACCTTCGCGACGGGCTTCGGGATCGATTATGCACGGGCCATGCGACTTCAGACCCATCTGAACTCCGTTGCCGATGCGGCGGCGCTGGCGGCGGTCTCTCCCGCGATGATCCTACGCGCCAGACAGGATTCGACCGATGCCGGCAATAACATGTTTGACGCGCAAGCATCGGGTATTGGCGGCTATCTGGGGATGCAGAGAACCGTCACCGTCACGGATGGCTCGTCCGGCAGCGGCCAGACATTGGCAGCCCTCCGCACGGCGACCGTGACCTACACTGCGCAGTCGATCAACATTTTCGGCGGCATTCTCGGTTCCAGCTCATTGACGGTGCATGGCACCGCGACCGCAAACGCTGCACAGCCGCCCAACGTGGACTTCTATCTGGCGATGGACAATTCCCCATCGATGCTGCTCCCGGCAACCGCGGACGGCATCAGCAAGGTCCAGAGCGTCACTGGCTGTGCCTTCTCATGCCATGAATATTTGCCGCATAGTCCAAGCGACAAGATATTTGTGAAAAACAACAAGGGCTTGGACGTTTTGCTTTCCGCTAGCTATTACGCCAAGGGAAATTCCAAACACAATGTCTTCTATCTCTACAATTCCACGACGCTGACGCTCTACGACGGCGCGGGAATTGCGATGAATTCCACATCGTCGGTGTCCGGTACTACGGTCACCACTGCGGGAAGAACCGGCGCGCAACCAACCAGCATCGCCACCACGCCGGTTACGGACACCACGATCAGCTACGCCATTACCGATCCGCCAGATGCGGCGGTAACGATCACCCAGACGACCACCGTAACGCAAAAAACGCAAGTCGTAACGACGCAGAGCAACGGAACCTCGACCAGAAGCGCGACGACCAACAGTACCCAAAAAACGAACGCGACCTTCGACACCGGATATTGGGCGGACGGCTACTGGCTAACGCACAATTACGGGCTTGCCTATGGCAGCCCCTCGAGCATCGTCTTGCGCAAGGACGACGTCGTTTCCGCCGCATCCCAATTGATGCCGTTTGCCTCCAGCCAGGCAAAGCAGTTCAAGGTCACCTACCAGGCACAGATGTTTTCGTTCGACTGGACTCGCTCCGGCGCCAGTTCTCCCGTCAAGACGCTGAACACCCTGACCGATGTCACGAAGTACGCCAGCGACTTTTCGGCAGCCACCTTGTTTCCCGACGACGACTATTGGTGGGTGAACAGCCAGCCGACCAAGGGGAACAATACCAACGATCAAGCCACCGAGATCTCCAACATGCTGACCACGATGAACGGCCTTATTCCCAAGGCCGGCACGGGCGCGCCCGGCGACACCCCCCAGAAAATCCTGTTCCTCGTAACGGACGGCATGGTGGATCAACCCAGCCGATATTTTGGACCGCTGCGGAGCAGTGATCAGACCATTTGCACCGCCATCAAAGCAAAAGGCATCAAGATCGCGATCCTGTATACGCAATATCTGCCGGAGGCGCTGGCTGGCGACGACTGGTCGCAGAAGAATGTGGCGTCGTTCCTGCCGCCCCCTCCGGCGCCCTACGCGACAGGCAGCGCGGGAAGCTCCGATCAGGTCCTGACCGCGCTCCAGCGATGCGCTTCACCCGGAATCAACGGGGCAGCGCTCGTGCAGACCGTAACTGCCAACGACAGTATCATTACCGCGCTCCAGCAATTGTTCTCCACGGCGCTCCAAACATCCCGCCTCGTGCAGTAATCGCTTAAGCCACAAACGACATTCGATCACGGAGCCTCCCTCGCCGGCCTTTCAGCCCGCGCGAGGGGCCTCCCGCTCGGTATCGCGAGGGGACGAGCGGACTCGCCGAATGCGGATCGCATCCTCTTCCGCCGGCTGGAGACCGCTGCATCAGGGTTGGCTATCGCTGCAGCCGGGCCTCCGGATCGCCGCATCATGGCAGTGCGTGGTTTTTTGCAACGAAGCATGCCGGTCATTGTGTTGGATCGTGCGCACAAAGCAGGCCATGACGCGGTGATGTCGCGCGCCTTCAGACTTCTTCTCTCGATCGATCGTTTTCTGCTGTGGCTGATCGCCACCGTCGTGGTGGCAAGCCTCCTGCCCGCTCGCGGCGTTGCGGCCGGCTGGGCCGATTTGATCGCCGATCTGGCGATCGCGTTGCTGTTTTTCCTGCACGGCGCAAAACTGTCGCGCGCGGCAATCGTGCAGGGGATCGGCAATTGGCGACTGCACGCGCTGACGCTCGGATCGACCTACCTGCTGTTTCCCGCAGTGGGCCTCGCGCTGGTCTGGGCAGCGCGCGGCTGGGTCGATCCCTTGCTGCTCTCGGGGCCGCTCTACCTCACGCTGCTGCCCTCGACGGTGCAATCTTCGATCGCGTTCACCGCGATGGCGCGCGGTAACGTGGCGGCGGCGGTGTGCAGCGCGTCGCTGTCGAACCTGCTGGGTATTTTCCTGACGCCGCTCCTGGTCGGCGTGTTCATGCACGTGGCGGGCGGCGGTGCCGTCGCGTCAACGCACTCGATCGCGACGATCGCGCTGCAATTGCTGCTGCCGTTCCTCGCCGGGCATTTGCTGCGTCCGGTAATTGGCGGCTTCGTCGATCGCAACAAGGCCATCTTGCAGCCGGTCGATCGCGGATCGATCCTGCTCGTCGTCTATTCGGCGTTCGGGGCCGCCGTGATCGGCGGGATCTGGACGAAGGTCGGCGTCGGCGACGTGCTGATCCTCGTCGCGTTGAGCGCGGTGATCCTGGGGCTGGTGATGGGCGTCAACGTGCTCGTCGCGCGGATGGGCGGCCTGTCGCGCGAGGATGCGATCGTGCTGCTGTTCTGCGGATCGAAGAAGAGTCTTGCATCGGGCGTGCCGATGGCGGGCGCGCTGTTCCCGAGCGCGCAGGTCGGCGTGATCGTGCTGCCGGTGATGATCTTTCACCAACTCCAATTGTTCGTCTGCGCCGCGTTGGCGGGGTATTTTCAACGGCAGAGCGAGCGCGACGCGCCCGCCGCTGCCCCCCTGCCCCGCACTGACGACGCGATTGCGGCAGCAGCGGCAGCACGCGGGATCGCGGTGCCCGACGCCTGCATGCCCGGCGTGACTGCAAATCTGGCCGTGCTCGACGCGCAGCTCGACACGCTGCGCGGCGCCGACGCGAACAACGCCCGATGACGAGCGCGATCGCTATCGCCGCAGCGGTCCGCGCCGGTCAGGTACGCGCTTCCGACATCGTCGAGCGCCACCTCGCGGCACTGGCGGCGGACGACAACCGGCTCGTGGCGGTGACGCGCGTGCTGGCGGAGCGTGCGCGCGCCGAGGCGCAGCAGGTCGACGCCACGATCGCCGCCGGGGGCGACCCCGGGCCGCTGGCGGGCGTGCCGTACGGCGTGAAGGATCTGTTTGATGTGCGCGGCCTGTCGACGACGGCGGGCTCGTCGCTTTACGCCGACGCCGCGCCGGCTACCGCCGACGCGCCCGCGATCGAACGGCTGCGCGCGGCGGGTGCGGTGCTGGTCGCGACGCTCAACATGGACGAATTCGCCTATGGCTTCGCGACGATCAACGCGGCGCATGGCACGACCCGCAACCCGCACGCCCTCGACCGGCTCGCCGGCGGTTCGTCGGGCGGATCCGCAGCGGTCGTCGCGGCCGGGCGGCTCCCCTTTTCGCTCGGATCCGACACCAACGGGTCGATCCGCGTCCCCGCGAGCCTGACCGGGATCTACGGACTCAAGCCGACGCATGGCGGGCTGCCGCTGGCGGGTGTCTTCCCGTTCGCCGCGAGTTTCGACGATATCGGGCCGTTCACCAACTCGCTCGCCGATCTCGCCTTGCTATGGGACGTCCTCAGCGACAGCGTCGGCGAGCGTAGCGGGACGCCGCTCCGCGTCGCACGGCTCGGCGGGCGCTTCGCCGAAAATTTCGACCCCGACCAGCGCGCTGCGATCGACGCGATCGCGCCCGACGCGCCGACGATCTCGCTCGGCGACGTCGCCCGCGCCCGCGCGGCGGCGTTTCTGATCACCGCATTCGAAGGCGGCGCAGTCCACCGTGCTGCGTTCGCGCGAGGGCAGGTGCTGCAGTTCGATCCCGCCACGCGCGATCGGTTGCTCGCCGGCGCGCTGCTCCCCGATGCCGTGTACGCCGAAGCGCAGGCGTTCCGCGCGACCTTCACCCAGGCGCTCGAGCCGGTCTTCGCCCAATACGACGTATTGATCGCGCCCTCGGCCCCCTGCGTCGCCCCGACGATCGCCGATCCGCAGATCCTGATCGACGGCGTGGCGACCCCGGCGCGGCGCGATCTCGGCATCCATACGCAGCCGATCAGCTTCACCGGCTGCCCGGCGCTCGCGGTGCCGCTGCTGCGGCCGGGTCGCTTGCCGCTGGGCTTGCAGTTGATCGGCGCGCCGGGGGGCGAGCGGACGCTGTTCCGCTTTGCGGCGATGCTGGAGGAACGGGGGCTGACCGGGGTATCCCCGCCGGCCGGGGCATTTCAGGGGGATTATCGATGACGCAAGCGACCAGACCGATCGACCCGGGAGCCCCGCCGACGATGGGCGCACACCGCCTCGACCGCTATTTCCGGATGAGCGAGCGCGGCACCACTGCGCGGACCGAAGTGCTGGCGGGGGTCACCACCTTCCTGACGATGGCCTATATCGTGCTGGTCAATCCCGCGATCCTCGGTCAGGCCGGGATGCCGGTCGCCTCGGTCGCCGCCGCGACCTGCTTTGCCGCCGCCTTCGCCTCGATCCTGATGGGTATGGTCGCCAATACCCCGCTGGCGCTCGCACCGGGCATGGGGCTCAACGCCTATTTTAGCTTTACCGTCGTCCAGCAGATGGGCGTTCCCTGGCCGGTCGCGCTGGGTTGCGTGCTGATCTCGGGCGTGGCCTTCCTGCTGCTGACGCTGACGGGCGTGCGGCAGATGATCGTCGCCGTCATCCCGCAGCATCTGTTCGCCGCGGTGGCGGGCGGGATCGGGCTGTTCATCGGCTTTATCGGGTTGAAGAATGCCGGGATCGTCGTCGCCAGCCCCGCGACGCTGGTCGCGCTCGGCGATCTCAAGGCGCCGGGCGCGGCGCTGGCCTTGTTCGGCCTGCTCGCGATCGGCGCGCTGAGCGTGTGGAACGTGCGCGGCGCGATGCTGATCGGGATCATCGGCACCACCCTGGTCGGCTGGTTCGCCGGGCAGGTCGTGTTCAAGCCCGAGCCCTATAGCCTCGCGGCGCTGACCGGCACCGCGTTCAAGCTCGATCTGCCCGGCGTGTTCGGGCTCGGCGGGCGGCACGGGCTCGGGCTGATCGAGATCCTGTTCGTCTTCCTGTTCGTAGATCTGTTCGACAATATCGGCACGCTCGTCGCGGTGACCAAGCGCGCCGGACTGATGGACGCCGCCGGGCGCATCCCCGGGCTCAACCGCATCCTGATGACCGATGCCGTCGCGACGATCGTCGGCTCGCTCGCGGGCACGAGCACGGTGACGTCCTATGTCGAGAGCGCCGCTGGCGTGCAGGCGGGCGGCCGCACCGGGCTGACCGCGGTGGTGACCGGCGTGCTGTTCCTGCTCACCATGTTCGTCGCGCCCTATGCGCAGCTGATCCCGCTGGCCGCGACCGCGCCGGCGCTGATCATCGTCGGCGGGCTGATGTTGCTCCCATTGCGCGAAGTCGAATGGGAGGATGCCTATTCGGCGATCCCCGCCTTCCTCACCGTGGCGATGATCCCGCTGACCTTCTCGATCGCCAACGGGCTCGCCTTCGGCATCACCGCGCATGCGCTGTTGAAGCTGGTCCGCGGGCGGATCACCACCGCGGACTGGTTCCTGCTGCTGCTCGCCGGACTGTTCGTCGTGCGCTTCGTGTGGATGAGCGCGGGGGCATGAGCTGATGCGCCACTCCGTTCGATCGTATCGCGGCATGGTCACCGCGCCACACCACCTTGCCGCGCAGGCCGGGCTCGACGTGCTGCGCGACGGCGGGACCGCGATCGAGGCGAGCGTCGCGGTCGCGGCGACGCTCGCGGTGGTCTATCCGCACATGACCGGCATCGGCGGCGACGGCTTCTGGCTGATCGCCGAGCCCGATGGCCGCGTGCACGCGGTGCATGGCTGCGGCGGCGCGGCCGGCGCTGCAGACCTCGCGCTCTATGCGGGGCACGACACCGTGCCGACGCGCGGGCCGCTCGCCGCCAACACCGTCGCGGGAGCGGTTTCGGCCTGGGCTGCCGTGCTAGAACAGGGTGGCGGCACGCTGCCGCTCGCGCGCTTGCTGCGCGACGCGATCCACCATGCCGAAAACGGGGTCGCCGTGACGCGTGGTGGGGCCGAGATCGCCGCGGCAAAGGGCGGCGAGTTGCGCGGTCAGCCCGGGGCTTATGCCGCGATCTTCGAGCCCGATGGGCGGCCGTTGCGCGAAGGCGAGCGGCTCCTCCAGCCGCTGCTCGCCGAGACGCTGCGGCGGATCGGCAGCGAGGACGCCGACGGCTTCTATCGCGGTGCGCTCGCCGCGCTGCTGGCGGAGGATCTGGCCGCGCTCGGCAGTCCGGTTTCCGCCGCAGATCTTGCCGCGCATGCCGCGACCCGGCCGACGCCGCTGCATACGCGCATCGCCGGGGCCGAGCTGTACAACAGCGCCTCGCCGACGCAAGGGCTCGCCTCGCTGCTGATCCTCGCGCTGTTCGACCGGCTGGGCGCCGCCACAGCGGACGGCTTCGACCATGTCCACGGTCTCGTCGAGGCCACCAAGCAGGCGTTCCTGCTGCGCGACCAGCATGTCGGCGACCGCGCGTTTCACGCGTTCGACGATCAGGCGCTACTCGACGATGCCGCCGCGCTCGACGCGCTCGCCGCGCAGATCGATCCGGCGACAGCGCTGCCCTGGCCGCGACCGGCCGCGCTCGGCGACACGTGCTGGTTCGGCGCGGCGGACAGCGAGGGCCGCGTGGTGAGCGCGATCCAGTCGACCTATTTCGAATTCGGGTCGGGGCTCGTGCTGCCGCAAACCGGGGTGACGTGGCAGAATCGCGGCAGCTCGTTCCGGCTGGCTGCCGTCGGATGGAATGCGCTGCGGCCGACGCGCAAACCGTTCCACACGCTCAACCCCGCGCTCGCGCGCTTCGATGATGGGCGGACGATGGCCTATGGCACGATGGGCGGCGAGGGCCAGCCGCAGACGCAGGCTGCGTTGTTCTCGCGGTACGCTCGCTTCGGCGTGGGGCTGCAGGAGGCGGTCAGCGCGCCACGCTGGCTGCTCGGGCGGACCTGGGGCGACCAGAGCACGACGCTCAAGATCGAGGACGGCTTCGCGCCAGGCGTCTATACCGCGCTCGCCGCTGCCGGCCATGACGTCGAGCGCGTCGGTCCGCCGACCGCGATGATGGGGCATGCCGGCGCGATCGTCCGCTCGGCCGATGGGATGCTCGAAGGCGCGACCGATCCGCGCAGCGACGGCCAGGTGGCGGCATGGTAAGCGCGGCTGCCGGCGGCGCGCGCGCGGCGGTGAGGTGCGACCTACTCGGCGTTGCGCCGTTCAGCGACCTGCCGGACGCGCTGTATCGCGGCTATCTGACGCCGGCGCATCGCGCCGCGGTCGATCAGGTCGGCCGCTGGATGGTCGAAGCGGGGATGGCCGTCGCGCTCGATCCCACCGCCAATCTGGTCGGCCACTATCCCGGCACCATCGCCGACGCGCCTGCGCTGGTGATCGGCAGCCATCTCGACAGCGTGCGCGACGGTGGCTGTTATGACGGGCCGCTCGGCGTGATGCTCGGCATCGAATGCGTCGCGGCGCTTCATGCGGAAGGGCGGCGCTTGCCCTTCCCGATCGAGATCTACGGCTTTGGCGACGAGGAAGGCTCGCGCTTTCCGGCAGCGATGCTGACCAGCCGTGCGGTCGCCGGGACGCTCGACGGCGATTTGCTGGCGATCCGCGACGCCGACGGGGTTCCGCTCGCGACCGCGCTTCGGCTGTTCGATGGCAAATCAGATCTGGACGTCGCGTCCTTCCACCAGGCCCGACGGCCCGCGGGTTCGACGCTCGCCTATCTCGAAGCGCATATCGAACAGGGCCCGGTGCTCGAGGCCGAAGGCCTTGCGGTCGGCACGGTGACCGGCATCGCCGCGCAACTCCGCTATCGCATCGCGGTAAGCGGGACCGCAGGCCATGCCGGAACCACATCGATGCCGCTGCGCCGCGATGCGCTTGCGGGCGCGGCCGAAATGCTCCTCGCGGTCGAAGCCATCGCCCGCGCCGACGCCTCCGATCTCGTCGCGACGGTCGGCGCGATCGAGGCGCTGCCGGGCGCCGCCAACGTCATTCCCGGGCGCGTGCGCTTCACGCTCGATGTCCGCGCAGGCGATGCCGCGCGGCGGGATGCGGCGGCGGAGGCGATCCTCGATCGCATCCACACGATCGCCGATACGCGCGGGCTCGATCTTGCGATCGAGCGGGTGCATGATCTTCCCGCGAGCCCATGCGATACCGCGCTGATGGATCTGCTCGACGCCGCGACGCTAGCGGCCGGGCAGTCGGTCCGCCGCCTCGTCTCGGGCGCGGGGCATGATGCGATGGTGATGGCCGCATTGTGTCCCACCGCGATACTGTTCCTGCGCTGCAAGGGCGGGATCAGCCACAATCCGGCCGAGCAGGTCGCCCCCGCTGACGCCCAGGTCGCGCTCGCGGTCATGCTCGGCTTCATCGAACGTCTTGGAGCAGCATATGGCGGATGAGTTGAGCGTGGACCTGTTCGGCGAGATTGATCCCCCGCAGCGGCTGCTGATGGGCCCGGGCCCGGTCAACGCGCATCCACGCGTGCTGCGCGCGATGTCGGCCGATCTGCTCGGGCAGTTCGACCCCGAGATGACCGGTTACATGAACCAGGTGATGGCGCTCTATCGCCCGATCTTCGGCACGGGCAACCGCTGGACGATGCTGATCGACGGCACCGCGCGCGCCGCGATCGAAGCCTCGCTGGTCTCGCTGGTGGTGCCGGGCGACCGCGTGCTGGTGGTCAATTTCGGGCGCTTCGGGCTGTTGCTGACCGAGATCCTCGGGCGGATCGGCGCGGTGGTCGAGACGGTCGATGCAGCCTGGGGCGAAACCGTCCCGCTCGACGCAATTGCCGCGGCGATCGAACGCTTCGCGCCGAAGGTCGTGGCCACCGTCCACGGCGACACCTCGACCACGATGGCGCAACCGCTCGAAGGCCTTGGCGCGCTGTGCCGCGCGGCAGGCGCCTTGTCCTATGTCGATGCCACCGCGACGCTCGGCGGGATGGAGATCGCGACCGATCGCTGGGGGATCGACGTGGTCACCGGTGGCCTGCAGAAATGCCTCGGCGGGCCGTCGGGCTCGGCGCCGATCACGTTGTCCGACGCCGCCGCCACGCACATCTACGCGCGGCGCCATGTCGAACAGGGCATCCGCCGCGCCGATATCGTCGATGGTGCCGGGCCGCGGATCGGCTCGAACTATTTCGATCTCGCGATGATCATGGATTATTGGTCGGAGAAGCGGCTCAACCACCATACCGAGGCCACCTCGATGCTCTACGCGGCGCGCGAATGCGCCCGCGTCGCGCTGGGCGAAGGGCTCGACGCGCGCTTCGCCCGCCATGCCGCCGCGGGCCGCGCGATGACCGCCGGCTTGCGCGCGATGGGCTTGCGCGTGTTCGGCGACGATGCGCACCGGATGACCAACGTCACCGGCGTCCACATCCCCGACGGGGTCGACGGCGAACGCGTCCGCACCGCGATGCGCGACCAGTTCGAGATCGAGATCGGCACCGCGTTCGGCCCGTTGCAGGGGCGGATCTGGCGGCTCGGCGCGATGGGCTATAATGCGATGAAGCATAAGGTCTTCATCACGCTCGGTGCGCTCGAAGTCTGCCTGCGTCGCGAGGGGTTCGCGGTGTCGGCGGGCGGCGGCGTCGAGGCGGCGATCGCGGCGTGGGACGCGTGATGCCGCCGCGCGACCTGATCGGCTATGGCGCCACCCCGCCCGATCCGCGCTGGCCGGGCGGCGCGCGCGTCGCGGTGCAGTTCGTCGTCAATTACGAGGAAGGCGCCGAGAACTCGGTGCTCAACGGCGATGCCGGCTCGGAAGCCTTCCTGTCCGAGATGGTCGGCGCCGCGAGCCATCCCGACCGCGCGATGGCGATGGAAAGCCTCTACGAATATGGCAGCCGCGCGGGCTTCTGGCGGCTCCACCGGCTGTTCACCGCGCGCGGTGTGCCGGTGACGGCGTTCGCCGTCGCCAAGGCGATGGAGGCGAACCCCGCGGTCGTCGCCGCGATGCAGGATGCCGGGTGGGAGATCGCCAGCCACGGCCTGCGCTGGATCGACTATCAGCGCGTCCCCGAAGCCACCGAGCGCGCGCATATCGCCGAGGCGATCGCGCTCCACACACGGCTGACCGGGAGCCGCCCGCTCGGCTGGTATCAGGGCCGCACCTCGCCCAACACCGCGCGGCTCGTCGCCGAGGAAGGCGGGTTCGTCTACGATGCCGACAGCTATGCCGACGATGTGCCCTATTGGGACCGTCGCTTCGGCCGCGCGCAATTGATCGTGCCCTACACGCTCGACGCCAACGACATGAAGATGGTCGCGCTCAACGGCTTTACCGAGGGCGAGCAGTTCTTCCGCTACCTCTGCGACAGCTTCGACCAGCTGCGCGAGGAAGGCGGGCGGATGCTGTCGATCGGCCTGCACGGCCGAATCGCCGGCCGCCCGGCGCGCGCGCGGGCGCTTGCGCACTTCGTCGATCATGTCCTCGCCTCGGGCGATGCATGGATCGCGCGGCGCATCGATATCGCGCGCCACTGGATGGAGGTTTGCCCGGCATGACCGATACCCCGATCGACGATCCGATCCTCCTCGCCGAAGTGACCGCGGCGTTCCACCGCTACGAGCGCGCGCTGATGGCCGACGACGTCGCGACGATGGACGCGTTGTTCCATGCCGCACCGACGACCAACCGCTACGGCGTCGGCGAAGTGCTGTACGGCATCGACGAGATCCGCGACTTCCGCAAAGGCCGTGGCGGGTCGCCGCAGCGCAGGCTCGGGCGCGTCGCGATCACCGTCTATGGCGCGGGCTTCGCCACCGCCGACGCCGAATTCTTTCGCGAGAATAGCGACCGGCGCGGACGGCAGAGCCAGGCGTGGGTCAAGTTCGCCGATGGCTGGAAGGTCGTCTCGGCGCATGTCAGCCTTGAGGGAAACAGCCATTGAGCGCGCTGTTCGAGCATAGCCCATGGGTCGAGCAGCGCGCCGACGCGGCTGCGGCGTCGGGCGATCGCCATGCCGATCTCATCGCGGTGGTCGCCGCCGCGACACCCGAGGAACAGCTCGCGCTGATCCGCGCGCATCCCGAACTCGCCGGCAAGGCGGCGATCGGTCGCACGCTCACCGATGCGTCGGCAGCCGAGCAGGCATCGGCCGGGCTCGATCGCCTCACGCCCGACGAATTTGCGCGCTTCCACGCGCTCAATGCGGCGTACCGCGCGCGCTTCGACTTTCCCTTCATCATCTGCGTGCGGCTGACCGACAAGGCCGGCATCCTCGCGGCGATGGAGCACCGCCTGGGCAACGACCGCGACACGGAGATCGCCGCCGCGCTGACCCAAATCGGCGAAATCGTCAGGCTGCGACTGGAGGATCTGCGATGAACGACGCAATCGGCCTGCCCGCGCTCGAGGCGGAGCTCGCGCGGCAGCTCGTGCTGATCGGTCATGGCGGTGCCGATTGGACACGCCCGCGCGGCGATGCCGATACGCGGGTCTATGACGTGGTGATCGTCGGCGGCGGCCAGAGCGGACTGGCGGCAGCGTTCGGGCTGCTGCGCGAGCGTGTCTCCAACCTGCTTGTCATCGACGAGAACCCGGCGGGCTTCGAAGGCCCGTGGGAAACCTATGCGCGGATGATCACGCTGCGCACCCCCAAGCAGCTCAACCCGATCGATTTCGGCATTCCGGCACTCAGCTTCCGCGCCTGGTGGGAGGCACAGCACGGCGCCAGCGGATGGAACGCGCTCGACAGGATCGCGCGCGGCGACTGGATGGCGTATCTGCGCTGGTATCGCCGCGTGCTCGCGCTGCCGGTGCGCAACGACACGCGGCTCACGCTGATCGAGCCGCTGGGGGACGGGCTCCACCGTTTGCACCTCGCGGGACAAGACCCGATCCTCGCGCGCAAAGTCGTGCTGGCGACCGGGATCCAGGGCGGCGGCGAGTGGCATGTCCCGCCGATGGTCGCCGACGTGCTGCCGCCGACGCTCTACGCACACACCAGCGCGGCGATCGATTATGCCGCGCTCGCGGACAAGCGGATCGGCATATTGGGTGGCGGCGCATCGGCGTTCGACAATGCCAATCATGCTTTGAGCTTGGGCGTCGCCGAAGCGCATGTCTTCCTGCGCCGCACGCACTTGCCGCGGATCAACCCGATCCGCTTCATGGAACGCGTCGGTTTCACCGGACGCTATCCCGCGCTGTCGGACGCCGAGAAATATGCCGTGATGGCGTCGTTCCTCGGGCACAACCAACCGCCGACCAACGACACCTTCGCGCGTGCCGCCGCCTGGCCGGGCTTCACGCTGCATCTGGGGTCGCCGTGGCTGTCGGTCGCAGCGACGGCGGACGGCGCGCGCGTGACGACGCCCCAAGGGCCCCACGATTTCGACTTTCTCGTTCTCTCGACCGGCCTCGTCAGCGACCCCGGTCTGCGCCCCGAATTGCGGCTGATCGCCGACAAGGTCGCGCGCTGGGCGGATCGCTTCACCCCGGCGGCGGGCGCCGGCAACGCGCTGATCGACGCGCATCCCTATCTCGGGACGGGCTTCGAACTGCTCCCGCGCGACCCGGCCGATGCCGACACGCTGCACGGGCTGTTCGGGTTCAATTATGCCGCGTTGATCAGCCTCGGGCTGTCCGCCTCGGCGCTGTCGGGGTTGCAGGCCGCGCTGCCGCGCCTCGTCCGCGGCGTATCCGACCAGCTGTTCCGCGACGATCGCACTGCGCTGATCGCCGATCTGCTCGCCTATGACGAGGCCGAGTTCGTCGGCGAATGGCCCCTTCCCTCCCCACCCCAGGCAACGGCAACCGCATGACAAGCCTCTCGACGCATGTGCTCGACACCACGCACGGCCGCCCCGCGAGCGGGATCGCGCTACGACTGGAGGCGGCCGACGGCGCGCTGCTGTTCGAGGGCGTCACCAATGCCGACGGACGCTGCCTCGGCCTGCCCGGCCTTTCGATCGGGCAGTATCGCATCGCCTTTGCCGTCGCCGATTATTTCCGGGGCTTGGGCGTCGCATTGGCCGACCCGCCCTTTCTCGATGTGGTGACGATCGCTTTCGGAGTCGCCGATACCGGCCATTACCACGTGCCCTTGCTCGTCTCGCCCTACGGCTATTCGACCTATCGAGGCAGCTGAGGTGGAGGTGCGCTTCATCCTCGACGGCGAAACGATCGAGCTCGCAGACGTCGATCCGACCGCGACCTTGCTCGACCATCTGCGCTACACGCTGCGGCGGACCGGGACCAAGGAAGGCTGTGCCGAAGGCGATTGCGGCGCCTGCACCGTGCTGGTCGGCGAGCCCGACCCCAGCGGGAAAGCGGTCGCGTGGCGCGCGGTCAATGCCTGTATCCAGTTGCTGCCGATGCTCGACGGCAAGGCGTTGCTGACGGTCGAAAGCCTCGCGCAGGGCGACGCGCTGACACCGTTGCAAGCGTGCATGGCGGAGAATGGCAGCTCGCAGTGCGGCTTCTGCACGCCGGGGTTCGTGATGTCGCTGTACGGCCGCTGCATCGGCGCGGCGGGGGCGGCGCTCCCGGTTGCGGACGTGGTGGCGGGCAATCTGTGTCGCTGCACCGGCTATGGTCCCATCCTCGAAGCCGCGGAGACCGCCGCGCCGGTGGTGCGCGACGATGCGGCCCTGTTGGCGCGGCTGCACGCGCTCGGCGAACGGGCACCCGATCCGATCGTCCCGCGGACCGCCGAAGCCCTCGCCGATCTGCTCGCAGAACGTCCCGATGCATGCCTCGTCGCGGGCGCGACCGATGTCGGGCTGTGGGTCACGAAGGAACTGCGCACGATCGAAACGCCGATCTTCATCGGCGAGATCGCGGACCTGCGCACGATCGAAGAAGACGCCGACGGCGTTCGGATCGGCGCGGCGGTCCGCTATGCCGAGGCGCACACCGTTTTCGCGCGGCTGCATCCCGACCTCGGCGAACTGACGCGGCGCTTTGCCGCGCTGCAGGTGCGCAACGCCGCGACGATCGGCGGCAATATTGCCAACGGCTCGCCGATCGGCGACGGCCCGCCCGCCTTCATCGCGCTCGGCGCCGAGCTGAGGC
Organism: Sphingomonas sp. UYP23; assembly: GCF_054059235.1. NCBI lineage: Bacteria > Pseudomonadati > Pseudomonadota > Alphaproteobacteria > Sphingomonadales > Sphingomonadaceae > Sphingomonas > Sphingomonas sp. UYP23. The sequence goes on from NZ_JBSSBX010000001.1 coordinate 4,598,142, forward strand.
TGCGCAGCAAGGCCGGACGCCGGACGATTCCGCTCGAAGCCTATTTCCTCGACTATCGCCAACAGGATCTGCGCCCCGGGGAGTTCGTCGAGAGCCTGTGGATTCCGCGGCCTAGTCCCGACGATCTGGTCCATATCTCCAAGCTGACGCGGCGTTTCGACAGCGATATCTCGGCGGTCTGCGGCGCGTTCAAGCTGACGATCCAGGGCGGTCGCATCACCGCGGCACGCGTCGCGTTCGGCGGGATGGCGGCGACACCGCGCCGCGCGCCGGCCTGCGAGGCGGCGCTCACCGGCGCGGCCTTCACCCTCGCGACGATCGAGGCCGCGGCCGAGGCGCTGCAGCAAAACTATACTCCGCTCAGCGATGTCCGCGGCTCGAGCGGCTATCGGCTCGAGGCGGCGGGCAATCTGCTCCGCCGCTTGTGGCAAAAGGCGCAGGGCGAAACCGTGTCGGTGCTCGATCTGGAGCGCGCGCATGGCTGATCGCGCGACACGCCTGCCGCTCCCCGCAACGCGGTCGCGCCCGCACGACAGCGCCCGCCTGCATGTCAGCGGCGCAGCGGGCTATGCCGATGACGGCACCGAACCGCCGGGGATGCTCCACCTCGCCTTCGGGCAAAGCGCGCAAGCCCACGCCGCGATCCGCGCAATCGACCTCAGCGCGGTACGCGCCGCCGAGGGCGTCATCGCGGTGTTCACCGCCGCCGACATTCCCGGCGCGAACGACGTCAGCCCGGTCGCGCATGACGACCGGCTGCTTGCCGATGGCGAAGTGCTGTGCGTTGGCCAGGCGATCTTCCTCGTTGCCGCGACCAGCCGCACCGCAGCGCGCAAGGCCGCGCGGCTCGGCCGGATCGACTATGAACCGCGCCCCGCCTTGCTCTCGATCGCGGACGCGCGCGCGGCGGCATCGCAGATCGAGGCGACCCAGCGCATGGCGCGCGGCGATGCGGCGGCGGCGCTGGCCAGCGCGCCACACACGCTGTCGGGCGGGTTCGATCTCGGCGGACAGGATCATTTCTACCTCGAAGGGCAAGTCGCGCTCGCTACGCCGGGCGAGGACGGGCAGATCCATGTGCTGAGTTCGACCCAGCACCCGAGCGAAGTCCAGCATCTCATCGCGCACATGCTCGGCCGTAGCTCAGCCGATGTCACGGTCGAGGTGCGCCGGATGGGCGGCGCGTTCGGCGGCAAGGAGACGCAAGCCGCCTTGTTCGCCGCCGCCGCTGCGCTCGTCGCGGTCAGGACCGGTCGCCCCGCCAAATTCTGCTGCGACCGTGACGACGACATGGTGATGACCGGCAAGCGTCACGATTTCCGCATCGACTACGATGTCGGGTTCGATGCCGAGGGGCATCTCCTCGCGCTGCAGCTGCGCCTCGCCTCGCGCTGTGGCGCGACGGTCGATCTCTCGCCCGCAATCAACGACCGCGCGATGTTCCACGCCGACAATTGCTACTGGCTCCCCGCGGTCGAGATCGTGTCGGAGCGGCTCAAGACCCACACGGTCTCGGCCACCGCATTCCGCGGCTTCGGCGGGCCGCAGGGGATGATCGCGATCGAGCGCGTGATCGACGCGGTCGCGCACGCGCTCGATCGCGATCCGGTCGATGTGCGCATCGCCAATCTCTACGGTCCGGGTCGCGACGTCACGCCGTACGGCATGACCGTGACCGACAATATCGCGCCCGAGCTGATCGCCCGGCTGCGCCGCGACAGCGACTATGACGCGCGGCGCGCTGCGGTCGAGACGTTCAACGCGTCGCACACGGTGCTGAAGAAAGGCATCGCGCTGACCCCGGTGAAGTTCGGGATCAGCTTCACCACCACGCATCTCAATCAGGCCGGCGCGCTGGTGCTGGTCTATGCCGACGGCAGCATCCAGATCAATCACGGCGGCACCGAGATGGGGCAGGGCCTCTACGTCAAGGTCGCGCAGATCGTCGCCGACGTGTTCGCGGTGCCGCTGGCGCAAGTGCGCATTACCGCGACGCGGACCGACAAGGTCCCCAACACCTCGGCCACCGCCGCCTCGTCGGGCGCTGACCTCAACGGCATGGCGGCGTTCAATGCGGCGATGACGATCCGCGACCGGCTCACCGCCTTCCTCGCGCGCAGCTTCGCGTGCGACGCCGATGCGGTTGCCTTCACGCCCGACGGCGTGGTCGCCGGCGCGGAACGAATGAGCTTCGGCCAGGCGTGCCGCAAGGCGCATATCGGCAGGATCTCGCTCGCCGCGACGGGCTATTACGCCACGCCCGACATCGCCTATGACCGCGCCGCGCATCACGGGCGGCCCTTCTATTACTTCGCGTACGGCGCGGCAGTCGCCGAGGTCGCGATCGACACGCTGACCGGCGAGCACAAGGTGCTCGCGGTCGACATCCTCCACGATGTCGGACGCTCGCTCAATCCGGCAATCGATCTCGGGCAGATCGAGGGCGGTTTCCTGCAGGGGCAAGGCTGGCTGACCACCGAGGAACTCGTGTTCGACGCCAAGGGCAAGCTGCTGACGCACTCGCCCGCGACCTACAAGATCCCCACCGCGTCAGATCGCCCGAGGCATCTCCGCATCGGCCTGTGGGACGGCGAGAATGTCGAGCCGACGATCCACCGCTCGAAAGCGGTCGGCGAGCCGCCGTTCATGCTGGCGATCTCGGTCTTCTCGGCGCTCACCGCCGCGGTCGCCGCGACCACGCCCGAGCAGCGCGCGCTTCCCCCGCTCGATGCGCCCGCCACGCCCGAGGCGATCCTCCGCGCGATCGCCGCGCACCGGGCCGCGGCATGACCGCGTGGCTCGGCTGGCTGCGCGAGGTCGCAGCGCACACGCCGTCGGCGCTGGTGCACGTGCTCGCGAGCGAGGGCTCCGCGCCGCGCGGTGCGGGCACGCGGATGCTGGTCAGCGGCGACGCGCTGTACGGGACGATCGGCGGCGGACAGCTCGAATATCGCGCGATCGAGCAGGCGCGCGCGATCCTGGCGCTCGCGCCGGGGAGCTGGCGGATCCAGGATTATCCGCTCGGGCCGCTGCTCGGGCAATGCTGTGGCGGCCGCGTCCGGCTGTTGATCGAGCATATCGACCCGGCGCGGCTCGGCTGGGTCGCCGACGCGACCGAACAGCGCGTGCTTGTCTCGACGCTGCACACCGACCGGATCGACCGCCACGTCCGCACCGATGCGGTCGCGCAGCACCTCTCGGCCCGTGGCGACCGTCCGCGCACGGGCAGCAGCTTTGCCGAGATCATCGGCCAGTATCGCCGCCCGCTCTACCTGTTCGGCGCCGGCCATGTCGGCCAGGCGATCGCTCGGCATATCGAGCATCTGCCCTTCCGGCTCGCCTGGTTCGATACGCGCCCGGTGTTCGATTCGATCGACGGGGTGGCGGTGGTGCCCGAAGCCGCGATCGAGCAGTGCGTCGCCGAAGCGCCCGACGATGCCGCGATCGTGATCCTGACGCACGACCATGCGATCGACTATCGCCTGACGCGCGCCGCGCTGCGCCGGACGCAGACTGCCTTTGTCGGGCTGATCGGATCGGCGACCAAGAAAGCGCGCTTCGCCTCCAGGCTTGCCGAGGACGGGCTCGACACCGAACAGCGCGCACGGCTGACCTCGCCGATCGGAATTGCCGGCGTGAGCGGCAAGGAACCCGATGTCATCGCCATCGCGACGCTCACGCAATTGCTCCAGCTCGGCCGCACGGCATGAGCGCGCGCGGTTTTCGCGGAGAAATCCTGTCGGTCGCGCACGATCCACGCGATCATCCGGGTGCGATCCGACACGAACCCGATGGGCTGCTGATCGTCGAGGACGGGATTGTCGTAGCACGCGGTCCATATGGAGAACTGGCGCCGCATTATCCGGGAGTCGCGATCGAGCCGCTGGCCGGGCTCATCGTTCCCGGCTTTATCGATGCGCATATCCACTATCCGCAGATGGACCGGATCGCCTCGCATGGTGACCAATTGCTCGACTGGCTCGACCGTCACATCTTCCCTGCGGAGAAGGCGTTTGCCGACCGCGCGCATGCCGATGGCGTGGCCGCGGCGTTCCTCACCGAATTGCTGCGCAACGGCACGACCAGCGCGCTGGTGTTCGCGACCGTCCATCCGCAATCCGTCGATGCGCTGTTCGAGGCAGCCGCACGCCGCAATATGCGGATCGTCGCAGGCAAGGTGTTGATGGACCGCGGGCCAGAGGGCCTCGCCGATACCCCGCAGTCGGGCCGCGCCGAAAGCGAGGCGCTGATCCGGCGCTGGCATGGCCACAAACGGCTCGGCTATGCGGTGACGCCGCGTTTCGCGCTGACCTCGTCCGACGCGCAATTGGCCGATAGCGGTGCGCTGCTCGCGGCGCATCCCGGGGTGCTGCTCCACACGCATCTCGCCGAAAACCTCGGCGAGTGCGCCGCGGTCGCCGAGCGCTTCCCCGACGCGCACGATTATCTCGACGTGTACGATCGCTTCGGCCTGGTCGGCCCGCGCTCGGTCTTCGCGCACGGCGTCCATCTGTCCGACCGCGCCTGCGCGCGGCTCCATGAAAGCGGTGCGGGAATCGCGGTGTGCCCGAGCTCGAACCTGTTCCTCGGATCGGGCTTCTTCGATTTCGGGCAAGCCGACCGCCATTCGGTACGGCTCGGGCTCGGCACCGATGTCGGCGCGGGGACCTCGTTCTCGCTGCTGTCGAGCGCGGGGCTCGCCTATCAGGCGGCGCTCGCGCGGGGCGATCGGCTCGATCCGTTCCGCGCGCTCTATCTGGCGACCGCAGGCAGTGCCGGTTTGCTCCACATCGACGACCGGCTTGGAAGCCTCGAGCCCGGGCAGGAAGCCGATTTCGTCGTGCTCGACACCGCCGCCACGCCCTTGCTCGCGCGCCGCACGACAGGCGCGAGCCTCGCCGAGCGGCTGTTCGCGCTGCAGATCCTCGGCGATGACCGCGCGCTCAGCCGGACCTACCTGCTCGGCGACTGCGTATGGGACAAACACGCCGACCGCTGATCCGCGCGCCTGCGCACAATTTTGCACGTCCGCGTCGAATTCATTGCGTTTGATGGCATGCGCCCCGCCGGTAGATTGCCGGCATGACCCGTATCTGCCAGCTCCTTATCGCCTGCCTCTGTCTGCTCGCCTGCATCGCGCCCGCAATGGCGCAACCCGAGCGCCGCAAGATCATCATCGACGACGAGGGCTTCGCGCTGATGCACGTCATGCTGCTCGAGGCGCCCGACGTCGACGTGCTCGGCCTCACCACGGTCTCGGGCAACGTCTGGGTCAACCGCGCGACCGCCGAGGCGCTGCGCGGGCTCGAGATCCTGGGGCGTCGTGACGTGCCGGTCGCGGCGGGCGCGACCTATCCGCTGCTCAATTCGGAACAGCAGACCGAACGCTGGGAGGCGCTGTACGGCAAGCTGACCTGGAAAGGCGCGTGGATGCAGCACTGGGTCGAGCCGACCGCGCAGAGCACCCCGCCCTATCACGGCGCGAACGACCCGGTCGATCTGGCGGACGGCAATCCCGTGACCAAGCCGTCGCCCGAGATCGCCGCCAATTTCCTGATCCGGATGGTGCATCGCTATCCGGGACAAGTGACGATCCTGGCGAGCGGCCCGCTCACCAACCTCGCGCTGGCGCAGCGGCTCGACCCGGGCTTTGCCGGACTCGCCAAGGAGCTCGTCTATATGGGCGGCAGCCTCAACCCGCAGCAGGTGCTCGGCACCGTGTCGGCGGCGCAATTCGCGCGCGAATTCGTCAACACCCCGCGCAGCGAGTTCAACATCCGCTTCGACCCGGAAGCCGCCAGCATCGTGTCGCGCAGCGCGTGGCGCAAGATCACGATCGTCCCCGTCGATCCCTCGACCGCGACCCAGCGGACGCAGCAGTTGCTCGACCGTATGAAGGCGGTCGCCTCCCCCGCGCTCACGCGCTTCCTCGCCAAACTGGAGCCGGGCTTTCCGTTATGGGACGAGATCGCCGCCGGGGTGTGGCTCGACCCGACGCTCGTCACCGCGCGCGAAACGCTGTTCGTCGATTACAACACGCAGTTCGGACCGGGCTATGGCGATCTGCTGTCGTGGCGCGCTGGGTATCAGCCGGGGCTCGGCGAGCAATCGGCCGAGGTGGTGCGCAAGATCGATCCCGCGCGGCTCGAGGCGCTGATGGTCCGCCTCGTCGCTAACCGCGTGCGATAAACGACGTCACGCGAGGCGATGCGGAACCGACATCGCTTCCTCGACGATCGTCTCGCTCATGCCGACCGCTTCCCACGGGAAAACGAACCAGCGTTTGTCGTCGGCGCGATCGATCGTCTTGGCGTGATAATCGACGCGCACTTGCGAGCGGACATTGTCGAGCAGGACGGCGAAGCGCACCTGCGCGCTGTCGCAGCCGGAGTCGGCGAGCAAGCGCCGGATATCGGCGATCGTCCCGCCGCTGTCGTTGATGTCGTCGACGAACAGCAGACGGACGCCATCCGCGCTCTTCGCCGCGACCTTGCTGAGCAACTCCTCGGCAAAGCCGGGCACCTTCGACGAATGATCGATCGACAGCATGTGCACGTTGAGCGCGTGCGACAGGAACACCGCGGGCACCAGACCGCCGCGCCCGATCCCGACCACGAAATCAGGCATCCACGCTCCGCGCGCGACGGCCTGCGCCACTGCGAGCGTATCGGCGACGAAATCGTCGTGCGCGATGTAGAAAAGCTCTGGGCTGGCGGCGGGGCTCATGGCGCGACACTCCGAATGGCGGCGCAATGCGCGGCCGCCGAAGCGAGGCCGGTTATCGCGTCTGATCGATCAGGGCAACCGGCGCCGCGCATCACGCGGGACCCGCGGAGACCGGCTCGATCGAAGCGGGATAGCTCAATTGCGCAAAGCCGTGCTCGATCTCGCTCAGCACCAGGCCCGCGGCGTGCGACGGCGTGCGCGCCGAGGCGGTGCACAGCGCCAGCGTCATCGGGCGCAGGATCGGATCGGAGATGCGCGTGAAGGACAACAGGCCGCGCTTCACCTCGGTGATGATGTCGAGCGAGGTGAGGATCCCGATCCCCACCCCTTGCAGCACCAGCGAGGTGATCATCTGGATATTGTCGGACGCGACCTTCTTGTCGAGCACGACGCCCGACGTGCCCTCGAGCACCGCGATCTGCTGGTACATGGCCAGCGGTTCGGCGGGCACGATCAAGGGCGAGCCGACCCCGGCCGAGAAGCGCGCTTCGCGGCGCTGCCCGAACGGATGCCCGGCGGGCGTGACGAAGCCGAGCACGACATCGACGAATGCGCGCACGGTGATATCGCGGAACGATTGCGGTTCGAAGAAGATGCCGAAATCGACCTTCCCGCTGGCGATCGCAAGCCGCACCGCGTCATTCTCGAGCACCTTAACGCCGATCGAGATTCCCGGATAACGGCTCTGGATCGACTGGATCATGGCGGGGAGGAAACCCTTGGCGAGCGCATCGATCACCGCGATGTCGACATGCCCGCGCTTGAGGCCCTGCAGATCCTCGATCTGCGCGCGGACGTCGGCCATGTTCTTCTGCCACCGCCCGCCCGCCGCCATCATGATCTCGCCAGCCGCGGTCAGCCGCAGCCCGGTCGGCAGCCGCTCGAACAGCGGCATGCCGATATCGGCCTCGACGTTGAGGATCTGCCGATCGATCGCCGATGCCGACACATTGAGCTCGTCAGCCGCCTTCCGGATCGAACCGAGGCGACCGACAGCAATGAAATAGCGCAGAAAACGGGAAAACGCGGGCATACCACTCTAACTTTTGCAACACTGTGTCGAATTCATTGCATTTGCTCGCTGCAGGTCAAGCGATTACCACCGAAATCGTCAAAAAGTAGCGCATAAATGTCCAGCCATTCAAAATTTCAATAATATAGCTGGTATTAGAAGCTAAGGCACGATGAACAGGCAAGCCGACCTTAGCGGTTCCGGCAATACTTCCTTTCGCCTAAGTGGCCTCATACAATAGAATTACATGAACACGGACCGCGACTTAAATGTCACCGAGCTCGTTCATTTCAACTACGTTACGAATATGTATTTACACTTCGGCAACGGCAACGATAGTTTGTGCAACGCAACAAATTGGCGGGATGGAGCTACCTCCCCGCCAAATCACGCGCAACGGCCCGGGGGGATAGCCGGCCGTTGGTTCACCAAGGGGGGAATTCCGGACCATGACAGAGACTTCATTCGCTACAGGCATGTCGCAGGCAGCAGCGTCGCACGGACGCCTGCGCGGATCGCTGCTGAGCGCGGCGGCGCTGTTGTGCTGCACCGCGATGACGGCGCCAGCCTTCGCGCAGACCGGGCCCGAGCCCGACGCGCCCGCGAAAACCGATGCCGACCAGGACATCGTCGTGACCGGCTCGCTCAACGCGATGCCCGACAAGAATGTCGGCTCGATCTTCGGCTTCAACAAGACGCTGGTGGAAACGCCGCGCTCGGCCTCGACGATCAGCAGCGAGCAGATCGAACGCTTCGGCATTACCGACATCTATGATCTCGTCGCACAGGCGCCGGGCACCTTCACCAACTCGTTCTTCGGCGTCGGCGGCGCGCTCGATATTCGCGGCACGCCGGGCGAAGTCTATTTCCGTGGCGTCCGCCGGCTCGACAATCCCGGCAACTATCCCACGCCGATCGCCGCGTCGGACCGGATCGACATCGTCCGCGGACCGGCCTCGCCGATCTATGGCCCGTCGAAGACCGGCGGCTATATGAACTTCGTGCCCAAATCGGCACGCGTGAAGGGCGGCGCGCTGCTCGACCATGCCGAGGGCGAGGTCAGCTACACCGGCGGCAGCTGGTCGTACAACGTCATCAAGGCGCAGGTCCGCGGTCCTTTGCGCGTCGGCGGCACCGAATTCGGCTACAGCCTGTATGGCGAGGTCGAGGATTCGGGCAGCTATTATCGCAACATGTCGACGCGCAACGTCGTGCTGCAGGCAGCGTTCGACAATCAGATCACCGATCGGCTGCGCATCGAATTTGGCGGCATGTACCAGAAATATGACGGTCAGCAGAACGGCGGCTGGAACCGCCTGACCCAGGCGCTGGTCGACAACGGCACGTACATCACGGGCTCAGCCAAGCCGCTCGATACGAATGGCGACGGGCAGATCGCGCCAAACGAGTTTACCTCGGTCGGCACCTTCTCGCCCTTCGGCACCTTCGCCTGCGGCGGGGGCAGCACGTCGGCGGCATCGTTCACCAACGCCTGCTTCACCGGGACCTATCCCTATCTCGGGCTGACCAACACCGGCACGACAACGCTCAGCCGCAAGAACGTGCTGACCGGCCCGAACGATTTCCTCAAGAACGTGGCGAAGACCGGCTATTTCGACATCATCTTCGATGCCGGGAACGATCTCGAGATCAAGAACCAGCTGTTTTACGACGGCATCAGGAACGACAACAACAACGCTTATGGCTTCTCGCAATTCCACCGGTCCTATGTGATCGAGGACAAGATCGTCGCCTCGAAGACGATCAAGAGCGACATCGGCACCTTCTCGATCCAGGCATCGCCTTCGATCCGCTACACCAAGTTCCTCCACGGCGATGATTTCACGTTCGAATATTTCCACCGGGTCGATCTGTCGGTCGGCTACACGCCGCTATCGGACCGGCTGCTGTCGAACGAATGCGGCTGCAACTATACCGACTATCTGAAGGGCCATTACACCGATTACGGCGCCGCCGCGCTGGTCGACCTCGACTTCGCGTTCGGCCTCGATGTGATCCTGGGCGGGCGTTACGACCAGATCGACGTCAGCTCGACAAACATCCTCAACAAATTGCGCGTCGCAACCGGGGTTTTGCCGTCCGGGTCAGGGAGCAAGGGCGGCTGGTCGTACAATGGCAGCGTCTCGTACAAGCTGCCTTTCGGCCTGATCCCGTACGGCACGATTTCGCGCCAGACGACCGTCATCGCCGGCCAAGGCTCGGAAATCGCCGCCGCCGATGCCACCGGCGGGACCTTCATCACCGCCTCCAAGCTTTATGAGGGCGGCATCAAGGGCAGCTGGCTCAACAATAAGCTGTACGCCGCGCTGTCGGTCTACAAGCAGGAGCGCGTCGACCACAACATCCAGTCGTCGACCGTCAACCAATCGGTCGAGACCGACGGGCTCGAGGCCGAAGCACGCTGGTCGGTCGACAAGCATCTGCTCGTCACGGCGGCCTATACCCGCACCAAGGTCTATAACCTGACCTTCCTCGATGCCGGTTCGACCTTCAGCTTCTTCGGCATCGGCGATCTGGTCAACGTGACCAATCCGACGCTGTTCCTCGGCGGACAGCCGGGTGGCCTCGTACCGATCCCCAACAAGGAAGCGTCGCGCCGCCAGGGCATCCCGACCAACCTCTATTCGGCGACGGCGTCCTATGCGTTCGACAACGGGCTCGCCTTCACCGCGAGCCTTGCACAGGTCGACTCGGTCTATTCGGGCCAGTCGCGCGTCGTGAAGCTGCCGGCGTATACGCTGGTCGATCTCGGCGTGTCCTATGCGCGCGACAATTGGCTGTTCCGCGTCGTCGTCAAGAACGCAACCGATGCCGTCTATTACCGCGCGAACTTCACCGAGCTGTTCGGCAGCACGATCGTGCTCCCCGAAAAGCCACGCAGCTTCCAGGCGAGCGTGACCTACAAGTTCTGATGCGCAGGCGGGCACCGGTTCGCGCCGGTGCCCGCCCCCCCTGTAGTGCCCCCCGTAACGCCGCAGCGTTCCCGACCGTCGAAGGCCTTTGTCATGCGTTTCCAACTCCGCGCGATGCTGTTTGCGCTTGCCGGGCTCGGCCTGCTCGGCAGCGTCGCCGAGGCACGCCCGCCAGCCCCGGCACCCGTGGCGGATTGCCAGCCCGGCGGCCCCTGCTCGCACCCGCTCCCGGTCCGCATCGTCATCGTCACGCTGTTCGAGATCGGCCAGGACAGCGGCGACGTCGCGGGCGAATTCCAGCTGTGGAAGGCGCGGCGCCACCTCGATGTCCGCATCCCCTTCCCGCAAGGGTCGCACGATCTCTATTATAATCCCGACAGCCAGATCCTCGGCGTGGTGACGGGGGTCGGCAACATCCGCTCGGCCAATACGACGATGGCGCTCGGGCTCGATCCGCGCTTCGATCTGCGCCACGCCTATTTCCTCGTCGCCGGGATCGCCGGGATCGACCCGCACCGCGCGTCGATCGGCTCGGCGGCATGGGCGCGCTTCCTCGTCGATGGCGATCTCGCGCATGAGATCGATGCGCGCGAAATCCCGGCCGACTGGAAGACCGGCTATTTCCCGCGCGACAAGAAGGGCCCGAACGACACCTCGCCGCCCAAGCCTTCGGGCGAGGTGTTCGAGATCAATCCAGCTTTGCGCGACTGGGCCTACACCCTGACGCGCAACGTCGTGCTGCCCGACGATCCGCATATCGCCGCCGAGCGCGCGCGCTATGTCGGCTATCCGATGGCGCAACGCCCGCCCTTCGTGCTGACCGGCGACAATCTCGCCGCGCTGACCTTCTGGCACGGCGCGCGGATGACCGACTGGGCCGCCGATTGGGTGCGCTATTGGACGCGCGGGCAAGGCACCTTCGTCACCTCGGCGATGGAGGAAACCGGCACCTATCAGGCGATCCTCGGGCTCGACCGGATCGGGCGCGTCGACAAGAACCGCTTCATGGTGCTCCGCGCAGGCAGCAACTACACGATGCCGCCGCCCGGCGTCGACGCGGCGAGCTATCTGCTGCGCGAGAATGAGGGCTATGCCGGGCTCGAGGCCTCGGTCGAGAGCCTGTACCGCGTCGGCTCGAAAGTGGTCGACGAGCTCGAGGCGCATTGGCCCAAGTACGAGAAGACTGTTCCGCAATGACGCTAAGCGTCATCGCGCATGCCGAGAGGCTCGTCTGCGTCGATGATGCGCGGCGCGAAATCCCCGACGGTGCGATCGGTTTTCGCGGCGGCGAGATCGTCGCGGTCGGCACGACCGCCGAGCTCGCAGCGCTGATCGCCGAGGCCGACACCGTGATCGATGCACGCGGCTGCGTCGTGACGCCGGGGCTGGTCAACACGCACCACCATCTGTTCCAGTCACTCACCCGTGCCGTACCGGAGGCGATCAACGCGCCGCTGTTCGGCTGGCTCAAGCGGCTCTATCCGATCTGGGCGCGCTATCGGCCCGAAGACGTGTTCGCGGCGACGCAGCTAGGCCTCGCCGAGCTGGTGCTGTCGGGCTGCACGCTGAGTTCGGACCATCTTTACCTGTTCCCCGATGGCGTGACGCTCGACGACACGATCGCCGCGGCGAGCGAGATCGGCATCCGCTTCCACCCGACGCGCGGCGCGATGAGCGTCGGCGAAAGCCTGGGCGGCCTGCCGCCCGACAGCCTGGTCGAGGACGAAGAGGCGATCCTAGCCGACACGATCCGCGTGATCGATCGCTTCCATGATTCCACATCGGGCGCGATGGTGCGTGTGAGCGTGGCGCCGTGCTCGCCCTTCTCGGTCAGCCAGGGGCTGATGCGCGATTCAGCGCTGCTCGCACGCGACAAGAAGGTCATGCTCCACACGCATCTCGCCGAGGATGCCGACGACGTCGCCTTCTCGCTCGAACGCTTCGGCTGTCGCCCCGGGGAATATGCCGAAGGCCTCGGCTGGACCGGCCCCGACGTCTGGCACGCGCACTGCGTCCAACTCGACACGCAGGAAATCGCCTTGTTCGCGCGCACGCGCACCGGCGTCGCGCATTGCCCGTGTTCGAACTGTCGGCTCGGCGCCGGGATCGCGCCGCTGCGCGCGATGATCGAGGCCGGGGTGCCGCTCGGGCTCGGTGTCGATGGCTCGGCGTCGAACGACAGCGGCAATCTGCTCCACGAGGCGCGTCAAGCCTTGCTCCTGCAGCGCGCAGTCGGCGGCCCCGCCGCCTTCGATCCGCGCGCCGCTTTGTTCCTCGCCACGCGCGGCGGCGCCGAGATGCTCGGGCGGCCCGACTGCGGGTCGCTCGCGATCGGCAAGCGCGCCGACATCGCGGTCTGGGACATGGGCGACGTCGCGAGTTGCGGGGCGTGGGACCTGGTCGCCGCGCTGATCCTCAGCCCGCCGCCGGGTGCGCGCGACGTGTTCGTCGAGGGCCGCGCGGTGGTACGCGACGGCGAACTCGCGCAGGCCGACCGCCGCACGATCCTGCGCGCGGCGGCGCGGTCGCGTACGCGCCTGATGGAGTTCGCCTGATGTCCGAACTGATGACGCGCGAGCAGGCGCGCGATCCCGACTATTTCCCGGGGTTCGGGGTCGCGATCCCGCTCGGCATCCAGCATGTACTGGCGATGTTCGTCAGCAACATGACGCCGCCGATCATCGTCGCGGGGGCGGCGGGCTTCGGCTATGGGTCGAAGGATCCGAGCGCGATGATCTATCTGATCCAGATGTCGATGCTGTTCGCCGGAATCGCCACGCTGATCCAGACGATCGGCGTGGGCCCCGCGGGCGCGCGGCTGCCGCTCGTCCAGGGAACGAGCTTTGCCTTCCTGCCGGTGATGATACCGATCGTCGCCGGGCAAGGCCCCGCCGCGATCGGCGCGCTGATGACCGCGGCCTTGTGCGGCGGGCTGGTCCATACGGCGCTCAGCTTCTTCGTCGGGCGGATCCGCTTTGCGCTGCCGCCGATCGTCACCGGGCTGGTCGTCCTGATGATCGGCCTCTCGCTGATGCGGATCGGGGTGCAATATGCGGCTGGCGGCGTGTCGGTGCAGGGCAGCGCAGCCTATGGCGCGGGCGAGAGCTGGCTGCTCGCGGGCGTCGTCGTCGTCGTGACGCTGGGCTTCAGCTTTTACGGGCGCGGCATCGGATCGAGCGCGGCGGTGCTGATCGGCCTGATCGCTGGGTATGTCGCTGCCGCGGCACTCGGCAAGGTGTCGCTGGCGCCGATCGGCAGCGCGGACTGGGTGATGCTCCCCTCACCCTTCCATTTCGGCTTTGCGGTCTCGGCCTCGGCGATCGCCGGGTTCGTGCTGATGGGGTTCATCTCGGCGATCGAATCGATCGGCGCGGTTTCGGCGATCTGCGAGGGCACCGCGCAGCGCCCCGCCACCGACCGCGAGCTGATCGGCGCGACCTGCGCCGACGGCGTCGGCACCGCGATCGGCGCGGTGTTCGGCGCGATGCCCAACACCTCGTTCAGCCAGAATGTCGGGCTGATCGCGATCACCGGCGTAATGAGCCGCCATATCGTCACGATCGGCGCGCTGTTTCTCGTGCTGTGCGGGCTCGCGCCGAAGGTCGGCGCGGCGATCATCACGATCCCGATCGAAGTGCTCGGCGGCGGCGTGATCGTGATGTTCGGGATGGTCGCCTCGGCCGCATTGTCGATCCTGTCCGAGGTCGACTGGAGCCAGCGCAACATGCTGATCTTCGGCGTCGCGCTGTCGGTTGCGGTCGGGCTCGAGCTCGAACCCTGCGCGGTGGCGCATTTGCCGACGACGCTGCGCATCCTCGCGACATCCGGCGTGCTGCCTGCGGCGGTGATCGCGGTGGTGCTCAATCTGGTCGTGCCGCACCCGGTGAAAGAGCTGGCGGCGGCCTGAACCCCCCGTCGCCTGGGCCTCGTGCCGGGGCCCACCGGGCGACGCACGCATCACCGGCAGAACGCGCATCCCGGTAGACCCCGGAACACGTCCGGGGTGACGGAGAGATGGGTATTCGTTAGCGCCGCACCGCCTCGAACGCCGCCAGATCCCGCTCGAGCGCCGCCTGTTTCGCGGCCTTGGGGTTCACCGCGAGGAACGTCGCGCAGCCCGGCGACGTCACCACCCCACACACCGTCACCCGCGCGCCGCCCGCCCGGTCGCGCCATAAGCTCGCCCCCGGGAGAAACGAGTATTGCAACCCATCGCGCACGATCTGCTTGAGATCGGCGTAGCGCAGATGCTGCTCGGTGACCGCGCGGACATATTCGTTGGTCATGTCGGAGCGCGAGACGCCTTCGTCGTCGGTCGACAGCACCACCGGCACCCCCGCCGCGCGATACAGCGAGAGCGGATGATCGCGCCCCTTCACCCCAAGGATCACCGCGTTGCTCGTCAGGTTGATCTCCACCGCAACGCGCTCGCGCGCCATCTGCGCGAGCAGTGCGGTCGCATCGGTCTCGTACGCGATATCGACTCCGTGGCCGATCCGGCGCGCGCCCGCCACCGCGACCGCACCGCGGATGTGGAAGGCGAGGTCGCGCGGCGGCACCAGACCCATCGTCAGCTCGCCGGCATGCAGCGACAGCCCCACGCTCGGATGCCGCGCCTTGAGAAACGCGATCATCCGCATGTGCAGCGCATAGTCGCGCACCGCGACCGGATCATGCTCGGGCGCGGCGATGTTGATCCCGACGAAGCGCGGATCGGCCTCGGCGACCGCGAACCCTAGCGCCAGTTGCGCGAACACCGCCGCGGCCGGCAGCGTACGCAGCGCGGTGTAGAGATAGCGCGTCTCGACCCCGCACGCGGGCGCAGGCGTCGCGCTGCGGCACCCGTCGATCGCGGCCGCCTTGGCCTCGGTCTCGTCGAATTCGGCGCGAACCTTGGCGACCGCGCCGGGCAGCATCGGCGCGAGCCGCGCCGCCATCGCCGCAAAGTCGCTCGCGTCCGCGACGCTCCCCAGCGCGGCGACGGCGGCGACCGAGGTGTGCGACCCGGCACCGAGTTCGATGTAGGACACATGGTCGGCCGCGGCCTGCTCCCGCGTCAGCGCGAGCGACGCCCCGTTATTGCCGCGCGACGCCGCCGAGAACGCATCGAAGGTCGCGAAGAAGCGGTCATAGCCCGACACGCTGCGGTCGCCGACCCCGGACTCGAACCCACGCGTCGAGAAGGCATCGATCGCGCGGCTGTAGCGCGGATAGTCGCGCTCGAGCCCGGCGGCGGGGACGCGGTTGGGCGCATCGCACGGCGGATCGACGACGCGCCAGCTGTCGGTCGCGATGCACAGCCCGCCCGCCGCCGCCCAGCGCAGGAAATCCTCGGCATAGATCGATCCGCCATTGTGGTTGTGGAGATCGCCGCCCTTGGGCATTTGCGCGAGGAAGATGCGCAGCCGCGGCGGGCTGTCGGCGATCCGGTCGAGCGTGGCGGCGGTGCGCGCTTCGTCGGTTGCAGCTGGTGCCCCCGATGCCACCGCCGGCGTCGCGCATAACGATATCGCGACCAGAACCGCCTTGCGCATGTACGTACCCCCCGGCCGCCGATCGACGCAGGCGTTCTGGCCAGCGCACCCCATGAGTTCAATGTCGATATTGCGCACGATCCGTTGCGGAAATGCGCGCTGCGCAGGCGACCGAACCCGAAGCATAGCGCGCTCTTTTTGCGGTCTCAGCGTCGCGTTAACGGCAATGGACGCGAGCACGGCACCCCGATAGCCCGACAGCGAACAGGGGTGTTTCGATGAGCGTGCGACGGCGTCCAACTCTCGGCAGCAGCGTGTTCGCGCTGAGCGTCGTGCTGGCCGCGACCGCGGTCTTCGCGCATCCCGCGCCGCAGGTTGCGACCGCTGCCCCGCGCGAAGTGGCGCCGGCGATGCTCGGGACCTATTGCGCGAGCTGCCACAATGACGACGACCGGATCGCGAACCTGTCGATCGACGATCTGCGCAGCGTCGACCTCACCAACGGCGACCACGGCGACGCATGGGAAAAGATCCTCCGCCGCGTCCGCATCGGCGAGATGCCGCCTGCCAGCAAGCCGCAACCCGATCCGGTGTCGCGCGCGGCGTTCGTCGCCTGGCTCGAAAGCTCGCTCGACCGCTATGCCGTGGCGCATCCCGATCCCGGCCGCGCGACGATCCGCCGGCTCAACCGCGTCGAGTATGCCAATGCGGTGCGCGATCTGCTCGGGCTCGAGGTCAATGTCGCGCACGATCTGCCACAGGACAATTCGGGGTACGGCTTCGACAATATCGCCGATGTGCTGAGCGTTTCGCCGACGCTGATGGACCGCTATGTCGCGGTCGCCGGCAAGGTCGCGCGGATGGCGACCGGGCTGACCTCGTCGCGCCCGTTCGTAACGGCATATGAACTGCCCAAGGACGGCTCGATCGCCAATGGCGGCCGCCCCGCCTATAACGAGCGCGCGAGCGACGATCTCCCGCTCGGCTCGCGCGGCGGTGGCAGCATCGCCTATTTCGCGCGCTACGACGCGACCTATGAAGTGAGCGGCTGGCTCAACGCCAATACCAATAACGAGACCGACCATCTGAACGAGGACAAGGTCAGCGTGCGCGTGCCGTTGAAGGCGGGCGCGCATGTCATCGGCCTGTCGTTCCACCGCGAGATCGCGCCCGACGAGAGCATCCAGACGCTGCGCAACGATCTCGACAAGGTGCCGCTGCCGACCGCCGCGCCGGTGCAGCTCCCGCTCGACGTGTCGGTCGACGGGGTACGCGTCGCGCAGATCAGCGCGCCCTCCTACCGGCTGTCGGCGCGCTATGCGCAGCAGAACTTCCCGCGCGACGTCCAGCAGATCGACGTGGCCGGCCCGTTCGGCCCGACCGGCATGGCGAACACGCCCAGCCGCAAGCGCATCTTCACTTGCACGCCGACCAGCGCCGCCGCCGAACTGCCGTGCGCGACGCGGATCGTCGCGGCGCTCGCGCGGCGCGCCTATCGTCGCCCGGTCACCCAGGCCGATCTCGCGCCGTTGCTGCGGCTCTACCGCGCCGAACGCGCATCGTCCGATTTCGAGCATGGTGTCGAGGCGATGGTCGAGGCGCTGCTCGTTTCGCCAAACTTCCTGTTCCTGGTCGAGCAGGACCCCGCCGGCAGTGCGCCCGGCAGCGTCCATCCGGTCAGCGATGTCGAGCTCGCCTCGCGCCTGTCCTTCTTCCTGTGGAGCAGTATTCCCGACGAGGCCCTGCTGCGCACCGCCGAGCAGAACCGCCTGCACGATCCCGCGATGCTCAAGGCGCAAGTCGCGCGGATGCTCGCCGATCCGCGCGCGGCGGCGCTGACCAGCAACTTTGCCGGGCAGTGGCTGTACCTGCGCAACCTCGACCAGCAGCGCCCCGACATCACCGCCTATCCGCAGTTCGATGCCCGACTGCGCGCGGCGATGGGCCAGGAAACCGCGTTGTTCTTCGGCTATGTGCTGCGCAGCAATCGCAGCGTGCTCGATTTCATTGCCGCCGATTACACCTTCCTCAACCAGCGCCTCGCCGACCATTACGGCATCGCCGGCGTGCGCGGGACGGCGATGCGGCGCGTCAGCCTCGATCCCGCCGAGCATCGCGGTGGCTTGCTCGGCCAGGCGAGCATCCTGACCGTGACGTCCTATGGCAACCACACCTCGGTGGTGAAGCGCGGCAAGTGGATCCTCGAAAACCTGCTCGCCGCAGCGCCGCCGCCGCCGCCGCCCGACGTGCCCGCCTTGGTCACCGTCCATGCCGGCCGCGCGCTCAACGCCCGCCAGCAGCTCGAACTCCACCGCACCAGCCCGGCCTGCGCCGCGTGCCACGTCAAGATGGACCCGCTCGGCTTCGCGCTCGAGAATTTCGATGCGATCGGCGGGTATCGCCTCGCCGATGCCGGTCAGCCGATCGACGTGTCGGCGCAGATGCCCGACGGCACGCGCTTCGCCGGGCTTGCCGGGCTCCAGAAGATCCTGCTCGCGCACAAGGACGAATTCACCAGCGCGTTCACCGAGCGGCTGCTGACCTATGCGCTCGCGCGCGGGCTTACGCCGCGCGACATGCCCGCGGTGCGCGGCGTCGCGAACGGTGCGGCGGCGGATGGCTATCGCATCCAGACGATCGTGCAGGGGGTCGTGGCTAGCGACCCGTTCCGCCTGCGCAAAACCCCGAAATGAGGAGGCCGGCATGATCGTCCTGCGCGCACCGATGGCAAGGCGTACGATGCTGCGCGGGCTCGGCACGATGATCGCGCTGCCGTTCCTCGAGGCGATGATGCCCGCGGCCAAGGCGGCCGATCTGGCGTCACGCCCCAAGCGGCTGCAGGTGTTCTATTCGCCCAACGGCATGATGATGGAGGGCTTCCAGCCGAGCGCTGCGGGCGGCGGCCTCACGCTGCCCCCGACGTTGGAACCGTTGGCACCGCACCGCCGCTACGTTTCGGTGATCAGCGGCCTGGGGCATCCAAGCGCCGCGGCGATGGGCGACCGGCCCGCGGGGCATGGCCGGTCGTGTCCGGCGTTCCTCACCGGCGTCCACGTCAAGCAGACCGAGGGCACCGACATCCGCTGCGGCATCTCGGCCGATCAGGTCTATGCCAACCATCTCGGCGACGCGACGCAGCTCAGTTCGCTCGAGCTCGGAATCGATCAGCCGAGCCTGCTCGGCAGCTGCGACATCAATTACAGCTGCGCCTACACCAACGGCATTTCGTGGCGCAACGCGACGGTGCCGATGCCCGTGACGGTCAATCCACGCGACGTGTTCGAGCGGCTGTTCGGCGACGGCGAGGCGCTCGATGCGAAGAGCCGCCTCGCCCAGCTCCGCCGCCAGACGAGCATGCTCGATTTCGTGCGCGACGATACCGCGCGGCTTGCCGGGCGGCTCGGCGCCGAGGACAAGCACAAGCTCGCCGATTATCTCGAGGCGACGCGCGACATCGAACGCCGCATCCAGCGCACGGTGACCTCGGGCGGTGGCCCCGAGGCGAACGGGCTCGAGCGCCCCGGCGGCATCCCCGATTCGTTCGACACGCATGTCCGGATGATGATCGACTTGCAGGTGCTGGCGATGCAGGCCGACATCACGCGCGTCGGCAGCTTCATGATCGGGCGCGAGCTGAGCAACCGCACCTATCCCGAAATCGGCGTGCCCGATTCGCACCACATGCTCAGCCATCACGGCCACGACCCCGCCAAGATCGCCAAGCTGTCGCGGATCAACCGCCATCACATGGAGTATTTCGCCTATTATCTCGACCGGATGGCGGCGGCGAAGGATGGCGAGGGCAGTCTGCTCGACCGGACGCTGGTGCTGCGCGGCTCGGCGTTCGGCGACCCCAACGAGCATGATTTCATGGATCTGCCGATCATCGTCGCGGGCGGACTGGTGAAGGGCGACCGGCATATCGTGGTCGAGAAGAAGACCAGCGCGTCGAACCTGCTGCTCGCGGCGCTCAACGTGCTCGACGTGCCGATCACGACGTTCGGCGACAGCAGCGGGCCGCTCGCGGCGCTCGCCAATGGTTGAGCGGATGCCTCGGCTGTTGCTCGCCATCGCGTGCCTGGTCGGGTGCGGCACGGCACAGGCAAGCCCGCCCGCGACCGACGCCGACGCGGCGCTCGGCGCTGCAATCCGCGCCAATGACGTGGGTGGCGCACGCGCCGCGCTGGCCCACCATGCCGACGTCAACCGCCGCCTCGCGTTCGGTGCGACGCCGCTCGGCTGGGCGGTCGACACGCAGAACGCCGAGATGGTCGCCCTGCTGCTCGACCGCGGCGCGACGCCGGGTGTCGCAGACAGCGACGGCGTCTCGCCGCTCGACCTCGCTTGCGAGCTCGGCAATGCCGCGATCGTCACCAGGATCCTCGACGCCGGGGCCCCGCTGCGGACGACGCGCACCGACGGCGTGACCCCGCTTGCGATCTGCGCGCGCTACGGGCCGGTCGAGGCGGTGGCGTGGATGCTGGCGCACGGCGCAACGCCCGACGCGCTCGACGCGCGCGGCCAGACGCCGCTGATGTGGGCCGCGGCCGCCGGCCGGCGCGAGGCGGTCGCGCTACTGCTCAAGGCGGGCGCGGATTCCAATCGCGTGTCGAAGGCGGGCTTCACGCCGCTGTTCTTCGCAATCAAGAGCGGCGACGTGGCGGCGACCGATGCCCTGCTAGCGGCGGGTGCGCGCGCAGACTATCGCGGGCCCGAGCAGACCAGTCCGCTCCAGCTCGCCGGCTATCAAAAGCGCTACGCAGTGGCGACGCTGCTAGTGTCACGTGGCGCCGACCTGAGCGAGCGCGACCGCGAGGGCAAGCAGCCGCTCCACATCGCCGCCGCCGCGGGGGACCTCGACCTCATCAGAGCCTTGCTCGCCAAGGGCGCCGATCCCAATGGCCTCACCGGGCAATCGGGGATCACCTGGGTGACCGAGGCCAATTTCGGCGTGCCACCGACCGCCGTGCCCCCCACCCCGCCGCTGCTGCTCGCCGCGGCAAACGGCCAGGCCGCGGCGATGACGCTGCTCCTCGCAGCCGGGGCAGACCCGCATTTCGTCGCGGCGAACGGCACCACTGTCCTGCTCGCGTCGGCGCGCGGCGGTAGCGCTGCCGCGCTGACGCTCGCTTTTCTGCTCGCGCCCGACCCGAACGTCGCCGACGCCAGTGGCAATACCGCGCTCCACGTGCTGGTCGGCGGCGGGATGCAGCCCGAGCTTGGCGCGATGCTGCAGCTGCTCGCCGCACGCGGCGCGCGCGCCGATATCGCCAACCGCCGCGGCACGACGCCCGCTCAAATGGCAGATGGTGGCCTGTCGGAGGTCAAAGCGGTTTTTCACGAACATTTTCCCGATCGCACTGGCGTGAAACTCGCAGATGCGGGACACAGGCAGAAGCTGCCGGCCACGGCACAGAATTGATCGTCCCCTTTTAGTCATGGATATTCGCGATGCTTAAACTGCGTACCTTCAAGACTGTGTCGCTCGCCACCGGTGCGCTGTGCGCGACGGTGCTGGCAGGATCGCTCGCCGCCGGTGCGGGCCCGTCGACCGACGCCGTGATCGCCACGCGCGTCGCGGGCTTCAAGAAGATGGGCGGCGCGATGAAGGCGCTCAACGACCAGCTGAAGAGCGGCGCGCCGGTCAAGGCGACGATGGTCGCCGCCGCGCAGACGATCGCCGAGAACGCGCGGGCGCAGGGCAAGCTGTTCCCCGCCGGCAGCGGTCCAGCGCCCGGCGTCAAGACCGACGCGCTGCCCAACATCTGGACCGACCGCGCGACCTTCGACGCGCAGATGGCCAAGCTCGTCACCGCCGCCGACACGCTCGTCACGGTCGCGAACAGCGGCGATGCCGCGGCGATCGGCGCGCAGGCAAAGGCGACCGGCGCGGTGTGCGGCGGCTGCCATCGCCAGTTCCGCTCGAACACCTGACGCGCCGATGCTCGCCCGCGACCTCCGCGAGAGTGCCGAGACCAAAGTGCGCATCTGGGACGTGCCGATACGGCTGTTCCATTGGCTGCTCGTCGGCCTGCTCGGCTTTTCGTGGTGGAGCGGGTCGCAGCATCTGATGGACTGGCATCGGCTGTCGGGCTTTACGATTCTCGCGCTGCTGCTGTTCCGGCTCTACTGGGGCGTGGTCGGCAGCCCGACAGCGCGCTTCGGCCAGTTCGTTCGGGGGCCGCGCGCGGTGCTCACCGCGCTGCGCGCCAAGGCGCCGAGCGTACCAGGGCATACCCCGATCGGCGGATGGAGCGTCGTCGCGATGCTCGCGACGCTTAGCGCGATGGTGCTCGCCGGGCTGTTCGCGATTGACGTCGACGGGCTCGAATCGGGTCCGCTCGCGGACTATGTGAGTTTCGACCAGGGGCGGCTCGCGGCCGAGATCCATCACTGGATCTTCAACGCGCTGCTTGCGCTCGTTGCGCTGCACGTGCTCGCGATCGCCTTCTATCACCTGCACCGGCGCAAGAACCTGATCGGCCCGATGATCACCGGTCGCGGACGCGCGAGCGCGACGATCGCGGCGCCGGAGCCGGCTCGCGCCTGGGCGTTGAAGGCCGTGCTCGGCGTTATCGGCGCAGGCCTCATCGCGCTCGCGGTCGCGCGTGGCTTTCGCTTCTAAGCGGGGACCATCGCTCCTCCGAAATCCGATCGTTTGCTTGAAGGCGGTCTGCTATTCATCGCCAATGGCAATCAACCCGGCCCTCTCGGCATCGCTGACCGCGGTCGGCACCATCATGGGCCAGGCGAATGACCCCTGGTGGATCATCGCCAGCGCCGCCGTCGCGCTTCACGGCGCCGATCCAGGACACGTGGCGGACGTGGACGTGCTGCTGAGCATTGCCGATGCCAAACGCATCCTGCCGACGATCGGCGTCGCGGTTCGGGCCGGTTCGGCCCATGCGACCTTCCGGTCGAGCATCTTCGGAACGTGGCCGGGCACGATCCTGCCGGTCGAGTTCATGGCCGACTTTCAGCGCCGGTCGGGCGGGGAATGGCTGCCGGTGCAGCCGACGACGCGTCAAGCGATCGCGGTCGATGGCGCGGTCGTGTTCGTCCCTGAGAAGGCCGAGCTGCAGGCGATGCTTGTCACGTTCGGCCGGCCGAAGGATCTCGAGCAGGCCCGAAGCCTTGCAGCGGTGCTGTAGCGGCGTCTGCCACGACGCCATGTCGAGCCGGCCTCTCTAGCTGCGCAGTACCTCTGCCGACCTTTCGTCGAAGGCGGCGCCCCATTCGCGTTTCCATTGCGCTTTGACGGCATCCGCCATCCACGCGCCGTCGATCCCGTTCAGCATCATCGCGCGCAAGGCGGGCAGCTCGAAGCCCAGATGCGTATACATCAATTCCCATGCTCCCGCCGGGCTGACCGCGTGGAGCGTCGGATCGTCGGTGTTGGGATGCAAGCGCAGCCCCAGTTCGGCCATCCGCCGGATCGGATGATCGAGCGCCCAGCGATCCGGCGCGAGCGTGCGCATGTAATAGGAATTGGTCGGGACGACGGTGAAGACGATCCCGCGATCGGCATAGCGCTGCGCGAGATCGGGATTGTCGACGATCGTGTAGCCATGATCGACCCGGTCGACGCCCAGCACGTCGACCGCGGTCGCCACGTTGCGCCACGAGGTGCCGAACTCCCCCGCATGCGCCGTCGCGCGTAAGCCCGCACGGCGGGCGAGTGCGAAGGCGTCCGCGAACAATTCCGGCGGGCGGTCAATCTCGCCATAATCGATGCCGATCCCGCCGACCCGCGCGTCGCGCGCAGCGAGCATCGCCTCGACCATCGCCACCGCCTCGGCCGGCGATGCCTCGCGGTCGATGCTCGGGATCAGGACGGACGTGATGCCGTAATCGGTCTGCGCATCGCGCATCCCCGCCACGATCGCCGCCTGCATCTCGGGATAGCGTAAGCCCGACGTCCGCAAGCTCGCGGTCGGGTTCCAGAAGAATTCGGCGTGGCGGACATTCTCGGCAGCGGCGCTGGCGAGATATTCGTACGCGATCCGCCGGAAATTGTCGGGCGCCAGCAGCAGATGCTGTTCGAGCGCACGCAGCACGCGCAAGACGCCGACGGGCTTCTCGCCGCGTTCGTAGAAGGAGGCGATGTCCTCGGCGCTCAGCGGCGCGCTGTGCTCGGCGACGAGATCGGTAAACGTCTCACGCCGTACCGCGCCGAGCAGGTGACAATGCAGCTCGGCTTTGGGCATCGCGGCGAAGAAGCCGCGCAACGCGTCGCCCGCGACACGGTCGAGCGGCGACGAGGGAACATGGCCGATCGACGGCCGGGTGTGGGTCAGCGACATAAATCTCAATGGGGCTTGAAGGCAGCGTAAAGGTAGTAAGCGAGCGGGATCGCCAGCACGATCAGCCCGATCGGCACCCGGCGGATTCGTCCGGCGAGGAACTCGACCGCGACGTACAGCAGAATCCCCGCCGCGATCCCGGTGCCGAAGCTGTTGGCGATCAACGTGACCAGCACCATCGCGATCGGCGCGAAGAGCTCGGTTGGATCATCCCCCGGCAGCTTGCGGATCGTCGCGAGCATCGCGATGCCGATCAGGATCAACGCCGGCGCCGTCGCCTGCCGCGGCACCGCCATGGCAAGCGGCAACACCGCCAGGCACAGCAGGAAGCACAATGCCGCAATGATCGGCGTCAGGCCGGTGCGGCCGCCCGCTTCGACGCCGGCGGCGGACTCGATCAGGGCGGTCGCAGCCGGGATGCCGATCAGCGGGCCGACGGTCGCGGCGATCGCATCGACCAGGAACGGCTTGCGGATGCCGGGCAGATTGCCCGCGGCATCGGTCAGCCCGGCCTTGGCGCCGATCGCCAGCGTCGTGCCGAGCGTCGAGAAGAACTCGGCGGCGAAGAAGGCGAACATATAGGGGAAGGCGGCGAGCGTGAGCGCGGCGAGCGGATCCGCCTTGCCCGCGATCGCGCCGATCCCGTGCGGCAAGGACAGCGGCGCGCCGCCGAAATGCGTGACGCCGAGCGGGATGCCGACCAGCGCCGCAACGACGATCCCCGCGATCACCGCCCCGGGCCAGCGCCGCGCGCTCATCGCCAGCGCGACGGCAAGCCCGACCAGCGCCATCACCGGCCCCGCCTGCGTGAGATCGGCGAGCGCCAGCGCGTTGGTCTTGGCATTGACCGTGACCATCCCGGCGTCGCGAAACCCGAGCATCGCGATGAACATGCCGATCGACGCGCCGAGGCCGAGCTTGATCGGCAACGGCACGAGCCGCACCACGATCTCGCGCGCGCCCGACAGCGTCAGCACGAGGAACAGCAGGCCAGAGATCAGCGCGATCCCGAGCCCGGTCTGCCAGCCGATGCCCGGCATATGCGCCAGCGTCGCGCCGAGCAGCGCCGAGCCGCCGATCCCCGGCCCGACGATGAACGGCAGATTGGCATACAGGCCCATCGCGATGCTGCCCGCGGCCAGCAGCAGCAGCACCGCGGTCGTCGCCGCACCCCGCTCCATGCCACCGCTCGCCAGGAGCGAGGGGATAACCGCGATGAGATAGGCCGCGGCGAGGAAGGTGGTGAGCCCGGCGGCCACTTCGCGCCCGACGGTGCTGCCGCGCGCGGTGATATCGAAACGGCGATCGAGCGCCGCGGGAAAGGTCGTCCGCATCGCCTAGCGGGTCGCTTGCGCGGTAAAGCGGTCGAGGAAGCGCGTGGTATCGATCGCCTGCACCAAGTGGACGTCGCGCTCCCCGGCATTGGGCGCGAACTTCGCGTTCCAGATCTGCGCCTGGCCGTAGGTCGCGCCCGGCAGCAGATCGACGTCCATCCGCACGACGATCTCCTGCGTCACCAGCGTGCGATCGACCGCGACGGCGCTGACGATCTCGTCCCACATCGGCTGTCCCCGCTTGGCATAGCTGTCGAAATAGCGCGCGACCGGCGTGCCCGCCGCGCCGATCCTGGTGGCAAGCTCGGGCGTCACCTTGACCGATCCGGTGACGTTGCCGAGCACGGTGACCTTGGGCCATGCCGCGGTCAGCACGATGTGCGCGGCCTCGGGATCGAACAGGAAATTGAAGTCGGTCGCATAATCGGTGTTGCCGGTGACGCGCGCGAGCGCGCTGTCGATCCCGCCCCCCTCGATCACGATCTCCTTGGCGAGCGCAGGCAGATCGGGTGCGATCCGAACCGCGAGCGCGATATCGGTGAGCGGCCCGGCGGTGACGATCGTGATCTGGTGTGGATGCGCGCGCACCTGACGGATCAGGAAGCCGACCGCATCCTCGCGCGCTGCCTTCAGTTTCGGCGGCCCTTCGGCGAGCGGCGGGACGATCGCGGGATCATCGGGATGATAGGTGCGGCCCGGCTTTACCGCGTTCCACGCGCCCTTCCACGGGATCGCACCGTAACGCGCTTCCCAGTTGCGCATCTCGCCCTGGGTGCGGAGCAATGGCATCTCGGCGCCGGCAACAACCGGGACATCGCCGCGCCCCGCGATTTCGAGAAAGCGCAGCGTGTGCGCCAGTTCCTCGCGCAGCCACGCATCGCCGGTGACGACGCCGATCCCGACGAGATCGACGCGCTCGTCGCGCAGCAGCGGGATCAGCGCCTGGATGTTGCTCTGCCCCGGCCCCAGGAAATCGTTGTCGAAGAAGATCGACACCTTCCCCGCGCTCGCCGCGTCTTTGGCAGGCGCGGCGGGCGCCGATTGCGCCATCACCGGGAGCGGGGTTGAGGCGAGCAGCGCTGCGAGCACGAGGAAAGGCGTGCGCATCAGAAGCGCGCCGTCACGCCGGCGAACACATAGCGTCCGAGCGAGTCGTACATGCCAGCGAAGAACGCGCCGTTGGAGGTCTGCCCGGTCGAGGCGGCGCTGGCGGTCAGCGGCGGATCGCGGTCGAGCAGATTGTTGACCCCGCCGCGCAGCGTGAAGCGCTTGCCGACATTGACCGCGGCGGTCAGGTCGAAATAGCTCGTCGCGCCGAGCCGCGCATCATAGGCGAAATAGGTGCCGGTCAGGTACGTCGCGCTGCTCGATTTGTCGTTCTTGGTCGGCCCGATATAGCGCCACGTCCCGCCGACGCTGAACCCGCCCTGCGGCGACGTCCAGTTGACCAGCAAGCGATGCCGCCAGTGCGGGATCGGCTGGCCACAGGTCGTGCCGAAATAGCCGTCGCAGCGATAGACCGGGGCACCGGGGAGCACCTGCACCGCATATTTCTCGGTACGCGTCCCACCGAAATTGAGGTCCACGCGGCCGAGATGCCCGCCGAAGATATCGCCCAATTGCTGCGACGCGGTGGCGGTGAAATCGATGCCGCTGGTCTGCAGATAGCCGGCGTTGACATAGGTCGTCACCACATAGCCGCTATTGACCAGCGATCCGGTCGCGGGATTGCGCACGATCAGGTCGCAGGCGACGCCGGTCGCGATGCACTGGTTGAGGATGATCGACGGCGCCACGGTGCTGATCAGCTTCTTCACCTTGATGTCGAAATAATCGACGCCGATCGTGACCCCGCGCAGGAAGCGCGGCGTGAGTTCGGCACCGAACGACTTGGTATAGGCGACTTCGGGCTTCAAATCGGGGTTGCCGCCAACGCGCGCGCCCGATTGCTGACCCGCCGCAGGGGCGATGTTGCGATACTGGACCGCCGTCACGCCCGACAATGCGCATTGTGCGGCGGTCGCCTTGGGCGCGGTGCCCTCGCACGGATCGGTGATGCTGGCGGTCGTGCCGCGCTGCGGGCCGAACAATTCGGTCAGGTTCGGCGCGCGCACCGCCCGCTGGAAGCTGCCGCGCAGGCGCAGGTCGCGGACCGGCGACCATTCCGCACCGGCCTTGAAAGCGATCGTGTCGCCGGCGGTGCTGTAGTTGGAGTAGCGGATGCCGCCTTCCGCGCTCAGGCTGTGGAAGAACGGCCGCGCCTCGATCAGCGGCACGCGCACTTCGCCATAGACTTCCTTGACGTTGAACGACCCCATTGCCGGGAATTCGCCGCCCGAATTGCCCGCGACGTCCCTGCTGCTGTAGAAATTATCGGGCTGGAAGTTCAGTTTCTCGTCGCGATATTCGGCGCCGATCGCGACGCCGATCGGATGGCTGGCGAGCGGGCTGCCAAAGCCGAGATTGCCCGAGACCGACCCGCTGGCGATGAACTCCTGCGTGTAGCCGGTGCGGTGGACGGTGTTCTCGACATAGGCCCGCGCGCTGTCGGTGATGCCGTTCACCGCGAACAGGTTGATCGGCACGCACGACGGATTGGTCGCGGCCGAAGCGCAGACGATCTGCCCGCCGACATTCACCGCCTGCAGCGCGTTGGCGAACTTGGCGAGCGAGATCTCGTTGATCGTCGTCGAATCGTACTCGGTGCGGCCATATTGTGCATAGGCGTCGTAATGCCAGTTGCCGGCGAAATCGCCGCGCAGCCCGAGCACGCCCTGATACGATGTGTGATTGGTATAATCATGCCGCGAGCCCGCGAGCGCATCGCGGAACGAGACGTTGACCGTCGCGCTCTGCGCCGGGGTGAGCCCGACCGAGGTGCAGATGAGGTTTACCTCGGAGGCCGAGAGGTACGGATTGTTGCAGTTGATCTTCTCGGCGACGGTGAAAACCCCCGTCGGCGAAATGCGGATATCCGCTTCGTCGCGCATGAACATGAATTGCCCATAGACTTCGACCGCGTCCGAGATCTTGTAATGCGCAAAGATGTCGGCGTTGATCCGCTTGTCGGGGGCCTGCGCGTCATAGGTCGGCCCGTTGCTGAAACCGTCGCTGGTGCGATAGGTGCGGAGCGAGTTTCCGGTCGTCGAATCGAGCGTGTAGCTGCCGCGGACCGCGCCCGTCGTCGGATTGGTCAGCTGGAACTGCGCCGGATAGGTCGTGCTCGACAGCGAGCAGCTATAGCCTGCAGCGCTCGCCGCGAGATTGCAGGTCGAGAAATCGCGATCGGCGGTGCCGACGCCGGCGATCTGGCGATAGCTGGCAAAGGCGGTCACGTTGCCGCGCCCGTCGTCGAAATTCTTGCCGAAGGTCAGCGAGACGCTCTGCTGGCCGCCATCGATCGTCTGCCCGCTGATGACGGGCTGGCCCGCCGCGCGTGCGACACTGGAGATCGGATTGCGATTGTCGTGCGTGAACAGGCCGGCCTGCGCATCCGCCTGAAACCCGTCGAAATTCTTCTTGAGCACGAAATTGACAACGCCCGCGATCGCGTCCGATCCATAGACCGCCGACGCGCCGCCGGTCACCACGTCGATCCGGTCGACCAGTGCCGCGGGGACGTTGTTGATGTCGGCCGCCTGCGCCGCCGATCGCGCGGGGTCGCCCTGCATCAGGCGCCGCCCGTCGATCAGCACCAGCGTGCGCTGGTTGCCGAGATTGCGCAGGTTGATCGTCGCCGTACCACTCGCGCCGACCGTGCCGCCCCGGTTGCCACCGCCCTGATCGGCATAGGCTTGCGGCAGCGTGTTGATCAGATCCTCGATCCGGGTTGCGCCGCGATTGAGGATTTCCTGGCCGCTGACGGTCGTGATCGCGCTGACGCTGGTGGCGTTGGGCGAGCGGATGCGCGATCCGGTGACGACGATATCGCCGCCGTTGCTCGGGGCCGCGCCATTGGCGTCGGTGGGTGCGTCTTGCGGCAGCGTCGGGGCCTGTTGCGCGAGCGCGGGCTGGATCGACCCGGCCGCCAGCGCGAGCAACCACGCGGTCGTCAAAGACGCGCCAGTCGGCGTCAGGCGCGAAAAGCCGCGGGGCGAGAGACGATTGGCCGAGTGGCGAGCAGATGGCATGACGGACCCCCTTTTGGTCTGTGACTGCCTGTCAGCGCCCTCCCCCGACATATTTTCTGGCGTGCTTCGCACCTTGGAATGCTGAAGCGACTCGAAAGCTAGCCCGCTTGGGCATTAAGTGGAAAGCCATCGTCTTTATACATTCATAAATGTTGCTTATAACCGAAACCTGCGCAATTCATCCGGCATGAGCTCCGACGGCCGACCAACCGGCGCCCACCTCGCAACACGCCTGCAGGCGATTTCCCTGCGGCAATTGCGATTCTTCGCCGAGCTGGCGGACGGTGCCAATTTCAGCCGCGCGGCCGAGCGGATGGCCGTTTCCCAACCCGCGCTCAGTGCAGCGATCCGACAGATCGAAGCGCTGCTCGATTTGACGCTGTTCGACCGAACCACCCATCGCGTCGCGCTCACCGATGTCGGAGCCGCCTTGCTGCCGCATGTTCGGCGTTTGCTGATCACCGCCGACAATGCTTTTTCGGACATGGCCGAAGCGGCGGTGCGCCAACGCACCATCGTCCGGATGGGCGCGATCCCATCGGCGATACCCGCAGTCGCGAGCCAGCTCGCGGCGTTCAAGGCACGATCGACCGAGCCGATCGACGTCACGTTGTGCGACGGCAAGAGCGACAGCTTGCTACAGCAATTGCACAGCGGGATGCTGGATCTCGTCGTCGGGGTCCACCCGGTCGAGGAGCCGACCCTTGAGTCGATCCCCCTGATCGAAGACGCGCTGCTGCTGGTCGTACCGACCAACCACGCCTTCGCAGCGGCCAAGGCCATATCGTGGCGCGACCTTGGTGGGAATGAGATCGTCCATTTCGGGGGCGGCAGCATTGGCGAGGTCACATCGGCCGCGATGCGCCAGAATAACCTCACCCCGTCGGCGCGCTATCGTGTCGATCAGGTCGATTCGCTGTTCGGACTCGTGCGGGCCGGTCTGGCGGTGGGAATCATGCCGGCGGCTTTATACGATGGGGCTCGGGTGGGACGGCGTAGCCCTCGTACCGCTCGTGAAACCCCGGATCGTGCGCCGGCTGGTCCTGTTGTCACGTCGGGGGCTTGCGGCCGAACACCCGGCGGGCGCCCAGTTCGCGCGCGACATCTGCGTAGGGCTCGGCGCGGCGTTGATGGGTTCAATCCGCACCTAGCGCACACGCACGAAGAGGCGTGGTGCCGATATGGGCCTCATGGGCGCCGGGCCGTACGCCCAGGTCGTGTCCGAGCGGATTGTCGGTATCGGCCTGCAGGCAGGACTTTGCGGCACGCACCCGCGTCGACGCACCGAGGCACAGAGAAGCGGACGATCCGGAAAACGATGGTGAAGCGCGACGATGATGAGACCGCGCCCGTTGACGAAATCGCGTTCGAACGCCATGTCTGCGGCAACGGCGATGGATTTCCGCCGGGCCATTCGGCCGAACCGCCCTCGCAGGGGCCGATGATTCCTACCAGGCGCCGCAAGGCAGCAAGGAGGAATCGTGCGCGCAACTTTTCGCAATCTCTTCGACGACTTGACCCTGTCGGCGTTCGTCCGCAACCGGCACGGCCATGCCGCATCGGTACTGCGCTGGGCGCTGATCCTGATGCCGATGGCAGCCGCGGTCGGCACGTTGTGCGCCGCCTTTCTGTGGAGCCTCGACGCCGTGACAAGGGTGCGGTTCGCCTGGCCGTGGCTTCTGTACCTGCTGCCCGTTGGAGGCTTTGCGGTTGGACTGCTCTATCATCTGACCGGGCGTTCGGTGGAGGGCGGCAATAACCTGATCGTCGAGCAGATCCACGAGCCGGGGGGCGGCGTGCCGTGGCGCATGGCGCCGCTGATCTTCCTGGGCACGGTGGTGACCCATCTGTGCGGCGGATCGGCCGGGCGCGAAGGCACCGCCGTCCAGCTCGGCGGTAGCCTTGCGAGCGGCTTCGGCCGCGCCCTGAAGCTCGATGCCGAGCGTACCCGGGTTCTGCTGATGACCGGGATTGCGGCCGGGTTCGGTGCCGTGTTCGGCACGCCCATCGCTGGCGCGGTGTTCGCGCTGGAGGTGCTGGCGATCGGGCGCATCGAATATCGCGCGCTGGTGCCGTGCCTGGTCGCGGCGCTGGTCGGGGACTGGACCTGCCTTGCCTGGGGCATCCACCACGGCGTGTATCGGATCGATGCGCTGGTGCCGGTCGATGCGCTGCTCGTCGTCAAGGCGGGCATCGCCGGCGTGGCGTTCGGGTTGGCCGGTCTTGCCTTCGCCGAAGCCAATCATGCGCTCGGCGGATGGCTCAAGCGGATCGTACCCTATGGTCCGTTGCGCCCCGTTGTCGGGGGGCTCGCGGTCATTGCCCTGGTCCATCTGGTCGGCACGCGCGATTACCTTGGCTTGGGCACGCTGGCGGCGACGCCGGACGGCCTCACCCTCTTCAGCTTCTTCGGCCCCGACACGCATCCGTGGAGCTGGGCGCTGAAGCTGGTGTTCACCGTCATCACGCTGAGCGCAGGTTTCAAGGGGGGTGAGGTAACACCGCTGTTCTTCATCGGCGCAGCGCTCGGCAACGCCCTCGCCCCTATGTTCGGCGTACCGACCGGCGTGTTCGCCGCGCTTGGTTTCGTCGCGCTGTTCGCTGGCGCGGCCAACACACCGCTCGCCTGCACCTTCATGGGGATCGAGCTGTTCGGCGCGGCCTATGCGGTCCCGATCGCGGTCGCCTGCTTCGTGGCCTACCTCTGCTCAGGACACAACGGCATCTACCTGTCGCAGCGTGTCGCCGTGCCCAAGGTCCGTGGGGATGGCCTTGAGCCGAACGCGACCCTGCGCGATGCCCGGACCCATCGTGCATCGCGCCGTCGCGCCCGTCCTTAACCCCCACCACCATCGAAGCCGGAGCATGCGCTTGGCAGCAGAAACGTGAAACTGCGCTCGATCCTGGCCACGCATCCAGCCGTTGACTGGGCTCGCGCGTGACGCATTTTCCCGGCGTTCGGGCATCGCGACCTGCGCGTAATCACCAGCGCGCAATCAAACAGCGTCAGATCACCGCATCCGCATGAAGACAGCGAGGGCGTTGCGCGCACTATCGGCAAACCGATCGTAAATGACGCGTGCGACCGCAGCGATGCCCGGCTGCCGATCGCGACCGCCTCGAGCGAACACCGCGACGGCCACGCGGTGGCCGTCAGGCATGGTAATGAACCCCACATCGTTCGTGACACCGTCAAGCGTGCCGGTCTTATCCTCGACCAGGGTACCGGTCGGGAGCAGTGCGCGAATGCGGCGCGTACCGGTCTCGCATCGCCGCATCAATTCGAAGAGATAGGCGCTGCTTTGCGGCGTCAGGACGGTGCCGTTGGTCAATTTGTACAAGAGCGCGACCATGGCTGTCGGCGTGGCGACATCCCGGCTGTCCGCCAGATGGCCGCGCTCTCGAAGCAGTTGCGCGATGGTTCGGTCGACCCGGATGCCGGTTATCGCGTGCGACGACAGCCACTGCTGGACCGTGACCGGTCCGCCAAGCGCAGCGAGCACCTGGTCGGCCGCCTGGTTGTCACTGCGAACAATCATGAGCTCGAGTACCTTCGCAGCAGGACGGGCGGAAATCGTCTCGTCGAGGCGGCGTCGACCTTGATCGACCTCGGCGAGGTAGGCGGCAGCAATGGCGAGCTTGACCGTACTGGCCATCGGAAACGGCGTATTGCCGTTGATGGCGACGCTCGAGCCATCGCGAAGGTCGAGCGCGGCGATGCCATATTCACCCGAGCGTTCCGCCACCAGCCGGCTGAGCTCGCGCTCGAGCCCGATCAGCTCGGCAGAGCTTGCCGACGCCGGTGCCGGAACGAGGAAGCTTGCGGCGAGACCGGAGAGCAGCAGGCGGGAAAGCAGAGGCACGCGCATCGATAATCCTTGAGCGTTGTCGTTAAGCGGCTCGGCTCACTCTAAACCGACAAGACTGAACACGCGGTGTGCGCGTACCCGTGCAATGCGAGTAGCGGACCGCGCCGGAGCCCGTCCACGGCTAAACCGTAAAGCGTCCTCGATCTCATCGAATTTTGCCGCCCCCCCAATTACCTCGCTTGGTATGCGGCAAGGCATGCCCGCTCGACATGGCGAAAGAATGACACGTATGTTGGGGTCGGACACGATCGACCTGAGCGTCTGATCGGTTTCGTACCCGGCACAGCCCGATGGCGAAGTTTCTCGCAGGCGCCGCCCTCCATCGCAAACAACGACAAGACCGCCAGATAACCGATGCAGTCGGCGGCGACGGGGTGTAGGGCAGCGCTCATGACACAGACGCATCGCAAGCCCCCCTTCTTGTCCCGCCACGGATCGCGCACAACGCGCTGCCTTGCTTTGGCGGCCTTGCTGGTTGCGCCGCCTGCCATGGCGCAAGATGCACCATCGAACAGCGATCTGCCGATGCCTGCACCGATCGTCCAGACAGCGCCATCCGCCCCGCTGCCGCAGCTCAGTCCGGCCCAAGCCAGCGCCCTTGCGCTTCTGCTTCGTAAGGACATCGTGGCACAGGGTCTCGCCGACACAGAGTCGAGCGAGACCCTCGACAACGACAGTCTTGTCCGAGCCGCGCTGGACCATGCCCATGCGGTTCATGCCGGCCGGCTTGCCGAAGCCGATTTCGATAAGGACTGGGCGATGCGGCCCGTGGCATACGACCCGCTGCCGGCCTTCAAGGCCGCGGTCGAGCACGACCGTCTCGCCGCCTGGATCGCTTCGCTGCCGCCACCCTATGCAGGCTATGATGCGCTGGTTGCCGCGCTTGCGCGGTATCGGACGATCGCGGCTGCGGGCGGCTGGGAGCCGCTCACCGCAGGGCCCGACCTGACGCTCGGCAACACCGGCGCACGCGTTTCCGCGCTGCGTCAGCGCCTCGCGCTCGAAGATCCGCAAGTAACGCCGGCGGGCGATCGCTTCGACGCCGCGCTTGTCGACGCGGTGCGTCGCGCGCAACGGCGCTACGGGCTCAATCCGACGGGAATCGTCGCGGCGCAAACGCTCGCCGCGCTCAACGTGCCGGTCGATGCGCGGCTTCGTCAGATCAAGGCGAACATGGAGCGCTGGCGCTGGCTGCCGCCCGAACTCGCAAAGAACCGCGTCCAGGTGAACATCGCCGCCGCGGTGCTGACGCTGTTCGACGGCGACGTGCCGGTCATGTCGATGAAGGCGGTGACCGGGCGCCCCGGCGCCGAGACGCCGATGCTGACCTCGCAGATCCACAGCATCGTGCTCAATCCGCCGTGGAACGTGCCATCGACGATCGCTGGGCGCGAGCTGTGGCCCAAGGAAAAGGCGCACCCCGGCTATCTCGCGCAGCATGGCTTCCGCGTGATCGATACCGGCGATGGCGGCAAGCGGCTCCAGCAAGCGTCCGATCATAGTGCGCTGGGCAAGTACAAGTTCGATTTCGCCAACCCGTTCGCCGTCTACCTGCACGACACGCCGGCG
This sequence comes from Sphingomonas sp. UYP23, assembly GCF_054059235.1. Classification (NCBI taxonomy): domain Bacteria; kingdom Pseudomonadati; phylum Pseudomonadota; class Alphaproteobacteria; order Sphingomonadales; family Sphingomonadaceae; genus Sphingomonas; species Sphingomonas sp. UYP23. Next base: position 4,633,492 of record NZ_JBSSBX010000001.1, read on the forward strand.
CAGGCGGGGTTCGCGCGCTTCGACCGGTTGGCGAGCCATGGCTGCGTCCGGCTGGAAAAGCCGGGCGACCTCGCCAAGCGGCTGCTCGACGGCACGCCCGACTGGTCGGCGGACGCGATCGATGCGACGGTCAGCGCGGGCAAGACGGTGCGCGCGAAGCTGGCGGCGCCCGTCGCGGTCTATCTGCTGTACTGGACGGCGTTTGCGACCGCGGACGGCCAGGTCAGTTTCCGGAATGACCCCTATACCTGGGACGGAACGCTGGCGACCAAGATTGCGGCACGGTCCGCGCGCCAAGCCCTTGCGGCGCGCTGAGGAGATGACGACGATGACCAGTAAATTCCCCCTCGCCCTTACCGCAGTGCTGCTGATCGCCGCGCTCGGCGCTTGTTCGCAATCGACCGAGGCGCCGACGCACGACGACAATTATGCCGAGACGCGCCCGGAACCAGCCGACGAAGCCCTGCCGGCGGCGCCGGAGACCCGCGCACCCGATCCCGAACCGACACCGACCGCCGACACCAACATGACGGCTGCGTTGCCGGAAAAGGCGCCCCCGCCGGCACCAGATGAACAACTGATGGATGACGCCTCGGCCACCGGTATGACGGCACGCACAACCCGTGGCGATCCGTCAAACCAGGCCGCTCCGACCGAGCAGACCGAGTCCAACTAGCGCAACCGGCCATCGTCCGATCAGCCCGTAGACCTGTTCGTATAGGCATGAGGACAGCGGCTCGATGCACCGTTGCATGCCAGTTTTCGGATTCGGCGGGGGCGTCTAGCGCCCCCGCCCTCGCCTATTGCTTCTTGAGCGTGAACTCGTCGGTCGTCCCAGCCTTTATATTGACGGCCTTCAGGATCATCGTCGTCGCGTCTTGCGGTAGATATGTGTAGCTGCCGATCGCTGTACCGCCGACATAGTCGGTCTCGACGAATCCAGCGCCCGCCCGTTTCAAGGCAACCATCGCATTCGCTTTATCTCCGACGAACGGCACTTGCGGCCCGTCGAGCTTTGCCGCGTAATGCTCGCCCGTCCCCAATTTCATCGTTACCATATCGCCGACCATGCTCATGGTCGCGATGAGGTTTTCCTCTGCGATCTGAGCGCCATCATTGATTCCGACCCACGAACCGCTCGAAGCGTGCGCCCCGGCCGGGGCGGGTCCGACGCGTTTTGCCCGGCTGGAACTGGTTACGGATTTGCCGAGCGCATTGTCGGCTGAGACGGAAACGAACGTCAGTGTATTTCCGTCTGCCGACACTGCAATCTTGGTCGTGCTCACCGAAGCGCCCTTGCGATACCGTTCCCATTGAAGGGTATTGGCGTCGATCACGGCGACCGACCCAGCATCCCAGTAATCGCGGTCCGCGACGGGATGTACTTTCCCATCGGCGGCGATCTTGTAAGGCGGCGAGCACGAAATGCAGTCGTACACCCCATCCTTGATGACGAAGATGTCCGGCTTGGTCGACAACTTGGCGGTGGTGGTATCGGCCTTCCATGTTCCATCGATCGCGCTCTTCGCTAGAGCTGGCGTGGCGACCGTACATAGCAGTCCGATAAAAGCGACGTTGAACCGATTCATCGAATTTCCCCCTGTCAAAAGATGGTGACTTTTATACTAGGGCGACCCAGATTCGACTTACGTCCTAGGTCGAGCGACCGCAATCCCGAACTGGGTTGCAGCCGCAGCCGGATGACAACCGGAAAAACGTCGCGCGTTTAGCGCACGCCTTGATGAGGCTTTGTTGCATAATTACGCGAGAGCATGACCGACGTTTTACTTGAAGATGTTATTGGATGCGGACGGTCACCGGCGTTCCTATTTCGGAGAACCGATTGAGAATTGCAGCACGGACTTTGAGCTCGGTAATCTGACGATCGAAGGTGCGGGCGACAACGCGCTGGCCCAGGAGTTTGAAGCAGTGCATTTTGGTCTCGACCAGACTGCGGCGATGATAGCCGCTCCACTTTTTCCAGATTGCGCGACCAAGCCGCTTTGTCGCGCGTAGCGCTCCATTGCGTGCATCGACGCCGGGACCGCCTTCTGCCCATGGTTGCCCGTTGCGGCGGACCGGGATGACCGCATCGGCACCGCGCCCGGCAATAGCGGCATGGCAGTCCCTGGTATCATAAGCGCCATCTCCGCCGACGCTGAGTATCCGCTCGTCTCCGGGAATTTGCGCCAGGAGAACGGGCAGCGTCGGTGCGTCACCAATGGCATTCGTCGTGACCTCAATGGCCCGGATATCCAGCGTCCCAGCATCAATCCCGAGATGCACCTTGCGCCACTGGCGACGGTAGGACGGTCCGTGTTTGCGCGTCTTCCACTCGCCTTCTCCCGTCATTTTGATCCCGGTGCTGTCGACCAGCAGGTGCAGTCCGCCCGAGCTGATCCGCCCGCCGAGGTTGACCTTCAACGTCTTCTGCCGTCGGCACAGCGTCGTATAATCCGGCACCGACCAATCCAGCCCCGCCATTTTGATCAGGCTCGAAACCAACCCCGTCACTTGCCGCAAAGGCAGGTTGAACAGCGTCTTCAGCGTCAGGCACAGCTCTATCGCGCTGTCTGAAAACCGCATCGGGCGACCAGGGCGACCACACGGCTTCGAAAGCCAGTGCATATCCGGATCAAACCATATTTCCAGCGACCCACGCCGCTTCAGCGCCGCATTATACTCAGGCCAGTTCGTCGTACGATACACAGGTGCGGCAGGTTTGGGCATTACGCCTATCTATACCGCTCGATTCCCTGCGTGAATCCCCGCCATCAGTTTTGCAACAAAGCCGATCGGGAGTGTCATGTCGATTTCCTTGGAAATAAAGCGGACCGGTTCGCGAGGATCCCAGGCGTCAGTCGTGCTCACGACACGGTTCTCGCGCTACGGCCCGTCGCGTTATCGTCGCGAGCTTCGCCCTGCCCGTCTGTTCGACCGCTCGCAGATCTGGTTGCGCGAACGTGCCGCGGCTCTTGCTGAGGCAGCAGCCCAGCCAGTCGTGGCCAGGCCGCAACGCTTCAGGAGGTGGCTACCACCGTCCCGCTCGTGGTCGAGCGCGGTAAGCCGACCATGCATCCAACCGTACAAATTCCAGCCGAATGATATCAGACCGGCTCAGGGACCCGTCGGCCATCATAATAGCCGTGGTACTGATACTCGTAAGCGCGGTCGATGGCCTCTGATCCGTCATACGCGGGACTGTGTTTGACCTTCTCGCGGTCAACATCGAGGTTCACCATTCGGTCCGACCAGCTCGTCGATTGAATGGAGCGCGGCGAGATCAGAACCTTCTTTCCTGGCCACCAGTTGCGCGTGTCCACGACCAGATAGCGAACGCTCCAGTCCCCGTCTTCGAGCAGAAAGTCGGCAACGTGCCCAATCTCACCATCTCGTGCGTGAATATGGTAGCCTGTCACCTCTTTCACACTGCGCAGATGTCTGTCGCCGCGGGCGCGATCTGAATCTTCTGCGCTGGGCTCGCGTGAGCGAAATCCAGGGCTATTGGGGGCAAAAGGGCCTCCAGCGCAACCGTATCCGCCCATGTAAAAGCCGGTGTACCAATACGGGCTCCAGCCGTAATAATCGTAGAGATCGGTTTCGATCTGACCCGAGACCGGCTCGTCGGATTGGATGTCCGGGCTGTCCTTCACCTGCTGCCTGGTCAGGTTGACCGCCAGTTGATGGCCGATGTGATTGACATGGCTGAGCGCTGACGGGGGAAGCAGCACCTTGCGGCCCGGCAGGAAGGTCCCGGTGTCGACGACCAGCCAGCGAACCCGCCAGGAAAGCTCGTCAAACAGAAAGTCGGTCACCGAGCCGATTTGGCCATCGCTTGCGCCAACGGTATAACCACCGATCTTCGAAGTATGTCTCAGCATATCAGGCCTCTCAGGGGTTCAGGACAGCGAAGTGAGATCATAATCCCGAGCGATCCGGCGTGGGCAGGGCCGGAATCTACTCACTGTGCGCGTCGGCAAAGCGTTAGACGGGCTGACAGCACCAAGACCATTGCGGGACGCGTCTCCACTCGTCACGGGAGCACGTAATCAAGGCTGCCGAGCCGAGCTCCAATGGACGAGACCTGCAACACCGGCTCTCGCCGGTCAGATTCACGCACACAGACTCGGCGCTGGCACGCTTGGCCCCTCAAGATCATCGAGTGTCGGATAGTCGGTGTATCCATGGGCACCACCGCCATAGAAGGTCGCCGGTTCCATCAGCGGGTTGAGCGCTGCGCCTTTTCTGAAACGCTCCACCAGATCCGGATTGGCGAGGAACAGCCGGCCTAAAGAAACCAGATCCACGCAGCCGCTGGCAACGGCGTCGCTCGCCATCTGGCGGTCATAGCCATTGTTGACCATCCAAACGCCTTCGAAGCGATCGCGCAGCGCAGCATAATCAAATGGGAGGCTGTCTCTCGCCCCACCGGTTTCTCCTTCGACCACATGCACATAGGCCAGACCAAGGGGGTTGAGCCGATCGACGACATGTTCAAACAGCGGCTGGGGGTCGCTGTCATGAGAGTCCCCTGCCGTCGAGACCGGTGAGATCCGAACGCCAAGCCGGTCTGCGCCGATTGCGTTCGCGCAAGCCTCGGTCACCTCAAGTAATAGTCGTGCCCGGTTCTCGATCGATCCGCCATAGGCGTCCGTCCTGTGGTTCGTACCATCGCGCAGGAAGGCGTCGAGCAGATAGCCGTGGGCGCCGTGCAACTCGACACCGTCAAAACCCGCTTCGAGCGCGCGTGTCGATGCATATCGGAAGTCCTCAACGATGCCCGGCAGTTCCTCCAGCGCGAGTGCCCGAGGCGTTGAGCAATCGACAAAGCCTTTCCCGGCTACAAACGTCTTGGTGTTGGCCCGGATCGCGGAGGGACCAACGGGTGCCTGGCCATCCTTCTGAAAGCTCGTGTGCGACACCCGCCCGGTATGCCAGAGCTGTACGACGATCTTGCCGCCTTTGGCGTGGACCGCATCGGTTACCGTTCGCCAGCCGGCGACCTGCGCGTCGGTGTAACAGCCCGGAGTGCCGGAATAGCCTTGCGCCTGCGCGGAGATCTGCGTCGCTTCGGCGATGATCAGGCCTGCGGATGCGCGCTGACTATAATATTCGGCGGCGAACGGGCTGGGCACAAGGCCTGGGCCAGCGCGGTTACGGGTCAACGGCGCCATCACGATGCGATTGGCCAGGCGAAGGGCACCAACGTCGGCAGGTTCAAATAGAGCATCGGGTTTACGGTGCTGATACGTTCGGGACAAAACTCATCTCCGGGCCTGTTTGGCCATTGTGTGAATCACAGTCGGTGCGGCCGTTAGGCAACATGCCGATACGACCCAGTCGGGCGCGCATTGCGGCCGACTGGGTCGTATCGGATCAGGCGTGGACAGGGACGGCTGGCTTCGTCGCCCTGCCTTCATCGGCGATTTTGTCGCTTTTCGTGTCGGTGAAATCGAGCACCACGCGAGACGGCACGTCGCCATTTTCGAGCCGCTCGAAGATCGTGTTGATCGATGCGAGCGGCTGCAGTTCGATATCTGCCTTGACCTTGCCTTCGGCCGCAAATTGCAGGCACTCGGCCATGTCTTTCCGGGTGCCGACGAACGACCCGCGGATGGTGATGCAATTCGCAACGACATCGAACAACGGCGTGGGGAATTCGCCCGGCGGAAGACCGACGAGCGCGCAAGTGCCCCGCTTGCGCGTCATCTCGATCCCCTGCTTGAACGCCGGCAACGATGGCGCCGTGATCAGCACGCCATGCGCGCCGCCACCGATCGCTGTCTTGAGCACCTCGCCTGGGTTCTGCGTCCGGGCGTTGATGACCATATCGGCGCCGAGCCGCGTCGCATGGGCGAGCTTCCCGTCATCGATGTCGACCGCGCAGACGTGCAGGCCCATCACCTTTGCATATTGGATCGCGAGATGGCCAAGGCCGCCGCACCCAGAAATGGCGATCCATTCGCCCGGGCGGGCTTCGGTTTCCTTGATGCCCTTGTAGGTCGTGATCCCGGCGCAGATCAGCGGGGCCGCCTCGGTCGGGCTTAATTCCTTGGGGATATGGGCGACGTAATTCGGGTCAGCGAGCACATACTCGGCAAAGCCGCCATTCTGGGTATAGCCGCCGAATTTTGCTTCGGCACACACGGTCTCCCATGCCGACAGGCAATATTCGCAGTGACCGCACGCGGAATAGAGCCAAGGCACGCCGACCCGATCGCCTTCCTTTACGATCGTGACCCCCGCGCCGAGCGCAACGACGATGCCAATCGCCTCGTGCCCTGGAATAAACGGCGGCGTTGGTTTCAGCGGCCAGTCACCCTTTGCCGCATGAAGGTCGGTGTGGCAGACCCCGCAAGCCTCTGTTTTGACGAGGATCTGGCCGGGCCCGGGCAAGTGGACAGCGCATTCCTGCAGTTCCAACGGTTTGCCGAAGGTGGTGACGACAGCGGCGTGCATTGTCTTGGGGATCATGACGCGTTCCTTAGTTGGGGGGATGATTGCGCAGATGGAGCTCAGAATCCGAGCTTTGCCGAGGCGACCAGATGGCTGCGGTAGAGCCTGCCGAGGTCGTGCGTGTCGGTATCGGTGTAGCGAAGACCGACGGCGATATGCCTGTTGAAGGCATAGCCAGCGCCGGCGTTCCAGGTCGTGTAGCTGTTGCCCGCGTCGATCTGCTGCCGGCCAACCGCACCACTCACCGTCAATTTGGGTGTGAAGCTGTAGCCTGCGTTACCCTCGAAATAGGTGCCGGGCCGCTTGCTGCCGAAATACTCGAAGGCGTAGTTGACCGCACCACCAACTTTGATCGCGCCGAAGGTCCGCGAGACCGAGCCGCGAAGTTCGGTCGTATCGATCGAGACGCCGGTCGGCGCGCCGATATAGCCGTAGCGGATCGCCCCTACATCGACGTCGAAACCGGCCAGCGAGGAGGCCCATCCGGCGGACAGGTCATATTCGACTTCAATGCCGTTCCGAAAATCGACATTCTCTCCGCCTGCAGCGACGTAGAAATGATCGTAGCTGATCTTGGCACCCGCGAAGACGGCGGGACCGTTTTCCGTCTGGCTCACGCCCCGAAAGATGTAGTCCGACGCGCCGGTTACGCTGACGCTCAGCACCGGCGGCGGCATTGACACGTTCGCCTGTTCAGGCATCACGATCGCGGTGTCGGCGCCGCGCACTTGCGCCTGCGCCGTGGATGCGCCGCCTGCTAGCATCGCGAGGGCTGCGAAGAATAAAGCCATACGCCCGAGCGCGCGCGTCCCTGACGTGCTGGCGATCATGCCGCCGCCGCCCCGAGACCGCGCACGGCCTCGATCATCTTGATCAGCACGGCCTGCGCATCGCCATAGACCATGTCGCAATTCGGTTTGTAGAACAGCGCGTTGACGATGCCGGAATAGCCTTTGCCCTGCCCGCGCTTGATGACGTAAACCTGTTGGGCCATGTCCGCGTTGAGGATCGGCATACCGAAGATCGGCGAGGATTTGTCGGTGCGCGCCGCCGGATTCACGACGTCGTTGGCGCCGATCACCAGCACGACGTCGGTGGTGGCGAAGTCGTCGTTGATGTCGTCGAGCTGGAATATCAGGTCATAGGGCACGCCGGCTTCGGCCAGCAGCACGTCCATCTGTCCCGGCATTCTGCCGGCGACAGGATGGATCGCGAAGCGGACCTGTACCTTGGCGGCGAGCAGCAGCTTGACGAACTCGTAGAGCTTCTGCTGCCCCTGCGCGGCGGCCAGACCATAGCCCGGCACGATGATGACGCTGCTGGCGTAGCGCATCTGGATGCCCGCATCGGATGCCTGCGTTTCGCGCTCCGTGCCGGTGACCGCGCCCGCCTTCCCCTTGGCGGCAACCTCCCCGAAGTTGGAGAAGAGCACGTTGGCGACCGAGCGGTTCATCGCCTTCGCCATCAGCAGCGTGAGGAGCAGGCCGGCCGCACCGACCACCATGCCGGCGATCATCAGTGCGGGATTGCCGAGGACATAGCCTTCGAACCCGACCGCGAGCCCGGTGAAGGCGTTGTAGATCGAGATCACCACCGGCATGTCCGCGCCGCCGATCGGCAAAGTCATCAGGATGCCGAACGTCAAAGCGAGGCCGAAGAAGATCAGGATCCAGGTGGCGGCGGGCAGCACCGGTGCCACGCCGCTGAGCGCGGTGAACACCATCCAGCCACCGATCGCGAGCGCGGCAATGAACACGACGCCGTTCAGGGCGCGCTGGCCGCCGAACCGCAGCGGATTGCCGAGCACGCCCTGAAGCTTGGCCCAGGCGATCACCGACCCCGACATCGAGACCGCGCCGATCAACGCGCCGAGCAACGTCACGATGAGGTGCGTGCTCCCGACCGCCCGGTTCCCGAACAGTTCGACCGCAGCGATGCCCCCCGCCGCTCCGCCGCCCATGCCGTTATAGATCGCCACCATCTGCGGCATGGCGGTCATCGCGACCTTGCGGCCGACGATCCATGCAAAGCCACCACCGATCGCGAGTGCGACGACGGCGAGCACGAGGTTGACGATCAGATGCGGGCGCGCCGCAACGTCGATCGTGAAGGCATAGAGGAAGCTGACCAGGACCGCCGCAACCATGCCGATGCCTGCAACGCGGATGCCCGAGGCGGCGGTCGCGGGCGATGACATGCGCTTGAGCCCGAACAGGAACAGGAAGGCCGCGACCAGATCGGTCGCGCCGATCGCGATTTGGGAAACGACGGCGATCATGGTCTCACCCCTTCTTCTTGAGGTGGACGACTTTGCGATGTGCTGGCTTGCCCGCGTCGCCGCTCGATTTGAACATCGCCAGCATCCGGTCGGTCACGGCATAGCCGCCCGCAGCATTGCCCGCGCCGAGCAGCACCGCGACAAAGCCGATGCCTTGCTCGAGCGGCGTGCTGGCGTTGAGAAGGGCGAACACGCCACCGACCACGACGATGCCGTGGACGAAGTTCGAGCCCGACATCAGCGGCGTATGCAGGATCGCTGGTACGTTCCCGATGATGACCCAGCCGGCAAAGCCGGCGAGCATGAAGATGTAGAGGGCGATGAGGCCCGTCATGGCGAGGTCGCTATTCATGCTCGGGGTCCCATCGCGGTCACGCCGCTGTCGCGGTCGGTGTGGCGGATATTTCGCGCGTCTTGTCGGCGTCACACAGCTTGCCATCATGGGTCAGCGCGGTCTTCGCCAGAACCTCGTCGGTCCAATCGATCGTCACGATATTATCGTGCAGCATCAGCGCGAGCAGATTGAACTGGTTCTTGGCGTAGAGCTCGCTCGCATCTGCGCCGAGGTTCGACGGCACATTCAGCGGCGCGACGATCGTCACCCCATCGACACGGATCGTCTCGCCCGGCTGCGTCGCTTCGCAATTGCCGCCACCCTCCGCCGAGAGATCGACGATCACCGCGCCCGATTTCATGCCCGCCACTTGGGACCTGCTGATCAGCTTGGGCGAGGCTTTGCCGGGGATCGCGGCGGTGGTGATGATCAGGTCGGACGCCTGGATGTGCTTGGTCAGCGCGGCGTCGACCTTGGTCTTTTCGTCCGCGGTCAGCGCGCGGGCGTAGCCGCCCGTGCCCGTCGCATCGACGCCGGTATCGACGAAGGTCGCGCCGAGCGACAGCGCCTGCTCGCGGGTTTCGGGACGGACGTCATAGCCTTCGACCACCGCGCCCAGTCGCTGCGCCGTGGCGATCGCCTCCAGCCCGGCGACACCGAGCCCCATCACAAGCACCTTGGCCGGCCCGATGACGCCCGCGGCTGACGTGATCTTGGGCAGGACGCGGTCCATATGCGTCATGCCGAGCGCGACGGCGTAATAGCCCGCCAGCGCCGACTGGCTCGACAGCGCGTCCATCGCCTGCGCGCGCGAAATACGCGGGATGCGTTCCATCGCGAAGCAGGTGACGTGCCTTGCGAGCAGGCGCTTCACCAGTTCGGGCTCGTTCGCCGCATAGACGAAGCACAGCAAGATTGAGCCGGGCTTCATCGCATCAACGACGTCGAGCGCCGGTGGCTGGACGCACAGCACGACGTCGGCATCCGCGACCATTGCGCTGCGATCGTCCACGAAGATCACGTCGCCATAAGCCGATTCCGGGACCCGGATCGCGTCTGCGGCACCGGCCTGCATATGCAGCCTGGCGCCCAGCTTTGTGAGTTTGGCCACCATCGACGGCACCAGCGCGACGCGCCGTTCGTGCCGCTGGGTTTCTTTGAGAACGGCGATATTGACGTACATGGGGCGCTCCGCTCGGCATCGCTTAAGGGCGCCCGGCAGGATTGCCGGGCGCTGGTCTTGAAGCTCAGGCAGGCGCTTTTGCGTCGTGGATGCGGACAAGCTTTTTGTTCACGAACTGCTGAATGCCCATGTCGCCAAGCTCGCGGCCGTAGCCTGAATCCTTGATCCCGCCGAACGGCAGCTCGGCATCGGTCCAGTCGATGTTGTTGATGAACATCATGCCGGTCTCGACCTTCGACGCGACGCGACGTCCACGCGCGACATCCTTGGTCCACACCGAGCCCCCGAGGCCGAAATCGGAGTCATTGGCGATCGCAATGGCTTCGTCCTCGTCCTTCACGCGGAAGAAGAGCGCGACCGGTCCGAAGAATTCCTCGCGGAAGGCGGGGTTGTCCTTGGCAATGTCGGTCAGGATCGTCGGCGTCATGAACGACCCCGGACGATCGACCCGCTTGCCACCGAGCGCGATCTTCGCGCCGTGTGCAACCGCGCCATCTACCTGCTTGAGCAGATCGACCAGCGCCTGTTCGGTCGAAAGCGGCCCGAGCGTCGTCTTCTCGTCCATCGGATCGCCTGCCTCGAGCGCGCCGAGCGCGGACTTGAACTTCGCGAGGAACGCCTCCGCCATACTCTCGACCACGATGAAGCGCTTGGCTGCGCAGCAGGTCTGGCCGGTGTTGTACATCCGGCCCCACACCGCCCAAGGAACGGTCAGGTCGAGATCGGCATCCTCGAGCACGATGAACGCGTCGCTGCCGCCCAATTCCATCGACGATACTTTGAGGTTTTTGCCAGCGCGCGAGGCAACACTGCGGCCTGCGCCGACGCTGCCGGTCAACGCGACGCCCTTGATGCGAGGATCATCGACGACGGTATCGGACTGATCATGGCTGATCAGCAAATTGGTATAGAGGCCGACTGGCGCACCGGCCTCGATCAGCAGTTTTTCGAAGGCGATCGCGCACTGCGGCACGATGCCGGCGTGCTTCACGACCAAGGTGTTGCCCGCCATCAGATGCGGCCCAGCGACGCGGGCGAGCTGATAATACGGGAAGTTCCACGGCTCGACGCAGAAGATCACCCCGATCGGGCTACTCTCCATATGCGCTTCACCATTCGTGGGGTTGAGCTTGACCGGCGCGAGGAAGCGTTCGGCGTTCTTGGCGTAATACGCCATGATGCGCGCGCTGAATTCCACTTCGCCCCGCGCCTCCCCAATGCGCTTGCCCATCTCGGTCGTCATGATGCGCGCGAACTCGTCGGCCCGCGCGTGGAGGATCTCGCCCGCCTTGGCGATGATCTTGGCGCGGTTGGCGTAGGATGTGTGACGCCACGTCTGGAAGCAGGCGTCGGCCGTCGCGATCTTGGTCTCGAGTTGCGGATCGCCGAGATCGGCGAAGGATTCAACGAGTTTGCCATTGAACGGATTGAGGCTTTGATAGGTCATGAAATTCAGCTTTCTGTTTGGAATGACGACGGCAAAGGCAGGCCGCCGGCCGTGTCGTCAGGCGTCGATGATGACCTTCAGGGCCTTGGTTTCCGCGGCGCGCACGAACGTGTCGTAAGCGTCGAGGATCTGGTCGAGCTTGAAGTGATGCGTGATCAACCGAGTCGGGTCGATCTTCCCAGATTGCACCGTCTTCAGCAGCATCGGGGTGGTGACGGCGTCGACCAGCCGCGTGGTGATCGCGATGTTCTGCGACCAGAGCGTCTCCAGATGCAGGTCGACCTTCTGGCCGTGAACGCCAATATTCGCGATGATCCCACCGGGAGCGACGATCTGCTCGCAGAGCTCGAAAGTCGCCGGGATGCCGACCGCCTCGATCGCGGTGTCGACGCCTTTTCCGTCGGTGAATGCCTTCACCTTGTCCGACGCCTTGCCGTCCGCACTGTTGATCGTGCGGGTTGCGCCGAACTTCATCGCCATTGCCAAGCGATTGTCGTCCAGGTCGATCATGATGATCTCGGCTGGCGAATAGAGTTGGGCGGTGAGCAACGCCGCCAGCCCGATCGGTCCTGCGCCGACGATCGCTACCGTCGATCCCGGCGAGACCTTTCCGTTGAGCACACCGCATTCAAACCCGGTCGGCAGGATGTCGCTTAGCATGACCATCGCGTTCTCATCCGCACCCTTGGGAATCGGATAGAGGCTCGTCTCGGCGTGCGGAATTCGCACATATTCCGCCTGAGTGCCGTCGATCGCGTTGCCGAGGATCCAGCCCCCGGTCGTGCAATGCGAATACATGCCGCGGCGGCAATATTCGCATTTACCGCAGGATGAGATGCAAGAAATTAGGACGCGGTCGCCTGGCTTAAAGGTGGTGACGCCCGCACCGATCGTCTCGATCGTTCCGATACCTTCATGGCCGAGAATACGCCCCGGCGCGCAGGTCGCGACGTCGCCTTTCAGGATATGCAAGTCGGTCCCGCAAATGGTCGTCTTGACCATCTTGACGATCGCATCGCCCGGATCGGTGATCTCGGGCTTCGGGCGGTCTTCAAGGCTCTTCTTGCCAACCCCACCGTAAACGAATGCCTTCATGATACGCATGCTCCTGGTCCGCCACTCGCGCAGAATTGCCCGATGCTGCCGGTTCAGCCGGTTCGCGGTGGCTGGTTCAGGATTGCGAGGTAGGATTCATCAGGTTGGGATATCAGCGTCGGAATCTACTCATCCCCATTGGCGTCAGCCCGACCACCGGGACGTGCTGACCTTGTCCGCTTCCGTGTGCCGCCGCCTTCAACCGACCGCGCTACGCCGCGCGGTGACATTTCAGGACCGATCGGTGCTTTCGCGTTGCGATGCCGCTTTCGGAAAAGACGTCAGTGTAAGTGAATTCCGACCCTGCCGGGGCGGGCGGGGACCGCGTACCCGCAGCTTGGCCCACGCGAATGGTCGCAGGCAGGAATTCACTGAAGATGAGCGATTCCGAAGACACATGGCAACGGGACTCAGTTGTGCTCCTGACTCCTGCACAGATGGGCGCTGCCGACCGCGCCGGCCAAGCGGCTGGCATTAGCGGCAGATCGATGATGGAGGCGGCCGGCGCAGCCGTTGCGGTCGCGGTGGGCGGACGCTGGTCGATGCAGCCGGTTACGGTGCTGTGCGGCCCTGGCAACAACGGCGGCGACGGGTTTGTCGTCGCGCGGCATCTCGAAGCTGCAGGGTGGCCGGTGAAAGTCGCGCTGCTTGGCACGCGCGAGAAGCTCACCGGCGAGGCTGCGCATGCGGCGGCGATTTGGAACGGCGAGTTGATACCCTTTGATCCCGAAAGCCTCGACGGCGCGGGGATTGTCGTCGATGCAATCTTTGGCGCGGGCCTAGCAAGGCCACTCGAGGGGCAAGCGCTGGTCATGATCGACGCGCTGAAAACCCGGAAGATTCCTGTCTGTGCAATAGATGTCCCCAGTGGGCTCGACGGTGCTTCGGGTTTGGTTCGCGGGGATGCGGCACCCGCCGAACTGACGGTGACGTTCTTCCGCAAAAAACCGGGCCATCTGCTTTACCCGGGACGAGCACTGTGCGGCGCGATCTTGGTTGCCGATATCGGCACGCCGTTGTCGGTGCTGGATGGGGTTGCGCCCGATTGCTGGGAGAACGATTCTTGTCTCTGGCAGGCATCCTACCCGTGGCCGCAGCCCCAAAGCTTCAAATATACGCGTGGTGAGGTCCTCGTTCTCGGCGGCGCGACTATCACGGGTGCAAGCCGAATGACGACGCTGGCGGCATCTCGTGCTGGCGCCGGCATGGTCACCCTTGCCGCACCGGCGGCGGTGTGGAGCATTTATGCCAGCGCGGTGACCAACGCGATTGTGTGCGGCTTCGATGGGGCGGCGGGATGGCTGGACTTGCTGGCGGACGAGCGTCGCAACGCCATCGCGATTGGGCCTGGCGCTGGCATCGGCGAAATGACCCGAGGGTATGTCCTTGCTGGTCTCGCCACAAAAAGGGCGATGGTTCTCGATGCTGATGCGTTGACCTCGTTTGCCGAGGCACCCGAGGATCTGTTTGGTGCGATCGTCGGGCCGTGCGTGATGACCCCACATGCGGGCGAGTTCATGCGGCTGTTCCACTTCGACGGTGACAAGCTGGAGCGCACGCGCGCCGCCGCCCGGAAAAGCGGCGCGGTGGTGGTCTTCAAAGGCCCCGATACCGTCATAGCAAGCCCCGATGGTCGCGCCATCATCAATGCAAACGCACCGCCGCAACTCGCGACCGGAGGCAGCGGCGATGTTCTGACCGGCTTTATCGCCGCTTTGCTTGCTCAAGGCATGACTCCGTTCAAGGCGGCTGCGGCCGGCGTCTGGCTGCACGGCGCAGCAGCCACGGAATTCGGGCTGGGGCTGATCGCGGAAGATCTGCCCGATGCGCTGCCGAAGGTTCTCCAGAAGCTCAAGGTGCAGACGGCACTTTGAAGACCGTGACCGCCGCTGCCCCCCTGCCCTCGCCGACCGGCGGATATCGAAGGACTGGCCAATCATGAAGGCAATGGTACTCAACACGCCCGGAACGCCGCTGGTATGGACAGACTTGCCCGACCGACAGCCCGGCCCCGGTGAAGTCCGCGTGAAGGTTCTCGCGTGCGGCGTCTGCCGCACAGATCTGCATGTTTTCGACGGCGAGCTGCCGAACCCGAAATCGCCGATTATCCCGGGCCATGAGATCGTCGGGCGGATCGACGCGATCGGCGCGGACGTATCCGATCTCCAACTGGGCGAACGGGTTGGGATTCCTTGGCTCGGCCACACCTGCGGCGTTTGTCATTATTGCAAGGCGCATAGGGAGAACCTCTGCGACGCACCGCTGTTTACAGGGTACACCCGCGACGGCGGTTTCGCGACCGCTGTGATTGCCGACGCGCGCTTTGCGTTTCCACTGGGTGAGACCGGCAGCGACGTGTCGCTCGCACCGCTGCTTTGCGCCGGGTTGATCGGCTGGCGCTCTCTGGAGATCGCCGGCGATGGTAAGCGTCTGGGGATTTACGGTTTTGGCGCTGCCGGCCATATCGTCGCACAAGTCGCCAAATGGCAGGGTCGCGAGGTATACGCATTCACGCGGCCAGGCGACACGGGAACGCAAGAGTTCGCGCGCAGCCTGGGCGTGACCTGGGCGGGCGGCTCGGATGAGATAGCGCCCGGGCCGCTCGATGCCGCGATCATCTACGCGACCGTTGGCGAGCTCGTGCCGGTGGCGCTCAAGGCGGTGCGCAAGGGCGGGCGGGTCGTCTGCGCGGGCATCCACATGAGCGATATTCCCAGCTTTCCTTACGACATCCTCTGGGAAGAGCGGCAACTCCTGTCGGTCGCCAATCTCACACGACAAGACGGAATCGATTTCCTTGGCCTTGTTCCGAAGATGGGCATTGTCGTGAAGACGACCGTCTATCCGCTAAATCAGGCCAACACGGCGCTTGATGACCTGCGAGAAGGCCGGTTCGACGGCGCGGCAGTCTTGGTGCCTTGACCGGCCATTGCCAGCCCGCATGGCGCATAACGGACAGGACGCTCATCCATCGTAAAGGTTGTAGATATCAGAGCTAAATGGCACGTCCCTATTAGCGCTATTTGTCCCTCGGGGCGCGCCTGCCGCTCGCCGGAAAATGGCGATAGAAGATCGAAACCGACACGCCGACCGCTTCTGCCACGTCCTGCGGCCGATCGCCGGCAGCGAGCAGTTTGACGGCCATGTCTCTTTTGCTGGGCGTTATGATGGACTTACGCCCTCCGCCCCGCCAGCCTTCCGCCGCGCCGCCAGCCCCGCCATCGTGCGTTCGCGGATCAAGTCGCGCTCCATCTCCGCGATCGACCTGAGAATGTGGAATACCAGACGACCCGTGTGTGTCGCGGTAACGATCCCGTCTGTGAGCGAGCGCAACTCGATCCCGCGTGCCGACAGCTCAGCCGCCAGATCGACCAGCCCTTTCATCGACCGTCCGAGACGATCCAGTTTCCAGATTACCAGCGTATCGCCCTTGCCGGCCTTGCCCAACGCTTCGGTCAGACCCGGCCGTACGATGCTTGCGCCGCTCGCCTTGTCGGTCGCGATGTGTTCGCAGCCGGCCGCGTTGAGGCGTCCAACTGCGACGCCAAATCCTGATCCGGGGTGGACACCCGCGCATAGCCAATGAGTACGCAGCTCCCTTCTCATAACTCCGTCTAAAATATGTATCGTGAGAAAGTGGTTTTGGGAACGGTTTTGAGAAAATGGAAAACGGCGGTTTCCCGGCTTTCTCGAATTTGTATCGCTCATATCGGTCCGGCGAGTCGGTCCTTGATCTCACGCGCTTGGCCGAACACCTCAGTTGGCGTTGTGATTCCGGGCACTGCCTTTGCTCCAGGCCGACCGAAGTCAATCCAGCCGGCGTTGGAGCCATCCTGCATTTCCTCCCAATTTGCCGCCTGATCCCCGAAAAGCCCCATCTGACCGAGGGCCGTGGTCCAATGCTCGCGTGGGATCGCCCTTGCCTTCACCGGCCTGTTCAGCGTCGCGGCCATCGCATCCGCAATCTGCGCAGGCGTCCAGTAGGACCCGACCTCAACGACCTTACGCCCCGTCCAGCCTTCGGCGAGCAGGCGTGCGGCCTCTGTGCCGACATCGACCGTGGCAGTCATCGGAAAGGCGCGATCCACAGGCTGAAGAAAGCTGTCGAAGACGCCGGTCTCGTCCGCGCGGTTAAGAGAACTAAGATTGTTTTCCATCAACGAGCCAGGTCGCACGATCGCGATTGGAAAAGTGAAACGCTCCAACGCCTTTTCAAGCATGTGGGTCTGGGTAATGTTGCCCAGACCCCTCGACTGTTCGGATCCGACCGAGGACAGAACGACCGCACGGGGCGGCGGCGCCTGATCGAACGCCGCAACGATGGCGTCCGTTAGGGCGTGTGCCTCGGGGAAGTCTCGCGTCACGCCCATCGGCGTCGGCTGCATCAGGAAAGCCCCCTCCACCCTCTCCATGGCTTCTGCGAGCGCGACGGCGTCGGTAAGGTCGCCGGTCCGCAGCTCCACGCCCCGTTTGACCCAGGACTCTGCCCGTAACGGGTTCCGAACGAGCGCCCGGACCTGTTTACCCTGGGCAAGGAGCGCATTTGCGGTCGCCCCGCCGATCTTGCCGGTAATGCCTGCAATGAAAAACATGGATGCGGTCCTAAGCCATGGGTGCGTTGTCCGGAAACACCTCAAACGCATCTCCGCAAAGGGCGAAGTGTCGAGCCAGAGATATTGGAACGACCGGCTTTTGAATACCCAGCGCCGGCCAAACGCCGCAGGCGATCAAACGCGACGCAGTAGTTCCGGTAATAGGATGGTCCCACCGCGCGGGGACCTTCGTGTTTGGCATCACCGATAGCCTGCTGCCGATTTCGAGAGGCACCGTGGTGGTTGACCCGCATGCACATATGAGCGGGCGCATCTCTCTCAGACTCCAGCGGGCGCTTAGCCTCTATAAAGCCATCCACGCTCGGCCGCGCGCAATGCGGTGACTACGTCGGGCTGATCAACGCCGGGAAGATCGCTGCGCATGGGACGCCCGTTTGCTTGAAGGACATAACTGAGGTGACGATAAGACGGCCGGTAAAGTTTCAACTTATCCAAATCAATCTTTGGAATTTCGGCGGGGTTGCATGGCTCAAGCAGGTCGCGAATGTAGATAGCGCGCAGACCAGCGATGCGCCACACACCGTTTGCCTTTTGTACTCGGCAAAGCAAACGGGTGAAGCTAGTCATGCTGGCCTCCACTCCATCCAGCGGTAAAAAGGTATGTATAGCACAGGCAGAATCAGCGATCGCCCGGTTCTTGTGAACCAAGATACTAGCTGGACCTGTTGAGTCGAAGTAGACGGACTTCTGACCATACTCCGTCGGACCAGTTCGGCGACCAGAGTTAACAAATTCCGCAGCAGTACCTTTAAACCATGATACCTCTACATTGGCATCAGGGTAAAAGCAGGTTTCTTCGTCATTGTAGTTGTGAGTCTCTCGTGCAAGACGCTCGCGCAACAGTAGCTGACTTACAGCGAAGGCATCCAATAATCCCTGCGGATCGTTATGCTGATCTTTCGCGGTGGCGCCACCTTGGCCGGCATTTAGGGGAGCCGCAGTCGCCGTTTTGGTGATCAGCGCCATAAACGCCGCCAAGAGACTTCCTTTGAGAAGATGGCGCCTACAATGAACTTCAGGTATCAGCGCCGTCCTGTCGATTTGCGCTTCGGTCATTTTATCCTCCAATAACATGCCAATATTCAATTTGGACTTGGTTCAATGCACGGTGGTGTGCGCTTTGTGCCGATGATGGCCATAGGGCTGCCTGGAAGCGAAGGCGCTAACTCCCAGCGAGCCACTCCATCTCTTTTGCTCTGAGCGATGCCACGGTGTCAGGGCGGTCGATCCCGGCCAGATCGTCCCGCACAGGAAAGCCGGAGCGCGCCATAACATAGGCGATCGAGCGATAACTCCGACGCAACCCATCGAAGATCGCATGGTCAATATCCGGAACTTTGGTCGGGTCCGCAGCGATAATCGCGTCACTTAAATAATAGGCGCGCATGCCAGCGATGAGCCAGCCGGCCTTTTCCTTTTGCGCCCGCCAAAGCAACCGCGATTGGCTGACGATGTCGATTTCCACGCCTTCTAGCTCGGTCAGACCGTGAACCGTACATCCTGTCTCGGCCAGCGCCCGATCGCCATTGAGCATTACGACGGCGGGGCTCATGATGTGAAAGGTATAGACCTTTCCGCCCGCGATTAGGCTGCTCTGTTTGACGAAATCTGTTCCGGCCCCTTGGAACCAAGACACCTCGACGTAGGATTTGGGGTGATAGCAATTGGCCATTTCGGCCCACTGGCCGGTGTCGCGTGCGGCGCGCTCGCGCTGTATGAGGCTGTCGACCGCGCTCTGATCGGCCGCGTCCAATTTCCTGATGGCATCCTCGACCGCGCCCTTGGCGTAACTTTTCGCATGCACCGCCAAGATTGTTTCCCCTTGGTGGGCGGTCGCATCGGCGTCGGTCTCCGACTTCATTTCACCGACAACACTCTCGTTCAGGTTTTGATCAGGCATTTATCACACTCACAGTTCCGAGGCTGTGGCGACGCCAGAAGCCTGTAAGACCAGGCTATAATTTCCGCGGAGTCTCACGTGCAGGGTCGGAAATTACGCAACGCGGCCTTACTGTGCGGCCCATTTCATAACAAATTCGGGATAGCGCAGACCAACAATCGCATCCGGAGCGAACGCATGATCTAATTCAGCAAGTTCGCTGGTACTGAGGTCCACTCTGAGCGCGGCTATGTTGTCTGCGATCCGAGCAGGGCGGCTGATCCCGACAAGCGGTACGATATCGGACCCACGTGACAGCACCCAAGCTAGCGCGATCTGAGCCGGTGCGAGACCTTTGCGAGCGGCCAAAGCAACCAGCGCCTGTGACGTAGCGACGTTGCGCACGTAATTTTCGCCTTGCATACGCGGTGCAAGGAAATGAGCGTCCACCGGGGCTTTGTCGTGGGGAAGGGTGCCGGTCAGTAGCCCTTCGGCAAGAATTCTGTACGCGACAACGCCAATACCCAGCGTGCGGGCAGCAGGCAGAATTTCTGCTTCAATGAACCGGCTGGCAAGCGAATATTCGATTTCCAGCGCAGTCACCGGATGCACAGCATGGGCGCGGCGAAGCAGATCTACGCCGACCTCGGATACGCCGAGGAACCGCACTTTACCTTCCTGAATCAGGTCGGCGATCGCGCCGATCGTTTCTTCATACGGCACGTCCGGATCAGCGCGACCCGGCTGATACAAGTCAATCACGTCAACCCCAAGCCGCTTTAGCGAGTAGGCGGCGAAATTCTTGACCGAGTTCGGCCGTCCATCAAGACCGATGATACGACCGGCAGGCGACCTCAGCGCACCGAACTTGACGCTGAGGAATACTCGATCGCGCCTGCCCCGGATCGCTTCGCCAACAATCATCTCGCTTACGCCGCTGCCGTAAAAATCGGCCGTGTCCAGAAAAGTAACGCCTTCATCCAAAACGGCCTGGACGGTGCGAACGGCCGCTTCGCGCTCTCCACCGTCACGGCTGCTGCCGAAACCTTGGCAGCCAAGGCCAAGAATTGAAACCTCGGGGCCGTTATGGCCTAGCCGTCTCATCGACATATCAGCCATCCGTGACACTCCTTCTAATTCGTATTCCCATATAGACTCGGCGGGCCGACATGTCGCTCCTGCAATGACTTAATTGGGCGACGCCTGCCGTTCCGTTGCATCCTGGCCTTGATGCAAAATTTTTGATTTCTGCATCAAGGCAGAATCTGGAGCGCCGCTTGCAGTGCCATTGATCGCTGACAGACCCGTGCCAATTAGCGCCGATATTGACGGGAAAGGTTTGAAGTCAGCGCCAGAAACGCTTAAGGTCCTTTACTATCTCATAGGCATCCGCCGCCCTACTGATAGATTGCTCCTTAGACGAGTTTGCACGCGCGGTGTCGGCCGCCGATGGCACCGCCAAAGGGGTGAAGTGGTTCAGCAATTCGGCACCGGTCGTGTCATCGTTAAGACTGCCCAACTCGGTTTGGAGCGCCATTATGGCCTCCAGGAAATGTCGACGCCGGCGGCGTGCCTTCTTGCCCGCAAACAGGCTGCCGAAGAAGTCCGCAGCATAGCCAAGCTTCTTGCCGACGATGCGGACCTTATGGCGGGTCTCGTCATCCAGCTTGTCCAAATGATTGCCCCGTCGATTCAGGCACCGTTGATAACGGTCCAGTACGTGACCGGCGAAAGCGGTGATTGGTTGGCCCCGTTTCTCGGCGGTATCCATCTCGGAAAGCCAGGATCCGACACTGATCCAGCGGACAAGGTCGAGCATCAACGCGCGAAAACTATCCGCTCCTATCGCTCTCAGAAGCTCAGCGTAGATCACCGTGCGTCGCGTCGTCAGCTTGGCGAGCAGTTTAGGATCCGCGATCCGATCAATCAGCACATCGATGTTACGAGCATCGCTGAACACCGCAGCGGCGGTCCGCAATCGGTCGCGCAGCGCAATGGATTCCGGGTCTTTGAGGATCGGTTTGAACAGTGTCAGCGCCGCGCGAAGGCGACGGAGCGCCACGCGGCATTGATGTAACGTTTCGGCGTCAGTTCCCTCGAGCAGCAGCCCTTCATTGAGCCGGTAGTGCCGAATGCAGGCACCAGCGATCGCCTGAAAGCCAGCGGCTGTGGTGAGGTCTTTGTCCAGAGCGATAGGCTCAGCTTCCAGCGCCTTGCCGACATCGGGCGTCCGCAGCGCCTGCCCGCGCTCGGCCTTGCTGCGCACGCCGATGCGCAGCGGAACGGTCGCGCCAATTTTGGCCGCGACGGTGAATAGCGCCGCGCATGTACCTTTCTTCAATTCGAACTCGAGTTCATGGATCGCGGCAGCGCGGCTGTCGGTGGTGATGGCACCGTCGTCGGCGGCGATCTCGATCTTCGCGCCATCTGAGTCGACGAGCCAGAGCGTGCGGGTAATGTCTGTCGTGAACACTTGTTTCAAGGTGTCGGCGGTGATCGCCGCGCCCGCAAGCTTGGTCAGCAAGCCAGCTGTAGGCATGTCAAGATCCGGCGTTTCCCCCGCGATCTCGCACTCCCATTCCGGCCGGCTAAACAACCCGGCGGCTTTGCCGCCCTCGACCTTGATCGTCTGAATGCGCCGTTTTCCGTCACGGCGGACGCGTATTGTGATGCCGGCATGCCACAGATGGTCGTCAATGGTATCAAAATACGTGGATATCAGATGATGATGCGCCGTAGGACGGCCGAAGCTCCTGATCAGCGATTCATAGACCGTGGACCCGTCTTGAACATCCACATCAAGCTTCAACTCGGTTTCCAATGGCGGACCTGTCATATCGCTATTCGTTCTTGTCGGGCGACCGAGGCGCCGTTCTCAGCGTCGATCGGCAGTCGGAAAAGCGTCGGAATCTACGCAGACCTCGCAGTCACCGAAGCGCTGGCAACGGTCATTACCGCGCTAAAGCAGACGCAGGCAAATCGCCGAAAGATTCGCTTATAGTCGCGTATTCTCGCACATGTGCCCTCGACCGCCGACGAAGATGTCGTGACCTGCGGACAATGCGGGGATGCCAGTACGTCGCCGCGCTGCCGTCGAATCCTCGGTCCCTGGGTAGTTTCCGATCCTGTTGGGCAGGGGCGCCTTGGCGCATTTCCGTCCCTTGCTCGTCGCGATCGCACTGCTGGGCATGGCTGACACCCGCGAAACCATGGAGACCGTTGTGACCGATACATTCTTTCCCGGAGAAATTCGCCGATAGAACCGAAACCGTGCGGACTCGGAGCGACCCTGCGGAGATCGTTCAGCATCATGGCGCACCGACCCGTGCTTATGGCGCGCTGCACAACAACGGGCCGATCCACAGCATGACAGTCGACCGCCGCGCGCTCCTACCGGACGATGTCGCGATCGACATTCTCTATTGCGGCGTGTGCCACAGCGACATCCACATGATCCGCGGGGAATGGGGCGAACAGCCGTTTCCGATGGTGCCGGGGCATGAGTTCGTCGGTCGGGTATCCGCCGTCGGCCAAGCGGTCACCCGATTCTCACCCGGAGATTTTGCCGGGGTGGGCTGCATGGTCGACAGCTGCTGCGCCTGCGACAATTGCACGGCGGGTCTGGAGCAATATTGCACGACGGGCACGACGCTGACCTATGCCTCGCCCGACCCGCGCGGTCCCGGGCAGACGCACGGCGGCTATGCCGAACGGATCGTGGTGCGCGACCGCTTCGTCGTCAAAATCCCCGATGGCGCGGATCTGGCGTCGACCGCGCCGTTATTGTGCTCGGGCATCACGACCTTTTCCCCGATGCAGCATTGGCGCCTGGGTTCGGGCCAACGCTTCGCGGTGATCGGGCTCGGTGGGCTGGGGCATATGGCGTTGAAGCTCGCGGTCCATCGCGGCGCCGAAGCCACCGTCTTCACGACGAGCGAGGACAAGGCCAAGGACGCCTATGCCATGGGCGCCAAGGACGTCGTCGTGTGGCAACCGGCTGCGACCGATCCGATCCCGCTGGTCGGTGAGATGACGAATCGCTTCGATTTCATGCTGTCGACGATCCCCTTCCCGTTCGACGTCTCGCCCTTCCTGCCGCTGCTCCGGCTGGACGGTATCTTCGTCAACGTCGGTGCCCCTGGCGCAATTGCAGGCGTCAGCGGCGGCGCCCTGTGGGGTCAGCGGCGATCGATCGTCGGGTCCTGCATCGGCGGCATGCCCGAGACGCAGGACGTGGTCGACTATTGCTGCACCAACGGCATTCGGCCGCAGATCGAGCTGATTCGCCCCGATCAGATCGACGACGCGTATCTTCGGGTCGAGCGCAAGGACGTGCGCTATCGCTTCGTCATCGATCTCGCTTCGCATCGCGCCGGATAAAGCGGCCTGAGACGCCCTGCGCTCGGGAACCCGAGCGCGCGCTAGCGATGCAGCCGCCGCCTGGGGGCCGCAAGTTCGACGGACGAACCCATGGTATCAAGACGCAAGAACTCCTCAACGCCCGCCGTCCGCGCCGCTTTGGCCGGAGACGTACTGGTCGCGCTCGCAAAGTCCGCTGCCGCGCTGTGGACCGGCAGTTCCGCCATGACGAGCGAGGCGATCCATTCCTTCGTCGACGCCGGAAACGGAATCCTGCTCCTTTATGGCATTCGCCGCGCCGGGCACCGGCCTGATATCGAACACCCCTTGGGCTATGGGCGAGAGCTCTACTTTTGGAGCTTTATCGTGGCTCTGCTCGTCTTCGCCCTGGGCGCCGGGTTCGCGGTCTACGAAGGCATCAACCACGTGCTTCACCCCGAAGCGATCCAGCATCCCTTGATCAATTACGCGGTGCTCGGCGTCGCCTTCGCGCTGGAAGGGTGGGCATGGCTGGTGTCCTTCCGGCAGTTCGACGCTGCGAGCGGCGATCTGGGCTTTTACGCAGCCTTTCGCGAGAGCAAGGACCCACCCTCGTTCATGATCCTGTTCGAAAACAGCGCGGCATTGCTCGGTCTAGTCGTCGCCGCAATCGGAACGGCTTCGGCCGTCGCATTGCGGCAGCCCTGGCTCGACGGTGTGGCGTCGATCGTCATTGGCGTGATCCTGGGTGGAACGGCCGTGCTGCTGGCGCGTGAAAGCAAAAGCTTGCTGATCGGCGAGCGGGCCGATCCGCATCTGTCACGCTCGATCCTGGCGATCGCCGCCGCCGAGCCTTTCGTCACGCGCGCGAACGGATTGCTGACGGTCCAGCTCTCCCCCGATCAGATACTGGCCGCACTCAGCCTGGAATTTTCTGATGAGCGGACGATTTTGCAGGTCGAGCAACAAGTGATCGCGCTTGAGCAACATGTTCGCGCTGCGCATCCTGAGGTCGTCGTCCTGTTCGTCAAACCGCAGACCGACAAGACCTATAGTGCGCAGCGACGGGACCGGTTCGGGGATCCGGTCGAAGATTTGCCCAAGCGTCGTCTAACAAAGCCTTTCCGCCTGAAATTGCCTTCCTTCATTCCGAGTTCATGGCGGCCACCGCGGCATGCCCTGCCGATGCGATCATCAAGTCCGGTTGCCGTCGTCGAGGTTTCGAAGACGGCAAGGAAGCCGGACGTAGTTTGACCGGCGCGCTGGGTAGGGGTGTGATTTCATAGTCATTCGGTATTCCTGATGCGACTCACTGTGGCCATGCCGGTTGCAAGGCCGCGCATATTGAATGGCTTTGCAACGACGACGGCATCCGGCACGACCTTCAAAAGTTGGACCGGATCGCCGGTTATATAAAGATGGGCGACAAAACCGCGTGCCAGGATCTCGCGCATTGCCGATACGCCACTGCCCTCGGAGAGATTTGCGTCAACGATCATCAGATTGGGCTTCCACCGCGTCGCAGCAGCGACGGCCTCACTCTCGCTTGAGACGATCGCGCAAACCTCGTGTCCCATCGCGATCAGGAGATCGGCAAGATCCATGGCGATAAGGACGTCATCTTCGACGATGACGATCCTGCGTCCAACGGTCACCGTACCTCTCCCCCTGCTCCGCCTTCGTTGACCCAATTCGCAATTGCGCGTCGCAGCCGCCTCTCCCGTCCGTATTTATCATTCTGCATCGTGCCAGCTTCGTCCCCCGACGCGGGTACCCCGGGTTGATCGGCGCTGCGCTTTGGACGTTCACGCAGGGACATGGTGCGACTCAACGAACCAGAGCTGCTTGTCGATATTGCGCGATATGCCGGTGAAAAGGTCTGCAGTGTCCGCATCCCCAAAGGCGGTTACTTCCGCGATGGCTGTTCGCGTCGAGGCCCCGAATGACGCGAGAGCCTCGGCCACAGCCGAAAGATGCGTTTGCTCAGACCCAATCCCAAGCAGATAGGGCGCGAGAAACGAGCGTTCGCTTGCCAACTGAATTGTACCCCGTGCCGTTCCGCCAAGCCCAGCAACCCGTTCGGCGATCAGATCGGACATCCCCTCAGCCTCTACCGATATGCGATCGAACAGCTCATGGATCGCAATGAATGCTGGGCCGCGCACATTCCAGTGCGCCTGCTTGAGCTGCGCATGGAGGTCGATCGCGGCAGCCAAATGCTTGTTCAAGACCTCGTTGGATTGCGCGCGCACATGCTCGGGTAAGCTGTTTTTGGTTGGGTACATGATCGTATCTCCAGGCCACCCCACGGGCCGGATATGCAGAGCCCCCGGATATTTCGAGCCGCTCTGACATCGGGGTCGGCCGCGACAATGGCCGGGCGGCGCCCGCGCGGTCAGTCTCGGAAACTACTCACGCTTCGAAAATGACGGCGAATTCATGTCCGGAATCACTATAAGTAGGAGGTAAGAGGTAGAGGAGTGCTACCCCATGTTGCATGACAGCAGACCCCACACGTTCGGCGGATCCGCCCGCTAACCACGCAGTCCCTCTTGCCTCGCCCAAGTCGGAAAAAGGAGCACTCGCACTAGCCGCGAGAGGTCCTCCTGCTGCGATGCCCATTATCGCCATCGGGGCCTCTGCCGGCGGCCTGGATGCCGCCTCGAAATTGCTCGACGCGATCCCGCCGATCACGGGCATGGCGTTTATCCTCGTTCAGCATCTCGATCCCACCCACAAGAGCATGATGGTCGACCTACTGACCGAACACACCAAGATGAAAATCGTCGAAGCGACCGACGACTGCCCCCTCAGCCCCGATCACATCTATGTCATTCCGCCAGGTCGATATCTTTCCGTTCGCGCCGGCGCTTTGCACCTTTCACCGCGCCAGGCACTCCATGGGGCCCGCCTTCCCTTCGATTTTCTGCTGAAGTCGTTAGCCGACGGCTATGGCCAACAGACTGTTGGCGTCATCCTCTCTGGAACGGGTGCGGATGGTAGGGGGGCACTTTCCGCGCTGAAAGCCGCAGGCGGCTACGTGATCGCACAAAAGCCCGAAGAGGCTGAATATGACGGGATACCGCGAAGCGCGATCGGCACAGGATTGGTTGATCGGATCCTCGAAGTGTATGATATCCCCCAAGCGCTTGCCGACTATCAAGTTGAAATTGCGAAGAAGCCGACAGAGCAAAATAATATTTTGCCGTCGGGATCAACGGTCCTGAACGAGATCATCGGCTTCCTCAAGGACAAGACGTCTCATGATTTCACGCAATACAAGCCGGGAACGTTGGAACGTCGAATCGAACGGCGGATAGCGCTTCTCGCGCTTGTGCGCGGTAACCTTGTCGGCTATCTCGATCTGCTTCGTAGAGATCCGACCGAACGGGATCTTCTTGCCAAAGACTTGTTGATCAATGTGACTAGTGGTTATCGCCTGACAGTTGAGTCCGATTAGGGATTCCCGTCGCCGTTTTGCCGTGCGAGTCATCGGGGATGCGAAGTGGTATAATCATCGACCTTGCGTCGGCGGACCGAGAGCGTCTCGAGCGGATCTGCAAGGATCGTAACGCGCCCCAAAAGCACGTCTGGCGCGCCAAGATCGTGCTTTTGAGCGCCGAGGGGATCGGCACCAGCGAGATCATGCGGCGGACGGCCACATCGAAGACATGCGTGTGGCGCTGGCAGGAGCGGTTCATGCAGGAAGGGGTGGAGGGGCTGCTGCGCGACAAGACCCGTCCGTCGCGCATCCCTCCCCTAACCGCGGAGGTTGTCGCATGGGTAGCGAGCCGGACGCATGAGGCGCCGCCGGGTGAGACGACCCATTGGACAGCCTCGCTGATGGCCCGCGAAGCCGACATCAGCGCCAGTTCGGTTCACCGGATCTGGCGCGCCCACGGCCTCCAGCCTCACCGCGTTCGGCAGTTCAAGCTGTCCAATGATCCCGAGTTTATCGACAAGCTTCGCGATGTCGTGGGCCTTTATGTCGCGCCGCCCGCCCACGCGATCGTCCTGTCGTTCGACGAGAAGAGCCAGATCCAGGCCCTCGACCGATCCCAGCCCGGCCTGCCGCTGAAAAAGGGGCGGGCCGGCACCATGACCCATGATTACAAGCGCAACGGCACCACTACGCTCTTTGCCGCGCTCAACATCCTCGACGGGACCGTGATCGGCCGCAACATGCAACGGCACCGCCACCAGGAATTCATCCGCTTTCTCAATCTGATCGAAGCGCGCGTGCCCGCCGGCAAGGCGATCCATGTGATCCTCGACAATTACGCCGCTCACAAGCACCCCAAGGTTCGCGAGTGGCTCGACCGCCACCCGCGCTTCACCTTCCACTTTACGCCTACGTCCTGTTCCTGGCTCAATGCCGTCGAGGGCTTCTTCGCCAGGCTGACCAACCGTCGACTCAAACGCGGCGTGTTTCATTCGCTCGTCGACCTTCAGGCCGCCATCAACCGCTTCCTGGTCGAGCACAACGAAAGCTCAAAGCCCTTCGTCTGGACCGCCGACCCCGATAAAATCATCGCCGCCGTCAGACGCGGGCACCAAGTGTTAGATTCGGACCACTAGCTTCTTCCGAGACCCATCGATTTTCGCGGCGCTTGCTAAGACGATCATTCCCAATCTCGTCGATAATTTACCGGAGCATAAAGCGCTTAGAATTTGGGTCGCCGGGTGCAGCACGGGAGAAGAGGCCTATTCGATCGGGATGATTTGCCGTGATGCGATCAAAGCGTCGGGGCGAGACATCAAGCTGCAGCTCTTCGCATCCGACGTCGACCCAAGCGCCATCGCAACGGCACGCGAAGGGTTTTACCCCTTTGATATTGAGAACGCGGTCCCTGCAGACCGGCTTGGGCGCTTTTTCGTCAAGGAAGAGGCCGGATACCGGGTGGCGACCGGACTGCGCGGCGACGTCGTCTTCACCGTTCAGGATGTCTTGTCAGATCCGCCCTTCTCGAAGATTGATCTCGTCTCCTGCCGTAATCTCCTGATCTATCTAAATCCAGAAGCCCAGGCCAAGGTCATATCGCTCTTCCATTTCGCCTTGCGGGAAGGCGGGATCCTGGTCCTGGGTTCATCCGAGACGGTTGGGAATGCCGAAGACCGGTTCGAGGTCATCGCGAAGTCCGAACGTTTCTATCGGCACATCGCACGAAGCCGTGCCGGTGATACCGGCTTTCCATTAAGCTTTGGCGATACCCTTCCATTGCTTGGCAAGAACGATAGGTCCGCCTCGCCCATGCGACAATCCACGTTGGCCGATATTTGCCGCAAGGCGGTCATCGCCAGCCATGCGCCAGCCGCGATCCTGATCAATCGCCAGCGGCAGTGTCTCTATTCGATGGGGCCGACCGACCGCTATCTGCGCATCGCACCGGGATATGCCACGCTCGATCTGCTGGCCATGGCGTCTCCTGCCCTGCGAACTAAACTTCGCCTCGCAATCGACAAGGTCACCAAGACGGTGCCGTGCGTCGATGGAGGCCGCTCGCGTGTGACCCGTGATGGCAGTACCATCTGGTTTCGGATCGATGTGCAGGCGGTTGCCAATGACCAAGAAGATTTGCTGCTCATCTGTTTCGTCGAAGAGCCAAGCGAAAGCGCAAGTGCGCCTTCAATTCCAACTCGCAGTGACGCCTCGCGTGTTGCAGAACTTGAGAACGAGCTCGAAGCGACTCAAGCTGAACTCCAAACATCAATCCTGGTTCAGGAAACGTCGAGTCAAGAACAAAAATCGATTAACGAAGAAGCGCTTTCGGTCAACGAGGAATTTCAGTCAACAAACGAGGAACTGCTTACCTCCAAGGAGGAACTACAGTCTTTGAACGAGGAATTGACGGCGCTCAACAGCCAGCTTCAGGAAACGCTGGAGCGCCAGCGATTGACGTCGGACGATCTACAGAATGTTCTTTACAGTACGAATGTCGCAACGCTTTTTCTCGATATCGATCTTAAAATCCGATTTTATACCCCTGCGATAAAGTCGGTGTTTAGCATAATCACCGGGGACATGGGACGGCCGATCGCGGACCTGCGGCCGATCGCCACCGATCCCGAGCTGCTGAGCGATGCTAGACGAGTCCTATCCGATCACATCTTGATCGAGCGCGAGATCGGCGCGCCGAACGACACATGGTTTCTCCGGCGGGTATTTCCCTACCGCGCGCATGATGGCAATGTTGAAGGTGTCGTAATCACCTTCGCCGAAACCACTGACCTAAAAATCACTGCTAAAGCTCTCGAACTCGCCAAGGTCGAAGCGGACCGCGCCAATCTTGCCAAGTCGCGCTTCTTGGCCGCGGCAAGCCATGATTTGCGCCAACCACTGCAATCGCTTACCCTCCTTCAGGAACTGCTGTCACAGTCCACCGACGACGAAAAGGCGAAGAAGTTGCTTTCCCGACAGGGCCAAACCTTGGCAGCGATGTCCGGTATGCTCAATGCGTTGCTTGACATTAACCAGATCGAAGCCGGTGTTGTGGAAGCCAATCCAGTCATCTTTCCGATCGCCGATGCGCTGAATCCGTTGCGAGACGAGTTCGCTTATCTTGCGCAATCTCGCAATCTGTCTCTCCACATTTTGCCGAGTGCGGCGGTGGTGTACAGCGACCCGGCTCTGCTCACGCAGATGATCCGGAACCTGCTCGGGAACGCCATCAAATATACGAAGCGGGGAAAAGTCCTGCTCGGCTGCCGGCACCGCGACGGCAGACTCCTTATCGAGGTTTGGGACACCGGGATCGGCATCGCCGCCGACCAGCTTCACGCCATTTTCGAAGAATTTCATCAGGTCAACAACGCCGCGCGCGAACGGAGCCTTGGCCTGGGCCTTGGCCTGTCCATCGTGCAACGCCTCGGCCACCTGCTCGGGCATGACGTCGATGTTCGATCGAAGCCGCACAAGGGATCGGTCTTTACCATCACCCTCTCGTGCCCAGCCGCAGAGCTATCGACTCCCGTGGCAGCACTACCCGAAGCTGATGGCACCGCGGGTCTGCATCGTCGTACCTGCAAGATCGTCATCGTCGAAGATGACCCGGATGTCGTCGACCTGCTGGAACAACTGCTCAAGGCCGAAGGGCATATCGTCAGAACAGCATCCGATGCGGCGTCTGCAATCAAGCTGGTCGCCGCAGGTGCGATCAAGCCGGAACTCCTGCTGACCGACTATAACCTTCCAGGTGGCATGGATGGCCTCGATCTCCTGCGCTGCCTTCGTGCCGGGATGCCAGATAGCCTGCCGGCGATCGTTCTCACGGGTGATATCTCGAGCGAAGCGCTGGCGCGGATTGCGAGCGAAGAGTGCATCCAACTGAGCAAGCCGGTGAAACCGAACGACCTCATCGCGTCAATCGCGCGGTTGATCGCCAGCGCTCGACCATCAGTCTCACACCGGGTCGTAACCGCGGCAACGGATGGAAAACCTGTGGCCTATGTAATCGATGACGATCCGGAAATACGAGCCACCATCCGCGACGTACTCGAAGCCGACGGACGGATCGTCGAAGACTTCGCTAGCGCGGAAGCGTTTCTCGATGCCTATCGACCAGGGATCGATGGGTGTCTGCTGGTCGACGCCCACCTGCCGGGCATGAGCGGCGTGACGCTGATCGAAACGCTTCGTGACCGCGGAGATTATCTTCCGGCAATTCTGATCACCGGCAGCGGTGACATCGGTCTCGCCGTCGCAGCGATGCAAACGGGCGCGTGCGATTTAATCGAAAAGCCTGTTGGGCGGATCGTATTGCTCGCCAGTATCGAGCGCGCGATCGATCAGTCTCATGACCTCCGGCTGCTCGATGCCGCGCATGGAGAAGCAGCGGCTCATGTCGACGATCTTACTGTCCGCCAGCGCGAGGTGATGGACTTGGTCCTTGCAGGCCACCCGAGCAAGAATATCGCCGCCGATCTTGGAATCAGCCAGCGCACTGTGGAAAATCATCGCGCAGCGATCATGCATAAGATGCAGGCAAAGTCGCTTCCAGAGCTTGCTCGGATTGCGCAGGCCGCCACCCACAGCCCTATGGCAAAAGCCGCATCAGGATCGTCTTCGACCGAGGCAGCCGTCGGAACCCACGAAATCGCAGAAATCACTGCTGGTGGGTAGCGCGTTCGCCACGGACCGTTCGTTCCTAAATTCTGTCGGCATCGGCAGCCGTGGCATGAATGTTAGCAACCTTGGCTTATGATGATGAGGCACGGGGGCCCCATCGTGCAGTCGACACACTCTTCACCTCCACCAGCAGCGTCGACACACCGTTCGCGATAAAGACGTGCGAGAAGAGAATGAGACCACGCGGCAGGTCCACAGTCAGTCGCCGCAGCCATTGCATCTTCGGTACTGGCCCGGTCGCGAAGGAAAGTTCTGGTTTCGGTCAGCATTTCGATCTCCCTGGGGTCGACCGCCACGTGCGCGCAGCGATCATTGTCCAACGGTGTATCTTCTCCCACCAAGGCGCCGAAGGATCGGAAAATACTCATCTCTACGGCAGAGGCGGCAGTAGCGGGATCGTCATAGCGATGACGCGGCGGGAGCGCGCTATCTCGTTACTCAGCAGCTCCAAGGATCTCCGCGATTTTTGCCGCGATGCTCTCCGGGCCGAGGATAAAATCAACGCAGCCGCTCGCAATGGCGCCATCCGGCATATCCGACTGGAGGGCGGACGCCGGCAATTGCGCGATCGTCACGCCGCCGCATTCGCGGATACCACACAAGGCTTCTGCGCCGTCACCGTCATAGCCGGACACGATCACGGCGACGAGCCTGCCATGCCAATGCTGGGTCAACGACTTGAGGAAGACCGTGATGACATCGGGCCATCCGCGCGGCTTGGAAATGGGGGCCAGCCGAAATTCTCCGTTGAGCACGTGCAGATCGCGTTGAGCAGGAATGATGAAGACATGGTTCGGCCGGATATCGAGCCCCTCGGTGATGAGTTCGACCGGCATCGCCGTATGCCGTGGAAGGATCTCGTGCAGAAGTGTCGACACCGTTCGCAGGTGGTTTACGATAACGATCGCCGCGCCGAGGTCGCTTGGCAGGCTATCGAGCAGTCTTTTGTACGCGTCTAGACCGCCCGCGGACCCGCCGACGCATACGATTGGAATGTCTTGCGCTATCACCGGCCCGATGCTCCTCTGTCCGCGCTCGCGACGAGACGGCATTGATTGATACCCACGTTGGGCTGGTGGGGGCGACCGTACACGCTCCCGCCCGAAACCGCGCACCGTTTGTCTCTGCCCAGCGCCGCGCTACGCTACGACCGCGTTGGGCAGACGGCATCTCCGGACGGAGGCTGGCCTGCGGCCGAAGTCGTGATCCAATCTGCGACATCAGCTGTGTAACATATGGTGGCGCGATCGAACGCCGCTACGATCTCCCCGGCGCGGCTGCGCGTAGCGCCTACCCGCGTTACGAAGTGCCGTTGCCCGACGACGGTGTGCGTGAGAAGCTGATAGAGCGTTGCATCGCCTGCGATCACGATCGTCGGCGTATCAAGCATGCTTGCGTCGTCATACTGCGCTTCGAATTGTCCAATGGTGAGCGCGAGCGAATAGCCGTCGCGCGCGCCCTCCTGCGCCGCCGTCACCCGGAAGCCCGGCATCCGCGACTGAAGCTCACGAACCGTTGCCTGCGCGAAAAGACTCGGCGCGCTCGTCACCCATCGAACGCCTTTTATGTAGCGCGCACTTCCTGCATGCACCGCCAGCATTCGGTCCCCGTCGATTTCCGAAGCGAAGCGGACTTTCTCGACCAAGAGCGTCGGTTGCGCCGACGATAGTCTTTTGGTGGTGCCAGCAGGCTCGGTGACACCTAAGCGGTATAAGCTGTCGGGTTTACCGCCACCCAGAAGCCCACCGACGCAGCCCGCGAGCAGACATAGCGCTGCGAATCCGCCGAGGCGGGCGGTTGATCGGCACACCGTCATTTGGGAAGCTCCAGTTCCTTGCCGCGGGGTTTCGTCAGCGTGCCGCGCGGATCCTCGCGGATCGAGCGGACAAGCCCGTTCAGCGAGTCCGCCGTATCCTGCAGACTTCGCATCGTGGCATCGATGTCGGGGATGGTTGTCGATGAAATCGCGCCCGTCTGGCCGTCGAGCCGCGCAATCGTTCCGCGCGCTTCGTGCACTGCGAGTTTGAGTTCGCCCGCCGCGCTGGATATGTCGGAGAAAGCCTGCCGCCCATCGCCATCGGCAATCTTGTGAACTGAAGCGGCGGCCCCCTGGATGTCGGTCGCTGCACTGTCGAGCTTGGCCAGAGTTGCCGCAGCATCGCTGAACATTGCCCGGTTGGCAGCGAACGCCGCTGTCGTCGATCGGATGTCCCGCACCGCACCCGTCATGTTGGCGATATTCTCATCCGACAAAAGGCGGTTAACCCTGGTGAGGGACTCCGTTGCCGTTTCCAGCATCTGCCCCCCACCAAGGAGCAGCGAAGCCAGCGCGTTCGGCTTACTGTGAATGATCGGGCGCTTGCTGGTGTCGACCTGGCGCAGGAGGGGCCTGCTCGGTGTCCCGGCGCTGATCTGGATGACGTCGATCCCGGAAATGCCCTGTAACTCGGTCGTGGCTTCGGAATCGACGCGGACCGGGGTCTCGCCATCGATCCGGATATCGGTAATGACCTTGCTGGCGTCTTGGCCATCCAGCGTGATATGCTGGATGGTGCCGACCTTGATGCCGCTGAACTGGACGTCACCGCCGACGCTCAACCCACGCACCGGGCCGGAAAACACGATCCGATATTCGTCAAACTGACGATCGAACTCGAAGCGACCGAGCCAGACGACGAAGAAAAAGGCCGCGATCACCAGCAGCGTCGAGATGACGCCTACTAGCGCGTAATGGGCGTGGCGTTCCATCAGCTGAGCCTGCCTTCTGCGGCGCGCCCGCGCGCGCCGTGGAAATACGCCTTGATCCAGGGCTGTTCGGATTTCTCGAGTTCGGCGACAGTCGCAACGGCAATGATCTTCTTGTCGGCGAGCACCGCGACCCGGTCGCAGATCGCGTGAAGCGTATCGAGATCATGCGTGATGAGAAACACAGTGAAGCCCAATGCCTGATGCAGCGTGCGGATCAGATCGTCGAACGCAGTGGCGCTGATCGGGTCGAGTCCCGACGTCGGCTCGTCGAGAAACAGGAGGTCGGGATCGAGCGCGATCGCGCGCGCAACGCCGACGCGCTTGCGCATGCCGCCTGACAGTTCAGCGGGCATCTGGCCGCCGACGTCGGCCGGAAGTCCCGCCAGCAGAAGCTTGAGGGCGGCTAGATCACGAACGATATCCGCGGGAAGGTCAGCGTGCTCTCGAAAGGGCGCCTCGATGTTTTCCTGAACGCTCAGCGCAGAGAACAACGCCCCCTGCTGAAACATCACGCCGATCCGTTGCTCAGTCGCGCCTTGCGCATCGATGTCCCTGATATCGTGGCCGAAAATCTCGATCGTCCCGCCATCCGGACGCTTGAGCCCGAGGATCGTGTTCAGCAGCACGGATTTGCCCGTGCCCGACCCACCGACGACGCCGAGAATTTCCCCGGCACGAACCTCGAGATCAAGGCCATCGTGGACGACGAGATCGCCGAAAGCGGTCCGCAGGTTTTTGATCCTGATCGGTGCGGCACTGCTTGGCGATGGCAGGGCCGCGCTCACAGGTTCAGTTCCATGAAGATCACCGCGAAAATCGCGTCGACCATGATGAGAAGGAAGATCGACTGCACCACGGCGGAAGTGACGGCGCGGCCCAGGCTAGCGACATCGCCCCCGACAGACAGGCCCTTGCGGCAGCCGGAGACGCCGATGATGACCGCAAGAAAGGGCGCTTTCACCATTCCGAGCCAGAATTGGGTGAGGTTGACGGTCTCGAGCGTCCGCTCGGCGAAGAAGACGGGGTTGATGCCCATCATCGCCCAGCTGACCGAAATACCGCCCAGCATTCCCCCCATGTCGGCACAAAAGGTCATCAGCGGCATCATCAGGAGGCAGGCGAGCACACGCGGGACCACCAGCGCATCGAATTGGTCGACGCCCATCACCTGCAGCGCGTCGGTTTCCTGGTTCATCCGCATCGATCCGAGTTCGGCCGCGAAGGCCGATGCGGTCCGACCGGCCAGCAGGATCGCCGCGATCACCACGCCGAATTCGCGAAGGATCGCCGCCCCGACGAGCTCGACGGTGTAGACGCCGACGCCCATGTCGGTGAGTAGATTGGCACCCACCAACGCAATGACCGCGCCGATGAAGAAGGTCATCGTCATCACGATCGGGATCGCATCGATTCCGGCCTGCTCCATCACGGCAAAAAGCGGGGTCAGCCGCAGGCGTCCGGGATGGACCATTGTCCGGCCGATTGCCGACACAAGCTGCCCCAGAAAAGCCATCGCCTGATAGCTCTCGGAACCTGCTCCGGTGACTGCCTTACCAATACGTTCGAACACGAGGAAAGGATGGCGCTTGACCGAAGCGGTCCCTTTGGTCTGCGCCGCCGGACGCACCAGAGCGGAAAGCCTGTCAAAATCGGCATGGGACGGCGTGACAATTCCGATTGGCTTCAAGGCCCGCAAAAGTACGAACGCGCCAGACGTATCGACGCGACCCAATCGTGAGAGGTCAAGCCTGTCCGCCTGACCCACACGGTGCACTTCTTTCCCTAGTGTCGCCACCGTTCCGTCGAGCAACAAAACGGTCCAATCGCCACTCGGCTGAAGGGTACGGCCCTCCGGATGATCCAAGATGTCAAAGGCAGCATTCATCGAAGAGACCGTTTCCTCACGGGACGGTATTCGCAGGATCTAGTCTCCATCGCAGGATCATCCTTGTACCCCTCAGCGGCATCGACGGTCAGCAAGCAACGCGCCTGCGGGCGGGATTTGGGGGCGACGCAACGATCGACCCCAAGTAAAGCGCTGGGCCGCTGAGGGTTTCGTCGACTAGAAGTCCATGCCGTTCATGCCGCCGCCCGACATCCCGGGCATGGTCGGTCCGTCCTGCGGGTGGTCCGCCACCGCGGCTTCGGTGGTGATCAGCAAGCCAGCGATCGAAGCTGCGTCCTGCAACGCACATCGGACGACCTTGGTCGGATCGATCACGCCGGATTTGACCAGATTTTCATATTGTTCGGTCTGCGCATTGAAGCCAAGATTTTGGTCGTTGCTGTCTATCAGCCGCCCCGCGACCACCGCTCCGTCCTGGCCGGCATTCTCGGCGATCTGGCGCAGCGGTGCCTGCAAGGCCTTGCGAACGATGTCGATCCCACGCGTCTGGTCGTCATTCAAACCCTTGAGGTCATCGAGCGCCTTGCTGGCATAGAGCAGCGCGGTCCCGCCGCCCGGGACAACGCCCTCTTCGACAGCTGCGCGGGTCGCATGCAGCGCATCGTCGACGCGGTCCTTGCGTTCCTTGACCTCGACCTCGGTCGATCCGCCGACCTTGATGATCGCGACGCCGCCGGCAAGCTTGGCAAGGCGCTCCTGCAGTTTCTCCTTGTCATAGTCGCTGGTGGTGCTTTCGATCTGCTGTCGGATCGCCTCGATCCGGCCCTTGATCGCGACCTCGTCGCCAGCACCATCGACGATAGTCGTGCTATCCTTGTCTATGGTGACGCGCTTGGCACTACCGAGCATCTCGAGCGTCACAGACTCAAGCTTGATGCCGAGATCCTCGGACACGACGGAGGCCTTCGTCAGGATCGCGATGTCCTCGAGCATCGCCTTGCGGCGATCGCCGAAGCCCGGTGCCTTCACGGCGGCGACCTTCAACCCGCCACGCAGCTTGTTCACGACGAGCGTGGCAAGCGCTTCGCCCTCGATGTCCTCGGCGATAATCAAGAGGGGGCGCCCCGACTGCATCACAGCTTCCAGAATGGGAAGCATCGCCTGAAGGCTGGAGAGTTTCTTCTCGTGGATCAGGATGTGAGGATCCTCGAGTTCGGCCACCATTTTGTCGGGGTTGGTGATGAAGTACGGTGAGAGATACCCGCGATCGAACTGCATCCCCTCGACCACGTTGAGCTCGAACTCGAGGCCTTGCGCCTCTTCGATCGTTATGACGCCTTCCTTACCGACCTTTTCCATCGCCTCGGCGATCTTGCGTCCGACAACCTCGTCGCCATTGGCGGAGATGATCCCGACCTGCGCAATCTCGTCGTTATTGGAGACAGGCTTCGAGCGCGCCTTCAAGTCGTCGACGACCCTCCCGACGGCAAGATCGATCCCGCGCTTCAGGTCCATCGGGTCAATGCCGGCCGCCACGGACTTCATGCCTTCCCGAACGATTGCCTGGGCCAGCACGGTCGCTGTGGTCGTGCCGTCACCGGCATGGTCATGGGTCTTGGAGGCTACAGCGCGCAGCATCTGCGCGCCCATATTCTCGAATTTGTCCTTGAGCTCGATTTCCTTGGCGACGGTGACGCCGTCCTTGGTGATACGCGGTGCGCCGTAGCCCTTGTCGATGACCACGTTGCGTCCCTTCGGGCCCAGCGTCACACGAACGGCATTGGCGAGAATATCGACACCGCGGGTTATGCTTTCGCGGGCGTCGCGCGAGAATTTCACATCTTTGGCTGCCATGTCACATACCTTATATTCGGGGGAGTCGGGCTGCGCGCTCGCGGTGGCGCGGCACGCCCTTGCAAGCAGGATCGTGAGGGTGCGGCGTCAGCCGATAACCCCCAGCACGTCGCTCTCCTTCATGATGAGGAGATCCTCGCCGTCGAGCGTCACTTCACTTCCGGACCATTTGCCAAAGAGGATGCGGTCGCCCGGTTTCACATCCAGCGGGATCACCACCCCGTCCTCGGCGCGCGCGCCGGTGCCGATCGCGACGATCTCGCCCTCTTGCGGCTTTTCCTGCGCCGTGTCGGGGATAATGATCCCACCCGCCGTCTTGGCTTCGGCTTCGATCCTGCGAACAAGCACGCGGTCGTGCAAAGGTCGAAATGTCATGGTCGTCCGTCCTCTCGCTGGTCTGCGACGCAGCGTCGCGTTCGCAACAGGACAGCCAGCGCTGCCAGATTACGGCGGTGATCGTGTCCAGCAGGTCGCCGGCAACGCGCGAGCGACGCTCGCGCGCAGATTTTGTCCCGCGCCGGAAGTTTAAGCACGGGCCACCTGATCGAGTGTCCTGCGGACCAGCACGAGTGTGGAATCGCCAGGATAGGGTTCCGCGGTGAAGCCCATCTCGCGCTCGAGTTCGATTGCCGCGTGATTTTCATGGGCTTCGATCGACTCTAACGTCTTTACGCCCTTTGCCTCGGCAAAGCGCGCGATATGCGCCAGCAATTCCCAACCGATCCCGCGATGCTTGAAATCTTTGCGGATGCAGATCGCGACTTCTCCACGATCGAGCGCAGGATCGCAGGCGAGCATTGCGGTCGCGATCATCATCGAGCCGTGCTCGTCGAACGCGAGGAAGTTTTCGGTGGACTTGTGATCGATCGTCACCAAGTCGACGATCCGATCGTGACCGACTTCGTCGAGACCTGTCAGAAAGCGAAATCGCAGGTCGTCGCGAGTGACGTGGGTGAAGAACTCGGCAAGCGTCCCCTCGTCAGCCGGACATGCGGGTCGGACATGGAAGCGAAACCGCGTTCGGGTCGTGAGATACTGGCTCCAGTCGTCCACAGGATCGGCTCCGAAATAAGATACGCAAGGTGCATCGTGCCGCAGTGCGCGGCGCGGCTCTCGCAGCGCGGCAGTGCAGGCCGATGACTTGGACGCGCAGTCCAAGCGTCACCAGCTTCGGAAAACACCTACACCCCATCTGAAACGCTGCGGATTGGAATGGCGTGCCCCCAGAGGCTTGTCAGCCGACCACGTCCGCCGCCTGCTTCCGCCCAAATTTGGCAAGGACAACCGTTGCTAGAAACAGATGCGATGGCCCAATGTAGCTGACAAGAGCGCCCACTCCGCCGCGAAACCAGGTGGCAGCCCTTGTGCGCGTCGTTCAAAAACAACGGCCCCCTCTCCCAAATGAGTAGTTGCCGGTGGATGACGACGTTCTGGATCAACGTGTAGCCTTGGTATTGAGGGCAACCCTCCGGGCAAAGACACTTTGGGAGATGAGGGGGTGGGAGGTAGTATCACACCGACGGTTTTGATCCCTGGTGGGCGAACTGAGCCCTATCGCGCATCAGGAGCGCAAAAAGCGAATACCGGTCTTACCAACGAGCAGGTCGACGAGCGCGTTCAGCGCGGCGATATCAATGCGGTCGATCGTCAAAACAGCCGAACGATCAGCGGGATTCTGATTTCCAACATATTTACCCGTTTCAACGCTATACTCGGCGCTCTGCTCTGCATCATTCTCTATATTGGTCCATTGCAAGACGCGCTGTTCGGCGGCGTTTTGGTTGTGAACACGCTTATCGGCATCGTTCAGGAGGTGCGCGCCAAGCGCGCTCTGGATCGACTGGCCGTCATTAGTGCACCGACTGCGCGCGTTGTGAGGTCAGGACACACGATCGACGTTCCCGTCGC
The DNA here is from genome assembly GCF_054059235.1 of Sphingomonas sp. UYP23. Classification (NCBI taxonomy): domain Bacteria; kingdom Pseudomonadati; phylum Pseudomonadota; class Alphaproteobacteria; order Sphingomonadales; family Sphingomonadaceae; genus Sphingomonas; species Sphingomonas sp. UYP23. The sequence goes on from NZ_JBSSBX010000001.1 coordinate 4,673,596, forward strand.
TTCGGTGGTTCTCGACGATGTGCTCGAGTTCAGACCGGGGGATCAGGTCGTCGCCGACGGCATCGTTCTCACATCGGAAGACCTGGAAATCGACGAAGCGCTCATCAGCGGCGAGTCCGAACCACTTTTGAAAGTGCCCGGCGACCACGCGCTCTCAGGCAGCTTTGTTACCGCCGGGCACGGATATTACCGGGCAACCGCCGTCGGCAGCAAAGCCTATGCCCAGAAACTCTCAAGTGCTGCCAAGGTCTTCAAACCCGCACACTCCGAAATGAGCGCCGGTATCAACCGCATACTGCGTTACGTTCTGTGGACGATTGCGGTTGCGGCGCCCGTGCTGCTGTGGAGCCAATTTCGGGCACAGCCCCTATTCCACGCTGCCGCACTGCGCTCGACGGTCGCCGGCGTGGTCGCGATGGTGCCGCAAGGACTTGTGTTGCTGACCAGCCTTGCCATGGCCGTCGCCGTGACGCGCCTGGGTCGCCGCCGTACGCTCATCCAGGAGCTGCCCGCCGTCGAAACGCTGGCGCGAGTCACTACGCTTTGCCTCGACAAGACGGGTACGCTCACGACGGGCAAGCTCAACATCGCGGACCTCGAGATCCTCGATGCGGATGCAGAGATCGCCAAGGCGTTCGGGGCGCTCGCCGCTGCGGATCCTGCGCCCAATGCCACGCTGCGCGCCATCGCCGCGAAGTATCTAGCGCCAACAGACTGGAAGGCTACGGAGAAAGTCGCGTTCTCGTCGGCGCGCAAATGGAGCAAAGTGTGCTTTGGTGACCACGGGAATTGGGTGCTTGGCGCTCCAGACGTGCTGCTCGTCGGTGACATGCACGTCGACCTGTTGAAGCGCGCTGCGGCACACGCCAAAACCGGGCGTCGTGTGCTGCTCCTTGCTCATGCGCGCACGTGTTCAAACGACCAGCTGCCTGCCGACCTAGTCCCGGCCGCGTTCGTCCTGCTGGCCGAAGACGTGCGATCGAACGCTGCGGAAACACTCGCTTACTTCGTGCGGGAAGGCGTCGCCATCAAGATCATTTCTGGTGACCATCCCGAGACAGTGGCAGCCGTGGCCCGCCAGGTCGGCGTGCCTGGGGCCGATGATCCCGTCGACGCGCTTCACCTCCCGAGCGGTGACGCAGCGCTCGCGACACTTATGGATGCGCGATCCATTTTCGGACGGGCTACGCCAGACGGCAAGCGCGCGATGATTGCCGCCCTCCAGAGCAAGGGTCACGTCGTCGCCATGACCGGCGACGGCGTGAACGATGTCCTGGCTCTTAAACAGGCCGATATTGGCATCGCGATGGGCGCAGGAAGTGGTGCTGCTCGCGCTATCGCCCAGCTCACGTTGCTCGATGGCAATTTCGCGTGCTTGCCTGACGTGTTGGCCGAAGGGCGGCGCGTCATCGCAAACATCGAACGGCTGGCGATACTGTTCGTCACCAAGACGGTTTTTGCAGCGGTTCTGGTCGTCACGGTTGCGGCTTCAGGTCTCGTTTATCCATTTTTGCCCCGGCAACTCTCTCTCGTCGGCGCACTGACAATTGGAATCCCGGCTTTCTTCCTGTCGCTTGCGCCTAATGCACGGCGCGCACGACCCGGGTTTCTCCCTCGCGTCTTACACTTCGCGATCCCTGCGGGCATCGCCGCCGCAATCGCGACGCTGGCGGCATATTCGATCGCACTGTATCCCGCCAATGGTTCGCTCGAGGAGGCCAGCACCGTTGCAAGCCTCGTTCTGTTTTCTTGCGGACTGGCAAACCTGGCCTATCTTTGCCGACCCTTCACACCGCTTCGCGTCCTTCTGCTTGCCGCGTTGACAGCGGCATTCGCGAGCGTGCTGATTGTCCCGATCTCGCGGAGCTTCTTCGCGCTGGTGGCTTTGTCATCAAACCTATGGTTCACCGCCACAATAAGCGGCGCGTTGGCTGTCATGGCAGTGCTTCTCCTTCTGAGCTCCGTCACGCGGAAACGAGCCTCCATGTCGAGATGATGCTACGTCACACGGTGAAGTATTTCGGGTTAGACCGGCTTTGTTGCATAATTACGCGAGAGCATGACCGACGTTTTACTTGAAGATGTTATTGGATGCGGACGGTCACCGGCGTTCCTATTTCGGAGAACCGATTGAGAATTGCAGCACGGACTTTGAGCTCGGTAATCTGACGATCGAAGGTGCGGGCGACAACGCGCTGGCCCAGGAGTTTGAAGCAGTGCATTTTGGTCTCGACCAGACTGCGGCGATGATAGCCGCTCCACTTTTTCCAGATTGCGCGACCAAGCCGCTTTGTCGCGCGTAGCGCTCCATTGCGTGCATCGACGCCGGGACCGCCTTCTGCCCATGGTTGCCCGTTGCGGCGGACCGGGATGACCGCATCGGCACCGCGCCCGGCAATAGCGGCATGGCAGTCCCTGGTATCATAAGCGCCATCTCCGCCGACGCTGAGTATCCGCTCGTCTCCGGGAATTTGCGCCAGGAGAACGGGCAGCGTCGGTGCGTCACCAATGGCATTCGTCGTGACCTCAATGGCCCGGATATCCAGCGTCCCAGCATCAATCCCGAGATGCACCTTGCGCCACTGGCGACGGTAGGACGGTCCGTGTTTGCGCGTCTTCCACTCGCCTTCTCCCGTCATTTTGATCCCGGTGCTGTCGACCAGCAGGTGCAGTCCGCCCGAGCTGATCCGCCCGCCGAGGTTGACCTTCAACGTCTTCTGCCGTCGGCACAGCGTCGTATAATCCGGCACCGACCAATCCAGCCCCGCCATTTTGATCAGGCTCGAAACCAACCCCGTCACTTGCCGCAAAGGCAGGTTGAACAGCGTCTTCAGCGTCAGGCACAGCTCTATCGCGCTGTCTGAAAACCGCATCGGGCGACCAGGGCGACCACACGGCTTCGAAAGCCAGTGCATCTCCGGATCAAACCATATTTCCAGCGACCCACGCCGCTTCAGCGCCGCATTATACTCAGGCCAGTTCGTCGTACGATACACAGGTGCGGCAGGTTTGGGCATTACGCCTATCTATACCGCTCGATTCCCTGCGTGAATCCCCGCCATCAGTTTTGCAACAAAGCCGGTTAGACCCCGACTGCTGAAGCAATCGCATGACCAGCTAGGCGATATCGGGCCCGCGCCAACGCGGTATGCTGAGCGTCCCCGTGAACCGGCGACCTGGCAGGCTACGCTCCAGACGCGTATCCGATGAATCCTCGCCTAAGCCAACGCCCAGCCCCGCTGTCGTAAGGCCGGTCGATCCGCCAAAATCGCAGCCGGGCCTGTCCACCGGGTGCTGCGTGCTCTCCGTGAGAAGAATGTTTCTCGGTGGTTTGACCGCAATATCATTTTCTTTGGGTTTGATCATGTTTCGCCTCCATCGCGACGTCTGGCATCGTCCTCTGGCCCGCAATTTAGCCATCAGTGCGGATCCCGGCAGGCTCGGCATCTACCCATCCGACTGGCGCCAAGCCGTCGTCCGGCTGAATTGAAAGGGCTCAGCCTGATCTGCCGATGTACTCGATTAAGCATCGCCAAATGAGTAGTTTCCGAGGCTGGGGCGACACTTGAGGCAACTGTAGCGTCAACGCACAATGGAAGAACCTTCCCAATGAGGCGACCGAAGATTCCCGAGCACCATCTCGTTTCCCGGATCGGGTGGTTGCGAGCTGCGGTGCTCGGCGCCAATGATGGGATATTATCTACCGCGAGCTTGATCCTTGGCGTTGCCGCGGCGGGCGGCACCCGCGGCAATACCCTGATCGCGGCCGTCGCCGCGCTTGTGGCGGGCGCAATGTCGATGGCATCAGGTGAATATGTCTCGGTGAGCTCCCAGCATGACACCGAACAAGCCGATCTTTCACGCGAACGCGCCGAGCTCAAGGCGGATATCGTCGGTGAAAGAGAGGAACTTGCGCAAATATACCGCGAGCGTGGCGTCGACGATGCGACTGCTCATTTGGTGTCGCGTGAACTGATGGCCAAGGACGCGCTCGGTGCACATGCGAGAGACGAGCTGGGAATCACCGCTACGGGCATCGCCCGACCAATTCAGGCTGCTCTAACATCGGCTGCCACCTTTACGTTCGGCGCGTCATTGCCGGTTCTGATCGTTATCATCGCGCCGCCAGCAACCCTCATTGTCGCAGAATCGGTCGGAGCACTTGTGTTTCTCGCCGTTCTTGGTGCGGTTGGAGGGGTAACGGGCGGCGCGAACGTCTGGCGGGCCATGGCGCGCGTCACCTTTTGGGGCGCGCTTGCCCTCGCGGTTACTGCGAGCATCGGGCGTCTGGTGGGAACCACGCTATAGGGTTGCGGCGGTCTTGGCGGATCCGCCGCCCCGCTGCGACCGCCTCCGCGCATGGCGATCACGCTTCTACGAGCGCGCTCAGACTCAACGATGCATCTCCAACTGGCGCGACAGAACCGCCCGAGTGTGTTGCGCGATCATAGCTTCCTCGTCAGTGGCATACACCAAAACCTTGATCTTGCTGTCGGTCGCGCTAATCTGACTCGCGTTGGCGGCATTGGGTACATCGTCAAGGATGATGCCCAGCCAAGCAAGACGTTCACATATAGCTGCGCGGATAACAGCGGAGCGTTCACCGATCCCGGCGGTAAAAACGAACCCGTCGATCCCGCCAAGTGCGCTCGCCATACCCCCGGCCTCTACCGCAATGCGATAACTGAACAGGCGTATCGCTTCGACTGCGCGCGCATCGTCGCTAGCCAGCAGAATACGCAGGTCCCCGCTGATCCCCGACACGCCAAGGAGACCTGATTGGTGATAGAGCAAATCTTCGATCTCAGACACGCTGCGGCCCTGGCGCGCGAGATAGAGCAAAACGCCTGGATCGATGTTGCCGCAGCGCGTCGCCATTCGCAGGCCATCGAGCGTGCTAAAGCCCATCGTGGTCGCAATACTGACGCCGCCGCTGAGGGCACAAAGGCTTGCCCCCGCACCGAGATGGGCAATGATGACCCGCCCATGCGCGAGATCTGGCGCGTCTAGAGCAAGTCGGCTCGCGATGTATTCGTAGGAAAGTCCGTGGAAGCCATACCGTCTTACGCCCGCGTCCCGCAGTGCGCGCGGGACCGGCACGATCTGAGCTTCGATCGGCATATCGTGATGGAAGGCGGTGTCGAAGCAAGCAACTTGCGGCAGGTCAGGTCGCATTTTGAGGATCGCGCGCACGGGGGCCAGATTGTGCTGCATGTGCAGGGGATCGAGCGGTGTCAGTCCGTCCAGGGAATCCAGCAAATCGTGAGTGATGAGGGCGGGCTCGACATGGTCCACGCCACCATGCACGATGCGGTGGCCTGCACTCCCCAACCCGTCGCGGCCAGCATGATCATGCAACATCTCCAGCAAATCCCTCAGGATCACTGCAAAGGATGCATCGTCGGCCGGCCAGCGGCGCTCTACCACGAGCCGGCCCGCTACATCGCGTGCGGCGAGGCGGGGCGCCCCGTCGGTATCTTCGATTTCGCCGCGAAGTGTCGGAATGAGCGCTTCGTCGAACAGCGCGAATTTGAGGCTCGAAGATCCCGCATTCAACGTCAGGATCGATCCGGTCATGAGTAGCTCCTGACGACATTCGCGCATGTGCGGAGCACGCGCAGGATGAAACGCTCCGGTTATGCCAAGATGCATAATAGCGCGAGGGTCGGAATTTACCCAACTGGCTTGGCGGCTCCCAGGCACCCGGCGGACGATGAGATGGCTTGCAAGGTTGTCTTCTCGCTCGTGCTGTCAAAACCTTACCGGAAGCTCCGAAGGCATGTCGTGAGTAATTTCCGATACTGCGATCGAGAGCCAATTACGGCCAATGCTATGTCTGAGACGATCCCGGCGATGCAAAACCACGACGCCGGAACCTGCCCTTTCTCGGAGCCGCAATCCCATGGACACACATGCTATTGAACGAGTGCCGCCGGCCGTTGTCGACGTCTCATCGCCGGTCCCGAAATCCTATCTTGGGCCTGAAGAGCGTCGTCTTATCAACGCCTATTGGCGCGCGGCCAATTATCTTTCGGTTGGGCAGATCTATCTCTTTGATAACCCGCTCCTGCAAGAGCCGTTAAAGCTCGCCCATGTGAAACCCCTGGTCGTGGGACATTGGGGAACGACGCCGGGACAAAATTTCATCTACGTCCATCTCAACCGTGTGATCCGCGCCAAGGATCTTAATATGATCTATATCGCGGGCCCGGGCCACGGCGGTCCAGCGATCGTCGGCAACACCTATCTCGAGGGAACCTACAGCGAGTTCTTCCCGAACATCACTCCGGATATGCCGGGGCTCAAAAAGCTGTTCACGCAGTTCTCGTTCCCGGGCGGGATCTCGAGCCATGTCGCACCGACGACCCCCGGGTCAATTCATGAAGGCGGCGAACTCGGCTATTCGTTGAGCCATGCCTTCGGCGCGGCATTCGACAATCCCAACCTGATCGTCGCCTGCGTGATTGGCGACGGAGAGGCGGAAACCGGGCCGCTTGCCACCGCCTGGCATTCGAACAAGCTGCTGAACCCGATCAGCGACGGCGCGGTTCTGCCGATCCTGCATCTCAACGGCTACAAAATCAGCAATCCGACGATATTTGCGCGGATCGATGGCGACGACCTAGCCTATTTTCTCGAAGGCTGCGGCTGGTCGCCACGATTCGTTGAGGGGAGTGACCCCGACGCGATGCACCAGCGCATGGCTGAGGTGATGGATGTGGCGATCGCCGACATCCGTCAGCTGCAAGATGATGCACGCACCGGCAAAACAACGCTCCGCCCGCGGTGGCCAGTAATCGTGGTGCGCTCGCCTAAGGGCTGGACCGGCCCCAAAGAAGTCAACGGCGTGCCGATCGAGGGTACGTTCCGCGCGCATCAGGTACCGCTCCTGGTCGATGGCAAACATCCGGACCATGTGGCGCTGCTCGAAAGCTGGATGAAAAGCTACCGCCCCCAAGATCTCTTCGACGAAGCCGGCACCTTGCTTCCCGAACTTGCAGCCCTCGCGCCGAAGGGCGACCGGCGGATGGGCGCCAACCCGCACGCCAATGGCGGTGCCCTGCTTCGCAATCTGCGGATGCCGGACTTTCGCGCTCACGCGGTGGCGGTGCCGACGCCGGGAGCGGCCATCTGCGGAGATACGCCGGTGCTCGGCCAGTTCCTCCGTGACGTGATTATCGCGAATCCCGACAATTTCCGGGTGTTCGGCCCCGACGAGACGCTGTCCAACCTGCTCGGCGCCGTGTTCGAGGTGACCGATCGCCAATGGGATGCTGCGATAGAACCCAATGACGAGTTCCTCGCGCCAACGGGTCGCGTTGTCGACTCGATGCTCAGTGAGCATCAGTGCGAAGGCTGGCTCGAAGGCTATCTACTGACGGGCCGTCACGGTTTGTTCAACAGCTACGAGGCGTTCATCCGCATCGTCGATTCGATGGTCGGGCAGCACGCCAAATGGCTGAAAGTGTGTAAGGAAATCCCGTGGCGGCGCGATATCGCCTCGCTCAATATCCTCCTCGCGTCGCACGTCTGGCAACAGGACCATAACGGCTTCACGCATCAGGATCCCGGTTTTCTCGATCACGTCGTCTCCAAGAAGGCCGATATAGTCCGCGTATATTTGCCGGCGGACGCCAATTGCCTTCTGTCGGTAGTCGATCACTGCTTGCGCAGCCGCAACTATGTAAACGTCGTCGTTGCCGGCAAGCATGCGCTGCCGCAGTGGCTGTCGATCGAGGCTGCGGTCACGCATTGCACGCAAGGGATCGGCATCTGGGGCTGGGCGAGCAATGATCAGGATTGCGAACCCGATCTCATCATGGCCAGTTGCGGGGATACGCCGACGCTCGAAAGCATGGCGGCGACCTCGATCCTGCGCGGTGCCTTGCCCGAGCTGAAGGTGCGGGTCGTCAACGTCGTCGACCTGATGAAGCTCCAGCCCTGCACCGAGCATCCCCATGGCCTCAGCGAGCGCGCGTTCGACTCGCTGTTCACGCGCGACAAGCCCGTGATCTTCGCCTTTCACGGCTATCCGGGGCTTGTCGACCAACTCACGTGCCACCGCGCCAATCGCAACGTGCACGTCCACGGCTACCGTGAGGAAGGCACGATCACGACGCCGTTCGATATCCGCGTGCAGAACGGTCTCGATCGTTTCAGCCTGGTTATCGACGCGATCGACCAGATGCCGCAGACCGGCAGCCGCGGCGCCTATCTCCAGCAGGCGATGCGCGACAAGCTGGTCGAGCATAAGCATTATATCGATCGCTACGGCGAGGATTTGCCGGAGATACGCGACTGGACCTGGCGGACTCCAGCATGAGCGTCGCCCAACTCACGGTCCTCGCGCAGCAGATGGTGGCGCATGGCAAGGGCCTGCTCGCGATCGATGAGAGTATCTCCACGTGCGATCGACGCTTTGCAGCGCTCGGTATCGCACAGACGGTCGACCGCCGACGCGCGTGGCGAGACCTGATCGTGACGACGCCCGGTCTTGTCCAGTCGATCGGCGCCATCATCCTGAACGAGGAGACGATCCGCCAGACGACGCTCGCAGGTGTGCCGTTCGCGGCGGCAATTCGCGATGCCGGCATCATTCCGGGCGTGAAGGTCGACACCGGCACTATCGAGCTCGCCGGGCATGCGCCCGAGCGGATCACCGAAGGACTCGACGGGTTGAAGCGGCGCCTCGAAGCATTTGCGGCGATGGGGGCGCGTTTCGCGAAATGGCGCGGCGTCATCACCATTGCGGCGGACATCCCGACGCGGGGCTGTATCGAGGCCAATGCCCAGACGCTGGCGCGCTATGCCGCGATCTGCCAGCAGGTCGGGCTCCTCCCGGTTATCGAGCCGGAGGTCTTGATGGACGGCCCGCACGATCTGGCACGCAGCGCCGTCGTAACAGAGGCAGTCCTACACGCTGTCTTTCGGCACGCCGACGAACAGAATGTGGCATTGGAGGGGCTGATCCTCAAACCCAACATGGTGCTTCCTGGCACGGACTGTCCGGGCCAACCCGACCTTGTCACGATCGCTGACGCGACCGTCACAAGCCTGCTGCGCACGGTTCCTGCGGCCGTTCCGGCGGTCGCGTTCCTGTCGGGCGGGCAGTCGGGTCCGCTCGCGTCGGCGCGGTTGAATGCGATGAACGACCGCTTCAAAGGACGGATGCCGTGGCACTTGAGCTTCTCCTTCGCACGTGCGATCCAGCAACCGGCGCTGGGCATATGGGGCGGACGCGATGAGCGTGCGGGAGCGGCGCAAGCGGCGATCGCGCACCGCGCGACCTGCGACCGTGCTGCGCGTCGCGGCGCCTATGATGTGTCCAAAGATACTCCACTGATCCCTGCGCGGGCGGCGTGACACCTATACTGCCACGGCTGTTCCTGATCCGCCACGGCGAAACCGAATGGTCGCTGTCCGGGCGTCATACCGGCAGGACGGACGTGCCGCTCACCATCCATGGCACAGCGATTGCCGGTAAGCTGCGAGCCTATCTGGCGGGCCTGGATTTTACCTGCGTCCTGACCAGCCCCTTGGAGCGCGCGCGCGCAACGTGCGCCTTGGCAGGTCTGGCTGTGCAGGCCGAGGTGACACCTGATCTGTCGGAATGGGATTATGGCGACTATGAGGGACAGCGGACGGTTGAAATCCGTCAGCAGGCGCCCGGGTGGAACGTCTTTCGCGACGGCTGCCTCAATGGCGAGACGCCGACCCAGATAGCCGACCGGGCGGACAAACTGATTGCACGTTTGCTGGCTTTGAGCGGCGACATCGCGCTCTTCTCGCACGGCCAGTTTGGATGCGTGCTGGCAGCCCGGTGGATCGGCTTGGCCGTCATCGAAGCCCAGCATCTCGCACTCGATCCAGCATCGGTGAGCGTGCTCGGGCCAAAGTCTGGCCACCCGACGGTTTCCGTCATCAGCCAGTGGAATGCAGGCCCAGCAGTCCATTACGACCTCGATCTGAACAAGGACACCCATGCCCGATCATGACTTCGTGGCACGCGTGCCAATTACTCTGCATGCCGATCCATCGCGCGTCGTCATTCGGCCGTTCAAGCCCGCCGACGATCAGGCGCCCTTCATTTCGTCCACGCAATCGCGTGCGCAGCGCATCACGGATCGGGTGCTCAGTCTCGATCCAGCAGGTGTACACAAAGATCTCACCTATTTTACCGCCAACCTCGCCAAGCATCACCGCGATGTCGAAGATGTCCTGCTCCGTCGCTTCCACGATGTGGAGGGGCTGGTCATCGACCTTGGCTCGATCAGCGCCGAACAATCCCTGCTTATCGGCGCCTATTTTTGCGAGGAATATTCGTTCGAGGCAGCGGCGTTGTTCAACCCGAGCATCGTGCCACATCCCGACCAGACCGGCGTTGCCGACGGGGAACTGAGACTGCTTTTGTCGCTGCGCGGCGTCGGCGAGGGCAACATCTCCTCGGTGACGTTCCGGACCGGCCATTGTTCCAAAGACGGCACGCTGACGATCGATCCGCCGAGCAAACAGGCGATCTCGCCGCGCATCAAGCTGATCCCGGGCGGGGAGCCGGACGATCCCGGCGTGCGGCTGTTCTGCGAGGAGGCGCGGGACCCTTCCGAAATCGTGATCTTCCCGGTGACGCCGCCGCAGCGGCACGGCATCGAGGATCTTCGCTTGGTCCGCTTCGTCGATGATGACGCAAACGCGACATATCTTGGTACCTATACGGCCTTTAGCGGCGGTGGCATCCGGCAGGAGATCCTGCGCACCGTCGACTTCAAAACGATCGATCTGACCGCGCTGCGCGGTCCCGGCACAGATAACAAGGGCATGGCGCTGTTCCCTCGCAAGATTGCCGGGCGCTACGCGATGCTCGGGCGCCAGGATCATGAGAATATCTGGCTGCAATATTCGGACGATCTCTACCGTTGGGAGATGGGCGTGAAGATCGTGACGCCACGCTATCCATGGGAATTCGTCCAGATCGGCAATTGCGGATCGCCGATCGAAATCGCCGAAGGCTGGCTCGTCATCACGCACGGCGTCGGCGCGGTCCGCAATTACTGCCTCGCCGCGTGCCTGCTCGACAAGCATGATCCTTCCAAGCTTCTTGGACGGCTCAGCACCCCCCTGATCCGGCCCGACCCGTGCGATACGGACGGCTATGTCCCAAACGTTCTCTACAGCTGCGGTGCGATGGTCCACCAGCGGACCCTTCTCCTACCCTATGCGATCGCCGACAGCTTCACGACCTTTGCAAGCGTTCCGCTCGACCAACTGCTCGCGGCCATGGAATAGCTTTGAGCCTTCACGTTGCTCTCAAGCGCTTTTGATCGGCCTTCCACGTCGCGATGGCATCGGAATATGCTTTCGCAATGAACGCGGGAACGGGTCCGATTGCGTGCACAAGGTCGGCCTCACTGAGCCCCGCCTGTAGGGCTTCCTGCCTGAAATCACGGATCGGCTCAGCATAGATTGGCGGATCATTCCACGAAAAGGGACCGATCTCGATGTTCTCGGCAACCCAGCCCGCGGCGAAGATCGAGGCTTTGTCGGAAGGAGAAAGGGCGGCAGTCATGGTGTAGTCCTTGAGAGAGCAGGAACCGCGGTGGGAACGGATATCTCGGTCCCGACATTTGCCAGATGCACGATTTCGGCCGCGCGAATTATGCCATTGAAATCTTGCGACCTCAGGCTGGCACCGCCGACGAGCACGCCACCGACCTCCGGCAGGATGAGGATGGTCCGCACATCGGCCGGCGTGATGGATCCTCCGTAGAGGATCCGGATCCGGTCACCATCCTTGCCCATCAGCCGCGTCAATTGCTGACGGAGGTGCCGATGGATCTCGGTGACGTCTTGCGCATTGGGGGTCCGACCGGTCCCGATCGCCCAGAGCGGCTCATAAGCGATGGCGCTGCCGGCGAGAAGTCGCCGATCCGCCGGAAGGCTCGCCTCGAGCTGCGCCGCGCAAACCTGCAGCGCGGTGCCTGCGTCGCGCTGGACCTGGGTTTCGCCGATACAAATGATCGCAGCAAGGCCGGCCCGTCCGGCAGCAGCCGCCTTTTCAGCGACCACCGCGTCAGTTTCGTGATGGTGGCGCCGCCGTTCAGAATGGCCGACAATGACAGCGTCTGCGCCCGCATCCCTGAGCATTTCGGCGCTGATATCCCCTGTGAAGGCGCCGGCGGCCTCGACGGCACAATCCTCGCCGCCAATGGCAAGGCATCCGCCGCTGACCGCAACTGCGCGCGCAATCAGTGTGGCCGGAACGCAGATGAGGACGTCATTCGCACCTGCGGCGGTCCTGGCGTACTGCGCTATCGCCACCAGTTCTCCGAGTTGGTCGGATAACCCATGCATTTTCCAATTGCCGGCGATCAGAAATGACATTCGCTCTCGCCCTGTATCGTTTCCGACCTTGCTCAGATTGCCACGGATGGATCGGGCTTGAAGCGGTCGGAAACTACTCAGGCTCCGCCTGCAGGCTCAGTATAGTCTTTGAAGTCCTTATGCCGACCGACTGTCGGTTGAGCTTACCAGTCGCGAACTATGCGTATTTGCCGAGGCTCGCGGGCCTCACCTTCTTCGCCTAACTTAGTAAGTCTGGCATCCCTCCCCCCGCTAGTCCGGTTCGCGAAGCGCCCTCGAAAACCGCTGATCTTTTATGTTGAGCGCGCATCAAAAGGCTTGATCTCGTTGGACCACCACCGCTTTGCCGATCCCTACCGCGACGGGATACCTCTCTGAGCGACACCGCCTCCGCTAGGAGCCTTGTCTCACCCGAAATCGCACACCCTTCGGTCCCTGATCTGTCGGTCATAGGAATCGGGAAATCCTACGGCGATCGCACCGTTTTGCAGGATATCTCGCTCAATGTTTCGCACGGGGAGGTGGTCGGGCTCCTAGGACCTAACGGAGCAGGTAAGACCATCTGCTTCTACGCAGTGATCGGCATTATTGCCGTCGATCAAGGCCGCATCCTGCTCGGCTCTACGGACGTGACAGACCTGTCCACACCCGATCGCGCAAAACTCGGCCTGGGATATCTGCCCCAGGAGGCGTCAATTTTTCGGGGCATGACCGTCGCGGAGAACATTACGGCGGTCCTGGAACTGGTCGAGGACGGACCGGAGCAGCGCCGCGTCGCTCTTGAAGGGCTTCTTCACGAATTCCGGCTCGAGCATGTCCGCGATACGTCCGCGATCGCGCTTTCGGGCGGAGAGCGCAGGCGCTGCGAGATCGCGCGCGCAGTAGCGGCTCGACCGTCGATTCTCTTACTCGACGAACCCTTTGCCGGCGTCGATCCGCTATCCGTCATCGACATCAAGACAATGGTGAAGGATTTGAAAAAGCGTGGGATCGGTGTGCTGATCACCGATCACAATGTCCATGCGATGGTCGAACTCGTCGATCGCGCCTATGTCATATATGAAGGCCGCATGCTCTTTCAGGGCAGCCCCAACGCCTTGGTTGCAGACCCAACGGTTCGCCATCTGTACCTCGGCGACGATTTCACCCCTTGAAGGCACTTTCTGAACCAATTGCTGAAGGAGCTGACGCGGCGACGTGGCTGGTCTCCTCGTGCGTCTGCCCATGATCCGCTGATCAAAGACTAAGGTTCAGCCTCATCGCCAGGACCGCCGCGCGGCAATCCCTTGAAGTGCCCGGTGCAGGTCATCAGAATCCGTTTCAGCGATTGCGACGCCAATCTCACGGAGGTGGCGGCGCACGTCGTAGAGTTGATCAAGCAGCAAGAGGACGACCGGCAACGCGGCCTCGTTGACGTCCAGTTCCTCGCGCAGTTCGTAGATGAGATGCACGCGCGCAATATCAATATCTTCGAACACATAGCGTCCATCCGCCAGGTCCGGTTTGACCCAGCGGTTGGCGATCCAACGTGCCAGATCCGCGTCTTCGAGGCCGTCGACATCGCCGACGAGTAGATCGAAGCTCATCATGCCACGCTCTCCATTTTGCCCCTCGGATTGACGGCGTCGTGCGGTTTCCAATCCCTGACGAAATCGCTCAGCGCGTCATCGGGTTTGCCGATCATGACGCGGAGCGTCGCGTAGAGATCGCCCGCGGTATGGCCCGCGGACTGTGGAACACCCCGACCGCGCAGCCTGAGTTCGGTCCCGCTATCGGACTCGGGCGGGATCTGCATCTTGACCGGGCCGCGCGGAGTTCTGACCTCGACTGGACCACCGAGCACGGCCTCCGACAGCGATATCGGCAATGTCAGTGTTATGTCCCGGCCGCGGCGCTCGAAGAAGGGGTGGGGTGCGACGTGAATTTCTATAAGCGCGTCACCGGCCTTCCCCCCATTGTGGCCGGGTCCGCCCTGCCCGCGTAGCCGCATCACCAGCCCTTCAACGGCTCCCGGTGGGATCTTCACGTCGAGAACCCGACCGTCAGGCAAGGTGAGCCGGCGTGTTGCACCGTTGACGGCTTCAAGAAAATCGGTCGTGAGCACATAGCGTTCGTCGCTGCCATCGCTCCGAAATGCGCCGCCGGGTCGTCTGCCACCACCGAACATCGACCCGAAGATATCGCCAAGATCGTCGGCGTCCCAGCTCCCCTGCCCGCCCGCACCTCGGCTATAGCGATCACCGGCGGTGCCGTCGGCATGCTCACGGTAGGACGGGCGCTGCGCGCGCTCCTGCCCCGCCGCGTCGATTTCGCCGCGATCATATTGCGCGCGCTTCTCGGAATCGGACAACAGGGCGTTGGCGGCAGCAATCTGCTTGAAGAGCTCTTCGGCCTTGGGACTGCCGGGGTTGAGGTCGGGATGATGCTGCTTGGCAAGCTTGCGATACGCCTTGCGGATGGCGTCCTGGCTGGCGTCGCTGGCAACGCCCAGCGTTTTGTAGGGGTCGTCCACAATTTCCCTTTCCGCGACGGCTTCGGCGCCAATCTTGCGCAATCAACGATGCTTAAGCGGGCACCTCCACGCGGTCTTCGGCTGCGGCGGGAGTGATGGACATCTCCTTCGACGCATTCATCCCGGCAATGCGCCCAAAGGCGAAACACTCGCCGATATTGCCGCCGCCCTGGTAGAGAAACGGGTAAATCGATCCGAGTTCACCCGCCGAGTAGAGGCGACCGATTGGCGCCCCGTCGGATCCGATCACCCGCGCCTCCTTATCGCGCCGAGGGCCGCCCTGTGTATTGACCAGCGCCGGGGTCAATTCCATCGCATAGAAAGGCGGCGACACAAGTGCCGCCAAGCTGTCTGGCGTCCGCGCCCAGTCGTGATCCTTGCCCTGCCCGGCTGCCTCGTTGAACCGGCTGACCGTATGCTCCAGAGCCTCCGGTGACAGGCCGATCAGGCGCGCGAGCTCGGCCACCGTATCGGCTTTCTTGATCCAGCCTTTTTCGATCTCCCGCAGATTGTCGTCGCTCCAGTCGTAATGGTTGCCGTGAACGACATCCCAGTCGGTGGTAGCCTTGCCGATATGCCCGGACAGTCGGTACGGCTCGTCGAAGATCATATGGATGGGCGTCGGCAGCGTCTGCTGCTGCCACACACCGTGTCGCTCGACCTTGCCGTGAAAGTCGCCAACCGAGCAGGGCTCGCCCTCCATCGTGAAGCGGGTACCGTCCGCCGCCACGAAGAGATAGCTCCTGCCGTGCGGAAGGTTCAGCCATTGCGCGACCGGGATCTCCGGCGCCTTGAACGCGAGGATGGGGCCCGAGACATTGTTCATGTGCCACAGCTCCGCACCGATCTCGGACGCCATCCGGATGCCGTCGCCGGTATTATAGGGCGTCCCGACCGGATAGAGGTTCGGCAGCCCATCGACGAATGTCCGCAGCATCGTCGGATTGGCTTCGAACCCGCCACAGGTCAGGATCACGGCGCGGCGCGCGCGGATGGAAACGCTTTTGCCGTCACGTTCCGCAATCACGCCGACGACGGCTGCGCCATCCTTGACCAAAGCGAAGGCAGGCGTCTGATAGAAAATAGCGATCGGTCGGCACGCGACCGCCGCCTCGAGGACGCGCCACAGGCGCTCACCCCCGATCGGTCCATCCCCATTTTTCAGGACGCGGACGCATGCGGCACCGTCCGCTTGCGGAAACTCGACATAGGGCATCTCTACCGGCATCATGCCCAGGCCCTCGAGCCATGCCTTGTTGGCGTGCATCTCCGTCGCCCAAACCGCGATCATGTCGTCCGGAATGTTGTCGAGATACGGCCCGGCAAGCGCCTTGAAATAGGCAGCGCCCTGCGCGACGTCGGAAGGCCAGAAGACGATGTTGGCGGACACCCGGCTGTTGCCGCCCTTATGCGCCTCGGGTGCCTTTTCGAGCAGAACGACCTTCGCCCCCGC
Source organism: Sphingomonas sp. UYP23 (assembly GCF_054059235.1). Lineage (NCBI taxonomy): Bacteria > Pseudomonadati > Pseudomonadota > Alphaproteobacteria > Sphingomonadales > Sphingomonadaceae > Sphingomonas > Sphingomonas sp. UYP23. The sequence goes on from NZ_JBSSBX010000001.1 coordinate 4,689,918, forward strand.
GTCACACGCCGTGATCGCGGCGGTCGCGCCAGCAAAGCCATAGCCGATGACCACGATATCGGTCTCTTCGTCCCAGGTGGTCGGTACATCGATCATCGTGTTTCCATCTCGGTAGAAGGACCATTTGGGGGCCCGGCATCTTGCAAAGAGGCCGAGTTCCTCCTGCAACGTTGCGTGTGCGGACAATCGATCGAAAGCGTCGGAAACTACCTACGCGGGCCGCCCTGAGCTCGGTCTGCCGCTTCAGGCGGCCGGGACCCTCGGCAACGCATTGTGGACCGCGGTCGCGGCAATCGCCGCCTCGCCGTTTGCAACGCTGATCTGGTTGAGCCCGCGCACAAGGTCCCCGGCAGCGTACAGGCCCGTAACCGACGTTTCCTGATGCGCGCTGACAAACAGACGGCCAGCATCGTCCATCCGCGCTCCGAGCGAAGCCGCCAGATCGCTTTGCGCGGTCGTACCGAACGCCGTGTAGACCACGTCAAAGCTGTGGGATTGGCCATCAGCGGCACAGAAAGCGGCAACGCCATGCTCCTGCATCTCGATCGCCTCAGAGCCGATCTGCAGGATTTCGATGCCGTTCTGGATCAACTCCTCATGCGTTGGATAGGGCAAGGCGACATCGCCGACCAACAATAGCGTCAGCTTGCTCGAATAGGTTCTGAGGAAGAGTGCCTCCGCCGCGGCATGAGGTCCGTTGCCCAGCACGGCGATGCGCTTGTACCGGCTCTCATAGCCGTCGCAGATCGGACAGGTCCGGATCAGGCCACGCTTAACGGCATCGGCGAGATGCGGCACGGGCGGCTTATTCTCGACCACGCCGGTTGCGAGGATAACGGTCTGCGCCAAGATCGTTCGATCCTCCATCTCGGCGAGAAATCCGCTCTCGTCGCGCCAGCGCAGAGTGCGAACATAGCCCTTCTCCGTCGTGCAGCCATAAAGCTGCGCCTGCTGTCGCAGGCGGTCATGGTACATCGGACCCGAAATTCCTTCTGGAAAGCCCGGGATATTGTGGCTGAGCGTGATCCATTCGGCGCGACTCCACCCGCCGTCGATCACCACGACCCGGCGCTTGAACCGCGCAAGATAGAGCGCCGCGGTCAGGCCCGCAGGCCCGCCACCAATGATCAGACAGTCCAGAATAGGCATTGTGCAAACTCCGATATGTGGCGAGCGAATGACCGCTAGTCGGCTTCGGGTTGGCTGCATCGAGGATTCCCCGGAAGCGGCGGAAACTACCTACTCGGTATCGGGACAGAACGACCGCGCTCCGCCCCGGGGCGAAGACCGTCCGACGACAAGATTACAATGGCATCGCGGCCGATGCGTAGTTTCCGATCCTGCCGGAAGAGCTTTTGCGCAGGCTACATCCAACGACCCGGTTCGCGCACGCTCCGTACGCGCTTGCCGGGTTTTGCAGGGATGAAATGATGATCAACGATCACGAGAAAAACCCGCAGGACGCAGACACATCCCACGAGGACTCAGTATGGACCGAACCTGTCGGTGCAGCTGTTCCCGATACCGCACCGGCTAGCCAGATTGCGCACCTCGAAGCAACGCTCGCCGATATGCGTGAGCGCTGGGTTCGTTCCGAGGCAGAGAATGCCAACGTCCGGTCCCGCGCCAAACGAGACGTAGACGACATGCGACACTTCGCGATCGAGGCATTCGCGCGCGATGTCGTAGAGGCAGCCGAGAATTTGCGGCGCGGGCGCGAAACATTGCCCCCGGTTTCCGATGAGGAAGCTCCAAGCATCGCCGGAATACGGGCAGGCTTGAGCGAAACCGAGCGCGGCTTTGTCGCTCTGCTTTATCGGAATGGAATCAAGCGGGTCGATCCTACCGGCACTGCGTTCGATCCGAATCTGCATCAGGCGATGGCGGAGCAAATCGCCGATGGGCGGGAGCCGGGTACGATCCTCCAGGCGCTCTCACCCACCTGGATGCTCAACGGCAGATTACTGCGCCCAGCCATGGTCGTCGTCGCCAAACCCCCGCCCGACGACCCCGCAAAGCCTCGCTAGGCAATCGACCGAGTCAGCTTTGCGGCGTCTCGCCCAATCGATCTCAACGATCGCTTCCGCCACGTCAATTTGTCCCCTCTCTTCCGCGTCAGCCAGCCATAAGGACCACGAACATGAGCAAAGTCATCGGTATTGATCTCGGCACTACCAACTCGTGCGTCGCCGTCATGGATGGCAAGGAAACGCGGGTCATCGAGAACAGCGAGGGTGCGCGAACCACGCCCAGCATCGTCGCCTTTGCCGAAAATGGCGAACGGCTCGTCGGCCAGGCCGCCAAGCGGCAGTCGATCACTAACCCGACCAATACGATCTATTCCGTCAAGCGTCTGATGGGACGGCGGTACGATGACCCGGTCGCAGCGAAGGACAAGAGCCTCGTCCCCTACGCCATCGTCAGTGGTGACAATGGCGATGCCTGGGTAGAGACCCGTGGCCGGAAATATCCACCGTCGCAGATCAGCGCGTTCATCCTGGGCAAGATGAAAGAGACGGCCGAAGCCTATCTTGGCGAGGCCGTGACGCAGGCGGTGATCACCGTCCCCGCCTATTTCAACGACGCCCAGCGCCAAGCAACGAAGGATGCGGGCCGCATTGCCGGCCTCGAGGTCCTGCGCATCATCAACGAGCCGACCGCGGCGGCGCTCGCCTACGGCCTGGACAAAAAGACCAGTGGGCGGATCGCGGTGTACGATCTGGGCGGCGGCACTTTCGACATTTCGATCCTCGAAATCGGTGACGGGGTGTTCGAGGTCAAAAGCACCAATGGGGACACCTTCCTCGGTGGCGAAGATTTCGACGTCCGCGTCATCGATTTCCTAGCAACGGAGTTCCAGAAGGAGCAAGGCATCGACCTTCGCACCGACAAGCTCGCCTTGCAGCGGCTCAAGGAGGCGGCCGAGAAGGCAAAGATCGAGCTGTCATCGGCCAAGGAGACGGAGATCAACCTCCCCTTCATCACCGCAGATGCATCGGGCCCGAAGCACCTCCTGATCAAGCTGACACGGGCGAAGCTCGAAGCGTTGGTCGACGACCTGATCCAGCGTACGATGGAGCCGTGCAAGGCTGCGCTCAAGGATGCCGGCGTGACGGCGGCCGACATCGACGAGGTCGTGCTCGTCGGCGGCATGACGCGCATGCCCAAGGTGATCGAGGTCGTGCGCGCGTTCTTTGGCAAGGAACCCGCCCGCAACGTAAACCCCGATGAGGTCGTGGCGATCGGCGCCGCGATTCAAGGAGCCGTTCTCCGCGGAGACGTCAAAGACGTGCTGCTGCTCGACGTGACCCCGCTCAGCCTCGGGATCGAGACGCTTGGCGGCGTGTTCACCCGGCTGATCGATCGCAACACGACCATCCCGAGCAAGAAGAGCCAGACCTTCTCAACGGCCGATGACAATCAATCCGCCGTGACGATCAAGGTCTTCCAGGGCGAGCGCGAAATGGCCGTCGACAACAAGGCGCTCGGCAATTTCGACCTTACGGGCATACAGCCCGCCCCGCGCGGCATGCCGCAGATCGAGGTGACGTTCGACATTGATGCAAACGGAATCGTCGCTGTCCAGGCAAAGGACAAGGCGACCGGCAAGGAACAGCAAATCCGCATCCAGGCCAATGGCGGCCTTGGCGATGCCGATATCGAACGCATGGTGATGGAAGCTGCGACCAATGCCGAGGCCGACAAGGTACGGCGGGGATTCGTCGAAGCGAAGAACAAGGCAGATGCGCTGACTCACCAGGTCGAACGCACGCTAGTCCAACATGGTGACGGCATCGCCGCCGGCGATCGCGCCGATGGACAGGCTGCGCTCGAGGCGGTCCGAACAGCCATCGATGCGGGTGCCGAACCGGGCCTCGTTCAGGCGACCGGACGCCTGGCAGAGATCGCGGCCCGGATCGAAGACGCCGTTCAGAAGGCTGCTGCCACCGCTTCTTCGGGGGCGGAGACCCGCGAGCCATCGTCAGGCACGTCGAACGAGCATGCGGTAGATGCAGAGTTCGAAGATGTCAGTCCGGGCGCGGGACGATGATCCCTGCGGTTCTTGGTGAGCCGGTCGCGCCCATGAGGATGCGGAGCTTCGACCACGCAGGCAGAATCTATAACGTTTCTGCCTGCGTGCTGCCTCAGTCACCGCGCACCGTAACCGTCCGTGTGACCTGCAACGGCCACGGGATCTACTACGACTATCCCGGTGGCGTCCGTACCCAGCAGAGGCACGAGGTAACCTTCTTGGGCGAGATCGATGCCACGCATCTCGAGACAATGAATGCGGTCGATTACACGATGGATGACGCGGAGAAGCTCGTAAGGGCATGGGTATCATGACCCAACATTTGCACAGGCGCTGAGTGATATTGTCCGCGTCCGCCGGTGAATGTCGACGTGCTTGAGCAGCGCGAGATTAGGCGTTGCAGCAATCTTCGAACGAACTCCAGACGGTCTAGCCCGGATTATTCATCAGGAGCCCAAATCGGTGGTGGCGATCGTAGTCTAAGTCTCTGATTTGAAGTAGAGAATGAGTGCTTACGCCATCCCTTTGCTCCAGACAGCAAGTGCCACGACCGCCATGGCCAACAATAGCGGGTTCACCTTCACCTTCCCAGCCATTCGTGGTCGGAAAATCACCGCGGCGTTCGACGGTGGTCGGCTGACGTCGGACGGCGGCGTACTGCTGCTCGCACAGGCCGAGCGGCGGTTGGGGATCGCGGATAGGCTCGCCGCCTGCATCGCTGATCCGCGCGATCAGGGTCGGGTGATCCACCGGGTCGCCGACATCTTGCGCGCCCGCATGCTCGCGATCTCGTGTGGGTATGAGGACGCCGACGATCTCGACACCCTGCGGCATGATCCAGGGTTCAAGCTGGCGCTCGGCAAACTGCCGGGTGATCCGTTCGGGCTGGCCAGCCAGCCGACGATGAGCCGGTGGGAGAACGCGCCGACTACGCGCGAGTTGATCCGTCTGACCGGTACGCTGGTCGACCTCTATTGCGCGAGCTACCCCGTGCCACCTGCGGCGGTGACGCTCGACATCGACGATACCGTCGACGTCGTACACGGCGCGCAGCAGCTCTCCTTCTGGAACGGCCACTACGGCGAGCGCTGCTTCCTGCCGATCCATGTCTACGACACCGCTACCGGGCGGCCGGTTGCGATGCTGCTGCGCACTGGCAAAACGCCGTTGGGCAAGGAAGTCGCCGGCCATGTTCGCCGGCTCATGCGACGTATCCGTCGCCACTGGCCAGATACCCGGATCACGCTGCGCGGTGATGGTCATTACGGTCGGCCAGAGCCGATGGCCTGGTGCGAGGCGAACGGCATCGACTACATCTTCGGCCTGCCGGGCAACCGCACGCTCCATGCCGATCCCGTCATCGTGCAGGAAGACGATGCCTGCGCGACCGATCGGGCATTGCAGGGACTGGTCGAGCTACGTCGCTACGCAGAGACGCGCTACGCTGCGAAAACCTGGGGGAATACCAAACGTCGCGTCGTTGCTCGCATCGAGGCGAGCAGCCTTGGCCTCGACATCCGCTTCGTTGTCACCTCGCTTGCCGAGGGCAGCGCTGAACGGATCTATGACACGCTTTACTATGCCCGCGGCCAGGCTGAAACCTGATCAAGCTGCATAAAACGCAGCTGAAGAGCGACCGAACTTCCTGTCGCTCGGCCAACGCCAATCAGATGCGGCTCATCCTTCACACCGCGGCGTACTGGCTGATGTGGGCCGTGCGGCACGCTATGCCCGCAACCGCCACGCTCCGCACCGCCGAGTTCGCGACCATCCGCCTACGGCTGCTCAAGGTCGCCGCCCGCGTCGTCGAAACCCCAAGCCGCATCCGCATCGCCTTCGCCAGCGCATGCCCCGATGCCGCACTCTTCCGATCCATCGCGCTCAATCTGCGCACCACGGGCCCATGATCGATGCGGCAGTGGCCGCCCAACGAACCCAGCCCATCAACTCCGCCCAACCTGTGAAACCGCGATGAGACAGGCGCTTCGGACCCATGCGCCTCGCCGGCGGCTACACCACGCCTGCGCTAACGCATCGGCTAAAAACGCCGGCCGTGAATAGATCAGGTTAGGATGAAGGAACGATAGTTAAATCAGTGATTTGGTGTGCCGGCCTGCCCCAGCCCCGGACTTTTTCGTCCGATACAACGAAAAGTCCGCCGAAGACGATCCCTTCGGCGGACTTTCGTCCGATCTGGCTGGCGCTAGGACATCTTGATGTGCACGCCGCCAACGCCAAGATTAACTTGAATGCCGCGCTCGCGGGCGTGGATGTTCATCACGACACCGTGCTCGTTCGACATTGTCGAACTCTCACCACCTGCTTTGCCGAGCGAGGCTCCAATAGCTGCCCTGCCATAGGTACCCGCGAATTCCGCGGGCGATTTCAGATGGTAGACTTCAGCTACCCCGTGAACCTTGTCGACTCCGACACCAACGGCTCCAAGACCCTCAACCTTGAAGGGATAACTATGCCCGTGATACTTCAAGATTCCGTGGCCCCAGGTGTACCGAGCGCCAACCGCGACAGTTTCTGTGGAGAACGTCGCGGTCGCATTGGGCTGATCTGATCGAGCAACCGGAGCGGCTATCGCGACGGTTGCTGCGATGGTACCAGCAACGGCGAGTGCTGCGAAAGTCGAATAGAGTTTTTTCACGATCATCTCCAGATTCGCGGACACGAACAATCTCGCGGCGCGAGATATCTTCGCTAAGAGGAATGCCTGGCTGCGAGCAGCATCGGAAAGTACTCACCTTATGTTATTCGGTAATCGCCAGTAGTTGGCAGAACTTGGATGAGGCTTGCCGACCGGCGGCGATAGCTCAATAGGAGGCGGCAAACTCGAGCGCGACTTGCCGCGTGGTGCCGTTCGAGAAACGCGCCTGCCGGGCTGTAGAAACTGGAACAGGTACTGCTGCGGCCGTGATCAAAGCGAAGTGGTCCATCGCATGCCGGACCATATTGTGCCACGTCATGGAGCGGCCGTGCGCGTAGGCAATTTCTGCCGTTTTAGCGCGCAGAGGATTGTCGGTTAGCAGGTTCGCTACGGCCTCTGCCGTACCTGCTACGTCCCCGAACGAAACCAGCTGCCCCCCACCGTCAGCGAGGAGCTCGCATGCATGGATATAGGGCGTGGAGACGATCGGTTTCCCGAGCCCAAATGCATAAGCGAGCGCTCCAGACGTGATCTGTGCGGGATTGCCGTAAGGCGTGACATAGACATCTGCGGCGGCAATCCGTTCAAGCAGATCCGCTTCGCATAGAAACCGGTTCACCCAGTGCACGTGATCCGCGACGCCAAGCGCAGTCGCGAGCGCCTGCAATCGTTCACGATAGGCTTCGTTTTCGGATGCAACCAGATGAGGGTGCGTAGCGCCTATGACAGCGTACAGCGCACTAGGGCAACGTTTGAGGATCGCCGGCAAAGCCTCGATCATGGTTTCGATACCCTTCCCTGGAGAAAGCAGGCCAAAGGTGAGGATTGTCGGCCGCTCCTCCAAGCCGAAGCAGCGTTGTGCCAGGGCAGGCTCGACGTAAGCTCGATCCGGTATTCCGTGAGGTATCACCGCGATTTTGGATGGGCAGACCCCATAGCTCCCTATCAGGATCGAGCGGGCCCGCTCGGCCATGACGATCAGGAGCGCTGCACGATCAGCAACGCGCTCTATCACCTCACGCTGATCGGAGTCGGGCGTTTCAAGCACCGTATGAAGTGATACGGCGAGTGGTATATCGGTTTGCTCAAGTATCTGAAGCAAGTAGCATCCCGCTGGACCGCCAAAGATTCCAAACTCATGTTGAACCCAGATAAGGTCTGCATCGCTGGCGCGGATTGCCTGTGCGGCGTACCTGTAACTCTGGACGTCTGTCTGTTCGATCGATCGGGTAACCGACTCTGGAAAACAGTAGTGCCCCCCCGGATCGACCATTGCATAGTGATCGATCGAGCATTCGGGAAAGCAAGTAACCAGCGCGTCATAAACATGGCTGGTAAACGTCGCCAAACCACAAAGGCGCGGCAGAGCGTTGCCAATCAAGGCGATCCGCGTTGGGCGCGTAACTTTCTTCGAATGACCGGCGGCTGACCCTAGCCCGCCGGTTTGTGGAAGCGGCCTACGAATGTCTGCGGCAGCGTACATCCGATATTCCTTCGACGAAAGGCAAACCGTCGGTCTGGAAACGGCTTCATCAAAACGCTGCTAATTCGGATGACAACGTGCGTGAGGAGCGGTTGTGATCTTGACGCAGCTGGGACCGGACCTGAACCCACACAACATTAGACTTTCATTCCGCGCGATTCGTAGGGTCGGAAACTACGCATCTTGCCCGATGACATAAGCTGGCGGTGCCCAAGGCGCTGGCCAAAACCAACTGCGTCAAAAAACTTGGCTGGATTTTGCGGACGCAGCGACGGTCAGCTGCGCCCGCTGACCAATATTTCGATCCCTCGAGCCGAATGTACTACGAGCGGCTCAAGCTGGCGGATCATCGGCTTCGGGACTGTGCTGGCCGACAGTGCCGCACCAATACTCATAATTTCGCCCTGCTGAGCCGTAGAGCATTTGTTACGACGGTGAAGCTCGATAGCGCCATTGCCGCGCCTGCGATCATAGGTGAGAGCAACAAACCGGTCATTGGATAAAGCACACCTGCAGCCAGGGGTACACCAACGCCGTTGAACACGAACGAGAAAAACAGGTTCTGGCGGATGTTGCGCATTGTCGCCTTGGCCAACCGACGAGCTCGCACCATGGCGGAGAGATCGCCGTTCGTCAGTGTCATCCCCGCGCTTTCAATCGCGACGTCGGTACCGGTCCCCATCGCCACACCGACATCGGCCGCAGCGAGCGCGGGCGCATCGTTGATACCGTCCCCGGCCATCGCCACCCTGGCACCCTTGGCCTTGAGTTCGCCGATGATCCGCGCCTTGTCTTCGGGCTTTAGCCCGGCATGGACTTCGTCGATCCCGCCAATGGCTTTGGCCACCGCCTGCGCGGTGGCCTCGGCATCGCCGGTAAGCATCACGATCCGCAACCCTTCGGCTTTAAGTGCGGCAATCGCATCGCGTGCGGATGCGCGGATCGGATCAGCAACCGCGAGCAGTCCTGCAAGGTGCCCATCAATCGCGACCAGCATCACCCCGGCGCCGGCGGCACGATAGCGCTCCCCGACGTCGGCCAACGGCGCGGGGTCGACCCCGATACGCGTCATCTGTGCCGTGTTGCCCACCACCACAACCTTGCCATCGACACGGCCGCTGACGCCAAGCCCCGTTTGGGATTCGAATTGCTCGATCTTGCCCAGCGTCAGCCCTGCTTCCTGCGCCGCGGTCACGATAGCCTGGGCGAGCGGGTGTTCCGATTGCTGTTCCACCGCCGCCGCCGCCGCCAGCAGGGCGTCGCGCTCGACGCCTTCGACCGGCTCGATCTGGGTCACCTTAGGCCGTCCTTCGGTCAGGGTCCCGGTTTTGTCGATCACAAGCGTGTCGACACTGTCCATCATCTGCAACGCCTCGGCGTCCTTGATCAGAACGCCTGCGCGTGCACCACGGCCTGTGCCGACCATGATAGACATCGGCGTGGCAAGGCCAAGCGCGCAGGGACACGCAATGATCAAGACAGCGATGGCGTTAAGCAACGCATGGCCAAAGCGCGGCTCTGGTCCGACGAGATTCCACACGACAAACGTCAGCACAGCGATTCCCACCACGAGCGGTACGAACCATCCCGAAACGCGATCGGCGATCGCCTGAATCGGCGCTCGACTGCGCTGTGCCTCGGCCACCATCTTGACGATCCGGGCAAGCACGGTGTCAGAGCCGACGGCACGTGCTTCGATGACCAGCGATCCGGTGCCGTTGATGGTTCCCCCCGTCACCAGCGCGGCGGTGTCCTTGAGAACCGGTGCCGGCTCGCCACTTATCATCGATTCGTCGACCGAGGATGTGCCATCGACAACCACGCCGTCCACCGGCACCGCCTCGCCCGGCCGCACCCGCAAGCGGTTGCCGGTTGCAACCTCCGCGAGTCCGACTTCCTCCTCGGTGCCATCGTCGCGAAGGCGGTGTGCGACCTTGGGGGCAAGATTCATCAGCGAGCGGATTGCGCTACCGGTCGCGGCGCGTGCACGCAGTTCGAGCACTTGCCCCAGCAACACAAGCGTCACGACGACGCCTGCGGCTTCATAATAAACCGGCACGATCCCGTGCATGTGGAACGATGACGGGAATAGCCCGGGAGCGATCGTGGCAACGAGGCTGTAGGCGAAAGCCGCACCCACGCCGATCGAGACCAGCGTAAACATATTGAGATGCCAGGTGACGATCGACTTCCAGCCGCGATGGAAAAACGGCCCGCCCGCCCAAAACACGATCGGTGCCGTCAGCGCGAGTTGTACCCAAGGATTGATCGCTGGCGGAACGAGCTGGATCCCTATCATCTCCGCAACCATGGAAATAGCGAGCAACGGCACGCTCAGCGCCACGGCGATCCAGGCGCGACGCGTGAAATCTAAAAGTTCCGGGTTGGGCACATCATTTTGCGTGGGCTCCTCCGGCTCGAGCGCCATACCACATATCGGGCACGTTCCGGGCCCGTCCTGCTGAATTTTCGGATGCATCGGGCAGGTCCACACACCGCTCGGCTTTGGCGCGGATCCAAGCGCGGGACGGTTGCCGAGATACCCTTGAGGGTTCGCGACAAATTTCGAGCGGCAGCTTGCCGAGCAGAAATAATATTGACGCTTTCGGTGCACCGCATGATGCGGCGTCTTGGCTGGATCGACATCCATGCCGCAAACAGGATCCTTGGCCCGGGCAGGCACATCGTCGCCTGCGGTTGGCGGACCACCCAATTTAACGTTGCTGAAAAGCTCTTGGCCGTGTTTGTCCACCCGTCTCGTCATTTCGGCTCTCCAGAGGATCGGGTCGGCGTCTGACGCCATTGGCCCCTTCAATCCCGACCGCCGACCTCGCTTGCGGCTTCGGGCCGAAGAGGCCGACTGCGGCTCTCGTCCTAAAACTCGCGCCCAACATCTTCGTAAGCTGTGGTGATCTCACCGATCACACCGCGATCAGGGGCGTCTGAGGTTCCCTTGCGGTTTCGCGCGGAGGGGCGGTTCCGAAACCAGATCAGCGCCAGCACCGATGCGACTGCGACGGCCAAAACAATCAAACGTACCGTCATCCCGAATACTCCTATTAAGAGGTTGGGACACAGCCAAGCCTGCGCCAAGCAAAAGCAACGCTCGCAACGAAGGACCCCAGTGTGCTTCCCGGGTTAATATGCCAAAGAACTCAAAGCGGAGCCTGCAGGTGCACCACGTCTTGGTCCACCAGCAACCCCGGCCGAGTTAGTTTTCGGCTTCAACCGTCTGATTGATTTTGGCCTCATATGCGCGATCACATCACAAAGCGTAATAGGGTTTGCCCGTGGCCTCGAAAGAGGAAATGTTTTCAATCGTCGTTTCCGCGATCGCCGTCAGCGCTTCTTTTGTAAAGAAGGCCTGGTGACCGGTGACCAGAACGTTGCGGAACATCAGTAGGCGCTCGAACAGATCGTCATGAATCACCGTGTCCGAGAGATCTTCGAAAAACAGGTCGCTTTCCTCTTCGTAGACGTCGAGTCCGAGGTACCCGATGGCACCGCTATTCAGGCCATCGGTAACGGCTAGCGTATCGACGATCCCGCCCCGGCTGGTGTTGATCAGCATGACTCCGCGCTTCATCTTAGCGATCGCTGCCGCGTTGATCAGGTGCTTGGTCGCCGGCGTGAGCGGGCAGTGGAGCGTGATGATGTCGGCTTGCGCTAGGATGTCATCGATTGGGCCATAGGTGACCCCAAGCGCTTCACAGTCCGGATTCGGCCTGACGTCGTAGGCGACGACTTTGCAGCCGAAGCCGAGCATGATTTTCGCGACACAACTACCGATCTTACCGGTGCCGATAACACCGACGGTGCGGCCCGCGAGGTTGAACCCCAACAGCCCGTCGAGCGCGAAATTGCCTTCGCGCAACCGCGCATAGGCAAGATGCGTCTTGCGATTGAGCGACAACATGAGCGCGACGGCATGCTCAGCAACCGCATCGGGCGAATAGGCCGGAACGCGCGCGACCGATATCCCGAGGCGCTTGGCAGCGGGCAGGTCCACGTTGTTGAAGCCGGCGGAACGCAGCGCGACCAGTCCCACGCCCAGCCGCTTGAATTCCGCGAGCACATCTGCATCGACTTGGTCGTTGACGAAGGCGCAGACCGCCTTCGAGCCCTTGGCAAGAACCGCGGTCTTCGCGGTCAAGCGAAGGTCGAGATAGTGCAGACTGTGCTTGGTGCCGACCGCGGCATCCAGAAAGGTGCGGTCGTAGGGTTTCGTGCCGAAAACGGTGACGTCCATTGGAGGTCCTTTAAGGAAGTTTGTCAGTGGATGGATGGAGGCGCTGCGCTGCTAAGCGAGCAAAGCCGAGCGGCCCGATGCGACCGTCGGTTTGGCTGCAGTCCCGGTCTCGCGCAGGAAGAAGCTCAGACCGATCGCCACGACCACACCGGCCACCAGCGGGAGAAACGCCATCTGGAACTGTTCCAGGCTCAGGGGAGCATCGACCGAGGGTGCCATCAGCTTGGAAATGAACGGCGACATCAGCCCGGTCGTGACGAACACCAGGAAGTTCATCACCCCCGCAGCCGTGCCTTTGACCTCGGTTGGGTTGACCTCCTTCATCATCGAGAAGGGGATCATCGCTGCCCCGGACGCGATCCCGAGCACGAGCGCGACCGAATAGGGTGGCAAGGTGCCAACCGGCACGTAGATCGCCGCCAAACCAGCCACCAGCATGAGCAGAGCGCCGCCAATCAGCACGGGTTTGCGACGGCCAAGCTTGTCGGAAATATAACCGAGCAGCGGGCAACCGATGACCCAACCGATCGGGACCATCGACGCGTCGGACGCCGCCGCCGCCATCGTCATATGCTCGCCCGAATGCAGGAACGACGTGGCCCAAACGAGCGCGCCAATCGTCGTCGGCAGGAACAGCAAGCCGCCGACTATGCCGGCAAGCCAGCTCTGGATGTTGCCGAAGATGATCTTGAACGGATGCAGTAGCGCCTTTGCAGAGAGCGGGGCGTGATGGCTGGCGCTATCGCCCCCCTCGTCCGGCATGATGAACCAGATCGCGGCGGCAAGCACGAACCCGGCGATGGCAAAGGCGACCCACACATATTGCCAGCCGACGTGAAAACTGCCGGCCGGGTCGATCGCCATTTGGACCGGTTTGGAGCCAAAGGCGGCGCCCGCCATGCCGAGGCATTGCGTCAGCCCGATGAACAGCGCCAGCAAGCGCTGCGGGAGGTATCGTGCGGCGACATAGGATGAGCCGATAAAGGCGAAGATCGCGCCGAGCGCCTGCAGCACATACCCGAGCATGCCGGCGATCAGGCTGCCCTGGGCGAAGATCAAACACCCGATACCGACAACGACGACCCCGACCGGGATGGTGCGGCGTGCGCCATAGCGATCGAGCAGCACGCCCGCTACCAGTGCCATCACCGCATAGGCGATGTAGTAAGCCGAAACGATCGTGCCGATGTGGTTGCCACCCCAGGCAGCCGTCAACTGCTCCTGCATGATGCCGGGGGCGGAGCGAACGGCGTACTGAAAGAAATAGAAGATGGCGCAAAGCAGCCATGCCACAAAAAAGAGCGGCTTGAGCTCGACTATGGGGGCGGGTTTGCGGGGTTCGACACCCGATCTGTTGCCGGAATTTCTCGAGGATGATGCTTTCGCCATTGGGCTTTTATCCTGTAGATGGGCTCACGATGGGATCGGGCATTCTGTCACCTGACCGGAATCCGAGGGCTCCTTTTGCCGAAAATGGCGCAGTCAGCTGTTCGGTCCATTGGGGAAGGATGTTTGTCTGCGTAGTTTGGTCGTGCGGTGCCGTGGGTCGACATGGAGCCCCCACGAAACTGCATTGTGTCTGTGAAGAGCGAGGTATCCGGCCGCCGGGACCAACGACAGCATCGGAATATACCCAGAGAGTGACGCTCGAGAGCCGTCCATCCTTGATTTGACCAGCGCGACGGATAGCCGAACGCGTTTTCTCAAAAGCTCATGCTTACGGCGAACTGGGGAGCAAAATAGGACGTGCTGTTGTGACCAGCGATCGAGAAATCGACCCCGGCGATGATCCCCAAATGGCCGGACAAATTATATTCAAGCGCAGGCGCGAAGGACGTGGTCGAGCGCCGCCCACTCTCGGAATGGACAAGCCCATCGACGGGGTCGTTCCCATCGAGCTGGAAGCCGCGGGCAGACTTGTACACCAGGTCCATGGCGACCACCCAGCGTTGGTCGAACGCGAAGCCGCCGCCGACCCCCAACACCACCGACGCGCCTGGATTTACGCGACCGGTAAACCCCTGCCCCGTCCCATAGGCACTGATGTTATCGACCGACGCCGTGCCAAGCGGTTGATATGCGGCGGCGTAAGCGCGCAGGCGCATCGGATGCCCCCCTGGCGTGTCGAACAACGACTGAAGCAGCACCTGCTCCTTGAGCGTCAAGGCGCCACCGCCAAAGCCGCTCGAAGACGTTTGTAAGTCGTCATATTTGCCGGTCGGCAGATTCAGGCCAGCAGCAACGGTGACTGACGGAAAGCCGGTCTTGTTGTTCTCGTCGTTGATGCGGTATTCGGCTTCAATCGGAAGATCACCCAAGCCCGTGTAATGACTATTTCCGCCATCGACATGCGCGATGGACGGAAGCGCCTGAATGCTGAGCCGATCGGTGATGCCATATTTCATCAGCACGACCGTCTTGAAAGTGTCGCTGTCCGACGTCGAATGATATTCGCCCTTGGAATCGTAGGCTCCATCCGTCCGCGTGAAGATGACAAACGGCTTGACGACGAGCAGGTCGGCTTTGGGCAGGGCTGGCGACGGCGCCTCGAGTGTTCCGGTAAACCATTGGTCCTGGACCGTGACATCGCCGGGCACCGTTTGCGCGCACGCAGCGTGGCCGAAGCCGACTGAGATCGCGATGCCGAGCATGAGGGAATATTTCATGGCAGAAAGCTCAAGCCCAAAAAAGAAAAGGTGATCAATCGCGCCAGCCGTGCTGCGCTTTGTGACGCAGCTAACCTTCAGCCCGTAAGCTGCCCTTCGTAACAACCGAGGCTGGATTGGCCGGTCGTACGACGCGCACTCCCCGTCCGCGCAGGGCATTGCAGCCCGCAATCAGAGGTCGGCGTTGCCACCGAAACGGATATCAAGGGGTCGGCCATCCCTTACCGTTCACATCATGGGAGGGGTTACGACACGGCCGCGATTTCCAGTTTCATCTCGCGATACTGATCGCGCGTAATTTCCCCACTGGCGTAGCGCTCATTCAAGATCGTCGCCGCGTCCTTGCGTTGCGATCCGTCAAATTTGCGGTGGGCGCGATACGTGTACCCCCAAGTGCCAATGCTTGAGAACACCAGGAAGATGAAACCCATCCACAGGATCCAGTCCCAGAGAAAATAGGATCCGTTCGAGTTCATATACGACATTAAAGGTTCTCCAGAAACCGCCTGTTATATTTGATCGGTTCGAATGGACCGCCATGATGTCTGAATGACGCCTTGCCCGAGCAAAGACGACCAACGGAATCTACCTAGTTCGGCCGCACTACGGCCGTGTCCCACGACCGGGTTCGGCGTCGCGATGCACCCATTTGATCTGCGATTGGTGACGGTCGTTCTGAACCGGATGACTCGGCCGGCTCGGCCGTAGGTACTTTCCGAACCTGCATCCTTGCGGCGCCGCGTACTAACCTGGCTGGTAACAGTCGTCGCTGGCCCCTCGGGCACATTCGCGACGAACCGCTCTCTCCGAGGAATGAAGCATGTTCGCCCCGATCGCCTATCTAGCGCCGATTGCCATTATCGCGTTGCTCGTGCTCGCGACGATGAGCATCAAGATTTTGCGCGAATATGAACGCGCCGTGGTGTTCACGCTCGGGCGCTTCAAGCGGGTCAGGGGGCCAGGTCTCGTCCTGCTCGTGCCGTTCATTCAGCAGATGGTGCGGGTCGATCTGCGGATCCAGGTGATCGAGATACCCAGCCAGGATGTCATTTCCCGCGATAACGTCTCGATGAAAGTCGATGCCGTCCTCTATTTCAACGTCAGTAACCCCGAGCACGCGATCATCCAGGTTCAGGATTATCTGCCCGCGACGAACATGCTGGCCCAGACGACATTGCGCGCGGTTCTAGGGCAGCATGAGCTCGACGAGATGCTCTCGGAGCGCAAGAAGTTGAGTAGCGACGTGCAAAGCATTCTTGACGCACAGACCGAGTTGTGGGGTATCAAAGTCAGCAATGTCGAAATTCGCACCGTCGAACTATCCGACAACATGGTGCGCGCGATCGCCAAACAAGCTGAGGCAGAGCGCGATCGCCGTGCGAAAGTCATCCATGCCGAAGCTGAATTCCAAGCCTCTCAGACGCTGGTGAACGCGGCGACCATCCTTTCCAGCATACCCGCCGCAATGCAGCTTCGCTATCTCCAGACGCTCACCGAGATCGGTGCCGAACAGAACAGTACCGTCGTGTTCCCGATGCCAATCGACATCGTGAAGCCATTTTTGACATTGCTGGAGACCGCCGCGGACGCAAAGTCCAACGGTGATGCTCGTGACAAAGCGCCACCGGCCGCCGGTGCCCGAGGCGCGCCGCGGCATACCGAGCCCGCGTCCGATCGCGCCTGATAATATCAGGCGTCGCGGACGAAAGAGTTTTGTGAGAAATATCAGCCGACTGGCTATCTTCAGAAGGAAATCGCGATGTTTACAGCACAGGAAATCAAGCACGGCATGACGGTACGCGATACCCACGGTCTTCATGTCGGTACCGTGGATCAAGTAAAAGACTACGTCGTCGAGTTGACACGCGAAGGGTTTGCCGACGGCCTCCACCATTTCGTGCCGCTTGCCGCCGTGACGAACATTGACGGCAACACGATGCTCGTTGATCCCGGCCATGTCACGACGATCGAAGCGGTGGAAGGTGCGGTCGGGTATGCGCGCGGGCACGCTTCGATGGCGGATAGAGGCAGCGTCGTGTTCGGGATACCCGGGGATGATAGTGGGATGGGCGGTTGGGGCGCCCGCTGACGCAGTGACTACGCTAGCTGGATGTAGTTCGGCGTCGAAACAGCAGAACCATGACATCGGGCACAACATCCACGAGCTCGCGCAGATCATCAGTTGATGAGGCCGCGACCTACGGAGCTCAACATGTTCACAAAATAGTTTTTAAAGACTTCAAACACCTCCGCCAATATTCCTTATAATTTCACTTATAAGTATGGGCGAAAGGCCGATACGTGATGCAACCCGCCCCGGGCGGGTGAAGCTAAACGCGGAAAGTCGAGCTTTTATCTTTACCAGCGAGTGCCAGTCGCGCAAGCTCCGGCAGTGATCGTGCGTCCATCTTCTTCATAATCGAAGCCCGGTGGTTTTCGACCGTTCGCTGACTGATGCCCAGGTCGACCGCTATATTTTTGCTCGGATGACCGGCAAGAACAAGGCTCATTATCTCGCGCTGGCGCGGGGTAAGCCCCGCCAGGTGCCGCGCTGCCGCTTCCTCAAAGGCATACACTATTGTTACATCATGTGACTCGGAGAGCGCCCTCCTGATGCTCGCCATCAATGCGTCTTTGCCGACGGGTTTCTCGATAAAATCGCATGCGCCGGCCTTCATTGCCGAAATTGCCAGCGTGAGGTCATTGCTGCCTGTCAGCATGATCGTCCGCATTGGACTGCCCATATCCTGCAGCCGCTTCAGCAATTCGAGTCCGCTGATGCCGGGTAGTCCGGCATCGAGCAGCAGACATCCCTCGCGGTCCGATCTGTAGGCGGCGAGATAGGATTCGGCATCCGGAAACTCCTCGACCACATGGCCGTCATCCTCGAGAACATCTCGGATCGACATCCGCACATCTGCATCATCATCGACCACGATGATCACGGCGTCCGACGTGGCGTCATGCTTAAAGTTTGGAAGTATGGTATGTGAATCGCTGCTCCCGAGCAGCGTCTCGATGGCTGCGGTGAGCTCTTGCGCTTTCACCGGCTTGCTCAGAAGCAAGCAGTCGCTGCTAGCGATCTTCGCCTGTGTCGCTTTGGAAATGTCACCCGTCAAAATAATGCCCGGAAGAGTGTAGTCGAGCAACTTGCGCATGTGTTCGATGACGTCGAGGCCGTCCATTGTTCCTGGTAAATGGCTTTGTTGCAAAACTGATGGCGGGGATTCACGCAGGGAATCGAGCGGTATAGATAGGCGTAATGCCCAAACCTGCCGCACCTGTGTATCGTACGACGAACTGGCCTGAGTATAATGCGGCGCTGAAGCGGCGTGGGTCGCTGGAAATATGGTTTGATCCGGAGATGCACTGGCTTTCGAAGCCGTGTGGTCGCCCTGGTCGCCCGATGCGGTTTTCAGACAGCGCGATAGAGCTGTGCCTGACGCTGAAGACGCTGTTCAACCTGCCTTTGCGGCAAGTGACGGGGTTGGTTTCGAGCCTGATCAAAATGGCGGGGCTGGATTGGTCGGTGCCGGATTATACGACGCTGTGCCGACGGCAGAAGACGTTGAAGGTCAACCTCGGCGGGCGGATCAGCTCGGGCGGACTGCACCTGCTGGTCGACAGCACCGGGATCAAAATGACGGGAGAAGGCGAGTGGAAGACGCGCAAACACGGACCGTCCTACCGTCGCCAGTGGCGCAAGGTGCATCTCGGGATTGATGCTGGGACGCTGGATATCCGGGCCATTGAGGTCACGACGAATGCCATTGGTGACGCACCGACGCTGCCCGTTCTCCTGGCGCAAATTCCCGGAGACGAGCGGATACTCAGCGTCGGCGGAGATGGCGCTTATGATACCAGGGACTGCCATGCCGCTATTGCCGGGCGCGGTGCCGATGCGGTCATCCCGGTCCGCCGCAACGGGCAACCATGGGCAGAAGGCGGTCCCGGCGTCGATGCACGCAATGGAGCGCTACGCGCGACAAAGCGGCTTGGTCGCGCAATCTGGAAAAAGTGGAGCGGCTATCATCGCCGCAGTCTGGTCGAGACCAAAATGCACTGCTTCAAACTCCTGGGCCAGCGCGTTGTCGCCCGCACCTTCGATCGTCAGATTACCGAGCTCAAAGTCCGTGCTGCAATTCTCAATCGGTTCTCCGAAATAGGAACGCCGGTGACCGTCCGCATCCAATAACATCTTCAAGTAAAACGTCGGTCATGCTCTCGCGTAATTATGCAACAAAGCCGTTCCTCATGCTAACACAGGCCGCACCCCGCATTGTGCTTTACGGTCGCCACTCGACCGCGTTGCAGACGGCGACCTCAAGCGCCGATCAGACTGCATCCTGCGGGAAACTTGTAGATTATCTCGGCGGAACGGTCGTGGCGACTTATCTGGATCCCGAACAGTCGGGCTATCGCCGCGACCGGCCCGGGTTGAAGAAGCTGCTGCGGGACATCGAAATTGGAGCGGTCGACATGGTCGTCTGCGAGGCGCTAGATCGGCTGGCGCGAGATGCAGAAGATGTGGCATTCCTCGGCAAGAAACTGATGTACCACCGAGTAGCTCTTCACACGGTTTCGGAAGGCCACGTCGATGAGATCAAGTTCGCAGTCGCCGGCTTGCTCGGCGCGATCTTCCTCAAGCATCTCATCGACAAGACTGTGCGGGGCATGGAGGCAGCCGTGTTGGCAGGCCGATTTGCCGGCGGTCGTGCCTATGGCTTCAAGAGGGTTATCAAGCTCGACGCACGCGGCGAGCTAATCCGTGGCTTGCTAGAGGTCGACGAACCTGCGGCGCAGGTTGTCCGGCGCATATTCGACGAGTTCGCTGCGGGTCGCTCATCTATCCAGATCGCAACCGGTCTCAATCGCCACGGGATCACGGGTCCTCGCGGCGGACAGTGGAACGCCTCCACCATCAGGGGTGACCCCGCCAAGGCAACCGGCATTCTCAACAACCCGCTTTATGTCGGTCGGCTGGTGTGGGGACGTCGCCAATGGCGGCGCAACCCGGACAGCGAGAAGCGCGAGCGCCGCTATCGCCTGCGCGACCGCTCCGAGTGGGTTGAGGTGGACGTGCCCGACCTGCGCATCATCGACGACGCCCAGTGGACAACGGTGCAGAAACAGATCGAGCAGCGCAGCCGACCGGGTAGCCATGCCACGTTGGCTGGGCAAAATCGCAAAAAGCATCTCCTATCCGGCCTCATCCGTTGCAGCTGCTGCGGCTCGGGCTACACGATCAGCGGCAAGGACTATTATCGGTGTGCCGGCCAGAAGGAACGCGGCACTTGCGGGAATACAGTTTCGGTTCGGAAGGGACCGCTAGAAACCGCCACGCTCGCCGTTCTCCAGCATCACCTGCTCACCGAGGCGCATGCCCGGTTGTTCGCCCAAGAGTTTCAACGCGAGGTCGAGCGCGTGACCCAGGCGAGTAGTCGCGACGCCGACGACGCGAGCGCGCGTCTTACGGTCATCCAGCTAGAAATCGACAATCTCGCGGTCAATATGTTGTCAGGTGTCGCAAGCCCCACCCTGCTCAACATGCTGGGTGAGCGCGAGGTCGAGAAGGCTCGGCTGGAGACGCTGCTTGCGCTTCGCCCAACGATGCGGCCGGCAGCTACGATCCTGCCGCATCCGGCTCTGCTGCGCCTGTTCGAACAGAAGGTCGGTGCGCTGCGGGAGTCACTGGATCAGCAATCGGTACGCGGCGAGGCCGCCGAGATATTGGCGACGCTTATTGAGAGCGTGACGATCTATCCCGACGGGGAGCGTGGTGCCGAGGCGGAGGTGGTAGCTAAGACCGCAGGGTTGTTCGCCTTCGCCACAAACGCCAACGCCGCCCCGAAGGGCGGCGTTTGTAGTTCTATGGCGGTGGTTGCGGGGACAGGATTTGAACCTGTGACCTTCAGGTTATGAGCCTGACGAGCTACCGGGCTGCTCCACCCCGCGACAGGGTGTTGTGTGTTTTGCTCGCAAGCGCGAGCGGGGTTTAGATGACATGTGATGGGTTCTCAT
>NZ_JBSSBX010000002.1:0-275295 GCF_054059235.1 Sphingomonas sp. UYP23
AACGCCTCTGGGTTTCCGGCGCCATCGAGATGAACGACATCCCGACGGTCCCGTCGATCGCTTCAGGCGAGATGCCGAGCAGATCGCCGGCCGCGCGATTGGCGCGGATGAAGCGCGAGTCCACACCTTCATGGATGTAGGCGATCGGTGCCTCGTCGAACAAATCGCGAAGCTCGCAGAGTTCCGCGGCGTCCGCCTCAGCAATGGCGAGGCGTGCCTTTAGAGCCGCGACCTCCTCCCGGGCGCTTGCCAGTGCCTGACGAAGCGCCACCGTCTCGGCGGAAGCCTCCTCTCGCAGCATCGGATCACTCCCTCCGGATCGGGTGACGACGAAAGCTCGCGCCGGCTATCCCGTCGAGTCCCGTGGCAGGTGCGCCCATCATAGCGCCGGAAGTGGCTGGCCGCACTCCATCAAAAGGATGACTTGCCGATCCATCGATCGGACAGACCCCGGACCCGTCCGCCGCCCGATGGTCGGCCCTGCGCATGCCACTAGGATCGACGCTATCGAGATGCCGCCTGAAGGAGCCGACTATCATGACATCGCCCTCAACCATTCGTGACCCGATCGCCGATCACATGCTGACCCCGCAGAACGCAGCCGTGCTGATCATCGATTTCCAGCCGGTCCAGGTGGGCTCGATCTCCACGATGAACAAGCGTGCGCTCGTGTCCAACGTGGTTGCAGTCGCCAAGACGGCCAAGCTCTACGGGCTGCCGGTCATCCTATCGACGGTCAATGTAGAGACAGGTCTCAACAAGCCAACGGCCATTCCGATCACAGACGCGCTGCCCGGCGTGATACCGATCGACCGGACCGCGATTAATGCCTGGGAGGATGAAGAGTTTGTCGCAGCGGTGATCGCCACTGGGCGCAAGAAGTTGATTATGATGGCGCTGTGGACCGAGGTTTGCTTGGTGTTCCCGGCGCTCGATGCGCTACACGCGGGCTTTGAAGTCTATCCTGTGGTCGATGCCATCGCCGGCACGTCTGAAGAGGCGCATCGCGCAGGTCTTCAGCGTGTCATCCAGGCTGGCGCGAAACCCATCAGCTGGATCCAGCTCGCATGCGAATTGCAGCGCGACTGGAACCGGGACGATACCGCCGACGGGTTCGCGCAGATCGTCTTTACCGAAGTCGGAGAATTCCGGGAGTAGCCGCAGCGGCGAGCGTTTCGGGCACGCACCTCAACCATTTCTCAAACCGCGAGCGATACGATCATGAGCAAAGTTCTTGTCCTCTATTATTCGAGCTATGGGCATATCGAAACGCTCGCCAATGCAATGGCAGAGGGCGCGCGCGGCAGGCGCGACAGTCGACGTCAGGCGCGTGCCCGAAACCGTTCCCGAAGAGGTAGCACGCGCATCCCATTTCAAGCTGTCGCAGTCCGCCTCGATCGCCTCGATCGCGGAACTGGAAGGCTATGACGCTATCATCATCTGCACCGGCACGCGCTTTGGCCGTATGTCATCGCAGATGGCGGCGTTTCTCGATCAGGCAGGTGGCCTCTGGGCGCGGGGTGCGCTCAACGGCAAAGTTGGCGGTGCCTTTACGGCCAGCGCAACCCAGCACGGCGGGCAAGAGCAGACGCTGTTTTCGATCATCACGAATATGCTACATTTTGGCATGACGATCGTCGGGCTGCCTTATAGCCATCAAGGCCAGATGAGCGTCGATGAGATAGTTGGCGGCGCTCCGTATGGCGCAACGACTGTAGCAGGTGGTGACGGTTTACGCATGCCTACCGAAATCGACCTCGCCGGCGCCCGACACCAAGGCGATCTGATCGCTAGGACAGCCGCCAAATTGTTCGACTGAGGCCGCGACCGTCGGACTCTGTCCAGCATACTCCGCACATCGTAAATCAAGCAGAACATTCCTTCGCGGACATAGGCCAGAACGCGCTAAAAACCATGAGGCAGGCCGACATTGGCGTTGGCAGAGCTCGCCGGGACAAGGTGTAGCGTCGGCTTCTGGCTAAAGCGGCTATTCTCACCGGACGCGGCGAACGACGGCTTGTCCCAAATTTCGCCATTTCATCCGCGCTGCAGGGCGATCGCCACCGATGAATGCGTGTCCGGCGCTGGGAAGCGCAAGAAGGGCGCTGAGCGTCCATGATTGTGAAGGAAATCGGATGCCGTGAGGCGTACGATATCCTCCAAAGCAGGAAGCCGCGGGCCACGTGTACTGGCTATGGGGATTTCGAGTTTGGCCCGGCTGTGCGGCGCGTGTGACGGCTGTCGAGGCGCGTATCGGCGGCCGAGATCATGGTCCCGAGGGGCAGTGTCCGGGGTGCATCTTGCCCATGATCGCAGGTTGAAGGTGCCGCTGATGCAGTCGGTGATGTTGCCAGCACGAGCGGCAGCATCGCCGGAACCGCAAGACCTGCGTGGCGGGATGAAGCTGAGCCATGCGGGGTCATGGCGTGGTCGTCCCGGTCGATGCGGTGCTCTGCGGCGGTGCGCGCGGCTGCCGCCAGCGTTCGAAGGTCTCTATGACGACCATGTGCCCGCCGCAGCATGGACATGGCGGTCGAACGTCTTCCGGCCCGGTCGGCGCATCGGTGATGGCCGGCGGTGCAACGCCAAGTAGCTCACGGATCCGCTCGAGCTGCCCCTTGCGGGTGGCACCGGCGAGCAGGCCGTAGTGACGGATGCGGTGGAAGCCTTTTGGCAGGACATGGAGCAGGAAGCGGCGGATGAACTCATCGGCCGCGAGCGTCATGGTCTGCTGGCGGTCGGCTCCGTCTCGGCGGTAATCCTTGTAGCGGAACGTCACGCCGGTCTCGTCGAAGCGCAGCAGCCGGCCGTTCGAGATCGCCACCCGGTGGGTGTAGCGCGACAGATAGGCGAGCACCGCCTCTGGTCCCGCGAACGGTGCTTTGGCGTAGACGACCCAGTTCTTCTTCCGGACCGGCGACAGGTGGCGCAGGAACGCACGCCGGTCGGCGAGATGGCCCATGCTTCCGAAGAAGCCGAGCCGCCCGGTGTCGCGCAGCGCCATCAGTCGGGTGAGGAACAGGCGGCGGAACAGCTTGCCGAGCACGCGCACCGGCAAGAGGAACGCCGGGCGCGACGACACCCAGCGGCTGCCGTCGGGCGACAGCCCGCCGCCCGGCACAATCATGTGGATGTGCGGGTGATGGGTCATCGCCGATCCCCACGTATGAAGGACAGCGGTGATGCCGATGCGTGCGCCAAGATGCTTGGGGTCGGCGGCGATGGTGGTCATCGTCTCGGACGCCGCCTGGAACAGCAGGCCGTATAGCGCGGCCTTGTTCTGGAGGGCGATATCGGCGACCTCGGCCGGCAGCGTGAACACGACATGGAAGTAACCGACCGGGAGCAGGTCGGCCTCACGCTCGGCCAGCCAGGCGCGCGCGGCGGCACCCTGGCACCGCGGGCAGTGTCGGTTGCGGCAGCTGTTATAGGCCACCCGCCAATGCCCGCAGTCGGTGCAGGCTTCGACGTGACCGCCCATGACGGCGGTACGGCAATGTTCGATCGCCGACATGACCTTCAGCTGGTGCAGGCTCAGGTGCCCCGCATGCGCCGTTCGATATGCGGGACCAGCGCCGCGAAAGATGTTGGCGACCTCGAGGGAGGTCCGCACGAGGGCGTCAACCGGGCGGCGTCTTGCCCTCCATGAGCGCCATCAGCCGGTCGAGCGGGCTGGTCACGGCGCGGATCGTGCGCGTTGCGACCTTGGTGTAGAGCGCGGTCGTCTCGAGCTTGCTGTGCCCGAGCAGCACCTGGATCACGCGGATATCGACGTCCTGTTCGAGCAGGTGAGTGGCGAAGCTGTGCCGCAGCGTGTGCGGGCTGACGCGCTTTCGAATCCCCGCCGCCTCGGCCGCCTCGCAGACCGCGCGGTGCAGTTGCCGGGTCGAGATCGGGTCGGTGTAGCTGCGCCCTGGAAAGAGCCAGCCGTGCGGCAGAAGGACACTGCGCCGCTTGCCTTCGCGCCACCACAGCCGCAGCAGCTCGAGCAGCTGCGGCGACAGCATGGCGTTACGATCCTTGCGGCCCTTGCCCTCCTCGATCCGGATCAGCATCCGCTTGCTGTCGATATCGTCGGCCTTGAGGTGCGCGACCTCCGACACGCGCAGGCCAGCGCCATAGGCCACGCCCAGCGCCGCCCGGTACTTGATGCCCGGTGCCGCCTCGAGCAGCCGTCCCACCTCATCGACGCTCAGCACGTCGGGCAGCTTCCTGGGACGACGCGCCAGCACCAGCCGCCGCGACAGGTCGGGTCGCTCGAGCGTCACGTCGAACAGGAAGCGCAGTGCCGATACCGAGCCGTTGATCGTGGACTCTCCGACACCCTGCTCGCGTTGGTGAAGCTGGAAGCGGCGCACATCCTCGGCGGTCGCGGTATCGGGCGAGCGCCCGAGGAAAGCCGCGAAGGCGCGGACGTGGCGGATATAATCATGCTGGGTCCGCGACCGCATCGCGCGCATCGCCATGTCGTCGAGCATCCGCTGACGCAGCGGGGTGACGGGTCGTTCGATCGGTACAATCGCCATGATCAAGTTCCTTTGGTTGAAGGAACTCCATCGTCTGCCGCCGCTGCCGCCGGGCCAAACCTCACCGCAAAGGCGCTACCTCACCACCAACACCAATGCCGCGCAGCGGCTTCGTGCTTTGGGGCAGATCGTTAGTCAGAGTATCGCGGCAGCCGCATCAAAGTGTGAACGAAGCAGCGAAAAGTTCTTTGCAGTTCTGAGGTGGGCACAAATGGTCCAAAATGCAGGCCGCGTCGACGCGCAGCTTCAGCGTGTCAGATAAACCTTTCCACGATTTTGAATTTCTGTAGCTTCTGCAGCGAGGAATAGACCTCCGACAGCATGGCACGCACCATATGCTCGGCCGCGACCGGGTCGCGGCTGATGATGATGTCGAGCAGGTCGAGATGCGCGGTGACGATGTCGGCGATCGAGCCTGCGGGGGCGACGTGCGTCTGGAACAGCCAGCCCGAGCGGCGGTAAAGCGTCTGTAGCGGCAGCAGCGTGTTGCCGAGCATCATCTCGCCTGACGCGGCCAGGATTACCGCGTTCAACTCGCTGTCGACGACGTTGAATTCGGCGAGCGTCATGCTGTCGCGACCGGCACGCAACGCCTCGGCGGCAGCGGAGAGTTGTGCGATATGCTCGGCATCAGCGCGCTGCGCGGCGAGCTTGCAGGCAATCGCCTCCATTTCGATTCGCACGGGCAGCAGAAGGCGTTCCTCATCCAAATCGAGCGGGGCGATGCGCAGGCCCGAGCGCGGCTGGACATGGACGAGCCGCGCGGTCGACAAGCGCTTGACCGCATCATGAACTGGCGTACGGCCGAATCCGGAAAGGCGTTCGAGTTCGCCGAGAGTTGTACGCGCACCCGGCGCGAGGTCTGTGGTAACGATCAGCGCTTCGAGGCGATCATAGGCCTGTTGAGATAAACTAACGATCTGCAACGCCGAATTCCCTACCGCTCCAGTCGCTTGGATACGATCCGGCCCGCCTTGTGGCGCATCCTAGCTTTACAGCCAAGCGCCGTGCTCCTATTCGAACTGAAATTTCAGAACAACGATAAGCGCAATAGGAGAGATTCGGGACATGGCAACGGCCACGCTGGCGACCCAGAAACCGGTAGGGCGGCGCCGTTGGATCATCGCGTCCTTGCTCGGCGTCGGAGTGATCGTCAATTATTTCGACCGTGTCATCCTGACCGTCACGGCGCCCGCGATCCAGAAGGATTTCGCGATCGACAGCCTTACCGTCGGGCTTTTGCTCGGCGCGTTCGGCTGGACCTATGGCTCGCTCCAGATCCCGGTCGGACTGCTGCTCGATCGCTACGGCGTGCGGCGCGTGATGACGATCAGCATCGTGCTCTGGGCGCTTGCCTCGTTCGTCACCAGCGCAGCGATCGGGATGGGCAGCCTGTTCATCGCGCGATTGCTGCTCGGCATCGCCGAGGCGCCGGCTTTCCCGGCCAATGCCAAGGCGATAGGATACTGGTTTCCGCGCGCCGAGCGCAGCTTTGCCACGGCCATGTTCGATGCCGCCGCCAAATTTTCCAACGTCATCGCCATTCCCGTGGTGGCACTGCTCGTTGTCACGCTCGGCTGGCGCGGAGCGTTCATCGCCACTGGCTTTCTTTCGCTGCTGTATTTCGTGGTCTTCCGCCGCATCTACCGCGAGCCCGGCGAGGACACTCGGCTGACCGGCGAGGAGCGAGCGTATATCGTTGCCGGCGGCGCCACCGCCGAAGGTGTCGCCAGCACCGGCGGTCTATCGCTGCTTGGCTATCTGCTGCGCCAGCGCAAGATCTGGGGTTTGAGCATCGGTTTTGCCTGTTACGGCTATGCCTTTGCCTTCTTCATCTTCTGGCTGCCCGGCTATCTCGTCCAGGAAATGAAGATGGATCTGCTGTCGTCGGCTGGGTTCACGATCGTGCCGTGGCTGTGCGCCACGGCGTCCGATCTGGTGGTCGGCGGCTGGCTGATCGACCATCTCGTCGGGCGCGGCTGGAACGAGACCAAGGTACGCAAGTCGATCATCGTCGCCGGTATGGTCACGGGTCTGTCGGTGTTCGGCGCGGGGATGACGCATGATCCCTATTGGGCGATCGGCTGGATCACGCTGTCGCTGAGCGGGCTTGCTGCCGCCGCACCAGCCAGTTGGTCGCTGCCGTCGCTGATCGCACCTCGCGGCGGGGCAGGGACCATCGGCGGAATCATGAACTTCATGAACAGCATCAGCGGCATCGTCGCACCTGCCGCGACCGGCCTGATCGTCGCCACGACGCATTCGTTCAGCGGCGCCTTCCTGCTTGCGGGCGGCGTCCTCGCGGTCGGCGTGTTCTTCTTCACCGTCGTGATGGGAAGCGTCGCGCCGATCCCGGAACCGACCTCCACAACCGTTTGACTTCAGGACCTAACTAACAATGAAAATTATCAACGCTCAAGTGTTCGTCTGTTCGCCCGGCCGCAATTTCGTCACGCTCAAGATCGAGACGGACGCTGGCATCACCGGGATCGGCGATGCGACCGTCAACGGGCGCGAACTTTCGGTCGCGTCCTATCTGACCGATCACCTCTGCCCGGCGCTGATTGGCCGCGATGCCAGCGCGATCGAGGACACTTGGCAGTATTTCTATCGGGGTGCGTACTGGCGTCGCGGGCCGATCGGCATGGCGGCGATCGCCGCGATCGACGTCGCGCTTTGGGATATCAAGGCCAAGGCCGCCAACATGCCGCTCTACCAGCTGCTAGGCGGCGCGAGCCGCGAGAAGATGCTGAGCTACAGCCACGCCGCAGGGGAGACGATCGAGGAAACAGCCGACAAGGTCGTCGAGCTGACAGAGCGAGGCTTCAAGGCCGTGCGCGTCCAGAGCGCTATCCCTGGTATGCCGATCACCTATGGCGTCGACAAGGTCGGCGTAGCCCCGCAGGCCTATAAGCGCCCGCGCGAGACCTTATGGGACACGCCGAAGTACCTGCGCCACATGCCGCGGCTCCTCAACCATGTTCGCAACGTTGTCGGCGAAGATCTGCACCTGCTTCACGACGCGCATCACCGCCTGACGCCGCAGGAGGCCGCACGGCTCGCCAAGTCGGTCGAAGAATTTGACCTGTTCTGGCTCGAGGATCTCGTCGCGGCGGAAAACCAGGAGGCGTTCCGCCTCATCCGGCAGCACAGCACGACGCCGCTCGCAGTGGGCGAGGTGTTCAACTCGATCCACGATTGCCGCACGCTGATCCAGGAAGGATTGATCGACTTCATCCGCACCACGCCGGTCCATGCCGGCGGGATCACGCATGTCCGCCGCATCGCCGATCTCGCCGGGCTGCACCATGTCCGCCTGGGCAGCCATGGTGCCGCCGACATGTCGCCGATTACGATGGGCGCGGCGCTGCATCTTGACCGCTGGGTGCCCAATTTCGGCATTCAGGAATATGCCTTCCATCCGCCCGAGGCGCAGGAGGTATTCCCGCAAGAATGGCGGCTCGAGGACGGCTATCTTCTGAGCGGAGAGAAACCCGGTCACGGTGTCGAGTTCAACGAAGAGCTGGCAGCACGCTATCCTTACAAGCGTGCCTATCTCGACGTGGCGCGACTGAACGACGGGACCTTGTGGCACTGGTAGGCCGCAACATTTCGATCTGAAATTTCAGATTGACAAGCGATCCCCAGTCAATAGACGGGACAGCGAAGACCGGCCCGAAGAGCCGGTCGCCACAGGAGATGGATCGACACCGCGACGACACCAACGCAGGCTTCATGCCATCCGCGTCGCGCGGGCAGGGGCTCGGCCCCTTGAGGTTGGCACCACCCATTTCTTCGCATTACCGCGCTGCCGGAATCGTTCACACGCGATCCCGGCGACCGGACCCTTGCGTCCAAAAACAGAAACTCCTGGAGAGGAACACGACATGATGACCCGCATTTCGATCGTCCGCGCCGGCTTCGCTGCAGCCTTGCTCGGCACCACCGGCCTTTCAAGCGTCGCCGTCGCGCAGACGCTGAATCCGAACCCCGCCGCCGGTGCGAAGGATCCCGTCATCGCCGCGCCCGAGACCAGCGGCGACATCATCGTCACCGGCACGCGCCGCGCCGAGCGGCTGCAGGACGTCGCGGTCGCGATCACCGCGGTCAGCGGCGAAGCGCTCGCCAAGTCGGGTTACACTTCGGCATCCGACCTGCAGTATGTCGTCCCCTCGCTCACCTTCAACAATTCGCAGGGCGCTGGCTTCTCGATCCGCGGCTTTGGCAGCCAGAGCTTCGACTATAACCTCGAAAAGTCGGTCTCGGTTGTGCTCGACGACGTCGTGCAGGGCCTGCCGCGCTCAATCGGCTTCAACACCTTCGCCGATGTCGAGCGCGTCGAAGTGCTCGAAGGGCCACAGGGCACGCTGTTCGGCAAGAACGCCTCGGCCGGCGTAGTGTTCGTCGTAACCGGCAAGCCGCAGATCGGTGTCACCAGCGTCAAGGGCTCGGTCCGCTACGGCACCGACAACGAGACGCAGGTCGAGAACACCGTGAACCTGCCGATCAGCGAGACGCTCGCAGCGCGCATTTCGGGGACTTATCAAAAGCGCGACGGCTACCTGTTCAACGCCTTCACCAAAACCAAGGAAGGCGGCTATCGCGACGTGGCGCTGCGAGGCAAGCTGCTTTGGCAGGCGACCCCGGACATCCAGGCGATCACCACCGCGGAATACTTCGACCATAAGGACGATGGCTACAACGTCATTGAAAACGTCCGCAGCCTGACCGCCTATGCGACCCCGCCAGCGGCGAACTCGCAGACCAACCTCGATTACGCGACTTTGTTTGCGCAGTACGGTTTCGCCGCGGGGACCGAGAACCAGACCTATCTCGCGAACAATCCGTGGTATGGCTATGTCGAGCAGAAGGGCATTTCCGAGAACATCACCGCCTCGCTCGGCGATTACACGCTGACCTCGATCACGGCGTACAAGGAACAGAAGAGCGGCAATTTCAACGATCCCGATTACACCGCGACCGATTTCTACACGCTCAACCGCAACCGGTTGAAGGCGAACCAGTTCTCGCAAGAAATTCGGCTCAACTCGCCCAAGGGCAAGACGTTCGATTACATCCTCGGGCTATTCTATTACCGGCAGGACGCCAGCGCGTTCGAGGCGCAGGCCGGCAAACGCAACCGTACCGATCTGCCTGCGCTGACCTACATCAATCCTGTTGGTTCGGGCTCGGCCTATGGCTCGCAGCAGCGCAGCTACGCGGCGTTCGGCGAGGGGAATCTGCACCTCTCCAACCAGCTCACGTTGATCGGCGGGTTCCGCCTGACGCATGACGATGTCCGGGGCGATTCTGCCCCGACCACCGACGAGCCCTACACCTATCTCGGCACCATTCCGCCGGCGGTTACGGGTTCCGCCAAGGCGACCGCGTTCACCGGCAAGGGAACGATCCAGTACAAGCCGACGCGCGACATCATGCTCTATGCTACCTATGCGCGTGGCTACAAGGCGCCGGCGATCGGTACCAGCCGCGGCGTGCTGCGCCCGGTCCAGCAGGAAAATGTCGACTCATTCGAGGCGGGCATCAAGTCGCAGTTCCTCAACCGGCGCCTGACGGTCAACCTGACCGGCTACATCACCAATTTCTACAACTTCCAGGCCAACACTTTCATCCTGCAGCCGAGCGGCGACTATCTCGGCTTGCTCGGCAACGCGCCAAAGGTCGAGGCGCGCGGGTTCGAACTCAGCACCAACTTCCGGGCAACGCGCGATCTCACGTTGAGCGCTAACGTGACCTATAACCACTCGCAATATAAGGGCTTCTTGGTCGGCTGCTACGCTGGCCAGCCGGTCAATGCAGCGGCAGGTCCGGGCTGCTACCAGCAGGGCGCGTCGACGATCAACGACGCGACCAACACCGACGTGATCCTCGCGCCGCGCGTCGTCTACAACCTCGGCGTCAATTACGAGCCGCGGCTGACCGAGACGCTGAAGATGTTCAGCAGCCTCAACTGGTCGCACCGTGCGAGCACGCTGAGCGTCGCGGGCGACCCCGGCACGCGGATGCCTGCGTACGGCCTGCTCAACGGCACGCTCGGCGTCGGTGCGATGGACGGGCGGATGCGGATCAGCGTCTATGGCCGCAACCTGGCCGACCAGCTGTTCATCGCGCGCCTGCGCCCGCTGCCGTTCGGCCCGACCGGCAGCTACCTGCAAACGGTGGCCGGCGAAGGCCGTCGCACGATCGGCGTGCGCCTGGATTACGCTTTCTAATCGCCAATGGTTTTGTTGCAAAACTGACGGCGGGATTCCCTGCGTGAATCCCCGCCAACAGTTTTGCAACAAAACCGATGTACTCTGTCAGGGTATAACCACTTTCCGGCAGGCGAGCCTTCGGAGAAGCAGTCTTTATTGTTGGCCGGCGGCTGTACTGGGTGCTGGTCTATACGCTATTCCGCATAAACTGATATAATACGGTTCTCCGTATTTGCTTGTAAAATACGAGAAAGCGCATATTTATGAATCATACGGAAATTCGTATGAGAGTATGATGCGCACAGTGATCCGATCAGCCCAAATCCTTGGCACCGCACTTCGGGAAGCGCGGCGCGCTGCTGAACTAACCCAGACGGACCTCGGTCAGAAGGTCGGCCTGCGCCAAGCAACGATTTCGAGCTTTGAAAATGGCGAGGGCGGGACGCTCGACTCCCTGTTCAAGGTCATGACCGAGCTGAAGCTGGAAATGCGGCTCGAGACGCGCTCGACGGCGCAGCCCGATCTGGACGACCTCTTCTGATGGCCAAGCGCCGCTCTTCGACGCTGGCCGTCCATCTTAACGGTCGTCTCCTCGGCTGGCTTAGCCGCGCCGCCAACGCGGCCATCGACTTTCGCTATTCCCCTGACTGGCTCGCTTGGGAGTTTGCGATCCCCGTTTCCTTGTCGCTGCCGCTTAGCGACCAGCGTTACACAGGCGCGCCCGTACTGGCCGTGTTCGACAATCTGCTGCCCGACAATGACAACATTCGCAGACGCATTGCCGAGCGAATTGGCGCCGATGGCACCGACGCTTACAGTCTCCTGTCCATCGTCGGGCGTGACTGCGTTGGCGCCCTTCAGTTCCTGGAGGCGGGTTACGAGCCAAAGCCCCTCAAAGTGGTCGAGGCCGAGCCGGTAAGCGACGACGAGATCGCCCACATTCTCGCAAACCTCGCCGCCGCGCCGCTGGGACTTGAGCTCGATGACGCTTTTCGTATCTCGATCGCCGGCGCACAGGAAAAGACTGCCCTCTTATGGTGGGAGGACCGCTGGCAAAAGCCCATCGGCACGACGCCCACCACCCACATCTTCAAACCTCAGATCGGGCAGCTCCCCAACGGCATCGACCTTTCGAACAGCGTCAAGAACGAGCACTTTTGTCTTACGTTGCTCGGCGAGCTGGGCCTCCCCGTCGCGCCGACCCGCATGGCGACCTTCGGAGATCGCCAAGTGCTGATCGTCGAGCGCTTCGATCGCCAGTATGGCAGAACAGGGCGCCTGCTCCGACGGCCGCAGGAAGATGTCTGTCAGGCGCTCTCGATTCCTCCCACCCGAAAATATGAGGATCATGGCGGTCCGGGTGTTGTCGCCATCATGAAGCTGCTTACCGCAAGCGACGTGCCCGACCAGGACCGCCGTAACTTTATGAAGACGATGATCGCCTTCTGGCTGCTCGGCGCGACCGACGGCCACGCCAAGAATTTCAGCATCTTTTTGACCCCGGGAGGGCGGTTCACCGCGACGCCGCTCTACGACGTCCTGTCGGTCGACCCGAGCCTCGCAGCGCACCAAGTCAATCAGAAGCAGGTGCGTCTCGCGATGGCGATTGGGGACAAACGTCGCTACCGCATCTCCGACATCGCGCCACGGCATTTCCTGCAGAGCGCTGTTCGCGCCAATTACGACGAGCGTGAGATGATGACGATCTTCGGCGAGCTTCGCGGTCAGGGCGAAGCGGCGCTGGAACGCGCCGCCGCTACCATGCCGAAGGATAGCGCGGACGCTGTCATCAGCCCGATCGCCGAGGCGTTCCTGTCGCGCCTGAGATTGATCGACCTTCTATAGCCGAAAGCTCGTCGGGAGCGAACCGTCGATCGAGATTAGCGGACACGTAGAGGAAGGCTCCCGGACTCACCAGCGTGCAATATGGTTTCGGCGAACGCCGGCCTACCCGATCTTTGCCATAAGCCTACCGGCTGCTCCCTGCTCGGCAGCTAGATTGCGATTATAGGCAAGCGGCATCCGGGGCGATTTCCAGCGCAGCGCATCCATGACGCCGGCAGGATCCTCACCGCTAGCAAACAGGTCCTGATTCAATCCGACCCGTGTAGAATGCGCGCTAATCCCCTTGAGTAGCCGAGCCAGATCGTCCGTTGTCAAATCGGACAGAGCGCCCCCAACCTAGACCCCTTCGCTATGGGCGTTGCGCATGCATGCGGTTGACCTCAACGCCTACAAATCCCGCCGAGCTAACCTGTGGATCGGCGCCCAAAGCGGGACCCCGGTAGATTGTCGCCAAGCTATTGATCATGCGTCGAATCTTTACCAAGGCAGGGGTCTGATCGGCGCCGATCGGGACCCCTTCATAGCCCATATTTCCCAAAGGATTATAGGTAGTTGCCTCGCTCGGAGCGGGGTCCCGCTTTGGGCGCCGATCCACACCTATGCTCACGACAACCCGCAAGCGACGGCTGACCGCCTGCTGCAATTCTGCAGACCGACGTCAGATATCGCCTAACACCGACCTGGTGACACGCACTCAGTGTGCTTCCGGTCATTGGCTGCGGCTAGGCGGTGACGGTATTCAAACTCTGACGGTAACGGAAACACCATGTTTACTGATGCGCTACGCCTTTTAGCGCTCCGTTTCATCCAGCGCTTCGATGGATTGGTTTTTCGATCTGCCTTTCGGCAGCGTCCAGCCGATCCAGCCAATATCGCGGGCAGGGGTTGCCCGAGCATTCGTCATGTTCGCGCGTGGAGACACTGCACGAGAGGCTGCGCCTTGGTCGACACGGCCGGAGCGACGCAAGCGCAACTCATCGGCGCGAAGCGCGTTCGGTTCTAACCCCGGCCGCATCCTATTGGAGAGACGTGCGACCGTCCGAACACTCCCGCTTTGCCAATATTGAAAGATCGATCATGCGGATCATTGCACTCGAGGAACATATTGTGACCCCGGAGATCGTAGATGCGTGGCGGCGGCTTGAACCGCAGTGGCGTGATCTCAGCTTCAGGGGCGTGTCGGAGGGTGAGGTTGGGAGAAGGCTGTTGGAGCTGGGCGCTGATCGGCTTGCGGCCATGGATGCCAGCGGCGTCGACGTTCAAGTCCTGTCATTAACCACGCCCGGGGTTCAGAATCTGGCGGTTGACGATGCCAAGCGCCTGCAGACGCAAGTGAACGATTTGCTCGCCGAAGCCGTTCAGGCGAATCCCCAGCGCTTTCAGGCATTCGCCACGCTCGCCACACCCGATCCGAAAGCAGCGGCGCTCGAGTTGGAGCGGGCGGTGACGAAACTCGGCATGAATGGCGCGATGCCGTTCGGCCGCACCCGCGAAAAAAATATGGACCATCCGGACTTCTGGCCGATCTACGAAGCGGCCGAGGCACTCGGCGCGCCGCTCTATATTCACCCACAATCGCCACAGCCGAGCGTACGAGCTGCCTATTATGACGGGTTTGATCCCCAGGTCAGTACGCTGTTCGCGATTGGCGGAATCGGCTGGCATTATGAGACGGGCATGCAGGTCATCCGCCTCATTCTTTCGGGGGTATTCGATCGGTATCCGAAATTGCAAATTATCCTTGGCCATTGGGGCGAAGTAATCCTGTTCTATCTTGAACGGATCGACGAAATAATGCGTGCGGCGGCAAGACTGCCGCGTACCTTTTCAGAATATGTTCGGGATCAGGTTCATATCGCGCCGAGCGGGACCTTGAGTCAGCGATATCTCCGCTGGGCCGTGGAAGTCGTGGGCGTCGATCGGATCCTATTCTCGGCCGATTATCCGTTTCTGCAAATTCCTGACGGAGGTGCGCGACGTTTTCTCGACGAGTCGACCCTCAGTGACGCCGATCGTAGCAAAATTGCCAGCGGCAATTGGGAAAAGCTCGTCACCAGCATAAAGCGCTGACACGAGTTTGCAATATCCTCAGCCCAACGTCAGAAATTGGTGAGGCAACGCGCGAACTCATTGGACGGCTCTACAACGTCACTCGAAATGCGATTTTTTCCCGAGGCGGCCATTTCCTGCTTGGGAAGGGCCTGATTTCTATGCGGACGATCTGCGTGGGCACGGTACGGCTGCGGCGACGTGCCGGAGAAAGTCACCAGCGATGCGCCAAGGGGCCTTCTCGTGCAGCTCCACAAAGGTAAACGTCGAGGTTCGGTCGATCGCCACTAACTCGTCGACCTTGCCGTGCTCGTTGCGCACCTCGGCTAGATCGACCTGGAAGTAGCACACCCGGATATAGCCGATGAGCAATGCGTAACCCGCCAGAAAAGACCACGGGCTTGGCACAAGATGGCGCTGGTTTTCACAACGGGTTTTCTTGCGGTTTTCAGCCCCCCGGAAGCGGCGCCGCCCAATCGTCTGAAACCGCTCGTTTTGCTTGCGGCACCGGTCCGGCATTCGTGGCAAATCCCCTACCAAAATTCGCGGAAAAGTGATAATGAGAAGCTTATCTCGACAGTTTGCCTTCATAATCTTATATCGTTTGCATGCCTGCTTCGGAAACAATTATTAAGGACACCCGCGCAGCGACGTTGGCGCACGACATTCGTGGGCTGGC
Source organism: Sphingomonas sp. UYP23 (assembly GCF_054059235.1). NCBI lineage: Bacteria > Pseudomonadati > Pseudomonadota > Alphaproteobacteria > Sphingomonadales > Sphingomonadaceae > Sphingomonas > Sphingomonas sp. UYP23. The sequence goes on from NZ_JBSSBX010000002.1 coordinate 15,315, forward strand.
AGGGAAGCTCAAGCGTCGGCTGCGCGAACAGTCGAATGTCGGTGACCTGACGCCGTCGCAGACGGCCGTGCTACTCCGCCTTGAGAAAGAAGGCCCCGCCACGACATCGCATCTTGCACGGGCGGAAGGGATGAGGCCGCAGTCGATGGGAACGGTCGTCGTCGCGCTGGAACGCGCTGGCCTGGTGCTCGGCACGCCGGACCCGTGGGACGGGCGGCAGACGATCCTGTCACTGACCGACGCGTGTAGGGATTGGATCGGCCAAGACCGCGCGGCACGGCAGGACTGGCTGTTCCGCACCATCCAATCTCGGCTTTCTCCACAAGAACAAGACCAGCTCGCAGCAGCGGTCGCCCTGCTCCAGCGTCTGGTCGATGACTGAACGATAGTTTCCGAGCAGACGCTTTTGAAAGGAATATCCGTGGCATTGACCGCGATCGACCCAAACACCGCCCTCATCGTTATCGACCTGCAAAAGGGCATCGTCGGCTATATCCGGGTGTCCAAGTCGGACGGCACGCAAACGCTGGAACGCAGCGCGATGCATTGCTCGCGGCCGGCATCGATCCGTCGCGCACCTATGAGGATATGGCATCGGGTCGCCACGATGCGCGGCCGGGACTCATCGCCTGCCTGAAGGCGCTCCAACCGGGCAACACGCTCGTCATCTGGAAGCTCGACCGGCTCGGGCGCGATCTCGCCATCTGGTGACCACGGCCGAGGATCTCCGGTCGCGCGGGATTGGGTTGAAGGTTCTGGCAGGTGCCGGCGCGCAGATCGACACGACGTCCGCCAACGGCCGTCTCGCCTTTGGCATCTTCGCGTCGTTCGCCGAGTTCGAGCGCGAGTTGATCGCCGAGCGTACTGACGCCGGCCTTGCCGCAGCGCGGGCGCGTGGTCGGATGGGTGGCCGGCCGCGCAAGATAAACCGGGCGACGCTGACGATGGCGATGGCGATGGCGGCAATGTCAGATCGGGGTGCCGTCGCGGCCGATGTCGCCAAGCGCCTCGGAATTACGACCACCACGCTCTATGTGTACGTCAACGGCGACGGCACCCCGAAGGCTCCAGGGCAGGCGTTGCTCGACGCCATTCCGCCCCGACAACTCCAAAGCCAGGCCGCGTAATGAGCGCGGGCGTCACGGTTCCCATTGAGGCGATCGTGACGCTCCGGCGTCGTTTGGCGGCGCTGCCGACGAGGCATCCAGAGCGGCAGCCGCTGATGGCATCGACTGCCGAACTCTACGACATCAGCCGCGCCACGCTCTACCGGCTGTTGCGCGGCGAGCGGCGTCCGAAGGACGCGCATCGGGCCGATCGCGGCCTGTTGCGCACCATGCCTGCCGGTGAAATCGAGTGGTGGTGCGAAGTCGTCGCGGCGATGAAGAGCCGAACGACCAACCGGCAGGGCCGTCGCCTTTCGACGAAGCGTATCCTCGAAATCGTCACCCAGCACGGCGTCGAGACCCCTGATCGCGGTCTGGTGAAACTGCCGCCAGGGAGGTTGGCGGCATCGACGCTCAATCGGCACATGCGACAACGCGGGTACGACACCGACCGAATGACGCGCGAGCCGGCCGCAGTGCGGTATCAGGCCGAACGCGCCAACATGCTCTGGCATTTCGACATGAGCCCGTCCGACCTCAAGCAGTTGACGGTTCCGACCTGGATCGATCCCGATCGAAACGGTGCACCAACGCTGATGCTGTTCTCTGTGGTCGATGACCGGTCGGGTGTCGTCTATCAGGAATATGCGCTCGTCTATGGCGAGGATGCCGAGGCGGCACTGCGCTTCCTGTTCCGTGCGATGGCCCCGAAGGAAGACAATCCGTTTGGAGGCATCCCGGAGAACATCCAGCTCGATGGCGGCCCGGTTGGTAAATCGAGCGTGTTCAAGCGGGTCATGGAATGTCTCGGCATCACCGTCACCCCGCACATGCCGGCAGGATCGGACGGACGCCGCACGACCGCGCGCGCCAAGGGCAAGGGCAAGGGCAAGGGCAAGGGCAAGGGCAAGGGCAAGGTCGAGCGCCCATTCCGCACCGTCAAGGAAGCGCACGAGACGCTGTACCACTTCCACGAACCCACCAGCGAAGACGAAGCCAATCGCTGGCTGGCGCGCTACATCACCACCTACAACAGTGGCGATCATCGTCGCAAGCCGCATTCCCGGATCGACGACTGGCTCGGACATCTGCCGGATGGCGGCATTCGCACCATGTGCAGTTGGGAACGCTACTGCGCATTCGCGCGGGAGCCCGAACGCCGCAAGGTCGGCCTCGACTGCCGCCTGAACCGTAGCCGGCGTCACCTACGAGGTCACGTCCGAAGTGGCCGGCGAAACCGTCGTCGTCTGGTGGGGGCTGTTCGACCAAGAGCTATGGGTCGAGCATGGCGACGAGCGGTACGGTCCGTTTGATCCGATCGGAGGGCCGGTGCCGCTGCATCGCTATCGCAAGCACCGCAAGAGCCGGCGCGAGGTCCGTGCGGATCGGGTCGATGCGCTGGCGACGAAGATCGGGATCCCCCGCTCGGTCCTGACGGGCGAGGACGATATCGTGGTGATCGGGCGGAAGCTCGCCGATGGGACCGGCCCTGTGCCGGCCCGGCCTTTCGCCGATCCAGATCCGTTCGCCGAACTCACTTTCGCGACGCCGCTCAAGGCACGCTTCGCCATATCCGAGGAACTGCGCCTGCCGCTGGGCGGCCTTTGCGAGGAGGACCGTGCCTTTATCGACGCGCTGCTCGCGCGCACGCTGTCCCGGCCCGAGGTGATGGATGAAATCCGCAGGCGATTCCCGCCCGGTCATAGACGGAGCGGCTGATGCAAACCGAGGTGATGCGCTATTACGGCTTGGCCCGGCCCCCGGTCGATCTCGGCTTCTTCGAGACCGAGCATCATGCCCAGCTCACCCATGATCTGAAGACCGCGATCACAGGCGGACGCCTGATCGCCCTCACCGCCACCATCGGCTCGGGTAAGACCGTGCTGACGCGGCGACTGCACGGAACTGGAGCGCGAAGGGCGCGTGATCGTCTCGCGCGCGCTCAGCCTGGAGAAGGCAAAAATATCGGTGCCGTTGCTGGTCGCGGCTCTATTCTACGACCTGTCATCCGAGAAGACCGTCTCGATCCCTAGCCAGTCGGAACGGCGTGAACGCGACTTGCAGGAGTTGTTCCGCAAGGCCAAGCGGCCGGTCGCATTGTTCGTCGATGACGCACACGACCTCCACCCCAAGACGCTGACCGCGCTCAAGCGCCTCGTTGAGCTTGTCACCGAGGGTGGCGGTCAATTGGCCGTGATTCTCGTTGGCCATCCGAAGCTGCGCAACGACCTGAAGCGCCCGCTGATGGAGGGAATCGGCGATCGGACCACCGTGTTTGAGTTTGGCGGCCTGCGCGATCGGCAGCGCGACTATATCGATTGGGCGCTGCGCATCGCGCTGTCGCCGGGCATCGAACCGGATGCTGTGTTGACCGAAGACGCCGCGATCCTGCTCGCCGCCAAGCTCAAGACCCCGCTCCAGATCGGTCGCCATCTCGTGCGCGCGTTCGAGGCGGGGTTCGAGGCCAGCGTGAAACCGATTGATGCCGCGACGGTCGACGGTGTGCTGTCACGCCAGATTGACGACCTCGAACCGCAGCTTACCCGCCACGGCTACGATACGAAGAGCCTGGCGGACCAGTTCGACGCGAGGCCGGCGGAGATACGGCAACTGCTCCGTGCGGGCTCGATCCGGCCCGCGCCCGCGAGCTGACCGACGATATGCGTGCGGCAGGACTTCCACTTTGACCGCCGTGTCCGCGATCCTGCGCCGGTTTCCGAATATCTCGCGTCCGTCGCACCGAATGTGATTTGCGTCTCACTGAACGTGCGTCTGCCGCATCGATCCGCCTCACGCAATGCGAGCCGGAAACCACCCTCTATTGCAGTTCCGGGTGATCATCATTGCGAGCCGCTACACCTAGTTCTGTCAACACCGGTCGGTGGCCGCTCCGGTCGAACAACACTACGCCTTGCGCAGTTTCCCGCGTCGCCACCGTCTGCCTGATCGCGGATTGCGCACCTCGCAACGCGCGCGCCGCCGCCGAGAAGCTTCCTGTGTTCTCGATCGTCACCAGCACCCAACGGCGACAAGCCGGCAAATTACTTTTTAGCATCGGATTGCTTGAGAACTTTGGCCCCGCACACGGCTCCCATATTTACCGTGAGCGAGGCCGTTCTCATTCGCAATCCACACAGCAGCGCGAGGACCCCGACTGACGGCGAGGGCCGCTCGAGGGCGCCATCGATCGCGGTGCAACTACTTTTCCGATTGCGATGTCTCATCGCGACGGCATTTGACGGCGTCTAACGTGATGCGGGTCAGTCCCGACGGACTACCAAAGCAAAGCGGGAATCCCCGCAAAAACAATGGCATTGTTCTCGTCGAGCGGCAGCCCACGGGCCCGCCAGCAATGATTGACGCCCGCGCTCAGTGCCGATCCGGCACGAGCGCCTGCCGGATCGGCTCCACCCAACGGCCGCGGTCGATGTCGTACAGGATGAAGTCGCTGTCGAACTGCCAGTACGCCCAGGGGAACCCGTGCGCCTCCGCTTCGCGACGAACCGTCGCGGTGTAGCGGGCACGCGCCGCAATCGGCGTGCCGCTTTTCTCATAGGCACCGAACTCGCCCATCAGCACCGGACGATCGTTCGCCTTCGACCATGCGCCGACCTTGTCGTAATCTGCCTTGATCCGCGCTTCGTCCGCAGGCGTGAACGGGACGTCCTTCACGCCAGCCATGTCGTGCGCCCAGGGCGCGCCTTGATGGGTGAAGCGGAACGGCTCGTACGAGTGGAAGGTGACGAGGATGTTGCGGTCCGCTTTTGGCAGCTCGAGCTCGTGCAGCTCCTCCAGATTGTTCGAGCGGCTCGGCCCAATCACCAGGGTGCGTGCTGGATTGGTGGCCCGAACCACAGGGATGAGCCTGTTCAGCATCGCGTTCCAGCGCGAATCGTCCAGCGGCGCGTGTGGCTCGTTGAGCAGCTCGAACAACACTGTGTCGGGCGCGTTTCGATAGCGCTCCCCGATCTGCGTCCAGAAGGCGATCAGCCTGGGCTCGCACGCGTCCGGAGCCTCCGAGCAGAGATTGAAATCGTGTTCGTCGATGATCACGCCCAGACCCGCCGCGGTCGCCTCCTTGACGACCTGGTCGAGCGTCGCAAGCCACTTTTGATCGAGCCGGTTTTTGGCATCCATGTGGTTGAAGGACTGGAGCACCACGCGGACGAAATCGAATCCGCCCTGCTTGATGATCTGGAAATGGCGCGCCTTGAACCGCGCCTCGGCCGGGTCACCCCAGAGCGGGTCGTAACCGAGAATGTTGACCCCGCGGCGCAGGCGTGCGGCCGTGCGCCACGCCGGACCCGACTTCGCCGTTGTAACTGAGGCGGGTTGCGCGGATGCCTGACCCGTCGCGATCGGACGGGCAGCAGCGGGCTCGGCGAGGAACATCGCGGAAGCAAGCAGCAAGAATGTGAACCGCACGGAGCTGACCCTTTGGACAATGGTGAAACGCGAGCCAGCCGGTAAGCGATGTGTTCGGTCCTGTCTTCCTGTCCCGCGCACTTTGTGACGTCGGGCACGGTTCCGCGCTGTTGGCGATGGCTCGACGGCCGAGCGGAACGGACACCGCGGTCTGTTTTAACGCTCGTTACCGCTCGCACTTCGCTTCACCCTCCGGTATCCCGCTCGACATGATGGCATCTCTTGAGCGCAACCAAGAATTTCGGCGAATTGACCGTCGTACGTTCGAGGACCAAATTTTGCCCTCGGCAACGCCGGCTGTGCTGCGCGGGCTAGTTGCGGATTGGCCTGCCGTCGTTGCGGGGCAGGAGTCGCCTTCGGCCCTTGTCGACTATCTCGGCCGCCATGACTCGGGAGTGGCGCTTTCCACCTATGTCGGCGCGCCCGCGATCCGAGGACGTTTTTTCTATACGGACGATCTGCGGGGCTTCAATTTCGATCGCGGGAAAGCGCCTTTTTCGGCCGTTGCGGATATGCTGCTCGCGGAACTCCATGGCGAAGTCGACGGCAGACCGTCCATCTATAGCGGCGCCGCTGCCGCGACCGACCACTTTCCAGGTTTTGCAGCGGAAAACCCTATGCCGTTGCTGGATTCGAACATTATGCCTCGCCTATGGATCGGCAATGCGATGTCGGTCTCGACCCATTACGACAATTCGACCAATATTGCCTGCGTGGCAGCAGGATCACGCCGCTTCACGCTTTTCCCGCCGGAACAGGTCGCAAACCTCTATGTAGGCCCCTTGGAAAATACCATCTCCGGGCAGCCAGTCTCTATGGTCGATCCGCTTGCGCCCGACTTGGACCGCTTTCCGCGCTACAGCGAGGCGCTGGAGCATGCGATGATCGTCGACCTTAAGCCCGGCGATGCGATTTTGATCCCCCCGTTATGGTGGCATCACGTTCGCGCGACGTCCGGCTTCAATCTTCTCGTCAATTACTGGTGGAACGCTCCGAGCGACGCTTCCGCGTTCGATGCGATGATTCACGGCCTCCTTGCCATTCGCGATCTGCCCCCCGGCGAGCGGGCCGCCTGGCGCGCCTTTTATAACCATTTCATTTTCGACGCCGATGAAGACAGCGTCGCGCATCTCCCCGAACACGCTCGTGGAATCCTCGGCGCGTCGAGCCGTTGGCGCACGGATACGATCCGTGATTTTCTATTGCGCGGTTTCTCGCGTGCGCGTCCCGGCAGATGATCATGAGCAAGACGCGCGGCGCGCGGCTGTCCGAGAGTCATTCCGGCACCAACCTCACGCGCGCTGGCGACTATAATCAGCGGGTCGTGCTGCGGGCTATCCGTTTGCACCGGGAGACGACCCGAACAGAACTCGCGGCGATGACGGGATTGAGTACGCCCACGATCGCCAACATCACGCGTCGGCTCGAGCGCGACGGCATGATCCGGGCGGCGGGGCGAGTCCAACAGGGGCTTGGCCAACCTCCGCTGAGGATTGCACTGGATCCAGATGGCGCGTTCGGGATCGGGATCGGGATCGATCGCGATCATCTCAGCTTCATCGTGCTCGACTTGGCCGGTGCCACCCGCATGACGGCCTCTCGCGAGATTGCATATCCCTCGCCCCAGGCGGTACGCGATTTCGTATCGGAGCAGCTGGCTGCCCTCACATCGACCGCTAATATCGACCCCACCCGGATCATCGGTGTTGGGCTCGCCGTGCCCGAACCGTTCAGCAAACCCGGCTTTCACAACCTGCCCGCCGATTACGCCGTTTGGAACCAGACCGATCCGCGCGCCCTTCTGGCCGATCTGTTGCGGTGGCCGATCCACATTGACAACGATGCGGCCGCTGCCGCCAGTAGCGAGCTGAATTTCGGGTGTGGGCGCGAATGCGCAAATTTCTTTTACATTCTCGTCAGCGCCGGGCTCGGCGGGGCAATGGTTATCGACGGGAGTTTCTATCGTGGCGCCAGCAGCCGCAGTGGCGAGATCGGGTTCCTGCCGGGTCGGTCTGGCGTGACAGCCGATCAGCCCATCGAGCGTCGGGTTTCCCTGTCGGCGCTCTACGATCGGCTTTCGGACGCGGGATGCGCCAGCGGCACGCTCGACACGCTGACCTGCCAGACGGCGCACGGAGCCGCTATCATCGATAGCTGGATCGACGAAGCGGCCGATTTGCTGACCGATCCGCTGGTCACCATAAATTGTCTGATCGATCCGCAGGTCATCGTCGTCGGGGGCCGTTTGCCCGAACCGTTGATCGATACGCTGATCGAACGGTTGAACGGCAGCATGGCGCGTTATGTGCACGCGCTTCCCTCGGTCGCTCCGGTCCAGCGCGCGAGAACGGCGTCTTTCGCGCCGGCGATCGGCGCGGCGCTGCTGCCGTTCAGCGCACAGCTCCTACCGCACGATGGGATCTTGATGAACGTTTTGCGATGACTTAAAAGAAATGAATATATTAATGGCCCATGCTTGGCACATTAGGAAAGGGGAGAGCAATGCGGATACTCTCGGGGGCTCTACTCGCGCTATCGCTGGGACTTATACCCGCCGGGGCGTCCGCGCAGGACAACGCAGCCATCCTGAAATATGCGATCAATGCGGCGGGCGCGACCTATAGCGCTTATGGCCCGACCCAAACCTCGAAGGTCGTGGCAGACAAGACCGTACAAGGCGGGCAGGCCTATCGCGTCGAAATCACCGCGGAAGGTCCCGAGGTCTATACCGATGGCGCCACGTCGCCGATCCAGAAAGCGATCGCCAAAGGGGACCGGCTGTTCCTGGCGTTCTGGGCGCGGGCGCCAAAGCTTGCCGACGGCAAGACGACGCCTATCCCGTTTGCGGGGCTGCAATTGGCGCAGGCGCCCTATACCCAGTTCGTGCTCGGATCGGTCGATGTCGGCGAAGCCTGGAAGCTGTATGAGATACGCGGTACCGCGGATGCAGATTATCCCGCCGGGCAGGTAAACGTGGCGCTGCATCTCTCCGCGGAAAAGGGCACGATCGATCTCGGTCCGGTGTTCGTTCTGGATTTCGGACAAGGGAAGCCAAAATGAGCGCTGCCATGTTTTTCTTCGCCTTGCAGGCGATGTCCGCGACGAATGTCGAAGTGGACTCGCCCATGGCCGCGACGCCAACGACGCCACCGACATGGGCCGATGAATTCGACGGCACGACAATCGATGCAGCCAAATGGCAGTTCGATACCAGCCGCAACAACCTCGGCTGGTACAATGACGAGAAGCAATATTACGCCGCCGACCGGCCCGAAAACGCCCGGATCGAAAAGGGCAGCTTGATCATCGAAGCGCGCCACGAAACCTTGTCGCCGTCGCGCTATCCCGATTGGGGCGGGCAATCTTACACATCGGCCAAGCTGATCAGCCGACGCCAGTCGGACTTTGGCTTCTACGAGATCCGCGCAAAGCTGCCCTGTGGGCGCGGCACCTGGCCGGCGCTGTGGATGCTGCCCGATGGCGGGACATGGCCGGATGCCGGAGAGATCGACATCATGGAGATGGTCGGTTGGGACCCCAACGTCGCGCACGCCACGCTGCACACCGCCCTGTTCAACCACAAGAACGGCACGCAACGCGGCGCGCAGATGACCGTGCCGACGGCCTGCGCCACCTTTCACACTTACCAGCTCGACTGGCAGCCCAAGTCGATCACGATCGGCATCGATGGGCACGCCTTCATGCGTGTCGCCGACGACCAGCCCGGCGGGCGGCGTGCCTGGCCGTTCACCAAACCCTATCGCATGATCCTCAACCTCGCGGTCGGCGGGGCGTGGGGCGGAGCCAGGGGGATCGACGATGCAGCGCTGCCGCAACGCATGGATGTCGATTACGTGCGCTACTGGAAGCGCTGATCCGTGCTATCCGGCGGCACAATGCCGCTGGATGAACGCGGCCTGGGTCGGCATCCCCGCGACCTTACCCCGGACGGCTTGGCGCATATGCTCGACCGCTTCGGCGAGCCACTCCTCGTCGAGCGCATCGACGATCGGATCATAGCCTTGCGGCGTGATCCCCTGGCCGAGCAGCACCGCCACCCAACTCGCCAGCGAGAACAATTCGTCGTCATACCGGAAGAAGCGCCCCTTGGCGCGGAACAGCTCGATCTTGCGCACCAGCGTCTCGGGCACGTCCATTGTCCGGACATGATCCCAGAACGGCGTGTCGGTGCGATGGGTCGCGTGGTAATGCAGGATGATGAAATCGCGAACGCTGTCATAGGCACCTTGCATCAGGCGATTATATTCAGCGGCTTCGACCGGCAGGAAGCGCCGGTCGGGAAACAGCGACAGAAGCTTGGCAATGCCGGTCTGGATCAAGTGAATTGAAGTGGATTCGAGCGGCTCGAGGAAACCGCCCGACAGACCAAGGGCAACGACGTTGCGGCTCCACAATCGCTTGCGCCGCCCGGTGACGAACGACAGCCGGCGCGGGGCGGCGAGCGGTTCGCCCTCGAGATTGGCGAGCAACGCCGCTTCGGCGGCGTCATCGTCGATATGGCGACTGGAATAGACATAGCCGTTCCCCGTGCGATGCTGCAGCGGAATGCGCCATTGCCAGCCCGCCGGCCGCGCCATCGCGCGCGTATAGGGAACGGGATCGCCGACATTGGCGGTCGGCACCGCCACCGCACGGTCGCACGGTAGCCAGTGCGTCCAGTCCTCATAGCCGCTTTCCAGCGCGCCCTCGATCAGCAGGCCGCGAAAGCCCGAGCAATCGATGAACAGGTCACCCGCGACGCGGCGGCCATCGCTAAGCAGCACCGCTTCGACAAATCCGTCGATGCCGCGCTGTTCTACCTTGGCGATCCGCCCCTCGACCCGCTCGACCCCACGCGCCTGCGCATAGTCGCGCAGATAGGCTGCATAGCGCCCGGCATCGAAATGGTAGGCATATGGCAGCGTGAAGGGCGAGCGCGCATCCTGCTCGCGCGAGAACCGCCCGGCGGCGGCAGCGACCGCACACGGCGCATACTGCCAGATGTCGGCACATTTGCGTGACTTGGCGAGCTTGAGGAAGAACTGGTGGAAGCTCAGGCCTTCGATATCCTGGCCGAACTGCCCGAAGGGGTGGAAATAGCTTTCGCCGATCTGCCGCCAGTCGTCGAAGCGGATGCCGAGTTTGAAGGTGCCCTGCGTCTTGGCGACGAAATCGTCCTCGTCGATGCCGAGCATTCGGTTGAACGTCGCGATCGTCGGTATCGTCGCTTCGCCGACGCCGACGGTGCCGATCTCCTCGCTTTCGACCACACGGATCCGGCTCTCGCCATTGCCGAGGAATTTCGCGAGCGCAGCGGCCGTCATCCAGCCGGCGGTGCCCCCACCGACGATGACCACGTCACGGATGCTTTGGTAGGTCATCGGGCTAGGCTTTCCAGATAGGTGCGATGAGTCGGCGCGGCGGCTACCGCGGACGCCAGTCGCTGACGGATCTGTGACAGCGTCGCCGCTAACTGGCGCGGTTCGATGACCTGCGCCACCGGGTCGGCGAGGCACGGGCGAACCCCGAGCCCGAACAACACAGCTTGCCAGGCGTCGCGTGAAAACCCCTCGCCATCGCGCTGCCGCCAGCGCCCGCGTGCGGCGAAGAGAGCGAGCGTGTCGGCCAGTTCTGGCGGCGGATCGCATGGGTCGCGGCGATGGGCGATCACGAAATCGCGCAGCCGGTCCACTTCTTCGTTGGTTTCACGATTGTAGTGCGCCAACTCGACGGGGGCGAAATCCCGCCCTGGCAAAGTGCTGACGAGCCGGTCGATTTGCGTGTACAAGAGATGTAGAGGCGAGGCTTCGAGCGGTTCGAGGGTCGCATGCGCATCACCGATCGCGACGACGTTGCCGACCCACGCGCGTTCGCGTCGACCGTTGCGAAAGCGACATTGGGCGGTGGGGGAAGCACCCAGGATCGTCGCCGCTTCACCGTCGGATAGCGCGGCGCTATCATAGATGACGGCATGATCGGTGCGCCGCGGTAACGCCGTGGTGATTCTCCAGCCCCCCGGCACCGTTGCGCAGCGGTCGAGCGAGGGTAATGCAGCGAGGGGCGCGCTGCTGACCTGCACGATCGTGTCGCACGGCAACCATTGCGACCAATCACGCCAGCAGCCATCGTCCAGTGCGCCAATCAACAATCCGGGCGCATTTGTCGCATCGATATAGAGGTCGGCGATCAAATCCGATCCGTCCTCCAGTTGCAGCGCGGTGACACGACCCTCCGCAACCACCGGCTCGCGCGCCCGAGCGGCCGTGACCGCAATGCCGAAATGTTCGGCGTAAGCCGCGAGGTGAGCGCGATAGGCTGCGGGATCGAGTTGCAGGCCATATCCGGTATCCGCAAACAGCGGATTGGAGTCGGGCGCCTTGCCCGCCAAGCCCAGTTGCGCGGCGGGAGAGTAAGCGTCAAAGCTCCCGGCCGCCGCCGACTGCCGCCAGGCGGTGACGAAGGGCGTGCCGCCGATCGGCGCACCGACGGGACCGAAGGCGTGGACATAGTTGTCGAACTGCGTGCCGAGCCGTAACGCAGCGCCGGTCCTTACGATAAGGCGGCGAGTGTCGATCCGCAGGTCGTGGTGGAAGTCGTGGACGGCAGGCGTCGTCCCACCAAGGCGATCGGCCAGACCAGCGCGTCCACCTGCCACCAGCGCCACGCGTACGCCCGGGATGCGTCGGGCGAAGGCGACAGCCGCCAACCAGCCAGCAACGCCATCGCCAACCACGGCTACCGTGCGGAGCGGTCCGCCGCTCATGCAGCGGCGCCGATGCGTGCGAGATAGGCCCCGTGACCCGGCATCGTCGCGACGGCCTGGGCGGTTTCGGCGCGGAGTTGTGCAAGCGCCTTGGCAAGCGCCGCGTCGTTAGGCTGGTCCGCACGCTGGTCATGCGACAGCGGTAAAATCCCCTGGCCAAGATAGACGGCGATCCAGCTCGGCTCGAGGAAAGCCCCCTCGCGATAGGTCATCACCCGCCCGCGCCGCCGGAACAAATCAATCTTCTCCGCAAGCGACGGTGGGATTTCCATCGTGCGGACATGGTCCCAGAACGGCGAATCGTCTCGGGTGGTGGCATGGTAATGCAGAATGAGGAAATCGCGGACGCGGTCATACTCCACTCCGAGCACGCGGTTGAACTCGTCGCGGTCGAGGTCGCTGTCGCCGTCTTGCGGAAACAGTTCGATCAGCGCGGTAATCGCGGTCTGGATCAGATAGATGCTGGTCGATTCGAGCGGTTCGAGAAACCCGCCAGCCAGCCCGATGCCGACGACATTCTTGACCCATGCGCGTTCGCGTCGCCCGGCTGTGAACCGCAAGAAACGCGGCTCAGCTTGCGCTGCGCCCTCGATCGCGCCGAGCAGCGCGTCGGCCGCGGCAGAATCCTCGATATAGCGCGACGCATAAACATAGCCGTTGCCAACCCTGTGCTGCAACGGGATGCGCCAGCGCCACCCGGCCGACATCGCGGTGGCGGTGGTGAAGGGGGAAAGCGGCACATCTGCTGGAGCGCACGGGAGCGCGACCGCACGATCGCACGGCAGCCAATTCGACCAGTCGTCGAACGGCTCCCGCAAGGTCTGGCCGAGCAAAAGTGCGCGAAAGCCCGAGCAATCGACGAACAGGTCCCCGTAAATGCGCGTGCCATCCGTCAAGGTGATGGCGGTGACGTCCCCAGTGACCGGATCGCGCGTCACGTTCACGATGCGCCCTTCGGTGCGCTTCACGCCGCGCGCTTCGGCGCGCGCGCGCAGGAACGGCGCGTAACACGTGGCATCGAACTGATAGGCATAGCCGAAGGTCGAGAGGAGCGCCGCTGTGTCTTCCGCCGGACGCTCGAATTTCGAATGTCGCGCAGCCATGATCGGCACCGAAAAGGCTTCGATATCCGCAAGACCGCCAGCCCGTCCGAGATAATGATGGAAACCGACGCCATCGGTATCACGGCCGAAACCGCCGAACGGATGGATGTAGCTGTCGCCCCGCGCACGCCAGTCGCGAAACTCGATGCCGAGTTTGAAGGTAGCGCCTGTCGCCTTCATGAAGGCGGCTTCGTCGATACCGATCCGCGTATTGAACGCCCGGATATGCGGCAGCGTCGCTTCGCCCACACCAACGATACCGATTTCGTCGGACTCCACCAGATGCGTCTCGACACTGAGCGGATCGAGCAGCGCACTCATCGCTGCCGCCGTCATCCAGCCTGCCGTTCCGCCACCGACGATCACAACCTTCATTGGGTTCTTACGCCTAAGACATGCAAAGTCGCCATCGTTCGCTGCTCTCCTTCAGGTTCGATAGGTAGGCAAGTGTGACTGATCTGCAACATATTAAGGAAAATCAAAACTCTTACCTTTTTGAGAGCTAGATTTGCGATTGTTCAACGCAGAAAACATTCTAACCGATGCTCACACCGCAGTAGTCCGGGACAAGGTCGGCGTGATTTCGCGATCGGCTCTGGAGGGGAAATATGATGCAGTCACCTATCGCTCGCCGAACACACATGGTTGCCCGCTTACTTGGATTAGGCGTTTCCGCTGCCGCGCTTTCCGTAAGCAGCCATGCGGTAGCCCAAATCGCAACGCCCCCCGCCGCAGACCCCCAGGCCGGCGCCTCGTCCCGGAGCACTGATCCTACCACACCGCCGGACGACGCTGCGGTGGACATCGTGGTCACCGGAATTCGGTCGAGCATCGCCACGGCGCAGAATATCAAGCGCAATGCAGACACCGTGGTTGATGCAATCAGTGCGGAGGACATTGGTGCGCTTCCTGATCGTTCTGTCACCGAAGCATTACAACGCGTGCCGGGAGTATCGATCAGCCGGTTCGCCGGCGCGACCGATCCCGATCATTTTTCGGCCGAGGGATCCGGTATCGTTATTCGTGGCCTAAATTATGTCCGATCCGAATTTAACGGACGCGACAGTTTCTCGACCAATGGCGGCCGAGGATTGAACTTCGCGGACGTCTCGCCGGAGCTGTTGGGCTCTGTCGAGGTATATAAGAACATGACGGCCGACCAGATCGAGGGGGGGATTGCGGGCACCGTCAATCTCAACACGCGCAAGCCGTTCGATAGCAAAGTGCCGGTGCTCTATATTTCGGCGGACATGAACTATAGCGATCTGGCCAATCGCGGTGGTCCTGCGGTGTCTGCGCTGTACAGTCGCAACTTCAACACCGGCATCGGTCGTTTCGGCGTTCTGGTCGGAGGGTCCTATTCGCAGCTGTTCACCCGCTCCGATGGTATTCAGGTGACGAACTTCCAACAGCGCTTCAACGGCAGCAGAGACGTAAATGGCGACGGCATCGCTGAGACGGACACCTTCCCCGGCCTGGCGCCGGGTCAAGTGGCTTATGCACCGGTCGGCGCGGGCATCCGCACAGAGGAATTCAACCGCGAGCGCATCGGCGCGGCGGCCGCTTTGCAGTACCAGACCAATGACGAGTCGTTGCTTGCTACACTGCAGTTCGTCCGCACGGACGCGCGCGAAACGTGGGGCGAGCACACGATGGAGACCAACCCAGACGCTGTCGATCGGGCAACCTTCCCCGCAGCCGGCACCAACTATGCTTTCGATGCAGACGGCGTATTCCGCTCGGGCACGATCACATACGATCGCGGTTATACGCCTCCGGGCGGTGAGCAGTTCGGGATGGAAACCCAACTCTCCAATCGCGGGGTGAAGACGCGCGCAGTAACCGACGATTTCGGCGGCAACATAAGGTGGAAGGCAACCGACCGCCTCTCGTTCAATTTCGACGGCCAATATGTCCATTCGACTGACGAGCAGACCGATTTTTCCGTCTTCGGATCGACCTTCGCCAATGTCGATCTCGACCTGTCGGGCGCTACCCCCAAGGTCGAATTCCTGCGACCGTCGGGCACGGGCTCCAACGCAGCTTATTTCGCCGATCCGGCCAATTCGTTCTATCGCGCGGCGATGGACCATTTCGAGCAGAATGAGGGCCACGAATGGGCTTTCCGCGGCGATGCGACTTACGACGTTGGGGACGGTTTCTTTAAAAAAGTGAAGGTCGGCGCACGCTATGCGGATCGCGATCAGACGGTGCGCTATTCGCTGTATAATTGGGGGGCGCTATCGGAAGTCTGGGCGGGATCCGGCCCCGTTCACTTTTCCGACACATCGCCTGCCAATTACGGGCTTTACAGCTTCGACAACCTGTTCCGGGGAAGCGGTACGGCTGCGAATGCCAATTACATCAACGGCAACCCCGCAACCAATTACGCCGCAATCGCAGCGCAAGCGCAGGCGATCAACGCACAATGGGTGGCAATGGGGGGGCAACCCGGATTTATACCGGCCGGGCAGCGGCCAGGCGTGGTCCCCGGCACTAACTTTCTGCCTTCTGAGATTTACGGCAATAGTGAAACCACCGAGGCGGCCTATGCCCGGCTCGATTTCGGCACGCAGGGCGGCAGCTTTCTCGGCGGCGTCAATCTGTCGGGAAATATTGGCCTGCGCTACGTCCGCACGATCGACAAGGCGAACGGCTTCTTCACGTTGCCGACCAATCAGCAGCTTATCGGCGGTTCGGCGTCGGCTGCGGTGTTCTGCGCCGATCCGATGCAGACCAGCCCGTTCTGCGCGCTGACCGCCACGCAGCAAGCAAGCCTGCTGACCTTCTCGAATGGTGCGTCTACTAACCAGTCGACCCGCAACGGGTTTGACCACTGGCTGCCGAGTTTCAACCTCAAGGTTGGCCTCACGCCGAAATTATTGACCCGCTTTGCCTATTCGAAAGCGATTTCACGGCCTGATTTCGGGCAGTTGCAGAGCACCATCCAGGTTCAGCCGGCGTTCGGCATCACGCCGTTCCGGCTCGATGGCGGCAGTCGCAATTCCAACCCCAATCTGCGCCCGGTCGAAGCCAATCAGTTCGACCTTACGCTCGAATGGTATTTTGCTAAGGTAGGCTCGCTGACCGGCGCGTTGTTCTACAAGGACCTCACCAATGTCATCGTGTCCGACGTGACGCAGTCGCGCGCGGTGACCAACAACGGCGTCACGCAGGACGTGCTGTTCATCGGACCGCAGAATGCGCCTGGGCATAGCTATGTGAAGGGTTTCGAACTTTCCTATCAGCAAACTTTCGATTTCCTTCCCGGCTTGCTGTCAGGGCTGGGAGTCCAGTCAAACTACACCTTCGTCGATCCGTCGAGCGTTCCCAACTCACTTGGTGGCATCGCCGCGTCACCCACGACCTCGGTCAACATCGGCGCTTTGCCACTCGCGGGTCTTTCAAAGCATACAATCAACGGCGAGATCTTCTATGAAAGGGGAGCGCTCTCGATGCGGGCCGCCTATAACTGGCGCTCGAAATATCTGTTGACGGTGCGAGACGAGATCGTGCCGAACCTGCCGATTTATTCCGCCTCGTACGGGCAGCTTGACGGTAGCATGATCTATTCTGTCAACAATCATTTCAAGATCGGTGTACAGGGCGTCAATCTGCTCAACTCGGTTACCAAGACGCTTTCGGTAATTGACGCCAATGGTCTGCTCGCACCGCGCAGCTATTTCGTCAACGACCGTCGTTTTACCCTGACGACACGCATGAAGTTCTGACCACCTGACGTTGCCGCCCACCACCTGCCGCCCCTCTTTCTCCGAGATCGTGAGGGCGCGCAGATGGTGGGGCGGTCGTTTGTCCTGGCGATAGCTTGATCACGCGCCCCTGTCGCGTTACCGCTGGCGAGCAACCGCATTGCGCCGACATGGCAATGGTGATTTTACGGCCTCGCGTCCAAAAACGCAGCTAATCAAGACAGATATGGAGCGACGCGATGGATCGACGGGACTTCTTGCGAGCAGGCGGCGCAGCGAGCGTCGGCTTTGCTGCGAACGCCTCGCTCACCCAAGCGGCGGGGGCTCTAGTACAACCGCAGGACCTGAGCTTTCCCAAGGATTTCGTTTGGGGCTGCGCAACCGCGTCATACCAGATTGAGGGTGCGGCCACAGAAGACGGTCGCGGAGCGACGAATTGGGACGTGTTTTCGCACACCCCCGAGAAGGTTGCCAATAACGATACCGGCGACGTGGCTTGCGACAGCTATCATCGCTACGGCGAGGACATCGCGTTGCTTAAGGATCTTGGTGTGGGCGCCTATCGCCTGTCGCTGGCCTGGTCGCGGATTTTCCCGGAGGGGCGTGGCCGCCCCAACCAAAAAGGTATCGATTATTATAACCGCGTGATCGACGGGCTCCTGGCCGCCGGCATCACGCCTTATGTCACGATGTTCCATTGGGACCTGCCCCAGGCGTTACCCGGTGGCTGGCAGAATCGCGACACCGCCCACGCCTTTGCAGACTATGCCGGTTTCATGGCGGGCAAACTGTCCGATCGCGTTCACCGTTTCATGACGGTGAACGAGTTGCGCTGCTTTACCGATCTCGGGCACAGTCAGGGTATCCATGCACCAGGGCTCAAGCTGCCGCCGCGCCTAGTGAATCAAGTCCGTCATCATGGCGTCCTCGCGCATGGCCTGGGCGTACAGGCGATTCGCGCGCACGCGAAGGCGGGGACCGAGGTCGGCATGGCCGACAACGCCAATTTCTTCGTGCCCGTCATCGAAACGCCGGAGCATATCGCAGCGGCAAAAAAGGCAGTTCGCGAAGAAAATGCGATGTTCCTGACAGCGATCATGGAGGGGCGCTACAGCGAAAGCTACCTCAAAGACGCTGGCGCCGACGCACCGCGGGTCGAGCCAGGGGACATGGCGGCAATCGGCAGCAAGCTCGATTTCGTCGCGCTCAACATCTATACGCCAACATACGTTAAGGCCGATCCGGCGTCCCCCAAGGGCTACACCGCGTTGCCGCATCTCGCTTCCTCGCCGCGCATGGCTTCGCCCTGGCTCTATGTCGGGCCGGAGGTCGCGTATTGGGCGGTGCGTACGGTCAGCGAATTGTGGGGCCCCAAAGCCATCTACATTTCGGAGAACGGTTGCTCTGCCGATGATCCGCTTAACGCCGCGGGAACCGTCGATGATTCCGACCGAATCATGTATCTGAGGAACTACCTCACCGAATTCCGGCGCGCGGCGGTGGACGGCTATCCGCTCAAGGGGTATTTCCTTTGGAGCCTGATGGATAATTTCGAATGGGCCGACGGCTATGCCAAACGCTTTGGCATCCACCATGTCGACTTCGCGACTCAAAAACGCACGCCGAAGCTGAGCGCAGGCTGGTACAAGGAATTGATCCGCCGCAACGCCTTGGTTTGACATGCGTCGGCCGGGAGGATTCCCCCGGCCCGAACGCCGTTCGAGAAGCACCGCGACGGTGCGCGCGTGCACAAGCGCTATCATGCACCGGCGACGCCTTATCAGCGGTTGCTCGACGATCCGCGGGCGTCCGATGACACACGGACACGCGTGCGTGCCATTTTTGCCAACCTCGATCCGGTCCGCTTGCTGCGCGATATCAGGGCAGGCCAACAACGGCTGGTCGCCCTTGCCGACACGGTCGGCCCGGTAGCGGTGAGCGAACAGTCCGCGGCCCCACCATTGGACGCGTTCCTCTCTAGCCTGCAAACGATATGGCAGAGCGGCGAGGCGCCACCGACCGCATTCAACAAGTTAGCCACCAAGCGCGGTCGTCGTCGTCCCGATCCGCTCATCGAGGTGAGCGAGCATTGAAAGTGTTGGTTCGAGCAGGAGCCTTGGCGCACCGGGAGGGAGCTGCTGGAAAAACTTCAGATCGAGCGGCCCCACAATTATCCCCATAGCCTGATCCGAACGGTCCAGCGCCGCCTCAAAATCTGGCGATCCGAATACGCCCACGCACTGGTGTTCACTCATTCCGGGCTGGCAGCGGCTACAGCCACGGGTACGGCAATGCCCGTGCCAACGCCGACGCCGGCGGAGGGTTGATGGGACGCTGCTCCGCTTCGCCTACGGCTCCGCTCCACAGCGTCCCATCAACCAAGGATGTCGACCCCGCCTGGCGATCGGTGTAGGGGAACATTCCGGTGAGGCAATAGGATCACTGCTCGGGAACATCTTCTGGTGGGGCAACACGGTTCTCATCCAGATCGCCGCGCCGCATTCGCCCAAAGCAGCAATGCGGTCACGAAGTCTGAAAGGTGCGTCTCACATACCCGGCGCGATCCGGCTTTCGAGGCCATGAAATGCCAACGCGCTGATCGAAGCTTGCAGTCGCTCGACCGTGAGCCCTTTCACTTGCGGCGTCCATTTGGCCAACCAGATGATCATCCCCAACATTAGCTGCACCACGAGCGCAGCTTCGCATTCCACAATAGATCCGTCCTCCATTCCAGCCTCGATGAAAGTTTGGAGGCGAGTTCTCATTTTGTCTGCCCACGTCGCAACGCGGTCACGCTGAAAGTCTTCTAGGTAGGAATAGTCACCAAAATAAAGCTGGGGACCTTTTTCGACTGAGTCCTGCAGCAGCCCTTGCAACAGGTGACGGATCTTCTCGATTCCAGTGCCGCCGCCCGTATCGCAGGACTCGAGCAAATGCTCGAACCGCTGTAGAGATCGCACATGGCATTCATATGCCAAGGCCTGCTTGTTTGAAAAGTAATAATATAAGGTGGCGTCACGCAGATCGAGGCTCGCAGCGATCTCGGCCATAGTCGCCAACGCGAAACTCTTTGCATTGATGATCTCTATCGCGGCGCGGATGATCGCATCCTTTTTCTTTAAGGATTTTCTTCCACGCGCCTGCGGCTTGGTGGCAGGCGGCGAGTGGCTTGGTGGGGCGGCTGACGTCAACTTTCGATCCTTCTCTCAGACCAACACCCTTAATCGACGCGAGCGCGCAGACAATGGCAGCCAAACTCCTAAATTTCTAGCTTGTCCTCGATTTCCTTGTCTGACATAGAAAGATGACCGCAACGTCGAAAAACGGCGTGCTTTTTTGGGAGAGTGGATATGATGCGTCTAAGGCTTTTTGGCGTTTCCGTTCTGGCGCTTGTCGTCGCCACGCCAGCGTTAGCGCAGGTTGCGGTGCCCGCAGACTCGCAGTCTCTGAACGCGCGCGACAGCGCGGCGGCAACCAAAACCAGCCCGACGCGCGCGGCCACCGATGCCGCACAATCGAACGATGACATTGTCGTTACTGCGTCGAAGCGCGAACAGACACTGCAGGACGTGCCAATCTCGGTCGCCGTCACCAGCCAACAAACCATCGATCGTGCGCAAATCCGTGATCTCGTCGATCTCCAGTCGGTCGTTCCGTCTCTAAAAGTCGCGCAGTTCAACACAGTTGGCCAGACTAACTTCGTCATCCGCGGTTTCGGCAATGGCAACGGCAACGTCGGGATCGAGGGCTCAGTCGGCGTGTTCATCGACGGCGTTTACCGATCGCGTAGCGCGGCTTCGCTAAATGACTTACCTGAGGTGGAGCGCATTGAGGTGCTTCGCGGACCACAGTCGACGTTATTCGGGAAGAACGTGTCGGTCGGCGCCATCAACATCATCACAAAGCGTCCGCAGTTCGACTTCGGTGGGCGGGTTGACCTTACCGTCGGCAACTATGGCCAACTCATCGCAAAGGCAACAGCGACCGGCCCGCTGAGCGACACAGTTGCGATCCGCCTATCTGGGGCCGTAGATCAGCGGGACGGATATAATCACAATATCGTTACCGGGCACAGCATCAACGACCGTAACCGGCAATCAGCACGCGTCGACGTCCTCTGGAACCCTGTCGATCGGCTATCGATCCGGCTAATTGCGGACTATAATGAGATTAACGAGCGGTGTTGCGGGGCTGTCCAGCTATTTAACGGTCCGGCCTCGCAGTTCATTGCGGCCGCGGCGCCTTTTGGCCTGGGTGCGGCGGTTAGCGATCCCGCAACAAAATATAGCCGGAATATCGCGTTCGACCGGGATCCGACGAACCACATCGTCGGCAAAGGCGTATCGGGCGAGATCGATTACGATCTAAACTTCGCTAAGGTCACGTCGATCACGGCATACCGCGATCAGCGTAACAACAGCACGGAAGACGTCGACTTCACTGGTGCTGACCTGTCCTACCGCTCAGACCAAACCCGTACTAAAACGTTCACTCAGGAGGTGCGGCTGACCTCAAGTGGCAAGGGTCCGTTTAGTTGGCTGATCGGGGGCTTCTACGATCACGAAAATCTCGACACGAGCAGTCAGATTAGTTTTGGATCGCAGATACGTCCGTTCGCCGACGCGCTGAGCGGACAAGTTCCCGCGGCGTTAATCGGTGCACTTCCGGCCGCCCTTCGCCCCGCTTTGACGGGACGATCGAACATTTACGCTCTGGAGTTCTTGCAGAGCCTTGTCTCCCCTTCGATCAAACCAGGCTCCACCTATTTTGGGGCGGGGCAAGGCGTGATCGCGCCATACACGCTCAAGCAGGATTCTTTCTCATTCTTTGGCCAAGCCGACTATAAACTCTTTAACAGGCTGACTTTGACGGGCGGTGTCGCATATCTTAGCGACCGCAAGGCATCGACGGCAAATGTCGTGTTGACCGACCAATTTTCGGCGTTGAACCTGCAAGCAGTTCCGCAGTTTACCGCCATAGGCCTTCCAGGCAACCTGTACGGTGCGCTTGGAGCTCTCCAGTTCTTTTATGGCAATGCGCCCACCCACGGTCCGGTTAACTATCCCAACGCTAACGAGTCGGGCATATTGAAGGGGGACAAGGTAACCTATCTCGGCCGCGCGACTTACGACCTCGGGCGGGTCAATCTTTATGCCAGTTATTCGACCGGATGGAAGGCGGGTGCCTTCAATCTCTCGACAGATGCGCGGTCGCCGGACGCGAACGGTGTCGGGCGCACGGCTGATCCCGAAAACGTGCGGCTCTACGAAGTAGGGGCCAAGGCGGTTTTCCACGGTGGATATCTAAACCTTGCGGTCTTTAAGCAAACGATCAAGGGGTTCCAGTCCAACGCCTTTACGGGCACAGGCTATAGTCTAGTCAATGCCGGACAGGAGTCGGTGAAGGGCGTCGAAGTGGAAGCGGCGTATCGTCCGATTTCCTGGCTGTCGCTCACTGGGGCGGGGACGTATCTCGACCCGAAATACGACTCTTTTTTGCGGGCACCGTGCGTCAGCTTCGACACGGTTCAATGCCCGTTAAACCCAGCGAATGGGCAAATCCCGCCGTTTCGGGATTTGTCTGGGCAACGGCCGGCCGGCATCCCCAAATGGAGCACGTCGGTATCGGCTACGATCAATCATGAGTTCGGCACGGTCAGCGCCTTCCTACGCGGGGAATACGATTATTCCAGCAGGACCCAGCTGATAGACGTGGTGCCAGCGCAATATGGCAGCACCGAAACCAGCAATGTCAACGCCAGCTTGGGCTTCGCTCTGCCACCGCAAAAGATCGAGTTGCTGTTCTTCGTGCGTAATTTAACGAAGCATAACACGCTCATCGGAGCCTTCCCGACTGTCGCGCAAAGTGGAAGCTACACCGGGTTCACGAATGACCCCCGGACGTACGGCGCGACTCTGACGAAGCGTTTCTGAGACCGACGAGAACGACGAGGACAATCATGACGGAACTGCCCGCCACGACCACTGCGCTCGATGTTGAAAAAACCCGCGCGCGTTACCAGGCCGAACGCGACAAGCGTTCGGTAAGTGACGCGGGGCAGCGGCAATACAGGGACGTCGAGCAGGGCTTCGCGCACATGCTCGATGACTCGTACGGTTCTGCCCCCCCGCGTGAGCCCCTCACCGACGAGGTCGACGTGCTGGTGATCGGTGCGGGATTTGGCGGCATGATGGTTGCGGCACGCTTGCGCGAAGCGGGAGTAGCGAAGGTCCGTATTGTGGACGTCGCCAGCGATGTCGGCGGAACCTGGTACTGGAATCGCTATCCGGGCGCAGCGTGCGATGTCGAATCCTACATCTATTTTCCGCTGCTGGAAGAAACCGGCTACATGCCCGTTGAGCGCTATTCAAAAGCGGATGAAATTCGTGCTCATACGAAGCGTATCGCCCAGCATTATGATCTTTACCGCGACGCGCTTTTCTCAACACGAGTGACAGCGCTAGATTGGAACGGCGGCACCGCCCAATGGGCCGTCCGGACGGATCGCGACGACGTCATGTCGGCGCGGTTCGTGGTGCTGACGACCGGCCCGCTGAACAGGCCGAAGCTGCCGGAGATACCCGGCATCGACGACTTCGCGGGCCACAGCTTCCACACCAGCCGGTGGGACTATGCGTACACCGGCGGCAGCGCGACCGAGCCGCTGGCCGATCTGGCCAATAAGCGCATTGGGCTGATCGGCACAGGCGCCACTTCGATCCAGTGCGTTCCCCCGCTCGCTGCGTCCGCCAGGCATTTGACCGTCTTTCAGCGCACGCCCTCTTCGGTCGACGCGCGCGATAACAGTCCCACCGACCCAGCATGGGTTGCCAGCCTCCAGCCAGGATGGCAGCAGCGGCGTATGGAGAACTTCACCGCGCAGTTTACCGCGGCGTTGCCGCCGCACGATGACGTTTGCGATGGATGGACGGTGCTGGCGCGCGCGGTGCGTGAGAAGCTTGCCAACAATCCGCATGGCCTCGATCCGGGCACGCTCTTGGAACAGGCCGATTTCGAAAAGATGGCTCAGATCCGTGAGCGCATTGGCAGTATCGTTAAGGATCCTGCCACGGCCGACGCACTGAAGCCGTGGTTCAGTCTCTACTGTAAACGACCTTGCTTCTCCGACCTCTATCTGCAGGCGTTCAATCGCCCGAACGTGTCGCTCGTCGAGACTGCGGGCTACGGGATCGACCGCATCACGCCTGATGGGGTCGTCGTTGGCGACGTGGAATATCCACTCGACTGCCTGATTTTCGCAACGGGGTTCGAGACGTCGACGAGTTACGAAAAGCGGTCGAGCATGACAATAAACGGCGTTAACGGCCAGTCGCTCAGTGAAAAGTGGGCGGAAGGCATGTCGACGCTTCACGGAATGCATACCCGCGGCTTTCCGAATTTGTTCGTGATCGGCCCCGCGCAGGCGGGCATGTCGCCCAATTTCCCGCACATGCTGAGCGAGCAGTCTTTGCATATCGCACACATCGTGGCCGAATGCGCCGCGAAGGGCATCGGGGCGATCGAGCCCACCGAGAATGCCGAAGGCGACTGGGTCGCGACGATCGTTCGCATGGCCGAAGGACGTCGCAAATTCATCGAAGCTTGCACACCGGGATATTACAACAACGAAGGCAGGGCTTCTGGCGCCGCGGCGCGCGGCTCGCCGTTCGCAGCGGGTCCCATCGAGTTCGTCAGGTTGCTCCGCTCCTGGCGCGAAGAGGGCGACTTCGCCGGCATGGAGCTCGACGGCGAGCATGCCCGTGGTACCAGGGAAACAGCATCATGACCAATTCGAACGGCCGAAAGTCCATATTCATTACCGGGGCGGCCTCGGGAATGGGTCGAGCCACAGCTCTATTGTTCGCAGAGAAAGGCTGGTTTGTCGGCGGATACGACGTCAATCAGGAGGGGCTAAAAACGCTTCAAGAGGAGGTCGGCGATGCCAACGGATTGTTCGATATCCTCGACGTTACGGATGCCTCGGCATGGAAGTCGGCGATGGACCTATTCGCGATCGCGACCGGCGGCACTCTCGATTTGCTCTTCAATAATGCAGGCATTGGCTCCAGCGGTCTCCTTGATGAGCAGCCGTGGGATGACGTGATGCGCATCGTCAATATCAACTTTATCGGCGTGATGCTCGGCGTGCGCGCGGGCGTTCCGTTGCTGAAGAATACACCGGGGTCGCTCTGCCTTATCACCTCATCGTCGTCGGCGATCTTCGGCACGGCCGGCATCCCCGTCTACTCGGCGACCAAGCACGCTGTCAGAGGCCTCACGGAGGCGCTATCGATCGAGCTGAAACGTTACGGCGTTCGCGCCGCCGACCTGCTGCCTGGCCTGATCGATACGCCTCTGCTGTCCGACGGGATGCGGCAGATGGCCCCGAGCGAGGGAATGTGGCGATTGGTCATGCCGCGCGAGGTCGCCGAGACCGTATGGGGGGCCTACGGCACTGACCGCGTCCACTGGTACATTCCTGAGGAACTGCGCGAGTTCCATCTGCAAGTTGTCACTGAACCAGAAAAGGTTCGGGAGGAGCGGACAGCTCTGCTCGCCGCGATGACCGCAGCCAGCTGATCGATCAGGAGCAAGGACCAACCATGTCGATACTTGAGACCCCCGCCACGAGCATGCCGACAGGCACTGACAACGCCGGGGCGATGGCAGCCCTTCAAGTGGCCTTTGCCGCGCAGCGCGCGGCCTTCGCCAAAGACCGCCGTCCGTCGATCGAAGCGCGCAGGGAGCGCCTCGGCGCGCTGATCGGTATGATGCTCGCCTATCGTGAGCGCATCTCTGCGGCGATCGCGCAGGACTTCGGCGCCCATCCGGTGCCGGCCTCCGACCTCATAGAGGTGCTGGGCGTCGTGGGCCGCGCGCAGCACGTCCTCGAGCATCTCGAAGAGTGGATGGCGGACAGCGCGCGTCACACCGATCCGGCGATGCTCGGGACGGCCACGGCCTACATCGAATATCAGCCCAAGGGCGTTATCGGCAACATCGTTCCCTGGAACTTCCCATTCGATCTATCGGTAGGACCGATGGTCGACATGCTAGCTGCAGGCAACCGGGTGATCGTCAAGCCATCAGAGTTCACACCGGCGTGCGCAGACCTGCTTGCGGAAATGGTGGCCGCAACGTTCGATCCAGACCTGGTCACAGTCGCTGTCGGCGGGCTCGAACTCGCGCGCGCCTTCTCGTCGATGCCGTGGGACCATTTGCTCTACACTGGCAGTCCAGCTGTTGGTCGACAGGTGATGCAGGCAGCGGCCGCCAACCTGACGCCCGTCACTCTCGAACTGGGTGGCAAGTGCCCCGCCATCATGACGCCAGGTTCCGTCACTGAAACTAACGTTGAATCTGTCATCGGCACGAAGCTGATCAAGAGCGGGCAGATGTGCGTGTCGGTCGATTACGCGCTGGTGCCGAGAGCGGACCTCGATACCTTTGTAGCGCATGCCACGAGCTTTATGTCCCGGGCGGCGCCTAACTATTCGCACGGTGACGAATGCACCGGCATGATCTCGCCGCGGCACCTGCAGCGTATCGAGGACATGTTGGAGGAGGCACGTGCCTCTCAGTGCCGCATCGTGACGCTCGAGGAAAACGGCCAGATCGACTTAGAGACGCGGCGCATGCCGATGTCGTTGGCGATCGATCCATCGCGCGACCTACGGATCATGCAGGAGGAGATATTCGGTCCGATCCTGCCGGTCGTACCCTATGACAATCTGGATCTTGCGCTGGATGCAATCAACGCTGGCGAGCGCCCGCTCGGGCTGTACGTGTTTGGCGACGACCCTGCGCTTACAAATCATGTGCTCGCATCGACGCACTCGGGTGGCGCCGCGGTCAATACCTGCGCGATCCAAAGCGCGCTCCCATCGATGGGGTTTGGCGGTTCCGGGATGAGCGGCATGGGGCGTCATCACGGCATTGAAGGGTTTCGCGAGTTCTCCAACCCGCGTGGCGTGGTTGTGCGCGGCGAGGGGGATTTGATCGATGTCTTCTACGCGCCGTATGCGAAGGCGGCGGGGCTAGTACAGGCCGTCCTCGCCGGTTCGTGAGGTGAGCGCATGAAAGCTAAGCATTTCGATATCGCGATCGATGCAGGTCGAAATCTGTTGCACGTGACGATGCGCGGCCACTGGACGGCCGAAACGGTCGATTGCTACGAGCAGGCGGTTGTCGCCGCGGTGACCGAGATGTTGTCTGCGGGCTGCCGTCACGGCAACCTTCTGGCACTAGTGGACGCCCGTGACCTGAGTGCGCAGTCGCAGGATGTCATCGCCGAATTCAAAGCCAGCATGCACCGCGAGGAGATGCTTCCGCGCCGCCTTGCAACGGTACTCTCGAGCGCGCTTTTTAAACGACAGGTGGAACGCATCGCCATACCCAATCAGCGGCTCTTTGTCGAAGAGTCCGAAGCCCTGAGATGGCTTCTGAGCGATGAGATCGAAACATGACACCTGCGATTGAGCCGCCCGTAGGTGGGGGAGTAGGAAAAGCTGCTTGGTTCTGGGCATTGTTCCAGGGCGGCCGGGACCCCTACATCATTCTCGTCACCATCTACGTCTTCGTGCCGTACATTGTGACATTCGTGATCGCCGATCCGGTGCATGGTCAGGCGCTGGTCGCAGGCGGCGCCAAATATGCAGGCTGGATCGTCGCGCTGACGGCCCCGCTTCTTGGCGCGGTGGTCGACAGGATGGGGCCGCGTAAGCCTTGGCTTGGCGCTACGGTCGCATTAATGATCCCGCTGATGGCGGCGCTGTGGTGGGCCATACCGGGGGGTGCCGGACTTGGCGTGAACACAATTATCGCGGTACTCGCTGCGCTATCTGTTTTGTTCGCCTATACGGAAACACTCCACAACGCGCTGTTATTGCCGGCAGCGGGAATGAGCACAGCCGGCGCCGCCTCCGGTTTGGCATTAGCGTTCGGCAACTTCGTGTCTGTTGCCATGCTCGCGTTCGTTTTATGGGGGTTTGCGCTGCCAGGTAAGGTAACCTGGGGCTTCGTGCCGACAGCGCCATTGTTCGGCCTTGACGTAGCCAGCCACCAACAGGACCGGATCGTGCCTGTATTGGCCGCAATCGCGCTGGCCTTCGGTACGCTTCCGCTACTCTTCTTCGTGCCAGACGTTGAGAGAACCGGCATTTGCATCGGTGCAGCAACCCGGCTCGCGATTGCCGATCTGAAGGCACTTGTGCTTGAAGCGCGAGGGCACCGCGACGCGCTCGTTTATCTTGGTGCCAGGATGCTCTTCACCGACGGACTAACCGGAATTCTGATTTTTACGGGCGTCTACGCGGCCGGCACTATGGGCTGGCAGACGCTTGAGCTTCTCGCCTACGGCATGATCCTTTGTGTGTTCGCAGTCGGCGGAGGTCTGCTTGCAGGGTGGCTCGACCAACGCATCGGCCCTAAGCGTGCCTTAACGCTCGAGATTTGTGGCGTGGTAGCATCGCAGCTTCTGTCGCTCGGCAACACGAAGGCGCTTCTGTTTTATCAGCCGTTCGATATTGTAACGCATGCTCCTGTCTGGAGTGGCCCGATGTTTCGTACGGCGCCCGAACTTGGCCTGCTCGCGTGCGGCATGCTGGGGGCGGTTACTGTGACGGCTGCCTACGCTTCGAGCCGAACAATGCTTACGCGCGTCGTGCCCGCCCATAAGGTCGGCATCTTTTTCGGACTATTTGTCATCGCAGGGACCGCGACGATGTGGCTGGGGCCGCTGCTGGTTCAGCTCGCTACTGCGGCAACAGGATCGCAGCGGGCCGGGCTGCTGCCAATCTCAGGTCTGCTGGTTGCCGGATTGATCGTTTTGCAGTTGGTGCGTGGTGGCTACCGTGTGCATGAGCCTCAGATCTTTGAGGGTAGGACAGCATGACCGATCCCATCCAATCTCGTCCTTGGGAAAACCTGTATCCCGCGCATCTGCGAGATTACCAGCTGGACGTCACGACCAGTGTCGATCATCCTGCTGATCTGCTCAGCCGTGCGGCGGAGCGCTTCGGCGCAATGCCCGCCTTCACGGTCGCACATTCCGATGGCACGACCGAAAGCCTTACTTTTGTCGAAGCCGTCCGACTGTCCGATGCCTTTGCTGGTTTCCTTGAGACAGATCTGAAACTGTCGGCCGGCGACGTGCTTGGAGTCAAGCTTCCCAACGGCCTGGCATTTCCAATCGTCATTTTCGGCGCTTGGAAGGCTGGATTGATCGTCACCCCGGTCAACCCTTTCTACACCGCTGTCGAGACGATGCGCCAGCTTCGCGACAGCGGCGCCAAGGTAATTGTGACAGAAGTTGCGATGGCAGATCAACTGGGAGTCGATCTATTCGGAATGGCCGTCATCACAGTTGATGCAGCTACATTGCTGGATCGAAGTCCGGCGGCTTCCTGGCTTGGGGACGCAGCCAAATCCTCGGACGGTGTGCAAACCCGATGGACTTTGGACGCGGCTCTGGCGTCGACGGATATTCCGTCTGGAAGGCGATGCGCCGTTGCGCTCTACCAATACACTGGAGGCACGACCGGACGCAGCAAGGGCGCAGTGATCACAGCCGCGAACTTGCTAGCGACCGCAGCAATCGTGCGCGACTTTTTTGAAGGATTTGGCTCGCCCATTGAGCGAGGCACCGCCTTGACCGCGCTCCCGCTCTACCACATTTTTGCCTTCATGTTCGGCATGCTGGTCTATGTCGAGGCCGGCACGCAAAACGTGATCGTACCGATTGCGCGTCCGGCATCGAACCTTCGATCGGCTTTTGAACAATTCGAAATTGACTGGATGGCGGGCGTGGACACGCTCTACGCCGGCCTGCTGGTAGAACCTTGGTTTCGAGAACGGCCTCCCCGTTTGCGCTTCGCGATCGCTGGTGGCGCTGCGCTTCGCCCTTCCATCGCGGCTGAATGGGAACGGCTCGTCGGGCCGGTACTCGAGGGCTATGGCCTTACCGAGACGACTGGCATCGTCAGCTGCAATCCACCCACGGCCGCGCGCCGCGACGGATCGGTTGGCCTACCCGTTCCCGGAACGGACATCCGGATCGTCGACAAGCAGGGGCGCGATGTGCCGATCGGCGAGTCCGGGGAATTGCTCGTCCGCGGGCCGCAGGTTGCGGGAGCCTATCATGGTGTCGAGTCCGACCTGTCAAAGAGCTTCGACGGCGGATGGTTGCGCACTGGCGACGTAGCCGCGTTCGAGACATCCGGTATGCTCGTGATCCGCGACCGCACCAAGGACATGGTGCTTGTGTCGGGATTCAATGTCTATCCAAACGAAGTCGAGGCTGTGTTGACGAACCACCCCGGCGTAGCAGAGGCAGCGGTGGTCGGTGTGCCAGACGAGCGTACTGGCGAATCCGTGAAGGCTTTTGTCGTCCTGCGTAACCCGCCTCCGTCTTTCACAGAGCTTGATCAGCATTGTCGGGCCTCGCTTGCGGCCTATAAAGTGCCCCGAGAATTTGTAGCGCGCACTGAACTTCCGAAATCTGCGGTCGGCAAGATCCTGCGCGGGGCGCTACGCAGGTGATATCGAGAATCGGCAACTTTTTCCGATTCGACGGGCTATGCGCGGTGAATGACCGTACTATCGTCGACGCCGAATCCGACGGCTACGCGGACCAGACCGCGATGCACCTGAAATGTTGATGCGCGGCGCTGTCGATCTGGACGAGGCGTCACTGTCGCGCTGGCTGGAGGCCAACGCCAAAGGGTTCACGGGGCCGATCGCTATTGCAAAATTTCCCGGTGGGCAATCCAACCCGACCTACCGGATCGACGCGGGAAGTGGTGCCTATGTGTTGCGCCGCAAGCCGTTCGGACCGCTTCTGCCATCCGCACACGCCGTAGATCGCGAATATCGGCTCATCTCGGCGCTGCATCCCACCGGCTTTCCTGTGCCCCGTCCGTTCGCGCTATGCGACGACCCAGCAGTTATCGGGTCTATCTTCTACGTGATGGAGATGGTGGAAGGTCGCACCTTTTGGAATGCTGCGCTGCCGGAGGCCGCACCGGCCGCGCGGCGACCCATCTACGAGGCGATGATCAATACGTTGGCAAAGCTGCACGCGATAGATCCGGCCGCTATCGGTCTCGGTGATTTCGGCCGCCCTGGTAATTATTTCGCGCGGCAGATCGATCGCTGGACGAAGCAATATCGCGCGGCGCAAACCGCCAATATCCCGGCTGTCGAGAGGCTGATTGAGTGGTTACCCCGCACTGTGCCTGAGCAGGGGAGGACATCGATCATCCACGGTGATTACCGGATCGACAATCTGATTTTTGCGCCTGACCAGGCGCAGGTCGCTGCGGTCCTCGACTGGGAGCTCGCGACGATCGGCGATCCGCTAGCAGATTTCGCTTATCTCGCGTTAAATTGGACAATGCCGTCGGATGGCGGACCGGGACTTTCTGGGCTCGATCTGGCCGGTCTCGATTTGCCGACGATGGAGGACGCCGTTGACCTCTACTGCGCCGCCACTGGGCGGGCAGGGGTGCCCGATCTGCACTGGTATTTTGCGTACAACCTGTTCCGATTGGTGGGCATCATCCAAGGTATTAACAAGCGCCTGATCGAAGGAAATGCCTCGAGTGCAAAGGCAGAGGCAACCGCTGCGAGATTGTTGCCAATTGTAGAGAGCGCGTGGAAACATGCCCGCCTCGCTGGTGCATGATAATATAGCGGATTGAGCCTATCATTCTTGATGTGGCTTGAAGCGCTTGTGTTTGAATAGTCTGAAAGCAGTACCTTGCAGCATAGTGATGGTACGCATCCGATAGAGGCCGCGGGTTGGCACCTCGGGTAGCACGGCTCGCGCTTCAGTCTGTGTCGAGGAAGGCCTCAAAGCCTTCTTCGGCAAGCGCGCTTCGGAAGGCTGCATCAGCGTCGCGATCGGTGTCGAACTGGTCATCCCAGACGATCGACGTGTTGTGATCGTTGACTACTTCGAGCGACCATCCTCGCTCGGAAGCCAGACGGACGATGTTGACCTCCAGTCGCCTGCCGCCTTGCTCGATAGACCGGTTGAGCGGAGATTGGATGAGTTCAGGGTGGGGATCAGTCATCAGGCTGCCTCTTTGATGAGTGGCGCGTTGCGCGGGCGTATCCATTCCCACGGAAGCAGTTCGTGAAGCCGGGACTGCGGCAGATCGGCGATGCGGGCCAGCACGTCGGTGAGCCAGGCGAGCGGATCGACGCCATTGAGCCTGGCGGTGCCGATCAGGCTGTACATCATCGCTGCCCGCTCACCGCCTCGGTCCGAGCCGACGAACAACCAGGCTTTCCTGCCGCGGGCGACGCTGCGCAGTTCTCGTTCGGCGGCGTTGTTCGTCAGGCAGATTCGACCGTCGGTGAGGAACGTCGTGAACCCGTCCCATTCGTTGAGCATATAGGCAATCGCCTTGGCGACTGCATCGTGACGCGACAGGCTACCGCGCTTGTCCTGCATCCAGGCTTCTAGCGCGTGGACCAGCGGAGCGACGCGCTCCTGGCTGTAGCGCGACGATCTGGTTGAGAAGCGCGTCAATCAGGATGAGAACTGATTGTCGCGGCGCGACAGGGATGGCGCGTCTGTTTGTCGCTGGCAAGATTTATGTGGTGCTTTGATTGTCGCTGGGCGTCGATTGCTCGACCGTCTTGATTGTCGCGTAGGTCGGCGGTCTGCCAGCACCGGTACGTCGCTGGACGGCGGTACGACGCCGGTAGCTTTCGACGTTCATCTCGAAGATGGTTGCGTGGTGGACAAGGCGGTCGACGGCCGCGAGTGTCATGGCGGGATCGGGGAAGATCCGGTTCCATTCGCCGAACGGCTGATTGGCGGTGATGAGCATCGAGCGTTGTTCGTAGCGCGCGCTGATGAGTTCGAAGAGGACCGAGGTCTCAGCCTGGTCCTTGGTGACGTAGGCCATGTCGTCGAGGATCAGCAGATGGTATTTATCGAGCTTGGCGATGGCGGCCTCCAGCGTCAGCTCGCGACGCGCGACCTGGAGGCGCTGGACGAGATCTGAGGTCCGGGTGAAGAGCACGCGCCAGCCATTCTCGATGAGCGCCAGGCCGATCGCGGCAGCCAGGTGACTCTTGCCGCCGCCCGGCGGGCCGAACAGGATGAGGTTGGCGCCCTGTTCGAGCCAGCCGTCGCCCGCGCAGATCGCCATGACCTGGGCACGCGAGATCATCGGCACGGCATCGAACGCGAAGCTGTCGAGCGTTTTGCCCGGTGGGAGCTTGGCCTCGCCAAGGTGCCGCTCGATGCGGCGTCGATCGCGTTCGGCGATCTCGTGCTCTGCGAGCGCGGCCAGGAAGCGGGCAGCGGGCCAGCCCTCCTTGTCCGAGCGCGCGGCCATCGCGGGCCAGTGGTGCTTGATCGCGGGAAGACGCAGGTCATTGAGGATGAGCGTCAGACGCTGCGCGTCGATCGGTTGGGTCATGTTGGTCATGCCGCCACTCCGTTCAGCAGGATATCGTATGTGCTGAGCGGTGCCAGCGTGACGACGACCTCGGGGAGTGTTGCGGGATCCGGCGCGAAGCGTCGGCGCAGCGCCGCCATGTCCGGCAACCGACCAGCATCGAGATATATCGGTTGCGAGGATGTCGGCGAGCTCTGCCTCGCAGGCTCGCTCGTGCGCAAGCGCGAGCAGCTCGACCATCGTTCGACAGGCGATGCGGTCGGGCAGTTGCTCGAGGAGCCGGTCGAACATCCGCCGATACGCCTCGCGCGGGAACAGCTGCTCGCGGTAGACGATGCCGATGAGCGCCATCGGCTTACGCCGCAGCGAGTGGATCACGTGCCGATAGTCGACCACGTGACCGTGCTTACCGTTCCCGACTGACCTGCCGCGCAGAAGCGTCATCAGCCTGGTCGCGCCAAGGAAGACGTCGAGCCGATCGTCATAGAGCCGGACGCGCAGGCGGTGCCCGATCAGCCGCGAGGGAACGGTGTAGAACACCTTGCGCAACGTGAAGCCGCTGCTTGAGGTGACGGTGACGATCACCTCTTCGTAATCGCTGGTTCGCCGGTCGGGTAGCAGCTTGAGGTGGACGCGCTCGGCATCGATCCGTGCTGCCGCCCGGCGGTTCTTGGCCGCGATCACCTCGTCGATGAACCGCCGATAGGCGGCCAAGTCGTCGAACGCGGCGCTGCCGCGCATCAGCAGTGCGTCGCGGATCGTCTTCTTGAGATGTCCGTGCGCGCTCTCGACCGATCCGTTCTCGTGCGCGACGCCGCGGTTGTTGCGGCTCGGCGTCATGCCGTAATGCTCGCACAGCGCATCATAGCGACGGGTCAGATCGGACCGGGCGTCGGCATCGAGGTTGCGGAACGCAGCCGACAAGCTGTCGGTGCGATGATCGAGCGGGCTGCCGCCGAGCGCCCACAGCGCGTTCTGCAGTCCTTGGGCCAGTGCGGCATAGCTCTCGCCGCCGAGGATCACATGGGCATGCTCGAACCCCGACCAGACGAGACGAAAGTGACAGAGCCGGTGATCGAGGGGAACGCCGGCGACCGTAACCGCGAGATCGGCCATATCGGTGAAGTCCGACAGTCCCATCCGGCCTGGTTCGTGGGTCTGGCGGAAGATGACCTCCTGCTCCTCGCCATGAAGCGCCCGCCAGTCGCGGATCCGTCGTTCGAGCGTACGCCGGACCCCGGTGCCAAGATCGGGATGGCGTCGCAGCATCTCCTCGAATACCGCGACCGAGCGCAGGCCGGGTGCTTCACGAAGCAGCGGCACGACCTCGGCGTCGAAGATATCGGCCAGAGGATCGGGACGGCGTCGTCCCCGAACAGCCTCCTTTTGCGAGGGCAGCCGCGGATCGCCAGCGATCCGATATCCGCTCGCCGTGCTGAACCCGGCCTTGGCAGCCGCGGTCGCGACGCCGTCACTGTGTCGGAACTTCATATAGAGCCTCATCTGATGATCGTTGATGTGGCGACCGGGCATCTGCGGCTTCCCCTGCGAGCGAGGAAGCCGGGAATACCCGACCGACCGTGATCATCAGCGGCAACGCCCCATCAGGAACGCGCCATCGCGAGGGGCTACGTCGGCTCCGGGCTACGCCCTGCGCCGCCGCAGCCCCTCGCGATCCTCATCCTGTTTGTCGCGCTTTGCTCATCCTGATCGCCGCGCCGCACCTGGCGCACGCTCAGGCGCTCGGCGACCGTCCGGCCGTTGCTCTCCCGTTCGATCGCGAAGATCTGATCGATCCATTCCAGCGCCTCCTTCGCCAACGGCGAGACGAGCGGCGCGCCACCCTTCTGGCGCTTGAGCTGACGCGCCACGTCGGCCAGTTCGAAGAACTGCCGGCGGGCGTGTGCCCAGCAGTTGGCGCGCGTCATCGGTTTGTCCGCCCAACCACCTCGGAACATGTCGTTGAAGCCGGCGTAGCGATCGACCTGCAGGATGCCGGTATAGCCAGCGAGATGGCCGCGAGGATGCTCGCCTTTGCGGGTGCGCGAGTAATAGCACAGCACCGCCGGCGGTGCCGGACCGCCGAACGGGCGATCGTCACGCACGTAATCCCAGACCCGTGCGATGTCGGTCTTGTACTTCGCCAGGCGCGGGACGGTGGTGTCGTCAGCGTGAAGGCGCTCAGCCGCTAGGACGTGCGCTTCGATCAACGCGAACAAGGGTGTGGCCGCCGCACTCACCGCGCCGATCTGATCGGCCAGTGTCGATAAGCTCAAAGTGATGCCTTCACTCTCGAGCCGATCGCGCTGGCTGTTGAGTGGCTGGTGCAGGCCGTATTTCTGGAAGACGAGGCTTGCCAGAAAGTGCGGCCCGAACATGCCCCGCGGCGCGACGTGGAACGGCGCCGGGGGTTGGCTGATCTTTTCGCAACTGCGGCAGGAGACCTTTTCCCGCACTGTCTGGATTACCTTGTGGCGGGCGGGCACTTTCTCGAGCGTCTCAGTGATATCCGCTGGCAGATGGCTGAGGTCGGCCGAGCCGCAGCAGGGGCATCGCTCGGGCGCCGAGATGACGACCTGTTCGCGCGGCAGGCCTGGATCGAAGTCGCGGCGGGTGGTCCGTGTACGGGTGAACGCGGTCACGCTCGTCGCTTTGGCAGCGGCGATTGCACCCTGGATCTCGGCTTCAACAGCGTCCGCCTCGAGCTCTTCGAACGCCAGTTCCAGCTGGTCGATCAGCCGGCGGCTACGCTCCGAGCTGGCGCCGTATTTGTCGCGGCGCATCTTCTCATTCATCAGTTCAAGATGGGCGTTGCGGGCGAGCAGATCGGCGTTGATCGCCCGGACGCGCGCTGTTTCGGCTTCGGCGTTGAGCGCATTTGCCTGCGCCTTTTCCGCAAGGTCGCAAGCGACTGCAAGCTCGGCGCGAAGCTGCAAAAGTTCGTTGAAGGCAGCTCTCGAACGCATGCCCGATTATACCAGAGCACAGCCGAGCACTCTAGATTTTTGACGATTTTCCGGCGCTTTTCTCGTCCTGATTGTCGCTGGAAGTCGTCAGCCAACCTGGGTCGGGCGCCACGTTTCCCGCGGATTGCGCCAGTCGATCCCTTCGAGCAGACATGCCATTGCAGATGCCGAGATCGCGACCGTGCCGTCCTTGGCAGCCGGCCACACGAAGCGGCCACGCTCCAGCCGCTTGGCGTACAGCGACATGCCCAGCCCATTGTGCCACAAGATCTTGCACAGTGACCCACTCTTGCCTCGGAACACATACAGGTCGCCGCCGTGGACGTCCTTGTTCAGTGCCTGCTGTACCTGCAACGCGAGCGAGCGCATGCCGCGCCGCATATCCGTGTGGCCCAGCGCCAGCCAGACCTTGGAACCGCCCGGAACTGGGATCATCGGATCACAGACTTAAGCACGGCAGCCACCTGAGCGGGTGACGCCGATGCAAAGACGCTCACGCGCCCGCCCTGCGTCAGATCAACCACAATGGTCGGCTGCGCGGCGGGCAACGCGATAGGGCTATCATCAACGACCATCGCCTCGGCGAAGCCCGCGACTGCTGTCGGCGCATCTGATCCCACCGCCTGTCGGCGAAGCTTGCGGCGCCAGGTGTAGATCAACCCCGTCGAGACATCGTGCCGCCGCGCGACCTGCGCTACGAACGCGCCCGGTGCAAAGGCTTCCACCAGGATCTGCAGCCGCTCCTCATCGCTCCATCGCCGCCGCCGCTCCGGCCCGCCAAAAACCGTCATCTGACCCACAACAACTGCCCCTAAGCGTACTCTAAAGAGCGCGCTTAAGACCGGTCCTTCACCTCCCCGGCAAGGCGGCCGCTATCGGGAGCGTACTAGTGATGGGGGACAATATCGAACTCATAGAGTGTCGATCGCCTCGATAGAGCCCTACGAGCATTAAATCTTGAGCTTTCGCACTGGTTCCGTTGCGAGGAGCAGGGACGCTTTTCAAACGCCTATCTGTGGATCGGCGCCGAAAACGGGACCCCGGCAGGGCTCCGTCAAGTTATTCAATATGCGTCGAGGTTTTGCAAACCTAAGGGTCCCGGTCGGCGCCTCTCGGGACCCCGTCATCACGTACTTTCCAAAGAAATACAGGTAGTTGCGTTGTTCAAAGCGGGGTCCCGTTTTCGGCGCCGGTCCACACGCCACGACTTTTATTTGAGCCTCCAACTGCGGCCTCGAATGGCATGATCAGGATCGAGGGCGGAAGATTCCTGATGGGATCAGATGCTCACTATCCGGAGGAGGCTCCGGCACGCAAAGAGACGGTAGCTCCTTTCTGGATCGACGCTACCCCGGTCACTAATCGACAATTTACCGAGTTCGTAGCTCAACCCGGATATCAGACCGTTGCCGAGCTGCCGATTGACCTTTCAGCTTATCCGGAAGTCCCGCTTTCGGATACTGATCCTGGATCGCTGGTTTCGAAAAGGCCTTGGGCATCGTTGATCTCATCCGCTCTCAGTTGCCGGACATCATCGTAAGGCGGGCGCCCTGACGCGAACTCCAGACCCGACCGGTTGCGCGAAAATCGGCGCTCCCACCTCAGACCATTCAACGCGTTGAATCCGCGGCGAACGTTGCGGTGTACACTTCAGGCCTGGTCCGGGGTTGGCGTGATAGACGATCCACGTTTCGCGGCCTCCGGCGGTGGTAAAGAAACCGTTATGCCCCGGCGCATAGACGTTCTGCGCAGGCGCTTTAGCAAGGACTGGCCGCGGGTTTTTTCGCCAGACTGCGGGATTGAGGGGATCACTGCCGGCGGATGCGTGAAGCAGTCCGATAGCATAATCGTCTGACCAGCAGGCACTTCCGGAGTAGGTCAAAAACAAGTCACCCTTTGGTCCGGCGAGAAATTCTGGCCCTTCGAGTATCTGGCGGCCGCCGTGGCGCTCCCAGTCGCGATCCGGACGAGCGACGATGGTCTCCGGCCCGAGGAGCGTCCACGGATCGGACATTTCGACGATCGCCAGGTCGCTGTCGGGCCCAACATAGGGCGAATATGCGAAATAGCGCTTGTTGCCATAGCTGAAGGTGGTGCCGTCGATCCCGCTATGCGCGGTGTTAAGACGTCCGCGATCGATCCAGGTCCCTTGCGTGGGATCCACTCCTAAATTTTCCAGGACGAAGATGCCGCGATGCGCGTCGTCGTCATGTCCGCTCGCCGCCGCAGTGTAATAGATATACCAGGCGCCACCGATCCGGTGCAGCTCTGGTGCCCAGACCGATTGCGCGTTTGGCCCGGTCGCGGGCGGTGTCCAGATCGTGATCTCCGCCGCTTCGGCCAGCCTGGTAATGTCCGTGGTTTTGCGGATCGCAAGCCGGTTGCCGAGCGTGTTCATGTAGAAATAGGTGTTGCCCTGTCGCGCGATCCAAGGATCGGCGCCCGACGACAGTAGCGGATTGGTGAAGGTCGGCTTCGTCTTGTCGGCATAAGCAGCCGGCGCAGCGATAAGGCCGAACCCGATCACGCCGGCCAGGGCATGTTTTGCAGCACTGGAGATCATTGGCATGTCCTATTTATCGGGGAAGGCGGCGACGAGCGCGTCATATTGCGCGCGGGTGATGCCGATCATCGATCCGTGGCGCAGCCCGGCGGGCATTTCGTAGCGATTCCACTCGGGGACGCCGCTATTGCCCGAAACCTGGAACCACGGGCCTTCCAGCGCGGGGGCCATCGACAGGCCGTAGCTGGTCCCGGCGTATTGCTCGTAATACAGCATCCAATCCTTGCCGTTTGGCGCGCGGATCAGCGTCGGCGCTTCGCGAAAGTTCGGGCTGAGTGACGGCCCCGGAAGCGGGTAGGGGCCGAGCAGCTTGGCTGCGCAGCTCATCCGCACGGTCTTGCCGGTGGTCCAGGCATAAGACGGATAGCGCTCGTCCTTGATGATCGCGCAATAGCCGCCGGTCTTGTCGTTGGGCTGGATGATCGTGTCGATCGTCGCCATGTCCCAGGCGAACAGGCGCCGCGGGCCGGTGGCGAAGATCTTGAGATCCTTCGACTGGACGTAGAGCGTGCGCTGGCTGCCCCAATAACGTTCGGGATCCTCCGCCGAGCCTTCCAGGCTCGGCGTGTGCCAGGTCAGCAGGAACTGGCCCGAGCGTTTGTCGAAAAACAGCTTGGGCGCGCCGATGCGCGGCAGCGTGGTCGGATAGCCGGGAATGTCCTTCAGATGAGGCTTATAGGTGCCGTAGGGCGTCCAGCGGATCAGATCGTCCGAGACCCAGAAGCGGATCAGCGGATCGTCATCACCTTTGTTGCCTACCAGATAATAGCGCCCGTCACCGCCACGCGCGACCGAGGCGTGGCCGTGATAGTCGGCCGACACGGGCGCGCCACCGTTGATCTGGCGCCAGTGCAGCCCGTCGAGACTGACCGAATAATAGAGCACGCCGTAATGCGCCTTGGTCATGTGCAGGAAGAGATACGCCTTGGCCGGATCGACATAGGGCGTGACCGGGCCACCGGGGGCGACTTGCGCGCTGGTGCCGCTACCGGCCAGCATGCCTAGCGCGAGGCCAAGCGCCAATCCGGCGCGCGCGATCGATCGACCTACGGTCATAGCTCCATCTCCTTGATATTGTGTTTTATAGGGTTACGAATGGGCAGTGCGTTTCAGAACTCGAAGGGGTTGGCCGTCTCCTGACGCGACACGAGAAAGGCGTCGGCGACGAGCTGCAGCGGCCGCAGGTCGACGTCGCTTTCCCTAGCGCGGATCAGCGCACCGAAGCGCGTATAGAGCCGTGGATATTCGCCAGCGTCCTCGCCGGACGCTTGCTCCACGCCATCCAGGAACAGGCGCTTGCCGCCTTCGCTCAGTCGCAACGTACCGTCGTCGGTCTCGACCGTGATGTCCCAGCTTTGCGGGCCGGACTGCAGGAAGTCGAGTTCGAGGCTCACCGGCGCATCGCTTGGCAGGCGCAGCGCGATCTGCGCGGCGATCGGCGACGCGCGGTTGGCGGGAACGGCGATCGTGCCGCTCGCGACGATCAGATCCTGCGGCAAGATCGCGGTGGCGATCGACAAGGCGTTGATGCCGGGATCGAACACGCCAAACCCACCCGGGCCAAGGATCCAGTCCTGCCCGGGGTGCCAGGCGCGAATATCCTCGCGCCAGCTGATCGCGGCGCGCGTGACGCGGCGCTGCGCCAGCCAGGCGCGCGCGGCATCAACCCCGGCGGCTTCGCGCGAATGCCAGCTTGCGAACAGCGTGACCCCGTGCGCCTGCGCGAAGCGGTGCAGCGCCGACACTTCCGCGACGGTCGCGCCGGGAGGCTTTTCGATCATGACGTGCTTGCCGGCCGCGATCGCTGCGCGCGCGATGTGATCGCGGCCGCCGGGCGGCGTGCAGATCGAGACGGCGTCGAGGTCCGCGCCATCCACCAGCATCGCTTCGATCGTGTCGAAGTGGTGATAACCGTCCAGCGTCGCATTGCGGCTTGCGGCGGCCACTAGGGTAAAGTCGGGGGACGCGGCAATCGCCGGCAAATGCTGGTCGCGGGCGATCTTGCCGACACCGACGATGCCGAGGCGCAACGGAGGGCGCGAGTCGGTCATAAGGGACGCGGGATCTGCAGCATTAGGGTCAATCGATGCATGCGACTCTCCACGATTTTCTTTTATCCGATAAATCGGCTTTCTATCGATCAGGCGCTGGGCTATCAACTGCAAAAGCTCGGCCGGTCGCGGCAAGCGAGCTAATGGAGGGGTTTATGACCGGTCGTTTCATCCTGCATCGCGGGAGTGTCGCACAGTGACCGCAGGGGCTGTGAAACTGCGGTCGCGCGCTTGGTTCGACAACACCGAAAATCCCGACATGACCGCGCTCTATATCGAGCGATATTTGAACTACGGCCTCAGCCTGGAAGAGCTGCAATCGAACCGGCCGATCATTGGCATCGCGCAATCCGGCTCGGATCTGGTGCCGTGCAACCGCCATCATCTGGTGCTCGCCGAGCGTGTGCGTGATGGCATTCGCGATGCCGGCGGCATCCCGATCGAGTTTCCGATGCATCCGCTGCAGGAAACCGGCAAGCGTCCGACCGCCGGGCTCGATCGCAATCTCGCCTATCTGTCGCTGGTCGAAGTGCTGTTCGGCTATCCGCTCGACGGCGTCGTGCTGACGATCGGGTGCGACAAGACCACGCCGGCCGCGCTGATGGCAGCGGCGACCGTCAACATCCCGGCGATCGCGCTGTCGGTCGGGCCGATGCTCAACGGCTGGCACAAAGGCGAACGCACCGGATCGGGCACGATCGTGTGGAAAGCACGCGAGATGCTTGCCGCGGGCGAGATCGACTATAAGGGTTTCATCGAACTCGTCGCCTCGTCAGCGCCGTCGACCGGCTTCTGCAACACGATGGGTACCGCGACGACGATGAACTCGCTGACCGAGGCGCTGGGCATGTCGCTGCCCGGCTCGGCGGCAATCCCGGCGCCATATCGCGACCGACAGCAATGCGCTTGGGAGACCGGGCGCCGCATCGTCGAGATGGTCCAGGCCGACCGCAAGCCGTCGGATATCCTCACGCGGTCCGCGTTTCTCAACGCGATCAAGGTCAATTCCGCAATCGGCGGATCGACCAACGCGCCGATCCACCTCAACGCGATCGCGCGGCATATCGGAGTCGATCTGACGCTGGCCGATTGGGAGGAGACCGGCGCGGACGTGCCGCTGATCGTCAATCTGCAGCCGGCGGGCAGCTATCTCGGCGAGGACTATTATCGCGCCGGCGGCGTGCCCGCAGTGATGGGCATGTTGCTCGAGGCCGGGATGATCGACGGGAGCGCGATCGCCTGCAACGGCCTGAGCGTCGCCGAAAATGTCGGCGGCAAGGCGACCGAGGATGTGGATGTCATTCGCACGCTCGCCGCACCGTTGAAGGAAGCGGCCGGTCTGTCGGTGTTCAGCGGCAATTTGTTCGATGGCGCGGTGATGAAGCTCAGTGTCATTTCCGAGGAATTCCGCGCGCGCTATCTGCGCGATCCGCAGGATCCCGAAGCATTCGAGGGACGCGTTGTGGTGTTCGACGGGCCG
Source organism: Sphingomonas sp. UYP23 (assembly GCF_054059235.1). Taxonomy (NCBI): domain Bacteria; kingdom Pseudomonadati; phylum Pseudomonadota; class Alphaproteobacteria; order Sphingomonadales; family Sphingomonadaceae; genus Sphingomonas; species Sphingomonas sp. UYP23. Next base: position 57,897 of record NZ_JBSSBX010000002.1, read on the forward strand.
GAGGATTATCATCACCGGATAGACGATCCCGCGCTCGGCCTCGACGATACCTGTGTGCTGATCATGCGCGGCGCGGGGCCGGTCGGCTATCCCGGCGGCGCCGAAGTGGTGAACATGCGGCCGTCCGCTGCATTGATCCGCGCCGGTGTCCATGCGCTGCCCTGCATCGGCGATGGACGACAATCAGGGACGAGCGGATCGCCGTCGATTCTCAACGCATCGCCCGAGGCGGCTGTCGGCGGTGGTCTCGCGGTCGCGCGGACTGGCGACCGCATCCGGATCGATCTGGCCAAGCGGCGCGTCGATTTGCTCGTGTCGGAAGCGGAAATGCAGCAGCGGCGCACCGCGCTTGCCGCAGAAAAGCAGACGCTCGCTCCACCATCGCAGACGCCGTGGCAGGAAATCCAGCGCGGTCTCGTCGGCCAGTTCGACACTGGCGCGGTGCTCGAGCCTGCGGTCAAATATCAGCGGATTGCGCAACTCGGTCTGCCGCGCGACAGCCACTGATGCCAGCATAAGCGATCTGATGAGATCGCGGATTTCATAGGAGAAGATGATGACACGACGTAACGGTTTTGCCCTGGCGCCGAGTCTGCTGGCAATGATGATGGCCACTCCGGCGCTTGCCGGCGAGGCGAAGAAAGCCACGTTCGGCACCTTGCCCGATGGTCGCCCGGTTCCGGCGGTGACGCTGACCAATGGGCACGGCGTCTCGGCACGGATCATAGCGCTCGGCGCGGCGATCCAGTCGGTGATCCTGCCCGATCGCGCCGGCAAGCCGGTCGATGTGGCGATCGGCTATGACACGCTCGAAGGCTATGTGACCAAGCCCGAATTCTTTGGCGCGACGGTCGGGCGCGTCGCCAATCGCATTGCCGGTGGGCGCTACACCTTCAATGGCAAGGCCTATACGACGCCGGTCAATAACGGGCCCAATTCGCTGCACGGCGGCACCAAGGGCTTCGACAAAGTGCTGTGGGAGGTGGTCGACACCAAGAGCGGTCCGACCGCGTCGGTGACGTTGCGCTATGTCAGCCCCGATGGCGACATGGGCTATCCCGGGACGCTGACGACCTTCGCGATCTATTCGCTCGACGAGCAGAACCAGCTGATGATCGAATATCGCGCGACCACCGACAAGCCGACGCTCGTCAACATTTCGAACCATAGCTATTGGAACCTCGCGGGCGCGGGCTCGCCCGGCGGCGCGATGGGACACCTCGTGACGATCCCGGCGGAGCGCTATACGCCGACCGACGCGACCGCGATCCCGACCGGAAATTTGCCGAGCGTGGCGGGGACGGTGTTCGACTTCCGCACCCCCCATGCCGTCGGCGACCGTGTCCGCGACGGACGCGACCCGCAGATCGCCTATGGCCGCGGCTATGACCATAATTGGGTGATCGGCACCGCCATCACCGCGCAGCCGCATCTGATGGCGAGAGTGACCGAGCCGGTTTCCGGGCGCGGCTTCGAACTGTGGTCGAACCAGCCGGGTCTGCAATTCTATTCGGGCAATTTCTTCGATGGCACCGTGGTCGGCAAGGGCGGCAAGATCTACCGCATGGGCGATGCGATCGTGATGGAGCCTCAGCTGTTTCCCGATGCGCCCAACCAGCCGAAATTCCCCTCGGCGCGGCTCGACCCGGGCCAGACCTATCGCAACGTGATCATCTACAAATTCACCACCGGCGCGACGCGCTAAGGTCCGGGAGACCCTTTATGAATCGATTGAACGCACTACTGCTCGGCACGGCGGCCATCCTGACACTCGCTGCCGCACCGGCCGAGGCGCGCGAGCGCTGGTCGGCCAAGCAGGCCAATGCCTGGTACGAGCATCAGCCGTGGCTGGTCGGTTCGAACTACACCCCGGCTTCGGCCATTAACCAGCTCGAGATGTGGCAAGCGGCCACCTGGGATCCCAAGCGGATCGACTACGAGCTCGGCCTGGCCCAGGGAATCGGCATGAACACGATGCGCGTGTTCCTGCACGATCAATTGTGGGAACAGGATCCCGAAGGCTTAAAGCGCCGCATCAACGAATTCCTGACGATCGCGGCCAAACACAAGATCAAGCCGCTGTTCGTCCTCTTCGACAGCTGCTGGGACCCGAACCCGTTGCTCGGGCCGCAGCATCCGCCGATCCCGGGTGTGCACAATTCCGGGTGGGTCCAATCGCCGGGCCTGCCGGGCCTGCGCGACAAAGCGCGCTATCCCAAATATCGTGCCTACGTCGCTGGTGTGATCGGCGCCTTTGCCAAGGACGACCGCATTCTCGGTTGGGATTTGTGGAACGAGCCCGACAACCCCGCCGACCAGTATAAGGACCAAGACGGCAAGGAGCCCCTGGTCCGCGCACTGCTCGCGCAAGTGTTCGACTGGGCGCGCGCCGCCGATCCGTCGCAGCCGGTGACGAGCGGCGTGTGGTGGCATGATGATTGGTCGCCCAATGCCAAGCTGACCGGCATGGAAAAGCTCCAGCTCGGCCAGTCGGACGTAATTACCTTCCACGATTATAGCTGGCCCGAGCAGTTCGCGGGCCGCGTGAAGCAACTCAAGCTGTACGGTCGCCCAGTACTGTGCACCGAGTTCATGGCGCGCGGAAACGGATCGACTTTTGACGGCTCGCTGCCGATCGGCAAGCGCGAGAATGTCGCGATGATCAATTGGGGGTTCGTCGACGGCAAGACACAGGCGCGCCTGCCATGGGACAGCTGGAAGAAGCCCTACGTGCTCGAAGAGCCAACCTTATGGTTCCACGAGGTTTTCCGCGCTGACGGGACGGCATATCGGTCAGCCGAGACCGCGCTGATAAGGCGTCTGTCCGCTGCACCCAAAATGGTCGTTCCAGCCCAGTAGACACCGGCTCGTGGCGAATTTCGCACAGAATCCGGGACGTCTGCGCCCGTGGTCTGACAAATAAGACTTGTCCTATCGAGATGTCAGCTATAAGCATCGATATCAGTCGAATGAAAAAGTCGGCGAATCTTCCGGAGGGGTGAAAATGGTTTCGAAATTCGCAGTGCTATCGTCGGTGTCCTTGCTCGCCATCCTTGGCGCATCGCCCGCTCTGGCACAGGATCAGCCGTCGGCCCCGGTGCAGGCTTCGGCGCAGGATGATACCGCATCCCCCGACATCGTCGTTACGGGTATCCGCGCTTCGCTCGCCAAGGCGGCCGACATCAAGCGCGATTCTTACAACGTTGTCGACTCAATCGTGGCCGATGATATCGGCAAGCTGCCCGATCGCACCGTCGCCGCCGCGCTCCAGCGCGTTCCCGGAGTGCAGGTCACAGTCGGCGACAATAATGAGATCGTCAATCCAATCATCCGCGGTTTACCCGACATTCTGACCACGCTCGATGGGCGCGAGATCTTCACTGGAACGGGTCGCGGTTTCAGTTATCAGGATCTTCCTGCCGAAGCGCTAGCGGGTGCTGACGTCTACAAGTCGAATTCGGCCGAGCTGATCGAAGGGGGTGTTGCCGGCGTGATCAATTTGCGCTTGCACAAGCCGTTCGACTTCAAAGGCTTCACGCTCGCCGCCAATGCGCGGGCAGTGTATAGCGGAAATGCGCAGGAAGTGAATCCGGTGCTCGGCCTACTCGTTTCCAACCGCTTCGAAACAGGTCTTGGGGAGATGGGCCTGCTGGCCGACATTTCCTATTCGCACAACAAGTTCGATCGGCCGGTCGCGTTCAACTGCGATTTCCGCAGCGGGACGCAAGGCCCTCCGGGCGCTGCCGGGGTCATCGCTCCGACGTGCGTCGGTGGCGTCGAGCAGCAGGGAACTTATGAGCGCAAGCAGGCCAATGTTGCCTACCAGTGGAAGGCGGCGCCGGGGCTAGAAATCTACGCCAACGGCCTGTACACCCGCTACAGCAACAAATCGGCAAGCTATTTTCAGATCGACGACGTGTTTAGCGGCACCTCCTTTAGCAACGTCACCAAGACCGACGAGTGTCAGAACTATGCGGTAAACGGCGCAGGCTTTTATGATCCGGCCGGCACGGTCCAGAATCTATGCACTGCCAGCTCGTTCACTTCAACCGGGCATGGCGGCTTCACCAGTACGCAGGCGCACTACGATCGTACCTCGGTTTACATCCTTTCGGGCGGCGCGAAATATACCGCTGGCAACCTCAGCCTAAGCGGCGACGTTTCGTACCAGCACTCGGAAGTGCGCAACCAGAACTTCATTCTTGATATCTTCAAATCGGGCAACGGCATCACTACCAACGTCGCGACCAACGTTAATGGCGGCACGGTCTACACCGACACAGTCAACGGTTTGGGCGATCCGGCCAATTTCGCGCTGTCGCCGCTCAATCAGGACAATGTTCGCGATCGCGGCAAGGAGTTCGCAGCGAAGCTCGACGGAACCTACAAGATCGGCAGCATCCTCGACAACATCCAGTTCGGCGCGCGCTACGCCGACCACAGCGCGACGCACCAGCAGTCACTCGGCGGTGTCTGCCCCACTGGTGTGTGCGGCACGCTCATTTCCAACGTGCCGTTCCTCGACAACAATTTCCTGGTCCATGCCGGCGGCACGCCCACCATCAACAACGGCTTCGGTGTCATCGTGCCCAACCAGGACGAGTTGCGCGACCCAGCCGTCCAGGACAAATTGCGCGCGCTCTATGGGCTGGGCGCGGGTTTCCCCGCTTTCACGCCGGATCGCTCCTTCTCTGCGAGCGAAAAAACCTATTCGGGCTATATCCAGGCCGCATACAAGGTGCCGATCACAGGGCCGATCACCCTCGACGGTCAGGTTGGTGGCCGCTACACGCGCACGGAGCGCCAGATTTCGGGCGCTTCGTTCGTGACGCCCGCGTCGACCACGGCGGTGCCTAACCCGGCTCCTGTGTTAACCCCGTTCGGTGCGAACACAACCGACAACGACTTTTTGCCAAGCGCCAGCGCACGGCTGAGATTTGGTGGCGGCTTGCAAGCTCGCGCTACCTATTCACGCGCGATCGCACGGCCGAGCTTCGGCGATCTCAACCCCGGCCTCAGCTATCTGATCTCGACTAACAGCCTGATCCTCCCGGCCGGCTCGGGTGGCAACCCCAACCTCAGACCGCAAAAGTCGGACAGCTATGACGCGACGCTCGAATATTATTTCTCGCACAACGGCTTCGTAGCGATCGGCGGATATTATAAGGACATCAAGGATCGCGTGATCAGTCAGAGCCAGGTCGAACTGATCAATGGCTTCAACTACAATATCACACGACCGCGCAATGTCGGCGCTGTATCGCTGAAGGGGATCGAGGTCAGCGCGCAAACTTTCTTTGATTTCCTGCCCGGCGCGCTCAATGGCTTCGGCATGTTCGGCAATTTCACGCTTGCCGACAGCAAGGTGAAGACCGCAGGCGACCCCTTATTCGGCCAAAACATTCAAGGTGTGTCGAAGTATAATTACAATATTGGCGGACTGTACGATAAAAAGGGGCTGACCGGCCGCATCGTCTATACCTACCGATCAAGCTATTACGATGAAAATTATGGTGGAACCAACGTCCGCCCGGTCGGCCAGACGCTTATCCTCAACGAGGTGCGCCCGAATGGTCGCCTCGATGCCAGTATCGGGTTCGAGTTCTGCAAAGGCGTCACGCTTTCGATCGATGGCACCAATCTGACGCGCGCCAAATATCGCAGCTATTACGGGGATTCGAACTTGCCACGCGATTATCGGTTCGATGATTCGTCGTACTCGCTGGGTGTCGCGGTACGCTTCTAATCCCGTTCACGAGATCCCTCTCAACCGGCCGATGTACGTTGGTCGGACGTCTCCCCCCTTGCGGACGCGGTCGAAGCCGCGTCCGCAATTTTTGTGTGACGCCTTCGCCGTTCAGTCGGTGGACGATCGCACGATCAAATCCATCACGTCGTCGATGATGCGCAGCATTGCGGTGCGCGACGCTTCGGGATCGCGCGCTTCGATCGCGAATAGCACCGCTTCATGTGCCGCAAGGTCGGCGGTTCGGCCTTGAATGCGATTGGTGAAGCGGATTGAGGTACGCAAGGCTGTCGATACGACATCGCAAAACTGCGCGAAGAATGGATTAGTCGAGGCGCGTAAGATCGCAACGTGAAACGCGATATCTGCCTCGAGCGTGTCGTCGTCACCGATTTCGGCAACTTGCATTCGGTTGAAACCGGCTCGGATGAGTGCCAGCCCGTTCTTGTCGGCAAAGGTCGCGGCGAGAGCCGCGGCAGCCGGCTCGATTGCGAAGCGCAACTGATTAAACTCTCGCAATAATTTGAGCGAAAATTTGCGGTCGAGCAACCACCGCAGCACGTCCGGATCGAACAGATTCCACGCGCTGTCGGGCTGCACGATCGTGCCTTGGCGCGGGCGGGCACTAAGCAATCCCTTGGTGGTCAGCATTTTGACGGCTTCGCGCGTCACCGACCGGCTGACCCCGTGCTGCTTGGAGAGTTCGGCCTCGGTCGGAAAGGGCCGGTCGATATAGCCGCCGGTGACGATCGTCTTTCCGAGGTGATCGAGCAAGCCGTAGGTGAGGTTCCGTCCGAGCGAGATTCTGATTTCACCGGGATCGGTAGACATTGCTTGCACTCCCTAGGGTCAGGCTGGTACGTCTATAGATCATATAAATAAGCCGGCCGCTATCCCTGCTTAGCGAGCCTGTCTGAGTTGGGGAAGTTTCCGGATGCAGCTTGCCACAATCGACATCATCGTTGTCGCGGTGTATTTCGTCTTCATCTTTGGGCTCGCGCAATACGTCTCGCGCGACAAGGTAGGCGCTGGTCCCAAGAACACCACCGATTACTTCCTGGCGTCGAAGGACTTGCCGTGGTGGGCGATCGGCGCTTCGCTGATCGCGGCGAACATCTCGGCTGAACAGATCGTCGGCATGTCGGGGTCGGGCTATGCGATCGGCCTCGCGATAGCATCGTATGAGTGGATGGCGGCGCTGACCTTGCTGATCGTCGGCAAGTTCTTCCTGCCGATCTTTCTCAAGAACGAGATCTACACAATGCCGCAGTTCCTGGAGCGGCGCTACGGTCCGTCGATCCGCACGCTGATGGCGCTGTTCTGGCTCGCGCTCTATGTGTTCGTGAACCTCACCTCGATCATCTGGCTCGGGTCGATCGCGGTCACCAAGGTGGCGGGCATCAACCAGGATCTGGCGCTGGTGCTGCTCGGCGCGTTCGCCTTGCTCTATCAGATCCGCGGTGGGTTGAAGGCGGTCGCGCTGACCGACATCGTACAGGTGACGCTGCTGGTGCTGGGCGGGCTGATCATTGCTGCGCTGACGCTCGGCAAATTGGGGCAGGGCGCCGGGATGGTTGCCGGCTTCCACCGCCTGACCACCGCTATTCCCGATCACTTCCACATGATCCTGAAGCCGGGCAACGCGCATTATGTGGACTTGCCCGGCCTGTCGGTGCTGATCGGCGGGATGTGGATCGCGAACCTCAGTTATTGGGGCTTCAACCAGTATATCATCCAGCGTGCGCTCGCCGCCAAGAACATCGCCGAGGCGCAGAAGGGCATCATCTTCGCGGCGTTCCTCAAGCTGCTGATGCCGCTCGTCATCGTCTTGCCGGGGATCGCCGCAGTGGTGCTCGCGCCCGATCTGGCCAAACCAGACGAAGCCTATCCCACGATGATGGCATTGTTGCCGAGCGGGTTGCTTGGGCTGGTGTTCGCCGCATTGATCGCCGCGATTGTTGCCTCGACCGCGTCCAAGATCAACTCGATCGCGACGATCTTCACGCTCGATCTCTACGCCAAGCGGAGCGGCGGCAAGGAACCGGGCGAGGGGCGTGAGCGGCACCTCGTGTTCGTCGGTCGCGCGGCGGCGGTCGTCGCCATCCTGCTGGCGATCGTCGCCGCGCGGCCGTTGGTCGGCAGCTCCGAACAGGCGTTCCAGTTCATCCAGGAATTCACCGGCTTCTTCACGCCGGGCATCACGGTGATCTTCCTGCTCGGCCTGTTCTGGAAGCGCGCGAACGAGGCGGGCGCGCTGACCGCGGCGGCGGCGTCGGTGATCCTGTCCTGGGCGTTCAAGGCGCTGTTGCCGGCATTGCCGTTCATGGACCGGATGGGACTGGTGTTCCTAATAGCGCTCGGTTTGGCGGTGGTCGTCTCGCTTGTCACGCGGTCGCGCTCCGATACCGACATGATCGATACCAAGTCGGTCAGCTATGCGACGCATTCCTCGTTCAATGTCGGCGCGATCGGCGTCATCCTGATCCTCATCGCCTTATACGGAACGTGGTGGTGAGCGACCCCGCCTTCATCGCCATCGATTGGGGAACGACCAACCGCCGCGCTTATGCGATCGGCGCGGACGGCGCGGTGATCGAGACGCTGCGCGACGACAAGGGCGTGCTGAGTGTTGCGGTGGACGCGTTTGCGGGCGAGGTTGCGGAGATCCGCGAGCGGCTCGGGGACGTGCCCGTGCTGTGCGCAGGGATGGTCGGGTCGACGCGCGGTTGGGTCGAGGCGCCGTATGCGCCGTGCCCGGCCGGGATCGCCGCGCTGGCAGCCGGGTTGATTTGGGTCGAGCCCGGTCGCACCGCGATCATCCCGGGCGTCGCGCAAACGCACGGCCGTTGCGACGTGATGCGGGGCGAGGAAGTGCAATTGCTCGGCGCGGTGGCGGCCGGCATGGCGGCGCCCGACGCGTTGCTGTGCCAGCCCGGCACGCACTGCAAATGGGCGCGGATGGAGCAGGGCCGGATCGCCGATTTTCGCACGGCGATGACGGGCGAGATCTTCGCTTTGCTGCGCAACCACAGTTTGCTCGGCGACTTCTTGAAGGCCGATGTGGTTGAGGGACCGGCCTTTCAGGAAGGACTGAAGCTGGCTGCGGACAATCACCTGCTGTCGGACCTGTTCGGGGAGCGCGCCGCCGTCGTGCTCGGACAGCGCGACGCGGGTGATGTCGCGTCGCGGGTGAGCGGCATGCTGATCGGCAGCGATGTCCGCGATCAGGCGATCGCGGCCGGTGAAACCGTTCATATCCTGGCCGACGCCGCACTCGGCCGTCTCTATGCGGCGGCGGTGACGGCAGCCGGCGCGCACCCGGTCCTGCTCGACAGCCATACTGCTTTTCTCGCGGGCATCACCGCAATCTGGGATACGATCGATGGACGCTGACACGCTTTTGACCACCGCGCTGACGCGCTGCCCCTTGGTCGCAATCCTGCGCGGCGTGAAACCCTCCGAGGTCGAAGGGATCGTCGAGGCGGTGATCGCCGCCGGGATCCAGATCGTCGAAGTGCCGCTCAACTCGCCCGATCCGTTCGACAGCATCGCCCTGCTGGTAAAGCGTTTCGGCGGCGACGCGCTGATCGGCGCGGGCACCGTGCTGTCGGTCGCCGACGCACGGCGCGTGGCGGAGGTCGGCGCGCAATTGGTGATATCCCCCAATGTCGATGTCGCGGTGATCGCGGAGACGGCGCGGCTCGGGATCATATCGCTGCCCGGTTATTTCACCCCGAGCGAAGCCTTCGCCGCGATCAATGCCGGCGCCAATGGGTTGAAGCTGTTCCCGGCGGAAGCGGCATCGCCGAAGATTCTCAACGCGCAACGCGCGGTGATCCCGCGCAGCGTGCCGATCCTCGCGGTGGGCGGTATTACCCCCTTCACGATGGCCGATTGGCGTGGGTCGTGCGAGGGGTTCGGGCTCGGCTCGGGCTTGTACAAAGCTGGGATGGACGCGGTGCAGGTAGCGAGGAATGCGGCTGGATTCATCGCCGCATTCAGTCGTACGTGACAATGTGGATCGTCGCTCAACGCGGCCCCCCCGGCTCTACGCGAGGTAGCTATTTGGAGTCCTTTGGAAAATACGGGCTGTGAAGGGGTCTCAATCGGCGCCGATCGGAACCCCTTCAAATGTACAGATTCGATGGGCTTTGTTGCATAATTACGCGAGAGCATGACCGACGTTTTACTTGAAGATGTTATTGGATGCGGACGGTCACCGGCGTTCCTATTTCGGAGAACCGATTGAGAATTGCAGCACGGACTTTGAGCTCGGTAATCTGACGATCGAAGGTGCGGGCGACAACGCGCTGGCCCAGGAGTTTGAAGCAGTGCATTTTGGTCTCGACCAGACTGCGGCGATGATAGCCGCTCCACTTTTTCCAGATTGCGCGACCAAGCCGCTTTGTCGCGCGTAGCGCTCCATTGCGTGCATCGACGCCGGGACCGCCTTCTGCCCATGGTTGCCCGTTGCGGCGGACCGGGATGACCGCATCGGCACCGCGCCCGGCAATAGCGGCATGGCAGTCCCTGGTATCATAAGCGCCATCTCCGCCGACGCTGAGTATCCGCTCGTCTCCGGGAATTTGCGCCAGGAGAACGGGCAGCGTCGGTGCGTCACCAATGGCATTCGTCGTGACCTCAATGGCCCGGATATCCAGCGTCCCAGCATCAATCCCGAGATGCACCTTGCGCCACTGGCGACGGTAGGACGGTCCGTGTTTGCGCGTCTTCCACTCGCCTTCTCCCGTCATTTTGATCCCGGTGCTGTCGACCAGCAGGTGCAGTCCGCCCGAGCTGATCCGCCCGCCGAGGTTGACCTTCAACGTCTTCTGCCGTCGGCACAGCGTCGTATAATCCGGCACCGACCAATCCAGCCCCGCCATTTTGATCAGGCTCGAAACCAACCCCGTCACTTGCCGCAAAGGCAGGTTGAACAGCGTCTTCAGCGTCAGGCACAGCTCTATCGCGCTGTCTGAAAACCGCATCGGGCGACCAGGGCGACCACACGGCTTCGAAAGCCAGTGCATCTCCGGATCAAACCATATTTCCAGCGACCCACGCCGCTTCAGCGCCGCATTATACTCAGGCCAGTTCGTCGTACGATACACAGGTGCGGCAGGTTTGGGCATTACGCCTATCTATACCGCTCGATTCCCTGCGTGAATCCCCGCCATCAGTTTTGCAACAAAGCCGATTCGATGCACGATTGATAGCTTGGCAATAGTTTACCGGGGTCCAAAGTTGGTGCGCCGATCCACATGCCGGGACGCTGACAAGTTCAGACATATCGCTGTGATCTGAGAGACTCCACAAGCCGTTCGAGCCCGTGGGAGGCCGGGCGTCCCGCCCTTTCTGTGGACCTCAAGCGAGTTTGAACCCCTCCTTGTTCGCCTGTGCCGTGACCTTGGCGTTGCCGGCCTCACCAAGGGCCGCGTGCAGCGGCGGGAAGATCGTGTCCTCCTCCTCCCGGATGTGCTCCTCGAGTTCCTCACGGAACGTTGCGACCTTCGCGAGGAAGGCGGGCGAGGCGTTGTCCATCTCCTCCAAGTCGTAGAGGTTCTGCTTCACGTAGCCGTGGTCGTGGTTGAGCTTGTCCGCATCGACCGTGTCGCCCCAGACGCGCAGCGCCGGATAGACCACGTTTTCCTCGGTGAAGGCGTGCTTGCCGAGCGCGTGCTTGAGTTGAGCAAGCAGGACGGTACGCTTCCCGGTGTCGTCGGCACCGGTGGCCTGCAGCTTGTCGAACAACGCCAGCGCGAGCTTGTGCTCGACCTTGATCGCATCGAGCCAGTCGCCAGCGAGCGCGCTTGGCGCCTGCACCATCATCTTGCGACCCAGGTTCACGGCGAGCCCTGTCACGAGTCCGGCCGCGACCGCCCCGACGAGCGATGCGGTCCGTCCGGTGGCGGCCGACTTGGCACCGACGACCACGGCGCTGGCGCGCTTTGTTGCCGCCTTCGGTGCAGCCGCGGCCGTCGTCCGGACCGCCGTTGTCCCGCGGGCGGCCGCCTTGGCGACTTTGCACGGGGCCGCTGCCACGGTTTTCACGACAGATCCCGCCGCCTCTGCTACGGGTCTGGTCGCGGCGCCAACGGCTGCGGTAACCTGGGCTTCGACATCGGCCACGGTCCTGGCGACCAAAGCGGACGGGCCTTTCGCGGAGGTGCCCTTTGTCGAGGTGGTGGCTGCCTTGCGCTTGGCGGGTGTCGAACCTGCTGCGCCGCTCGCTACCTTCGGAGATCGTCTTTTCTTTGCAGGCGCAGCCTTCTTCCCAGCTACGACCGCGGCTTCAAGCGCTTCACGGCTGTTCCCGACCCGGTCGATCAGACCTTGCGCTTCCTCGCGACTAAGATCGTGCTTCTTCGCGAAGTAGTCGACCTCGTAGGTCTCGTCGCCCGACACAGTTGCCCGGTCCCGCGCGCCGCTATTACCCTTGTCGTCCGCCATGTCGCTGTTTCCCCGTCAGGTTTATCTCTCAAAGCATCATCGGCCGTAGAGTTCCGCACCAGCGGCTGTCGGCATGGTCTACCCCGCACGCCCGCTGCCGATGCGGAGGGGGCGCTGGGCGACCGCTCAAGTCATCGGACGCCGTCGAGGATCGAGGATAACGGGTTGTCTCCGCCGAACAGTCCACCGAGACCGCCTGCCGAACTACCGGCGCCCCCACCGCCACCGAGCAGGGAGCCAAGCACGCCAGCAATTCCGCCGCCCCCCGATTGCGCGGCGAGGTGCTTTGCGACCATCGCGGCGACGATCGGGAGCATCGCCTTGAGCACCGTGCTCGACACGCCGGACTGGCCCGCCGCGTGGTCTGCCACTTGCCTGCTCACGTCCTTGCTGCCGAAGATATGTCCGAGAACGTCGTTGCCGCTGGCGGTGTCTGGCTGGTCGATGCCGTTGGCCGTGTCCTCGACTGGACCCAGCGTGTCCGCCTGCGCGCGTTGCTGGAAGCCGCCGGCCACCGCTGGCACCAGCGAGCCCATCGCCGATTTCGCCTGCTCCGGGCTAAGGCCGAACCGAGCGGCCAGGCTGCTTATATCCATGCCACTCGATCCGAGGATCTCGTCCAGTCCGTGCATGTGTCGTCTCCCGATGGATTAGCCGACGCGAGGCATCAGCTCGATGTAGTTTTCAAAAGCGATGGGCGGCGGACGAATATTCCCGCCGCCCATTTGAGAGCTAACGCCGATCAGACGTCGCGATCGTTCGTCCGCCCACCTGCCGAGTACGACCGAAAGCGTTGGCCCCCGCGATCAAGTTCGCGCAGACCGTAGATCGAGCCGTCGTCGAATTCGGCGACATCCTCCGTCGGTGCGGCATAGTCCCAGCCGTCGGAACGCCATTCCTGCGAGCGGGGCGTCGAGATCGACCGTGTTCGCCTCCTCCAGCGCCTTGACCGCGGCCGGCGTCTTGTCGTCATCGACGTCGGCTGTCAGCAGGTATCCGCCGCGGCGAATGCCTTCCTCGTAGGTGTGGCGATCCTCGTGCGGCACGAAGACATTCTTTATCGAAGCCCAGAGACCCTTGTCCTTGCTCGTGGAATAGGCGCCGGCGGTCTTATGTGTGTCCTGGTCGTGAACGCTGACGTGGCCGACGTCGATGCCGGCCTGGCGCAGGCGCTCCGCGCCCGCGTCGGCATCGGCCTTGGTATCGAACAGTGCGGTGATGGTGCGTGACATGATGTTTTCCTCTGTAATTTAGGATTAGCGCTTGGTGACGACGAGCTCGGTGCGGCGGTTCTCGGCGCGGCCCGATGCGGTGCCGTTCGTGTCGACCGGATCCTTGTCGCCGCCGGTCGCCGTCTCGATGCGGCTGCCGTCCACGCCCTTGGCGACGAGTGCAGCCTTCACGCTGTCGGCACGGGCCTTGCCGAGCGCGACGTTCGCGGCTTCGGAACCACGCGTGTCGGCATAGCCCGCGATGCGGATGTTAGTGTTCGGATATTTCTGCAGGACGGCCGCAACGTCGTTCACGTCGGCCTGATCCGAGGGACGGATGTCACTCTTGGCGGTCTCGAAGTTCAGCTTCTCGAACGTGAACGTCTGCGGGGTCGGTTGCGAGCCGGCGAGGAAGGCGCCGAGCCCCGAGGTTCCAGCGAGCATGGCCGACTTCTGCGCGTTCGGCGTTTCCGCCACGACGGTGTTGCTGGTGGTCGTGGTGGTCGTGGTCTCCGTCGCCTCACGGTGGTTGCAGCGGCTCAGCGCCAGCAGTGCGGCCAGGACGCCGAGCGCGAGCAGCAGCCAGGCCAGCCAGTTGGTCTTCTTCTTCTCGATGTGGACGTGCGTTGGCGGCGCACCATCGGTGCGCTTGCCGTCATTGTCGGCCATTCTCTCTCTCCTGTTCGGATGCGTAGTCCGTGTCGGAAACGCTCGAGGCCGATTAAGTTGCCGGCAATGAACGCTAATGTCGGCAACGACGGGTGCATCCCCCCTCCGATGGGCCCTCTCAGGCACCCCGGGTGATCCCGCCGGCGAATGGATCGTTGCTCGCCCGCATTGCGTGTCGAGGCAAATAGCCGCGGTAGGTCCACGAAGCTCTCAGGATACTCTCATCCCTGCGCTTAATTGTCTGGGATGCGCTTCGGACTGGAACGGTCCTATCTCAGGTCTGTTCAAGCGACGTCCCGCGCTTAGCGCCGGAAGAACAAATGGATGGCAGCGTGGACGATCAAGGACATGGAGCGGACAGCCCGTGGCAGATGCCGCTCAAGGCGTGGATCGCGATCGCGAAGCGCACGTGGGCGGAGACCAGCACCGACAACATTGGTCTGATCGCCGCGGGTGTCGCGTTCTACGCTTTCCTGGCGCTGGTGCCGCTGCTCGGAGCCATCGTGCTGGTGTACGGGCTGGCGGCGAACCCTGCGACCGTGATGCGCAACATGACGCAGCTCACATCGGTCATGCCGAGCGATGTCGCCAAGCTCGTCGGCGACCAGCTGATGAACGTGGTCAAGACATCCGATGGGAAGAAGGGGCTCGGGTTGCTGCTGGCGCTCGGTCTGGCGGTGTTCGGGGCGCGCAACGGGGCCGGGGCGGTCATCACCGCACTCAACGTTGCCTATGAAGAGGAAGAGAAGCGGGGATTTCTGAAGGTCAATCTCCTTGCGATCGGCATGACGGCGGTTGCCGTGCTCGTCGCGATGATCGCTCTCGTTGCGATCGCCGCGCTCGGCCACTTCCAGACCTTGATCCCAAACGCGCCGGATATCGTGATCGTCGCGGGCAAGATCCTTGCCTATCTGGTGATGACGCTCGCGGGTGCCGGAGCGGCGGCGACGCTCTATCGCTATGGTCCATCGCGTGAGCGGGCGCGCTGGGTGTGGCTGACGCCGGGATCCTTGTTCGCCGCGCTCATGTGGCTGCTCCTGACGATCGGCTTCGGCATCTACGTTGCAGAGTTCGGCAATTACAACGCGACCTACGGCTCGCTGGGCACCGTGGTGGTGACGCTCACCTGGCTATACCTGTCGAGCTACATCCTGCTGTTTGGTGCGGAACTGAATTCAGAGCTCGAGCACCAGACGGCGCGCGACACCACGAAGTCGCCCGCGCCGCTCGGTGGGCGTGGGGCCTGGGTCGCCGACCATGTCGCCGACGACGACGCTCCAAAGAGCGCCGAGGCGAAACCCGCCGTTGGAACTGCCCCGCTATCAGTCGATCTGAGGGAAGACATGGGAGAGTTCGCCAAGAGCCGCGTCGCGGCGCGGGCTGCCAGGATCGCGGGACTTCCGAAGATCGGCTGGGCGCCGTCGGCGGCGGCGACGTTAAGTCTGTCACTGCTGCGGCGGGGCAGGGGAGCGCAAGGAGTCGCGCTGCTCGGCGCGACCGCCGCGGTGACCTGGTTCCTCCGCGAACGGTCCGCCAAGCCCGCGCCTGCGGTCAAAGCTGTATTTTTCGACATCGACGGGACGCTTGTCGACAGTAATGATCTGCATGTCGCCGCGTGGGACGAGGCTTTCCGCGAATACGGATACGCTGTCGAGCCAGCAGCAATCCGGGAACAGATCGGCAAGGGCGGCGACCTGCTGGTGCCCGCTCTTCTCCCCGAGGCGACGGACGATACCATCGAGACACTCAGCGACCGCCAAGGCGAAATCTTCAAGTCGACATATATCGACGGGGTCGAGCCATTCGCCGATGCCGATCGCCTGCTCCGTCACGTGCACGGGCTTGGTCAGAAGGTGGTGCTCGCCTCTTCGGCCGACAAGAAAGAGGTGGCGCACTACATATCGCTGATGAAGATCGGTCGGGTGGTCGACGCGACGACAAGCATCGACGACGTCGAGACGTCCAAGCCTGCAGGGGACATCTTCGGAGTTGCCCTGGACAATGTCGCTCCACTGAGTGCGGATCAGGTGATCGTCGTCGGCGACACACCCTACGACGTCGAAGCAGCGGCGAAGTGCGGCATCCGCGCCATCGCCCTTCGTTCGGGCGGGTTCGACGACGCGGTGCTGATTGGAGCGGGCGCGATCGCGCTTTACGATGACGCCGCAGACCTTCTCGCTCGCTACGCAAACTCGGCCTTGGGGCGGTAGCGCAGCCGCTGCCCGCTTGTCCGGATTTACGTCAGGTCGTTTTTCGCCCACGCCTTGTGGATCGGCGCCCAACGCGAGAACCCCCGCTCTACGCAAGGCAACTATTTACAGTCCTTTGGAAAATACAGACTGCGAAAGGGGTCGCGATCGGGGCCGATCGCGACCCCGGCCTATGTAAAGATTGGATGCACGATCAATAGCTTGGCAACAATTTACCGGGGTCCCGCGTTGGACGCCCATTCACATGAGATGAGGATCCCCGCGTCACGCAGTCGAGCGTTCGGCGCGCTGAATTTCAGGCGTTGAAGGAGCAGAGGCAGCCAAATTTGCCGTTCCACTCAAGCGAAGACTTCTTTCCTTTTGCGGGCGCAAAACCTAACTGCGCCAAATGAATTTATCCGGATCGATCCTCGAAAACGTTCAGAATGCGGTCGTGAGCGCCCGGCGCCTGCGTGGCCATCCTGTGTACAAGGACACGCTAAGCTACTGGACGGAGCTGCTTCAAGAGGCCCGGCGCGCGCGTAAGGATCTGGAAGGCTTCCAAAGTCAGGCGCTTGAAGCCGCAATCCTGAACCTGGAAGGGGAGCTTGCCGACCGCCCCGCGTAATGCAGGAGATTTGTTTCGGTGCCTCAATGATGCACAATCAACTGATTGCACTGTTCGATCAGGCACCCGTCGATTAGTTACCTGCAGGCTGCTGCAAAGGGCTGCGATTGGAAGAGGAATGGGACAGATGGGCGGCTGGCATTCGGACCAAAACAACGCGTTGGACCGCGACCCGCCACCGAAGAACAATGCTCAAGGGTTCCGACGACTGGCCGACGCCGAACGGGCGGCCGCCCTTAAGGAGCTTTTGCCCCAACGCCGCAAGCAACGTGAGCGGTCTGCGATGCGCTGGGACGAGATGGCGAAGGCAGCTGAGGGCCATGCGCTCACAGCGTCGGTCAACGCGCGCGAAAAGCTACTCCGTTCCGGCTAGAGCTATAGCGGGCGACGCAGGTGTCGAGACCGCATCGGAAATCGACTGCGTGAATCACCTGCCCCAGACTGATTCAAATTTCCGGTTGGACGAGAACCGCCCTCACTCGCCATGTTCCCATCATGTTCAATTATCCCACTCAGCTGATCGACCACCGGTGCGAGCTAGAAGCGATGGACGAACGCCGTAATATCGCGCGGGCCTACCAGATCGACGCAACGCGGGATGTGTTTGGCCATGTCATTGTTGCCCTGCGCTGGGGACGCATTGGTAGACGCCTTGCAGGTTTGACTGTTTCCTTTGAAAGTGAGGCGGCGGCATCGCGATTTATAGAGCGCGCACTGGCGAAGCGGGCAAGTGCGCCGCGACGGATTGGCGTTGGCTATTGTCGCGTCGATCGAAACGCCACCTCGCCGAGCCAGCCGCTCGCCGCAAACGATTTCAGGTAGCGGCGCGGGCCAGCAGCCGGTCGATCTCGGCCATGCTAGCGTCCAGATCTGATACCGCGTCGGCAAGCGGGCCTAGAGCGCATGCGCTTGAATATCCGCGCCAGCCCGAGACACGCCAAGCGTGCGGCGTAGCTGGGTCCGCATGCAAGCGCCGAGCGCGGCGACCAGCAGCCACGCGTCGCGTGCCCGGGAATTGCGTGACAAATGGACAAGCGCGCCGGTACCCCGCGATAGTTGTCCGTCCAATCGGCGGAGCGTCATGAATGTCCGCTTGTGCGCCGCACTCGCGCGCTCGATCAAACGCACCTCGATCTTGTCTGCTTCGAGATCGTTACGAAACAGCGCGCGCGATACAAGGCCGGCCGACGGCAGGGTGAGGGACGGCTGAACGCGGGCGGTCAGCAAGGCAAGATTGTGCGCCCAGCCGCCGCCCGGCTCGGCGGCGACGTAGTGGCTCAGCGTGCCGTTTGGGAGCGCATGGCGAACCTCACTACCTTGGCCCTCCACAAAATCAGCATCGCCGCGTAGACCCTCGATCGCGACCGCGAGTGTGGCAAGGGATTGGGCAGGCAGATCCTCGTCGTCCGGATCGTCGATCACCGCGACTTCGCGCGCCGATCCGGCGTCGACGAGCGCGTCGCGCGCACGCGCGAGCAGGTCGAGCTGTCTTGTGCCGAACCGATGTGTGGCGGCGACCATCACTGCGATGGTGGCGGCAGCCTCGGCGATCGGTGGGGCGCCGTGGTCGACGAGCCATAACAGCATTGCATGGCGGCGCGGATCATCGGTGAGCAACAGCTGCGCCGCTGTGTTTTCGTGCGCGGGGCCGACGTCACCAGCGCCGGCGTCGCGATGGAAAATGTCCCAAGCCGCTGACACTGCGGCAAGCGCCGACGCTTTCCGCAGTTCGGTGCCGGCGAATCGCCACGCCGCCTGGGCTCGTCCGAGCGCATGGGCATAGCCGGTGAGGTCGATCGAGAGGTCCATCACCAGTAAGAATATGCTAGCGATTGAGCGATTGCTAGGCACCCCCCTGCCCGTTCCTTATGTACTTGCCATAATCGATGCTTATGGTAAGAACAGAAGCAGGGAAGGGGTTGGAGACGGTGATGTTTACAGCAAGACGCCGACGGCGCGATCGCGTTGCAGTGCGGCCCAATCGCACGGTAGCGAGCTTCTCGGCGGTCGCAGCCTTCCTGCTAGCGATGTTCGCTTTTGCCGCAGTACCGTCCGTGTGGCTGCTTTTGATCACGCAAAAGCTCGGTCACCAGACTGGCGGAGCGCTGTTCCTCACGCGGGCTGGCCTGATAAGCCTCTATGGTCTGCTTGCCCTGATCTACCTCGGCTCTCTCGTCATGAAGGGCTTTGGCAAAGCCCTTTTCCAAGCTCGGTACGTCCATTCAGCGGCGCTTGGCTTGCTTGCCCTAGTGGTGACGCTTGGCGTCGTCACGTTGACGGTGCAGGCCAATGCAGCCGTCAGCGGGCTCCATGCCGGACCGGGCAATAACAATGGCGAAATGTTGGTGGCGTTCGCTATCTGGCTGCTCGCCGTGAACAATGCGGCCTCTTCGATCGGCAACGAAATCGCCGATCGTATCGCCGGCTGGTTTGAGCCGAGGTTCGCTTCATGACCTCGCACCGGGAGGACCTCGATCACGCTCGTCTCGGACGGGCCGAGACAGCGATCGTCGTTCAAAACCTCGACGGTGAGGCTCTACCCCAACGCCGGACGCGCGGTTCGGCCGAGCCGGTCGACGCCCGGTTGCTCCGCGTCATCGTGGCAGCGCTCCCTGGCGACATGCCGCCTGTGAGCGCCCTCGGGGTCGAGACCGCACTCGAGGCAATGGCCGACGCCACCAAGGCCGCGATCGCCGCGGACCTTGACTGCTTCGTTGCTTGGTGCACGAACGAGAGGCGAGCCCCCTTCCCCGCGGACCCGGAGGACCTGGTCCGCTACCTCCGCCACCTCGAGGCACAGGGGAAGAAGCCGGCGACACTTTCGCGCCGCATGGCAACGCTCGCCAGCGCCCATCGCCTCGTCGGGATCGGCGAAAAGGACGGACTGCCGACCGACCATCCGATGGTGCGCAACGCGCTGCGCGCCAATCGGCGGCGCAAGGGCGCGGTCCAGCGCCAGGCGGCGCCGCTGCGGTTTGGCGGCGCGCTCGACGCTCAGGGCGAGGTGAAGGGATTTACGATCACCGCTCTGCTCGAGGCCTGTGGCGGCGACGCACAAGGCCTGCGCGATGCGGCGCTGCTCTCCGTCGGCTATGATGCCGGCCTTCGGGTGAGCGAGCTTACCGCGGCCGCAGTCCAGGATCTCGAACCGCAGCCCGATGGGTCTGGGCTGCTCGCCATTCCGCGGTCCAAGACAGACCAGGAGGGCCAGGGCAGCTGGGCGTGGCTCTCAGCCGAGACGATGCGCCGGGTCCAGGCATGGCTGGTGCAGAGCGGGATTGAGGACGGTCCACTCTTCCGCCGTGTTGGGATCGATCGGCGCCGGGCACGCGCCGCGGTGTCGCCCCAGCCCTATCATTCCATTCCCGGAAACACCCAGCATTGGCAAGAGCGGCTGCGCGGATCACCGGAGGTGCAGGCGATGGTGACCTATACGATCGGCGAGACCCCCCTCACCCGGCAAGGTGTCGGCGGAATCTATCGACGGATCGCACTTGCCGCTGCAGACGCGGGCTTGGTCGAGATGTCCGGTGCGAAGCTGTACGATGCGATCGCCGCGCTTACGACACACTCGCTGCGGGTTGGACTGACGCAGGATCTGTTCGCAGCCGGCGAGGACGGTGCCGGTATTGCGCTCACGCTACGTTGGTCTTCGCCTGCGACGGCGCTGCGCTATGGGCGCAAGCTGGCGGTTAGGAGCAATTCAGCGTCGCGCGTCCTTGGTGCAGTGCGACGGTAATTGGGCGTAATAGCATAGCAGCCTAGGTAGAAGACGTGGCGCCGCTGCCGCTGGGAAGCCAAATTAGTCATTAGCGACCTCCGCGTAAATTCATTTTGACGCTCTTACATATAGGCTCAGCGTGGATCCAAGCAGCGGTACAAACGGAGAGGAATGGCGAGGCGTGGGACAAAGCGGTCACAAAAGTCGTCGGGCGCGAACGGCGGGATCGGATAGAAGCAGACGCTCGTAGGTGGCAGCCTCGGTGCCGCCTTTTAAGGTAGGTGCGCTCGGGCCTATTTTCCGCTTTGCCCGATCGCTCGCAACCACTCGCTTTGAACCACTCACAGGCACCCGTTTGTTGAACGTTCGCCCGGTCTAACTGTATGACATTGCGTTGTTTTGTAGCATCTGAGGGGACGGAAAGCATCTGTTCGGAAAACGTCCGTTTGTTGATCGAAAACGGCGCCAGTCTGCCGTCGTAAGTGCGTGCGGTTGCCTCCTTGCGACGATGGGTCCACACCATCATTCCGCCATGGAATGATCGATATGGATCGCTTTGCGTCATTGCAACTGTTTGTCCGTGTTGTGGAACTCGGCAGTTTCACACGCGCCGGCATGGAACTCGGTCTTGGGCAGCCCGCAGCCAGCAAACAGATCGCGTCGCTTGAGGCCCATCTTGGCTCACAATTGGTCGATCGAACATCCCGTGGCTTACGGCCGGCTGCGGCCGGCCTCGACCTCTATGACTCGGCGGTGCGTCTGCTAGGTGATTTGGAAGAAACGGAAAATCGGGTGCGGGGGGGCGTTCGTGGCCCAGTCGGCGTCGTGCGTGTAGCAACCCCTCCTGCGTTCGGTCGGATGTTCATCATTCCCCAGCTACCCAGCTTTTGCGAGCAATTCCCCGAAGTTGTGGTCGAGTTTTCAGTTGCCCAACGGCGCATCGATCTGATTGAAGACGGGGTGGATGTGGCGCTCCGTGTGGGCACACTCAAAAAATTCCAGCCTCGTTGCTCGCCGTATCGGCAGCATGCAGACGATTACCGTTGCCACACGGCTTTGTTGCATAATTACGCGAGAGCATGACCGACGTTTTACTTGAAGATGTTATTGGATGCGGACGGTCACCGGCGTTCCTATTTCGGAGAACCGATTGAGAATTGCAGCACGGACTTTGAGCTCGGTAATCTGACGATCGAAGGTGCGGGCGACAACGCGCTGGCCCAGGAGTTTGAAGCAGTGCATTTTGGTCTCGACCAGACTGCGGCGATGATAGCCGCTCCACTTTTTCCAGATTGCGCGACCAAGCCGCTTTGTCGCGCGTAGCGCTCCATTGCGTGCATCGACGCCGGGACCGCCTTCTGCCCATGGTTGCCCGTTGCGGCGGACCGGGATGACCGCATCGGCACCGCGCCCGGCAATAGCGGCATGGCAGTCCCTGGTATCATAAGCGCCATCTCCGCCGACGCTGAGTATCCGCTCGTCTCCGGGAATTTGCGCCAGGAGAACGGGCAGCGTCGGTGCGTCACCAATGGCATTCGTCGTGACCTCAATGGCCCGGATATCCAGCGTCCCAGCATCAATCCCGAGATGCACCTTGCGCCACTGGCGACGGTAGGACGGTCCGTGTTTGCGCGTCTTCCACTCGCCTTCTCCCGTCATTTTGATCCCGGTGCTGTCGACCAGCAGGTGCAGTCCGCCCGAGCTGATCCGCCCGCCGAGGTTGACCTTCAACGTCTTCTGCCGTCGGCACAGCGTCGTATAATCCGGCACCGACCAATCCAGCCCCGCCATTTTGATCAGGCTCGAAACCAACCCCGTCACTTGCCGCAAAGGCAGGTTGAACAGCGTCTTCAGCGTCAGGCACAGCTCTATCGCGCTGTCTGAAAACCGCATCGGGCGACCAGGGCGACCACACGGCTTCGAAAGCCAGTGCATCTCCGGATCAAACCATATTTCCAGCGACCCACGCCGCTTCAGCGCCGCATTATACTCAGGCCAGTTCGTCGTACGATACACAGGTGCGGCAGGTTTGGGCATTACGCCTATCTATACCGCTCGATTCCCTGCGTGAATCCCCGCCATCAGTTTTGCAACAAAGCCGTAGCGACGTGCAAAGCATTCTTGACGCGCAGACCGAGTTGTGGGGTATCAAAGTCAGCAATGTCGAAATTCGCACCGTCGAACTATCCGACAACATGGTGCGCGCGATCGCCAAACAAGCTGAGGCAGAGCGCGATCGCCGTGCGAAAGTCATCCATGCCGAAGCTGAATTCCAAGCCTCTCAGACGCTGGTGAACGCGGCGACCATCCTTTCCAGCATACCCGCCGCAATGCAGCTTCGCTATCTCCAGACGCTCACCGAGATCGGTGCCGAACAGAACAGTACCGTCGTGTTCCCGATGCCAATCGACATCGTGAAGCCATTTTTGACATTGCTGGAGACCGCCGCGGACGCAAAGTCCAACGGTGATGCTCGTGACAAAGCGCCACCGGCCGCCGGTGCCCGACGCGCGCCGCGGCATACCGAGCCCGCGTCCGATCGCGCCTGATAATATCAGGCGTCGCGGACGAAAGAGTTTTGTGAGAAATATCAGCCGACTGGCTATCTTCAGAAGGAAATCGCGATGTTTACAGCACAGGAAATCAAGCACGGCATGACGGTACGCGATACCCACGGTCTTCATGTCGGTACCGTGGATCAAGTAAAAGACTACGTCGTCGAGTTGACACGCGAAGGGTTTGCCGACGGCCTCCACCATTTCGTGCCGCTTGCCGCCGTGACGAATATTGACGGCAACACGATGCTCGTTGATCCCGGCCATGTCACGACGATCGAAGCGGTGGAAGGTGCGGTCGGGTATGCGCGCGGGCACGCTTCGATGGCGGATAGAGGCAGCGTCGTGTTCGGGATACCCGGGGATGATAGTGGGATGGGCGGTTGGGGCGCCCGCTGACGCAGTGACTACGCTAGCTGGATGTAGGGATGTAGTTCGGCGTCGAAACAGCAGAACCATGACATCGGGCACAACATCTACGAGCTCGCGCAGATCATCAGTTGATGAGGCCACGACCTACGGAGTTCAATATGTTCACAAAATAGTTTTTAAAGACTTCAAACACCTCCGCCAATATTTCTTATAATTTCACTTATAAGTATGGGCGAAAGGCCGATACGTGATGCAACCCGCCCCGGGCGGGTGAAGCTAAACGCGGAAAGTCGAGCTTTTATCTTCACCAGCGAGTGCCAGTCGCGCAAGCTCCGGCAGTGATCGCGCGTCCATCTTCTTCATAATCGAAGCCCGGTGGTTCTCGACCGTTCGCTGACTAATGCCCAGGTCGACCGCTATATTTTTGCTCGGATGACCGGCAAGAACAAGGCTCATTATCTCGCGCTGGCGCGGGGTAAGCCCCGCCAGGTGCCGCGCTGCCGCTTCCTCAAAGGCATACACTATTGTTACATCATGTGACTCGGAGAGCGCCCTCCTGATGCTCGCCATCAATGTGTCTTTGCCGACGGGTTTCTCGATAAAATCGCATGCGCCGGCCTTCATTGCCGAAATTGCCAGCGTGAGGTCATTGCTGCCTGTCAGCATGATCGTCCGCATTGGACTGCCCATATCCTGCAGCCGCTTCAGCAATTCGAGTCCGCTGATGCCGGGTAGTCTGGCATCGAGCAGCAGACATCCCTCGCGGTCCGATCTGTAGGCGGCGAGATAGGATTCGGCATCCGGAAACTCCTCGACCACATGGCCGTCACCCTCGAGAACATCTCGGATCGACATCCGCACATCTGCATCATCATCGACCACGATGATCACGGCGTCCGACGTGGCGTCATGCTTAAAGTTTGGAAGTATGGTATGTGAATCGCTGCTCCCGAGCAGCGTCTCGATGGCTGCGGTGAGCTCTTGCGCTTTCACCGGCTTGCTCAGAAGCAAGCAGTCGCTGCTAGCGATCTTCGCCTGTGTCGCTTTGGAAATGTCACCCGTCAAAATAATGCCCGGAAGAGTGTAGTCGAGCAACTTGCGCATATGTTCGATGACGTCGAGGCCGTCCATTGTTCCTGGTAAATTGTAATCGACGAGAATGAGATCCGGCCGGATCGCGCCTTTAGCAACCAAGGCTAGCGCGGCCGCTCCGTTAGCGGCCTTTCGGACACGGTGCCCACTCGCTTTCAACAATTGTTCGAGCAGGTCGCGAACGTCTGGATCGTCCTCAACGATGATTATTTTGCCAGTCGTCGTAGCCCGCACTTGGTCTGGTGTCTCGATGGCAATGTTTGCAGCCTCATCGGCTGCCAGCGGAACCTCGATTGTAAACACCGAGCCTTTGCCGAGCTTCGATCGGACACCGATGTCGTGATCGAGCAATGCGCCCAATCGCTGGACGATCGAAAGGCCAAGGCCAAGGCCTTTGCTGCGTTCGCGCGCTGCGTTATCGACCTGGTGGAACTCGTCGAAAATGGCGTGCAGCTCGTCCTTTGCAATTCCGATCCCGGTATCCCAGACTTCGACACGCATCGTGTTGCCCACCCTGCGGCACCCGAGCACGATCCGACCGGTCCGGGTATATTTCATCGCGTTGGCAAGAAGGTTGCGGATCATCTGCTCGAGCAAACGCGGGTCGCTATGAACACGCAGCGCGCATGTTCTTACGCGGAGCTCTAGGTGCTGGGCCTGGGCTTGGTATGTGAACTCGTCGCGCATGCGATCAAAGAGGTCACCGAGCCTGAAATCCGTCGGCTCGGGCTGCACCACTCCAGCCTCGATCTGATTAATGTCGAGCAGCACGTTTAGCATCCCGGCCATCGCATCCAAGGTCTGGCCGAGCCGCGCGACAAGCTTGGCCCCCTTCGGGTCTTCGATCGAATGCGCCAGCAGTGCCTGCACGAGCGAAAGAGATTGCAGTGGTTGGCGCAGGTCATGGCTGGCGGCTGCCAGAAAGCGCGATTTGGCAACATTGGCGAGTTCCGCTTCACGCTTCGTTGCTCGCAGCGCTTTGGCCGAACTCTTGCGCTCGGTAATATCGTTGAAGGTGATGACTACACCCTCGATTTTCCTGTCGTGGGTACGATAAGGCAGAATACGACGCATGAACCAGCTTCCGTCCGGAACTTCGATCTCATGCTCGATCGCCGCTGCACCCTCGAGCACTTTCCTCGCGTCGCCTTCGAGTTGATGGTCGACGGCCAGCGCTCGCAGATCCGCCAGCGGTCGACCGATGTCTCCCGGAATGACGCTGAAGACCGCACGAGTAGCTGGAGTAAAAAAACGGATATTCAGATCCGGATCAAGAAAGAGGGTTGCAACGTCGGTGCTGTACAGAACGTTTTGAAGATCGTCGGATGTCGAGCGCTGGCGTTCCAGCGTCTCCTGCAACTGCCCGTTCAGCGCCGTCAGCTCTTCGTTGAGTGACTGCAGTTCTTCCTTTGATGTGAGCAGTTCTTCATTGGTCGACTGGTATTCCTCATTGACCGAGAGCGCCTCCTCGTTGATCGCTTTCTGTTCCTGGTTTGATGTCTCCAGGCCATCCAGCGCTATGCGCAGCTCGTCGCGCGTGAGGGCAAGTTCGTGTTCGAGATCGCCGACACGGGCATTGGTCGCCGGCGATTTCGTATCACCTCCACCCTGCACGCCGGCAGGATCGTCAATGAAGGCGACGAGCAGAAGCTCCTCGCCTTCGCTGGTTACAGCCTGGACGTCGATCCCGAAGGCGGTCGCACCGATCCGGCTATGCCCGATGAAAACGCGGCGGTTGTCTTTACTCACCCGGCTGATGGCAGCGCGTAACTTGGCGCGTAGCGCGGGCGTCGCCATCTCGAGCAAATCGTGCGACGGATAACCGGAGGCGACCTGCAGATAGCGATCGGTTGGTCCCAACGAATACAGGCATTTCCCCGCGCGATCGATGAGCACGGCGGCCGGCGCGTGGGTCTCCAGCACGAGCCGGCGCGTCAGGTCGGCAAAGCTTGACGCGCGCTTTGGCGGTTGGTCGGCCGCGACACGCCCCTGCGCCGCTTTGTCCGCCGCTGCGCTTACATCGAAATCGGAAAGACCTAGGCGACCTTGCCCGATCTGGCGGTAAATCCGCTCGGCCTTGGCTATCACCTCGAACCGCCCTGCCGCATTTGCGATTGTCTCCGCGCTGCCCAGCAACAGCATGCCGCGCTTGCGCAGCGCGAAATGAAACAAGGCAATGACTTTCGCCTGCGCGCGCGGTGTAAGATAGATCAGCAGGTTACGGCACGAAATCAGGTCGAGCCGCGAAAACGGCGGGTCGGACAATACGTCCTGCACCGTAAACACGATCGTATCGCGCAGATCGGCCGTGACGCGATAGCCCTGCTCATCGTGCACGAAGAATCGCTTGAGCCGCTCCGGTGCGATGTCGACGGCAACGGCATCAGGATAAAGGCCCTCGCGCGCCCTCGCGACAGCATCGGCATCCACATCGGACGCAAACATCTGAAGCTTGATCGGACGCTTGACGGCTGCAATTGCCTCCATGAACAGGATCGCGAGCGAATAGGCCTCTTCCCCGCTACTGCACCCGGCGACCCAAACCCGAAGTGGACGCTCGCCGTCATGGTCTTCGACGAGGTCGGGGATCACCTTGGTCGCCAGAAAGTCGAACGTTTTGGGGTCGCGAAAGAAGGTCGTCACGTTGATCAGCAAGTCAGCAGCGAGCAAATCGCGTTCGCCAGCATCCTTGCGCAGGAGGGCGAGGTACTTCGGCATCGCATCGAGCGCGATTTTGGCGAGCCCCATACGGCGCTCGACACGGCGCTGTAACGTACCAGGCTTGTAGAGCCGAAAATCGTGCGGTGTATCGCTGCGGAGAATGTCGATGATGTCGGCTAGTCCGGGGTTCGTCGGACTGGAGGTGGCCGTTACTGCATTGCTCTTTGCAAACGTAGCAAGCGCCTCCGGCATGTCATCGATACGCAATGTCGCATCGACCAGGCCGGTATCAATCGCGCTAGACGGCATACTTTCATATTCCGCTTCCGCTGGATCCTGGGCGATGACCAACCCGCCCCGGTCGCTGACGCTGGCGACGCCACCACTGCCATCTCCATCCAGTCCTGACAGGACGATCGCTGCAATAGGATGCTCCGTACCGCGCGAAAGGGAGTGCAGCAAGAAATCGAACGGCTTGCGCGAACCCCGCGGTGCGTCAGGTGCCGAAACCTTGAGGACTTCGCCCGACACGGACAGATAGGTGCCTGACGCTATGGTATAAATGTGGTCGACTTGGATCGCGGCACCATCGGTCGCCTCGATCACGGGCATCGTCGTGTGCGGTGCCAGTAAATCAGCCATCAGACTTTTATGGCTCGGGTCGAGATGCTGGATCAGGATGAATGCCATGCCTGGCAATTTTGGCAATGCGTCGATTAACTTGGTTATCGCATCGAGGCCACCGGCTGATGCTCCAACCGCCACAATCGGGAAATTCGTCTTGCCGGACGACATGGCCAGGCGCTCGGCCGAGCGGGTATTTATGCCGCTGGTGTGCTGATCTAGGAGCCGGGCTGACGCGTTCGACTCACTGGTCGATGAAACCATGCTTTTATCGCTATCATACCCCGGCCTATTACCCAGCATGTCATTTACATTATTTTGCGGGTCGACCTCGTAGGTGATTTCCGACCCTGTGCTTGAGATCGGCAGACCGCCACTGCATCCGCATGAATGCTCTCCGAATCCTGGTGGCCGAAGACGACGCGATGATCGCAATGTTTTTGTCCGACCTGCTGGAAATCTTAGGTCATGAAGGGCTTTGTTGCAAAACTGATGGCGGGGATTCACGCAGGGAATCGAGCGGTATAGATAGGCGTAATGCCCAAACCTGCCGCACCTGTGTATCGTACGACGAACTGGCCTGAGTATAATGCGGCGCTGAAGCGGCGTGGGTCGCTGGAAATATGGTTTGATCCGGAGATGCACTGGCTTTCGAAGCCGTGTGGTCGCCCTGGTCGCCCGATGCGGTTTTCAGACAGCGCGATAGAGCTGTGCCTGACGCTGAAGACGCTGTTCAACCTGCCTTTGCGGCAAGTGACGGGGTTGGTTTCGAGCCTGATCAAAATGGCGGGGCTGGATTGGTCGGTGCCGGATTATACGACGCTGTGCCGACGGCAGAAGACGTTGAAGGTCAACCTCGGCGGGCGGATCAGCTCGGGCGGACTGCACCTGCTGGTCGACAGCACCGGGATCAAAATGACGGGAGAAGGCGAGTGGAAGACGCGCAAACACGGACCGTCCTACCGTCGCCAGTGGCGCAAGGTGCATCTCGGGATTGATGCTGGGACGCTGGATATCCGGGCCATTGAGGTCACGACGAATGCCATTGGTGACGCACCGACGCTGCCCGTTCTCCTGGCGCAAATTCCCGGAGACGAGCGGATACTCAGCGTCGGCGGAGATGGCGCTTATGATACCAGGGACTGCCATGCCGCTATTGCCGGGCGCGGTGCCGATGCGGTCATCCCGGTCCGCCGCAACGGGCAACCATGGGCAGAAGGCGGTCCCGGCGTCGATGCACGCAATGGAGCGCTACGCGCGACAAAGCGGCTTGGTCGCGCAATCTGGAAAAAGTGGAGCGGCTATCATCGCCGCAGTCTGGTCGAGACCAAAATGCACTGCTTCAAACTCCTGGGCCAGCGCGTTGTCGCCCGCACCTTCGATCGTCAGATTACCGAGCTCAAAGTCCGTGCTGCAATTCTCAATCGGTTCTCCGAAATAGGAACGCCGGTGACCGTCCGCATCCAATAACATCTTCAAGTAAAACGTCGGTCATGCTCTCGCGTAATTATGCAACAAAGCCGATTTCAGCCAAAATCGTCAGATGGATCAGTTTATAGAAACGGACCCAGTTATACGCTAACGCGGGCTGGTGTTGGAAATATCTCGACTGTGTTATCGTGTTGCCGGCAAAGCGACAGCGTTATCAAACGCGAGTGGCACAGTAGACGCTACAGACCGGCAAGTACAGCGCTCAGGTGCACCTGGCAGGTAGCGGAAATACTGAGAGTCAGCAGCCTAGCTGACTTTGATCTGATGCACGTGCTGCCGGTTATTACTCGCCGTGGCACGTGCTCCAGATTACATTGTAGGGTTATCAACGGCCGGACATCTATTTTCGTCTGCCCGCCACGCGCCTTTACCGCTCAGACCTATAGTTTTCACTCGTGTCCTACTTTCAACTTCGCTTCAGCCGCGCTCGCGACAGACGCCGGTCTTCGAGCGAATAATACAGCCAGATCTCGCCGTCGAAACTGGTGACGGAGGCAGCGAAAGCGATGTCGCTCGCCGTCCGGTCGGGTAGCGGCGGCGGCGTGATCAGCGGCTCGATGCAACGATCCACCACGCGGGTCAATTCGCGGTCGAACGCCACCCAGCCGATCCGCCAGCGCGCATCGTGCGTCGCGCCGTTGTAGAACATCACCGGCGTTTCGGGATCGTCGAGCAGCATCGGGCCGGTCGACAGGTGCCAATTGTCCCACCCGTCCTCGCGCGGCATGAACGGCGTCGGCTGCTCGTCCCATGGACCATCCACCTTGGGCCCGATCGCTAGTCCGACACGGCTCGCCTCGTCGGCGGCATATTCGTAGAACAAGCTCCACCGCCCATCCTTCTCGCGATCGACTGTTGCTTCCTTGGTGTTGCCGAGCGACTTGGTGGAGGCAATCGCGACCCCGCTCTTTACGAGTGTGTCGACGCTCGGTCCGGCGGCATAGAACATCTCGCCATGCGCCATGTCGGCCTCGACCCCGGTGTAATAGACGACGTAGCTGCCGTCCTCCATCTTCACGACGGTGGGATCTTCCACCCCGCCTGAATCCCTTTCGCCCGGGCCGCCCGGCAGGATCGAGGGCTGGTCGAGCATCGCGAAATCGACGCCGTCATCGCTCCAGCCGGCCCAGATGATGCCGGTGTCGGTCATCGGCTCGCCGGGCTGCGTTACTGCGCGCACCATGATGCCGAAGCGGCCGTCCGGCTCTAGCCAGACATACGGGCTCATCAGGTCGCGCGCCATCAGCGGCGGCGGGCCCATCAGGTGGATGTCCTGCACCTCCTGCACGTTGAAATCAACCGAACCGGACGACGGATAGACCAGCACCTTGCGGTCGCCGGTCACGCTGTCGGCGGGCAGGCGCGACCGGACGATCGGCACGCCAGGCGAAATCTCAGACTGATTCGTAGCGCCGACCGCCGACGAGGGCGTCGCAGGCTTAGCCTCGATCATGCGCCGATCGCCTGCATCAGCGACAGACCACCGTCGATCACGATCCGCGCGCCGGTGATGTATGATGCCTTGTCCGAGGCCAGGAACACAGCAAGATCGCCGACCTCCTCGGGCCTTCCCGCCCGATCCATCGGAATGTTCTGTTCCAGCGTCTTGCGATAGACCGGATCCGTGCTTGCGCGCTCATTCATCGGCGTCAGGATCATGCCCGGCTCGATCGCGTTCACGCGAATGCCGTTGGGCGCTTCCTCGATTGCGAGCGTCTCGATCAGATTGGTCAGGCCGCCCTTGGCCGCGCAATAATCCGCGCCGCCGGCTCGGACCGCATAGGCGTGGATTGACGATATGTGGATGATTGCCCCCGGGCTGTTGGCAGGCCGGTCGCGAACGAAGCGGCGCGACGTAAGGAACGCGCCGGTCAGGTCCGTGTCGAGCATGCGCTGCCATTGCGGTAGCGTCATTTGCCGCACCGGCACACCCGCCATGTTGATGCCGGCCGAATTGACCAACACGGTCACGAGCCCGAATTCCTGCTCGGCGACCGCGAACGCCGCCTCAACCGAAGCTTCGTCGCCGACGTTGCATTGCACAGCGATCGCATCGCCGCCCGCCGCCTTCACCTTGGCGACCGTGTCGCTGCCGTCATTATGGGCATCGTGGAATAGCACCACCACCTTATCGCGAAGTGCTCCGAACGCGATCGCGCAAGCCGCCCCGATTCCGCTTTCCGCGCCGCTCACCAACACGCACCGACCGTTCGCCATCGCACTTCCCTTTTCACGTCTGCCTCGGTCGTATCGGCACCAGCTTTGACGCGAAAGCAATTCTCAACTTTGTCATGTCACTCCTGGTGGCCGTCCGGCAGTATCGATGTCATCCTGATCGTCGCGCCGCTTTCGGCTATCTGAAATCGGGAGCAGATTTTGAGAAAGGGAAACCAGCCTGCGACCGTCAGCGCGATCGGCGGGGCCGGTTTGCCGATCCATGTTCGTTTGCGGGAAGGGAGATCTGCCAGCGGCTATGCCGGGCATTGGAGAATGGAAAACCAAGGGGCGGCCACGTCGACCGCCTCATCGGGCTCCCGCGAGAATGACAGGAATCGACCGTTGCTGACGGCGGCCAGGCTTGGTTCTCGCCTTTCCATGATGCTGTTATAGCGTTTCCAGCATACTGCAGGGATCAGAGGTCGGAATGCTTCATTACACGCCTAACCCAATCGAGCGCGCATTTGAGATAGCCAGCGAGGGGTGCTGCCGACGCGTCAGCGAAGTTGTCGAGCAGCTAAAACGAGAAGGTTACGAGAACGTGCAATCACACCTCGGTGGCGTGTCTATAAAACGCCAGTTGACGGCCGCGCTCAAGCATCTGGACCTATAGGGGTTGTGGATAAACAACGCAGCGGACTAACCTTTATTTACGAAGTAACCAATTGCGAAAACTTAATAATTTTAAGATGTTTCGTCATATCAACGACCAATCGAATATTCGTGGGGCCTGCTTGAACGTTTATGTACAACTGACGGAACGGCCGGTTGCCATTAACGCCGCCCCGCCCACTTTGCCCGCATTGGAGATAATGCATGCCGATCGTTAGTTTGTTGCTCGCCGCACGGGCCGCTGATTCTGCCTGTGCTATACATACCTTTTTACCGCTGGATGGAGTGGAGGCCAGCATGACTAGCTTCACCCGTTTGCTTTGCCGAGTACAAAAGGCAAACGGTGTGTGGCGCATCGCTGGTCTGCGCGCTATCTACATTCGCGACCTGCTGGAGCCATGCAACCCCGCCGAAATTCCAAAGATCGATTTGGATAAGTTGAAACTTTACCGGCCGTCTTATCGTCACCTCAGTTATGTCCTTCAAGCAAACGGGCGTCCCATGCGCAGCGATCTTCCCGGCGTTGATCAGCCCGACGTAGTCACCGCATTGCGCGCGGCCGGGCGCGGATGGCTTTATAGAAGCGAAGCGCCTGCTGGAGTCTGAAAGAGATGCGACCGCTCGTATGTGCACGGGGGTAAACGGCATTAGCTTGTTTGTCGAAATCGCCAGAAGGCTGCCCTGATGCAAAATTCACGAATTTTGCATCAGATGAGAAACCGCACGAAACCAAACACTTCCATGATGCATAATTCCGATGCACAATTGGCGCATGATTTATGGCTATGCCCGCGTCTCATCCCACGGCCAGGACCTGGCGCAGCAGCTCGCCCAGCTCGACGCGGCGGGCTGCACGAAGGTCTATCGCGAGAAGATAAGCGGCGCGACCGCCGAGCGACCCAAGCTCAAGCGCGCGATCGGCGCGCTCGATCCCGGCGACGTGCTGATGGTGACATCGACCGATCGTCTCGCCCGCAACACCCGCGACCTGTTGAACATCCTCCATGCAGTGAAGGAAGCCGGTGCCGGCTTCCGCTCGATCGCGGAGCCGATGGTGGATACCACTTCGCATTTCGCCGATGTCATCATCGCCGTGCTGGGGGTTGCCGCCAGCTATGAGCGTCATCGGTTTACCGAACGCACCGCTGCCGGCAGGGTTCAGGCCAAGGCCCGTGGCGTCAAGTTCGGCCGACGTGCCGCCCTCACCCCTCACCAGCAGTCCGAGGCCCTACAACGGCTTGCTGCCGGCGACACGCAGCGCACCGTCGCGGCGCTCCTCGGGGTCGATCAGGCGACGATATCGCGGCTGTCCCGGAGGCAGGGCTGAACGGCGAAATTTGGTGGACAGCGGACCGGCAGCTTTGCGAGAAGCAGGCTTACCGTCGAGCGAGGCTTTGTTGCAAAACTGATGGCGGGGATTCACGCAGGGAATCGAGCGGTATAGATAGGCGTAATGCCCAAACCTGCCGCACCTGTGTATCGTACGACGAACTGGCCTGAGTATAATGCGGCGCTGAAGCGGCGTGGGTCGCTGGAAATATGGTTTGATCCGGAGATGCACTGGCTTTCGAAGCCGTGTGGTCGCCCTGGTCGCCCGATGCGGTTTTCAGACAGCGCGATAGAGCTGTGCCTGACGCTGAAGACGCTGTTCAACCTGCCTTTGCGGCAAGTGACGGGGTTGGTTTCGAGCCTGATCAAAATGGCGGGGCTGGATTGGTCGGTGCCGGATTATACGACGCTGTGCCGACGGCAGAAGACGTTGAAGGTCAACCTCGGCGGGCGGATCAGCTCGGGCGGACTGCACCTGCTGGTCGACAGCACCGGGATCAAAATGACGGGAGAAGGCGAGTGGAAGACGCGCAAACACGGACCGTCCTACCGTCGCCAGTGGCGCAAGGTGCATCTCGGGATTGATGCTGGGAC
This sequence comes from Sphingomonas sp. UYP23, assembly GCF_054059235.1. Classification (NCBI taxonomy): domain Bacteria; kingdom Pseudomonadati; phylum Pseudomonadota; class Alphaproteobacteria; order Sphingomonadales; family Sphingomonadaceae; genus Sphingomonas; species Sphingomonas sp. UYP23. The sequence goes on from NZ_JBSSBX010000002.1 coordinate 92,058, forward strand.
GCTGGATATCCGGGCCATTGAGGTCACGACGAATGCCATTGGTGACGCACCGACGCTGCCCGTTCTCCTGGCGCAAATTCCCGGAGACGAGCGGATACTCAGCGTCGGCGGAGATGGCGCTTATGATACCAGGGACTGCCATGCCGCTATTGCCGGGCGCGGTGCCGATGCGGTCATCCCGGTCCGCCGCAACGGGCAACCATGGGCAGAAGGCGGTCCCGGCGTCGATGCACGCAATGGAGCGCTACGCGCGACAAAGCGGCTTGGTCGCGCAATCTGGAAAAAGTGGAGCGGCTATCATCGCCGCAGTCTGGTCGAGACCAAAATGCACTGCTTCAAACTCCTGGGCCAGCGCGTTGTCGCCCGCACCTTCGATCGTCAGATTACCGAGCTCAAAGTCCGTGCTGCAATTCTCAATCGGTTCTCCGAAATAGGAACGCCGGTGACCGTCCGCATCCAATAACATCTTCAAGTAAAACGTCGGTCATGCTCTCGCGTAATTATGCAACAAAGCCGGTCTGGACGATCAATTCGGATCGGCTGGTTGATGCTCTTCGCACAGCAGTATTTCGTTCCGACCAGGACGAACACGATAGCGCACAGAAGATGTGGAGCTTCATTTCGCTCCGAGCCGAAACGGCAGGTTTGATATCATCAGTGGGTGCGCGCGTGATCTCGCCTACATCGCGAGCACAACTTACTTATTTGCCGCTTTACTGATTCGTATTGGCGGCCGGCCGCCCATGCCCCTGCGTTCTGACCGGCCTCAGGGACGCGATGTCCGCTTGTTCCTTTTTGTAGTTGAAAACGGCCGGACTGCATCCCACCAGGCTCTGACATTCGCGATCGGCAGCGCTTCGGACCTGTACATCACCGCAATGCCGAGCTTGTCGACGTTCCAAGCGCGATGCAAAACGAGTGGGTTTTGCATCAAAGAGCGCGGAAACCGGCGGTCAGTTGCCGGCACGCTTTTGAGCTTGGTCCGACGACAGCTGCCGCGCGCACAACCCTTCCGGATGCCACGCTTGCGTCAGCGTTGTTGGAGGCATGTCCGCATCATGAAGGATGAGGGCAAAGCCTTGCCGGGGAGCTGTGCCGATGGCCATTAGAAGCATCGGTGGTCCAGCCTCGATCATCAGGCTTGTTCCTGGTCCGCGGGCCGTCTGAACGCCAGCCGGCGTTTCGAGGCACGTGTCGCCGCTCACGGCAAAGAACGCCTCTGGCCCGGAATGGACATGCAGCGGTGCCGTGGTGCCGGGCATGAAAATTGATCGAAGGTATTCGGCGGCATAGCGGGTCGCAGGGGCGACCGGCAGGGGCCCTACAGTCGAGACATGCTCACCGCCTTTGGGATGCCATGCTTTTCTCTCAAGCGTGAATAGCCAGGTTGACCCGAACGACTCCACGACCACGCTGGTTTTCGCGGCGGTCGCTTCGGCGGCAGCCATCGACGTGAAACGATCCAAGTGCCAGAAGACTTTGCCGGTCGGTAGCGACGGAAGCTCCGCTCGGGATAACAGGCACGCGGGACCAGGCTGCTCGACGGTACCGCATGGACGTGTTGTCGCCTGAGCGAAGGCCGGAAAAGCCCAAGCGGCAGCCAAGGTCGCGGCCAGACCGACAAACAATGCTCGCATACGCGCACCTCCAAACGAGGAGAATGTCTGGTTTCCGGCGTGCCTGCAACCCGCGCGGACGGCCGCAAGTACGCGTTAGCCGACCTGCTTCGCCCCGCCCGCAATGATGCAAAACTCTTGATTTTGCATCAGGAACGACGTAGCCATCCGGCGGAGGCCGCCTTGCTGATTGTGGGCTGGAGCTAGAGGACGTCCTTACAGTCGCACGTAAGGACGTCGGTTTCGATCATGGCGCAGGTAACGATACTGGCGGGACCGGAGCGTCGCCGTCGCTGGAGCGATGAGCAGCGCGAGCAGATTGTCGCAGAGGCGTTTCAGTCGGGCGCGCGGGTCTGCGACGTGGCGCGGCGCCATGACGTTGCCCGCAGCCAGATCTACGAGTGGCGGCAAGTGATGCGGCGCCAGGCGGACCCGGCCTTCGTGCCGGCGGTGCTGGTGGATGAGCGACCCCAGCAAGTGTGCGAGCCCGTTGTCGCTGCCGTTTTCGATCTGCCCGATGGCGGGCGGCTGAAGATCTTTGCTTCAGCGTCACCGGCTCTGGCGGCGGCGGCCTTGAAGGCGATGCGATGATCCCGTCGGATGCACGGGTGTGGATCGCGATGGGCCACACCGATATGCGCAAGGGGATGCAGGGTCTGGCGCTGCTCGTGCAGCAAGGTCTGGGCCGCGATCCGCATGGCGGCGACCTGTACGTGTTCCGAGGCCGTGCCGGATCGTTGGTGAAGATCATCTGGCACGACGGGATCGGCGCATCGCTCTACTCCAAGCGGATCGAGCGCGGCCGCTTCATCTGGCCCTCGGCGAAGGATGGCGTGGTGTCCTTGACGCGCTCGCAGCTGGCCTGCCTGCTCGACGGGATAGACTGGCGTAATCCGCAGCATAGCTGGCGCCCGGCGAGCGCGGGATAGCGCATTTTGCGGCTTGCATGAGGGCGTGGAGGATGATTCACTCTCCGTCGTGGAAGCCGTCATTTCGCCTCTTCCGGATGATATCGCAGCGCTCAAGGCGCTGCTTGCTGCAACGATCCAGCGCGCCGACGAGGCCGAGGCGCGCCTTGCCACCGCCGCGGCGCGCGAGAGCGCGACCCAGGCGATGATCGCGCACCTCAAGCTGCAGATCGCCAGGCTCAGGCGTGAACAGTACGGCCCAAGCGCCGAGCGCAGCCGCCGTCTGCTCGAGCAGATGGAGCTGCAACTCGAGGACCTTGAAGCGGACGCCGGCACGGACGGCCTCGTCGCCGAAGTCGCCGCCGCCAAGGCGACCAGCGTCGCCTCGTTCGAGCGCAAGCGACCGGCGCGCCAGCCATTCCCCTCCCATCTGCCGCGCGAGCGCGTGGTCATCGCAGCGCCGTGCGCGTGCGCGGCCTGCGGTGGCACGCGCCTGTCGAAGCTCGGCGAAGATGTGACCGAGACGCTCGAGGTGATCCCGCGCGCGTGGAAGGTCATTCAGACCGTGCGCGAGAAGGTCGCCTGTCGGGACTGTGAGAAGATCACCCAACCGCCGGCACCGTTCCATGTCGTGCCGCGCGGGTGGGCCGGACCCAGCTTTCTCGCGATGCTCTTGTTCGAGAAGTACGGGCAGCACCAGCCGCTGAACCGCCAGGCCGAACGGTTCGCCCGCGAAGGCGTGCCGCTCAGCGTCTCCACGCTCGCCGATCAGGTCGGCGCGGCCGCCTTTGCGCTCACGCCGCTTTACAAGAGAGGTGGTTCTAGGAATCTGAACAGCGGGGATAAGTGGATTGCCGATCTGAGAGCGGCCATGCTGGCCGCGAAGAGGAGGCAAGATGAGCAAGCGACCCCGCCGGAACCACAGCCCGGCATTCAAGGCCAAGGTGGCGCTGGCTGCCGTGGGAGGCGAGAAGACGCTGGCCGAACTGGCGCAGGAGTATGAGGTGCACCCGAACCTCATTAATCAGTGGCGGTCCAAGCTGCTGGAGGGGGCGTCAGACGTGTTCGGAGCGGTGCCGGCAGCGAGCGAACCAGCGGTCGATATAACGGTGCTGCACGCAAAGATTGGCGAGCTGACGCTGGCGAACGATTTTTTGGCCGGTGCGCTCGGGAAGGCCGGTCTGTTGCCGAGCGCAAAGCGATGATCGACCGTGACCATGAGCTGCCGCTGGCCCGTCAAGCGCAGCAGCTCAAGATCAGCCGCGGCAGCATCTACTATCTCCCGCGGCCTGTCTCGCCGGCCGACCTGTTGATCATGCGGCGGATCGATGAGCTTCATCTGCTCTATCCGTTCGCCGGCAGCCGGATGCTGCGCGATCTGCTCCGGCAGGAAGGCGTGGTCATCGGGCGACGGCATGTCGCGACGCTGATGAAGCGAATGGGGCTCGAGGCGATCTACCGCCGTCCGAACACGTCGAAACCGGCGACGGGGCACAAGATCTATCCGTACCTGCTGCGCAAGCTGGCAGTGATCCGGCCGAACCAGGTCTGGGCGACGGATATCACGTACATCCCAATGGCTCGCGGTTTCGTCTATCTGGTGGCTATCGTCGATTGGTTCACCCGACGGGTGCTGGCCTGGCGAGTGTCGATTTCGATGGATGTCGCGTTCTGCGTCGCTGCGTTGGAGGAAGCGCTCGCACGGTACGGCAAGCCTTCCATTTTCAATAGCGACCAAGGCTCGCAATTCACCAGTGTGGCCTTCACCGCCGTCCTGCACCGCGAAGAGATAGCAATAAGCATGGATGGCAAAGGGTGCTGGCGGGACAACGTGTTTGTTGAGCGCCTGTGGCGCTCGGTGAAATACGAAGAGGTGTACCTCAATGCCTACGCCTCGGTTCCCGAAGCCCGCGCCGGCATCGGTCGATATCTCGCATTTTATAACGGCGTCCGGCCACATTCAGCCCTTGGCGCCAGAACACCGGACCAGGTATACTTCGACCAGCCGCTTCTCGCAGCGGCATGATCAACCCGCGGTAGTCCACTTATCCAGACCGCGAGCCTGTTCAGACAAGCGGAGCCACCTCTCAAGCGGATCGAGGCGCATGTCCTCGCCGCCGAGCGGCTGCACGGCGACGATACGACCGTGCCGGTCATGGCCAAGGTCAAGACCGATGTCGGTCGATTGTGGGTGTACGTCCGCGATGATCGGCCGTTCGCCGGTGCCGATCCGCCGGCAGCACTGTTCCATTACTCACGCGACCGACGCGGCGAACATCCCCAGGCGCATCTCGCGACCTGGTCCGGGATCCTGCAAGCCGACGCTTATGGTGGCTATGGTGCGCTGTATCGAGACGGGCGCTTGCCCGGTTCAGTGCGCGAGGCTGGTTGCTTCGCGCACGCCCGGCGCAAGTTCTTCGAGCTCGCCGATGTCGCGGGTGCCGCTCGCAAGAAGAGCCGCGGCGAACACGCCGGCATGATCTACCCGATCGCGCTTGAGGCGGTGCGACGGCTCGATACCCTGTTCGACATCGAGCGTGAGATCAACGGCAAGCCTCCCGCCGATCGCCTGGCCGCGCGGCAGCAGCGCAGCGCGCCGGCAATGAACGAGCTTCAGGCCTGGCTCACCGCCCAACACGCGACGTTGTCGCGCAACCACGACCTCGCCAAGGCGATCAACTACATGCTGCGGCGCTGGGGTGCGTTCACCCGGTTCCTCGACGATGGCCGGGTCTGCCTCTCCAACAACGCCGCCGAGCGTACGCTTCGCTGCATCCCGCTCGGCCGCAAAGCGTGGCTGTTCTGCGGTTCCGATCGTGGCGGGCAGCGTGCCGCGATCCTCTACACCCTCATCCAGACCGCGCGGCTCAGCAACGTCGATCCGCAGGCCTGGCTTGCTGACGTCCTCGCCCGTATCGCCGATCATCCCGCCGTCCGGCTCGACGAACTCCTTCCCTGGAACTGGTCACCCTCGAACCAGGTCGCAAAAGCCGCCTGATGGCCACCCCGTCCGTGGTGTTCACCAGTCGCTACGCCGCAAGCCGACTCCGCGTCGATCTCGACCTCATCGAGGACTGGCCGAACAGATGTCACCCGAGGACGGCTGCCTCAGCATCGTCGACAGCCTCGATGAAACAGCCGAGTCCGTCACCGCATTCACTCGTCGGGGCCTCGATCGCCTCACCGAAATGCTCGATGAACGACGCTCGCAGTTTCTGCGAGATAGCTGAGACAACGCGGTCCTCGCCGGATGGATACGTTTCAGGCTGGGTATAAGAGAATGATCTGCCGACCCGCACGGGCGAAATCGAAACGCTCGCTCACCAAGCCAAGAGACGTTGGCCGTCTTTGGTTGTTCTCCACCAGAAACTGTGTCGAATGCCTTCCATTGGCACTGCTTGCGGCGGTGCGCTTCGATTATTGGTATTCCTCTGACCATGACCCGATGTCCCCGTGTGCGTCTGCCCACTCGATACGCCAAAAAGGGACAAGGCGGATCACGCGATCCCGAGCATCCAGAACATCTGCGACTGCATAAATGGTCTAGGCGTGGGTGAATAGGCCATCTGGACGTCGGAGATAAAATGGAGAATTAGCCCGATCCTCGCCCCGCACGCCATCGCGATCCAGTGGAGAAACTTTCGTTAGTTTGCTGCTATCGGCCCCAAACACATTTTTAGTTTCATAGGAACGCTCTGCGCGCCTTTTTGCATGCCGACCGTTTCCGAGATCAAGCCGTGGCCCCGGATAGCCGCGACGCAGGTCAAGACAAGACATGCAAAGCAGCTGATTCGCAACGGCTGTCAGCGGGACGGAAAGGGCAGGCAGGCTCTTTCCACGAAGGAGGCAACTTGGCTTGCGAGGGCGGGCGCTAAGAAACCTATCGATGCCCTCCTAGAATAGTGCCTCCTGCGTTACATCGCCCCCCTCGCGGTCAGAATTTCGTGAATCCAGGCTCCAGCGGCTTCGCATTGACGGTGACGCCTGCGGCGTTTTCAAAACAAGAGGCGTCGTCGAGTAGCGCCCAGCGGCGATCGAACTTGCGCTGCCAGATGTTCGTGCTGGTCACCGGTTGCGTGAAGGCCTTGTCGTCGAAAAGGGTAACATGGACGTGCATCGTATTGTCGGCGACGTGCCTAATCGTCCATTCGAAGTGCAGCCTGTCGCTATGTGGGTCGAAATGGGTCTCCAACGGAGTATCCCCCCGCAGACCGGCCGTGTCGACGTACAGTGTGTCGCCGACCCAGTGGCCGATCGAGTGCCCGTTGTAACTTGGCTTCAGATCCTTCGGGTGAGCGCGGCCGTCGGTCCATATGATAATCGGGAAGGCATTGAAAAAGAACACCATCACCGAACCTGGCGTTTGGACGACCTCGTTCGGATAGTTCTCCGACAGGAGCAGGAAGGGAATCCCGAACGGCAGGCACTTCGAGCCGATATCACCGAGCTGCTTCCCAGTCTTCGCGGCAGCTATTCGCTCTTCTGACATCTTTTGGAAAGGGGGCGTGTAGGGCAGCGGCCAAGGCTCGACAAAGGAGGGCGGACGTCCGTCCGCCGTGCTGCCTGTGTTGGTCGCCGGCCCTTGGCCAGGTACGCCCATGGCGGTTCCCATCCAGAGGCCAGAAATGTCCGGCACCGCGGGATCCCCGTAATATGACACTCCGGCCGGCGGCCAAACGTCCGAAGGATCGCTGGACTGCGCCCAAGACGCGGCGGGCATGGCGGACGCGACAGCTGCGGCCATCGTCAACCCGGCGATACGTCTAGCTCCGACCATGATTCAGCTCCCGGTTTAATGTGTCTCGCGTCGCAGCCTGCCAGCCTGCAGTCCTGCGCCGGCATTTGCCGTCAGGGCTTCAGTCGTTCGCCCAAGAGCTTGCCGTTCGGAAGCTGCACCGCATTCAGGCTTCCGCCCTTCTCGCCGCTGCGCAGCGGCGAGATGTATATCGTGACCTTATCGCCAGGCGACAGCGAGCCCTTGGCGAACCCGATCCGACGCATCGCCCCGGGATTGCCGCCCTCGATCGAATACTTGTCAGGGTTACCGGTCCCGTTCGGGACCACGACGTAAAGCCACGTGTGCGGACTGGTCCACTGCCAATCCTTCACCACGGCGTTTTTCAGGACCACCTCCTTGCTCTTGTCGAAAAGAGCGAACGAGTGGTGCGCCGCCAGCGGCAGTGGCGCAGCCAGGAGGGCAATCGCGGCGGCTCGACGGAACCTGTTGTTCATGGCAGTCATCCTCTGTCCTATTGCATGCCTCGGATAAACCGGAGCGGCCTGGTGGCGCCGGCTTCACCGACGGGCAGTTTTAACTAGCGAACGTATTTCTCAGGGTGAAAATTGGTGATCGGCGTACACAGGAATTCCTGCGGCTCCCAAGCCGGATCATCTAGGAGCCGGTACGTCACCGAGGACGTCAAAGACCGCGTATATGCGGTTGGATCGGTCAGCGTTACGGTAACCCGCAGGGTCTTGGCATCGACGCGGTGGTAGCGCTCAACGATCTTCAGGTCATCGCTATGCGGCACACCGGTAGAATCGATGGGCTGATCCTTGATCCCGATCACTTCCGTCACGAGATCCAAGCCTGCGTAGTGACCGATCGCATTGCCGTTGGAGAAGCTCTCTAGGTCTTTCGCTGCCGGCCGCGCAGCGGCATTGAGCCATATACGGCGGACTGGGATCCCGTCGCGGTATAGCAATACGCGACCCTTGGTCTGGACGATGAGCATGGGTCCATTCGTGCCTGTTATGAACCTCGGCATTCCGGGCGGAAGACAGCCGCGGACGGGATCGTCGGTTCGTTTGCCCGCCTGCGCATCAGCGACGCGCTTCTTCCACATCTCGGCGAAGGTAGCTTTAAGGGGCGGCGCCCAAGGCTGCCAGCCTTCTTTGCTTCCCGAGATCGCTGGCGCATCGACGAGCACCCAGACGCCGCTGATGTCGGGCGCCGTCGCGTCGCCGTGCCAGTTCAACTTTTCTGAGGGGGTGATGATCGACGGCGAGGATGCACCCTGTGTCGGCTCACCGGTCGTGTAGGAGGACGATTGTGGCAGAACACCCGCCGCCGCGAGCGTCGGCATCGCTACGCCAACCAGGAGCAACAGAGCCGCTCGGCCTGTTTCTGGTCGGGTTAAAAGCCGCACTATCATCCTCGCTCCTCTCGCTTCCGTTTCTGACCCGCGGCGATCCGACCAGACCTGAAGGCCTCGATCCGGTTCGCGCGGCGCAAAGCTGCGCGCATGGGTGAACTTGCCGGTTACGATGCTCCATAGGGCTCGCATATCCAAGCTCGAAGATGCGATCACGTGCCGAGCGATACTGTCACGCTATCGGCCATCGGCTTGCACTCGTTGCCGAATTGCGCCGGAAAGGAATCAAAGCCGATGCAACTGAGATATCGTGCCCCGACAACCGATATCTGGCGTGATGCGTTTGCCGAATGCATCTGGTCGCCAACGCTCGGTAGAAGTGGAACAAGGGGGGTGCCTGTCGATGGCCGTCCGATCGATGCAACGGAAATCTTCCGTTTTCGCGTCCGTTTGATCCTCAGCTCCACACAAAACGGGCCGCGCTTGCTGTGTAACCCTGCCGTTACGCATCGATCGACGATCAAGATTGAACGGCAGAGGAGCTTTGAGCGATGATGATCCGTGCCACATGGTTTTTCTCAACTTCGCTTATCGCGGTCGCGACGGCCGCCGCACCCGTCCAGGCTCAAACGGCTGCTCCGGCAACGCCGCCCCAGGCGCCGACCACCATACCGAGCGCTGCCACCGACGCTACCGGCGCGGTCGCCCAGTCTGACCCGACGGCGGACGGGCCTCAGACCTCCTCGTCTGGCCTTGAGGACATTGTCGTCACCGCTACCCGGAGAAGCTCGAACCTCCAGCGTGTGACGGCAACCGTCGAGGCCGTTACGGCGAACACGCTCAAGGCCTACAACATTACCGGCGTGCTGCAGTTGCCTAGTCTCGTTTCAGGGCTGGTGGTGACGCCTGCGGGTGGCAACAACCTTTACTTGCGCGGCATCGGCTCCGCGAGCACGGGCTTCAACGAGGCGCAGACCGCGACGTATATCGATGGCCTCTACCTCGCAAATCCCACGGTCGGCATCACCTCCTTCAACAATGTCGAGCGGATCGAGGTGCTGAAGGGGCCCCAAGGAACGTTGTACGGTCGGAACGTTACGGGCGGTCTGATCTCGGTAACCACCCGCGACCCGGGTGACAAGGTGCGGATCGACGGCTCGGTGGGCTACGCCAACTACAACACCCTCACGGGCAACCTCTACGCCTCGGCGCCGCTTACTGACAATCTAGGGGTGAACATCGCCGTTTTCCATCAGAAGCAGGCGGACGGATGGAGCGTCAACGTTTTCAACGGACACGACGTTCAGAAGTCGGACGAGACCGGACTCGAGGCCAAGATCCAGTGGCGACCTACCTCGGACCTGAAGATCACCGGCAGCTTCATTTACGACTATAACAATCGCGACCTCGGCTACGCCTACCAGGTCTACCCCGGCTCGCTCGGGACGGACGGTACGCCGTATCTCGGCCGGTACAGGATCGCATCGCGCATCGACGCATCGGCACCGACGTCGATCTACATAGGCACACTGAAGATTGAGCAGAGCCTGGGCTTCGCGACACTGACAAGCCTGACCGGCTATCAGACAAGTCAGGCCAACGTGCTGTTCCAGAACGGTCTGCCGATTCTCGGCCAGGTGGCGGCCGGCCAGGGGGCGTCGTATAACCAGTTCTATGAGCGCAACCGCACGTTCAGCCAGGAGCTAACGCTGACCTCAGCGCCGTCCTCCTCGCGGTTCGACTGGGTGGCGGGCGCCTTCTTCTATGACGATCATCTGAAACTTCAGCTCGACACGTATAATACCTGCCTTGGCGCCGTATGCGCGCCGGGCGCGGCGCCCAATCGCATCAACGGTCTGCCCAGCACGTTGTCGGGTTCGGTGTATGGTGACGGCACTTACCGCTTCTTCAAGGCGACGCGCCTTACGGTTGGGTTGCGCTACACGGACGAGACGAAACGTCTGGGTGGCCTCACGACACCGCTGCCAGGCTTACCGAACTCGGTCGCGGCGCTCCCGGCGACGACCATCCTGTATCCTGGGCAACCGTTCGCCGGATATCCTAATGGCATCCCCACCCGGTTGCATTTTAACAAGTTGACCTACCGCTTCGTGCTCGCGCAGGACCTCAATGATAACGTCCACATGTATGCGTCGCACAACCTCGGGTTCAAATCGGGCGCGTTCAACGCGAACTCGTTCACTAACCCGCCGGTGCGCCCCGAGCTCCTGTATGCGACCGAAGCAGGGGTTAAATCGGAGCTGTTTGACCGCAAATTGCGCCTCAACCTGTCGTATTTCCACTACACCTACAAGGACGTGCAGGTCCGATCGCTCGTACCGCCGGCGACCACGTCGGCGATCCTCGAAAACGCCGCCAGCGAGCATCTCGACGGCGTCGACGCCGATTTCAGCGCCGCCCTGTTCAAGGGTTTCGTCATCAACGGCAGCTTTGAGTATTTAGCAGCGCACTACGCTGCCTTTCCGGGTGCCAGCCTTGCCACTACTCGCAAGAGTGCCACCGGCACGCTTCTGCCTGGAGCGACCGTCATCAACAATTACGATCTTGCTGGGTTTGACGTGCCATTTGCTGCCCCGGTCTCGGCGTCCTTACGGGCAACATATACGTTCGACACGACGCGCGGTGACTTCTCGCTAAGCGTCAACGACCATTACAATTCGCCCTATTCCATGACGGTGGATAGTAGCATTCGCCAAGGACGACACAATATTGTCGATCTATCGCTAAACTGGACGGCGCCGAGCAAGCGTTACGATGTCAATCTATTCGTGCGCAATCTGACCAATCAGTATACCTATGCCGCCGCAGTTGTCAGCAGTAACTTCGCTGTGGTCCCCGGCCCTCCCCGCATATTTGGCGGCTCATTCGGTTTCCATTTTTAAGTCATTGGCTGGGCGACGGATTATGGCACTGACCGGAATTTCAAACACTTCGATTGGAAACACTATGCCCGCTCTCGGCGATTCCGCCGTTCAAATATCGAGTGGGTTGACCAGTGCTGGCAATGACACGCGCGGGGGGGCCGATGAATGGAAGGCTTAAAAGAGGTTAGCGACTGGCTGGCGGCAACCGATTTGAGTGTGGCGATCGCCAGCCGGGCATGGACGGTGCCGATGCTGCAGAGCGTGCACATCCTGTCGATCGCGGTCGTTATGTCTTCGGTGGCAGTCCTGGACCTCAGGCTGGCTGGATACCTGGGTCGCGAGCAATCGCTTCGGGAGTACAACCTCCGCCTCTATCCCTGGATCTGGGGCGGTCTGGGCGTGCTGCTGGCGACGGGGTTGCTGCAGATTATGGCGGAACCGGCCCGCGAGCTGCTGAACTGGATCTTCCTCACGAAAATGGTGCTGATCGTTTTCGCCGTGCTGTTCACGGCGCCCGTCCGCCGTCTTCTGGAAGACCGCCGTTTCCGCGACATGCCGGTTCGGAAGCGCTTCATCATCCGCGGTTGCGCGCTGGCGTCCTTGTCGCTGTGGGTCGCGATCGTCGTGTGCGGGCGCTGGATCGCATACGCCGGCGGAAAGGTCTGAGCCATGAGGATATTGGAAGCCTGCGCCTGGTTGGAGGCGTCGCCGCTCGGAACGACGATCACCGAGTCCGAATGGATGTTCCCGACGATCGAGACGATCCACGTCCTCGCGCTCACTCTGGTCGTGGGCACGATCGCGATGGTCGACCTCCGGCTGCTCGGCGTCTCGGCGAAAAGGATCAGCGCAGTTCAGCTCGCGCGCGAAATGCTGCCGTGGACCTGGACCGCGTTCGTGGTGGCCGCCATCAGCGGCTCACTAATGTTCGTGTCCGCAGCGGCGAAATATTACACGAACGTGCCGTTCCGCATAAAGATGGTCCTGATGCTCTTGGCGGGGATCAACATGGCGGTTCTGCATTTCGGCGCATGGCGGGGCGCAAAAACGTGGGAGATGTTGATGCCCACTCCCCTGGCCGCCCGTGTGGCGGCCGGTCTCTCGCTCGTCTTCTGGATCGGCATCGTCGTGTCAGGTCGTTGGATTGGGTTCGTCTGAGACGGTGCGGTGTTGCTCGGATCTTGCCCCCCGATGTCAAAGCCCCGGGGACAGCGCGCCTGCGGCGGACGCGCGAACTGGAAATGATCAAGCCGCCGATATGCTGGCGCGATCACTCGCGACTCTTCCCTATCGGTCGCGGTGGAGAAAGTTCGACTATGTGCGGCAAGGCTTCGGCGGGTTGGTCGGTCGGCTGAGAATTTTGCCTCGGATGCGCGCCTTGCCCAATGCTTGGGATCGATCCCTCAGTTACGGCGCCCGCGGCCGGATCCGGTCGGACGCTATACAATAGATGGAAAGCGGATGATGCCTAGCACTGAACAGTCGGATTTTATCGAGATCCAGCGCGTGATTAACGACTGGGTCGTGCATCGCGACTCCCTTCAGTTCGATCAACTGCTCGCACTGTGGCACGAGGACGGTCGCATGATGACGACCTGGTCGCAGGTCAGCGCGGTCGAGTTCGTGCGTCTGTCGCGCGCAGCCGTCGCGCGAGGCGTGCAGATTCAGCACCTCTTGGGCGGCTCCCACGTCCAGATCGTAGGCGACCGTGCGGTGGCGCAAACCAAGACCACGATCGCTCAGCGAGGATCAATTGACGCAGTGCTGTGCGACGCCACCTGTTACGGCCGGTTCTACGATCTGTTCGAGCGCCGCTCGGGCATTTGGAAGATCGTCTTCCGGCAACCGATCTACGAGCGCGACCGGCTGGACCTCGTCCAGCCGGGCACCGCGCCGATCCTTGACCAAGACCTTCTGGCGAGCTTCCCCCAGGGCTATCGGCACCTTGGCTATCTCCAGACCAAGCTCGGCATGGAGGTGAAGCGGGACATGCCGGGATTGACGGGACCCGAGGTCGAAGCCCTGTACGCGCAGGGAAGCGCGTGGTTGGAAGGCGGAAATGCACGATGACGAACGATAATCTTGGAGTCGATCGGCAACAGCTATCCTCGGCTCGCCATGCGAAGGGCGAGATGTCCGAGACTGAGACCCTCGAGGCCGTCGTCGCGATGCCGGGCTATGACCCGATTGCGCAGTTCTTTCACTGGAGCACCGCCGTGCTCATTCTGCTAGTGCTCATCCCGCTCGGGCTTTACGCGGTGTGGATCGGCGACGGGCCGACCCGCTCCTATCTTCTCGACGGCTGGCACAAGCCGCTCGGGCTGCTGGTCATTGCGCTCACCATCTGCCGCCTCGCTTGGAAGGGCACGCGCCCCGCGGTGGTCGAAGCCAAGGGTTTGCACCACTGGGAGCGTAACACCGCCAAGCTAGTTCACTGGCTACTTTACGGAATCCTGCTTGTCATGCCGCTATCCGGCCTGCTGATGTCGCAGGGCGCCGGCCGGCCGACCAGCTTTTTCGGGCTGTTCAGCATCCCGCAGATGCTGCCGCTCGATCCGGCCCTGAAGCCGCGCGAACAGGTAGCGTACCACATAGGCAAGTTGCTTCATGCGAGCATCCTGCCCTGGGTCATCTACGCAATTGTCGCCCTGCACGTCGCGGGCGCGCTGAAACACCGGTTCATCGATGGCGACAAGAACTATATGCGCCGGATGCTCTCGTTCCGCCGGTCGAACGATCGAGCCTGAACCGAAAGGAGGACCGCTGCGCCCCTTCGATCGGGGGCGCCGGTTTGGAAATCATCTTCCCTGACGCGTCCTGAGCATCGTCAGCAGCTGCGCTGCCGCGGTGGCCACGGTCTCGGTCGGATGGGCGGCGCATCGGTCGTGCATAAAGGTCTTCATGTCGCTCGGCGTTAGGCCGCGACCGATGTCGAAGCCGTCGGTCGAAACATACCAGTTGTACGCAGACATGAACCCCGCAACCCAGAACCGGTTCGCGTAGTAATCGCTCTGGTCGGCCTTGACCTCGGCTGCACTCCATTCGCTGCAAAATTTATGGCCCGCTCCGTACGTTACGGGGCCGGCGGGCGCCGTGGTGGCAACCGGGGAAGAGACCGCGCTCGCAGCGGGAGTGGCGGTCTGCGCGAAGGCCGGAGACATGGGCACGAATAGCAGCATTATGGTGAATCTCATATCAGCGACTCCAAAGAAGGCATCAAAAGGCAAATGGCGCCGAACGATAGAGACTCGATCATCAGGACGTGGCTGCTTCGCTATCCAGAACGGCCATATGGGTGCTCGGATAACGGTCGCCGGCCGCACTACCTCTCGGCACTGCCTGATCGATCGCCTGAAGGTCGAGGTCAGAGAGCCTGACTTTCAGACTTCCCAGTGCCTCGACAAGCTGGTCGCGGCGCCGCGCGCCGATGATTGGAACGATGTCTGCTCCCTGCGCCGTCACCCAGGCGATCGCGACCTGTGCCACGCCGATTCCACGAGCTTCGGCAAAGGTGCGCAGGGCGTCTACGAGCTGCAGGTTCCTGTCGATATTGCCGTCCTGGAAGCGCGGCGTCTTGGTTCGAATGTCTCCAATCGCCGCGTCCTTGCGCCAATGACCGCTGATCAGACCACGCCCTAAGACGCCGTAGGCGGTGATCCCGATGCCGAGTTCGCGTGCGGTTGCCAGTATGCTGTCCTCGATGCCGCGCGACATGACCGAGTATTCTATCTGCAGGTCTGTGATCGGGTGGATGGCGGCGGCCCGCCGCAACGTGGCCCCACCGACTTCGGACAAGCCAATACCGCGGATGTAGCCTGCCCTGACGAGATCGGCCATCGCGCCGACCGTCTCCTCGATGGGGGTGTCGGGATCGAGCCGAGAGGGTCGATAGATGTCGATGTGATCGACGCCCAGACGTTTTAGCGAATATGTGAGGAAGTTTCGGATCGACTTCGGTCGGCTGTCGTCGCCGATCAGCAGACCGTCCGGGCCTCGCAACGAGCCGAACTTCACGCTGAGGTGGTAGGCGTCGCGCGGAACACCCAACAGCGCCTCCGAGATCAATGTCTCGTTGTGGCCCATGCCGTAGAAATCGCCGGTGTCGATGAGCGTGACGCCGTCATCAAGTGCTGCCTGGATCGTGGCGATGCTCTCCCGCCGATCCGTGTGCCCGTACACGCCGGACATGCCCATGCAGCCCAGCCCTAGAGCGGATACAGAAGGTCCAGTCTTGCCTAGTGTTCGCCTATTCACGCTTCTCGCTCCATTGATCAGCAACGCGCGTTCGAATGCGGAACGACCGACTTTCACCGCCGTGCCGCGACCGGCACTCCCCCACCACTCATGACGCGAAGCGACTTTTTTAACGTTCCCATACAACACCTACTCCATGGCGTCGGTCGCGCAGAGAGGCCGAGTGATCGGCACCGATGCCGGATCTGCATCGGGGAGCTGGAGGGCGAAATCGCAGAAAGCCCTTCGAGCGTTGCGCGCGTCGCTCGGCGTCCGTCCGCAATCCGTATCCCGCTCCCGATCGCCGAGCACTGCATCGCTGTAGCGCCGAAACTCGGTCACCACCGCCGCCCATGCCCGCGACTTTGCCGAGCTTAGGTAGCGACACTTCCGTTGATACGCGTGGAAGCTCACAGGATCGGCCAGAAGGCCTCAAGATTCGAAAGGGTCCCTTGAAGACTTTCACTGGTGCGTCGATAAGGTTTCGACGCTTGCGCGGCCGAAACCCGCTTAGCATCGCTCTCGCCGATTTCGCATCTCGACAGCCACCCGGGCGGGCAGTATCCGGCCGGCACGTCCATGCCGGTCCAAACTTCGGTCGCGGCGAAGCGATTCAAATGGATTGCAGAGCGTGATTGCCACCATTGGCCTGATCGCTTCAACAATTTTGTGCAAGGAAATCGCGTGATCAAGCTCCATCCCGATGCGGCGTCCGCGCTGGACGGGCTTCTCCACGATGGCATGACGATCTGTGCCGGAGGCTTCGGTCTTTGCGGGATACCGGAACGATTAATCGATGCCATTCGTGATGCAGGGACCAAAGGACTGACCATCGCCAGCAACAATGCCGGCATCGATGGCGAGGGTCTGGGTAAGCTCCTGCGCACCCGACAGGTCGCCAAGATGATCGCTTCGTATGTCGGCGAAAACAAGGAGTTCGAGCGCCAATACCTGTCAGGTGAGCTCGACGTAGAATTCTGCCCGCAGGGTACCCTGGCTGAACGATGCCGGGCGGGCGGAGCAGGAATACCAGGCTTTTATACGAAGACCGGCGTGGGCACGCTGGTCGCCGAAGGTAAGGAAATAAAGCAGTTCGACGGCGAGGATTACATCCTCGAGCGCGGCATCCGCGCCGATCTCGCGATCATCAAGGGTTGGAAGGCGGATCAAAGCGGCAACCTCATTTTTCGGAAGACCGCGAGAAACTTTAATCACCCGATGGCGACCGCGGGACGCGTCTGCGTCGCGGAGGTGGAGGAAATAGTGCCTATCGGAAGCCTCGATCCAGACCAGATACACCTCCCCGGCATCTACGTGAATCGACTCATCGTCAGTCCACCTTACGAGAAGAAGATCGAGTTCCGCACCACGCGCCCCAGAGCGACGACCGGTGCGGCTTTGGAGCGTGCCCTCTGATGCCATGGACACGTGATCAGATAGCAGCCCGCGCTGCGCAGGAACTCCGCGACGGATTCTACGTGAACCTGGGGATCGGCATCCCGACCCTGGTCGCGAACCATGTCCCATCGACGATGGAAGTCACGCTCCAATCCGAGAACGGCATGCTTGGCATTGGTCCGTTCCCATACGACGATGAAGTGGATCCTGACCTCATCAACGCTGGCAAGCAAACGATCAGCGAGCTGCCACAGACGTCCTACTTCTCGAGCGCGGACAGCTTCGCCATGATCCGCGGAGGCCACATCGACCTCACCGTGCTCGGCGCGATGGAGGTCTCCGAGACCGGTGACATCGCAAACTGGATGATTCCGGGCAAAATGATCAAAGGAATGGGCGGTGCGATGGATCTGGTCGCGGGCGTGAAGAGAATCATCGTCGTGATGGAGCACACCGCAAAGGATGGATCCCCGAAATTCATTCCGGCCTGCACCCTGCCGCTGACTGGACGCAATGTCGTGGACATGGTCATTACGGATCTGGCGGTCTTCCGACGATCGGATCAACATTCGCGCTTCGAACTCATTGAAACCGCACCCGGCGTGACCACCGCTGATATCGCGGCCCGCACCACGGCGCATTTCACAGTCCGGTCTGATGTCGCCAGAAGATAAACTTTTGGCCTGCCGCACGGGGCAAGCCCTCGGTCAACCGTGTCTGACTCCACGTAATCGGGGCTGCCGCGCGTCGCCCCAATAGTAAGACGCGATCTGCGTGGCGGAACCAGCCCCGCCGAAGGTGAGGCGACCGCTATAACGGTCCCGTTTCCGCGATAGGTGGGAGGACGCGCGTGTCCGTGACGATAGTCCCAGGCGCGTGCCTCGTCGGTGCGAGCATTTCTCGGACTCATGGTCTCGCGGACGGACCGGCGGCATGTATCATGGCAAAGACCGCCAACGACCGCTGCTGGGAGCAGGCGGCTTGATCATCTCCACTCCGCGTGCCGGCCGATGCCTATTACACATCGCCCGACGAAAACTCGCGTCTCGCCGTTGGCGGAGTGTCGATCTAACATTGATGAATAGCGATCGGATTAAATGTCAGGAGCGGTCGAGCACGCGCGCGCGAGGCCTTACAAACACCAGGCTAACGGGTTTTCACAAAAGCCGGAGCGGTGATAAAGTATATTCCAGGTCTCGATGGGATCATAT
The DNA here is from genome assembly GCF_054059235.1 of Sphingomonas sp. UYP23. NCBI lineage: Bacteria > Pseudomonadati > Pseudomonadota > Alphaproteobacteria > Sphingomonadales > Sphingomonadaceae > Sphingomonas > Sphingomonas sp. UYP23. Next base: position 110,404 of record NZ_JBSSBX010000002.1, read on the forward strand.
CTGAAAATCGAAGGCGAAGAATCAGATGCATAAGTTCTTGATGACGACGGCGATCGCTCTCACAGCGCCTGTAACGTCCTATGCGCAAGTAATGGCGCCGCAGCCTGCGATTTCCAGTGGAAATACGGCGGATGCAGTTGCGGTGGGTGCCGAACCGTCACTTCGATTTCGCGTTCCCGGTACGGTATCGAACGAAGCGGCCAAGGTGCTGGCCGCCGTCTACGCGGTAAGCTCAAAACAGCCGCCACAGACGAAACCAGTTACGCTCGCGGACTGGGATCGAATCAGGGAGGCGACGGACAAGCGCATGATCCTGGCTTCCGACGCCATCGTCGCCGAGCTGGGCGCCAGCGTGCAGGACGATCAAATCGGCGGTGTTCCAGTAGTGCGCATCCTGCCCGCGAACTACAAATCGAACGGCCATACCCTGATCTATCTTCACGGGGGCGGCTACACGCGTTTCTCGGCTCGGTCCCGTCTTGGACCGCCGGCGCTCGTGGCGGCCGCAACCGGGGACGAGGTGATCTCGCTCGACTACACCGTCGCTCCCAGGGGAAACTGGAGGATTGTCACCGATCAGGTGCTTTCCGTCTGGAAAGCACTACTCGCTAAGGGGACGGCGCCTGCTAGCATTGGGATCTTCGGTGACTCGGCGGGCGGCGGCATGGCGGCGGGATCCGTCCTCAAGATGCGCGATCAGGGGCTGCCGCTACCAGGAGCTCTATACCTGATGTCACCGTCCTGTGATGTCACCCAGCAGGGCGACAGCTATCTGACCCTCTCCGGTGTCGACCCTGTGCTCGATCGCGAAAGCTCCGCTTGGGGAGCGGACGCTTACGCGGATCCCAAGGACCAGAAAAATCCCTATGTCTCAGCGGTCTATGGTGACTACTCGAAAGCCTATCCGCCCACACTGATCCAAGGTGGAACCCGCGAAATGCTTCTCAGCAATTTCGTGAGAGAATACCAGGCGATCCGAGGCGGCGGCCATGAGGCGATACTCGACCTCTATGAAGGCATGCCTCACGTATTTCAGGGATCGGTCCCGAACTCGCCAGAATCTCGCACCGCCATAGCCAGGGCAGCCGCGTTTTTTGGGGCGCATCTGCGGTAAGGGTAAAGCACGGGCATGGCATACCGGAAAAGCGTGATATCTGTATGAAGGGCGTGTCTGTCCGCGTCCGTGGCCACTTCCGACAGATGTTTCTCTCTCGGCACCAGCGAGGGTTGGGCGGGCCTGCGCGAGCTGCTGCTCGGGCGGAAGCGGTTCGCGCGTAGGGGGCGGCGCGTGCCGAACCCGCGCCGGAGCCGAGGCGACGCCGTGCTTTGGTGCGGTTGTGTGAGCTGCAGTGTGAACGGTTAGCGTGGACATCGGACCCTGCCAATCTTCCACAGGAGCTTGACGAGTTCCGCTGACAGAAATCCGCAGGCACCGCATAGCCAAAAGCGTTCTGGCAAAGTCGCTAGTGCCCGGCCGTCTTCGAATCTTCGATGCGTGCAGGCATGACATTTGGTGATCGCCCGCCAGATAAGTCGAGAGACAATCTGGCGGGTCGATTAGACGAACTACTACTATGTTTGGCGGCTGCCGCGATCCGCGCGGAATGTGGCTCGGCGCCGAAATTGACTCCAGTAGGTTTTTGCCAAGTTACTGAATTTGCGTCGAGGTTTTCCTAAGCTAGGGGTCCCGATCGGCGCCTATCGTGACCCTTATAACTCGTACTTTCCGAACGAATACAGATAGTTGCCTTGCTAAAAGCAGGGTCCCGTCTTCGGCGCCGATGTGCAGTCATAGCCCTGACTGAGCGCCGGATTTGGCGCACTGATCGGCGGACCGCGTCGAGGAACGCGCGGCTGGCATTCTCCATCAGGTGCCAGCGGTCGGCAACCTGCACCGCGTGGGGAAGCGCCCTGGCAGCCGCACGGGCATAGGCGCCGCCACGGTCTCGCGCGACAACCTCGATCTGTGGATGACCGGCAAGCCATGCTTCGGCTGTCGCGGGTTCCCGGTCAGGCAGCAGGCCAATCGGGCGACTTCGTTCGAGGTCGCAGATGATCGTTCCGTATCGCTGGTTCCGCCGCCATGCCCAGTCGTCGATCCCGATCACGATCGGAGGAATGATCGGTGGACAGCCCCGTCGTCGTACGACCCGCAGCAACGTGCCGTTGCTGACCGGCATCATCAACCGGCTCGCAAGAGTGGCAGCAGGACGCCCGCCCAGCGCAAGGCCAAGATGATGGGGGCGGTCCGCCTTGCCCATGGTGCCAGCGTGGCGGTAGCGAAGGGCTCCGCGAACAGACGCCGTGGACAGCGCACGGCGTCGCACCAAAAGCGACGGACGGTCACAGTGAGGCGAACCGATCGACCGCTCAGCGGGAGATCGGCAACCCTCCGTCGATAGCGACTATGGGCAACGCGGCTGGAAGAGCCACAGATGGGGCAGTTGCTGCCGGCCGTAACGCTGCAAACCGCGATCGTGGTGACCGTAGTATCGGTCGATGCAGCCTGGACCTTGAAGCCGGGTGGAATCAACGCTGACGGACCAAGCGCGCTCTTCATGGCGATCATCCCACTGTGAAACCGTCACTACACAGCGCTCAAATCACATCAAAATTGAGTTAGAGCCGAAATTTGGACCCCCTCATAACTCATACTTTGCGACGGAATACAGATAGTTGCCTTGCTCAAATCAGGGTCCCGTCTTCGGCCCCGATCAACATAAATAAGAGGGCAAAGCACCGGTGCCCGAGCGGGCACCGGTGCTTCGCCTCGTCCCGGCGGCAGAAGCTGCCGGTTAGAACTTATGTGAAAGGCGAGCGCCATACGTGCGCGGTGGCGTCGTATAGGCTGATAGGAGGCCCTGGAATGCAATCGGCGCAGATAGCAGCCGGGTGTTTTCAATGTTGCGAACGAAGCCGGCGAACGACCAGCGCCCGTTCGCTGGCCCGAACGAAACTTGCGCGTTAGTTGTCCAGCTGGCCTTTTGCAGCTGTTCGGTCGCGTAGTCGAAATATGCGAAGCGGCTGGTCTTGTATTGCGTGTCCGCCGTCAGGACGAGCTTATAGTCACCAATCGGCACGGTTTGCTGTGCGGAAAAATTCGCGGACCACGTCGGCGAGTTGTAGGAAGGCAATCCCGAGCAATTGACTGAGAACAGCGGGAAGCGGCCCGCGAACCCCGCCGAGGCCACTGCACAGTTTGTCGAAGGGTAACCAACGACGTTAAATGTGAAGTCGTCATTGCGGGCGTGGAGGTACTGCACGTCTGCCCCGAGCTGTGTGGTGGGCGTAACAAGCACCCGAGCTTCCACCTCGACGCCCTTAATCGTCGAGCTACCGACGTTCTGGGTGTAGCTCCCCGGACGGTTAATCTCATCGACGGTGCCATGCGCAACTTGCTCATTCCGGTACTTCCACAAGAACGCTTCGACGTTGAGCTGAACGCGATTGTTAAGAAATCTGTTCTTGGATCCGAGCGTGTAGGCCGTGATGTACTCGGGCTGGTACACCTGCGAGATCGGCGCGTTTGCGTCGAGCACCACGGCGGTGTTGAAGCCGCCGGAACGGAAGCCGGTCTCCGCGCTAGCGTACAGCAGCGAGGTTGAGGTTAGATCAAACTCAGCCGCAGCGCGCCAGGTAACCCGCCCAACGCTAAGAGAATTATTGAAAAAGTAATCGGTGCGCGAAATGATTGAATTTGGCGTTGGTCCAGGAACGGTCACGGGAGTCAACTGCGACGGGCTTTGGCCCGGAATGGCGAAAGGCAGCAGAGTCTCGTACGGCACTGGCGTGGGCAAAATCGCCGTCGGGCACGTCGCGCCCGCGGCGCAAGTCTCGGCGATCGTGATATTGTGCGAATTGAACTGCTTGTTGTCACGCGTATAACGAATGCCGCCTACAAGCCGCAGTTTCGGGCCAAGGTGCGCGGTCACGCGGGCAAACGGTGCGTACGACTGCGTATTGACGACTGTCGGCTCCGCGAAGCTACCGCTGCTGTTGCTGGTGATGGAACCCTGCCGCAGCCGCGCATTCTCATTGTAATAGAAAAACCCAAGCGTGTAATCGAATAGGCTCACCTTGCCAGCGAAACGTGTCTCAACGCTATACTGGATGTCTTTCTGATCGTTAGCAATAGGAAATCCGCCACTGGGATTAGTGTTCTGTACATGGTCAAACCGCACCGCCGGTATGATGGTGAGAGTCCCATGCCTGGTATTCCACTCGATATCAGCGTTTGAGCCGAAGAAGTTGCTATCTTGGTAATTCGCGGGAAACGGATCACGGTGACGACCCGCTACACCGCTAAATAGAGATGTCCAAAATGCCTGAGATGCGGCAGACGTGTTGCCTTCGGCTCGAGACAGGCCGGTCGGGGTGACGACGCAATGAGGCGATTGCCCCGGTGTGTTCGCAGTCGCTGCCGAGCACGCATAGGTGTCTAGGAAACTCAGGCCTGTGCCCAGGCCTCCCAGATGCTCGTAATCGAATGCAAGACGCGCTGTCAGATCGGGTGTAAGATGGGACTTCAGCTGGATGCGCAGTCCCTGGCTCTTATCATCCGAACTGCCGTCCCGATTGTATCCGTCGCGATTGTTCACAATCCCGGAGATCCGGATCGCACCGTTTTCGCCGATAGGTAAGTTAACCGCACCTTCTGTGGAAAATGCGTTGTAATTGCCGTACTGAATTGAGCCATAACCGGAGAACTCGCCGATTTTCGGCTGAGTCGGCAAAATGTTGATCGCACCCGCCGTTGCGTTTCGACCGTAAAGCGTGCCTTGGGGGCCCTTAAGGACCTCCACTCGATCGGTATCGAAAAACGTTGTCGACGTGGCGGTCAAACGCCCGATGTAGATGCCATCATAATTGAACGCGACGGCAGGATCACTTGTAATTTGAACCGAGAAATTGCCGACGCCGCGGATGAAGGAGGTTGCCGACGGGCCAACATTAGCAATCGTTAGCGCCGGCACCAGGCTGTTGAGCCGATCAGGCTGAGTGATGCCGTTGTTCACCAGATCTGCCCCGCTAACCACATTTATGGCTATTGCGGCACGCTGCGAGCTTTCCGACTGCCGCTGCGCCGTCACGATAATGTCGCCAAGGCCCGTGCCGTTCAGCGTTTGCGAATCCGCGCTCACATCCGAAGAGCTTTTCGGGCTTTCGTTAGGTTTCGACTGTGCCGTCCCCCCCGCATTCACTGGCGACTGGGACGATCTATCCTGAGCCAGCGCGACTCCTGAGACCGTGCTAAGAAGGACGGCCGTGCCGGACAATAAGAAACCTCGCATAATCATCCCCTATTATGCCTCATTCTAGGAGGCCTTTTTGTTCTGCATCTGCAACCCTGACCGACGTGATCGGATGACACCTAAATACGACTACTCGCAAAGCAGCGATGCTATCATCGCCGCGTTAGGTCTCCCAAAAGCGTATCGATAGATAGCGGAAACGCGGTATTGATATCAGGCGAGCATCGGCAATTGCGCTTCCCGATCGTTTTCCAGATTGCACTCGAGACTCTCGCCTGCTGACTAGACGGCGTTAGGTTGGATTCGCACCGCTCAAGAAATGCTTAAACGTTCGATGTCTTCGCTAGATTTTGCGCGACGATTGCCGACCCGCCTCTCGGGTTTGTCCGCAATCGCACTTTCCCCTCGGCCTCGCGCGGCTAGACAAGCCTGAGATCTGGCAATGCTCACATTGCTGTCTCGACGGAGAGCGATGCAACCCGCCCGCTCCTCGACGATACGATCCGAGGCGTCGCCATTACGCTATCAGCCGCCGTTTTTTGGCATCGTGCCACACCGTTGCAAGAGACGTAGTGCCACGCGGAACAAACTGTGTGACAGTACCTTTTTATCAAGCTGCGCAATATTATGGTCCGCCGGAACTCCCGAAATAGGGCATATCTTTTGGAAGTACCGCGGCCCACATCGTCCGCACAGCCGGTAAATACCTCGGGACACTTCGTCCTGACCCGAGCGCTTCCGAAAAATACCAGCAACCAAGCCTTCGGGCGAAGGCCTGACTGTGGTCGACGATCGGGAGGAACGAGCGGCCCAACACAATGTTCTTCGAATGGGAAACTTTTCCATGATTGATTTTCTTCTCAACGAACTGAAATCGCGTAACGCGCCGGCCTATGTATATCGGTTCGGCGGCGGCGTTTCGGACGGGGGCAAGGGCGATCGCAATCTGCTCGGCGGCAAGGGCGCGAACCTGGCGGAGATGGCGTCGATCGGCCTGCCGGTCCCGCCCGGTTTCACCATCTCGACCGATTTCTGCGCGGTCTATTATGACGAAGGCGGCCAGTTCCCCGCCGATCTGAAGGTCGAGGTCGCTACCGGCATCGCGCATATCGAAGGCATTACCGGCAAAAAATTCGGCGATGCGGCCGATCCGGTGCTCGTCTCGGTCCGCAGCGGCGCACGCGCCTCGATGCCGGGGATGATGGACACCGTCCTCAACCTCGGCCTCAACGACCGAACGGTCGAGGGCCTCGCCGCCACGTCGGGCGACGCGCGGTTCGCGTGGGATAGCTATCGCCGCTTCATCCAGATGTATGCCGACGTCGTGCTCGAACTCGACCATGACGCGTTCGAGGAAGCGCTCGAGATCGCCAAGGAAGACCGCGGCTACTTCCTCGATACCGATCTCAGCGCCGACGACCTGCGCGAGTTGGTGACCGAATATAAGGGCCTGGTCGAACAGCAATGGGGCAAGCCCTTCCCGCAGGACGTCCATGACCAATTGTGGGGCGCGGTCGGCGCGGTGTTCGGCTCGTGGCAGTCCGAGCGCGCGAAAGTGTATCGCCGCCTCAACGATATCCCCGCTAGCTGGGGCACCGCGGTCAACATCCAGGCGATGGTGTTCGGCAATATGGGCGAGACCTCGGCGACCGGCGTCGCGTTCACACGCGATCCGGCCAAGGGCGACCGCGCCTTACTATGGCGAGTTCCTGATCAATGCGCAGGGCGAGGACGTCGTCGCCGGCATCCGCACTCCGCAATATCTCACGACCGCGGCGCGCACCGCGGCCAATGCCAAGCCGCTGTCGATGGAAGAAGCGATGCCGGTGGTGTTCGCCGAACTCGCCAAGGTGTTCGACTTGCTCGAGACGCATTACCGCGACATGCAGGACATCGAATTCACCGTGCAGCAGGGCAAGCTCTGGATGCTCCAGACCCGCTCGGGCAAGCGCACCGCCAAGGCCGCGCTGAAGATCGCGGTCGATATGGCCGAGGAAGGCCTCATCACGCGCGAGGAAGCGGTCGCGCGGATCGACCCGATGGCGCTCGACCAGTTGCTCCATCCGACGCTCGACCCCAAGGCGCCGCGCGACGTGCTGACCAAGGGCTTGCCGGCATCACCCGGTGCTGCCTCGGGCTTTGCCGTGTTCGACAGCGACACCGCCGAGAAGCGCGCCACGGCGGGTGATTCGGTGATCCTGATCCGCACCGAGACCAGCCCCGAGGACATTCACGGCATGCACGCGGCGCGCGGTATCCTGACCGCGCGCGGCGGGATGACCAGCCACGCCGCGGTGGTGGCGCGCGGCATGGGGCGGCCGTGCGTCTCGGGCGCGGGGTCGATCTCGATCGACGCCAGGGCCGGCGTGATGCGCGTGGGCGATCGCGAGATCCGCGCGGGCGATCTCGTCACGATCGACGGCACCACCGGCGAAGTGATGGCCGGCGAAGTGCCGACCGTGCAGCCAGAATTGTCGGGCGATTTCGCGGCATTGATGGTGTGGGCCGACGGCGTGCGTCGCCTGAAGGTGCGCGCCAATGCCGAGACGCCGCTCGACGCCAAGGTCGCGCGCGAGTTCGGCGCCGAGGGCATCGGTCTCTGCCGTACCGAGCACATGTTCTTCGATGCCGAGCGCATCACCAACGTCCGCCAGATGATCCTCGCCGAGGACGAAGCCGGTCGCCGCACCGCGCTCGACAAACTCCTGCCCGAACAGCGCAGCGATTTCGTGCAATTGTTCGAGGTGATGGCCGGCCTGCCGGTGACGATCCGCTTGCTCGATCCGCCGCTGCACGAATTCCTGCCGCACGAGGAAGCCGAGTTTGCCGAGGTGGCGACCGCCGCGGGGGTCGATGTCGAGGTGTTCAAGCGCCGCGCAGCCGAGCTGCACGAGTTCAACCCGATGCTCGGCCATCGCGGTTGCCGGCTCGGCGTGACCTATCCCGAAATCTACGAGATGCAGGCGCGCGCGATCTTCGAGGCGGCGATCGAGGTCGCGGTCAAATCGGGCGCCGCACCGATCCCCGAGGTGATGATCCCGTTGGTCGGCACGGCACGCGAGCTCGAGCTGATGAAGATCGTGGTCGACAAAGCGGCGGAAGCGGTGTTCGCCGACAAGGGCAGCCGGATCGAATATCTCGTCGGGACGATGATCGAGCTGCCGCGTGCCTGCCTGATGGCGGGCGAAATCGCCGAGACGGCGGAGTTCTTCTCGTTCGGCACCAACGACCTCACGCAGACCACGCTCGGCGTCAGCCGCGACGATGCGGCACGCTTCCTAACGACGTATGTCGAGCGCGGCATTTACGCGCGAGACCCATTTGTGAGCCTCGACGTGGAAGGCGTCGGCCAACTGATCGGCCTCGCCGCCGAGCGGAGTCGCGCGACGCGACCGACGATTAAGCTCGGCATTTGCGGCGAGCATGGTGGCGATCCCGCGACCATTTCCTTCTGCGAGAGCATCGGGATCGACTATGTCTCTACAAGTCCTTTCAGAATCCCCGCCGCTCGCCTTGCTGCGGCGCAGGCCGTGCTCAGTCGTGGTGAATGAAAAGTCTGAAACCTGTTTTGCACAATTGTCGCACCGTCATTGACTGACTGGCGGAATTGAATCACGCGGCTAACGCACAAAGACAATCGTCGAGCGGTACGAGCCTGTGGTGGCGAAACGCCACAACCATGGCCTCCTCCCCCGCCGTGAGGACGGTGGAATGAAAGGCTTTCGGCCCCATCGCGGCATCGGCGGTATGCGCCCGCTTGCGCCACTTCTGCGCTGTCGTTGGACTGATCCTGGGACGCCGGGCGAGCGCCCTCACGCTCTCTTCACTCCGCTGTATTGCTCGACGGATTGTTTCAGTCGTCGTGGCGCTGCCGTGTAGAACCTGGCCATAGCTCCTCCCGTCGTCCGTGTTGGTCAATCGTACCACCACACTGCGAGATCAAACATCTAAGCACGACCGGCGCGACCGCTACCGACGTCGTGCAAGAACGGATTAGGCATCGCCCGATGCACGCTCTTCAACTATCTCGAGCGGTACGACCTCGACCGTCGGGTTGGCCGCGACAAGAAGGGAATAGACCGGCGTCTCGAGGACGGCGGCGATCACAGTGATGTCGCGGAAAGTGATTCCGACGAGGCGACCGTCTAAGATCCGATCGACGCGATCTGCGGGAAGCGCGCTGCGCTCCGCAAGCTCTTTGTTCGAAAGACCCTTGTCGCCGAGCAACGCGTTAACGCGATCTGCAAAACGGGATCGCAACTCTAATTGCACCGTCACACAATTCCTCGGTTCCCTCGCCAGGGGCGGTTCCGGTTGAGCGGGGAATGACATCCTGCTCATACCGCTAACGAAGAACGAACAAGCGACATGTCGAGGGGGCCGGGTTCATCCCAGCTGCCCTCCGGTCTGATCGCCATCATCGGGTCGATCCCGAATCGGATTTCCAGCGGATCCGCAGTCAGTTCCGCGACTATCTCGACATATTCAACATCGGAGAACCAGAAAGGCTGGCGTGCCGGGATGACATCAAAACCCAGCCGTTGCCAAAATCCCACGAGATCCGCTCGTGAATGTCCGTAAATCCGGCGAAAACCCTTACGCGCGCAGTGCGCCAGCGCCGCCTCGACCAACGGGCGCGAGAGGCGTCGGCTTCGGTATTCGCGGCGGATGGCAAGGCGCTCAAGCTTCGCAAAATCACCAAAATAGCGGATGCGGATGCACGCAGCCGGGTCATCACCGACATAAGCCAGAAGCTGCGTCGCACAAAAATCGTTGCCGTCGAACTCCTCTTCGTACGGGCATGCCTGTTCAGCTTGAAAAGTGGCGGAACGGACGGAGAAGACCTTGGCCATGTCCTCGATCGAGCGCGCGACCCGGACGCACACGCGCCCCCGACGTGCCCGTTCGATGTTTCGGGCGATGTCGATCGGTACTGCATTTTCCGGGCACGCCGCGACCAAGTGGGCGGAGGCGCCGGGGAACATCTCCCGGGCCGGCCGGAATCTGACCGCACGCTGGATGCTCGCTGAGGCATCTGTCGCTCCGTAAGAAAATACGGCGCATCCTTCCGGGCAAAGCTCACGGAAGAGCCGGGCGATGGGCTCGAACATACGGATTAGCAGCCCAGGCGCGACAATCAGCCAGATAGCGATAGCCGACGGCTTTTCGCCTGCCGAGCAGATCCAGGCCGGGTCGGGCTTACTGCCATCATATCGGCCGGTCGTCAGCGCCCACGCTCCGTACGCATTAAGGGGCAGGTAAGCGAATATGCCCGCGGTCCCGGCTTGGCCGGGCACGGTTACGGATCGGACGATCTCAGGGTTCTTCTCGAGCATCCGGGCGACTTGAACGCGGTCCGCCAGAGGAAGCAGCTCGCGCGCGTCATCGATCATTTTCATGGTGCTGCCCGCAGGGATGCGCTGCAGCCGGACTTGCCGACCATGATTACGCGCGATGAGCGTATCCATGCGCTCATTGAAGCAACTATCCCAGAAAGAGGTCGGTTGGGAGCCTATCGGATTGCCAACTTGCTGAAACATTATACCTCCCAGGTGCGTCACGCGAACGGCGTCGTTGCGGAGGTAATATTGCGAAGACACCCAGACGGCAGGCTCACAAAGGTTGAACCTCGTGTTCCAGGGGGGAACACCGACGATCGGGTCGATTTCGCCGATCTACAGTGGGACGACGTGAGGCTGTTCCGCGCCATCCAGCGCTTGGGCAGCATGCGGAAAGTGGCGTCAGATCAAGGGGTTGTGGTGAATACGATTCGTCGGAGGATAGAGCGCGTCGAGACAAGGCTTGGCCTGGATCTGGCACGTCGTAGCGCTAACGGGATCGTGCTAACCAAAGAGGGAGAAAAGCTTCTTCGAATCGGCCAGGCAATGAGCGACGCCGCGGAGTGGGATGCTTCGGATGGCACCAAAGACGTTCTCGTGAAGCCGGGACAGATCACGATAGCGTGCACGGAGGGTATCGGAACGCTGTGGCTGACACCGAGGATGTCGCGGCTCCGTGCGGTCCTCCCCGACATGACCATAGGCTTGGATATCGATTACAACCTTGCTCGTGATCGAACGCATGAAGCCGACATCTGGCTGACATACGAACAGCCAGCAGAAGCCGACCTCATTACAGCGAAATTGGCTACCATTCATTTCGCCGTATACGCGAGCAAGAGCTATATCCAGCGCTACGGCGTGCCTTCAAGCGTGGACTCGCTTAAGGACCATCGGATCGTTGAGCATGTCGGTCCTGGCGTACGCTCGGAGCAACTCGACTTTCTGATCGGCACGGAACGCCCTCAAGGCCTCGTTGCGATGCGTACCAACTCCTCGCTATCTCAGCTTTGGTCGATCGTGGAGGGTATCGGTATTGGCGCACTGCCTACTTTTGTTAGCGAAATCACAACCGCTGCGGTTCCAGTTCCGCCAGAGCTCAGGATACGACGAGAACTTCGTCTCGTGTATCGGTCCAAGGCAAAACCCTCTCCAGCCATCCTCGCGACAGTGCGCTGGATTCGCGAATGTTTCGATCGCGCGATCCACCCTTGCTTCGCCGATACCTTTATAGATCCAAGAGATTTCTCCCGGGATTCCAGCGACACGAACATCGTAAACCTCTTCCCGAATACGTTCGCCGAGATCAATTAGCCCGGATTATTCATCGGGAGCCCAAATCGGTGGTGGCGATCGTGGTCTAAGTCTCTGGTTTGGAGTAGAGAAAGGGTGCTTACGCCATCCCTCTGCTCCAGACAGAAAGTGCCACGACCGCCATGGCTGACGATAGCGGGTTCTCCTTTACCTTCCCAGCCATTCGTGGTCGAAAAATCACCGCCGCGTTCGACGGCGGTCGGCTGACGTCGGACGGCGGCGTGCTACTGCTCGCACAGGCCGAGCGGCGGTTGGGGATCGCGGATCGGCTCGCCGCCTGCATCGCTGATCCGCGCGATCAGGGTCGGGTGATCCACCGGGTCGCCGACATCTTGCGCGCCCGCATGCTGGCGATCTCGTGTGGGTATGAAGACGCCGACGATCTCGACACCCTGCGGCATGATCCAGGGTTCAAGCTGGCGCTCGGCAAACTGCCGGGTGATCCGTTCGGGCTGGCCAGCCAGCCGACGATGAGCCGGTGGGAGAACGCGCCGACTACGCGCGAGTTGATCCGTCTGACCGGCACGCTGGTCGACCTCTATTGCGCGAGCTACCCCGTGCCGCCTGCGGCGGTGACGCTCGACATCGACGATACCGTCGACGTCGTACACGGCGCGCAGCAGCTCTCCTTCTGGAACGGGCACTACGGCGAGCGTTGCTTCCTGCCGATCCATGTCTACGACACCGCTACCGGGCGGCCGGTTGCGATGCTGCTGCGCACCGGCAAAACGCCGTCGGGCAAGGAAGTCGCCGGCCATGTTCGCCGGCTCGTGCGACGTATCCGTCGCCACTGGCCCGATACCCGGATCACGCTGCGCGGCGATGGTCATTACGGTCGGCCAGAGCCGATGGCCTGGTGCGAGGCGAACGGCATCGACTACATCTTCGGGCTGCCCGGCAACCGCACGCTCCACGCCGATCCCGTCATCGTCCGGGAAGGCGATGCCTGCGCGACCGACCGGGCATTGCAGGGACTGGTCGAACTACGGCGTTACGCAGAGACGCGCTACGCTGCGAAAACCTGGGGGAATACCGAACGTCGCGTCGTTGCTCGCATCGAGGCGAGCAGCCTCGGCCTCGACATCCGCCTCGTTGTCACCTCGCTTGCCGAGGGCAGCGCTGAACGGATCTATGACACGCTCTACTGCGCTCGCGGCCAGGCGGAAAACCTGATCAAGCTGCATAAAACGCAGCTGAAGAGCGACCGAACCTCCTGCTGCTCGGCCAACGCCAATCAGATGCGGCTCATCCTTCACACCGCCGCCTACTGGCTGATGTGGGCCGTGCGGCACGCTATGCCCGCAACCGCCACGCTCCGCACCGCCGAGTTCGCGACCATCCGCCTGCGGCTGCTCAAGGTCGCCGCGCGCGTCGTCGAAACCGCCAGCCGCATCCGCATCGCCTTCGCCAGCGCATACCCCGATGCCGCACTGTTCCGATCCATCGCGCTCAATCTGCGCACCGCGGGCCCATGATCGATGCGGCAGTGGCCGCCTAACGAACCCCGCCCATCAACTCCGCCCCAACCTGTGAAACCGCGATGAGACAGGCGCTTCGGACCCATGCGCCCTGCCTGCGGCTATACGACGCCTGCGCTAACCCATCGGCTGAGAAACGCTGCCGGTGAATAGATCAGGTTAGCGACCGCCCAGGGAATGATTCCGCCGTCGAACTGGATTGGGCTTTCACTTTCGATTTATCAGGTCTTCGACTTACGCATCGTCAGGGCGGAACAGATCCCAAACCTCCATATCCACCGCAGCCGCCAGTTTAACGATCAGGTCCAGAGAGGGATTTGCGCGACCTCTCTCGATCGTCGACAGATACCCGATCGTAATTTCCGTGCGCTTGAAAATGTCGGTCTGTGTCAACCCGAGCGCTTTCCGACGTGCCTTCAGACGCGCGCCAAACCGCTGCGCGGCAGGCTGGATGATCTCCTCTAGGTGGAGCCTCGTCGTCATTTAGAAATGTCTCGCGCCGCTCGATCACGGCCACGGGTCCGTGTCCATTTTGTTACAGTATACCTCGGCGCGGCTAATTAATGAAAGCTCAGAATCGCCAAACGACGCTCGTGATGGACGACCGCCGGCGGTTCAATATTACGGCCACCGCTGCGCGCCTGCGAGACGACGTTGCACTATTTGTTGCCCGTGCGACCCAGCCTTTGCGGCTTCGACATCACGCCTACCTTCAGGCCGATCACCTAGGGTCGGAGATAGTACGGGAGGGGTGAGTGTGCGTCCCGACGCGACGAATTTCGAACTATCTGAGACGGATCCACGACGATCTGCCCGAAAGCACGAGTCCGGTCCAAATAGCAAAATGGACGCGGGGAACGATGTGCTCGAAAGCACGAGCATTTCCACGGCGATCTGCCCGATAGCACGAGCATAACAACACGCCACCTCCGTTCCCTGCCCGTAACAATCGTCAAGCGCGACATCTCTCGATCCGGCCCTCGGGGTGATGGGATGCGGCGCGCCGCCGGTTGGTAACGCACACCCAGCCGGTGCCATCGACGTGTGAGGGAGACGCCGTGCTGACATGAAAAACCCGGCGCAAGGCCGGGCTTTTCCGAGGTGCTCACTAGGAGCGAGGTGACAATCACTTCCTAGCGAAAACACCCAACCTCCACAAGCGGAACGCGCATTTTGCGCGGCGATGCTGTGTGTCCGCACGGGCTCCAAAAGGGGAGTTACCGACCGATGACCTATGCCTATCATCCAGGGGCGGGATTTCGCCGCTTCGACGGTGCGGCGGCGGAGGCCGAGCAGCTCGCACAGGCCTTTCAAGGCCTGCCCGAAGGCCATGGGCCCGGCCAGGCACTTGCCGCCTTCAAGCGGGCAGCCGCGTATCTCGCCATTCCTCCGAGCGTAGTGCAACTCGTTGACGTGCTTTTCGCCTGGACGAAGCCGGAGGACTGGCGGTCCGCCTCGACGCCAATCGTCTGGCCGCGCAACGATAAGCTCGCGCGCAAATTGGGGTTGAAGGTGAGGCAAGTGCAGAACCTACTCGACCGCGCTATCGCGCTCCGGCTCATAAGCCACAAGGACAGCCCCAACGGGCATCGCGGGGGCGCTAGAGCGGCGGATGGCACGATCAAGTGGGCTTACGGCATCGTATTGGCTCCGATTGGGACCCGACTTGAGGAGTTCAGGGCAATTGCGGCGCGCGGCGCGCGCGAAGACGAAGAGATCGATGGATTGAAGCGCCGGCTGACGGCCGCCCGTCGGCGTACGGCAAGCCTTGCCCAGGCCGCGCTGGATGACATGGTACTTAACACTGGCGCCGATGAGGAGCTTGCGTTGGCGCAGAGCGCGGCGCGGCAGATGCGAAATGTTCGCGATATAGCGTTATTAACTGGCTGCGTAGAGCAGATCGAGCAGCGCGGTCGGGCATTGGAGAGTAAGGTCGCTGCCATACTCCTCGAGCGCGAAGCGCTCAATCAGCTTGTTGAAATACCAAATAGTGCACCCACGGATGTGCATGATTGCACGCACTCTACAACTACAATTCAACCCCGAACTGCTAAAGCAGTTACAAGTAACGGCTCGGCGAAAAGCAGTAGCGGGGATTACGATGTGGGATCAGCGCTTCCGCAATCAGAGGTTGAGGAGGATCTGGAGAAGCACGGCGTCGATCCGGATTTTATCGAATCCGTGACGCCTGAACTGTGCAGTTCCCTTGGCCTTGGTCGCCGCGGCTGGGGAGAGCTAATCCACTTGGCTGAGCAACTCGCTGACCAGAACCATATCCATCGCCACGCCTGGCACGAAGCCTGCAGAATTATGGGGCACCGGGGCGCTGCCGCCTCGGTTATTGCGACCGTTCGCAAATATCAGGTCGGTGAGGTGCAGAGGCCCGGTGCCTATCTCCGCGGCATGACCGGGCGCGCCGCCAAGGGCGAGCTCAACCTCGGGCGCACCTTCCACGGCCTGAAGGATCTTCGCAAGGCGGGAGCCATGCGCACGATGCAGGCCGGGGGTGACCCAAGGCCTTTTGGTGATCTTGCTCGGCGCGCCATCAGTCAGTTCGTGCTTTCGGGCAGATCGTCATGATCGGCCAGTATCACGTGCCCCGCCGACGCGGCCGAGACGATCTGCCCGAAAGCACGAGCCCTTCCGTTCTGCCCTGCGGGCAGGCACGCTGAGGTGCGACGGATTAATGCGGCGAAGCCCCACATGACTCGTGCTTTCGGGCAGATCATCGTCGTTAGGCGATGCGCGGCATGCGAAACGAAGCTAGTATCGCGTGATAAGAATCAGGCGCCAAGGGATCGGCATGAGCAAGCAAGCCATCGTCACACGCCAGGGCAATTTGTTCGAGCCCGACAGCCCGCTTCACGGCAAGGTTCGCGGTGAGCGGAGCGTTATGGACTTTCCTTTCTTCGCGCTTTCCAAGGTGCCGGTTGAGAAAGAACTTGAGTTCAAGATCGGCAAGCTGAGCATCCAAATCAGACCGAGCGCGACCGGGATCGCCACGATGTACGACAAGGAGATCATCCTCTACGTCGCGTCGCTGATGGCCCAAGCGATCAGTCGGGGCGAGGAAGTTGACCAGAACTTTACCTTCACCGCGCATGATTTTTTCCGCATTACCGGGGTCCCCCGCCCCTCGAAGCGCGATTATGATCGTTTCACCGACGCCTTGGAACGCCTGCAGGGCACACAGATCAAGACCAACATCCAGACCGGCGCCAAGATTGAGAAGGGTTGGTTTTCATGGCTGTCGGAAGCGACGGCTGAATATGCAGTCCTTCCCAATGGAGAACAGCAACTGAGAGTCGTTAAGGTGCGGCTTTGTCCATGGCTGCATCGCGCCATCCAGCTCGACGGCCATATTTATCACTATCATCACGATTACTTCCGGCTCGGCACGATCGAGCGCCGTCTCTATGAGATTGCGCACTGCCACTGCGAAGGAGAAGAAATCGAGTTGCCAATTGAGCTTCTGTCGCGAAAGGTCGGTTCGACCGCGGAAGCTTCGAAATTCAAGCAGCATTTGAAAGCGGTGCAAGCCCGTGATGACCTCCCCGAGTATAAGCTATCGCTCAAGGAAGTCGCGCAAAGCGAACCTCGTCTCGACACGCGGGGACGCCGGGTGACCAAACTCGACACAGTTGTGGTGCTGACACCGCGTAATCGTGTACCGGTCTCTCACCTTGAGATCCAGGCGGCATGATACTGCGCGGGGACAGCCAATCTTCGCCTAGCGCTGGTTCCGCAGTTCGATAGCCAGCACTATCTGCGTCTGAAGAAAACCTGTTGGTGACGACCCGGCGTTCATTGAACGACCGAACCGCATAAATAGGCACGTCATACAAAGGTGCAACTGTCGGTCGACCCACGAGGTCCGGAGTGTCCCGGGGGCAGCATGCGGCTTTCGTCTTGCTCAGATGTCTCTCTTCATTCTCGTGTGTGCGCGATTTTCCGGTTCCCGCTTGATGACGCTGAGCGTCTTGACGCGGGATCAATCGAGCGTTCAAATTAATGCTGTCCATATTTGTCTAATAAGATAATAATGACGGAATGTGGGATCGACACCGCACGACACAGATTACGGCGCGCCCTTGCAGAGGCTGGCCCGCCCTACCCTGCCGATCTGCGATCCTCGCGTGAGGGGCCCCGCGCGATCCTGGGGGGCGCCGCAATTCTCGCAGCCATTGTCCTGTGGCACCGTTCTCCAAGCGATCACCGCACCTCAAACACGAACCCTTTCGGTTGCACTGCGCGCTGAGACGGTTCGATCTGCGATGCGGTCGCCGGCCTGTCTAAGGTTGCACACGACCCGATCTTGACGGGAAACCGCGCGAACCCTCTTCCCCCGGCCGAGACACCCGGCGCGATCGACCCCGCGATCACTCAGGCTAACATCGACGACACGATTTGCCGCCCAGGCTACGCCCGGGCGGCCCGTCCCAGCTATGCGGTCACCGGCCAACTGAAGCGGCGTATGATGGACGCGCAGCACCCCGGCGAGGCGACCGCCGATTTCGAGCTGGATCACTTGATCCCGATTTCGATTGGCGGCGCGCCGCTCGACATGCGCGACCTGTGGCTTCAACCGCGGCAAGCCCAGGCCAATGCCGGCGACAAGAACGTCCTCGCCTATGTGCTGTGGCGCTTAGTCTGCACGCATCAGGTGCCGCTCAAAATCGCCCAGCACGACATCAGCCACGACTGGACGAGGGCATATCAGCCCTACGCGACGCCTGAGAATATCCAGAAATATCACTTCCGACACACCGAACAGGACCGCGACTAGCGATCCCCGGCCGCGCGCATTCAGCATTTCACTTCAGCCAAGGAGACTATGATGCCCCAGAATATCGCAGAGTTCCGGATCATTGGCCGGATCGGCAAGATCACATCGCGCGAGAAGGTGAAATACGTCAGCGTGGCCGCCAATTATAACCGGCGTGACGGTGAGGAATGGAAAACCGACACCCACTGGAACAGCGTCGTGTGCTTCTCCAACGTCGCCTCCCAGGTCGATAGTGCCGCCAAAGGCGACCTGGTTCATATCACGGGCCGCGCCCGCGAAAGCCAGCATGGCGAAGCGAACGACACGTCATATCGGACGGAGCTGATAGCCGATACATTTCGGTCCTGACCAAAGCCGAGACCGAGGAGAGTTGATGGAACGCGGGGGCGGCCTTCGGCACAGCTCTATCGGTGCTACGCCCCGACCGAGCCCGCACGCGGTCTCGGCCCATTCGGGTCAGGATCCTCGCCTAGCCGGGAAGATGCGCATCGTGCGCGCCCTCCCGGCTCTCGCACGAAATTTATCCGCACCGTGACGCACGTTATGCGCCCCGAACTGCTTCTCGCCTCGCTGGTCGCCGTCGTCCTGGCCGCGATCGCCAAAGCAGTTTCACGCACGCCCCGCGTACGCGCCAAGGCCTTGCTCACCGAACGGGAGCGCGTTGCCCGAGGGATCAACGAGCGCGTCCTGCCCCATTCCCGCGTCCATGTGCAGGTCTCGATGGCCGCGCTCTTGCAGCCCAAGGGCGGCTTTGGTCGCAGCGAGGCGACGCGCACCCGTTGTACGTTCTCACAAAAGATCGTTGAGTTCGTGATCGAAGACCGTTCATCCGGCGCCATCCTTGCGCTGGTAGAGCTGGACGATCGCAGCCACGACGCCTCCCGCGATCGGCAGCGTGACCCGATGATCGCTTCGGCCGGCGATCGCACAATCCGCATGTCCGCTGGAAGGCTCAGCATGGACGATATGGCCGCACGGCTTCAGTCGCTCCACCCAACCGCAGCGAGACCGAGGATTAGGGCATGACAGCACAGATCGAAGCTGAATGGCTCGCCCATCGTCTCTCGACGATGCGGCGACTCAAAAAGCCGACGCTCCCGCAGTCGATCATTCTAGAGCTTGCCGAGTTGGCAGAGCTGATGCCGACCGACAGGAGGCGTCTGTGGGGAGAACTGCTCATTCGTGTCGCGGCAGTATGACATGGGTGCGGCGATCGCCTCAAGGATGCGCGGTTCCCCCAATTTGGCTCACGCAAATCGGCTCCCCCACGCCCCGCTGGCGCGGCCGCTTACGCGGTCCCTGACCCGATCGCCCGGAGCCCATGTCTCGGCACTCCCGCACAAATTCGTGCGACTAACGGGAGAACGCTATGCAGGTTGATCTGTATCAAACACTCAAATCCATCAACGTTCCAGACGATCAGGCAAAGCTGGTGGTAGCCAGCATCGAGGAGTATATCGACGACATGGTTGGAGACGCGACAAAGCCGCTTCAAGAGAAGATCGACGGCCTGCAACGGTCGCTCGAGACGCACATGAAGACCCAGACCTGGGTCATCAGCATCGTCGGCTTCACCATCGTGGCCCTGACCGCGATCGGAACGCTGGTGTAGATCCTGCGACACTGACGCAAAGGGGGGCTTTACGCCCCCTTTTTTTGCTCACAGTCCGATGTTGGTGGCACCATGCCTGCCCACCCCCTACCGCGGGTCGCGGCCGTCAGCCTGACGGTCGCAAGGAGGTGATTCATATAGACACTGCAACTGTAATAGCACTGGTACTCGGCACCGCGACGCTCGTCGTCGCGATCATCAGCCTGATGGTGAAAATCATCGATCTGACGCGCCACTAGGCCGAGTTGGGGACTCCCGGCGCTGGAACGCCGGGCGTCCTTAAACAATTTGAGCCCCGAACGCTGGAACGTCCGGAGCTCAGGATGTGATTTATAGACTCAGACTGTAGTAGCCCGACCCATATACGCTGCAATCCTTACCGCTTCAAGAACCCGATCGATCAGCCCCGCGCAGTCCGCACAGGCGGCAGCTCCTCGAACGCCGTCACCAGTTCCGGATCACGCAGCAGCGTCGTCCACTTACCCCCATAGGTCCGCGAGGCCAGATAGAAGGTCGCGCTGACGCATTCGACCATCCGGCACCGCTCCAGTTTGTCGATCAGCGAGTAGCCAGGGCCATGCCGCGCCACGATGTCGTGGAGGTCAGCCCGCATCAACGTCCCGCAGCCACAGCAGCGCGTCCGGACCAGGGCGTTCATGCGCAGCATCTCGCCGGCGCTCTCCATCCAGCGGGGCCACAGGGCAACAATGTTGGCAGCCGTATCCATAACCTAACGATACGCCGCGATCGGCGCGGTCGTCCAGCATAAGCCTTGCGGAAATGATCTCACCCATGGTCGCCAATCAGAGGGTGTTCAGGCTCTCAGTCCTCGCCGGGGCGTCCGCCCGCGCAAGCCCGCAAGCGGGCTTCTCCACTCCGTTTCGACCCTACGGGTGCGCTTAACCGCAACGCTCCGCACCGCCGAGTTCGCGACCATCCGCCTGCGGCTGCTCAAGGTCGCCGCGCGCGTCGTCGAAACCACCAGCCGCATCCGCATCGCCTTCGCAAGCGCCTGTTTCGATGCCGCGCTGTTCCGATCCATCGCGCTCAATCTGCGCACCGCGGGCCCATGATCGATGCGGCAGTGGCCGCCAAACGAACCCCGCCCATCAACTCCGCCCCAAACTGTAAACCCGCGATGAGACAGGCGCTTCGGACCCATGCGCCTTGCCCGCGGCTACCCGACCCCTGCGCTGACCCATCGGTTGAGAAACGCTGCTGGTGAATAGATCAGGCTAGGGTGCGAAACTCACCAAAGGAAATGTCTTCGTTTGCTGCCCGCCCAGGCCAATCGCCGGGATCGCCGATCAGCAACAGCGGCGACACGGAGGCTATGCGTCCTTTGAGCGCTAGCTCCATCCCTTGCTGGATCAGGCTGTAGGCGTTCGCGGGCGCCGGCTGCGCACGTGCCCAGTATTCCGCTCTATTCGTCGCGTCGTCGTCGACCCCATACTACAAGGCCTCGTCATAATCGGCGAGCGACTGCAGGGCGATTTGCCACGCAAGGTAGATCTGGTTGAGGCCAGCAGCCTGGAAATTGGCCGGGTTGGGAATGACCACGATCATCGCTGGCAGCTTATCGGAGCGGCCCCTAATCCACCACCATCATTCTAGCGAGAATGACAATTATCATTAGAATGATTTGCCAGTCTACGTCCGTTTTGCCGTTCTTGACGATTATCCGGATCTTCCCTATTTACCGGATCATCGGACCCGCGAGGGTTCGTGTGCTCCGAAAGCGTGAAACCGCAGAAACTCGCAAACGCATCAGATCCTGAACCATCCGATCCCAACGACACGCAGATATCGAAACGCTCGAAACCGCTCACGCATCAGATCCTGAAACCGATCCTCACACTGAACCTAAAACCGCATTGGAGCATCAGCTCATGTCGAAAAGCATGGAAGTCGTCCCCTCGGGCGAACTGCAGAAGCAGTTCGGCCGCTACTCCGATGAGGCGATGATCCGCCCGGTGGGAGTTAGCCGGAACGGCCGCGTGCGCTTCGTCATGGTTCCCGTCGATGAATATGAGCGCCTGCGCCGTCGTGAGCGTGTTGCAGGTCGCGTGGAGGATCTTGATGACGAAACCCTCGAAGCCATCCGTGCCGTCGAACCAGGGCGCGGGTCTGAAGCGGCCGAAGAAAGGCTCAACGCTTCCTGAGCCTGGCGAGGTTCTGAACTACAGCTACCTGTGGGAATACGAGTTCGCCAACGGTCGTGATGAAGGCGTCAAGGATCGGCCGGTTGCAGTTGTGTTGGTGACGCAGGCGAAGGATGGGATCGATCAGGTTCACGTCGTGCCGATGACTAGCAAGGCCCCTGCCCGCAACCAGTTGGCGATTGAAGTGCCTGAAGCCATCCGGCGTGATCTCGGACTGTCGGGAGACCGATCGTGGATCGTCATCACTGAATGGAACCGGTTCTCCTGGCCCGGGTACGACATTCGCCCCGTTCCGGGACGAGAGCCATCGGTGAACTACGGCTATCTGCCAGCGAGCTTCTTTCGTAAAGTGCGCGACGCCATCGTTGCCGCAGGGATCGGGCGACCGGTCGACCGAGACGGCCCAGGGTGACTGGCGGGGGGCACCGCTACCTTCGCCTTGCCTTCGACCACTCCCAAACGTCGGCAGAAGCCCCTACCCTTGCGAGGTGGCACTGCAGCGGCCTCCGCAAACCGTAGGCCCCGCGGTCTTATGTCGCAGGTTCCGCCAAGATCTTCCGTAATGGATGGGTTCCGGACACGACAAACAGCCGATCCAACAGCCGTGCCCTGTCGTGTCCGTATGTCTAGTCCGGAAGGCGCCGTAACCGAGCCCTTCGGTCAGTGGCCTCGCTCCTCAGCGAGATCGAGAAACTTTTCGAGAGCCTCCCAATACGCGATCCGTTCCCGGTCGCAGTAATCGATCAACCGCTCCATCACGCGAACGGGGCCTTTAATGCTGATTTGGTGCTGGGGCTCGCCTTGCATTGCGGTGCGTCGACGTCGCGGCAACGTGGCGGGCACCGATGGCTTGATGAAGCCATGATCTCGGCCGATCGTGTCGATAGTAGCGCTCTCCGACCGATCTTGCGACGCCGTCTGCGGCCGAGGCGCGTTTGGCTTTATATCCGACAAGTCACCAAGGCCGAGGTCAATCTTGCTCATGCTGCGTGCTCCTGAGCCTGCTGCTGATTTCTAATTTCTTGAGTAACTTCAGCCACGAAAGCTGCGGCGTTGTGCCGCGCCTTATCTGTGCCAGCGGCCTCGTCGGTAAGTTCCCAAAGAGAGCGATAGTGGGTGAACATTGCCCTGAACGCAGCCCTGTCATTCAAGGCAATGCGAAACGTGGGGATGTCTGCGTCGCGGAATTGCGTCCGGATTTCCCGTTCGTCGCGCGTGGCTATCGCCGGGTTCACTCGAGTGAAAAGCATCCGATAGGGTATCGTACGGCGAAGCGCCCTGCCCTCGTCGATGACAAGTTTGATCGCCCGACTAGCCTGACGGGCGTCGACGGGGGACGCTTGAAGGGGAATGATGACGAGGTCGGTTCTCGAAATGGCGCGAGACATCGCTAAATTCGCCGTGCCTTCGAGATCGACGATAACGAACTGGCTTCGTGTCGCGGTGTCCTCGATCGCATCCAATATTTCGTTGTCCGAAGGCAGCTCACGACATGAGAACGCTCCGGACCCGGCATTTTTGGACCAGTTATAAAGCGTTCGGTTTGGATCGCCGTCGATGACGGTCACGCTGGCGCCGGCTTGAGTGAGTC
Source organism: Sphingomonas sp. UYP23 (assembly GCF_054059235.1). Classification (NCBI taxonomy): domain Bacteria; kingdom Pseudomonadati; phylum Pseudomonadota; class Alphaproteobacteria; order Sphingomonadales; family Sphingomonadaceae; genus Sphingomonas; species Sphingomonas sp. UYP23. The sequence continues at coordinate 133,938 of NZ_JBSSBX010000002.1, forward strand.
CGCTCGCGAGGATCAGTGCCGACGTGCTTTTGCCGACACCGCCTTTTGGGCTCGCGAAGCTTATGATGGGCATAAAGAACCTCTCAGATTTGTCATTCGCTGGCCGCCTGAGCCAGCTTCCTAAAATGCATGGGTTGCCTTCGGTACCCACCGCCGCACTTGCAATTAGTAGCATCGGCTTCGGTCGGCAAGACAACGCTACGGTTCTCTATGGTACCAAACCTCTTGCGTCCCATCAGTATACTACCAACACCATTGGACCGCATTGGTACCAACGCCACCGGACCGCACTGGTACCCACGCCACCGGACCGCATTGGTACCAACGCCACCGGACCGCATTGGGACCAACGCCATTGGACCGCATTGGTACCATCGCCAACCAATGTCAACGCAGTCAAAGTGTATGGCTGGGTAGCAATTCCATGGCTTGCCAACCGAGTGGTACCATCATGTACTAAGTTAGCGCTTAAAAGAATCTAGGTGAATCAACGAGATAGGCGCAAGACAGGATGATAATTTTGCACCGATAGACGCCGGCAGGCCAGTCTAGGTCGGTCTTTCGGACGAAAATCGGGTGTCAAATTCCGCCATCTCACGATCGAAGTTCTGCAAGATCGAGTTGATGTCTGCGGGTGGGATATCCAGTGTGGGACGGGATCGTGGTCGTCCTTTAGGCGGAGCGATAAAGCCGAGCGCGATCGCCAAATCAGGAACGACATATGTCCGCCAGGAGCGTCGGCCACTTACCTCCAGTATCAGTGCTAGCGATGCAGCTCGGTTAAGAAGTTTCCCTGCGCCAGAGAGTGAAAGTTTGAGGTGTCGCGCCACACTCTCCGGCGATTGGACAGGCGCCTGCATCAGTAACGCGACCAGTCGCTTTAAGGCAGTCGGGCGAGCCTCATTAGCCAGAGCCGTTATGGCGAGCACGTGCCCATCTTCGATGGCGATTAGTGCCTTTCGGCCTTTCAGCGCTGCGGCTTCCAAGCCGCGCAAAATACGACGTGAAGATGGCCCGTGGTCCCGGGGAGCGAAGAGGAGTCGACGATCACCCTCAACCAGGCAGGGTAGGGGGCGCTCCGTCAGGCCGAGCCGATGAAGAAAGACCGGCAACGATAGCCAGGCATCGATCGAGCGCTCGGCCTTCAGATAACCTGCTTGAAGAGCAAGCGCGCGTACCAGCATCGGCACAGGCCGGCCCGACTGCTCCGAGGTAGGGCTAAAGGGGAGGTCCTCCGCCCAATGCCGGCCAACGGCAACAAGCCGAGCGTGCCACGGAGCGAAGTGCGCAAAGCTATCATCAAGCGTGTGACGGCGGGGTCGATGGGGAATGGAAACACCCGATCCCCAAGAAAATACATCAACTTCGTCAATCTCGGTGCCGGCTAGCTGCAGTGCCCGCGTATAGCCCACCCAAGCCGCACGGAGGCCCCATGCTTTTGCGGCGGAACTGGCGGAAACATGAGCATCCAACCGCCCAATTGCCACGCTCGCTCGCTCGATCAAAACGGCAATCGGCTCAACGTCGTCCCCGGGATCAGATGATTTTTGATCTAGCATATGACCCCGATAGTAGCCCAAACTTCGACCTTCCGTCTATGTTGCCCAGGTGATCGGACGTGATAATAAAAGGTTATCGCGACCCTAGCGTTTTCGGGCTGGCTGAGGTATCCGTAAACGATGGCTGCAAATCCGTCGTTCCAGGTCCGCAAAAGCTCTGATCACCCCTTGGACGTCATCGTGGATGAGGTGACCGCGCTCGCGCCGCAACGCCGATTGGTCGATCCGCAAATCGTAGAGGCCGCAGCCCGCGCTTGGTCGAGGAATACAATCCGAGCCTTCCTGTCCGACCTACGCCTGTGGGACCTCTGGTGCCGACGGTCCCATGTGCAGACCGGAACTGCGACCGCGCAGACTGTCGCTGGCTACGTCCGGGCTCTCTCTGGCGAAGATGTCAGCACCGAGGCGGCACGCGCTACTGAAGCGCGCTCGGCCGCGACGATCGCGCGCTACCTGGTCCATATCGGCTGGGCCTACCGCATGGCGGGACGCGAGGACCCGACCGCGGCGCCCCTGGTTCGCCTCGAGCTTAAAGCCGCGCGCAAGGCCGTAGGGGTACGGCAGACCCAGGCGCGGGCAATCCGCTTCAAGGGTGACGTGACAGATCTCGATGGGCCTGCGGCCGGCGTGTCACTCACCGCGCTGATCAAAGCCTGTCGGAAGGATATGCTCGGTGCGCGGGATGAGGCGCTTCTCCGGGTCGCTTACGATACTGGCTGTCGCCGCTCCGAGCTGGTTGCGATCGACCTCACCCATATCGACGGGCCCGATGGGGAGGGGGCGGGCACCCTGCTAATCTCGAAGAGCAAGACCGACCGAGAAGGGCAGGGGGCCCACGCCTATCTATCGCCCGCAACAATGCGAGCGATCGATCGCTGGCGCGACAAGGGCGGGATCGACAAGGGTCCGCTGTTCCGGCGGGTGGAAACCTATTTTGACGGTGCTGTGCGGTCGGTAGGTCAAAGTGCGCTGCACCCCGGCACGATCGGAATCATCTACAAACGTCTTGTCCGCCAGGCGTTCGAAAAGAAGCTGCTCGGTGCCATGGGCGAAAAAGAGGTTGAACGCTGGGTCGCAGCGGTCTCCAGCCACTCGATCCGGGTCGGCGTCGCGCAGGACAATTTTGCGGCCGGTGAAAGCCTGCCGGCGATAATGCAGGCCTATCGCTGGCGTGATCCGAATACCGTAATGCGCTACGGCGCCAAGCTTGCGGCCAAGAGCGGCTCCAGCGCCAGATTGGCCAAGCGGTTCGCAGCCGACTGAGTTGAATGCGCACGGTCGCCTCCCGTATCGATCCGACCGCAGGCGACCCCTTTGGGTGACGGCAAGGTGAGACTTTCTTGTCGTTCGCGTCAGCGGGCGCGGTGGACGTTCCAGCCAGGAGCCGATCCAACCCGCATTTCTAAGACGCCGCGGTACCTTATCTGGACATATCTAGACGGTAGCAGCCTACCGGCTGGAAAAGCCCAGGTCGAGACATCGGGGCTCGCAGCCAGCGTCGCTAGCGGAACAACGTCAAAAGAGGTAAATCGGCGCGATGGCTGACGAACCAAAATTGTACCGAGCGCGTGCAGACGCCGCGCGTGCAGAGGCGGAGATCGCCACTTTACCTAACGTTCGCATCCGGGCGCTTGGATCGGCCGCGCGGTGGGACGAAATGGCCCAGCGTGCTGAACGTGTTCAAAGCCTCGCTGCGGAACGATATACGCACTCAGGAACTGAGCGAGCGCGATAGATCCGTCTGTCCTATTTCTGCCTTTGAGCGCGGCTTAGCTGTCTGATAATAGCGAACGGGCTGACCCACGTACCTGTGACGTTAAGGGTGATCTTTACTGAGGTCTCGCTACATCCGCGCTTGGAAGGAAATTCGCATTGACTGACGAAACTACAAACACCGTTGAACTGGCTACCGAATTGACGATGGCATGGCTGTCGAATCCAAACACGCGCACCTCGGCAGAGGACGTCCCGGCATTCTTGAAGTCAATGCACGATGCCGTGATCGGCCTCTCGACTGCATCGGTCGAAGCTCCGACCGAAGACGCCGCTCCTGAATTTACCGCCGCGGTTACTGCGCGGAAGTCGTTGGCCAATCCCGATGTCATTATCTCGATGATCGACGGCAAGCCCTACAAGACGCTGACGCGGCATCTCTCGTCCAACGGTTTGACGCCTGCTGAATATCGCGCGCGTTATGGTTTGAAGGGCGATTATCCGATGACAGCGCCGTCCTACTCGGCAATGCGTCGGGAGATGGCGAAAAAGATCGGTCTCGGCCGAAAGCCAGGACAGAAATATCCTGCAAAAACCGGGACTACCGCTTCGGAACCGAAGCGCGGCCGGCCGGCGAAGGTGGTCGAGTCCGCTTGAAACGACAGGCGGTGAGTATGCTTGCCATGTTCACCGCCGTTCGATCCAGCACACCGAACGGACGACGGTTCGTCATTGGTCGGAAAAGAGGTCGTCATCGATGTTGCAAAAGGGGTCCCTTTCGCAACGCCAATTAACGGCTCGATCTGGTGGTACGGTCAGACTGCTTTACCTTTAGCCGCCTTGCGCAGGACACGAAGAAATCCTGGCAAATCCGACAAGAATCTGGCTTTGTCGAAACAGGCGGATGCGCCGTGTTTCAGTGCCTCGCCGGCTTCTACGCTATCGATCTTGGTAGCGGACGAGACTACGACGATCGGTGCGTGCGATTGGCTTGCAAGCTCGTCGAGAAACGCAAGACCGCCGGTTCCTGGCATTGCCAGATCAAGCGTGACGACGTCGTGGGATATGTGATGCATCATCGTCCGTGCTTCATCCACAGACGATGCGATACCGGCCACATCGAACTCTGGGTTTTTAAGCAAGACCTGCTCCATCATCGCTCGAATGGTAACAGAGTCATCAATTATCAGGACTGCCGTTTTTGACATATCACTCTCATTAAGCCGGTGCCGGACCGGCCTTGCCGGTAATCCAATCTCTAGCGAGCACCATAGAAGTGAAAACTTTGGCGCTTTTATCAGCTTCCTGTTTAGCCTCCAGTTTGGCCAACCCAGTCGCTGTTACTACAGCCGTTCGATCGGCATGAAGGTGACCTAGTCCCAATACCATCGATCGCAAAGCCTCCGCTACTTTAGGAGGTTGCGGTCCGCTTGATCGGACATCGATGATGAATAATGTCGGCGAACCGCAGAGATGGAGCTTAACCAACTCGCGGCGAAGATCAGCCTCGTAAGAAATTACTGTGCTCAACGACCAAACCCCCGTCCGGGTAGCTGTCAGCAAAGAAATATTGGTTTCAAGTCTAAACTCGAACACGCGCACTCTCCTGTAACCGGACCGTTTTTTGGTTTCTCTGTCGCCACGCCGTCATGACCGGTTGTGGTGCTGGTGGAAAATACGCTAACCCAAGCCATTGTAAAGCGCTGGGAGCACGAGGAGGTGATCGACCCCATGCAGGCTCGCCTCGACTGCCGGCCCGATGCCATGCGGGTCACTGCGTACCCTAATGTCCGATCTCCCAAGGTCTCTATTCCCCGATTTCGGCTGCAAAGCTGCCAGACCGCTGTCCACCAAACCCGGTCGTTCCGTATCCATCCGGCGAAGGCCGCGCAGCCAAGCTATCTTACATAAGCTGCGAGCGTCGTTCATCGAGCATTTCGTTGAGGCGATCGAGGCCCCAACGAGTGAACGCGGTGACGGACTCGGCTGTTTCGTCGAGGCTGTCGATGATGCTGAGGCAGCCGTCCTCGGGTGACATTTGTTCGGCCAGTTCCTCAATGAGATCGAGATCAACACAGAGTCGGAGTGCGGCGTAGCGACTGGTGAACACCATGGACGGGGCGGCCATCAGGCGGCTTTTGCGACCTGGTTCGAGGGTGACCAGTTCCAGGGAAGGAGTTCGTCGAGCCGGGCGGCGGGATGATCGGCGATACGGGCGAGGACGTCGGCGAGCCATGCCTGCGGATCGACGTTGCTGAGCCGCGCGGTCTGGATGAGGGTGTAGAGGATCGCGGCACGCTGCCCGCCACGATCGGAACCGCAGAACAGCCACGCTTTGCGGCCGAGCGGGATGCAGCGAAGCGTACGCTCGGCGGCGTTGTTGGAGAGGCAGACCCGGCCATCGTCGAGGAACCGGGTGAACGCACCCCAGCGCCGCAGCATGTAGTTGATCGCCTTGGCGAGGTCGTGGTTGCGCGACAACGTCGCGTGTTGGGCGGTGAGCCAGGCCTGAAGCTCGTTCATTGCCGGCGCGCTGCGCTGCTGCCGCGCGGCCAGGCGATCGGCGGGAGGCTTGCCGTTGATCTCACGCTCGATGTCGAACAGGGTATCGAGCCGTCGCACCGCCTCAAGCGCGATCGGGTAGATCATGCCGGCGTGTTCGCCGCGGCTCTTCTTGCGAGCGGCACCCGCGACATCGGCGAGCTCGAAGAACTTGCGCCGGGCGTGCGCGAAGCAACCAGCCTCGCGCACTGAACCGGGCAAGCGCCCGTCTCGATACAGCGCACCATAGCCACCATAAGCGTCGGCTTGCAGGATCCCGGACCAGGTCGCGAGATGCGCCTGGGGATGTTCGCCGCGTCGGTCGCGTGAGTAATGGAACAGTGCTGCCGGCGGATCGGCACCGGCGAACGGCCGATCATCGCGGACGTACACCCACAATCGACCGACATCGGTCTTGACCTTGGCCATGACCGGCACGGTCGTATCGTCGCCGTGCAGCCGCTCGGCGGCGAGGACATGCGCCTCGATCCGCTTGTAAAGCGGCGTGAGCGCAAAGGCGGCCGCGCCGACCTGATCGGCGAGCGTGGAGACGCTGAGCGGCACGCCTTCGCGGGCGAACCGTTCGGCCTGGCGGTTCAGCGGCTGGTGCTGCCCGTACTTCTCGAACAAGAGCATCGCGAGAAAGCTGGGTCCGGCCCACCCGCGCGGCACGACATGGAACGGTGCCGGCGGTTGGGTGATCTTCTCACAGTCCCGACAGGCGACCTTCTCGCGCACGGTCTGAATGACCTTCCACGCGCGCGGGATCACCTCGAGCGTCTCGGTCACATCTTCGCCGAGCTTCGACAGGCGCGTGCCACCGCAGGCCGCGCACGCGCACGGCGCTGCGATGACCACGCGCTCGCGCGGCAGATGGGAGGGGAATGGCTGGCGCGCCGGTCGCTTGCGCTCGAACGAGGCGACGCTGGTCGCCTTGGCGGCGGCGACTTCGGCGACGAGGCCGTCCGTGCCGGCGTCCGCTTCAAGGTCCTCGAGTTGCAGCTCCATCTGCTCGAGCAGACGGCGGCTGCGCTCGGCGCTTGGGCCGTACTGTTCACGCCTGAGCCTGGCGATCTGCAGCTTGAGGTGCGCGATCATCGCCTGGGTCGCGCTCTCGCGCGCCGCGGCGGTGGCAAGGCGCGCCTCGGCCTCGTCGGCGCGCTGGATCGTTGCAGCAAGCAGCGCCTTGAGCGCTGCGATATCATCCGGAAGAGGCGAAATGACGGCTTCCACGACGGAGAGTGAATCATCCTCCACGCCCTCATGCAAGCCGCAAAATGCGCTATCCCGCGCTCGCCGGGCGCCAGCTATGCTGCGGATTACGCCAGTCTATCCCGTCGAGCAGGCAGGCCAGCTGCGAGCGCGTCAAGGACACCACGCCATCCTTCGCCGAGGGCCAGATGAAGCGGCCGCGCTCGATCCGCTTGGAGTAGAGCGATGCGCCGATCCCGGTAGCCATCCGGCGGGGGCCGCCTTGCTGATTGTGAGCTGGAGCTAGAGGACGTCCTTACAGTCGCACGTAAGGACGTCGGTTTCGATCATGGTGCAGGTAACGATACTGGCGGGACCGGAGCGTCGCCGTCGCTGGAGCGATGAGCAGCGCGAGCAGATTGTCGCAGAGGCGTTTCAGTCGGGCGCGCGGGTCTGCGACGTGGCGCGGCGCCATGACGTTGCCCGCAGCCAGATCTACGAGTGGCGGCAAGTGATGCGGCGCCAGGCGGACCCGGCCTTCGTGCCGGCGGTGCTGGTGGATGAGCGACCCCAGCAAGTGTGCGAGCCCGTTGTCGCTGCCGTTTTCGATCTGCCCGATGGCGGGCGGCTGAAGATCTTTGCTTCAGCGTCACCGGCTCTGGCGGCGGCGGCCTTGAAGGCGATGCGATGATCCCGTCGGATGCACGGGTGTGGATCGCGATGGGCCACACCGATATGCGCAAGGGGATGCAGGGTCTGGCGCTGCTCGTGCAGCAAGGTCTGGGCCGCGATCCGCATGGCGGCGACCTGTACGTGTTCCGAGGCCGTGCCGGATCGTTGGTGAAGATCATCTGGCACGACGGGATCGGCGCATCGCTCTACTCCAAGCGGATCGAGCGCGGCCGCTTCATCTGGCCCTCGGCGAAGGATGGCGTGGTGTCCTTGACGCGCTCGCAGCTGGCCTGCCTGCTCGACGGGATAGACTGGCGTAATCCGCAGCATAGCTGGCGCCCGGCGAGCGCGGGATAGCGCATTTTGCGGCTTGCATGAGGGCGTGGAGGATGATTCACTCTCCGTCGTGGAAGCCGTCATTTCGCCTCTTCCGGATGATATCGCAGCGCTCAAGGCGCTGCTTGCTGCAACGATCCAGCGCGCCGACGAGGCCGAGGCGCGCCTTGCCACCGCCGCGGCGCGCGAGAGCGCGACCCAGGCGATGATCGCGCACCTCAAGCTGCAGATCGCCAGGCTCAGGCGTGAACAGTACGGCCCAAGCGCCGAGCGCAGCCGCCGTCTGCTCGAGCAGATGGAGCTGCAACTCGAGGACCTTGAAGCGGACGCCGGCACGGACGGCCTCGTCGCCGAAGTCGCCGCCGCCAAGGCGACCAGCGTCGCCTCGTTCGAGCGCAAGCGACCGGCGCGCCAGCCATTCCCCTCCCATCTGCCGCGCGAGCGCGTGGTCATCGCAGCGCCGTGCGCGTGCGCGGCCTGCGGTGGCACGCGCCTGTCGAAGCTCGGCGAAGATGTGACCGAGACGCTCGAGGTGATCCCGCGCGCGTGGAAGGTCATTCAGACCGTGCGCGAGAAGGTCGCCTGTCGGGACTGTGAGAAGATCACCCAACCGCCGGCACCGTTCCATGTCGTGCCGCGCGGGTGGGCCGGACCCAGCTTTCTCGCGATGCTCTTGTTCGAGAAGTACGGGCAGCACCAGCCGCTGAACCGCCAGGCCGAACGGTTCGCCCGCGAAGGCGTGCCGCTCAGCGTCTCCACGCTCGCCGATCAGGTCGGCGCGGCCGCCTTTGCGCTCACGCCGCTTTACAAGCGGATCGAGGCGCATGTCCTCGCCGCCGAGCGGCTGCACGGCGACGATACGACCGTGCCGGTCATGGCCAAGGTCAAGACCGATGTCGGTCGATTGTGGGTGTACGTCCGCGATGATCGGCCGTTCGCCGGTGCCGATCCGCCGGCAGCACTGTTCCATTACTCACGCGACCGACGCGGCGAACATCCCCAGGCGCATCTCGCGACCTGGTCCGGGATCCTGCAAGCCGACGCTTATGGTGGCTATGGTGCGCTGTATCGAGACGGGCGCTTGCCCGGTTCAGTGCGCGAGGCTGGTTGCTTCGCGCACGCCCGGCGCAAGTTCTTCGAGCTCGCCGATGTCGCGGGTGCCGCTCGCAAGAAGAGCCGCGGCGAACACGCCGGCATGATCTACCCGATCGCGCTTGAGGCGGTGCGACGGCTCGATACCCTGTTCGACATCGAGCGTGAGATCAACGGCAAGCCTCCCGCCGATCGCCTGGCCGCGCGGCAGCAGCGCAGCGCGCCGGTAATGAACGAGCTTCAGGCCTGGCTCACCGCCCAACACGCGACGTTGTCGCGCAACCACGACCTCGCCAAGGCGATCAACTACATGCTGCGGCGCTGGGGTGCGTTCACCCGGTTCCTCGACGATGGCCGGGTCTGCCTCTCCAACAACGCTGCCGAGCGTGCGCTTCGCTGCATCCCGCTCGGCCGCAAGGCGTGGCTGTTCTGCGGTTCCGATCGTGGCGGGCAGCGTGCCGCGATCCTCTACACCCTCATCCAGACCGCGCGGCTCAGCAACGTCGATCCGCAGGCATGGCTCGCCGACGTCCTCGCCCGTATCGCCGATCATCCCGCCGCCCGGCTCGACGAACTCCTTCCCTGGAACTGGTCACCCTCGAACCAGGTCGCAAAAGCCGCCTGATGGCCGCCCCGTCCATGGTGTTCACCAGTCGCTACGCCGCACTCCGACTCTGTGTTGATCTCGATCTCATTGAGGAACTGGCCGAACAAATGTCACCCGAGGACGGCTGCCTCAGCATCATCGACAGCCTCGACGAAACAGCCGAGTCCGTCACCGCGTTCACTCGTTGGGGCCTCGATCGCCTCAACGAAATGCTCGATGAACGACGCTCGCAGCTTATGTAAGATAGCTTGGCTGCGCGGCCTTCGCCGGATGGATACCGATCCCGTCGTGCCAGATGATCTTCACCAACGATCCGGCACGGCCTCGGAACACGTACAGGTCGCCGCCATGCGGATCGCGGCCCAGACCTTGCTGCACGAGCAGCGCCAGACCCTGCATCCCCTTGCGCATATCGGTGTGGCCCATCGCGATCCACACCCGTGCATCCGACGGGATCATCGCATCGCCTTCAAGGCCGCCGCCGCCAGAGCCGGTGACGCTGAAGCAAAGATCTTCAGCCGCCCGCCATCGGGCAGATCGAAAACGGCAGCGACAACGGGCTCGCACACTTGCTGGGGTCGCTCATCCACCAGCACCGCCGGCACGAAGGCCGGGTCCGCCTGGCGCCGCATCACTTGCCGCCACTCGTAGATCTGGCTGCGGGCAACGTCATGGCGCCGCGCCACGTCGCAGACCCGCGCGCCCGACTGAAACGCCTCTGCGACAATCTGCTCGCGCTGCTCATCGCTCCAGCGACGGCGGCGCTCCGGTCCCGCCAGTATCGTTACCTGCACCATGATCGAAACCGACGTCCTTACGTGCGACTGTAAGGACGTCCTCTAGCTCCAGCTCACAATCAGCAAGGCGGCCCCCGCCGGATGGCTACCCTGAAACAGAACCTAGATTGTCAGAACCCCGTTATTGTCCGACAACCTAGGAAGGCAGGGCGACCACAGTTCTATGAGCGTCCGCCCGCGCGACTATGTCGGCGGTGCGGGCCGCTACCGTTATCGGACCAATATTTGAACTCGCACGATGTTCGCAGTCGTCGCTCGGCAAGTCGCAAACCCTGTTCGCGGACCGCGGGCGCGACAACGATCACGCCATGGCAGGCGAAACGGCAATTCTACCCTGCCCACTGGCAAGCGCCAACGCGCCGTGCTCCCACTGGTCGCCCCGCCAGGCAACGATTTGGTCGGGCCGCACCAACGTCAGTCTGAAAGAATAGTGGTCATTGGTCTCATCCATCGTCAGGCGCACTATCCTCAACGGAATGTCACCTGCCTCCACCTTGGCTGCGGCGATGTCGGCGGCCGCCGCTTCGGGCCGCGCGATTAGGCAGAAGCCGTCGCCGAAAGCATCGTACAGCGACGTCCCGTCCCCGCGCCAAAGATGTGGTGCTAAACATCCGGGATAACTGGTCGGCACGTAGGTCCTGCTGTCTGCCGTCCGGGGACGCTCGCCATTGCCCTCCGCGATTATCGGCGAGTCGGCGTAGCATCCACCGAGCACGGTGCCGATTGTGTGAAACTCTCGTTCCTTCGCCGCCACGATCCTCTCGCCGGCTTCCGCCCGGATGAGGTCTCCGGCCGCTCCCGGTTCGGCTATGCCGTCCCGCCAGAGGTCGTTGGACAGTACGGAGTGATTGGCCGCGGCTTCGGCCATAACGTGCTCGTGGGTCGATCTGCGCTCGGGCTCGTAGCTGTCGAGCAGCGCGGGGCCGCCCCAGCCAAGCGAGACCGCAGCCAGCTTCCATCCCAGATCCACGCCGTCCGCGAGCCCCATGTTCATACCGTAACCGCCGAATGGCGGGTGCAAATGACAGGCATCTCCGATCAGGAATATGCGACGGTCCCGGTAGCTGTCCGCGATAAGGCTGCTCGCGACCCACTCGTCGCTGCTAAGGATCTCGTAGGGAAGATCGATTCCAGTCGCTTCGCGTATCATCGCGATCGCGGCTTCCTTGGTGACAGTAATGCCTTCCGGCAGTCGGGTGGGCATAAAGAACCAGATGTCGCCTTCGTCCATGGGACCGATCAGGCCAGGCATGGCGGGATTAAGCTGCCAGTACATGGAGGCGGGACCATGATCATGGGCCTGCGCCATCCCTGGCGCCCGAAACACGATGTTGTAATTGCGGGACAGCCCGTAGGTTCCGGACATAGCGACGCCGATCGCCTCGCGCACCGCACTGCGTGCACCGTCGGCTCCGACGAGAAAGCGTGCTGAGACCGTCGATTCGCCACCACCGGCGACATCGCGCAGAATAATTTGGACGCCTTCGTCATCCTGCACGGCACTTACGAAGACGGTACTGAACTGGATGCGTACTGACGGCAGGCTCTCTGCATGCTCCCGCAACACCTGTTCCAGCTTGTACTGGGGTATCCATTGTCCGTGCTCGGGGTAGCGATCATCCCGATTCGGCGCGCAGTTGGACGCGTTGGGTATCCGCGCCACCATCGGTCCTGCGAGCTTGGTGACGAACAATACGTTGGTCGGATAATCGATGCCGAACGGGGAGGCTGCGGCCAGCCGATCGGCGATCCCCCAGCGACGCAGGTGCGTGCGTGTGCGGACGTTGGTCGTCTTCGCGCGTGGGGCATATCCCACGCGGTCGTTGCGTTCGACAACGACGCATTCGACGCCGCGCATACCAAGTTCGATCGCGAGAGCGAGGCCGCTCGGGCCCGCCCCTACGATCACCACAGACGTATCCTGAATGCCCACCATTGCCCGCTCCCGATCCGTTGTCCGGCGGTCGCACGACTTTCCAGCCGTCATGCGCCAAGACGTCTAGGACTAAGTTGCGCAGAGAGTCTCGACACGATGGCAAAACGCGTCGAGCGAGAGCGTATCGGTTATCGTCGGTAAAGTCGCCGCGGACTTCGCGGTTAGAGTGGTCCGCTACTCGGGTTGGCCAATTCCTGATCGCGACGATGCAGATAGCTGGAGGCGGCGCGTCGCATCAGGTCACAAAACAATTCGGCTACTGGTGTGAGCGGCATGTCCCGCCGACGGACGATGCAGATGGGTACGCCCGGCAGCGGCTCGTCAAGGCGCACGGCCTCGATCACGTTGGCGATCAAGGGGAGGTCGATCCATTGCTGCGGGAGCACGGTCATCAGGTCAGAGGTTATTATCGACAGGAGGGTCACCATCGCCGAGCGAGCATGAAGTGCGACTTTGGGCGGAGCGAGTCCCTGCTCCTTGAAGAGCAGATCGAAGTCCACCTCCGTATTGCCGCCGGACAGGACAGGACGGATCCATTCGGCGCCGGCGAGTTCTCGAAGCGTGAGTGCGCCCGCGAGCGGATGGCCTTTGCGCGCCAACACGATCCTGCGGTTGTCGAACAGCTTCTCCACTGCAAACTGCTGCGACGCCGCGCTGATGTCGACCGGGCCCACGTAAAAGTCGACAGCGCCGGAAAGAACCTCAGGCTCCACGGCCTGAAAGAAGTTCTCGGCGATTTTTAGGACAACGTCAGGATACTGCTTGCGGAATGCGGCTACCGCCGATGGCATCAGGCTGAGACTGGACGCCGTCGAAAGCGATACGGAAACTTCCCCAACGTTGCGGCCCTTAAGCTGCTCGACTTCCTCGCGTGCGCGACGAAGCTCCGAATGGACAGCGCTCGCCCGGCGCACGAACGCCTGTCCGATCTCGGTAAGGCGTACGCCTTTCGCATGACGCTCGAAGAGCGTCGCGCCGAGTTCGTGCTCCATCTCTCTAATGCTACGGGTGATCGCGGGTTGGGCCACGCCGAGGTGACGCCCGGCAGCCCGCAGGCTTCCATGCTCGGCCACGGCGATCACGTCACGCAGATGATTCAATTTCACGCTTGTACCAACCTCTCCGGTCTATCGGGAAGAGGACATAGGACCGCCATGCCAAGCGGGCAACGCGATAGTAGAAGCGGTCAGTCCGGGGGATCTACCGCATCGCTCGAATGAATTTGTTATCTCCGGACCAGCGCCGAGGTGTAGTAGCATTGACGAAGCGCAGATTGAATGGCGCATTTCTGGAGGGATCAATCGATGAACGTTTCATTGCCGCGGAGAGGGCAAATTTCAGTTGCAAGCCGCGCGGGCTTGAACCGCTGATGCGCCTGATCGCCACGGAAGAAGCGTTTGCGCCTGTCGAGTACATCGACGAGTATATCAAACTGACGAAGCACCTCGACTCCGCGCCGGCGCGGTACCTGTCGATCTACTACAGTCGACCCGAAGCGGTGCGGCAATTGACCGACCTCGATTTCCGTCTTGGCGAAATGGACGAGTTCGGCGTGGACATGCACCTGCTTAGTATTACGTCGCCAGGTGTGCAGGCATTCGACGCCGGCCTCGGCTCCGAACTCGCAACGCTTGCCAACGACCGGTTGGCGGAAGCGATCGCGCGGCATCCGACGCGGTTCGCCGGTCTGGCGGCGGTGGCGCCGCAGGACCCGGCGCGCGCTGCGCGTGAAGTTTATCGCAGCAACCGCGACCTCAAGCTCGGCGGGATCATCATCAACTCGCACACTCATGGTGAGTATCTCGACGATCCGAAATTCTGGCCAATCTTCGAAGCGGCGGTGGCGTGCGATGCTCCGGTCTATATCCATCCCGCTTTCCCATCAGAGGCGATGATCAAGCCTTATTCGGACTATGGCATGATGGGCGCGCTTTGGGGCTTCGGCGCCGACGCCTCGGTGCACGTGGTGCGTATGATCCTCGGCGGCGTGTTCGAGACTTTCCCAACGCTGCAGATCGTGTTGGGCCACCTGGGTGAAGGGCTGCCGTTCTGGCTGGGGCGGCTCGATAACCGCTACCAGAACATCCTGCGGCGCGGCGGCCTAGAGCCATTGGGCATGAAGCGGCTTTCGCGCCTGCCGTCGGAATATTTTCGGACCAATTTTCACATCACTACTAGCGGGATGATGAGCAATCCACCGCTGCAATTCTGCCTCGACATGTTCGGGAGTGATCGCATCCTCTTCGCGGTCGATTACCCCTACGAGCAGACTGCCGAGGCGGTGCCGTTTATTCGCGCCGCGCCGCTCGACGACCACGCGATGCGGAAGATAACCCACCAAAATGCCGAGAGTCTGTTCGGGATCGCTCCGTTGTAACGAATGGCGAATATCATGGAACACGGCATCGAAGCATACGAAAGGATGAGACGTGAAGTTAGTCAGGTATCGGCAGGGCAGTGAAGTTCAGGTCGGCGCGGTCAAGGACGATGGCGTCGTGCCGTTGGCCGCGCTTGGTTTTTACACGATGAAGGCGGTTATTGACGGCGGCTTTGAAGCGCTCGAGAAGATACGATCGCACATCGAGACCGCTTGTACGGTTGTCGCGCTGGCCGACGTGGAACTGCTTGCCCCGATCGAGCGGCCGGGGAAATATCTGGCGATCGGTATGAACTACGCCAAGCACCTTGAAGAGGCGGACAAGCTTGGGGTCGCGCGCGCCAAGCATCAGACTTGGTTTAACAAGCAGACGACCTGTCTAGCCGGTCCTTATGATCATATCGAACCCGGTGTGACGGAGAAGCTGGACTACGAAGTGGAGCTGGCGGTGGTGATTGGCGCCCCGGCGAAGCACGTGAGTGAGGCGGACGCGAAGGACCACGTGTTCGGCTATACGGTCGCCAACGACGTTTCGGCTCGGGACTGGCAATTCCACACCCCCACCTTCACGATGGGTAAGTCTTTCGACACGCATGGGCCAATCGGTCCCTGGATCGTCACCGCCGACGAACTGCCAGATCCCCACAATCTGGACCTGCGTGCCTATGTGAATGGCGAGCTTAGGCAATCGAGCAATACCGGCCTGATGGTCAATGACCTTTGGAAGCAGATTGCGTACCTTTCGACGGCTTTCACGCTCGAGGCAGGCGATCTGATCGCAACAGGTACCCCGGAGGGCGTCGGCATAGGGATGGATCCGCAACAGTTCCTGCAGCCGGGCGATATCGTCCGTTGCGAAATCGACGGGATCGGGGCCATCGAAAACCGGGTCGCCGATCCAGCCTGAGGAGATAGAGATGGCCGTTCTTGGCGCATTGTCGATGACGCTGGAAGTTCCGGACGTGACGCCGGGTGTGCGGTTTTATACCGATGCGGGGCTCGTCGCCGACGTCGATGGCGACGTTGCCCGCATCCGGTGCGAGGGCCAAGATCGCGACTCGATCGTTCTCCTGGGTGGATATGCACGCAAGCGCCTGCATCACATCTCCCTGCGCGCCGAGGATTTGGATGGCATCGCCGCCGCCGTGCCGGTGCATGGCGGCAAGCTGGTCGCCGCCCCGGCGGGCTTCGAGGACAACGGGCTCTGGATTGAAGATCCGCATGACATGCTGATCCACCTTTCCGAGCAGCGGGCCGACGCGGAGCTCGTTGCGGCCGAGACGTCGTTCGAGGTAAACGCGCCTGGACGGATCGTACGCAAGCGCCGCTCAGCCGTCCTCCCTCATAGCGCCTACCCTCCGGCCAAACCGCTTCGGCTCGGCCACATCCTGGTGTTCAGTCCGAACGTGCCGGAAAGCGTCGAATTTGTGACCAAAGCATTGGGGATGGGGCTTGCTGACCAAGCACAGGACATCATCGCCTTTACCTGCGCGACGAAGGACTCGGACCACCATGTCGTCGCCTTTGCCAAGTCGCCCGGGGTCGGCTTCCACCATGCTAGCTTCCAAGTACAGGATCCCGACGAGGTCGGTCGTGGCGGCCAGGCGTTGCTGGCTAAGAGCCGGCGCGGCGACTGGGGCTTCGGTCGACATACGATCGGGTCCAACTTCTTTCACTACATCCAGGATCCGTGGGGATCGTGGTTCGAGTATTTCTCTGACATGGATCACATCGACGACCACGCTTTGTGGACGCCGACCAACTACGCTATGGAGGACAGTCTCGCGAGCTGGGGGCCAGAAGTGCCACACGATTTCGTCCACAATTACGAGGTGGACGATCAGCCGTTCGCGGTCGAGCCAGCAGTGGTGAAGGTTTGATCCGACCGGTCGATGGCGCCAGCCATAGAACGGACTGCTGTTCGCGCTGAAACGAGCTCTGGCCGACATTGCGAGTAAGACAGTCAGAGATGCGCTGGGTTTCCCGACCGGCATGCCCTGCAGCCCTCATGAGCGACGGTCGCCGAAAGCTCGATCAACCTAATGTAACGATCCGCGAACGGTTCCGAAACCGTGAAAGTGTTGCCGGACCGAGGCAGGTGCAACAGTCCGTTCCCGCCGCGTCCGTGGAGGGTGATGGCTCAATTGGCGGACGGCCGCTCGCTTGCAAAGGAGATCGATGAGCCCCTCGCTGCGCCTGATGACGATGCTGAGCGTATCGACCGCCCTGCTGGGCACGGTCGTCGCCGCAGCGATCACGACGCAGGATCGCCACGCCCGCGAACAATTGATGCGGGTCGATCCCGAGACGATCCTCGACCGCCCGGCGCTCGCTCGCACGGCTCTGACGCTGGGGAAGGCGGGGTTCAAGCGGCATTGCGCATCATGTCACCGCGACGGAAGCCCGGATCAGGGGCGAGGCGTACCGGATCTGACCGACCAAGACTTCCTCTACGGCACCGGAAAGGTGGCCGAGATCGAGCAGATCGTCCTCCACGGCATCCGCTCCGGCGATCCACGGGGATGGCAGCTCGCCTCCATGCCGGCCTATGCGCACGCCAAACCCTATGCGCTCGAGCCGATCCCGCCGATGACGCCCGGCCAGATACGCGACGTCATCCAATTTCTACAGCTTAAGCATGGCGCGGAGACCGATGCGGCAGCGGCAGCGCGCGGTGCGAAGCTGTATGCCGGGAGCGGGGGATGCTACGACTGTCATGGCGACGATGCGGCCGGCGACGAGGCCGTCGGGGCACCCAATCTGCTCGACGACGCTTGGCTGTACGGCGGCACGCCGGCAGCGCTCGAGCTTACGATCCGCGAGGGGCGGGGAGGGAAAAGCCCCGCCTATTCCCGGATCCTGACGGCGGTGGAGGCGCGCACGATCGCCGTATACACCGCGTCGCTGTCCCGGCCCGGCCAGCGGGAGCCCACCGACCGTGACTGATTCAGCGCAACCTGCACCTACTTCCGATCCGACTCATGGGGCGGGTCAGAAACGCGACATGTGGTCGCTCGCTCGACCCGGCGCGCGCCGCTCGCTGCTGCTGTGTGCGTTCGGCGCGCTGCTCGGCCTGGCGATCGCGGGACTTGGTCTGTTTACGGCCAAAGGCACTCGGACGTCGTACGTACCGGCGGAGGATGTTGCACTCGTCAACCAGGTCCCGATCCTCATGAGCGATTACATCGGGCAGCTCCGGGCGTTGTACGACGTGTCTCTCGATCAGGCGACCCCAGCGCAGAAGCACAAGACTCTGGACGACATGATCCGCGAGGAGCTCTACGTGCAACGCGGCGTCGAACTCGGTCTCCAGTCCGACACGATCGAGGTCCGGCAGGCTCTCGTCGGCGCCGTTGAGGCGCAGAGCGCGGCGGACGCCGTTATAGCGCAGCCCAGCGAGCAGGATCTGCAGAATTTCTACAATCACAACCGGGGGGTGTTCGAGAGCGAAGGGGTAATTGAGGTCGCGGATCACGTCCTGCATCGCGATGCCACAACCCGCGAAATCGACGCGGCAGTCGCTGGTCTGCGTAGTGCCGGACTGGACGATGTCGCGGCGAATCGGGCTGCTCCACATTCAGGGCGTATGGCGGGCGGAGACGAATTCTACTTTGCCGCGCGAATTCATCTCGGTAATCGGCTGTTCGCCGTCGCGCGGGCACTGAAGGCGGGTGACGTCTCAGTACCGGTCAGGTTACCTGACGGCGTTCACCTTCTGGTGATCCGAAAGAACATCGTCCCCGTTGCGGAGCCCTTCGCGGACGCACGTGACAAGGTCCTTGCGGCTTTCATCGACGTACAGACCAAGCAGCTCACCGGCGCCAATGAGCGCTTCCTGCGCAAGCGTGCGGACGTGCAGACGGCCGAGGGCTATCAGTGAAATGGATGATCGCCTTTCTGCTTACATATAGCCTATTCTTCGCGATGCCTGCGGCGGCACATACGCGCAGCGAGTCGCATGGCGCATGGACTATCGACGGGTCAGTCGTGCACCTCAACTTCAGCGTCGCCGACGTCGAGGCAAAGAGGATCATGCGCGACGGAAGTCGGCCTGATGACCGGGCGCTGCTCACGTACTTGCGCGCGCGGCTGGGTGTCGATGCCGGGGGACAGGCGTGCAAGCTGGCCGCGCCGCCGCGCATGCTGATCGCGGCACCCGGGTTTCGCCGCGCCGAGTTCGAGTATGCCTGCTTATCCGTCGACAAGATGCGGCTGCGTGATGCTGCCTTCTTCGATCTGGTGCCGACCCACGTCAACTTCGCGCAGATCCAGCGGCCTGACGGGGATTTCATCGAGCAGCTCATCACGGCCGACGACCCGGGCATCGACTTGGGAAGCGCCAATGGGGCGGGACTGGAGAGCGCCAGTCTGCTTCGCTTCATCGGCATGGGTATCATGCACATCTTCACGGGGATCGATCACATGTCGTTCCTTCTGGGGCTGGTGCTGATCTCGCGACGGCTACGCGACCTCGTGTTCGTGGTCACCGGCTTCACTATCGGGCACAGTCTGACGTTGGCGCTAGCAGTGACGGGCGTCATTCGCCCGCATGCGGAATTCATCGACGCGCTGGTGGCGCTCACTATCGCCCTGATCGGCGCGGAGAATGTTTCCGTAGCGTCCGGCCGCCCGGGTACCGTTGCGTTGTGGACGGGGGGAAGCCTGGCGCTGATGGCGGCGTTACGCCTGTTCGGGATCGGGCTACTTCCACCGCTGCTGCTGGTCGGTTCGGCGATTTTCTCGGCCAATTACATTATGGTTTCTGGGCACTTGCGCGATGCGGGCCGCATTCGGCTGGTGGTGACGCTCGTCTTCGGACTGATCCACGGGTTCGGGTTCGCGGCGGATCTGCTGGAAAGCCGACTGCCGCCGCAGAAGCTCGCCGAGATCCTGGTCGGCTTCAACCTGGGTGTCGAGATCGGGCAGTTGACGATCGTGCTATTGCTCACGGGTTTCGTGATAGCGCTGCGGCGAGTCCACTTGACGATTCCCCGGTCTATCACCGTGGACGTCTGCGCCGCAGGACTTGTCGCGGTGGGGACGTACTGGTTCCTGGGGAGGAGTTTCGCCTGAACGCGTTGACTTCCCTAGGCCGCAAGGACGCCACCTCCAATGGTTGCGGGGGCTGGATCGAGAGAACCGTAACTCCTGCGGGCGACCCACCTTTTTAAGTGGGTTTGACGAGCTGACAGCAAGATTTGGGGTCGCGGCCCCAATACGGCATAAAAGAAAAGGAAATGAGAGATGTTGGTGAATAATGGAGTCCGACTAACGCTGGCGCTGATCGCACTGGCGTCCGCCCCCGCTGCCGCGCAGCAGGGTCCCGGCCCCGTCACGCTCGCGGTCCATCACCTCAAGGGAGGCGCGTACTGGGTCAGCGGCGGCCGATCCAACTCGGGATTCGTGGTCGGGGACACGGGAGTCGTTGTGATCGACGCGCAGTACACGGCCGACGACGCGCGCAAAGAGCTGGCGCAGATCGCGACCGTGACGCCGAAGGCGGTCAACACCGCCATCCTGACGCACGCCGATCCCGATCATATCGGCGGGGTCCCCGGCCTTCCGGCCGGCACGGCCGTCATCGCGCAGGAAAACGCTCGCGCGGAGATCCAGGCCAGTGCCGCCGCGCAGGACGGCGGACCGGTCAACGGGCCGCTATACCGCAATCTCGCGGCCGGCTACCTGCCCGCGCGCACGATCGGGGCGACGGAGGCTATGACGCTGGACGGAGTGCGGATGGTGCTCATGTACGTTGCGCCCGCGCACACTAGCGGCGATCTAATCGTGTATCTTCCGGCGCAGAAGGTCGTCTACGGCGGCGATATCGTCACCACCAACATCGGCCGGTTCCCTGTCGTGCACATCGGCGGGTCGTCTCTTGGCTGGATGGAAGCGGTTCGCGCGATCTTGGCGCTCAAGGCCGAAACGATCGTCTCAGGCCACGGCGAAATCGAGAGCCGAGCGCAGCTTGAGGCGCGGTTGCGCGATGCGGAGCAGCGGCGCGAGCAGGTGAAGGCGATGGTCTACGCCGGCAAGTCTGAGGCTGAGGTTGTCCAAGCGCTGCCCGAGGTTGGCTCGAGCCCGATGTTTCCGAGCTACACACAGACGGTTTATCGTGAGATCGCCAGCGGCTATCCGCCCGCCAGCCCCCCGTGGCAGAACCTAGTTCGTCGCTGAGGCTTCGTGAAATCCCCTGGCGCCAAGTCAGAACGTCTTGCTCAGCGAGAATCGCGCGGAGCGCGGCTCCAGGGGATGCACTTGATAGCCGGCCACCCCCTCGGCCGGTTCGCCGGGAAGGCGCGTGGTGTAGTAGTAGTCGGCGGCATCGTCGTGGCTCTGGAAGAGGTTGAAGATGCTGATCGCGACACTGAAACCGCCAGGCAGGGCGTAGTGGACGTCGAGGTTCCACTCGCTGTAGCCCCCGTCGGTCGGATCGCGGGGGCCATCGGTCAGCGAGTGGGTGCCGAGCCGTCGCCACTGCAGCCCGCCCGACCACCGGCCCAGACCGTTCACCAAGACGCCAGCCGAATAGATGAAGTCGGGTGCATCGGCGATGTACGGACCTCTCAGATTGAAGTCGGCGAGGTTGGCGCCGCGGTAGCGCGGCTGTGAGAAGGCGAGGTCGGTGTTGAGTTCCAGCCAGCGCACGGGATGGTATTGCGCCGATACCTCCACTCCGCGGCGCCGGCTGGGGGCACCCGCTTCGTCCTGGCCGATGTCGGCATTGTAGGCCAGCTCGGATCCGAAATCCTGCTGGAACGCCGCGAGCTGGAACTGCAGCCGCGGCATGATGTCACTGCGAAGTCCGACCTCGTAACCGTTGGTAGTGGCGAGCAGCGGGGTGGGTCCGCTTGCGAGCGGGGCACCCTGCTGCGGCACCGTGCCGAACACGCCGCGCACGTCATTCGAATGAAAGCCTCGACCGTAGCTGAGATAGAGCTCGGTCTTGGCCCACGGCCCTAGTATCAGGCTCGCCTTCGGCTGGGTCAGCCATTCGTGCCCGCGCCCCCCAGTTCCGGTGGTGATGCTCGTGTCGGTTGCGGCATAATATTCCTCGCGCAGCCCCAGCACCGCGCGGAGCCACGGCGTCGGGCGGAAGGTGGCCTGGGCGTATGGCGCGAGGTCAAGGAGGTGCGCCCGGTCCGCGGTGCAGTAGCCGCCCACCGTTGGGAAAACGAGCGCCGACCCGTCCGCTTGTTCGAATTCGCAATAGGGTAGGGTGGTCGTTCGGCCGACGGTGTGGCGGCGGTCGGCGAACACGGTGTCGTACCGCGCTTGCAGTCCGAGCGTCAGATCGGCGCCGATGGCACCCAACTTCCCCTTCAGCGTGTAGGCGAGCGCACCGCCCACGGTGGTGCGGGTCTCGTTTTGCTCCTCCTGATCGCCATTCACGGGATCGTCGAGATAGTGCGTGAAGTTGTTCCAGAGCGTCATCGTGCTATGGATGCCGTACAGGCTTGCCGCAAACCGGCCGGAGCCGAGCGACTTGTCGATATGCGCGGATAGGCTGTAGCGCATCGATCGGCTCGCGTCGCTTGGATCCAGCGTGCCGAACGGGCTTATCAGCCCGCTCTGGATGGCGCGCAGAGGCTGATCTGTCGTAAGTAGGCCTGTGCTCTGGTAGAACATGCCCGTTATGCTGAGGCCATCGCTTTTCCCGCCTCGGCTGTAACGCAACACTGCGTTCACTTTGCGGAAGTCCTGCCCTGGTTCCCACGGGCCACTATAGTGACTGACCTCCGCGGCACCGAGCAGCCGCTGGCCGCCCGAGAAACGAAGCGTTTGCGTGGCCACGGCCGACTGGTAGCCCTCCGTACCGATCGTCACTGTCGCCTGGGTCTGGAGTTCGTTCTCCAGCCCGGCATGCGAGGAGGCGACCGACCCAAAGTCTCCGATGCCGGCGTAATATGGACCCTTGGTGTAGTCGATTCCGGCGACGGTGACAGGCATCAGGAAGGCTAGGTCGGTATAGCCCTGGCCGTGGGTGTTGGTCGGGCGGTTCACCGGCATGTCGTCGACGAACACCGCGAAGTCGGTGCCGTGGTCGAGATTGTATCCGCGGATAAGATACTGGTTTGCCTTGCCCTCGCCCGAGTGGACCGTGACCACGAGGCCGGGAATGCTTTCGAACAGTTGGCCAGGCCGGTAGACGGGCCGTAGCGAGACCTCCTCACGCGTGATCGTCCCTTGGCTGGCAGTCGTCGCCTGTCCGAGGAGGTCTGTGCGCGACGCAGTGACGATTATGTCTTGATTCGCGTCGGACGCCTGCGGGGAGGGGACCTCCTGCGCCTGAGCGCAGAGCGGGATATGCGCGGCGAGGAGCGCTGCGCCAGCGAGCGATAGATGCATTGTACTCTCCTGACGCGCGACATTGCTCGCCCCGTCGAAGAGGTATCCCGGGTCCCAGCTCGGCGGCAGGTTGCGAACCGTTTTTCAACGTTCACCGGTCGATGCGCGAGGTTCGGTGGTGATCCGCAGGCGCCTGGCTATCATCGTGTCGATGACGTTTCGAGCGCATCTGGAAAACGTTGGCTCCGCCGTCCCGACCAGTCGATCTCGCCCCGTCTCGGAGAAAGTACGATCAGCCGCGCACGCAGCCCCACGTTGCGCAGGCTCTCCACGGCCACCAGCGCCTCGAACGCCGTGCCCGGCGTTATCGACTGGGTTGCAGCCGCCAGACCGTCCGGTCTGGTCGCGTAGTCCGCCGCTTGCATCAGCGCGGCATCGCGCGTGCCCGCGATCACCGTGATCCAATTGCCCGACACCCCTGTAAAGCACGTGATTAGCGCATAGTCCTGAGTTGAGTTCGAAGCGGTTTCGTCAAGATGGGAACCCGCCATGTAGCTTTTCCCGGTCCGGCGATCGACGATCTCGTCGTATGAGCCTCCAATTTTGAAACGCGAGTTGCTGAATACCGGGTCGCGCAAGGGGCCGAGCGCACTGAGATAGCCGAGATAGACTAAGTTGGTGAGCTTGAGCATCTCCGGGGAGAGCTGAGACGCAGGGACGACGAAGTCCCGGCTCGTGGTTCGGTCGTCGCTCCTGACGACTGGTACGACCGCGCGCAGTGCGCCGCCGGTCCCGAGCGGCAGATAGTCGAGCCCCAGATCGACGTCGCTAGGTGCCCGTTCGGGGTTTTGGGATAGAAACTGTCGAAGGTCCTGCGGCGAATTGACATCGAATCGGCGAACGAGCTGCGCGATGTCTCCGTCGGCATCACGCTCGCCAAAGATGTAAAAGTCACCGAGCACGATCGCGAGCTTTCGCCCGTTGGTGAGCGCCGGTTGCCAGGCGGCGCTGGCCCGCACCACCCGGAGGGAGGCGTCCGGACGCCGGGCCAGCCACCACGTGGTGGAAGCGACGAGCAGCAGAAGCAGCAACAGACCGGCCGAAGCCAGAAGCACCTGCGAGAAGGGACGAATCGTGCCACCGGCGCTAAGATTATCGACATGTCCTGTCGTTTCGACCGAACTTGCGCTCTTGCGCATCGGCTCGAGCGCCAGCCGGTACCCGCCTTTGGGCAGTATGACCCGTTCATCTGCATCCGCGCCCAGACCCGCGTAGTATTCGTCGAGCTTGCGGCGCAATCGGTGGATGTGGACGCGTACGGGCGAATCCTGGTCGTTCCCGACCGCCTTGCCGAAGACCTGATCTGCGATCTCGACGCCTTTCGGGATTCGTCCCTCGACGGAGCAGTCGAACAGGAACTGGAGCAGCCGGTCCAACGCCAGCGAACGGCCGAGAGCCTCGTGCGAGCGGATCGCGGATATCTGCAGGGCGAGCCGGTCGTGCTCGCACTCGATCTCGGCTGTCATGCCAGCCGTTCCCCGTCGATGATCTTCCGCGCTGATGCTACCAACTCCATTGGGCAGCTTCTAGCCGCCAACGGCACAGAAGACGAGATGGGGCCCGTCACCGGCCGGAACCGGGACGGGCCCCATCGCTGTTACGCGTCAGAACGGATAGAAGGATTTCCCGTTCGTCATCGTCACCAGTCGGGCTTCTGTGAAGTCTTCCATCGAGTAGTGGCCGGACCGGCCCCAGCCCGAGTCCTTGACGCCGCCGACCGGGAGCGACGCCTCGCTGGCCATGGTCGGCGCGTTAATGTGCACGATGCCGGTGTCGAAGCGCTGCGCCATGTCGAACGCGCGGGCATGGTCGCGCGTCATGATCGAGGCGCTGAGGCCGTACGGCGTGTCCTGAGCCGCCGCTAGAGCTTCTTCTGCGTCGTCGAATGCCTCGACCACCAGCATCGGGCCAAATGTCTCGTCGCAGCCGGTCGTGCAGACGGCGTCCTTGGGAACGTTGGCGAGGATCGTCGGTTCGAACAGTAACCCTTCGGACTTACCTCCAAGGACCAGCGTCGCGCCGCGATCTAGCGCGTCCTTTATACGGGCCGCCGTCTGGTCCACTGCAGCTTGGTTGATGAGGGGCCCGACTATCACGCTCGGGTCGGCGGGATCGCCCACTTTGAGGCAGCCTACCTTGGCTGCCAGCTTGCTCAGGAATTCGTCATGAATCGAACGGTCGACATAGATCTTGCGCGTGTTCATGCACACCTGACCCTGATGTAAAAAGGCGCCGAACGTCGCGGCCCGCACCGTCTCGTCGATGTCGGCATCCCCCATGACGATCATCGGGTTGAAGCCGCCCAGTTCCAGCACCATCCGTTTGAGCGCGCGACCGGCGCGTTCCCCCAGCATCCGTGCGGTCTTGTCGGAGCCGGTGAAGTTGATGCACCGCACCGCCTTACTTTCGAAGAACACGTCGGCGACCGCCGCAGCCTCGCCTGGCGCGTGGGTGACGAGGTTGAAGCTACCCGCCGGAAAGCCGGCTTCCTCGAGGATCTCGGCGTGGATCAGGCCTGCGGAGATCGGAGCCAGCTCGGAAGGCTTGATGACCGTCGTGTTTCCCCATGCCATCGGCAGCAGGAAGGCGCGCCACGCGAGGTAGAAGGCCCCGTTCCAGGGCGTGAACCCTGCGACAACGCCCAAAGGCTTCCTGGTCACCATCGCGACCCGGCCGGGATTGTCGGAGCGCATGACGTCGCCGCAAGGGAGGTAGCCGTAGTTCGCTGCCTGTCGCAACATGGCTGCGGACAGCCGGATCTGGAACGCGGCAAACACCCTGCTCGACCCGTTCTCGATCGCCATGATCTTGACGATCTCCTCCAGTCGTCTCTCGGTGATGTCGGCCGCCTTGAGGAACAGCCGTTGACGCTCGGCCGGCGGCATTGCCGCCCATGCCGGGAACGCCGCAGCTGCCGCGGCGACTGCCGCCTCGGCTTCCTTTCGTCCGCCCGCGGCAATGTCCGCGATGACTTCGCCGTTGAACGGGTTGATGTCGGGGAATGTGCGGCCGCCGGGCTCGGACCACTGTCCGTCAATGAAATGTGTTGTGCGGCGCCCTAACGGCTGGATCGACGTCATCTCGTTCACCACGCTCTCCTGATCGTTCGTGCCACTTCGCATGGCGGTTAATCGTCGGGTTGCCTGGCCGCTAACGGACTAGACACCGTTCGGCTTCCTTACTATTCTTGATCGCGCGTTGCAATAAGCCGGACGCGCACCGGCCGGAGGGGAAAAATGGGTCTTGCATTATCGTTGCCGAGGCTGGTGTTCGGATCCGGATCCCTTGCTGCGCTGCCGGCAGAGTTAGCGCAATTGGGCGCGCAACGTCCTCTCTTGCTAAGCGATCGTGGGCTTGAGCGAGCAGGGTCGGTGAAAGCGGTGCAGGCGGCCGCCCCCGGAATCGTCGCTACTTTCCTCGATGTGCCGGAAAACCCGACGGCGGCGGGCGCCGATGGCGCTTTGCAGGCCTATCAGGATGCGGATTGTGATTGCGTGGTGGCGCTCGGAGGCGGTTCGGTGCTGGACACCGCAAAGATCGTGGTTGCGGTAATTGGGAGCGGCCTGACCGACGCCGCAGCGCTGGTCGGCAAACCCGAACTTATCCGAGCGGTAGTCCCGCTGATCGCGATACCAACGACTGTTGGTACAGGGAGCGACAGCTCGCCGGTGGCAGGATTGCATCTCGTAACGGGCAGCCCTGTCATAGGTACCCGACACTCGCTACTGGTGCCGCGGGTGGCGCTGTGCGACCCCGACCTGGCTCGCACTCTGCCTCGCCGGCTCATCGCGGCCACTGCGATCGATGCCTTGTCGCATTGCGTGGAAGGCTTTTTCGCCGATCCACCGAATCCGGTCGCCGACGCGCTTGCGCTTGACGGTGCCGGACGGATCGTCGCCAGCATCCATGCCGCACTGGAGCCGGAAGGCGAAGCGGCGCGTGCTTCGCTGATGGCTGCAGCTTTCGCCGGTGGTGCGGCGATCCACAAGGGCCTCGGCCCAGCGCATGCCATCGCCGTGGTATGCGCCGACCAGCACGTTCATCACGGCACTTTGATCGGCATCGCATTGCCGCACACCGTCCGTCTACTCGCGCCACATCTGCCCGAGAAGTCCGCACGTCTAGCCGCCGCGCTCGGCCTCTCCGAAAGCGATGACATCGCGGACGCGCTGGCCGCGCTTGTAGTGTCGCTCGGTCTGCCCTCCACGCTGATCGACGCAGGCTATAAAATCGGCTCCCTTGACGAGATGGTCGAAGCTATCGGGCGAAGTCATTTTAACCGCACTAGCCCCTACGTGCCCACCAGCGCGGAATACCGCAGCATAATGGATCGCATAGGGTCGGCGGACTGAGGCAACGGATATTACCTGATCAATCCTCCCGCTGGTATGCTGTGGGGGAAGACTTTATGCGACCTATGTGACGATCGTATCTGCCCTCTTGACGGACGTACCTGGAACAACGCCTTTTCCGGATACGACATGGCGCGCTAGCAACCTCGGAGCGCTGCTGTTCCATGCCTCGGACCGCTGCGTCCGCGAAAAGCTCCGTGTGACGCAGGAGGGAGGATTTCTAGCCGTTTCAGCGGCTCAGCTCACGCTGTTCCATCATCTTGATTGCGCGGGCGTGCGACTCACAGTGCTCGCATCGCAGGCAAATGTGACGAAGCAGAGCATGATCGAACTCGTTGATCGAGCGGAGGCGATGGGTCTGGTTAAGCGTCGGCCCGACCCCCATGACCGACGCGCAAAGGTCGTTTACCCGACCCTCGCCGGGTCGCGGCTGCTCGCTTGTTTACGCGATGGGATTAAAGTGGCGGACCAGGACGTCCTCACCACGTTCGGCCGGCAGTTCTTGCTGGAAACGCAGAGCCGTCTTAGAGAATACACGCAAGCCGCAACGGCAGGTCCGCAACCAAAGGCTGACGATAAGGAAAGTCTGTTCGATAACCTTGGCCGGCTTTTCGGGACATCCGCTCGCCGCTTCTCACGCGAGGCGTTGAGCGTAGCGCACGGCCGCGGCTGGCACTCGGTCAATGAGGTTTCGCTCGGCCTCTACCGTAATCTTGATCTCGCGGGCGCTCGCCTGACCGACATTGCAGCGCTCGCGCGCGTTACCAAGCAGACGATGCGTGAGATGGTCGATCGGGCGGAGGGCCTTGGCTTCGTCGTGCGCCGCCAGGACCCTGCGGACGGGCGAGCCAAGACGATTGACTTTACGCAGGATGGCCTTTCGATGCTCGCCGATGTTCGTTACGGCCTTGAAGTAGCTGAAGCCCGCCTTCGCGAGCGCACCGGAGATGCTTTCGCCACACGCCTGAGGGACCGGTTGCAGGAGTTTGCGGCCCGTTGAGACTGAGAGTAGTCAGGCGATCCCGCCAACGGGATCCAGCGGCGGCTCGGCCGCGCCTTCCGCAATCGAGAATTCGGCAACGCGAAAGCTGCCGAATTGCCGACGGCAGGCCCATGTCAGCACCGCGCATCCGATACCACCGACCAGCAGGAGCGCGGCCGGGGCGATCGGCAGGCGGCTGATTGGAATGTGAAGGCCGAGAAGAACATAGCCGACGACTGGCGCGGCGAGCGCCCCGAGCCGCCCAGCCGCCTGGGTCCAGCCGGTCCCCATCGAGCGGATCGCAGTCGGATAGAGTAGACCGAGAAGCGCGGTGAGGCCCAACTGCACGCCAGTCACGCAGAATCCAGCGCCCGCGATCACCAGATTATGCATGGCAGGCGAAAGATCGGTCATCGCGATGCCGGCGACCAGCGGCGTGCCAATCATGAACATAGCTACAAGCGGAACCACGCCAAGCCTGTCGATAATAAGCAGCAGTAGGAGACCTGCAGCCAGTCCTCCGATGGAGAACAGTGACGCGCTCGCTCCTGCAGAGGCGGTGCTCGCGCCGGCCGCCTGCAGCAAAGTCGGCAGCCAGGTCAACGAGAAGAAGTTTGCCATCTGATTAGCGGCTTGGCAGATCCAAAGCATTGGCGTTACCAGCACGAGCGCCCCCGCGAACAATGGTCTCATGGAGCCCTGCGCAGAGCCGGAAGGACCGCGGTCGGCCGCAAGAAGCAGGGTACTCTCGCCGATGGCGAGATCCGGCCGCAGCCTTCGGGCTAGTCGGCGCGCCTGTGCGCCGCGATCCCCGCGCTCGACCATGAATTTGATGCTCTCCGGCATCAGCAGTGCAACCGCCAAAGCTACCGCGATCAGCGCCGACCCGCCGACTAGCGAAATTGCTTTCCAGCCATACGAAGGCACCAGAGTAGCCGCCACTCGCCCAGGCAACGCGATACCTAGCGGCACGCCGAGGCTGATGAGAATTAGCATTCGTCCCCTGATGCGCCTCGGCGTCATCTCGGCGATCAGTGATCCGACGTTGGGGAAAACGCCTCCGACCATCAGGCCGGTCAGGAAGCGCAGCACGACAAGTTCTCCAGTCGTCTGCACTCCCGTGATGATAAAGTTCAAAACGCCAATCAGACCCAAACCAACGATGATCATTGGCTTTCGGCCGAAGCGATCGCCAAGCCGGCCCATCGCAGGTCCCCCAATCATCATTCCGATGATCCCGGCAGAGAATGCTGGGACCAGGGCCGTCGGAGGTAGGTGCCACTGTTTCAAAAGCTCTGGTGCAATGTACCCCATGGAGGCGAGATCATAGCCGTCGCTTGCCATAGCGAGGATCGCGATGCCGATAATTAAAATGGTGACCGGTCCAAACCGCTGACCGTCCACAATGTTGTCTATTTGAATTTCGGCCACCCCCTGTGAGCGTTCTTTCGACATTCGATCTCTCCCTGCGACTGTTCGTCGACGACCGCCCGAACACGGGCCGGAGCAGGAGGCCGACGGGCGCTTTTCGTTGTTTGTCTAGCTCTAGCAGCCGACGCCGAAGTAGACGCACAACTGTCTTTCAGATGAAAGTGACCGCCCCGCGAACGCTATCTTTTCAGTCGCAGCATGAATCGATCGGTAACGAAGTGACCGACCTCGCTGTTCGACCCTCCCCGATTATCTTGAGGATTCCGTAATATGTCGCTTTCAGCAATCAACTTAAACCCAGCGTCTGCCAGTTCGCGCTTCGCCACGTCCTCGTCCATGCGGTGTAACGTTGAGGTAGTGCCCAGGCCCGCCCCTGGCACGGCGCTATGATCTTCTACGTAAAAAAGACCGCCGGTTTTCAAATTTCGGAAAACTGCTCTATCGAGGCCGGCGATATCGGCCGTCGGACCATTGTGAAAGTCGTGATAATTCTCAGTCGTCCAGAACATATCCGCACTTTGGGGAAGTTCCATGTGCGCATAGTCCTCGACGTTGAGGATAGTGACATTGGGATAGTTTCCGCTGATAGCCCTGAGGACGTCCATGCCGCTGGAACGCGCCCGTTGAGCTGCCGTAACGACTGCCAACACTCTTCCGTGCGGACCGACCGCCTTGGCAAGAAGGCGGGTGTAATAGCCACCCCCCGAGGCCAGTTCGGCGACCGTCATGCCAGGACGCACACCGGCGAAGAAGAGAACTTCGGCTGGCTTACGGACGCCATCCCGCACTCGATCCTGCTCCGGTCGACCAACGTCAGCGACTGCGGCAGTCATCACCGGCCGAAGTGTCTGTGCCGAAGCGAGACTTGAAAGCGCGATGGCCAGCGAAATGGCGAGGAGACAGCGAACAGGTATCATTTGCGAACCTTCTTGATCGCCTGCACCATTCTAGAGCGCCGGTGCGGCTATTGTTTTTAATAAGGATTCCAGCGGGACACGTGAGGACACGATGGCCGCCCATGTAGTCGCCGACGGGCCGGTTCATCGGGTTTAAGAAGTCGCGACCTTCGGCCTTGCTACTCAGACTACTTCAATCATCTAGTGACATGCCCACACTCTCTCCTATGCGGGAAACGCTCACGAGATACCAAAATCAAGGATGCGGTGCCATTTTGGCATCGCTCTGGCGTTATGGCGCACTTGCCAGAAGCGGACTCCGGTATCGCAACGATCGACTTAGTGAACCGCCCCGTGTTTGCCGGAGGCTCCAACTCCTGAGAAGGTGGAGCCTGTATGAGCAAGACAACGAACAAGTTTGCGCCGGAAGTCCGCGAGCGAGCGGTGCGGATGGTTTTCGATTACGAGCGGGATCACCCGTCCAGATGGGCGACCGTGGTGTCGATCGCGGAGAAGATCGGCTGCGTTCCGCAGACGCTGCATGAGTGGGTGAAGAAGGCGGAGGTCAACAGCGGCAAGCGCGCCGGTGTCCCGACCGAAGTTGCCGACAAGGTGAAGGCGCTGGAACGCGAGGTCCGTGAGTTGCGGCAAGCCAACGAGATTCTGCGCAAGGCGTCAGCATATTTTGCTCAGGCGGAGCTCGACCGCCCGTTCCGGCGATGATCGCGTTTATTGACGATCACCGCGATGCCTATGGGGTCGAGCCGATCTGCCGCGTCCTGCCGATCGCCCCATCCACCTACCACGAGCGCGTCGCGCAGCGACAGGATCCGACACGCCTGTCGGCGCGGGCGCGGCAGGATGTGGCCCTCAAGCCGGAGATCGCACGCGTGTTCGCCGAGAACTTCGCGGTCTACGGCGTGCGCAAGGTCTGGCGGCAGATGATAAGGGAGGGCGTGCCCGTCGCCCGCTGTACCGTCGCACGGCTGATGCGCGAGATGGGCTTGGCAGGAGTGATCCGGGGCAAGCCAGTGCGCACCACGATCAGCGACAAGGCAGCGCCGTGCCCGCTCGATCACGTCAACCGCCAGTTCTATGCGCCAGCGCCGAACATGCTGTGGGTGTCGGACTTTACCTACGTCGCGACCTGGGCGGGGTTCGTCTACGTTGCCTTCGTTATCGACACCTATGCTCGGCGGATCGTCGGCTGGCGTGCCAGCCGGACGGCGCACGCCAGCTTCGTGCTGGATGCGCTCGAGCAGGCGCTGCATGATCGCCGACCGGCGCATCGCGGCGGCCTGGTCCACCACAGCGACCGCGGGTCGCAATACGTGTCTATCAAGTACACCGAGCGCCTAGCCGAAGCCGGGATCGAGCCGTCGGTCGGCAGCGTCGGTGACAGCTACGACAACGCTTTAGCCGAGACGATCAACGGCCTCTACAAGGCCGAGGTCATCCATCGCCTTGGACCCTGGCGGTCCTTCGAAGCGGTGGAATATGCGACCCTCGAATGGGTCGACTGGTTCAACCATCGACGGCTGCTGGAGCCCATCGGCAATATCCCGCCTGCCGAAGCCGAAGATCAATATTATGCTGCCGCAAACAACATCGATATGGCAGCGTGACTCACAACCCCCCGCCTCCGGTAGATCCGGCGCGGTTCAATCCGGCCATGCCCAGAGATCAAAGCGGCTACGCCGCTGAAGCTACACCACGCTGAGGGACAAGATCCTTTCGTGGCGTCACCAGATGCTTCTCGACGGCCTCGGCGGAGATCCAGCACTAGAACAGCAGATGCGTCTGTGGTTTTCGCCGGCCCGTACGCGCTGGGTGACAACGATCGTGATTTCGCCGTCATCGGACGTCATCATTTTAGTTTGCCTCCCGCGCGGCGCGTTCGATCACTGACGCAACAGCCTGCGGATGAGACATGTAGACGACATGGCTGGACTTGATTTCCGTCACGGCGGATCCAGCTCGCTTGTACATCCAAAGCTCTAATGCAGGACTGATGGCGCGGTCGTCGGTCGCCACGATCGCGTAGCTCTTTTTCGCCCGCCACGCGGCGGTGGTGATTTTCTGAGTAAATACGCTGGCGTTGGTTTGAACTTGCGACGCCGCCATGAATGCTGCCTCTGCCTTGGGCACATCTCCTGCAACATCTCGGGAGAAAGCTATCGGGTCGATCGTAACATAACCGTCGCGCCATGCTTTCACGGCGGTCGGCGGGAGCAGAGCCGGCATCGACGCGCCAAGTTGCGCCACGGTCTCTCCGACATCTGGCTGGAAGGCAGCAACGTAGACAAGCGACCGGACTTTTGGATCGCCGCCGGCCTCGGTGATCAGGGCGCCGCCATAACTGTGGCCGACAAGGATGACCGGTCCATCCTGCTGATCAATGACGCGCCGGGTGGCCTGCACATCGGCGTCCAGACTCGTTAGCGGCTCCTGAACGATCGTAACCTTGAAGCCATCGCGAACCAGGATGTCGTGGACCGCGCGCCAACCCGATCCGTCAATCAGCGAACCATGGACAAGGACGATGTTGCGGGCCGGGGCTGCCAAAGCGGCAGCCGGGGATAAAAGAGCCGAACCCACAAGGAAGCTCGCAAGGATGCAATGACGATGCCGCATGATATTCCCCTGATGATCAACTACTACCGGTCTAATCGAAATGTCATTTCTACAATACCGAAAATTTTGGCGATCCTTAGCCCGGATTGTTCATCGGGAGCCCAAATCGGTGGTGGCGATCGTGGTCTAAGTCTTTGATTTGGAGTAGAGAACCATCCCTTTGCTCCCGACAGAAAGTGCCACGACCGCCATGGCCGACGATAGTGGGTTCTCCTTCACCTTCCCAGCCATTCGTGGTCGGAAAATCACCGCCGCGTTCGACGGCGGTCGGCTGACGTCGGACGGCGGCGTACTGCTGCTCGCACAGGCCGAGCGGCGGTTGGGGATCGCGGATCGGCTCGCCGCCTGCATCGCTGATCCGCGCGATCAGGGTAGGGTGATCCACCGGGTTGCCGACATCTTGCGCGCCCGCATGCTGGCGATCTCGTGTGGGTATGAGGACGCCGACGATCTTGACACCCTGCGGCATGATCCAGGATTCAAGCTGGCGCTCGGCAAACTGCCGGGTGATCCGTTCGGGCTGGCCAGCCAGCCGACGATGAGCCGGTGGGAGAATGCGCCGACTACGCGCGAGTTGATCTGTCTGACCGGTACGCTGGTCGACCTCTATTGCGCGAGCTACCCCGTGCCGCCTGCGGCGGTGACGCTCGACATCGACGATACCGTCGACGTCGTACACGGCGCGCAGCAGGTCTCCTTCTGGAACGGGCACTATGGCGAGCGCTGCTTCCTGCCGATCCATGTCTACGACACCGCTACCGGGCGGCCGGTTGCGATGCTGCTGCGCACCGGCAAAACGCCGTCGGGCAAGGAAGTCGCCGGCCATGTTCGCCGGCTCGTGCGACGTATCCGTCGCCACTGGCCCGATACCCGGATCACGCTGCGCGGCGATGGTCATTACGGTCGGCCAGAGCCGATGGCCTGGTGCGAGGCGAACGGCATCGACTACATCTTCGGGCTGCCCGGCAACCGCACGCTCCACGCCGATCCCGTCATCGTTCGGGAAGGCGATGCCTGCGCGACCGACCGGGCATTGCAGGGACTGGTCGAACTACGGCGTTACGCCGAGACGCGCTACGCTGCGAAAACCTGGGGGAATACCGAACGTCGCGTCGTTGCTCGCATCGAGGCGAGCAGCCTCGGCCTCGACATCCGCCTCGTTGTCACCTCGCTTGCCGAGGGCAGCGCTGAACGGATCTATGACACGCTTTACTGCGCCCGCGGCCAGGCGGAAAACTTGATCAAGCTGCATAAAACGCAGCTGAAGAGCGACCGAACCTCCTGCTGCTCGGCCAACGCCAATCAGATGCGGCTCATCCTTCACACCGCCGCCTACTGGCTGATGTGGGCCGTGCGGCACGCTATGCCCGCAACCGCCCCGCTTCGCACCGCCGAGTTCGCGACCATTCACCTGCGGCTGCTCAAGGTCGCCGCGCGCGTCGTCGAAGAGGTGGCTCGGCAAATCTGGACAGGCTGCTAAGTGGAGTTTCTGCCTGAAGGCGGCCAGCATGGCTGCCGAACAGGAGATCAGATGACGAAGCGAACACGCCGGAACCACAGTCCGGCCTTCAAGGCGAAGGTGGCCCTGGCTGCCGTGAAGGGCGAGAAGACGTTGGCCGAGTTGGCGCAGCAGTTCGACGTTCACCCGAACCAGATCACGACGTGGCGGGGCCAACTGCTGGAAGGGGCCGCGGGGGTTTTCGGATCGGAAGGCCATAGCGAGCCGGCCGAGCCGGCGATCGACGTGAAGACGTTGCACGCCAAGATCGGCGAACTGACGCTGGTGAACGATTTTTTGTCCGGGGCACTCGGGAAGGCGGGACTGTTGCCGAGCGCAAAACGATGATCGACCGTTCGCACGCGTTGCCGGTGACACGGCAGGCACGGGAGTTGGGGATCAGGCCCGCCGCATGATAGGCTTTCGTGGGCTGGATCTTCCAATGTCTGGGACGCAATTTGCGTGAATGGGCAACTGCAACCTGGTTACGGAATGATCCTGTCCGCGCCCCGACAGGGACGACTCGGCGCGCTCAAAGTCTGAACGCAAAGGGTAAAAGAGTTCCAGCTCGGCGCGTCACGAGTCCTTTCTGGTTTGCTGGGTCTTTCAGGCCACGGCAGGGACCGAACGGTCAAACAATTCGCCTAACATGAGCATGGTGTGCATGATCACGGCGAGCTTGCGCGCTACGGCCACGGCCGCCCGCTTGAAGCCGATTTTTGCCTTGAGCTTTAGCCCCCAGGTACGCAGCGCGCTGTCCGCCATCGTGCGTGTCAGAATCACCGTCGCCGCTTCGTACAAAAGTCCGCGCAGATGGTTGTCGCCGCGCCGGGAGATATGGCCGTCGTAGGGCTTTGTTGCATAATTACGCGAGAGCATGACCGACGTTTTACTTGAAGATGTTATTGGATGCGGACGGTCACCGGCGTTCCTATTTCGGAGAACCGATTGAGAATTGCAGCACGGACTTTGAGCTCGGTAATCTGACGATCGAAGGTGCGGGCGACAACGCGCTGGCCCAGGAGTTTGAAGCAGTGCATTTTGGTCTCGACCAGACTGCGGCGATGATAGCCGCTCCACTTTTTCCAGATTGCGCGACCAAGCCGCTTTGTCGCGCGTAGCGCTCCATTGCGTGCATCGACGCCGGGACCGCCTTCTGCCCATGGTTGCCCGTTGCGGCGGACCGGGATGACCGCATCGGCACCGCGCCCGGCAATAGCGGCATGGCAGTCCCTGGTATCATAAGCGCCATCTCCGCCGACGCTGAGTATCCGCTCGTCTCCGGGAATTTGCGCCAGGAGAACGGGCAGCGTCGGTGCGTCACCAATGGCATTCGTCGTGACCTCAATGGCCCGGATATCCAGCGTCCCAGCATCAATCCCGAGATGCACCTTGCGCCACTGGCGACGGTAGGACGGTCCGTGTTTGCGCGTCTTCCACTCGCCTTCTCCCGTCATTTTGATCCCGGTGCTGTCGACCAGCAGGTGCAGTCCGCCCGAGCTGATCCGCCCGCCGAGGTTGACCTTCAACGTCTTCTGCCGTCGGCACAGCGTCGTATAATCCGGCACCGACCAATCCAGCCCCGCCATTTTGATCAGGCTCGAAACCAACCCCGTCACTTGCCGCAAAGGCAGGTTGAACAGCGTCTTCAGCGTCAGGCACAGCTCTATCGCGCTGTCTGAAAACCGCATCGGGCGACCAGGGCGACCACACGGCTTCGAAAGCCAGTGCATCTCCGGATCAAACCATATTTCCAGCGACCCACGCCGCTTCAGCGCCGCATTATACTCAGGCCAGTTCGTCGTACGATACACAGGTGCGGCAGGTTTGGGCATTACGCCTATCTATACCGCTCGATTCCCTGCGTGAATCCCCGCCATCAGTTTTGCAACAAAGCCCCGTCGTAGTCGACTTCGCCCGACTGGTAACGCCTAGTGGTCAAACCCAGCCATGCCCCGACAGAGCGCGACTTGGCGAAGTTAGCTGGATCCTCGATCGCCGCCACAAATAATGAGGCTGTCACCGCGCCAACGCCCGGGATCGACGTGAGCAACTGACATTTCACTCGCGCGCGCCGAGGCGACGAGCTGTTTGCTCAACTCAGCGGTATGGGCGCGCATGCTCCGTCAGGCCTCGAGCACCGGCAGGAGTATCCGCGCGAGCTCTGCATTGCTTCCCAGCAGGCGGCGGACATGGCCCTCGAACACGCGGCCCGTGCCTTTTGGAACGACCAACCCGAATGTTTTCATGAGGCCGCGGATCTGGTTCGACATCTGGGTTGTCGCCTTGAGCATCTGAGTACCGATGCGGCGAGCTGGCTGCGAGCGCACCTTACAGGCTCAAAGGAGGAGGCGGCATGACGATCGTGCGTATCGAGGAGAGTGAACGCATGAGCCAGGCGGTCGTCCACCGCGACACCGTATATCTGGCCGGGCAGGTCGGCACGCCGGGTGACGATGTGGAGGCGCAGACCAGTCAGGTGCTGGCCAAAATCGATGACATGCTGAGACGCGCCGGCAGCGGCCGGGACCGTTTGCTCCGAGCAAACATCCTACTCGCCGACATGGCCGATTATGACGCAATGAACACTGTGTGGGATGCGTGGATCGCAGACGTCGGGAAACCCACCCGAGCCACCTACGGCGTGGGTCCGGCGGTCCCGAGGCATGACGTCGAGATAATCATAACGGCGGCAATGCCGTAAGCATCAAGATTGCGTCAGCATCCGCCGCTCAAGTGTCGACAAACATGTCAGAACGTCCGAAAACTCGCCATTGGCCGCAATCGGAAACACGACAGACCGTCCGAAAACTGCCTGA
This sequence comes from Sphingomonas sp. UYP23, assembly GCF_054059235.1. Lineage (NCBI taxonomy): Bacteria > Pseudomonadati > Pseudomonadota > Alphaproteobacteria > Sphingomonadales > Sphingomonadaceae > Sphingomonas > Sphingomonas sp. UYP23. Next base: position 171,720 of record NZ_JBSSBX010000002.1, read on the forward strand.
TGGATTCCCGTCAGGTTTCGTATCCGGTATGATCGGGCATGGGCTACATCGAACGTCAATCGCGCGATCAAATGCTGCTGCTGCCAGCCTCGGTCGATGACTATGTGGCGGCAGACAACGCGGTGCGTTTCATCGCGGCCTTTGTCGACGATCTGGATCTGGGGGAACTGGGCTTTGACCGCTTTCGGCCAAAGGCGACGGGCCGACCCGGCTACGATCCCGCGGATCTGCTGAAGCTTTATCTCTATGGCTATCTCAATAGGGTCCGCTCAAGCCGATGCCTGGCGGCGGAAGCCGGGCGCAATCTCGAAGTGATCTGGCTGCTGGGCGGCCTGCGTCCCGACTTTCGCACGATCGCGGATTTTCGGCGCGTGAACCGGGCAGCATTCAAGCCGCTGTTTCGCGCATTCGTGCTGCTGTGCCGCAAGCTCGATCTGTTCGGGCGGGAACTGGTTGCCGTGGACGGCACGCGCCTCAAGGCGGTGAACAGCCGCAAGCGCAACTTCACGCAGCAAAAGCTGGCCGGATGGATCAAGCTCGCCGACGAGCGGATCGAAGAGTATTTGGGACGGCTTGATCGGGCCGACCGCGCGGAAATCGAAGTGCCAGGCGCGGCGCGCCGTGCGGCCACGCTCGAGGCGAAGCTCGCGCGGGTGCGAACACGGCGTGAGCTGCACCAGGCGATGCTCACCGAACTGGTCGCCAGCGGTGAGAGCCAGCTGTCACTTACCGACCCTGATGCCCGGGGGATGGCGATGCACCCCAAGGTCGGGGTGGGCTACAACGCACAGGTCGCGGTCGATGCCCGATACAAGCTGATCGTCGAGCAGAACGTCACCAATTCGGGCAGCGACCTTGGATTCCTGGCCCAGACAGCCGGTGCCGCGCGTGAGCTGGGCGTCGAACGTATCGATGCAGTCGCTGACAAGGGCTACTACAAGGGCGAGGACATTGCTGCCTGCGAGGATATCGGCGTCGTGCCCTATGTCGCGCGGCCGCAGCGCGGCTCGGCGGTTGCAAGCGGCTATTTCAACAGGACCGAGTTTCACTACGACCCGGAGGCCGACTGTTACGTCTGCCCGAGTGGTGATCGCCTTGATCCTTATACCCGCACCCGCAAGGACGAGCATATCTCCATCCGCTATACCAATATGCGGGCCTGCCAAACCTGCTCCCTAAAGCCGCAATGCACTTCAGCTCCCGGCGAACTATTGATCGCTGGGAAAACGAGGCTGTGCTTGAACGCATGGCCGAACGACTTGTCGCGCGGCCCGATATTCTCGACAAGCGACGCGAGACGGTCGAGCACCCGTTTGGATCAATCAAACAGTGGATGAACCAGGGTGCGTTCCTCATGCGCGGGCTCGCCAGCGTCAACGCCGAGTTCAGCCTGACGGCGCTCGCCTACAACCTGCGGCGAGCCATCAACATCCTCGGCATTTCGGCCCTGCTACGCGCCGTGCAGGCCTGAAAAGGCCGGACATCCATTTCTCAAGAGAATATCGCGCTGACGATGCCCAATATGAGGGATTTGACCCGTCGATGAGCGGTCCAATCCAAAAATCCTGCCTCACGCGCCCTCCAGGCCAGCCGCGCGCCTATAGCATGGCCATCCCGGAGTTTTCGGACGGTCTGACGAGTTTTACAGTATGGTGTCGCCATCCCTTGATTCAAGGACATGATGGCAAGTTAGTTCATCACTTTGGCGCAACTATATGGGGTCACGACACGAAAGTGAGTTTTGCGTACGCTAGGAGCGAACAGAACGTGTCCGTGAACCCGTCGCCCGCCGATATTGTCCGGCAACTCATTAGAACCGTGCGCTGTCGGACACTATGACGCTGACCTTCATACCAGCGTTTGACGGCCACGGCAGGAATCGCCCGAACCGTTCAGTAGATCGGCTCACCTTTCCGTAACCAGCCATCTGCCGTGACTAAACATTCCCGTTTTCCCATGTAAAACAGGTTGATTTGAGAAACTCAATCTGGAACAGATTTCGAGAAAATAGCTCTCTTGGGTGCATCAAAAGACCGATTTTGCCAGCCTTCTCGCTACATATTCCTTTTCGGGAAAGTCGCTGACCCCGAAAAGCAGAGAGCTAAATGGACCATATTTTATCTTGGCAGTAGCGGGACACAATTTCCTTTATTGACGGTAAATCTCCGAACAGCTGCTTCTGCCTCTGTGGGTCCCGGCTGACATAACCGCCCTTCCGCAGCCACCTCAGGACGGCAAGCTGTTCTCTCAGGCGCGGCACGAACAACGCTGCCAGCGACAGAATAGCGAACAAGGAGGGCGGGAAGACCGGCTTGGCCCGGATCGGTCGCCCCAGCACCTCGGCGAAGGCCTGCGCCACGGCGGTCCCCGTGGCTGGTACGTCCGAGCCGATGTCGACACTCTGGTTTAGAGCGGATTCCGGAAGGTCCAGCGCCGCTTGGACCGCATAGCGCGCAAGATCGCGGGAGTAGAGCAGCGCCATTGGCACGCCCGGCAGCATATCAGGAAACACACCTTTCCGGATGCTCGCCGGTACAATGTCCCTCGACCGGTCAAGAAAGGCGCCCGCGCGCAGTGCCAAATAGGGTTGGCTCACCGTCGCAAGGTGCTGCTCCGCCTGGAACTTCTCGCGGAAGTGGGGAACGCCAGGCGCTCGGTCGCAGCCAAGGATGGAGATCAGGATGAACCGCGACACCCCGGCGGCGCGCGTCGCGTCGATCAGGTCCCGATAGCCCTCGGTGTCGGCCTTGGAGTTGTCGCCCCTGGTCTTGGCGGAATGGGAGGAGAAGCCTGCCGCGCTGGCGATGACGGCCGCCGCACGTGGCTCGGCGACGAGCGCCCTTCGAAGCGACGCGGGGTCATTCAGGTCGGCGACCACGAAGTCGGTAATCCCCAGCGCTTCAAGCCGCGAGCGGTCGCTTGTGGCGCGCACCATTGGCCTCACCCGCACCCCACGCGCGAGCAGTGCTTCAACGATATGGCCGCCGAGCGAGCCCGTCGCCCCGACCACCATCACCACCCGATCATCGCTCGTGGGGGGCGACGACGTCGATGCGATTGGCGCGCTGACTTCCATAGGCTAGGTCATCCTTCGATGGAACGAGATCGTCTTGACGATATAACCGGCGGCTCGACGGAACACAACAGTTCCGTCGCGACCCCTAGAGGCAAATGGCTGACTGGTGCGGCAGTGAAGCGCCCGCAGATCACCGACGCACTAACCCGCACCTTCTTTGAAGAATGGGCGCGTGTCGGCTACAGTGCGCTGAGCCTCGACGCGGTGGCACGCAAGGCTGGGGTCGGAAAGGCGGCCCTTTATCGGCGTTGGCGGTCCAAAGCCGACATGGCCCACGATCTGGTCGCACAACTCGGGCGCCAGCTTCCCGCGATCTTGGACGTGGGTGATCGGGGCTCGCTGGAGGCTGACCTCAAGGCTCTGCTGCTCGTCGCGAGCCTATTGTTGCGCGTTCCTCTCGTGCTTCGCATCATGCCGGACCTCTACGCCGCCGTTGCGCGCGAACCCACCCTCGCGGCCGCCATGCGCCCGGCCGACGCCGTTTGGGAAAAGAAGGTCGCGGCCCTGCTCGACCGCGCCGTGGAAAGGGGCGAGCTGAAACCCGACCTGGACCGGCGCCTCGCTGTCGCCGTTCTGATCGGTCCGGTCTATTGGCGCTTGGTTGTGATCGGGCAGCGCTTTGACCGGCCGGCGATCAAGACCTTAGCGCGGGTCATGGCGGCCGCTCTGGCTGCTCTGTGAGGAGGACGGCAAGGTTTCGCAGCCCACTATGGGCTTAAACGGGCCTTAGCCAGATAACTGGCCTTAACCCTGATGTACCTGAATACCATCCCATTTGAGAAGGCCGAGCGCGAGCGTGGGCGCGACGACCGCAGTCGGAGCCGGTAGGTCGGCTTCCTCAACTACCAAAGCACGTCCCGGTTGCCGGCAAGCGGTCATCGTTCATCTGATCGTCCAGGCTGCCCGTATTGCGCGTTTCTCGTTCAGTGCTTTCATCGGACCTCAGGAAGATTGATCGGCAGCAACGAGCTTCATCGCCGCTCCGCCGAGCTTCGGAGCAAGTTTCTGTTGTACCGCGACGATCGCCGGAAGCGGACGCCACGCGACCGTCATGCTGTCGACAAGACCCTCATCGTTCAAATGCATGTGATCCATGCCGTCGATCACATGATCGCCGAGCCTGATCGTAAACACAGCGACGAAATCTGCGCCATCGCGTAGGAGGAGTTTCGGCTCGAAGCTATCGACCGTGCTGAGTAGCGCATCGAGCACGCCCGCTACCTTCTCCTTACCGTGAAAGGGCTTTGTTGCATAATTACGCGAGAGCATGACCGACGTTTTACTTGAAGATGTTATTGGATGCGGACGGTCACCGGCGTTCCTATTTCGGAGAACCGATTGAGAATTGCAGCACGGACTTTGAGCTCGGTAATCTGACGATCGAAGGTGCGGGCGACAACGCGCTGGCCCAGGAGTTTGAAGCAGTGCATTTTGGTCTCGACCAGACTGCGGCGATGATAGCCGCTCCACTTTTTCCAGATTGCGCGACCAAGCCGCTTTGTCGCGCGTAGCGCTCCATTGCGTGCATCGACGCCGGGACCGCCTTCTGCCCATGGTTGCCCGTTGCGGCGGACCGGGATGACCGCATCGGCACCGCGCCCGGCAATAGCGGCATGGCAGTCCCTGGTATCATAAGCGCCATCTCCGCCGACGCTGAGTATCCGCTCGTCTCCGGGAATTTGCGCCAGGAGAACGGGCAGCGTCGGTGCGTCACCAATGGCATTCGTCGTGACCTCAATGGCCCGGATATCCAGCGTCCCAGCATCAATCCCGAGATGCACCTTGCGCCACTGGCGACGGTAGGACGGTCCGTGTTTGCGCGTCTTCCACTCGCCTTCTCCCGTCATTTTGATCCCGGTGCTGTCGACCAGCAGGTGCAGTCCGCCCGAGCTGATCCGCCCGCCGAGGTTGACCTTCAACGTCTTCTGCCGTCGGCACAGCGTCGTATAATCCGGCACCGACCAATCCAGCCCCGCCATTTTGATCAGGCTCGAAACCAACCCCGTCACTTGCCGCAAAGGCAGGTTGAACAGCGTCTTCAGCGTCAGGCACAGCTCTATCGCGCTGTCTGAAAACCGCATCGGGCGACCAGGGCGACCACACGGCTTCGAAAGCCAGTGCATCTCCGGATCAAACCATATTTCCAGCGACCCACGCCGCTTCAGCGCCGCATTATACTCAGGCCAGTTCGTCGTACGATACACAGGTGCGGCAGGTTTGGGCATTACGCCTATCTATACCGCTCGATTCCCTGCGTGAATCCCCGCCATCAGTTTTGCAACAAAGCCCCGTGAAAGGGAGCCGGAACGATCGGGCTGTGGATGACGACATCGTCAGCCATATGGGCTTTCGTCCCTTCGACGTCGCGCCTGCCCATAGCTTCGAGGTACGCGTTGAGATGATTGGGGCTAATCATGGAAATGTTACCTTGTTCGCCGGCCTGCCGGCATGAAGTGCAAGATGGCGGAACGCTCGCGTTCCGCGGCCGAGCAGGGCCACCGTCGAGGAACCTAAGATGTCACTCGTGCGGGGCACCATCTCAGCTGGAGCGAGGTGCTTTAGCTGCTCAGATTGACACCGGCAGGAGCGACGATTGCACTTCCGTTGGTCGTGCTGTTCAACCGGAGCTGCTTGACCGGCTGGTATTCCGGGCTGTCGTAGAAGGCCATTGCCGCCGCCTCGGTAGGAAAGGCGATTACGACGTTCATTCTGGGGCTTGACCCTTCAAGCGAACGAGGGGAATCGTTTCCAAGAACGACTTCGCCGTGGTGATCCGATATTATCGGCATCACCGCGGCGACATACTGGTTGAACATGTCGCGATCGACGATGTCGAACCTGTTGATGAGATATCCAGTCATGGTGCCCGTTTCCTGCTAAAAGCCGAACGGCGCGCTTGGCCGCGAGGACCAGGCATTCCGTGAGACTAGGTCAACGATATCGATTGCTTCGCTGGCGAGCGCCGCCATCAAGGACTTCATCGTTGTGCGTTTGATATCGCCTTGGGCTCGCGCAAAACTAGGGTCATTCGGGTGAAAGGCAGTGTTGACACATGGTCAACATTGCGGCTTCCTCGGCTTGAGAATGGACGCGCTCCTATACCTAGTCGAATGAGGCCGCTTTTCCTTTGAGAAACGAAATGAGAGCCTTCGTGCGGGTCGGAGTATGGAGACTGTCGCGACGTACGATGGACATGGGGCTGCGCTTGCCCCGCCATTCCCGTAGCACTTCAATGATTGCGCCTTGAGCCAGCTCTTCGGCGGCGAGCCATGTCGGCACCCAGGCTATGCCAAACCCAAGCGTTGCCGCTCTCCACACCCCCTCGGCATCGTCAAAGACGATCCTGGGTGTGAAGCTCACACGTTCCACCGCCCCCGGCTCGGACGGCGATGCAAACCACCAAGGCTCCACCAGCCCCGTCCTGGTGTTGCGGAAGCCGATCAGGTGGTGATCGTCGAGCTCCGCAGGCGTGGCTGGTATTCCTCGCCTCGCGATATAATCCGGCGAGGCGCAAGCGGCCCACTCGAAGTTGAACCACGGCTGCTGGAGATGGCCTGGCACCCCTACCAGTTCACCCGCCCGCAAGGCGAGATCGACCGCCTCTTCAGCCAGATTTACCATTTCGTCACTGGCTCGAACGTCGAGGAGCGTGGTTGGATGGTTCGCACTGAACTCGGCCAACAATGGGGTCAGCCGCCTGCGGACGAACGCGACGGGGGCAGTAACCCGTACGCGACCGCGTGCCCCGTCCTCGGCCGCTTCGGCCATCGCGGCCCTGAGTTGTTCGATCCCTCGCGCTGCAACCCGCGCGGCATCGATGATCTGCTCGCCTGCTTCGGTCAAAGCGAGGCTGTGCGTCGATCGATGCAAAAGGCGTACGCCTTGCCCGGTCTCGAGCCGCGAAATAGTCTTCGAAACGCCAGACGTTGTCAGCCCGATCCGACGACCGGCCGCGGCGAACGAGCCCGTGTCAACGACAGCCAGCAGACATTGCAACTGGATGATAGATGGCTCGGCAACAGCTCTGGACATGGCGTCAACACTGCGCCCCCGCTTTGTCGTTTTCAACAGCGCCGCAATTCGACATCATATGTCCATCCCAAGGAAAAGAGCTGGGCGAAGCTCCCGGCCTTTTCAACAGCCCCGAACGGTTTTGATACCGACAGCGACGGAATGTAGCGCGTGATTGACACCGATCGCGTCCCATTTCCCATTCCCGTGAAGGGTTTTAAGAAGCGCGCTTTCCCAATCCTCGATCCTTTTGGGAATCCAACTCACCACCGGTGCTGCTGCACGTGACCTACGAACGCCTTCAATGGCGACGGCACATGGTCTCGTCCGTGATAGTACAAAAAAGGCCCGGTAAAGCTCTGCCACCAAGGTTCCAGCACCGGCTCGAGCAGGCCGTGTTCAATTGCCGGGCGCAACCAATCCTCGAAAAGGTGGACGATGCCGCAGCCATCGATCGCGGCGGAGACGGCAAGATCGATGGCGTTGACATCAATCGCCAAGGGTCCCGCTGGTTCGATCCGGATGATTTCGTCTTCGCGCTCGAACTCCCATGTCGCCAGCGCCCCGTTGGCGAACCGGCCGGGCAGACAGGCGTGGTCGAGAAGATCATTGGGATGCCGTGGCAGGCCACGCGTAGCAACGTAGGCGGGTGACGCTGCAGTGGCGAACCGCTGCATACGCGGGCCGATCGGCACCGAAACCATGTTTTTGGTCAGGCGCTCGTCGTAGCGGATACCGGCGTCGCAACCGGCAGCCAGGATGTCCACGACATCATGCTCGGCCGCGACCTCGACCCGAATGCCAGGATAGGCCTGAAGGAAGCCGGGCAGGATGCGAGGCAGCACCAAGCGCGCCACGTTGACCGGCACGTTTAGCCGCAGGGTGCCGGTTGGCGTTTCGCGATGGTCGTTAGCACGATCGAGTGCCGCTTCCATGTCGGCCAGTGCGGCCTGTAGCCGCTCTAGCAAATGAGCGCCCGCGTCCGTCGTAACAACGCTCCGCGTCGTCCGGTTGAGAAGGCGCAGCCCCAATTGGCTTTCCAGTCGCTTTACAGCGCCGCTCAGGCTTGACGCGCTGATGCCGGATGCCAGCGCGGCATCGCGAAATCCGCCAGCGGTCGCGACCGCGACGAATGCCCGCACGGCAGAAAGGTCAGCAACCATTGTTCATTAATCCGTACAGCATGTACTGATATTACCGTATTATCCAAGGGTAATGAGGCGCCTATATCACTCCAGGAAGGAGTTCAATCATGACAGACACAAAGCGGATAGCGATCGTAACCGGTGGCAGTCGCGGGCTGGGACGCAGTACGGTGCTTGCCCTCGCAAAACGTGGCGTCGACAGCATCTTCACTTATAACTCTGCCGAGGCCGAGGCGTTCAAGGTCGTCGCCGCTGTCGAAGAAGCAGGTGCCAAGGCCGTCGCATTGCAGCTTGACACCGGAACCGTGGGTTCCTTCGACGCATTCGTCGGACAGGTTCGCGAGGCGCTGGCCAGGCTGGGTGCTGACCGCTTCGACTATCTCATCAACAACGCCGGCATCTCCGACCACACCAAGTTCACCGAACTGAGCGAGGAGGTACTCGATCGCCTTTACGCTGTGAATTTTAAGGGCGTGGTGTTTCTCACGCAGAAGTTGCTGCCGCTTCTCAACGACGGCGGCAGGATTGTGAACATCTCGACGGGCCTGACCCGCTTCACCACGCCCGATACGATTCCTTATGCCTCGCTCAAGGGCGCTATCGAGGTGTTCACGCATTACATGGCGAAAGAGCTGGGACCGCGCGGGATCACCGTCAATTCTGTGGCTCCCGGTGCCATCCAGACCGACTTCAGCGGCGGCGTGGTGCGCGACAATCCGGCGGTCAACAAGCATGTTTCCTCAATAACGGCGCTCGGACGGCCCGGTGTGCCGGACGACATCGGTCCGCTTGTAGCATCGCTTCTGTCCGATGACGCCCGCTGGGTTACCGGTCAGCGCATCGAAGCGTCGGGCGGCATGAACCTCTGATCTTCAACTCGGGCCCATCGCCTTTTGCGGGCGATGGGCTGGAAGGGCTTCCCATGACTGATCTTACCGGCAAGGTTGCGCTGATCACCGGCTCGGCTCGCGGCCTGGGCCGCGCGATCGCGGAGCGATACGCGGCACTCGGGGCGCACATCGTCGTGAACTATGCTGGGAGCGAACAGGCGGCCGGCGAACTGGTCGCCCGCATCGAAGGGCAAGGCCGCAAGGCCATCGCGGTTCGTGCCGATGTGTCGAAGGTAGCCGAAATCGACCGACTGTTCGACGTGGCCATGCAGATGTTTGGCCGTCTCGACATTGTGGTCGCCAATGCCGGCATCGAGCTGGTCGGGCGCGCCGCAACCGCTTTCGACGAGGCGGATTTCGATCGGCTGTTCTCCGTCAACACCAAGGGCGCAATCTTCACTATGCAACGCGCCGCGCGCGACATCGCGGACGGTGGCCGGATCATCTTGGTGGGATCGAGCACTACCGCCTTTCCAATGCCGGGCCATGCGCTTTACGGCAGCAGCAAGATGGCCCCGCGTTTCTTCGTGGAGGTGCTCGCCAAGGAGATCGGGCAGCGTGGTGTCACCGTCAACTCGATCCTTCCTAGCGCGACCGAAGGCGCCGGTGTTTCGACCGACGGTCCGCGTCCCGAGGTTCAAAGGCTGATCGACGCCAATCCGATGCGCCGCATGGGAACCTTGAAGGACACCGCTGACGCGGCGGAGTATCTCGCCAGCGATCTGGCGGATTATGTGAGCGGGCAGCACCTGCTTCTGAGCGGGGGCGCGCCGGCATGATAGCACGGCATGATGCTATTCCAGAGTATCCGATGGACAACCGCGCCTATCCGGTGATCTCGGCCGTCGTTATCTGCGAGCGCCAGTCGCGCGATCGTGGTTGGTGGGAACACATGGCTGCCTGACGCAAGTGACGCCCTGAGACTAAAACGGCGAGCGCGGATCGCGATTGATGCACCGCATGGCAGCGCGTGCAAAGCTAGGGAAGCAAGGTCACATTTGACGGCTGATCTTTGCCCACCTTGTTCCCCCAAAGGATCCAGACCGTCCGAAAACTCGCCCGTGATCGAGGTATGTACGATCGCCCTGCTGTGAAATGGCTGAAGGACTAGCCCTTTCGGGTTTTATGCTCTGATGAGGCCGAATAGGCTGTCGCAAGGCGATATTCGGCGTCGTGACGGCAAACATGGCGGGCTGGATCATGTCTGCACCGCCCGGATCAGCCCCGGGACATCGATGAGGGTGATAGCGCGCCTGAGATTGTAGGCGAGTGCCGTCAGGCTGAACTCGGCGCGGACCTTCTCCAGCCCGCGCATCAGGAACGCGCCCTGGTTCATGGACTGTTTTATCGTGCCGAACGGGTGTTCGACCGTGGACCGGCGGATGACGAGGAGGTCTGGGCGCTTCGCGAGGCGCTCGGCCATGCGCTCGATGATCTCTTCCTTCTCCCAGCGGTTGACGCGCCGCCAACGTCCCTTGTTGCACAGCGCCTTCATCTGGCAGCCGGTGCAGGCGGTAGGATTGGAATACTGGATCGTTACATGCCCGCGCGTCACCGAGTTGTAGCGGGTGTCGAGTATCTTCCCGGCAGGGCAGTGATAGGCGTCGGCTGCTGGATCGTAGCGAAACCACTCTTTGGGAAAGAGGCCGTTGCGGACGTTGATGCCCCGGCGCGGCCGGGGAATGTACAGCGTGATGCCGGCCGCCTCGCACGCCTCGATATCCTCGCCCTTGTGGTAGCCCATATCGGCGACCGCATCGATCCGCTCAACGCCGAGCAACTCCTTTGCCGCACCGGCGGTGGGCGCTAGCAGGCCCATGTCGTTGCAGGCGTTGGTGACATGCTGCTCGACGATCAGGCTGTGCTTTGCATCGACCGCCACTTGCGCGTCGTAGCCGATGGTCACTTTGCCATGAGCGACCATCGCGCGCGCGTCGGGATCTGTAAGTGAAATCTGCCCGTCGCCGCTTTCCTCCAGCTGACCGAGCAGCGCCAAGCTGGCCTCACGCTGCTCGCGCAGTTTAGCGATCTTCGTCGCCAACGCGTCGGCTCGGCCGGTGCCGGCACCATCTTCGCCCCGGTCGATCTGGTCCAGTTCGGCCAGATACCGCTCCAGTCGCGCGTCGGCCGAGGTGAGATACGTTGCCAGCCGCTCGCGGCTGAAGTAGCGCGACCGGCTGTTCACTGCATTCAGGCGCGTGCCGTCCACTGCCAGCAGTTCGCGCCCGAACAGGTCGAGCTTGCGGCACAGCATCACGAACGCGCGGAACAGCGCCTTGAACGCGGCCCGGTTGTCGCGCCGGAAGTCGGCGATGGTCCGGAAGTCCGGCCGCACCCCGCGCAGCAGCCAGATCAACTCGAGATTGCGGGCCGCTTCCGCCGCCAGGCGCCGGCGCGACCGTACCCGGTTGAGGTAGCCGTACAGGTACAGCTTGAGCATGTCGGCCGGATCGTAACCGGGCCGCCCCGTCGCCTTCGGTTGCGCCCGTACGAAGCCAGCGCCCCCCAGATCGAGGTCATCCACGCACGCGTCGATGAACCGTACCGGGTTGTCCGGCCCCACATAATCCCCGACCGATGGCGGCAGCAGCAGCGCTTAATCGCGCGCGTGACCCTCGATGTATGCCATGCGCGCAGGCTACACCGCTCCAGCAGGCAGCGGAATCCATAACGACCGTTTTCGGACGGTCTGGATCCCAATCGGGAAGGTCAGCACGGCCTGAGCGTTCATAGTTCATAGCCAAAGCGGTGCCGGTCCTGAGACCGGACATTTCGAACCGGAGTTCTGACACTTTCAAACCTGCGAAGTAACATCGGCATCGGGCGGGGTTACTAGCCGGTTGTGATATCGTCTGGCGATAGTGCGTCGTATGTAGCGCCGCGCAGTAGGTCCGTGAGGGCAGACGATAGGAAGTCCGCCACGCGCCGAATTCGGGCATTGCTGCGGACCTCTTCACTCATCACCAGCCAGACCGGAAACGCGCCCAGCGCGATTCCAGCGTCTACCTGTTCAAGATCGGTATGCCGGTTCGCCAGGACGAGCTGGGTAATCGCGATGCCTGCGCCTGCGAGCAGCAGGTTCCAGGCCAGCATCGCGTCATCGGTTCGAAGCGCGAAGTCTTCGCGCGCCCGGGGAATGATGTGCCCGGCAAAAGCGCGGATCAGGAAGTCGCTGCGATCGAGACCGATGAAATCGTGGTGGCGAAGGTCTTCGCGCGCGACGACGCGACCTTTGCGATCGAAATAGCCGCGCGTCGCGAACAGACCCAGGGGCGTATCCCCCAATTTGCGGGCGATGAGCGCGTTCTGCGTTGGATCGGCCATGCGGATCGCGATGTCGGCATCGCGACGAAGCAGGTTCTGGTTGACGTCCGAGGCGACGATCTCGACCTGGATGCTCGGCTCCGCCTGTCGCAAGGCAGCCAGAATTGGTGGCAACATTAGATTGGCGACGATGACCGACGCGGTGATCCTGACGGTCCCGAACAGCTGTTGAGAGCGACCCTGCGCTTTAAGATTCAACGCCTCAGCCGCTGTGCCCATGGCACGGGCATCCTCGATCAAGCCCAAGGCTGCATCGGTCGGGTCGAGCCCTTGTGCCGAACGGGTGAACAGGATGACTCCGAGGACCGTCTCCAGTTCCCGAACGTGTCGGCTCAATGTGGGCTGGGTCGTGCCAATACGCTTCGCCGCGGCGGAAAGTGAGCCACCTTCAACGACGGCGAGGAAAGAGCGCAGCAGCGTCCAATCAAGACTATTCAGTTTTGAAATGACCTGATCCGATAATCGATAATTACGATGCAAAAATAGAACGGCTAATTGGAAAACGTCAACAACGGGATCGCGGTCGAGGCGGTGATCCGAACGGTGAAGAAAGAGCAGATCATGGACGTCGCCAGCACGCAGACCCGGTTTATCACAACCGAAGGCGGCCGCGTCGCTTTTGAAGACACGGGCGGTACCGGTCCTGCCATCCTTGCCATTCCTGGAATGGGCGACCTGCGCTCCGAATATCGCCTGATCCGCCCGTTCCTGCAGCAGGCGGGCTATCGGGTGATCACGATCGATGCGCGTGGCTTTGGGGAGACGTCGGCGAAGTGGAGCGACTATTCCGCGCGGGCCGTCGGCCGCGACGCGGTTGCGGTCCTGAAGCATCTCGATGCCGGTCCGGCGACCATTCTTGGCAACTCGTTCGCTGCAGGCTCGGCGCTCTGGGTGGCGCAGGATTCGCCTGAACAGGTCAACGGCGTCGTCCTACTAGGGCCGATCGTCCGCGATCTCGAAGCGTCGTTCGTCCAGAAGCTGTCGCTGAAGATCGGATTGGGCGGACCCTGGAAAATCGCTTTCTGGATGATGTATTGGAACAGCCTTTTCCCGACCCACAAGCCCGCCGATCAAGCCGAGGTCAAGGCCGCGATCACGCGGAACCTGCGCGAGCCCGGCCGGATGGACGCTCTCCTGGCGATGCTCGCTCTGTCGAAGGCCGATACCGCGGCGATCCTCGAACAGACCAAGGTGCCAACCCTCGTGGTGATGGGCACCAAGGACCCCGATTTCGTCGACGCGATGGAAGAAGCGCGCATGCTCGCCGGCAAGTTGAAGGCGGAGACGATGATCGTCGATGGCGCGGGCCACTATCCGCATACCGAAATGGCTGATCTCGTTGCACCAAGAGTCCTGGCCTTCATCGATGGCCTGCCGCATAATGGTGTCAAAGCTGCGAGCACAGCTGCAACGCGTTGAATGGCTAGTGGTCCGAATCTAACACTTGGTGCCCGCGTCTGACGGCGGCGATGATTTTATCGGGGTCGGCGGTCCAGACGAAGGGCTTTGAGCTTTCGTTGTGCTCGACCAGGAAGCGGTTGATGGCGGCCTGAAGGTCGACGAGCGAATGAAACACGCCGCGTTTGAGTCGACGGTTGGTCAGCCTGGCGAAGAAGCCCTCGACGGCATTGAGCCAGGAACAGGACGTAGGCGTAAAGTGGAAGGTGAAGCGCGGGTGGCGGTCGAGCCACTCGCGAACCTTGGGGTGCTTGTGAGCGGCGTAATTGTCGAGGATCACATGGATCGCCTTGCCGGCGGGCACGCGCGCTTCGATCAGATTGAGAAAGCGGATGAATTCCTGGTGGCGGTGCCGTTGCATGTTGCGGCCGATCACGGTCCCGTCGAGGATGTTGAGCGCGGCAAAGAGCGTAGTGGTGCCGTTGCGCTTGTAATCATGGGTCATGGTGCCGGCCCGCCCCTTTTTCAGCGGCAGGCCGGGCTGGGATCGGTCGAGGGCCTGGATCTGGCTCTTCTCGTCGAACGACAGGACGATCGCGTGGGCGGGCGGCGCGACATAAAGGCCCACGACATCGCGAAGCTTGTCGATAAACTCGGGATCATTGGACAGCTTGAACTGCCGAACGCGGTGAGGCTGGAGGCCGTGGGCGCGCCAGATCCGGTGAACCGAACTGGCGCTGATGTCGGCTTCGCGGGCCATCAGCGAGGCTGTCCAATGGGTCGTCTCACCCGGCGGCGCCTCATGCGTCCGGCTCGCTACCCATGCGACAACCTCCGCGGTTAGGGGAGGGATGCGCGACGGACGGGTCTTGTCGCGCAGCAGCCCCTCCACCCCTTCCTGCATGAACCGCTCCTGCCAGCGCCACACGCATGTCTTCGATGTGGCCGTCCGCCGCATGATCTCGCTGGTGCCGATCCCCTCGGCGCTCAAAAGCACGATCTTGGCGCGCCAGACGTGCTTTTGGGGCGCGTTACGATCCTTGCAGATCCGCTCGAGACGCTCTCGGTCCGCCGACGCAAGGTCGATGATTATACCACTTCGCATCCCCGATGACTCGCACGGCAAAACGGCGACGGGAATCCCTAATCGGACTCAACTGTCAGGCGATAACCACTAGATACATAACCGCGCGCATTCCCACTTCTCGATCCTTTTGGGAACGGTTGGCAGGTCTACTTTGGCGTGATCGTCCACTTCGTTCGTCCATGGGCCTAATTACAATGAGGCGGAAGATGGAGGATACTTCATTATGACACATCACCATCTCAGGCGCCCTTTGAGCATCTTCCAGTACGTTGGACCGACACGTATCCGCGTATCGTCGGCAAGTAGGACGTTCCAAGTCCCTCCGCCGAGATGGACCACCGCTTTTAGCAGGTCTACGCGGACCATGACCGAGCGGCGGACGCGCACGAAGCGAGCAGGGTCGAGCCGCTCTTCAAGGCGATTGATAGCTTCGTGAAGGAGGTGGCTTTCCCGGGCCGTGGACAACCGTACGTAATCGCCATCAGCCTCGATCCGCTCGACGTCACCTAGCTCGATCCGGATCATGCCATCGCGGTTGGGAACCCAAAGGTGGTCGAGCCACGGCCGCTTCGCCGGGCTTATTGGCTGGGTACCTGCTCTGAGCAATGCCGCTTTCTGAAAGGCTTGAGACAACCGCTCCCGCTCGATCGGTTTCAGAAGGTAATCGGCTGCTGACACTTCGAAAGCTTCAAGCGCATGGGCGGGATAGGCCGTACAGAAGATAATCGTTGGAGATGAAGCCGACTGCGCGAGCATCTGAGCGAGTTCCATGCCATTCAAATCCGGCATGGCGATGTCGAGCAGAAGAAGGTCGGGCTGTTCTACCTCGATCCGAGCCATGGCTTCTCGACCATCGCCAACTTCGCCGATGATCACCGCTTGGTCTGGCATGGCGTCGCACAACGTCCGGAGACGTAATCGGGCCAGGGGCTCGTCATCGACGATCAAGGTCCTAAGTGAAGTCATGCCTAACGCAGCCCGCCGACCAGATGCACCCTCACGTCCGCTGGTATACGCAGGTTGTCCACGCTCAACATCGCGTATCGATGGCATCGACTGCGTCGGATAGAGCCTCGGGTGGCAGGCGCGAGGATAGCGGTAATTCGACGACAGTCCGGGTTGTGGCGTGGTCCGTCCGGTAATGTTGAAGGTTTGCTACACCAAGGTAATGCACGTCGAGGCGGGCGAGTACATTTGTCAGGCCAACGCCAAGCCCGGGTTTGCCGCCTCCCGGCCCATCGTCCTCTACGACAAGGCGAAGAAGCTTGTTTTCCTCACGCGCAGTGATCGAAACCGTTACCGTACGCGACGTCCGCGCTACCGCATGGCGGATGCTGTTCTCGACCAGAGGCTGAAGGATCAAAGCCGGGACTATCGCCTTTAACAATGAGTCGGGAATATCAAAGACGACGTGCAGGCGACTGCCGAACCGGATCTTTTCTACCGCGAGGTAAAGTCGTTGCAAGTGGATCTCATCATCCAGCGGCACGTCAGCTTCAGCATTAGTCGCGAGCGTCGCCCGCAAAAATGCCGACAGCGCTTCTACCGCCCGGTCGGCCTCGTCTGGCCGACCCGCTACGATAAGCCCCGACACACTGTTCAGGGCGTTGAAGAGGAAGTGAGGGTCGAGTTGCAGGCGTAGCGCTCGCAGCTCAGCTGCCCGCGCAAATGCTTGGGTGGCTGCCATGCGGCGAAGTAAGTCGCGCGTACCGACTGCATGGCTTACAGCGGTCCAGAGAACTGCCCATGCGGCGAAGACGAAGTAATTCTCGATGCTGGAATGCAGTACTTCGCCAAGCAGCCCGACGCGCAAGTCCAAGCCCATGTCGTGTATGTAGGCCGGCGGAGCGAAGACGTACATGGCGTTGTAGTTGAAGACGGACAATATGGCGGCCGGAGGAATGGATAGAACTGCCGCCGCGAGGAGGCGCACGCGCATCTCTCGGTTCTCTAACCTGTGCAGGACGATATGGAGGAGCCCGGCCATCGCTACTGCGCAGAGCGCAGTCAGGGCGTGGCGCTGCATCAACCACATTGGATTGGAGAATCCATAAACGATGCACCGGACCAGCGCGAGCGCGAGATAGATTAGCCAGACGCCGACCGCAGTGACCAAGGCGAACCGCGTTCCCGACCAATCATCTCCGAATTGGAAATCTTCAGTTTCCGGTAGCCATTCTGATGGGGCCGGAGGAGTCATCGACATGGTGCGTACCTGTTCGAAATAGCGAAACGCCCTATGATCGCGTCAGTCGTGGACGATCAACTCTTCGGCGTTTAGTGGATTGAACGTCTGCTTCTTCCAGCGGCTATCCTATAAAACGATATAAGAGCGCAAATTGATTTATTATCCGATCGTCCTACCTCTTGTTCCAACAGGTTCAGTTGTTGCGTGCACAGGGCTACGAAATATTGATTGCTCGTCAACCGGTCCATTACGGCAATGCGCCAAGCCACCAGGATCGGCAGCAAGGTTGCATAGCCGTCGTCTGTATTGCGAACCACTGTCTCATAGGAGGGAAGCTCTCCAACTTGTGCTGCGGATGGATCATCCATGGGCTTCAGCATATAGTCGTTCCATGGGCGGTCCTGTCTCACAATTCAAATGCTCTATTACGCTCGGTGCGCAGCTGATCCGATACGATATTGTTCCCCAGGAGGACGACTTCGCTGTCGTTCGTTTCGCAGCAATAACCCGGCGTAGCGACGAATGCGTCGAGATAGCTTGCAAAATTGACGGCTGCCGGGAGTAGTGCAACGGCACCGTCCGGCAAGTGACGGGGCGATACTCACAGATGCCGCATCGCCCATCTTCCAGCGCCGGACAGAGGCCGGTCGTGTAGTCGTCGACCATCGCCGAGGTAGTCAGACTCACCTCACGCTGGTTGCGCCGTTCGGAGCGACGTCCGCTTGCGAACAGCGACAGATGCCGCCGCTTTTCCTCGAACGTTGCGCGAACCGGGATGCGACTTCCTTGCTCCCGCCACCAGTCTCGCGCGCGTAGCGACCGCTCGTCGAGTGGGATGCTGTGCACCTTAAAAGGGACGGACATAATGGAGGTCGAGGCGAGCGCGGCGGTTTCGCCAAGCTCCATCTTAGGCCCGCGGTTGCAGCACGCACCGCAACCCGTGCAGCCGGACCGGCGCGCTTCGTCGTCGCGCGCCGCTGATAGATGAATGGCATCCCGCGTCATAGCACCGCCAACGACGCGGCCAGAGTGATGCGGTTTTTTAGATCGATTCCGGCCAAGTCGATCTGACGGCGTCGGGCGCCGTACAGCGTCTGCTGATCGACTAAAGCCGCTAGGAAGGTCCCTTCACCCGCCTTGAAGCGAAGGAGCGACAACCGATAGGCTTCCGCAGCGGCAGTCACAACTCCGCCCTGTGCCGCTCGCTCTGCACCGATGGTCTCCTTGCGAGCCAGACCGTCCGAGGCATCACGAAAGCCGCCTTGGATCGCCTTCTCATAGGTGGCGAGCGCGGATGCCTGCTGCGCGCGCGCTTGTGCCAGATTGGCCCTGACGGGCCCACCTAGTATCGGTGCGCCGACAGCAGGGGTCACGATCAGTGACGCAGCGCGGCCTGCAAAGAGATTGGCGAGCCCGGTGCCGGCGAAACCCACGACTGACGAAAGCGACGCCGTTGGGAAGAAAGCGGCGCGAGCGGCTCCGACCCGCAGCCCGGCCGCTTGCAGCTGATACTCCGCTTGGCGAACGTCGGGGCGGCGTAGCAGCACCGCAGACGATATGCCTGCATCGACTGTGGCGATCGTTGTCTCCAGTGTATCGAGAGATAGGGGCTCTTCGTCCGGTGAGATCGTGCCGCCGACGACGAACTGAAGCGCATCGCGATCCTGTTCCACGCGGGTTACTTGCTCTAATTCGTCGGCTTGGGCCTGCTTTAGGATGATGACCGCATTCTGAATGTCCGAACCGGACGCTAGACCGGCGCCATAGCGTCTTGTGGTAATGTCGAGCGCCTGCCCACCGGCGTCTGCCGTCTGCCGCGCCACCTTCAGAAGGTCCTTGTCGGCCGCGAAGGTAACGAAGGCTTGGCCGACCTCGGACCGGACGGCCAGCCGCGCCGCCATCGTTCCTTGAGCCGAGGCCAGATAATCGGTGAAGGCAGCGCGGCTCAAATTCTTGAGGCGGGAAAAGAGGTCGAGCTCAAAGCTGCTTTCGCCAATCGTCGTGTAGGTCGACTTCGACGCGATCGTGCTGTTGTCTCCCAGCGGCAGCGAGGTTCCGCCGGCGCCCACCGCCAGGGTGGGACGTTCAGCCGAGCGCTGAGCGCGAAACTGTGCCTGCGCGCTTGCGGCTGCTTCAACCGCAAGTCGAAGGTCGCGGTTATCAGAAAGCGCCCGGTCGATGAGATGGTTCAAGCGCTTACTGAGGATGGCCGGCCCGGCTACGTTCGCTGAAGCGCCGTCGACCTGAGAGAAGTGCGTAGGGATCGGACTCGGCGGCCGGACATAGGCCCTTGCCAGATCGCAACCCGCCAAGCTCGCGAGCAACAGACCCGCCAGAGCACTTCGCATGGCGTCGCTCATCCTCGCTGCTCCTCCGGCGAGCGACGGAACCGATCAAACAGCTGCGAGGTGACGACGAAGAAGGCCGGGACGAGGAACACGCCCAGGATCGTCGCGCTTACGACGCCACCCAGGATCGAGGTTCCGATCGCGATCCGGCTCTGTGCACCCGCCCCACTTGCCAGCGCCAAGGGTAGCACGCCAGCGACGAGCGCCGTGGATGTCATGACGACGGGTCGAAACCTCAGCCTAGCAGCCTCGATCGCAGCGTAGCGCAGCGGCGTGCCACCGCGAACCGCCATCTCGGCGAACTCCACGATCAGCGTCGCATTCTTCGCCGCGAGCCCGATTGTAGTCAGCAGGCCGACCTGGAAATAGACGCTGTCCGCCACGCCGCGCGTCATCGCGCCGATGGCGGCGCCGATGACTCCCAATGGTATCGAAAGCAGCACGGCCGTTGGAACAGACAGACTTTCGTAGAGGGCGGCCAGGCTGACGAAGACGACGAGCAGCGCGACCCCATAGACGATCGGAGCCTGCCCGCTGGCTTGCGTCTCCTGACGGCTGAGGCCCGACCAGTCATAGCCGAGCTGCGGAGCGACGCGCTTCTGGATTGCGACAATCTCGTTCATGGCGTCACCCGAGCTCGCGTTAGGCGCCGCTTCGCCGTCGATTTCGTAAGCGGGCTGCCCCTGAAAACGGGAAAGCGTGGACGGACCCTGGTCCCAGTCAGTCCGGGCAAAGGCCGCAAAAGGGGTCATCGCATCGCCGGAACTTGAGCGGACATACCAGTCGCCGAGGTTGCTCGGCAACATGCGATAGGGCGCATCGCCCTCCATGTAGACGCGCTTGACGCGCCCTCGATCGATGAAGTCGCCGATGTAGCTAGGCCCCCATGCCGAGGCGAGCGTGGCGGTCGCGTCATCCTCCTTGACCCCGAGCGCAGCGAGCTTGCTTTCGTCCAGGTTGATGCGGAGTTGGGGCGCGTCGGGCAGGCTAGCGTTGCGGACGTTGGCCAGCAGCGGGTCCTTCTGCGCCGCGGCGATGACCCGGTCGCGGAGCGCCGCGAATTGGTCGCGGGACACGCCGCTGCGATTGAGCAGCTGGAAGCTAAACCCGTCGGACGATCCCAGGCCCGAGATGGCCGGCGGTGTGGTCGCAAAGGCGTCCGCGTCGGGTATGGCGTTCATGGCCTCGGCGGCGCGGCGGGCGATCACGCGTGCGCCGTCGTTGACCAGGTCGCGGTGCGAGAAGTCGGTGAGAGTGGCGAAAGCGCCCCCGGTGTTGGCGCCGCTGGCGGACAGGCCGCTTCCGATCGAGGTGAAAAGGTGCGCAACCCCACGGCGTTCGTCGGTCAAGAAGTAATGCTCGACCTGGCGCATGGCGTCGGCCGTACGATCGGCGCTGGCGTTGGCGGGCAGGCTGAACTGGGAGAAGACCTGTCCCTGATCTTCGGACGGCAGGAACGTCGTGGGGAGCCGTTCCATGAGGATCGGGATGAAAGCGCAGAGAATCACAAAGCCGAGCAGATAGCCCCTCGGCTTGCTGACGATCCGCCCCATCCAGACCTGGTATACAGCTTGGATCCGGGCAAACCCTGCCTCCAGACGCGTTCCGTTGTTCTGCGCGCAAGACCGGGGCCGTAAAAACAGCACGCAAAGCGACGGCGAGAGGAAGACCGCTACGAAGACGGACAAAAGCATGGCTGATACGATCGTGACGGCGAATTGGCGGTAAATCACACCGGTTGGGCCGCCGAAGAATAATAAGGGTGCCATCACCGCGCTCAGGACGAGAGCGACGCCGATCAGAGCCGATCCTAACCGTTCCATGGCGAGCGCTGTCGCGCGCCGGACGCTCAAGCCCTCTTCCTGGATAATACGTTCCACGCCCTCCACAACGACGATCGCGTCGTCGACGAGGAGACCGATCGCTAGCACCATGCCGAACAGTGTCATCGTGTTTAGCGAATAGCCCAGCACCGCCAGCACCCCGGCCGTACCCAACAATACGACCGGGACAGCGATCGCCGGCACGAGTGCTGCCCGCCAACTGCCAAGGAAGAGCAGGATCACCGTCACGACGCAGAAGATCGCGACCAACAGCGTCTCCACAACCTCATGGATCGAGAGCTTGACGAAGTCGCTTGAGTCGCGCGGGAAGGCGAGGGCGTAGCCCGCCGGCATTCCCACCGCGAGCTCGCCGGCGCGCATTTTCACCAGCGCTGCGGTCTTTAGCGCATCCGCGCCCGGCGACAGCGAGATGTTGAGGCCCGATGCCGGATGACCGTCATAGTGGACTGCGACACCGTAATCGTCCTGACCGAGCTCAACTCGAGCGACGTCCGAGATACGGACTACTGACCCATCGGAGGCGGCTTTGACGATGACGTCGGCGAACTGCTGAGGGGTCTGGAGCCGCGACTTCATCTTGACGACAGCGTTGATCTGCTGACCGTGCACGGTAGGAGCCTGGCCGATCTGACCGGCGGACAAATCGACATTCTGGGCAGCGACCGCGTTCGCAACATCGGACGGCATGAGATGATAGATGGCCAGTCGGGACGGATCGAGCCAGATTCGCATCGCGTGCCCCTTGGTGAACGGCGCTGCTTCGCCGACGCCCGGCACGCGTGCGAGACCATCCTGCAGTCTGCTGATCGTAAGATCGGAAATCTCAGCGGGGGAGGCCCGGTTCGATTGGTCGTAGATCGTCACGAACATGAGAAAATTAGCGTTGGATTTGGTGATTCCGACACCCTGGTCCTGCACGACCTTGGGGAGCCGCGGCAGGATCTGCTGGACTTTGCTTTGGGTCTGCACCTGGACGATATCCGGGTCGACGCCTTGGTCGAACGTCAGCGTGATGTCCACGCCGCTGTTGCTGTCCGAGGAGGACTCGAAATAGCTTAGGCCTTGCAGGCCGTTCAGCTGCTGCTCGATCAGCGCGGTGACGCTGCTTTCGAGCGTCTCGGCCGAGGCGCCGGGATAGCTCGCATGGATAATGACCTGCTGCGGGGCTATGTCTGGGAAGCGCCTGACTTGGAGGTGAAGGAGCGCCGCCCCGCCGGCGACCGTGATCAACGTCGCCAGCATGTAGGCGAGGACCGGCCGGCGAAGGAAGGCCTTCGCCAGGGTCACAGCTTGCCTCCCTCATTGGTCACCGCATGCGGACGCACGGTGTCACCTGGAGCTATCTTGGCACCGCCCGTCATGATTACCCGCTCGCCTTGGGCAAGCCCGGACCGAATGATCCAGTTGGCGCCGATCGCCTGGCCTAGAACAACCGCGCGGCGAACGGCTCGATTTTGCCGGTTCACGATCAGCACCGAGCCTGCGCTGCCACTCCCGACCGTCACCGCCTGTTGAGGAATCATCGTTGCTGAGGGCGCCACGGTTTCCTCAATGGCACCGCGAACGAAGAGGCCTGGCAGAAGCTCATGGAAGCGATTGGTGACCCGCACCCTGACGATGGCGGACTGAGTGCCTTGCGCAATGGTCGCATCGGTAAACTCGACGCGACCGCTCAGCGGCTGGCCGGCATCGCCGCCTGCAAGCAGTCGCACGGCGGAGCCGGATGCTGGGACAACTTCGGCTGTACCGTCGCCTCCACCTTGTCCGAGCGGGAGGGCAAGATCTGCAAAGACGCTGTCGATCGATTGGACGGTTGCAAGAGGGGCCGCCTGACCCGGCGTGACGAGCGCGCCGACCGTGATCTGTGAGCGACCGATCCGA
Source organism: Sphingomonas sp. UYP23 (assembly GCF_054059235.1). Lineage (NCBI taxonomy): Bacteria > Pseudomonadati > Pseudomonadota > Alphaproteobacteria > Sphingomonadales > Sphingomonadaceae > Sphingomonas > Sphingomonas sp. UYP23. The sequence continues at coordinate 194,912 of NZ_JBSSBX010000002.1, forward strand.
CCGCTGATGGGCGACCGGATACGGGTATAATCGAGATTGGCGCGCGCCGTCGCGAGCGCGGCTTCGCGTTCGTGGACGAGCGCGTCAGCTTGCCGACTGGCCGTCAGTGCGTCATCGACATCCTGCGCGCTCGCGGCGTTGGTGTTCTGGAGCGTGGCGAACCGCTTCGCTTTTACCGCTGCGGCGGCCTGAGACGCGCGTGCGTTTTCGAGCTGCGCTTTGGCCTCTCCGAACGCGCTGACATAGAGCCGGTCCTCGATCGTGAACAGCACGTCACCCGCGTAGACATCGGTTCCTTCCGTGAAGAGCCGACGCTTGACGATCCCGCCGATCTGCGGCCTGATTTCGGCGGTTAGGGTCGGCACGACCTGTCCATTCAGCTCGCGCGACACTGTCGTCGGCGCAAGCGCGACGGCGGCTACCTGTACAACGGCGGGCGCCTTCTCCACTTCCTGGGTTTGGGCCGAGCACCCGGTGAGGATCAGGACTGCAGGCAGAGCGGAGGCGCCAAGACGAAAACTGTCTCTCGTCGTCAGCGCAGCGGCCAACTCCCGTCCGGCCGTCTTACCAAGTCGGGCGCAGGTCAGATCGAGGTATTTCCCAGACATCAGCCGACCAGCGCTTCGCAGCGATCCAGCAGCGAGCCCATGAGCTTGTTGACGGCCGCGTAGGGCGCCGCTGTCGCAAGATCGACGCCAGCCCTCTTCTCGATTAGATATGGATAGTCTGCCCCCCCGGCGCGCAGTGCATCGAGATAGCGGTCGCGCTGGGCCGTTCCCTGGCGAACCTGCACCGCGAAGGCCGCTGCGGCCGCGATGCAGGTAGCATATTTGTAGACGTAGAAACTGTTGAAAAAGTGCGGTATCTCCGCCCACGCCGAACCATAGTTGTCGGGAATCACGACATCAGGACCGCAGTACTTGCGTAGCAGGCCGAGATAGAGGCGCGACAGCGCCGCTCCTGAAAGACCTTCGCCGGCTTCGACCTTCTGATGAACCGTCAGTTCGAACTCGGCCAGCATGACTTGCCGGTAGTAGACTGACCAAAGATTGTTGATCTGCATGCCCAGGTAGATCAGCGTGTCGCGGCGCGACTGGGACTGTGCGATCATCATGTCGGCGAGCAGGATCTCGTTCAGTGTGGACGGCACTTCGCTGATTGCATTGGTATATTGCGCCTTGTCGTAGGGCTGCGCGCGGTTCGCGAGCAGCGTGTGCATCGCGTGACCCCACTCATGTGCATGCGTTGACAGGCTCTGATAATCGTCCGTCAGGTTGAGCAGCAGGTAGGGATGCACGTCATAGGCGGCGCCGGGGTTCATATAGGCGCCGACCTGCTTGCCCGTTCTAGGATAGGGATCCATCCAGTTTTTCGCGGTCGCGGAGGCGAGAAGGGCGGCATAGTCGCGACCGAGCGGCTGGACAGCCTGAAGCGTGAGACTGCGCATCTCGGAAAGGGAAAAAGTCCGGCCGCCCGGCAGGAGTGGAACGGACAGATCCCAATAGCCGATGTCGGGCAACTGCAGCAGCTTGCGGCGCAGCGCCATGTAGCGGTGAGCTTGCGGCAAGCCCGCATCGGTCGTCTGGACGAGCGTGGTGTACACGGCGTCCGGCGTTCCGTCCGCGTCCAGCGCCATGGCAAGCGACGTCGGGTAGCGACGGCTACGCGCTGTGAAGGCGTCCGCCTGAACATGCCCAAGATAGTTTGCGCCGAGCGCGTCGGTGAAAGTAGCAAGCTTCGCGTAATGCTCGTCAAAAGCCTGCTTGCGATCGGTCCGATTGGCCGACGTTCGCAGGGCATTGAGACCCTGGAGATCCAGAGTCTTCTTCGTGCCATTCGATAGCTTGACCGTTGGCCAAGCGATGTCACTGGAAATGAGCTGTGACTGCACGTTCTCGAACGTGCCAAGAGGCTGCGCTGTGCCAGCGAGAAGCGCTTCCTCCTGCGCGTTCAACGTATGCGGTTGCCGTCGCAACACGCCGTCGAGATAGTGCGAAAAGTGGGTGCTGAGCTCTGAGGACTCCACAAGATAGCGAGAGACCCGATCACGGCCAAGACCTACGACGGCGGGTGCGATCCAGGCCCCGGCGTCGTCGGCCCGGGCCGACAAGCCTTCCGCGAGTTGAGAGCGCTCCTGTGCGGCGCTGTCGCGGTGATCAGCGTCGGCCGCCAAGGTCGCGTAGGCTTCGATACGCTCGGTCTGGCGCCCCAGATCGGATTGAAGGTGAAGCACCGCAAGCAGTGCAGTGGCCGTCTCAACCGGCCGCGGTACACGCAGAGTATCGAGACGGGAGAGCACCGACCTGCGCGCGGAGTCCCACGCCGCTGCGCTGGGGTAAATGTCCGCTAAGTTCCAGGACAAGTTAGTCGCCGGCAACACCGCGCGATCAAATTGAGCTATCGCCGGTGCGGCAAAGCCGGCCATCGCCGTCCCGAGAAATGTCCGGCGAGCGATCAAGCAAGGCAATGACGATAGCTTGTCGCTCAACAGTGTCCTGTCTGGTGCCTCATCGTTAGCAATACGAAATTCGTAAGAACGGGCGGTCATCTGTCTATCCTCCGCGGCGACAAATATCTCCTCATCGTATGTACGAGCCGTTGCAAAGCGGTTTCGCCGAACACCCGATGCGCTTCGGCAAACCGCGAGGTGGTCTTGCAGCGGACGCACCAGCTGAAGGAATGGATGGTCGAGTATGTCCGTCTGCAAGCGCAGCGCGGGCAATCGCTGTTCAGCCGGAAGGCGCTGGCGACGGTGGGGACGCAGGAGATCGCGCGTCAGTTCAAGGAACGCGCAAGCGCATGCATGGCTCAGCTACAGCAGGAACAGGCGCATCGGGAGGCGGTGCAGCGCGAGCAGCTACGCCAGCGTCAGGTGAAGCGCGATCAGCAGCGCCAGATCGACCGCGATCATGGGCCGTCACTCGGGCGGAGGGTCCGCTAACGCAGCAATGCCGACGGCCTGTAGTTTGGTGCGACCAAGGTTGTTCTCAAGCAAGAGGATAGCTGATTCCGCTGATCCGCTCCAACTCGCCCCACAGCCGCCGACCCGCTGCGGCATCGTTCGCAAATGAAGCGGTCTCCTGCTCGACCGGGTGACCGCGAAGGCGGAAGAGGCCGCCAGGACCGTAATAGCCGCCCGGCTTGGCGTCGAGCGCCGTGGCAGCGCGCAACGTCGGCTCGGCACCCGACGCCGCGCTCTGCAACATCGGGCGCATCGCCCAAGTAATCAACTTCATCGGCAGCGAGGTGTCGACCGCTAGATTTGTGCGTGACGCCCCGGGATGGGCGGCGACGGACAGTAGCTGGTTGCCTGCCTGACGCTGAAGCTCGCGGGTGAACAGGATGTCGGCGAGCTTGGTCTTGCCGTAGGCGCGCACCGGGCGGTAGCCGCGTTCGGACTCCAAGTCCTCGATCGGCGTCGGGCCACCTTGCGTATGCGCGTAGGACGAGACGGTTACCACCCGGGGCACTGGAGCGTCGAGGATGAGGGGCAGCAGCAGTCCGGTCAGCACGAACGGCCCAAGCACGTTGGTGGCGAATTGCAGCTCGTGCCCGTCGGGGCTGGTGCGCCGCTCGGGAAGCGCCATCACGCCGGCGTTGTTGACGAGCATGTCGATCGGCCGCGCGGCGTCAAGCTGACTTTGCGCGAATGCCCGCACCGAGGCTAGCCGCGCCAAGTCTAGCGCGCCGGTACGAATCTGCGCCGCCGGAACCGCCGCGCGGATACGGTCAGCCGCCGCCGCCGCCTTGCCCACGTCGCGCGAGGCGATCGTTACCTCCGCACCTGCGCGGGCGAGTTCGAGGGCTGTGTACCAGCCGATGCCGCTGTTGCCCCCAGTGACGATCGCGCGCCTGCCGGTTTGATCGGGGATGTCACTGGTGGTCCATGTACTGCTCATGCCGAGCGGTATCGGTTTCATTATCACCGCTTGCAACCAGGTACCTGATGGTAACAAAGAAACTTGGCGGTTACCATGACGAGTATGACAGAAAGCGGCGAGAACAATGACCCCTGCTCGGCTCTGAGCGCCGAGCAGCAGGGCTTGGTGCGCGAGGTGCTCGCGCGCACGGTCGACAAATGGGGGCTGTGGGTATTGATCGAGCTGTCCGAGGACGGGCCGCTGCGCTTCTCACGATTGCTAGATCGGGTCGGTCGGATAAGCCAGAAGTCGCTCACCGCGACGCTGCGCCAGTTGGAGCGTGACGGGCTAGTGACTCGCACGATGGTAGCGCAAGTGCCGATTCGGGTCGACTATGCCGCAACTCCGCTGGGCCAAGCGCTCATCGAGCAGGTTCATCCACTATGGCTCTGGGCCATCGAGCGCCTGCCCGAAATCGCCGCCGCACGCGCGATCTATGACGCACGGATCGAGAGTGGCGGAAATTCCATGCCCGATCATCGCGGACTCGACCGAGTTTAGCAGGTCGCAATGATGAAAGCGTACGCCCAAGGCGATGTGGATCGCCTTATTGCGCACCATGCCCTCGTCGCGGATCTTGATCCGGATCGCGTCAAAAAACACCAGCGGGTAGACCGGATCGAGCGGCCGCTGCTGCCAGGTCGCGACCTCGTCGAGCACGGCGTCGGTCACCGTGCTGATCAGGTCGGGCGATACGTCGATGCCGTACAGATCTTGGAGATACCCGGTAATCTCGCGGGTGCTCATGCCACGCGCGTACATCGACGCGATCTTTTCATCGAACCCTTGAAAGCGGCGCTGATACTTGGCGATCAGTTGCGGGTCGAAGCTTGCCTGACGGTCGCGCGGCACGTCGATTGCCATCTTGCCGGTGTCGGTCATCACGGTCTTCCGGCCATAGCCATTGCGTGTGTTGCCGGCTCCGTCCTCGCCGGCGAGGTGGTGATCCATCTCCGCGTTCAAGGCGCGCTCCGTGAGCGCTTCAGGGAATCTAGCAGGCCACCCTGATCAAATGCAGCACTGGCGTCGCCGCCCGCCAGCAGTTGATCGAGAAGCTCGTTGGGGATCACAGGTTCTTTGCGTCGAGGCATATTGGGAACTCCTTTTACCCATTATGCCCGGCTACACACGGAAATCCTGACAGTCCCTTCTCCTTGGCCATGCATCCACCTCCTTTGTGGTGGTGGCCTAAGAATCAGATCGCAATCCCTTTGGGAATTCCTCGCGATTCAGTCAGATCGAGACGTGCTCTAGCGCCAAAAGATGGCTTGATCACACCGGATACTCTAGCGCGAGCCGTCCGCTAGTGCGGTTCGTCCCGCTGCTCGGGCGCGATCAGACGCCCTTCTTTGAACAAGGTTCCGATCCCGACCGCAAAGATCAGCGCCACGAGCGGAGTCCAGAGCACATGTTCGATTCCGAACCTTTGTGCGACCCAACCCACGATCACCGGAGCGAGACCTCCGCCGAACAGCTCGCCGGTTGCAATCACGACGCCGCTCGCCGTTGCAGCCAGCTCGGGAGGAACGGACCGGTCGCACATCGGCCCAACCGTCAGGGTCAGTAATGTGGATCGGCTCCGAAATTGAGACTCCGGTGTGTTTTCGCCAAGTTGTTGAATTTGCGCCCGAGCTTTCGGATTCTAGGGGGGCCGATCGGCGCCTATCGGGACCCCTTCAAAAACTGTGCTTTCCGAAGAAATACAGTTGGTTGCGTTGCTCAAAGAGGGGTCCCGTTTTCGGCACCGATCCACACCTAAGACTAGGTCCAAGAACGGTTTTAGGAGCGTCGTGATATTCCCAATTCCTGATCCAGACTGTGCGAAAACTCCCGGAGCGCCGCGGCAAAACCTGCTGACGAGGCGGATTGACCTTATTTGGAGCGTTTGGACTGCTCAAACAGGCAAAATGCGGCACTTACCGGCTTGGTTCTCGGTCGGCGATCGAGTTTTCGCACAGTCTGGATCGGGAAATGCGAAGGGCAGTGCCTTCCTAACTCGCGGGCAGCGTCTCGGGCGTGAGCTCCACCAGCGGCATCTGCGCCGCCAACGCCCGCAGTTCGGGGTCGATCAACGCGTCGGCCCGGACCTGCGCCGACGTCATCGCGCCACCTCGATCACCACCTTGCCAAAGACACCCTCGTGCTGCGCGGCATAAGCCTTGGCGACATCCTCGAACGCGAACCGGGCGCCCACGGGGGGACGAATGCCATGCTCCTCGATGAAGGCGCGCAACTGCTCGTAGGCGGCAGCGCTGCCGACTGCGATGCCGCGGATGGTGAGCGTGCGGCCCATGAAGAACATCGGGTTGGGCGGCCCGTCCTGCGCCATCAGACCCATGACCGCGATCTCGCCGCCGGGGCGGAGCGCTGCCATGGCGCGATTGATCTCGCCCACGGGATCAATCACCTTGTCCACGCCGCCTAGGCGCCGAAACACGTCGGCACCCCAGTCGGGCACCTTGCGATGGTTGATCGCCTCCGTCACCCCAAGCTCGCGCAGTCGATCGAGCTTGGCGTCGCTGCTGGAAGTACCGTACACTTCCGCACCCGCAGCACGAGCCAGCAACAGCGCGAACAATGCGACACCGCCCGTTCCAGGCGCCATCAGCCGCGTGCCTGGCCCGACAGGCTTGCCGTCGAACACCGCGCTCCACGCCGTCACGCCGGCACAAGGCAGGGTCGCGGCTTCAGCCCAGTCAAGACCGGCGGGCGCGGGCGCAACCCGCGTCGCGGGCAGCACGACATACTCGGCTAGCACGCCCTGCTCGGCGGCTGCGCCGAGCCCCATGGTCAGATCGAGCGGTGGTGGACCGTCAGTCCATCCACGAGTGTAGAGCGTGACTGCGCGATCACCGATTTGCCAGTCTTCGACGCCCGCGCCGATCGCATCGATCTCACCGCTCGCATCCGCCACAGGCACGAGATCTGTATCTGGACGCCAGCCTGGCGCGCCGTCGAGCACAAACAAGTCGCGATAGTTGAGCGACACCGACCGCACCCGGATGCGGACCTCACCGGGGCCGGGCTCCGGCACCGCGACATCCTTCTCAAGACGAAGGGCGGCGATACCGTTCTGATGAGCGGGGAGAAGCCAGCGGCGCATGAGTGTAATTCCTTGCCGGTAAGTGGAACAGAAAGGTTGCACCTCGGTCGCCTCTTGCTCTGCGAGCAACCGCGGGGCATATTGCAACGGTGATTATGGCATTACGTCTTTAACTGCAAGAGTGATTGTTTTGGAATGAGCGAGATGCTGAAGCGGAGAGGGACATGATTGACCTCCGATATCCGACCGCCTTGCAGATGGTGCTGTCGCTAGCCGTGGCGCACGAGCAAGACGTGCGTTGCACCAGTGCGGAACTGGCGGCTGGCTTGGGCGCCAATCCGGTGCTGGTCCGCAAGCTTTTGGTGCCGCTCGCGCATAACGGCATTGTCATTTCAACCGCCGGCAAAAATGGCGGCGTCCGCTTGGGCCGCTTGCCCGAACAGATCACGCTGCTCGATGTCTACAAGGCGGCGGTGGAGGAAAAACGACTGTTCGCCACCCGCCCCAACGTACCCGGCCTGTGCGTCGTCAGCCGGAATATAGGACGCTTCTTTGGCGGTTTGGCCGAGGAAATTGAGGGTGAGCTTTCTCAGCATCTATCGCGAAAAACCCTCGCGCATAGCTTGGCGGTAATCCGCGAGCTGGACAACATGACGCACTGATGTCGGAAACGGCTGTGCAGCTCATTTCAAACCACATCCTCACTGAGTCAAACTCTTGTTCTGATTAGTGCAACCAAACGGGCAAACGGGCAAACGGACAAACGGAAGGACAGATCACGAAGTTGAAGCTCGTCAAACGCCAGATGTACGGGCGCCCCCAGCTCGATCTGCTGCGCGCGAGGCTGATGCCACCTCACGATCAAACCGCTTAGCTGCACCAAAAGTGAGTCAGAGCCTCGCTTGGGCGCCTATCTACAATTACGATGCAAAAAAGCATTGCCCTACCACCGCGGGTGCATGAGCCGCTTGCTCAGTTAAAGAGCCCGCAGCGTTGCCATGGCCGACCGTACTCCATTAGTAAATCTGGTTTCAGATATACTTTCTAGGCAAGACAGTCCTGGCCACTTTACGACAAAGGCCGCCCCCATCAAAATGTCTGCTTCATCATTCAACTTCTCACCGCGCAGAGTCATGTTAACAAAGGATGCCAACTCGCGGGCGCAACTGTAGATACATTGATATTGATTTCTGACTTCATCAGCTACAGCTGCGTTCTGAGATACTTCGGCGAAAATATAAAAGGATATCGCCTCTTCGTCCTTGGAAATCACATTTTCGATAAAATGGCAGAGACCGTCTTCGATGGTGATATCGCCGTCCTTCAATCGCGGGATTATCGACCGTATTTCTCGCAGTTTCCGTTCGGCATCCAATTTCACGATTGCAAGGATCAGATCGTTTTTGTTGCCGAACAAGCGGTAGATCGAGCCCACGCTGACGTTCGCCTCCACAGCCAGTTCTGACATCGGGGTCTGGTGAAACCCAGAAATTGCAAACATTTTTGTTGCTGTGCTGACGATACGGTCTCGTATTCCCGACACTTCTCGCCGTCTAATCACGCAGTTTCCAATCATAGATTTCTGATTCATCCCACGGATCGCGCAGTGCGCGCCAGACTAAAATCAACTACTGAACCGAAAGCTGAACGCTGCTGAATGTTCGCAGTGCATGGCTTTGCGCTTTCCTCGCCGGAGCATACTTTACTGTCAGAAAAGAAGGTCTTCAGCTACGCGCGTTTTCTGGTCGATAATATTGGGTCAGTTCTCCGCTTGCCGAATCGTCGGCTTGCCCTGCAAAGTCAGAGTTTACGAAAAAACGAGCGATCTTTTCTATGCGGGGCAGTGAGTTATGGCGTAGGCCTCGCTGTCTGCATCGCGAGTAGCACCTGCCGTGCCGCGGCCGGCCGCTCCAAATGCACCAGAAAGGGTCTACGAGATAGCCGAAAACGGGCGCTCTCGGCGAGGCTCCGTATGCAACCAAGCAGGCGGGTTGCCGCTCGCGAATCCGTTACGTTGTCCGACGGGAAATCGGCTATATCTCGGCTAGGTCGCCGATCAAAGAATTGGCGGTGTGACAAAAGGCCAGTTTCTTTTGTGAGCAATTCTACAGCTTGGCTTTGGCCGAGGAGTTTTTTCCGTTGGATCATGCGACCGCCATGCCTTCAGATTTTGAATGCGGACCAGGTCTGCATCGAATTCCACTGATGGGCCAGAATGTCAGGAAGCGATTCCTGATCGGGTAAGACCGATCAATGCATACTTACCCCAGTTTGAGATACACCGCACGCTTCCAAATTATTGGCCGATCTGACTGTTCAACACTGATGGCGTGATTTGGTCGAGTTTCGCCATTGGTGGACATTCTAACGTGGCACGCATTGCGGTCATTCATGGCAGCAGTGCCGGAGGTTTCCACGTTCTCCGCCCGCCGCAAAAACCGTAGATGTCCCTTCATCATGTAAAAGTCGGTCTAGCGAACGGATCCTTATATCAACCTTCCATAACCTGATGCTCACATGCTTACGGGCCGCATTAATTCCGAAAAGCAGTGCTCGCGATCCGCAAGCAGCCATGTAATTGCAACCTTTTCTGAAATAAAGCATTGCTCCGTTGGCAAGTTAAAAGTCCGGCAAACTTGCAGTTTTTGCAAACTCGTCGGCAGAACGAACGCTCGACGATCATAAGAACTTATCTTTTTGGCGCGTTGCACTGCTACCATTTTCATTGCCTCAACGCTTTGTACTTGACCATCGGTAACAACAAGCATTTTCATGTCGCCATGTAGCCGCTTACACTTCTCTTTCGCCGCTTTGGTGGATTCAATAATCGCGCTGACTTGGTTACTCGAAAGAAAACCCTCGATGCGGCATCTGATGAAACCCGCCGCGCTGTCAAATTCAACCGAAAACATATTGCTATTCCCCGGTTCCCGAAAGGGTCGGCATTAAATTCGAAGAGACGAGACGGCCATCGCTGCCAGCACATAATTCCCTTTGACCGAAAAATTGTCCTACTACCTTAAAGATTTGACGCCTTGATAGTATGGTACATGTAAATAATGGACACGGGATTAACGGACCGAAGTCTGACAATGACAGCGAAAGCAGACAGCGACATCTTGCTCGTACGGTTTGAGCGCACTTCTATCGGTCGCAAGGGCGGCGCGCATACATCCGAGCGACTCGTCGCGTTTCATTCATGCCCTACCAGATGCGCGCTTGAGCGCCTTCAGGTATCCGAGGTTTCCTGCCTCTGCGAAACCGTAAAGCGAGTTCATGTTCATATCCGGACTCTGATCTCCGTTTGGCTCCGGGACGCGCGGATTCCCTGTCCATGACAGCAGCCTGCAGACCCTGCGACTGATTTTCCATCTACCGTCGCTCCGAACGAGCTCGTCGTCATACCACCCGGTGCCGAACCACGCAGGCCCGCCCTCGGCAGCGTCGCGTATCAGGAGCCAGTTACCGTAGCTAAAGGCGTAGGCGACATCGCCTTCGACATGGACCAGATGGCCCATCATCGTGTGCTGATGATTGTTCAGCGTGGCATGAAAGTTTTCGAATCCTTGCTTGAACTCGGCACGGCCCGACCAGGCGACTGCGGCTGGACCTAGATCCATCACGACGTCTTCAGTGAAAATGTCATCGAACAGCTCCCACGCGTGCGCATCAAGCGCAAAGGCATAAAGGTTCAAGGCCTCGATGATTTCGGCTTTGTCGGTCGCTGGCATCAATGACATCCTCTTCCATTTTACATTTCGGTACGCCGAATATGAGAATGAGGGATATCTCATAATGCGATTGCGGTCAATTCGCGAGAGACGGAGAAGGCAAAATTTGTAGGAGAACTAGTGTGCATGGCAGATCCGCCTAGCATCCGAGCGTCCGGTCACTCATTTGGTGACCGGATGAATTTTGATTGACGACCCCGCTGCCTCACCGTATCCAGTTTGCAAGATCGCCGTAAAAAGAGCGGTTGCGTGTTCGCCGATGACGTTACGGGCAACCGAAGCGCGCCTCGGGAGAGGTCTGGATGCCGCTCGCTTGAACAGCGCTAAACTTTTTCGGTCATGGCTTTCCTTTTGAGTGTGAGACCGGCATGCAACATGACAAGAAGGCTCCGAAGACCACTGACGCCTGCACCGGAATCTTTGCAGGTCCAATCGCGGGCCTGCGCTTCCAAAGCCGAAGTTTCAAAGGCGTCACGAACGAACGCGGAGAGTTTTCGTACGCTGCTGGGGAGTCCATTACTTTTCTGATAGGCGGCGTGGTCCTAGGTGCCACCGAGGGCGCCCCGCGCATTAACCTGGCGCAACTCGTCAATCGCGTCGCCGGTAACATCGACAAGCTCCACGATCCACTCGTCACAAACATAGCCCGCTTTGTGCAAAGTCTCGACCAAGAGGGCAAGATAGAATCCGGAGTGACCATCTCGCCGCTGGTGCACGAGCTTGTAGGGCCGATGGCGCTCAACTTCGGTCAAACCGCCGGCGACCGCGTCCAGACCGCTGACGGACTGGAATCCGCTTTTGGCCCGGATGGAAGCTTCGCCGGCGATCCGCTTCTGATTGGACTTCTTGCCAAACTTGACGCGGCACCGGGAGTGTTCAGCGCGAACACGCCTCGACGGCTCATTAGCGCTGCCGCGGCACGCAACGAACTCCGGCGAAATATTCGCGGTATCGTCAAATTCACGGATGTGAAGGTTCCACTACGGGACGGGTCGTTCGTCTACGCTGACCTCTTCCGTCCCGCGACGGAGGGTCAGTACCCGGTCGTGATGGCGAAGGGTTTCTACGGCAAGAGCTTCTACCACGAATGCATCTGCTCCGAAGAAGATGCGTTGCAGAAGGAGATTCTGGAGGATCGCTTCTTCTCGGGAAATCCGGACGGCCTCCAATACGAAAATCACGAAACGGTCGACTCCTCGGTCTGGGTGCCGAACGGCTATGTCTGCATCCGCGTAGATGCGCGCGGAGTATGCAAGAGTCCGGGCCTTCAGGCGCCGTTTAGCGTTCAGGAAGCCGAGGACTATTACGACGCGATCGAATGGGCTGGGACCGAACCGTGGTCGAATGGCAACGTCGGCTTGTGGGGTATGTCCTATCTCGCGATGACCCAGCACAACGTCGCCAGTCTACAGCCGCCGCACCTCAAGGCGATGATCGCGCAGGGCACCGACGCCGACATCTACAACGAAGCGCTTTACGGGGGCGGCATTTTCGGGGCGGGCTTTTGGAACTGGTGGTGGAAGGCTTGGTCGGGGAGCAACTTTTGCGGCCAGAGGCGCGAGACGGACTGGATGGCGCGCGTTCTCGCCACGCCGTTCAACGACCCGTCCGCCTACGGCCCGCGCGGATCGATCTTCATGATCCCTGATATCGAAAAGGCGACCGCCCCGGTTTGGATCGTCGGTCCGCAGACGGGCGCGATCATCCATCAGCTGGGTAGCAGCGAGACGTTCATCCGGTCGACCGGGGCGGTCGCACGCAAGTTCGACTTTGTCGACGCCTGGTTCCCGGATTGCTACAAGGCATCCTCCACTGTCGAGCACATGCGGTACTTCGATCACTGGCTGAAGGGAGTCGATAACGGGGAGACAGAACTCGCGCCAGTCCGTGTGCAGGTCAGGACCGGCGACGGCGCGCACTTCCTTCTGAAGGACACCTGTTGGCCCTTGTCCGAAACCAGCTATTGCCGGTGGTATCTTGACGCCACGCCGTCCGATTGGACCGGAGATCCCCGCCGGGCGGATCTCCTGCGCGTTGTGGACGAACCGCCAACCGAAGAGAGCCGCGCCGGCTATGGTGCCGACCTGGACGTCGGCACGCCGACGCTTGCGCCTCCCGGGGCGACCGACGGAACGCCGCGTTGGTCAACGGGCGTGTCATTCGTCAGCGACCCATTTACGGAGGACATGATCCTTGCTGGATATATGAAAGTTGGCTTGTGGATGTCGTCCACCAGCAGCGACATGGATATCTTCGTCTCCATGCGGGTGATCGACGAAATGGATCGCGAGATCCGCTACGAAACGCTCGTTCATCCGATAGATCCGATTAATCCGCACCCAGTTGGACATGGGCTGCTGAAAGCATCGCGCCGTAAACTCGATGAGGCGCGATCGAACGAGTACTGGCCGGTTCACACCCACCTCGAAGCAGATCAGGCGTTACTAAAAGATGGCGAGGTCGTCGCCCTCGAGATCGGGCTGAACCCAAGCACGGCTCTGATCCGGAAAGGGTGCCGGCTGCGCGTCGACATACAGCCCTACCCGCCGGCGGGGCTACCAGTGCGAGCCTATGACAAGAGCTATCACGAAGGCGCGACGAACACCGTCTACACCGGTCCGGAACATCCCAGTTACATCCAGCTTCCTATCTTGCCGTCGAAGGCGGCCTGACCTCCACTAACCTTAGGAGATACTACAATGGCCATCCATCACGACAAAACTGAACGGCTTGCGGAAATTCTCGGAAAAGTTCGCGCCATCGGGCCGAGGTTGCGCGAGCGCGCGCTGGCGAACGAGCGCGCGGGGCGGCACTCTGACGAGACGATCTCTGACCTCGACGCGGCTGGTGCGTTCAACATCGGCAGTCCCGCCGAATACGGCGGCGATGAACTATCGGTACGTCAGCAGCTCGAGGTCATCATCGAGGTCGCCAAGTGGGACGGCTCATGCGGCTGGTCCGTATGGGTCGGAGCGTCGACCAATTGGATTCCGGCAGGTTCTGGTCCCCGCGTTGTCGAAGAGGTGTTCGGCGGAAAATGGGTTGGACCGCGTGTGGCCGGATCGAGCCACTTTCCGGCATCGAAAGGCAAAGCGAAACGTACGGAAGGCGGCTGGATCGTCTCGGGAGGTCCGTGGACCTTCGGCAGCGACGCATTGTGGGCGCCCTACACGAATCTCGGCTGCATGGCCGACGACGGCGATGGTCGCTACCTGGTAGGCGTCCAGGTAGCCCGCGACGACCTGCGTTTCCTCGATGACTGGGAGGTCGCTGGCATGAAGGCGACGGGAAGCGTCTCGCTCATGCTCGCGGCAGACGAGCTCTTCGTCCCCGATTACCGCGTCGTGGATTTCCGCGACATAACCGGCGCTAGGATCGATAGCGGACTCGCCGGGTCGATCTGGAAAGCGCCGTCGCTTGGTTGGGCGTTCAGCCTGATGGGCGGGATGTCGATCGGCATTGCGCAAGGGGCGCTGGAACGATTCCTCGACCGCTCGGCGGGACGGCCGATCCGCGGCACGACGTATAAGAACCAGCTAGAGGCGCCGCTGACGCACCTAATGCTTGCTGAAGTTCATTCCAAGCTCCAGGCGGCAACGTTGATGGCGCGTGCCAACGCCGAGGAAACCGACCGGCTCGGCGAACTCTCTGCGGCCGGCACGCCGGCCGATGCCGAACATATGCAAAAGTTCAGTGCCCGCGTGCTAGTCGAGACCGCGTACGTCGCCAGATGGTGCGCCGAGGCCATCGAGTTGCTGCAGCGCAACTCCGGGTCGACCGCGATCATGGAGAGCGAACCGATCCAGCGCGCTTGGCGCGATGCCCGAGTCATCACGCTGCACGGAGCCCTGAATTTGGAGGCGTTGTCCGAGAATCACGGGCGGCTGATGGCGGGCATCCAACCACATAACTTTGCCGGCATCACGACGCTCGACCGCTTCGCGCCTGCGCCTGTGAAGCAGGCCGCCTGAGCGTCGGGCTAGCGAGCCGATCAGAGGCAGCGAATCTTTAATTCGCTGCCTCTTTCCTCGTCGGCGCTTCCGGCGGCGACACCCGTGCTATCCAAAGCAGGCTGAGCGCGAGAACCGGGAAAATCGGTAGCACCAGCAGACCGAGATCGTATGATCCAGTGCGATCGAAGACTTCGCCCATCGCGATAGGCCCGACAATGGCTCCGATTAGCATCACCGCAAAGCATGTCCCAAAGATCCGGGCATACGCCTGTCGCCCGAACCGCCGCGCGACGACGTAGCCCATCACGTCGATCTCCGCTCCTTGCACCGCACCGAGCAAAAAGCCGGCTGGCAGCGCCCAACGAAGTCCGTCGAGCAGCAGCAGGAAGCCGATCGCCTGACCCAGGAAAAAGACTGCGGCGACGCTCCTCACCGAATAGCGGTCCAGCATGACTCCGGTGAACAGGCGTCCGAAGAGCGACCCGGCGGAGCCGATCGCGACGATCGATGCGATTTGTATTGGCGATGCGCCTCGGTCGGAGAGCAATGCGGGAAGATGGAAATTACAGCCGACGACGGCAAAGATTACGAGCAGGAATGAGACCGCGAAAAGCCAGAAGTCACGCGACTGCAGGGCCGCGCCGAGCGTCGCCCCATTTGCATTGGCTCGATCTGGCACATCGCGGCGCTCGGCCTCGGGCACAGGACCACGGTTGTCTCGGACGAAGGCGGCGAGGTTCGCAAGACCGATGATGAGGGCGGTGAAGCCGGCGATCACCGCTGCCGCCCTCCATCCGCGAACCGCCACGTTCGTCGCGATTAGGTAGGAGAAGCCCGCGACGCCTACGGCCAAACCCGTCGAAGTCACGGCAAGTGCGGCGCCGAGACGCTTGTCGAACCATCGTTGCGTCAGTCCCATGAAGGCCGGGTAGCTCGCCAGATTGCCGACCGTGACGGACGCCGCGAGGACCGCAATAAATGCACCGTAGGAATGGACGAGCGATACGGCGGCGTAGCTACAGCATCCCAGCACCGTTCCGATGGCGGCGACACGAGGCGCGCCGAAGCGATCCACCAGATAACCGGCAATCGGCAGGATCAGAGCGTTGCAGGCCGCGGCGACTGCGAGGACGACCGAGAATTCGGTCCTCGACCATCCGAATTCCGTCGTCACCGGTTTCAGGAAGAGCCCAAGCGGTTGAAGCAGAAGTGCGGGCGTCGCCACGCCCATGCCAATGAAACATCCCAGCAGAACCAACCAACGTTTCAAGACGTCTCTCCAATGGTGCGCGAACGTGGTCTCGGATGCCGACCCCGCTACGATCGGCTTGGCAATCGCTTCAGTCGGGTGAGCGGCTCTCGGCCTGCGCGACATTGAGGTACACGTTGAACTCTTCCTGCACGAACTGCGCGAAAGTCTTGGGCGCACGGCCGAGCAGCCATCTCAGCACGTTGGGGTTTCCGACGAAGTCGTGGCTGCTGTAGCGTGCGCTGATTGCCCGCATCGCACGGGCTTCATAGGGGAATTTATCGACTTCCCCGAAGAATTGCTCGAGAAACGCGTCGCAGCTGATCTCCTCAACCCCGATCTCGTTCCCTGTGACATCCGAAATCACTTTCGCGAGATCGCGCGCGGCGAACCGGCCGGGGGCGGCGAGCTCATAGGTCGCGCCCGCATGGCGCTGTCCGTCGAGCAGGACGGAGGCCGCGACCTCCGTCACGTCGTCCAGATCGACCAAAGACTGGTATCTGTCGAGCGACCAGGAGAGCCTGAAGACGCCTTGCTCGAACGCCGGTTTCAATCTGTGCGGCAACATGTAGTTGCTCGGCTGGAGAATGGTGAATTCAAGACCCGAGGAGAGAAGATGCTCCTCGATGTCGCGCTTGATCTCGTGTTGCACCAGGTCAGTGGTGATGGCGTGCAAAACCGACGAAAAGACGAAGTGTTTGACGCCGCAGGCTCGCGCGGCGTCGACCGCCGCCAAACCCATTGCACGTTCCTGGGGGTGAAGCGTCGGCCCCACGTGATAGACGGTGTCCATCCCGTTCATCGCAAGCGCGAGCTGGTCAGGTCGAGACATGTCTCCGACGACGACGTCCGCGACGCCAGCCTCAAGTAACGCGGCCGCGGATTCCACCGTGCGCACGCATGCGCGGACCTCGGCACCGCCCGCCAGAAGTCTGGGTATCAGCCGCTTGCCCTGGTTGCCGTTTGCAGCTGCCACCAGGATCATTGATTTTCCTTTCGAACGAACGAACGTATCGCGTCGGGCGACGGGTTCCGTCGCCCGACGTGCCATTCAGAAACTATATTTTACGGATACTTCGAATGTGCGCGGTTCGCCGGGTACCTCCTGCGGATAGCTTGTGGCGTCGAAGCCGAGGACCGCGGCGATGTACTGGTGGTTGAACAGGTTGCGTACGTAGCCACTCAGTTCCCAATTCTTGTAGGTGTAGCTCGCGTTGAGATTGGTAACGGCGTATCCCGGAGTGCGATACAATGCGAGGACCTGGGTGGTGGTCACCCCGGCAGGTACGCCTGGTCGGCCAGCAAAGGCCGTTCCGGCCGGCACGCCCTGATAATCGTTGTTATAGCTCGAGGTGTAGCTCTCTTCGCCCGTAAAAAGGAACTTTCCGGGACCGATCTCATGGGTGAAAGTGGCCGAGGCGTTTAAGGAATGCTTAGGCGAGCGCACAAGCGGAACGCCCGTGAAATCGACTTGCGGGGAAGGCGGAGTCGGTACGGTGTAGCTGGTGATCTTCGAGTCCGCGTAGGTGTACTGCACACCCAGCCGCAAATCGCTGGACAGCACCGCGACGGCGTCGAGATCGACGCCGCGCCCGTGCGCATTTCCGGCGTTGGTCACGCGTGTGGTGAGGCCGCCACTGACCAGCACGTTCTGCGACAGCTGCAGCGCGCTATATTGGTTGTTGAACAATGCGACGTTCAGTTGAAGACGACGATGCAGAAGCTGAGACTTGAGGCCAATCTCGTACGCGTCAACGTTCTGAGGCGCATAATTCACGAGCGCGAAGGCTCCGCTATTCAGGCCGCCCGGTGAGTTGCCGCGCGAATAGCTCGCATAGGCGATGACATCGCGATCGATCTTGTAGCTCAGATTGGCACTGCCAGTCGTCGCGTCGAACGCCGCGCTGCGGCGGGTGATCGGGGCAGTTGTGATGAGGAAGCCAGCTGTCGTACCGAAAGCGCTGCCGGCCGTTCCGGACAATTCGTCGCGGCCCTGTCGGAGTCCAACCGTTAAGTTCAGTTTGTCGGTAAAATCGTATCCGACCTGGCCGAATGCAGCGAACGCGTCGGTCCTCAGATAGACGGGCTGGTACAGTGCGTTGATCGAGACGCCGGGTATGGCCAGTCCGTCGTACAGCGCCGAGCCGGGGCCGAAGGCCGCGAACGGATGGGCGCGGTCAATCGTTTGGCCACCGGACTGTTTTCCGATCGAGTGCAGGTAGTACAGGCCAAAGATGTAGCTCAGCCGGCCGATCTTGTTTGACAGACGAAGCTCTTGCGAGAACCGATGCTCGTCGAACGGCGTGTCGCCATTTACGATGCTCGCCCGCGTGAGATCCAGAGAAACCTGGATGTCCTGATAGCTATGCTGATAGTCCGTAAGCGAAGCGAGTTCGCCCATCGGCGTTTGGAAGCGCAGATCTAGCGTGCCCTGCTCGCCACGGGTGAAGCCGCGCTGCGGATGAACGTAGGTCGAATCCCAGACCGAGTTGCCGAAGACCAGCGTCGGCGCGAAGCCAGGGCGAGGGTCTCCGAAAACGACGCCTTGTCCGAGCGGCGGCAGGGTGCGCCCGCTATGGACCACGCCCATCGGAATATTGTCGCGAATTATGGTTCCGGTCAGGCGGGCCGTCACGGCCTCGCTCGGTTCCCAAAGCAACCGCACGCGACCGATCTTTCGGTCGTAGCTGTTGCCGCGGTTTCCAGTAACCGAGTCGTAAGTGTAACCGTCACGCTTTTCGCGATCCCCGAAAAAACGAACCGACAAGGTGTCTGTGAGCGGGATCGAGACGGCTCCGCGAACGTGCCACAAAGCCTCGCCATGGACGGAGCTTCCACCGTAGCCCCCGTCGATGTAGCCAGAAAATATCTTCGATGGATCGGTCGAGACGATGTTGATCGCACCGGTAAAGGAGGAGCGCCCATAGAGGGTGCTCTGCGGACCCTTCGCGACTTCGACACGCGCCGTGTCGATCCGGCTGGCGATCGTTACCAATGGTGGTGCGATGAAGACGCCGTCCTGGAAGATGCCGACCGTCGAGTTCGTCCCGACGCCGGCCAGCGTACGATTGCCGAAGCCACGAATGCCAACAGTAGGGATCGGACCAAAGGTCTTAAACGTCACGCCTGAGACCATCGACTGAAGATCGGCAAGCGAATTCAACCGCGCCACTTGGTCGCCGGTCACGGCGGAGACACTCGCAGGAATGTCCTGCAGGCGCTCCGCGACTCGGCGGGCTGTGACGACGATGTCTGCGAGCTGGCCGTCGCTCGGCGCCGAGGGCGCTGGGGCGGCAGGGCTAGGCTGCGCCTGAACGCCTGCGGCGACGCCTTGAGAGGCTTGCGCAAAGCAGGGCGTTGATCCACCGATGACCAGTGCCAACGATGAAACGCGGACGGCCCAGCGCGTCACGCTGAACCGGTCAGAACGAACGCCGCGTTCAAGCTGGGTGTGGAACTGTGACATGCATCCCCTCCAAGGAATAAGCGTGACCTCGTTGGGCCACAAAGCTCTTATAGTCACCAGGCGACTGGCGCAGACTGAGAGCTACGTCATAATGAGAGGCGCGTCAATACCGAGGCGGCCGCAGTGGCGACAACTTGGCGATCTCATCGAACCGCATCCGATCGGGCCTCCACGTCTAACTACGGCTCCCTCTTGGGCAGTCTACTGTGGTGGGGCGGGCGTTATCACTATCATAGTCGCGGGCGCGTTGGTCTCGTTCGCTATCGCACGTGCCTCGCCTGGCAGAATGTAGACGCTGTCGCCGCGATGAAGCTGATGCCGAACACCGTCGGCTTGAACGACGACGAGCGCGCCCCCCGTGAGAACATAGACTTTTCCGATCGGACCCGCGCCCATGGGGACGATCCCCCCAGCGCGAACGGTCGAGTGTCCCACCATCGCGAAGTCGAGCGTGCTCGCCTCACCTCCTTGCAGACGCCGTGCAACCACGTCCTCATGGTCGGGCAGTGTATACAGCGGCGCTGCGTTCAATCGCGTGATTTCCATTGTACGTGCTCTTTCTCTCTTGTTGGGGCAGCCTTCACAAACCGATGTCGAAAACAAACAAGCTCCATTGACAAGGTCATATGGTCACTTAGTAGGTAGGAGCTCGTGTCAGTCAAGCCAGATCGGGACGTTCGCGATTAGCTTAAAGGCAATGCGCGATAAGGTGGCAAGAAGGCGATCGGGAGTGGACGGTGCAGCAATCGCTCGAGTCAGGTGAATATCGGAGAGTCCTGTCGCACTACCCGACCGGGGTTTGCGTGGTCACAGCCGTTCTCGGCGTCGAGCCCATCGGCATGGTCGTCGGTTCGTTCACGTCTGTGTCGCTCGATCCGCCGCTTGTGGCATTTCTTCCAGATCGAAGATCGACCACCTGGCCGAAAATCGAAGCTGCGGGCGACTTCTGCGTCAACGTCCTGTCGGAGCGGCAGCAGGCGATGTGCCGGACTTTTGCGTCAAAAAGCAAAAACAAGTTTGATGAAGTCTCCTATCGTTTGTCTCCACGGGGTGTCCCGATTATCTCGGATGTGGTGGCATGGATCGATTGCCAACTTCATGCGGTTCACGAGGCCGGAGACCATTTTATCGTGGTCGGCCGGGTTCTTGGTCTGAATGTGGAATTGCCCGACCCGCCCCTGGTCTTTTCCCAAGGTGCATACGGTACCTTTTCGCGGAGCATATGCGACATGAACAAAGAACCGGTTCCCGTGACGCGACGGAATGTTGGGTGAGCGAACAGGCGACTCGAATGCAGACAATGGAGCAACGGGTTTTGGAATGTGATGTAGCGATTGTCGGTGCCGGCCCGGTCGGTCTTCTAACGGCGTTGTTGCTTGGCAGGCGAGGTCTGTCTGTTTCCGTCTTCGAGCGGTGGCCGAACTTCTATCCCTTGCCGCGCGCCTGCACGATCGATCACGAAGCGATCCGCATTCTTCAAGGCGCTGGATTGTCAGAGAAGTTCGAGCCACTCATCGACCCGGTGATCGGTCCCGAACGGCCGTACAAGTTTCTGAATGCTATGGGAGAAACGCTGCTGCAGATCGATTGGAATCGTCCCGGTACCTCGGGCTGGGCCCAAGCGAACGGATTCTTTCAGCCCGATCTCGAGAAGATGATAGTCCGCAAGCTCGAGGCCCTGCCCCAAGTGCAGATCATGCGCGGTTGCAACCTGACCGCGTTGGAACAGGGTGCGGACGACGTCCACTTAAAGTTTTCTAAGGACCATGAGCAGGTCCTGACCGAGGTTCAAGCTCGTTTCGTCATCGGCGCCGATGGCGCGCGCAGCACGGTCCGCGAGTTGCTCGACATCGAACAGACCGACCTCGGGTTTTCCTACGAGTGGTTGGTCGTCGACGTGGTGCCGCACGATCAGCGCATATGGGACCCATACGTCGTGCAACATTGCAACCCCGCCCGGCCGACCACACTGGTGAATAGCGGTCCGGGGCGTAGGCGTTGGGAATTCATGCGACTGCCTGACGAAACTGTCGAAGAGCTCAACACCCTCGAGATGGCTTGGAGCCTTCTTGCTCCGTGGGACATAACCCCGCACAATGCCACTTTGGAGCGCCACGCGGTCTACACCTTCCGAGGCTCCTGGGCGAACCAGTGGGGCCGGGGACGCGTATTCCTGGCGGGAGACGCTGCACATCTGATGCCGCCATTTCTGGGCCAAGGCCTTTGCTCTGGCATGCGAGACGCCATCGCGCTTGCTTGGCGGCTGATCGCAGTCCTCAAGAAATCCGCGCCTGAGGATCTGCTCGGCAGCTACGGTCTCGAACGCAGCACCCATGTGCAGGAGATCATCCAACAAGCCGTCGAAATGGGCCGAATTATTTGTATGCTCGATCCCGCGGAGGTGGCCGCGCGCGATGAGCGAATGAAGGCGGCACTTAAGGATCGACGGCTTGCACTCAGGCCGCCGCCGGAGCCTCGCCTGGGCGACGGGAACGCCTACATCTTTTCGGATCGGAACGCCGGGTATCTTTCCATCCAAGGACGGGTCCGTCGCGATGGTCGTGAAGGGCTTTTCGACGACGTCGTGGGGGGGGGGTGGCAGCTTCTCTGGCGCGGCAGCGGCGATGGATCTCAGCTGGACCGGCAAATCCTCGAACAGGTCGAACGGTTTGGCGGCGTTGTCGCCAATCTTGGCCCGTCCGGCGAGACCGTGGATCTCGATGAAAGTTATTCGAGGTGGTTCGATCGGCTTGGCGTCGATGCAGTCCTGGTCCGGCCCGACTTCTACGTGTTCGGATCGGCTTCGACAGCAGAGGTTCACCGACTCGTTGCTTCGGCGGCAAAAATATTGGGTGTTTTCGATCGTGGCTGACCTTGACAAGCCGACGAGGAGCATTCCTCGGAGACGCCGCGAGATCCGTGAACGGTCACGCTGCGGACCAAACGATCGCCAGATCGGCTCGCATCGCAATCGCTGCGCCGGCCGATGAGCTCAGTTTATCAGCCACGAAGCCGGGGCGACGAGGTGGCGTCGACTCTTCCGGAGACAGACACCTTGCTAGCCGGGGCGAAATTTGGAGACTGGCAGGCCGCTGCCGCGAAAGAGGTCAAAGGGCGTGATCTGACCTGGCCGACGCCCGAGGGAATCGCGGTCAAGCCGCTCTATACCGCGGACGACGTCGCCGATCTCGATCCGGGCCTGCCGGGCTTCGCGCCCTTCACGCGCGGCGTGCGCGCCTCGATGTATGCCGGGCGCCCGTGGACGGTGCGGCAATATGCCGGCTTCTCGACCGCCGAGGCCTCCAACGCCTTCTACCGCCGCAACCTCGCGGCGGGACAGAAAGGGCTGTCGGTCGCGTTCGATCTCGCGACGCACCGTGGGTACGATAGCGACCACCCGCGCGTGACCGGCGACGTCGGCAAGGCCGGCGTGGCGATCGACACGATCGACGACATGAAGATCCTGTTCGACGGCATTCCGCTCGACAAGATGTCGGTCTCGATGACGATGAACGGCGCGGTGATCCCGATCCTCGCTTTCTTCATCGTCGCGGGCGAAGAGCAGGGCGTGCCGCGCGACCAGCTCGACGGGACCATCCAGAACGACATCCTCAAGGAGTTCATGGTCCGCAACACCTATATCTACCCGCCCGAGCCGAGCATGCGGATCATTTCGGATATCTTCGGCTACACGTCGCGCGAAATGCCCAAGTTCAATTCGATCTCGATCAGCGGCTATCACATGCAGGAAGCCGGTGCGACGCAGCTTCACGAGCTGGCGTTCACGATCGCCGATGGCCGCGAATATGTGAAATACGGCGTGGCGAGCGGGCTCGATATCGACAAGTTCGCCGGGCGGGTGAGCTTCTTCTTCGCGATCGGCATGAACTTCTTCATGGAGATCGCTAAATTGCGCGCGGCGCGCGTGCTGTGGCACCGCGTGATGACCGATCTCGGTGCGAAGGACGAGCGGAGCAAGATGCTGCGCACGCACTGCCAGACTTCGGGCGTGTCGCTGACCGAGCAGGATCCGTACAACAACGTCATCCGCACCACGGTCGAGGCGATGGCGGCGATGCTGGGGGGCACGCAGTCGCTCCACACCAACGCGCTCGACGAGGCGATCGCGCTGCCGACCGATTTCTCCGCCCGGATCGCGCGCAACACGCAGATCGTGCTGCAGGAAGAGACTGGGATGACCAAGGTCGTCGATCCGCTCGGCGGCAGTTATTATATCGAGAGCTTGACCGCCGAGCTGGTCGACAAGGCGTGGGAGATCATCGTGCGGGTCGAGGCCGATGGCGGGATGGCCAAGGCGGTCGCCGCCGGCTGGCCCAAGGCGATGATCGAGGAAGCCTCCGCCGCCCGCGCCGCGCGCGTCGACAAAGGCGAGGACACGATCGTCGGCGTCAACAAGTACAAGCTCGCCGAGCAGGACCCGATCGACATTCTCGATGTCGACAATGTCGCGGTGCGCGAATCGCAGATCGCACGGATCGCCAAGTCCAAGGCCGGACGCGACCAGGCAAAATGCACGGCGGCGCTCGATGCGTTGCGCGAAGGCGCGCGCGGCACCGCCAATGTGCTCGAACTCGCGGTCGAATGTGCGCGGCAGCGGGCGACGCTCGGCGAAATTTCCAGCGCGATGGAGGATGTGTTCGGACGCTACGACACCGTCCCCACCCCGGTTTCGGGCATTTACGGCGGTGCCTATGAATTCGACGCCGAATGGCAGGGTCTCAAGGACGGCGTGGCGTCGCTCGAGCGTCGCAACGGTCGTCGCCCGCGCATGCTAGTCGCCAAGATGGGGCAGGACGGGCATGATCGCGGCGCGAATTTGGTGTCGTCGGCATTCGGCGATCTCGGTTTCGAAGTCGTGCCGGGGCCGCTGTTCCAGACGCCGTCCGAGGCCGCCAAACTGGCGATCGAGAGCGATGTCGACGTGGTCGGTGCCTCGTCGCTGGCAGCGGGGCACAAGACGCTGATCCCCGAGCTGATCGGGCATCTGCGCGAGGCCGGTCGCAGCGACATCAAGGTGATCGCGGGCGGGGTGATCCCGGCGCAGGATTATCAATTCCTGCGCGACGCGGGCGTGCAGGGGATTTTCGGGCCGGGCACCAATCTGGTAAGCGCGGCGGGCGAAGTTTTACGACTGCTGGGGCACAATATGCCGCCGGTCGAGCTCGATTAACAGCGTGATTACAAACCGTTGTAAATGTCAGACCGATGGGAATTCATGCATGGCCCGTAGGCGATACTCGATAAGACTCCAAGCGTCGTTGCCGCATGGTTTTGCCGTTTCTTGTGCTAATAACCGTTGAAACGCCGCTAACGGTCCAGTCAAAGGCGCCTTGTGCGACGAGGGAAACCAGGTCTGCATCTTCGTCCGTGCGAAACGAGCAACTTCATCTTGACCGGAGACGGCATTGCTTGGATGCGATTTGGCTATTAGGGGCGTCTTTACGCCACCGATCCGGACGCTGGATTCTTTGGCGTAGCCATAGCCATAGCCATAGCCATGCGTGTCGTGACGTATCTCAGTTTCGTCAGACCTTAAGTAGGCACGCGAACTTAACGAGGACTTCGTTTATCCGGCCGCTGACATCGCCTCAGAAGGCGCGGCCGGGACGAAGCGCACGGTCGGCGAAAAACGGCGAGATCCGTCCGCGATGCTACCGTTCTGTGGACCACAAGGCCGAATGGTTCGCGCATCTGTCGCGCCTCGGGTATTCCGTCTCGTTCGATCCGGGTCGACCTTGCATCTATAGGGTCACCGGTTTGAAAAAAGCACTGTGGGCAATTTTCTGGCGCCAAAGTTTTCGGCGACAGCGCCCGCGTCCAGAATGGATCGCCGAGCGCGAGGGGAGATTCGACGGTGTCGTCGAGGCGCGTAT
This sequence comes from Sphingomonas sp. UYP23, assembly GCF_054059235.1. Classification (NCBI taxonomy): domain Bacteria; kingdom Pseudomonadati; phylum Pseudomonadota; class Alphaproteobacteria; order Sphingomonadales; family Sphingomonadaceae; genus Sphingomonas; species Sphingomonas sp. UYP23. Next base: position 220,168 of record NZ_JBSSBX010000002.1, read on the forward strand.
GAGGCGATTACCCCGGCCGCGATATCTCGACTTGAGCGGCTGGACTTTGGTGACGAACAACTGAAGGCTTTGCTTCGCGTGGGCGTAGAAAAATGGCGACCGGAAGCGCGTTTGAACGCGGGCGAATCGAGACGTTAGGTGAGCGGGTCCACCCGCTCCGTGGCTTGGGAAGGCTCCTTGGAAGCCCGCATGACGATGCTCCGCCTGTCGAGCGCTTGCAAAGCGTGAGCAAGGCTGCGACACCTGTGGCCAAGTGACCACGTGACATAGGGACTTTCCCGTTGCAGACCAGCATCGTGTCGACCGAGATTAGCGCGCCGCGTCGGCGTAAAGTGAAGCTAGTCGATGAGATCATCGAATCTCTGCGTCAGGATATCGTAACACGTCGCCTTCCACACGGAGAGCGTCTGCCAAGTGAGAAGGAACTTTCAGACCGTTTTGGCGTCAGCCAGCCGACGGTGAGAGAAGCGATCCGCGCGCTGGAGACGCTCGGACTCGTCGATGTTTTTCATGGCAACGGCACCTTTGTTCGCAGCCAGGGGAACTACGGGCTTGCATCCGCGCTGCAGACGCTCGTCCAGCTTGAGAGCGTCGAGATCATGGAGGTGCTCGAGGTGCGTCAGCTGCTTGGCCGCCAATCGATTGAAGCTGCTGCCGTGAATGCGACTACTCAGGACATCGATTCGATCGCTCAGGCGTGCGCCCGGTTCGACCGGATCGATCAGGTGACGAAGGTTGAAGACATCACTTCGCTTATCCTAGATTTCCAACGCGCGGTCTCCGCCGCTTCGCATAGGCCGCTTCTACGCTCGCTTGAGGAGTTCATGCTTGCCTTGTTGAACGAGGTTCAGGTCAATTCTTTGGGCGAGCGAGGAATTCGGTTTTGGCGTGCGCGAGCGACGGATTTTCAGATTCACCGCGTCGCAATCCTCAAAGGCCTGGAGTCGGGCGACCCACAGACCGCGCTTCAGGCGATGAACAGTTATTTCCAGGCTCAGCGGTCACGTTTTGAAAAAGACAAGAACATGAGCGCGCTAAACCTATCGAGCCCTGGATTGATCGCAGTCGTTGCAAATATGGTTCGTCTAATAAAGGACTGAAGACTTTGCTTACATATGCTAAGTCGGTGTAAGATGTTAGCGCAAGGCTTCCATAGAAAGCTGTGCATCTGGAGATGATCTGAGAGGACTACCAATGACCAGGAATAAACTATCAGTAGTGGCAAATATCGCGCGCGATGCGGCTTCGGTTGACTATGGAGTATTCGGCGATACGAAAATGGCGCTGAAGCCAGAAATTACCTCAGCGCGCAGCGGAGCGAAGTCTTGCCCAGGATGCGCGGGTACTGGCGTGGCCTATGTTGCGTGGAGCAAAGACATCGATGCGACCGTAGTGTACTGCTATTGTCATAAATCGGCACGAGCCAGCAAGATTCTAAACGCTTTTTGTTTGAGCTTTACCTTGGCGGTATTGCTCGTCTTGATCTTTGCAGGTCCACGTCTCTAACGCCGACCTGGCGGTTGTCTATTGTCGAAAGCGCCACCGTTTCGTCAGTTTCCGTGAAGCGAGTGGACCCGCTCGCCAGACCGCGTGACGAGCGCGGCTTGTCAACGACCCAGTTTTGCAGCTTCTCAAGAAGCCCGCCGCGACACTCACCGATCTTCAACACAGCGAGTTTCAGCACCGCCGGGCGCGCAAGGTTACTCCGTCACTTCGTGCGGCTCCGGCGGCCCGCCGCGCCTGATACGATGGTCACGAGAGGCGATCGCGCCGTCGCCGACCCTGGCGCGGACTCCGTCGTTTGCAGCAAAGCCACGTCGCCCGCTAGAACGGGCGGCAGCGATCGTGACGTTTGAGTCTCGCGCCGATCAAACCCGGCTCTGCTTGGCGAGAGACCCAAAGAAATCACGGCGTCTTGCGCCATGATCGGATCGTTTTCCGGGATTGATCGCCTTCACGATGACCGGGGTCTGATCGCCCGCCGCCATCCCGGTAGCCTCTCGTCATCCATCCCCCCCGGAGCCTGTGATCGCGTGGTGGGACACACCTGCTCACTTCCTCTAAACAGAACGAGACTATGGCGTTGGGCATGGATGCCGGAGTGCGACCACGGCCAGCCGCACGCGGTACGGCGACGCTGTGGAGCGTTACTGTCCGCGCCAGATTCTTAGGACCGGGTTCGTTTTCTTCCACTGATATTCTACATTGACCTGAGGAGATACGGACCATTCGCCGCATGTTCCGTATCTAATCAGGTCGAAACGGGGGTTAACCTGTGCCGCGATCAGCAGGCCTCAAAACGTCAACCGCAGCCGCTTGCGGCACACACCTTCACCGGCAGCTGCAGATAGGATGCATATTCCCCGCCGGTGTGGATGATGTGCTGGCCATAGTTTACGGCCGGCACGTTGGCTGTCCCAGGCATCACCCCCCCTAAAATATGATGGCCGCTTATTGTCAGTCGAAGCTGCTCTCCCGGGTAAAGTATCAGACCGACGGGGAAGAGATCGATGTCGATGCACACGACTTGGCCAGGGCAGACCTTCTCTACCCGATCGAAGCTGTGCGCCGGGACGCTATCGCTCGATTTCCCGTCATCGAGATGTCGCAGCGAGACGCGGAGACGACCATTCGATCCTTTGTATTTCAGAATCGCAGCGCCGGCCTGGGTCACCGCCTGTATCTGTGGTCCGCGGCCGGGCACCGTGAACTGTTCCAGCAACTCACCTTCCGCGTTCAGCTTCTGAACGAACACGAACAGGTCCATATCGTCGCCATCATCCGTCTCGACCCAGAGACGCGCCATGGGGTAGCCGACGAATTCGGTCCGAGCGTCGACTCGTAGGCTGAAGCAGGCGCTTCCGTCGTCGGCGCGACCGTCATAGCTCGCCGTCGCGGCACGCGCAGGTGCCTCCGAGCTCAGCGTGTGGGAGTTGGAATCCAGGTAGAATTGGGTCTCGGTAAAATCCTCGGGCGGAAAGGCACCGGCCGGCTGGTTGACGAGATCGCCTCCCTCAAGGTCCATGACTGCGTATCGGACCCGCGGAGTTTCGCTCCAACCGTTGTCGGAGCCCTTGAGATAGTGATCAAAGAAGCGGAGCAGGTCTTTGAGGTTCGCCTCTTCGTAATAGTCCGGCCATTCCATTGTGTTATGAATGCGCAACCACTTTTCGGCCGAAGCAATGCTACGCCAGCCGCGAAACGTACCGGGGGTATGAATGGAGTTCGAGTAGCTCGCGACGATCGACGCAGGGACCTTAATCTTTTCGAACGCCGGTATCTTCGACTCCCATAGCGCGTCGACTAGCGGGTGCTGCTCGGCTTCGGCGACGAGATCTTCTCGAAGATTGTTGCCGACGAGTGAGGTCTCAAGCGTGCGAGGGAAAGGAAAATCGGGAATCCCGCCGCGGACGACCAGATCTCGATAGATGTCGCTCATCCCTTCCCACGGCGCGATCGCCGCCAGATGGGGAGGTTGCTCGGCCGCGACGAACCATTGCGAGATGGCGAGATATGAATTCCCGGTGGTGCCGACCTTGCCGTTGCACCAATCCTGGACGCCGAGCCATTCGATCAGGTCGGAATAGTCCTCGCCTTCCTGCTGGCTCCATACTCTGATGTCACCTTCGGAGTTGTACGCTCCCCGAGGATCGGGATTGCAGACCGCATAGCCATGCGCGCACCAGAATGCCGGATCTGGACCTTCGAATTTCATAAGGCCCGACATCGTCGCGATGTCCATTCCGAGTAGCCCGAACAACTGGATGTATTGCGCAGCATTGCCCCGGCTCTTGCCATACGGGCTCCAGGCCACGATGACCGGGACTTTCTCGACGCCGGCAGGCCGCAGGATGTCAGTGTAGATGATCGTGCCGTCGCGGAGCCTCACAGCGACGTCTTTTTCGAAGACGATTTCGACCGGGATCGGCATAAAGCCGGGCTTCACCTGAAAGCCGACGGGAAGCGTGCGCGTACCCGGCTCAAACTGAGTAAAGACGCCGTGCCGGCTCTCGTCGTCGCGATAGGCTGGAACGAACGTTTCGAGTTGCTCGGGCATGATTGAGGCCTTTCTCAATGTGAGAGTATGTTAAATTGCGGGTGGTCTTTGACCAACTCGTCGAACATGATGGCCAGTCCGGAAAGCGCGAATTCGATCGTCGGCGGATCGTCGAAGCGACCGTCGACGATCTTCGCGCCGACGTTGCCGATCACGATCTCCGGCGTGGCGACCGGCTTGGCAAGCGCCGACGTCACCGTTTCCCGGATCTGATATTGCGCCCGTACCCCCCCGGTGAAGGCTGGCGACACCGTGACCACAAGTACCGGCTTTCCCTTCAACGGTGATCCGTTGTGCGGCCTGGAGGCCCAGTCGAGCGCGTTCTTCAGAACGCCGGGGATTCCATGATTGTATTCTGGCGAAACGATGACGATGCCGTCGGACGCTACGATCTGGGCGCGCAGCCGCGCCACTGCCGAAGGCAGCGGCTCGACGTACAGATCTTGATTGAAATGCGGGAGCGCCCCAATGTCAGCAAACTCATAGTCTGCGCGCTCGGTTGATGCTGCGGCCAATGCTTCCAGCACGCGTGTGGAATGGGCGTCGGACCGAAGGCTGCCCGAGATGCCGAGCAGGCGAAAGCGCTGCGGCGACGGATGTCGCCTTGGCCGGATCGAGATGGAGTCGGAGGTCATGACCGAGCGACGTCGCGCCGCGCCACCCGGTTGCTGGCTATGCCGATCTGCTCGATCTCGATCTCAAGATGGTCGCCCTCGCGAAGAAAAACCGGCGGCGTTTTGGCATATCCGACGCCGGCGGGTGTGCCGGTCGCTATGATGTCGCCAGGCTCTAAGGTCATCGCTTCCGAAAGCGTCGTGATGAGCTGCGCGACGTCGAAGATCAGGTCGGCGGTGTTGCTATCCTGCATGGTGAGACCATTGACACGCGAGACGATCCGGAGGCCCGCAGCACCGGCTGGCAACTCGTCGGGCGTTACCAGTTCCGCGCTAAAGGACCCGGTCTCATCGAAATTCTTGCCCACCGTCCACTGGCTTGTTTTGCGCTGATAGTCGCGGATGGTGCCATCGTTGAAACAGCAATAGCCTGCGACATGGTCGAGCGGGTTATTGCTGATCCTTGTTGCGCGTTTGCCGATGACGACCGCGAGTTCGGCTTCGAAATCGAGCTTGTCGGAGCAATCGGGGAGAATGATGGAGTCGTTCGGACCAATCAGCGAGGTGGCGCCTCGCAGAAACACAGCTGGATAATCGGGAATCGCGTTGCCGCCTTCCTCGGCATGCGCCCGATAATTCAAACCGATGCAGATCAGCTTCCCCGGCCGCGGCACCGGCATCTGGAGGATCACGTCCGATAGCCCGATTTCTTCGCCTTGAGGATACCGAGTTGGGTTCACCGCTAGCTCGATTGCGGAAGGCGCATTGGGATGGATGCGAATTTTATTCCCGATCAGCGCGCCACACTTAGTGCTCCCATCGTGCAGAAACGTCACAATACGCATGATGAAACTCCGGTTTTTAGCGAGTCGTGGCGGCGAACGCGGTCGCGTCGTCGGCGAATGCGGTGGCGTCGTTCCACCACCGCTGGGGAGGTTCGATCCAACCCCCGACCTTGAATCCGGGGACCTCCCATCTGAGTGGCTCGTCTTCGATGTCGACCGTATGGTAGTGGCTCGGAAACAACTCCACCCGGTGGCCGTCCGGATCACGAAGATACAGGAAGCGCGCCAGGCCGGGGCTGAAGTGTCGGGCGGGGCCGAATTCTATCTGCCCCTCTCGATCCTGTCCCACGAGCAGGTCGCAGACATGCATCAGATAGTGGGTCTCGGGCACCTGCATGGCGAAATGATGAAGCTTGGGGCCGGGCCGGTTAGAAAACACGATGTCGTGCGGATTGCCTTTGCGCTGGAGAAACACCATTTCGAGGCTGTCCCCGGCGACGACGTACTCGGACAAGCGGAAGCCGATTCCGTTGTAAAACTCGAGGCTCTCCCTCACCTTGGGGGTGGTAATCTGGAAGTGGTCGAGTCGTAGCGCGCATGCGCCGCGGTAGCGTTCGGCATTTGCGAACAATCGGGGGCGTGTTTCCATCGTCGCGCAGAATTCCAACGGAGTGCCGGCCGGGTCGAAAGTATGCAGCGTGCGACCTTGAAACGGGACATCGACCCATTCGGTCAAAAAGCCGGACGCGGCAAAGTGCGACTCCAGCAGATCGAGATCGTCTTCGGTTAGGACGCGAAGACCGATCCGCTCGGCGGCGACTTCTCCCTTCTTCAGAACGACGCTGTGGTGACATGCCTCTTCGAGTCCGCGGAGCCAGAGGGTCGAGCTATCCTCGTCGCTGACGACCATGCCGAGGGTGTCGCAATAGAAGGCCCGACTGGCTTCCAGGTCACTGACGCGCGAAACGACATGGCTGGCGCGCGTCACGTTGAACGCGGGTTTGTAGACTGGTTTCGGCAATTTCATTCTTGATCTCCCGGTCGCGCCATGATTCACGTCGCGGACGTGAAAAGGTCTTTGTAGCGGTTGCGCAGTTCAGCCTTTTGGACCTTACCCATCGCGTTGCGCGGGAGTTCATCCACGACGATCACCGTTTTCGGGCGTTTGAACGCCGCCAGTTGGGTCGCGAGCGCGCCGATGATCGCTTTCGGCTCGATCTCCTTCCCTGGCGTCTGGGCGACAATCGCGACGACGCCTTCGCCGAAGTCGCGGTGCGGAACACCAATCACGGCGCTTTCCGCAACGCCATCCAGCGCGTCGATCGCCAATTCGATTTCCTTGGGGTAAACGTTGTACCCTCCCGAAATGATAAGATCCTTCGTCCTACCGACGATCTGTATCACACCGTTTTGGTCCTGCGTCGCGACGTCGCCTGTGATGAAGAAGCCGTCGTCGGTGTGGTCTTGAGCCGTCTTTTCGGGATTACGCCAGTAGCCGGCGAATAGGTTCGGTCCGCTAATTTCAAGCACGCCCGGTTCTCCGGGCGCCGCCAATTCCCCGCCGTCGACGACGACGCGGACCGAGACGCCAGGCAAGGCATGTCCAACGCTGCCTGGGATCCGGGGGCCGTCATAGGGATTGGAGGTGATCATGAGGGCCTCGGTCATGCCGTAGCGCTCGAGGATGGCTTGACCGGTGCGCTGCTTGAACTCCGCAAAAGTCGTGTCGAGCAGCGGGGCGGATCCGCTGATGAACACGCGAACTCGGCTGCAAAGGCCTCCATCGAAGGCCGGCTCCGCTAGCAGTCGCATATAGAAGGTCGGCACGCCCATGAAGACCGTGGCCGAGGGTAGATCACGCATCACCGCAGCCGCATCGAAACGCTCGTGAAAGAGGATAGGGGAGGCGCCTTGCATCGCGCAATGCAGTGCTACAAAAAGTCCGTGCGCGTGAAAGATCGGCAGTGCGTGCAAAAGCACGTCGTTTTCGCGCCATTGCCATGCATCCTTGAGGACCATGACGTTCGATGCTAGGTTCCCATGGGCCAGCACCGCGCCTTTCGACCGTCCTGTGGTCCCGGAAGTGTAGAGAATCGCGGCAGGGTCGCCCGCGGCCGCTGCGACGGTCGAAAACCCATCATCGAAGGAAGCCCACGGGGCCGCCTGAAGGCTGCCGGGCAGCAACACCCGCCCTCCTTCAAAGATGACGGTCGCGCCTGCTACCTTCGGGCTTGCCACCAGGACGACCGGCTCCGCGTCGCCGAGGAAGTACTCGAGCTCACTTTCCTGGTACGCGGTGTTGAGCGGAATAAAGACGGCGCCCGCTCGCAAACACGCCAGATAGAGGATCACCGCGGCGGGAGACTTGTGCGTCTGAACCAGGACGCGCTCACCGCGCCCTGCGCCCAGAGAACCGAGCCATGCCGCGGCACGCGCCGTTTCGGCAAGCATTTCTCCATACGTCAAAATCGTCTGGCCATCGACGATGAGGAACGCCCCGCCATCATGGGCGGCCGCTGCGGCCTCGAACAAGGCAAAGACGTTTTCGTTGGCTTGCTGGCTGGCCGAAGGCCGCAGTTCGCTCATCGTGGGATCACTCCTCATATTGAAACTGAAAGCTGAGCCGATCTGCCTGGAGCGGCGATACTATTTCGCGAACGAAGGCCTTGTGGCGCGGATCGGCTTGATAAACGTCCCACGCGACGCGATCGGCGAACGTCCCGACGAGCGCATAGTCACCGCGACCTTCGCGGATGCCGAGGTCAGCCCCGTGTCTGATCGTTCCCATGTCGGATAGGTCGAGAGACAATTGGTCGAGGTCTCTACGAAAGGTTGCTATCTGCTCGGCCGAAACGCCGTGCAGCCACGTGAAGATCACGATATGCGTGAACATGAGATCCTCTCCTGGCGCTGTTCGCTTCTATTCTCGTCATGTCGACAAAGACAATGCGGAAAGTGAGGACTATCTCATTATGAGAGGTCCGTCAACAATTTGCGCTGGCGCGGCCCTTGAGGTAACGGCAAGCGATGCAGACCCAATCTCAAAGAACGTCGTCGAACAATGCCAAGCGGGCGCGCACCCGGGCGCGCCTGACCGACGCGGCTTTGCGTCTCATGTCCGAGCGCGGAATCAACGCCACGTCCGTAAGCGAGATTGCGGCCGAGGCCGAACTGGCGAATGGGACCTTTTACCTTTATTTCCAGGATAAGGCGGACATCGTTGCAGCAGTCTGTCAAGCGGTCACGCGAGCAATGCATGACGACATGAGCAGTGCTCGACTTCTGCTGGAGGATGGCGCGGCGCGGGTCGCTTTTGGAACTCAGCAATTTATCGAAGTGGCCGCAGCCGAGCCGGTGTGGGGGCGATTGCTGGTATCCGCTTTTACCGAGTTCGAAGCCTTCAAAGAGGACGTCGCGCATTACATGCGCCTCGACGTGGCCCTGGGGATCGAGCAGGGCCGCTTCAGCGAGCCGCTTGACGAGTTCGTGATCGACGCTCACCTCGCCATCCTTCGTGCTGGCGTCATCGCCCGTTTGGACGGAGCAGGTAGTGACGTCTCGGCGCGGGCCGCGGAGTACCAGCTCAGAATTCTGGGAATGAGTGTTGCGGAGGCGCGGCGCGTGCGTTGCGCGAACGAGCGCAAGACCGACGCCGCCTCGCGCTAAGGAAGAGTGCGGCTTTTATAGTACTTATTCCATCGGCGAGCGGAGACAGGCAATGAACTTCTCGATCGCAAGGCTCCTGTCACGGCGCGCGGCGACTTGGATCGCGCGAATAGCGCTGACCTTCCCGTTTTGGAGTAGCGGTTTTGACAAGCTGATAAACTTTTCCGGCGGTATGGCGGAGATGACCCACTTTGGATTTGAGCCTGCGGTCGCCTTCAACATCGCGACCATCGTCGTCCAGATTGGAGGCTCATTGCTTATCGTTGCCAACCGGCTAGCCTGGTTGGGCGCGGGGGCTCTGGCCATCTTCACGGGTCTCACTATCCTCCTCGTGCACCGCTTCTGGGCAATTCCGATCGAGCCGTTTCGAACGATCGCATTCTACACGGCCACCGAGCACATTGGCATGGTCGGCGGTCTGCTCGCGATTGCAGTTCTGTCGACTCGGAATCGGACTGTCCCAGTACCGCAATCAATTAGGAGAACATGAATCGGGCATGTGGACCGGCGCCGAAAACGGGACCCCGCCTTGAACAACGCAACTACCTGTATTTCTTCGGAAAGTACGTGATGAAGGAGTCCCGATAGGCGCCGGTCGGGACCCTAGGTTTGCAAAACCTCGACGCATATTTAATAACTTGACGGAGCCCTGCCGGGGTCCCGTTTTCGGCGTCGATCCACACCCAAGATTGCCGATACGATCGATAGGCTGTGCTACGATGGAGCAAATCGGCAGCCAAAGTTCATTGTGCCGACGATACAAGACGCGCTTGACCTGGGTCTGCCCGTTCAAGGCCTAGCGCTGGCGTCGGCTTTGTGGTGCCGTTACTGCACGGGAACACGCGATGATGGCAGCGACATCGTACCCAATGATCCTCAGTGGGGAGCGCTGAACGAAGCCGCGCTCGCTGCCCGTTTCGAGCCGAATCGGTGGCTTGACCAACGAAGCATATACGGCAACGTCATAGGCAATACCCGATTCCAAACGGCGTTCGCCGATGCTCTCGATCGTATATACCAGCAAGGTGTAGCAGAAACTCTTAGGGCGTTTACAGAATCTTCCTGAGAAATATGTTTAACAATTTGGGGGGATCAAAAACCCCGAGCGAGTGTAAGAGACCCCTTTGGGCGGGGTACGCCGGACTTTGGTCGAACAGAAGCTTGATGGATATGAGCCGAGGTCGCGGCTTGGACGCGCTATCGTGCTCCACCAACTTCGTATCATGACTTGCTGAATCTAATATTGGCGATGGGGTCACTCTAGGTAACCCCATCGCCAGCGAGCGCGTACATTTTGGATACAGCCGCCGGGTGTCAAATATCACATGCCGTCCAGCTTGGTCATCGCCTCGTGCGGCAGCTCGATTTCGGCCGCCGCCAAGTTTTCGCCCAGGTGCTCGACCGAAGATGTGCCAGGGATCAGCAGGATGTTTGGTGACCGGCGTAGCAGCCACGCCAGCGCAACCTGTAATGGTGAAGCGTCCAGTGACGCCGCCACCTGCGAAAGGGTCTCGGATTGCAGCGGAGAAAACCCGCCGAGCGGAAAGAACGGCACGTAGGCGATGCCATCTTTCGCCAATGCGTTGATCAGCGCATCGTCGTCGCGGTGCGCCAAATTATACTGGTTCTGCACGCAGACGATTTCGGAAATGCCGCGACCTTCCTCAACCTGTGTCGGGGTCACATTGCTCAAACCGATATGCCGGACGAGGCCCTGCTGCTGAAGGTCCGTTACCACACGTAGCGGCGTCTCAAGCGATCCCTCGGCAGGCCCGTGTCCGGCACCGCCGCCCATCAGGCGAAGGTTCACCACATCGATAGCATCCAGACCAAGATTGGTAAGATTGTCTTCCACCGCACGGGTCAGATCATCGGCCGACATGGCCGGGTTCCAGGATCCATCTTCACCGCGTTTTGCACCGATCTTGGTAACTAAGGTCAGATCGTCGGCATAGGGGTGGAGCGCCTCGCGGATGATCTCGTTCGTGACATGGGGACCGTAGAAATCGCTGGTATCGATGTGATTTACACCAGCCTCAACGGCTGTGCGCAGAACGGCAATGGCTGCATCTCGGTCCTTGGGCGGTCCGAACACGCCCTTTCCGGCCAACTGCATAGCGCCATAGCCCATGCGCTTGACCATCTTACCGCCAAGGGCGAATGTCCCAGCTTTCGTGATGTCGACCATGCCAATCTCCTCGATTTGTTTTACGGTTTGCGTCCGAATGCCGCCGGCATACGGTTGCTGCGTCAAATCGATATAGGGCTGACATGCGAAGCGCGCTGTCTCCGAGACGAATTTTCCACGCGAGCAGTCCCGGCCGCTGTGGCACCAATGCGCTTTTATGCGCTGCGTATCGCCAATAATCCCACGATCATCACTCCGGAAAGGTGCGGAATGAAACCAGCGGTTACAATCAGGGCGGAGAGGCCCGATGACGGCCCACCAATTTCGGATGTGGTGCTTCGCGCCTAAGCGAAAGCATCATCGGCAAGGGTGCCGTCACGGCTTTCCACGATCAAAGATACATAGTCTGTGGTGTCGCGCGAATTGAATACGCGCCCGACCACGGTCCAGATTTCCCGACTGCGATCATCGCGCTTCTTCCCGACCGGCACGCCCGGATAGAGGTGGCTCCGCTTGTCTGAACAGGCTCGCGGTCTGGATAAGTGGACTACCGCGGGTTGATCATGCCGCTGCGAGAAGCGGCTGGTCGAAGTATACCTGGTCCGGTGTTCTGGCGCCAAGGGCTGAATGTGGCCGGACGCCGTTATAAAATGCGAGATATCGACCGATGCCGGCGCGGGCTTCGGGAACCGAGGCGTAGGCATTGAGGTACACCTCTTCGTATTTCACCGAGCGCCACAGGCGCTCAACAAACACGTTGTCCCGCCAGCACCCTTTGCCATCCATGCTTATTGCTATCTCTTCGCGGTGCAGGACGGCGGTGAAGGCCACACTGGTGAATTGCGAGCCTTGGTCGCTATTGAAAATGGAAGGCTTGCCGTACCGTGCGAGCGCTTCCTCCAACGCAGCGACGCAGAACGCGACATCCATCGAAATCGACACTCGCCAGGCCAGCACCCGTCGGGTGAACCAATCGACGATAGCCACCAGATAGACGAAACCGCGAGCCATTGGGATGTACGTGATATCCGTCGCCCAGACCTGGTTCGGCCGGATCACTGCCAGCTTGCGCAGCAGGTACGGATAGATCTTGTGCCCCGTCGCCGGTTTCGACGTGTTCGGACGGCGGTAGATCGCCTCGAGCCCCATTCGCTTCATCAGCGTCGCGACATGCCGTCGCCCGATGACCACGCCTTCCTGCCGGAGCAGATCGCGCAGCATCCGGCTGCCGGCGAACGGATAGAGCAGATGAAGCTCATCGATCCGCCGCATGATCAACAGGTCGGCCGGCGAGACAGGCCGCGGGAGATAGTAGATGCTGCCGCGGCTGATCTTGAGCTGCTGCGCTTGACGGGCCAGCGGCAGCTCATGGTCACGGTCGATCATCGCTTTGCGCTCGGCAACAGACCGGCCTTCCCGAGCGCACCGGCCAAAAAATCGTTCGCCAGCGTCAGCTCGCCAATCTTTGCGTGCAGCACCGTTATATCGACCGCTGGTTCGCTCGCTGCCGGCACCGCTCCGAACACGTCTGACGCCCCCTCCAGCAGCTTGGACCGCCACTGATTAATGAGGTTCGGGTGCACCTCATACTCCTGCGCCAGTTCGGCCAGCGTCTTCTCGCCTCCCACGGCAGCCAGCGCCACCTTGGCCTTGAATGCCGGGCTGTGGTTCCGGCGGGGTCGCTTGCTCATCTTGCCTCCTCTTCGCGGCCAGCATGGCCGCTCTCAGATCGGCAATCCACTTATCCCCGCTGTTCAGATTCCTAGAACCACCTCTGGATTGAGGATCATGTCGCCGATGCCGGGCACCTGGCCCGCGAAATCCTCGGGGCTGAAATCCACGCCTCCGTCGAACACCTTGCCGGCCATATCGGCCCCCGTACATTATTCGGACATGGATTCACGGTTGGCGGCAAGCACCTAATTTACCGGCGATAATTTCAGAAATGTTCGGTTTTGGAGGTAGCAAAGTAACGACGAAAACATGCGGCTTTCGACCTTTCATAAACCGATTGCGTAGGAAAAGCGTATGGCAACTGGTTTCTGGAAGGCTACCGAAATCTGTGTCCCCATAATGCATAGGGGCCTATTGCTTTGAGGACGCCGCTCCCCTGCTACGGCGAGCGAAGCAGGGCGTTACGCGAGAATTCGACCTCAGAGTGCTCTTGCAAATTCCAAACTTCGTTTATCACACGAGGCATTCCCCAGAGTACGAGGGATGTACACTGCAGCGGCTAGCTCAGGAGGAATGCGATATCATCCTCAGTTAGATGCGCTGGTGTCGCGGCGTCTTCGCTCCAGAGCGCTTCTGCCAATGCCGACTTTCGCTGCTGAAGCGCCAGAATTTTCTCCTCGATCGTTCCGGTCGCGATCATACGGTAGACGAAGACGGGCTTTTGCTGACCGATGCGATGCGCGCGGTCGATCGCCTGCGCCTCGAGGGCCGGGTTCCACCACGGGTCGTAGAGAATGACAGTGTCCGCCGCCGTGAGGTTGAGCCCGGTACCGCCCGCTTTGAGACTGACCAGTATCAATGGCACCTCCCCCGACTGGAAGCGAGCGACGGGCGTCTTGCGGTCCTTGGTCTTACCCGTGAGCTCGACCCACTCGTGTTGACGCCGGTCGAGTTCCGGCTTGATCAGATCAAGCATCGATGTGAACTGGCTGAACAGAATTATCCGGCGCCCTTCGGCGATCATCTCATCGACAAGGTCGAGCAGGCGTTCGAGCTTTGCGGACCCGGGCGACTTCGTTTCCTGGCCCGGGAGCAGCCGGGGATCGCAGCAGACCTGCCGCAATCGGGTCAACGCGGTAAGCACCATGATGTGAGACCGCATCAGCCCAACGCGCGCGATCTCTTCGCGGACGCGCTCCTGCATCAGGATACGCTGGCTCTCATGCAATGCCATCTGCGCTGCGCCAAGCGTGATGGAAAGCGGGACGACCGACTTTGCCGGTAAATCGGAAGCAACCTCGTCCTTTGTCCGTCGCAGCATGAACGGCCTGAGCTTACGTGCCAGCCGCACCTTGGCAGCCGTGTCGCCATGCTTCTCGATCGGATTGCGATAGTCGCGCACGAAATCGCGCTTGCTGCCGAGCAACCCCGGCACGACCAGTTCGAACAGCGCCCACGCATCCGTCAGCCGGTTCTCCACTGGCGTACCCGTGAGCGCGATCTTGCGGTCGGCAATCAACCCCTTGGCGGCTGCGTGGCTCGCGGTTTGTGAGTTCTTCAACATATGCGCTTCGTCGAAGACAACGAGACCGAAGCTTTCTTTTGCGAACATCGCGGCATCGCGCACCAGCAGGGGATAGCTGGTCAACACGATATCGTGCCCAGCAATGGTCTCATGGTGATCATGGCGATCGGGACCGTGGGAGAGAAGCGACGAAAGCACCGGCGCAAAGCGCTCGATCTCAGCCTGCCAGTTGGGCAACACCGATGTTGGCGCCACGATCAGGACCGGCTTCTCGAGTGAACCGCCTGCTCTTTGCGCTGCGATGTGCGCCAGCGTTTGCACGGTCTTGCCGAGACCCATATCGTCGGCGAGCAGACCGCCAAGCCCGGCGCGCGCGAGCGCCTCGAGCCAGTCGAGCCCGGTTTGCTGATAGGGCCATAGCGTCGCCTCGAAACCGTCCGGAAGCTGCGTCTCAGCAAGCCGAAGCTGTGTTAGTTCCCGTGCGAGGCGCCGCAGCTGGTCACCCCCAGCCCACCGCAAGTTTGGGGTCGTGGCCTCGATCTCGCCGAGCAAACCAAGGTCCAACGGGGAGAAGCCCGGCCGCCCCTTCGAAGCCCCCGATCCATCGTTAGCCGCGAGCATGAGCAAGGCACGCAGCAATGGCAGCACACGAGCTGCCTCGACCGTCACGACTTTGCCATTACCGAGAGCAACCGGAAACAGCCGGTCCATACCGGCCATTTCCTGTTCGATCGTTTCAAGATCGTTCACATCGATCGTTGTGAGCAACCGGCGGAGCGCCGGCACGAGATCGATCCGTGCTCCGTCGATTGTCGCACCGAGTTCGATGTCGAACCAGTCGATGCCCGACGGGACGACATCGACGGAAAGGCTGTCCGGCTCGGCGGCAACGATACGAAGCGGGAAATCGGGTGCAACCTCGATACGCCAGCCTTCGGTTCGCAACATCTCCGCGTCGTCGAGCAGGAACGATGTGAAGTCTTGGGCTGTCGCTGGCAATTCGGGCGCATAATCCCAATCCTGCCGAGGAGCGGGATCGAGATCATCGAACTCGACCAGCGGGATCAGGCCCGTGTGAAGCAAGCGCGCCAGCCCCGCAAACTCGGCCTCAGGATCGCGAGTGAAGCGGACAAGCCCCTGCTCGCCTCGGACCATCAGAGAGCCTTCGGCGGTCGCGGCGTCGATGATCGTTCCGGCATAGTCGAAACCGAGCCGAGCGACTGCGCACGCGACGCGCATCTTGCTCGCATAGCGATGGCGCCGGTTATAGTGATCCTCCAGCTCGACCTGGTCCATGCGTAGCGACAAAATCGGTGTCGGCGTGAGTATGCCGAGATCGCGAACCTCCGGCACTGTGGGAGCGGGTACGCTGGGCGGAGCGAATTCGTGCCAGCGTTCCGCCAGCGCCGCCACGGCGCCAGCGTCAATCGGGGGCAGCCGTAGCAATTGCTCGGCCATCGCGGGTGAGACGCTGAGGTCGAGCGGTGCGACGGCACCAGTTACGGTGTCGATGCAAACCGGCGGACTGAGCAGCACCACAGCGCAGTGCGGCAAGATGCCTTCGACCACCAGTCTGGTCCTGCCGAGATCGTCATCCGCCCAGCCAAGCTTAGCCTCTATCGGGAGCAGCCGATGGAGGGCTGGACCATGCACCGATGCCCATCGCGCGCGGCCGGTCACGAGGAGCCGGTCGAACAGGTCAGCGCCACCGACACCTGTCAGGCAACCCTCAAAATCACAGTCTCCTACGCGCATCTGCAAGCGCCGGACGAGGAGCAGATCCTCGTCGGTCATGTGCTCCGACCTGTGAGGCGTTCCGTGCCATCCTGCGGCCTGTACCTTTTTCCCGGTCCCGGCGGGTTTGCCGCCTGCGTCCACGGCGACCTCGACGGCTTCGGCGATCAAGCGCACCGGGCCTCCGGGTGGCGCCAGAGACGCGAGGGTCCGCTTCTTTGAGAGCCGCATTCCTCCAACGGCCGCCTGAGCCCGGAGGACATAGAGGATTTCCGCCGAGGGGATTGCTTGCCGACCTCCCGATCGCTCGGCCAACGGCCGCATCGCTGCCGCCCACTGCGTCAATGCCGGTGGAAGCGGCATGACGGTCGGGGACGTTCGCTCTAATATTGTTGGGAGGTGGGTCGCTGCACGACTCGGCGGCGTGTCAGCTGTCGTGCCTTTGAGGCTCTGCTTTGCGGCGAACATCGCGGCCGCCGCATGTTTGCAGCCCATTCCGACTGGGCAACTGCATGTGGTTGCGATTGCGGTTCCTGATCCGAACTGCATTTCGACCTTATACGGCGTTCGCGACGTTCCGTTCACTGTGGCCCGGATTATACCGGCCCCTTGATCCAACTCCAATCGAGTGACCATCCCCCTTTGCCAATAGTCGCGCCCCGCGCTGACCATGCGCAACGTCTGAACGGCGCGGTTGAGGACGGCATTGGTGATCTCCGGTATCATATCTTAATTGCTAGATTAAAAGACGCCCCGCTGCCATCCTCTGGGCAATCACCGTGCCGCTATCGCCACGCATTTTGCGAGAGTAAGCGCCGCAGGCCCCGGCCGTGTTCGACACAAGAACACGTTGCAGCGACCGACAGCGCGACCTTGAGTCTCAGATCCACCCCTGCATCGTCGGTAGCCATACCGTTCAAGCGAGCAATGGCGGCCACATACATCTCCATGGCCATTCTCCATCGGCCAGATTGGCCATCTGAAGAACGTTTGCCCGACTGAGAAGCGGAGGCCCTTTGACGCCTGCCGACCAAACCCGGTTCCACCACCACTGCCTGTTAAAGGCCTACTCGTACAGAAGCAGTCATTCCTTTAGCGCCTGTCATGCGGTCTGCCTCGACCCTTTGAGGGGATGCGTTTCCCCATTATATTCATTTCAGGCCCGCTAAGGCGGTACCACGCGTTGGGAAGCCGTTGTCCATTACGAATTTGAGCCCGTTCAGCACCATCTGCAAATCCGGACGGGCAAACGCCGCGTTGGAGATGTCGATCAGATGCGCCTCGCCCGCAGGATTGATTCCGAACATTCCCGGCTCGGAGAACGCCCGGTCGGTTTCCTCCGGCGAACGTGGGCTGGACACGTAAAGGCCGAGCGTGCGCATCTGGTCTGGCTGAAGGTTGTAGCCGACCGGGAACGACCAACCTTCCTCCGTCGCTTCGGCTTCCGCCTTCTCACGTGGATCAGCAGATGTCGCATAGACCTTGATGCCGGCGTCTGCGAAGTCACCAAGCATGCCGTTCAGCGTTTTCAGATATTGGCGGCAAATTGGACAATGCTTACCCCGATACACGATCAGGAGACGCCATCCCCCATCAGCCATGGGGTCGATTCGGCCTCCCCCGAGCGCGTCCCAGGACAAGGCAGGAAAAGGTGAGGCGGCAGTCAGTTTTTCGGACATGATCGTGTTTCCTCAAGCGTCAGCAAGGCGGGCGTTTTGCGGGAACATGACCTTGCGCGACTCTTCATCCATCTCTTGTTTGAATGCATATTTGGAGGCGAGCGCGGCGGCGCGTTCGGCGGCGGGACGAGCGCTGATCTCGTCGACAAGGCGCTTGACGTTGGGATAGCGGTCCCACGCTCCTTCACCAAAGATGAAAGGGATTGCCCGCGCCCAGCCCCAGACCGACATGTCGACGATCGAATAGGTGTCACCGACCATATAGCGGCCCTTGCCGAGCTGCGCCTCGATCAGGCCCCAATGGCGCTCCGCCTCGTACATATAGCGGTTGACTGCATAGTCCTTAGGCTCGGGGGCGAAGTGCTTAAAATGGACCGCTTGACCGCCATAAGGGCCGATACCGGTGGCGATCAGCATCAGCCACGACAGCATCTGCGCTTTGTCCGCCGGTGTCTTGTCGACGAGGAACTTGCCGGTCTTGTCCGCCAGATAGAGCAGGATCGCGGTCGAATCGAACAGGCTCGCGTCGCCGTCGGTCATTGCCGGCGTCTTGCCGTTTGGGTTGATCGCGAGGAAGGCAGGATCGAATTGATCGCCTTTCCGCGTGTCGATCGGCACGATCTCGTAATCTAGCCCCGCTTCCTCGAGGAAGAGCGCAACCTTCGCCGGATTGGGCGAGGGGTGGTAATAGAATTTGATCATGGTTGCGCTCCTATAATGTGGGTTCGGGTTGTCAGAATTTCTCGGTCCACGGCCGCACCTCGAGCTTGTGCGTCCATGCGCTGCGCGACTGGCCGGCAACGTGTAGATAGGTGTCCGCGATTGCGTCCGGTTCGAGATGGCTACCGGGCTTGTCGGCAGGATCGGGGTTGGACGCGCTGCGGATCGCGCCGTCGATGACGATATGCGCGACATGTACGCCGCGCGGTCCAAGCTCGCGTGCCATGCTTTTCGCCAGACCGCGCAGCGCGAATTTGCCCATCGCAAACGGCGCTGACTGGGCATAACCCTTCACACTCGCCGAGGCACCGGTGAACAGGATCACGCCCGACCCGCGCTCGACCATTGCCCGTGCCGCCTGCTGCCCAACCAGAAAGCCGCCGAAGGCGGTGACGGCTAGCGCGCGTTCGACCGCTGCCGGGTCGAGCTCGAACAGCGGGCCACGTACGCGACCGCTCGCGTTGTAGATCACCAGTTCGGGCACACCAATCGAGGAGCCGACTTCTTCGAACAGGCGCGCAACGTCAGCCGCATCGGACGCGTCGCAGGTAAATGACTTTGCGCCGGTTTCGCTCGTCAAGCCGGAGAGTTTACCGGTATCGCGCGCAGCGAGCGCGACCTGCAGCCCCGCGCCAGCCAGCTTGCGCGTCAGTGAGGCGCTTAGGCCTTCTCCCGCGCCGACGATGAGAGCCGTCTTCATCTCCTCAAGCGGCATAAACCTCTCCCACGACCGGAACGGGCGGCACGACCCTTAGTGGCTCATTCTGTAACGATCGGTCAAGCATGTTCACTGTCGTCTCATCGTGATAAGGAACCGGCATGACAGGCGTGAGGCAGTTCGACAGAGAAGATGTGCTCGACCGCGCCGCACGGCTATTCTGGCGCGACGGCTTCGAGGCGACGTCGATTCAAGACCTTGAGGCCGCCACCGGGCTCGGTCGTGGTAGTCTCTACAATGCGTTCGGCGACAAGGCGTCGTTGTTCCGCGCTGTGCTGGCGCATTATGCCGAGACGGAAGGTGCCCCGCCGCTGGGTCATCTCGCAGACGCCAATGTGTTCGCCGGCCTGTCGCGGATGCTCTACGAAATCGCCGCCCGGATGGACTTGCCGGGGCGGCCGCGAGGCTGCCTGATTACCAACACCTGCGTCAATGGCGGCGGTGGCGCACCGACCGACGCGCAGATCGAAGCGGGCGTCCGCGCGATGGAAGCCGCGTTCGAAACGGCGTTCATCCGCGCTCAAGAAAATGGTCAGCTCACTGGAGAGGCAGAGCCGCGCTGGCTGGCGCGCTTCTATTGCGCGGTCGTCCAAAGCCTAGGTGTCATGCACCGCGCAATTGGTGACCAAGCTCGGCTCGGCGATATCGTCGCGGTCGCTCTCACTGCCTGGCCGGGAGATGAGTAACATAGTGACGAAGCGTCAGCTGTTCCACTTCGCGTAGATCCAAGCCTGATAGACCGCTCTCGACCAGAGCCGGTCATTCAAATCACCTTTGGTGAACGTCCGCTGCTGACGGAAGCTGCCGATCAGGCGGCGCGGAGCGGCCGGTCGGCATTGCCCCCAGTATCGCCGCTCCCATAACGTATTTGCGGTCCAAGAAGCTGTCGTCATCAGCGGGCTCTCGATACTAACGGAGCTTCCGCTCAATCAGCTTTGGTCTCCCAGGCCATCGGTCTAAGGGTGTCACGAGGGATACGCATTTGAGAATTGCGATTGTCGATGAAAGTGCTGCGCGCGCGGCCGTGATCGAGGAAGGCCTGCGCGATGCGGGCCTGAGCGACGTCACGGTCTTTATCGATCGTCGCGGTATCGCCGTGTGGCTAGAGGCGTTGTCGCCGGATGTAGTGTTGATCAACCTCGCCAATCCGCACCGCGACGAGCTCGAAGAACTGTTCGCCCTATCTAAAGCTATGGCGCGGCCTGTCGCGATGTTCGTCGACCAGAGCGACGTCGCCGGGATCGAGGCAGCGATTGATGCGGGCGTCTCGGCCTATGTCGTGGACGGGCTCAAAAAGGAGCGGATCCGCCCCATCCTCGAACTCGCGATCCGCCGCTTTCGCGCTTACTCGCGGTTGCGGACTGAACTCGACGAAGCGCGCAGCGCGCTTGCCGAGCGCAAGGCGATCGACGAGGCCAAGGCGCTGCTGATGAAGAAGCGCGGGATCGACGAGCCCGCAGCGTACGCCGCGCTGCGCAAGGCGGCGATGGATAGCGGGCGGCGGATCGGCGACGTCGCCGATGCGATCGTCACTGCGAACCGGCTGATGGGGGACCTATGACGACCACGCCGTTCCGCATCGGCTTCCTGCCGCTGGTCGACGCCGCCTTGCCGATCCTCGCGCGCGAACTGGGCTTCGCCGAGGCCGAGGGGATTGCGCTCGATTTGGTGCGCGACATGAGCTGGGCGACGGTCAACGACCGGTTGCTCTATGGCCATAGCGATGCCGCGCATCTGCTCGCGCCGCTGGCGATCGCGACGACCCTGGGGCTCGGGCGACCGGCGACGCCACTGTCGGTGCCGTTCGTGCTCGGGCTCAACGGCAATGCTATCACGCTGCGGCCCGATCTCGCGGCGCAGGTCACGACGGTCGGCGCCCCGGGGGACATTGCGGCGATCGGCGCGCAGCTGGCCGAAGTGGCGCGCGCGGCGCGCGATGCGGGCAACCCGCTGCGCTTCGGCGTGGTGCATCGCTATTCGAGCCACAATTACATGCTGCGATACTGGCTGATCGGCTGCGGGATCGATCCCGATCGGGATGTCGCGATCGTCACCGTCGCGCCGCCTTTCGCCGCCGACGCGCTCGCCGCAGGCGAGATTGAAGGGATCTGCGTCGGCGAGCCGTGGAACAGCGTTGCGGTCGATCGCGGCGTCGGGGTAATTGTCGCGGTGACCTCGCAAATCTGGCTGCGCGGCGTCGAGAAGGTGCTGGCGATGCGCACCGCGCGGATGGACGAGGATCCCGACCTCACGCATCGCCTGCTGCGCGCGCTGTATCGTGCGGGCGTCGCTTTCGTGGATCCGGCGCGGCGAGAGGAGATTGCCACGATCCTGGCCAGCCCCGACTATCTCGACGGATCGGCCACGCTGATCGGCCACGCCATTTCGGACCGCATCGTCTTTGCGCAGGGCGCCGAGCCGATCGAGGTACCCGATTTCATGTTTCAGCATCGCGAGGCGGCCAATTTTCCGTGGGTCAGCCAGGCGGCCTGGCTCTATGCGCAAATGGGCATCGCTGGCCAGGCGACCCCGAACCCGGCCGATTATGAAGCAGCGCAACGCGTCTTCCGGCCCGACGTCTACCGCGCCGCGCTGCGACCGCTCGGCGTGCCGCTTCCGGGGGCGAGCTCGAAGCTTGAGGGCGGGATCGCCGGGTCGCTCGGCGTTGGCACCACGCAGGGGCGCTTGATCCTCGGCGCGGACCGATTCTTCGATGCGCGCAGCTTCGATCCTGCCGACCTCACGGGTTATCTGGGCGGATTCGAAGTATAATCGGCCGCCCCGCAGAAAAATTGTTGCGTTGCGGCGCGAATCGCGGCAGTTTTAGGGCATCGTCGAGTCGCTGCAACGGAGTAGCGTCTTCGGCATCACCAACAATTTGGCAAAGTCGCCGTCGCGTCTCTAATGATCGAGCGCCGCGGCGGCTTTTTTGCGTTTGCTCGAGGGGAATCGGGACGATGACGCAGCTGCAGACAGAGTTCGACGCGGGGCTGGTGGGGACCAGCGCGCGACCCAAGGCGAAGCCGAGCGCAGCGGGCGCAAAGGGATTCTGGCAGAGCGGGCATCGCCCGACGCTGATCGCCGCCTTCCTCTATTTCGATCTCGCCTTCATGGTGTGGGTGCTGCTCGGGCCGCTGGCGCCGATCATCGCGAAGGAGCTGGCGCTGTCGCCGGCCGAGAAGGGGCTGATGGTCGCCGTGCCGACGCTTGCCGGCGCGGTGCTGCGGCTCGTCAACGGTCTGCTGGTCGACAAGATCGGGCCAAAGAAGACCGGCGCGATCGGTCAGATCGTCGTCATCGCCGGTCTGTCGATCGGCTGGCTGTTCGGGGTCAACAGCTTTGCGGGCACGCTCGCGCTCGGCGTCGTGCTCGGTTTTGCGGGCGCGAGCTTCGCGGTCGCGCTGCCGCTCGCGTCGCGTTGGTATCCGGCCGAGCATCAGGGCAAGGCGATGGGGATCGCCGGCATGGGCAATTCGGGCACCGTGCTCGCCTCGCTGTTCGCGCCGATGCTCGCCAAGGCGTTCGGGTGGAACGCGGTGCTGGGGCTCGCGGTGATCCCGCTGGCGATCGTGTTCGCGCTCTACATGGCGATGGCGAAGGATTCGCCGAGCCAGCCCGCACCCAAGCCGTTCGCCGCCTATCTGTCGGTGCTCAGGGAAGCCGACACTTGGTGGTTCATGCTGTTCTACGGCGTGACCTTCGGCGGGTTCGTCGGGCTGGCCGCCAGCCTTCCGGTCTATTTCACCGACCGCTTCGCGCTGACCCCGGTGACGGCGGGCTATTGCACCGCGGCGTGCGTCTTCGCCGGGTCGCTGGTGCGGCCGATCGGCGGCGCGGTGGCGGACAGGGTCGGCGGGATCAGCACGCTGACTGCGGTCTATCTGCTGGCGGCGCTCGTCCTGGTGGCGATCAGCACCGCGCCTGCCTCGCTGGTCGTCTCGCTCGGCCTGTTCCTGCTGGTGATGGCGACGCTCGGCTTCGGCAACGGCGCGGTGTTCCAGCTCGTGCCGCAGCGCTTCCGCAGCGAGATCGGCGTGATGACGGGCCTGGTCGGCTTCGGCGGTGGGATCGGCGGCTTCTACCTTGCCTCCTCGCTCGGCTTCGCCAGGCAATGGACCGGCAGCACTTCGCCCGGCTTCCTGATCTTCGCCGGGCTCGCGGTCGTCGCCTTGCTCGGGATTCTCAAGGTCAAGCGCCACTGGCGCGGCAGCTGGACCGCGGCGAACGGAGCGCGGATCTGATGCGCGCGCTGTCGCTCCTAGCGCTGGGAGGGCTGGTGGCCACACCGGCCCTAGCCGACCCGCTCACCTTCACCCCGTTGATCGATGCGCGGCTGCGCTACGAACATGTCGAGCAGGCGCCGCTTGCGAAGGACGCCGACGCCGTCACGCTCAGGCTCCGCAGCGGGTTCGAAGCGAAGCTCAGCGATTTCAGCTTCCTCGCCGAATCCGAGGCGACGCTCGCGATCAACCCGGCGTACAATAGCGGGGTCAACGGCAAGACGGCTTACCCGATCGTCTCCGATCCGCAGAATATCGAACTCAACCGGCTGCAGCTGCAATATCGCGGGCTCAAGCAGACGGTCGTCACCGTCGGGCGGCAGGCGATCAACCTCGACGACCAGCGCTTCGTCGGCGCGGTCGCGTGGCGCGACAATGAGCAGACCTTCGATGCTGTGCGCGTCGAATGGTCGGCGATCAAGAACCTCAAGGCCGACGTCACCTATGCGAACAATGTCCGCACGATCTGGGGGATCGACGGCGGCAATCGCTTCGGTCCGGCGCGGTTGGGCGAGATCGGCGGCGACAATGTCTTCGCCAATCTCGCTTACAAGACCAGTTTCGGCACGCTGACGGGCTTCGCCTATCTGGTCGACCAGGACCAGCGGCAGGTGTTCGTCAATTCCAGCCAGAGCTATGGCGGACGCTTCGCCGGGGCCTATCCGCTCAGCAAGACGCTCAGACTGAGCTACCTTGGGACCTTCGCGTCGCAGAGCGACTATCACCGCAACCCCAACCGCTATCACGCCGACTATTATGCCGGCGAGATCGGCATCGCCGCGAAGGCGCTGATGCTGACCGGCGGGTATGAAGTGCTCGGCGCGGACCAGGGTGTCGCGGTCACCAGCTTCCAGACCCCGCTCGCTACACTTCATAAGTTTAACGGCTGGGCCGACAAGTTCCTCGTCACCCCGCCCAATGGTTTGCGCGATGCCTATGGCTCGGTCGGCTACGGCTGGAAGAAGGTGGCCGGGCTAGACGCGATCGGCCTCGTCGGGACGTATCATCGTTTCGACAGTGATCGGCTCGGCCAACATTATGGCCACGAAATCGATGCTCAGGCGAGCGTAAAGAAGGGCCAATACACCGCGGCGCTCAAATATGCCGATTACCGCGCCGACGGATTCGCCACCGACACCAAGAAAATCTGGCTCTCGCTCGATTGGGCTCTCTCATGACCAAGCCACATCTCATCGTCATCGGCAACGGCATGGCCGGCTGCCGCGCAGTCGAGGAAATCCTCGCGCGCGATGCGGACCGTTATCGCATCACGATCTTCGGCGCCGAACCGCATGTGAACTACAACCGCATCATGCTCTCGCCGCTGCTCGCCGGCGACAAGGCGTTCGACGACATCGTGATCAACGATCTCGCTTGGTATGCCGACAATGCGATCGAACTGGTGGCGAGCGACCCCGTCGTTGCGATCGACCGCAAGATCCAGACCGTTACGGCGCGCTCGGGCCGCGTCGAGAATTATGACAAGCTGATCCTCGCGACGGGCTCGGACCCTTTCATCATCCCGGTGCCAGGCCACGATTTGCAGGGGGTCGTGACCTTCCGCGACATGGACGATGTCGGCGCGATGCTGCGCGCGGCCGACGCCGGCGGGGACGCGGTGGTGATCGGCGGTGGGCTGCTCGGGCTCGAGGCGGCGCATGGCCTTTCGCTGCGCGGCATGAAAGTGACCGTGCTCCACATCATGCCGACGCTGATGGAGCGTCAACTCGACGAGGCGGCGGGCTGGTTGCTCAAGGAAGCGCTCGAGGCGCGCGGCCAGACGATCCTGACCGGCGCCGACACTGCCGAAATCTACGGTCAGGGCAAGGTCGAGGGCGTCCGCCTAAAGAGCGGGCACGAAATCCCGGCGTCGCTGGTGGTGATGGCGGTCGGCATCCGCCCCAACGTCAAGCTCGCGCGCGCCGCTGGCTTGGCAATCGGTCGCGGTATCCATGTCGACGACCATCTCGTGACGTCGGACGCGAACATTCTCGCGGTCGGCGAATGCGTCGAGCATAACGGCCTGGTCTATGGCCTCGTCGCGCCGCTGTGGGACATGTGCCGCAGCCTTGCCGACGGCCTCGTCGCGACGCCCTCGGGTTACACCGGATCGTTCACCTCGACCAAGCTGAAGGTCTCGGGGATCGACGTCTTCTCCGCAGGCGATTTCTCGGGCGGCGAAGGCTGCGAGGACATCGTCATGCGTGATGCGGCGCGCGGCATCTACAAGCGCGTCGTGGTCAAGGATGACCGCGTCATCGGCGCGGTCCTTTACGGCGATACACAGGACGGAAACTGGTATTTTGACCTGCTCAAGAAGCAGCAGGACGTCACCGAAATCCGCGATGCGCTGATCTTCGGCCAGGCGTTTGCGGCCGGAGGAGTGGCATCGGCAAACCCTAATGCGGCAGTCGAGGCCTTGGCGGACGACGCCGAGATCTGCGGCTGCAACGGCGTCAACAAGGGCAGGGTGGTCGGCGCCATCGCAGGCGGCGCGTGCACGCTCGACGCGGTACGCGCTTGCACCAAGGCGTCGGCCTCGTGCGGGTCGTGCACCCCGCTGGTCGAGGGATTGCTCGCGATTACGCTGGGCGAGGCGTTCGACGGCGAGCGCAGTGCGCCGACGGCGTGCAAATGCACCAGCTTCACGCATGAGGACGTCCGTCGGCTGATACTCGAAAAGGATCTCAAGGCGATTCCGCAGGTGATGCAGGCGCTGCACTGGACCACGCCCGACGGCTGTTCGTCGTGCCGCCCAGCGCTCAATTATTATCTGCTGTGCGCGTGGCCGGGGGAGTTCGTCGACGACAACCAGTCGCGCTTCGTCAACGAGCGGATGCACGCCAACATCCAGAAGGACGGCACCTATTCGGTCGTGCCGCGGATGTGGGGCGGCGTCACCAATCCCAAGGAACTTCGTGCGATCGCCGATGTCGCGGAGAAGTACGAAGCACGCATGGTCAAGGTGACCGGTGGCCAGCGGCTCGACATTTTCGGGATCAAGAAGGAGGATCTGCCCGCGGTATGGGCCGATCTCAATGCAGCCGGCATGGTCAGCGGCCATGCCTATGCCAAGGCACTGCGCACGGTGAAGACGTGCGTCGGCTCGGAATGGTGTCGCTTCGGCACGCAGGATTCGACGGGCTTGGGCATCCAGACCGAGCAGATGACCTGGGGCAGCTTCATGCCACACAAATTCAAGATCGCGGTGTCGGGCTGCCCGCGCAATTGCGCCGAGGCGACGATCAAGGATTTCGGCGTGATCTGCGTCGACAGCGGGTACGAACTGTCGATCGGCGGCAATGGCGGGATCAAGCTGCGCGGCACCGATTTTCTGTGCAAGGTCGCCACCGAGCAGGAGGCGCTCGATCATTGCGCGGCGTTCATTCAGCTCTATCGCGAGGAAGCACGCTATCTGGACCGCA
The DNA here is from genome assembly GCF_054059235.1 of Sphingomonas sp. UYP23. NCBI lineage: Bacteria > Pseudomonadati > Pseudomonadota > Alphaproteobacteria > Sphingomonadales > Sphingomonadaceae > Sphingomonas > Sphingomonas sp. UYP23. The sequence goes on from NZ_JBSSBX010000002.1 coordinate 247,173, forward strand.
CCGCGCCGTGGGTCGAGCGGGTCGGGCTCGACTATATCAAGCAGCGGATCGTCGAGGATGCGGAAGGCCGCGTGGCACTGACTGCACGCTTCCATTTTTCGCAGCGCTTCATGCAGGACGATCCGTGGGCGAAGCGCGCGGCGGGGGAGGATTATAAGCTCCACCAACACCTCGCCGAAATCCGCCCTCTCGCGACGCCTTCGCTGGTGGCCTCGTGAGCGCGGTCGGCGAATGGCTGGACATCGGTCCGGTCGACCAGCTTCCCGCGCTCGGTGCGCGGACGTTGCCGGTGCGGGGTGGGCGCGAGATCGTGATCTTCCACACCGCCAATGGCGAGGTCTACGCGCTCGCCAACCAATGCCCGCACAAGCAGGGACCGCTCAGCCAGGGGATCGTGCACGACACGACGGTGACGTGCCCGCTGCACAATTGGCGGATCTCGCTGGTGACGGGCGAGGCGCTGGGCGAAGACAAGGGGTGCGTGCCGGTGATCCCGGTCAAGATCGATGGCGGTCGCATCCTGATCGGCCGCGCGGCGGCGCTGGAAGGCGTGGCTTGACCACGGTCAAGACCACTTGCGCCTATTGCGGCGTCGGTTGCGGCGTGCTCGCCACGCCTACCGGCGCACGCACTGCGACGATCGCGGGCGACCCGGCCCATCCGGCGAATTTCGGCAAGCTGTGCTCCAAAGGCACGCATCTCGGCGAGACGATCGGCCTCGAAGGCCGCTTGCTCCACCCGATGATCGGCACCCGCGAGGCCAGCTGGGACGATGCGATGGACCACGTCGCGCAGCGCTTCGCGGCGACGATCGCCGAATATGGCCCCGATAGCGTCGCGTTCTACGCCTCTGGCCAGATGCTGACCGAGGATTATTACGTCGCCAACAAGCTGATGAAGGGCTTCATCGGTACCGCCAATATCGACACCAATTCGCGCCTGTGCATGGCGAGCGCGGTGGCGGCGCATGTCCGTGCGTTCGGCGAGGATGTCGTGCCGTGCAGCTATGACGATCTCGATGCCGCCGACCTGATCGTGCTGGTCGGATCGAACACCGCCTGGTGCCATCCGGTGATTTGGCAGCGGATCGAGGCGGCGCGGGCGGCGCGCGGCACCAAACTCGTGGTGATCGACCCGCGCCGCACCGAGACCGCCGAGCGCGCCGACCTCCATCTCGCGATCGCGCCCGACAGCGACGTCGCACTGTTCACCGGACTGCTCGCGCATATGCGGTCGAGCTGGCGGCTCGACGGCGAGGCGCTGGCCGAGCGGGTCAGTGTCCCAGACGGCTTCTGGAAGTCCTTGCCGAACCCGGATGTCGCGCGGGTCTGCGACATCGCGTCCGCCGACCTGCAGGCATTCTACGATCTGTTCGCGGATCACCCGCGCACGATCACGTTGTTCAGCCAAGGCGTGAACCAGTCGACCAGCGGCACCGATAAGGCGAACGCGATCATCAACCTCCACCTTGTCACCGGCAGGATCGCTAAGCCCGGGGCGGGGCCGTTCAGCATCACCGGCCAGCCCAATGCAATGGGCGGTCGCGAGGTCGGCGGGCTCGCTTCGACGCTCGCCGCGCATATGGGGTTCTCGGATGCCGAGCGTGACTGCGTGCAGCGCTTCTGGCAGTCGCCGAGGATCTGTCCGGGGCCGGGGCTCAAGGCGGTCGACATGTTCGACGCAATGGCCAGGGGCAAGATCAAGGCGGTGTGGATCATGGCGACCAACCCCGCCGTCTCGATGCCCGATGCGCGGATGGCGCGCGTTGCGCTCGCCAACTGCCCATTCGTCGTAGTGTCCGACTGCATCGCCGAGACCGATACGCTGCGTCTTGCGCAGGTGAAGCTGCCCGCGCTCGGCTGGGGCGAGAAGGACGGCACGGTCACCAACTCCGAACGTCGCGTGTCGCGCCAGCGCGGGTTCCTGCCCGCTCCGAGCGAAGCGCGCGCCGACTGGCGGCAGATCGCCGAGGTCGCGCGGCGCATGGGCTTTGCTGGCTTCGACTTTCCGACTGCCGCGAGCATCTTTCGCGAATTCGCCGCGCAGACCGGCTTCGAGAATGCCGGTATGCGCCTGCTCGATATCTCCGATCGCGCGACGATTACCGATGACGCCTATGCGTCGATGGAGCCATTCCAATGGGGCGGCGCCTCGCCTTTCGCCGATCGCGCCTTCCCGACGCCTGACGGCAAGGCGCGGCTCGTTCCCGTCCGTCACGTGCCGCGCGACGACGCCAGCCGCGCCCACCCGCTGCGGCTTAACACCGGCCGCTACCGCGATCAGTGGCACACGATGACGCGAACCGGCCTGTCGCCCAAGCTGTCGCAGCACCGCCGCGAACCTTTGGTCGAGGTTCATCCTGACACCGCACAGCGCCTTGGCCTCGTCGATGGCGGCCTCGCGCGGGTCGAGACCCCGCACGGTTCGAGCATTTTTCGCGTTTCCGTCACCCCCGACCAGCGCCGCCGTGACCTGTTCGTGCCGATCCACTGGAGCGACCAGACTAGCGCGGGCGGCCGCGCGGGGCTGTTGCCGGGGCAGGATCGTGATCCGATCTCGGGCCAGCCCGGCTTCAAGAACACCCCCGCGCGCGCCGGATCATACAAGCCCGATTGGACCGGCTTCCTCGTCGCGCGCGCGCGGCCGGGCATCCCGGATTGCGCCTATTGGACACGAATCCGCACCGCGCATGGCTGGCTGGTCGAACTGGCTGGCGAAGGCGATCCCGCGGCGATGACCGCGCTGATGCCCAAGGGCGAGCGCGCCGAGATGATCGACGCACGCCGCGGCGTAGTGCGCTCGGCAATACTGGCAGAGGGGCAGTTGCAGGCGGCGTTGTTCGTCTCCCGCAGCGCCGGCCTGCCGCCGCGTGACTGGCTGATCGGGCAGCTCGGCACGGAAGAAGCCTCGTCGTTCGAGGTGCTTGCCGGGCGCTCGGCTACTCCTGCCCCTGATCGCGGCGCGATCGTTTGCGTCTGCTTCGACGTCGGCCTCAATACCCTGTTAGCCGCGATCACCGACCAGCGGCTCGTCACAGTGGAGGCGATCGGCGCCGCGCTCAACGCCGGTACGAATTGCGGCTCGTGCCGCCCCGCCATTGCCAAACTGCTGCCCGTCCAGGAGAGTGTCCATGTCTGAGCTGATCGCACCGGGCGAGGTCTGGCTGGTCGGCGCCGGGCCGGGCGACCCCGATCTGCTCACGCGCAAGGCCGAGCGGCTGATCGGCGCGGCCAGCATTGTCTTCTACGATGCGTTGGTTGGCCCTGGCGTACTCGATTTGATCCCCGCGCATGTCACGCGCGTCTCGGTCGGCAAGCGCTCGGGACGCCATTCCAAGACGCAGGGCGTGATCGACGCGCTGTTGGTCGAGGCTGCGCTCGCCGGGGAGCGGGTGGTGCGGCTGAAGGGCGGTGATCCCTCGATTTTCGGCCGCTCGACCGAGGAAATCGACGCGCTTGCCCGCCACGGCCTTCGCGTGCGGATCTGCCCGGGCATCACCGCGGCGAGCGCCGCAGCGGCCAGTGCTGGCGTGTCGCTGACTCAGCGCGGATCGGCGCGTCAATTGCGTTTCGTAACTGCCCACGCGCGCGCTGGCGAGCCGCTGGATCTTGACTGGGCGGCGCTTTCAGATCCCTCGGCGACCCTCGCCTTTTACATGGGGCGCGGCGCGGCGGTTGATATTGCCAGCCAGCTTATCGCAAATGGCCTAGCACCCGTTACCCCGGTGCTGATCGCGAGCGATGTCAGCCTTCCGTCGGAACGTCTCGTCTATACCCGACTCGATTTGCTGGCGCTGGTGATCGATCGCGCCTCGGGTGCTGGCCCATCGTTGATCTTGGTTGGAGAGGCAATGCGTGTCCAACACGGGCCGAAACTTGACTGCGTTGCGTCCGTGGCGATTGGCAGCGGCACTCTCGCCGTCGGCATGCTCGCAATTCCGTGAGGAACGGTTGCATCGCCTTCCGGCTCGCGGCGAGTCATTTTCATGCCGTGGGTTCCATGCAGCTTTGATGTCCGGTGTTGTTTAAAGCTGCCGTTCGCAGGGCAAGCAGCGAATGGCGGCAAAGTCCCAAGAGGCGCCGGCGGCTCTCGACCACTTCCCGTCGCTCCCGGGGAGCGATGAGGACGTCCGCTTCTGACAGGAGCGGTCATTCGCGGGCATCAGAGCGGACGATTGGGAATCCGCCCATTTCCGACGTTGCAGAAAGGGTGTTTTTAGAAAAAACCAGTTCAGCGAAACGTAGCCATCCGGCGGAGGCCGCCTTGCTGATTGTGGGCTGGAGCTAGAGGACGTCCTTACAGTCGCACGTAAGGACGTCGGTTTCGATCATGGCGCAGGTAACGATACTGGCGGGACCGGAGCGTCGCCGTCGCTGGAGCGATGAGCAGCGCGAGCAGATTGTCGCAGAGGCGTTTCAGTCGGGCGCGCGGGTCTGCGACGTGGCGCGGCGCCATGACGTTGCCCGCAGCCAGATCTACGAGTGGCGGCAAGTGATGCGGCGCCAGGCGGACCCGGCCTTCGTGCCGGCGGTGCTGGTGGATGAGCGACCCCAGCAAGTGTGCGAGCCCGTTGTCGCTGCCGTTTTCGATCTGCCCGATGGCGGGCGGCTGAAGATCTTTGCTTCAGCGTCACCGGCTCTGGCGGCGGCGGCCTTGAAGGCGATGCGATGATCCCGTCGGATGCACGGGTGTGGATCGCGATGGGCCACACCGATATGCGCAAGGGGATGCAGGGTCTGGCGCTGCTCGTGCAGCAAGGTCTGGGCCGCGATCCGCATGGCGGCGACCTGTACGTGTTCCGAGGCCGTGCCGGATCGTTGGTGAAGATCATCTGGCACGACGGGATCGGCGCATCGCTCTACTCCAAGCGGATCGAGCGCGGCCGCTTCATCTGGCCCTCGGCGAAGGATGGCGTGGTGTCCTTGACGCGCTCGCAGCTGGCCTGCCTGCTCGACGGGATAGACTGGCGTAATCCGCAGCATAGCTGGCGCCCGGCGAGCGCGGGATAGCGCATTTTGCGGCTTGCATGAGGGCGTGGAGGATGATTCACTCTCCGTCGTGGAAGCCGTCATTTCGCCTCTTCCGGATGATATCGCAGCGCTCAAGGCGCTGCTTGCTGCAACGATCCAGCGCGCCGACGAGGCCGAGGCGCGCCTTGCCACCGCCGCGGCGCGCGAGAGCGCGACCCAGGCGATGATCGCGCACCTCAAGCTGCAGATCGCCAGGCTCAGGCGTGAACAGTACGGCCCAAGCGCCGAGCGCAGCCGCCGTCTGCTCGAGCAGATGGAGCTGCAACTCGAGGACCTTGAAGCGGACGCCGGCACGGACGGCCTCGTCGCCGAAGTCGCCGCCGCCAAGGCGACCAGCGTCGCCTCGTTCGAGCGCAAGCGACCGGCGCGCCAGCCATTCCCCTCCCATCTGCCGCGCGAGCGCGTGGTCATCGCAGCGCCGTGCGCGTGCGCGGCCTGCGGTGGCACGCGCCTGTCGAAGCTCGGCGAAGATGTGACCGAGACGCTCGAGGTGATCCCGCGCGCGTGGAAGGTCATTCAGACCGTGCGCGAGAAGGTCGCCTGTCGGGACTGTGAGAAGATCACCCAACCGCCGGCACCGTTCCATGTCGTGCCGCGCGGGTGGGCCGGACCCAGCTTTCTCGCGATGCTCTTGTTCGAGAAGTACGGGCAGCACCAGCCGCTGAACCGCCAGGCCGAACGGTTCGCCCGCGAAGGCGTGCCGCTCAGCGTCTCCACGCTCGCCGATCAGGTCGGCGCGGCCGCCTTTGCGCTCACGCCGCTTTACAAGCGGATCGAGGCGCATGTCCTCGCCGCCGAGCGGCTGCACGGCGACGATACGACCGTGCCGGTCATGGCCAAGGTCAAGACCGATGTCGGTCGATTGTGGGTGTACGTCCGCGATGATCGGCCGTTCGCCGGTGCCGATCCGCCGGCAGCACTGTTCCATTACTCACGCGACCGACGCGGCGAACATCCCCAGGCGCATCTCGCGACCTGGTCCGGGATCCTGCAAGCCGACGCTTATGGTGGCTATGGTGCGCTGTATCGAGACGGGCGCTTGCCCGGTTCAGTGCGCGAGGCTGGTTGCTTCGCGCACGCCCGGCGCAAGTTCTTCGAGCTCGCCGATGTCGCGGGTGCCGCTCGCAAGAAGAGCCGCGGCGAACACGCCGGCATGATCTACCCGATCGCGCTTGAGGCGGTGCGACGGCTCGATACCCTGTTCGACATCGAGCGTGAGATCAACGGCAAGCCTCCCGCCGATCGCCTGGCCGCGCGGCAGCAGCGCAGCGCGCCGGTAATGAACGAGCTTCAGGCCTGGCTCACCGCCCAACACGCGACGTTGTCGCGCAACCACGACCTCGCCAAGGCGATCAACTACATGCTGCGGCGCTGGGGTGCGTTCACCCGGTTCCTCGACGATGGCCGGGTCTGCCTCTCCAACAACGCTGCCGAGCGTGCGCTTCGCTGCATCCCGCTCGGCCGCAAGGCGTGGCTGTTCTGCGGTTCCGATCGTGGCGGGCAGCGTGCCGCGATCCTCTACACCCTCATCCAGACCGCGCGGCTCAGCAACGTCGATCCGCAGGCCTGGCTTGCTGACGTCCTCGCCCGTATCGCCGATCATCCCGCCGCCCGGCTCGACGAACTCCTTCCCTGGAACTGGTCACCCTCGAACCAGGTCGCAAAAGCCGCCTGATGGCCGCCCCGTCCATGGTGTTCACCAGTCGCTACGCCGCACTCCGACTCTGTGTTGATCTCGATCTCATTGAGGAACTGGCCGAACAAATGTCACCCGAGGACGGCTGCCTCAGCATCATCGACAGCCTCGACGAAACAGCCGAGTCCGTCACCGCGTTCACTCGTTGGGGCCTCGATCGCCTCAACGAAATGCTCGATGAACGACGCTCGCAGCTTATGTAAGATAGCTTGGCTGCGCGGCCTTCGCCGGATGGATACAGCGAAACGGCGAATGCCGGCGCGCAGCTTGTAGTGCCGGCTGGCTGACGGATAGATATCCCGAAGCCGTACAGCCGCATTCGCAAATCGCTGGAGAGCTTTATCGGTGATGTGGGGCTTTTGTCTGCCCGCCCTTGAAGGGGATCATATCAGTAGTTCGGTGGGGCGACGTGGCCCCACCTAATAGGAACAACGCCATCAATGGGTCGAACACGTGAAGCAAGCTGCCGAATTAACATCCCCTTTTCCTGCATAGCGCGGCCAAGTCGGATACTCACAGAGAGGACGAGTACGCCCAGGAACACCTGAAATATCAGCCGCCACCGGGTTCAAGGGTGGTTGACCGATCTCTACCCATTTTTCCAGCGCGGTAAGTGAATCCCAACTTGCATTAAAGACCGTACTAACAACGTGCGCATACCCCGGAACTTCGTAGTAGCGTAGGAAACTGCGCGTACGTTCGTCTCCCATCTTTTTACGGACCCCGTCAACATAGCTTTCAGTTGCGCGCGGGCTGACCAGCTGATCGGCTGTTCCGTGAACGATCAGAATCTTTCCGCCGTGTTTCTGAAAAACCGATAGATCGGTAGCGGTCAGATCCTGTTCTTTCTTCAGTATGGCAACGCGACGACCGTAAATGCCTGGATTCGATGGATCAAAGGACAGCGAGTCGAACTTGGAATCGCGCGTCACAAAGTATTTTACCCATTGATCCCAAAAACCGGCTGAGTAGGGCACGCCGCCACCTGCGAACGTCGGCGTCCCGATCGGAGCGACAGGCGCTTTCGTTCCGAGGCCCAGGAAAGTAACCAAATGCTCAAGCCCCGCGCCTGAATTCCCGAAATCGGCTCCCCAAGCATTGAAACCCGGATAACCGCTTTCAGTACCGGCGATGCGGTGGGGGAATGAGATCGCCGAATTGATAACGCGCATGGACGCGATTTGCGGATCCGAAAGACAATCCTCTCCAGTGTCTGCTCCTCCCGGACACCGCAGAGGCTTGTGTCCCACCAGTGCGACGCCGGGATCGAACTGCGCGTTACAGGCACGCTGGTTGCTGATCACACCGTCCTCAACACCGTCAAGCCTGTCGCAGGTTTCCAGGGCGGCTTTGAATAGCGCTTGGCGCTTGGTTGGCGTAAGATAGCCGTTTGGGGCTGCAAGCGCGCGCGTTATGCGGCCGAACGCCAGATCGAGGCTCGCCGCTGCGCTGGCAGGGTAATACACGATCAGACCATCGAAATCGGTAGGCCATCGCTGCGCGAAAGCCAGGGCCTCGCGGCCACCCGACGACCCCCCCGCCATATATGCCTTGTCAGGCTTACGGGCATAGCGTGCCTTTATATAAAATAACGCTGCGTCATGTACCTTTTTGAGCGCCTCGAACGAGAAGTTGCGCCGTGCCTCGTCATTCAGGGCGAATGCTCCGGGCTCGTCCGGATTGCTACTAAGTTGATGCCCTGAGTCACTTGCGAACATAGCGTAACCACGACCAAGCGGAGTTGGTTTGTCTAGGGTTCCCGCTGGCACGTCTGCCGTAGTGTCAGGGATCGTACCGTCAAAGCCCCCACCACCAAACATCATAGCCTTGCCGTTCCAAGCCGCGGGCAGGTCCAGTTCCATTTTAATGGAAGGCGCTTTCTGATCTATCGGCAAGATATCGGCTTCTAGCTTACAATATGGTCCAAACGACTTGGATCCTTTTCCCCCCGCGGCAACGTTGGTTATTCTCGTTACTATCCCTCCTCGAGTTCGGAGCCCTATCACGTTCGCTGGTACTTTCATCCCAAGCAGTTCCTTACAATCGAAAGGTGCAGCCGTAGCTTGACCGGCTAGGATACCTGAGAAGGAAATAGCCCCTAAGGTGATTATTTTAAGGCCGGATAACCCATTCTGCACAGTGAACATTAGTTGGAGTGAGCGAATAACCATTGGCCAATCCTTGGTACGTAGGTGAGGGGTTTGACGTTCATTTTATAATTATGTGAATCTGAGGTATTAGACGAGTCCCGTAAGATAATAGGCTCCGATGACTACAAAGACCGCGATTGTCTTGATGCCCGTGACCGCTAAGATGTCGCGATAGGACTGCTTGTGGGTCAGTCCAGTGACCGCCAACAACGTAATAACCGCACCGTTATGCGGCAGGGTGTCCATCCCGCCGCTCGCCATTGCGGCGACACGATGTAAGACTTGTGGAGAGATGTGGGCCGCATTTGCTGCTGCGAGAAACCGTTCGGACATCGCGCCTAGTGCGATGCTCAGTCCTCCAGATGCGGAGCCGGTGACGCCAGCAAGTGCTGAGACCGTGATCGCCTCATTTATCAGTGGATCCGGAATTGCTTCCAGGCTCGTTCGGATAATTGCAAAGCCGGGCAACGCGGCGATCACCGCGCCAAAGCCATATTCGGAAGCGGTATTCAGCGACGCCAGCAATGCGCCTGACACGGCGGCTTTCGACTGATTTGTAAAAGCGGGCGCGATCTTGGCGAACGCCAGTGCCACGGCGACCAGAATGCCAACGATTAGTGCACCCTCGACTGCCCAAACCGCTGTCACTGCGCTGAGCTTGGTAACGAGCGGCTGCTTGAGACCTGCGAGATTAGTTTCAACGACGGCCGGAAAGATAAGGGGGATGGCGCGCGTCAGCAGAAAGTTGACGATGGCGACGGCAAGGAGAGGCATGATCGCCACCAGCGGATGGACCAACGTCGTTGCGGCTACTGCGGCAGGCTCGTTTATATGGCCTTCGCCGTATCCTTCTCCTGCGACTACTGCACGGCGACGTGCCCATTCTAAATACGCCAGTCCGGTTATCAGAATGAACGTGCCACCTATCAGCCCCAAAACGGGCGCTGCCCACGTAGTCGTCCCGAAAAACGTGGTTGGAATTATATTTTGAATTTGTGGGGTGCCCGGCAGGCTGTCCATCGTAAACGTAAATGCGCCGAGCGCGATCGTACCAGGGATTAGCCGCTTGGGGATGTCAGCGCGACGGAACATCTCCGCCGCGAACGGGTAAGCCGCGAAAACGACCACGAACAGAGATACGCCGCCGTAGGTCAACAATGCACAGACCAGGACGATGGCAGGCATAGCTCGCTTCGGCCCCATCACCCGCATCACCGAGGCAACTAGAGCCGATGAAAATCCCGAAGCCTCGATCACTTTTCCAAAAAGTGCGCCCAGCAGAAAAACAGGAAAGTACAACTTTAGAAAATCGGCCATCTTTTCCATGAATAAACCGGAAAAGGCAGGGGGAACCGCTGATGCGTCGGTCAGCAGTAAAGCCAAGATCGCTGCGATGGGAGCGAACAGAATGACGCTATAGCCACGGTAAGCTGCGGTAATAAGGAATATCAGCGCGCCCAGCGCAATGATTACATTTAACACGGCTTACCCCCAGTCGACAACCTACCCCGCCGAAACATCGGCGACTCGAGCCGTGTGCATCGGTGATGCGATCTGGCTGAGTTCGATCGTTCTCATTTCAGGCCCTCACCACCCGCATCAGACAGGTAGAAGGGGCTCGAACCACCTAAGGCAAAAGCCTCCAAGCGCAGACGATGCGCAGGGTTTCAAGATCCTCTTCCCGCCGTTATTCGGCGTATGCCGTATTTCATGAAGGGTAGCCGGGGGTCAACCGAAACATTTTTTCCGAATGTGCTGAATTTCCTGTTGGACGGTTCCGCTAGTGGACCATTAATGAAGTCCATGGCAGATAATTTCAAACCGGCGTCGTCTCTCGACGAGAATCAATCCAAGCGTCCCCGAGGCCGACCGCGCAAGAGCGTGCAAGTGGGGAACGCATCGGATGATCTTCTTAGAGCCGCAGAAACACTGTTCGCTGAACGCGGTTTTTACGGTGTCACTACGCGACAGGTGGCAGCGGCGGCAGGAGCGGACGATGCGCTGATCTACTACCATTTCGGCAGCAAAAGAGAGTTGTTCGATGCCGTCTTTGCACGTCGTGCAGGAACATTGAATGAAGTGAGGCGAAGTTCCCTACAAGCTTATGTCAACTCTTCGGGCAAAATGACCGTGGAAGGGGCGATCGCGGCCTTCATTAATCCGATGATCGATTTGTCACAGTCGGCCGATATCGGTTGGAAGTCCTATTTCACGCTCGTCGCGCAGATCGACAACACTCCGTGGGGCGGTGAAACCATCCACCGCTTTTTCGACCCCGTCGTCCATGACCTGATCGACGTGCTGAAAACCATTCTTCCTGAATGCGAAGCCACAGAGATATTCTGGGCCTATAATTTCCTTGCCGGCTCCATGATGCTCGCATTGTCGGAAACGGAGCGCGTGGATCGTCTTTCCGATGGGTTATGCCATGCTCGCGATCTGGATGCCGTGCGGCATCGTTTGGTTCGGTATTGCGCCGGGGGCGTGTTGGCGATGCTGGGATCAACGGCTGACGGTGCTCGACAGGCGGCTTGACAGCACCCAAGGGCATTGGATATTCAGCCACAGCCGAATAAATAAGAAAGCAGGCGGTTTGTATGAAAGAGGATGGGAGCAACCGTTATGGAGCAGGACGTCTCTTCATCACGGCAATCACCGTGGCGCTAGGTGCCATCCCTGCAACTGCGCAACAAACCGATGAAGCAAAAACCTTTGTGAGCAAGGACGCTGAGCGGCTGGGCTTTAAGCCCGAGGCATTGGCTGCGATCGGTCAAGCTTACGAGGCAGGCGTAATGTCCCACGAGATTCCCGGTGCCGTGGTCATGATCGCGCGGGATAACAAGCTCGTCTATTCGATGACCGCTGGCTACCGGAACGCCTCCGCCAAAAAGCGGATGGCGGCCGACACCCGATTCTACCTCGCCTCTATGACAAAGCCCATCACAAGCGTAGCCGCGATGATTCTTGTCGAGCGTTGCAAGCTGCAACTTGATGATCCCGTAAGCAAGTACATCCCGGAATTCGCAAACCTTCGGGTGGGCCGTGAAATAACGGATTCCCACAGCAAGTTGAGCCTAGCGCTTGACCCGGCTGACCACCCGGCCACTGTCCGCGACTTATTTCGTCATACGGCTGGGTTCACATACGGACCATTCGGATCGTCACTGGTGCAGCAGGCGTATATGCACGCTAATCTTGCAGACTTCGGACAAACCAACGCCGAACTCATGACCAAACTGGCTGCGTTGCCCTTGGCTTATCAGCCAGGCGAGGTGTTCGAATACAGTATGGCGACAGATGTGCTAGGCCGGGTTATCGAAATCGTATCGAAGCAGTCGCTGGCTGATTTCGTTCAGAAGGAAATCACCGGCCCATTGGGTATGAAAGATACGAGCTTTGGCGTTCCGGATGCTGAACGTGTGGCCGTACCCCTTAGCATGCCCGTATCCTACCCCGCTGGAGTGCCGCGATGGTTTTCAGGCGGCGGTGGTCTCATAAGTACTGCTGCCGATTATCTGAAGTTTGCGCAGATGTTATTGAATGGCGGCGAATACAACGGCGTCAAGATACTCTCGCCCCAAACGATCATGAAAATGACGCGCAATGAACTTCCGGTCAATATCACTTACAGTCCGCTCGACCTAGGAATATTGGAGCCGTCTCCGGCCAATGGGCAAGGTTTTGGTTACGGGTTCGCTGTTCGCGTTAGTGACAAAGGCAACAAGGCACCGGGCACTATCGGCGATTACCATTGGGCAGGTATCAGTGGTACGTATTTTTGGATCGATCCCAAAAAGAAGATGGTTGTTGTCGCGATGATTGCAGCTCCCGAGGCCCGAGATGGTTACAGAATCAAAGCACGTAACTTAGTATATAGCGCTATTAGTAAGTAATAAAATTGAAAAGTAACGCTTTTCCAAAATACGCGCTCAGGTCCAGTGTGTTAAATACTTGCCGACCTTCGCGCGTGTTCTGCAGTGCTGCCTTAAAACATCGTTACGAATACGCTTTAATCCGATTCGGGTATCCGCATTATGCCCAGAAATGCGCAGTTGTCTTAGCCACAATATGTTCGGTGGTGACGCCCGGCGCGAGTTCGAGCAACTGGAATGGAGATTGGTGGTTGGGCCGTCGGAACACGGCCAGATCGGTGACGATCATGTCAACGACGTTTTTTCCGGTCAGCGGCAGTGTGCAGGACGGGATGAACTTGGGGGTGCCGTCCTTGGCATTGTGATCCATCACCACGATGATTTGCTTGACCCCCGCAACGAGGTCCATTGCGCCGCCCATCCCCTTTATCATTTTGCCGGGGATCATCCAGTTGGCGATGTCGCCGCCCTCGCTGACCTCCATTGCGCCTAACACCGTCAGGTCGATATGGCCGCCACGGATCATCGCAAAGCTTTGGTCGCTGCCGAAATAGGCGCTTTGCGGAAGCTCGCTGATCGTCTGCTTTCCGGCGTTGATCAGGTCCGGATCCTCCTCACCGGCATAAGGGAATGGGCCGATCCCGAGCATGCCGTTTTCGGACTGGAGCGTAACCGTCATGCCCACCGGGATGTTGTTGGCGACCAGGGTCGGAATGCCGATCCCCAGATTGACGTAATAGCCGTCACGAAGCTCCTGCGCTGCCCGCGCGGCCATCTGGTTGCGGTCCCACGCCATCAGGCTACCTCCCTTTCACGCACCGTGCGGAACTCGATCTTCTTGTCGTAAGGCGCACCCAGAATTAGGCGATTGATGTATATGCCCGGCAAATGGATCATGTCGGGATCCAGCGAGCCTACTGGAACGATCTCCTCGACCTCGGCGACGCACACGCGGCCGGCGGTCGCCATTGGCTGGTTGAAGTTCCGTGCGGTTTTGCGGAAGATGAGATTGCCGCTTTCGTCGGCTTTCCAGCCTTTGATGATAGCCAAGTCGGCGCGGATGCCCCGTTCGAGGATATACTCCTCGCCATCGAACTCCTTTAGCTCCTTGCCCTCGGCAACCTGGGTGCCGACACCAGTCTTGGTGTAAAAGCCGGGTATTCCCGCCCCGCCTGCCCGGCAGCGTTCGGCTAGCGTCCCCTGTGGGCAGAACTCCACCTCCAGCTCGCCTGACAGATATTGCCGCTCGAACTCCTTGTTCTCCCCGACATAGCTGGAGATCATCTTCTTTACCTGATGGCTGCGGAGAAGCTTGCCGAGCCCCTCATTGTCGATCCCCGCGTTGTTGCTGGCGATAGTGAGGTCGCGCGTGCCTGCCGCCTGGATCGCATCGATCAATCGTTCAGGAATGCCGCAAAGCCCGAAACCGCCTGCGCAAATCGTCATCCCCTCTCGGAGAACACCGTTTAAAGCCGAGGCGGCATCTGGGTAAACCTTGTTCATTATAATCCGCCCCGTTGGCTAAATACTGGTCTGAGAGGCCTGATCTCGAATTGCGAAAATTCGGTCCGACCTACGTGGTGCTCGATTGACGAGCGGATATCGCCAGAATGGCCTTAAGTCGGGTGTCGCGATCCGCTGCCAAAGCTTCTGGTGTCCGACCATTGGAGCCGTCGCGCACGGCTGCGATCATCGAGCGCTTGAGTTCTTCCGTTACCACGGGACGTTGGGCGTCATCCCAAAGCGCCTCGAAGGGTGCACCGAGATGTTCTAGAAAATGGGCTAACCCGCCGGCTCCACCTCCCAGGTTGAAGGTGGCAAATGGCCCTAGTAGCGCCCAGCGCGGGCCGAGCGCCAAGGTGACTGCGGCGTCAACGTCTTCGACTGTGGCTTGGCCGCTCGCCACCGCATCGACGGCCTCACGCCACAAGGCTGCTTGCAGCCTGTTGGCAAGGTGTCCTGGCCGTTCGCGATGGAGACGGATCGGACGCTTGCCGAGACTGAGATAGAATTCCATTGCCGCGTCGACCGCCCATTCGGCTGTGAGCGATCCTGCGACAACCTCGACAAGAGGTACGATGTGGGGCGGATTGAACGGATGGCCGATCAGCAGACGATCGGCGAATGTCAGATTTGCTTGAAGGGCTGAGGGTTGAAGGGTCGATGTCGAAGAGGCAACTACGGTGTGCGGGCCGACAGCTTCACTGATCTGATCAAAAAGCTTTTGTTTCGCTGCTACGTCCTCAGGACCGTTCTCCTGGACAAAGCCGGCACCCGATACGGCAGCCTCCGGCGTTGGGGCGACAACGATCGAGTCCCCATGCCGCTTGAGGGCGGCTGAAAGCGCACTTGGAGATGGATCCCAAACACTTACCTCCAACCCGCCGGCCAAGAAAGCTTCTATCCAGCTCGACCCTATAACGCCGCATCCTAAGACCGCTGCACGCACCACACTACTCCGTTTTTCTAAATCGCGAACAGTCGACGTGTCCACGGGCCAACTTCCGTCAACAGGGTACACTGCGGCCTCGACCAAATCTTGCGGGATCAATATCTGAACTTAGCGACGATACCGATCGTGCGGGGTTGTACGAGAAGGACAGGAACCGGCGACGCCGGGTTGTAGAGCAAGGGCACAGTGTATGCACCGACACGGCCATACGAATTGTTCAGGTTGCGCGCATAGAGATCCAGCTCGATGTTGTGTGGCGTAAGGAGTGCCAGATTAAGATCGACGATATCGTATCGTGGCAAATCGAAATTTTTGCTCTGAGCTGTGCCGAAGCCCGCAAACCGCTCACCCTGATATCGGTTTGTGGCAGTAAGTACGGCGGAATAGCCGTTACTCAAATCGGCTCGATAGGAGGCAGTCAAGGCCCCACTGAACTTAGCGGAAAACGGCAGACGCGCGCCGCCCGATGTAATGCCAAGTGCCGGGGCGGCGGTTGTCAATTTGGCGTCGGTGTAAGTCGCGGACCCGCCCAAGGTCAAAGCGGGCACCGGCCTGAAGCTAAACGCCCCTTCCGCGCCCCGAACGCGCGCGTCCCCGCCATTTACGAGCTGATTTACCCCGCCAACGTTGACGGTGAGCTGGATCGAGGACCACTCAATATCGAACACGTCAAAATTAAGGGTCGCCTTCCGGTCCAGGAACGTCGTTTTCACACCGACTTCATAGTTCCAGAGCTTGTCCGGATTGAAGCTGGTGTTGCCAAGGCCAGGACTCAACTGGAAATTCGGACCGCCTGGACGAAAGCCGCTAGCCGCACGTGCGTACAGCAATACGTCTGGCGTAACTTGGAAACGCGGATTGATCGAGTATGTGGTGACGCTCTGGTTCGTGATCGCAACCGGGGACGTCGAAGGGATCGCGTTGCCGGTTGCGAGCAACCCGGAAATCGTCTGGAAATAGGTTTGATGCTGATGGCTGTAACGGATGCCCAGGCCTAAGCTGAGACGTGACGTAAAGTTAAACGTTCCGTTGGCATAGCCGGCGATCTCTTTGTACGTGCTCGGCAGTGTGTCAAGGAACGGGGGTATTCCAAAAAATAGGCCACTTGCGTTCTTGCGGTCGTACAAGTTTACCACTTCGTGCGTCTGTTCGGAATCGAAGTAGACTCCTGCAATATAGTCAAAGAATCCGCCGCTGTTGGAGGCGAGCCGTACTTCCTGATTGAACTTGTTCGTTCGGCTTTTGACGTAAAGATCCCAAGGATCTGCCCCGCCGCCGAATTTAGCTAGGACAGCTTGGTAAACGAGGCTCTGATCCGTGTCGCTCCGACCGTAGATCGACTGATATGAAGTTATCGAAGACAGTTTGGCGAACGAGAGTTGAAGGTCGACCACCGCAGAACCCAGCGCGAGCGAACTCACGGCCGGCTGAGCGAGCGGATAAGACTGGTCGTACTTACCCTGAAGCGGCTTGCCAGAAACGGGATCGAGAAAAGCGCTCGCGGTGCCTTGGCTGGGAACACGCTGCCAAAAGCCCTCAAGCCGGATGTCTAGGTTATTGGTCGGCTTAAGAAGCAACGATCCGCGCAAGCTGTGCGTTCGAAACCATCCCTGATTACTGCGATTATGGCTTGGGTCGTCGACATAGCCAGAGGTATATTCCTCCAGGCCAGTCAGGCGGAACGCCGCCCAGCTCGCGAGCGGTGCATTGATCATGGCACGAAAGCCGTAGTTTGTTCCGCCGTGATCAGTCGTCGATAGCTCGGTTTCACCCGCTGCGTGAAACCCGCTGAGGTCGGGAGCGGCAGTGATGTATCGCAAGGTGCCGCCGAGCGAGTTGGCCCCGAAAAGCGTACCCTGAGGCCCGTTCAGTACCTCAACGCGGTCGAGATCGAACACGTTGGTGTTGAAACTGAACCCGCCGAGCCCAAACGGCGTGCTAGCGCCGATAGGAACTTCGTCGACGTACAACCCCACCGTGCTGCTAAGTTGAGAGCCGGTAGTGACGCCCCGGATAGCGATGAGGCTTGTCGGGCCGCTGGAAACCGTAGAAAGTCCCGGCACGAACCCGGCAAAGTCGCCGAGCGTGTGGGCATTGATCTGACCCAAATCTTTGCCGGTCAGTGCGGTCACCTGTTGCGGTACTTTTTGAATTGATTGGGCGCGCCGGGTCGCCGTGACCACGATGTCTCCCACGCCTGTTTCCGGCGCAGCGGTTTGGCTGCTCGCTACCGGAACGCTCGTGGCGTCCTGTTGCGGGCTCGTCGCTTCGCTCGGGCTCTGTTGCGGAGCTGACGGCGACGTTTGAGCTGAAGCCGAGTGGGCGCAGAAAAGAAGGCTACAGCCGCTCAGCAGCACGTACTTGCTCAGAAAACGCATGGTAATCCTCTCCCCAACGGCACCATTCCGGTGCTCGATTATTGATCCTGATAGCTCTGACGAATCAGATAATCCGGCGTATGCCGAATTAAATGTTCTGATCGTCGTTGCATGTCAATAGATCAATTCGTCCAAGGGCCGGGACGATCCGCTTCTAAGCTCGGCTTTGTACGATTAGGTGGCGAAGCATAGTGCGTTTGCCATGCGGACGAGGCGCGACGGGGGGATTATCTGTGGTTCTCGGTGCGGCGGGGAATGCGAATTAATGTCGCCGACCCAGAGCTGAAGCCGGACAGCACCAAGGGCGTCGCTGAATGTGAGGCTGCTTTTTCGATACCACGCGGCGGCGTAAGGCGCGCTCGTGCTGGTGAGAAGATCACAAGCCCACAGCGATATGAGGCTATAGAATCCAAGAAGTGCCGGCGTGGTTCGAGCGATAGCCTTGTCGGTCCATTGGCGCTGGGTCTCGACGCCCAGATGCGCGCGCGTTTCCGCGAACGTGACCTCGATCTGCCATCGACGGACGTACAGGGCGATGATGTCGGCGGGCTCGATGGCGATGTCGGTACTGAAGAAGGCTTGCGGATCGCGCTTCGCTTCGGGGTCGCGAACCAGCACCCACCGGACCGGCAACACCGGGGTGCCCGGCCTGTACCACAAGGCGATTCCGGATGTGATCTCGAGCGCCATGCCGCCGACATGGCCATACCAGGCGGAGACGAGGACCCTTGTCCAACGTGTCGCCCGGTTGGACAGCAGGGTCTTGAGCTTCGGCAGTGGCGCGCCTTTTTGCGCCGGCCGCCCGAGCGAAGAGGCGGTTCTTTCCGGGGGCGATGCGAACAGGTTCGCGTCCAGCCTCAGGCGGCTGATGAGTGTTGCCCGTCGTACAATGGCGTGGGCCAGTTCATGGACGGCGAAGCTGCTGTCGCCGATGAAGATGATCTGACGACCTGGCAGCCAACGAGACAGCTGCAGTGCGCCTTGCCGCGCCCAGTCCGTCAGCAATTTGTGACGACAGCCGCGCCCTCGGTTCGATCGCTCAGAAGGCGCGAGCAGCGTCAGGACCGGCAACGCCTTGATCAGGCTGGTCCATGACACCGGAGTGAGCACCATGAAGCTCAGCCAGCGCAGTCCGCTGGCTTTGACGAAATGGCCATGGCTGGAGCGTACCGGGTCCCGATATATTCCGCGTGCGCTGATGCGGCGTCCCCATCGGCGCTCAATAGTGTCGTCCATGCCGATGACCACAGGGCCGTCCGGCACAAGGCGATCGACCACAATGCCCAGCAGTTGTCTGGCAACCGCACGCGAGCTCCAGCGGGAGAGGTTGAGGACCTAATGATAGCTTGCAAAGTTGGAGGCCCCAGCCCGGCCAGTCACGCGCAGGCAGGAAATAACGGTCCGCTTGCCCGTTGCCAGCACGGCACCCATCACCAGAACGAGCACATGCTCCCAGCTGGGAGCCGTGAAGCAGGGGCGCCAAGTCTGCAACCAATGGCGCAGTATCAGGGGAACGGGGTCGCCAATAATGGCCTTGTCAGGATCCAGCATCCCATGCTTCGAATCCCGACTGACGCTGGTTGCAACGCCATCGCTGTTGCCATGCGGCGAGCTGAATCGGATACGCTCTGACCCGAAGGCCGCCAAGGTTACGTGATGAAAGACGACGAAATCGCACTGCGGATCGAAGCGTTCGACGCAGCCAATGGCGGCGGTGTGGGCTGGTACGAGGACAAAGGTGCCTACCACCTCTACCTGCTCGAGACCGAGGCGCCGATCGCTCGTCTCAAGCCCGCCGGCACGAGTGGCGAAGTCAGCCTCGGCTACTGGTCACATCGTCGGAGATGGGAAGATATCGACGACATGGGCGGATGCGTCTTGCCCCTCGATCAAGCCCTCGACCACATCGCAAACAACAGCATCTTCTGGACTTGGACCTGACGCAAAACGTACAAAGCCGAGCTAAGGACTTTTCCCATTTCGTGATCCGTTCGTAAAAACGGCGTCGCCGCTCCGGACGACAGATAGTGTGATCAAATCTCCGCCACATACCGTGCGCGTTTACAGACCTGTCAGCGCGCAAGATCGACTTCCGCTCGCTAACGGATGGGTTCGACACGTCCACCGCCTCGGGGCGTCTGCTGTTCATATCCTCGCCTCGGTTGCGGAAATGGAACGTGAATTAGTGAAGGAGCGGACGATCGCTGGGCTGGCGGCAGCACGCGCGAAGGGTGGCACGCAGGCTCGCAATGACGCCTGACAAGATCGACACGGCACGCAAACTGCTCGCCGCGGGCGACAAGCCAACACGGGTGGCGAAGCTGCTGGGTGTCGGCCTCTCGACCTTCTACCGGCAATTTCCGGCGAACGAACGTGCTGCTGCTACGGACGCCAAAGCCTGATTTCCGTTGAAAAGCACGTGTCAAAACCGACCGGTTGTGACACCAACGCAGCCACGCTTTACGGCTGCTCTGACCTGATGACTACAAGGCGGTGTAGCCCCCATCGGCCATAACAAGGGTGCCGGTGATGAAGCTCGACGCAGGCGCGGCAAGAAACGCGATCACCTCCGCAATTTCACGAGGCTGCGCGACACGACCGATCGGGTGGGCATCTCCGTAGCTCGCCAGCGTCGCGCGGCTGTCATCAACGATACCTTCGAGAATATCCGTTTCGACCACGCCCACTCCAACAGCATTGGCGCGAATATTGTCTCGTCCGTGCTCAACTGCGATCACCTTGGTGAGCTGTGCGATGGCACCCTTGGATGAGGCGTAGGCCGTCATCTCCTTCATCGCGATCGTCGCCACGACCGACGCGACGTTGACGATCGCCCCGCCACCGCGGACCATCATCGCCCGAACCGCCTCGCGTGCGTGGAGAAAGTCGCCGCGCGCGTTCACCGCCATGATCGCGTTCCAGTCGTCGACGCTGGTGTCGAGCAGCGCCTTGTTGAGCGTGCGGCCCGCATTGTTGACGAGAATGTCGAGACCGCCGAACCGCTCAACTGCCAACGCTACCGTGCGCTTGGCCGTATCCTCGACCGATACGTCGCCGGTCAGCGTCGCGATGCGGTCGCCAGCAAGTTCGTGGACGGCTTCGCTTAAATCGGTCGCAACGATGATCGCGCCGCGCTCGGCAAGCAGGAGGGCGGTCGCGTGCCCGATGCCGCGCGCGGCTCCGGTCACGATGGCGACCTTTCCCGCCAGACTCCACGAAACAGGCATGTTCGTTTCCATGTTAGGCTCGGTCGGGAAAGTCGGTGCCGAGCGTGACTGCTTCCCAATCGTCTATCTCGCGCGCGACGGTCGTCAGCTTCTCACGGGTGCGGCGAAGTGCATCCGACCCAAGCAAAAGGTGAAGCGGTGGTTGGTCCGCATCGACAGCTGCGATGATCGCAGCGGCACCGCGGGCGGGGTCGCCGATCTGATGGCCCGCGATCTCGCCTAAGTGCGCAAGCGCCGCGCCTACCGTTTCGGCGTAGGCGTCGGACGAATCCCCGCTGCTGCGCCGGATCGAATGATCGGACAGAAAGTCAGTGCGGAATCCGCCGGGCGCGACGGCCGTCACCTTGATCCCGAATGGCGCGACCTCCTGCGCCAGGCTCTGCGACAGGCCCTCCATTGCCGATTTGGCGGCGGCATAGACGCCGGACGACGCAATCGGCGCGCGCCCCGCAATCGAAGTGATATTGATGATATGCCCGGATGCCTGCGCCCGAAGGTGCGGCAACGCCGCCTGAATCAGCCGGAGCGGCCCGAACACGTTCACGTCAAACAGGTGTGCGGTGTCATTCTCCGTCGCGTCCTCGATCGCTCCAAGCAAGCCGTAGCCCGCATTGGTGACCAGCACGTCGATAGGGCCGTGCTTGGCAAAGGCTTCGTCGATCGCGGCCTTCACGGCTACGGCGTCGGTGATCTCAAGTGGGATGACGTGAAACGTCCCGCCGTCTGTAGCAAGGGCAGGCGTGCCTTCGCGAACGGTGCCGAGCACGGTATCGCCGCGTGCGAGGGCTGCTTCCGCAAGCGCCTTGCCTAGTCCTCGCGATACTCCGGTGATGAACCATGTCTTCATGAGCCTTCTCCTTGGCGTCCGATATGGGTAGTGAGCCAGCCAAGGATAATCGGCTCTCTCCTTCGCGGGCTTGTAAGCCGGGCTAATCAATGCAGGATGGGAATGTGGTTTCCGTTTCCGATCTCGCCAGCCTTCGTGCTTTCGTCGTCGTCGCCGATGCACTGAGCTTCAGCCGCGCGGCCAAAACGCTCGGCGTCTCGTCGTCGGCGCTAAGTCAGGCAATCCGGGGGCTGGAAGAGCGAACGGGTGCGCGCCTGCTCAATCGGACTACCCGGAGCGTATCGCTGACCGACGCGGGCGCGGCGCTGCTCGCCGGGGTCGGCCCGGCGTTCGGCGAAATCGGTGTTGCGTTGGATCGGGCGCGAAGCGCCGGGGAACAGCCTACCGGCAGGGTTCGCGTCCATGCTTTCCGCATCGCTGCCGAACTGTTTATCCACCCGCTGCTGGCGCGATTCCAACGCGAGCATCCTGGCATCATCCTCGATCTCACGATCGACGACGCCGTGGTCGATATGGTCGCAAGCGGTTTCGACGCGGCTATCCGGGTCGGAGAAGTGATCGAACGCGACCTGGTGGCGGTGCGGCTCGGCGGGGAGCTGCGACAGATGGCGGTGGCCTCTCCCGACTATCTGGCACGCCGTGGGATGCCGGACACGCCAGCGGACCTGCTCGTCCATGATTGCCTGTGCTGGCGCTGGCCGGGTCACGCCGCTCCTTACCGATGGGAGTTCTGCGAGGAAGGGCGCTGGTTCGAGGTCGCGGTCACCGGGCCGCTCATCGCGACCGATCGCGCCACATGCGTTCGCGCCGCATTGGACGGTGCTGGTATAGCATTCGCTGTCGAGCAGGCGGTCGCGCCGCTGGTTGATACCGGTAGGCTCGTGCCTCTGTTGGAACGCTGGTCGGCACCGTTCCCCGGTTTCTTTCTCTGCTACCCGCAACAGAGGCAAATGGCTCCCGCGCTTCGCGCCTTCATCAACACCATTCGGGAAACTGTGAATTAAACGAAGGTTGCCCGCCGGTGTCAGAACCGAGCGAGACTGTTGAAAAAGTAAGGGCTCGCAATTTCGTTGCGCAGCTAGTGGTTATCGCCTGACAGTTGAGTCCGATTAGGGATTCCCGTCGCCGTTTTGCCGTGCGAGTCATCGGGGATGCGAAGTGGTATAATCATCGACCTTGCGTCGGCGGACCGAGAGCGTCTCGAGCGGATCTGCAAGGATCGTAACGCGCCCCAAAAGCACGTCTGGCGCGCCAAGATCGTGCTTTTGAGCGCCGAGGGGATCGGCACCAGCGAGATCATGCGGCGGACGGCCACATCGAAGACATGCGTGTGGCGCTGGCAGGAGCGGTTCATGCAGGAAGGGGTGGAGGGGCTGCTGCGCGACAAGACCCGTCCGTCGCGCATCCCTCCCCTAACCGCGGAGGTTGTCGCATGGGTAGCGAGCCGGACGCATGAGGCGCCGCCGGGTGAGACGACCCATTGGACAGCCTCGCTGATGGCCCGCGAAGCCGACATCAGCGCCAGTTCGGTTCACCGGATCTGGCGCGCCCACGGCCTCCAGCCTCACCGCGTTCGGCAGTTCAAGCTGTCCAATGATCCCGAGTTTATCGACAAGCTTCGCGATGTCGTGGGCCTTTATGTCGCGCCGCCCGCCCACGCGATCGTCCTGTCGTTCGACGAGAAGAGCCAGATCCAGGCCCTCGACCGATCCCAGCCCGGCCTGCCGCTGAAAAAGGGGCGGGCCGGCACCATGACCCATGATTACAAGCGCAACGGCACCACTACGCTCTTTGCCGCGCTCAACATCCTCGACGGGACCGTGATCGGCCGCAACATGCAACGGCACCGCCACCAGGAATTCATCCGCTTTCTCAATCTGATCGAAGCGCGCGTGCCCGCCGGCAAGGCGATCCATGTGATCCTCGACAATTACGCCGCTCACAAGCACCCCAAGGTTCGCGAGTGGCTCGACCGCCACCCGCGCTTCACCTTCCACTTTACGCCTACGTCCTGTTCCTGGCTCAATGCCGTCGAGGGCTTCTTCGCCAGGCTGACCAACCGTCGACTCAAACGCGGCGTGTTTCATTCGCTCGTCGACCTTCAGGCCGCCATCAACCGCTTCCTGGTCGAGCACAACGAAAGCTCAAAGCCCTTCGTCTGGACCGCCGACCCCGATAAAATCATCGCCGCCGTCAGACGCGGGCACCAAGTGTTAGATTCGGACCACTAGGGAGCTTAAGAATCAACCCTGATCGCTGGTTGAATCGATATTTCGTCGATCGAGCGGTGTGGGTACGAATGTTTCCTACGGTTTCGGCACGCCGACTTTTTCAACAGTCTCGAACGGTTTTGACACCGGTAAAGGGGTCTCTCCCTACCCAGGCTGGCCCGAAACCCGACGGTCAGCAATCGGCTAGCCCTGCTGAGTCGCGGCCACCGTACCGGCGATCAGCGGATGGACTGCTCTTGTCGAAAGCTGTCTTTCGCCCTCACCATCGGGAATGGCAGCAAAGTCCCACCTCTCGACATTCTGCGCGGCGAGTGACCTGCTTGGATGTCTTGCGGTTGCCAGTTCAATAATCTGCGGAATTCCTTTATTCTTGGATAAGACCGCGTCGGCGCCCGACGCTGACAGCTTCCATTCGGCTGATCACATCAAGCTTCGTAAACATGCTGCTCAGATGAGATTTTACGGTCGCTTCGCTGATGTTCAGTACTTCGCCTATCGCTTTATTCCGATCACCGCGAGCGAGAAGGGAAAGGACTTCCCGTTCGCGCTGCGTGAGCGCTTCCCCGCTGAGGTTCTGGGCGAGCTTGGCGACCAATGCGGGAGGAATACTGGTCTCGCCCGCATGTACTTTGCGGATGCTGGCCAGCAGATCTTCCAATGGAGCGTCCTTGAGGAGATATCCTCTGGCGCCTGCTTTTACCGCACGTGTGACGTCTACATCGGTATCGAACGTTGTCAGGATGATAATGCGTGCCGACGCATCTTCTCGCCGGATCTGATCGATCGCTTCAACGCCGTCGAGTTGCGGCATCCGCAAGTCGAGAAGGATCACATCCGCATCGACTTCGCGCCACAGGGTGACGACCTCTTCGCCGTTGGTCGCCTGACCGACGATCGTCATGTCTCCTTGGCGGTCGATCATTGCCGACAAACCTTCACGAACGGTGACATGGTCATCGGCAATGAGCACCCGGATACAGTCTTGCTCTTTTGCGTTGACTCGATCCGTCATCGCGGGAGATCCGTCTCGCCGATTGGCAGCAACTTGATGCGAAGCGTGGTGCCCTGTCCAACGGTGCTGCGCAGGGTCAGGCGACCACCCATGGCCTCCACGCGCTCGGTCATGCCGAGCAGACCAAAGCCGTCGTTTCGCGTCCGCGTGTCGAAACCGCAGCCATTGTCGTTCAACTGCAAATCGAGACCTTCTTTGCAAAAGCTGATGTGCGCCTCGAACGAAGTCGCCTGCGCGTGGCGTAGAACATTGGTCAGCGCCTCTTGCACGACGCGCAGGAGATTGTCTTCCCAAGCGGCAGGCAAATGCTCGGCCGCCCCTGATACGATCAGCTCGGCCCGAACGCCTGTCCCGGTGGTCATCGTCTCGAACAGCCCGGCGAGGGCCGAACGCAGGTCGGTTCCGTCGAGTGCTTGCGGGCGCAAGGCCCGAACCGATCGGCGCGCCTCCTGCAAGCCGTAACGCGCGCTATCTGCAGCGCGGACGAGATGGGCATCGGCTTCGGCAGTCAGGCCATGCTTGCGGGCATCATCTGCCGCCTGCAATTGCACGATCACGCCGGTAAAGCCCTGCGCTAGAGTGTCGTGGATCTCGCGAGCGAGGCGGTTGCGCTCGGCGATAACCGCCGCCTCTCGCGTCTGCGCCGACAAGCGCGTCGCCTCTTCGGCATCCTTGCGTTCGGTAATGTCCATGACGATGCCGAGCATGCGGGTCGCCCGGCCGGCAACCGTGGAATAGATGCTCCCGCGCGCTGCCAGCCAATGAAGGCTGCCGTCAGGCCAGATGATCCGAAACTCCGCGCCCCAATCGCTTAGCCTGATCTATTCACCGGCAGCGTTTCTCAGCCGATGGGTTAGCGCAGGCGTCGTATAGCCGCAGGCAGGGCGCATGGGTCCGAAGCGCCTGTCTCATCGCGGTTTCACAGGTTGGGGCGGAGTTGATGGGCGGGGTTCGTTAGGCGGCCACTGCCGCATCGATCATGGGCCCGCGGTGCGCAGATTGAGCGCGATGGATCGGAACAGTGCGGCATCGGGGTATGCGCTGGCGAAGGCGATGCGGATGCGGCTGGCGGTTTCGACGACGCGCGCGGCGACCTTGAGCAGCCGCAGGCGGATGGTCGCGAACTCGGCGGTGCGGAGCGTGGCGGTTGCGGGCATAGCGTGCCGCACGGCCCACATCAGCCAGTAGGCGGCGGTGTGAAGGATGAGCCGCATCTGATTGGCGTTGGCCGAGCAGCAGGAGGTTCGGTCGCTCTTCAGCTGCGTTTTATGCAGCTTGATCAGGTTTTCCGCCTGGCCGCGAGCGCAGTAGAGCGTGTCATAGATCCGTTCAGCGCTGCCCTCGGCAAGCGAGGTGACAACGAGGCGGATGTCGAGGCCGAGGCTGCTCGCCTCGATGCGAGCAACGACGCGACGTTCGGTATTCCCCCAGGTTTTCGCAGCGTAGCGCGTCTCTGCGTAACGCCGTAGTTCGACCAGTCCCTGCAATGCCCGGTCGGTCGCGCAGGCATCGCCTTCCCGGACGATGACGGGATCGGCGTGGAGCGTGCGGTTGCCGGGCAGCCCGAAGATGTAGTCGATGCCGTTCGCCTCGCACCAGGCCATCGGCTCTGGCCGACCGTAATGACCATCGCCGCGCAGCGTGATCCGGGTATCGGGCCAGTGGCGACGGATACGTCGCACGAGCCGGCGAACATGGCCGGCGACTTCCTTGCCCGACGGCGTTTTGCCGGTGCGCAGCAGCATCGCAACCGGCCGCCCGGTAGCGGTGTCGTAGACATGGATCGGCAGGAAGCAACGCTCGCCGTAGTGCCCGTTCCAGAAGGAGAGCTGCTGCGCGCCGTGTACGACGTCGACGGTATCGTCGATGTCGAGCGTCACCGCCGCAGGCGGCACGGGGTAGCTCGCGCAATAGAGGTCGACCAGCGTGCCGGTCAGACGGATCAACTCGCGCGTAGTCGGCGCGTTCTCCCACCGGCTCATCGTCGGCTGGCTGGCCAGCCCGAACGGATCACCCGGCAGTTTGCCGAGCGCCAGCTTGAACCCTGGATCATGCCGCAGGGTGTCGAGATCGTCGGCGTCTTCATACCCACACGAGATCGCCAGCATGCGGGCGCGCAAGATGTCGGCGACCCGGTGGATCACCCGACCCTGATCGCGCGGATCAGCGATGCAGGCGGCGAGCCGATCCGCGATCCCCAACCGCCGCTCGGCCTGTGCGAGCAGTAGCACGCCGCCGTCCGACGTCAGCCGACCGCCGTCGAACGCGGCGGTGATTTTTCGACCACGAATGGCTGGGAAGGTAAAGGAGAACCCGCTATCGTCAGCCATGGCGGTCGTGGCACTTTCTGTCTGGAGCAGAGGGATGGCGTAAGCACCCTTTCTCTACTCCAAACCAGAGACTTAGACCACGATCGCCACCACCGATTTGGGCTCCCGATGAATAATCCGGGTTAGTGCGGCGATCGCTTCGCCCATGCTCGTTTCGACGCGATGTCGATCATCTGGGTGGATATGCCGGATGAACGCGTCGATCCCCCAAGTGGCGTCATCGACAGCCTCGGTATAACCAAAGCACTGGTCGTGGCGGAGTGACCGACGCGAGCGATTCAGCTCCAGATCGAGATCCCAGTCACCGACCTCGGTCGATTGCAGCGCGAAATCGAGCGCTGCCTTGGTTGCGCGGAGTGCTTCCTCGGTGCGCCGGCGATCGGTGACGTCCATCACAATGCCGAGCATGCGGGCATCATCGCCGGCATCGCGGTACATCCTGCCTCGCGCGATGAGCCAATGCACGCTTTCGTTCGGCCAGATCACCCGGAACTCACTATGCCAGTCGGATTCATCAGCGACGGCCTGCGTCATTCCCATTTCGACGGCTGGGCGGTCCTGAGGATGAACGTGCTGAAGGAATTGCGCCTTGCCCCAAGCCTTTTCGGGGATCGGATCATCATAGCCAAAGCATTGATCATGGCGCAGCGACCGGCGCGACGTGTCGGCGAGCAGATCGAGATCCCAGTCGCCGACCTGTCCGGACTCCAGCGAGAACTCCAGTGCCGCTTTGGCCTGTTCGGTTACGACACGATCTGTGACGTCGAGAAGCATGGTTCGCATTGATGTACCGCCCGGCGTTGGCCGAGAGAGCCATTGAACCCAGAGCGGCCCGCCACCGTCCCGGCGCTGGAGTTCAAGCACCGCAGAGGCTTCGCGTCCGTTTAAAAGGGAGGCG
>NZ_JBSSBX010000003.1:0-23173 GCF_054059235.1 Sphingomonas sp. UYP23
GAACACGCGGATGGTCGCCAGCCGCTTGCGCAGGGTGCGCAGTCGCTGCTTGCCGTCGCCCGCCGCCTCCAGCTGTTCGCGCAGGGAATCAAGGAATAGCGGGTTCAGCACCTTCAGGATGTTGGGCACGCTGGTGTAATGCATGCCCAACTCGCCGCGCTCGCCATCGTCGGCGACCGCCTGGATCATCGATCCGAAGATGTCCGGGTTGATCTCCTTCCAGTCCAGTTCGCCCGCGCGGAGCAGGTACGCGCGGGCAGTGCGACCGAAATACGGCGCTTCGGTCTCGCCATCGAACAGATACCCTCCATTTACATAGGGGAAGCCATCCGCCCAAGTCGGGAACTTGCCCGCCGCGCGGTGTTCAGGCCGGGTGCCCATCGCGCGAAACAGCTCGGCGATGACGGCTTGCGTGTCGTCGGCCTGGCCGCTGGTCATCCGCTCCACGGTGGGGGTGAACTTATGGTTTCCCGGGAAGATATCGGTGTCTTCGGCGAAAAAACAGAAGATCAGCTGCGCCATGAACTGGTTGAGCTGAGGCCGTTTCGCCTCGGTCGCCCAGTCCGGATTGTCCTTAAGCAGCTCGACGTAAAGGCGGTTGAGCCGCCCCGTCGCCTTGATGTCCACGGGGTTGTTCTTGATCTCTTTGACAGTGGAGATGCCTGCCAGCGGTAGAAAAGTCGCGAAGTGCCGGGGCAGATCGGCATAGGACCCGGCGATGACGTCGCCCGACACCAGATCCTCTGCCTCCACCGTGTCACCGTCGGTAGCAAGGATGAATTTGACCTTCGCGCTGGCCGTTTTCGGGCTGGCACGAAGGGCAGTTAGCGTCGCGCCGACTTCGCCCATAGGCGCCACGGCGATGTGGATATTGTTACGTTGCAGGACACCGCCGATGTCTGACTGGTTCGAGTCTCCACGGCGCAGGCGATCGACCGTCGTTTTCTTCGCGCCGAAGGCCGTGATGAACTGGAAACCGAACTCGGCAGCGTCGAACGGCTCCGCAACCAGAGCGGACACAGCTTCTTCGATTTCAACAGCATTCATTGTGCAAATATGTCCAACGCTACCCGGCGGGCGGTCATGGTTCGGTTTGAGCAGCCAGTGAAAGGGCTTGCCCGCTAGCTACCGTAACTGCACCTATCCGTGCAGAGCTTGTTCTAGAGCCTGTCTGATAAAGCGCTGATAGGGCATGCCCTTGCGAGCAGCTGTCGCTTTGACCGCGTCCAATAGCTCGGCAGGCAAGCGCATATTCACCCGAGCATCCTTGCTCGAAAACTCGAACTGCGTGGCCGTGAATGCCGAGAGATCATATTTGGTGAGATCAGCCGTCTCCACGAAAGCCTCGGCCTCATCGTCGCTGGAAAACAGCGGAAGGGACTTATCGTTGCTCATAGTGCTGCACCTCCTTGGCGTGCATGTAGCGGGCGCTGATCTGCCGGATGAGATTGGCGCCGTCTCGCTCGCGCTAAGTGAAAGCTAGAAACACGTACCGGCCGCTTTGCGCCTTCCCGATCGCCAAAAACCGCGCTTCTGCCGTAGAATGCGCTGCATCCGGCCCGATCGCCGGCGTGCCCGCGAACACGCTCTCGATCTCTCCGGTGGTTACGCCAGGCTTCTGGCATTTTTGCAGGTTTCCCTCATCCCAATCAAAGCCAAAGAAGATTTTGCTAGGTATGGCAGAAGATACCATTTGTATGTACGTTAGTCAACCAAACCTGCTCTTTTTGCGTGCTATTTGCTGCCATTAAAACACAATACCAACAAAGGGGCTGGGCGAGCAGGCCTAATTCGGCGTCACAACCGAAGGGTTGTGACGCTCGCTGAAAGCGTTGCGGCACCGTCTATAGGCGGAGATGCCTGAAGCGATAGCTTCCCTTAGCGGCTCGCATCGCCTTCGTAATTGCCTTGTTGATTGCTTCGAGATCGAGCCGCTCCGGTTCGAACTTGCGACCCGCCCACCGCCGTACCGCCTTATGCTCCTCGTGCTCGGGATCGAGCCAGGCTTCGAGGAAATCAGCGTAGCCGGAGTACCCTCCCACATCCTCGGGCGGCCCGGATCTTACACCCTCAATGCATCGGGGATAGCTGACATTCGGATCACGCATACGGCGACGGAGTATGATCCGGTGATGCCAATCGTCGCCATAGTCGTACACGTACAAGGCTTGGAGGCTGGCGTCCTCGCCGTAGGGGAAACTGAGGTCCTGCATGCGCACCTCGCCCGCCTCGATAGTACGGGGACCATATGTGTTGCCATCATCGAACTCGGGCGCGCCTATCGTCAGTCCGCCGACATCGAAGCGATGCAGGTGGCTATCGGTCCAGCCGAACGCCGCCTGCAAAACCTCATGGAACTGCGCGAAGTTAAGATTGACGGGCAGCTCCAGCATGCGCTCGATCCGAGGCTCGATCCCAAGAATGTGGACATTCGCGGTGATGATGAAGCTGTCTGGGTCGAAGGGATCTTGCATGCCCCAGACATGCCCCAGCCCACCCTGATCGGCAATGTTGCCTCGCTAGGCCAACGTGCCGCGGCCGTTATGCCCAATCAACGAGGCTGGTAAAAAGGTAGACCTTTTTGCCGTGTGAGGCACATCTTGTCGTTGGTCCGGCAGAGCACGACATTGTTGCCGAGCATCACCCGGCAGTCAGGACCAGCCATGCCCAGGAAATTCCGTATCGTCAGCGCCAAGCCCAAGGGCGCTACCAATCACTGCAATTCCAAATTCAAGGTTTTTCAGTGGGGACGGAAGGAAAAGGACGGCAAGGTGGATTGGTGGGAAATCGGCTGGAAGAGCATCAACGAGATCAGCGAATACCTCGCTGCCGGCGATGAAGTCAGGACGGGACAATACAAGGCCGGAAAAATAACCGACGGCGCCCCTGTCGAGCTGGAACTGCGGATCACGAAAAACAGCGCTGATTTTAAGATCAGCGATATGCCCGACGTATAGCTGGGCATTTGTTTATTCCGATGCCTTCACCTCGATCGTGCAGCGCACCGCCCTGGATTTCGCCTTGGCAGCAGCGGCGAGGCATCTGTCGAGGGTGTCGCGATTATCCTTCGCCAGATCGGAGGCGCTGACGATCGCGTTCCAGCTTGCCGGCGACGCGCGCTGCATCAGATGTTTGCCGGCCTCCCAAGGCGAAGGCTCGGCGACGGCGCGCGCCGCCATCCGCTCAGGCCATAGCCAGGTCGACGGCATCAGCCGTACGATGGGCCCCACCACGATCGCGTAGAGCAACACCCCCAGCATCAGGCCACCCAGCCCGGTCCACAGCAGCCAGCGATTTTGCTCGTCGCCGCGCCGCGCCGACCCCAGCCGGTCGGACAGGCTACCCGCGACGTTGCGCAGCATCGTGTCCGTCGCCCCGATCTGGTGACGCAGTTCGCGTACGGCGTCGGTGACAGCGGCATTCAAACGCTGCCCCATCTCCTCGGGCGTAAGCATCATCGCCGGGCTCTTGCTCATCGCGTCGATCTGGCGGACCAGTGCCGCCAGCACTTTCTCGGTGCGTGCGAGCGTCGGCTCATAATCAGGTGTGTCGGCCGACTCCCGCGCGGCAGTCAGCCCCTCGATCGCAGCGCGCAGCAGCGACACCTCGCGGCCAAGTTGGACGAACGCCAGCGCAGCCTGATCGTCACCGCCATCATACTCACGATCGTCGTCCATCACGCTCTCCTTACCGGCTCATTCCCAAGTCGCGGTCGCGGTTCAGATCGCGCGACAGCTCGCGGCTGATATCCCGGTCTTGGCGCTGGCCGATCCCAAGCCCCAGCTCGCGCGATCGGTCGCGCAGGAGCGACTCCACTTGCGGATCGCGTTCGAGGCCCTTCACCATGTCCGCCATCTCCTGCCCCGCCTTGTTGCGGCCCGCCGCGTAGCCGGCGCGCGCGAAGTCCGCATGCTGGCCCTGTAGCTCCTGCCAGCGTTCCACGAACCGGTCAGCACGCAGATGCGGATCGGTCCGAACGCGGGCTTCCTGCGCCATCGCCGCGATCATCGGGCCGCTGCGCCCCGCAGCCGCTTCGCGCAGCAGGACCGGATTGCGCGTCATCGCTTCGTGCATGTCATCGGATGCGTGGGGACGGAGCTGCTCCAGCGCGTCGATCGCGCTCTGGAGCGATATTTTCTGGTGCTCGAGCACGACTCCGCTCGAGGCCTTTGTCTGCAACGCCGCCTCGGCCGAGCGCGCAGCCCGCTCAACCGCGCGCACGAACGCGGGGTCCTGGCCGTTATCATGCGCCGTCACCGGCGCCGGCCCCGCTGGCGTCACATCGAGCTTCAACCCGTCGAACATGCCACGCCGGGGCGCTCGCACCTGCTCGCCCTGGCCCCGCTCCGCTGCCGACGCCGGGCGTTCGGACGCGGGTCGGTTCGTGCTTTCGGGTAGATATTCGCGAGGCTCGACATCCGGCGCCTTGGGCCTGAAGCCGACGAACATGCTCTTCGCCTTCGTCTCGATCGTCCGTACGATTTCGCGCACCCGCTCGGGCAGCCGGATCTCGCGTCTGTCCGCGAAAGCACGAGCAGCGACCTCGTCAGTCTCGACTGCATAGTCGCTCGCCATGTCCTTCGCCCGATCACGCGACAGCACCGCGACGAGCTTGGCGTCGGATGTGAAGTCATCGCGCCCGTAATGGAGCTGTACCCCGTCGCGATGCCGCGACAGGGCGACATAGGCCGCGTGGCGGTCCATTCCCGGCGTCGCCAGTACGTGGCTACGGTCGACCGTCACGCCCTGCGATTTATGAATGGTGGCGGCGTAGCCGTGATCGACTGCGGCATAGTCCGCCACGTCGAACCCGACCTGCCGCCCGTCATCGACGCGCACCGCCATGCCCTCTGGCGATACCCGCTCGATCGTAGCGAGCGTGCCGTTCTTTACCCCCATGCCCCGCTCGTTACGTAGGAACATGATGCGGTCGCCGGTCGCGAACTGCCGATCGCCGCGCTCGGTTTTCACCGCCACGTCGTCGCCAAGGTCGTCGGTTGCCCGCAAGCGGCCACGCGCTTCCTCATTCAGCTTGCGGACCTCGGCGTTGGTGTGGGTGAGAATGATCCGGGATTTATCAGGGTCAGCCTGGCGCGCGCGATCCCAGCCATCGACCAGCTCACCTCGCGCCTGCTCGCGGGTGTCGGCCGCGTGGACCATGCCGCCCTGATCATAAGCGTGGATCGCCTCGCCAGTGCGCCCGGTCGCCAGCGCACGCGTGGCGTCGCGCTGCCAGTCCTCGCGCTGCCGGCGTATCTCGGTGATCTCTGCCGCGCCGTGACGTTCGGCGACGCTCCGGAACGCCGCACCCGCCTCGATCGCCTGCAACTGCTCGGGGTCGCCCACCATGACGACCTTGGCCCCGGCGTCGCGTGCCTGGGACAGCACCCGCTCCATCTGGCGCGAGCCGATCATGCCGGCCTCGTCCACCACCAGCACGTCACGCGGGCCAAGCTGCTCGCGCCCCTGCCCCCATGCGTGTTCAAGGCTGGCGATGGTGCGGCTCCGGATGCCGGCCCCGCCTTCAAGGTTCTCGGCCGCGATGCCCGACAACGCCGCGCCGCGCACGGTGTAGCCGGCATCCTCCCATGCCTCGCGCGCGACGCCCAGCATCGCCGACTTGCCGCTGCCGGCATAGCCGACGACGGACGCCAGCCCGTCGCTGCCGGTGATCCTGCCGAGCGCGTCTCGCTGCTCACGAGACAGGGTAAGCCCTCTGCCCTCGGCCGCCTCCAACGCACGATAAACATGCGTGCCAGCGACAAAGTGCTGGTCTGCCCCGGCAAGCTCGTCGCTGGCGCGCTCAAGCCGGGCCTCCACCGCGATCATGTCACGCGACGTGAACCGCTCCTGGTCGCGCCCGTCTTTGCCCAACGCGACCAGCTCGGGGCTGGCACGCACCGCGCCCATCACTTGGTCGAACTGCTCCTTGCCGTCGCTATGCCGGAACGCGAACGTTGCAAGGTCGCGGGTGGTGAACGTCGCCTGGCTGCGCGTAATGACGTCCAGTGCGATATCGGGATTGGCAATGATCTTCTCGCCGTTCTCCCGGGCGATGCGCACGTGATCCTCGATCCGCTCGGCTTCCAGCCCCTGTTCCGGTCGGCGCGATGCTGCCGGACCGATCTTGTGTTGCGGCTCCAGCTCGATCCCCTGCGCCTCGTAGCTGCGATGGTCGATCCGGCCCTCCAGCCCCAGCTCGGCCATGCGCTCGTTGACGTGCGCGCTCCATGCCTCGCGCCAGTCCTTCAACAGCTCGGTGCTGTTCCAGTCGCGGTTCTTCTTCCCGAACCCCTCGGGCCCCACGTCGCGCATCGCCAGCATGACATGCGCGTGCGGCTTGGGGCTGCCGTCCTTCGCCTTGTCCCAATGCACATTCAGGTCCGCGACCATCCCGCGATCGACAAACTGCGTCTGCACAAAATCCCGTGCGAGCTGAACGCCCTGCTTCTCATTCATCTCACGCGGGATCGAGAACTCCACCTCGCGGGCAAGCTGAGCGTCCTTGCGCTTCTCGCTTGCCTCCACCTCGTTCCACAACGTCGCGCGGTCGTTCAAACGCTCTGGCGCGCCCTCTGGCAACATCACCTCCGAGTGGACCACGCCGGCCTTGTTCGAGAAATCGTGATCGCGTTCTAGCAGGTCATCATGCAGCTCGGACGCGGAACGATAGGCAGCGCTTGCAACGGCGCTCGATCCGTTCGCGCGGCTGATGACCTTGGCAGAGAAATGGTAGATCGCCATGCAGCCTGCTTATTGCACTTCTGAGCGTACGTCGGCAACGACGTATAAGCGCGCACTCACAATCCGCCTCGCTTCTCGTGATTGACTGTGTGGCTTTTACGGTGACCTGATTTTACTGACCGTGTTGCACTCGCTAATATGCTGTTGGGCAATGTACGAAAGGTAAGTGCGATGCGGAAAGTTCGCGATTACGATGCCGAGCTGAAGGCGCTGGGTGACAAGGCGCGCTCACTCAAGGCCAAGCGGATTGAACAGCTGGGTCAGCTCGTCGCCGCTACCGGAGCCGATGCGCTCGATGCGGAAACCCTCGCCGGTGTGCTGCTTGATGCAATCGGATCAAAGGATGCGAGCGCGAAGGAGGTATGGCGGTCGAAGGGCGCTGCGTTCTTTCAGCGGCGTGCGAAAAAAGGTGGCGGCGCTGCTGCAATCGACGGATCGGGCACTTCGGTTGAATCGAACGGCAACGCTTCGGGCGGAAGCGGCGGGACGGCGTAGCGATACGCGGGATTGGGTCATGCAACGTCGCGAACGAACACGCCATCTGATCGAGCTGGGTGGCCTCGTCCAAAAGGCCGGGCTGGTCGAGCTGACCGACGACGATCGCGCCACGCTCTACGGCGCGTTGCTCGATCTCGCTGGGCGTGGTCGCGGTGATGATGCGGACGATACGCTGGCGCTGTGGAAAAGACGCGGAAAACGCGCGTTCGATGCGGAAGCGGAAGGGAGCGATGACGATGCCTGACTTATCGGACAAGGAGCGCGTCGGCCGCCAGCGGGCGGTCGATTTCGCCCGCACCAGCACCGAATTGTCTGGAGGTAAGCTGACGTCCGAGTTCGATGCGCTGAACCGAAGGTTCGTGGCAGGCGAACTATCCGAAACCGATCATATCGAGGCGCTACTGGCGCACGCCCGCTCCCTGCCCGCCAGCGAACCGGTGCAGGAGTATTTCGCCAGCCTCAACGAAGCTATGACGACGGCTCGCGGCCGGTGATCGAGTGGTTCCGCCAGCTCAGCCGGGCATCACGGAACCTGGCCCGCATCGCGGCGCAGAACCCCGTCTGGGCGGTCCAGTCGCTGGTATTCGCCCCATTCCGCTTCGCCCGTCACCTGTTCGGCGTACTGGTCCTGATGATCGCCGTGGGCGTCGTCCTGATCCTCGGCTCGGACGGGCTGATGTGGTATTTCGGACTTCTCCGCTATCCCACGCTTGTTGCGATCGTCACGGTGCTGGTCTGGCTCGCGATCCTGCTCGTGCCGCTGCGGGCGCTCTTCCAGCCGCTGATCCTGCGCTACGGCAATGCCGCCGCCACCGCCGATACACACGGCTCGGCCCGTTTCGCCACCGCCGGGGAGGCGTAAGCCCTCAACGACGATCACGGCCTGCTGATCGGCCGTGACGTGAAGACTGGCAAGCCGATGCGCTATGCCGGCCCCGCTCATTTACTGACGATCGCACCCACCCGCACTGGCAAGGCGTCGGTACGATCATCCCCAACCTGCTCGAATATCCGTTCGCCGTCGTCTGCATCGACCCCAAGGGTGAGAACGCTCGCATCGCCGCGCGCCATCGCCAGCTTGGCAAATCCGATCGCGAAGCCGCTGGCGTACTGTCGGCCGCACAGCGCCATACCCACTTCCTTGACTCCCCGCGCATGGCGACGGTGCTGGGACGCTCGGATTTCACGTTTGCGGGGTTGAAGGATGCACCTGCGACGGTGTTCCTCGTGCTGCCGCCCGATCGGCTCGCCAGCTATGCCCGCTGGCTGCGCCTGATGGTGGCGCAAGCCCTCACCGAATTGGCGCGCGCGCCGGGTCGCCCGCCCTGGCCGGTGCTGTTCCTGCTCGACGAGTTCGCGGCACTTGGTCGCCTCGAGCCGGTCGAACGCGCGATGGGTCTGATGGCGGGCTACGGCGTCCAGCTCTGGCCGATCTTGCAGGATGTCCACCAGCTCCGTGCGCTCTACGGGCAGCGCGCCGGCACGTTCCTGTCTAATGCCGGGGTACTACAGGTGTTCGGGGTCAACGATCAGGACAGCGCCAAGCTCGTCTCCGATTTGGCGGGGCAGGAAACCGTCGTGTTCGAGACCATGAGCCGCGCGCTCGACGCGGAGGAAAGCGGCGTGTCCTACGGGCAGCAGCATGTCGGCCGCGCCCTGCTCACCCCCGATGAAATTCGCACACTCCGCCCCGATCGCCAGCTCCTGTTCCTCGCCGGGCAGCGGCCGATCATCGCCGCCAAGCTGCGCTATTATGATGATCGCGAGTTCGCCGGGCGGTTCGATCCGGCTTGAGTGATGAGACTTCGGCAGCATCATGTATAGGCGTATACATCACAGTGGCGGACTGGAATGCCCATGAAAAGTGAGCTTTGGGGTATCACCTCACCGTTGGCGGCGCGGGTCTGGTAAGATTCATCGACAATGCCGTCTCGGAGATTGTTTTCCGGTCGAAGGCCCTTCCCCGCCACTCCAGCCTGCTTTGAGGCTCCACGGCCCCAAAATCACCCCTGTTACCCCTTCTGGCAGGCACCCTCGGGTGCAATGGCGAGCTGCCGGTAGAACTTGGCTTCCCGAAAAGCCATTTGGACGGTTGATCTTGGTGATGGTGGTATTGTGTGGTGTGTCGGTTGATCCTCGGTATCGACGGCAAAGCCGGCGACGAACAAAGGCGCATCGGCCACAGGCCGATTCCGTTTTTCCTTTCTCTCGCTTTGTATTTTGCGATGACGGTGGTGGGCGAGCACCGATAGTCGCTGACTTATCCACAGGCACGACCCACCCCAAAACTCACCGTTCGTCTTCAGATTCAAATATTCTTCTTAGATTCAAGATTCAGGGCCTCGAAACCCTTGGATTTCTGCGGAAAATCACCTCGAAAAGTGAGCGTTGGGGTCGATTCGCGTGAGTTTTAGGGTAGCCTAAGGTGAGCTTTGGGGTCGGTTAAAGTGAGTGTTGGGGCAGAGTCGAGTGAGCTTTGGGGTAGGTGGTCGCTCCTGGCTCGATCAACGGTGAGTTTTGGGGTAGCCGTTCCCCCCGCCCTATCGGCGAGCTAGAGAATTTGCCAAGCTCACAATTCACGCTAAAGTGAGCCGCTATTCTGCTCCTCCTCACCGGACCCGCCTTATGTCGTCCCTGCCTGCCGCTGTCGATCTGACCTTTCGCACATTGACGCAGAAGGGTCGTGGCAACCCGTTCGATCCCGCCAATTACGGCGAAATCGTCAAGCCCGGCGAGCTGGTTGATATCGTCGAGCTGAGTCCCCTCACCCTCGCCGATCGCCGCATCTACAATCTGCTGATCGCCAACGCTTGGGAACGCATTGGCGAACCCATCATCCACCGCATCCCGAAAACGGCCCTGAAAGGGACGCACCAAGGCAACGAGCGCGTGGAAAGCTCGTTGCTGCGCCTGATGGGCACCATCGCGATCGTCACGATCCGCAAGGCCGGCAAAAGCTACAAGCGCCGCGTCCAGCTCCTCGGCCCTAGCGACGAAAGCCTCGAAAAGGATGGCTTCCTCCACTACCGCATTCCCGAGGAGCTGATCGAAATACTGCGGAACAGTGAGGTTTATGCCCGCCTCAAGACGCAAGTGATGTACTGTTTCGAATCGAAATACGCCCTCTGCCTTTATGAAATGATTGAGCGCCGTATCGGCCTCGAATACAAACAGAAGGAAGAGTTCACGATCGAGGAGATGCGTGGCCTGCTCAACGTGCCGGAAGGCAAGCTCGAACGCTTCGCCGATCTCAACAAATACTGCCTCAAGGTCGCGGTCGAGGAAATCAACAAGCTCTGCCCCTTCTATGTCGAGTTCACGCCGATCAAGAAGGGCCGCAAGGTCGAGCGGGTCGCACTCCACTGGTTCCCGAAGACATCGAGCGGCAAGCGCGACGCGCAAAACCTGATCGACCAGCACAGCATCGTGCGCCGCGCCAAGCTGCGGGGCGGCATCCCCGAGCTTCCCGTCCTGGTCAATTTCAATGCGCCAGCCGAAAGGTGAGCGCCTACCCCAAAACTCACTTTTAAAACGCTTCCCGATCACGTCGGCCTGGTCGGCGAGACAGTCTGCGGCTCTTCCCACAAAACCGGCCGAATCGCTCCACCACCTACGGATACGCCGAAGCGTATAGCCGTATACAGATATACGACTATACGCTTCGGGCTACACGCCCCCTGCCCTTCTTCACGAACAGGTCATCCAGCGCCTCGGCGAGCAGATTCTGCACCGTTGTCCCTTCCTCGGCTGCGAGGATGCGAAGCTGGGTACTGACCTCTGGCGCGAAATGTCCGCCTATCAGCTTCGTCCCGAGCCTTCCGCTCGACGCAGGCTTGGCAGAGGGTGCCGCGCCCCCTGGCTCCGGCGCTGCCGGGGTGTCGCCGCCAGCCTTGGCGCGATCGAGAACGGCCTGAAGTGCGTTCGGTTTCGCCATCATGTCACCTCTACTTTTCCGTATAGGCGTATAGCCGTATACTCGTATAGGTTCTTGATCTCGGTTGCTGCCGGGCCGTTTGGTTCAAATTCCTGCACCGCCTGCCCCACTGCTTGTGCGCGGAAAAACGCCTTGCGATTGCCGATCGTCACCGGGCAGACTGCCGCGCCCAGCTCCTCCACCGCCTTCATCGCGTCGCCCGTCTCCTGACCCTGGGGTGGAACGAACGTCAGCACGACGGCAAAGGCGCGGTCGAGCTGACGCACTACGTCGAGCGTGTGGGTCATGCTCATGGTGTCGAACACGGCAGTCTTGGTCGGCACGAGGATGAAGTCGGCGTGGCGCGCTGCTTCATAGGCGACGTCGCGCGCAACGGCCGCGCCGTCGATCACCACAAGGTCGGTGCCGGCGTCGGCGCAAGCCTTGAGCATCGCCGCCAGCCGCACCGGCTGGATCGAGGCGACTGCCGGCGTATCGAGCTGGCGCACATCCTTCCAGAACGATGCCGTCGCCTGCGGGTCCAGGTCGATGATCGCGGTTTCCTTGCCAGCCTGCTCGGCCGCCACGGCAAGGCACGTCGCGAGCGTCGTCTTACCGACGCCGCCTTTCTGGGACAGGATAGCGAGAACCTTCATTATACGCTCCTACGGGTATAGGCTTATACTTGTATACACATCGGCAAAGTATTGGGGAAGGGGCCGTCGCGGTTCTGCATCGTCCTCGTCGGCCCCGAGTGGATCATGCCGCATCGGGCCGTGGCCCTCGATCGGGCAGAGCGGAACGCCAATACTCTCCAGCCATTTGCGCGCAGTCCTGGCCTCGGCCATCGGCCCTGCCTCGTGGCGAACAGCGGGGGAGAGGGGGGCAACGGGAATCCGCCGGGGTGGTGCGGGCGCAGCGCAGCGAGCCACGGCCCGGCCGATGCCGTTGCGGGGGAGAGGGGGCGGAGCGCCCCTTTCCCCATCTGAAATAGACCATCGCCGGCGACGCCGGCGTCCTCTTGGGCGAAGTACGCTTCGCCCGCGCGAGTGATCGTTACGCGCCAGCGCCGAGACGCCGGTAAGGCGGCTCGGTCGGAGCGCAAGCGGAGATAGAGCGCGGCCCGCCCGAGCGCGCCCGACCGGCTCGGAGCAAGCGCACGCGCCTTATTGATCTGGCAAGCAATGCCTCCTATATTCCTTACATGGAATACAGCGATCAATGAGCTGGGACGTTGAAAATACCGACGAATTTGGAGCTTGGCACACCGAACTGAGCGAAGCCGATCAGGACGCGATCCGTTTCACGGTCGGTTTGCTGATGGCGAAGGGACCGAACCTGCGCTTTCCCCATTCGTCAGGGATCAACAATTCGCGGCACACGCATATGCGGGAGCTGCGGATTCAGAGCGAAGGTAGGCCGCTGCGCGTCTTCTACGCCTTCGATCCGCGACGATCGGCGATCCTGCTGATCGGGGGCGACAAGACCGGGGATGATCGGTTCTACGAACGGATCATCCCGATCGCAGACGAGCTTTACGACGTGTATTTGAAGGAACTGAAACAGGAAGGACTGATAAAATGAGCGGACATCGCCCGTTTTCTGACCTCATGAAGGATTGGAGTCCCGAGCGTCGCGCGCGCAGCGATGCGCGTCAGGCAGAGCTAGCAGCCGAGATGGTCAGCTTGGAGCAGTTGCGCGAAGGGCTAGGCATCAGCCAGGAAGAGCTGGCGAACGTCTTGGAGGTCCAGCAACCCGCCATTTCCAAGCTGGTTCGCCGTCCCGACATGAAGGTCAGCACCTTGCGCGACCTGATCGCGGCGATGGGCGGCGAGATGCACATCACCGCGACTTTTTCCGATCGCTCGGTCGAAATCGGCAACTTTACCGCCTCGGCAGCCTAATCGGCAATTGTTGTATACAAGTATACGTTAGCCGGACTAGATCAGCACGCGCTCCACCTCATCGAGCGTCACGTCGTCGGGTCGGCGGTCGTAGAGCTGGGTGGTCCGGGTCGAAGCATGGTTGGCCATCGTCGCGGCACGCTCCAGCGTCCCGCCATTTTTCAGATAGGCGGTGATTCCGGTCGCTCGGAAGGAATGATTGCCGATCGCCGTCTCGATCTCGGCGGCTTTCGCGCGCCGCCGAACCATCTGGAACGCATTGGCCTGGGGCAGGGGGGTCGCGCTGAGCCGGCCCGTGCCGCGTGCGATCGTGCGGAACAGCGGCCCCTTGCGATCCTCGCGCAACTCGTACCCGTCAAGGTAGGCGGTCAGATACTCCTCCAGATTGTGATGGCAGGGCATTTCATGGCGCTTGCCGCCTTTCTCATGCAGCCGCACCCATAGACGACGGTTCTGCACGAACACGTCCTCAACGCGCATCGCCAGCGCCGCGCCGATCCGCGCGAACGAATAGACCATTAATCCGATCAGCGCCCGATCGCGAAGTCCGACAGGCGTCGTCACGTCGATCGCGTCGAGCAACCGCCGCGCCTCGTCGGGTGCCAGCACCGGCGTCTTGCCGCGACGGACGCTGTGCGCCGGCCCGCGCACAGACGCGGCCGGGTTCGTCGGCATGACCTGGCCCGTCACCAACCAGTCGAATAGATGACGGACGCCAGCGAGCCGCTGCTTGACGGTCGGGGCCGATACCTCGCGCCCGAGTTGCTCGATCCAAGCCGCAACGTGGAGCGGCTGCACCTCGGCGATCGACGCCACGCCGCGCGCCTCGCACCAGGCCAGAAACTCCCCCGCTGCACGCG
The DNA here is from genome assembly GCF_054059235.1 of Sphingomonas sp. UYP23. Taxonomy (NCBI): domain Bacteria; kingdom Pseudomonadati; phylum Pseudomonadota; class Alphaproteobacteria; order Sphingomonadales; family Sphingomonadaceae; genus Sphingomonas; species Sphingomonas sp. UYP23. Next base: position 13,920 of record NZ_JBSSBX010000003.1, read on the forward strand.
CATAGGCGCGGCGGGTATGCACGTTGCGAATGGTAACGGCGAAAAACTCAAGGAACCGGCGCTGAGCGGGCTCGTCGGCCGATGCGACCAGCGCCGGCAGTGCGAACACGGGTGAGGGCAGGGGGGTAAGCGCGTTCAACACAACGGCACGCCTCGGATCGTCTCGCCCGCGACCGATATTTTGGCGACGCCTGGGCCGACAATGAAATTGACCCGCCCGGTCGGCGTGTCGAGGTGGTCTCCGGGGAACATGATCTCCAACACGCGAGTGTCGGCAACCGCCTTGCCTTCAGCGTCAGTCGCAGTGGGGGTAGGGGAGATGCGGACGCGGTAGAACATAGCATGATTCTAGCAGCGTTTATACATATGATAAAGGACATTATCACATAAAGCATGCCAATAAAGCTGGGCGTTTTCCGGACACAGATTGCCGGACGAGTTCCCCGACAGCGTTGGCTGCAAAAACTTGGCCTATCCGCCCTCGATCAAAAGTGTGCATCAAAGGGACGTTTTCGAAAACCCAACCGCAGCGCCAACACAAGCCCCCGCGTCACCCCATCACTGAGGTCGTTGCATCAGACGGCAGCGTATGATACCGTCTGGCAGCTGAGAGGACGGCGATGTCAAGCGAATGGATGACGATCGAAGAGACTGCGCGCTACTTGCAGCTCGGGAAAACCGCGCTTTACGACCTGGCGCGTGACGGGACGCTCCCATCGAATAAAGTTGGAAGCAAATGGCTCTTCAGCAAAACCGATTTAGACGCGTGGGTCCGCTCGAATATTCCTCTCGAACAGTTTTTTATAAAAACCCCAGCTCATATCGAGGAGAACCTGCAGCTCCGTGAGCCGCAGGTTGAAGCATATTCTAAGCTTTATGAGTACTTTAAGTCCGGGGGTAAGACGGCAATTATTCAGATACCCGTCGGATGTGGGAAATCTGGTATCGCCGCCATCGCTCCCTTTGGCATCGCCAAAGGTCGCGTTCTAGTGGTCGCACCGAACTTGACTATAAAAGAGGGTCTATTCGAATCTCTTGACGTAACCAATCGCCAAAAGTGTTTCTGGCGGAAACGCGACATACTAACGACCGAAGCCATGATCGGGGGGCCGTTCGCGACTACACTCGATACAGGCAACATCTCAGTTTGCGAAAAGTCTCATTTTGTCGTCTCCAATGTTCACCAACTCTCCACAAATCCGGAGAAGTGGCTCCATCGCTTCCCCAAGGATTTCTTCGATCTTATAATTGTTGATGAGGCTCATCATTCACCAGCCGAGAGCTGGAAGAAGGTGTTGGAACACTTTGATGCAGCGCGCGTGATTAACATGACCGCCACTCCTTTCAGGGGAGACGGCAAAGAGATCGAAGGCGATCTAGTTTATCGCTATCCGTTTAAGAAGGCGACCTTCAAGGGCTATATTAAACGCATCAAGGCATCGTACGCCGCCCCAAGCGAGTTGGAGTTTACTGCCAAGGGCGAAACTAAGATATACACGCTAGATGATGTGCTAGCCATGAAAGATAAAGATTGGTTTAGCCGGGGTATCGCGCTGTCCGCCGCTTGCAACCAAACGATCGTTGATAATAGCCTTGAAAAGCTAGAGCTTCTCCGGGAGACGGGTACTAACCACCAACTTATCGCAGTTGCCTGTACCGTTCATCATGCCAAGCAGATCACTGCTATGTATGAAGCTAGGGGCTTCAAGGCTGATCTTATCTTCAGCGAGATGGACGATGACAAAAAGGTGGATGTAAAGCGCCGCCTTACAAGCGGTGAGCTTGACTGCATTGTTCAGGTCCAGATGCTAGGTGAGGGCTTCGATCATCCAAAGCTGAGCGTCGCTGCCATTTTTCGGCCGTTCCGCACGCTCGCCCCGTATATTCAGTTCGTGGGCCGTATTCTCCGGGTGATCGTACAAAACAGCTCAGGTCATCCCGATAACTACGGGCATGTCGTTACTCATGCGGGCATGAACTTAGACGAGCGCCTTCGCGAGTTTAAGCTTTTCGAAAGCGACGATCAAAAGTTTTGGGAAGAGATCATTGGCGGCAAAGAGCCTGAACCACCTGAAAGCGTGAAGACAGGCGAAGCTCGGATGCGCTTATCTGAGGCGGTGGTCGTCAATTACGAGATTGTCGACTCGATGATCGAGGAAGACTTCACGTCGGCTGAACAAGAAGACATCATAAAAGAGCTCCGAGAGAATTTAGAGCGCCTCGGCCTCGACCCGGAGCAGGCAGAGGAAATCGTGCTAGCGAGGTCTACCGCCAAAATAGTTTCAAAGTCGGCCGAACCATATCAAATTCTTCCTTTGCGAGAATGGGAGATGCGCAAGAAGGGCTTGAACGATCAGGTCAGCAGAGCTGCCAATCTTCTTGTGAATCGGCTAGGAATTAGTCGCGGGGGACGTGAGATTATCAACACAGGAGTTGCCGCGACAAACAACTTCGTTGCTTGCGTTACGCTCATCAACAAAGAAATAAAGAAAGACAACGCAAAGCCGCGCAAAGAGTGGAGCACCGAGGAGTTTGAGGCTGCCCTGGCTGGCTTGGAGCAGGTCATCAACACTCTCACGCGCCGATATAAGGGGATATTGAATGGGAAAGCCGAAGGGTAAGACTCCGTCGCTGCTGACAATGTCGACCGGAACGCCGGCAATGCATACCTGCGGGCGAGCCACATCCTGCGATCGTTGCGAAAGCAGGATTCCGGCCGGTGCCGCATGTTTTCAGATTCCCAAGACCAAGGCCGGCTTTACGATCCGCCCCATATTCTGCGTGGGATGTACCTCTGATATTCTCGAAAAGACTAATGCCGATTTGCTTGCCGTTAGGGCTGTTCTCGATTCGACCTTGTAGAAAAACGATTATCAAACTCACTTTTCGCACTTGTTTTATAAGTAATAGGCTAAAATGACGACTATATAAAGAGCAATTGGGGGTGATAGAATGGCAACTATTGATGAGATCGTCAAATTCTTGACTGATAACCATAAGGTATTCTATCACTTCACCGACCGACGTAACCTTACCGGCATTCGGCAACACGGTATCCTTTCGATGCACGCACTTAGGGGTGGCGGCCTCGCCGTCCCTGCCCCCGGCGGCAATCAGTGGAGCTTAGACGCTGATGCTCATTCCGGGATGGATCGATATGTACATCTATGTTTCCTCGACTCCCATCCCATGGAGTGGAAGGCCAAGGAGGACGGCCGGATCCAGGACAGCCTATTTTTGCGGATAAGTCCTGAAGTACTAAGAATCCCAGGAGCGGTGGTTACAGACGTTGTGTCTAATAGCTCAGGCTGTACGCCGCACACGATCGAGAGCGGATTCGAAGTTCTCGATCTAGAGGTCATTTACACCAAGACTGACTGGAAAGAGGAAAGTGTCAAAGAGCGCCTAAAGGTTGCAAAAAAGTATGAGCTCCTGATCCCTAACCACGTTGCTACCGATTTTATAGCGAATCTACCTAATGGCTGAGCGCCCTATCTTCATTCCCTTGTTATCCGGTCCCCGGCTAGTCGATCGAGTAATGATCAATTTCCGGTGGCATGCAGGTATGGCCGCGTCTCAGAAAAAGAAGAACGTGATAGAGCTTCACGATGCAGCCCACGCCAGAGGAATGGAGCACCTTCTTGAAATCTCCAGTAAGTCTGAGCGAGAGATTGGGAGGAAGTTAAGTGCATTTCATCAAAAGATTATTATAAATAAAAAGGAGATAATTCTGGAGTGCGCTTTTCAAGGTAGTAAGGTCTTCAGGGATGGGGGGCCGTTCCCGGATTTATTTGACCTTGATCCCAGAGAAGCAAAGCGCGATTCCAGATTAAAGGAGTCGGGTCCTCTCCAGGGTTTTAGGTTTGATGGCCAGGACTTTCCTCTAGACCCGCCAACAGTATTCTATGATTGGCTCTATATAAATGCCATACTCCCCGCTCGTTCTTGGTTACAAAGGCTGGGGAAAATGGATGGATTTACAGATATTGAGTTCAACCCCGAGAGATCCATTAACTGCCAAGCATACTCGTGTGCTCTGTTTATTTCTCTCGAAAAAAGAGGAAAGCTCGATCAAGCTATCTCTTCATTTCCTAACTTTTTGGCCGCCTCAAAGGGTGGTGTGATATAGAGTCCAGAAGAAGTAGTTTAATCTTGAGCGTCGTCGTGGTCGAGCAAATGTCTTGTGGCGGCCTGACAATCGGCCAAAAGCCGTGCCTCCTGACTGATTTAGCTACTCGAAATTAATCACGTACCAAGGCGGCTTCCTTGCGATCATATTTCATAACGGACAGCGTTCCATCGCCGATCCGCTCAACTATTTCGTCGATGACCGGAAGCGGGACCATGAACCATTCGCGGGGCCGGACTGGTTTTCCGAAGCGGTCGGGAATTTCCACGTCGTATCGTACGCTATGCAGGACGCGGTGAATCAGTGCCTCTAGCTTCGGGCGATTCACGTCATACAGCTTATAGGTTGCGATGACGTCGACATCAGCGAGGAGGTAGGTTGCGTCGTCCGCTGCACCCGATATCCGCGCTGCGACGGAGCCGCCAGTGATCCCGATCTTGTGGATGAGGTCGCGATTGGCGGCGATTGTTGGGTGTGTCGAGCGGCTGCGCAGAACATAGAGGGTGCCGGTCGAAAGATGGTCCGACTCGTCCGGCACGCTTTCGAACAGCGGTCCCGCGTCCGGCTCTGTCACACGACGGCCGCTGTCGTCCTTGTAAAGCGCCCTTTGAAGCGACCAGCGGAGCAAGTTGCTTTCGGTGCCGTTCGAATAGATGACACGCAGCCGAGCGTCATTCTGGCCGTTTGGAGCCTTGGTAAGGTCGCCTACCTCAGCGACGTAAGCGAGCTGACCGCGCAGAATGAAAAAATCGCCCTGGTCGACGCCGGCATCGCGACCAAATGACCGCGTCACCCGTGCACCAGATGCCAAGTCCGCCTCGATCCGATCAAACAGCGGCTTGAAGCTCGCAAAATCGTCGCATCGGTTGGCGGTAGCTACCTCTTCCGCTGCCTTGCGTTCGGTGTTCGAACGGACGTTGCGAAGTTGGGTGATGTCGTCGGCGGGCGTGTCGTTGATGCCTAATTCGGCAAGGAGTGCGCTGTCGTCAAGATCGTCGGCCGGAGGCGCTACGCTGGCATCGCTGGCGTCAAGCAAGCCATGCACATCCATATTCGTCAGCAGCGCCACGCTGTCCGGCTGCGCCCTGAGCCGGTCCAGCCGGACCGCATACAGGCGTTCGAAGATGTCGCGATCCTCGCCAGGTAGGGGCGCGCGGCCGTGCTCGTCACGGAATTTTGCAATGTCCTCGAACCCGGCGATGATCCGTTCCTCACGCGGGCTGCGAGCGCGGACGGTCTTGGGCGTCAGGTCGACGCCCAGTTCGGCCAGGATGTCGTCGTCGGTCATGTCAGCCATTAGCGGTAGCCTCGGCCTGAGCCTTGGCACGGTAGCGGGCGAACGCTGCGACACCTTCGGCCAATTGGCGTTCCCACGGGTCCTGTGACGTCACCTCGGGCGCACGACCGCGATCGCGTTTCCACTGAACCGCACGCACTGCATAGGCCCGTGCCTCTTCCTCGGTCAGCGTTGTATTGCGCGCGCCGATCGCCGCCTGCACCTGACGTAGCGTCGTCTCGTTCATTGCTTTTGCCAAGATCGCATAGGCAGCATCGAACGGGTTAATATGGTCAATCAGGTCGATGTCGAGTTCACGCACGCTCATGAACTTTCGCACGCCATCGACGAAGGACGTACTCGCCTTCAGCTCGCCCGCACCGTCGTCGACGGCAGTTTCCGCGATGATCTTACTCGCCTGCTGGGTGATATTCATCGTCGCGATCGCATGCTGGCGGATCGCCTCTTGGTCGCTATCGCTCATTTCGGGATAACGATCGCGGACGATCTTGCCCATGCGGGCCTGAGTCAAATCTTCAGGCACCACCTCAGGATCAAACATGCCGCGTTCGATCGTCTGCTTGTCCTGCACGAAGGCGGTAATGACCTCGTTCAGATCCTCTTGGCACACCCGCTTCGCTGCCGCCGATTGCGGTTCGACCAGCCCCTTCAGCTCGAAGTGAAACTGGCCGCGCTCTCCATTAAATCCGACATTGGCCTCGCCCTCCTGATAGCCGTCAGGACCATAATCATAACCCGGTTTTTCGCCGATATCCTTGGGCGTGAACTCGAAACGCGGCGCCAGCACCTGCTCCATCAATAAGCTGGCGGCGATCGCCTTAAGCGTATCGTTAACGGCATCCGCAACGACATCGTCAGCAGCGGCGGGTTCGGCGATCAGATTGGTGAAGCGTGCGACCGTCTTGCCGGGCGCATCGCGGGTGGCGCGGCCGATAATCTGGATGATCTCGGTCAGGCTGGAGCGATAGCCGACGGTCAGCGCGTGCTCACACCAGATCCAGTCGAACCCTTCCTTCGCCATGCCGAGCGCGATGATGATGTCGACGTGATCGCGATCCTTCCTCGCGGCCGGGCTTTTCAGAGCTGACGACACGCGATCACGCTTGGCGGAATCGTCATCGACCAAATCGGCGACCTTGATCGTGCGACCATCGGCGGTCTCGATCAGGTGGAAGCCGGTCGCCTCGTCAGTGCCGCGCCAAGTGCCAAGGTGATCCATGATCTCCTCGACCTCGCGATGCTTGTCCTTCGTGCTCTCCCGCGAATTCACGCTGGGAATATGGACGATCGTCTTCGTACCCGGATCGAGCAGGTCGACGATCTTGTCGATATAGCGCCCGGTGTAGAAGCTATAGGCGATGTCGAGCGTCTTGAGGTACTCGTAGCCGTTGAGCTGCTCGTAATAGGTGTAGGTGACGGTGTCGAACTTGCCCTCGTCCTCGGGCGCCAGCACCGCGACCGCATCCCCGCGAAAATAGCTGCCGGTCATCGCGACCAGATGGACCTTGTCGCGCGCGATCAGCAGGCCGAGCTGCGCGCCCAGCCGGTTGTCGGGATTAGCAGAGACGTGGTGAAATTCGTCAACCGCGATCAGTCTGTCGTCGAACGCCGCGATGCCCAGTTCGTCGATCGCAAAGCGGAAGGTCGCGTGCGTGCAGACCAGGACGCGGTCGCCGCTTGCCAAGAACTCGCCGACTGCCTTCACCTTCGACTTGGCGACCTTCACGTCGTCGGCGCCGGGGACGTTGCACAAATTCCAGTGCGGCTTCACCGTCCAGTCCGCCCAGAAGCCGTATTTGCTCAGCGGCTCGTCGGCGAAGCTGCCGCCGATCGAGCGCTCCGGCACGACAATGATCGCCTGTTTCAGGTCCTGATTGTACAGCTTGTCGAGCGCGACGAACATCAGCGCTCGCGACTTGCCCGAGGCTGGCGGCGACTTGATGAGCAGGTACTGCTCGCCGCGCCGGTCATAGACGCGCGACTGCATCGGCCGCATACCGAGTTCGTTGGCCTTGGCCGACACGCCGGTGTGTGCGGTGACAAGGCGAACGGCGGGTATCGTGCTGGGGCGAGTATCGGTCATGCGGCCTTCTTGCCCTTTTTCGCTTTCGGCGCATCGGCCGTCATCTTGGTGTAGAGGTCAAACAGCTTTTCCAGCCGCTCGGTATCGTTGCGGAAGCGCCGGCCGATATATATGCGTTCCAGCACCTCGTCGTTGTCTTCATGAGCGCGACGCAAGTCGTCCGGCATCGTCTCGGGATCGTAGAGATCGGCGATCGTCGCAGGGAAATGCGCCTCGCGTGCCAGCAGTATGTTCTCGGCGGTACGGGTGAGGTCGGCCTTGTTCTGCTCGGTTAGTTTGGGGACCGGAAAAGTATTCCAACCAAGTGTATTAGAATAAGAGAAGCGCATCTCTAACCTAGCACAGACTGCGCCAATCCAGGCCCAATGAAGGCGCGAGGCGATAAGCGCTAAGTTCCAAAGCGGAGCATCGTGAATAGCGAAGCACTTAAAGCTTACCACCGCCGGGGCGGCGATAATATCACATGGTAGATAGGGACGGTTTTCCGAGCTAGTTTGAGGAACGGCAATAAAGTATTGCCTCGATTCTACCTGATCACGGAAACGATGAGGGAAGGATACGAGCGCAGTTGCCGATGCATCGCCTGGTTTAGCCTTGCGATCAGAAAGAACGGCATCAAAACGTATTTTGAGGGCGGGAATAGCCGATGCCCGATGAGCGTCAACGTCTTTCACCCAAATACACATACGTGGCGAAGCGTAAATGACTTCGGTAGATCCATAATAAGGGCGAATAAACTCTGCCGCATGAGGATCGATATTTATCAAATCACGCGCTTCTTGATTAGAAATTATCAAGTCAGCGCCATAGTATGGATGATTACCGAAATTCATTTTTGCTATTTGCGATATGGGAATGGATGATGAATAGACAAATATATCGCGCGCGGCAGCAAGATACCCATTTATATTATCAACCTTTCTTACAGTTATATCACTTATGTTTTCCTCAAATAGCACGGCTGGCGCATTGCTCGACGGTCTTATTCCAACAATTATCACGGTAATTCCTGCATTATTTGCAGCGAGATTTGCCCATTTAAAAGAGGTATGAGCAAAACCAATCTCTTGGCCCAAAGATAGAATAAGCGGCCATAAAATAGGTACTTGTCCGCCTTGGCATATTGTATTCGTCGAAACGAAAGCAGCAGCACCGCCTGTTACTTGTAATTGCTGGGCGGCCTTTGCGAACCACCCTGTAACATAATCCAGATTACCCCAACGTTTTACCAGCGGTGAAAATATCTGCCCAAGATCGTTCTTCTGGCTAACTGACTGTTTGTTATATCCAGAATACGGCGGATTACCGCACAAGTACGTTTCCGTTCCATTATCCGCAAAGCTATTATCTTCCAACGCTAGGCGACCCGTTGCTCCACCGAGATCATATTCAATCTCTTTTAGAGGGCTAAACGGGGGGCACACCTTCAGCCAGTCGATTTGCAGCGCATTATCGACATAGATTTGGCCGGTCCTATGTAGCGGCAACACCATCGCCCGCGCTTCCTGCTGGCTCAGATACAGGCAGTCCGCCTGGAACTCGGCGATCAGCAGCGCGAGGCGGGCGATCTCGGCGGCGAAGCCCTTGATCTCGATGCCGTAGAAATTGTCGAGCGGGATGACGCTGCGGCGCTCGTCCAGCTTGAGATTCTTCTCGCCGCCCAGCCGTTCGACGATCGTCGCCTCAATGCGCCGCATCTCCTTGTACGCGATCACCAGGAAATTGCCCGATCCGCACGCCGGGTC
>NZ_JBSSBX010000004.1:0-53853 GCF_054059235.1 Sphingomonas sp. UYP23
TGCTGGCGACGTGCTGATGGTGACAGCAACAGACCGTCTCGCCCGCAACACCCGTGACCTGTTGAACATCCTTCATGCGGTGAAGGAGGCCGGCGCTGGCTTCCGCTCGATCGCAGAGCCGATGGTGGACACCACCTCGCAATTTGCCGAGGTTATCATCGCCGTGCTGGGCGTTGCGGCGAGCTACGAGCGCCACCGGATTACCGAACGCACCGCTGCCGGTAGGGTCCAAGCCAAAGCCCGTGGCGTGAAGTTCGGCCGGCGTGCTGCCCTTACCCCTCACCAGCAGGCAGAAGCGCTACAGCGGCTCGCCGCTGGCGATACGCAGCGCACGGTTGCCGCCCTATTCGATGTCGATCAGTCAACGATATCGCGACTGTACCGAAGTGGGGCCTAATGCCAGTTATAGTGGAGTGCTGATTGGCGGCACAGTTTCGCAAAACCGGTTATTCCAGAGACCGTTCCTTGCGCGCGCGACCAAACATCAACCGGTGTTGGTATTCGGCCATCATGTTGAGATGAACGAGCGCCACGGTCGGGTCTGCGGCAAGCTCGGCGCGCTTCTGTTCTTCTGAAATCCGCTTTTCAAAATAAGCTGAATCGTCACGTTGCCCCACGTTCGTCCTCCAAATCGAAGAGTCCGTAATTCCACGAGCACGAGGAGTAGATTCCTGCGCGTGTTTGGAGTCAAGATGTCCAGCGGCGGCACAGACCGACAATAGAGATACGGCGCTAACGCATCGCAAAAAACGAAGGTGATGACCGTCCTTGGGCGTTTCCTACCGTTGTAAAAGGGAACCATTTCGCAACAACCGGGACGGCAGAAAGCGACCGAGGCTGTGTAAAAACGCGAGAATATGCTATGGTTTTCCCGAAATTGCGGGAGGCTTTGAGATGGGCCGTTTCGTTGAAGGGGAAGACCGCCGGCAGGATTTTCTGCTGCCTGCATCGCTTGATGATTACGTGTCTGAGGACAATCCGGTGCGGGTGGTCGAGGCCTTTATCGACGAACTCGATTTCCACGTGTTGGGTTTTGCCGGAGCGACGCCCGCTGAGACCGGGCGCCCGGCCTACCATCCTTCGACGATGCTCAAGATCTACCTCTACGGCTATCTGAACCGGATTCAGTCGAGCCGTCGGCTCGAGCGTGAAGCGCAGCGCAATATTGAGCTGATGTGGCTGACCGGACGTCTCGCACCCGACTTCAAGACCATCGCGAACTTTCGCTCCGACAATGGCCTGGCGCTTCGGGCGGTGTGCCGGCAATTCGTTATGCTGTGCCGATCCTTGGGGCTGTTCAGTCAGGCGGTGGTCGCCATCGACGGCAGCAAGTTCAAGGCGGTCAACAATCGGGACCGCAACTTCACGGCGAACAAGGTCGCCAGGCGCATCGAACAGGTGGACGCCAGCATCGAGCGCTACCTGGCGGCACTCGACCGGGCTGACCGTGAGCCCGGCGATGTCGCCGAAGCCAGGACAGATCGGATCAAGGAGAAGCTTGCGGGTCTGCGCCGCCACATGCAGTTTCTGGAGGAGATGGAGCGCCGGATCGAAGCGGCCCCCGACCATCAGGTCTCGCTCACCGACCCGGATGCGCGCTCGATGAACAGTAGCGGCCGTGGGACGGGTATCGTTGGCTATAACCTGCAGGCTGCCGTCGACACCAAGCACCATCTGATCGTCGCTCACGAGGTCGTTACCGAGGGCAACGATCGCGTTCAGCTCGTGCCGATGGGCCTTGATGCCAAGCACGCCATGGGGGTCGACGAGATCACCGTCATTGCCGATCGCGGCTATTACAACGGCGATCAGGTGCTGGCCTGCGAGGGGACCGGCGTGCTGCCGTGCATTCCCAAGTCGCATACCGCGATCGGCATCAAGACCGGCATGTTTAGCCGCCACGACTTCGTCTACGACGCCGAGCAAGATCATTACACATGCCCTGCGGGCGCGACGTTGACCAAGGCGACAGCCCGCTCCGATCGGCGCGACGACATGGATCAATATCGCAATCTTGCCGCATGCCACACGTGCGCGCTCAGGCCACGCTGCACGCCTGAAAAGGTAAAGCGCGTCATGCGCTGGAAGCATGAAGGCGTGCTCGATGTCATGCAGGCGCGGCTCGACCATATGCCCGATGCGATGATCCAGCGCCGAAAAACCGTCGAGCACGTGTTTGGTACGCTCAAATCATGGTCGAGTAGCGCGCATCTTTTGACAAAAACGCTCGAAAAGGTTCGAACCGAAATGAGCCTCTCGGTTCTCGCCTACAACATCAAGCGAATGATCCGCCTGTTCGGCGTTTGGTTCCTCATCTTGGCGATCCGCACCTGATCAATCGACTTCCAGCGGCCCCGACGCGGCTCGGACGATGCTCTGATCATGCCGTGCCGAAGCGTTTTTACACAGCCTCGACCAACTGCGGACCTCTGGGATGCACTGGGCCTTAGCCACGCCTAATTTGCGATTTACCATTGGTTCTGGCGGAACAGCGGAGCGGGCGGAACCCAATCGACTTGTGGAATAGACGTTTCTCTTATTGCGCTGCTGCCGTACGTAGCGAGCTGGCGTCGCGGGGGCGGTGCCAGAGAACTGGAGCCGTCAGTTGCGCCTGTGGAAGCTATCTTACGTGAGCGTGGCCACGGCTCCGAATGGAATGCTGGATGCAGACGTGCGAACAATCTGCGCACTGTCCCAACCTCATAACTTGCATGCCGAAATCACTGGAATTTTAACGTATCAGAATGGGCGCTTCGCACAATTGCTGGAGGGGCCAAAAACCGAGTTGCACGCGCTTATGAGCCGGATCGCCGTCGATACAAGGCACCATAGCCTAAAAATAATGGCGGATGGTCCAACCCACATTCGACGTTATGCAGACTGGTCGATGGCCTATCTTTATCCCCAGGATTTTGCGCGAAACCAGCTGGATGACTTTTTAGCTCAGACAGCAGATGTTACGGGTGCGTTTCGAAATTGGAGGGTGTAGACTCCGCAGTCTTTGGCCGGGGATCCGCGCGTGGATTTCCTTCCGGAAGAACCGGCATGCTTATTATGACCGCAACGCGCTTGAGAGCGGGAGTATACGATCCTCCGCACAGGATGGGAGGACTTGAGTGCCAAGGAACACTTTCTGTTACGGTAGCGTTTTGGCTTCAGAAGGATGCTATTGTGGCATCCGCCGATCGGAGGCTTTCCCATGCTTTGGACCATTGCCGTAATTCTCCTAATTCTCTGGGTCCTTGGGTTCGCTGTCCATATCGGGGGCGGCTTGATCCATCTTCTGCTGGTCGCCGCGGTGGTCGTGGTAATCTTCAACCTGGTGAGCGGCCGTCGCGCGGTATAGGTGGTCGCTTGATCTTACGTGTTTAGCAGCGCGGCGTCGGAGGGACGACCAATCCCTCTCTCGCCGTGCCGCTATCGCCTGTCAGCAATAGGCGTCAGCCGAACGAACGCTTTGCGCTGTTACGTTGATGCAGAACTTTTGATTTTTGCATCGCGGACGGCCAAAAGTGGGTGGGAAGCAGACGGACGGCTATTTAGCGACAGCAGCCTCGACGCGAAGCCGCTCGTTCGCCTTGGCGGGCGTTGCCCCGGTCTCTTTCCGGAACATACGGCCGAACTGGCGCGGACTTAGCCGCGCGGCCTCCCCCATCCGTTCGATCGGCAGCGGCTTCGACAGGTGCGCGCGCGTGAAGGCGAGCGCGATCCACATCTGGTCTGACTTGGGCCAGGACAAAAGAGCCGCTGGTTCATGCGTGAGGCTAATCCCGTCCTCTCGGAACCTATTGGATGCACGTTCTTACACGTTATTTTCGTTATAAATCTTGATTGTGCACGTTTTCTGGACTAAGTGATGCGCATGCCAAATGATATTCCGTCAAGCCGGCGCGATACGATTCTTGCCCGCCTCTCCTCTGGCCAACCGGTTCGTTCCGGCGCGCTTGCTGAAGAGTTCGGACTTTCTGAAGATGCCATTCGGCGAGACCTGCGCAGCCTAGCCGCAGAGGGCCTATGTCGCCGCGTCTATGGCGGTGCGTTGCCTGTCGTCGGGGGGGCTACGCCAATGGCAGAGCGTGTCGGCGCGGACGTGCACCGCAAGCAGGCGCTGGCCGACGCTGCCCTTGAGTTCGTAGAACCGGGCAGCTTCGTTTTCGTAGACAACGGAAGTTGTAACTTTGCCCTCGTCGACAAACTTCCGCCGTACCTCAATCTTACCATTGCAACGAGTTCGATCACGATCGCTGCTGCGCTCCAACATCGCGACGATATCGATCTCCTTGTGGTGGGCGGCATCATCGATCGCATGGTTGGCGGCGCTGTGGATGGAACGGCGCTCGACGCGATCTCGCGCCTCAACATCGACCTGTGCTTCCTCGGCGCGTGCGCTGCGTCCGTTGAAGGGGGCGTCAGTGCGTATGACCTCGCCGACGCCACCTTCAAACGCGAGCTGATAGCCCGTAGTCGCAGGACGATCGTCCTTGCAACGAACGACAAGCTCGGCCGACAAGCGCCGCACCGCGTCTGTAGCGTCGATGCCCTTACGTATATTGTGGTCGAGCACGACGCTGATGCCGACGTTGTACGCGACCTGACGGAGAGCCGCGCGACGATTGCGCATGCCGCCCCGCAAGCCCAGCCCTGATCCGAGGATATTATCCGTGACAAATCCCAGTTCCGGTGCGCGCCTCGCGACGCGTCTGGCCTTTCTCGTGTCGGGCTTCGGGCTTGCCTGCTGGGCTCCCCTTGTTCCACTTGCCAAGGACCGGCTGGCGATCGGAGACGCATCGCTCGGGCTGCTGCTCCTGTGTCTCGGTCTTGGCTCCGTCGGCGCGATGCAGTTCGCCGGGCCGCTGACATCGAAGCTCGGCGCACGACCGGCGATCCTTGTCGGCGGAATCGGGCAGGCGATCATGCTGCCCTTCCTCGCCTTCGCGCCAACGGTGCCCACCATGGCGGCCGCGCTCCTGTTGTTCGGCGCGTTCCTCGGCGTAATTGAAGTCGGCATGAACGTGCATGCGGTCGAAGTGGAGAAGCAAGCAAGCAAGCCGCTGATGTCCGGGTTCCACGGATTGTTCAGCGTCGGGGGCTTCGTCGGATCGGCGCTGCTGACCGCTGTCTTGTCGATGAAGATCAGTCCGATCGCCGGGGTCGTCACGGCATCGCTCCTGATGGTCGCGACGCTGGTAGTGGCCGCGCCCGGGCTTATTCCAACGCCTAAAAGCGAGGAGGCCCCGCTGATCGTGATCCCGCGCGGGATAGTGGTCTTGCTCGCGGCGCTCGCTGCCATCACCTTCCTAACCGAAGGCGCGATGCTCGACTGGGGTGGGTTGCTGCTGAGTAGCAAGGGCCTGCTGCCGGTCACCCAGGCAGGGCTGGGCTATAGCGTCTTCGCGGTGGCGATGACCGCAGGTCGCCTGACCGGCGACGCGATCGTCGCCAAGCTTGGAGATCGGCGTACTATGCTATGGGGCGGACTGCTCTCGCTTGTCGGCTATGGCGTCATGCTGCTGGCACCGGTCGCTTCGGTCGCACTCCTTGGGTTCCTGCTGATCGGTCTAGGCGCTTCGAACGTCGTGCCCATCCTATTCCGCCAAGCGGGCGCGCAAAACGTCATGCCGGCGGGCCTTGCGATCGCCTCGATCACGACCATCGGTTACGCCGGCATCCTCGCAGGTCCTGCCGGGATCGGCTTTATCGCGCAAATCATCGGCCTCCCCGCCACTTTCTGGCTGCTCACCGCGCTTCTGTGTCTCGTGCCGCTCTGCGCAAAGGCTGCGACCTCTGGCGGGCGCACGTCATGATCCTTCCCGACGCCGGTTTCCTTCATCGCCTCGCCGATCTTGCGGATGCCGAGACGATGCCTCGCTACAGCACCGACATCGCAGTCGATACCAAGGTGAAGGAGGGTTACACCTTCGACCCCGTGACCGATGCGGACCGTGCGGCGGAGGTCGCGATCCGCGCCGAAATTGGTGCGTGCTTTCCCGATCATGGCATTCTCGGCGAGGAACTCGGACTGACGGGAAGCGGGCGCTTTCAATGGGTGCTCGATCCGGTCGACGGCACACGCCCGTTCATTTGCGGTCTACCCGTCTGGGGGACGTTGATCGGGCTGACGGTCGACGGACGTGCCGAGCTGGGGATGATGAGCCAGCCCTTTTCGCGCGAACGCTTCTGGGCGGATCGCGACGGTGCCTGGACCGAGCGTGACGGTGTGCGCCGCCCGCTGGCAACGCGCGACGTCGGTAGCCTGAATTGCGCGATCCTGCACACCACCTCGCCCGAGCATTTCGGCGATGACCTCGCGCCCGGTTTCGCACGGTTGAAAGCGGCGGTGCGGATGATCCGCTATGGCGGCGAATGCTACGCGATGGCGATGATCGCCGCAGGCCGTATCGACCTGGCGATCGAACCCTCGCTCCAGCCATATGACATCGTTGCGCTGATCCCGATCATCGAGCGCGCGGGTGGTGTCGTCACACGCCTCGACGGAGGCCGGGCCGAGAAGGGCGGCGCAGTGTTAGTTGCCGCTACTTCGGCACTTCATGCCGAAGCACTGCGCATTTTATCATAGCGAATGTGCCGCAGATGAACCCTGTGAGAAGGCATCGGCGTTCTCGAAATCGAACAGATTTTGGGAAAGCTAAACCCGCAGGCGTCCGTCAGCGCGATCGAGGCGGCGAGGTTCCCGCCAGACGCTCCTTTGCGGGAAGGGTCGGCGTCTATCTGTCGTCCTTCGCAGCTGACCCATACGACCAGCTTCAAGGCCGGCGCGTAAATGCTTGCCTTGCCTCGCGCGTCCGGTCATGGTCGGAGCCGGGGTCAATAAAGCAACGGCTTGGTCGTAAGTCTCGAACCACGCTTCCAGCGATTGCCCGTGTGGCGTAGGAAACCGGGGCCGTACCACCTCGATTCCTGAGCGCTTAAGCTCGGCATCGAGCCACGGAAACCAATTCGTGTCAGGCCCTCCATACGCGCCGTGCAGCACGATAACGCGCGATACTACTTGCCCATGGTTCATTATCGTTCCTCGAAAACGGTGGGTATCGCCCATATCCTAAAGGCCGATATTGTTGCGCGCACCGCATGTAGCGCGGGACCTCGAAAGCGAATAGGCTGGTTTGCTCAGGCGCAAGCGGGGGCAATGCGATGCGGACGATTTCGATTCTGGCGCTGGGCGCGTCGCTAATGTTAGCAACGCCGCTCGCAGCACAACAGATCGCACCCGCCGTGGTCTCCGATCCCACGCCCGACCCCGCCCATCCTGCGGCGATCGCCGCGTTCGTCATCCCGTCGCACGGCGCGGGAATGAACGCGGTGCTGTACACCGCCACCGGGGCCGGCGCGCACCCGACGCTGGTGTTGCTCCATGGCTTCCCGGGCAACGAGCAGAATCTTGATCTCGCCCAGGCTGCACGTCGCTCTGGCTGGAACGTTCTGACCTTCCACTATCGCGGATCCTGGGGTTCAGGCGGAGCGTTTTCGTTCCTGCATTGTGAGGAGGACGCCGCGGCAGCCGTCGACTTTCTGCGCGCTCCCGCCACGGTAGCGAAATACGGCATCGACTCCGGCCATATCGCCGTCGCCGGCCATAGCCTCGGCGGGATGGTCGCGGCGCGCACAGTCGCTGACGATCCGACGCTCCTCGGTGCCTTCCTGATCGACCCTGTCGATTTCGCAGCGATCGGCCGCTCGTTCGTCGACCCGCGCGCAAAAGCGGCCTTCCTCGAAGGCGAAATCCGTGCCGACTTGCCGCCGCTTTCGGGCACGAGCGAACAGGCGCTGATGGCCGAGACAGAAAATGCCGGCCCTGCGCTCGATTTGGTGGCAACAGCCCCCGCGCTAGCTGGTCGGCCGCTAGAAATCGTAGGCGCGTCGCGCGGAATAGCGATGTTTGGCGGTGCGCTGGCAGAGGCCACCCGCAAGGCGGGCGCGCAGCATTTGCACGCCGAAACCTGGGAGACCGACCACAGCTTCTCCGACAAGCGCATCGCGCTCGCCGATCGGGTGGTGCGTTGGCTCGTTTCGCTCCCGGCCAAACATTGACTCACCAGTCGGTAAGATGCGGTGCCACCCGATCGAGCCGAACCAGACGCAAAAGCGTGGTCGCATCAACCCGGCCAATGAGAAAGCGCCGGCATTCCCAAAAGGGAAGGTTAAAGGCCAGCTTGAGCGCGACCTGGCAGGGCTTGGCTTCGCCTCGTTGACGATCGCCCGGCCGGGCTTGGTCGACGGCGAGCGGCAGGTCGTTAGGTCGGGCGAACGGCGCGCGGTCGAGCTGCTGACCACGTTGCGGCCCATCTGGCGCCGCTGGTCCGTATCAATCCGGCCACGGTCATCGCCCGTGCGACTCTGCATGCGGTATTGGTCGGCAATCCCGGCCAGGAGATCATCGGCCCCGACCGCCTTACCGGCTGAACGCGTGAGCCCCAAGTGAGCTGACTCTGATGCCGCGTTCTCGCAAACCAGCGTTGCACGGGAAAGAAGCGGCCTTGATCGCGGACGCCACAAGATGGTGGTTTGACGATCGGCCGCCTCTGGAGGCAGAGACTTATGGCGGTCATTCCTATCGGACGTTGATGCCAAGTTCGCTCAACAGCTGCCCTGCCTGCTCGCGAGATATGGTTGCGCCACGAAACAGGCTTGCGTCCACCAGTCGCAATCCGCCTAGGTCAGCCCCACGCAGATCGGCACCGTCGAAGCGCGAACCTGTCATGTTCGCATCGCGAAGGCTACACTCCTCGAAAATAGCTGCGCGAAAGTCGCACTTGTGCAGATCGGCTTGTCCAAAGTCGATCTTCTTCAAGGTTTGCTTGCGGAACGAGTATCCCGGCAGTTTGGCGTTTATCAAGAGCGTTTCATCGAAGCGAATATCGAGGGCTTTTGCCTCGGATAGGTCTGCACCCGTCAGTTTACATCGCTGGAATGTCGCGGCGGTGAGGGTTGACCGCCGCAAAACGCAATTGTTGAAGTCACTCGCCACGAAGGTTGCGTCGGTCAAATCAGCGCCGGTGAATTGGGCGAAAGGCCCACGGCAGGACCGCCAAGTCGCGCCCTCCAATCTCGATCCGGTGAAATCGGTACGGCGCACATTGCACCGCTCGAACGTCCAATGCGCTAGGTCTAACCCAGCGAGTTCGACCCCCTCAAGATCGCAATCGATCAGATGGGACGGTGACGATAATGCGCACAAACGCTCGATCTCGGGTCGCGACAATGCCTGCTCACGAACGGAGCGGCCGGAAAATAGATCGTTCATCTGCCTCTCTTAGCCGCTTATCGGTTGAGCAAGCAGTCGCTTAGCCGAGGCGATAACGGTCCACGCTTCCGCGGCGAGAGTTCGCAATATGCTAGCTCGCCACCAGCCGAACAGACCTACAGGCACGCATGGCGCAAGCCAGGTTAGCAAGACCCAAACTCCACCTTGCATGAGTGCCTACTCTCTTGGGATTATCGCAACACGCGTGAACCATATAGTGAGGTAGCTGAAACGAACGACGGCTCTCTGGCAAGCGCTCAGCGCCAAGAATGGCGACATGGGGCGGTTTCTGCCATTCCCGAAAGGGAACGTGGAGCGGGAAGGCGTAATGCGGGAGTGGTTCCATCGTCTCCAAACGAGCCGCTCTGATGATGGCTTGAACGGCAGGTTTCAGGATCGCGCACGTACAGACTGAACGACCGGGTTTGCGGCGCTAGCCGACCGGCCGCTTTCCTCGCTGATAGCTGCTGTCGCAAAAGGGAACCCTTTTGCAACAACCGGCACGGCAGAAAGCGCCCAGCGGACATTACCGCATCAATCTCGACCAAGCTTGCTGGTGATCTTGTGCTTACGCTGATCGCAGCGAACAGTCATCGAGAATTGAGCAACGCTTCCGCAGCGGCCTCGCGCGAAGCGGCTGAAATCTTGGGATCGGCCATATTCTGAGCGTGTGCATGCCAGACTCCGTCGAGCGCCAAACGATTCCCAAAACTCGCCGATCCACTACAATGTCGAAAACGTCGGTGCTGCCAGCGAGCGGCGTGAACGTGATAAGCATGCAGTCGCCCTGGTGAAAATTACAGAGGTTGAGAGGACGTTACGGAATAGCCCGCGTTTCAGATGCGATTATAGATCCGCTTTTCAAAAAGCCCTGAAATCCGCGATCGGCCGCGCGTCAAATTTTTGCATCATCGCATGCCAAGATTCCACCGTTTCGAGCGTGATGCAAAACTTGTGATTTTTGCATCAAACATGGCTGGATTCAATATGTTCGATCACGCGGCTAACGGAGACGGGCAGAGACGGATTACGCGTTTCGTTAACTTAGCAATTCTATAGCGGTGCATGACCAGACGCCAAGAATTTAGACCAGGCGGTTCGAACCTTTTTAATCCGCTCCGTGGCACAGCGCCCTTACCCGACGCTGTGTATCGCGAGCTTATCGATATGCTGTTCAGCATGGCGGTCCCAGTAGTATTCATGGGGATGGTCTTTATAGGCGTGACCGCCCTGGTTGCATGGCAGTGGCGCGATCCCGTCGTCGCGAGCCTTTCGGCACTCGGAACGATCGTGACCATGTTCCGGCTGCTCGTCATCCGCGACTATCGGGCCCGTAATGTTGCCGCCGGTGAGATAACCGCCACCAGGCGCTGGGAGCGGGGATATGCGATAGGCAATTATGCTTTTGCGCTCCTTCTCGGCTTTTTCAACGTACGAATGCTGGTTTCCCATTTGCCGCTGGTCCACATGATCGCGGTCAGCCTTGTGTTCGGTTTTGGCGCTGGTCTTGTCGCCCGGATTTCAATCCGACCGTTGATCTGCGTGATAAGCTTGTTGCTGGCAGTCGTGCCGACGGTGATTGGCCTTTCACTGCATGCGCTTATGGACGACGCGAGTCCGCTGCACAGTGAGCTGTTCACGATCGAGGCGCTACTGATGGCGACCACCGCCATCCTCAGTCTACACAGCGTAAATCATCTCTATTGCACGATGGTGGCGCATCTTACTGCCAAGCATGATCTAAGTTTCCTTGCCCGACGCGACGCGCTTACCAAGCTCCCCAATCGGCTATGGTTGCGCGAAGCGTTCAAAGAAAACTTTGCCGCAATGGCAAATACGAAGTGCCATATGGCACTTCATTTCCTCGATCTTGACGGCTTCAAGGCGATCAATGATTTACACGGACATCCCGCGGGCGACGCCGTGCTGCGCGAGGTGGCGGACCGATTGCTGGCGACCGTCCGCACCGGGGATACGGTGTCCCGCCTCGGCGGAGACGAGTTCATCGTGCTTCAAACTATGATAGCACAGAAGAGCGAAGCCGAGATGCTCGCCCGGCGCATCGTCAAAAAATTGAGCGCCCCCTATTTGTTTGAAGGAAAGGAATTGCGGATTTCGGTCAGTGTGGGAATTGCAATCGCCCCGCGCGACGGGATCGACCTCGAACGCTTGATCACCTGCGCCGACACTGCGCTGTATCTCGCCAAGGCCCGCGGCAAGGGACAATTATCCTTCTTCGATGCCCACTTGTCCGAAGCCGAGGTGCAAGCGGTCGCTTCGGCTTGATTCTGCGCCGGGTGAGAAAATCAGATCAGAGGTAGCTATTCCCCGGCGCTGCTTAGCAAGGCTCAGCGTGCCCATTCCCTCGGATGATGATGCAAAGCTTTGGTTTTTGCATCAGGAAAACATTGATTTTGTGGATTCATGTCGAGGTAGGGCTTGCGTCATTCCTTTCGCAAGTGCAGCATGGCGACGCCTTTCAGGCATCCTCTCCTAACACTTTAGGGCCCGCTCACGCGGGCCCATTTTTTTGTTGATGTACGCAACGCTTCGTGCCGTTCGAAAGGGACCCTTTTGCAACACATCGGCTTTCAGGTGCGGCAGCGGTAGGCCGGAGCAGCGTAGTTTGGGGTCAGCCGACCTACGCTGTCAGATTCCGGCGCGCCATTTCGTGTGCGGCAAGCTTCCCCAATGCGCTGGTGGCCGCCTCTGCGAATATGTCATAGAGATCCAAGAGGTCTTCGTCATGCAGCGCCACGATTGAGGCTTCGATCTCGCTAACTTTTTTCAGAGCGCGCGCGCCGCGATCGGCCCGCCATTTAGGTCTGGTTGTCAGCATCGGTCACTCATAGCATCGATGTTGCCAGGACTGAACCCAGCGGCGATCCCGGCCTTCTCGAAAGGAAAACCGTAGCCAGCATGGGAGCCGGGGCAGGGGCGTTGCGGCCCATGCAGAATTATTTTCCAAAATGTATTAGCGCTTGGCTTTTCTCAAATGACCGGATGGCGGCAGAGAAACGAGAACGCGGCTTTGCCCTACAAGGTTGTCGGCCGAGGACGTACCAAGCCCCCGGCTGTATTTTCTCGATCAGCAGGGATCAGCGCGCCAATGATCAGGCTTGTCGCGATCCTGAAGGTGGCGAACCCGTGCGACATGTACCGGGCGGTACCCATCCGCGCACGCCTTATCCTTGGCGGCTTTTTGCGTGGAGTATGAACCGTTGTCCTTGCCATTCGCGACGATAGTGAAATGGGTGGTCGCTGCGTTCTGGTCCGTGCTCTTAGGTCTATGCTCGATGTAAGCTGCGGTCATCTTTCTCTCCTATCCGCACTTTGGTGTATGTTATGGATGCGGAACAAATAAAATGGGCCAGCCGCTCGTTTTGTTCGATGCCTACGGTGTCACCAGACCACGTGAACAACTTGTAAAAAAGTTGTCGCGAAACTCCTAAGTTTTTGCGACAGCGGCCCGATCTATGCGTTTGCTGGCTTGCTGTCAGAGGTGGCCCGGCAAATCTGGACAGGGTGCTAAGTGGAGTTTCTGCCTGAAGGCGGCCAGCATGGCTGCCGAACAGGAGATGAGAAGAGGTGGTTCTAGGAATCTGAACAGCGGGGATAAGTGGATTGCCGATCTGAGAGCGGCCATGCTGGCCGCGAAGAGGAGGCAAGATGAGCAAGCGACCCCGCCGGAACCACAGCCCGGCATTCAAGGCCAAGGTGGCGCTGGCTGCCGTGGGAGGCGAGAAGACGCTGGCCGAACTGGCGCAGGAGTATGAGGTGCACCCGAACCTCATTAATCAGTGGCGGTCCAAGCTGCTGGAGGGGGCGTCAGACGTGTTCGGAGCGGTGCCGGCAGCGAGCGAACCAGCGGTCGATATAACGGTGCTGCACGCAAAGATTGGCGAGCTGACGCTGGCGAACGATTTTTTGGCCGGTGCGCTCGGGAAGGCCGGTCTGTTGCCGAGCGCAAAGCGATGATCGACCGTGACCATGAGCTGCCGCTGGCCCGTCAAGCGCAGCAGCTCAAGATCAGCCGCGGCAGCATCTACTATCTCCCGCGGCCTGTCTCGCCGGCCGACCTGTTGATCATGCGGCGGATCGATGAGCTTCATCTGCTCTATCCGTTCGCCGGCAGCCGGATGCTGCGCGATCTGCTCCGGCAGGAAGGCGTGGTCATCGGGCGACGGCATGTCGCGACGCTGATGAAGCGAATGGGGCTCGAGGCGATCTACCGCCGTCCGAACACGTCGAAACCGGCGACGGGGCACAAGATCTATCCGTACCTGCTGCGCAAGCTGGCAGTGATCCGGCCGAACCAGGTCTGGGCGACGGATATCACGTACATCCCAATGGCTCGCGGTTTCGTCTATCTGGTGGCTATCGTCGATTGGTTCACCCGACGGGTGCTGGCCTGGCGAGTGTCGATTTCGATGGATGTCGCGTTCTGCGTCGCTGCGTTGGAGGAAGCGCTCGCACGGTACGGCAAGCCTTCCATTTTCAATAGCGACCAAGGCTCGCAATTCACCAGTGTGGCCTTCACCGCCGTCCTGCACCGCGAAGAGATAGCAATAAGCATGGATGGCAAAGGGTGCTGGCGGGACAACGTGTTTGTTGAGCGCCTGTGGCGCTCGGTGAAATACGAAGAGGTGTACCTCAATGCCTACGCCTCGGTTCCCGAAGCCCGCGCCGGCATCGGTCGATATCTCGCATTTTATAACGGCGTCCGGCCACATTCAGCCCTTGGCGCCAGAACACCGGACCAGGTATACTTCGACCAGCCGCTTCTCGCAGCGGCATGATCAACCCGCGGTAGTCCACTTATCCAGACCGCGAGCCTGTTCAGACAAGCGGAGCCACCTCTGAGATGACGAAGCGAACACGCCGGAACCACAGCCCGGCCTTCAAGGCGAAGGTGGCCTTGGCTGCCGTGAGGGGCGAGAAGACGCTGGCCGAGCTGGCGCAGCAGTTCGACGTTCACCCGAACCAGATCACGATCTGGCGCGGCCAGTTGCTGGAAGGGGCAGCAGGAGTTTTCGGGTCGGACGGCCATAGTGAACCGGCCGAGCCTGCGATCGACGTAAAGACGTTGCACGCCAAGATCGGCGAACTAACGCTGGTGAATGATTTTTTGTCCGGGGCGCTCGGCAAGGCGGGACTGTTGCCGAGCGCAAAACGATGATTGACCGTTCGCACGCATTGCCGGTGACGCGGCAAGCGCAGGAGTTGGGGATCAGCCGCGGCAGCGTCTATTACCTGCCGCGACCGACCTCGGCTGCCGACCTCGCGATCATGCGGCGGATCGACGCGTTGCACATGGATTTCCCGTTCGCTGGCAGCCGGATGTTGCGCGACCTGCTTGCCGCCGAAGGCATCAAGGTCGGCCGGCTGCACGTCTCGACGCTGATGAAGAAGATGGCGATCGAGGCGATCTACCGACGGCCGAACACCTCGAAGCCGGCTCCAGGGCACAAGATCTACCCCTATCTGCTGCGCAAGCTGGCGGTGACG
The DNA here is from genome assembly GCF_054059235.1 of Sphingomonas sp. UYP23. NCBI lineage: Bacteria > Pseudomonadati > Pseudomonadota > Alphaproteobacteria > Sphingomonadales > Sphingomonadaceae > Sphingomonas > Sphingomonas sp. UYP23. Next base: position 14,771 of record NZ_JBSSBX010000004.1, read on the forward strand.
CGGCCCAACCAGGTGTGGGCGACTGACATAACCTACATCCCGATGGCGCGCGGCTTCGTCTATCTGATCGCCATCGTCGACTGGTTCAGCCGGCGGGTGCTCAGCTGGCGCTTATCGATCACGCTGGAGACCGACTTCTGCATCGAAGCTTTGGAGGAAGCGCTGACGCGCTTCGGGGCGCCGGAGATCTTCAATACCGATCAGGGCAGCCAGTTTACCAGCATGGCGTTCACCGCCGTCCTGCACCGCGAGAAGATCGCGATCAGCATGGACGGACGCGGCGCCTGGCGCGACAACGTGTTCGTCGAGCGCCTATGGCGCTCCGTGAAATACGAGGAAGTTTACCTGCGGGCCTATGGCTCGGTCGGCGAAGCCCGCGCCTCGATCGGCCGTTACCTGACCTTCTACAACGGACGACGCCCGCACTCATCGCTTGACCGCAGGACGCCCGATCACGTCTACTTCAGCCGGCCGCTTCTCGCAGCGGCATGAAACCGGCGGACGCTCCACTTAGCAATCGCGCCGAGCTGTTCAGATGAACCGAGCCACCTCTGTCGTCGCAAAAGTCGGTTGCTAAAGTCTATATTTCTGATACAGTTTTGCGACATGTTGATTGGCTATGCCCGTGTATCGACCGACGACCAGGACCTCCGCCTGCAGCGCGCCACGTTAAAGGACGTCGGGTGCAAGCGGACCTTCGAGGAAAAGGTGTCCGGGGGGAGCCGTGATCGGCCGGAGCTGACACGCTTGCTCGACCAAGTCCGCGGCGACGACATTCTGGTGGTGACACGCCTCGACAGGCTTGCACGCTCAACCCGCGATTTGCTCGACATAGCAGAGAAGCTGAAGGAGGCAGGGGTAGGACTGCGATCTCTGGCTGAGCCTTGGGCGGACACGACATCGCCCGCTGGACGCATGGTGCTGACCGTGTTCGCCGGCATCGCTGAATTCGAACGCGAGCTTATCCATGACCGCACCAGCAGCGGGCGAACGGCTGCCAAAGCCCGCGGAGTGCGCTTTGGCCGTCCACCTAAGCTCACGGTCGACCAGATCTCACTCGGCGAACGATTGGTGGGGGAGGGCACCTCCGTTCGCGAAGCCGCTAAGCTTCTTAAGTGCCATCATGCGACCCTCTATCGCGCGCTTGCTCCCTTGGTAAAAACCTGATGCCGATCCGTCCCGAACAACGCTGGTTTTACCCAATCGATTGGCCTCAACTCTCGGCGACAATCCGTTTCCAACGCGCGAAAGGGCGTTGTGAGCAATGTGGGCGCCCTCACGGCCGCGACGTATTGCACCTTGGGGATGGCCGCTGGTTCGATGACGAGCGTAAACATTGGCGCAACGATAGCGGGCGGCGTGCGCGAGGTCTGCCCGCACCCCACGCCTTGCTACCTCACCAGCTCTGCTTTGAGGATCTGGCGACGCCGGCAGTTTCGCCGCCAACAACGCGCGTCGTGCTCGCGAGCGCTCATCTGGATCACAATCCCAGCAACAACGATCCAGCAAATCTCGCCGCACTGTGCCAGCGATGCCACCTGGCACATGATCGCCCGGAACATCGTCGCCAGCGCTGGTGGACGCTCTTTCGTCGCCGTTCGATGGGCGATTTGTTCCTTGGCCTATACCGCTAAGGCGCGCAAAAATCGAGGATATGATAAGATGTAGCGGAGCTTAATTCCTTTCAGCCCCTTGCAACGACCAAAAACGTGTGTACGTACGCTATTGTCAATACAGGAGTCCGCGTGGCGTTCGAGTGGGATCCCGAAAAAGCTGCTTCGAACCTCGTCAAGCATGGTGTGTCGTTCGAGTTGGCAAGAGAGGTCTGGAACGATCCATTCCACGTTATCATTCCTGATCGCATCGCGGGCGGAGAACAGCGGTGGCACGCCCTTGGTTTGGTCGGGCCGGTTGTCGTGCTCGTCGTCGTCCACAGCCACCCTGATCCGCACAACGAGGATCAGACACGTATCATCAGCGCCCGAAAGGCGACGAGGCAGGAAAGGCAACGCTATGAGCAAGAAGGCGCTTAGCCCCGAATTGCAGGACCAGCTCGACACGCTCGCGGCGCTGCCGGAGAACGAGATCGATACTGTCGACATTCCCGAAGCTCCCCCGGAAGCCTGGCTGCACGCGCGCCGGCCCGGCCTTTATCGCCCGGTGAAGAAGCCCGTCACGCTTCGGCTCGATGCCGATGTCGTGGCTTGGTTCAAGGAACATGCCCAGGATCATGGATATCAGACCGAAATCAATCGGGTGCTCCGCCGCTACGTGTCGGACGCACAGGCCTAACACAAGCTTTGACGCCTGGGAAACCCGCACAAAGGCATCAGCCGCCAACCGGCATCACAACAGTCTCGGGGGTTGCGACGCTCGCTGAAGCGTCGCAGCGCTGCCTACGAGCGTAGATGCCTGAAGCGGTAACTTCCCTTGGCGGCTCGCATCGCCTTTGTGATGGCCCTGTTGGTCCCTTCGAGATCGAAACGCTCCGGATCGAACTTACGACCAGCCCACCGCCGTACCGCCTTATGTTCCTCGTGCTCGGGATCGAGCCAGGCTTCGAGGAAGTCAGCGTAGCCGGAGTACCCTCCCACATCCTCGGGCGGCCCGGATCTTACACCCTCAATGCATCGGGGATAGCTGACATCCGGATCACGCATACGGCGACGGAGCATGATCCGGTGATGCCAATCGTCGCCATAGTCGTACACGTACAAGGCTTGGAGGCTCGCGTCCTCGCCGTAGGGGAAGCTGAGGTCCTGCATGCGCATCTCGCCCGCCTCGATAGTACGGGGACCATATGTGTCGCCATCATCGAACTCGGGCGCGCCGATCGTCAGTCCGCCGACATTGAAGCGATGCAGGTGGCTATCGGTCCAGCCGAACGCCGCCTGCAAAACCTCATGGAACTGCGCAAAGTTAAGATTGACGGGCAACTCCAACGTGCGCTCGATCCTAGGCTCGATGCCAAGAATGTAGACATTCGCGGTGATGATGAAGCTGTCTGGGTCGAAGGGATCTTGCATGGCCCAAATATGCCCCAGCCCTTCCTGATCGGCAATGTTGGCTCGCTAGGCCAGCGTGCCGCACGCCGTTATGCCCAACCTGCGAGTCTGGCAGAAAGGTAGACCTTTTCCCGACTCAATCACTGGGCACATGTTCGCAACAGATCATTGACACGGCTTTCTGCCCTACCGTGCTGATCGCCCATACCGTATCATGCTTCCATGCTTACCGACTTCACCATCTGGTACGCCGCGCAGGCGGAGCCAGTAAAAATCGCGTTGATCGGCGCCGTCATCACGCTTTGGTGCGCCCTTTTTGCCGGTGCCCTGTCGGTCATGGTCGCTTGGGTGCAGGGTCGCATCGCCCATCGGGCGGTCACGGCGCAGGAACGGACAATATATCTTTCCCTGATCGAGCGAAGAGCGGTGTGGCTGGATTATGCGATCACGACCTGGAGCGCATGGATCGATCAACAGGAACACCGGATCGAGGCGATAGTGACCAACCAGTCGCTACCCACCGATGAACCACTCCGGGCGATCGGCAACTGCCGGCGCGAGGCACGGTGGTTATTCGGGCCCGAGGTCGACGCCTTCCTTCAACAGCTTGAAGTCGCGGTGCGCGATTATTCGGCCAATAGGATGGCGGTGAGGGAACTGGGCCTGCTCGAACCCGCTGAACGCCAGAAATTTGATGGCTCAGAGAGGGAGCAGGCGTTTCAACGGTCCCTGATGCGAATGACGACGCTGCGCGCAGATCTCTCCGACAAGACCCGCCCATATCTCTTTGTAGGCGACATCCGAGCCACCAGCCTGCCCTGACTTTGAATTCAAGCAGCTATACGCCGACGATCGAGACGATATCGCGTGCTCGCCGAGCACGCCAAATGATCTGTTGCTCGGTAAAATCGGCTCCGCCACATCACTCGTCTCGATCTGACGAACTAACTTACCAACGGCATGATTTCCGCGAGCATGTCAGACGGTATAGTCACTCGGGCGCTGTGAGAACGCGTTAGCGACTCCCGATTCGACATCGGCTTTACAGCGTAGGTTAGTCGCATCTCAATAACGGATGTGCTAGTCCGCGTGCCTGTGATGTTCAGGGTGAGTTTCGAAATCTCTGCACCCCGTCTGGAAGGAAAACCACATTGACTGACGAGACTACAAATACCGTTGAACTTGCTACCGAATTAACGATGGCATGGCTGTCTAACCCGAATACGCGCACGTCGGCGGAGGATGTCCCGGCATTCTTGAAGTCCATGCATGACGCTGTTATCGGCCTCTCGACTGCACCAGCTCAAGCTCCCGCCGAGGAAGCTGCTCCTGAATTTACCGCCGCGGTCACTGCGCGGAAGTCGTTGGCCAATCCGGATGTCATTATTTCGATGATCGACGGTAAACCCTACAAGACGCTGACGCGGCATCTCTCCACCAACGGTTTGACGCCTGCCGAATATCGCGCGCGCTATGGTTTAAAGGCGGATTATCCCATGACGGCGCCGTCCTACTCGGCAATGCGTCGTGATATGGCGAAGAAGATCGGTCTTGGCCGAAAGCCCGGACAAAAATCTGCTGTGAAGGCCGAGGCTGCCAAATCGGAACCGAGGCGCGGTCGGCCCGCGAAAGTGGTCGATCCTGCCTAAAGCGACAGGCGGCGAGCGTGATGGTCATGGTCGCCGCCGATTACCCATGCCGCGGTAGGGACCGAAGTCGGCCATCGGACGGAGAGCGAACTGCTAAATCAAAACCCGTTCCACCTCGTCCAATGTCACGTCGTCGGGGCGTCGATCATAGAGCTGGGTGGTGCGGGTTGATGCGTGGTTCGCCATCGTCGCGGCCCGCTCCAATGTCCCGCCGTTTTTCAAATAGGCAGTAATCCCGGTTGCCCGAAATGAGTGGTTGCCGATCGCTGTCTCAATGTCGGCCGCGACGGCGCGACGGCGCACCATCTGGAAGGCATTCGCCTGCGGCAGAGGCGTATCGCTTAATCGCTTAGTGCCCCGTGCGATCGTGCGGAACAAAGGCGCTTTTCGATCCTCTCGCAATTCACAGCGGTCGAGATAGGCGGTGAGATACTCCTCGAGATTATGGTGACACGGCATCTCGTGACGCTTGCCGCCCTTCTCATGCAACCGCACCCAGAGTCGCCGGTTCTGCACGAACACATCCTCGACGCGCATCGCCAGCGCTGCACCGATCCGCGCGAACGAATAGACCATCAACCCGATCAGCGCCCGATCGCGAAGCCCAGCCGGCGTCGTCACATCGATCGCATCGAGCAATCGCCGCGCTTCATCGGGTGCAAGGACAGGCGTCTTGCCGCGCCGGACGCTGTGCGCTGGACCACGCACCGACGCAGCCGGGTTCACCGGCACGACTTGGCCCGTCACTAGCCAGTCGAACAGGTGACGCACGCCAGCGAGCCGCTGCTTGACGGTCGGCGCCGAAACCTCATTCCCGAGCTGCTCGACCCAGGCAGCGACATGCAGCGGCTGCACGCCTGCGATCGATGTGACGCCGCGTGCGTCACACCAGCCTAGAAACTCACCGGCTGCCCGCGCATAGGCGCGGCGCGTATGCGGATTGCGGATCGTGACTGCAAAAAACTCCAGGAAGCGGCGTTGGCTGCGTTCGTCTGCCGATGCCACCAGCGCAGGCAGCACCAGGGCCGGCGTCGCCAATGCAATGGTCTGCATCATGACGTGACAGCCGGGGCAGGGCGCTCATAAAGCGTGACGACGCCGGGTTTGTCGGCCAACGCGGCCCCCCAGTGCTCGAACGGCGCGACTGCCGGCAGCCCGACCGGCAATATCGCCGTCAGCTCTGGCCAGATCCTTTCGGTCTCGGCTACAGTGAATAGCCTGCTGGTATCGCCGTCGTCGACCTCGAGCGCGAGCACGAACATTTCGCCGTCCCCGGTCGCTGCCACACCCGCGACCACGCAGCTGATCGCCGCCCAGGATATCGAGCGATCCCAACCCGAGATTGCAAGTACCACGCCGGCTTGGGATACAGCTTTGACAACGTTGCGTGCTGCAAGGCTAGGCGACATGCGTTGTTCTAGCACAGCGGGACGCCGCGGATCGTGGCGTCGCCCACCAGGACTTTGGCGGTGCCAGGTCCAACAATTGTGTTCACGCGGCCAAGTGCGGTTTCAAGCGCATCGCCTGGGAAGGTAATCTCGACGACATGCGAATTGGGCACGGGGAGGCCATCGGCGTCGATGACGATCGGTCGTGGGACGAGCTGAACGCGATAAGGCATCCAGCGAATCTAGCGCGCTTTCTACATCTGATAAAGGACATTATCATATGTAGAAGGGCCTGTGAATCCTGTAAGCAACGCTACCAACACCGCTCGATCATCGCCATTCCGCTCGACTGTATCAGCCCCGCGCAGTTCGAACGAACCGCGTCACGCCGAGCACATGCCTCTCCACTTTAGCGGGGCAAGTCCAACATCACTGGATAGAATGGCTTGCCACTTGCCTCGACCGTCATTCATGAGGTGGTAGTAGCCACGCTGGGCGAAACAATCCGTAAGGGCGAATCATATCAGGATTGACGGCCTTGAATAGAACGGCTGTCCCCCGCTGGTCGATAGCGGCTGCAATTAGCTTTGTGGCGGCACTGCTAATCTTACTCGTGCTCTTGTTTGGCTGGCCTATAATTCGGCCAATCATTGCCGGGAGGCTTTCCGCAGCACTTGGCCGAACAACAACAATCGGCTCCCTCGAACGGCGCGGCGGAACCCTGCTTCGTCCCGCTCTCGTGTTGGAAGATGTGCATGTCCTACAACCGACTTGGGCCGGATCGGGCGATATCGCCTCAGTCCAAAAAGTCGTCATCGAATTGCCGCTGCTGCCGCTGCTAGCCGGCCGTGTTCGCCCTGACTCGATCGCTGTGACGCACCTCCACCTGAGGCTTTCTCGCGCCTCCGATGGACGCTTGAACTGGACTGATCGCAGGCATCCTATCGGACCGCCCGTGCTGGGCAACCTCAGCATCGCTGACGGGCAGCTCGATGTCATAGATGCCAAATCCGCTCGCAAGCTTTCGGCACGCTTCGCCCTCGACGGCTCGGGTTTTCGGCTCTTCGGCAGGGGCCAGCTTGGTCAACGGCCGCTGACGCTCATGGCCAGCGGCGCGCCGATTAATCCTGCTCGCCCGGCCGCTCCCTGGCGATTCCATGTCATGCTGTCCTCGCCGAGGGTAGCAATCGATCTCAACGGCGTCGCTGATCATCCTCTCGACTTCGATCATTTCAGGGCTCGCCTCGCTTCGCGCGGACACGATTTGCACGACCTCGATAAAGTGATCGAGGCAGGATTGCCGGGAACGCAACCGTTTGTGGTGCATAGCGAGATTCGCCACGACGCGCCGAATTGGTTGTTGAATGGGGTCGCCGGCACACTTGGGCGGTCCGACATCGCCGGGAGGATCGATGTAAGCAAGCCAGATGAACGTAGCCTCGTCAGTGCAACACTCACCGCACAGCAACTCGATTTCCGAGACCTGTCTTCCGAAGAAGGACAGGCCATTGCCGCTGTGCATTCCCGGCTCTACGGACCTCGGCTGCTCCCGGAAACCGCCATTCACCTGGAGCATCTTAGGAACACCGATGCCACGGTGCATTTTGTTGCCCGTCGGCTGCTGTTCGCGAAGCCATCGCCGTTCGTCAGCCTAGCGGGAACAGCGATTCTCGATCATGGCGTGCTCACCGTCCAGCCGCTTGTCGCCGGTCTCGTCCACGGACAACTAACGGGCATGGCGCGTGTCGTTCATCGCAGGGGGCAACCGCTTCTCTCGCTCAACCTCAGGCTAATCAGGAGTCGGATTGAAAACGTCCTGATCAAGCCAACCGAAGCAGTCGGTCCGCTGCGGGGTACGATCCGGCTGACCGGCGAAGGTCGTACCGTACGCGCCGCCATCGGCCGCGCCAATGGCACCGTCGCCCTGGTTGTGGAGCGAGGAGCCCTTCCAACCGGCACGGCCATGTTAGTCGGGCAGGACGCTGGTGGTCTTCTGGCCGGAAAAGGGCGCGTCGAGCTTCGGTGCGCTATCGCCCACTTCTCCGTTCGGCAGGGAATCGCCATGCCTACACCGCTGCTGATCGACACTGCCGTCAGTCGAGCCGACGCATCCGGATCAATCGACCTATCGAACGAACGGATCTCATTGAGCTTGGCAGGACGCCGCAAGGGAGGCAGCTTAGTACGGCTCGCGGGACCGTTGAAGGTGACCGGCATCTTGTCAAAGCCAGCCATTGGGGTGTCGCCTCGTGCCAAGTCGCCAAAAAGTATCTTTAAGGCAATAGGCCGCGCTCTTTTCGGTAGCGGAGATGATCCTCCAGCCCGAGACGCCGATTGCGCACGTCTCGCGGAACATGCCCTGCGATGATGTCCGTCGAACTATTTTGAAACTACCAACGTTGGGTCTTTAAACCGCCGCACCGATCGTTGCGCAGTAAAGAATTGGCATCAACGCAAGATGCGTGGGGTGCGGGTAACGTCGGGTGCAGAGCAGGGTTTGAAACTGGACGCTATTTTGCCAATTTTCCTGAATGTTCGAGATCACATTGTCGCAACGTTCGGATCGGCATATTGTTCGGCGACATTCGGTCGGGATAACTGGACCGCCTCGTGGGGAGGGTGCGCAAATCGGCGCCTCATGACGAGGCGCCGTTCGTCTGCGTAGTGATCAACGCAAGGATGCCTCAACGCTCGTAAAACATCCGTCGCTTTGGCATGCAGCTCGACTAAATCACATTTTACCCGAGCCCATCATGTCAGGGTGCATTTTCTGCATGGCCATGCACTTCCGATTCTTCATCATCATTTTTTGCGACATGGCCTGACACTTTTTCATCGACATCATTTGAGATTTAGAGATTTTCGCGTCATGATCGCCAGCCATCATAGGCTCGTTTTTCATTTGGGCGAGCGCTGGCATGCTGCCGGCGAACGCGAGTGCAATTGCGCCGAGAATCAGTGTTTTCCGGGTCATTTTACTCTCCTTGTATCCGGCCTAATTCGCCGAAATTATTGTCGCGGTAGCGATGAAGCTTTCTTGAGCGCAATGGTCACAAGCCACACGGCGAGAGCGCGAATTCATAGCGTGGCTCCCTCTTTGGAGAAGGAGATATCGTGGCAACGATAATCTCCGCATCCTCATCGCCACGCTCCAGCTGTATACGCATCTGCGCAAGGCCGCGCCGCACGATGCTCTTCATGGTGCTCAGAGGAACACCTTTCTGCGCAGCGAGCTCAGCGTACGTCAGACCACCGAAGAACGCGGAGCGGATGGCCGATTCCTGCTCTGGCTTCAACGCGTTCAGCGAGCGTTGGATTTGTGCGGAGTTTTCCGACGCAAGCAATTGCGTTTCGCCATTTGGAGCGCTGTCTGGAACGTCGTACGTGTCGTTCGTGATCTCGGTGCCGCGAACCGCTTGCGCGCGACGCCAGTCGATAGCGCGATTTCGCGCGATCGCGGCAAGCCAGGTAATCGGGCTTCCTCGCGCTGGGTCCCACGCCCCAGCGCGCTTCCAAATTGCAAGGTAGACATCGGCGAGCACGTCCTCGGCAGCTGATCGCTCGCCACAAATTCTAAAACAGATCCCGAATAGCTTGTTGCTCGTTAGCGAGTAGACGATTCGGAATGCGTCGCGGTCTTCATGGCCGGTACGGAGCAATGCATCGGCCAAGCGCGCGCGAGCATCATCCCGATCGCTGTCGATCGACGGACTTTCCGAACACGCGACCGAGGCTGGCGCGTCAAGAAATTTGCTCAAAATCATACCGCGGTATGACTGCAGCACCCTGGCAAAAAACAGAAGGTTCGGAATCTACTCACTCGCGATAGCATTGCGGCTCCATCAGCCGGCGCTCGCGACTCCCTACCGCGAAAACTATTTGGGGACGTCTGGACGTCTGCGCTCGGCGGCAAGCGCCTGTCGAGCAAGCTCGGGCAGCGACTTTGCGTCCATCGTGAGCATGATGGAGGCTCGGTGGTTTTCAACCGTTCGCTGGCTGATAGCGAGATCGGCCGCTATATTTTTGCTGGGATGACCGGCGAGGACAAGGTCCATAATCTCGCGCTGACGCGGCGTTAGTTCCGCCACATGGCGCGCCGCGGTTTCCTCAAAGGCACGTACAAGGTTTGCGTCACGCGATCGTGCGAGTGCCCGCGCGATGCTCGCCATCAACGCTTCTGTGCCGATGGGCTTCTCGATAAAATCGCACGCCCCGGCCTTCATTGCCGCGATTGCCAGCGTGAGGTCATTGGTGCCGGTCAGCATGATTGTCGGCATGGGATTGCCCATCTTCTGCAGACGTTCAAGCAATTCAACCCCGCTGATGCCGGGAAGTCCGGCATCGAGCAGCACACATCCCGCGCGGTCCGATTGGTACGCGGCAAGATAGGATTCGGCATCGGGGAAATCTTCCACGACATGGCCGTCATCCTCGAGCACGTCACGGATCGACGTTCGCACATCCGCATCGTCATCCACGACGACGATTACGGCGTCCGACGTGGCTACACGGTCCGACCGGGGTAAAGTGGAAGCCGGCTCGCCCTTGCCCAGCAGTGCCTCAATGGCTGCGTTAAGCTCATTGGCTTTTACGGGCTTGCTCAACAGCACGCAGTCACTGGCGGCGATCCTCGTTCGGGTCGCCCTGGAAATGTCACCCGTCAGTATGATGCCGGGCACAGGGTGATCCAGCGTTTTCCGAATTTCTCCTAATATTTCGAAGCCATCCAGGGCGCCCGGTAGATTGTAATCCGCCAGGACAAGATCCGGGCGGAGCGCCCCTTTCGCGACCAGGGCGAGCGCGGCCGTGCCGTTCGCCGCCCCGCGCACTCGGTGGCCCCTTGCCGTCAATAATTGTTCGAGCAGGTCACGTACGTCCGGATCGTCCTCGACGATGACGATCGTGCCGGTCTTTGCCGCTGGTTTTGGCTCATCTATTGCGGCGACTGCGCGAGCAGCGGTGTGGGTCGCGATGGGAACCTCGATCGAAAACACCGAACCTTTGCCCAGCTTGGACCTCACACCGATGTCGTGATCAAGCAGCGCGCCCAATCGCTGGACGATCGAAAGCCCGAGACCAAGGCCCTTGCTACGCTCGCGTGCCGCGTTGTCGATCTGGTGGAACTCGTCGAAAATGGCGTGCCGTTGATCCTCGGCGATACCGATACCGGTATCCCAGATTTCGATCCGCATCTTCGTCCCGGTCTGGCGACACCCAAGCAAGATGCGTCCCCCGGTTCGCGTATATTTCATCGAATTAGCGAGCAGGTTGCGGACCATCTGCTCAAGCAGGCGCGGATCGCTATGGATGTGGAGCGCGCACGTTCGGACGCGGAGTTCGAGGTGCTGCGCCTCGGCCTGGTACGTAAATTCGTCCCGCATGCGGTCGAACAGGTCGTCGAGCACGAAGTCTATCGGCTCGGGCTGCACGACCCCCGCCTCGATCTGGTTGATGTCGAGCAGGGCGTTGAGCATCCCCGTCATCGCATCCAACGTCTGCCCGAGCCGGGTAACGAGCTTCGCAGGCTTTTCGCCCTCGACCGAACGCGCCAGTAGCGCCTGCACCAGCGACAGTGATTGCAGCGGTTGACGCAGATCGTGACTCGCCGCGGCCAGGAAGCGCGATTTGGCGATATTCGCCAATTCTGCTTCGCGCTTCGACGCGTCCAATGCCTTCGCCGAACTTTTCCGCTCGGTAATGTTGGTGAAGGTGATGACTACGCCTTCGACCTTTTTGTCGTGCGTGTAGTAGGGCAGAATACGTCGCACGAACCAGCTTCCGCCCGGCACTTCGATTTCTTGTTCGATCGCCGCAGCGCCCTTGAGCACTTTCCTCGCGTCATCTTCGAGTTGGTCGTCGACTGCGAGCGCGCGGAGATCGGCCAGCGGACGGCCGATGTCGCCGGGAATTACGTTGAATACGGCGCGGGTGGCCGGGGTAAAGAACCGGATATGGAGATCGGGGTCGAGAAACAGGGTCGCGACGTCGGTGCTATACAGCACGTTCTGCAGATCGTCCGAGGCCGAGCGCTGACGTTCGAGTGTTTCCTGCAGCTGACCGTTCAGCGCCGTCAGCTCTTCGTTCAGCGATTGCAGTTCCTCCTTCGAGGTCAGTAGCTCTTCATTGGTCGACTGGTATTCCTCGTTGACCGAAAGCGCTTCCTCATTGATCGCCTTTTGCTCCTGGTTCGATGTTTCCAAGCCATCCAGCGCGATGCGCAGTTCATCACGCGTGAGCGCAAGTTCATGTTCGAGATCTCCGACGCGGGCATTGGTTGCCGGTGTTTTTGTCTTACTGTCGCTCTGCGCACCGGCCTGATCGTCGATGAAAGCAACGAGCAGTAGTTCTTCGCCTTCGCTGGTGACACCCTGGACGTCGATGCCGAAGGCGGTAGTGCCGATACGGCTGTGCCCGATGAAAACGCGTGGATTGTCTTTGCTGACCCGGCGGATCGCGGCGCGCAGTTTCGCGCGCAGCGCCGGTGTCGCCATCTCCAGCAGATCATGCGATGGATAACCCGACGCGACCTGCAGGTAGCGATCGGTCGGCCCTAGAGAATACAGACATTTACCGGTGCGATCGATCAGCACTGCGGCAGGCGCGTGCGTCTCCAGCACCAGGCGGCGCGTCAGGTCGGCAAAGCCCGACGCGCGCGTGGGCGCGAGGTTAGATGCATCACGCACCGGCGCGGCTTTGTCCGCCGCTGCCTCTATATCGAAATCGGAAAGTCCAAGCCTGCCATGGCCGATCTGGCGGTAGATCCGTTCGGTCTTGGCGACCACCTCGAAGCGCCCCGCTGTGTTGCTGATCGTCTCCGCGCTGCCCAGCAGAAGCATCCCGCGGTTGCGTAGCGCGAAGTGGAACAGGGAAATGACCTTCGCCTGCGCCCGCGGCGTGAGGTAGATGAGCAGGTTGCGACACGAGATCAGGTCGAGCCGTGAAAAGGGCGGATCGGACAATACGTCTTGCACGGTGAATACGATCGCACCGCGCAATTCGGAATTGACGCGGTAGCCGCCCGCTTCTTCCTCCACGAAAAATCGCTTCAATCGCGCCGGCGTGATATCGACCGTGATGGTGGCGGGATAGACGCCCTCGCGCGCTTTGGTGACGGCGTCGGCATCGACGTCGGAGGCGAACATCTGCAGCTTGAGCGGGCGCTTGGACGCCGCGATTGCCTCCAGAAACAAAATCGCGAGCGAATAGGCTTCCTCGCCGGTACTGCATCCAGCAACCCACACACGCAACGGCTGGTCCTTGTCGTGGTGCTCCACCAGATCGGGAATTACTGTGCTCGCAAGCATATCGAAGGTCTTGGGGTCGCGGAAAAAGGTCGTGACGTTGATCAGTAAATCCGCCGCGAGCAGATCGCGCTCGCTCGCATCCTTGCGCAACAGCGCAAGATATTTTGGCACCGCATCCAGCCGGATGTTGGCGAGCCCCAAGCGCCGCTCGATCCGCCGTTGTATCGTGCCGGGCTTGTAGAGGCGAAAATCGTGCGGTGTTTCCCTGCGAAGTTCGTCGATGATGTCGGCGACGCCCGGCAAGCTGGCAGTGTTGTTCGCCGTATTGTCCTTGGCAAAGGTGGCGAGGGCTTCCGGCATCTGTTCAATCTGCAGGGTCGCATCGACCAGGCCGGTATCGATCGCACTGGTCGGCATGGAATTATGTTCGGCTTCTGCCGGATCCTGCGCGATGACGAGACCTCCGCGGTCCCGGATGCTTTGCAAGCCGTCGCTGCCGTCGCCATCGAAACCTGACAGGATGATCGCGGCGATCGGGTGCTCCGTCCCTCGCGCCATTGATTTCAACAAAAAGTCGAACGGCTTGCGCGATCCTCGTGGCGCTTCCGGGGCCGAGACTCGGAGCACTTCTCCGGACACCGAGAGGTAGGTGCCCGAGGGAATCGTATAGACGTGGTCGATCTCGATCGCGGCACCATCGGTTGCCTCAACGACCGGCATCGGCGTGTGTTTGGCCAGCAGTTCGGCCATCAGGCTCTTGTGCGTCGGGTCGAGGTGCTGGATTAGAATGAACGCCATACCGGGGGATTGCGGCAGGGCATCGATCAGCTTGGTGACAGCTTCAAGGCCTCCCGCCGATGCGCCCACTGCCACGATCGGAAAGTTCGCTTTGGATGCAGACACGACAGCACCTTCCACCAAGCCGGTTTCGGTGCCGCCGGTTTGCCGATCTAGGAGCCGGGTTGGTGCGTTCGGCTCGCTGCTGTTATCTACCATGGCAAAGGGTTATCACGTCCACGAACGAACCGCGCATGCTAAGTTAAGGTACCTGCCAATTGAAGTCGTAGGTATTTTCCGACCCTGTGCTTTCGGTCGGAGCGCCCCCACTACATCTGGATGACAGCGTTGCGTATCCTCATCGCTGAAGACAACGCGATGATCGCAATGTTTTTGTCAGATCTGCTGGAAGCCTTGGGTCATAGCGTCTGCGCCATTACCGAAACCGAAGCCGCGACCGTGGCCGCGGCGCTTCTCCACCGTCCCGACTTGATGATCGTCGATGAGGGTTTGCGCGACGGCAGTGGGATTACAGCGGTTCAGGATGTAGAGACGAAGCTGCCGATGCCGCATATTTTCGCTACTGGCGATTATTACAGCGTGTTGAGAGCCAGACCCGAAGCGATCGTATTGCAAAAGCCCTTTAATGCCCCAGCGCTGGTCCGCGCAATCGAACGCGCGACGAAACGTGCAATTACCGTCAGCTAATCTGCGGCTCCCAGGATACGTGGATCTCACAACGCACCGTCTTCTTCGCCCTGCCCGCCTGTTTGCGGCAGGCATCCAGCGCATCGCGGTTCGTGATCATCGGCCGGTTGCCCGACACGATGCCAGCAAACGAGCCTGGCGACCCGGCACGCATCAGGTGTTGACCGCCTTCCCACAACGGCATGCGCAACGTGCGCGCCGCCATCCATTCCGGCCATAGCCAGCTTGCCGGCATGGCACGCATGATCGGACCAGCGAGGACTGCCCATAGCAACATGCCTGCCGCGAGACAGGCCAGACCACAGGCCAGACCGACGGGTTGTACCCCGCGGAGTGGTGTAGAAACACCGATCCTCGGTCAGGCCAAGGATGATCAGGCTGCCAGTGCTGGCAGGCTGATGCGTGGGTTATCGCTCAACGCGCCGATCGTTTCCAGCGTCATGTAACGGCGCGATACCGACCACTCATCGTTCTGCTCAAGCATGAGCGCGCCGACGAGGCGGATGACCGCGGCGGTGTTGGGGAAGATGCCGATGACATCGGCCCTGCGCTTGATCTCCTTGTTGACGCGTTCGAGCGCGATCGTGATCGCACACACTGCGCCTACCGCTAGCGAGATGATCGCGAGCGTGTGAAGCCAAGCTGGAAACGTCGCGAACATCATTGCATGGACTGGCTTATCGGAACGGCTGCCGGGTGTAGCTTTCCGTCTGCGAATACGTTCCCGGGGGTCGCGATCATTGCGGCGAACCGGCCGTGGCCCATTCCGCCGCCCTCCTGTTTATCCAGTTCCCCGTCCCCCTATTTGTGGACCATATCTTTCATCATGGCATCGTGATCTTCGGGCGCGCTGGCGACGGCCGCCTTGTATTGCGCCGGCATCATGCCCGGCAGTTTGCGGACGAATGCCACCATGTCCCAAATCAGCGGGTCGGGATGGGTGCGACCCCATGCCGGCATCGCGCTCAGCTTGACGCCGTGCTTGATGATCCAGAATTGCTGGGCGGCCGTGAGATCTTGCGCCATCGCCAGCTCGGGGGCTTGCGGGTAAAGTCCTTGGCTCATTTCGGACTTCTCAACGCCTGGGCCCAAATGGCATCCCGAACACATTTCTGCGTAGAGGCCGGCACCGGTCGATATCCGCTGCGCGGAAGCAAGATCGGCCGGAGGCACGATCCCGCGTGCATGGGCCTGGATTGACCGATCGCGAAGGTTTTCCAACAGCGCGTAAACAGCCGGGGTGTGGGGCTCGTCCGCCGCAATATTATAAACGCCAAGGTAGATAAACGCAGCTGCGCCAAGCGCCACGATCCCGGCCAGCGCGCCGACAAAGGGTAGGCTGGGCAGGTGCCGCCTCAAGTCACTTCGATTCATGCTGCACCTCCTTGATCCTCCGGCTTATCAAAACCAAAACCTCACGCCGGCAACGAAGCTCGTCGTCTGCGGCTTCTTGCCTTCGGCACGAGTGAAGTCGGCGGTGCGCCCGGTCTGCGCGAGGTAAGACACGCCGACATAGGGGGCGAACTGCCGGCGCAGCTCGTATCGAAGCCGCAGTCCTAACTCGGCGTCGGTCAGCCCTGCGCCAAGCCGGTTCTCGGGCACGTCCTGCGCTGCCAGGTTCAGCTCGACCCGAGGCTGCAGGATCAGCCGCTGGGTGATGCGCTGATCGTAATAGCCTTCAAGACGGCCGAGCAAATCGCCCTTGTTCGACAGGAACAGCGCGCCGTTGACCTCGAACATATAGGGCGCGAGGCCCTCGAACCCGACCGTCGCATAGGTGCGGGTCGGCGAGGGCTGGAAGTCATGGCGAACGCCCGCCTGAAGATTGAAATACGGCCCGATCGCGCGACTGTAGAGCGCCTGCACCTCGGCGTTTTCGACGCCCTGCCGGAACGCGCCGTCACCCTCGGTTTTGAGCCACAAGCGATTGATGTCGCCGCCAAACCACGCCTCGCCATCCCAGCGATAGCCGTCGTGGCCCTGCCGCGCCTGAAACTCCGCGAGATTGAACATCACCTGGTAGAAATTCTGGCCGCCCTCCTGTCGCATCAGCGCCGCGCGCCCGTGCTCCATATTGTCGTTGGGAAAGAACCGATCGGCATAATGATCCGTGGGCGGCGCGGGTGCGGGCGCGTTTCCGGCGGGAAGCGCTGTGCCGGTCTGCTCCACGCCGGGCATCGCCATCCCGGCCATACCCGCCATGTCCTGCATGTCGTGGCCGCCATGCTGATCAACCGGCATCTTCATGCCGGGCATCGGCTGCATCCCTGCCATCGGCTGTTGCGCGCCCGGTGCCTGTGGGGGCGTGCTGGCGGGCATGTCCATCCCGGGCATCGCCGAATGGTCCATCCCGTTCATCCCGGCCATCGGTGCGGCCGAGCGCGGCGCTTTACGCTTCGCGGATACGGGGCTCGCCTTGGCGGGTCGCTTGCTTTTTGGTGTTGCGACGGCGGGCTTCTGCTTGGCCGGCATCGTCATCCCGGGCATATTCATGCCCTGCATCGACTGTGCTGCTACAGGAGCCGCGATCATAAGCATGGCGGTCCCCGCCAGTGTGGAAGCAAGGCGCTTCATGCCGCTTCCCCACGGGGGCGGACACTGACGGTCCGCATCATTCCTGCGTGCATGTGGTAAAGCAGATGGCAGTGGAACGCCCAATCGCCGATGGCATTGGCGGTCAGATCCCACGTCACTTTGCTGCCCGGCTGCACGATGACGGTGTGCTTTCGCGGCGCGTGGTCACCGTGCCCCGTTACGAGTTCGAAAAAGTGCCCGTGAAGGTGGATCGGGTGTCCCATCATCGTGTCGTTGATGAGCGTCACGCGCACGCGCTCGCCCTCAACAAACGCGAAAGGCTCCATCGTGTCGGACATCTTCACGCCATCGAACGACCACATG
The DNA here is from genome assembly GCF_054059235.1 of Sphingomonas sp. UYP23. NCBI lineage: Bacteria > Pseudomonadati > Pseudomonadota > Alphaproteobacteria > Sphingomonadales > Sphingomonadaceae > Sphingomonas > Sphingomonas sp. UYP23. The sequence continues at coordinate 32,440 of NZ_JBSSBX010000004.1, forward strand.
AACCGTTCCATGTTGCCGGTCAGGTGAATGTCGAGACTGCGTGCAGGCGCGCGCACGTCGGGGTTACGATCGAGCGCCATCAAATCGCGGTACACGAGCACCTTGTGCCCGACATGCTCCAATCCCTGACCCGGGTCGCCCGTCCGGTCCATCGGCATCGGCGACATCGTCTGTACGCCCGGTCCCTTCTTCACCTGGGGCGCTTTCGAGAAGTCGCGCATCTTCATCGAGCCCATGTCCATCGCACCTTTGCCACCTTGCGGAGACATATCCATGCCGGCCATGCCTCCGGCACTACCGCCAGCCGCCATCGCGCCCTGGTCCATGACCGCGTGGTCCATGCCGGGCATCGCGCTACCACCCGGCGTCATGCTGCTCATACCCATCGCGCCCGCAGCCGTGCCGGCGCCAGAGGTGGTAAGTTTGGCCGAAGGATTCTTCTCCGCCGTAGGGTCGGGGCCGCGCATCTGGCCGCCCGACATATCCATGCCGCCCATCGACGACATATCCATGCCCATGTCCTCCATCGTCGCAAGCGGGCGCGGCCGAAGTGCTGGAACCTCGGCCGCCATGCCCGCGCGCGGGGCAAGCGTTGCGCGCGCCAGTCCTGATCGGTCGATCGCTTCGCCCACAAGCGTATAGGCGCGATCGTCGGTCGGAGTGACGATCGCGTCGTAGGTCTCGGCGACGCCGATCTGGAACTCGTCGACCTCGACGGGCATGACATTTTGCCCGTCCGCCTGAACGATGGTGAGTTTGAGGCCGGGGATGCGGACGTTGAAGGTCGTCATCGACGACGCATTGATGACGCGCAGCCGCACGCGCTGCCCCGGTGTGAACAGCGCCGTCCAGTTATCGCGTGGGCCATGCCCATTGACGAGGTAGGTATAGGCGGGGCCGGTCGCGTCCGAGATGTCGGTCGGGGACATCCGCATCTTGCCCCACTGGATTCGATCTTTAAGCCGCTGATCCGCTCCGGAAAGAAGGCCCGCCAACGTCTGCTGCTGATAGCTGAAGTGGCCGGGGTCGACCTTCATGTCGCGGAAGATGGCTTCGGGGCTGAGCTGGCTGTGGTCGGATAGCACGATAACGTGCTCGCGATCGGACTGCACCGGATCAACGCCGGCCGGATCGATCACGATCGGGCCGTAATGCCCAAGCTGCTCCTGAAGCCCCGAATGGCTGTGATACCAGTAAGTGCCGTTCTGCCTGATCGGAAACTCATAGACGAACGTCGAGCGGGGCTTGATGCCCGGGAACGACACACCCGGCACGCCGTCGAACTGCGTCGGAACGAGCAACCCGTGCCAATGGATTGAACTGTCCTCGTCGAGATCGTTGATAACGCTGAGGCGCACGTTCTGCCCCTCGCGCAACCGGATCAGCGGAGCTGGCACAGTGCCGTTGATGCCGATCGCCTTTGACGGGCGACCATCGATCATCATCGTCTGGCGCGCGATCCGCAGCGTGATGTCGTTGCCGGTGACGGTCGGGCGCGGCGTAATCATCCCTGCCGAATTGGTCTGCGCCCAGGCAGGCATGTAGGCCGATAGCGCGAGTCCGCCTCCCGCGAGGGCGGCCCCGCGTAGCATCTGGCGGCGGTCGATAATGCGGCTCATATGGTCCTCAAGGCTCTCGAACGGGAGTGTCCCTCAAGCATTCATACGCGGCCGGCCGCGCTACCCCTCAGGCTCGGCTGAATTGTTCCAACAGCTTCGCGCGGGCGCGATACAGACGGGTTTCAACCGCCTTCTCGCTGATCGATAACACGGCCGCGGTCTCGGCCTGGCTCAGCCCTTCGATCGTTCTAAGAACCAACGGTTCCTTCAGATTGTGCGGCAGGCGGGAAATGGCGCGTGTGACGCGGTCCAGTTCCTGCCGATCGCCGGCTATATCGTCGATCGCTCCCCTGTCGTCCGCGATCGCCTCGGCCTCCATGCCGATCGGGAGTGCGAAAGACAGAAAGCGGCGCACCGTCCGCTTCCTGCCCCAGTCACGGCATTTGTTGATCGCGATGGTTGATAGCCATGCGCGCATCGAACGGTCGCCGTCAAAGCGAGGTAGCGCCTGATGAGCGGCGACGAATGTCTCCTGCACTAGGTCGAGCGCCTCGTCGGCGTCGCCACAACAAGCGCGGACGGTGCGGAAGATCGATTGGCGATGCCGACGCATGATCTCGGCAAAGGCGGCTTGTCTGCCGGCGATGCTGAGCGTCGCAAGCTCTCCCTCGGATAGCGTCGTCCAGTCGAGACTCACCGCGCGTCGTCGGTAAGCGCCTTGACCACCGCCTGATCGAACTGCCTGGTCTGGTTAGGCCGGAGAAGCTCCCGCATCGCGAATATGTGGACGAGCGTCGCCTTCTGTAGCTCGCCCATGACGGCGTGGCTTTGGTCGACCGCTGCGGCGACACGCGGGCCATTGCCGTGCTCGGCCTCGATCGCATCCGCGAGCTTGGCATTGTCAGCTTTCAACTCAAGTTCGAACGCACGCCGTTTCACCGCGAAACGTTGTTCCAACACTTGCAGACGCGCTTCCTGTTCCGCGTCCAGCGCCAGCTTGTGATGCAGCACGTCGTGCAGCTCCGCGCCGGGCTGCACGGGGACGGGAAGAAGCGCGCGGCCGACGAACACGCCGCCGGTCGCGGCGATGAAGCACGCGATTACGCACAACGTGATCCGTGCATACCCGCTCATGGCGCGCCGATGAGCAATGTCGATGGTGCAAGTGGTGACACTGGCCCCAATGGAGACAGCGCCGATACCGTATGGGCCTCATGGGCGGGAAAGCCCGCCCCGAATATGCCCATGACGAGCGCCGCCGCGATCGTCATTGCGCCGACGCCCATGCCGGCGCGCACAGCGGGTCGAGCGGCGATGCGCGCCAGCACCCTGGCTTCGAGTCCATCGAGGCTCGCGGGCACGGGTGCGTGCGCCAGCCTCGCCAATACTTCGTCGAGGTCGTCCATGTCTTTCACTCCGCCTCTCTAGCATAGGGTACGCGAGGGCGGCTCCTACCCCTCAGCATGGATTGCAATGAAGGGTAGGCAAAAGCAGTGAGCGATCGTGCTGAGCCGGCCTCGTGAGGGTTAACCGCCTGCGCCGCGTAGATTCCGATAGTTGACCATCGCAGCGGATAGGCCTTGACCCTGACATGATGTCAGACCCTACATGCTTTCGGGTCGAAGGAGTTTCATGTCATGAACGACCCACAATCCCGATCCCAGGCAACGGGCTGCGGCTGTTCGGCAAAGGCAGCGTCTGAGGCGGCTATTGCGCCATCGTCCTGCTGCTCGAACGCACCAGTGATGGCCGAACAAACGAGCAAGGCGGGCGGTTGCTGCTCTGGCGGCAAGGCCGCCGAGAGCGCGGCGACGGTTACGGACCCGGTGTGCGGGATGACGGTCGATCCGGCGAAAACCGCGCATCATGCCGAGCACGCCGGCCAAACCTATCATTTTTGCAGCGCCGGTTGCCGAACCAAGTTCGTCGCCAACCCTGACGCCTATCTCGGCGACAAGCCGAAGCCTGAACCAACGGCGACGCCGGGAGCGATATGGACGTGTCCCATGCACCCGCAAATTCGTCAGGAAGGGCCGGGAACGTGCCCGATTTGCGGCATGGCGCTCGAACCGGAAGAACCGTCGCTCGATGACGGGCCTAATCCTGAGCTGGTCGATTTCACGCGCCGGCTTTGGGTGGCGGGCGTGCTCGCCGTGCCGCTGCTGGCGATCTCGATGGTCGCCGAAATGCTCGGCATACATGTCGTCAGTCCTGCGGCATCACCTTGGATACAGCTCGCGCTCACCGCGCCGATCGTGCTGTGGGCAGGCTTGCCTTTTTTCCAGCGGGGATGGACCTCGCTTCGCACCCGCCATCTCAATATGTTCACGCTGATCTCGATCGGGGTCGGTGCCGCCTTCGTTTACAGCTTGGTCGCGACGGTCGCGCCCGGCATCTTTCCCCCGACCTTCCGTATGCATGGGGGCGTGGTCCCAGTTTATTACGAGGCGGCCGGGGTGGTGGTGGCGCTGGTGCTGCTGGGCCAAGTCCTTGAATTGCGTGCCAGGGCGGCGACCGGGCGCGCGATCCGCGCCCTGATGGATCTTGCCCCCAAGACGGCGCGTCGGGTGCGTTCGGACGGGTCAGAGGAGGAAGTCAGCCTTGCCGACGTGGCGGCCGGCGATCGACTGCGCGTTCGCCCTGGCGATGCGATCCCCGTTGATGGCGTGGTGGTTGAGGGACGCTCCTCGGTCGATGAATCCATGCTCACCGGCGAGCCAGCACCTGTCCTCAAGGAGGTCGAGGCGGCCGTCACCGGGGGGACTGTCAACAGCACGGGCAGCCTGGTCATGGAAGCGCGCGCCGTCGGCTCGGATACGATGCTGGCGCGGATCGTCCGCATGGTTGCGGACGCGCAGCGCAGCCGTGCCCCAATCCAGGCGGTCGCCGATCGGGTGTCTGGCTGGTTCGTACCGCTGGTCGTGCTGATTTCGATCGCGACATTCGTGGTGTGGTCACTGGTCGGCCCGGAACCGCGCATGGGCCATGCGCTCCTCAATGCCATTGCCGTCCTCGTCATTGCCTGCCCCTGCGCACTCGGGCTCGCCACGCCCATGTCAATCATGGTCGGCACAGGACGTGGCGCGACAGCCGGCGTGCTGGTGAAGAACGCGGAAGCGCTACAAGGGCTCGAAAAGGTCGATACGCTGGTCATCGACAAAACTGGCACGCTCACGGAAGGGAAGCCGAAGCTCATCGCCGTCCAGACGATCGGCGCGGTCGTAGAGAACGACATGCTAGCGCTTGCCGCGGCCGTCGAAGGGCAATCCGAACACCCGCTCGCGCACGCAATCGTCGTTGCCGCCAAGGATCGAGGATTGCAGCTCGGCACGGTCGCCGATTTCGCATCGCAAACCGGTCTCGGTGTCAGCGCCACGGTCAATGGCCGCTCGGTCGTGATCGGGAACGCCGCACAAATGAGCAGGGTTGGTGCTGATCCCAAGCCGCTCGATGCCGATGCCGATCGTCATCGTAGCGAGGGCGCAGGCATCATCCTGGTGGCGATAGATGGCGCTCTTGCCGGCATGCTCGCGGTCGCCGATCCGGTGCGCGCTAACGCCGGGGAGGCAATCGCTGCACTTCGCCAGCAGGGGCTCCGCGTCATCATGCTGACTGGCGACAATCAAACGACCGCCGATGCGGTCGCGCGCGCCGTCGGCGGACTGGACGACGTTCGCGCCGGCCTGCGGCCGGAAGACAAGGCGCGTATCATTGGCGAGCTTAAGGCGAGCGGTGCCAAGGTTGCGATGGCGGGCGACGGGATTAACGACGCTCCCGCTCTTGCCGCCGCCGATGTTGGTCTGGCGATGGGCACGGGAACGGACGTGGCGATCGAAAGCGCCGGCATAACGCTCACACGCGGCGATCTCTCAGCGATCGTGCGCGCCCGCAAGCTCGCACACGCGACGATGCGGAATATCCGCCAGAACCTGTTCTTCTCGTTCCTGTTCAACGGGATCGGCGTGCCGGTCGCGGCCGGGGTGCTCTACCCCGTGGCGGGCATTCTGCTCTCGCCGATGCTGGCCGGCGCGGCGATGGCACTTTCGTCCCTCACCGTGGTCCTCAACGCGCTGCGGCTGAACACGGTGAAGCTATGAACATCGGCACGGCATCCGACGCCAGCGGCGTCTCGCAACGCATGGTCCGTCACTATGAGAAAATCGGTTTGGTACCCGCGCCACCCCGGCGCGGGAGCTACCGGGACTATTCAGAAAGCGATGTTCATCGGCTGCGCTTTATCGCCAACGCGCGCGACCTAGGGTTCCCCATCGAGGAAATCCGCACGCTGCTGGGACTCTGGTCGGATCGCGCGCGGTCGAGCGCCGAGGTAAAGGCCTTGGCGCAATCGCGCGCTGCCGAACTTGGCCGCAAAGTCCGCGCCTTGGAAGCCATGCGCCGATCACTCACTGAACTTGCGCAGTCCTGTCACGGGGATGATCGCCCCGATTGCCCTATCATCGAGCATTTGGCCGAATAGCTCCTGCTGCTACGAATTACTCGACAACTGCGAGGATCGAAACCGAACAGTTATGGCGCGGGCGCAACCCGGATCATACATCGCACCGTCTCGCGCTTTCGAGCTGCGGCCTTGCTGCACGCCTCGATCGCTTCGCGGTTCGCCGTCACGATCCTGTCGGCCCCGACGATCCCCCGATAGGTAGCCGGATCTGCGGTCGCGAGGAGCTGTCCGCCCGCCTGCCACATCGGTAAATCCACCGCGCGTGCCGCCATGCGCTCGGGCCATTGCCAGCTCGCCGGCGCAACCTCGCGCGCGACAAGGCCGGGCAAAATCGCCCATACAAAAATGCCAATCGCCGCCCCGCCCAGCCCGAACCATAGCTGCCGGTTCCTCTGGTCGGCCCGTGTCCATGCGGACCCGGCGATGGCGCGAAGGTCGGCCATGACGCGCGCCTTGTCCTCGCCGGCCTTGGCGAGTGCTGCCTGATCCTCGCGCCGGGCGGCGCTGCCTGCCGCAGCGATACGCTGCGCCATCTGCTCGGGCGTCATCGCCAACGCCGGAGCCTGGGCGAGTATCTGGCCGATCGCATTAATCCGGCCGGTCGCGGTGTTCACGTCCTGCTGGAGCATCCCAAGCGTCTCGGTATAGTCGGGCACGTCGATCGTGCCGCGCTCGGCCGCCAGACCTTCCACCGCGCGGCGCAGCAACGCCAACTCGCGGTCCTGGCCTTCAATTGCGGCGCGCAACCGGTCGAACGCTTCCGCCGGATCGCCGCCTTCCTGAATATCGTCGTCCTGCATCGCCTTCCTTTACCGGCTCATGCCGCGATCTCGATCACGATCGCGACTGATGGTGACCGACTGCGCCAATTCCTGCCCGATCGATCGGCCCCGCTCCAGGCTCAACGCCAGCTCGGGGGCACGGGCACGCAACACGGATTCGAGCTGCGGGTCGCGATGCAGCCCGCCCGCAATGCCTTCCATGCGCTTGCCGAGCTTTTCCGCGCCCGCATGGTCGCCGGCACGCTCCATGCTGGCCCGCGCCTCCTTCATACCCTGCCACTGCTCCACGAACCGCCCGGCGCGTTTCTCCGGGTCGAGGCGGACCTGGCGCTCTGTCTCCATCGCCTTGATCGCGCGCGCCGTATTGCCCTCGGCCGCGTTACGCACGAGCTGCGGGTTACGAGATAGCGCGGAGGCAAGGTCGCGCGCGCCATGCGGCCGCACCTGGTCGAGGGCGTCACCGGCCTTTGTCAGCGCCTGTTCCTGGTGCGCCAGCACCGGCAACCCCTTCTCCAACATCCGGCCTATGTCGGCACTGGCGCGCGCGTAGCGTTCGATCGCACGGGCTTGCGACGGTGCGAGCGGCCGATCGGCCGCGACGCGCTCGGGCGACGCCGCCTTCTCAGTCGCTGGCTTTGGCCGGAAGCCGTCGAACATGCCCCGCGCCTTGTCTCGGACCTTCACCGCCATTTCACGCGCGCGTTCCGGGAACCGGATCTCGCGCCGATCGGCGAACGCGCGCGCCTGGTCCTGTTCGGGGCGCTCATAGTCGCCGGCCATGTCCTTGCCGCGCTCACGCGACAGGGCGCGGACGAGCTGGCGCTGGTCGGCGAAGTCGTCGCGGCCATAATGGAGCTGCATAGCGTCGCGATGCCGCGACATGCCGACATAGGCGCTGTGCCGGTCCATGCCCGGGGTGGCGAGAATGTGCGCCCGATCGACCGTCACACCCTGCGATTTGTGGAACGTCGCCGCATAGCCGTGATCGAGGTGGGCGTAATCCTTGGTATCGAACGCGACCCCGCGCCCGTCATCGAGGCGCACCGCCATACCCTCGGGCGATACCCGCTCGATTGTTGCCAACGTGCCGTTCTTCACGCCCATGCCGCGCTCGTTGCGAAGGAACATGATGCGGTCACCGGTCGCGAACTGGCGCTCGCCGCGCTCGGCCTTCACCGTCACGTCGTCACCAAGGTCGCCGCTTGCGCGCAACCGGTCGCGCGCCTCGCCATTGAGGCTCTGCACTTCGGCGTTGGTGTGGGTGAGAATGATCCGGGATTTATCAGGGTCAGCCTGGCGCGCGCGATCCCAGCCATCGACCAGCTCGCCCCGCGCCTGCTCGCGGGTGTCGGCTGCGTGGACCATGCCGCCTTGGTCATAGGCATGGACCGCCTCGCCAGTGCGCCCGGTAGCGAGCTGGCGGGTCGCGTCGCGCTGCCAGTCCTCGCGCTGCCGGCGTATTTCGGTAATCTCGGCCGCGCCGTGACGCTCGGTGACACTGCGGAACGCCGCGCCCGCCTCGATCGCTTGCAACTGCTCGGGGTCGCCCACCATAACGACCTTGGCCCCGGCATCGCGTGCCTGGGACAGCACCCGCTCCAGTGTACGCGAACCAATCATGCCGGCCTCGTCCACCACCAACACGTCCCTAGGACCAAGCTGCTCGCGCCCCTGCCCCCACGCATGTTCAAGGCTGGCGATGGTGCGGCTCCGGATGCCGGCCCCGCCTTCAAGGTTCTCGGCCGCGATGCCCGACAACGCCGCGCCGCGCACGGTGTAGCCGGCATCCTCCCATGCTTCGCGGGCGACACCCAGCATCGCCGACTTGCCGCTGCCGGCAGCCGACGACCGACGCCAGCCCGTCGCTGCCGGTGATCCTGCCGAGCGCGTCTCGCTGCTCACGAGACAGGGTAAGCCCTCTACCCTCGGCCGCCTCCAACGCACGATAAACATGCGTGCCGGCGACAAAGTGCTGATCCACCCCGGCAAGCTCGTCGCTGGCGCGCTCAAGCCGGGCCTCCACCGCGATCATGTCACGCGACGTGAACCGCTCCTGGTCGCGGCCGTCTTTGCCTAATGCGACCAGCTCGGGTGATGCACGAACCGCGCCCATCACCTGGTCGAACTGCTCCTTGCCGTCGCTATGCCGGAACGCGAACGTTGCAAGGTCACGGGTGGTGAACGTCGCTTGGCTGCGCGTGATGGCGTCCAGTGCGATATCGGGATTGGCGATGATCTTCTCGCCGTTCTCCCGCGCGATGCGGACGTGATCCTCAATCCGCTCGGCCTCAAGCCCTTGCTCCGGACGGCGCGACGCAGCCGGACCGATTTTGTGCTGCGGCTCCAGCTCGATCCCCTGCGCCTCATAGGAGCGATGATCGATCCGTCCTTCTAGCCCCAACTCGGCCATGCGTTCGTTGACGTGCGCGCTCCACGCCTCGCGCCAGTCCTTCAACAACTCGGTGCTGTTCCAGTCGCGGTTCTTCTGCCCGAACCCCTCAGGCCCCACATCGCGCATCGCCAGCATGACATGCGCGTGGGGCTTTGGGCTGCCGTCTTTCGCCTTGTCCCAATGCACATTCAGGTCCGCGATCATTCCGCGTGTCACAAACTGCGTCTGCACGAAATCCCGTGCGAGCTGAACACCCTGCTTCTCGTTCAGCTCGCGCGGGATCGAGAACTCCACCTCCCGGGCAAGCTGGGCATCCTTACGCTTCTCGCCGGCCTCCACCTCGTTCCACAGGGTCGCCCGGTCGTTTAAACGCACTGGCGCGCCCTCCGGCAACATCACCTCGGAGTGGATCACGCCCGCCTTGTTTGAGAAATCATGATCGCGCTCTAGCCGCTCATCGAACAGCTCGGACGCGGAGCGATAGGCCGCGGACGCGACAGCACTTGAGCCGTTCGCACGGCTGATAACCTTGGCGGAGAAATGGTAGATCGCCATGACGCTCTGCTTATTGCACTTCTGAGCGCACGTCGGCAACGACGTATAAGCGCGCACTCACAATCCGCTTCGCTCCTCTTGATTGACTTGCTGCTGATTTTTGGTCGTTACGCCTTTACCCGTTTGCTGGGCGCGCTAAGATGCTAAGTGTCGGAACGCGGAGAAGCTAACCTGTGCGTCAGATCGTGGCAAAGGGATTGGCAAGGTGAGCGACCAAACTCTGATCCGCGATTATATCGCAGGCGTCGGCACCTCGCGGCTTGCAGCGTTCGCCGATCTTGCGCCGTGGGAGATCACCACCCGGTCACACGATGTCGTCGCTGTACTCCTGGACGATCTTGATACTGGCTATCGGATTTCTGACAATGTCGCCGTCCATAAAAGCGCCAGCATAGAACCGGGCGTCGTGCTGAAAGGCCCTGCAGTCATCGGACCGTCGTGTTTCATTGCAAGCGGCGCTTATGTCCGCGACGGCTGTTGGCTGGGGGAACGCTGCATATTGGGACCCGGCGCCGAACTCAAATCGTCATTCCTGTTTCCAGATACCAAGCTCGCGCACTTTAACTTTGTCGGTGACAGCGTACTGGGCGCGGGCGTCAATCTGGAATCCGGGTCCGTCATCGCCAACTTCCGGAACGAACGTGATAATCCCGCGATCGTTATCCTGCTCAACGGCACGCGGATTCGAACAGGAGTTGACAAGTTCGGAGCACTGGTCGGCGATAGCGTGCGCATTGGTGCCAACGCTGTCGTTGCGCCCGGCGCGCTGCTTAAACCTGGTACGACGGTTCCGCGTCTGGGCCTGGTGGATATGGGGTCACATATCACGGCGATCTGATATTGCCGCGCGCATTCAAGATGGAGAAAACATGCGTAAAGTTCGCGATTACGATGCCGAGCTAAAGGCACTGAACGACAAGGCACGCTCGCTCAAAGCAAAGCGGGTCGAGCAGCTCGGTCAGCTCGTCGCCGCAACCGGCGCCGATGCGCTCGATGCGGAAACCCTTGCTGGCGTTCTACTCCATGCCATTGCCTCCAAAGATCTCGCGGCAAAGGAGGAATGGCGGTCGAAAGGCGCTGCCTTCTTTCAGCGCCGCGGGCGCAAAAGTGGCAGCGATGCTACGGGCGACGGACCGGGCGTTCCGGTTGAACCAGGCAGCGACGCTGCGAGCCGAAGCGGCGGGACGGCGTAGCGATAACCGGAACTGGGTCGTGCAACGTCGCGAACGAACGCGCCACCTGATCGAGCTGGGCGGGCTCATTCAGAAAGCTGGGTTGGTCGAGCTGATCGACGACGATCGCGCTACCCTCTACGGCGCGCTGCTCTATCTCGCTGGACGTGCACGCGGCGATGATGCCGGTGACGTGCTGGCATTATGGAAGCGGCGCGGCCGACGGGCCTTCGATGCGGAAGCCGAACAGGGCGAAGCGTCATAAGCGGATTTGCGATCTGCTGTGTCAGCAACGGGTCCGGCGCCTTCATTCCACCATCACAGCGTCACGGTCGGCTCTTATCAGGTAAGCCGGAGACCGAAAATGCATTCGATAAACCCCCTCTTTGATAACGCGGTGATCGATTGTGTCGGCAGTAACCGCGCGCCCACGGTTCAGGAGCTCTTTCACGTCGCAGAGCGTATCTGGACAGACGGTGCATCGGATCGGTCTGCGATCCGATGGGGTCGCCTTGCGCCGACCGACCCGGCCAAGCTGATGTCGCTGCGCGCGGCTCAAGCAGCGTTGCTGGGGTCCTGACGGGCATCGTTGATCTCAGAGGGGACCAACGCGGCCAGCGAAGCGAACGGTGAGTTTTGGGGTGGCGCTCTGCCGCCTCGGTGGATCTACCGCAGTCAATCGATCGTGATCACAATGCGGTCGATTAGGTTACGCCCATGTGAGCTGACCGGATGGACGAGAAGCACATCATAGCCCTCACCCTCATTGTCCTCGATCTGCCCCACAATGTCCTGAAAGGCGTCCAGATCATCGTCTTTATCGCTTATCGGCTGGAAGACCGCCCCGCCTTCAGTTCCCTTGACCCGGTACGTGCTGCCGCCCTCCAGCAGCTCTTCCAAAAATGCCATTTTAGAGTTTGTCCTTCAGCCCCTTGGCTGGGGTGAACGACACCTTTTTCGAAGCCGCAAACGTCATCGCCTCGCCGGTTGAGGGATTGCGACCCGCGCGTTCGGGACGATCTTTGACCGAGAACTTGCCAAAGCCGGGAATCGCGATCTCTTCGCCCTTGGCAACCGCGCTGGCGACCTGATCGAACACCACTGTGATCGCGGCTTTTGCCTGCGCTTCGCTCGTGCTCGTTGCCGCGGCAACGCCCTTAACAAGTTCCCTGATATTCATGCAAACCGCTCCCACGCAAAAAAAGAGAATTGCCGATGACCGCCCCCGGTGCAAGCGCCAGGCTTCATCGGCGCGCACGCTTCGCGCCTATCCGATGATGACGCCCGTCCAGTCCCGGCGCTTGCGTTCTACCGGGGCGGTTGTTTCATTCTCAAGTCCAAACACTTTTGCCATGGGTAGCGGCACGAGGCGATCCTCCGTCAATCGCCTCAGACGTGCGCGCGCACGCCACAGCCGGCTTCTAAATGTCCCTTCCGGTATGGACAGCTGAGCCGCTCCTTCTTCGATTGAAACCCCTTGGCTTGCGAGCTGAACCACGTCGCGGTGATTGGGTGTCAGCTCGCCCATCGCCCAATCCACATCCCGCAGATCGACCGCCTCCCCTTGAGTCGCATCGACGCTCAACATTCGGTCCAATACCTCGTCGGGCAGGTCGGCCTGAAATCGCATGCGGCGGCGTCCTGACAGGAACACATTCCGCATGACGGTTCGGGACCAGGCGCCAAAGTTGCTCCCAGTTTGAAAACTGCCCCGTGCTGCCCAGCAGCGAAGCATGGTGTCTTGCAGCAAATCATCGGCATCTGCCCCGACACCAGCTAACCGATTAGCATAGCGACGAAGCTTCGCGGCTTCTCGCGCCAGTAGCGCGCCGATTTCTGCATTCTCATCGAGCGGCTGTACCGCCATTGCGAGCGCTTGTTGCATGGGGCGCTCCTCGCGGCGTTCGGCCTACGAACGCTCTGGTGTCCGATCAAGCAACGTTTGCCGCGGCAGCTTAGCTGCTCCTCGTATCCCGCCCTCATCTCGCTCGGTCGCACCTGCGTCACGCCACTGGTCATCGGCATCGTACGACCTGTCATAAAGCAACTATCGGATCGAAAGATACTGCGGCAAAGTAGACGTGGCGGCCCGATGGGCGCTGCGTTCTTTCAACGGTGCGGAAAAAAGGTGGCGGCGCTGCTCCCAAACGATGGATTGGACGCTCAAGCTGGTTCGGTCAGCGACGTCGCAGGCGGAAGCAGCGGAGAGCGTAACGATAAGCGGAACCGAGTCGTGCAACGCCGCGACCGAACACGCGATCTGATCGAGCTGGGTGGCCTCGTCCAAAAGGCCGGGCTGGTCGCGCTGACCGACGACGATCGTGCTACGCTCTACGGCGCGCTGCTCGATCTCGCCGGACGTGCGCGCGGCGATGATGCGGACGACACGCTGGCGCTGTGGAAAAGACGCGGCAGACGCGCGGTCGATGTGGAAGCGGAAGGAAAAGCAGAATGATCCGACGCTCCCTGCTGGCCGATCTCTCCGCGATCAACGCGTTTGATATCTTCGCTGGCAACCGCTTGCTTGAGATCGCCGACGATCACATGCTGGTTGCCGAGATCGACGGTCGCGTGGTCGGCTACGTGTCGTGGGTTCCTCGCGGGTTCGTCGGGCACGATTACATAACCCACCTAGGCGTCGATCCGGCGTACCAACGCCGGGGTATCGGACGCACCCTGCTGCGCGCGGCTGAGGTTGCTATCGGCGCAGGTCGGCTGTTCACGTCCACCGACGAGAATAATATTACCATGCTGGCGCTTCTGCCCCTTGAGGACTGGGAAGCCGCAGGCTCGGTCGCCGGTGTCAACAAAGGCGATCGGGCGGAGCTGTTCTTCTACAAAGACGCGGAAACGGGAGGGCCCTGACGATGCGTGAAGTATCCGACAAAGAGCGTTCTAGTCGCCAGCGGGCGGTCGATTTCGGTCGTGGGAGCGTCGAACTGTCCGGCGGTCAAATCACGCCCGAAGCCGAAGCATTGAATCGGCGCTATGTGGCCGGCGAGCTATCCAGTGCCGAACATGTCGAGGCGCTACTGACGCACGCCCGCTCCTTGCCTGCCAGCGAACCGGTGCAGGAATATTTCACCAGTTTTGATGAAGCCTTGAGGGCGGCTCGCGGCCGATGATCGAGTGGTTCCGCCAGCTCGCACGGGCGTCACGCAACCTGACCCGGATCGGCGCAAGGTGGCCTGGTCGCGCGCGCTGCCAACCGCCAGCTCGGCAAATCCGATCGTGAAGCGGCCGGCGTGCTGTCGGCCGCGCAGCGTCATACCCATTTTCTCGACTCCCCGCGCATGACGACGGTGCTGGGAAATTCGGATTTCACGTTTGCCGGGCTGAAGGATGCGCCCGCGACGGTGTTCCTAGTACTGCCGCCTGATCGGCTCCCCAGCTATGCCCGCTGGCTACGCCTGATGGTGGCGCAAGCCCTCACCGAGCTGGCGCGCGTGCCGGGTCGCCCGCCCTGGCCTGTGTTGTTCCTGCTCGACGAGTTTGCCGCCCTCGGTCGCCTCGAGCCGGTCGAACGCGCGATGGGGCTGATGGCGGGTTACGGCGTCCAGCTCTGGCCGATCCTGCAGGACGTCCACCAGCTTCGCGCGCTCTATGGGCAGCGCGCCGGCACGTTCCTGTCAAACGCCGGCGTCCTCCAGGTGTTCGGGGTCAACGATCAGGACAGCGCCAAGCTGGTCTCCGATCTGGCCGGGCAGGAAACCGTCGTGTTCGAGACGATGAGGCGCGCGCTCGACGTGGAGGAAAGCGGCCTCTCCTACGGGCAGCAGCATGTCGGCCGCGCCCTGCTCACCCCCGATGAAGTCCGCACGCTGCGCCCCGATCGCCAGCTCCTGTTCCTCGCTGGGCAGCGGCCAATTATCGCCGCCAAGCTGCGCTACTATGACGATTGTGAGTTCGCCGGCCGGTTCGATCTGGTGTGAACGGTCGCGGCTGCTGGGGTTAGTACCCATTGATGTGAGAGGCGCGATCTGATTCAGGCTCCTTGAGGACCTAGGATGAGCGACCTTTACTGGCTTACGGGTGAGCAGATGGCGCGCCTGCGGCCGTACTTCCCAATAGCATGGCAAGCCGCGAGTTGACGACCGGCGGGTGTTGAGCGACATCGTATTTGTGAACCGCAATGGCTGCGCTGGCGTGACGCGCCTAGCGACTACGGACCGCACAAGACGCGCTACAATCGCTAGAAACGGTGGAGCGAGATGGGTGTGTTCCTCCGCATGATGGAGGGGCTGGCTGCTGCTGATGCCGATCCAAAGACCGTCATGATCGACGCGACGTATCTGAAGGCGCACCGCACGGGATCGAGCCTGCGGGTAAAAAGGGGAATCTCTGGCGCCTGATCGGTCGCACCAAAGGCAGTATGAACAAGAAACTTTATGCTGTGACCGACGCAAACGGCCGCCCGCTCAGCTTCTTCATGACTGCTGGACAGGTCAGCGACTACCCCGGTGCAGTTCCGATGCTCGACGATCTGCTCAAGGCACAGTCGCCGCTCGGAGACCGCGGCTACGACGCTGACTGGTTCAGGGATGCCTTGCAGGCCAAGGGCATCGAGCCGTGCATCCCAGGTCGGAGGTCCCGGCTCGAGCCCATCAAATACGACAAGCGCCGCTACAAGCGTCGTAGCCGTATCGAAATCATGTTCGGACGGCTGACGTACCGTCCCATACTGCTTCCTTCCACTCTAACGAAAGGATCGCACCATCAAACCGTGGGATCAAACACCTAGCTAGGTAGTGGACAGCGTTCGATCTGGATCGAGCAGCGTGAGCATGGCGCCGTCATCCATCTGGCCCGCGCCGTTCCAGCGCCACAACACCAGATTTGTGCCGCCGCGGTTCTGGGCCGATGGTACCACTGCGCCCTGAGCCCCATGGGCAATCAGCGCCTGTGCGATCCCCCAGCTCGGCGGAACTTGCCCGTCAAGCAGCGCGATCGTCTTCCACTCGTCCGTCATTGCCGCTGCGACCTGGGCGTCAATCGCACCGCCCTTTCCGTTGGTGAGATCGGCGACCGCCGTGGCCGTGAGCCGATAGGGTGCCAGCATTCCCGGTTTGGGCAAGCCCTGATAATATTCGGCAACCGCAGTAGCGGGATCGGTCGCCAAATAGAGGGCAGGCCATCCCTTCATGTTCCATCGCCCACCATAGAGCCGTGCGCCCTCGCCCGAGAACGGGGAGCGCTGATGCGCCGGATGGATCATGCGCCATAGCGGGAGGGTAAGCGGGGCGAGGACGTAAGGCATTCCCTTGCTTACCGGGCAAGCCGATCTGTATTGACGGCGGCCATCAGGAATAGACGCCCGCGGCCATGCGCTCGAGATCGTCGAGCACCTCCCGCGCCTGTCCCGCTTCGACCAGCTCTTCGGCGGTCTTGCCGAAACCGGCAATCGGCTGATGCTTGAACCACAGGATCGCGCGGCCCTCATCCCCGGCCAGATCGGTAGCGCGGGCGATGATCCGCGCGATTTCGCCAAGCTTCGCCTGGATCGCCGGGTTCCCGGGCTTGGCAGCCATCGTGTTGCGATTGACGTGTGCCAGCTTGGCAAGCTGTGACATGGGTACGCGTAGCCGCTCTGCCATGCGCCGTGGGGCGATGATGTCATGGTCGCGAATGTCATCAAGAAAAGCGGCGAGCATGGGTGCACTCCTTGCTCGCTACATGCACTCGAACTTGCGTCGGTTCAATACTAATCTCTCTTCCCCATAATTGAAAAATTCCCGGGTTAGATAGTTATATCTAATGTTATAGAGTTAAGCCGCTGAAACATGGGCTGTTGGGCACAGAAATGCGCGAGTCGGCCGACACGTCCCGTTCCCGAAGTGTCGGTACGGTGTTCCCCTTGTGTCGATGCAAGCGTTCCCGAAAGATCGACGCAGCGTTCCCGATGAGGCGAATGCCGTTCCTGGAGTGTCGACGGCGCATAATCCGATTTGAAATTGGGACCTTGATTGAATCACTTTCGCGGGCTCGGCCGAGCGATAGGTTCAAATGTCGCGCTTCGCAGCGCGAGACCGATAACGTCGGTTGAGGAAGCCGACACATCGGGAACGCCGGGCCGCGCTAGCGGAGACCGAATGGCCTGAGCGAGCAGATTACCGCCCCAGAGTGTGGCGATTTGCCTTGTCAAAGCGCCGCACGAAACCAATGAACGCGCTTTGATAGCTGACCGGCGTGCGTGCCGAATCGGCCTCTATCCAAGCGCGGAACTCGGCGTGGAGCGTCTGATAATCCCACCCGGGGCATTCGGCCCGAAGCGTTGCGAGCGTCGCATCGGTGACCTCGCCCGCAGTTGCGCGCGTCGCAAGACTGGTGCGCGAGCGTCGCAACATTGCGGTTATATCGACCAACGCCTCGGGTGCGGGTTCTGCGACTGTAGCGGCTGGGGAAGGCGGTGCCGCTTGCTGGGCCGGTTGTTCGGGCGGGCTGGCGCGATGCTCTGACACTGTCTTCACCGGCCGTTCCGCATCGCTACGCCGCTGCATCCGCAACGCCGGCTCGCGTTTGCCCGTCGGGGTCTCGAGCGTCAGCGCATAGCCCGGCAGCTCATTGCGTTCGGCGATCTTCGCGATCTCGAACTTGAAGCGGCGATATTGCCCCTCCGTGCCCGACTTCTCGAACAAAGTCGGCATTGCGATGGCGAAGCCGGCCTCCCCTGCCCCGCCAGCATGTTTGCGCGCGACGCGGTACAGCCAGCGCTCGCGACCGCCCGTCAAATCGAAATAGGCGCGGTCGATCGACAGCACCCCGCCCTGCATCATCACTCCTTCCCAAAACCAATTCGACAGCTCAATCGTCATGCCGCGCGACCGCTCGGTCTTCTCGTCGACCAGCTGCGTCCAGCCGTCGAGCCAGCTAAAGGTCGCCTCGCGACGGTTTTCGGCGCGGATATTGGTCTTGATTGTGGTCGCGACGAGCCGGTCAAGCGCCTGCCCGAGCAATTCGTATGCCCGGCCCGTTGTCGGTCGCCCAATCGCGCGCAGCAGATCATACGGCATCAGGTGCAACTTGTGCGGCACGTCGTTGACTCCCCGACGTGCCATGTCGGCGAGCACGCTGGCGCAATAGATCAAGATGTCGGCATCCCAGATTGTTGCCATCCCGTAATCGGGGTTGCCCGAGACATGCACCCATAATTTGCCGTCGGGGCTCTTGTAGTCGATCGGCTTGACCCGCTTGGACTTGGCCAGACTGAAGAACGGGCGCTCCATCATCTCGCGCTGATCGCGCAGCGGCAAGTCGGCGAGATAGGGCAGGAACAGATCGAACTGCTCGGAAATGCGCTGGCGCTCGGCGCGGCTCATCGGCGTACCTTCCGCATGTTTCCCCGGGGAAACACCGCGCAACGGGTTCCTAAACCGTTGCGCGTCGGTGCGCGGCGCAAGGTGTTTCCCCGGGGAAACGCGATCACTTCTTCAATCCACGGCCCTCGGCCTCGAGATGCGCTAGTGCTTGCCGCAACGCGTTCGACAGCTCGTCTGGTCCAGCACCGGACCCCGCGTGCAGTCGGATCGTCACGCCTTGTCGGTTGCTCGACTGGATGCTGAGACCGGGTCGACCGTGCGGCGTGGTCCAGACAAAGGGTGGGACTCCATCGGCAGCATCCTCGGGGGAGTCTAGCAAGCGGCGCAGCACTTCGGCGGCAGGGTAGGGGGGGGCCCCCTTCTCGCCCAGCGCCGCCTGTTCACGCGCGATGTCGCGCGCGGCGCTCTTGATCGCCTTCGCCGCGCTTTTGTCGTCGAGTGCCTGCGCCAACGCGTAGGCCGGCTTGAGCTGTACATCGGCAGGGGAGTCAAAGGCCGCGATCACGCCTTCGGGAATCCCCGCGACCTTGATCATCTTCGACAGCCAGCCCTTCGATACCTTCAGCCGCTCGGCCATCCGCGTTAGATGATTTCCGTAATGCGCCTTGAGCGCCTCGGCATAATTGCGCGCGCGCTCGAGGTCCGACACGTCGGCGCGCGCGCGGTTCTCGAGATCGGCCAGCCGGAACGCCGCCTCGTCATCGAGCTGCGCAACCTGGGCGACAAATTGCATCTCAGGATAGGAATGCGCGCGCAGCCAACTGATCGACCAATGCCGCCGCGTGCCGGCGATCACCTCGAAATCATGCGCCGGGTCGCAGTCGATGCGGCGCACGACCGCTGGCACCTTTTGTCCGCCCTCGGCGATAATCGAATCGATCAGTTCGCGACAGCTCTGCTCCGAGAGATGCTCGTAGCTCCGTGCATTGCCCGGCCAGATTCGCACCCGCGCTGGGTCGAGCAGAAGCTGGGTCACTTGCCGCACTTCGCCACTCGTGACGCGCGCCAGCGCGGTTTCGCGATTAAGTAGCGTCGTGCCACGGGACCGCTCAGGCTGCGACGAGCTAGGGGATTTAGTGGCATCATCGGCGGGTTCGTCCGCCAGCAAGGCCGCCAGATAATCGGATCGTTTACGCGCCACCATGCACCTCCTGCCCAGCACATAGCAAGAACGAGGGAATGTAGGACAGGGTCTCAAGCAGCATGGAGCACATCCTCCGCGCGCGCCGGTTCTACCCTGCCCCAGCCCTGCCGGACGAGCTGTTCGATCTGTCCCATCGCTTCGTCAAGATTGGCGCGGCAGCGCTTGTGCGTCTTGGGCGTCCCGATTGGACGCTCGAGCTCGTAGATCGTCATCATGCGCATTGCGGCATGGCTGATTTCGGCGGATTCGAGAATCGGGACGGGCAGCAGGGCGGGGCCGAAGCTCTGCTCCATGATTGTCCGCACCATCGCATGGCTCGGATCGTTGCCGTCGAACTTCGAACAGATCAGTCTCAGGAAACTGTATTCGACTTCGATCCCGGCGAGCGCAAGCTGTTGCAGCACCTGATCCATCATCGAAAGGAATTGCACGGTCGAACAGAAATCGGGCGTCGTAGCGGCAAGCGGCACCAGCAGCGCATTGGCCGCCTGCATCACGGCGAGGCTGATCGTGCCGAGCGCGGGTGGGGGATCGAGCAGCACCACGTCGTAATTGCGTGCAAGATCGGCGAGGCCCTGTTTCAATTTGCGGAAGCGCGCGGCCAGCACCGATTGCCCGTCCGACCCGGCCGCGGCGAGCTCATATTCCACATCGAACAGCTCGAGGTTCGAAGGGATCAGATCGACATTAGGCCAGGGCGTCGACTTCACGGCGTAGAGCAGATCGGCTTGGGTCGGGTCGATCGAGAGATAAGGGTAGAGCGTCTCTTCGCGCGTGATGTTGAAATGCGGGTTGAAGCCAAACAGCGTGGTGGTTGTCGCTTGACTGTCGCAATCGACCACCAGCACTCGATAGCCCTGCACAGCGAAATAGTGCGCGAGGTGGCAGGTGACCGTCGATTTTCCAACGCCGCCCTTAAAATTCTGGACCGCTATTATTGCGGGGATATCGAGCGGCGCGCGGGCAGGGGAGGCGCCGAGCACCTCGCGCATCTCGAGCAATTCCTCAACGGAATAGCCAAGTCGCCGGCCATTCTCGCCGGCGGGAGCAGGGGGCAGGCGGCCGTCATCCTCCGCCATGCGAATGCGATTGGTGGAGCAGCCTAGCAGTTGCGCGGCTTCTGCGATGCCGAAGCGAACGTTGAGGCCCTTGCGACTTTCCGGGAGAAAGGCCTTGCGCCGCAGGCGCTCGATCATGCGTTCACCGGCATCGGCAAGTTCGCCAATGTGATTGACGATTGCATTCATGAAGCGATCCAATAACTCGGTTGAAGCAAGAACAATGTCATATACCCATAAAAGCTTCAATTGCGCAACTGACAGGTATATTCGGGACTGCCTCGCGGCTTTCGGGCATCGTGACCGCGAGATTGCAACGATCGCGGCACTGGCGGCTATGGGAAACGCCGCCCCGCAACTGAAAGTCCATATTTAAGCCGGGTTTAACGTCGAACTGACGACGGTGGAGATCACCGAGATCATGATGCAGATGGGGGTCTATGCGGGAATTTCCTGCCGCCCTAAACGGCCTTTTCGCAGCCAAGGAGGTTTTGCCCCGACAGCATAGGTCGATTTTTAGGCCAGCACGGGCAATGCCTCGCCCGTGCTGGATTGCCCCGTGGATAGGCCGAATTCCCGCAAGGGTCCCATCGGGAATGCCGGCGCTTTCCCATTGACCGAACCAGACCGTGTGAAAAGTCGGGTCTGCGAGTTCCCCGGTCTGCAAACCGGCTGTGCTATGGGTATGGCGTATATCGAATAAATGGCACTGCAAGCCGTGCTCCCAGAACGAGCTTGATGCAAAAATCAAAAATCTTGCATCAGATGTAAAATGGCGGCAATTCGGGCACTTCCGTGATGCATAATTCCAATGCACAATCAGCGCATGATTTACGGCTACGCACGCGTCTCATCAACCGGCCAGGACCTAGCACAGCAGCTCGCCCAGCTCGGCGCGGCCGGCTGCACGAAGATCTACCAGGAGAAGGTCAGCGGCGGGACGGCCGAGCGCCCACAACTCAAGCGGGCGATCGGCG
>NZ_JBSSBX010000005.1:0-18912 GCF_054059235.1 Sphingomonas sp. UYP23
ATCTGATAGGCATCGACCGTCAGCACGAACCGGTTGAATGGGGTCAGCACGACGCCCGCTGAATAGTTGACCGACTTTTCGGGCTTGAGCGGCGACGCGCCGAGCGCGATTGCAGCCGCTGAGTCGACCGGTAACGCCTTTACTGGCACCAGCGTAGTGACACCGTTGACCGGCGTCAGAATCGTGGACGACGATGAATAATGCTGTTGCTGAAGTGTCGGCGCGCGAAATCCGCTGCTCACCGTACCACGCAGCGCTACGCCGCGGACGGGTTCGAGCCGGATCGAGGCCTTGCCGATGTTGGTCGTGCCGAAATCGGAATAATCTTCATGGCGGCCTGCCAGCGCGACCTCGATGCCACGCACGATGGTCTGCTCGATATTAACATAGCCGCTCCAACTATGCCGTTTCCAAGCGCCAGCATTTTCCGGTGCAAAGCCGGTCACGCCCTGCGATCCGGATACGCGAAGCGCGCCGGCAAAGGGCTGGCCGACCGGTGCACGATATCCGCCATTCGCATAGGAAGCCGGCTCGCCCGCGTCTGTGGCATAGGTGTTCTGGCGATATTCCGCGCCGGCGGCGATGAAGAGTGGGCTTGCGAGCCCCACATCGAATTTCCGCGTTAGGTCAAGGTTGGTCGTCCATTCGCTGTTGCGGACGCGGCCGATATAGAAGCTCGTGGGGCTGAGTGGTCCGAGTGAAGCGTTCAGTGCGGTCGTCTCGTCATATTTGATTTTGTCCTCGGAATAGGTCGTGCCGAGATCGAAGTGGATTTGGGCTGGCCCGTCGCCGCGCACCCCGCCCGCGACCTGAAAGTCGGTGTCGTGAATGTGCAGATGGGGAATGTATCCGTCGGGGTAGATCTGGACGATATTGTTGTTGCTGTTGGGATTGCGAAAGGTGAGAAATGCGTCGGCGTCGCGCTTTGACGCGGTGCCGAAGCTGTAAAGTTCGACGTTCGCGCCGATCGGGATGGCCGTGTCATAGGCCAGGTTCACGCCCGAGACCTGGGGCTGCCCAGGTTTGTTGACATAGCGGTTAACGGTTGCCTCGCGCGGGTCGAGCTGTCCGCTAATCAGCGGATAGAAGACCGAGCTGTTGATCGTGCCGCGTTCGGTGCGGCCCTGGAGTACGCCATCGGCGGACAGATGGATATGGCCGCCATCGCCGATACTGAAGCCGAAATCGGCGAGCACGCGCGCATTCTCGCCGCCGCCGTCGCCGTTCGCACCGCCGGTGAAGCTGGCGCTACCCGATGCGTCGGTCTTTAGGATAACGTTGATGACGCCGGCAATCGCATCCGAGCCATATTGCGACGATGCACCGTCGCGCAGCACCTCGATATGATCGATCGCGCTGACCGGGATGAGATCGAGGTCCGGTGGTGACTGACCGTTCTGGGTAGTGCCGTTGACGAACAGGCCGGCGGTGTTGTGGCGGCGCTTGCCGTTGACCAGTACCAGCACCTGGTCGCCCGCAAGACCGCGCAGTGACAGCGTCTTGACGCCGTAGCTAGCGCCCGAGCCGCTGCTTGACACGCTGATCGAGGGGACGAGCGCGCCTAGCAGATCGCGCACCGATTGCTTGCCACTCGATTGCAGCTCGGTCTTGCCGAGCACATCAATCGGCGTGAGGCTAGCGGCGACGGTGCGACCCTTGTCGCGGGTGCCGGTGACGATGATGTCGGATGGTGGCGTGCTCGCGCCGTCGGCAGGGTCGGCCGGAACGGTCTGGGCATAGGCGGGAACGACGGCGAGAAGGCTTATCGAAGCCAGCAGCATGCAGGTCAGTTTCATCATGGTCCCCTTTGGTGATGGATGGTTTCAGACGCATCCCGGCGTTCGGTCAGCGTTTCGCGTCGCCGTTACGACTGCGATGAAGCTGACCAGAATGATTGCGATGACGTAGAAGGCCGGCATCAGCGCGTTGCCGGTGACAGCGATCAGACTGGTGATGACGAGCGGCGCGAAGCCGCCGAAGAGCGTCACCGAGAAATTGTAGCTGACTGCCAATCCCGTCCCGCGGGTACGCGGTGGGAACAGTTCGGCGAGGATCGCGGGCGTCGGGCCGAGCGTCGCGGCGATCAGAAACCCAACGATCACCTGGACGACCAGAAGCGTCGTCGTTGTCGGCCAGGCATTGAGCGCAAGGAAGATAGGGAACGAGGTAAGCCCAGCAACGGCTAGTGCGGTACCTAGCACGCGATAGCGCCCGATCCGGTCCGAGAGCAGGCCGAATATCGGTGCCATGACGGTCAGAATGATCCCGGTCGCCAGCGCACCGAGGAAGGACGATGTCATGGCGATATGCAACGTCTCGGTCGCATAGGTTGCCATGTAGAGCTTGTGGACATAGTTGAACGCGGTGACGCCTGCCACGATCGCAATGCCGAGCAGTAGGGCCCGTCGGTCGTCGGCCCAGACGCGCTTCAGCGCGTTTCCGGCTTTCGACTCCACCGACAGCGCGGCGAACTCGGGCGTCTCGTCGATGCCGCGGCGGATATAAAGCCCGACCGGCCCGATCAGCAGACCGACCCCGAACGCAATTCGCCAGCCCCAGGCATCGAGTTGCGCCGGGCTGAGGATATAGCTGAGCCACGCGCTCAACCCGGCTGCCAGGATCGTTGCCATGCCTTGGGTCGATGATTGCCAGCTGGCAAAGAACCCGCGACGCTTCGCGTCGGCATGCTCGACCATGAACGCGGTCGCCGCGCCGAATTCACCCCCCGCGGAAAATCCCTGCAACAACCGCGCGAACACCACGATCAGCGGCGAGAAGAGGCCAATTTGCGCATAGGTCGGCGCAAACACCAGAAGCGCGGTGCCGACCAGCATCAGGTTGATCGTAATCGTCAGCGCAGCCTTGCGGCCAGCCTTGTCGGCATAGGCGCCGAGGATGACCGCTCCGAACGGTCGCGCGACATAGGATACGCCGAACGTAGCGACGCTAAGCAGCAGCGAGGTTGTCGGATTAATTGCGGGGAAGAACGCCTTGCCTAGCGTCGCAGCAAAATAGCCGTAGATAAGCAGATCGTAGAATTCGAGTGCGTTGCCGACGCTGGCGGCGGCAATCGCGCGCCACGCATTCTGGCGATCTGGCTTAGGCAATGGGGTCGGCCGTCAGCGTTGCGGCGACGCCGCAGAGGATGTCGAGGCCGATCGCCAACGACGCCTCATCGAAATCGAAGGCTGCGTTGTGATGCCCGGCTGCGAGGTCCGACCCGATCCCGAAATAGACCGCCTTGCCGCCCTGCTCCTGTACCGCACGCATCATTTCGGCAGCATCCTCGCTGCCCTTGAACGGCGTCTGCGACACGACGCGCGTCACCTGCGATACCTGCGCAGCGACGGCGGCGACCACCGCGTCGAGATCGGGATCGCTGCTCGCCGGGCCGGAGCCGCCTGCGACCTCCATCGTGAGCTCGACGCCGTGCATGATTGCGGCACCCTCGATAATTCGTCGCGCGGCCTCGTTGATGTAGGCGAGCGATTCCGCATCCTCGGCGCGCAGTTCGATCGTCATGGTTGCCTCGGCGGGCACGGTATTGCGCGCATTGCCGCCAACCAGCGTGCCGATGTTGATCCGCGTGTCGCCCTTGCCGTGGCGTGGTATCGCCATCAGGTTCTGCGCCGCGACACATGCCGCTAGCAGCGCGTTGCGTCCCTCGTGCGGGGCGATCGCGGCATGCGCGCCGACGCCGTGGAAATGCACGTCAAGTTTGTCGCTTCCGAGGATTGTAGTGTAGCCGCTGACGACTTCTCCGGTGCGCGTTGCTTGGATGCCGATGTGACAGCCGACGAAATAGTCGACGCCGCCCAGCACCCCCGCCGCGACCATCGCCCGCGCCCCACGCAGACCCTCTTCGGCAGGCTGGAAGATCAGCCGGATCTCGCCTGCGAAATTACCGTCGATCGCGGCGATCGACCGCGCCAGCGCAAGTCCTAGCGACGTATGGCCGTCGTGCCCACAATTGTGATGTACGCCATGGTTCATCGAGACGAACCGCCGGGCGACTGGCACATGATCGGCGTTTTCCGATTCCGCGCCGCGATTAGCATCAAGGTCGAAGCGGAAGGCGACGACCGGTCCAGAGCGACGCCCTTTCCAGACTGCGACCAGCCCAGTGAAACCATCGCGGAACGTCTCGGCGAGATCGGCTTCCGCACCATTCTCGACGGCGCGGGCGAAGAAGAAATCGAAGTCGCTTTGCGGGGGTAGGCCGAGCCGCGCATCGGCGTCGATCACTGCGGCCCCGGCACGGATTTCCCAGCCCATCGTGCTCAGCGCGTCGTAGACCTTGGTCGCGGCATAGACCTCGCACCAGCCCGGTTCGGCATGGGCGTGCAGGTCCCGTCGATCCGCTATCATAGCCTCAAGTGAAGGCGCTACCGCGCCGCTCTGCGACATCTGCCTGTCCCCATACCCTATTTCGGTCATAATTAGGACAGAGCGAGACGTTGTCAACGCTTAAATCGGCCCTATTACGGACGGCACACTGGCGAGACAGTTCAAGGTAGTTAGGGAGAAGAGCGTTGATAGGTGTGGTCGGCCCCGACGACACGGTTTCGTTGATTGAGCAGATTGCCCACGAACTGGGGATCGGCGCGGTGCTGATGCCGGTGCGCTATAGTGCTCCAGAGGATACCGTGCGCGTGCTACGGACGATTTGGCCGGCCTGCGTCTCGGTGCTGTTCAGCGGACGTATGCCGTACCGGCTTGCCATGCTGGCCGGCTTTCCCGCGGACCGGCTCGATTATATCCCGCACGAGGGCACTGACCTGTTCCGCATCCTCGCGCTTGCTGCCTTGGAGACCGATCAGGTCGGCAGCCTGCCAAGCTTTAGCTTTGATACGATCCCCGAGCGCGACGTCGCCGAATCCTATCAGGAACTGGGGCTTCGCTCGGGCTTTCGCGTGATCCCACTAGAGAGCGACGATACCCCCCCACGGATCGATGCAGCGCGGATCGAGCAGGCCCATCGCGCGCTTGTCGAAAGCGGGGCCGCAGAGCGATGCGCTACCTGTATCCGCGACGTCTATGAACGGCTCATCGCGGCCGGGCTGCCGGCGATGCGTATCGACCATTCGCGCAATTCGGTGCGGCAGGCGTTGCTGCGATCGAAGTTGCGGCACGACCTCAACGAAGCAGAATCGTCGCAGATAGCCGCCTGCCTGATTTCGGGCGACATACCGGCATTATCGCTGGCGGCGACTGCAATCGAGAAGCTGACCGGAGGCCGACTGGTAGAGAGTGGCCTTGGCGAAGCGATGATCCTGACGACAAAGGGCGCGCTACACCGGACGATTCATCCGATCCTGCACCCGCTATCGGACGAAATACCGACGCTTGCGGTATCGGTCGGCGTCGGTATCAACGCCGACCAGGCCGAGGCGCTGGCGCGGGAGTCGAGCGAACGGCCGCCCTCGGACCATGACCGGGTGTTCGAGGTCGACAGCGCGGCGATGTTCTACCGAATCATCGACCGGAACGAGGCGCGAGATGCGCGGCAGGACGATCTCGAATTATCGCAAATGCTCGACGTACCGTCGACCGTGATCCACAAACTCGTCTCGGTTTTTCGAACCATCGACCCGAACGGCTTTACCGCGGTCGAGTTCGCGAGCGCCTATAATGTTCAACCGCGCAGCGCCCGACGCCTGCTCACGACGTTGAAGGACCGTGGCTTCGTTCAGGAGCAGGGGTCGCGCGCCAAGGACCGTGCGGGACGTCCACAGACGGTCTATCGCATGTTTTTGGACCGCTTCATTTCCCCAAATGCAAAGAGCTAGTCGTCTCAAAGCACTTTAAGTTACCGGTTAATTAAGAAATGGTAAGGTGATCGGCACCGGCAAGACCTGCTGCCCGGTCAGACGGCAGCCATCTCACCGCCGCTGTCCACGGCATGTTAAGCACTGTGTACAACCTGCTAACAATGCGATTGGCGTCGACTGCTTTTTCATTTCCGCGCGCCACGATTTTTAGGTGACCGTATGCGTTTTCTTCGGCTGATCACCGATGGTGAAGGAGAGATCGGCACACGGTGACGTTGCGACCGACCGTAAATCTCCCAAGCAGTTGGGATGAATGATCTGAACGCACTGTTTAACCCCAGTGAGGATCATTGTGGGAATGCTGCGGTGTCATAACCGGTCGGTTATGACACCACCACCCGGCCCCAGCTTTTCCAAGGGTTTGCAGGTGTCACAACCCCGTGCCAGAATGACGGCATGGAAATCGGCTATGCGCGCGTGTCCCGAGGCGACTCCCAAGACATAGACCCACAGCTTCGCGCGCTCCGCGATGCCGGGTGCGATCCTATATATCAGGAGGAGGCATCGGGCGGCCGAGCTGACCGCCCCGAGCTGGCGCGCGCGATCGGCGGCTTGCAGCCCGGCGACGTGTTCGTGGTTTGGAAGCTCGATCGGCTATCGCGCTCGCTTCGCGATCTACTGTTCACTCTTGAAGCGATCACCGCCGCTGGCGCGGGGTTCCGATCGGTGACGGAGGCGATCGACACCACTACCGCGCCAGGCCGGTTGATGACGCAGATGCTAGGCGCGTTCGCCGAGTTCGAGCGGGCTATGATCCGCGAGCGGACCATGAACGGGCTTGCCCACGCCCGTAAGGCGGGGCGGCATCTTGGGCGACGGCCAAGCCTTACCGCTCCCCAGCGCGCCGAAATCATCGCCAAAGCCGAATCCGGCCAAGGCTCCCCTGCCCAGCTCGCCAGCCTGTTCCGCGTGTCGCGCTCGACCGTGCAGCGCGTGTTGCGCGATCATCGGGCGCGCCAGGCAACAGGGTGATTGAGGCTGCCGTTCGGCAGCCGCGTCTTTGTCCCACCTACCCAACCCTGCGGGCGTGGCCTGACGGCCCCACCCTTGACACCTGCACCTTATATGGTGCATTGCACTTTATAAGGCACAGATGAGCACAAACCCGCCGCATAGAATCGAACTGGTGTTCTACCAGACCGACGCCGGCAACGTGCCGGTCAGGGATTGGTTGCTCGGGCTTGCGGAGGTCAATCGACGCGAGATCGGGCAGGACTTACAACGTGTTCAGTTTCGATGGCCGGTAGGTATGCCGCTGGTACGGCCGATGGGAAAGGGACTATTCGAGGTTCGCACGTCGTTACCGGACGGGACGATCGCGAGGGTGATGTTCTGCTTTCAGGCCGGCGAGCTGTATGCGCTGCATGGCTTCATCAAGAAGGCGAACAAGACGCCGGCATCGGATTTGGAACTCGCGCGCAAGCGCCAGAAGGAGGTCGAAAATGGCTGACAATAAGCACCGGGGTCCGACCCTCGACAGCTTCCTTGAGAACGAAGGCGTTCTTGGCGAGTTTCAGGCCAGGGCAATCAAGGAGGTCATCGCTTGGCAGCTCGCCGATGCGATGAAGGAGCGCAAGCTCAGCAAGAACCGCCTCGCCACGATGATGCACACCAGCCGCACCCAGGTTGATCGCGTTCTCGATCCCAAGGACGGCAATGTAACCATTGAGACGCTGCAACGGGCAGCCGCGGTTGTCGGTCGTCGCGTGCAGCTCGAACTCGTCTAGCCGACGGCACGTCACAGAGTCTGGCGCCTGCCGCTACGCGGCACCGCCGCTCTCAGTCGCTTCGCTCCCCAAGCCCGCGAGCGGTCTTGGCCCTGCCTGGTTCCGATCGACTGGCGAGGCGAGGATCCGCGTAGCGGATCGACGCCCTCAACCAACGCCATTGACCTAAACGCCTATGCCGTCCACACGTGAACGTGTTCACACGTTCACGTGTTCAGGGGTTCACATGAAGGTCATTACTGTCATCAGCCAAAAGGGCGGCGCGGGCAAAACGACCTTGGCGATCCACCTGGCAGCGGCCAGCGCGGGCGCAGGGCTTACGACCTTAATCCTCGACACCGATCCACAGGCGACAGCGAGCCACTGGAGCGAGTGGCGCGGATCGTCCGATTTGGAGGTGGTCGATTGCGCCTCCCCTCCCCTCTTGCCCCGCAAGCTCCAGCAAGCGGCCGAACTCGGTGCCGACTTGGTGGTGATCGACACGCCGCCCCACGCCGACATCATGGCGCGGGAAGCCTGCAAGGTCGCGGACCTGGTACTGATTCCCTGTCGTCCGCAAGCCTTTGACCTCAAAGCCGTCGAGATGACGGCCGAATTGGTGCAGGCAACCGGCAAACCCGCATTCGTGCTTTTCATGGGCGGCCCGCAGCGCGCTCCGACAACCTACCGCGATGCCCGCGAGCTGATCGAGGGCGGCGATGGCGTCGCCGGCATGGGCGTGGATGTTGCGCCCGTCATGCTCACCCAGCGGGCGATCTATCATCACAGTACGGCGCAGGGGAAAACCGCGATCGAACTGGAACCTGAGGGAAAGGCGGCGGAAGAGGTTGCCGCACTATGGAGATGGATAAGTGAACAGGTGAACGTGTCCACACGTTCACCTGTAAGCAGGAAAAAGCGGGGCGCGGCATGAGCAAGTTCGGCGCAATGAAGCAGCAGCGGGCGGAGAAGGCTGGCGCGATCGGCGACAGCCCCGACCCGACGACTGCGACGCCCACCACCCGCGCGCAGACCCGGCAGGGAAAGAAGGCGGTGAGCGCCTATTTCAGCCCCGAGGTCAGTCGCGGTCTGAACATGCTGGCGGCCGAGCAGGGAACGACGTTGCAGGCGCTCCTTGGCGAAGCCATTGACCTACTCATGCGCCAACACGGCAAGCACCCGTTCGGCGAGCGATAGCTGTCCACGTGTGAATATGTGAATGTGTGAACACAAAGATTAGGAGCGATGGGGGTGGCAAGATCGACGAACGCCAAGAAACCAACCGGCCCGGCGGAAGAGGTTGAACAACCGATGCTGCCGATCGAAGCGCCGCGCCGCCAGCGCAATCGTATCGGCAAAAAAACGATTGCCGGTAAGTTCGACCCGGCCATTGCGAGAGCGTTTGCGATCCTTGCCGTCAAGGAAGACACAACAATCGAGGCGATGCTAACCGAGGCGGTTTTGGATATTCTCCAAAAATACAAGCAGCCTATCGAAAGGTGAACACGTTCACACGATGGACTGTGAACGTGTGAACACGTAAGCTACTTACGACGCTAAATAGAAGCGGCTTCCCAGCATCCCGATAATCTGACAAGTTTGAGCGTCGGCGGACTCGTTCGCCGATTCGTCGTGGCGATCTTAGCGGCTGGCACCGCTAGGACCAAAACGACGAAAGCCCGGCTTGGCGGCCGGGCTCTCGGAAAGTCTGATGGGCGGGAGTCGCCCGGTCTCTATCGCAAGGACCAAACTCCCGCAGATCGGACGTGAAGTCAACTCGAAAACGCTGTTTTCGAGAACGGGAGAGCTTGTCCATGAGGGATTGCCGCCAGCAGCCGGGCCTACCGATCGACGGGAGGTTCCATGCAAACTGTGTTCGAGGCCTTGGGAGGGGCGAAAGGTAGGCGGCCAGGCCGTCAGACCGGCCAGCGGGTCCATCGCTACAGCCGCACCGAGGAGGGCCGGGAAGGGCGGTTCTGGCAGCCGTTCAGTCCCAAGAACGTCGCTCGCTTCATGCAGGCGGCCGAGAAATATGACCGACTGAAACGGCTTGCCCATCGGCGCGACCGCAACAACCGCGAGAACGGCGCGATCGGCCATGTCGGGCTTGAGGTGTTGCGCGAGCTGCTACGCCTGATTGACTACAAGACCGGCCGGCTTGATCCGGCGATTGCGACGCTGGCGCTTCGCATCGGTCGCTCAATCGCGGCCGTGGTGGACGCGCTCAAGCGGCTCAAGGCGCATGGCTTCCTCGACTGGTTGCGCCGCTATGTGCCGACCGGCAATGCAGGGATGCGCGGCCCCCAGGTCAAACAGACCTCGAACGCCTACCGCTTGATGCTTCCGCCGCAGGTGGAACGCGGCATGACCGCACCACCACCAGAGGACGACAGCGACCGGCGGCGAGCAGCGGCCGAGGAAGACAGGGCGATGATCGCCAGGCTCCCGCTCGACGAGCAGCCTGCCCAGCTTATCGACGATCCCGGCCTCGCTGCGATCCTTGCCCGCCTCGGGCGTGGAATCATGGACCAGGAACGTGATTCAGAGAGGCAGAATGAATCCAGCCAGAGTTAGAAATATACAAGCGGAATTAGCCTGACGGCCAATACGTAATTTGTTTCGTGCCGCCTACGGC
This sequence comes from Sphingomonas sp. UYP23, assembly GCF_054059235.1. Taxonomy (NCBI): domain Bacteria; kingdom Pseudomonadati; phylum Pseudomonadota; class Alphaproteobacteria; order Sphingomonadales; family Sphingomonadaceae; genus Sphingomonas; species Sphingomonas sp. UYP23. The sequence goes on from NZ_JBSSBX010000005.1 coordinate 10,173, forward strand.
GTCACCAGGCGGCCTACCGGCCGCAGGCTATCGGGAAGAAGGTAGGCGGATGGCGTCCGAATTGCGTCCCAGGGACCGTCAGGAGTGCCGTGAGGGCAGGGCAGGAGCCTTCGACCTATTCATGTTGCCCATCGCGTCGAACGTCATCAGCGGGGCTTAAATCAGCCCGTTGGTTTGCGGCCGAACGAGCCACCCGATCGTTCACGCCGGGTCGAACCGCCCGGCGAACTCTCGATCGTCGTAGTAGCGCAGCTTGGCGGCGATGATCGGGCGCTGCCCGGCGAGGAACAGTAGCTGGCGATCGGGGCGGAGTGTGCGGACTTCATCGGGGGTGAGCAGGGCGCGGCCGACATGCTGTTGTCCGTAGGATAGGCCGCTTTCCTCCGCGTCGATCGCGCGGCTCATAGTCTCGAACACGACGGTTTCCTGCCCCGCCAGATCGGAGACGAGCTTGGCGCTGTCCTGATCGTTGACCCCGAACACCTGGAGGACGCCGGCATTGGACAGGAACGTGCCTGCGCGCTGGCCGTAGAGCGCGCGGAGCTGGTGAACGTCCTGCAGGATCGGCCAGAGCTGGACGCCGTACCCTGCCATCAACCCCATCGCGCGTTCGACCGGTTCGAGGCGGCCGAGCGCCGCGAACTCGTCGAGCAGGAACAGCACCGGCCAAGGCGGGCGACCCGGCGCGCGCGCCAGCTCGGTCAGGGCTTGCGCCACCATCAGCCGCAGCCAGCGGGCATAGCTGGCAAGCCGATCGGGCGGCAGCACCAGGAACACCGTTGCCGGCGCATCCTTCAATCCGGCGAACGTAAAATCCGAGCGTCCCAACACCGTCGCCATGCGCGGGGAATCGAGGAAGTGGGTATGGCGTTGCGCGGCCGACAGCACGCCGGCGGCTTCGCGATCGGATTTGCCGAGCTGACGGTTGGCGGCGCGCGCGACCAGGCCACCTTGCGCCTGCATCGCGGCGAGCTGCGATGCCAGTGCGGCCGGGGCGAGCGTCAGCCGGTCGCGCAGCGTGTCCAGGGTGCGCGTTGCGGGCGGTTCGCTGGTGACGACGTGAAGCAGGATGCCGGCGATCAGCGCCTTGGCTTCCTCGTTCCAGTGCGCGTCGCCGGCTTCGCCGGGCGCGTCGTGGACCAGCGCGTCGGCGAGCGTCATGCAGTCGTCGGCGAGATCGAGGCCGTGCGGGTCGATGCGATCGAGCGGATTGAACGCGGCCGAGGGGAGGCCGGTGACGCCGAACGGATCGAGGACATGGACCGCGCCGAACCGGCCGCGCTGACGCGCGGCGATGCGGGCGTTCTCGCCCTTGGGGTCGATGCAGACGACAGCGAACGGATATTCGAGCAGATTGGGGATGATCGTGCCGACGCCCTTGCCGGTGCGGGTGGGCGCGATCGTCAGCAGATGGGCCGGCCCTGCATAGCGCATCGGCTTGCCGGTTTTCACGTGGCGGCCGATGAGCAGCCCGTGATCGTCGTTGAGCGCCTGGGCTTCCCCGGCGGTGGCGAAGCGGGCGGAACCGTGCGTATCGGCGGTGGCGGCCGAATGGCCGTAGCGCAGGATCAGCGGCTGGAAGAGCGCCCGCAGCGGCACGAGGAGGATCGCAAGCCAGACCAGCACCGTGACGATCGCAACGAGCGTGGGATAGCGGAGAAGTCCGAAATACCACATCAGCCCGTCCGAGCCGAGGATCAGGACGACGCCCACGGCGATCGTCAGGACCAGGACGCCGAACAGGTGGCGGGCGAAGCGGAACGGGGCGAACACGAGGCCCTGGACCGCCCAGACGGGGTTCTGTCTCGCGATGCGGGCCAGGTTGCGTGACGCCCGGCCGAGCTGGCGGAACCACTCGATCACTGTCCGCGAGCCGCCCTCACGGCTTCGTTGAGGCTGGCGAAATATTCCTGCACCGGTTCGCTGGCCGGCAAGGAGCGGGCGTGCGTCAGCAGCGCCTCGATATGGTCTGTGTCCGATAACTCGCCGGCCACATAGCGCCGGTTCAACGCTTCTGCTTCGGGCGTGATTTGACCGCCGGACAGTTCGACGCTTCCACGACCGAAATCGACCGCACGTTGGCGGCAAGCACGCTCGCTGTCGGATAAGTTAGGCATCGTAATCGCTCCCTTCTGCTTCCGCATCGAACGCGCGTTTTCCGCGTCTTTTCCACAGCGCCAGCGTGTCGTCCGCATCATCGCCGCGCGCGCGTCCGGCGAGATCGAGCAGCGCGCCATAGAGCGTGGCGCGATCGTCGTCGGTCAGCTCAACCAGCCCGGTCTTTTGGACGAGGCCACCCAGCTCGATCAGATGGCGTGTTCGTTCGCGGCGTTGCATGACCCAGCCCCGCGTGTCGTTACGCCGTTCCGCCGCTTCCGCTCGCAGCACCGCCACCCGATTCAGCTTGAGCGCCCGATCCGTCGATTGGAGCAGCGCCGCCACCTTTTCTCCCGCGCCGCTGAAAGAACGCCGCGCCCTTCGACCGCCACGCCTCCTTCGCGCTCGCATCCTTTGATCCGATCGCATCGAGCAGGACACCGGCGAGGGTTTCCGCATCGAGCGCATCTGCCCCAGTCGCGGTGACAAGCTGGCCTAGCTGTTCGACCCGCTTGGCCTTGAGCGTGCGAGCTTTGTCACCCAGCGCCTTCAGCTCGGCATCGTAATCGCGAACTTTCCGCATCGTACTTGCCCTTCCGCGTATCCCTAGTCAGCATATTAGCGCGCTCAACAACGTCAGTAAAATCCAACGGTCGTAAATCCCACACGGTCAATCACGAGAAGCGAAGCGGATTGTGAGTGCGCGCTTATACGTCGTTGCCGACGTACGCTCAGAAGTGCAATAAGCAAGGCGTCATGGCGATCTACCATTTCTCCGCCAAGGTTGTGAGCCGCGCGAACGGATCGAGCGCCGTCGCGAGCGCCGCCTATCGTTCCGCGTCCGAGCTGCATGATGACCTGCTAGAACGCGATCACGATTTCTCAAACAAGGCCGGCGTGATCCACTCGGAGGTGATGTTGCCGGAGGGCGCGCCAGCGCGTTTAAACGACCGCGCGATCCTGTGGAACGAGGTGGAGGCTGGTGAGAAGCGTAGGGATGCCCAGCTTGCCCGGGAGGTGGAGTTCTCGATCCCGCGCGAGATGAATGAGAAGCAGGGCGTTCAGCTTGCCCGCGACTTCGTGCAGACGCAGTTTGTGACACGCGGAATGGTCGCGGACCTGAATGTGCATTGGGACTTGGGCGTTGACGGCAGCCCGAAGCCGCACGCGCATGTCATGCTGGCGATGCGCGATGTTGGGCCGGAGGGGTTCGGGAAGAAGAACCGCGACTGGAACAGCACCGAGTTGTTGAAGGACTGGCGCGAGGCATGGAGCGCGCACGTCAACGAACGGATGGCCGAGCTGGGACTTGAGGGCCGGATCGACCATCGCAGCTACGAAGCGCAGGGGATCGAGCTGGAGCCGCAACACAAGATCGGCCCGGCCGCGTCGCGGCGTCCAAGCCAAGGGCTTGAAGCGGAGCGGATCGAGGATCACGTGCGCATCGCCCGGGAGAACGGCGAGAAGATCATCGCCAATCCCGATATCGCACTGGACGCTATTACGCGCAGCCAGGCGACGTTCACCACCCGCGACCTTGCAACGTTCGCGTTCCGGCATAGCGACGGCAAGGAGCAGTTCGACCAGGTGATGGGCGCGGTGCGCGGCAGCCCCGAGCTGGTCGCATTGGGGAAGGACGGCCGCGACCAGGAGCGGTTCACGTCGCGTGATATGATCGCCGTGGAGAACCGGCTTGAGCGCGCCAGCGACGAGCTTGCCGGAGCCGATCAGCACTTTGTCGCTGGCACGCATGTTTATCGTGCGTTGGAGGCGGCCGAGGGCAGAGGGCTTACCCTGTCTCGTGAGCAGCGAGACGCGCTCGGCAGGATCACCGGCAGCGACGGGCTGGCGTCCGTCGTCGGCTATGCCGGCAGCGGCAAGTCGGCGATGCTGGGCGTCGCCCGCGAGGCATGGGAGGATGCCGGCTACACCGTGCGCGGCGCGGCGTTGTCGGGCATCGCGGCCGAGAATCTTGAAGGCGGGGCCGGCATCTGGAGCCGCACCATCGCCAGCCTTGAACACGCATGGGGGCAGGGGCGCGAGCAGCTTGGTCCCAAGGACGTGTTGGTGGTGGACGAGGCAGGCATGATCGGCTCGCGTACACTGGAGCGGGTGCTGTCCCAGGCGCGCGATGCCGGGGCCAAGGTCGTCATGGTGGGCGACCCCGAGCAGTTGCAGGCGATCGAGGCGGGCGCGGCCTTCCGAAGCGTCGCCGAGCGCCACGGCGCGGCCGAGATCACCGAGATTCGCCGGCAGCGCGAGGACTGGCAGCGGGACGCGACCCGCCAGCTCGCGACCGGGCGCACCGGCGAGGCGATCCACGCCTACGACCAGGGCGGCATGGTCCACGCGGCCGACACGCGCGAGGCTGCGCGTGGCGCGCTGGTGGACGGGTGGGATCGCGCGCGCCAGGCTGACCCGGATAAATCCCGGATCATTCTCACCCACACCAACGCCGAGGTGCAAAGCCTCAATGGCGAGGCGCGCGACCGGTTGCGCGCAAGCGGCGACCTTGGTGACGACGTGACGTTCAAGGCCGAGCGCGGCGAGCGGCAGTTCGCGGCCGGCGACCGCATCATGTTCCTTCGCAACGAGCGCGGCATGGGGGTCAAGAACGGCACGTTGGCGACGATCGAGCGGGTATCGCCCGAGGGCATGGCGGTGCGCCTCGATGACGAGCGCGGGATCGCGTTCGACACCAAGGATTACGCCCATGTCGATCATGGCTATGCGGCGACGTTCCACAAATCTCAGGGCGTGACGGTCGATCGCGCGCACATCCTCGCCACCCCCGGCATGGATCGCCACAGCGCCTATGTTGGCATGTCGCGGCACCGTGACGACGTGCAGCTCCATTATGGCCGCGACGACTTCGCCGATCAGCGCCAGCTCGTCCGCGCCCTGTCGCGTGAGCGCGGCAAGGACATGGCCGGCGACTATGAGCGCCCCGAACAGGACCAAGCGCGCGCGTTCGCCGATCGGCGCGAGATCCGGTTCCCGGAACGCGCACGCCAAGTGGTCGAAAAGGTCCGGGACAAGGCCAGGGGCATGTTCGACGGGTTCCGGCCGAAGCCAGCGACTGAGAAGGCGGCGTCGCCCGAGCGCGTCGCGGCCGATCGGCCGCTCGCACCGTCGCAGGCCCGTGCAATCGAACGCTATGGCCGTGCCGCAGCCGATATAGACCGGATGTTGGAGAAGGGGTTGCCGGTGCTGGCGCACCAGGAACAGGCGCTGACGAAGGCCAGTGACGCCCTCGACCAGGTGCGGCCGCATGGCGCGCGCGACTTTGCCTCCGCGTTATCTCGTAACCCGCAGCTCGGCGTGCAAGCGGCCGAAGGCAATACGGCGCGCGCGATCAAGGCGATGGAAACGGAGCGCCAGGTCCGCCTCGACCCGGAGAAACGCGCCGGGCGGTTCGTGGAGCAGTGGCAGGGTATGAAGGAGGCGCAGGCCAGCATGGAGCGTGCCGGCGACCATGCGGGCGCGGAAAAGATCGGTAAGCGCATGGCGGGCATCGCGGGCGGCTTGCACCGTGACCCGCAGCTCGAATCCGTGTTGCGTGCCCGTGCCCCGGAGCTGGCGTTGAGCCTGGAGCGGGGCCGATCGATCGGGCAGGAATTGGCGCAGTCGGTCACCATCAGTCGCGATCGTGATCGTGATCGCGGCATGAGCCGGTAAAGGAAGGCGATGCAGAACGACGATATTCAGGAAGGCGGCGATCCGGCGGAGGCGTTCGATCGGTTGCGCGCCGCAATTGAAGGCCAGGACCGCGAGTTGGCGTTGCTGCGCCGTGCGGTGGAAGGTCTGGCGGCCGAGCGCGGCACGATTGACGTGCCCGACTATACCGAGACGCTTGGGGTGCTCCAGCAGGACGTAAACACCGCGACCGGCCGGATCACTGCGATCGGCCAGATACTGGCCCAGGCTCCGGCGCTGGCGATGACGCCCGAACAGATGGCGCAGCGGATCGCCGCAGCCGGGAGCGCCGCCCGGCGCGAGGATCAGGCTGCGCTCGCCAAGGCCGGCGAGGACAAGGCGCGCGTCATGGCTGACCTTCGCGCCATCGCCGGGTCTGCATGGACACGGGCCGACCAGAAGAACCGGCAGCTATGGTTCGGGCTGGGCGGGGCGGCGATCGGCATTTTTGCATGGGCGATCTTGCCCGGCCTTGTCGCGCGCGAGGTTGCGCCGACGAGCTGGCAATGGCCCGAGCGCATGGCGGCGCGGACAGTCAATCTGCCAATGTGGCAGGCGGGCGGGCAGCTCCTCGCGACCGCAGACCCCGCTACCTATCGGGCGATCGTTGGAGCCGACAGGATCGTGACGGCCAACCGCGAAGCGATCGAGGGGTGTAGCAAGGCCGCAGCCCGAAAGCGCGAGACGGTGCGATGTACGATCAAGGTCGAGTCGGAGAAGAAGCGGTAGCTTTACGGTAGCGAGCGTGGGTGTCGTATAGGCGAGATAATATAAGTAGTCAGTTTCGGTAAACCGCTCTACCGATTTTCGGGAAGCAATCCTGGCTTAGTTAAGGTATCTGGATCAAGCAGCCGCTCAAGCTGGTGCCTTGAAAGGAGCTGCTTCCGAAGCACCAGATTTAACACGGTCTCACCGCTAGCCAAAGCTTCGTGGGCTATGTCAGTGGCTTTGGCATATCCGATAAATGGATTAAGCGCGGTTGCGATGCCAATTGATCGGGAAACGTTGCTTTGAAGCTGATCCGCGTTGGCTGTGATCCCACTCACACATCGCGTTGCGAGGACTGTGCAACCGGCCTGGAGGTGCCTCACACTTTTAAATATGCTATGGGCGATGATCGGCTCGAAAGCGTTCAATTGAAGCTGTCCGGCCTCCGCAGCAAAGCTCACTGTAACGTCGTTGCCGATGACCTCGAAAGCGATCTGATTGACGACTTCTGGGATCACCGGATTGACCTTTCCGGGCATGATACTTGATCCTGCCTGCATTGGTGGAAGATTTATTTCACAAAATCCGGTCCTTGGTCCTGAGGATAAAAGTCGCAGGTCGTTGCATATTTTCGATATCTTTATTGCGACACGCTTCAGTACTCCCGAAAGGTGCACAAAGCTTCCGCAATCCTGCGTCGCCGCAATAAGGTTTTGCGCCGTGGTAAACGGTATGCCGGTCATCTGGCGCAGTTTTGCACACACGATGAAAGCATAATCTCGATGGGAGTTAATGCCAGTTCCGATTGCTGTCGCACCGAGGTTGATTTCGCACATCAGAAGCAATGCGTCCTGTAGCCGCTCCTCATCCTCTCCAATCATGACAGCGTAGGTGGAAAACTCCTGCCCAAGGGTCATCGGGACAGCGTCTTGAAGCTGAGTTCGGCCGACTTTGAGCAAGCCCGCAAACTCTTCGGCCTTTTGTTCGAACTCGCGACGCAAGGCGCTCATGGCGACAATCAACGCGGATACGCCCCTATATGCTGCGAGGCGAAGGGCCGTCGGGTACACGTCGTTCGTGCTCTGGCTCATGTTGACGTGCTCGTTCGGATGCAAACGACCGTAGTCGCCCCGCGGATGGCCGAGAATCTCCAGCGCCCTGTTAGCTATGACCTCGTTTGCATTCATGTTGGTCGAGGTGCCAGCGCCGCCCTGAATCACGTCGACTACAAAATGATTGTGGAGCGCTCCGCCCTTCACTTCCTCACATGCCTGAACAATGACGTCCGTGCGTTCTTCGTCCAAGAGACCAAGGTCGAGGTTCGTCAATGCAGCGGCGGCTTTTATCGTTGCCAAAGCCACGATGAGATCGGGATAACATCCAATAGTCTCCCCGCTTATCGGGAAGTTTTCGACAGCCCTGAGCGTGTGGATGCCAAAGTAGGCGTCGAATGGCACTTGACGATTTCCTAAGAGATCGTGCTCAGAGCGAAATGGCGGGTCCGCTGATTCGTGGTCCAGTCGTAGAATCTCGTTCATTTCTGGACCACCATCTTTGCGTACCGAGCCATCCTGACCGCAGTGTTTCAAATCAGAACGTCAGGCTCAGCTTGCCGTAATAGAAGCCACCGCTGATCCCATAGGGCGAGAACGGGTTGTAATAGGCAAAGCCCGCAGTGCCCTGATTGACCGCCTTCAAGATCGATGGATAGACGTCGAACAGATTATTCGCGCCTGCGCTCACCTTCACGCCGCGCGCGACCTTCACGCCCACCTCAATATCAGTGATAACTTTGGGCGCGATCCTGTCGTCATTCGCCTCGATCGTTGAGGTAAGATAGGTCGCGCCATACCGTGTGCCGCGCAGGTTGATTGAGGCGATGCCCTTTTCCCAAAATATGTTGGCGACCACCTTGTCGCGTGGGCTGCCGCGCGTCAGGTCGCCTTGGCGGACGCGGTCGATCAGCACCAGCCCGGCATTGGCGAGCGGGGTCGGCGGCAGGTCGATATGCGTGAAGACCGTCTTGTTGAGATTGCCCGACAGCGAAATCACGCCCCGGCCCCAGGAGCCGAGATCGGCGCGATAGGTGGCAACCACGTCGAGACCGCGCGTCCGCGTGGCGGCGGCGTTCGAGAAGTAAAAGCCCGCCGTCGATGAGGTAATCCCCGCTGCCGCAAGCGCCGCGTTCACTGCGGTGCCCTGCAACGTGCCGCTGAGCAGGATGCGATCGTCGATCTTG
>NZ_JBSSBX010000006.1:0-15266 GCF_054059235.1 Sphingomonas sp. UYP23
GCGCAGCAACGTCAAGAGCTAGCCGCCGAGCGTGCTCGCCTGGCTGTGCAGGAACGCCAGCAGGCCCATGCCCGGGAGCAGGTGGCCGAGCGGTTCAGGACGATCGCGGCGCGGCGCGAGGCGGGCGCCCACGGCTATGGCGACCATAGCAGCGATTGGCGGGCGGCGCCTGAGGCCCTGCGCAAGGCGGTGGACGCCTATAACGGGGCGAACCAGCACACCAAGGATCTGTATATCGAGCGGATCCAGCGCGAACCCCAGATGGCGCACGCCATGGGGCAGCTCATCCACGATCGCGAGCGCGTCCAGCAACGCGATCAGGGATTGAGCCGGTGACAGGCGACCTTTCCCGTTTCCCAGTCTCGCTCTGTGCTACAAAACACCAACTAATCACGTGAGATTTCAGTGACGCGCCGAGCAGCGGCCAGTTCGAGAATACGGCCGATGACGGTATCGTAGAGCTTGGGCGGGATAAAACCGTAGGCAAAGCGATCCTTGCTCCCAGGCACAGGCCGAATGTCATAACCGGGCCAAGCGAACTGGTTCACTTCATCCAGCACGATCCAGGAGCGATCGTCATCGAGGCCGAGCGCCTGTTTGACGCGGAGCGGCAGCTCGATCGCCTCGCCGTCCTTGGCTGGCGGGGTGTGCGTGATCGGTGCGACCGTCACCCGCGGTGCACCACCCTTGGGGCTTTGCACTGCCAGCACGATGACGCTGGGGCGGACCTTGCGACCCTCCTCCTGCCCTTTGCGATGCTCGTGCCGCCACAGATAAGTATAGGGAATGACCAGGCCCGGTTCCGGGGTAGGAAGCGACAAGGCTCAGTCCATCAGCGCATTGAGATGGTCGTGGCGAGAATCCATCCGTGATGCCGCCAGCGCCTTCAACGTCGCTCCATCCAGCTCCTCGACCGCCAGGGCGGTAGGGGCCATCGCCTTAAGGCGTTGATATTCGTCATAGTCGCGGGCCGACACGAAATACCCGGTGACCCGGTTGTGCGTCACCACGGCGACCGGCTCGCGCTGTGCCTCCTCGCGATAGCGGCCAAAATTACGGGCAAACTCGGTCGCAGCCACCTGTGTCATCGCGCCCTCCTTGGCATTCAAGGGCGATATACACAAAACGCGCGTTTTTCGCAATTAAATTGTTCGAGGATGAGCGTCATGAGGTGCAGGCCTGGGTAATCGGCTTGCTGGAAGGATTTGTCCCCACGGAATCCGAGCAAGGTTCTTCGGTCGCCCTTTCGGCCGACCTACGTTGCAAAAGGAGTCCCTTTTGTAACCTGGCGGAAGCGACCACACCCGTCATCACACTGTGCTATGCCGGCGCACTGATAGCGAACACTCGGAGGCAAAGCGGTGACAAATTTGGCGCTATTGGTCGTTGGAGTGCTCGCCGCTTTTGCCCCTGACGCGGGGGTTACCCACCCTGCCGAGCGCGGGCCGTCAGATCACGTTTGGATTTTGCAGAAATTGCAGAGCGAAAGGGTGATCAAGCGCGGACTGGAGATCGCGACGTTAAGGTTCAATCCTGATCACACGGTCACCGGCACCTGGGCATGCAACAGTGTCGGCCCCGGCAAGCTCACGTGGACCAGTATTCCAGGGCAGACGCATGGGAAGCTCGCGACAGGCGGAGCAAGTGCTGGGATCATCACCGCCGTTGGATGTGGTAACGTGCGTGCCATGGACCTAGCGAGCCGCTTTTGGCTGCAGATGGAGACCGCGCATAAGTGGTCCATTGATCATCGAGGTCTTTCGATCCGCTTCGCAGACGGATCTTCCGCCCGTTTCCTATGAGCAGAGTCGAACGGCAGTTAGCCATGAGACCCGGTCTTTCTTGATGCAAAATTCAAAAGTTTTGCATCAGGGCTGGTGACAAACAGGCCGACAGGAAGTGCCCGGTAGCGGGCATCGCTTTGGCATGCGATTGTCTGGCGATGGAATACGTGAGCGACGAAACAGCGGAGGATCGCCTCTACCTGAGAGGGTTGGCAGTTCGGTATGAACGGCACTCGGGCTTGTGGATGCCGATCATGTGGCGCCTGGCGCTACGCGGTCACACTGGCGCAATGATCGAGCTGGCGGATTGGTTATCTGACGACAACAGCGCCAAATCCTTTGGCACCCCCGCCGATGCGTTCAGTCCCGCAGGACTGTATTATCGGGCGTATCGCAAAGGTGACGCGCGGGCGGCGACCAACGCGGCGATGAGCTGTTTCAATCGGAATGACATGAGCGGATATCGGCATTGGCTTAGGCGCGCCGCAAAGGCCGGCGATGTCGATGCGGGTAAACAGCTGCGCGATTTTGAAAACCGCCTCTGGCATGCTGCTGCTCGCAAAATTGGTCGTTTGAGGCCCGAGCAAAAGCGGGACGAGTTCGCTTAGCGTCACTCGCCGCTGCCCATCTGATGCGAAACTCACAAGTTTTGCATCAGATGAAAAACCGCACGAAAGCAGGCGCTTCCATGATGCATAATTCCAATGCACAATCGCGCATGATTTACGGCTATGCACGCGTCTCATCTTATGGCCAGGACCTGGCGCAGCAGCTCGCCCAGCTCGACGCGGCGGGCTGCACGAAGGTCTATCGCGAAAAGATAAGCGGCGCGACCGCCGAGCGACCCCAGCTCAAGCGCGCGATCGGCGCGCTCAATGCCGGCGACGTCTTGATGGTAACGTCCACCGATCGGCTTGCCCGGAACACCCGCGACCTGTTGAACATCCTTCATGCAGTGAAGGAAGCTGGTGCCGGCTTCCGCTCGATCGCGGAGCCGATGGTGGATACCACCTCGCAGTTCGCCGATGTCATCATCGCCGTGCTGGGGGTTGCCGCCAGCTATGAGCGTCATCGTATTACCGAACGCACCGCTGCCGGCAGGGCCCAGGCCCAGGCCCGTGGCGTCAAGTTCGGCCGACGTGCCGCCCTTACCTCTCACCAGCAGTCTGAGGCCCTACAGCGGCTTGCTGCCGGCGACACGCAGCGCACCGTCGCGGCGCTCCTCGGGGTCAATCAGGCGACGATATCGCGGCTGTCCCGGAGGCAGGGCTGAACGGCGAGGTTTGGTGGGAAGCGGTCGGGCCGCTTTCGATACGGCAGCATTGGATAGTTGATATTCAAAGGGTAGAGTCGAGCCTGTATGGTGGGACCAAGGGGCGGCTAAGTGAAACGAAATTTGTCGATAGCAATCATCGGTTTGCTGTGTTCGCAGCAAGTTGAGGCAGCCCGTTCACTTAGCCCTGAGGCGCGAACAGCTTTTCGCGACGCCGTGGAAGAATATCAGGTGTTCGTTGTCCCTCTCTGTGCCCGACAGGAGGTCGAAGCTTACGTAGGCGCTAGATCAGATCGCGATCGGTCATTCGTCCAATCTCTTCGCCACACGCCTTTGCTCAGGGATTATAAGAACGCCGTTGTCGATCGAGCAAAGCGAAATGAAGGCATAATATTTCATTGCTTTGGACCGCCGCCACCTCCTCCGCCCCCGCTCGGAGCGGCTTCGTCTCAACCCGTGCCAGACAATAAACCGAAAAATACTCTGGCGGAGCATTTTGCGGCAGGCGATAGACAATTTGCTGTTATGATGCGGCTCCGCGACGCTGCGCTTAGCGCATCAAACAACTAGCGTCCGCTTTCGAGCCTACCATGATAGGCGGTGAGCATCCGCGATTGTGAAGGAAATCGGATGCCGTGAGGCGTACGATATCCTCCAAAGCAGGAAGCCGCGGGCCACGTGTACTGGCTATGGGGATTTCGAGTTTGGCCCGGCTGTGCGGCGCGTGTGACGGCTGTCGAGGCGCGTATCGGCGGCCGAGATCATGGTCCCGAGGGGCAGTGTCCGGGGTGCATCTTGCCCATGATCGCAGGTTGAAGGTGCCGCTGATGCAGTCGGTGATGTTGCCAGCACGAGCGGCAGCATCGCCGGAACCGCAAGACCTGCGTGGCGGGATGAAGCTGAGCCATGCGGGGTCATGGCGTGGTCGTCCCGGTCGATGCGGTGCTCTGCGGCGGTGCGCGCGGCTGCCGCCAGCGTTCGAAGGTCTCTATGACGACCATGTGCCCGCCGCAGCATGGACATGGCGGTCGAACGTCTTCCGGCCCGGTCGGCGCATCGGTGATGGCCGGCGGTGCAACGCCAAGTAGCTCACGGATCCGCTCGAGCTGCCCCTTGCGGGTGGCACCGGCGAGCAGGCCGTAGTGACGGATGCGGTGGAAGCCTTTTGGCAGGACATGGAGCAGGAAGCGGCGGATGAACTCATCGGCCGCGAGCGTCATGGTCTGCTGGCGGTCGGCTCCGTCTCGGCGGTAATCCTTGTAGCGGAACGTCACGCCGGTCTCGTCGAAGCGCAGCAGCCGGCCGTTCGAGATCGCCACCCGGTGGGTGTAGCGCGACAGATAGGCGAGCACCGCCTCTGGTCCCGCGAACGGTGCTTTGGCGTAGACGACCCAGTTCTTCTTCCGGACCGGCGACAGGTGGCGCAGGAACGCACGCCGGTCGGCGAGATGGCCCATGCTTCCGAAGAAGCCGAGCCGCCCGGTGTCGCGCAGCGCCATCAGTCGGGTGAGGAACAGGCGGCGGAACAGCTTGCCGAGCACGCGCACCGGCAAGAGGAACGCCGGGCGCGACGACACCCAGCGGCTGCCGTCGGGCGACAGCCCGCCGCCCGGCACAATCATGTGGATGTGCGGGTGATGGGTCATCGCCGATCCCCACGTATGCAGCACCGCGGTGATGCCGATGCGTGCGCCAAGATGCTTGGGGTCGGCGGCGATGGTGGTCATCGTCTCGGACGCCGCCTGGAACAGCAGGCCGTATAGCGCGGCCTTGTTCTGGAGGGCGATATCGGCGACCTCGGCCGGCAGCGTGAACACGACATGGAAGTAACCGACCGGGAGCAGGTCGGCCTCACGCTCGGCCAGCCAGGCGCGCGCGGCGGCACCCTGGCACCGCGGGCAGTGTCGGTTGCGGCAGCTGTTATAGGCCACCCGCCAATGCCCGCAGTCGGTGCAGGCTTCGACGTGACCGCCCATGACGGCGGTACGGCAATGTTCGATCGCCGACATGACCTTCAGCTGGTGCAGGCTCAGGTGCCCCGCATGCGCCGTTCGATATGCGGGACCAGCGCCGCGAAAGATGTTGGCGACCTCGAGGGAGGTCCGCACGAGGGCGTCAACCGGGCGGCGTCTTGCCCTCCATGAGCGCCATCAGCCGGTCGAGCGGGCTGGTCACGGCGCGGATCGTGCGCGTTGCGACCTTGGTGTAGAGCGCGGTCGTCTCGAGCTTGCTGTGCCCGAGCAGCACCTGGATCACGCGGATATCGACGTCCTGTTCGAGCAGGTGAGTGGCGAAGCTGTGCCGCAGCGTGTGCGGGCTGACGCGCTTTCGAATCCCCGCCGCCTCGGCCGCCTCGCAGACGGCACGGTGCAGTTGCCGGGTCGAGATCGGGTCGGTGTAGCTGCGCCCTGGAAAGAGCCAGCCGTGCGGCAGAAGGACACTGCGCCGCTTGCCTTCGCGCCACCACAGCCGCAGCAGCTCGAGCAGCTGCGGCGACAGCATGGCGTTACGATCCTTGCGGCCCTTGCCCTCCTCGATCCGGATCAGCATCCGCTTGCTGTCGATATCGTCGGCCTTGAGGTGCGCGACCTCCGACACGCGGAGACCGGCGCCATAGGCCACGCCCAGCGCCGCCCGGTACTTGATGCCCGGTGCCGCCTCGAGCAGCTTGGCCACCTCCTCGACGCTCAGCACGTCGGGCAGCTTCCTGGGACGATGCGCCAGCACCAGCCGCCGCGACAGGTCCGGCCGCTCGAGCGTCACGTCGAACAGGAAGCGCAGCGCCGACACCGAGCCGTTGATCGTGCCTTCCCCGACACCGTGCTCGCGCTGATGAAGCTGAAAGCGGCGCACATCCTCGGCGGTCGCGGTGTCAGGCGAACGCCCGAGGAAAGCCGCGAAGGCGCGGACGTGGCGGATATAATCATGCTGGGTCCGCGACCGCATCGCGCGCATCGCCATGTCGTCGAGCATCCGTTGACGCAGCGGGGTGACGGGTCGTTCGATCGGTACAATCGCCATGATGAAGTTCCTTTGGTTGAAGGAACTCCATCGTCTGCCGCCGCTGCCGCCGGGCCAAACCTCACCGCAAAGGCGCTACCTCACCACCAACACCAATGCCGCGCAGCGGCTTCGTGCTGTGGGCGGTTCCTGCCGTTTCAAAAGGGAACCCTTTCGCAACACTGGGACGGCAGAAAACGCCCCAAAAGCAGACGTTAGAAGACAGTCAGTCGGCCCTCATCATCATAGATTTGCCCGCATTCGAACTTCCCCTGATCGCTATAGATACGAAGCAAATCGCCTCGAACGAATGTCAATGTGAGGCAGAATGGTTCTACTAAAGCTGTTGTCACCGTCTGGCCGAGGAGATGGTGAACGTAGATAGGCCCAAGTCTGTCCGCATCGGTATTATGGCGATGAACTACGCCTTCACTATCGACATGCTCTAAGTCGCCTTCAACAGCGATGTTACCTTTGTCGAAGACGAACTCAAATCGCCAAAATCCGAGGCAAATCTGCTCAAGCGTTTTGCCAACGAGGAACTGCAACTCTGACGCGACGGGGAACGGGTGCATAGCGCTTGATCTGCCTTTTCCGCTATCATGGCAACGACTGCTTCCCACCAAAGCACGAAGCCGCTGCGCGGCATTGGTGTTGGTGGTGAGGTAGCGCCTTTGCGGTGAGGTTTGGCCCGGCGGCAGCGGCGGCAGACGATGGAGTTCCTTCAACCAAAG
The DNA here is from genome assembly GCF_054059235.1 of Sphingomonas sp. UYP23. Lineage (NCBI taxonomy): Bacteria > Pseudomonadati > Pseudomonadota > Alphaproteobacteria > Sphingomonadales > Sphingomonadaceae > Sphingomonas > Sphingomonas sp. UYP23. The sequence continues at coordinate 6,792 of NZ_JBSSBX010000006.1, forward strand.
GAACTTGATCATGGCGATTGTACCGATCGAACGACCCGTCACCCCGCTGCGTCAGCGGATGCTCGACGACATGGCGATGCGCGCGATGCGGTCGCGGACCCAGCATGATTATATCCGCCACGTCCGCGCCTTCGCGGCTTTCCTCGGGCGCTCGCCCGATACCGCGACCGCCGAGGATGTGCGCCGCTTCCAGCTTCACCAACGCGAGCAGGGTGTCGGAGAGTCCACGATCAACGGCTCGGTATCGGCACTGCGCTTCCTGTTCGACGTGACGCTCGAGCGACCCGACCTGTCGCGGCGGCTGGTGCTGGCGCGTCGTCCCAGGAAGCTGCCCGACGTGCTGAGCGTCGATGAGGTGGGACGGCTGCTCGAGGCGGCACCGGGCATCAAGTACCGGGCGGCGCTGGGCGTGGCCTATGGCGCTGGCCTGCGCGTGTCGGAGGTCGCGCACCTCAAGGCCGACGATATCGACAGCAAGCGGATGCTGATCCGGATCGAGGAGGGCAAGGGCCGCAAGGATCGTAACGCCATGCTGTCGCCGCAGCTGCTCGAGCTGCTGCGGCTGTGGTGGCGCGAAGGCAAGCGGCGCAGTGTCCTTCTGCCGCACGGCTGGCTCTTTCCAGGGCGCAGCTACACCGACCCGATCTCGACCCGGCAACTGCACCGCGCGGTCTGCGAGGCGGCCGAGGCGGCGGGGATTCGAAAGCGCGTCAGCCCGCACACGCTGCGGCACAGCTTCGCCACTCACCTGCTCGAACAGGACGTCGATATCCGCGTGATCCAGGTGCTGCTCGGGCACAGCAAGCTCGAGACGACCGCGCTCTACACCAAGGTCGCAACGCGCACGATCCGCGCCGTGACCAGCCCGCTCGACCGGCTGATGGCGCTCATGGAGGGCAAGACGCCGCCCGGTTGACGCCCTCGTGCGGACCTCCCTCGAGGTCGCCAACATCTTTCGCGGCGCTGGTCCCGCATATCGAACGGCGCATGCGGGGCACCTGAGCCTGCACCAGCTGAAGGTCATGTCGGCGATCGAACATTGCCGTACCGCCGTCATGGGCGGTCACGTCGAAGCCTGCACCGACTGCGGGCATTGGCGGGTGGCCTATAACAGCTGCCGCAACCGACACTGCCCGCGGTGCCAGGGTGCCGCCGCGCGCGCCTGGCTGGCCGAGCGTGAGGCCGACCTGCTCCCGGTCGGTTACTTCCATGTCGTGTTCACGCTGCCGGCCGAGGTCGCCGATATCGCCCTCCAGAACAAGGCCGCGCTATACGGCCTGCTGTTCCAGGCGGCGTCCGAGACGATGACCACCATCGCCGCCGACCCCAAGCATCTTGGCGCACGCATCGGCATCACCGCTGTCCTTCATACGTGGGGATCGGCGATGACCCATCACCCGCACATCCACATGATTGTGCCGGGCGGCGGGCTGTCGCCCGACGGCAGCCGCTGGGTGTCGTCGCGCCCGGCGTTCCTCTTGCCGGTGCGCGTGCTCGGCAAGCTGTTCCGCCGCCTGTTCCTCACCCGACTGATGGCGCTGCGCGACACCGGGCGGCTCGGCTTCTTCGGAAGCATGGGCCATCTCGCCGACCGGCGTGCGTTCCTGCGCCACCTGTCGCCGGTCCGGAAGAAGAACTGGGTCGTCTACGCCAAAGCACCGTTCGCGGGACCAGAGGCGGTGCTCGCCTATCTGTCGCGCTACACCCACCGGGTGGCGATCTCGAACGGCCGGCTGCTGCGCTTCGACGAGACCGGCGTGACGTTCCGCTACAAGGATTACCGCCGAGACGGAGCCGACCGCCAGCAGACCATGACGCTCGCGGCCGATGAGTTCATCCGCCGCTTCCTGCTCCATGTCCTGCCAAAAGGCTTCCACCGCATCCGTCACTACGGCCTGCTCGCCGGTGCCACCCGCAAGGGGCAGCTCGAGCGGATCCGTGAGCTACTTGGCGTTGCACCGCCGGCCATCACCGATGCGCCGACCGGGCCGGAAGACGTTCGACCGCCATGTCCATGCTGCGGCGGGCACATGGTCGTCATAGAGACCTTCGAACGCTGGCGGCAGCCGCGCGCACCGCCGCAGAGCACCGCATCGACCGGGACGACCACGCCATGACCCCGCATGGCTCAGCTTCATCCCGCCACGCAGGTCTTGCGGTTCCGGCGATGCTGCCGCTCGTGCTGGCAACATCACCGACTGCATCAGCGGCACCTTCAACCTGCGATCATGGGCAAGATGCACCCCGGACACTGCCCCTCGGGACCATGATCTCGGCCGCCGATACGCGCCTCGACAGCCGTCACACGCGCCGCACAGCCGGGCCAAACTCGAAATCCCCATAGCCAGTACACGTGGCCCGCGGCTTCCTGCTTTGGAGGATATCGTACGCCTCACGGCATCCGATTTCCTTCACACTTCCGGTCGTAGCCGATTCAATGATGCGCATCGGATTTGCGCATCAGAATATGCTAGGATTGCCGCAGTTTTTGCAGCGATGCAAAACTTGTGAGTTTTGCATCAGATGCGAAAAGTGGTTGTCAGCGGCCAGGCCGGCTGACGGGCAGCAGGTGGAAATTGCAACGGTAGGTTTGCGGCCGTCCTTGCCGAAAAAGACGTTTGGGGGGGCAATCGCGCGGCTCTTATCGAATCACGGCCCGGTTGATGAGAAAACCGATGGATCAAAGCTTGCTGGCAGGGGGCGGTGCGTCTGCCGATCGCCGTCGGGCATCGCCGCTACGGCTTGGGTTGAGCTAGGCTGAAGGTTGAAGCGTAGATCGTCCGCCAAATAGGCGGTCACGGCAGTTTCTGCCGGAAGTCTACCGCTAGTCCCGTGAATAAAGATCATTGGCCACGAAACAAGCAAAGCGCCTCCAATTGACAACAAGCCTTGTCCATAACCATGGCGGGCCGTGCGCCCTGAGAGGCGAACAGGCCCGCTCGGCGTCTCGACATGATTAATTCGGATATCAAGCTGACCGCGCTTTCCAAAATGACCATTGCGCTCCGAACGCATAACTTCGCCGACTGCAATCGAGCCGACCGGAACGACAACTTGACCACGATACATCAGGGGTTCCGCCACTTCCAGATAGAAGCGATCCCCGGCGTGACTGTCCTTGGTATTGAGCTCCGTCCGCGTGGCGAGCTGCAATGGCGTACCCATCGGAAAAGAAGCCATTCGACCCGCACTAGAAGCCGGTGCTGCCCACTGCACGTTATACTGTGCAGCCGCCATTGAGGGCAGACAAGCAGCGAGAGCAACGCTCGCAATCAAAACATGCTTCATTTCAAATGCCCCCAGATTACAATCTCGAAGCGACGTACTTTCTATAAATCTAAAAATGCTTATCGTTTAGGGTAAACAGATTCACAGCGACAACTGCCAGCATTTGGTCTCCCAAGCGGTCGATGACGGATATCGGGAAGCGGCCGAAGCTCGACAAAAAGGTAAATTCTGGGGTCGGCGAACCGGCGGCTTAGCCCTGATGCGACGATGCAAAACTTTTGAGTTTTGCATCATTTCCGGGTCATTTAACGCGTCGGAGGAGGTAGGTTTTTTCGACTCCGTCAGCCTCGCGGTGAACACTGACCTTGATGGTGTGACGGTCCGGCTGAAGGCGCAGCGTCTGCAACGCAGTCTTCTTGCCGTCGAGGGACATTCTCACGATCACGGTGTCGTTCGCCTGAGTAGTCACGCTAACCCGCCCCGTCTCGGCGTCACCACGAATTGATACGGGCGGGCCACCAATAACGGCAGTGTAGCCATAGCCGTCATGCCCCAGGAGGCTGTAGCGACCGTCGCGAAGCCTGATCGTGTCGATCAAGCCCGTTTGGCTTTTCTTGATCGATACAGCACGCCAAGCACCCGACACCAGATGCTCGCCGGGGCTGTGACGCCCGTCGCGGGCGGAATCGATCACGGTCGAAACTGCACGGCCATTCGGTTTGCCGAAATCGGTGATCGTCCTTCGCATCGATTGCCCGTCGCCGGAGGCGGCATAGGTTATTGAGTAGATTATCTTGCCTCTAAAGCGATCGAGTTCTCGTACGCGACGCCGATCCAGGATCGTGACAGCTACCGCGTCTACATAGGGGACGTCGCCAAGGGAGTGGAACTGCCCATCGGCCGGTACGCTGACCGCTCCCTTGCTTCTCGAAAACCGCTTACCCTTCACCACAACCCGTTCCGGCTCTGGCTCCTTGCTCAAGGTGCTGAGGTCCGTGGTCCAGTCGCCATTGAAGTCGTTCAGGGAGGGAGCAGGCTGTTGGGCGAACAGCACGAACGAAAGCAGGATCGGAAGCATCTGCGGATACTACGCACTCTCCTATTCGATGCAAACTTTCGAAGGTAGCAGAAGCGCTAACGGCCGCTAATGGATCGCGTCTGCGTCGCAAAAGAGACCCCTTTTGCAACGTTACTCCTCGGGTCGGCCGAACAGGCGACCAAAGAACCCCCGCTTGGATTCCGTAGGGCCGGGTCCTGCCAGCAGCCCAATCACTCGGGCCTGCGCCTCGCGTCGTTCCTCGTCCGACCGATCAAGGCGCTGACGAAGATCACCGATCGTGCCGTCTCGGTCGCGCAACTGTTCCAAAGCGGCATCAAGGCGTGCCTGTAACACGTTGGAATTGGCGGTGTTACCTGTTCCACTGTCAGTGTTGCGCATTGTTTCAGATAGCGTTTCGCTAACCGTTGCGGAAGACTTCGGTGGATAGACCCGGTGCAGTTCAACCGGTTCGATCGAGAACGATCCACTCTCGTTCTTAACCGCTGATATTCGGCCACTGTTGATCGCTCGTGAGATAGATGCCTTGCTGATGCCGGTGGCCTTAGCAGCCTCGCCCAAGGTGTAAGCCATCTAACCAGTACCCCGTTGCATATCGTTTCAAATTGCCGTCAGCTAACAGTTAGCAGGAACACGCATCATTGGAAACGGATCAGGCTCGTCCCCACTTGGCGGAACACCCCGTAACCCATTTCGTCCAGTCCTCCTTGAGGGCATCCCCGACAAGCTTGCGACGGCGATCCTTGAGAATTCTAACGTATTGGTCGGCGAGCCTTTGGACGGCATGGCCGCCACCCAATGTCCGGCCGATCGCATAGAGTTCTGGAGTTTGGAATTCGTCCACGCGGTCATCGGCGGGCCATCGCAGGGTATCGGAAACCGACATTCGCGTTGCTGCTACAGCGATGAGGCTGGCAGCATCGACGATGGTATCTGCGGTGCCCTCACGCCGCGATCGACGTCCGGTGCTGTGGCGTCCTGCCTCATCGGCTGCGGCATTGGTGGCGTCGTCATCCTTCGTCGTGAAGGTGAGGGTGACGTGGGTGATCTTTCCCCGAGCACCACGCTTTTCGGACCAGTCCATAGTGAATGCGGCGAGTTGATCGATCTCGGCCTTTGCCAGGTCGAGAACGAAACGTCGGAAATCAGAAAAGTTGAGCATCGTTTTGGGAGCAACGCCGACGCGCTCTCGCAGCTCTTCGATTGTCCCGGACCATCGAGGTTCGCGGCGTCCAGCGAGTAAGCACCCCATCTCGTAGAGCGTGATTGCGTATTTTGATCGGAAGGCCAGCAGTGCGGCCCGGTTTAACCGGGCATAATAATCGCTGCCCTGAAGCACAGCCCGAGCTGGTGCCGTAAATTCCCACTCTACAGTGGCAAGGCCATCGTCAGTATGTTCGTTGAGTGTCCAAGCTAGCAGCGCAGCGGTAAGCGTGGCTGACCGACCCTGCGCCGATGTGGATGGCATCCGAAATTTGATGTCCATCAGCTCATCGAGCGTGTCCTGTATCCTGTCGTTGGACTCATGACTGCCTCGAAGATCGCGCTTTGCAATCACGTGAGAGCCGGGCTGCCATGCTTCACCCGCAGCTTTGGCAATCAAAAGTGCGAGGGTTTTGCGCGCTGCCAAGGACGGAGAAACACCTGCGCCAAAGCGGGCCTCAATGAACTCGCCGGCTTTCACGATTGCGTGTCCATTACGCACAGCGGCTGTCGAAGCCGCTTTCATCGTACGGCCGAGGGAGGGGGGATCGGACATAAGCAAGGTGTGCATAGAAACGAGCTACGTATCAATATCTATTCGTACCTCGCTTCTGCGACTCTAGCCCGCCCCATTCCTCGTACCTGACCGCCCCATTTCTCGTAGGTCGCCGCCCCATTCCTCGTACCTGACCGCCCCATTCCTCGTAGGTGGAGCTGTTTCTTGCTTTACAATCAAAGGCTTATTTCTCCTGAATCATAGAATCATAGAGAATTAGAATCATCGCGAGTGCGCGCGAGGCACGATCCGAGATAGAATATGGAATTGGCCTACGGCCAATGCGCTGCTGATGCGTGCCGGCTACGCCGTCACAGAGCGGCCTAACGGCCGCAGGCTTGACGAAGAAGAAGTTGGTCGAGGGCCGACCATCTACCGATTGTCAGGCGTCGTGGCGGTTCAGCGAGGGATTAGATCCGACCCGTTTTCACCAGTTAGCGAAGCAGGGCGTTCACACAGGTCTGCCATCCGGGGCCGCTGCCGCGCAGATGCTCGACCGTCTTGGCATCCAAGCGGATTTTGACTTAGGCCGCCCGCGCCGGGAGGGTGTCATGCCGGCCATGAACGTGGTGTCCATCGACGGGTTGTCATCGTGCAGCTCGGGATCAAACTTGGTCATAGTAGAACCTCACCTCGTGCTTGTCGGCATTGGCGCGATTTATCGTACACCCATAAATTACCCGGCCGGTTGCGGTTGCAAGGGCATCCATCCGTCTTTGCAGGCCCGGGTCTTGGCGTTCCAGTGACCGGCGCAGCCGTACATGCGCTGCTCGATCTTGGGTTCCTTGGCCCAGTGGTAGGCGAGGGCGGCCGCAAAGATCAGCCCCAGGCCGATCAGGGCGGCGTAGAGCCATTCCTTGAACCGATCGAGCCAGATACCCGTGCTGGCCCGCTGCAGCCGTCCTGCGGCCTGCTGAAGGTCTTGGACCGTCAATCCTACCTGCTGGCTCCAGTCGGCCCGCTGGCTGGCCTCATGCGCGATCTGGCGGGCCAGCGCGGCCGTTTGCTCCGCGACCCCCTCGGCCCCGGCTTTGCGCATGGCATCGAGCAGAGTTCGGTAATCCGCCTGGGGATCGCTGGAGGGGGGAGCGTCGAAATCGGAAGGGTCAAACGGGTCAGCCATCGATAACACCCCGGAAGGTCCAACCCTCGAACGCCCTGCGGTCTTGGTCACGAACGATCCGGTCCATCAATTCTTTAAGGCCGGCTTCCCACTCCGCGTCCTTCATCGCAGCATCGAGGAGCAGACCGCCGAGGATGATTTTGCGGCGGGCATCGGCCTTGCGGTTGAGGGTGGCGGTGCGGGCTTCGAGCAACTGCAACCGGGCCTTGGCTTGCTGGACCTTGAGGCGGGCATTTTCTATAGCTTCGGGTGTGGGAGCGGCCATGATCGGTCCTTTCGCTACAGCATAGAGGTAGCACTACACCAGAGCGACTGAAAGGAGTAAATGGCGCACTTATGCAAACTTGCGTTTGCGTGCGTCGGGGGGTACCCCCGAACCCCAGCGGGCTGTCGCCCGCGCCATGCTCCCGCATGGCAAAGGAGTGCGCGGCGATGGCGAGCTTCCATCTTGCGGTGAAGACGGTAAGCCGCTCTGCCGGTCGCACCGCGACGGCAGCAGCAGCTTACCGTGCGGGTGTGGAGATCGCGGACGAGCGCACCGGCGTCGTCCACGATTACACCCGCAAGCAGGGCATCGAACACCGCGAGATCGTCGCGCCTGCCAACGCACCCGAATGGGTGCGCGACCGGTCGGCGCTGTGGAACGCGGCCGAGCAGGCCGAGACGCGCAAGAATTCGACGGTCGCGCGGGAATATGAAATCGCGCTCCCGGCCGAGCTGTCTGCCGACGAGCGCCGCACCCTTACGCTGGACCTCGCCCGTGAGATCAGCGAGCGGCACGGTGTGGCGGTGGACGTGGCGATCCATGCACCTGGTCGGCAGGGCGATCAGCGCAACCACCATGCGCACCTTCTGACCACGACGCGGCGGATCGGCGCGGAGGGGCTGGGGGAGAAAAGCCGCGAACTGGACCAGAAGGCGAGCGGGGAGGTCGAGCGCTGGCGGGCGCGCTACGCGGAGATGCAGAACGCAGCGCTGGAACGGGCGCAGGTGGCCGAGCGGGTCGATCACCGCAGCCACCAGCGGCGCGGGATCGAGCAGGAGGCGACGGTGCATATGGGGCCGGGGGTGGCGGCGATGGAGCGTCGGGCCGAGCGGGAGGCGCAGCGCGAGGGCCATGCGTATGAGCCGGTGACGGAGGTTGCCCAGCACAATGCCGGCGTCCTCGAGCGACGCGGTTTGCGTCAGTATATCGAGCTCGGATCGGAGTGGCTGCGCGATGCGAGCCAGTGGGTGGCGGGCCGGCTGCACGGGTTCGCGGCAACGTTGAGCGGCGCAGTGGAGCGCGATCGGCGCGAAGCGGCCGAG
>NZ_JBSSBX010000007.1:0-23556 GCF_054059235.1 Sphingomonas sp. UYP23
TGCTGCTGCATCGAACGATTGTACTGCCATGAGCGGGGCAGCCGACGACAAGCCAGGGCGCACGATGGAAGTTGCGCGGATCGAGAAGGAGCGAGGTTCCGACACGATCGTGCAACCGCGCGAACTGGTCGAAGTCCGCTATGCGCGCGGTGTCTCGCTTAGCCTTTCGGCTCGTAAGGTTCTCGCCTTGATGATGCATCAGACCGCTGGCGACGCTTGGCGCGACCAAGAACATCGGATCGCCAAGCGTATGCTGCGCGGCTCCCATAATTCCAATGATCGCCTCACCGACACGATCGACGAGCTGATGGGTATCTTTTTCGCGATGCCCGATCAGGTCGAGGGCGACCAAGGCCGTCGCACGTTCCAAATGATCGAGGAGACATTTGAGGGGGGAGAACAAGGGTGGCTGATCTACCGTTTCACCCGCCGCGCCCGCGATCTGCTGAAAGACAGCGAAGCCTATGCCCTGCTGCACCGGGAAACGGTGCTGGCGTTCGATAGCAAATATGCCCTCGAACTCTACCAATTGGGAGCTTTGCTATACCGTCGCGACGTGCCGATCTGGCGGGGAGACGTCGCCACGCTACGGTCCAAGCTTGGCGTCCCTGAAGGCACCTATGGCTCTTTTGCTGACCTGCGCCGCTTCGTCCTTGATGCGGCGACGGCCGAGATAAATCAGCTCGTCCCTCAATTCTCGGTAGCGTGGGAAGTCGCAAAGCGAAGGGGCCGCAAGGTCACCGAAATAGCGATAACCTTCCGCCGCAAAGCCCCGATCGCCGCGGTAGCGGCCGAGGAGGAAAACGAACGTCACCGCGCCGGCCGGCGTGCACGGCGCGAAGGCACCGAAGAGGCGATTGTTGATCCTGCGGCGATCATAGCCGCCACAGCCGCCAGACTTTCGGTTTCGGACATACTGCGATGGCCTGCGGACGATCAGGTGTCAGAATATCGCACGCCAGAGCTCTATGCGATCGGCTTAGCACACGGTGGAGGCCACGCGATTCAGCGGCTAGCGGATCAATACGTCCGGGTCCGATCTGACAGACGTCGGCAACTCCGGGGTGATGCTCTTCGCGAAGATTGGACCACATGGGTAAAGGGTTGCGCGGGAAAGTGGGCGAAACCCTGATCCTTGTCTCTGAAGGGGTTGCACGATACCCTACAGCGACCGGTCATTGTTCCCGGTTGGAAACGTGGGAATAACGTATGGCTACAGTCTCGATGACAAAGGGTGCCGAGCTGGCTGGTGTCAGCAAGGGAACTGTCTCTAAAGCTCTGAAGTCGGGCCGTCTTAGCTATGCCGAAAAGACAGATAACGGCTACCTGATCGAAACATCTGAACTGTTTCGGGTGTTTCCTCCTAAGCAGTCGGAAACGGTTGAAAAGGTTCGGTTTGACACCCCTATAGGAAACAGAGAAACCCTAATGGAAACAGGGGGGTTGCTCCGAGAAGTTGAACTGTTGCGTGAACAGCTTCGTGATCGTGATGGCGTAGTCGATGACCTACGTCAGCGCCTTGATCGGTCGGACGAGGAACGACGCGAGGCACAGGCCCGAGTGATTGGGTTGCTGGCAGGACCTGGCCCTACGGAATCCAAGCGGGGGTTCTTCGGTCGCCTGTTCGGTCGACCCGATGAGTGATGTTGCAAAAGGGGTCCCTTTCGAACGGCACGAAGCGTCGCGAACATCAGACAAAAAAATGGGCCCGCGTGAGCAGGCCCTAAAGTGTTAGGAGAGGATGCCTGAAAGGCGTCGCCATGCTGCACTTGCGAAAGGAATGACGCAAGCCCTACCATCGACATGAATCCACAAAATCAATCTTTTTTCTGATGCAAAAAATCAAAGATTTTGCATCACATCTAGAACTGTCAAAATGACCTGCTAAGGCGATATCAAAGACAGGTTCTATTTCTACCAACGCTATAAGGTATTTTGGGGGAATATGGCATGGTAATCAGTCGTGGTCGTTGGTTCGTGATAGGTGTATTTGCCAGCGCAAGCATCGTTGGAATAGCGCTATTTACTGGAAAGGCCCGCCTATTACTAGGAAGTTTTGTCGGACGTGAAACTGACGCCCAATGGTATTGGTCGATAATTGCGATTTATAGCCTGCTGGGTTTGGGTTGTGTCTATGGCGCGATAAAATCAGCTAGCGAGAAATAGCGCTCTGGCAACTATATATATCACTGCTTTCTGCGCGTTTGATGCAAAACTCACACAGACTGTGCGAAAACTCGATCGCGGATCGAAAATCGGCTTGGCAAAGCGACGTTTCGACCTGTTTGAGGCCTCTACACGCTCCAAAATGGGCGGATATCGGCCCGGTCAGCGGTCTTTGGGCTGCTCCCCGGGAGTTTTCGCACAGTCTGCACAGGTTCTGCATCGCGCTCGGAACGGCTGAATTCGGGCGGTTTCGTGATGCACATATCCGATGCACGCAAGGAACGTAGCGCCGCTGCGATTTTTCTCGAAACAGAATCCAATCGGGATGATACCAGTAGGCCCGATGTTAAAAGCTCGAATGTGTCAGCGCGGCAAAGCGCGATGACGCGGCGTGCCCTCGGATGTCACCTCGACCTTTCGGACGACGCCAGCGTGTCGCCGGTAAATTTCGTAGTATCGTCCTTGTCCGCGTACCTCTTCGATCATGACGATCTCTCCTGGAGTAGCGATCGCAGGTAGCGCCGTCAGAACCGCTGTGGGCAACTCGGACAGAGCAACGACCCGCTCAACAACTAGACCACCGTCTTCCTCCCGCTCGATCGCGCCCCGGCGCACGCCTCCCCAATAGAGCTGGATCTCATGCTCCTCGCCCGGCGCGACGTAGGCGACCCACGCGCGATGAATTGCCATGATCTGAGTGCCCGAGAGGCTAAACATGACTACCCCCGACGTCACCATCGCGAAAAGCCCCGCACGCCGAAACAGGCTCTCGCGCATGAGCGAAAGCACCTGACGTGAGGTTAGCGAGGCCAGCACGGCCGCCGTCGCGATCAGTGCGCCCGCGATTAGCGCGGATCGCGGCAATAGCCCGAACGCCGCATACAGCGCGATCTTTAGGAGGTGCAGAAGTACTTCGTTCGTGGCGCGCGTCGCCACGATCTCGTCCTTCGTCAGCCCGATACGGTAATACGATCGGTTGAATATGACGCCGACCGCACCGGTGAACCCGGACAGCAGTCCTGCCGCAGCACCCAGCCATGGCAGGCGACCTAGTGGTAGGGGCAGTTCCGTCCCCGGCGCCGGGCTGCGACGAAACAGGGCCGGCAGGTTGAAAAGCAGAAAGCAGCCCAGCAGAAATTCGACATAGACCGGCTCGAACCGTGTTAGCAGCCAGGCGCCCGCAGCCGCGGCTGGCAATGCTGTGGGTACGAAGCGGCGTACAACATCCCAGCGGATGTGCGTTCGGAAAAGCCAGATGCGCGACACCGAACTGGCAGCAGTGCCGATTGATAGCGCGCCCGGGATCGAGGCCACTGGAAGGATCAGACGCAGGAGGGGAACCAGCACCAATCCGGCACCGCCGCCTGCTACGGCGCTGACGATGAAAGCCAAAAAGGCGACAACGAAAACAAGCATGATGATCATAGGCATCCGCTACCTGGTCGACCGTACAAGGCACACCCGTCCTGATTTCAAATCTACAAATTTCTAATGCGGGCTTTCCCTAAACATCATCTCTTCCGAGAGCTTCGTTTCGGCCCGCTAGCGCAAGCGGCATCATAGTTTTCGTTGCAAAAGGGTTCCCTTTTGCAACAGCAGCTATCGGCGGGGAAAGTGGTCGGTCGGCAAGCGCCCAATCAGGCCGTTCCGGCGTGGCTATGTGCTTCCCGATTGCAGACCGTTCTTCAGCAGGGCAACATGCTGCAATGAGGCTCGTGCGAGCCAAGGTGCGTCGTAATAAGTTGTGCCGAATATTGGGGGGTTGCCAATGATGCGTCGCAGAGGGATTTGTCAGTACAAGGTGTTCGCCAGCGGCGCACAGTTGATCACCCTTGTCGTGCTGGCCGGTTGCGCTGGCGCTGCGGCGGCAAACCCTGACTATCCTTTCAGCGGCCGCTGGCGGGAGGACACCACGTCAATTACCGGAGATACCAAGCCAACGGTCTTTAAAGTGCGCGATGGGCGCTTCAAGCGAGACGATAATCCGAGTATCACAGCAGATGGTCGTCCTCATCCCGTCGCTGACGACGTGTATGTCGACGAGCAGACGATCTCGATCGATAGCGACCATCTCGTCAAGGAGATCGACAAAATCCGCGGTAAACTTGCTTATACCGTTGATTATAGCGTCTCTCCCGATGGCAATTCCCTGACATCGCATGTGGCCAGCTACACGAGCCCAGACGGCAAAGCCGTTCGAAGCGTGACGGTGAAGCGCCGTGTCGGCTCGGCGAAAAACGGCGCTCATCTGCTTTCCGGAACATGGAAGCTCATCAGTGTGGTGGTAGATTCCAAACATGATTGGATCCTGAAGCTCGAGGGCAATCGCTTTAGCCAGCGCACGGATGGCGGCTCGGGATTCGACGCCATCATTGGAGGGCCGCTGGTAACGCTCGATGGGGACAATTCCGGCGTCCGAGCGCAAATTACACGACCAAGACCCGACCTTATTGTCGAAACAGATTTTTCGGCAAAGGGTACAGTCGATGACACGTTCTCGATGCAACTAATGCCCGACGGAAAAACCATTCGCGTCACGGGCACTTATGGCCCCGACAAAAGGCCGACGGCCTTCACCATGCACAAACAGGTGGATTGATCGATCGTCAGGCCATTGCTCACTCGATCGTCCCGAATTGCCACGGCGCAGCAGCCTTGTGCTTGGCCACGCCAGCTAAAGGCTCAATGAAGGACGGTTTGCCACGCTTGGCCGCGCGAAAGCGGCCGGACCGCTCCCCACCCGATCCTTGCCGTTCAGTCCTGCCTCCGGGACAGCCGCGATATCGTCGCCTGATCGACCCCGAGGAGCGCCGCGACGGTGCGCTGCGTGTCGCCGGCAGCAAGCCGCTGTAGGGCCTCGGACTGCTGGTGAGGGGTGAGGGCGGCACGTCGGCCGAACTTGACGCCACGGGCCTTGGCCTGGACCCTGCCGGCAGCGGTGCGTTCGGTGATACGATGACGCTCATAGCTGGCGGCAACCCCCAGCACGGCGATGATGACATCGGCGAACTGCGAGGTGGTATCCACCATCGGCTCCGCGATCGAGCGGAAGCCGGCACCGGCTTCCTTCACTGCATGGAGGATGTTCAACAGGTCGCGCGTGTTGCGGGCGAGACGATCGGTCGATGTCACCATCAGCACGTCGCCGGCATTGAGCGCGCCGATCGCGCGCTTGAGCTGGGGTCGCTCGGCGGTCGCGCCGCTTATCTTCTCGCGGTAGACCTTCGTACAGCCGGCCGCGTCGAGCTGGGCGAGCTGCTGTGCCAAGTCCTGACCGTTGGATGAGACGCGTGCGTAGCCGTAAATCATGCACCGATTGTGCATCGGAATTATGCATCATGGAAGTACCGGGTTTTGTGCGCTTTTCCATCTGATGCAAAACTTGTGATTTTTGCATCGCTGGCGCGGAAACGGCTGGTCAGCAGCTGTCAGTTATTGCTTAGGTTGATCGGCGATGTAACGAACGGTTAGAGATCCGACCGGATGGTGGTTTCCACCTAGGGCTTGTCGAGTCTTCCCTTCAATTTCTGCGGTATGAACGGTGACAAGTAAATCCGTAGGAGATGTCCATCTGAGGCCCGGCTTAGGGCTAATAATCAGGCCAGTATCCAGATCATCTTTAAAGAACCAACCATCGTCACCGGCTGGGGCGGTATCCAGCCGTAGATGGTATTCGTTGCTTTCTCCGGCATTGTAGGTGTCCTCGATCAGCATGGCCGAATAAGCTGATTTTTGCGCAGGGCGCGACATCCATTTCCGCTCAACAGGCCGGAGTTCCGAGCAGGCCGATACAACCAGAGCAGCAATTAGCAGGAGCAATAGAACCTTCATGGCACTAGATTACATGGTGACGACCGATCCGCCAGTGGGTGGCTCCTGCCCGTCGTTCATGCGTCAACGCTGATACCAAATTATGGTTTTCATATCACTATGAAAAAGTGAGTCTTTGCATTTGCCGTTACAAGATGTCTCAGCAAAAGGCGTCATGCCACTCCGTGGAAAGAGAACATAATTAGATTATCATTTTTCAAATCGTAATAAGCATCGAAGTAACCTTTTCCTCCGTCAGCTACTAATAGCTCCGCATGGTCAAGGTCATCACCAAGTCGTAAGATATTCATTTTCGCAGCCGCATGAATTAAAATTATTTTCGTTCCTTTTAGGGTGAAGCGTGCTGTTTCTGTATTAATGTGGGTGCCAAGGTATTGAATTTCGTAATCGATCGGTGAAACCCGCTCGATTTGAGGGGATCGATCCCATTTCAGAAGCGGTCGACGATCAGCGTCGAGGAAGCGATATAGAGCGACCTTTGCGCGCGCAGCTTCAGCAGCGGACGGCTGCCAAAGACTCGGATAACCCAACACGTCCTGCTTGCTGAGAGCTTGAGATGTTTTCGCAATCTGAAGGATGTGATCACTGGGGAGCAACGCGGGCGCTTGAAGCGCGGCCATCAATAAAAACGGCGTAATGAGCATCTTGAACTCCGCGAGTTAGAACGTGCATCTAGCATTCGAAGACCGTTAGGAATGCCTAATCATCACTGAACGGCTGAAATTAAGCAGCTGCCGACCAGTCGTTTTGGGCTGCTATCGCTGATGCAAAACTTTTGATTTTCGCATCAAGAGCACGACGGCCTTCCGATGGGATCGGACCGCGCGGGGAACGCGTGGAAGGGGCTTTACTGCGTCACAGTGGGGTCGCCATCGACAGCTGCCGCCTCTGCGGCAAACGTCTGGTGCCGACAATCACTCGCTCTGCCGGTTGCATGGTCAGGACTTCTTGCGGGCGATGATCGATACCGCCATCTGCCTTCGCGAGCCGACGGGCACCGTCCCGGTGGTAAAGCAAGGAGCCCCTCATGAACATCTTGCACATCGACGCTAGCGCCAGTGACGCCCCGGCCTCGCATTCACGCCGCCTTTCGGCCGAGCTGGCCGAAAAGCTGAAAGCGGGCAATGCCGGTGCGACGATCGTTTACCGCGACCTCGTCGCCGATCCCTTGCCGCACGTCGACATGACCATTCGTCTGGCGTGGGGCCCGGAGGGCGAAAAGGATGCGGCACTCACGGCGACGGCCACGCGATCCAAAACGCTGGTCGACGAGCTCAAGGCTGCCGATGTCGTCGTGATCGGCTCGCCGATGTACAATTTCTCGGTTCCCTCGACCCTGAAGGCCTGGATCGATCATATCGCGATTGCCGGCCAGACGTTCCATTACACCCCGGAAGGCCCGAAGGGTCTGCTAACGGCAAAAGCGTATCTCGCGCTCTCGTCCGGCGGCATCTACTCGCAGGGTCCGTTCGCCGGCGCGGAGCACCTCGCAACGTATCTGACCGCGATCCTCGGTTTCCTTGGCATCAGCGAGATCGAGGTCGTGCGGGCCGAAGGGGTCGCCTATGGAGCCGAGCAGGACCAGGCCGCAATGGCATCGGCCCGTGAGCGCATCGCAACGCTCGTTGCCGGATAAAATTCGTCGATAGCCATGCCTGCCTTCCCGGCTGCCAAGCGGCAGCCAGGAAGGCAGGCGCGTTCCTGATTGGGATGCGGCCTATCGGAAATGTTCACTTCTCAAGGCCGTCGCACGCTTTGACATGGAGTGCCGCCGTTACGATGGCTCCCGTACATTATTCGGACATGGGTTCACGGTTGTCGGCAAGCAACTGATTTATCGGCGTTTCTTTCAGAAACGTTCGAATTTGAAAGCGGCGTAGAGATGACGAAATGTCCGAAGTTGGGCGGTAGCGGAACGGCTGCCTTCCCGAACTGCCCTGATCGAGACGAGAAGTGGGCAAGGTCGCCCCGTCACCGGTTCAGCCCCAGATCACGTTGCAGGACACGCTCGCGATCGTGGATGAGCTGCCCCAACCTTTATTTGAATACGTGCGCGACCTCGAACGTCTGCAACTGGGTAGACAGCGACCGACAGATACTCCCTGAAATCAAGCCATTTCAGCCACCCGCATATCAACGTGGAGGCCAGCTGCGCTGACCATGTTCACCAGCGTGTCCAAGCTGAAGCGGTTGATGCGGCCGCGCATTAGGTCCGAGATCCTAGGCTGTGTCACTCCGAAGCGCTGAGCCGCCTCGATTTGCGTCCATTCACGTGTCCGAATCTGCCTTTCAAGCGCGCGCATCAACGAAGACCGGAGCTTCATGTTCTCCGCATCTGCCGGAGTATCTTCGATCGCGTCCCAAACGCTCTTGAATTTGGTGCTGGTCATTGTCCTAGCTCCTTTAAGAGTGCTTTGTATCGCTTAGTAGCGATCTCGATATCCGGCTTACTAGTCTTTTCCGTTTTCTTCTGGAAACAGTGAAGAACGTGAACAGTATTCTCAAATTTCGCGACATACATTACACGGAAAGCATCGCCATCCTCCGATATGCGGATTTCCCGAACGCCTTTTCCAACTGTGGGAAAAGGCTTCCAATCGGATGGTTCTTCGCCGTG
Organism: Sphingomonas sp. UYP23; assembly: GCF_054059235.1. NCBI lineage: Bacteria > Pseudomonadati > Pseudomonadota > Alphaproteobacteria > Sphingomonadales > Sphingomonadaceae > Sphingomonas > Sphingomonas sp. UYP23. The sequence continues at coordinate 8,615 of NZ_JBSSBX010000007.1, forward strand.
CTGCACCTTGTCGAGCTGGTAGCCGGCTTCCTTGCGGGCCTCTCCTGGGAAATCCCGGAGGTCATCAAGCGACCCGCCACGGAAGTCGATTTCCATAATCTCGTCATCCATAGTCGGTATATATAAAAGTTTATATAATTGCGCAACCGGCCTTGCGTTGCTTGAAAGCGGCAAAGTCGAACGGCTGTGGCTCCCCGCTCTGCTCGCCCTCGATCAGCGCCTGACGGATGCTCTCGATCTCCAGGCCCCGTTCCTGCTCGCGCCGGATGAGGTCACGGATCGCCTCGCTGTCATTGGTGTAGCTGCCGGCGTCGATCTGGGCGGCGATCCACGCATTCTGCTGTTCGGTCAGGGTAATGGTCTAGCGAACGGTCGCCATATCGGCCTCCACGTCATGCTATTGGTGCTGTTTAGCACGGCCATCGATTCCGCGGTGTTTGTTCACCGGCCCATCCCCTGATCCCGATCGCGTTGCAGGACGCGCTCGCGATCGTGCATGAGCTGCCCTATGGCGTGCGCCATCTGGGGCTCTCGCTGGATCTGCTCGATATACAGATCCTTGGTGTGCTGGTTCGCGCCGTTATAGGCGTCTACCGCCTTGCGGAGCGCCTCAGGCGCCGCCCGCCAGTCGCTGCTATGGTCGCTATAGCCGTGGGCGCCCGCCTCGCGCCGCGCCGCGATCGTCCTGAACCGCTCGGCCACCTGCTCCCGGGCATGGGCCTGTTGACGCTCCTGCACAGCAAGGCGGGCGCGCTCGGCGGCGAGCTGCTCGCGCTGCTGCGCCTCGGCCGCTTCGCGCCGATCGCGCTCGACTGCGCCGCTCAACGTTGCCGCGAACCCGTGCAGTCGGCCCGCCACCCACTGGCTCGCATCGCGCAGCCACTCCGATCCGAGCTCGATATACTGACGCAAAGACCGCTGCTCGAGGACGCCGGCGTTGTGCTGGGCGACCTCCGCCACCGGCTCATACGCACGCCCATCGCGCTGCGCCTCCCGCTCGGCCCGGCGCTCCATCGCCGCGACCCCCGGCCCCATGTGCACCGTCGCCTCCTGCTCGATCCCGCGCCGCTGGTGGCTGCGGTGATCGACCCGCTCGGCCACCTGCGCCCGTTCCAGCGCCGCGTTCTGCATCTCGGCGTAGCGCGCCCGCCAGCGCTCCACCTCCCCGCTGGTCTTCTGGTCCAACTCGCGGCTCTTCTCCCCCAGCCCCTCCGCGCCGATCCGCCGCGTCGTCGTCAGGAGGTGCGCATGGTGGTTGCGCTGATCGCCCTGCCGACCAGGTTCGTGGATCGCAACGTCCACCGCCACCCCGTGCCGCTCGCTGATCTCCCGCGCCAGGTCGAGCGTGAGGGTGCGGCGCTCGTCGGCCGACAACTCGGCCGGGAGCGCGATTTCATATTCCCGCGCCACGGTCGAATTCTTGCGCGTCTCGGCCTGCTCGGCCGCGTTCCACAGCGCCGACCGGTCGCGCACCCATTCGGGTGCGTTGGCAGGCGCGACGATCTCGCGGTGTTCGATGCCCTGCTTGCGGGTGTAATCGTGGACGACGCCGGTGCGCTCGTCCGCAATCTCGACGCCCGCACGGTAAGCCGCTGCTGCCGTCGCGGTGCGACCGGCAGAGCGGCTTACCGTCTTCACCGCAAGATGGAAGCTCGCCATCGCCGCGCACTCCTTTGCCATGCGGAAGCATGGCGCGGGCGACAGCCCGCTGGGGTTCGGGGTATCCCCCGACGCACGCAAACGCAAGTTTGCATAAGTGCGCCATTCTCTCCTTTCAGTCGCTCTGGTGTAATGCTACCTCAATGACGTAGCGAAAGGACCGATCATGGCCGCTCCCACACCCGAAGCTATAGAAAATGCCCGCCTCAAGGTCCAGCAGGCCAAGGCCCGGTTGCAGTTGCTCGAAGCCCGCACCGCCACCCTCAATCGCAAAGCCGATGCCCGCCGAAAAATCATCCTCGGTGGCCTGCTGCTCGATGCTGCGATGAAGGACGCGGAGTGGGAAGCCGGCCTCAAGGAATTGATGGACCGGATCGTTCGCGACCAAGACCGCAAAGCGTTCGAGGGTTGGACCTTCCGGGGTGTTGCCGATGGCTGACCCGTTCAACCCTTCCGATTTCGACGCTCCCCCATCATCAGGTGATCCCCAGGCCGACTATCGCATCCTGCTCGACGCCATGCGCAAGGCAGGGGCTGAGGGGGTCGCGGAGCAGACGGCCACGCTGGCCCGCCAGATCGCCCAGGAAGCCAGCCAGCGTGCCGACTGGAGCCAGCATGTAGGATCGACCGTCCAAGACCTTCTGCGGGCCGCTGACAGGCTCCAGCGGGCCAGCACGGGCATCTGGCTCGATCGGTTCAAGGAATGGCTCTACGCCGCCCTGATCGGCCTGGGGCTGATCTTTGTGGCAGCCCTCGCCTACCAATGGGCCAAGGAACCTAAGATCGAGCAGCGCATGTACGGCTGCGCCGGTCATTGGAACGCCAAGACCCATACCTGCAAAGACGGATGGGTGCCCTTGCAACCGCAACCGACCGGATAATTTATGGACCCGGCCAAGGACCGCGCCATTGCGACAGCCCGGCGATGGACGCTACGTTCATGGCCGGGCTGTAGCCCTCCCGGCGCGGGCGGCCGAAGTCGGAAGCACCGAAGGTAGAGGTCAAAATCCGCCTGGATGCCAAGACGGTCGAGCATCTGCGGGAAGCGGCCCCGGATGGCAGACCCGTGTGAACGCCGTGCTCGGCCAGCTGGTAGAGGCGGGCCGGATCTAAGTACGCGCTGAACCGGCACGTTGGGTGACCGTCAGCAGATGATCTCACCCCCTCTTCGGCTAACTTCTTCCTCGCTAAGCCTGCGGCCCTTGGGCCGCCTTGTGACGGCGTAGCCGGCACGCATCAGCAGCGCATTGGCCACAGGCCAATTCCATAGGCCAATTCCATTAAATCCTCTTTGTCCGCGCGCGGTGATTCATGATTCTAGGATTCTATGATTCAGGGGGTTGCATCTCTTTGCTTTTAAAAGCCGATTCCGGCCTATCATGAGGAATGGGGTGGGGTATCATGAGTTTTGGGGTGGGGTATCATGAGGAATGGGGTGGGGTATCATGAGGAATGGGGTGCGTGAAATGAGAAGCTAGCCGTCCTCATCTCATAATACTTGACCGTGCTGCTGCATCGAACGATTGTACTGCCATGAGCGGGGCAGCCGACGACAAGCCAGGGCGCACGATGGAAGTTGCGCGGATCGAGAAGGAGCGAGGTTCCGACACGATCGTGCAACCGCGCGAACTGGTCGAAGTCCGCTATGCGCGCGGTGTCTCGCTTAGCCTTTCGGCTCGTAAGGTTCTCGCCTTGATGATGCATCAGACCGCTGGCGACGCTTGGCGCGACCAAGAACATCGGATCGCCAAGCGTATGCTGCGCGGCTCCCATAATTCCAATGATCGCCTCACCGACACGATCGACGAGCTGATGGGTATCTTTTTCGCGATGCCCGATCAGGTCGAGGGCGACCAAGGCCGTCGCACGTTCCAAATGATCGAGGAGACATTTGAGGGGGGAGAACAAGGGTGGCTGATCTACCGTTTCACCCGCCGCGCCCGCGATCTGCTGAAAGACAGCGAAGCCTATGCCCTGCTGCACCGGGAAACGGTGCTGGCGTTCGATAGCAAATATGCCCTCGAACTCTACCAATTGGGAGCTTTGCTATACCGTCGCGACGTGCCGATCTGGCGGGGAGACGTCGCCACGCTACGGTCCAAGCTTGGCGTCCCTGAAGGCACCTATGGCTCTTTTGCTGACCTGCGCCGCTTCGTCCTTGATGCGGCGACGGCCGAGATAAATCAGCTCGTCCCTCAATTCTCGGTAGCGTGGGAAGTCGCAAAGCGAAGGGGCCGCAAGGTCACCGAAATAGCGATAACCTTCCGCCGCAAAGCCCCGATCGCCGCGGTAGCGGCCGAGGAGGAAAACGAACGTCACCGCGCCGGCCGGCGTGCACGGCGCGAAGGCACCGAAGAGGCGATTGTTGATCCTGCGGCGATCATAGCCGCCACAGCCGCCAGACTTTCGGTTTCGGACATACTGCGATGGCCTGCGGACGATCAGGTGTCAGAATATCGCACGCCAGAGCTCTATGCGATCGGCTTAGCACACGGTGGAGGCCACGCGATTCAGCGGCTAGCGGATCAATACGTCCGGGTCCGATCTGACAGACGTCGGCAACTCCGGGGTGATGCTCTTCGCGAAGATTGGACCACATGGGTAAAGGGTTGCGCGGGAAAGTGGGCGAAACCCTGATCCTTGTCTCTGAAGGGGTTGCACGATACCCTACAGCGACCGGTCATTGTTCCCGGTTGGAAACGTGGGAATAACGTATGGCTACAGTCTCGATGACAAAGGGTGCCGAGCTGGCTGGTGTCAGCAAGGGAACTGTCTCTAAAGCTCTGAAGTCGGGCCGTCTTAGCTATGCCGAAAAGACAGATAACGGCTACCTGATCGAAACATCTGAACTGTTTCGGGTGTTTCCTCCTAAGCAGTCGGAAACGGTTGAAAAGGTTCGGTTTGACACCCCTATAGGAAACAGAGAAACCCTAATGGAAACAGGGGGGTTGCTCCGAGAAGTTGAACTGTTGCGTGAACAGCTTCGTGATCGTGATGGCGTAGTCGATGACCTACGTCAGCGCCTTGATCGGTCGGACGAGGAACGACGCGAGGCACAGGCCCGAGTGATTGGGTTGCTGGCAGGACCTGGCCCTACGGAATCCAAGCGGGGGTTCTTCGGTCGCCTGTTCGGTCGACCCGATGAGTGATGTTGCAAAAGGGGTCCCTTTCGAACGGCACGAAGCGTCGCGAACATCAGACAAAAAAATGGGCCCGCGTGAGCAGGCCCTAAAGTGTTAGGAGAGGATGCCTGAAAGGCGTCGCCATGCTGCACTTGCGAAAGGAATGACGCAAGCCCTACCATCGACATGAATCCACAAAATCAATCTTTTTTCTGATGCAAAAAATCAAAGATTTTGCATCACATCTAGAACTGTCAAAATGACCTGCTAAGGCGATATCAAAGACAGGTTCTATTTCTACCAACGCTATAAGGTATTTTGGGGGAATATGGCATGGTAATCAGTCGTGGTCGTTGGTTCGTGATAGGTGTATTTGCCAGCGCAAGCATCGTTGGAATAGCGCTATTTACTGGAAAGGCCCGCCTATTACTAGGAAGTTTTGTCGGACGTGAAACTGACGCCCAATGGTATTGGTCGATAATTGCGATTTATAGCCTGCTGGGTTTGGGTTGTGTCTATGGCGCGATAAAATCAGCTAGCGAGAAATAGCGCTCTGGCAACTATATATATCACTGCTTTCTGCGCGTTTGATGCAAAACTCACACAGACTGTGCGAAAACTCGATCGCGGATCGAAAATCGGCTTGGCAAAGCGACGTTTCGACCTGTTTGAGGCCTCTACACGCTCCAAAATGGGCGGATATCGGCCCGGTCAGCGGTCTTTGGGCTGCTCCCCGGGAGTTTTCGCACAGTCTGCACAGGTTCTGCATCGCGCTCGGAACGGCTGAATTCGGGCGGTTTCGTGATGCACATATCCGATGCACGCAAGGAACGTAGCGCCGCTGCGATTTTTCTCGAAACAGAATCCAATCGGGATGATACCAGTAGGCCCGATGTTAAAAGCTCGAATGTGTCAGCGCGGCAAAGCGCGATGACGCGGCGTGCCCTCGGATGTCACCTCGACCTTTCGGACGACGCCAGCGTGTCGCCGGTAAATTTCGTAGTATCGTCCTTGTCCGCGTACCTCTTCGATCATGACGATCTCTCCTGGAGTAGCGATCGCAGGTAGCGCCGTCAGAACCGCTGTGGGCAACTCGGACAGAGCAACGACCCGCTCAACAACTAGACCACCGTCTTCCTCCCGCTCGATCGCGCCCCGGCGCACGCCTCCCCAATAGAGCTGGATCTCATGCTCCTCGCCCGGCGCGACGTAGGCGACCCACGCGCGATGAATTGCCATGATCTGAGTGCCCGAGAGGCTAAACATGACTACCCCCGACGTCACCATCGCGAAAAGCCCCGCACGCCGAAACAGGCTCTCGCGCATGAGCGAAAGCACCTGACGTGAGGTTAGCGAGGCCAGCACGGCCGCCGTCGCGATCAGTGCGCCCGCGATTAGCGCGGATCGCGGCAATAGCCCGAACGCCGCATACAGCGCGATCTTTAGGAGGTGCAGAAGTACTTCGTTCGTGGCGCGCGTCGCCACGATCTCGTCCTTCGTCAGCCCGATACGGTAATACGATCGGTTGAATATGACGCCGACCGCACCGGTGAACCCGGACAGCAGTCCTGCCGCAGCACCCAGCCATGGCAGGCGACCTAGTGGTAGGGGCAGTTCCGTCCCCGGCGCCGGGCTGCGACGAAACAGGGCCGGCAGGTTGAAAAGCAGAAAGCAGCCCAGCAGAAATTCGACATAGACCGGCTCGAACCGTGTTAGCAGCCAGGCGCCCGCAGCCGCGGCTGGCAATGCTGTGGGTACGAAGCGGCGTACAACATCCCAGCGGATGTGCGTTCGGAAAAGCCAGATGCGCGACACCGAACTGGCAGCAGTGCCGATTGATAGCGCGCCCGGGATCGAGGCCACTGGAAGGATCAGACGCAGGAGGGGAACCAGCACCAATCCGGCACCGCCGCCTGCTACGGCGCTGACGATGAAAGCCAAAAAGGCGACAACGAAAACAAGCATGATGATCATAGGCATCCGCTACCTGGTCGACCGTACAAGGCACACCCGTCCTGATTTCAAATCTACAAATTTCTAATGCGGGCTTTCCCTAAACATCATCTCTTCCGAGAGCTTCGTTTCGGCCCGCTAGCGCAAGCGGCATCATAGTTTTCGTTGCAAAAGGGTTCCCTTTTGCAACAGCAGCTATCGGCGGGGAAAGTGGTCGGTCGGCAAGCGCCCAATCAGGCCGTTCCGGCGTGGCTATGTGCTTCCCGATTGCAGACCGTTCTTCAGCAGGGCAACATGCTGCAATGAGGCTCGTGCGAGCCAAGGTGCGTCGTAATAAGTTGTGCCGAATATTGGGGGGTTGCCAATGATGCGTCGCAGAGGGATTTGTCAGTACAAGGTGTTCGCCAGCGGCGCACAGTTGATCACCCTTGTCGTGCTGGCCGGTTGCGCTGGCGCTGCGGCGGCAAACCCTGACTATCCTTTCAGCGGCCGCTGGCGGGAGGACACCACGTCAATTACCGGAGATACCAAGCCAACGGTCTTTAAAGTGCGCGATGGGCGCTTCAAGCGAGACGATAATCCGAGTATCACAGCAGATGGTCGTCCTCATCCCGTCGCTGACGACGTGTATGTCGACGAGCAGACGATCTCGATCGATAGCGACCATCTCGTCAAGGAGATCGACAAAATCCGCGGTAAACTTGCTTATACCGTTGATTATAGCGTCTCTCCCGATGGCAATTCCCTGACATCGCATGTGGCCAGCTACACGAGCCCAGACGGCAAAGCCGTTCGAAGCGTGACGGTGAAGCGCCGTGTCGGCTCGGCGAAAAACGGCGCTCATCTGCTTTCCGGAACATGGAAGCTCATCAGTGTGGTGGTAGATTCCAAACATGATTGGATCCTGAAGCTCGAGGGCAATCGCTTTAGCCAGCGCACGGATGGCGGCTCGGGATTCGACGCCATCATTGGAGGGCCGCTGGTAACGCTCGATGGGGACAATTCCGGCGTCCGAGCGCAAATTACACGACCAAGACCCGACCTTATTGTCGAAACAGATTTTTCGGCAAAGGGTACAGTCGATGACACGTTCTCGATGCAACTAATGCCCGACGGAAAAACCATTCGCGTCACGGGCACTTATGGCCCCGACAAAAGGCCGACGGCCTTCACCATGCACAAACAGGTGGATTGATCGATCGTCAGGCCATTGCTCACTCGATCGTCCCGAATTGCCACGGCGCAGCAGCCTTGTGCTTGGCCACGCCAGCTAAAGGCTCAATGAAGGACGGTTTGCCACGCTTGGCCGCGCGAAAGCGGCCGGACCGCTCCCCACCCGATCCTTGCCGTTCAGTCCTGCCTCCGGGACAGCCGCGATATCGTCGCCTGATCGACCCCGAGGAGCGCCGCGACGGTGCGCTGCGTGTCGCCGGCAGCAAGCCGCTGTAGGGCCTCGGACTGCTGGTGAGGGGTGAGGGCGGCACGTCGGCCGAACTTGACGCCACGGGCCTTGGCCTGGACCCTGCCGGCAGCGGTGCGTTCGGTGATACGATGACGCTCATAGCTGGCGGCAACCCCCAGCACGGCGATGATGACATCGGCGAACTGCGAGGTGGTATCCACCATCGGCTCCGCGATCGAGCGGAAGCCGGCACCGGCTTCCTTCACTGCATGGAGGATGTTCAACAGGTCGCGCGTGTTGCGGGCGAGACGATCGGTCGATGTCACCATCAGCACGTCGCCGGCATTGAGCGCGCCGATCGCGCGCTTGAGCTGGGGTCGCTCGGCGGTCGCGCCGCTTATCTTCTCGCGGTAGACCTTCGTACAGCCGGCCGCGTCGAGCTGGGCGAGCTGCTGTGCCAAGTCCTGACCGTTGGATGAGACGCGTGCGTAGCCGTAAATCATGCACCGATTGTGCATCGGAATTATGCATCATGGAAGTACCGGGTTTTGTGCGCTTTTCCATCTGATGCAAAACTTGTGATTTTTGCATCGCTGGCGCGGAAACGGCTGGTCAGCAGCTGTCAGTTATTGCTTAGGTTGATCGGCGATGTAACGAACGGTTAGAGATCCGACCGGATGGTGGTTTCCACCTAGGGCTTGTCGAGTCTTCCCTTCAATTTCTGCGGTATGAACGGTGACAAGTAAATCCGTAGGAGATGTCCATCTGAGGCCCGGCTTAGGGCTAATAATCAGGCCAGTATCCAGATCATCTTTAAAGAACCAACCATCGTCACCGGCTGGGGCGGTATCCAGCCGTAGATGGTATTCGTTGCTTTCTCCGGCATTGTAGGTGTCCTCGATCAGCATGGCCGAATAAGCTGATTTTTGCGCAGGGCGCGACATCCATTTCCGCTCAACAGGCCGGAGTTCCGAGCAGGCCGATACAACCAGAGCAGCAATTAGCAGGAGCAATAGAACCTTCATGGCACTAGATTACATGGTGACGACCGATCCGCCAGTGGGTGGCTCCTGCCCGTCGTTCATGCGTCAACGCTGATACCAAATTATGGTTTTCATATCACTATGAAAAAGTGAGTCTTTGCATTTGCCGTTACAAGATGTCTCAGCAAAAGGCGTCATGCCACTCCGTGGAAAGAGAACATAATTAGATTATCATTTTTCAAATCGTAATAAGCATCGAAGTAACCTTTTCCTCCGTCAGCTACTAATAGCTCCGCATGGTCAAGGTCATCACCAAGTCGTAAGATATTCATTTTCGCAGCCGCATGAATTAAAATTATTTTCGTTCCTTTTAGGGTGAAGCGTGCTGTTTCTGTATTAATGTGGGTGCCAAGGTATTGAATTTCGTAATCGATCGGTGAAACCCGCTCGATTTGAGGGGATCGATCCCATTTCAGAAGCGGTCGACGATCAGCGTCGAGGAAGCGATATAGAGCGACCTTTGCGCGCGCAGCTTCAGCAGCGGACGGCTGCCAAAGACTCGGATAACCCAACACGTCCTGCTTGCTGAGAGCTTGAGATGTTTTCGCAATCTGAAGGATGTGATCACTGGGGAGCAACGCGGGCGCTTGAAGCGCGGCCATCAATAAAAACGGCGTAATGAGCATCTTGAACTCCGCGAGTTAGAACGTGCATCTAGCATTCGAAGACCGTTAGGAATGCCTAATCATCACTGAACGGCTGAAATTAAGCAGCTGCCGACCAGTCGTTTTGGGCTGCTATCGCTGATGCAAAACTTTTGATTTTCGCATCAAGAGCACGACGGCCTTCCGATGGGATCGGACCGCGCGGGGAACGCGTGGAAGGGGCTTTACTGCGTCACAGTGGGGTCGCCATCGACAGCTGCCGCCTCTGCGGCAAACGTCTGGTGCCGACAATCACTCGCTCTGCCGGTTGCATGGTCAGGACTTCTTGCGGGCGATGATCGATACCGCCATCTGCCTTCGCGAGCCGACGGGCACCGTCCCGGTGGTAAAGCAAGGAGCCCCTCATGAACATCTTGCACATCGACGCTAGCGCCAGTGACGCCCCGGCCTCGCATTCACGCCGCCTTTCGGCCGAGCTGGCCGAAAAGCTGAAAGCGGGCAATGCCGGTGCGACGATCGTTTACCGCGACCTCGTCGCCGATCCCTTGCCGCACGTCGACATGACCATTCGTCTGGCGTGGGGCCCGGAGGGCGAAAAGGATGCGGCACTCACGGCGACGGCCACGCGATCCAAAACGCTGGTCGACGAGCTCAAGGCTGCCGATGTCGTCGTGATCGGCTCGCCGATGTACAATTTCTCGGTTCCCTCGACCCTGAAGGCCTGGATCGATCATATCGCGATTGCCGGCCAGACGTTCCATTACACCCCGGAAGGCCCGAAGGGTCTGCTAACGGCAAAAGCGTATCTCGCGCTCTCGTCCGGCGGCATCTACTCGCAGGGTCCGTTCGCCGGCGCGGAGCACCTCGCAACGTATCTGACCGCGATCCTCGGTTTCCTTGGCATCAGCGAGATCGAGGTCGTGCGGGCCGAAGGGGTCGCCTATGGAGCCGAGCAGGACCAGGCCGCAATGGCATCGGCCCGTGAGCGCATCGCAACGCTCGTTGCCGGATAAAATTCGTCGATAGCCATGCCTGCCTTCCCGGCTGCCAAGCGGCAGCCAGGAAGGCAGGCGCGTTCCTGATTGGGATGCGGCCTATCGGAAATGTTCACTTCTCAAGGCCGTCGCACGCTTTGACATGGAGTGCCGCCGTTACGATGGCTCCCGTACATTATTCGGACATGGGTTCACGGTTGTCGGCAAGCAACTGATTTATCGGCGTTTCTTTCAGAAACGTTCGAATTTGAAAGCGGCGTAGAGATGACGAAATGTCCGAAGTTGGGCGGTAGCGGAACGGCTGCCTTCCCGAACTGCCCTGATCGAGACGAGAAGTGGGCAAGGTCGCCCCGTCACCGGTTCAGCCCCAGATCACGTTGCAGGACACGCTCGCGATCGTGGATGAGCTGCCCCAACCTTTATTTGAATACGTGCGCGACCTCGAACGTCTGCAACTGGGTAGACAGCGACCGACAGATACTCCCTGAAATCAAGCCATTTCAGCCACCCGCATATCAACGTGGAGGCCAGCTGCGCTGACCATGTTCACCAGCGTGTCCAAGCTGAAGCGGTTGATGCGGCCGCGCATTAGGTCCGAGATCCTAGGCTGTGTCACTCCGAAGCGCTGAGCCGCCTCGATTTGCGTCCATTCACGTGTCCGAATCTGCCTTTCAAGCGCGCGCATCAACGAAGACCGGAGCTTCATGTTCTCCGCATCTGCCGGAGTATCTTCGATCGCGTCCCAAACGCTCTTGAATTTGGTGCTGGTCATTGTCCTAGCTCCTTTAAGAGTGCTTTGTATCGCTTAGTAGCGATCTCGATATCCGGCTTACTAGTCTTTTCCGTTTTCTTCTGGAAACAGTGAAGAACGTGAACAGTATTCTCAAATTTCGCGACATACATTACACGGAAAGCATCGCCATCCTCCGATATGCGGATTTCCCGAACGCCTTTTCCAACTGTGGGAAAAGGCTTCCAATCGGATGGTTCTTCGCCGTGCTGCACCTTGTCGAGCTGGTAGCCGGCTTCCTTGCGGGCCTCTCCTGGGAAATCCCGGAGGTCATCAAGCGACCCGCCACGGAAGTCGATTTCCATAATCTCGTCATCCATAGTCGGTATATATAAAAGTTTATATAATTGCGCAACCGGCCTTGCGTTGCTTGAAAGCGGCAAAGTCGAACGGCTGTGGCTCCCCGCTCTGCTCGCCCTCGATCAGCGCCTGACGGATGCTCTCGATCTCCAGGCCCCGTTCCTGCTCGCGCCGGATGAGGTCACGGATCGCCTCGCTGTCATTGGTGTAGCTGCCGGCGTCGATCTGGGCGGCGATCCACGCATTCTGCTGTTCGGTCAGGGTAATGGTCTAGCGAACGGTCGCCATATCGGCCTCCACGTCATGCTATTGGTGCTGTTTAGCACGGCCATCGATTCCGCGGTGTTTGTTCACCGGCCCATCCCCTGATCCCGATCGCGTTGCAGGACGCGCTCGCGATCGTGCATGAGCTGCCCTATGGCGTGCGCCATCTGGGGCTCTCGCTGGATCTGCTCGATATACAGATCCTTGGTGTGCTGGTTCGCGCCGTTATAGGCGTCTACCGCCTTGCGGAGCGCCTCAGGCGCCGCCCGCCAGTCGCTGCTATGGTCGCTATAGCCGTGGGCGCCCGCCTCGCGCCGCGCCGCGATCGTCCTGAACCGCTCGGCCACCTGCTCCCGGGCATGGGCCTGTTGACGCTCCTGCACAGCAAGGCGGGCGCGCTCGGCGGCGAGCTGCTCGCGCTGCTGCGCCTCGGCCGCTTCGCGCCGATCGCGCTCGACTGCGCCGCTCAACGTTGCCGCGAACCCGTGCAGTCGGCCCGCCACCCACTGGCTCGCATCGCGCAGCCACTCCGATCCGAGCTCGATATACTGACGCAAAGACCGCTGCTCGAGGACGCCGGCGTTGTGCTGGGCGACCTCCGCCACCGGCTCATACGCACGCCCATCGCGCTGCGCCTCCCGCTCGGCCCGGCGCTCCATCGCCGCGACCCCCGGCCCCATGTGCACCGTCGCCTCCTGCTCGATCCCGCGCCGCTGGTGGCTGCGGTGATCGACCCGCTCGGCCACCTGCGCCCGTTCCAGCGCCGCGTTCTGCATCTCGGCGTAGCGCGCCCGCCAGCGCTCCACCTCCCCGCTGGTCTTCTGGTCCAACTCGCGGCTCTTCTCCCCCAGCCCCTCCGCGCCGATCCGCCGCGTCGTCGTCAGGAGGTGCGCATGGTGGTTGCGCTGATCGCCCTGCCGACCAGGTTCGTGGATCGCAACGTCCACCGCCACCCCGTGCCGCTCGCTGATCTCCCGCGCCAGGTCGAGCGTGAGGGTGCGGCGCTCGTCGGCCGACAACTCGGCCGGGAGCGCGATTTCATATTCCCGCGCCACGGTCGAATTCTTGCGCGTCTCGGCCTGCTCGGCCGCGTTCCACAGCGCCGACCGGTCGCGCACCCATTCGGGTGCGTTGGCAGGCGCGACGATCTCGCGGTGTTCGATGCCCTGCTTGCGGGTGTAATCGTGGACGACGCCGGTGCGCTCGTCCGCAATCTCGACGCCCGCACGGTAAGCCGCTGCTGCCGTCGCGGTGCGACCGGCAGAGCGGCTTACCGTCTTCACCGCAAGATGGAAGCTCGCCATCGCCGCGCACTCCTTTGCCATGCGGAAGCATGGCGCGGGCGACAGCCCGCTGGGGTTCGGGGTATCCCCCGACGCACGCAAACGCAAGTTTGCATAAGTGCGCCATTCTCTCCTTTCAGTCGCTCTGGTGTAATGCTACCTCAATGACGTAGCGAAAGGACCGATCATGGCCGCTCCCACACCCGAAGCTATAGAAAATGCCCGCCTCAAGGTCCAGCAGGCCAAGGCCCGGTTGCAGTTGCTCGAAGCCCGCACCGCCACCCTCAATCGCAAAGCCGATGCCCGCCGAAAAATCATCCTCGGTGGCCTGCTGCTCGATGCTGCGATGAAGGACGCGGAGTGGGAAGCCGGCCTCAAGGAATTGATGGACCGGATCGTTCGCGACCAAGACCGCAAAGCGTTCGAGGGTTGGACCTTCCGGGGTGTTGCCGATGGCTGACCCGTTCAACCCTTCCGATTTCGACGCTCCCCCATCATCAGGTGATCCCCAGGCCGACTATCGCATCCTGCTCGACGCCATGCGCAAGGCAGGGGCTGAGGGGGTCGCGGAGCAGACGGCCACGCTGGCCCGCCAGATCGCCCAGGAAGCCAGCCAGCGTGCCGACTGGAGCCAGCATGTAGGATCGACCGTCCAAGACCTTCTGCGGGCCGCTGACAGGCTCCAGCGGGCCAGCACGGGCATCTGGCTCGATCGGTTCAAGGAATGGCTCTACGCCGCCCTGATCGGCCTGGGGCTGATCTTTGTGGCAGCCCTCGCCTACCAATGGGCCAAGGAACCTAAGATCGAGCAGCGCATGTACGGCTGCGCCGGTCATTGGAACGCCAAGACCCATACCTGCAAAGACGGATGGGTGCCCTTGCAACCGCAACCGACCGGATAATTTATGGACCCGGCCAAGGACCGCGCCATTGCGACAGCCCGGCGATGGACGCTACGTTCATGGCCGGGCTGTAGCCCTCCCGGCGCGGGCGGCCGAAGTCGGAAGCACCGAAGGTAGAGGTCAAAATCCGCCTGGATGCCAAGACGGTCGAGCATCTGCGGGAAGCGGCCCCGGATGGCAGACCCGTGTGAACGCCGTGCTCGGCCAGCTGGTAGAGGCGGGCCGGATCTAAGTACGCGCTGAACCGGCACGTTGGGTGACCGTCAGCAGATGATCTCACCCCCTCTTCGGCTAACTTCTTCCTCGCTAAGCCTGCGGCCCTTGGGCCGCCTTGTGACGGCGTAGCCGGCACGCATCAGCAGCGCATTGGCCACAGGCCAATTCCATAGGCCAATTCCATTAAATCCTCTTTGTCCGCGCGCGGTGATTCATGATTCTAGGATTCTATGATTCAGGGGGTTGCATCTCTTTGCTTTTAAAAGCCGATTCCGGCCTATCATGAGGAATGGGGTGGGGTATCATGAGTTTTGGGGTGGGGTATCATGAGGAATGGGGTGGGGTATCATGAGGAATGGGGTGCGTGAAATGAGAAGCTAGCCGTCCTCATCTCATAATACTTGACCG